>NZ_JBNJLY010000001.1:4800000-7457950 GCF_050937075.1 Streptomyces sp. CA-181903
GCCGTGACCCCCTCCGGCGTGATGATCGTCGAGGTCATGGGGGACGATGGGGGCGTGGCAGGCAGGAACGGGAAGAACAAGACGGCACGGAACATGCTGCTGTCGCTGGCGGTGACGATTCCGGTGGCGGGCACGGGCTATCTGCTGCTCCCGCACGAGGGCAGCGGTCGCGATCCGGTGAGGACCGTCGCCTACCAGGTGGAGGTCGCCTCCGCCCGGCGCGCGGCACCGTACCCGGTGGTGGCCCCCGAGGGGCTCGGTGCCGACTGGCGCGCGACCTCGGTCTGGTACCGCCAGGAGCGCGGCGGGGGCAAGGTGTGGCACCTGGGCTTCGTCGACCCTGACACCCAGTACGTCCAGATCGAGCAGAGTGACGGCCCGGCGGGCGACTTCATCGAGGACTCCACGCAGCAAGCGGAGCCGACGAAGCGGACACAGCGGGTGGGCGACACCGTCTGGCAGCGCTACGAGGGTGAGAAGTACAACGCCCTGGTGCGGACGGAGCACGGGGCGACGACGGTGATCGCCGGGACCGCGTCCGACCGCCGGCTCACGGAGATGGCCGCGGCGCTCCGGGACGGGAAGACGGACGCGAAGACGGACGGGAAGTTGGACGCGAAGCCGAAGGGCTGACCGCGGGGGCGGCGCCGCCCCCGGACGGGCCCGGACATGCCGAAGGGGCCCACGAGGGGCCCCTGGAAGGCTGCGGCGGCTCGCCGGTCAGGCGACCGATGCGCCGGTCAGACGACCGACACGACCTGGTCGTAGGCCAGGCGCGGGGAGCGCGGACGGTAGGCGTCCTCCGACGGCTTGCCGATGTTGACGACGAGCATCGGGGTGTGGTCGGCGTCCAGGAACTCCTTCTGGATGCCCGCGGCGTCGAAGCCGGTCATCGGGCCGGCGGCCAGGCCGGCGGCGCGG
The DNA here is from genome assembly GCF_050937075.1 of Streptomyces sp. CA-181903. NCBI lineage: Bacteria > Bacillati > Actinomycetota > Actinomycetes > Kitasatosporales > Streptomycetaceae > Streptomyces > Streptomyces sp. CA-181903. The sequence goes on from NZ_JBNJLY010000001.1 coordinate 4,800,922, forward strand.
ACGCCCAGGATGAAGTAGCCGGCCTGCAGCGCGGCGTTCAGCTCGGCGGACTTCTCACGGACCGGGCGCTCGCTGAAGAAGACGTCCTTGGCCTGCGGGAAGTGCGGGAACAGGGCCGGCAGCTCCTCGTGGAACTCGCTGTCGGCGGCCAGGATCGCGACCAGCGGCGCCGCCTTGGTCTTGGCCTGGTTGCCCTCGGACATGTGGGCGACCAGACGCTCGCGGGCCTCCTCGGAGCGGACCAGGACGATGCGCAGCGGCGACTGGTTGAACGCCGTGGGGGCGTACTTGATCAGGTCGTAGAGCGCCTGCATCTGCTCGTCGGTGACGGGCTCGTCGGTGAACGCGTTGGCCGTGTGAGCCTCGCGGAAGAGCAGGTCCTGCGCGGCGGTGTCCAGGGCGAGAGTCATGGGGGTGACCTTCTTTGCTGTGCTGGGTGTTCGGGTCGGCCGGTTTTACTTTAGGCCAAACTGTGTGAACTTTCAACTGAATCTTAAACTAAAGCTGCGGGGGTCCGCGCTGCCGACCGCACGGACCCGGGGATTCAGCTCTCGCCGGGGATTCAGCCCTCGTCGACCGGGCCCCCGTCGGCCTCCGCTCCCGCCTCCGGTGCGGAGAGCGCCGCGTCCAGCCGCGCCCGCGCCCCCTCCAGCCAGTGCCGGCACACCCGGGCCAGCGCCTCGCCGCGCTCCCACAGCGCCAGCGACTCCTCCAGCGTCTGACCGCCGGTCTCCAGCCTCCGGACGACCTCGATCAGCTCGTCCCGCGCCTGCTCGTAGCCGAGCGCGCTCAGCTCCTCGTCCGCGCCGGTCCCGGTGCCGGACTCATCCGTTTTCGCCATGCCGCCCAGCGTAGGGCCTGCCGGCGGGGACGCCACGGGCTCAGTCGGCCGGCCCCTCCGCGCGTACGGTGAACGCGCCCTCGGCGACCCGCGCCCGCAGTTCCTCGCCCGCCGCCACCTCGTCCGCGGCCCGGACCACCGAACCGTCGGCGTGCTGCAGGACGGTGTACCCGCGGCGCAGCGTCGCGGCGGGGGAGAGCGCCACCACCCGGGCGTGCGTGTGCGTCAGCTCCGAGTCGGCGCGGTCCAGCAGATGCCCGAACGTCCGCCGGACCCGCCCCAACAGCCCCTCCACCTGCTCCTCGCGCTCCTCCACCATCCGCTGCGGACGCTCCATGCACGGCCGCGCCCGTACGGCCGCCAGCCCGCGCTCCTCCCGGTCCAGCAGCGTGGTCACCGCGCGCAACGCCCGGCCGCCCAGCTGCTCGACGCGGGCCAGCTCCTCGCCCACGTCCGGGACGACGCGCTTGGCGGCGTCGGTGGGCGTCGAGGCCCGCAGGTCCGCCACCAGGTCGAGGAGCGGGGAGTCCGGCTCGTGCCCGATCGCCGACACCACCGGCGTCCGGCACGCGGCCACCGCCCGGACCAGCTCCTCGTCCGAGAACGGCAGCAGGTCCTCGACGCTGCCGCCGCCGCGCGCGACGATGATCACGTCCACCTCGTCGAGCGCGTCCAGCTCCCGGACCGCCTCGACGACCTTCGGCACCGCGTGCACACCCTGCACCGGCACATTGCGCACCTCGAAGCGGACGGCCGGCCACCGGTGCCGGGCGTTCTCCAGCACATCCCGCTCGGCGGCCGACGCCCGCCCGCAGACCAGACCGATCAACTGCGGCAGGAACGGCAGCGGCCGCTTCCGCCCGGCGTCGAACAGCCCCTCCCGCGCCAGCGACTTCCTCAGCTGCTCCAGCCGCGCCAGCAGCTCCCCGACCCCCACCGGCCGGATCTCCGCCGCCCGCAGCGACAGCGACCCGCGCGGCGCGTACCACTCCGGCTTCGCGTGCACCACGACCCGCGCACCTTCGGACACGACGTCCGCGACCCGGTCGAACACCGCGCGGTAGCAGGTCACCGAGAGCGAGATGTCATGCGACGGATCCCGCAGCGTCAGAAACACCACCCCCGCCCCCGGCCGCCGCGACAACTGCGTGATCTGCCCCTCGACCCAGACGGCACCGAGACGGTCGATCCAGCCCCCGATGAGGCGGGAGACCTGGCCGACGGGGAGGGGGCGTCGGGGGAGGTGGTGAGGGCCATGCGGTCGAGGGTATCGGGGGTGGGGTGGCCCCGGACCCGCCCTTTCGCCGTTTCCTGGGGCTGCGCCCCAGACCCCCCTTGTCCTCAAACGCCGGACGGGCTGACTAATCAGCCCGTCCGGCGTTTGAGGACAGCGCCCGCAGGGTGCTTCGGGGGTGTGGGGGCTCGCCCCCGCAGAAACGGTGAAAGGGCGGGACCGGGGCACCTCACCGCGCTCCGCGCGCCCCCGCACCCTGAACGGCGAGCACCCCCAACCCCGCCCCCAGCCACACCACTCCCACCACCTGCGCCACTTCGGCAGCCTGCACGAGCACCGCAACCACCACAGCCAACCCGACCAGCGGCACAAGCACGTCCCGAACGACGCCGCATCGCATCCGCCGCCGTACCGCGAACCACCCGACAACCGACAAATGCAACAACCCAAAAGCCACCAACGCCCCCACATCCACCACCGACACCAGCCGATCCAGCCCATCCCCCCGCCGCGCCGCCCACACCGCCGCGACCAACGTGACGACGGCAGCGCACAGCACCGCCCGCCGCGGCACCCCCGTGCCCCGGTCGACGACGGCCAACGCACTCGGCAGCCGCCGATCCCGAGCCATCGCGAACAACAGCCGCCCGGCGGCCGCCTGGCCGGACAGAGCGGCGAAAGCGGCGCCGCCCGCCTTGCTCGCCGCGACGAGATCGTGCAGCCACCGCCCGGTAGACGCGTCCACCGTGTCGTAGAACGCGGCCCCCTGCCGCGCCGGCTCGGCCGCGAGCTCCGCCGCCGACAGCGGCACCAGCAACGCCGCCAGATACGTCTGGACGAGGAACAGGACCCCCGCCGCCGCCAGACAGGTGAGCACCGCGCGGGCCACCCGCCCCGGCCCGCCCGCCGCCTCCTCCGCGAACGCGGCGATCGCGTCGAACCCCAGGTACGACAGCACCGCCACCGACACCGCCGTCAGCACGGCACCCGTGTCGAAGGCCCCCTCGCCGGTCAGCGGCGTGAGCCAGCCGCGCCGGGGCCCGTCCGCGGCCAGCGCCCAGGCCGCCGCGGCGACGAAGACGCACAACACGGCGATCTCCACCGCCAGCACCACGAACCCCGCCAGCGCCGCCACCCGCACCCCTGACAGGTTGAGGCCGGTCGTCACGGCGACCGCGGCCGCCGTCCACACCCACGGGTGCACGGCCGGCACCAGCGCGTTCATCGCGATCCCCGAGAACAGATAGGCCACGGCGGGGATCAGCAGATAGTCGAGCAGCGCCATCCACCCCGCGACGAACCCCGCCCCCTCGCCCAGCCCCACCCGCGCGTAGGCGTAGACGGAACCGGCCCGTGGCACCACCCGCACCATCCGCGCGTAGGAGTACGCGGTGAACCCCATCGCGGCCGTCGCCACCAGGTACACCGCGGCCACCGCGCCGTGCGCCTTGGCCACCAGCGTGCCGAAGACGCCGACGGGGGCCATCGGGGCGATGAACAGCAGCCCGTAGACGACGAGGTCCCGAAAGGTCAGCGTGCGGCGGAGCGCGCCGCCCCCGCCCCCGCCTCCGTCCCCGTCGGCGCCGGACTCCGGGAAAGGGGGTGCTGAAGATGCCGGCATACGGGTGCCTCCCCTGCGGTCGGTCGGACGGAGCGGGGCCGTCCGGCCAGTATTCGGCCCGGCCAGGGGGAGGGCACCGGGACGCGCCGCCGATGTCGGTGGCGGCCCGTACGATGGACGGCATGACTGCAACCAGCGCTCGAAAGGTCCTGCTCGCCGCCCCCCGTGGCTACTGCGCGGGTGTGGACCGTGCCGTGATCGCCGTCGAGAAGGCCCTGGAGCAGTACGGCGCGCCGGTGTACGTGCGCCATGAGATCGTCCACAACAAATACGTGGTCAAGACCCTGGAGAAGAAGGGCGCGATCTTCGTCGACGAGACGTTCGAGGTGCCCGAGGGCAACATCGTGATCTTCTCGGCGCACGGCGTCGCCCCGGTCGTCCACGACGAGGCCAAGCGGGGCAAGCTGGCCACCATCGACGCGACCTGCCCGCTGGTGACGAAGGTCCACAAGGAAGCCGTGCGCTACGCGCGCGAGGACTACGACATCCTCCTGATCGGCCACGAGGGCCACGAGGAGGTCATCGGCACCTCCGGCGAGGCCCCGGACCACATCCAGCTCGTCGACGGCCCCGAGGACGTGGCGAACGTCGAGGTCCGCGACCCGGAGAAGGTCGTCTGGCTCTCCCAGACCACCCTCTCCGTCGACGAGACCATGGAGACCGTCGGCGCCCTGAAGAACAAGTTCCCCAACCTGCTCTCCCCGCCGTCGGACGACATCTGCTACGCCACGCAGAACCGGCAGACCGCGGTGAAGCAGATGGGCGCCGAGGCCGACCTCGTCATCGTCGTCGGCTCCAAGAACTCCTCCAACTCCGTCCGCCTGGTCGAGGTCGCCCTCGGCGCCGGCGCCGGCGCGGCCCACCTGGTCGACTACGCCGAGGAGATCGACGAGGCGTGGCTGGAGGGCGTGTCCACCGTGGGGGTCACCTCCGGCGCCTCCGTCCCCGAGATCCTCGTCGAGGGCGTCCTGGAGTGGCTCGCCGCCCGCGGCTACGAAGACGTCGAGACCGTCAAGGCCGCCGAGGAGTCCATCACCTTCTCCCTCCCCAAGGAACTCCGCCGCGACCTGCGCGCCGAGGCCGCGGCGGCCGTCGCGGGCCCGCGGACCGCCTCGGGGACGTCTACGGAGGGGTGACGGCGGCCTTCCCCCGTAGCGTGGTCGCCATGGACGCATTCGGTGTGGACATCGGCGGATCCGGCATCAAGGGCGCCCCGGTCGATCTGACCCGCGGGGTACTGGCGGTGGAACGGCACAAGGTGCTCACCCCGCACCCGGCCACCCCCGACGCGGTCGCCGACCGCGTCAAGGAGGTGCTGGACCACTTCGGCTGGTCCGGGGCCCGGTCGGGGCCACCTTCCCCGGCGTGGTCACCGGCGGCGTCACCAGGACGGCCGCCAATGTCGACAAGGGCTGGATCGGCCGGGACGCCGCCGCCCTGCTCGGCGCGCGGATCGGCGCCCCCGTGACGCTGCTCAACGACGCGGACGCGGCGGGCGTCGCCGAGATGACCTTCGGCGCGGGCCGGGGCCGTACGGGCACCGTCATCGTGCTCACCTTCGGCACCGGCATCGGCAGCGCCGTCTTCACCGGCGGCCGGCTCGTCCCCAACACCGAACTCGGCCACCTGGAACTCGACGGCCACGACGCCGAGACGCGGGCCTCCAGCCGCGCCAAGGAGGAGGGCGACCTCAGCTGGCACCGGTGGGCGCGCCGGGTGCAGAAGTACCTGCGGCACGTCGAGGCGCTGTTCTCGCCCGAGCTCTTCGTCATCGGAGGGGGCGTCAGCCGCAAGGCGGAGCGGTTCCTGCCGCTGATCGAGGGCGTCAGTGCCGAGATCGTTCCCGCTGAGCTGGAGAACGACGCGGGGATCGTGGGGGCCGCGATGGCCGCCGCCGCGCCTGAGCCCGTCCGTCCGTCCGCCCGTCGGCCCGCCGTCGCCTGACCAGCCGCACCCGGCGGCCGAGGACGATCAGCGCGGCCAGCAGCGTCCCGCCGTACAGCCAGCCGGCCTGCAGCGACAGGAAGCCGACCAGGGCCATCGCCCGTCCGGCGAGCCCGCCGGAACCGGCGGTGGCGACCGTGACGGGCAGCGCCCCCGCGGCGAACGCGATGGGCGCGCTCACCGGCGCGGCCACCAACTCCGCCGGCCGCACCCCCAGCGCGCAGACCGCGCAGCAGAGGGTGAAGAGGACCCCGTAGGCGGCGGGGGAACCGGCGGCCAGCCGGGCGACCAGCACCCCCGCGACGAGCATCGCCACGACGGCCAGGAGTCCGCTGCCCAGACCGGTCAGCCGGACGGGCTGGTCCCGCTGCTCGCGCTGCTCCCGACGGAGCGCGCGCAGCAGCGGCGGCGGGGTGCGGCCCGCCCGCTCCCGCCCGGCCGGCGCCCCTCTGCCCTGCCCCACCGGGGCGGCCGGGCGGGGCACCGGGGCCGTGCGACGGATCCTGTGCTGGGTGATGCGTGCGCCGGGTTGGTCCACCCGTCCAAACTAGGTCGAGGACCGCCGCGAACCCGGCGTTGGACACGCTCTCTGCCCCCGTCGGCCGTTCGTTCGACCCGGCGGAGCCGTCCGCCCCGGCCGGTGCCCGACGCGGACCCGTAGACTGGTGGACCGGCCCGGACCGGGCCCCCTTGCTGCCTTTGTTCGCCCTGGGCCCTCACTATCAGGAAGTCGCCACGTGTCGCTCACGATCGGAATCGTCGGTCTGCCCAACGTCGGCAAGTCGACGCTGTTCAACGCCCTGACCAAGAACGACGTGCTGGCGGCCAACTACCCGTTCGCCACCATCGAGCCCAACGTGGGCGTCGTCGGCGTCCCCGACGCCCGGCTGACCAAGCTGGCGGAGATCTTCGGTTCGCAGAAGGTCCTCCCCGCCACCGTCGACTTCGTCGACATCGCCGGCATCGTGCGCGGCGCCTCCGAGGGTGAGGGCCTGGGCAACAAGTTCCTCGCGAACATCCGCGAGTCCGACGCGATCTGCCAGGTCATCCGCGCCTTCAAGGACGAGAACGTCGTCCACGTCGACGGCAAGGTCTCGCCCAAGGACGACATCGAGACCATCAACACCGAGCTGATCCTCGCGGACCTCCAGACCATCGAGAAGGTGCTGCCGCGCCTGGTCAAGGAGTCCCGCATCCAGAAGGACAAGGCCGCCAAGGTCAAGGCCGTCGAGGAGGCCAAGGCGATCCTGGAGGAGGGGAACACCCTCTTCTCCGCCGGCATCGTCCAGGGCTCGGAGAAGGCGGAGCTCCTGCACGACCTCCACCTCCTCACCACCAAGCCGTTCCTCTACGTCTTCAACGTGGACGAGGACGAGCTGACGGACGACGCCTTCAAGGCCGAGCAGCGCGCCCTGGTCGCCCCCGCCGAGGCCATCTTCCTCAACGCCAAGCTGGAGGCCGACCTCGCCGAGCTGGACGAGGAGGACGCCATGGAGCTCCTCCAGTCCGTCGGCGCCGAGGAGCCCGGCCTCGCCACCCTCGCCCGCGTCGGCTTCGACACCCTCGGCCTCCAGACCTACCTGACGGCCGGCCCCAAGGAATCCCGCGCCTGGACCATCAAGAAGGGCGCCACCGCCCCCGAGGCCGCCGGCGTCATCCACACGGACTTCCAGAAGGGCTTCATCAAGGCCGAGGTCATCTCCTTCGACGACCTCGTCACCTGCGGCTCGGTAGCCGAGGCCCGCTCGGCGGGCAAGGCCCGCATGGAGGGCAAGGAGTACGTGATGGCGGACGGGGACGTGGTGGAGTTCCGCTTCAACGTGTGATGGGTCTCGTAGCACCACATCGCTGATCTAGCAAACGTGCAGGTCAGATGGGTCCGGCTCTTCGGGGTCGGGCCCTTGGTTTTTCCGGTGCTGGGATAGCTGACCCATCGTCACCTGTCGTCATCCCTGGTCATCCATACCGTGCTGGGATGGGCTGAGGGTGCCCGTGCTGGGATTCGGGCGATGATCTGCTCGATACGAGGACGGGCGGGAGGGGCTTCACCCACCACGCGTCTTCTTCACGCCCCTGCGGAGTCGTGCGGATTCCGGCCATAGCACTTTTCCTACTCGTTTGACACAATCGGGGGCATGGCTGAGTCGACGTACAGCATCGGGGAAGGACCGGCGACGCGGGTGAGCCTGTCGCTGCCGGAGGGGACCGCGGAGGCGATCCGGGCGCGGGTGGGTAAGCGGGAGTTCTCCGCGTTCATCGCCGAGGCGGTCGAGCGTGAGCTGCGCGGGCAGGTCTTGGACGAGTACCTGGCGGACTACGAGAGCCGCAAAGGGCCGGTCGCCGAACCGGCTCGTCAACGGGCGCGTCAGGTCTTCGACGAGGTGTTCGCCGAGGAGGCCGAGTGGCCCGCCGCAGGTTGAGTCACGAGGGGACGCTGGTCCTCGACAGCGAGGGATTCTCGAAGCTACTCGCCGACGACGAGCAGGTGGTGGCTCTGATCGCTGAGGCACGCTCACGCGGTATGGAGGTCGTGATCAGTGCGCCCACCATCATCGAAGCCGTTCACGCCCGTACGAATAAGTCCCGGCTGAACTGGGTGCTTTCCGGGCTGCGGGTCGTCTCGGTCGGTGACGAGGAGGCGAGAGCTGCCTCGAAGTTGCTGATGAATGCCGGCTTGCACGGACACAAGTACGCGATCGATGCGGCCGTTGCCGAGGCCGCGCTGCGACAGCACCGCCCCGTGGTCATGCTGACTTCCGATATTGACGACATGGCCAAGCTGTGCGGCGAGCGGGTACGGCTCGTGGCGGTGTGAGTTCCCCTGGTCCGCTTTCGGCCTTTCGACGGTTGATCAGTGAGTGGTGGTGGAGCTACCAGTATTCGGCGGACTACCGGTTTCGGTAACCGGCGATCCGCCGCTCAGCGATCGACGCGCAGCCGCTCAGATCGCCGACCTCTTCCCAGGCAGCGATCACCACGCCCTCGTCGAGTGCCTGCTCTTCGCGCTCTCCGTACTGGCCCCGCGGACTGTCCAAGCTCTGGCCATGGTTCCCCACCCGTAAAGCCCTAGAGCCGCATCCACGTCGGGCGGCTCGCGTTGGGGATGGATCTACGTGCGTGTTGCGGCGTGACGACACGCGCGGAGCAGATCGAGCCAGCAGCCAGGAACAGGGCGGGCGCCGCTTTGGCGCCCGCCCTGTTCCTGGCTGATAGGTAATCAGACTGGTCTGGCCAGGGACGACTCTCTGGCGAGTGGCGGCCAGACGTATGTCGGTGCCGCAACTGGGAACGTATTGGCACGCGCCCTCTCAACGAGGGTTATTTACGCGCAGAATGACCTCGGAGGTGCTGAAAAGGCCCTCTGCGGGCGATCTCACGAAGAGCCAGGGGACAGCCTCTAACCTGCATAAACGTGCACCCCCGGCGGGAGTCGCCAAACGTGGCTGGTGTGCGCATGGTTCTGACCTGCGGGTTTGTGCGACGGTGTGGGTGGAGGGGCGGGTGGTGCCATTGGGAGCGTCGGCCGCTCGCAGGTAGGGGTGCGCTCAAGAGGAAGCGGATTCGGCCAGGCTCCGGGAACGCTGCACGTGGTGAGCGGGCCCGGGTGGCTATGCAGCCGCGTCCAGCATGGTGGTCTGGGCCGACTCGATGCCGATGCCGATGACCTCCACGATCACTCCGCGCGCGGCGAGGGCCTTCGCGGTCTGGGCCAGAGTGACGGCGGAGAACGGGAAGAGCGAGTCCGGGGTGAGGGCGGCGCCGTCCTTCAGGAGGATCGCGAAGACGATGCGGCGCGGGGTGAAGTTGTCGGGGATGCTGCGGCTTGCGTCGCTGTTGACGTATACGGAGCGCGCGAACTCCGCGCGGACGTCGGCGCTCTCGAAGAGGAGCTCGACGGAGACACGCGCCTGGTTGTACAGGTGGCTCAGCGGGCCCGAGGCGTGGGCGGGCTTCACGAAGACGAGCGTGTCGTCGTCGGTGAACAGGTCGCAGACCTCGACCTTGTTGCTCGTCCGAAAGGGGTTGCGCACGTTCTTCTTGTCCATGCAGACCCAGCCCGGACGGGCCTTGGCGGCGAGCTCATTGTAGTCGCCTTCGTCCATGGGACGCATCACGGGGATGCCCTTCTTGTTGAGCTTCTCGATGAGAGGCCAGCGAGGGAGGTCGACGGAGGGCGAGTCGGTGAACAGCGGGGCTACGGTCTCGTTGACGTCGCGCAGGTAGCCGGCCCCCAGCTCGTACCATTCGCCGTCGAGCAGGCAGAACGTACGGGAGTCGAGGGAGAAGGTCGCCTCGATCCACTTCACGGCGGATTCCGTGGACAGGGCTTCCAGGGAGCCGGCACGCGGGGCGAGCGGGGTCCGCGCGGTGAGCTTGTCGCGGAACAGTTCGACGGTGCCCTGTCGGAGGGCCTTGACGCGTTCGCCCGCCTTGATCACGCGGGCCCGCTCCAGGACGTAGTCGAGGCTGAACTCGTCCCTGATGAGGGGTGAGCAAGGTCCGATCTTGATGGCGCAGGCGGTGGACCGGGACAGGTCGGTGCTCTGGGAGAAGGGGACGGCAGTGAGGATCCTGCCGTCCACGGGACGGCCGAGGGTGGCGTCCAGTTCAGCGTCGAGGGCGTCGATGAGGGAGCGGTCCTTGACCGCGGTGATGTGCTCGACAAAGGCGAGGTCGGGGTGGGGAGCGACGTGTTCGCAGATCGAGGCGATGGCGCGGATGTCCTTGACCAGCGTGGTGGGGGTGGTGCCCAACTTGATACGGAGACCGATGCCGCCCTCTGCGGTCATCGCCCCGCTCCTGGTGTCGCTCCCCGCGGTGAGGTCGACCTCGTCGAGGTAACCCCCGAGGTGACGGATGATCCGGCCGTGGTCTCGGAGCCCGAGTGCCGGTACGGAGGCGCCGGTGGGGACGAGGGAGCTGTCGATACGGGCCTGGCCGAGGACACTGGCGGTGAAGTCCCGCACCTGCCGGGGGTTGATGGCACGGATACCGAAGGACAGGCCGAAGCGCACGTCCTTGAGGCGGGCGGGGAGCAGCCGGTAGCCCTGGTCGAAGCCGATCGCGTACACCACGTCGTCGACGGCGAGCACGAGCAGCGCGCCGGTGCGCTGCTCGCTCTGCAGGAGGTCTGCATCGTTGGCGAGCCGGAGGATGTCCTTGCCCCAGGCGGCTTCCTCCTTCGCTACGGCGTAGGAGACCGCGAGGGCGGGGACTCCCAGGTGGTCGCTGACGTCGCGCACGATCGCGTCCAGGGTGTCGAGAGAGTCGAGGTCGAGGGCCTCGAGCATCGCGTCGGGGGTCGCCTCGACATGGGTCAGGCGGTAGAGGGTGCGCTTGGACGCGGTGCTGGACACAGGTGCCTCCTGAGGCGAGGTTGCGGTGCGGTTCGGTAACACGACGGGCCGTACGGGATGGGTGGGGGGCGAGAGGGACAGGGGTGGGAGCGCCGGGCAAGGAGGGCCGGGTCAGGCCGCGTGCGGCATGCTCCGCCGGGGCAGGTACTGCGTTGCGATGCGGGACGTGGTCCTGGCCCGGGCGCGGTGTGCGGTGCGTTCGGCGATCCGGCCACCGGCCTGGCGCAGCGCCAGGCCCGCGAGGGCGTCCGCGGCTTCGTTGAGATCGTGGCCGATGTGCCCCTTGAGCCAGCGCACCGTGATCCGGTGCGCGTATGGGGAGGAGGCGCGTGAGCAGTTCGCCGGCCTCGGGGAACAGGACGGCCTCCTGGGCGCGGGTCACGTCGCCGTGCTCCAGGACTTCCTGGACGGCGTCGACGGCCTGCCTGCTGTCGCAGAGCACGAGGAACTCGTCGTTGGCGTGAGTGTGAGGGCGGCGAGCGCGGCGGCGCACACGCCGATGATCTTGGCCTCGCCGCTGGTGGAGGCCATCGAGTCGCCGTGCCCCGTCGTGCCGTCCTCGGCGGCCCAGCCGTAGCCGCAGAGGGCGGAGTCCTCGCCGATCGCGGCGTCGGAGACCACGACCCGAGCCCCGCCGGGGATGTCGTTCAGGGCGGCGTACCGCTCTTCGGCGCCGAAGGACGCGTACGTGACGCCAGGGCCAGAGGCGTCGGCGGGCTGGGGCGGTGAGGTGGGTTCCGGCCGTGACCCTGGGGCTTCCTGACACCGGCCCGAAAGGCCCTTCAACACGACCCGCTGGCAGTCCGGGCACCCGTCGGCGCGGAACGGGCAGTCCACCTGGTGCGCCCGCACAGCCTCGGCGATCTCGGCGAGTTCCTCGGGATGGGAGACCTGAAGCAGCTCATGCGCACGCCGGTGAGCGGCGGCGGCGACCGACGCACGCTTCCCGGTGACAGTCAGCTCGCGGACCCGACAGGTGAGCCGGAAAGCTTGGTACTTCGCCTCCCGGGCCCGGCAGGCCAGCACGGCCAGGTCTTCGTGCGCGTCCTCCAGCGCGTCGAGTACGTCCCGACGGGCATGGAGCGGGCGGGAGACCGCGCGCCGTTCGGCGTTGGCGATCGCGTAGCGCCCCCAGGCCAGAGCGGTCGCGGACAGGCGGTTCCAGCGCTCGACGATCAGGTGGTGTTCAAGGCGCTCATCCTCCGCCATGCGGGCATCGTGCAGCAACGCCGCGACGAACTCGGTGTCGTCACATGCGGCGAGTTCGCGGACGGCCTCGGACGGAACCGAGCCGAACAGGCCCCGGGACTGCGCCCACGCGCCGTTCCGCTGGTGCGGGACGGAGAACGCGTCCGCGTGCAGACCGAGCTCGGCGCAGGCGGTGACCAGCGCCTGCCGGTGGGCGGCGGGGAGGACAGCGCGGGCCGGCGTCTGCTCCAGCGAGCGGCCAAGACGGTGGGAGGCCCGCTGTGCGGGCCCGCGCAGTGGCCCGCACACTGCTTCGGCCTTGGCGCGCTCGGTGGCGATCCGCTCGACGGCGCGGCGCAGCGGACGTACGCGGTCGGCCGGGCAGGTGCCGCGCTCCGCGACCCGTACGGCTCCGCGGGCCCGCACCACGGCGTAGGCGAGGGCGGCGGCGATCGGCTCGGCGAGGTCGGGGCGGGCCAGAGCCTGCTCGATCGCCGGGCTCGCGGTCCCGTTCATGCGGGCGAGCACTGCGTCATGGGCAGCAGAGAAATCGCTGTTCAGGTGCTGTACGAGGGCGGTGGTGTCGGTCATCACGTGGTTCCCCGTTCCTGATCTGTCGGTGTGGCGCGGGCCCTGTGTCTCGTACGGGGCCAGCGTCCCGGCGGGTGATGCCGGGGTGACGGTGACCAGAGTGCCAGGAGACCGGTGAAGAAATAATTCGAGAGCCTGATAACCGCCGTTATCAGATGCTGGGGCGGTGCATGCCTCGATCGCCTGTAGCGTGTGAAGTGCACTGAGAGAAGCGCCCCTGACCGAGGGCGCGGCAGTCATCACGAAGGGAGCGGAACCAGCATGGCCGACGCACGTGAAGCAACCGCTCCCATCCTGCCCGAGAAGATCTCCTGGCGGATCAGTTACGCCGAAATCGGCACCTTGGCCCAGGTCCAACGCCCCGTCGTCACCACCTGGGCCCGCCGACACGCGGATTTCCCCGAGCCCATTGCGTACGAGGGAGCCAGCCCGCTCTTCGACGGCCGTGAAGTCGCCGAATGGCTTCTGTCCACCGGCCGCGGCAATGCCGACGCCGGCCAGATCCGGGCGGAGCTGGTGCTCCACACCTTGTCCGCCTGGCGGCGCGCGATGCCCGCTCGCGCGCTGGTCGACACGGTGACGGCGCTGCTCTGCCTGCGCCAGCTCCTCGACGAACCGCTCGCCGACCTGCCCTGGCAGGCGATCCTGGAGCGTGCTGCCGAGACCGACTTCGACGACACCTTCCTCCAAAGAGAGCTGCGCGACCTGCCGGACGCCGACCGTCAGGGCCCCCTGCTCGCCGTACTCGCCGACCAGCTCACCGAGGCCGCCTACACCCCGGCCGAAGCGCTCGAACGGGTCATGGACGCGCGCCGCCGCCTGGGCTGCGACGACCTCGCCGCCGATGAACCGATTCCGCTGGTGAGCCGCACGATGGCCCACCTGACCGGCCTCGCGCGACTGAACGAGCGCGAGGAAGGAACAACGGCCGCCGTCCTGCATCCCCGGAGCGGCGATCTCTTGGTCGCCCTGCACGAATCCGTGTCCGACGCCGAGGACTCACCTTTCTTCCTCTCCGCGGACCCGATGCCGGACCTGGCCCGGCTCGCCCGCCGCCGCCTCATGGCACAGGGCGTCCAGGAATTCGAGATGGACCTTGCCGACGGCGAGGAACTAGCCACGGAAGACTGGGGAAACCCGCACGTCATCGCCTGCTGCCTGCCCTATGAGGCGGCCGAGACCCGCAGCCCGCTCGCCGTCCTGCAAAGCCTGCAGGACCTCACCGACCTCCTTGCCGAGGACCGCACTGCCATCGTCCTGGGACCCGCCGACGCGCTCGTCCGGCCCCTGCCCGCCCGCGGGGAAGCGGACCGTCTGCGCCGGGGCTTCCTGGAACAGCACCTCCTCAAGGCCGCGATCAACCTCCCCGAAGGCGTACTCCCCTTCCGCTCGGCCCACCGCACCGCGATCTGGATCCTGCACCGCACCCCCGAAGACAAGCGCACCGGCCAGATCTTCCTCGCCGACCTCTCCTCACGCCCCCTCACCCCGCAAACCCTGGACGCGCTGGCCGAGGACATCGACATCTTCCGCGACGCCGGCTGGCGGGCGGACAGCCGCCACGAACCGCGCAACGCCGCCGTCGTCCGGGCCACCGCGCTGACCGGCGCACCCGGTGCCGCGTTCACCCCACAGCACCGCCCGCACGCCGACCGCTACACCCGCACCGTCGTCGAACGCCCGGCCCGCATCTCCGAGACCGAACTCCGCCTCCAGCAGCTGATCGACGCCACCCGCAGCGCCCTCGACCACGCGCCCACGATCCGCGCCAACGCCGTCCTGCGCCCCGACGACCAGCCGGCCCGCCACACCACCGTGGCCCGCCTGCTCAAGGACCGCCGCCTGCGCCGACTGCCCGGCCACCGCATCGCCGCCGAACACCTCCTCACCGGCGGCGCGGGCCACTACACGGTCCTCACCCCGGCCGAGCTCACCGGCAGCGCGCCGGTCGGCAGCCACCGCATCGACCGCGCCGTACTCCACACCACCTACGAGCACGCCTACTTCACCGAACCCGGCGACATCGTCGTCACCGCCACCCCGAGCTTCGGCGCGTACGTCGACGACGAGGGCCTGTCGGTGGTCGCCTTCCCCGCCCGCGTCCTGCGCGCACGGTCCGACGCCGAGCATCCCGTACGGCCCCGCGCCCTGGCGGCGCTCCTGCGCTCGGCGGCCACCGAACACCGGCGGGTGAGCGGCGCGGTCCGCCCCGCCCGCCGCATAGAAGACCTCCTCATCCCCGACCTCCCCAGCGACGAGGCCGAGCGCTACGACGCCCTCCTGGCCGACATCGCCCGCCGAACAGCCCTGCTGCGCCAGCACGCGGCGGCCCTCGACGACCTGACCACCCTGACCGCCGCCGGCCTCGTTGACGGCACGCTGACCCTCACCGAACCCCCTCTCGTCCGACCCTCGTCCGACTCTTGAAGGAGACCCGAGCGCCCATGCCTCCCCGGAAGAAGAAGCCCGCCGACCAGGCGGAGCTGTTCACCGCCTCCACGCCCAAGGAGATCCAGGCCATCCTTTGGAAGGCCGCCGACAAGCTGCGCGGCTCCATGGACGCCAACCAGTACAAGGAGTTCGTCCTCGGCCTGATCTTCCTCAAGTACGTCTCCGACGCCTTCGAAGAGCGCCGCGAACAGCTCGCCAAGGAACTGGCGGAGGAAGGCATCGCCGAGGACCGCCTGGAGGAGTTCCTGGAGGACCAGGACGAGTACACCGGGCACCACGTCTTCTGGGTCCCCGAGAGCGCCCGCTGGTCCTCGATCTCCGCCAACGCCAAGAGCGGCACCGTCGGCGAGGTCCTCGACCAGGCGATGGACGCCATCATGAAGGCCAACCCGTCGCTGACCGGCGTCCTCCCCATGATCTTCAACAAGGACAACGTCGACAAGAAGCGCCTGGCCGAACTCGTCGACCTCATCACCGACGCCCGCTTCGGCGGCAGCGACGACAAACCCGCCCAGGACGTCCTCGGCGAGGTCTACGAGTACTTCCTCGGCAACTTCGCCCGCGCGGAAGGCAAGCGGGGCGGCGAGTTCTACACCCCGAGCAGCGTCGTCCGCCTCCTTGTGGAGGTCCTGGAACCGTACGAGGGCCGCGTGTACGACCCGGCCTGCGGCTCCGGCGGCATGTTCGTCCAGGCCGCCAAGTTCATCGAGGCCCACCGCGGCCGCGGCCACAAGGCCGACATCTCCGTCTACGGCCAGGAACTCAACGAACGCACCTGGCGCCTGGCCAAGATGAACCTCGCCATCCACGGCATCGACGGCAACCTCGCCGCCCGCTGGGGCGACACCTTCGCCGACGACAAACACCCCGACCTCAAGGCCGACTACGTCATGGCCAACCCGCCCTTCAACATCAAGGACTGGGCGCGCAACGAGTCGGACCCGCGATGGAAGTACGGCGTCCCGCCGAGGGGTAACGCCAACTACGCCTGGCTCCAGCACATGATCAGCAAGCTGGGGGAGCGGGGAACGGCCGGCGTCGTCCTCGCCAACGGCTCGATGAGCAGCCAGCAGAGCGGCGAGGGCGAGATCCGGCAGGCCCTGGTGGACGGCGACATGGTGGCGTGCATGGTCGCGCTGCCTGCCCAGTTGTTCCGGACGACGGCGATCCCGGCTTGTCTCTGGTTCCTGGCGAAGGACAAGTCGCCGGGGGGTGTGAAGGGGCAGAAGGTCGCGGCCGCGGACCGCCGGGGCGAGATCCTGTTCATCGACGCCCGGGACATGGGCGAACTTGTCGACCGTACTGAGCGGGTCCTGACGGACGATGATCTCGCGAAGATCGCGGGGACGTACCACGCGTGGCGGGGGACGACGAGCGCGAAGGATGCGGGGGAGAAGTACGCGGACGTGCCGGGGTTCTGCGCGAGTGCGGATCTGAAGACGGTCCAGGAGCACGGGTACGTGCTGACGCCGGGGCGGTACGTCGGGGCGACTGAGGCGGAGGAAGAGGATGCCGAGGCGGTCGCGGAGAAGATTGCGCGGCTGACCGGGGAGCTGTACGAGCTGTTCGACAAGTCGGACGAGCTGGCGAAGACGGTGCGCGAGCAGCTGGAGAAGATCGATGGCTGAGCGTACTACTTCCACTTTCCTGGAGTTGATTCACCGAGGTGTACTAGAGATCGGTGATGGATACCGGGCAAAGAATAGCGAGCTTGATGGAGATGGCCTCCCGTTTATGAGGGCGGGGAATCTTACGGATCAAGGCTGGAAGACAGATGGCTTGGAGCGGTTTCATCGCCATCTCGCAGATAAGATTTCTGGGAAAGTTTCCCGTCACGGAGATACGGTAATCACGACTAAGGGGAACAGTACGGGGCGGACCGGCTACGTTGCGCCTGGAATGGTTCCGTTTGTGTATTCCCCGCATCTCAGTTTTTGGCGCACTCTCGATCCATGCCAAATTGATGCCCGGTATCTAAGGTATTGGGCGATCGGTCCGGAGATGGCTGATCAGCTTGCTTCGATGGCGCATGGCACAGATATGGCGCCGTACCTGAGTCTGAGCGACCAGAAGCGGCTGAGGATTTCACTCCCTGAAATCTCGCAGCAACGCGCCATTGGCGCTATCCTCGGGGCGCTGGACGACAAGATCGCCGTCAATGAGCGCCTCGCGGCGGCGGTTGATGACTTGGCGGCTGCACTGTTCGAGGACCTGCTGACTGCTGACGCTGAGGGCACAGAGGTACTGTTGGGGGATATCGCCGACGTCAATGTGAGAACGGTGAAGGCGCAGGATTCTGGCTCTCTTCGGTACGTGGACATCTCCAGCGTGGGTGTCGGTTCGTATGGGTGGCCAGAAGAAATGCCGTGGCGCGATGCTCCCGGCAGGGCGCGAAGGAAGGCCGCTGTTGGTGACACGATTTGGTCTACGGTCCGTCCGAATCGTCGATCGCACGCACTCGTGCTCGATGAAGACCCGGATCTGGTCTTCTCGACGGGCCTAGCAGTGCTCAGCCCTAAGGCTGTCGGGCCAGCTTTTCTGTATGAGTCCACACGGCTAGCCTCTTTCCAGGTATATCTAGAAAGCGTTGCTGAAGGTAGCGCGTATCCGGCTGTGCGGGCGGACCGTTTCAAGGGGGCGCCGATCATCTTGCCATCTGAGGATGCCAGGTTCCGATTTGAGGAAACTGTCATGGCCATGCGGCTGCGAGCTCATCAAGCGCATGTGGAGTCGCGTACTCTCGCCGCCCTCCGCGACACCCTCCTCCCCCAACTCATGTCCGGCCGCCTCCGCGTCAAGGACGCCGAGAAGATTGGCGAGGACCAGGTATGACCACGCACGGGAACGACAACGGCAGCAGCGACACCTCCGACGGCCCCACCCCCGGCACCCCTACCCCCGACAACTTCCGCCCCCTCGAAATCGACTGGGAGTTCCTCGCACTCGAAGAGCTTGTGGAGCTCGACTGGCCGAAGGCCGAGGGCAATGAGCTCGCCCCCGGCTCCGGTCACCGCCGTTCCTGGGACGACCTGATCCTCTACTCCGATCTCCGCGAGGCGATCGAGAGGCTCAACCCCGCCCTCCCCCCGGAGGCCGTCCGTGAGGCCCTCGCGACCGCCGCGACCCCGACCTCCCAGGACACGTACGAGGAGAACCGGACCGCGCACGGCTACCTGACCGACGGCATCCACTCCGTCACGTACACCGACGCGCTCGGCGCCGAGCACACGCCGACCGTCCGGATCGTCGACCTGGAGCACGCGGACGCGAACACATACCGCGCAGTCCGCCAGGTGACCGTGATCAACGGTGAGCGCAACCGCCGCTTCGACCTCGTCCTGTACGTCAACGGGCTTCCGCTCGCCGTCATCGAGCTCAAGCGGGCCGGCGACCCGAACGCCACCCTGGCCGCCGCGCATACCCAGATCCAGCATTACGTCGAGGAGTTCCCGACCGCCTTCCGCTACAACGCGGTCGTGCTGCTCTCCGACGGGATCACCGCGAAGTACGGCACGCCCTTCACCCCGTACGAGCACTTCGCCCCGTGGAACACCGACGAGTTCGGCGCCCGCGTGGACACCGTGGACGCCGCCGCCGTCCACGCCGACGCCGATGCCGACGTCCCGACCGGCCAGGACCTCGCCCTGCACGGCCTGTTCACCCAGCCCCGCTTCCTCGCCCTCGTCCGGTCCTTCATCAACTTCGTGCCCGGCAAGCGCATGAAGCGGATCGCGAAGCCGCACCAGTACTTCGCGGTCACCCGCGCCGCGGACGCCGTACGCCGCGCCGCCGCGACCGACGGCAAGGCCGGCGTGGTCTGGCACACGCAGGGCTCGGGCAAGTCCGAGGAGATGGTGCTGACCACCAACCTCGTCATGCGCGACCCCGCCCTGCACAACCCCACCGTGGTGGTCGTCACCGACCGTACCGACCTCGACGACCAGCTCTTCGACACTTTCAAGGAGAGCGAGGTCCTCCCGGAACAGCCCCACCAGTTCCTCAACCGCGCCGCACTCCGCGAAGAGCTCGCCGCCAAGCGCACCGGCGGCATCCTCTTCACCACCCTGCAGAAGTTCGGCCGCACCAAACAGGAGAAGGAGTCCGGGACCGACCACCCGCTCCTCTCCGAGCGGCGCAACATCGTCGTCGTGGTCGACGAGGCCCACCGCAGTCACTACGACCACCTCGACGGCTACGCCCGCCACCTGCGCGACGCGCTCCCGCACGCCACGCTCCTCGCCTTCACCGGCACCCCGATCTCCGAGGCCGACCGCAACACCCGCGAGGTCTTCGGCGACTACATCGACACCTACGACCTCAAGCGGGCCGCCGACGACGGCGCGACCGTGAAGGTCTACCACGAGAGCCGCGTCGTCCAGCTCGTCCTCGACCACGACGTCGACCCCACCACCATCGACACCGAGGCCGACCGCATCACCGACGGCCTGGACGACACCGAGCGCACCCGCGTCGAGCAGGCCGTCGCCACCATGAACGCCATGTACGGCGCCCCCGCCCGGATACGCGACCTAACCCGGGACCTGGTCGAGCACTGGGAAGCGCGCCGTACGGCGATGCTGCCGTTCGTCGCGGACGCCGACGACGCACCCGGCGGCGCCCCCGGCAAGGCGATGCTCGTCTGCGCCACCCGCGAGATCTGCGTCCGCGTCTACGACGCCCTGAAGGAACTGCGTCCCGACTGGCACACGGACAACCCCACCACCGGCGCCATGAAGATCGTCTACTCCTCGGACTCCCGCAAGGACTCCGAGGAACTGCGCGCCCACGCCCTGCGCGACTCCCAGCGCAAGGT
This sequence comes from Streptomyces sp. CA-181903, assembly GCF_050937075.1. Lineage (NCBI taxonomy): Bacteria > Bacillati > Actinomycetota > Actinomycetes > Kitasatosporales > Streptomycetaceae > Streptomyces > Streptomyces sp. CA-181903. Next base: position 4,820,962 of record NZ_JBNJLY010000001.1, read on the forward strand.
CGTCATCAACCGTGCCAAGGACCCCGAGGACGAACTCCAGCTCCTCATCGTCAACAACATGCTCCTGACCGGCTTCGACGCGCCGCCCATCCACACCATGTACCTGGACCGGCCGCTGCGCGGCGCCGGCCTGATGCAGGCCCTGGCCCGCGTCAACCGCCGCTTCCGCAAGAAGGAAGACGGCCTGCTCGTCGGCTACGCCCCCCTCACCGAGAACCTCCAGAAGGCCATCGCCGAGTACTCCGCCGACGACCAGGCCGACCGGACCCTCGGCCAGGACATCGACCGCGCCCTGGACGAACTCCGCAACGAGTACGACATCCTCGACCAGATGCTCCTCGGCTGGAACTGGCGCGAACGCCTCTCCCGCCCTGACGCGAAGGCCTTCGTCAAGGCGGCCTACACCACGGCCGAGTACCTTCGCAGCCCCGCCACCCCGGGCAACAACCCCGACCAGCTCGACGACCCGAACCAGACCCTCAGCCGCCGCTTTCGCGAACACGGCTACCGCCTGGAACGCTTCTTCGCCCTGGCCGGGTCCTCCGCCGACATCGGCTCCCGGTTCACCGACCAGCCGTACTGGAAGCGCGACATCCAGTTCCTCGTCGAGGTCCGTACGTACATGGCGAAGCTCGACGCCATGGACCGCGAGGCACAGGGCCTGCCCGTCGCCCGCGACGTCGCTCTCTATCTCTCCCAGCTCACCTCCGCTGTCGTCGAGACCGGCGGTGTCACCGACCTCTTCTCCGAGGCCGGACTGGACAAGGCGGACCTCACCCACCTCAACGACGCCCTCGTGGGCCGCCTGCAGAACAGCGAAACCCCGCACCTGGCCGCCGAAGCCCTGCGCCGCCTCGTCGAGCAGAAGATGCGCGAGCAGACCCGGCACAACATCGTCCGCCAGACCGCGTTCTCGGAGCGCCTCCAGGACCTGATGACGCGCTACATGCGCCAGCAGCTCACCAGCGCCGAGATCATCGCCCAGCTGGTGGAACTGGCCAAGACGGTCGCGGAGGACGCCCGGCGAGGCGAGAAGTTCACCCCGCCGCTGGGTGACGACGAACTCGCCTTCTACGACGCGGTCGCCGACCTCGGCAGCGCTCGCGACCTCATGGGCGACGAGGTCCTCTCCGGTATCGCCCGGGACCTTGTGGTCCAGGTCCGCAAGAACCTCAAGAAGGACTGGATCGCCCGCGAACCGGTCCGGGCCAGGCTCCGCGCCACCATCAGGCGCCTCCTGGCCCGCCACGGCTACCCGCCGGAGCAGTCCAAGGAAGCGATCGACCTGGTGATCCGCCAGATGGAACACTTCGCCGACAAGTGGTCCCAGGACGGCCCGACCGCGGACGCATAGCCCTCGTCCGTATGGGCTCGTGCCCCGGCACAGTGCTTGCTTGGCGCGGCAGCTCTCTGCCCCGTGTTGAGACCGGCATCGGACGTGTCCGCTCTCCTTGCTCAAAAGCAAATTCCAGTGCTGCGCGACGCGGGGAGCGCCCGGCCGCTACCTTCGAGTCCGCGGAACGGTCCGCGGAACGGTAGAGAAGTCTGGGGGAGTTAGGACATGTCGCAGAGAGCGCTGCTGTTGATGGTGGTCGTCCTGGCGTCTGCGGTGGTGGGGCTCGTGGCCGGCATTCTTGAGTTCGCGGGCGCGGGGAGGATTGTCACAGCTGTCAAGTACGGCGGTGGTGCCTGTGGAGGCGCCATGCTCATCGGACTGGCCACTGTTACGTGGCTGATGCCGTCGTGACCCCGAAGGAGCGAGGGAGCGAGCTGGGGCGCCTGAAGTACCGGCGAGTGCTACTGGCCGTTGAGAAGCTGCGCAGCACGACTGATGCCGAGACGACGTACCGACTCGCCTTTCAAGTGGTCTACCTCCACTGCTGGTCCAGCCATGGAGCAGCAGTGGAGGCGGGGCGCCTGTGGCGACCCGGCTCTGGGTCCGCGGGTGCGATGCTGAATGCGATCTGGCCGCGTACGCCCGTCGCTCGTACCTACAACCTGCCCGCGTGTCGCGACGAAGGCCTGAGCCGTCCCTTCGAGCTCATCGATCCGGCTCTCCGCGAGCTGATCGTGGAGGTTCGGCGGCTGGAGCCCGACGTGGGGCTCTTCGATGTGTTGCTCGACATGTACTCGACGCGCTATTCGCGCGGCGATGACTACTTCACGCCGAATGATCTGGCGTACCTCTTCGCAGGACTGGCCGCTCCCCGAGGAGGCGAGGTGGTTCGGGACCCGGTGTGCGGAAGCGGGCGACTACTGCGAGCCGCCGCCTACCGGGCTCGAATCCAAGGTGGCGAGGTGCGCTTGTCCGGAGCGGATCTCAATCCGACGGCACGCTATGCCGCGGCCGTCAACCTTGCCCTGCACGGATTCCATGCCGACCTCGGAGAAGCTGACAGCCTCCGGGCTGGGACGTCGCCGGAACCGGCCGACGTGATCCTCGCTAACCCTCCTGCGAACCTGCGAGATTGGGGGCATGGCGAACTCAAGGACGACAGACGGTGGACCCTGGAGGTACCACGGTCGGGCAACGCGAACTTCGCCTGGGTCCAGCACATTCTTGCCGACCTGACGCCGCAAGGGCGGGCCGTTGTCCTGCTCTCCCCCGGAGCAGCCCACAGCAGCAATAGCACCGACGGACTGATCCGTCGCAGGTTGCTCGAAAACGGTCTGGTTGTAGGCGTCGTGGCTTTGCCGGCATGGCTCTTTCCACACACCAGCACGAGCATGGCGCTGTGGCTGCTCGCCAAAGGGGAGCGGCCGAACACCCCTCGGGTCCTGTTCGCGGATGCAGGAAAACTGCCGACAGCCAGGGACGGGTCACGGCGCATTTTCGATCAGGACTCGGTCGAGCGCCTTCTGCAGATCTTCGGTGAATGGCAGGGCCTCCGGCGCTGTGAGGACGAGGGCGCTCCTGAATCCGCGCCATGGTGCCGTGCGGCGAGACTTGAGGAAATCGCTGATGCGGGCTTCGACCTGACTCCCGCACGCTACGTACGGAACGGGGGCACCGCGCAGTTGCATTCAAGTGACGGAGACCGGAACCGGAAGGCCGAGCTGTATGAGTGCATGGATCGTAGCGCCGCAGCTAGGAACCGAGTCCGTGATGCCCTGGAGAGCAGGCATGACTACAGAATCGGATGATGTCCCCACTCCGTGGCCCGTCGTTGAGTTGCGTGAGTTCCCTGGGGTCGAGTACGCCGCCTACGGTATTGCGCGACAGCAGAAGGCATCCGGCGGAATCCCTATGATCCGCGCCACAGAGATTGTCGAGGGATGTGTGCACGTCCAGGAGTTCACATTTGTGCCTCCCGATGTGGCCAGACGCCATCCACGCAGCACGCTGAGGTCTGGGGACCTCCTTGTCGTGCTCGTGGGGCGTGTGGGGGAGGCAGCAGTTGCAGGGGAGGAGCACGCAGGATGGAATGTCGCCAGGTCGCTCGCAGTCGTCCGCTGGACACCAGAGGGTCGCGCCCAACAATGGGATCTGTGGCTTCGATGGTGGCTGAAGACCTCGCAGAGCCACAGCTATCTCACGCTGTCCTCGTCGAACGCCGAGCACATGACCTTGCCTCTGCAGGCACTGAACCGACTTCCCGTGCCAGTGCCTCCAGCGCCGGTTCGGGAGAGGCTGCTTTCGCTGATCTCGCTCGCTGAGCGCAAGAATGCGCTGAACACTCGGATTGTGTCTTGCGCGACGGGACTAGCGGATGCGCATTTCGTGGAGGCGCTGCAGACGTGCGGGCAAGGTCCGACTGCCGAGCGTGCAGTGGGTGAAGTGTGTCAGGTTACGGCTGGTGTGGCACAGTCTCTGCCGGATACCGAGCAGTCCGCTATGCCGTGGGTGTCTCCCCGCGAAGTACTGAACTGCAGGACAGTACATCTGGGTGCAGTGACCTCACGCACCGTGGCGCCAGCGGAGGTTGTATGCCCGTCCGGCAGCCTCTTGATCGCGCCCCGTCCCGGGGAGGTGCGGACAGTGCTCACCACTACCCCGGTAGTGCCAGGTCGGCGGACGCTCGCGATTTACACGGAGTCAGAGGTCGATCGGATGTGGTTGTTGCACTCGCTGCGTTACCGGAGGCGGGAGTTGACGGCCGTTACGCAGGGCGAGCAGGCCCGCGCGATGAGGCGCAAGGACTTTTCCCGTTACAAGATCCCCTGGCCGACCGATGCGGTGAGGCGGGACTTCGCCAGGCGTGCTGCTGCCCTGCACGACCTCGCTTACGCCTCCGCCAGGGAGCGACACGTGATGGAGGAGCTGGTAGTGCACGAGCTGGAGAAGGGGGCCTGGCGCGTCTCAATTCGGCCAGCTGAATGCCGAGCTGATCCACGTTGCCCCTCTCTGGAGCACGGAATCCAACGCTCTGAACGAACGGCGCAGTACCGCGCGCACCGTTTCTCCGCTAGCGGTCCGAGAGCGCCCTGACCAGCCATGTTTGGGGCGCCCCCGGCAGGACTCGAACCTGCGGCCAAGCGCTTAGAAGGCGCCTGCTCCACCCGCTGAGCTATGCAGGCTGACCTGCGACGGCGCGGAAGCTTCTGACTATGGCCCGCCAAACCGGGGGTATACGGGACCTGTGGATGCTCGCGCCGGCCCCGAGGTCTGGACGTGCATTCTGGGCGGCGGTCAAGCGTCGGAGCTGGCCGCTGGCGTCCAGGGAGGCCGCGAGTGAGCGCGAGCGTTGTGCTGCTCTGCGAGGTTCGGTGCGGTGGCACGAGCCTGATGCGGCGCTCGTAGAAGTTCCGCAGACTTCAGGCATGTGCGGGCGCTTCTGGGTAGCATTGGCGATCTTCGGTCTTCTTGTACTTTGTCGCGCATCCCGTGCTGGGGTGGTGCTGGTATGCGCCTGCATAACCGCAGGTCAGGCCGGTTGTGGTGGAGTTCCGCTTCAACGCGTAGCCGTGTGTGTACTGCATGTTAGGCATTGAGTCCAAACGCGCCAGTCAGAGGGGTCGGGCTCTGTCGAGTCCGACCCCTTCGTCGTCACCGTGCTGGATGGGGGCTGGAAATTCTGACGTGTGGTCAGCAGCAATCAGGTGCCGTCAACGGTGGATCGGTGGCCCACGTGAACGACCCAGACCGCCAGTTCCCCGTTGTCGATCGTGTAGACGACGCGGTAGTCGCCGACCCGCAGTCGGCGGCGATCTGGCTGGGACGCGGGTGCGGTGGTGTTGAAGCCGAGCGGGTCGCTTTCCAGTTCGGTCAGTTTGGCCAGGATGCGCAGCGCCACGTCGCGAGGGATCTTCCGAAGTTCGGCCTACGCCTCGGGGCGGAAGACGGTTCGGTACTCACTCACTGCGCGCCAGCGTCTCCCTCATGATGTCCTCGATCGGGATGCCGGGTGCGGGGTTTGCCATGCGCTCGTCGATGATCCGATTGATTTCGCGCTCTCCCCACTCCTGGTACTTGCGCAGCACCTCGATGGAGACGACTGCGGCGACTCCTTTGCCGCGGCGCGTGATCACCGTGGGTACGTCGTCGAGGTCCGCGCGCTCCACGACCTCCGCCAGGTGGGCGCGCACGTCGCGGTGACCGCTGCGCGACAGACGGGCCAGCTCCTCGGGGGTCGGCCCGTCCTGTGTTTTGATGCCGACTGCTCAGCGGCCCCGGGACGGTGTGAGCCTGTCGAGGTCCAAGGCGATCTCAAAGGGCACCGGGCGCCGGAGGGTGCCGCGGAAGATGCCGGCCGGTGCGTAGACGCCCGTCGGGCCGTCGAGTTCGTAGACGTGGACGACGGGTGCGCCGCTCTCGTCCTCGATGCACCAGTAGTGCGGGATGCCGGCCTCCGCGTACTTGCGAAGTTTCACCGTGCGGTCGCGGTGGGCGGACTCTGGGGAGACGGCCTCCACGACGAGCCTCACGTTCTCCGGGGCGTACCAGGTGCGGTCGGGGTCGTAGGGCAGGTCCGTCAGCAAGAGGTCCGGCTCGGGGCGGTTGCGGGCGTCGAGGCGGATCGTCATCTCCCGTTCGACTTCGAAACCGGCCGGCGCCTGGGCCATGAGCGCGGTGGTCAGAGCGGTGACGAGGCGGCCGTGCCAGGACCGCTGCGGCGACGTCATGAAGACGAGGGCTCCGTCGATGAGCTCGGTGTGGCGGGGGACCTCGGGGAGGCGGTCCAGATCCTCCGCGAACCAGCCTTCCGCGCGCGGCGGGCGCGTCCAGTCGGGCAGTGCGGCCATGGCTCAACCGTAGCGATCCGGCGAGGAACGGCGCACGGGATGCTCGATGCGCTGTCCGGTTTCGGGGCCGGTTTCTTCGCCGGGCGCGGCCTCCTCGCGTGGCGCGTGGTCTCGGCTATGGCGTCGCCGGCTTGCCGCTGTCGTACAGCCACTTCTGGAAGAGGGGGGTCAGGTCCTTGCCCGCCAGCTTGGTGCACAGGTCCGTGAAGTCCGTTGTGCGGGCGTTGCCGTGGCGGTGGTCCGTGGTCCAGGTGTGGAGGATCGTGGAGAAGGTGGGGTCGCCCACCGTTTCGCGGAGTTTGTGGAGGGTCATCGCGCCTCGGTAGTAGACCGGGTCGCCGGAGATGTCCGCGGCGGAGGGGGGTTTCGCGGGTGGGAACGTCCAGAGGGCGTCCGTTTTCGGGAGGGCGTAGTACTCGGCGAAGGTTTGCGCCGCGGTGGGGCCCGCGTGTTGTTCCTGCCAGAGCCACTCCGCGTAGGTGGCGAAGCCCTCGTTGAGCCACATGTCCTGCCAGGAGCCGGGGGTGACGGAGTCGCCGAACCACTGGTGGGCGATCTCGTGGACGAGGGAGATCTCGTCGGGGGCGTGGTTGAAGTAGGGGCGGGTCTGGGTCTCCAGGGCGTAGTCGATGGACGGGCCCGAGCCGATCGTGGCGCCGGTGGAGGAGAAGGGGTAGGGGCCGAAGAGGCCGGTGCCCCAGTCGGTGATGGAGCCGACCCAGGACGGGACGTTCGTGGCCCGTTGCGCCTGGGCGGTGTGGATGGCCACCGTCTGCGGGACCGTGCCGGCGGCGGTGCGGTCGAGGGTGAAGGAGCCGATGGCGACGGTCGCCAGGTAGCTGGCCATCGGTTCGGCGGTGTGCCAGGTGAAGGACGTCCGGCCGTTCGCCGTCTCCTGTTTGCTCAGTTCGCCGTTGGAAACGGCTGTGGTGCCCTCGGGGACGCTGACGGTGAGGTCGTAGGCGGCCTTGTCGGAGGGGTGGTGGTTGCCGGGGAACCAGGTCATGGAGCCGTTGGGCTCGCCGAGGGCCACGGCTCCGTCGGGGGTCTTCAGCCAGCCTTCCTGGGAACCGTCGGGATCGGTGAGCGTCTCCGGGACGCCGTGGTAGGCGATGGTGGCGGTGAAGGCGGCGTCGGAGGCGAGATCTTTCGCGGGGGTCAGGCGCAGGGCGTCCCCGGTGCGGTCGACGCCGGCCGGGGCGCCGTCGACCGTCGCCCGGTCCACCTGGAGGCCGTGGAAGTCGAGGCTGAACGACGACAGGGCCCGGTCGGTGCGGGCGCTGATCTCCGCGGTGGCGGTGATGCTGCCGTCCTTCGGCTCGTAGGAGAGCGAGAGGCCGTAGTGCTCCACCTCGTAGCCGCCGTTGCCCATGGTGGGGAACAGGGGGTCGCCCACGCCCTTGGCGCCGGCCGTCGCGGGGTCCGCCGGGCGGGCGGTCGTTCCCGCGGGGGCGCAGGCCGGCAGGAGGCACAGGAGGAGACACGGGAGGGCGAAGAGCGGAGGGTGGCGGCGCACGGGGCTCCTTAGGGTCACCGGCTCCCCGGATCTCCCGAAGGCCCTGGATCGTCCCCAGCCGGCCGGTCCTTCCGAAGATCACTGGGATCGTCCGCATCGTCGCAGATGTGCCGTCGGAGAGTGCGTATTGCACGTGCGTCAGGGTGGCGCTCACACCCTTCTGAGCTGCAATTCACCACATCTAGTGATTCCTTGGCCCTCAGTTGCGGATGGCAACCGTGAGTTGCCAAGCTGTTGCGGAAAGTCAACCTTGGGAGTGGACGTGGCATTCGGTGACCAGCCCGCATATCTCCGCGTCGCCGGCGATCTCCGTCAGAAGATCGTCGCCGGCGAGCTGCCGCCGCACACCCGCCTCCCCTCCCAGGCCCGCATCCGCGAGCAGTACGGCGTCTCGGACACGGTGGCCCTGGAGGCCCGCAAGGTGCTGATGGCCGAGGGGCTGGTGGAGGGCCGGTCCGGATCGGGCACCTATGTGCGGGAGCGGCCCGAGCGACGGGCCGTGGTGCGTACCGGCTACCGGGGGTGGGGGAGTCCTCGTCGTTCCGCCAGGAGCAGGCCGACCCCCGGGTCAAGGGCACCTGGGAGGCGCGCAGCGAGCAGCTCTCCGCCCCGGCCGCGGTCGCCGAGCGGCTGCGGATCGCGCCCGGCGACCGGGTGATGCGCACCGACTACCTGTTCCGCTGCGCCGGCGAGCCGGCGATGCTCTCCACCTCCTGGGAGCCGCTCGCCGTCACCGGGCGGACGCCGGTGATGCTCCCCGAGGAGGGGCCGCTGGCCGGCCGCGGGGTGGTCGAGCGGATGGCCGCCATCGACCTCGTCGTGGACAACGTCACCGAGGAGATCAGCGCCCGCCCCGGGCTGGCGCAGGAGACGCTGGCGCTGGGCGGGGTGCCGGGCCACTGCGTGCTGGTCGTCTCCCGGACGTACTTCGCGGGCGGGCGGGCGGTGGAGACGGCGGACGTGGTGATGCTGGCCGAGCGGCACCGCGTCGCGTACCACCTTCCGGTGAAGTAGCCGGAAGTAACCGGGTTCACAGGGGGGTGAGGGGAACCGGGCGGACCGTTTTTCGCGTACCACCTGACGGTGAAGGTGGCATGTCGTCCTCGTGAACGCTTCCGACGTCCGGTGGAACTGACTCGCCAGTCAGGAGCGTGGCCGGAAAGAGCCCCTTACCCGCACTCCTTACCCGAGGGTAGGAACTGCGCGGTGTGCCCCGGTATGCCCCCATATAAAGCCCTGGTTTCTTGTGTTGCAAAACTCACATAGCCCCAGCTCAGGGGCTTTTGGCAGAACCGGCCCGGCCAAATCGCTCGTACGATGGCGCGGTTTGTGTCCTGCTGTGGGGGAGTAAGAAAGAAAAGGAGAGCCGGGGCTTGAGTACCGAACGGGGTTCCCACTCCAATTACCGCCGGACCCTCGGTCCGGTGGCCCTGACGGCCGTCGGCCTCGGGTCGATCATCGGCTCCGGCTGGCTCTTCGGCGCCCAGCGGGCCGCCGGCATCGCCGGCCCGGCGGCGATCCTGGCCTGGGTCATCGGCGCCGTCGTGGCGCTGACCATCGCCCTGACCTACAGCGAGCTGGGCGCGATGTTCCCCAAGGCCGGCGGCATGGTCCGCTACGGCCAGTACTCGCACGGCTCGCTCGCCGGCTACCTCGCCGCCTGGGCCAACTGGATCGCGATCGTCTCCGTCATCCCCGGCGAGGCGACCGCCTCCGTCCAGTACATGAGCTCCTGGAAGTGGCAGTGGGCCAAGGACCTCTACGACGGCAAGGAGCTCACCGGCGCCGGTGTGGGCCTCGCCAGCGTCCTGCTGGTCTTCTACTTCTTCATGAACTGGTTCGCGATCACCCTGTTCGCGAAGACCAACAACCTGATCACGATCTTTAAGGTCGTCGTTCCGATCCTGACCGCCGGCGCCCTGATGTGGTCGCACTTCGACACGCACAACATCAAGGTGGCGGGCGGCTTCACCCCCAACGGCTGGAGCGCGGTCTTCACCGCCGTGGCCACCTCGGGCATCGTCTGGGCCTACAACGGCTTCCAGTCCCCGCTGAACATGGCCGGGGAGGCCCGCAACCCGGGCAAGTCGCTGCCGAAGGCCGTCATCGGATCGATCCTGATCGCGCTGGTCATCTACATCGCGCTGCAGGTCGCCTTCCTGATGGCCGTCCCCTCCGGCGACCTCTCCGACGGCTGGAGCGCCCTCACCTACAAGTCCCCGCTGGCCGACCTGGCCATCGCCTGGGGTCTGAACTGGCTGGCGATCGTCCTCTACGCGGACGCCTTCATCTCCCCCTCCGGCACCGGCATGATCTACGCCGCGACCACCTCGCGCATGATCCACGGCGTCCAGGAGAACGGCCACCTGCCGGGCATCTTCGGCAAGGTCGACCCGAAGACCGGCGTGCCGCGTCCGGCCCTGCTGCTCAACCTGGTCATCGCCTTCCTCTTCCTCGCGGTCTTCCGCGGCTGGGGCTCGCTGGCCGAGATCGTCTCCATCGCGACCGTGATCTCGTACATCACCGGTCCGGTCGCCGTGATGTCGCTGCGCCGCATCGCCCCGGGCATCACGCGCCCGGTGAAGCTGCGCGCCATGCCCGTCATCGCGCCCATCGCGATGGTCTTCGGCTCGCTCGTCCTCTACTGGGGCAAGTGGCCGCTCACCGGCAAGGTCATCCTGATCATGGCGGTCGGCCTGCCGATCTGGGCCTGGTACGAGCTGCGCAAGCCGTGGGCCGAGCTCAAGCCGCACCTCAAGGCCGGCGCCTGGGTGGTGGCGTACCTGCTGGTCATGGCCTTCGTCTCGTGGGCCGGCGGCAAGGACTACGGCGGCAAGGGCTACCTGGCCGAGGGCTGGGACCTGCTGGTCGTCGCCCTGATCGGTCTGGTCTTCTACGTGTGGGGCGTGCGGAGCTCCTGGCGCAATCCCACCCTGGTCGCCACCGAGAAGGAGATGGCGGAGATCGAGCGCGCCGAGGGAACGGGCGAGCCGGAGGACGCGGTTCCGTCGGCCTCCAAGGCGTAAAGACACGCGTACGCGTGGCCGAATGCGCACCTCTTCGTGAAAACCCGTATCCGCTGCGTAAAGGTCGGGCGTACGCTCGGGCATATGCGGACTGCGGTTTCTTCCCGAAGGGTGCGACGGCGGAGGGGCAGGGGCGATGAGTGAGAACGAACCGGTCCTGCCCTGGCTGGTGATCCGCCAGGACGACAACGGCAATCGCTACCGCGTCGGGCGGTACGCCACCAGGCTGGAGGCCGAGCGCGTGGCCGACCGCCTGGACGAGAGCCTCGAGACGCCGGACAAGGCGACGGACAAGGCCCCGGACAAAAGGGGCCGCCGGCAGCTCTACATAGTCGAACGCGTACGGGTGGCCCCCTGACCGGGGGGCCACCCGTGGCCGTTCCGGGGCCCGGCCCCGCCCTTCACGCCCGGCATGCCCTTTCACGCCGCTCACGCCCGTCCCGTCGGCCCCGCCGACGCGTCGTAACCCGCCGTAACCCGACTGTGGGCCGAAGCGATACACCGACCCTCATACCGGGTATGTGCTGATTATTGGTCCCAAGCCGGGCATTCCGGCTGGGTCGCGTCAGAGCGGTCTGGGAAGTGGTCGGCGTGAGCGACAGCGCACTGGCATCGACGCCGGGGTTCGCCGAATGGAGCTTCCCCGCCGAGGCCGGTGCGGTGCGCACCGCCCGTACGCTCGTCCGCGACACCCTGCTCGCCTGGGGCCTGGCGGACGTCAGCGACGTCACCGTCCTCCTCGTGAGCGAGCTCGTCACCAACTCCCTTCGGCACGCCACCGGCCCCATCGGCGTCCGGATGTACTCCCGCGCCGGCCGCGTGCTCCAGGTCGAGGTCTCCGATCCACTGCCCGATCCGCCCCGCGAACGTGTGGCCGAAGCGGACGACGAGGGCGGGCGTGGACTGCAACTCGTCGCACTGGCATCCCGTCGCTGGGGTACCCGCCGGGGTGACAACGGCAAGACGGTGTGGTTCGAACTGAGCTTGCCAGGTTAGGAACCCGGGGAAGACCCATTGCGGGGTCGAGACCGTGCTGTGATCGTGAAGTCCGTGTTCCGAGGGCCTTCCGTGCTGGATACTCGGCCTTCTGATGCCGGTGCGAGCACATGAGCCGGAGGGGACGGGCACGTGAGCGAAAAGCCAGCGGGCGCCGAGGCGGGCGGCCCAGAGGGTAAGGACGCGACCTCGATGTGGCAGAACAGCCCGCCCGGATCCCTCTACGACTACATCCGCGTGGCGTCGTTCTCGCTGGGGCCCGACGGCCGGATCGAGCAGTGGAGCGAGCGCGCCACCGAGCTCTTCGGGATAACTCCGGGTCAGGCGGTCGGCCGGGATCCCCAGGACGTGTTCGCCGCCGCGCAGCAAGGGGTCCTCTTTTCGGGCGACCCGGGTGACCCGGCCGACCCGGACGATCCGGCCGGCCCGCCGCTCGGCGACGGCCGCGCCCGGACCGGCCTCGTCCCGTACCAGCGCGACGGGCGGCAGCAGGGTCTGGCCGAGGTCTACGTGATGCCCAGCCGGAACGAGCGCGGCGAGCGCGCCGCGCTCTGCGTGGCCGTCGACGTCCGGGCGCTCCAGGGAATAGAGACCGACATCGCGGCGTCGGAAGCCGTTTTCGGCCAATCTCCCCTGGGGTTCTTCTTCTTCGGGACGGACCTGCGGCTGCTCCGCGTCAACGAGAGCTTCGCCCAGGCCCTCGGCCGTCCCGTGGCCTGGCACCGGGGACGGAAGCCGCACGAGTTCCTGCCCCGCACCGAGGCCGAACGGCTGACCGTCGCGCTCCGCCAGGTCCTCGACACCGGCCGGCCGGTGGCCGATCTCCAGCTGATGGGGCCGGTGCCCGGCAAGGCCGAACGCCGCCGCTGGTCGGTGTCGCTCTACCGGCTGCACGGCGGCAGCGGGCGGCCCATCGGCGTGGCCGCCATCGCCACCGACGTCACCGGCCGCCGCCGCGCCGAACGGGAGGCCGCCGGCGTCCGGCGCAACCTGGCGCTGCTCAATGAGGCGAGCGCCCGCATCGGCACCTCCCTCGACCTGGAGACCACCGCCCGCGAACTGCTGGACGTGGCCGTCCCGCAGTTCTGCGACCTCGCCTCCGTCGACCTCTACCAGGGGCTGCTCGCCGGCGACGAGGCGCCGCCCGGCCTGGCCGACGGCAGCGCCGAGCTGCGCCGCGTCGCCTTCGCCAGCGCCGTGTCGGGGGCGCCGGTCGCCTCCGACGAGCCCGACGAGAAGGCCGTCCAGGTCGGCGAGGTGCACCGGTACCCCTTCCACTCGCCGTGTGCCGGCGCCCTGCGCACCGCCCAGGTGCAGGCCGTCCCCGGCGGCGGCCGGGAGGGCGCCGAACCGCCCGAGCCGGGCATGTCGGCGCAGTGCACGCTGGCCGTGCCGATGGTCGCCCGGGACACGGTGATGGGGCTGGTGCAGTTCACCCGCACCAAGGGCAGCGAGCCGTTCGGCGAGCGGGAGACGGCCGTCGCCGTGGAGCTGGCCTCGCGGGCGGCGGTCTGCATCGACAACGCCCGCCTCTACCGGCGCGAGCACGAGCGGGCCCTCATCCTCCAGCGCAGCCTGCTGCCCCCGGTCGACCCCGAGGCCGCGGGGCTGGAGATCGCCTGCCGTTATCTGCCCGGCAACGCGGCGACCGAGGTGGGCGGCGACTGGTTCGACGTCATCGAGCTGCCCGGCCACCGTACGGCCTTGGTCGTCGGCGACGTCATGGGCCGCGGCCTGCGGGCCGCCGTCGCCATGGGCGAACTCCGCACCGCCGTACGGACCCTGGCCATGCTGGACATGGAACCGGCCGAGGTGCTGTCCGCCCTCGACGAGATCGCCCACGGCCTCGGCCGGCCCGGCGGCAAGCAGTCCGCCTCGCGCGGCGTGCGGGGCAGTGTCCGCCCCGCCGATCTGTCCGAGGTGTACCTGGCGACGTGCGTCTACGCGGTGTACGACCCGGTCACCCGGCGCTGCACGGTCGCCAACGCCGGGCACCTGCCGCCCGTTCTCGTCGAGGAGGGCAAGCCGGCGCGGCTCCTGGAGGTGCAGCCGGGGATGCCGCTCGGGGTGGGCGGTGAACTGTTCGAGGAGACCGTCCTCGAACTGCCCGACGGGGCGTTGCTCGCGTTGTACACGGACGGCCTGGTCGAATCCCGCGACCACCCGCTGGACGAGGGGCTCCAGGCGTTCCGCGACGCTCTCACCGACCCGGTCCGGCCGTTGGAGGACGTGTGCGATCACGTCCTGTCCGCTCTGGACACCCACCACGGCGAGGACGACATCGCACTGCTGATGGCCCGGCTGCGGGGGCTGCCGCCCGGGCACGTCGGCGACTGGACGCTGCCGCCCGAGCCGCGGTCCGTCGCCCGGGCGCGGGAGCTGGCGCGGGAGATGCTGCCGCAGTGGGGGCTGGAGAGTCTGGTCGACACGACGGAGTTGCTGGTGAGTGAGCTGGTCACCAACGCGTTGCGGTACGGGGAGGGTGATATCCGGTTGCGGCTGTTGCTGGACCGGACGTTGGTGTGCGAGGTGTGGGACGCGGGGTCGGTGCAGCCTCGGCGGCGGCGGGCGCGGGATACGGATGAGGGGGGCGGGGCCTGCAGTTGGTGGGGTTGCTGAGTGCCGCTTGGGGGAGTCGGCGGATTCCTCCGCAGGGGAAGACGGTGTGGTTTGAACTGGCGTTGCCGGATGGGGAGGCGGGGGCGCCCGATGCGGTTGAGGCTCTTATGAGCCTCTATTGAGGCTCGGGAAGTCGCCCCAGTCCCACCCCTTCGCCGCTTCCTGGGGCTGCGCCCCAGACCCCCTTTTCGCGGCTTCGCCGCTCGTCCTCAAACGCCGGACGGGCTGAAACAGCCCGTCCGGCGTTTGAGGACAGCGCCCGAAGGGGGCTTCGGGGGTACGGGGGTGGAGCCCCCGCAGAAACGGTGAAAGGGCGGTTCCGGGGCGTCCTCACCGCTCCGGCGCCGCCAGGCGCCCCCGCGTCGCGCCGCCGCCGAACGTCGCCGGGAGCAGTCCCGCGAGGACGATGCCGCCGAGCAGCGCGCCGCCCAGCGCCCGCGCCGGGCGGGCCGCGTCGGGCGTGGCGTGGGCGACGCCGTACACGCCCACGTCGCGTTCGGCCGCCGTCCGCGCCTGGAGGGCGAGCGTTTCGGCGCGGGCGGCCTGCGTCGGGTCGTGGCGGGCCAGTCGCAGGTGCCGTTCGGCCTCCGCGAGGCGTGTGCGGGCGCGGGCGCCGACGGCGCCGCGGTGGGTGGCGATGAAGTCGCGGGCGCCGGTGACCCGGGCGCGGGCGGTGAGGAGGGCGCGGCCGGTCCGGGCGCGGGTGCGGGCGGCGCGGCCGGGGTCGTCGGGGGGCAGGTCGTCGTCGAAGGCGGCGGCGGCCTCGTCGATGCGGCGGAGGACGGCCCGCGGGTCGGTCCGTTCGCAGGCGGCTTCCCGGCGGACGGCGGTGAGCAGGTCGTAGGCGGCGCCCTCCGTGCGGCCCGCGGCGGCGGTCTCCGCGTCCGCGAGGGCCGCGGCCAGGCGGCGGGTGGCGCCGTCGAGTTCGTGGGCGTGCCGCAGCGCGGCGGCGGCCAGGGTGCGGGCCTGGGAGAGCGCGGCCTCGGCCGCGCGCACCGAGACCGCGGCCCGGTCCCGGTCGCCCTCGGCGAGGCCGGTGTGTGCGTCCTCCAGGGCGGCGCCCGCGAAGGCGAGCCGGTCGCGGGCCTCGGCCGGGTACCGCCAGACGGGGGCGAGCGCGTCCTCGGTGCACCGGCGGCGGAGGGCGAACAGGGCGTTCTCGGCGTCGTCGATGCGCGGTTCGAGGGCCCGGGCGGCGTCCTCCGCGCGGTCGAGGACGACCGCCGCGTTGGCCTTCAGCGCGCGCAGCCGGTCGAAGGCGGCCGCCTCGGCGTCCAGCCGCCGGTTGGCGCTGGTGCAGCGGGAGCAGATCTCGTCGAGGGCGTGCCGGCGGAAGTCGTCGTCGTGGGCGGGCGCGTCGTCGAGCCGTTGCCGCAGCCGGAACGCGGCGGCCAGCTCGGTCCGCGCGTAGCCGACGGCCTCGGCGAACGGCAGCGTCGCCGCCTCGCCGAGCTGGGCGACGGCGAAGGACAGCTCCTCGGCGCTGGTGCGGACGGCGTCGTCGGTGGCGACGAGGTTGAGCGACGCCTCCGTCTCCAGGTCGGGCAGCGGGGTGAGCGGCTGGGCCATCCGGGCGAGGCCCGGTTCGGTGGAGGCGGAGACGGTGACGGGGGCGCGGAACGGGACGACGGTGACCCGCCGGCGGGCCCGGCGGCGCCGCTGCCGGCGCAGCAGCAGCCCGGCCAGGCAGAGCAGCGCCCCGGCCGCCACGGGCGCCCAGAACCGCCGGTCGCCGGGGAGTAGTCCGCTGCCCCCGGGGTCGCTGCTGCCGGGGACGATGACGGGCGGCCGGACGGCCTGCCCGGCGAGGACGGACCGGTAGCCGTCGGCGGCCCCGATCGCGGCGCCGGCCCAGTCGTGCGCCTTCAGGGCGGGGGTGATGGCGACGGTGGCGACCTGCTGGAGCTGGTCGGCGCGGAAGCCGGAGTCCTGGGCGGCGGAGACGGCGAACTGCCGGGGGGAGGTGGCGACGGCGAGCAGGACGTCGTGCGGGCCCAGGCCGTTGCGGTCGGCGGTGGCGTCGGCCCACTCGCGGGCGGTGCGGCCGGAGAAGTCGTGCACGTAGGTGACGTAGAGCCGGACGTCCCGGCCGGCCAGCCGGGCGAGGGCGGCCTCGACCTGGGGCCGGCGGCGGCCGAGCGCGCCGACCGTGTCGGTGACGTGCCCGGTGGCGTCCAGGTCGAGCGGCGTTTCGGCACGGGCGACGGACGGCGCCGGGAGGAGGAGGACGCACAGCGCGAAGAGGGCGCCGACGATGGCCGGGCCCGGCGCCCCGGGCCCGTACCGCCTCAAAAGCCGCGTCACACTTCGGAGGGTATGACCGGTTTGCCGGAGCCGCTACCGGGAGGGTGTGTGGTATTACGTTCCGTGCCCGGCGCCCCGGCGGCGGATCTTGCTGCCCAGCCAGACCAACGGGTCGTAGGAGCGGTCGACGACCCGCTCCTTCAGCGGGATCAGCGCGTTGTCCGTGATTCTGATGTGCTCCGGGCAGACCTCCGTGCAGCATTTGGTGATGTTGCAGTAGCCGAGCCCGTGGTCCTCACGGGCCGCCGCCTTGCGGTCGACGCCGGCCTCGGCGGCGGCGTCCAGCGGGTGCATGTCCAGCTCGGCGACGCGCATCAGGAAGCGCGGCCCGGCGAACGCCGGCTTGTTCTCCTCGTGGTCACGCACCACATGGCAGGTGTTCTGGCACAGGAAGCACTCGATGCACTTGCGGAACTCCTGGAGCCGGTCCACGTCCTGCTGCCGCATCCGGTACTCGCCCGGCTTGAGGTCCGGCGGCGGGGCGAACGAGGCCACGTCCCGCGCCTTCGCGTAGTTGTACGACACGTCCGTCACCAGGTCGCGGACGACCGGGAACGCCCGCATCGGCGTGACGGTGACCGTCTCCGCCGGGTCGAACACCGACATCCGCGTCATGCACATCAGCCGCGGCCGGCCGTTGATCTCCGCGCTGCACGAACCGCACTTGCCCGCCTTGCAGTTCCAGCGGACGGCCAGGTCCGGCGCGGCCGTGGCCTGCAGCCGGTGGATGATGTCGAGGACGACCTCACCCTCGTTGACGGCGACCTCGTAGTCCGTGAGGCCGCCGCCGCCGGCGTCACCCCGCCACACCTTGAAGCGGGCCTGATAACTCATCGGGTGAGCTCCTCGTCCGTCAGGTACTTCTTCAGCTCGTCCTTCTCGAACAGCTCCAGCAGGTCGGGGCGGATCGCCGGCGGCTCCTGCCGCTCCAGCCGGATCCGGCCCAGCGCCGGGTCCTCGGCGGCCGGCTCGGTGCTGTCGTCGGCCAACCGGCAGACCAGCCGCGCCTTGCGCCAGCGCCGGTCCATGCCCGGGTGGTCGTCCCGGGTGTGCCCGCCCCGGCTCTCCGTCCGCTCCAGCGCCGCCCGCGCCACGCACTCGCTGACCAGCAGCATGTTCCGCAGGTCCAGCGCCAGGTGCCAGCCCGGGTTGAACTGCCGGTGCCCCTCGACCCCCGCCCGCCGGGCGCGGGCCCGCAGCCCGGAGAGCCGGCGCAGCGCCTCCTCCATCTCGGGCGCCTTCCGGATGATCCCCACCAGGTCGTTCATCGACTGCTGGAGCTCCTGGTGCAGGGCGTACGGGTTCTCGGCGGCCCCGCCGGTGCTCTCCTCGGCGCCGAACGGCCGCAGCGCCTCCGCCTCCGCCGACGCCACGTCCGCGTCGGAGACGGCGGGACGTCCCGCCGCGTCCAGGCCGGCCGCGTACCGGGCCGCGTACAGCCCCGCGCGCCGCCCGAACACCAGCAGGTCGGAGAGGGAGTTGCCGCCGAGCCGGTTGGAACCGTGCAGCCCGCCCGCCACCTCGCCGGCCGCGAAAAGCCCCGGCACCCCGACCGCCGCCGCCGTGTCCGGGTCGACCTCGACGCCGCCCATCACGTAGTGGCAGGTGGGGCCGACCTCCATGGCCTCCGCGGTGATGTCCACGTCCGCCAGCTCCTTGAACTGGTGGTGCATGGACGGCAGTTTGCGGCGGATCACCTCGGCCGGCATCCGCGTCGAGACGTCCAGGAACACCCCGCCGTGCGGCGATCCGCGGCCGGCCTTCACCTCGGAGTTGATCGCCCGCGCCACCTCGTCGCGCGGCAGCAGTTCCGGCGGCCGACGGTGGTGCTCGGGGTCGGTGTACCAGCCGTCGGCCTCGTCCTCGGTCTCCGCGTACTTCTCCTTGAAGACGTCCGGGACGTAGTCGAACATGAACCGCTTGCCGTCGCTGTTGCGCAGCACCCCGCCGTCGCCGCGCACCGACTCGGTGACGAGGATGCCCTTCACGGACGGCGGCCAGACCATGCCCGTCGGATGGAACTGGACGAACTCCATGTTCACCAGCCGGGCCCCGGCGAGCAGCGCCAGCGCGTGCCCGTCGCCGGTGTACTCCCAGGAGTTGGAGGTCACCTTGAACGACTTGCCGATGCCGCCGGTGGCCAGCACCACGGCCGGCGCCTCCAGGACGAGGAACCGCCCGGACTCGCGCTCGTAGCCGAAGACGCCGGACACCCGGGAGCCGCCGGATACGTCGTCGCGGTCGCGGAGCACCCGGGTGACCGTGCACTCCTGGAAGACCTTCAGCCGCGCCTCGTGGTCGCCGTGCCGCCGGAAGTCCTCTTGCTGGAGGGAGACGACCTTCTGCTGGAGCGTGCGGATCAGCTCCAGGCCCGTCCGGTCGCCCACGTGCGCCAGCCGCGGGTACTCGTGCCCGCCGAAGTTCCGCTGCGAGATCCGCCCGTCCGGCGTCCGGTCGAAGACCGCCCCCAGGTCTCCAGCTCCCACACCCGGTCCGGGGCCTCCTGCGCCAGCAGCTCGGCCATCCGCCAGTCGTTGAGGAACTTGCCCCCGCGCAGCGTGTCGCGGAAGTGCACCTGCCAGTTGTCGTTCGCGTTCACGTTGCCCATGCAGGCGGCGATGCCGCCCTCGGCCATCACCGTGTGCGCCTTGCCGAACAGCGATTTGCAGATCACCGCGCAGCGCAGCCCCTGCTCGCGGGCCTCGATCGCGGCACGGAGCCCGGCGCCCCCCGCGCCCACCACGACCACGTCCCAGGACTGCCGGTCCACCCGAGTCATCAGTAGGTCTCTCCTAGAAGAAGCGCGGATCGTCGAACACGCCGCCGGCGACCAGGTACACGTACAGGTCGGCCAGCGCGACGCTGATCAGGGACGCCCAGGCGAGCAGCATGTGACGGGCGTTCAGCCGGCTCACCAGCCCCCACATGCGGTAGCGCACCGGATGCTTGGAGAAGGTGCGCAGCCGCCCGCCGACGATGTGCCGGCACGAATGGCAGGAGAGCGTGTACGCCCAGATCAGGCCGATGTTGGCGAGCATGACGAGGGTGCCGAGGCCCATGTGGCCCCACGCGCCGTGTTCGTCGCGGAAGGCGAGGACGGCGTCGTAGGTGAGGATGCCCGCGACGATCACCGCGAAGTAGAAGAAGTACCGGTGGATGTTCTGGAGCACCAGCGGGAAGCGGCTCTCCCCGGTGTACTTCGCGTGCGGCTCGGCGACCGCGCAGGCCGGGGGAGAGGCCCAGAACCCGCGGTAGTACGCCTTGCGGTAGTAGTAGCAGGTGAGCCGGAAGCCCAGCGGAAAGATCAGGATCAGCAGCGCGGGCGACAGGGCCCACCACGAGCCGAAGACCTCCCAGTCGGCGCCGTCCTTCATGGGGACGCAGCGCTCGGCGAGGCAGGGCGAGTAGAACGGCGAGACGTAGGGCGCGGCGTAGTAGCGCTCGTCGGCGAACGCCCGCCAGGTGGAGTAGACGACGAACGCCAGCAGCCCGGCCGCCGTGGCCGCGGGCGGCAGCCACCAGCGGTCGCGGCGCAGGTGGCGGGGGGCGATCGAGGCCCGTGAGGAGTGGTGGACGCCGCCGCTCGCCGGGGAGCCGGCGGCGGCGGACGGTCTGGGGTCGGTGCCAGTGGACAAAGGGACTCCGTCGAGGAGCGGGGGTGTGGGACGCCGGGCGCGGGGGCTCAGGGAGGCCGCCGGCGGCGCTACGGGGCGCGGGAGCCGATGCCCTCCTCGTCGGCGTCCCGCCACAGCGAGGGGTCGTACGGGGTGTCGGGGATCTGCACCATGGCCGGGCGGGGGCGCTCCGGGGGCTGGGCCTCGCACAGGAGCGTCAGGCTCTCGCGCAGGTGGCCGGCGTCGGAACGCATCCGCCGCAGCTCCGGGCCTCCGCTGCCCAGCCGGCGCTCCAGCCGGCCGAGGGCGCGGTCGAGTTCGCCGAGGCAGCGCTGAACCGCTGTCAGGTCATCGTTCAGGGACACGGATCTGCCCTCACTTCCGCGGAACGGGCGGTTGCGGGTGGCGACTGCGATGCGACAGAGAGTGTCGCGCGTCACACCCCTTCAGGGGAAGATAGCGGCCGCGATTGCACCTTCGCGGGAGCGCATTCCTCGCGAGCCCTGCCGCCGCCCAAACGTTCGTCCAGGCGGGTGGCGTGCGCCGGGGAGGCGCCGTGTCGGCACCCCGTTCGCGCGGGCCGTCGCTTTCAGTGGTCGGCAGTAGATCCGATCAACGGTTCATTGGACCGGCTGATCGGCCCCTGACCGACCCCCTGATCGTGGATCCGGACCCCGTACGGCGGAGGTTGTCGCCCATGTTCCCCCTCTCGACGAGCCAGCGGCCCCGCGTCCGCCGCCTCCGCCGCACCCGCCGTTCCGCCGCCCTGCTCGCCGCGGGCGCGCTCCTGCCACTGCCCGCCCTGGCCGGCTGCGGGAGCACCGGGGGGAGCGACGAACCACCGGCCGGCATCCAGGACGTGGCCGCCGCCCCACGCGCGAAGATCGCCGACAAGGGCACGCTGACCTGGGCCGTCGACGCCCTGCCGGCCACCTACAACGCCTTCCAGTCGGACGCCGACGCGACCACCCGGCAGGTGGCGGGCGCGGTGCTGCCCGCCCTCTTCACCCTCGACGGCCGCGGGCGCCCCCAGCGCAACCCCGACTACCTGCTCTCCGCCGAGGTGGTGGCGCGCGAGCCGCGGCAGGTCGTCGTCTACCGGCTGCACCCCGGCGCGGTGTGGAGCGACGGCACGCCGATCACCGCCGCCGACTTCGAGGCCCAGTGGAAGGCGCTGCGCGGCAGGGACAGCGCGTTCTGGTCGACGGGCAACGCCGGCTACGACCGGATCGACAAGGTCGAGCGCGGCGCGGACGCCCGCGAAGTGAAGATCACTTTTGCGAAGCCGTACGTGGACTGGGCCTCCCTCTTCACCCCGCTCTACCCCCGGGCGGCGATGGCCAGCGGCAACGCGTTCAACGACTCGATGCGCAAGGAGCTCAAGTTCGCGGCCGGCCCCTTCCGGGTGGGCGAGCGCAACGACGGGCAGGGCACGCTGACGCTCGTCCGCAACCCCCGCTGGTGGGGCGACCGGGCGAAGCTCGACCGGCTGGTGCTCCGCGCGGTGCCGCGCGGCGAACGGGCCGACGCGCTGGCCAACGGCGGCGTCGACCTCGCCGACATCACCCCGGCGGCGGCCGAGCGGATCGACCGGGTGAACGCGCCGGCGAAGAAGACCGACGACGCCAACAAGCCGGAGGCGTCGGCCGGACTGCGCGACCTCGTCGTCCACCGGGCGCTGGAGCCGGTGTGGACGCAGCTCGCCCTCAACGGCACGTCCGGCGCGCTGGCCGACGAGCGGGTGCGGCGGGCGGTCGTCCGGGCCGTCGACCGCAAGGAACTCGCCCGGTACGTCCTCGGCGCCCTCGGGCTGCCGGCCGACCCGCTGGGCAGCCACGTCCTCGTCGCCGGGCAGCCCGGCTACGAGGACAACAGTGACGCCGTCGGGCCCGCCGACCCGGGCGCGGCCCGGGACCTGCTCGCCGACGCCGGCTGGAAGGAGGGCCGGGGCGAACCGGCCGGGCGCGGGCCGGCCCAGGCCGACGGGGCGGGGGCACGGCACGGTCGGGACGACAAGGCCGAGCCGCATGGCGCTCCCGACCCGGCATCCCCGGGAAACCCGGAGTCCCCGGCTCCCGGGTCGGCGCCGGAGCCGGCGGCCGGCGTCCCGGCGGAGAAGCCCGAGAACCTGCCGGAGCCGGCGGACGCGGGCGAGGAAGGCGGGGACGGTTCCGGGAGCGGAGCCGGGACCGGCGGCGACGACAAGAGCGCCCGGGACGCCGGGGGCGGCAAGGGGAACGCGGCGAAGACCGTGCCCGTCCGCTTCAAGGACGGCAAGCGGCTCGCCCTCCGGTTCATCCTCCCCAAGAGCACGGGCGCGGAGCCGCTGCGACAGGTCGGGGAGCGGATCGCCCGGCAGCTCGACGCCGTCGGCATCCACACGGACCTCGTCACCGTCGACGACGCGGGCTACTTCCGCGACCACATCGCCTCCGGCGACTTCGACCTCGCCCTCTACTCCTGGCCCGCCAGCGCCTTCCCCGCCACCGACGCCCGGCCCATCTTCGCCAAACCCCGGCCGGCCGCAGACGGGTCGCTCCAGGTGGAGCAGAACTACACCCGGGTCGGCACCGACCAGATCGACCGGCTCTTCGAGCAGGCGTCGACGGAGCTGGACGCGGAGGCTTCGCGGGACCTGGTGGTGCGGGCGGACGCGCGGATCTGGGCGGCGGCGGGGTCCGTGCCGCTGTATCAGCGGCCTGAGCTCGTCGCCTCGCGGCGGGCCTTGGCGAATGTCGGTGCTTTCGGGCTGGCCAGCCCGCGGTATCAGGACATGGGGTTCCTGCGGTAGGGGTGCCCCGGTCCCTCCCCTTCGCCGATTCCCGGGGCTTCGCCCCCAGACCCCCGAAGCGCGCTGCGCGCGCTGTCCCCAAACGCCGGACGGGCTGAGTGGTGCGGGTAAAGCCGCAGGTCAGCCCAGCCGGAGCCCTCCCCGGGCAGCCCCGGCCCGCAGTTCCCCGTACCATGGAGTAAAGGCCGTGGCTCGATCGCCCGGCAGGCCCGCGTACCGGACCGGACGCGCGGGCATCCACGATCCCGGGAGAAGCGCCGCAAGTATGCCCACGCGCCATGACATTCGTAACGTCGCCATCGTCGCCCACGTCGACCACGGCAAGACGACCATCGTCGACGCCATGCTCAAGCAGGCCGGCGCCTTCGCCGCGCACCAGCTCGACTCCGTTGACGACCGCGTCATGGACTCGAACGACCTGGAGCGTGAGAAGGGCATCACGATCCTCGCCAAGAACACGGCGGTGAAGTATCACCCCAAGGACGGCGGGGCCCCGATCACCATCAACATCATCGACACCCCCGGCCACGCCGACTTCGGTGGTGAGGTCGAGCGCGGTCTGTCGATGGTGGACGCGGTCGTGCTGCTGGTCGACGCGTCCGAGGGCCCGCTGCCGCAGACGCGCTTCGTGCTCCGCAAGGCGCTGCAGCAGCGGAAGCCGGTCATCCTGTGCATCAACAAGACGGACCGCCCGGACTCCCGCATCGACGAGGTCGTCAACGAGACGTACGACCTCTTCCTGGACCTGGACGCGGACGAGGACCAGATCGAGTTCCCGATCGTCTACGCCTGCGGCCGCGACGGCATCGCCTCGCTGACCAAGCCGGAGGACGGCACCGTCCCGGCGGACAGCACCAGCCTGGAGCCGTTCTTCTCCACCATCCTGGAGCACGTCCCGGCCCCGACGTACGAGGATGACGCGCCGCTCCAGGCCCACGTCACCAACCTCGACGCCGACAATTTCCTCGGCCGTATCGCGCTGCTCCGCGTCGAGCAGGGCGAGCTGCGCAAGGGCCAGACGGTTGCGTGGATCAAGCGCGACGGCACCATCCAGAACGTCCGCATCACCGAGCTGATGATGACCGAGGCGCTCACCCGCAAGCCGGCCGAGGTGGCCGGCCCGGGTGACATCTGCGCCGTCGCCGGTATCCCGAACATCATGATCGGCGAGACCCTGGCCGACCCGGAGAACCCGGTGGCGCTGCCGCTGATCACGGTCGACGAGCCGGCGATCTCCATGACCATCGGTACGAACACCTCGCCGCTGGTCGGCCGCGGCGGCACGGGCAAGGGCGCGGACGCCAAGGCCGCGGTCAAGGACCGCAAGGTCACCGCCCGTCAGGTCAAGGACCGGCTGGACCGCGAGCTGATCGGTAACGTCAGCCTCCGGGTGCTCGACACCGAGCGTCCCGACGCCTGGGAGGTGCAGGGCCGCGGTGAGCTGGCGCTGGCCATCCTGGTGGAGCAGATGCGCCGCGAGGGCTTCGAGATGACCATCGGCAAGCCGCAGGTCGTCACCAAGCAGGTCGACGGCAAGACGTACGAGCCGGTCGAGCGCATCACCATCGACGTGCCCGAGGAGCACATGGGCGCGGTCACGCAGCTCATGGGCACCCGCAAGGGCCGGATGGACAACATGTCCAACCACGGCTCCGGCTGGGTCCGTATGGAGTTCGTCGTCCCGTCCCGCGGTCTGATCGGCTTCCGTACGGAGTTCCTGACCAACACCCGTGGTACGGGCATCGCCCACTCCATCCACGAGGGCCACGAGCCGTGGTTCGGCGAGCTGAAGACCCGTAACAACGGCTCCCTGGTCGCCGACCGCGCCGGTGCCGTCACCGCGTTCGCGATGACGAACCTCCAGGAGCGCGGCGTGCTCTTCGTCGACCCGGGCACCGAGGTGTACGAGGGCATGATCGTCGGCGAGAACTCGCGCGCCGACGACATGGACGTCAACATCACCAAGGAGAAGAAGCTCACCAACATGCGCTCCTCCTCCGCCGACTCCTTCGAGGCGATCGTCCCGCCGCGCAAGCTGTCGCTGGAGCAGTCCCTGGAGTTCTGCCGCGACGACGAGTGCGTCGAGGTCACCCCGGAGGCGGTTCGCATCCGCAAGGTCGTCCTCGACCAGAAGGAGCGCGGCCGCTCCGCGTCGCGCGCCAAGCACGGCTGAACCGACGTCAGTTCGCCGCTGACGCGCCCGGGTGGCGCGTCAGGGTGAGGCGCTTCGGTGAGGCGTCTCGGTGAGGCACTTTCGGTGACGCAGAGGCCCGGTACCCCGCGAGGGGTGCCGGGCCTCTCGGCGTTTTCAGGCCACGACGCACGAGTCGTCCGGATAACGGACGCTCCCCTCCCGATGTGGCGTCAACAGCCCGTTTCGTACGTGTCTGTCTGGGCCGTCTTTGTCCGTATTTCGGGCATGTGGCGGTGATCGATGTGACCAAAGCGAGACCCAGTAAGTGTGGTTTAAGGAGCGGCAGTGCTCAATAGTGGGGCCATTAGCTCGGGTCAATGGGTCACGCGCTGTGGGGAGTGCGGGGGCTCACGAGCACATTCGGGGGTTCCGGTTCCTGTGAGCGCTGTCAGGGGTGTCAGCGTGTAGGGGCCGGTTCCTCCTATCTGGTGACAGTGGACTCCTGAGGAGGGATACCCATGCGCGGTGCCAAGAGCGCCAAGTGGGTCGTGGGTGCGATAGTCGTCGCGATGGCGGCGACTGCCTGTGGCGGCGGCAACAAGGACGATGACGAGGGCAGTGCGGCCGTTGACTCCAACGGCGTGTTCAGCTACTACAACACCGAGCCGCAGAACACGCTGGTCCCGACCAACACCAATGAGGTCGGCGGCCACTACATGCTGACCAACATGTTCCGTGGTCTGGTCACCTTCGACATCAACAACAAGTTGCAGATGGCCCAGGCGCAGAGCGTCGACACCACTGACAACCAGCACTTCACGGTCAAGCTGAAGCCGGGCTGGAAGTTCCACAACGGCGAGACGGTCACCGCCAACTCCTTCGTCAAGGCGTGGAACTGGGGCGCCAACGTCAAGAACAACCAGCTGAACTCCTCCTGGTTCGAGTCCATCAAGGGCTACGAGGACGTCCACCCCAAGGAGGGCGACCCGAAGGCCGACGCGATGTCGGGCCTCAAGGTCGTCAACGACAACGAGTTCACCATCGAGCTCTCGCGTCCCGTCTCCACCTTCAAGCAGCGGCTGTTCTACGACGCCTTCTTCCCGCTTCCCGAGGCGTTCTACAAGGACCCCAAGGGCTTCGGTGAGCACCCCATCGGCAACGGCCCGTACAAGATGGAGGGCGACTGGGCCCACAAGGTCCAGCTGAAGGTCCGTAAGTTCGCCGACTACAAGGGTGATGACAAGCCCAAGAACGGCGGCATCGACTTCAAGTTCTACAGCAAGGACGACGCGGCCTACGCGGACCTGCTGTCGGACAAGATCGACATCATGTACCAGGTGCCCAACGCCCAGGTCGCCAAGTTCAAGGACGACTTGGGCAAGCGCGCCATCAGCCAGCCGTACGGCGGCAACACCAACGTCGGCTTCCCGCTGTACGACAAGGAGTGGGGCAAGCCGGAGAAGGCCAAGGTCCGCCAGGGCCTGTCGATGGCGATCGACCGCGAGACCATCGCCAAGACCGCGCTCAAGGGCAGCAAGGACGCGGCCACCGGCTTCACGCCGAAGGGCATCCCGGGCTGGCAGGAGGGCGCCTGTGGCGAGTTCTGCAAGTTCGACCCGGCCAAGGCCAAGGACCTCATCAAGCAGGGCGGCGGCGTCCCCGGCAACAAGGTGACCATCACCTACAACGCCGACGGCGCCAACAAGGAGTGGGTGGACGCGGTCTGCAACGACATTCGGCAGAACGCCGGTGTCGAGTGCGTGACCGACGCGAAGTCCACCTTCCAGGAGTCCCGCGACCTGATCACCAAGAAGAAGCTCAGCAACCCGTTCCGTATGGCCTGGGTGATGGACTTCCCGAACATCGCCAACTTCGTCACCGAGCAGTTCCGCACCGACGCCGGCGCCAATGACATGGCCTTCAGCGACAAGGGCGTCGACGCGGCCATGGAGAAGGCGGACGCGGCCAAGACGGACGACGAGGCCAACAAGGGCTACTTCGAGGCTGAGAAGAAGCTCATGGAGACGATGCCGGCCATCCCGCTCTTCACCGACAAGACCGTCGCCGGCTACTCCAAGCGCGTGCAGAACGTGAAGATCGACTTCCAGCGTCAGGCCATCTGGACCGACGTCGAGGTCAAGAAGTAACACCGGGACGTTTGCAATGACGCAGGCCCAGTGGCCGTCCGCCTCCCACGAGGAACAGGCGGCGGCCGCTGGGCCCGTCGGCGACAGGAGGAACGATGGGGCGCTTTGTCGCGAGGCGACTGCTCCAGATGATCCCGGTGTTCATCGGGACCACGCTGCTTATTTTCTTGATGGTGTATTCGCTGCCGGGTGACCCCGTCGCGGCGATGTTCGGCTCGCGGGCGGCCGATCCGGCGACGGCCGAGAGACTGCGGCACCAGTTCGGACTGGACAAACCCCTGATCGAGCAGTACTGGGACTACTTCTCAGGGCTCTTCAAGGGTGACTTCGGGCAGAGCTTCACCGGCCGGCCCGTGGCCGACCTGATGGCCGACGCCTTCCCGGTGACCATCCGGCTGGCGCTCTTCGCCTTTGCCATCGAGCTGGTCTTCGGCCTCGGGCTCGGCGTGCTCACGGGGCTGCGCCGCGGCCGGTTCGTGGACCAGGCCGTGCTGATCTTCACGCTGATCGTGGTGTCCATTCCGGTCTTCGTGCTGGGCAACATGGCTCAGTTCCTGATCGGTGTGAAGTGGAAGCTGGTGACCCCGACCGTCCAGGATTCCGAGGACCTCACCCAGTTGATCCTCCCGGCCGTCGTGCTCGCGCTGCTCTCGCTGGCGTACGTCACCCGGCTGACGCGGACGACCGTGGCGGAGAACCTCCGCGCCGACTACATCCGCACCGCGGTGGCCAAGGGCCTGCCCCGGCGCCGGGTCGTCGGGGTGCATCTGATGCGCAACTCGCTCATCCCTGTCGTCACGTTCCTCGGCACCGACCTCGGCGCGCTCATGGGTGGTGCGATCGTCACCGAGGGCATCTTCAACGTCCCCGGCGTGGGCAACACCCTCTACAAGGCCGTCAGCACCAGTGAAGGCCCCACCGTGGTCGGCATCGTGACCGTCCTGGTGCTCGTCTACCTCGTGAGCAGCCTGGTCGTCGACCTGCTCTACGCAGTCCTGGACCCGAGGATCCGCTATGCCTGACAACAAGACTCCACAGGTGAGCCCCAGCGAGGCCGCGAGCACCGGCCCCAGCCTGTTGGCCGGCTCGGTGGACACCGCCGCCGTGGGTGTGGCCGCCGCCGAACTCGCCACCATGGCCGGCAAGAAGCCGTCCCCCGAGAAGGCCCGCAGTCTCGGCCAGGATGCCTGGCGCGAGCTGCGCGGCAGCTGGCTGTTCTGGGCCTCCGGCGTCCTGCTGCTCCTTCTGATCCTCATGGCCGCGTGGCCGACGCTCTTCACCGACGTGGACCCGCGCTACGCCGACCTGCGCAACCACTATCTGGGCGCGCCCCAGTGGTCGCACCTCTTCCAGGAGGACTGGTTCGGCTACAACGTCCAAGGGCAGAGTGTCTACGCGCGTACCGTGCACGGGGCGCGTGCGTCGATCATCGTCGGTGTGTGCGTGACGCTCGCGGTCACCTTGCTCGGCGGCATCGTCGGCATGATCGCCGGCTACTTCGGCGGCTGGGTCGACGCGCTCCTGTCGCGCATCACCGACGTGTTCTTCGGCATTCCCCTGCTCCTCGGCGCCCTGGTGCTGCTCCAGGCGTTCACCAACCGCACGGTGTGGACGGTGACCTTCGCCCTGACCGCCTTCGGCTGGATGCAGATCGCCCGCGTCATGCGCGGTGCCGTCATCACCCAGAAGCAGGCGGACTTCGTCACCGCCGCCCGGGCGCTCGGCGCGGGCACCGGCCGGATCCTCTTCCGGCACATCCTGCCGAACGTGCTCGGCCCGGTGATCGTCGTCGCCACGATCGCGCTCGGCGGCTATATCGCCACCGAGGCGACCCTGTCCTACCTGGGCATCGGTCTGAAGGACCCGACGGTCTCCTGGGGTGTGGACATCTCCGCCGGCCAGCACGACCTGCGCGACGGGCCGCACGCCCTGATGATGCCGGCCACGTTCCTGAGCCTCACCGTCCTCGCGTTCATCCTGCTCGGCGACGCGGTGCGCGACGCCCTCGACCCCAAGCTGCGCTGAGGGAGGCGTACGTGACCACCATCGAAAAGACGGCGGACGCCCCCGAGCGGAAGGGCCCGGACGCCGGGCCCCTGCTGGAAGTCCGCGACCTGCACGTCGAGTTCCACACCCGGGACGGCGTGGCCAAGGCCGTCAACGGCGTCAACTACTCGGTCAGCGCGGGCGAGACGCTCGCCGTGCTGGGTGAGTCCGGCTCCGGCAAGTCCGTGACGGCGCAGGCCATCATGGGCATCCTCGACATGCCGCCCGCGAAGATCCCCAAGGGGGAGATCCTCTTCCGCGGCCGGGACATGCTGAAGATGTCCGGCGAGGAGCGCCGCAAGATCCGGGGCGCGAAGATCGCCATGATCTTCCAGGACGCGCTGTCCTCCCTGAACCCGGTGCTCACCGTGGGCTACCAGCTCGGCGAGATGTTCCGCGTCCACCAGGGGCTGTCGAAGAAGGACGCCAAGGCCAAGGCCATCGAGCTGATGGACCGCGTCCGGATCCCGGCGGCCAAGGACCGGGTCGGGGACTACCCGCACCAGTTCTCGGGCGGCATGCGGCAGCGCATCATGATCGCGATGGCGCTGGCGCTGGAGCCGGACCTGATCATCGCGGACGAGCCG
Source organism: Streptomyces sp. CA-181903 (assembly GCF_050937075.1). Lineage (NCBI taxonomy): Bacteria > Bacillati > Actinomycetota > Actinomycetes > Kitasatosporales > Streptomycetaceae > Streptomyces > Streptomyces sp. CA-181903. The sequence continues at coordinate 4,850,925 of NZ_JBNJLY010000001.1, forward strand.
ACCACGGCTCTGGACGTCACCGTCCAGGCGCAGGTGATGGACCTCCTGGCCGAACTCCAGCGGGAGTTCAACATGGGGCTCATCCTCATCACCCACGACCTGGGCGTCGTCGCCGACGTCGCCGACAAGATCGCGGTGATGTACGCGGGCCGGATCGTCGAGACCGCGCCCGTCCACGAGCTCTACAAGCGCCCGGCCCACCCGTACACCCGGGGCCTGCTGGACTCGATCCCGCGCCTGGACCAGAAGGGCCAGGAGCTCTACGCGATCAAGGGCCTGCCGCCCAACCTGCTGCACATCCCCGCGGGCTGCGCCTTCAGCCCGCGCTGCCCCAAGGCGCAGGACATCTGCCGTACGGAGATCCCGGCGCTGCACGACGTGGCGGAGGCGGACGGCGCGGCGCTGCCGGGCCGGTCCAGCGCCTGCCACTTCTGGAAGGAGACGATCCATGGCTGAGACCGGCAAGGAGCCCGGCGCGAAGTCCGCCGAGCAGGACGCGGCCGTGGACGCGACGCCCAACGTCTCCGACGTGCACGTGGCCGACGCGAGCACGACCGCCGAGGTGGAGGCCGTCCTCGACGCGCCCGTCGAGCGCGGCGAGCCGATCCTCCAGGTGCGCAACCTCGTCAAGCACTTCCCGCTGACGCAGGGCATCCTGTTCAAGAAGCAGGTCGGCGCGGTCAAGGCGGTGGACGGGGTCTCGTTCGACCTCTACCAGGGTGAGACGCTGGGCATCGTCGGCGAGTCCGGTTGCGGCAAGTCCACGGTCGCCAAACTGCTGATGACGCTGGAGCAGGCCACCGCGGGCGAGGTCTTCTACAAGGGTCAGGACATCACCAAGCTGTCGGGGCGGGCCCTCAAGGCCGTGCGCCGCAACATCCAGATGGTGTTCCAGGACCCGTACACGTCGCTGAACCCCGGATGACCGTCGGCGACATCATCGGCGAGCCCTTCGAGATCCACCCGGAGGTGGCACCCAAGGGCGACCGCCGGAAGCGGGTCCGGGAGCTGCTGGACGTCGTCGGCCTCAACCCGGAGTACATCAACCGGTACCCGCACCAGTTCTCGGGCGGTCAGCGGCAGCGCATCGGCATCGCGCGCGGGCTGGCGCTGAACCCCGAGATCATCATCTGCGACGAGCCGGTGTCCGCGCTGGACGTGTCCGTGCAGGCGCAGGTCGTCAACCTGATGGAGAAGCTGCAGGACGAGTTCAACCTCTCCTACATCTTCATCGCCCACGACCTGTCGATCGTCCGGCACATCTCCGACCGGGTCGGCGTCATGTACCTGGGCAAGATGGCCGAGATCGGGACCGACGTCCAGATCTATGACCACCCGACCCACCCGTACACGCAGGCGCTGCTGTCGGCCGTGCCGGTGCCCGACCCGGACGCCCGGGAGGGCCGCGAGCGGATCATCCTGACCGGTGACGTCCCGTCGCCGGCCAACCCGCCGTCCGGCTGCCGGTTCCGCACCCGCTGCTGGAAGGCGCAGGACAAGTGCGCCGAGGAGGTGCCGCTGCTGGCGGTGCCGGAGGTCTTCGCGGGCAAGGAGATCCCGGCGGCGCACGAGTCGGCGTGCCACTTCGCCGAGGAGAAGCAGGTGGTGGGCGCCGCGTAGCGGCGTCGTGCACAGGGCGTTCGCCCCGGCCTCACCCCACGGCGTGGGTGAGGCCGGGGCGAGTGTTTTTGAGCGGGTCGAATGCCCGTCACTCCTTTACAGGGCTCAACTCCCCCTTGATTACCGCCGGCCGGGGCGGGAGGGCCGAGGGTGATCGGGAGGGAGAGGAAGCCGCGCAGTGTGGGGTGGGGCTCCCGGTGGCCGGCGGTGGTGGGTGTGGCGTTCGGGTGGGCGGTGGCGAATTCCGTGAGGAGGACGCGGGCTTCGAGGAGGGCCAGGGGGACGCCGAGGCAGGCGTGGGGGCCGAGTCCGAAGGCGAAGTGCGGGTTCGGGGTGCGGGTGAGGTCGAGGCGGTCGGGGTGCGGGAAGACCTCGGGGTCCCGGTGGGCGGAGCCCAGCAGCACCCGGACCCGGTCGCCGGCGGCCAGGCGGCGTCCGCCGAGCGTCGTCGTGGCGGTCACCGCCCGGTCCTGGGCCTGGAACGGGCTGTCGTAGCGGATGAGTTCGTCGAGGGCGGCCGTCAGCCGGGGGCCGTCCGCGGCGGCGAGGCGGGGGAGCGTTCCGGGGGTGCGGACGAGGGCGTTCAGGGCGTTGCCGAGCAGGCGCGGGCCCGAGTTGAGCGCGGCGAAGAGCAGCGCGCACAGCGCGCCGGTCAGCGCTTCGAGGGCGACCGAGCGCTCGGCCTCGTGCAGCCGCAGGTAGCGCAGGACGCCGCCGCGGCGGTCGCTGCCGCCGTGCGCGTACCGGTACTCGGTGCGCAGCATCTGGCCGAGCAGGACCCGGGCGCGCAGTCCGGCCTCGGTCTCCTCGGGGGTGGCCCCGGCCGTCATGCCGCGGGCGGCGTCCCGGCAGGTGTCGAGGAAGCCGTCCCGCCGGGCGAGGCCGCCGCCGAACAGTGCTCCGGCCGCGTAGGAGGCGACGGGGACCGCGAGGTCGGTCACGAAGTCCGTCTCCGTCCCCGCCCCCGGTTCCGCCAGGCGCCTCCGGGTGAACTCCCGCACGTCGGCCGCCAGCTGGCCGAAGTCCTGTGCCCGGAAGGCGTCGGTCAGCAGCTCCCGCACCGGCGCCCGGTCCTCCGGCGCGAGGGTGCCGGCCCGCTCCGGTCCGAGCGCTCCGGCGTCCCGCAGCCGGCGCGGGTCGGCGGTGAACAGCGCGTCGTCCCGGAGCACGGCCAGGCAGTCCTCGTAGCGGGATATCACCCAGAGCCCGGATTCCGGATGGCGGTGGACCGGGTCCTCTTGCCGCAGCTTGGTATAGACCTGATAGGGGTCCCGGAGAAAGGCCGGGGAAAGCGGGTCGAAAAGCGCGCCGGCGGTTGATCGCGACCCCGCGGCATTCCCGGACGCGGTGGATTCCCTGGTACACATCCGACCCGCCCCGGATGCCGTGGTTCCGGCTCGCTCATCCGCGTTCCTCCTCGTCGTCCGCGACCGCCGAACTGCGCTGCAACCGACGGGGGTTGGTAATTGAATACGAGACGACGCATCGTACTGAGGGGGCGGGCTCCGGGGACAGGGAAGGGACGGAAGGGAACCGGAAGGGAATCGGAGGGCGGCCCTCGGATTTCCGTCTCCCGTGTACCGAGGACGCCTCGCGATAATCCGCTCCCGCCGGGTCTCAGTCGACCAGCAGCGCCATGTCCCAGTCGGCGTGCGCCCGCCCGCCGTGTGCGTAGGCGTCGAGGGCGAGGGCGGTGCCGGCGGCGCCGTCGAGGAAGCCGGGGAGGTCGGCGCCCTCCGGGGCGTTCATGACGGAGGTGCGGAAGCCGAAGCGGTGCTCCTCGCGGAAGTGCCCGATGGTCAGGGCCGCGAGCTCGTCGACGACGGCGTCGAGGCGCTCGTCGTCGATGTGCTCCCGGAGCAGCCCCAGGACGTGCAGCGCGCCGCCGGTGCCGTGGCACAGCCCGGCGTCCTCCAGCCCCCAGGCGGAGACCGGGCGGTCGAGGAGGGGCAGCAGCGCGCGACGGGCCAGCTCGTGCCAGTCCGGCCGGTCCAGGGCGAGGGCGGCGAGCTGGACGGCGCGCGCGATGCCGGGGGAGCCGTAGCACCAGGAGGGCCGCTGCCAGGGCGGGACCGGCGAACCGGGCCCGGCGGCCCAGTCGTCCAGGGTGAGGTACGGCGGCCACCGCAGCCCCTCGCCGTCGGGCACGGCCCACGTCTCCAGCAGCCCGACGACGGCCTCGACGGCCTCCCGCTGCCCGTCGACGGCCACGCCGGACCGCCAGGCCAGTGAGAGCAGGGCGAGCGGTCCGCTCACGCCGTGCGAGAGACCGAGGTTGAGGTGGCCGTCCGGGAGCTCCGCCTCCTGGCCCGCCCTGGGCGCGGCCCACGTCCACCAGCGCGGGACCGCGTGCCCCCGCAGGGTGACCCCGCCCAGCGCCATGGCGGTCAGGTACTCCAGCACCGCACGGGTCTCCTCGGCGGCGCTCTCGCCCCGGGCGAGGAGGTGCCGCCCCACGCCGCTCATGCCGCGGATCACCTCGAACTCGGCGTTGGAGGCGACGGGTTCGGCCGGGACGCGGGGCAGCGCCCGCCGGACGAGCTCGCGGTGGTAGACGTCCAGCCGGGCGAGCGCGTCGCGGTATCCGCCGGTGGCGCGGTGCGCGATCGACAGGGCGTAGGCGGCGGCGCTCGTCGTCGCGTAGAGGCCGCCGGGCGGGTGGCCGCCGTCGGCCACCGCCGCGAGCGACCGCCGCAGATGGGCGTGGGCGTGCGCGACGTGGGCGGGGTGGCGTTCGGTGGCACCGCTGAAGGCGACCGAGACGGCGGGGAAGCCGTTCGTCAGGGACAGGGCGACCCAGAGGTCGTCGGCATCCGCGCCGGGACCGGCCGGAAGGTCCGGATAACCCGTGCCGGCCTCGACGGCCTCCGGGTCGGTGAGCCGGCCGAGCACCTGTGCCGCCACGGCACGGGCCTCGTCGGCATGGCGGGGTGCCCGCACGTCAGGCGTCCTTTGCGCGGTCGGTGCCGGTGCCGGTCCCGGCGTGGCGGCGGCGGCCGAGGTGGTCGCGCGCGATGCCGCGGAGCACGGCGTAGCCCCGCTCCTCACCGTCCCGGTCGATGCCGAACAGCCGGTTGTACTGCATGTGGAGCAGACCGAGGAGGGCGGCGGTGTCGTGCGGCACCACCAGCGGCCCGTAGGCCCGGCCCGCCGGGGCGCCGGTCCACAGCTCCGCCAGGCGGGGCGCGCCCAGGAGGGCGGCGAGGCCGGCGGCCGCCCGGCCCGGCAGGACGGCCTTCCTGGCCGCCGCGCGGTGCCGCTGGAACGCGGTGTGCTCCGGGCTCTTGGGGAAGACGGCGTCGACCCAGGCGCACCAGTCCCAGTCGCCCAGCGATTCCAGCAGGGCGGCGTGGTTGGCGGCGGCCAGGACCTCGTCCGGCGGTTTGGGGCCGCCCCGGGCGCGCAGGGCGAGTTGGTCGAGTGCCGAGCGGCTGTCGAGGTGGAAGAGGCGTTCGGCGTGCGGCATCGCGTCGGGGCCGCCGTAGCGTCCGGTCTCCGGCTCGTAGGTGTCCAGGACCAGCCGGCGGAGCAGCCCGGCGTCCTGCCAGGACCGGGCGTGCCGGGCGAGGACGGGCAGGACGTGGCCGTGCAGCGGCCCGGGCGCGCCGTGGAACCGGAGCCGCAGGTGCGGATCCGGGTCGCGGTAGCGGAGGAAGAACCACCGGTCGGTGTCCTCGCCGGCATCCCGCACGAGCCGGGGCAGCCAGCGGCCGAGGAGCTCGGCGTGGGCGTCCTCCGCGGCGTACAGCTTGGCGTAGAGCCAGTCCTCGCCGGGGAGGTGCCGTCCGGCGCGGGGGGACGGCGCGACGGTCCGGGGTGCCGCGGTCCGCGACGTGACGGTCGGGGGCGCGGTGGCGGGCGCCGACCCGGCGGGCCCGGGGCGGTGGACCAGCGGGACCACCACCTCGGTCCGGTGGCCGCCGGTCCAGCCCAGTCCGCTGCCGTCGGCCGACGGGTCCTCGGTGACGACGAAGGGGACGCCGGCGCTGACCTCGTGCCGCAGCACCCGGCGGTGCCACGGGTCGGTGAGGTCGAGGCCGTGGCCCCGGTCGTCGACGACGAGCTGGACGAGGTCCGGCACCCCGTGGCGGTCGCGCCAGGCGGCCACCTCGGCGTCCCAGCGCGTGGGGTCGGCGGCCGCCGCGCGCAGGTGCCGGTCCGGCTTCCAGCGGCGCGGGCAGAGGGTGACCCTGCCGAGGGTCACCCGGGGGAGGACGGGCAGGTCCTCCAGCCCGTACCAGTCCCAGCCCGTCCACGGCCGTCCCCGGCCGTGGCCGATGTCGACCAGCAGCCGGGCCGGGCCGGGGGCCAGCCTGTGCGGGTTGACCATGTGGGGGACGACCGGCAGGACCGTGCGCCCGGTCGCCGGATCCGTCAGCCGCAGTCCCGACGCGTCGACGCCCACGAGCAGCCGGCGCCAGTCGAGGTGGCCCGGTCGGCCGGGGTCCGCGTACACCCCCACCGGGATGCGGTGCGGCACCAGCGCGGGGACGCGCATCGGGTTGAGGACGCGCGGGTCGTGCGGGCGGAAGACGACCTGGGCGGGCAGGGCCCGGCCGTCGTCGAGCCGGCCGAGGGTCCGAGCCAGGTCCTCGGTGGCGCCGAGGAGCTGGGCGAACCGCGCGACGGTGGCGCCCGCGGTCCAGGAACCCGTGTGCGGTCCCGCGATCAGGCGGAACTCGCCCCGGTCGAGGGCCGCGAGGTCGTCGGCGAGCAGGTGGAAGCAGAGCTCCAGCGACTGCGGGGGCATCGTCCGCCGCTCCGCGTCGGACGGTTCCTCCTGTGTCAGCAGGGCCCGCACCCCGGAGTCGAGCCGGAGTTCGCCGCCGTGCGCGGACAGGGCCTCCTGCACCAGCTCGGCCAGCAGCAGGCGGCGCCGGCGGGCGGTGTCGTCCCGGGGGTCGTGCGCGGGCGGTGCGGCGGCGGGGTCCTGGTAGGCGGCGGGCAGGCCGAGGCCGCGGTGCGGGTCCACGAGCTCGCCGAGCGGGACCAGGCCGTTCGTGCCGTAGCGGTCGACGAACGCGTCCTGGTAGTCCCGCAGGTGCGGCAGGGCCGCCCAGCGGGGCGAGAGCGTCCACATCACGGAGGCGTACCGCCGGACCTCCTCGGCGACGGCCTCGGGCAGGCGGACGTCGGCGGCCGCTCCCAGGTCGACCTGGACCGGCGGGGGCCCGCCGGGCCGTCGGGGGCGACGGCCGCCACGGCGGCGCGCCAGGCCGGGCCACCGGCCCCCGGGTCCGTCCGTTCGTACGCCGCCAGGGCGGCCCGCACGCCGCGCAGTTCGGCGACGGCGTCCGGCAGTGGGGCGACGGCCTCCTCCACACGGTCGAGCGTCCGGCCGTCGACGTCCGGCTCGCCGAGCGAAGCGAGCAGGAAACCGTGCCGGAGCAACTGGGCCAGGGCGCCGTCGACGCGTTCGGCCGGCACGTCCGGGAACGTCGCGGCCGCCTTCGCCAGCAGTTCGCCGTACGGGACCGGGGCGGCCGCGGCCTCGCGGGCCCAGTCGACCAGGGCGTTCCGGCGTACGGAGACGTCTCCGCGCTCGGCGGGCAGCAGCAGGCGGTCGCCGCGTACGCGGCAGAGGTCGTTGACGGCCACGGAGATCCGCTGCCGGACCTCCGGGTCCGTCAGCCACCGCCGGACGCGCCCCTCCAGCCAGGCGCCGTCCACCCGGGCGGACTTCCGGCCCGGCCCGGTGAACTTCACGCGCGCGGGTCCGGTACGGGCCACGGCCACCCCGGCGAACAGGCCGAACGGGGTGGGCCGGCCGCTGTGCCGCAGCGCGTACCGGGTGAGGGAGAGGGCGGTGCGCGTCAGGTCCCCGGGGCCGGGCTCGGCGCCGGCGTCGAGCCGGTCGAGCGCGTCGGCGAGGCTGCCGCTGGCGACTCCCACCGCCTCGCGCAGCAGCGGGTCGGCCGCGAGCCGCCGGATGTGCGCCAAGGGGTCCGTCTCCCCGGTGGGGAGGTACCGGGTACGGGGTGCGCCGGCCATGCGGACGAACAGCGGTCCGGCGGTTTCGTAGTGGTCGTACGGCAAGTCTTGCCCCCTCGTGAGCGGCCGACCGCGGCCGGGACGCGAGCCGGGGGCGGCCGAAGCCGCCCCCGGGTACCGGTGAGAGCCGGTCGTCAGTTGCAGTTCCAACAGCGGGTGACGTGGCCGCCCCAGCTGTTGCAGGTGCTGGTGCCACCGACGTACTTGGTGGCGGTGAAGTCCGTCTCCGGGACATTCACGTCGAAGTCGAGGTCGGTGACATCCAGGTAATCCTGGGCGGCGTCGACGGAGTCCGTGTTCGGCATAGAAATCCCCTGACGTTTCGTCGCGTGGCGGTGAAGCCTTGCGAGGCGGAATTCGAGTTCGCGAACTTGCCGGTGACTTTAGGCGCGGCGAATAGCGATGATCAAGGGATGGCCGTGCGCCGGTTCCGGAAGCGGGTGTCCGCCTTGTCGCGCCCGCCGCGTATTCGTCTGCGATGTCCCGCGCGATGCGCCACGCAGGGCGCCCGGTGGAATACGCACGGTCATGACGAGGGGGCGTGGAACGGTAAAGAAAGGGAAAACAGAACCGGAACTTCCGGGTCTCGGCGGAATGTATGTCACCTTCACGCCGGGCCGTCCGCGGCGGCGTCCGTTCCGGAGGGTTTCCGGCGGGCGGGGGCCGCCGGCGGTTCGCCGCCCGGCCTCGGCGTGTCCCCGTGCGGCCCGCTCGCCCCACCACCCCCCCGCTCCCGCATCCGGGCGGTTTCTCGCCGCCGAGGTGCACGTTCAGCGCCTGTGGGAGTGCACCGAGTGGTCCGATTGGTGATATTTGTCCCTGCGTCGGCGTCCCGTCGTACCCCGGCCCCGACCGGTTCCCGGCACCCGAGGAGGCAGTCCATGCGAGGAGGCGTACGGAGCCGGGCCGGGGCGGCCGTGTGCGTCGTCGGGCTCGCCGCGGTGGCCGCCGGTGGGTGCGGGGGCGGGGTGGACGAGCGGGCGGTGGGGGTGGTGCGGGCGTCGTGGGGGGATCCGCAGAACGCGCTGGAGCCGGCCAACACCAACGAGGTGCAGGGCGGGAAGGTGCTGGACCTGATCTTCCGGGGGCTCAAGCGGTACGACCCGGCGACCGGCGCCGCCGAGAACATGCTGGCCGAGAAGATCGAGTCGGACGACGCCCAGAATTTCACCGTCCACCTCAAGGACGGCTGGACCTTCAGCAACGGGGAGAGAATCACCGCGCAGTCCTTCGTGGACGCGTGGAATTACGCGGCGCTGGTGGACAACCGGCAGAAGAACGCCGCTTTCTTCGCGTACGTCGACGGTTATGACAAAGTGCATCCCGTGCACGGTGAAGCGACCGCGAAGACGCTTTCCGGGCTCGCCGTCAAAGACCCGCGGACGTTCACCGTCAAGCTCCGCACCAAGTTCTCCACCTGGCCCGACACCCTCGGCTACCCGGCCTTCGCCCCGCTGCCCCGGGCCTTCTTCGAGGACCACGCGGGATGGCTGCGGAAACCCGTCGGGAACGGCCCGTACGCGATCGACGCGTACACCCGGGGGTCCGTCATGCGGCTCAGCAGGTGGGACGGGTACCCGGGCCCGGACAAGGCCGAGAACACCGGTGTCGAACTCCGCGTCTACACCGACAACAACACCGCGTACACCGACCTCCAGGCCGGCAACATCGATCTCGTCGACGACATCCCCAGCACCCAGCTGAGAAACGTCCGGAAGGACCTCGGGAACCGCTACATCAACCAGCCGGCCGGCATCCTGCAGACGCTCGTCTTCCCGCTGTACGACGAGCGGTGGTCGAAGGCCGGGATGGAGAAGGTCCGGCGCGGGCTGTCCATGGCGATCGACCGGGAGCAGATCACCCGCCGCATCTACCGCGGCACCCGCACCCCGGCCGGCGACTGGACGTCACCCGTGCTCGGTGACAAGGGCGGGTACCAGGCCGGGCTGTGCGGCGAGGTCTGCACCTACGACCCGGTCCGCGCCAAGGAGTTGATCCGCGAGGGCGGCGGACTGCCCGGCGGGCGGGTCACCCTCACCTCGAACGTCGACAGCGGGTCCCACCGCGTCTGGATGGACGCCGTGTGCAACAGCGTCAACAACGCCCTCGGCGACGACCGGGCGTGCACCGTCAACCCCGTCGGCACCTTCGCCGACTTCCGCAACAGGATCACCCAGCAGCGGATGACCGGCCTGTTCCGCTCCGGCTGGCAGATGGACTACCCGCTCATCCAGAACTTCCTCCAGCCCACCTACTACACCGACGCCTCGTCCAACTACGGCAAGTTCAGCGACGCCCGCTTCGACCGGCTGGTCGACGAGGCCAACGCCGAGTCCGACACCGGGAAGGCGGTCGCCAAGTTCCAGGACGCCGAGCGGGTCCTCACCGAGCTGATGCCGGCGATCCCGCTCTGGTACCAGAACGGGAACGCCGGTTACACCGCCGACCTCTCCGACGTGACGCTCAACCAGTTCAGCGTGCCCGTGTACGAGCGGATCAAGGTCAAGTGATCCCCGTCTCCACCGCACCACGAGGAGGGGTCCCATGGGACGGTACGTGATCCGCCGGCTGCTCCAGATGATCCCGGTGTTCATCGGCAGCACGTTCCTCATCTTCTTCATGGTCTACGCGCTCGGCGACCCCGTCGCCGCCCTCTTCGGCGACAAGGCTCCCGACCCGGCCGTCGCCGCCCGCATCCGCGCCGAGCTCTACCTCGACCAGCCGCTGTGGAAGCAGTACCTGCACTACATGGGCCAGATCCTCACCGGGGACTTCGGCACCGCCTTCACCGGCCAGCCCGTGCTGGAGCTGATGGGGGACGCCTTCCCGGTGACGCTGCGGCTGACGATCGTCGCCGTGGCCTTCGAGGTCGTCGTCGGCATCGCCCTGGGCGTCGTCAGCGGGCTGCGGCGCGGCCGGCCCGCCGACACCTCCGTGCTGATGGTGACCCTGATCGTCGTTTCGGTCCCCACCTTCGTCAGCGGCTACCTCCTCCAGTACCTCTTCGGAGTGAAGTGGGCGGTCGTCTCCCCGTCCGTCTCACCCGGGGCGGCCTTCGCCGAACTGCTGCTGCCCGGCGCCGTCCTGGGCCTGGTGTCGCTCGCCTACGTCACCCGGCTGACCCGCACCTCGCTCGCCGAGAACGCCCGCGCCGACTACATCCGCACCGCCGTCGCCAAGGGCCTCCCACGCCACCGCATCGTCCTCCGGCACCTGCTCCGCAACTCGCTGATCTCCGTGATCACCTTCATCGGCGCGGACGTCGGCGCGCTGATGGGCGGCGCCATCGTCACCGAGCGGATCTTCAACATCCATGGCGTCGGCTACCAGCTCTACCAGGGCATCCTCCGGCAGAACTCGCCCACCGTGGTCGGCTTCGTGACCGTCCTCGTCCTCGTCTTCCTCCTCGCCAACCTGATCGTCGACCTCCTCTACGCCGTGCTCGACCCGAGGATCCGCCATGTCTGAACCCCCGTTCCCGGGGCCCCGGAGGGGCCCGCCGCCGTCAGCCCGGGCGACGGCGGTGCCGCGCGGCTGGCGTCCCGTGAGGCGGAGACCCTGGAACGGCCGGCGGGGAAGGTCCCTTCCGGACCGGCCCCGCGCGCGACCGAGAAGACGCGCAGCCTGTGGTCCGACGCCTGGCACGACCTGCGGCGCAACCCCGTCTTCCTGCTCTCCGCGCTGGTCATCGCGTTCCTGCTGCTGATCGCCGTCTGGCCGGGGCTGGTGGCGGGCGGCAATCCGCTCCAGTGCGACCTCGCCAAGTCCCAGGAGGGGTCGCAGCCCGGCCACCCCTTCGGCTTCGACGCGCAGGGCTGCGACGTCTTCACCCGCACCATCCACGGCGCCCGCGCCTCCATCACCGTCGGCGTCTGCGCCACCGCCGGGTCCGCGCTGCTCGGCAGCGTCCTCGGCGGGCTCGCCGGGTACTACGGGGGCTGGTGGGACGCGCTGCTCTCCCGGCTCGCCGACGTCTTCTTCGGCATCCCCATCATCCTCGGCGGCCTCGTCTTCCTCTCCGTCGTCACCGGCGGCTCCGTCTGGCCGGTGGTCGGCTTCATCGTGCTGCTGGGCTGGCCGCAGATCTCCCGGATCGCCCGCGGCGCGGTCGTCGCCGCCAAGCAGCACGACTACGTCCACGCCGCCCGCGCCCTGGGCGCCGACGACCGGCGGCTGCTGCTGCGGCACATCGCGCCCAACGCGGTGGCCCCCGTCATCGTCGTCGCCACCATCGCCCTCGGCACCTACATCGCCCTGGAGGCCACGCTGTCGTTCATCGGCGTCGGCCTCAGACCGCCCACCGTCTCCTGGGGGATCGACATCTCCAACGCCTCCAACCAGATCCGCAACGCCCCCCACATGCTGCTCTGGCCGGCCGGATTCCTCAGTGTGACGGTGCTCGCGTTCATCATGCTCGGCGACGCGGTGCGCGACGCCCTCGACCCCAAACTGCGCTGAGGAGACGGCCGTGAGCGATGCCCTGCTGGAAGTCCGCGACCTGCACGTCGAGTTCCGCACCCGGGACGGCGTGGCCAAGGCCGTCAACGGCGTGAGCTGCGCGGTCGACGCCGGGGAGACGCTGGCCGTGCTCGGCGAGTCCGGGTCGGGCAAGTCGGTGACCGCGCAGGCCGTCATGGGCATCCTGGACTCGCCGCCCGGCCGCGTCACCGGCGGCCAGGTCCTCTTCCGCGGCCAGGACCTGCTCACCATGGGCGCCGAGCACCGGCGCCGGCTGCGCGGCGACCGGCTGGCGATGATCTTCCAGGACGCCCTCTCGGCGCTCAACCCGGTGCTCACCGTCGGCGCCCAGCTCGCCGAGATGTACGAGGTCCACCAGGGCATGACCCGCAGGGACGCGCGGGCCCGCGCGGTCACGCTCATGGACCGGGTGCGGATCCCGGCCGCCAAGGACCGCGTCGGCGACTACCCGCACCAGTTCTCCGGCGGCATGCGGCAGCGCATCATGATCGCGATGGCGCTGGCGCTGGAACCGGACCTGATCATCGCGGACGAGCCGACGACCGCGCTCGACGTGACCGTGCAGGCCCAGGTGATGGACCTCCTCGCGGAGCTGCAGCGGGAGTTCACCATGGGCCTCGTCCTCATCACCCACGACCTGGGCGTCGTCGCGGACGTCGCCGACCGGATCGCGGTGATGTACGCGGGACGCGTCGTCGAGAACGCCCCCGTCCGCGACCTCTACGCCGCCCCCGCCCACCCCTACACCCAGGGCCTGCTGGAGTCCGTCCCGCGCCTGGACCGCAAGGGCAGGGAGCTGCACGCGATCAAGGGGCTGCCGCCCAACCTCGTGAACATCCCGCCCGGCTGCCCCTTCCACCCCCGCTGCCCCAGGGCCCGGGACATCTGCCGCACCGACCGGCCGCCCCTCTTCCCCGTGGCCCCCGGCCGCAGTAGCGCCTGCCACTTCTGGCAGGAGACCCTCGACGAGAGCCGGGGAGGCTCCTGATGCGCGCCGACGGCGGGGCGGTCCTGGAGGTACGCGACCTGGTCAAGCACTACCCGCTCACCCGCGGCGTCCTCGTCCGCCGGCAGGTCGGCGCCGTCCGGGCCGTCGACGGCGTCTCCTTCGACCTGCGGCGCGGCGAGACCCTCGGCGTCGTCGGCGAGTCCGGCTGCGGCAAGTCCACCCTGGCCCGGCTGCTCGTCAACCTCGAACGGCCCACCGCCGGGCGGATCCTGTACAAGGGCGAGGACATCACCCGGCTGTCCGGGCGGGCGCTGAAGGCCGTCCGCCGCAACATCCAGATGGTGTTCCAGGACCCGTACACGTCGCTGAACCCGCGGATGACCGTCGGCGACATCGTCGGCGAGCCCTTCGACATCCACCCGGAGGTGGCACCGAAGGGCGACCGGCGGCGCCGGGTGCGGGAGTTGCTGGACGTCGTCGGCCTCAGCCCCGAGCACGTCAACCGCTACCCGCACCAGTTCTCCGGCGGGCAGCGGCAGCGCATCGGCATCGCGCGCGGGCTCGCCCTGCGCCCCGAGATCATCGTCGCCGACGAGCCCGTCTCGGCGCTCGACGTCTCCGTGCAGGCCCAGGTCGTCAACCTGCTGGAACGGCTCCAGGACGAGTTCGAGCTGTCGTACGTCTTCATCGCCCACGACCTGTCCGTCGTCCGGCACATCTCGGACCGGGTGGCCGTCATGTACCTCGGCCGGCTGGTCGAGGCGGGCACCGACGCCCAGATCTACGACCACCCCACGCACCCCTACACCCAGGCACTGCTGTCGGCCGTACCGGTGCCCGACCCGTCCGTCCGCACCCGCCGCGACCGCATCCTGCTGATGGGCGACGTCCCCTCGCCCGCGAACCCGCCGTCCGGCTGCCGCTTCCGCACCCGCTGCTGGAAGGCGCGGCGCCGCTGCGCCGAGGTCGTGCCGCCGCTGGAGGTCCCCGAGGCGTTCCGCGAGACCGGCGGCCCGGCGGCACACGTGTCCGCCTGCCACTACGCGGGGGAGCGGCGGGTGGTGCCGACGGCGGGGGAGGAGCCCTGAGCCGGGGTCCCGCGAACGCTCTCCCCGCCGGCCGACAAGTACGGTCCGAGGGCCGCTGACCAGGCGGCCGGGGGAGGGTGGCCGGTGGAAACCGACGATGAGCTGCTGGTGCGCTCGGCAGGGGAGGCACGGGCCTTCGAGCCGCTGGTCGGGCGGCACGCGACCGCCCTGCACGGCTACTTCGCGCGCCGGGCGCCCGGGGCGGCGGACGACCTGCTGGCGGAGGCGTGGCTGCAGGCCTTCACGGCGCGGGGTACGTACGACCCGGCGCGCGGCACGGCGCGCGCCTGGCTGTTCGGGGTGGCCCGGAACGTCCTGGCGGCGCACTGGCGCGGGGAGGCCCGGCAGCGCCGGGAGATACGGGCGGACGAGCCGAGCAGCGACCCCTGGCACGCGGTCGACCGGCGGCTGGACGCGGCGGCGGTCGCGCCGCTGATCCGCGAGACGATGGCGGAGCTGCCGCATGTGGAAAGAGAGTTGATCCTCCTCGTCGCCTGGGAGCAGCTGTCCCCGGCCGAGGCCGCCGCCGTGGTCGGCGTCCCGGCCGGCACGGCCCGTTCCCGGCTGCACCGGGCGCGCGCCCGGCTGCGCGCGGCCCTCGCCCCCTCCGGAACGCTGCCCCTGACAGGAGACCTCACATGAGCGGGAACGCACGCAAGGACGGCACCGAGCGGGACGAGCGGGACTACCTCGACTTCACCGGCGCCACCCGGCTGCGGGCGGCCGGCCGCGTCGAGCCGCCCCCGGCGGACGTCGTCGCGGCGGCTCTCGACGCGGTCCGGGCGGCGGCCCGCGCCGAGGAGGGGCGCGCGCCGGAGGGCACCACGCCGGCGCCCGCCGCGCGCGTATCGGACGCCTCCGGTGCCGTACCGCTCCGCGTCCGGTGGCGCCGCCGCGCGCCGGTGCTCGTCTCCGCCGCCGCGGTGGTGGCGGTCGCCGTGGGGGCGGCGGTCTGGTTCGGGCCGGGGGACGACGGGGGCGGGTCCGGGTGGCGGAGGCGGGGGCGACGCCGTCGGAGGGGCCCGCCACGTTCTTCGAGGTGCGGACCGCCGAGATGTCCAGGGGCCTGCGCGGCGTCGAGGCGAAGTCCACGAAGACCGTCTGGCTGGGCCGGACGGAGGTCCGGTCCAGGTCGGGGGACGGACCCGTGTACCAGGAGCCGCGGTCGGCGGACGGCGAGACCCTGGCCTTCGAGGTGAACAGCAGGGAGGTCCGGTGGGACGACCTGGACAAGCTGCCCACGGACCGTGAGGCGCTGCGCAAACGGCTCACCACCAAGGTGCCGGGCATGGGCGACCCGTCGCCGGAAGGGCTGTTCAACGGCATCGAGGAACTGCTCGCACGGTCGCCCGCCCCGCCACGGCTGCGGGCCGCGCTGTACGACCTGCTGCCCGGCATCCCCGGGGTGCGGGCGGCGGGTACGGTCCGCGACGACAGCGGCCGGACCGGCACGGCCTTCGACTACACGGGCGACGACCGGAGGACCCGCCTGGTGATCGACCCCCGGACGCATCGGGTGCTGGAGACGGCGACCTTCCTGGTGGGTGACGCCGATCCGCGGAACATGCTCCTCGGCGGGCTCAAGGACGGTGCCGTGGTCAGCCGCACCACCTACCTCGTCACCCGGCCCGTCCAGGAGGCGCCTCCCGCCAAGCCGCTTCCCAGGATGACGTCCCTCCCGTTGCCGGGGGCCACGGCGGGCTGAGGTTCACCCCTCCGGCGAAGCCATCGGCTCCGGAAAGTGACAAGCCGACAGATGACCCTCCCCGCTCCCCTCCGCCCGCACCAGCGGCGGCTCCTCCGCCGCGCACTTCTCCGTCGCCTTCCAGCAGCGGGTGCGGAAGCGGCAGCCGGAGGGCGGGGAGACCGGGGAGGGGACGTCGCCGGTGAGGCGGATGCGCTCCTGGGGGGCCGCCTCCGCCGGGGTGCCCGGCCGGGGGACCTCAGGGACGGCGGAGAGCAGCGCGTGGGTGTACGGGTGCCGGGGGCGGACGTATATGGCGTCCCGCGGGCCCACCTCCACGATCCGTCCCAGGTACATCACCGCCACCCGCTGCGAGAAGTGCCGGACGACGGCGAGGTCGTGGGCGATGAACAGGAAGGCGATGCCCAGTTCCCGCCGCAGGGTCTTCAGCAGGTTGACGACCTGGGCCTGGATGGAGACGTCCAGGGCGGAGACCGGCTCGTCCGCGATGATGACCTTGGGGTCGAGGGCGAGCGCGCGGGCGATGCCGACGCGCTGCCGCTGGCCGCCGCTGAACTCGTGCGGGAAGCGGTTGTAGTGCTCGGGGTTGAGACCGACGGTGTCCAGCAGTTCGCGCACCCGGGCCTCCCGGCCGCCGGGCGGGCGGATGCCGTTGACCTCCATCGGGCCGGCGATGATCCGGCCGACCGTCTGCCGGGGGTTGAGCGACGAATACGGGTCCTGGAAGATCATCTGGATCTGGGAGCGGACGGGCGCGAGCTGCCGGCGGCCCGCGTGGGTGATGTCCTCACCCTGATAGGTGATCCGGCCTGCGGTCGGCTCCAGCAGCCGGGTGAGCAGCCGGCCGGTGGTGGACTTGCCGCAGCCGGACTCGCCGACCAGACCGAAGCCCTCCCCGGCCCGGACGGCCAGGTCGACGCCGTCCACGGCCCGTACCGCGCCCACCCGGCGCCGGACGGGGAAGCCGCCCAGGACCGGGAAGTGCTTGGTCAGCCCCTCGGCGACCAGGATGTCGTCGGTCATGCCTCGCTCCTCGGAGCCGCCGGCGGATCGATGAAGTCGGGGTGCCGCCGGCCGGGCGGCAGGTGGCAGGCCGCGCCGCGGCCGGCGGGCAGCTCCGGGCGGTCGGTGGCGCAGCGGTCGCCCGGCACCTCCCCGGTCCAGGCGCAGCGCGGGTGGAACGGGCAGCCGGGCGGCGGCGCCAGCAGGCTGGGCGGCGTGCCCGGGACGGGTACCAGCGGCGCGTCCGGGTCGGTGGTCAGCCGGGGCATCGAGCCCAGCAGGCCCCAGGTGTAGGGGTGGCGCGGGTCGCCCAGCACCTCGCGGACGGTGCCGCGCTCCACGGCCCGTCCCGCGTACATCACCAGCAGGTCGTCCGCCGTACGGGCCACCACGCCCAGGTCGTGGGTGATGAGGACGATCGCCGAACCGGTCTCCCGCTGGAGCTCCTTGAGCAGGTCGAGGATCTGCGCCTGGACGGTGACGTCGAGGGCGGTGGTCGGTTCGTCCGCGATCAGCAGCTCGGGGTCGCAGACCAACGCCATGGCGATCATGGCGCGTTGGCGCATGCCGCCGGAGAACTGGTGCGGGTAGTCGTCGACGCGCTTCGCCGCGTGCGGGATGCCGACCCGGGCCAGCATCTCGACCGCCCGCCGCCGGGCGGCCTGCCGGGAGGCGCCGGTGTGCTTGCGGTACGGCTCGGCGATCTGCCGGCCGACCGTGTAGTACGGGGAGAGGGCGGTCAGCGAGTCCTGGAAGACCATCGCCGCCTTGGCGCCGCGCAGCCGCTCCAGCACCGCCTCGGACGCGCCCGTCACCTCCTGTCCGTCCAGCAGCACCTGTCCGGTGACCTCGGTGGTGCGCGGGTCGTGCAGGCCGAGGACGGTGAGGGCGGTGACGGACTTGCCCGAGCCGGACTCGCCGACGATGCCCAGCGTGCGCCCGCGCTCCAGGTCGAGGGAGAGGCCGTCGACGGCCTTGACGACGCCGTCCTCGGTGCGGAAGCGGACGCGCAGGTCACGGATGGACAGGAAGGGGGAGGGGCGGGAGCGGGCGGCGGCTGCGCCGCCGCTTCGGCGGGACCGGGCGACGGACGCGCTTCGCTGGGGCCGGGCGACGGACGCGCATCGGCCGGACCGGATGGCGGCTGCGCATCCGCGGGGCCGGGCGGTGCGTCGGCTTCCGCGGGGCCCGGCGGCGGCTGCGGTTCCGCGGGGCCGGGCGGCGGGGTGTCGTTCATCGGGGGAACTCCTTGCGTGTCCTGGGAAGCCTCAGCCGGGTCCGGGGGAGCCCCGACGTCCGGGGGAGCCTCGACGTCCGGGGGAGCCTCAACCGAGCCGCACCCGCGGGTCGATCACCGCGTACGCCGCGTCCACGACGATGTTGGCGACGACGATCGCCGTACAGGCGACGAGCATCACGGCCATCAGCGTGGGCAGGTCGGTCTCGCTCACCGAGGAGACGGCGAGCCGGCCGAGCCCGTGCAGGCTGAACGTGAACTCGGTGACGATCGCCCCGCCGAACAGCGACCCCAGGTCGATGCCGAAGAGGGTGACGATCGGCGTCATCGCCCCCCGCCAGGCGTAGCGGAAGAAGACCGTGCGGCGGCCGAGGCCCTTGGCGCGGGCGGTGCGGACGTGGTCCTCGGTGAGCTGCTCGATCATCTGGGAGCGCGTCATCCGGCTGTAGTTGGCGATGAAGATGATCGACAGCACCAGCCAGGGAATGATCATCCCGGTGAACCACTTCACGGGGTCCCGGGTGATCGGGTAGTACGCCGGGTTGTCGAACCAGTGCAGCCCGCTGACGAACACGGCGAGCGCGACGACGCCCACGAAGTAGATCTGCAGCGAGTTGCCGATCAGCGACAGCGAACTGAAGAACTTGTCGATCCAGGTGCCCCGGAAGGCGGCGGCGATCATTCCGATGCCGACGCCCACGACGAGGAAGACGACGGCCCCGCCCAGGGCGATCGACAGGGTGGTCGGGAAGCGGTCCACGATGGTGTCCCAGACCGGCTGCTGGTTGGAGAACGAGTAGCCGAGGCAGGGCGCCGGGCAGTGGCCCACCGAGAAGTCGCGGCCGGTGAAGATGCCGGTCATGTAGTGCCAGTACTGGACCGGGACCGGTTCGTTCAGGCCCAGGTTCTTGTTGATGACGGCCAGCGCGTCGGGCGTGCAGTTCTTGCCGCACGACATCAGGGCGGGCTCGGAGGGCAGCGCGAAGAAGAGGGCGAAGGTGATCGCGCTGATCAGCAGGACGATGACGATCGCGCCGAGGGACCGGCGGAGGAGGAATCTCAGCATGGCTGCGGGCTCTTCACGGGTCGGTGGCCGGCCTGGAGGGGTGGGGAGGGGCGGTGGCGCCCGCACGGGCGGCGAGCGGAGGGGGGAGGGGGAGCACGGGCGGGGAGCGCACGGGCGCCCCCGCCCGTACCGGCGTCACTTCACGAACACCCCGGTCGGGTCGACGGTCCCGTACACCGGGTGGTACTTCACCCCGCCGAGCCCCGAACCCCACAGCGAGTACAGCCGGTTGTAGAAGGTCGGCACACCCGGCACGTCGTCGGTGAGGATCCGGTCGGCCAGCTTCTGCCACTCGGCGCCCGCCTGCTTCACGTCCGTGATCTTCGTGATGCGGTCGACCTCCGCGTTGACCTTGGGGTCGTCGAGGTGGCCGTAGTTCTGTGCGCCGTCGGCGATCTGCCGGCCGTCGAACAGCGGCGGGACGACGGTCGAGGAGACGGGCCAGTCGGCGCCCCAGGAGGTGCGGTAGATGTCGAACTTGTTGCCCACCTCGGAGATGGAGGTCCGCCAGGTGTTGGCGTCGATCTCCTTCTTCTGCACCTTGAAACCCGCCCGTTCCAGGGCCTGGGTGACGACGACGGCGACCTTCTGCTGTACGTCCGTGTTGGCGTACGCGTAGACGATCTCCTGTCCCTCCTTCCCCGCCTCCTTCAGCAGGGCCCGGGCCTTCTCCGGGTCGCCCGCGGGTTTTTCCTTCTTCCCGTAGGGGTCGGTCGGCCGGTAGCCGTCCATGGCGGGGGAGAGGTAGTTGGTGGCCACGACACCGGCCGAGGCCCCGCCGTTCTGCTGGAGGATCTGCCCGTTGGGCATGGCGTAGGCGAGGGCCTTGCGGACCCTGACGTCCTTGAGACGGGTGGTGTTGAAGGAGATGTAGTCGACGTACGGCTGGATCTCCAGCAGCCGGCGCGCCTTGGTGTCCTGCTGGCCGAGGACCTTCTCGGTCATCTCGGGAGCCACGGCGTTGCTGAAGGAGAGCGCGTTCTTGTCCCCGCCCTGGTCGGCGAGGAAGCGCCGGGTGGAGTCGGCGAACTGGTGGCCGAAACTGATCTCGAACCGGTCGGCGTACTGGTGCCGGATCGGGTCGGTCTTCGGGTCCCAGTGCTCGTTCCGCACCAGGGTCAGCGACTTCCCGACCTTGTAACTGCCCACCTTGTACGGCCCGGAGGAGAAGGGCGCGTTGTCGTACTTGCGCTGCCCGTCCTTGTCCGCCTTCACCGCGCCGATGTTGGGCATGGCCGTCGCGTAGGGGGTGTCCGCGTGCGGCGCCTGGAAGTGGAAGACGATCGTCTTGTCGTCGGGGGTGTCCAGGACGGACGACGGCAGGTGCTTGCCCTGGTACGGGCCGTCGGGCAGCGCCTTGCGGAAGGCGTTGCCGTCCCCGCTGAGCCACTGCGGGATGTACAGCGGCCCGTCGGTCTCGAACGGGGCGTAGAGCCGCTCGATGCCCCACCGGACGTCCTTGGACGTGATCGCGGACCCGTCCTCGAACTTCAGCCCGTCCTTGAGGGTGAACTTCCAGGTCTTCCCGCCGTCCGAGGAGGTGCCGGAGTCCGTCGCGAGGTCGCCGACGACCTTCACCCGCCCCTTGTCGTCGATCTTGTACGAGGTGAGGGAGCGGTTGTAGAGCATCTGGTCGGCCAGGACGTCGGAGAAGTAGATCTGGCCCGGGTCGAGGTGGTTGAACGCGTCCCGCTGGAGGACGGTGACCGTGCCGCCCTTCTTGGCGCCCGCGACCTCGGGGGCCGGGCCGGCCGCGTCGGCGGCGGTGCCGATCGAGTAGTTGGCGGAGACCGTCTTGTCCTCGCCGGGGCCCTCGCTCTTCGCGTCACCCCCGCCGCCCCCGCCCCCGCCGCTGCTGCACGCGGAGACCACCAGCGCCCCGGCGGCCAGGGCCACGGCGTAAGGGGCCCTGCGGTCGTGTCTCCTCATGGGTGCACCTGCCTGTCCGTGTGGTGACGTTGACGTGCCGTGCTGTGCTGTGCCGTATGTGCCGTGCCGTACGTGCCGCGTGCCGTGCGCTGTGTGCCGTGTCCCGCGCGCCGTGCCGTACGCGCCGCGCCTCCGGCGCCCGTTCAGCGCTGGGTCCGGGGATCGAACGCGTCCCGGACGGAGTCCCCGAGGAGGTTGAAGGCCACCACGAAGAGGATCATCGCTATCCCGGGGAAGAAGATGTAGGTGATGTCGCTCTCGTAGTACTTGGCGCCGTTGGCGAACATCCGCCCCCAGTCCGGGGTGGGCTCCACGATGCCGACGCCGATGAAGGAGAGTCCCGCCTCCGCGGTGACCAGGGCGGGGAGCATCAGGGTGGACTGGACGAGGATCGGCGTCCAGAGATTGGGCAGCAGTTCGCGGGTGATGATCCGCCACGGCGACGCACCCGTCACCCTGGCCGCCTCCACGAACTCCCGTTCCCGCAGGCTCAGTACCTGCCCGCGCAGCAGCCGCGCCAGCCCCATCCAGCCCAGCGCCCACAGCACCACGATCAGGGTCACCACCCTGAGATAGGTCGGGGTCTCCTTCTCCGGGCTGACGAACAGCGC
The DNA here is from genome assembly GCF_050937075.1 of Streptomyces sp. CA-181903. Lineage (NCBI taxonomy): Bacteria > Bacillati > Actinomycetota > Actinomycetes > Kitasatosporales > Streptomycetaceae > Streptomyces > Streptomyces sp. CA-181903. The sequence continues at coordinate 4,872,602 of NZ_JBNJLY010000001.1, forward strand.
GTAGACGACCGGGGTGAACGCGACGAACGACAACTGCTGCGGAAACGCCAGCAGCAGATCGATGAACCGCCCCAGGAAGTAGTCCGTCCGCCCGCCGACGTACCCGGCCGTCACCCCGATCAGCACCCCCGTCACCACGCACAGGACGGTGGCCGCCGCGGCGATCAGCAGCGAGGTACGGATGCCGTAGACGAGCTGCGTCAGCACGTCCCGGCCGAGCGTCGGCTCGATGCCGAACCAGAACCGGCCGGAGATCCCCCCGTTGGGGGCGATCGGGTAGCCGTACTCGTTGAGCAGACCGGTCTCGTCCAGCCCGTACGTCGCCGTGGGGGTCTTCCCGTACAGCTTCGAGATCAGCGGCGCCGCCGCCGCGACGGCGAAGAAGAACACCACGACGCAGGCGGAGACGACGCCGGCGCGGTCGCGCCGGAACCGCAGCCACATCAGGCGTCCTGGGGAGCGGCCCGCCGGTCCCGGGGGCGCGGCCGGTACGGCCCCGGCGGGCGGGAGAGGCGGAACGGTCGGGGAAGGACTCGTCATGGCGCGGCCCCCCGCTGTGTCGTCGGTGTGTCCCGACGGTGTGGTCGGGCTCACACGCCGGTTGGACGGGACTGTGGCAACGGAGTTACCGCGCGGTCAAGAGGGCTGCGGCGGGTGGTGCGGAATCGTGCCCCGGCCCCACCCCTTCGCCGATTCCCGGGGGCAAGCCCCCGGACCCCCGAAACCGCGCTCCGCGCGGTCGCCCTCAATCGCCGGACGGGCTGAAATCCGCCTGTCCGGCGATTGAGGACAAGGGGGCTGGGGGCTTGCCCCGGGAAACGGCGAAGGGGCGGGGTCGGGGACCCTCACCCGCCCAGCGACCGCCGCAGGAAGTCCACCTGGAGCAGCAGCAGGTTCTCGGCCACCTGCTCCTGCGGAGTCATGTGCGTCACCCCGGACAGCGGCAGCACCTCGTGCGGCCGCCCGTCCGCGAGCAGCGCGGACGACAGCCGCAGCGCGTGCGCGACCACCACGTTGTCGTCCGCCAGCCCGTGGATGATCATCAGCGGCCGCCGCTCCGGAGCGGCTCCCGACAACCCCCGCTCGCCGACGAGCGAGTTCCGCTCGTACACCTCCGGCCGCTCCTCCGGCAGCCCGAGGTACCGCTCGGTGTAGTGCGTGTCGTACAGCCGCCAGTCGGTGACCGGGGCGCCCGCGATGCCCGCGTGGAAGACGTCGGGGCGGCGCAGGACGGCGAGGGCGGCGAGGTAGCCGCCGTAGGACCAGCCGCGGATGGCGACGCGGTCCAGGTCGAGGGGGAAGCGGTCGGCGAGGCCGTGGAGGGCGGCGACCTGGTCGTCGAGGGTGGCGCCCGCGAAGTCGTCGCGGATCGCCTTCTCCCAGGCGGGGGAGGTGTGCGGGGTGCCGCGGCCGTCGGCGACGACCACCGCGAAGCCCTGGTCGGCGAACCACTGGGACGTGAGGTGCGCGTTGTGCGCGGCGACCACCCGGGCGGCATGGGGTCCCCCGTAAGGGTCCATCAGGACGGGCAGCGGACCGTCGCCCTCCCGGTAACCGGTCGGCAGCAGCACGGCACACGGGATCCCGCGATCCCCCGACCGGGTGAACCGGGGGCGCGCGGAGAGCACGGGGGTCTCGGCGAGCGACGCCACGGTGGCCACCGGCTTGCCGTTCCGCAGGACGACGGCCTCGCTCCCGGGCCGGTCCGGTACGGCCGAGACCAGGACCATGACCGCCCCGGAGCGTACGGCGGAGTGCCGCCCGCGCCGGTCGGAGAGCCGTTCCGCGCCCCCCTCGCCGATCCGCCAGACGTGTGCCGCGCCCGGTTCCGGATCGTCCGCGGCGGCCCCGGCGGACGCCCTGACCAGCACCGATTCATCGGTGATGTCGAGCACGTCGTGGACGAACAACTCCGGTCCGGTGAGCACCCGTTCGCCGACGACCAGGGCGCGCGCCCCGTCCGCGTCCGCGATCCGCACCAGCCGGCCGTCGGGCGTCCACGCGGGCACCCCGGGAAAAGATCCAGCCAATTCGCCTGATCCTCCTCGGTGAGGAGCGCACGCGTGGCGCCGGTGGCGGTGTTCACCTCCAGGACGGTCTGCGTGCGCTGGTCGCGAGCCTGCACCAGCAGCAGCGGCGGGCCGCCCGCGGACCAGTGCACCCGGGCCAGGTACGGGAAGCGGGCACGGTCCCACGTCACGTCCGTACGGGAGCCGTCCAGGCCCAGCAGGGCCAGCGTCACCTCCGCGTTCGGGGTGCCGGCGGCGGGATACGCGATCTCGGCCGGGGCCTCGGCGGGCCGCGCGGGGTCGGCGATCCACCAGCGGCGCACGGGCGCCTCGTCCACCCGGGCCGCCAGCAGGGCCGTACCGTCCGGCGACCACCAGAAGCCGCGCGAGCGGTCCATCTCCTCCGCCGCGATGAACTCCGCCAGCCCCCACGTGACGTCCGCCGACTCCGGCTCCGCCAGCGGCCGGTCCTGGCCGCCGTCCGCCTCCACCACGCGCAGCGCCCCGCCCGCGACGTACGCGACGTGCCGGCCGTCGGGCGACGGCCGCGGGTCCGTGACCGGGCCCGGCACGGGGAGTTCGACGGCGCTCCCGCCCTGGAGCTCGGCGACGAAGAGCCTCCCCGACAGGGCGAAGGCCGCCAACTCGGCCGCGCCGTCCACCGCGTAGCCCACGATGCCCGCCGAGCCCTCGCGCGCCCGCTCGCGCCGCGCGCGCTCCTCGGGCGACAACTCCTCCTCCGCGCCGCCCAGCAGGGCCGCCGGATCGCCCGCCGGGTACTCCCGGCCGTCGTCGAGGTCGAGTACCCACAGCACATGGGAGCGGTCGGTGCCCGAACGGGAGCGCAGGAAGACGACGCGTGAGCCGTCCGGAGCCACGGTGAACGCGCGGGGAGCGCCCAGGGTGTAGCGCTGCGTCCGGGCGTACTGGCGGGGGAACGAGAGCTGTCCGGTCATGCGGCCGAGCCTAGGGCCGACCCGTGCCGGGCGGCGAGAAGTCACCGTGCGCCCCGGGCGCGCTCCTGTGCACCGAGTCACGAGAGCTGTGCGGATAGTTATGATCCTTCACGCGGAGGGGGGACGCCCCCGCATGCCGCCGCGTACCCCCACGGGCCCGTGCGCGCCGTTTCGACCTGCCGTCCGTCTGCCGTCCGTTCGACCGCGTATCTGGAGGTGAACCGCTGTGGCGCTCTCGATTTCGGCGGTGGTGCTGCTGGCGATCATCGTGATCCTGCTGTGCCGGAAGTCGGGGCTGAAGGCGGGCCACGCCGCGATCTGCGTGCTGCTGGGGTTCTACCTCGCGAGCTCGACCGTCGCCCCCACCCTCCACCAGCTGACGAAGAGCGTCACCGCGATGATCGGCGGCATCAAGTTCTGACCGCATCAGGTTCTGGCCGCGTCAAGTTCTGACCGCATCGAGTTCTGATCCGCTCCGACGGGTCCCGGGGGTCCGTCCGAAAGGTCCGGGCATCCGTCCGACGGGTCCCGGGAATCCGTCCGACGGGTCCCGGGCGTCCGCGCGGCGCCGCGGTCGGCTCCCGCGCCGTGCCGTCCGGCTCGTAGGCTGTGCCCATGACCGACCTTCCCGGCCGCCGGCTGCTCCTGGTGCACGCGCACCCGGACGACGAATCGATCAACAACGGCGCGACCATGGCCAAGTACGCGGCCGAGGGTGCCCACGTCACCCTGGTGACCTGCACCCTCGGCGAGGAGGGCGAGGTGATCCCGCCGGGCCTCGCGCACCTCGCGGCCGACCGGGAGGACGTCCTCGGCGCCCACCGCGTCGGTGAACTGGCCGCCGCGATGAAGGAGCTCGGCGTCACCGACCACCGTTTCCTGGGCGGCCGGGGACGCTACCGGGACTCCGGGATGATGGGCGCCCCGCAGAACGACCGGCCCGGGAGCTTCTGGAGAGCGGATCTCGACGAGGCCGCCGCGTACCTCGTCGAGGTGGTGCGCGAGGTGCGCCCGCAGGTGCTGGTCACCTACGACCCGGACGGCGGCTACGGCCACCCCGACCACATCCAGGCCCACCGGGTGGCCATGCGCGCGGTGGAGCTGGCGGCCGAGCCCGGGTTCCGCCGGGACCTCGGGGAGCCGCACGCGGTGGCGAAGGTGTACTGGAACTGCGTACCGCGCTCGGTCGTCGAGGCGGGCTTCGCGCGGCTGCGCGAGGCCGCGGCGGCGGGTGACGCCATGCCGTTCCCCGGCGTCGCCGCGCTCGACGACGTGCCGGGCGTCGTCCCGGACGACGAGGTGACGGCCGCCCCGCACACGGCCCCCCACCTCTCCGCGAAGGCGGCGGCCATGCGGGCGCACGCCACCCAGATCGTGGTGGACGGTCACTTCTTCGCCCTCTCCAACGGGCTGGGCCAGCCGCTCCTCGCCGACGAGTGCTACCGCCTCGTCCGCGGAAAGGCGGCCGCCGTCCGGGAGGACGACCTGTTCGCCGGCGTCGCCGACGCGGCCGGGGCCGTCGAGGGGCCGGGTGCGGCGTGCTGACCGGCACCCTGACGGCCGGGAAGGTCGTCTCCCATCTGGGCCTGCTGGTCCTCGGCTTCCTGGTCGGCGTCGCGGGCGCGCTGGTGCAAGGCGCCTGGTTCCCCGGCGGGTTGCTGCTCGCCCTGCTCGCCGTCGGCGGCCTCTGCTACGGCGGACGGGCGTTGACGGGCGGCCGGACGGGGGCCGCCGTGGGCGGCGTCGGCTGGCTGCTCGCGGTGCTGCTGCTCGCCCTCAACCGCCCCGAAGGGGACTTCCTGTTCGAGGCCGGGCTCGGGTCGAACGTCTTCATGCTGGGCGGGATGATCGTCGTTGTGATCTGTGCCACGCTCGTCCGAAATCCGCAACCGAACGGGCGCGACAGCCGACTTGGCCCGTGAGGCGACTGTTTTGTCCGGCGTTTCGCCTGACTTTTCCTTGATGTCGCCCGCCCCCGTGCGGGCCGCGACGGCGCGTATCGCCGGTGGGCGGCCTGGGTATCCGGCGCTCGTCAAGTGCGCGCCCGCGGTGCCCAGTATGGTGGTGGCGCCGCCGAGCCCCCCTGACCTTGGGCATGGGCGACCCCGGAGAGGTCGGAGGGCGGCGGAGAATAACCGGGAGAACCTGCTTTGAGCCGAGAATCTGACAGTCCGTCCTCCGGGCCCCAGGGCCGCGGTGGCGCCGCGTATCCGTCGGGGACTCAGCCCTACGGATCCGCGGGCGACGGCCGGCCGCACACCGGACGCAAGCCGGACGCGCCGAAGACCGAGACCACGCTGACCACGCGGATCCGCATCAACATCCCGGGCTCGCGTCCCATCCCGCCGGTGGTCATGCGCACGCCCGTGGGCGACGAGGCGCAGACCGGCGAGGCCGCCGCGGCACCCGAGGCCCCGCAGGGCGCCGCGCGGCAGCGCGAGGCGGACGAGCGTCCGCAGGCCGCCGCGCCCGCCCGGCGCTCCGAGCCGCCCGCCGCCGCCCCGGCCCCCGAGCCGGAGCGCCCGGCCGAGAAGACCAGCGACTGGTTCGCGCCCCGCAAGCCGGCCGCCGGCTCCACGCCGCCCGGCGGCTCCCCCGCGGCCGGCGCGAACGGCCTGCCCCGCCGCACCCCGGCGCCGCGCGGCCCGGTGCCCGGTGCGGGCGCCGACGCCGGTACGGGCGCGGTGCCCGGCATACCGCGCGACCTCGCAGGCGGCGGTGCCGCCCCGCACCCGCCGCTGCCCGGCGACCCGTCGACGACGGGCGCGGTGCCGCGCGCGGGCGTCCCGGGCGCGCCTGGCGCCCAGGGCGGGCAGAGCGGACGGAACAGTCAGAGCGGACAGAGCGGTCAGGGTGGCAGCCCGTGGCCCGGTGGCCCCGGTACCTCCGGCGACCCCTTCGGCGGCGGTGCCCAGTCCCCGTACCCGCAGGCTCAGCAGTCGCACCCGACGCAGCAGATGCAGCAGATCCCCGGAAGCGGCAACGCGTCCTGGCCGGGCGACCCCGCGACGACCGGCGCCGGGCCCGTCCCCGGTGACCCGTTCGCGAGCCCGTCGCAGGGGCAGGGGACGCACCCGGGCATGGGCGGCGGCCACCAGGCCCACGGGCAGTTCCCCGGCCAGGCCCCCGGTCAGGGCGGTGCGCCGTGGCCCGGCGGCCCGGAGACCACGGCTGCCATGCCCGTCCCCGGTGACCCGTCCGTCACCGGCGCCACGCAGCTGCCCAATGACCCCTTCGACACCACCCCGGCGGCCGGCGGAGCGCCCTGGAGCGCCGACGCGCTGACGGGCAGCGCCCCTTCGCGCCCCGGCGGCCCCCAGGCCCCGGCGGCGCGCCGTGGAGCGGGCCGGGCGCCGGAGCGGCGAACGGTCCGGGCGCCCCGGAGACCACCCAGCAGTTCCCGGCACCGCCGTTCCCCGGCCAGGGCCAGGCCCCCGGCCAGGCCGGTCAGGGGAGCCAGGCCGGCCAGGGGCAGGGCCCCCGCCTGCCGTTCCCCGTGGGCAACCGCACGGACACCCCGCACGACGGCTTCCCGGTGGTGCCGCCGCCGGTGGGGCAGTCCCCGGCCGTGCCGCCGCCCGGGCCCGGCCCCGCGCAGCAGCAGAAGAAGCAGAACCAGAAACCGGGCAAAAAGAAGAAGGGCGCCAAGGGCGCTCCCCAGGCCGGTCAGCAGACCGGCGGTCAGCAGTGGTCGGGCCCGCAGGTGCCGCCGCCCGGCGTCCCGGGCTCCGTCCCGCCGCCGCCCGGCGCCATGCGCCCGAACCCGGCCGCGGAGACCCTCGTCAGCGGCATGCCGCCGGTCACCGCGCCGGGAGGACACACCGCGCCCGGCGGGCAGAAGGCACCCGGTGGGCACAACGCGCCGGGCGGCCCGAAGACGCCGGCCGGGCAGAAGGCCCCGGGTGGCCCCAAGACCCCGGGCGGCCCCAAGGCGCCGGCCGGCCAGAAGGCCCCCGGCGGCCCGAAGCCGCCGCTCGACAGCGGCGCGCCCCGCGTCGCCGTGCCCAAGCCGCCCGTCGACAGCGGTGCCCCGCGCATCGCCGTACCGAAGCCCAAGACGGGCGCGGCGGCGGCCGGCCAGGCCGGTCCGTCGGTGCCCGGCCCCGGCGGCGGCCCCGCCGTGCCCAAGCCCGGCGGCCCGTCGGTTCCCAAGCCGCCGGGCGTGGTCCAGGGCACTCCGCCGAGCGCCCCGAAGCCCCCGGCCAAGGCCGCCGCGAAGAGCGCGCCCAAGAAGCCCAAGAAGAAGGGCCGCAACAAGCTCGTCCTGCTGGCGGGCGCCGTGGTCGTGCTCGGCGGCGTCGCCTACGGCGCCGGCCTGGTGATGAACCACTCCGACGTCCCGCAGGGCACCACCGTCCTCGGCGTCGACATCGGCGGCAGCTCCAAGGAGCAGGCCGTGCAGAAGCTCGACGCCAAGGTCGGCAGCCGCGCCACCGCGCCGCTGAAGGTGACCATCGGCGGCAAGAAGGCGGACCTGAAGCCGTCCGTGGCCGGGCTGTCCATCGACACCCAGGAGACCGTCCGCTCGGTCTCCGGCCGGGACTACAACCCCGTCACCGTCGTCGGCTCCCTCGTGGGCAGCGGCAAGACGGCCCGGCCGACGGTGACCGTCGACGAGGAGAAGGTCGCCGCCGCGCTCAAGTCCCTCGCGGGCGAGACCGGCGGCGCCAAGGACGGAACGATCCGCTTCGTCCCCGGCAAGGCCGTCCCGGTGTACGGCAAGCCGTACCAGGGCGTGGACGTCGACAAGGGCGTCCAGGCCGTGGCCGACGCCTACCGCGAGCGCGTCGAGACCGGCAAGGACGTCGACGTGACGCTGCCGACCACCAGCCGGCAGCCGAAGGTGTCCGACGCCGAGGTCGACCGGATGATGGAGGAGTTCGCCAAGCCGGCGATGTCCGACCGGGTCACGATCCAGACCGACGCGGCGCACCGCGTCCAGTTCGGTCCGGCCTTCTCGCTGCCGAAGATCCTCACGGTCAAGGAGGTCGGCGGCAAGCTGGTCGAGAGCTACAACCTGGAAGCGATCAAGTCGCTGTACGGCAGGAGCTTCGACGGCGTGCTGATCACCCGGGGCAACGGCAGCAGGACGCCGGTCACCCCGCAGGACGTCGCCGGGGCGCTCGGCAAGGCGCTGCGCGGCAAGACGCCGGCCGAGCGGCTGGTCGTCATCAAGACGAACGTCGGCTGACACCCGGCAGGCCACAAGCGCCGGCACCAGGCCACTGGCGCCGGCGCTTGTGACGCCACGAGCGAGGAGGCCCCGTCCCGGTCCCCGGAACGGGGACCTCCCGCATCACCCGTCCCCCGGGCGAGGCCGGTACATGACATCTGTCATGCCGAGCACACGACGCCCGACACTGCCCCGCGCGCGGCCGTCCGGTCAGGATGGCCGTATGACCATCACCGCAGGGACGTTCACGGGGGACAGCCGGCGTGCGGGAGCCGTTCCCGCCGTCAGCTTCACGAACGTCAACAAGAGCTACGGCGCCGTACACGCCGTGGCCGATCTCGATCTCCAGCTCTACCCGGGCGAGACCGTCGCCCTCCTCGGCCCCAACGGCGCCGGCAAGTCCACCACCCTGGACCTCCTCCTCGGCCTCGGCCAGCCCGACTCCGGCACGGTCGAGCTCTTCGGCACCGCCCCGCAGCGCGCGCTCGAACAGGGCATGGTCGGCGCGATGCTGCAGAGCGGCGGCCTGATGGAGGACGTCCGCGTCCGCGAACTGGTGCGCCTCGCCTGCGACCTGCACCCGCGCGCGTACCCGGTGGACCGGGTGATGGAGCAGGCGGGCATCACCGAGATCGCGGACCGGTTGGTCAACAAGCTCTCCGGCGGCCAGGAGCAGCGGGTGCGCTTCGCACTCGCGACGGCCGGCGCGAACGACCTGATCGTCCTCGACGAGCCGACGACGGGCATGGACGTCACGTCCCGCCAGGCGTTCTGGAGCGCCATGCGCCGCCAGGCCGACGAGGGCCGAGCCGTCCTCTTCGCCACCCACTACCTGGAGGAGGCCGACGCGATCGCCGACCGCGTCATCGTCCTCCACCGCGGCCGGATCCTCGCGGACGGCTCCGCGGCGGAGATCAAGGCCAAGGCCGGCGCCCGCCGGATCGTCTTCGACCTGGACGGGCAGATTCCGCAGGACGCGCTGCGCTCCCTGCCGATGCTGGCCGGCCTGGAGATCAACGGCCGTACCGTCCGGATCCAGTCCCACGACGCCGACGCCACCGTGCACGCGCTGTACGGGCTCGGGCTCTACCCGCGCAACCTGGAGGTCGCGGGCCTCGGCCTGGAGCAGGCATTCATCGCCATCACCGACGCCGCCACCGCCGGGGAGGCGGTCTCCGCATGAACACCCTGATCCGGCTGGAAGTCGCGCGCACCCTGCGCAACAAGAAGTTCATGTTCTTCTCCGTCCTCTACCCGGCGGCGCTCTACCTGCTGATCGCGTCCGGGGCGAAGAGCGACGAGAAGCTGGGCGACACCGGGCTGACCTTCCCGGTGCTGTACATGGTCTCCATGGCCACCTTCGGCGCCATCACGGCCGTCCTGATCGGCAACGCCGAGCGCATCGCCAAGGAGCGCGAGAAGGGCTGGGTGCGCCAGCTGCGGCTGACCTCGCTGCCGGGCCGCGGCTATGTGACCGCGAAGATCGCCTCGGCCGCCGTGGTCTCCCTGCCGGGCATCCTCGTGGTGTTCGCCATCGCCGCCGCGGTCAAGGGCGTCCGCCTGGAGGCGTGGCAGTGGCTGGCCCTGACCGGTTCCATCTGGGCCGGCAGCTGCGTCTTCGCGGCGCTCGGAGTGGCCATCGGCTACCTGGCCACCGGTGACGCCGTCCGTCCCATCACGATGATCGTCTACTTCGGCCTGGCCGCCCTGGGCGGACTGTGGATGCCCTCCGCGTCCTTCCCGCACTGGCTCCAGACGATCGCCGACTACGTCCCCACCCACGCCTACGCCGCCCTCGGCCAGGCGATCGAGCGCGGCGACGCGCCGGGCGCCCGGGACGTCCTGCTGCTCGTCGGCTACCTCGCGCTGTTCAGCGGCGCCGCGGCCTGGCTGTACCGCAGGGACACCCACAAGGCGTGACGTGCGCGGCTCCCGGCTCCCGGGGGCCCTGGGGGAGACTCGGGGACATGGACGGAAACGGTGACATGATGATCGGCAGGGCTCCGGAGACCCGGCGGCAGTTCCTGGTCAAGTCCTGCTGGACCGTCCTGTACCTCACCTATCTGGTGTACGCGGTCGCCGATCTCACCGGCGGCCGGCACTCGCCGACCGCCACCGCGTTCGGCTGGTGCGGGCTCTCCGCCTTCCTCGCCGGCTACCTCTTCCTGCTCTTCGGCCCCCGGTCGGGCGACGTCCCCGACCGGGGGCGGCTGGGCGTCCTGACCGGGCTGTACGTCCTGTCCCTGCTCATGGTGGTGACGCTCGGCGGTGCCTGGCTCACCCTGCTGGTCTACGTGTCCATCTCCAGCGCCGTCCTGCTGCCGGTCCGCCTCGCGGCCCGGGCCATCGCCGCGATCGGCGCCACCGTCCTGGCGCTCGGCCTGCTCAGCGGCCACGCGGACAGCGGCCTGTTCATGGTGCTGACGGCCACCCTGCTCGGCGGCGGCGCGATGACGGCCGTCGTCCAGATGGGCCGCACCATGCGTGAGCTCCGCGAGGCGCGGGCCGCCGTCGCCCAGCTCGCCGCCAACGAGGAGCGCCTCCGCCTCGCCCGCGACCTGCACGACCTGCTCGGCCACTCCCTCTCCCTCATCACCCTCAAGAGCGAGCTCGCCGGCCGGATGCTGCCGGACCGCCCCGAGCAGGCCGCCCAGCAGGTCGCCGACATCGAACGCGTCAGCCGGCAGGCCCTCGTCGACGTCCGCGAGGCCGTCACCGGTTTCCGCCGTCCCACCCTGGAGGGCGAACTCGCCGGCGCCCGGACGGCCCTCGCCGCCGCCGGCATCACCGCGGACCTCACCCGGGCCGGCACCGGCCACCCCGACCTCGCCCCCGACGCCGAGGGCGCCCTGGCCTGGGCCCTCCGCGAGGCGGTCACCAACACCGTCCGGCACAGCGGCGCCCGCCGCTGCGAGGTCTCCCTCGCCGAGAACGGCGACGAACTCCGCCTCACCGTCACCGACGACGGCCAGGGCCCACAATGCCCGCACGGCAACGGCCTCACCGGCCTCGCCGAACGCCTCGCCCTCGCCGACGGCCGCCTCGAGACCGGCCGCGGCCCCCGCGGCGGCTTCCGCCTCCGCGCCTGCGTCCCCCTGGTCCGTGCGGAACCAGAGATACCGGTTCCGGCGGACGCACCGGAGCGCGCCTCCTGAGAGTGCCCCTCCCTTAACCTCCTCACCCCCCTCCAACCTGCACCGACGCACCGCGCGCCGGCCGCCGCCCCCTACCCTGACGGCATGAGCGAAACCTCCGCCGAGCCGTCCGTCCCCCGGTCCGTGTCCTCCTCGCCGAGGACCAGTCCATGGTCCGCGAGGCGCTCGCGGCGCTGCTGGACCTGGAGGCGGACATCGAGGTCGTCGCGCAGGTGGCGCGGGGGGACGAGGTGGTGGAGGCGGCCCGGCGGGCGCGGCCCGACGTGGCGCTGCTGGACATCGAGATGCCCGGGCTGACCGGCCTGGAGGCGGCCGCGCTGCTGGGACGGGAGGCGCCGGAGGTACGGATCGTCATCCTCACGACGTTCGGCCGCCCCGGCTACCTGCGCCGGGCGATGGAGGCGGGCGCGTCCGCCTTCCTGGTCAAGGACGCCCCGGCGGCCCAGCTCGCGGACGCCGTACGCCGGGTGCTGCGCGGCGAGCGGGTCATCGACCCGGCCCTCGCGGCGGCGGCCCTCGCCGCGGGGGCGGACCCGCTGACCGAGCGCGAGCGGTCCGTGCTGCGCGCCTCGGCCGACGGGTCGACCAACGCCGAACTGGCGAAGCGGCTCCACCTGTCGCACGGGACCGTCCGCAACTACCTGTCGACGGCGATCCAGAAGACGGGGGCGCGGAACCGGGCCGACGCGGTGCGCATCGCGCGGGAGAAGGGGTGGCTCTGAGCGTGCGGGCGTGACGCGCACCCGCGCCGCCCCGGCCGTCGGTTGGGCAGCGCGTCGGTTGGGCAGCGCGTCAGTTGAGCAGCGCCCGCGCCGCCAGCGCCTGCCGGCGCACCGCCTCCGCCGTCTCCGGCTCCACCGGGGCGATCACCTCGGCGTACTCCTCCAGTTCCCGCGCCCCCCGGGCGAACTCCCCGCGCTCGACCAGGAGTTCGGCGTGCTCGTGGCGGAGTCGCGCCGGGTGGCTGGGGAGGAGCAGGGAGAGTTCGACGGCCCAGAGCCGGACGCCGCCGCGCTCGGGGCGGGCCGCCGCCCAGGCGCGGATGTTGTTGAGGACGCGGAGGACGATCTCCAGGGGCTCGGCGGGCGAGAACGCGGCGGGCGGCACCGGGGTGCCGGTGGCGCCGGCGACGAGCAGCCCCGCCTCCTCCTCGGACAGCGTCCGCCCGCCCTCGAACGGGTCGGCGAGCACGTGCCGCCCCTCGGGGGCGCCGAAGCCGACGACGAAGTGGCCGGGCAGCGCCACCCCGTACACCGGCGCCCCGGCCCGCCGGGCCACCTCCAGCCACACCACGGACAGCAGGATCGGCAGCCCCCGCCGCCGCTCCAGCACCGAGGTGAGGAGGGAGGACTCCAGCCGCCGGTAGTCGGCGGGGGTCCCGTGGAAGCCGCAGCGCTCGCCGAGCAGTTCCGCGAGGGCCGCGGCCCAGCGCTCCGGCTCGGCGTGCCGGCCGAGCGCCGGCAGCATCCCGGCGAGGCGGTCCAGCTCCATCTGGGCCGCGTCGAGCTCCCGTTCACCGAGCCCGGGATCGGCCTCGGCGGCGATGAGCAGGCACAGCAGCGCCAGGTCGGGCCGCTCGTCGCGGGCCGCTTCGGCGAACCGCCGCCGGCCGCTGGTCTCGGTCATTCCGGCCTTCCCCAGGTCATGAGGGCCGGCCGCGCGGTCTCCGCGCGCCGCCGGCCGCCCTCCACGCTTCCCATGGTGATCCCTCCGCGGCGATCCGCGCGCGCCCGCCGCTCAGTGCTCCGGTTCGCGACGGTAGTGGTAGGCGTGGTGCGTCGTGAAGCCGAGCCGGTCGTAGAGCGCCAGCGCGCCCGCGTTGCCGGTCTCGACCTGGAGGTACGCGGCCGAGGCGCCCTCGTCCAGCGCCCGCCGTGCCAGCGCGGCCGTCACCAGCGTCGCCAGCCCCTGCCGCCGGTGCTCCGGGGAGACCTCCAGGGCGGCGAACCCCGCCCACCGGCCGTCGATCACACAGCGCCCGATGGCGGCGCCCGGAACGCGCGCGCACCACACGGACGGCCCGCCGGCCAGCACCGCGCGGGCCGCGGCGGGGTCCTCGACGCGTCCGTACGCGTCCAGCCACGCGTCGTCGGGCTCGCGGCCGAGCAGCACCCGGCCGACGTCCTCCGCCGCGTCCGCGAGCGGCGCCAGGGCGGCCGTCCGCATCAGGGCGTACCGCTCGCCGGCCCAGCCGCGCGCGGCCAGCTCGGCGTCGAGCCGCTCGTCCTCCGCCGGATCGCCGGTGGTGACCTGGACGCGCGCCGGCAGCCCCCGCTCGTGGTACCAGGCGGTGACGCGGTCCACCGCCTCCGGCAGCGGCAGTCCGGAACGGCCCAGGGGCAGCGCCGAGTTGGCGCGGGCGGTGAAGCCGCCGGCCGCGCGGAGCGTCCAGTCGCCGAGCCGCGCGGTCTCGGTCGCGGGCCAGCCGCGGGCGGCGACGTCCTGGAGCTCGCGCAGGGTCGCGGCCGGGCCGCGCCGCCGCGCGGGGGCGGCCGGGACGACCTTGCCCGCGACGAGCGCGTCCTCCGCGACCTCGACCGTCCGCCCGTCGCGACGTGTGATCCGCAACACACCGCCCGTCCAGGAGTCGAGCGTTCCGACGGCGTCGGTGAACCGTTCCGGGGAGCGGGTACGGTCGTTCAGCGCCCGCACCGACACCCTTTTTCCCACATCTTCGGAACTGATCCGTATTTCCAGCCGACCGCCCGTGGTGAATTCCACAGCTCTCCCAGCCCCTCCTGTTCGTGATGAGCCCCGGAACGGAGATACTAGGTGTGGGCATCGACGACGCCGCGCTCCCGCGCGAGATGACCCCTACCGAGGAGGAACGACAGCGTGACCTACGTCATCGCGCAGCCTTGTGTCGACGTGAAGGACAAGGCGTGCATCGAGGAGTGCCCCGTCGACTGCATCTACGAGGGCTCCCGGTCCTTGTACATCCACCCGGACGAATGTGTCGACTGTGGCGCCTGTGAGCCGGTCTGCCCGGTGGAGGCGATCTTCTACGAGGACGACACCCCGGACGAGTGGAAGGACTACTACAAGGCCAACGTCGAGTTCTTCGACGAGCTCGGCTCGCCGGGTGGCGCCTCCAAGCTGGGGCTGATCGAGCGGGACCACCCGTTCATCGCCGCGCTGCCGCCGCAGAACCAGTGAGCTGCCCCTAGGCACCGCACCCGGCCCCGTACAGCCCACCGCCGTACGGGGCCGCGGCATTCCCCGACCACCTCATGGACCACCCTCAGCGCAAGAGAGCGAGCAGCCCAGCGTGACCGCAGTCTCCTCCCGCCTCCCCGTCTTCCCCTGGGACCGCCTGGAGCCCTACAAGGCCACGGCCGCCGCGCACCCCGACGGCATCGTGGACCTCTCCGTGGGCACTCCCGTGGACCCGGTGCCCGCGCTGGTCCGCCGGGCCCTCGCCGAGGCGGCGGACAGCCCCGGCTATCCGACGGTCTGGGGCACGGCCGCGCTGCGCGACGCGCTCACCGGCTGGACGGAGCGCCGGCTGGGCGCCCGCGGGATGGCGCACGAGAACGTGCTGCCGGTGGTCGGCTCCAAGGAACTGGTCGCCTGGCTGCCCACCCAGCTCGGCCTCGGGGCGGGCGACAAGGTCGCCTACCCGCGGCTCGCCTACCCGACGTACGAGGTGGGGGCGCGGCTGGCGGGCGCCGAGCCCGTCGTCTACGACGCGGAGACCTTCGCGTCCGACGCCGCGGTGGCGGAGCTCGACCCGGCCGGTCTCAGGCTCCTCTGGCTGAACTCGCCCTCGAACCCCACCGGCCGCGTCATGCCGGCGGACGAGCTGCGCCGCGCGGTCGCCTGGGCCCGCGAGCACGGCGTCCTGCTCGTCAGCGACGAGTGCTACCTGGAGCTGGGCTGGGAGACCGAGCCGGTCTCCGTCCTCCACCCGGACGTCTGCGGGGGCTCGTACGACGGCATCGTCGCCGTCCACTCGCTGTCCAAGCGCTCCAACCTGGCCGGCTACCGGGCCGCGTTCCTCGCCGGCGACGCGGCCGTGCTCGGCGAGCTGCTGCGGATCCGCAAGCACGGCGGGATGATGGTCGCCGCGCCGGTGCAGGCCGCCACGGTGGCCGCGCTCGGCGACACCGCGCACGTCGACGAGCAGCGGGCGCGCTACGCCCGCCGCCGGGCCGCCCTGCGGGCCGCCTTCGAGGGCGCCGGGTTCCGCATCGAGCACAGCGAGGCGTCGCTGTACCTGTGGGCCACGCGGGACGAGCCGTGCTGGGACACCGTCGGGGAGCTGTCGAAGCTCGGCATCCTCGTCGCGCCCGGCGAGTTCTACGGCGCCGCGGGCGAGCGCTTCGTGCGGATCGCCTTCACCGCGACCGACGAGCGGGTGGAGGCGGCCGTCCGCCGCCTGGCAGGCTGAGCCGCCGGTCTCCGCGCACGCGTGAAGGGCCCGGGGGATCCCGGGCCCTTCACGTGCCGGACGAGTGGCCGGCGGTGGTGCCGTCCGGTCCGCGGGCCGGTGGACGCGGCCCCGGACCGGCGCGGCGACCGGATCGCCGCGTACGGTCCGGCAGGTTCAGTCGCCGAGGGGCAGGGACTTGGTCACGCCGCCGCCCGCGAGCTGGTCGGTGGGCAGGCCCTTGCCGACCGTGCCGCCCTTGCCCACGGCCTTGGCCGCGCCGCCGACCGCCGAACCGGTGGTGCCCGCCAGGTGGCCCGCGGTCTTCTGGCCGGAGTGCAGGGTGGCCTTGCCGGTGGTGCTGGTGGTGCCCAGCGCCTTCTTGGCGGCGGGCAGGGCGGTGTGCACGACCTTGTTGCCCGCGTCCGTCGTCACCGCGTCGGCCGTCTTGGAGACCGTCTCGACGTGGTTGCCCACCTGGGTGGCGTCCACCGCGGTCAGACCGCCCAGCTCGGGGGCCTTGAGGGCGTCCGCGCTCGCCGCGCCGGCCGCGCCGACGACGGGGGCGGCGCCCGCCGCGACGAGCAGGGCGACCTGGGCGATCCGACGCGTGAGGGGGAGGGACATGTTGCTCCTTCGACGGGGTGTGCTTCGACGGGTCTGACTGTCGTTCGCTGTCCGGCGTGCGGACGCAGTGACTACCGTCCGAGCCCCCCGAAGGTTGCGGTGGCCTTGTGTAAAGAGTTGGTAATGCGTCGCATTATCAGTTCTATGAACAATCGGGCAAACCAGTCGGGCGTCCGGGGGAGGGAAAAGGCCGACAATCCTCTGTTCACCAGCGGCGCGGCATGAAACCGCCGCATCGGGCGGCGACGTATACCCCGCCCTCCCGGGCGACAACCTCTCGTTCCGGCGAATGCCCCCGACGGGGGCACGGTCGCACTGCTGAGCGGTCTACTGGGCGGTGGTGATCCGTACGGCCGCCGAGCCCTCGCCGGCGCGGCCCGTCTCCGTGCGCCAGCCGGCCCGCGACTCCTCGGCGGTCCACACCCGGCCGTCGAACGCCACCCGGGTGATGCGCAGCTCGGCCGCGTTCGCCACCGCCCAGGACGCCAGCTCCCAGCCGCGTCGCCGCGGCCCGTCGTCCGTCGCCGCCGTCGGCACCGGACGGGCCGGGACGGTCACCGTCCGGGACGCCGCGGCGCCCTGCCGCCCGGCGGTCTCGGCGGCCGGCAGCACCTCCGCGCCGAAGTCCCGCCGCAGCTTCGCCCGCAGCGCCGCCGGATCGCCCGGCTTCCCGTCACTGGGGCTCGTCGCGCAGCTGAACGCGGCCGGGGCCCGTCCGGTCAGCGCCGCCGCCAGCAGCGACGCCCCCGGCTCGTGCTTCGCGTACGCCTGCGGGAAACCGCTGCGCTGCACCTTCTGCGCCGCCACCGTCAGCGGCAGCCGCGAGTAGCCCGGCACCTGGACGAGGTGCTCGTAGAAAGAGCCCGACGCGTAGACCGGATCGGTGATCTGACGGGCCGTGCCCCAGCCCTGCGTCGGCCGCTGCTGGAACAGGCCCTGCGAATCCCGGTCGCCGTGGTGGATGTTGCGCAGCCCCGACTCCTGCATCGCGGTGGCCAGGGCGATCGTCACGGCCCGCTCCGGCAGCCCGCGCGTCGTCCCCACGGCGGTGATGGCCGAGGCGTTCCCCGCCTGCTCGGGGTCGATCGAGTACGACTCCCCGTCCACGCGCACGGTGCAGCGCGGGGCGCCCGGGCCGGCCGTCAGGTAGTGCGCCACCAGGTATCCGGCCAGCGCCAGCAGTACTCCGCAGGCGGACCCGACGCGCAGCAGTCGGCCGCGGCGGACAGCGAAGATCGGGGGCATGCGGCCCACGTTACTTGACGGGGCGGGTGGCGGGCCGCTTCGTCCGTACGCGGTGTCAGGGCGGACGGGCCGCGGACGGAGGGGGCGATTCCGGTGACGGGGGGTCCCGGACGGGCGGCCCGTCCGGACCGGGCCGGTCCCCGCGGCTCCGGGTTAGAGTCGCCTGCATGGACCACGCCGCCGCACTCGACCTGTCCCTCGACGCCGCCGCGCTCACCGCCCGACTCGTCGACTTCCCGTCGGTCAGCGGTACGGAGGGACCGCTCGCCGACGCCATCGAGCGGGCCCTGCGCGCGTTCCCGCACCTGACGGTGGACCGGCACGGCAACAACGTCGTCGCCCGCACCCGCCTCGGCCGCGCCGAACGCGTCGTCCTCGCCGGGCACATCGACACCGTGCCCATCGCCGACAACGTCCCCTCGCGGCTGGACGATAACGGCGTGCTCTGGGGCTGCGGCACCAGCGACATGAAGGCGGGCGTCGCGGTCCAGCTGCGCGTCGCCGCGACCGTCCCCGAGCCCAACCGCGACCTCACCTTCGTCTTCTACGACAACGAGGAGGTCTCCGCCCACCTCAACGGCCTCGGGCACGTCGCCGAGGCCCACCCGGACTGGCTGGCGGGCGACTTCGCCGTCCTCCTCGAACCCTCCGACGGCGAGGTGGAGGGCGGCTGCCAGGGCACCCTGCGGGTGATCCTCCGCTTCGAGGGCGAACGCGCCCACTCCGCCCGGAGCTGGATGGGCTCCAACGCGATCCACGCCGCCGCGCCGGCCCTCGCCCGGCTGGCCGCCTACGAGCCGCGCCGGCCCGTCATCGACGGCCTCCGGTACCACGAGGGCCTCAACGCCGTCCGCATCGGCGGCGGGGTGGCGAACAACGTGATCCCCGACGAGTGCACCCTGACGGTGAACTTCCGCTACGCGCCGGACCGCACGCCGGAGGAGGCGCTGGCCCACGTCCGCGAGGTGTTCGAGGGCTGCGGCGTCACGGAGATGACCGTCGACGACCACTCCGGCGGCGCCCTGCCCGGCCTCTCCCACCCGGCCGCGGCGGCCTTCATGGCGGCGGTCGGCGGCAGCGCGCGGCCCAAGTTCGGCTGGACCGACGTGTCCCGGTTCGCCGCCCTCGGGGTGCCCGCCGTCAACTACGGTCCCGGGGACCCGTTGTACGCGCACAAGCGTGACGAACACGTGGTGGTGGCACGGATCCACCAGTGCGAGGAACGGCTGCGGGCCTGGCTGACGGCCTGATCCAACGCCGCCCGGGCACCCCGCTCGTCGTCCGTTGGGCCTACGCTGAACTGCACCAACGGCAGCGGAGGGAGCACGGAATGGTCAATTCCGACGGGGCGCGCATGCGGCGGGAGCAGCGCCGGGGACCGGTGCTGCGACGCCATGGGCAGATGCAGCAGGGCACCACGGACCAGCATCTGCTGGACACCCGGGGTACGGCGGACTGGGTGCACGAGGACCCGTTCCGGGTGCTGCGCATCCAGTCCGAGTTCGTCGAGGGCTTCGGCGCCCTCGCCGAACTGCCCCCGGCAATCAGCGTGTTCGGTTCCGCCCGGACCCGGCGGGACTCGCCGGAGTACGAGGCCGCGACCGCGATCGGCCGGGGCCTGGTCGAGGCCGGCTTCGCCGTGATCACCGGCGGCGGACCCGGCGCGATGGAGGCGGCGAACAAGGGCGCGATGGAGGCGGGCGGCGTCTCCGTCGGCCTCGGCATCGAGCTGCCCTTCGAACAGGGCATCAACCCCTATGTGAACCTGGGGGTGGACTTCCGCTACTTCTTCGTCCGCAAGACGATGTTCGTGAAGTACGCGAGCGGCTTCGTGGTGCTGCCGGGCGGGCTGGGCACGCTGGACGAGCTGTTCGAGGCGCTCACCCTGGTGCAGACGAAGAAGGTGACGCGGTTCCCGATCGTCCTCTTCGGCTCGGCGTACTGGAGCGGACTGGTGCGGTGGATCGAGGACACGCTGGTGGCGGAGGGCAAGGTGGGGGCGCACGACCTCCAGCTGTTCCATGTGACGGACGACGTGGAGGAGGCCATCGCGCTGGTGACGAAGGAGGCGGGGGCGTAGGGGCCGGTGAGCAGGGGGCGCGGCCTCGTCGGTCCGGCGCCCCCGCCCCGCTCGTGCGCACCGCTTCGTGCGCCCCGCACCGCTCCGTACGCCCAGCTCCGCTTCGTGCGCTCGGCTTCCGTTGACGGCTCGGCTACGCCAGGCCGCGCCGGGCCACCGCCGGTTCCCGGTGGCCGGCGATGGACGCCACCATGTCCAGCACCTGCCGGGTCTCCGCCACCTCGTGCACCCGGTACACCCGGGCGCCCAGCCAGGCCGACACCGCGGTCGTGGCCAGCGTCCCCAGGAGCCGCTCCTTGACCGGGCGGTCCAGGGTCTCGCCCACGAAGTCCTTGTTGGACAGCGAGACCAGCACCGGCCAGCCGGTCTCCGTCATCTCGCCGAGCCGCCGGGTGGCCTCCAGCGAGTGCCGGGTGTTCTTCCCGAAGTCGTGCCCGGGGTCGATCATGATGCCGTCGCGCCGCACCCCGAGGGCGACGGCCCGTTCGGCCAGTCCCACGGTGACCCGCAGGATGTCCGCCATCACGTCCTCGTACACGGTCCGGTGCGGGCGGGTGCGCGGCGCGACGCCGCCCGCGTGGGTGCAGACCAGGCCGGCGCCGTGCCGGGCGGCGACCTCGGCCAGCCGGGGGTCGAACCCGCCCCACGCGTCGTTCAGCAGGTCCGCGCCGGCCTCGCACACCGCCTCGCCGACCTCGTGCCGCCAGGTGTCCACGCTGATCACGACGTCCGGGTGGCGGCGGCGCACCTCGGCGACGAAGCCGACCGTCCGCCGGGCCTCCTCCTCGGCCGTCACCTCCTCGCCGGGACCGGCCTTCACCCCGCCGATGTCGATGATCGCGGCGCCCTCGGCCACCGCCTGCTCGACCCGGGCCAGCGCGGGCTCGTCCTGGAAGGTGGCCCCCCGGTCGTAGAACGAGTCGGGCGTCCGATTGACGATCGCCATGATCACCGGCTCGTGGGCCCCGAACTCGCGTCGTCCCAGCCGCAGCATTCTTCCCGCACTCCCTTGTCGTGGTCCGTGAGCGACCTTAACTGTCAGTGCGGCATGGCACGATCGGGGAGGACGGATCGACCGACGGAATCCGTCCGCCGGCACCCCGGGGAGAGGCTCGTGTTCTGGTTCTTGCTCATCGCGCTGGTCGTGGTGGTCGGCGCGGTCACGCTGGCCGTGCTGAGCGGTCGTGACGGCGTGCTGCCCGAGGCGGAGCCGGACCGCACCGCCTGGTCGCTGCCCCCGGACCGGCCGCTGGCCCGCGCGGACGTCGACGGCCTGCGGCTCCCGGTGGCCGTGCGCGGCTACCGCATGACCGACACCGACGACGTGCTGGACCGCCTCGCCGCCGAACTGGCCGAGCGGGACGCGCGCATCGCCGAACTGGAGGCGGCCCTGGCGGGGGCCCGCGCGGAGGCGCGGGGCGCGGTCACGGCGGACAAGCCGGTCATGGACAAGACGGTCATGGACAAGGCGGACGGCCGGGGGACGGCCGGGAACGACGAGGGGGAGCAGCGGTGACCGACGGAGTGGTGATCGGGCCGGACGGCTTGGCGCGGTGCCCGTGGGGGCTGGAGGAACCGTCCCGGGAGGACTACCGCCGCTACCACGACACGGAGTGGGGCGTTCCGGTGCGCGGTGACGACGCCCTGTTCGAACGGATATGCCTGGAGGCGTTCCAGTCCGGCCTTTCCTGGCTGACGATCCTCCGCCGCCGCGAGGGCTTCCGCGCCGCCTTCGCCGGCTTCTCCATCGCCAAGGTCGCGGCCTTCACGGAGACGGACGCGGAGCGGCTGCTCGCCGACCCGGGGATCATCCGCAACCGCGCCAAGATCAGTGCGGCGCTGGCGAACGCGAAGGTGGCCGCCGAGTGGGCCCCCGGCGAGCTCACCTCGCTGGTCTGGTCCTTCGCCCCGGCCGCCGGGGCCCGCCCGGTGCCGCGGACGGCGGCGGACGTGCCACCGCTGACGCCGGAGTCGACGGCGCTGTCGAAGGAGCTGAAGAGGCGGGGGTTCCGGTTCGTGGGGCCGACGACGGCTTATGCGCTGATGCAGGCGTGTGGGGTGGTGAACGATCACTTGGCGGGGTGCCACGTGCGGGGGTGAGGGGGGTTGCCCCGGTCCCTCCCCCAGAGGGGGCACCCCCATTCGCCGTTTCCTGTGGGGGCAAGCCCCCGCATCCCCGAAACCGCGCTCCGCGCGGTTGTCCTCAAACGCCGGACGGGCTGGAGTGGGCGCCCTATTCAGCCCGTCCGGCGTTTGAGGACGAGCGGCGAAGCCGCGAAAAGGGGGCCTGGGGCGCAGCCCCAGGAAACGGCGAAAGGGCGGGACCGGGGCAACCTCACCGCCCCACGAACCGGGGCCGCTCCTTCCGGAGAAACGCCTCGACCGCGGCGCGGTGATCCTCCGACCCGCCCACCCGGGTCTGGAGAACCTCCTCCACCGCCAACGTCTCGGCGAGCGAATGATCCGCCCCGAACGCCAACGCCTGCTTGATCGCGGCGAACGTGAGCGTCGGCCCCTCGGCGAGCCGCCGGGCGACGGCGGTGGCCTCGGCAAGCAGCTCGCCCGCGGGCACGACCTTGTGCGCGAGGCCAAGGGAGAGCGCCTCCGAAGCGGACACGTTCCGCGGGAAGAGGAGCAGATCCATGGCCCGGCTGTGCCCCACCAGCCGCGGCAGGGTCCAGGAGACCCCGGAGTCCCCGGTGAGGGCCACTCCGGCGAAGGCGGTGTTGAAGGAGGCCGTGTCGGCGACGATCCGGTAGTCCGCGGCGAAGGCGAAGCCCGCGCCGGCCCCGGCGGCGACCCCGTTCACCCCGGCGACGACCGGCTTGGGCATCTCGGCGAGGGCGAGGGTGATGGGGGAGTAGTGCTCCTTGACCGTCTCCCAGGTCCGCGTGGTGCCGTGCTCGCGGTCGGCGGCCAGCGAGGCGGTGTGCTCCTTGAGGTCCTGGCCGACGCAGAAGGCACGGCCGGAGCCGGTGAGGAGGACGGCGCGGACGGCGTCGTCCTCCGCGGCCCGCAGGACGGCGTCGCGGAGGGCCACCTTGGTGGCGGTGTCCAACGCGTTCATGGCGTCGGGCCGGTTCACGGTGATCGTCGCGAGCCCGTCGGCCACCTCGTACAGCACGGTGTCGGCCATGGTGCGTCCCTCCCTCGGAATGACTGCGGTCAGCGGTCAGCTTGCCGCAGAAGCCCGTGAAGCACAGGGGGCCGGCATGTGACCTGCGTCAAAGAAGTCAAAGAATCGTTCCTCTGTGCGGGTGCGCAGTTACCGAGCAGGCACCGGGCAATCGCCGAATTGAGTGGTTTTGCCGGAGCGTGTTGCCGAAGGGATGCCGACCGATGTTGGTCATTGGGTCGCGCGATGCGGGATAATGGCCTGGAAGCAATGTGTTCGATGCCGGTGACACGTGCCCTTCGGAGGGGTCGTCGGCTGACGATGAGCTGGTTTCAGGAAGGGGAACGAGCATGGCGGCCATGAAGCCGCGGACGGGCGACGGCCCGCTCGAGGTGACCAAGGAGGGGCGGGGCATCGTCATGCGGGTTCCGCTCGAAGGCGGCGGTCGTCTCGTCGTCGAGCTGACCCCGGACGAGGCGGCGGCTCTTGCCGACGCCCTGAAGAACGTCGTCGTCTGACACCCGGACCGCGGGTCTTTCGCTGACTTCCCCTGTCCTGGCGGCCGGTACATCCGGCCCGCCGGGGCAGGGGCTTCTCATGTTCCGGACGGTTTCCGGACGAATTCCCGGAGGGTTCCGCTCCGGCCGGCCGCCGATGGCCGGAAACCGACGGCCGAGCCCGACGTTCGGGCCCGGCGGCGAGCTCGACCGCCACCCCGAGGCCCCGTCCCCGTCAGCCCCGCCGGGCCGCGCACAGCAGCCCGTCGCCCACCGGCAGCAGCGACGGCAGCAGCACCGCCGACTCCCGGACCACCCTCAGCAGTTCGCGCAGCCGCAGCACCTCCGCCGGCTGGGCGGCCGAGTCCACCGTCCGGCCGTCCGCGAAGACGCCCTCGAAGCAGACCACCCCGCCGGGCCGCAGCAGGCGCAACGATTCCGCTAGGTAGTCGAGGTACTCCAGCCGGTCACCGTCGCAGAACACCAGGTCGTATCCGCCGTCCGCCAGTCGCGGCAGCACCTCCAGCGCGCGGCCGGGGATGAACCGGGCGCGGTTGCCCGCGAAGCCGGCGGCGCGGAACGCCTGCCGGGCGAACTGCTGGCACTCGGGGTCGCTGTCCACGGTGGTGAGGACGCCGTCCGGCCGCATGCCGTGCAGGAGGTGCAGGCCGGAGACGCCGGTGCCGGTGCCGATCTCCGCGACGGCCTTGGCGTCCACGGCGGCGGCCAGCAGGCGCAGCGCGGAGCCGGTGCCGGACGACACCGAGCGGAGGCCCGCCTCGTGGGCCCGGTCGCGTGCCCAGAGCAGTGCGGGGTCCTCGATGTGCTCGACGCCGTACGCATCGGCGAACGCCCAGCTCGTCTGCCGGTTGCCGGTAATGGCCCTCTCCTGTCCCCATGTGTCGACGCAACGGTGACTGTATCCGCTGCTGTCGGGAACCCGCAGATGGGACCATGCGTTGACGGGGTGTGAGGGACCCTGAGGGGAGGGGCGGTGAGCGGGGCGAGGGGCCGGTGGCCCCGGTCGGGGGTCCGGGTCGCGGATCAATCCCAAAAGCAGGTCAAAAATGCTTATCCGGAGCTAACGGGCGAGGTGGATATGGTAGGGGCTCCACTGGACACCACCAGAGCCGACAGGGGAGGTGCGGCTTCGAACGGTGACCGCCGGGGAGTGCTGAGGCGCTTCCGCCGGTCCGCCGCGGAGCCGAAATCCGTGACCGACACCGCTGACCGTTCCGCCGCCCGCAAGACCGCGACCGCGACGTTCGCCACCGACGCGGACGCGCCGGCGTGGACTCCTCCCACCTGGGAGGAGATCGTCAGCACGCACAGCGCACGGGTCTACCGCCTCGCCTATCGCCTGACCGGGAATCAGCACGACGCCGAGGACCTGACGCAGGAGGTCTTCGTCCGGGTCTTCCGTTCGCTGTCCACGTACACGCCGGGGACGTTCGAGGGCTGGCTGCACCGCATCACCACCAACCTGTTCCTCGACATGGTCCGCCGCCGCCAGCGCATCCGCTTCGACGCGCTGGGCGACGACGCGGCCGAGCGGCTCCCCAGCCGTGAGCCCTCCCCCCAGCAGCACTTCAACGACACGCACTTCGACGCGGACGTGCAGCAGGCGCTGGACACGCTGGCGCCCGAGTTCCGCGCCGCGGTGGTCCTCTGCGACATCGAGGGCCTCTCCTACGAGGAGATCGCGGCGACCCTCGGGGTGAAGCTCGGCACCGTCCGCAGCCGCATCCACCGCGGCCGTTCCCATCTGCGCAAGGCGCTGCGGCACCGCTCGCCCTCCGCCCGCGCCGAGCAGCGGGCCCTGGCCGGGGCGGCCCCCGGCGCCCGGCTGAGTGGGGAGGTCGGGATCGCGTGACCGGTTCAGGCGGTCAGTCCCCCGCCGAGATCCATCTCGGCGACCGCCTCGCGGCCCTGGTCGACGGGGAGTTGGGACACGATGCGCGGGAGCGGGTGCTCGCCCACCTGGCCACCTGCTGGACCTGCAAGGCGGAGGCCGACGCACAGCGCCGGCTCAAAAGCGTGTTCGCGGAGGCTGCGCCGCCGCAGCTCTCGGAAGGGCTGCTGGCCCGGCTCCAGAGCCTGCCGGCCATGGGCGGCCCGGACGGCCCGGCGGGGCCGGGGGCGGTGGCCGACGACCGTCCCGGCGGCCGCGGCGGCACCGAGCGCGGCGACGGCTTCGGTCCCCGGGCGGACGCCTTCGCCCTGCTGCCGGCGGGTGCCCTGACGGCCCCTGACCGCGGCTTCCGGGTCCACGAGGTGGGACGGAGCCCGTCGCGCGGCCGCCGGATCGCCTTCGCGGCGGCGGGGGCCGTCACGATAGCGGCCTTCGCCCTGGTCGGCGCCGAGCCGCTGCGGACCGCCGTGGAGGCACCGCGGGCCCGCCCCGAGAACCCCAGGGTGTCCCACCCGCTCAACCCGCTCGCCCTCTCCGGGCCCGGCGGCGGCGCCCTGGGCACCGGCGGGGCCCGCGGCGGCACCGGTGAGGGCCGCAGACCGGACCGGGGCCGCTCGGGCGGCTCCCGCACGTCCGCGCCGGACTCCGGACGGCCCGCCCGGCCGCCCGTCACCCGGGCCGCGCTGGTCATACCGCCCGCCCTGCCGGTCGCCGTCCCCTTCCGGATGCCCCGCCAGGCGGTCGGCACACGCTGATGCGCACCTGACAGGCCGGGTACCCTGCTCCGCGCCCACCGGCACCTGGTTGAATCGCCGGTGGGCCGGGCATCCCGCTGGATGCCGCGGCTCGTGGACGCATCGTGGGGGAGCAGAAATGAACGAGGGCAAGGCACCGGTGCCGCCGACCCGCCAGGACGGCTCCCCGTCGGACGCGACCGGGCACCCGGAGCGGGGCGGGAAGCCGCTGCACGACCCGGACCCGTACGGGACGCCCCCCTACGGCCGCCCGGGCCCCTGGGCCCCGGCTCCCCCGGTCCAGCACCCCACGGTCACCACTCCGCCCCCGGCCACGGCCGCCTGGCCGTACTCGGCCCTCGACGGCCACCCCCAGGCACCCGGTACGCCCCCCGCAGGCGGCACGGTGCCGCCCGCGGGGTACCGGACGGGCGGGGAGCAGCACGCCGTGCCGCCCACGGCGGCCGCTCCGGTCCGGGACGCGGTGCCGCCGGGGGCGTACCCGACGGCGCCCGCCCAGGGCACCGCGACGTCGGGCCACCCGACGGCCGCGCCGCAGCCCGCCGTACCGCCGGTGGCGTACTCGGCGACCCCGCCGCAGGACGCCGTGCCTCCGGGGCACGCCGCGCCGCAGCCCCCACGGCCCGCTTCGCCGCCGTCCTCGGCCGCCCCCGCACCGAGCCAGGACGCCTCCCGCTCCCCGGCGGCCCCCGAGCCCGGCACCCGCCCGACCGGTCCGGCCCCCACCGGCGCGGCGGTCCCCGCCGACCGGCCGCCGGCCGCCACGGCGCCGCCGAGCCACGGCCCGGACGCCGCCACCGAGGCGGGCCGTCCCTCCGGAGCCCTGCCCGGTACGTCTGCTCCCGCGACGGAGCAGGACGGCTCCGCCGACACCCCGCCTCCGGGCGCGCCGACGGCGGCGTCCGCTCCCAGCACGGGTGAGGAGCCGTTCGACGCCGCCCGGACGCCGTCCGCCTCCGGCCCCCAGGGTCCGGCCGTGCCCGGCCGTTCGGCCGCCTCCGCGGCGCCGGCGGACGACGACCCGCACTTCACCGTCCCGGAGGACCACCCGTCCGGTGGGCCGGACTCGTACCCCCTGGAGCCGCCCGCCGCGCCCGCGCCGGGCGCGGACGCGCGGAACGGCGGCGACGCGCGGCGCTCGCCCACGCCCGCGCCGCGACCTCCGTCCGTACCCGCCGCGCAGGGTCCCGCCGGCGGCGGTGAGCCGGCCGACGCGCGGCTTCCGCACGCCCCCGCGCCGGCGGCTTCCCCCGCGCCGCGCGAGCAGATGGCCGCCGCCCGGCCCCCGTCCGCCCCGGGCGCGCCGGACGCCGGGCAGCAGCCCGGCGGGGACGCGCGGCATCCGCACCCGTACGCCCCGGACGTTCACCAGTCTTCCGCCGCCGCCTCGGCCGTCGAGGCGGCGGCCGGGCCGCAGCCCGGCGCGGACGCGCGGCACCCGCACCCGCACCCGTACGCCCCGGACGGCCACCGGCCTTCCGCCGCCCCCATGGCCGTCGAGGCGCCGGTCGGGCCGCAGCCCGGCGCGGGAGCGCCGCATCCGCGGCAGCCCGCCGCCATGGCCGGGCAGCCCGCGCCCGGTGCCCCCATCGCGCCGCACCCGTACGCCCCCGTGGCGCCCGCCCCCGTCGGCTACGGCTACCCGGCCGCCCCCGCCCCCGTCGCGTACGGGCCCGGGGCGCCGGCAGGGCCCGTCGGGCCTTGGCAGTACGACCCCTGGGCCGGGGGCGCGGGCGGCGGCCGGGAGCCGGAGGCGAAGGCCGCCGGGAAGCCCGTCAGCAGGTCCCGGCTGGTCACCGGTGCGCTCGTCGTGGCCCTGGTGGCCGGTGGGATCGGGGGCGGGATCGGGGCGTGGCTGGAGCGGGACGGCGGGCCGGGCCACCGGGTGACGCTGCCCCAGGCGCCCGCCGACAAGGCCGACCGCGACCCGGGAAGCATCGCGGGCATCGCGGCCCGCGCCCTGCCCGGCGTCGTCACCCTGCACGTGCGCGGCAGCGGCGGCCAGGGCACCGGCACCGGCTTCGTCCTGGACGGCAAGGGCCACATCCTCACCAACAACCACGTCGTCGAGCCGGCCGGCGACGGCGGCGAGATACAGGTGACGTTCAACGGCGGCCAGACCGCCAAGGCCACCGTCATCGGCCGCGACAGCGGCTACGACCTGGCCGTCGTCAAGGTCAAGGGCGTCTCCGGGCTCACCCCGCTGCCGCTGGGCAACTCGGACTCCGTACACGTCGGCGACTCGGTCGTCGCCATCGGCGCCCCGTTCGACCTCGCCGGCACCGTCACCACGGGCATCATCAGCGCCAAGGCGCGCCCGATCACCGCCGGCGGCAAGAAGGGGGACGGCAGTGACGTCAGTTACGTCGACGCCCTCCAGACGGACGCCCCGATCAACCCGGGCAACTCCGGCGGCCCCCTCGTGGACTCGCGCGGCCGGGTCATCGGCATCAACAGCGCCATCCGCTCGGCCGGCGGCTCGTCGGAGTCGGGCGGTCAGGGCGGGAGCATAGGTCTCGGCTTCGCCATCCCGATCAACCAGGCCAAGCGGGTGGCCGAGGAGCTGATCAACACCGGCCGGGCCACCCATCCGGTGATAGGTGTGTCACTCGACATGGAGTACCAGGGTGAGGGCGCCCGGGTGAATCCCAAGGGCGGCGGCGGCACCCCCGTGACCCCGGGCGGCCCGGCCGAGAAGGCGGGCATCGCCCCCGGCGACGTCATCAAGAAGGTCGACGACGTGCCCGTCCGCAGTGGTCAGGAGCTCATCGTCAAGATCCGCAGCCACCGCCCGGGCGACCACCTCACCCTCACGGTCGAGCGTGACGGCAAGGAGAGGACGGTTCGGATGACCCTCGGGACGGCCAGTTCGAGCTGACCCTTGGCCCGATGTTGGCCCGGCCGTCTCCCGCAGTGCCCGCCGGGCCAGGTACCGTGAGAGGCGGCCTGAACCCCTGGGCCGCCCACGCATCAAGGAGCTGCAGGTGCTCGACATAGGACTTCCCGAGCTGATCGCGCTCGTCGTCCTCGCTCTGCTCATTTTCGGTCCGGACAAACTGCCGAAGATGATCCAGGACGTGTCGCGGACCCTGCGCAAGCTGCGGCAGTTCTCGGAGAGCGCCAAGGAGGACATCCGGTCCGAGCTGGGGCCCGAGTTCAAGGACTTCGAGTTCGAGGACCTCAACCCGCGCACCTTCGTCCGCAAGCACGTCCTCGACAAGGACGAGCTCGGGCTGAAGGAGATCCGCAACGGCTTCGACTTCCGCTCGGAGATGGCCGACGTGGCCGACGTGGTGCACGGCCGCGACCCCGAGCCGGCCGCCTCGTCGTCCTCCGGCGGGCCGGACCTGGTCAAGAAGCCGGACCTGCTCAAGAAGGGGCCCGTCCAGCCGGGCGAACGACCTCCGTTCGACTCCGACGCCACCTGAGCCACGCCTGCGCTGCCCCATTGACGCGGGTGGCTATCCTCCCCTTGTCCGGGTCGACGGCGCTCGCCGGAGCGGCAGGCCGGGCACGACGGGCAACGAGGAGGCGCCGCGCAGATGGAGACCACCAGTCGGGCAGTGACGGCCGGAGCGTCCGCCGGGGAGGCCCTCCCCGGGGGACCGGACGAGCCGGAACGGGCACCCGGCGACCGGCGACCCCTCGACGGCTACCTCCAGGCGGCGTTCCCCTGGTACGGGCTGGACGCCACGTTCACCGGACGCCGCTGGCTGCTGCAGGTCGGCACGGCCGCCGACGGCACGGTGGAGCACGGCGCCACGGGCCACGGCGCGGAACCCACGCTGCGCTCGGGACGCCCCGGCCGGCCCACCAAACCCGACCGGTTCGACAAGGCCGGCACCCTCTCCGACGGACAGCGCTTCTCGGTCGTCGTGACCGTCGCCAGCCGCCCGGTGCGCCGCAGCGCCGACGGCACGGGCGTGCTGGAGGCCACCTCCGTCTCCTCGGCGGCCTGGCTCGCCGGCGCCGGCCTCCTCGCCTGCACCTGGCCCGCCCGCATGGAGCGGGCCCTGCGGCAGAACTGGCTCGACCAGCAGACGGCCCTCGCCTGGGAGCTGGCCGACCACCTCGACGAGGCCCCCTGGACCACGCTCTCCCTGCCGGTCGACGGCGTCTCCGCCGACTTCCGCTACCGCGAGTCCGAGTACGGCTGGGTGCTCGCCGGCTCCGCCCCGCACGCCTGCGGCCACGGCGGCGACGGCGGCTCCTGCGGAACCGGGGGCTGCGCCGGGGGTGTGCACATCGGCGCGTACGGGCGCGGGATGAGCGCCTACGGCATGGGCTTCGCGGTCATCGAGGACATCGCGTCGTACACGGGCTGAAGCCCGGGACAGGCCCCGACTGACCCGGGACAGGCTGCGCCTGACGCAGGCCGACCCCCGGTACGGACCGGAGCCCGGCAGGGGCCGCGGCCGGACACGCGTCGACGGCCCGCGCCGAGGGGCGCCCGGCACCGGCTGACGCCCGGGCGGGCAACCGTGCCCGCCCCGGCCACCGACGCCCCCGCCGAAGGGGCCGCCGCTCAGAACTTGTTGCGCGGCGTGATCCCCAGCGACAGCCCCGACAGTCCCCGCTGCCGCCCGCCCAGCTTGCCCGCGATGGCGCGCAGCGCGCTGCCGGCCGGCGAGTCGGGGTCGGTCAGCACGACGGGCCTGCCCTCGTCGCCGCCCTCGCGCAGCCGGACGTCGATCGGGATCGAGCCCAGTACGGGGACGGTGGCGCCGGTGGTGCGGGTGAGGCCGTCGGCGACGAGCTGGCCGCCGCCGGTGCCGAAGACGTCGACCATCTCGTCGCAGTGCGGGCAGGGCAGCCCGGACATGTTCTCCACTACGCCGACGATCTTCTGGTGCGTCTGCACGGCGATGGAGCCGGCCCGCTCGGCGACCTCGGCGGCGGCCTGCTGAGGCGTCGTCACCACCAGGATCTCCGCGTTGGGCACCAGCTGGGCGACGGAGATGGCGATGTCGCCGGTGCCCGGCGGCAGGTCGAGGAGCAGGACGTCGAGGTCGCCCCAGTAGACGTCCGCGAGGAACTGCTGGAGTGCGCGGTGCAGCATCGGGCCGCGCCAGACGACCGGCGCGTTCCCGGGGGTGAACATGCCGATGGAGATGACCTTCACGCCGTTCGCCGACGGCGGCATGATCATGTTCTCGACCTGGGTGGGGCGGCCCTCGGCGCCCAGCATCCGGGGGACCGAGTGGCCGTAGATGTCCGCGTCCACGACGCCGACCTTCAGCCCGTCGGCCGCCATCGCCGCCGCCAGGTTGACCGTCACGGAGGACTTGCCGACGCCGCCCTTGCCGGAGGCCACCGCGTAGACGCGGGTCAGCGAACCGGGCTTGGCGAACGGGACCTCGCGCTCCGCGACCCCGCCGCGCAGCGTGGCGGCCAGCTCGCGCCGCTGCTCGTCGCCCATCACGTCCAGTTCGACCGTCACACCGGTGACACCCGCCACACCGGCGACCGCCGTGCGCACGTTCTCCGTGATCGTCTCCCGCATCGGGCAGCCGGCCACCGTCAGGTAGACCGCCACCGCGACCGAGCCGTCCGCCGCGATGTCGACGGTTTTCACCATGCCCAGGTCGGTGATGGGCCGGTGGATCTCGGGGTCGTTCACCGTCGCGAGCGCGGCGCGCACCGCCTCTTCGGCGGGGACGGTGACAGGGGTCTCGGTAGCCATGCCCTGATGGTACGGCCGACCACCGACAGCGGGGTAAGGCCGTCAGCGGTCGCGTTCCTCACTCTCCTCCGGGAATACCCGGCGCTGCTCCAGCTCCTTGATCAGGTCCTGGAACTCGGAGCGGATCCAGTCCCGCGTCGCCACCTCGCCGAGCCCCATCCGCAGCGCGGCGATCTCCCGCGTCAGGTACTCGGTGTCGGCGATGGACCGCTCGTTCTGCTCCCGGTCCTGCTCCAGGTTGACGCGGTCGCGGTCGTCCTGCCGGTTCTGCGCCAGCAGGATCAGCGGGGCGGCGTACGACGCCTGGAGGGAGAGCACCAGGGTGAGGAAGATGAACGGGTAGCTGTCGAAGCGCAGATGCCCGGGGGCGGTGGTGTTCCACACCACCCACACCACGATGACGACCGTCATCCAGACGATGAACCGGCCGGTGCCCAGGAAGCGGGCGATCTCCTCCGAGGTCCGGCCGAACGCCTCCGGGTCGTACTCCGGGAGCCAGCGGCGTCGCTTCTGCTGCGGCTGGTCCAGCCGGCCGCGCTGGGCCGCGGGGACAGCGGACCGTTCCTTCACCCGCTCGCGCGATGGGCCGTGCTCTCGGCCCCGGTCACTCCCCATCCCTCGCCTCCCCCGGCTCGTCCGCTTCTTCCGTCCCGCCCGTTCCCGCCATCGCGCTCATACCCAGGGCACCCTGGTGCAGTTCCGTCTCCCGCCAGTCGTCCGGCAGCAGGTGATCCAGTACGTCGTCCACGGTGACCGCCCCCAGCAGCGAGCCGCCGGCGTCCACCACGGGCGCCGCCACCATGTTGTACGTCGCCAGGTAGCTCGTCACGGCGGGCAGCGGGGTGTCCGGGGGCAGCGGGCGCAGATCCGTGTCGGTGATCGAACCGACGAGTGTGAACGGCGGGTCGCGCAGCAGCCGCTGGAAGTGGACGGTCCCCAGGTACTTGCCGGTGGGCGTCTCGTCGGGCGGCCGGCAGACGTACACCTGGGCGGCGAGCGCGGGGGAGAGGTCGGGGTTGCGGACCCGGGCGAGGGCGTCCGCGACGGTGGCGTCGGGCCGCAGCACGATCGGTTCGGTCGTCATCAGACCGCCCGCCGTCCGCTCCTCGTACGCCAGCAGCCGGCGCACGTCCGCCGCGTCCCCCGGCTGCATCAGGGTGAGCAGCCGCTCCTTGTCCTCCTCGGGCAGCTCGGAGAGCAGGTCGGCCGCGTCGTCGGGGTCCATCGCCTCCAGGACGTCGGCCGCGCGCTCCTCCTTCAGCTTGCCGAGGATCTCGATCTGGTCGTCCTCCGGCAGCTCCTCCAGGACGTCCGCGAGCCGGTCGTCGTCGAGGGCGGCGGCCACCTCGGCACGCCGTTTGGGGGACAGGTGGTGCAGGACGCTGGCGAGGTCGGCGGGGCGCAGCTGCTCGAAGGTGGCCAGCAGGCTGGCGGCGCCCTGCCCGTGCTCCTCCAGGGAGAAGCCGGTGACGGCCGACCACTCGACGGTCAGGGTCTCCCCCTTACGGCGCAGCGCCCCGCCCTTGCCGCGCCGGACGAAGACCTTGTCGATCTCCCACTCGCGGCGGGCGTGGAGCTGGGTGATCGACACGTCGAGGACGGTGACCTCGTCCCCGCTGGCGACGAGCCGCACCCGGCGGTCCAGCAGTTCGCCCAGGACCAGGGTCTCCGTCGGACGCTGTTCGAAGCGGCGCATGTTGACGACGCCGGTGGTGACGACCTGGCCGGACTCCACGCCCGTCACCCGGGTCATCGGCAGGAAGATGACGCGCCGGCTGACGACCTCGACGACCAGGCCCAGCACGCGCGGCGGCCGGGCGCCGACCCGGAGCATCGCCACCACGTCGCGTACCCGGCCGACCCGGTCGCCGTTCGGGTCGAAGACGGCCACACCGGACAGATGCGACACGAATACGCGGACGCTCGCCGCCATGCCGCACACCTCCTCCGCCGGCCGCCCCCGGCCGTTGTCCGGTTCAGGCTAACGTGACCGGCCGCGCGGTGCCGCCTCGCGGTACCTGGGCGGTCCGCGGGGGAAGGGCGCGCGAGTACGCTGCCGTATCGGGCGCTGACAGGAGGCAGGAGCAGGTGCGAACCCGGAAGGCGGCTCTCGTGGGGGCCCTGTGCGTGGGCTTGTCCACGGGCCTGGTGGCGTGCGGCGGCAAGGAGGACCCGGACGCGGGCACCAACGGCGTGGGCAAGCTCAAGGCAGCGGCGATCCAGGAACGGGCCCGGGAGGCCGCCCGCGGCGCCGACGCCGTCCACCTGTCGGGCAGCGTCGTCAGCCAGGGGCGCACCTACCGGATCGACGTCCGGCTGAAGCAGGACGGCGGCAGCGGCAAGGTCACCTCGGGGGACGTCGCCTTCGAGTTGCTGCGCGTCGGCGACGAACTGTTCGTCAAGGGGGACGCGGCGTTCTGGGCCCGCGGCGGGGCGGGCGCCGGCCCGGGCGGCGGCCCGAACCCGGTCCCGGCGCCGGGAGCCGGCGCCGCCGGATCCCCCGGCAAGAAGGGCAAGGGCGACCTCGCCACGGCGGCCCAGAAGCTCAACGGCAAGTACGTGAAGGTGCCGTCCGGCGATCCCGCTTATCGGCAACTGCGCGGTTTCACCGACAAGAACACGCTGCTCGACGGCCTTCTCGGGCTGCACGGCAAGCTGCTCCGTGGGGACCACGGGACGGTCGGGGGCACGCGCTCCATCCGCCTTACGGCGGGGGACGCGCGGGGGGCCGGCGGCGTGCTGGACGTGTCCCTGGACGGGACGCCGTATCCGTTGCGGTTGCAGCGGGCGGGAGGTGCGGGGGAAGTGAACTTCGCGGAGTGGGGGAAGGGGTTTTCGCTGCGCGTGCCGGAGAAGGGGCAGACGCTGGACTATGGCAAACGGCTTCCCGCCGGGGGGTGATGCCCCGGTCCCGCCCCCGCGCCCCCGAAACCGCGCTCCGCGTGGTTGCCCTCAAGCGCCGGACGGGCTGATATAGCCCGTCCGGCGCTTGAGGACGAGCGGCGAAGCCGCGAAAAGGGGGTCTGGGGCGCAGCCCCAGGAATCGGCGAAGGGGAGGGACCGGGGCACAGCCCCCCGCAGGGGCCTCAGCGGCCGCGCCCCCGCAGCAGCCGCGGCAACCCCGCCGGCATCGCCCGCCGCGTCGTCGCCGGAGTCGAAAGCGGCACGGCCGCGAGCGAGCCGTCGGGCAGGGGCGTGGTCGCGCCGGTGGGGGTCAGCCGGAGGACCCGGCACTCCCGCGCCCACCGCTCGGCGATCGTCTCCGCGTCGGAAGCGTTCAGCCGCTTGCCCTTGAGTTCCGCGACCGCGGCGGTCCACTGCTCACCGTCCGGGGCGAGTTCGGCGACCGCGGCGGTCCATGCGACGAGCCGGCCGCCCTTGTCCTTGCTGCGGACCGTCACCGAGGCGGTGCCGCCGTCGACGAGGCCGAGGCCGTCGAGCGGCTGCTCGCCGGGGCCGCCGACGACGAGGACCGCGCCCTCGTGCCAGACGTGCCACAGGGCACGGCTGGGCCCGGTGGGGCCCTGGACCCAGATCAGGCCGGACTTCTTGGCAGCCTCTTCGATCAGCGCCCGCGTCTCCGTCATGCGCCCAACTCTAGGGCCACGCGCCGGTTCGTCCCTCCGTGCGCCGATGATTCCGGTTACCCTGCGCGATGTTGCGGCCTAGGCTTGGGGCGTGAGTGATTCCCGTACCGAGCGGCCGGCCGCCCCCGCGGTCGCGACGACACCGCTTCCCGCGGCGCGGCCGGCCACCGGGCGGGCGGCAGCGTCCCTGGTGTCCCTCGACCTCGTCCTCCTGCTGGTCGCCGTCGCCGGGCTCGCCCTGTCCGCGCCGCTCATCGCCCACATCACGGCCGTCCCCGCGCTCGCCATCGCGTTCTGGCGCAACGCCATGGCGGTGGGCGTGCTCACCCCGGTCGCGCTGCTGCGGCACCGCGCCGCGCTGCGCGCCATGAGCCGCCGGGCGGTGCTGCTGTCCGTCGCCGCCGGGGCGCTGCTCGCGCTGCACTTCGGCGTGTGGCTGCCGAGCCTCGGCATGACCTCCGTCGCCTCCTCGACCGCGCTGGTCACCACCACCCCGATATGGACGATGATCCTGCTCCGGCTGCGCGGCCGACGGCAGCCCGCCGTGGCCTGGGCGGGCACGGCGCTGGCCTTCCTCGGCGTGGTCGTCCTCACCGGTGTGGACCTCTCGGGTTCGCCGCGCGCCCTGGCCGGGGACGGCCTCGCGCTGGCGGGCGGCATGGCGGCGGCGGGGTACGTCCTGCTGGGCGCGGAGGTGCGGCGGACGGTGGCCACCGTCCCGTACACCCTGGTCTGCTACGCGACGACCACCGTCGCCCTGCTGGCGGCCTGCCTGGTGTCCGGCGCCTCGCTCGGCCCGTACGACGGCGGCGCCTGGGCGCAGCTGGTGCTGCTGACGGCCACCGCGCAACTGCTCGGCCACTCGCTGGTCAACCGGGTGGTGAAGAGCCTCGGCCCGTCCGTCACCTCGACCGCGATCCTGCTGGAGACCCCGGGCGCGGCGCTGATAGCGGCGCTCTGGCTGGGGCAGCTGCCGCCGGTCGCGTCCTATCCGGCGCTCGCGGTGATCCTGGCGGGCCTGGCCCTGGTGATCGCCGCAGAGCGCCGGACCGCTAGAGCCAGCCGTTCCGCTTGAAACCGCGGTGGATCGTCACACAGATCGCGACGGTGAGGACCATGACCGCGGGATAGCCGTACTTCCACTTCAGCTCCGGCATGTACTCGAAGTTCATGCCGTAGATGCCCGCGATCATCGTCGGCACCGCGAAGATCGCCGCCCAGGACGTGATCTTGCGCATGTCCTCGTTCTGCGCGACGGACGCCTGCGCGAGGTTGGCCTGGAGGATCGAGTTGAGCAGGTCGTCGAAGGCCACAACCTGCTCGTGCACCCGGGCGAGGTGGTCGGCGACGTCCCGGAAGTACTTCTGGATGTCCGGGTCGACCAGCCGCATCGGCCGCTCGCTCAGCAGCTGCATCGGCCGCATCAGCGGCGTCACCGCCCGCTTGAACTCCAGCACCTCCCGCTTCAGCTGGTAGATGCGGCCCGCGTCACCGCCGCGCGAGGAGCCCTTGCTGGGGGCGGAGAAGACGTCGATCTCGACCTCGTCGATGTCGTCCTGCACCGCGTCCGCGACCGCTATGTAGCCGTCCACGACCTGGTCGGCGATGGCGTGCAGCACGGCCGAGGGGCCCTTGGCCAGCAGCGGCGGGTCCTGCTCCAGCCGGTGCCGCAGGGCGCGCAACGAGCCCTGGCCGCCGTGCCGGACGGTGATGACGAAGTCCTCGCCGGTGAAGCACATCACCTCACCGGTCTCCACCACCTCACTGGTGGCGGTGAGTTCGGCGTGCTCGACGTAGTGGATCGTCTTGAAGACGGTGAACAGCGTGTCGTCGTACCGCTCCAGCTTGGGCCGCTGGTGGGCGTGGACGGCGTCCTCCACCGCGAGCGGGTGCAGGTTGAACTCCCGCGCGATGCCCGCGAACTCCTGCTCCGTCGGCTCGTGCAGACCGATCCAGACGAACCCGCCGTCGGCGCGGACGCGCCGCATGGCCTCGGCGGGGCCGCAGGGGGCGCTGGCCCGCATCCCCTCGCGGTAGACGGCGCAGTCCACCACGGCGGTGCTGGCGGACGCGTCGCGGGTCGCGTCGTACTCGTACGGGGTACCGCCGCGGCGCAGGGCGGGACGGACGGCGGCGCGCAGGTCACGGATCATCGACATGGCTGGCTCCATTCACGGGCCGGCCGCCGGTCGGGGCGCGGGGCAACACAGCCCGGAACGGGGACGTGCGGGCCTGTGGAGAACGGGGTACGACACAGGCGTACGTCCACGAAGCGGGCCGCGCTTCGTGCGCCGCGAGAACGGCGGCAGTTCGCGGAGAACTTCGCTGAAGACTTGCAGGGGGGCTTGAGGCAGCGTTCTTCCGCCAAGAGCCGCGGGCGCGAAGGGACTTCCGGGAACCGGCACGGGGGTCCGGCGATGGAAGGCGTCAGATCACAGGGATCGCGGGACGCGCGTCCGGAGCGGAGAGACGGGAGAACTGTCGGTACTGCACGGTCGACTAGGATCCACCGCAGCCCCACCTCCTCCGGCCGGTCCCCGCTGAGGGACGGACGTGACTCCCTGACCAGAGGCCAAGGCTAGCAGCCGCCCGGGACGTCAATCCCCCGCTTTGCCTGTTCGATACGCGTTCTATGCTCGGCGCATGTCAGACGTTCTCGCCCGGGTCGAGGCCGGACTCCGCTCCGCCTTCGGGGAACCGGACGCCCGCGCCGCGGTGACCTTCCTCGGCACCGACCGCATCGAGGTCCTCCGCTTCCCCGTGCCCCGGGCCGGTGACACCGCCCCCGGGAGCGGAGACGCCGCGCCCGGGAGCGGAGACGCCGCGCCCGGGAGCGGAGACGCCGCGCCCGGGAGCGGGGACGCCGTCCGGTACGTCACCCTCGGCATGTCCGCGCACCCCATGGCGGACCCGACGTCCCCGCTGGCCGACCCGGTGCGCGGGCCGCGTGCCGAGCTGCTCCTCACCGTCCGCCCCGGCCGCGCCGACACCGACAAGGTGCTCCGCCCGCTCGCCGTCCTCGCCGCCTCCCCGCAGGTGGAGGGCCTGGTCGTGGCCCCGGGCGCGTCCCTGGACACCGGCGAGCCGCTGTGGCCGGGCGCCTCCTTCACCGCCGTCCTCGTCGGCGAGCCCGGCGGGCTGGTCGAGGATCTGGCGCTCGACGCGCCGATGGATCCCGTCCGCTTCCTCCCGCTGCTGCCGATGACCCCCAACGAGGCCGCGTGGAAGCGCGTCCACGGCGCGGCGGCCCTCCAGGAGCGCTGGCTGCGGCACGGTACGGACCTGCGGGACCCGCTGCGCAAGGGCGTTCCGCTCGACTGACACCGGGGTTGACGGGCGGCACTCCGGAAGGGTGATCGTCCTTGACGCGACGGCGCCCTCGGAGGACCGTTGGACCCTATGAGGGGCGAACCCAGTTGCCCGAAGTGCGGTGGCCGGGTGCGCGCGCCCGGTCTCTTCGCCGACTCCTGGCAATGCGCGGCGCACGGCAATGTGCACCCTCTGCAACCCGTGGTCCCGCCGAGCGTCGAGGCGCTGGCCGTCGTCGTCGGGCGGGCGCGGGTCCCCGTCTGGATGCCCTGGCCACTGCCGGTGGGCTGGCTGTTCACCGGCGTCGTCTGCGCCGGCGACGACCGCAGCGGCGGCCGGGCCACCGCCGTCGCCTGCTCGGGCCCCGGCCCGCTCGGCGGCCCCGGAGAGCTGCTGCTGGTCGCCGAGGAACTGGGCGTCGGGCTGGGTGCCCGGTACGCGGGCATCGACGGACCCGACCCAGGTACGCGGCTGAGCGTCGACCGCCCCCCGGACGCCAAGGTCCTCGCGGCGGGCCGCCCCACCCCGCTCTGGCACGTCTCCGGCGTCCCCGGTGACCGGGCGGTCTTCGCCGGCGAGGCGTGCGGGCTCTGGCTGTGGGCCATCGTCTGGCCCGAGCGGTCGGGACTGCTGATGTACGACGAACTGGTCCTCACCGACCTGCGGGACGCCGGCGCGGAAGTGGACCTGCTGCCCTGCGGGGCGCTGTCGCCGTGGATCGTCTCGCCCTGAGTGCGGGCGATGCGTCCGGGCCCTGATGAGTCCGTGCGCTGACGAGCCAGTGCCCTGGGCCAGTGCCCTGAGCCCGGGTTCTGAGTTCGCGGCGGCTCGTGCGGCTCGTGCGGCTCGTGCGGCTCGTGCGGCTCGTGCGGCTCGTGCGGCTCGTGCGGCTCGTGCGGCTCGTGCGGCTCGTGCGGCTCGTGCGGCTCGTGACGGCCCTGCGGCGGGCTTGTCCGAGCCGCCCTGACGAGCCGCACTGTACAAACCGTCGTGTCCACCGCGCCCGGGGCGCCGGATCGGACCGGCCGGTGGGCGAGCGGGCGACCGTTATCCTGAACCGGATCGTCCGTCGCTTGCTGCTGATCGGTCCGTTCCGGTCAGTTCTCGTCCGTTCGCTGGGAGGCCCGTGTCGTGCGCATCGACCTGCACACCCACTCGACGGCCTCCGACGGCACGGACACCCCCGCCGAGCTGGTGCGCAACGCCGCCGCGGCGGGCCTGGACGTCGTCGCGCTGACCGACCACGACGGCGTCGGCGGGCACGCGGAGGCCATCGCGGCGCTGCCGCCGGGCCTCACCCTCGTCACCGGAGCGGAGCTCTCCTGCCGGCTGGGCGGCGCCGACGGCGTCGGCGTGCACATGCTGGCGTACCTCTTCGACCCGGCGGAGCCGGAGTTCGCCGCCGCGCGCGAGCTGGTCCGCGGCGGGCGCGAGCCCCGCGCCCGCGCCATGGTGGCCCGGCTGCGCGAACTGGGCGTGCCGATCACCTGGGAGCGGGTCGCGGAGCTGGCCAAGGGCGCCGTCGGCCGGCCGCACGTGGCGACGGCCATGGTCGAGCTCGGGGTGATCGACACCGTCTCGGACGCGTTCACGCCCGAGTGGATCGGCAACGGCGGCCGCGCCTACGCCGACAAGCACGAGTTCGACCCGTTCGACGCGGTCCGCCTGGTCAAGGCCGCCGGCGGGGTCACCGTCCTCGCCCACCCGATGGCCGTCAAGCGGGGCGCCTGCGTTCCCGAGGGTGCGATAGCCGAGCTGGCCGCGGCCGGACTCGACGGCATCGAGGTCGACCACATGGACCACGACGCCCCCACCCGCGCCCGGCTGCGCGGCCTCGCCGCCGACCTCTCCCTGCTGACCACGGGTTCCAGCGACTACCACGGCCGCAACAAGACCTGTGAACTGGGCGAGTTCACCACCGACCCGGAGATCTACGGCGAGATCACGCGCCGCGCGACGGGCGCGTTCCCCGTCCCGGGCGCGGGCGGCTGAGCCCGCACCACCCCGGAAGGCCCTCCGCGCGGGCCGGGCACTCCTGACGGCGTCCGGGCTTCCGCGCGCCTCCGTGCGCCGTACGGCGTCGGCGCGCCACCACCCGCCCTTCCGCGCAACCCCTTTCGCCTCCTTCGCTTCCGCGGCGATCCCCTTAGCCCCCTTCGTCCCTCTTCACTCGTCTTCGTCCTTCCCTGTCCCCCTACTTCCCGCGGCGGCCGCTCCGCCCGTCGCCCTCCCCGTCCTCCGACCGGCACCACACCGCAAGGCCCTCACTGTGTTCGACTTCGCTGTCTTCGGCTCGCTCTTCCTCACCCTGTTCGTGATCATGGACCCGCCCGGGATCACGCCGATCTTCCTCGCCCTGTCCTCGGGCCGGCCCGCCAAGGTCCAGCGGCGGATGGCCTGGCAGGCGGCGGCGGTGGCCTTCG
The DNA here is from genome assembly GCF_050937075.1 of Streptomyces sp. CA-181903. Lineage (NCBI taxonomy): Bacteria > Bacillati > Actinomycetota > Actinomycetes > Kitasatosporales > Streptomycetaceae > Streptomyces > Streptomyces sp. CA-181903. Next base: position 4,913,497 of record NZ_JBNJLY010000001.1, read on the forward strand.
GCGTCATCACCGTCTTCGGCGTCTGCGGCCAGCAGATCCTGGACTACCTGCACATCACCACCCCGGCCCTGATGATCGCGGGCGGCCTGCTCCTGCTGCTCATCGCGCTGGACCTGCTCACCGGCAAGTCGGAGGAGCCCACGCAGACGAAGGACGTCAACGTCGCGCTGGTGCCGCTGGGCATGCCGCTGCTGGCCGGGCCCGGCGCGATCGTCTCGGTGATCCTCGCCGTGCAGCACGCGGACTCGGTCGCCGCCCAGGTCTCGGTGTGGACCGCCATCGCCGCCATGCACGTGGTGCTGTGGCTGGTGATGCGCTACTCGCTGCTGATCATCAAGGTGATCAAGGACGGCGGCGTGGTGCTCGTCACCCGGCTCGCGGGCATGATGCTCTCCGCGCTCGCGGTGCAGCAGATCATCAACGGTGTGTCCCAGGTGATCCACAACTGGTGACCGACCCCGCGGCCGACATCCGGTGAACCCCCGCGCGGGCGACCGGAGTACGCCCCCGTGAACGCGAAGCGCCCCCGTACGGACGGTCCGTGCGGGGGCGTTCCGCGTCCGACGACTGCCGGACGTGCGTACTCTTCAGCCTGTCACCGGGTCGCGGTGTCGGCCGGGCGGATGTAGATGCGCTGGCCGATCGAGGCGGCCTGCTGCACGATCCGGTTGACGGAGGCGGCGTCCACGACGGTGCTGTCGAGGGCGGCGCCGTCGACGTCGTCCAGTCGCATGATCTCGAAGCGCACAGGCTTCTCCCTTCGTCTGATCCTCCTGAGGAGAACTTCGCAAGAACAGGAAGCGGCGCCGCCACTCTGCGGCGCGTTCCGTATCTGTCCAACGAGGTGCTGTCTGCAAACATTCCCTACGCTAAAGAAATTTTTATCATGACTAATTACTAACCGGTAGTGTTTTCGAGCGAGCGAGCCCCCACATGAACGAAGAACACCCGGAAACGCCTGGCCTGGCCGAGGTCGTCACCGGCATCGAGCGCACCAACGAACTGCTCACCCGCGTCCTCGCCGAGGTCGCCACCACCCCCGCCACCCACGCCGTCTTCGTCGACGCGGGCTACGCCTACGCCGCCGCCGGCCGCCTCGTCGTCGGCAGCGAGGACCGCCGGGCCATCGAGCTGGACGCCGAGGGCCTGATCGAGGCGTTCATCGACAAGGCGCGGACGATCTTCCCCGACAGCCGGCTGCTGCGCGTCTACTGGTACGACGGCGCCCGCCGCCGCATCCACACCGCCGAGCAGCAGGTCATCGCCGAGCTCCCCGACGTCAAGGTCCGGCTCGGCAACCTCAACGCCCACAACCAGCAGAAGGGCGTCGACTCCCTCATCCGCACCGACCTGGAGACCCTGGCCCGGCACCGCGCGATCAGCGACGCCGTGCTCGTCGGCGGCGACGAGGACCTGGTCTCCGCCGTCGAGGCCGCGCAGGCGTACGGCGCCCGCGTTCACCTCTGGGGCATCGAGGCCCCGGGCGGACGCAACCAGGCGGACCCGCTGCTCTGGGAGGTCGACAGCCGGCGCACCTTCGACCGGGACTTCTGCGAGCCCTATGTGAAGAGGCGGGCCGCCCCCGAGCCGCCCGTCGAGGCCCCGGCCCACCGCGGGGCGGTCCCGGACCGCGACGAGGTGCGGTTCGTCGGCGCCCGGGTCGCCTCCGAGTGGCTGGGCGCGCGGGGCCCCGACGCCCTGGCCGAGCTCCTCCCCGGCCACCCCTACCTCCCCGGCGCCGTCGACCAGGAACTGCTGGTCGCCGCCGAGTCGCTGCTCGGCCTGTCCCTCCGCGGCCACGCGGACCTGCGCCGGGCGCTGCGCGACGGTTTCTGGGACCACCTCCAGATGAGGTTCTGAGGGACCGGTGGAGCTGATGGGGATGGAGTAACGGGACGAGGGCATACGCCGAGGTGAAGAACTGCGCGTGGGACGCGCGTGCCGGAATGCGCACCGGAGGACCGAGTGGAACCCTTGCTACGGGTGGGTCACGGCCCGACGCGCGCCGGCCGCCCGTCACCGCTGGAGTACCGGACAAGAGAAACGAGGCGATCGGCCATGTCGGCTTCCGAGCGCGCGGGGCCGGGGACGCCCTGCTGGGTGAGCCTGTTGTCCGGCGACCTCGGCGCGGCGCAGCGGTTCTACGGCGCGGTGCTCGGCTGGACCTTCCGGCAGGGCTCGCTGGGCGAGGACTTCTGCGTGGCGCTCTCCGGCGGCCGGCCGGTCGCCGGGCTGGGCAACGTCGCCCGCCGGATGGGCGTCGCCGTCCACTGGAGCAGCTACTTCGCCGTGGACGACGCGGACACGGCCGCCGCGCGGGTCCGTGAGCGCGGCGGCACCGTCGCCGTCGGCCCGCTCGCCTTCGGCGGCGGCCGGGCCGTCCTGGCCGCCGACCCGGACGGCGCGGTCTTCGGGTTCTGGGAGGGCCGGGTGCTGCGCGACTGGAGCATCGGCAGCGGCGCCGCCCCCGCCTGGCTGGAGTTGCGCACCCGCGACTGCTTCGACGCCGCCCTCTTCTACGGGGGCGTCTTCCAGTGGGACAGCCAGGAGACGGACGTGCGCTACGAGGACGACGTGGTGATGGTCCGGGTGGCCGGCCAGACGGTGGCCTGCCTGCGCGGCGGTGCCGTCGAGGCGGCCCCCGACCCCAAGATCCGGCCGCGCTGGCACGTCTACTTCCGGGTGGACAACGTGGAGAAGGCCGTCGCGGCGGCCCAGGCGGCCGGCGGGTCGGTCGTCGCCGAGCCGGTCACCTCTCGGGTCGGTCCGGAGGCGACCCTCTGCGACCCCGAGGGCGGCATCTTCACGGTGACCGAGGCGGCGCGGGGCTGCTGACGGCCGAAGGGGAGCCGGCCGGCGGGGAGGCCGTCGGCACCCGGGACCAGAAGTCCAGGAGCCGGGCGGCCGTGGCCGCCGGCTGCTCGGCGTTCGGCGAGTGCCCGGCGCCCGCGATCAGCACCCGCCGCGCGGACAGCTCCTCCGCCATGGCGTCCAGCTCCGGCACCGGCCAGGCGTAGTCCTCCGCGCCGGAGACCACGCACAGCGGGAACGGCAGCCGTGCCAGCTCCGCGACCCGGTCCGGCTCCCCCGTCAACTGCCGTGCCGTCGTGGTCAGTTGTACGGGACGGGTGGTCAGCCAGCGGCGGTGCAGGAACGCGCTGTGTTCCGTCGGCAGGATGCTCCCCTCCGGATCGCCGCCCTGTTCGGCGTCGAGCCGCCGCATCTCCTGCCACACCTCCTCCATGCTCATCCCCACCCCTCAAGGGCGTGGATCAGCAGCCGGAGACGCTCCTGCTGCCCGGCGGAGACCGGCCCCCGCCCGCTGCTCATCAGCGTGAGCGAGCGGAACGGGCGCGGGTCGCGCAGCGCGGCCGCCCGGGCGATCAGCCCGCCGAGGGAGTGGCCGAGCAGATGCACCGGACCGTCGCCGAGCGCGGCGGCCTGCGCCAGCACGTCGAGGGCCAGCTCCTCCCGGCCGTAGGCCGACGCGTCGTCGGGCCCGGGCGTCTCGAACTGCCCCCGCCCGTCCACCGCCACGGCCCGCAACCCGCCCTCGGCCAGGGGCTCCAGCAGGGCGATGAAGTCCTCCTTGCTTCCCGTGAACCCCGGTACCAGCAGTACCGTGCCGCGGTGCGCGCCCGCGGGCCGGGCGTCGTGGACCGCGAACTCCTCGCGCGCGGTGGCGAGCCGGTACGCGCGGGCGCAGGAGGGCAAGGTGAGGAAGGGCGGCCTGCTCATGGTCCGAGGCTAACGCGACGTCCGATGGCCGCCGGTCCCGGGCGTCCCGATCGAAGAGGATCGACGCATGCAGAACACAGTGAACAACGCAGTGGTTCCCACGGAGTTCGACGGCAAGGTCGCCCTCGTCACCGGCGGCAGCCGGGGCATCGGCCGCGCGGTCGTCCTCCGCCTGGCGGCGGGTGGCGCGGACGTCGCCTTCACCTACCAGTCGAACGAGCAGGCCGCGGCGGACGTCGTCGCCGCCGTGAAGGCGCTCGGCCGGCGTGCCCTCGCCCTCCGCGCCGACGCGGCGGACGCCACGGCGGTACGCGGCGCGGTGGACGCGGCCGTCTCGGAGTTCGGACGCCTCGACATCCTCGTCAACAACGCGGGCGTCGGCGCCCTCGGCCCGATCGGCGAGTTGACCGAGGAGGTCATAGACCAGGCCCTCGCCGTGAACGTCCGCGGGGTCTACCTCACCACGCAGGCCGCCGTGCGGCACCTCGGTGAGGGCGGGCGCATCATCATGATCGGCAGCTGCATGACACAGCATGTGCCGTTCCCGGGTGGCACGCTCTACTCCACCAGCAAGGCGGCCCTCATCGGGCTCACCAAGGCCCTCGCCCGCGAGCTGGGCCCCGCCGGGGTCACCGTCAACATCGTCCACCCCGGTCCCGTCGACACCGACATGAACCCGGCGGACGGTCCGTTCGCCGAGGGACAGGCGGCGGCCACGGCCGTCGGCCGGTACGCGCGGCCGGAAGAGGTCGCGGCGACGGTGGCGCATCTGGCGGCGCCTTCCGCCGGGTACGTGACGGGGGCGTCGGTGGCCGTGGACGGGGGCTGGCCGCGTAGGGGGAGCCTGCGGTGTGCGTCCTCAAACGCCGGACGGGCTGACTTGGTCAGCCCGTCCGGCGTTTGAGGACAAGCGGCGAGGCCGCTTTCGGGGTCCGGGGCGAAGCCCCGGGAAACGGTGAAAGGGTGGGCCCGGGGCAGACCCCTTAGCCCACGACCTCCGCCTCGGCGACGGCCTTCTTGGCCGCCCGGGTGCGCTTCGGCTTGGCCTCGGCCTCCGCCACGGGCGCGTCGGCAACCTTCTTGGTCGCGCGAGCCCGCTTCGGCTTGACCTCGGCCTCACCCTCGGCAACGGGAGCGGCCTTCTTGGTCGCCCGAGCCCGCTTCGGCTTCGCCTCGGGGGCCTCACCCTCGGCGACCGGCGCGGCAGCGGCCTTCTTCGCCACCCGCGTCCGCTTCGGCTTGGCCGGCTCCTCCGCCGCGGCGGTCTGCTCCGGCTCGGCGGCCGCGGTGTCGGCGGCCTTGACCACGCGCTTGCGCGTCCGCTTGACCGGCGTGGCGGCCGCCTCGTCCGCCACCGGCTCGGCGGCGGTCTTCTTGGCGGCGCGCGTGCGCTTCGCGGGCGCGGCAGCCTCCGCGGCCTCGGCAGCCTCGACGGCCGGAGCCGCTTCGGCGCGCTTGACGGTCCGGCGCGTGCGCTTCACGGGCTCGGCGGCCTCGGTGGACTCGACAGCCTCCGCGGCCTCGACGGCCGGAGCCGCCTCCGCGCGCTTGACGGTCCGACGGGTCCGCTTCACCGGCGCGGCGGCTTCGGCGACCTCGGCCGCCTCGGCGGCCGGTGCCTCCGGCGCGTCCGTGCCCACGGTGGTGACGGCCCGCTTGGCGACCCGCCGCGTGCGCTTCACCGGCTCGGCCGCCGCGGGCTCGACCGTCACCGGCTCGACCGCCGGCGCCGCCGCAGCGGCGTCCGCACCGAGCGTGGTGACAGCTCGCGTGGCGACGCGTCGGGTCCGCTTCGCCGGGGCGGCCGGTGCCTCGGCGACCGGTTCGGCGACTGGCTCGGCGACCGGCTCGGCCGCCGGCGCGGCGTCCGCGCCGAGCGAGGTGACGGCCCGCGTGGCGACGCGTCGCGTCCGCTTCGCCGGGGCGGCCGGGGCGGCCGGTGCCTCGGCGACCGGCTCGGCGACGGACTCGGCCACCGGCGCGGCGTCCGCGCCGGGGGAGGTGACCGCACGCGTGGCGACCCGACGCGCCCGCTTAACGGGAGCGGCCTCGGTGCCGGCGGCCGGAGCCTGCGCCACCGGCGCCTCGACAACGGCCTTGGCGTTCGCCTTCGCCTCGGCGGCGGCCCGGGCGGCCGCCTGGACGCGCAGGAGAGCGGTCTCGACCGTCTCGAACTCGCCTTCCGGCACGGCCGTGGCCGGAGCCGCGTACCGCGGACGCGCGGTGCGGCCGTCCCTCGCCGACACGGCCTGGGACGGGAACGACGTGCCCTCCTGCCGGGACGCGGCGGTCCGGGCGCGGCGGCGCGGACGGGCCGGGGCCTCCGGCTCGGGGGCCTGCGCCGTGACCACGGACGTCTTCGGAGCCGTGGCGGCCCGGGCGGTCCTGGCCGCGGGCGCAGTGGACGCAGCGGGCGCCGTGGACGCGGCGGACGTCGTAACCGTCGCAGCCGTCGCGGGCGCCTCCTCCGCCGGAGCGGCGGCGGGGGACGCGGCAGGAGCCTCGGGAGCCTCCGGAGCAGCGGCCGGAGCGGTCTGCACCGCCGCCGGGGCCGTGCCGCGCGTACGGCGACGGCGGCGCGGGCGGGCGGGCGTCTCGGGAGCCGTCGTGGCCGGAGCAGCCGCGGGGGCGGCGCTCTCCGGCACGGCCGTCACGGCGGCCTCGGCTGCCTCCGGAGCGGCGAAAGTGGGCGCGGCGGTCGTCGCCGCGGCCTCCGGCGCCGCGCCCGAGCGCGTCCGGCGGCGCTGCCGCGGCGTACGGGTGCGCTCCGCGTGCTCGCCGGCGGCCTCCCGCTCGCCACGGTCACCCCGGTCGCCACGGCCGTCGCGGCCGCTCCGGCCGTCACGGTCGCCCCGGGCGTCACGGGAGTCCTTGGGCCCGCGGCCCCGGCCCGCCCCGCGGCCGCCGGTCTCGCCGAGGTCCTCGATCTCCTCGGCCTCCAGCCCGGCCAGGGTCCGCTGCGAGCGGGGCAGGACGCCCTTGATGCCGGCGGGGATGCCCAGCGCCTCGTAGAGGTGCGCGGAGGTGGAGTACGTCTCCTCCGGGTTGTCGAAGGGGAGTTCCAGCGCCTTGTTGATGAGCTTCCAGCGCGGGATGTCGTCCCAGTCGACCAGCGTCACGGCGGTACCCGACTTGCCCGCCCGGCCGGTGCGGCCGATGCGGTGCAGGTAGGTCTTCTCGTCCTCGGGCGTCTGGTAGTTGACGACGTGGGTGACGTTGTCGACGTCGATACCGCGCGCGGCGACGTCGGTGCAGACCAGCACGTCGACCTTGCCGTTGCGGAACGCGCGCAGCGCCTGCTCGCGGGCGCCCTGGCCGAGGTCGCCGTGGACCGCGCCGGCGGCGAAGCCGCGGCGGGTGAGCTGCTCGGAGATGTCGGCGGCGGTCCGCTTCGTCCGGCAGAAGATCATCGCGCGGTCGCGGCCCTGTGCCTGGAGGATGCGGGCGACCATCTCCGGCTTGTCCATGTTGTGGGCGCGGAAGACGTGCTGCGCGATGTTGGCGACCGTCTGGCCCTCGCCGTCCGGCGAGGTGGCGCGGATGTGCGTGGGCTGCGACATGTAGCGGCGGGCCAGCGAGATGACCGCGCCCGGCATGGTCGCCGAGAAGAGCATGGTCTGCCGCTTGGCCGGCAGCATGGTGATGATGCGCTCGACGTCGGGCAGGAAGCCCAGGTCGAGCATCTCGTCGGCCTCGTCCAGGACCAGCGCCTTGACGTGCGCCAGGCTCAGCTTCTTCTGGCCGGCGAGGTCGAGCAGCCGGCCGGGGGTGCCGACGATGACGTCGCAGCCGGCCTTGAGCGCCTCGACCTGCGGCTCGTACGCCCGGCCGCCGTAGATCGCCTGGACGCGCACGTTGCGCACCTTGCCGGCGGTGAGCAGGTCGTTGGTGACCTGCTGGCAGAGCTCACGGGTGGGGACGACGACGAGGGCCTGCGGCGCGTCGGTCAGCTGCTCGGGCTTGGCCCGGCCCGCCTCGACGTCGGCCGGGACGACGACGCGCTCCAGCAGGGGGAGGCCGAAACCGAGGGTCTTGCCCGTGCCGGTCTTGGCCTGGCCGATGACGTCGGAGCCGGAGAGGGCGACCGGGAGCGTCATCTCCTGGATCGGGAAGGGGTGGAGGATGCCGACGGCGTCGAGCGCCTCGGCGGTCTCGGGGAGGATGCCGAGCTCTCGGAACGTGGTCTTCTGGGTTTCCGGGGTATTCAGGGTGCTGCCTCTTCTGTGAGACGCGGCACGCGGCGGCGAAGGGGGTCGTACGAGGAGTCCGTACGTACCGCGCCGTCGTACTCGTTCCGGCGGGAGCCGGATGGCGCGGGACCACTGCCTTCGCGCGAGCACACGTGCTGCGAGCGGATCCCTCCTGGTGTGCGGACGACTCGTTCGCACCGCGTGGAGGGCGGTCGGTCGGGTGGAAGCCGATCGGGCCACCGACCGGGCATCCGCTGGCGCTCCGAGGACTCACTCCCGGAGGAACCTGCATGGAGACGGCCAGTCGAACGCACGCCATGCTCGGCGTACTCGGCGGGCCGTATAGCACTCTACCCCGGAACCGCGCATACGCGCCCGGGCCATTCGTCCCTGACCTTGTGGACGCCTGGCTGACCAGGGGCTTCCGTCTCGGGCGGAGCGGGCTAAGGTTCCGTTCATGGAGACGTCCGACAAGGCAGCGGCGGCCAACGGCCCCGCCGAGGAACTCACCGGAATCGCCGCCCAGGACTGGGCTCAGGCATCCGCCGACCCCCGTTACCGCGCCGCGGTCGTGGACCTGCTCGGCGCGCTGGCCTACGGCGAGCTGGCCGCCTTCGAGCGGCTGGCGGAGGACGCCAAGCTGGCGCCGACGCTGGGCGACAAGGCGGAACTGGCCAAGATGGCCGCCGCCGAGTTCCAGCACTTCCAGCGGCTGCGCGACCGGCTCGCGGCGATCGACGTCGAGCCGACCGCGGCGATGGAGCCCTTCGCCGCCGCGCTGGACGAGTTCCACGGCCAGACGGCCCCCTCGGATTGGCTGGAGGGCCTGGTCAAGGCGTATGTGGGCGACTCGATCGCCAGCGACTTCTACCGGGAGGTCGCGGCCCGGCTGGACTCCGACACCCGGGCGCTGGTGCTGACCGTCCTCGACGACACCGGGCACGCCACGTTCGCGGTCGAGAAGGTGCGGGCCGCGATCGAGGCCGAGCCGCGGGTCGGCGGCCGGCTGGCGCTGTGGGCGCGGCGGCTGATGGGCGAGGCGCTGTCGCAGGCGCAGCGGGTCGTCGCCGACCGCGACGCCCTGTCGACGATGCTGGTCGGCGGGGTGGCCGACGGCTTCGACCTCGCCGAGGTCGGGAAGATGTTCTCCCGGATCACCGAGGCGCACACCAAGCGGATGGCCGCGCTGGGCCTGGCCGCGTAGGCGCGGCGGCCGGTGCGGGCGGCGGGGTCGGTACACGGCGCACCGTCCCGTGACACCGGGGGCTCCGTCCGGCGGCCCGGCTCAGGCCGTGGCTGACCGGCGGGGCGGCCCGGCGGGGCGCAGCAGCAGGGACAGCAGGACGACCGCCACCACGAGCGAGGCCGTCAGGGTCGCGAGGGCGTGACCGGGGCCCAGCACGGAACGGGCCAGCAGCCCGCCGAACAGGCCGGCCACCGGTCCGGTGCCCAGCGTCAGGGTGCGGGAGCGGAACCGCCCGAAGCGGGCGGGCAGCCAGCGCAGGGCCCCGAGGGAGACGGCGAGGCCGATGAGGACCGAGCCGAGCGCTTCCCAGAGGATCATCGTCGTTACCCCTCCCGTGCCGCCGATGAGCGGCAGGTGCAAATCGGTCGTAGCGGTCCTACCCCGGGGCCGCCCGCGGCAACCCTCGGGGCAGGGCTCCCGTGGTGGCCTCCCATGCTTCTCCTCCGGGGCGCGCGCGGCGTTCCCGACACGCCTCGAAGCCCTCCGCAGGCCCCTCCGCAGGCCCCGTGGGCCCGGGTGTCCTCCGTACGCTGCGAAGGGGACGGCCGCCGGGTACGACAACGGGCGGGACCCCGGTGCCCGCGCACCGGGACCCCGCCCGCGTCCGGTGAATCAGATGGTGGTGAAGCCGACCCGCCGGGTGGCGGGCTGGCCGATCTCCACATAGGCCAGCCGGTCGGACGGGATCAGGACCTTGCGGCCGTGCTCGTCCGTCAGGCTGAGCAGCTGTGCCTTCCCGGCCAGCGCGTCGGCCACCGCGCGCTCGACCTCCTCGGCGGACTGACCGCTCTCCAGAACGATCTCGCGGGGCGTGTGCTGCACGCCGATCTTGACCTCCACGGCTACTGTCCCTCCGAAGGTGTGCGTCCCCCATGGCGTAGCCCAAGGGGAGGAGTGCGCGGACCCGCCGCGCCGTACGGTCCACACATTAGCCCGGCACGGGGCGCGCCGGGCCCGCGCCCGCACGCTGGCAGCGAACACGCGGCCGCGGCCCCCGCCGAGGTCAGTGCTCGTTCTTCGGGAATCCGGCGATGCCGCGCCACGCCAGCGAGGTCAGCAGCTGGACCGCGGTGCCGCGCGGGACCGTGCCGCCGCTGGAGAGCCAGTAGCGGGCGACGACCTGGGAGACGCCGCCGAGGCCGACGGCCAGCAGCATCGCCTCCTCCCTGGCGAGGCCGGTGTCCTCGGCGATGACCTCGCTGATGGCCTCGGCGCAGGCCAGCGAGACCCGGTCGACGCGCTCGCGCACCGCGGGCTCGTTGGTGAGGTCGGACTCGAAGACCAGCCGGAAGGCGCCGCCCTCGTCCTCGACGTAGGCGAAGTAGGCGTCCATGGTGGCCGCCACCCGCTGCTTGTTGTCGGACGTGGACGCCAGCGCCGTGCGCACCGCCTGGAGCAGGTTGTCGCAGTGCTGGTCCAGCAGGGCCAGGTAGAGGTCCAGCTTGCCGGGGAAGTGCTGGTAGAGCACCGGCTTGCTGACGCCCGCGCGCTCGGCGATGTCGTCCATGGCCGCGGCGTGGTAGCCCTGGGCCACGAAGACCTCCTGGGCGGCGCCCAGGAGCTGGTTGCGTCGGGCTCGGCGCGGCAGGCGCGTGCCCCGCGGGCGCGCCTCGGTCTGCTCGATGGCTGTCACGCCGCCTCCCATGGTTGTTCGTGCACGGTGTGCACCGCGCCCGCCATCGTACTTTTGGGTAACCGCGCCGTGCGTGGCCGGAGGGGAGAATTTCACCGGACGGACGCTGTGGGAAGCCCACAAATATCCGACAAATCCCGTGATGCGGCGGCGGTCGGCGGCCGTCTCGCGGCGCGAACGGCGCCCGGCGGGGCCTCGCGGGCCGCTCGGGAGCGCGCGCCTCCCCGCCTCACCGGTAGTCGTCCTCGTCCAGCTCCACGACGCGGGCCTGCTCCGCGCGGTCCGCCTCGTTCGCCGCGCCCGGGTCGATCGCGGTCAGCGGGTCGTCGCGCGTGGGGGCCAGGTCGGCCAGCTGCTCGGCGGCGTCCGCCTCGGGCGCCTCGACGCCGATCTCGGTCGCCACGGCCGCGCCGTCCTCGGTGTCGTCGAAGTCCTCGAAGGTGTCCGGGTTCGTCGGGTCGACAGGCATGCGGAAGGTCTCCTTCGTCCTCGTTCTCCGGGCGGTCCGCCCGGGCCCGGCCTTCGCCGGTGTACCGGAACTCCTTCCCGTGGGAGCCGTCGCAAGTCCCTTCCTCCGAGCGTAGGAGACGCGGCTGTCCGCCGCCAGGCGATCTGTGACGGCCGCCACAGACGATTCCGGCGTGATGCTCTCGTAACATTGCCCGCATGTCGGAGACCGAGTCGCCGGTGGCACCGGGTGCCCCCGCCGTTCCCGTGGTGCCGCCCTCGCCCCTTCCGCCGTCCGGCGCGGGGGAGCGGCTGCGCACGGTGACCCTGCCCGGAGCGACGCTGACGGTGCGCTCCCGGCCGCCCGCCGCCTCGGACGGTCCGGCTCCGCCACCCGCCCTCTTCGTGCACGGCCTCGGCGGCTCCTCGCGCAACTGGTCCCCGCTGATGGCCCTGCTCGCGGACGACGTCGACGGGGAGGCGCTGGACCTCCCCGGCTTCGGCGACTCGCCGCCGCCGGACGACGGCGACCACTCGGTCACGGCCTGCGCCCGGGTGGTCATCCGCCACCTCGACGCCCGCGCCCGCGGTCCCGTGCACCTGTTCGGCAACTCGCTGGGCGGCGCGATCGTCACCCGCGTCGCGGCGGTCCGCCCCGACCTCGTCCGCACCCTGACGCTCGTCTCGCCCGCCCTGCCGGAGCTGCGCCCGCAGCGCACCGCGCTGCCCACCGGGCTGCTGGCCGTGCCGGGCGCCGTCTCCCTCTTCGCCCGCCTGACCAGGAACTGGACGGCCGAGGACCGCACGCGCGGGCTGCTCGCCCTCTGCTACGGGGATCCCGGGCGGGTGTCCCCGGAGGGCTTCGCCATGGCGGTCGAGGAGTTCGAGCGCCGGCTGGAGCTCCCCTACTTCTGGGACGTGATGGCGCGGTCCACCCGCGGGGTCGTGGACGCGTACACCCTCGGCGGGCAGCATTCGCTGTGGCGTCAGGCCGAGCGCGTCCTTGCCCCTACCCTGCTGGTGTACGGAACGAGCGACCGGCTCGTCTCGTACCGCATGGCCCGCCGGGCGAGCAAGGCGTTCCGCGACTCGCGGCTGCTGACGCTGCTGGGCACCGGCCATGTGGCGATGATGGAGGATCCGGACGCGGTGGCCCGTGCCTTCCGCGAACTCCTCGCGGACACCCTCACGACGTCGGAACGGAGCGCCACGCCCCGTGGGTAAACACAGCGCACGTGCCCCCCAGGCCCCTCATCAGGCCGCCCCCGGGGGCGTACGGAGGAGGCGCCGGAGGTCCCCGGCGCCCGGGAGGCCGTCCGGACCGCCGAGCGGCCCCCCGGAACGGAGGACGACGGGCCGTCCGGCCGGCCGGAGCCCGTCGTGCGGTCCGCCCCGCGGGGCCCGGCCATCGGCTGGGGTGTCATCGGGCGGCAGGGCGGTCCATCGTCCTCCTCGGGATCCGCCGGCCCGTCCGGGCGGTCCCGGCCGTCCGGCGCGCGGCCGAAGCCGGCCCGGGTGCCGGAGCCGCGCCGGGGGAGCGGCGGCCGCGGGGACGGGCCCGGCGCGGGCGCGCACCGGGCCGTCGGCGGCAGAGGCCGCGCGGTCACCGGGGTGGCCGCGGCGGTGGTGACGGCCGTGCTGGCCGTCTTCGTGGCAGGGCAGGTCGAGGACGGAACGGAGAGCCGGGCGCAGGCGCAGACCCCGGACGCGCGGAACGGCGCGGGCGCCGCCTCGCGGTCCGACAGCCGCCCGACGCCCCGGGCGCCCGCGGCGCCGGTGACGTACGAGCAGAAGATGGCGAAGAAGTACCCCCTGGACCAGCGGATGCCGGCCTCGGGTGAATTCATGACCGTCGGCGGGCAGGACAAAGCCCCCGGTAAGGGTGAAGTTCTCCGTTACCGCGTTGACGTCGAGAAGGGGCTGCCGCTTGACGGCGACCTCTTCGCCACCGCCGTGCACCGGACCCTCAACGACGACCGCAGCTGGGGCCACGGCGGCACCCGCACCTTCGAGCGGGTCTCCTCGGGCCACGCCGACTTCGTGGTGACCCTGGCCGGCCCTACGACCACGGCCAAATGGTGTGCCAAGTCGGATCTGGACATCACCGTGGACAACGTCTCCTGCGACTCCGCCGCCACCGACCGCGTGATGATCAATGCCTACCGGTGGGCGCAGGGCGCCGAGACCTACGGCGACCGGATGTACGAGTACCGGCAGATGCTCATCAACCACGAGGTCGGCCACCGCCTCGGCCACAACCACGAGTCCTGCGGCAAGGCGGGCGCTCCGGCTCCGGTGATGATGCAGCAGACCAAGTTCCTCACCACGGACGGAGTGACCTGCAAGCCGAACGCCTGGCCGTTCCCCTAGTGATCGTATTCCTCGGTTCGCCGAGGCCCAGGCGGCCGCGCCCGGACGGCGACGCGGGGCGTCGCGGTCCGGGCGCGGTGCGGTGGAGGCGCTGCGACGCGGCTACGCGCCCTCGGACTCGACGACCGTGATCACGAACGGCCGGCGGTCGTTCGCCTTGTTCTTGTCGTCGACGCTGCGCACGGAGACCGACCCGCCGGTGAGCGTGCCGACGGGGACGTCCGTGGAGAGCCGGATGGGGATGATGGCCGTCTGGTCTTTGGACGGGGCCAGGCCGGCCGGCCAGGAGCAGCTCACTCTGCGGTTGTTCCGGAGGACCTCGCAGTTCTCGGGGTAGAACGGTCCCTCGGGTGTGACGCCCTCGGGCAGATCGATGGTGACGGTGAACCGGTTGGCGGTCTGCTCGGGGCCTTGGTTGATGACGAAGGCGTGCACGGTGGTCGTGCCACCGGGTGGAGCCGCGTCCGGGTCGATCCGGACGACCTCCAGGTCGGAGTCGGACGGCGGAGCGGCCATCGCCGTGGTCATGGGCACCAGTGCGGCCGTCAGGGCCGCGCCGGTGATCATCGTCCATCTGCGCAAACGGCGGGAGCGGCGGTTCTCTGTCGTGATGAGAGCCATGCGGTTACCTGCCTTGCCGGTACGGCGCGGGTCTCCGGAGCGACCTGACGCGCCTCGTGCCGACCAGGATCAGGCATCTCCCGGTACGTCACGGTCGGATGAAAGCACTCTTCCTCCCTTTGAGTGAACAGGGTGAAATAGGTGATTTATCGGGCTGCGGCAGAGCAGTCCTTACCGAAGGCCACCGGTCGTCGGCCCGCTGCCGCGCCCCGGCCGATGCCAGGGCCGCCACGTGCCCGTCGGCGAGCCGGTCTCCGTGCCGCCCGCTCGGCGGCGCGGGCTCGGGGTCCTCGCCGGGCCCGGATCCCGCGAGAGCGCCGCCGCGTACGCCCTCCTCGGCCCGTACCGCGGAGCGCCGCCACGCCTTCGCCGGGGTGGGGCGCCTTCGGCGGCGAAAGGGCGGCACCCGGGCAAGCGCCTATAACGCACCCCAAACGGGAAGGTCACGCCCGTTCACCCCTTCCGGTGGTGCGATGGACAACCGTCCGTCGCACCACCTCCGCGCCCCCATAGCGTGCTCCCGGCTGCCGGACGACTGAGGGATCGGGGGTGCGCTCGTGCGCGTGGGACTGCTGACCGAGGGTGGGTACCCGTACGCCGCTGGTGAGGGCGGGGAGTGGTGCGACCGGCTCGTCCGCGGACTGCCCAGGCACGAGTTCGAGGTGTACGCGCTGAGCCGCAGCGCCCGCCAGGAGGACGGCGGTTGGTACGCGCTGCCCGGCAACGTCCGCCGGATCAGAGCCGCCCCGCTGTGGGGCGGACCCGCGCCCGGCGGGGCGGCGCGCGCCCACGGCGCGTACGGCCGGCGCGAACGACAGCGCTTCACCGCCCACTTCGGCGACCTGGCCGCCGCCCTCACCACACCGGGCGACCAGGCGTACCGTTTCGCCGAGGGCCTCTACGGGCTCGCCGGCCTCGCCCGCGACGAGGGCGGCCTCGTCGCCGCGCTCCGCTCCGAACTCGCCCTCCGGGCCCTGGAGACGGCCTGCCGCGCCCCCGACGCGCACCCCGGCGCGCAGGGCGTCCGCGTCGCCGACCTCCTCGTCGTCGCCTGCCTCCTGGAACGGGCCCTGCGCCCGCTCTCCCTCGACTGGTACGGCGCCCCGGACGGCGACCTCGGCCTGGCCGGCGTCGACCTGTGCCATGCCGCGTCCGCCGGCCCGGCCGCCCTGCCCGGACTGCTCGCCCGGCGCTTCTTCGGGACCCCCCTGCTCGTCACCGAGTACGGCGTCCGGCTGCGCGAGCACTACCTCACCGAGCCGGCGGGCCTCTCCGTGCCCGTCCGCACCTTGTTGTCCGCCTTCCACCGGCTGCTGGCCGGCGAGACGTACGCCCGCGCCTCGCTGATCACCCCCGGCGACGCACAGGTCCGCCGCTGGCAGGAGCGCTGCGGTGCCGACCGCGGCCGGCTGCGCACCGTCCCGCCGGGTGTGGACGCGAGCCTGTACGAGGCCGTCGGCGAGGCGCGCCCCGAGCGGCGCGGGGAGGGCCCGGTGCTGCTCCTCGCCGGGGCCCTCCCGAACCCTGGCTCTGGGAGGCGACCACCGTCCTCACCCTGACCCGGCCGGACGTCCGGCTCCGCGTCACCGGCGTCCCGGAGGGCGGGCCGCTGCCCGAGGGCGTCACCCGAGTCGCCGCGTGCGGTCCCGAGGACTACGCCGACGCGGACGTCATCGTCGTTGCCTCCCCCGGCGACGGCTTCCCCGTGCCGCTGGCCGAGGCCATGTTCTGCGGCCGCGCCACCGTCGTCCCCGACACGGCGACGGCGCGCGAAGTCGTGGGCGGCACCGGCCTGGTGGTGCCCGCGCACGACCCGCACGCCCTCGCCGAGGGCTGCCTCACGCTGCTCGACGACCCCGCCCGCGCGGACCGGCTCGGCGCCGCCGCCCGGGCCCGCGCCCTGGAACTCTTCACCGTGGAGCGGAACATCGCGACCTTCGGCGGCATCTACCTGGAGCTGCTGTCGGCCGCCCCGGCGCGGCAGGACGCCGCCGCTCCGCGCGACGCGGCGCCCCTCGCCGCCGCCGGGCGCCCGCGCGGACTCGCCTGGTCCGCCCGTCCCGCCTCCCCTTCCTGGGCGGGCCGCCGGTGACGCGCGCCGCGGCACCGGCCGCCGACCCCGCCGCCGCCCCCGTGTTCGGCGGACCCGCGATCCCCGCGCAGGCGGGTCCGGGTCACGCGGGCCCGGGCCAGGCGGGGCCCGCGCCGGCCGTCGGCATACCCGCCGCTCCGGGGCGCCCCGGGCCGGCCCCCGACCCGGTCCGCGCCCTCCTGCTCCGGCACCACGGGGTGTGCGCCGACGCCGTCGACCCCTGGGAGCTGGCCGCACGGCTGGAGGCGCGGGGCGTCACCGACCGCGCGGCGGCGGTCTGCGGGCACCGGGACGTCTTCTCGCTCGCGGAGGAGCTGTACGCGCGCGTCGGCGGGGGAGTCGGGAGCGGTACGGAGGCGGGTACGGGCGCGACGGCCGGAGCGCGGAGGGCCGGGGCGCGCAGGCCGCGGGCGGCGGAGGCCGCCAGGGCGGCCGGGGAGGGGAGGCGGAGGCCCGACGAGGTCGAGTGGCCGCAGTTCCGGACGCGGGACTGGGGGCGTTACGGGTGGCCGGGGCCTCCGGCACGGAGAGAGCGCCGGCGCTCGGCGGGGGAGTGGACGCCGGGTCGGGGGCGGCCGGGCACTCCTCACGCGCCGCCGGTCTCCCCGGTGCTCCGCACGATGCCCATGCCGCCGAAGTCGTTGGGGCCTCGCGGGTGTTCGGGGTCTCCGGGCCCTCCGGAGTCCCTGATGCCTCCGAGGTCACAGCCGACTCCCGCGTCGTGCGAGCCTCCTGCCCCTCGTACGAGTCGTACGACCCCGACGCCTACGGCCTGTGCCCCGCCCGCCCCGGCCGGCGCCGCCGGACCGTCGCCGCGGCCCTGGCCTGGGCCTGGCTGCTCGCCTACGGGTGCGTCGGCGACCGGCTGCTCGCCGCGCTGCTGCACGGCCACGCGCGGACCGGCCCCCGCGCCCTCGCCGCCGCGGCGGCGCCCACCGCCCTCGGGCTGGCCTGCGCCGTCGCGCCCGCCGCGTGGTGCGCGCACGCCTTCGCCGGGTACGCCCGGCGGCGGCTGGCCGACAGCCGCTCGCTGACCGCCTTCCGCGTACGGGCCCGGTGCGCCCTGCCGGCGGTGCTCACCGTCGCCCTCGGCGCGCTCTTCCTGTCCGTGTGGACGGCCCGGTCCGCCCTGCCCGGGCTCGGACACCCCACCTCCGTCCCCGCGCTCGCCGCCCTCGCCCTCGGCTTCCTGCTCTTCCTCGACCGGCTCTGCGCCGCCCACGGCCCGGCCCGGCCCGCCGCGGCGGCCGTCCTCGCGGCCTGCGCGGCCGAGGCACTGCCGCCCGCGCTGCTGCTCGCCGCGCGGCTCCCCGGCTGCGCCGCCCTCGGCTGGCCCGTCAGCAGGCTGCCCGGCGCCCTCGGACCGTCCGGGCCGGGCCTCGTCGCCTGCGCCGGGGCGGCCGCCGTCCTGGCCGTCCGGGCCTTCGCCGTCCTGCCGCACGCGGCCGTCCACGGGCTGGGCGGGCCGGGCGGGCCGGTCGCGGCGGGGGTGGCGGGGGCGGCTCACGCGTCGTCGGGCCACCCCGGTCCGTCGGCCGGATCGCGCGACCCGTCCGACGCCTTCGGTCCGACGCCGGGCCGTGCCGACGCGTCGTCACGCCGCCCCGGCCCGTCCGACACCCCCGGCCCGTCCGACACCCCCGGCCCGTCCGACACCCCCGGCCCGTCCGACACCCCCGGCCCGTCGGCCGGTCACCACGGCCCGTCATACGGCCGCCCCGGCCCGTCGTCCTGCCTCCCCGATCCCTCGCCCGGCCTCCCCGGCCCCTCCCGCCGTCCCCGCGGGGCCGAGCCCTCCGCACACCCCCGTCAGAGGAGCACCCACCATGACCGTTGATCCGACCGGCCTCGGCCCCGGCCCCGGCAGTCCGGCCGAAACCGACACCGATACCGGCATCGGCATCGGCATCGGAACCGGTATCGAAACCGGCAGCGCCGCCGACCGCACCGCCGGCCGCGGCGGACGAGAGCGAGGAGGAGAACGATGAGGGTCCTGTTGCTCGGTGCCAACGGCTATCTCGGCCGCTTCGTCGCCGACCGCCTGCTCGCCGACCCCGCCGTGCAGCTCACCGCCCTCGGCCGGGGCGACGACGCCGACGTCCGCTTCGACCTGGCCACCGGCAGCCCCGGCGCGCTCACCCGGTTCCTCAACGCCGTCCACCCCGGCGTCGTCATCAACTGCGCGGGCGCCACCCGCGGCGGTGCCCGCGACCTGACCCGGCACAACACCGTGGCCGTCGCCACGGTCTGCGAGTCGCTGCGCCGCAGCGGCTGCGGGGCGCGCCTCGTCCAGGTGGGCTGCTCCTCGGAGTACGGACCCTCGCAGCCCGGCTCGTCCACGGCCGAGGACGCGGTGCCGCGCCCCGGCGGCCCGTACGGCGTCAGCAAGCTCGCCGCCACCGAACTCGTCCTGGGCTCCGGCCTGGACGCGATCGTGCTGCGCGTCTTCTCGCCCGTCGGCCCGGGCACCCCGGCGGGTTCGCCGCTGGGCCGGCTCGCCGAGGCCATGCGGCGGGCCATGCAGAACGGCGACAACGAGCTGAAGCTCACCGGGCTCGGGGTGCAACGCGACTTCGTGGACGTCCGTGACATCGCGCGGGCCGTGCACGCCGCGTCCCTCTCCGCCGCCCAGGGCGCCGTCAACATCGGCACCGGCCGGGCCACCCGGCTGCGCGAGGCCGCCTCGCTGCTCGCCCGCGTGGCCGGCTTCGGGGGCGCCCTGCACGAGCTCGACGACCCGCACCTGGGCGCCACGCCCGTCTACCCGTACCCGGACGGCTGCGGCGCCTGGCAGCAGGCCGACGTGCGCACCGCCCGCGACCGGCTCGGCTGGCGGCCCCGGATCGGCCTGGAGGAGTCGCTGGCCGACATCTGGATGGAGGCCGCGTGTCGTATCTGACCTCGTCCGGCAACCGGCGCCCGCTCCCCGCGGCCAAGGCGCCGCTGCGGCTCGGCGTCCCCGGCTTCGCCCACCCGCTCGTCGCGCCCGTGGAGTGGGGGCGGCTCTGCCGCGCGGACCTCCCGCTGGACTGGACGGTGCTCGGCAGCGCCTCCGGCGGCCCCGGCAGCCGCCCGGACCCGTACTGCACGGCCGCCGCGGCACCGCTGCGCGACGCCGGCGTCCGCGTCCTCGGCCACCTCGACGCGGCCTTCGGCGCCCGGCCGTTCGGCGAACTCCTCTCCGACGCGCAGCGGTTCCTCAACTGGTACAAGGTGGACGGCTTCGCGGTGGCCCGCTGCCCCGCCGACACCGGCGCGCTCGCCGACGTCCGCCGCGTCACCGGCGCCCTGCGCACCCTCCACGACCGGGCGTACCTCGTGCTCCTGCACGGCAGCCACCCGGTCGCCGGATACGCGGCGCTCGCCGACCAGTTGGTGACCTTCACCGGCCCCTGGAACCGCTACCGCTGGTCCCGCCCCGCCGACTGGACGGCCGACCACCCGCCCGGCCGCTTCTGCCACCTCGTGCACAGCGTTCCCCGCGCCCACCTGGAGGAAGCCCTTCTCATCACCCGCCGGCAGGGCGCCGGGACGGTCTACATGACGGACCGGACCGACCGCGACGGCCTGGACCCCTGGGAGTCCATGCCCGGGTACTGGGACGACTTCATCTCGAACATCGGACCGGGTGTCTCGGAATGAGCCGGGGCGTGGCAGGGTTGCAGGGGAAGTACAGAACGCTGCCTCTACGTTCCCCGCGCCCGTGGGGATGACCCTGGAGACCCCGTGTCGCTGCCACCCCTGGTCGAGCCGGCTGCCGAGCTCACCGTCGACGAGGTCCGTCGGTACTCGCGCCACCTGATCATCCCGGACGTCGGGATGGACGGGCAGAAGCGCCTGAAGAACGCCAAGGTGCTCTGCGTGGGCGCCGGCGGCCTCGGCTCACCCGCCCTGATGTACCTGGCCGCCGCCGGCGTGGGCACGCTCGGCATCGTGGAGTTCGACGAGGTCGACGAGTCCAACCTCCAGCGGCAGATCATCCACAGCCAGTCCGACATCGGCCGCTCGAAGGCCGAGTCCGCGCGGGACTCGGTGCTCGGCATCAACCCGTACGTGAACGTCGTCCTCCACCAGGAGCGCCTGGAGGCGGAGAACGTCAAGGAGATCTTCTCCCGGTACGACCTGATCGTCGACGGCACCGACAACTTCGCCACCCGCTACCTGGTGAACGACGCCTGCGTGCTGCTGAACAAGCCGTACGTCTGGGGCTCGATCTACCGCTTCGACGGCCAGGCGTCCGTCTTCTGGAGCGAGCACGGCCCCTGCTACCGCTGCCTCTATCCCGAGCCCCCGCCGCCCGGCATGGTCCCCTCCTGCGCCGAGGGCGGCGTCCTCGGCGTGCTCTGCGCGTCGATCGGCGCCATCCAGGTCACCGAGGCGATCAAGCTGCTGGCCGGCATCGGCGATCCGCTGGTGGGCCGCCTGATGATCTACGACGCCCTGGAGATGTCGTACCGCCAGGTCAAGGTGCGCAAGGACCCCGACTGCGCGGTCTGCGGCGAGAACCCCACGGTCACCGAGCTCATCGACTACGAGGCGTTCTGCGGCGTCGTCTCGGAGGAGGCCCAGGAGGCCGCCGCGGGCTCCACGATCACTCCCAAGCAGCTCAAGGAGTGGATCGACGACGGCGAGAACATCGACATCATCGACGTCCGCGAGCCCAACGAGTACGAGATCGTCTCCATCCCCGGCGCCCGCCTCGTCCCCAAGAACGAGTTCCTGATGGGCACCGCCCTCCAGGACCTCCCCCAGAACAAGCGCATCGTCCTGCATTGCAAGACGGGCGTCCGCTCCGCGGAAGTCCTCGCCGTCCTCAAGTCCGCGGGCTTCGCGGACGCGGTCCACGTGGGCGGCGGCGTCATCGGCTGGATCAACCAGATCGAGCCGGACAAGCCGGTGTACTGAGCGTCGGCGTAAGCGTGTCGCGGGCGTAGAACGGGCCTTCCCAGCCCGTTCTGCGCCCGTGCCGCGTTTTGCGCCGGTCAGCGCCGCATACAGGTGTCAGGAGCGAGGCTCCGCCCCGACGGGTTCCAGCGCTTCGGGAACCGTCGTCCAGTAGCGCCCGCCACCGGTGGCCCGCAGCCATGCCACGCCTCCGACGGCGTCGACAGCGATCACGGTGCCGGTCCGTTCCGCGACCGAGTCGCGGACCACGGCCTTTTCGTAAGGGCGCCAGACCGTGGCCAGGAACGCGGCGCGTCCTTCGACCCAGTCGAGGACATCCGAGTAGCTCTCGGTTCCTCTGCTGACCACCATCGGCGGCGCGTAGGTGACGATGCCTCGCGCCAGGCCGGTGACGACGAACCGCTTGGCAGCGCGCCAGCCCGGCCGGGGCGCCCGGGACGTGGCTTCCCGCTCGTCGGTCAGTTCTGCGGAGACTCTCCAGCCGCGTCCTGAGGCGTAATCGCGGCACGCGGCAAGGAACGGGTCGAGATCGGTCCCGGCAGGGCCGGACACGTAGACGGCCACGGTCGGGTGGGTGGTCGTGGGTGCGAGGTGCATGCGCATGGTCGCGTCTCTTTCCTCGGTGCTCCGTCACCCTCGCCGCGCGAACCGCGGATTCCCTGCGGTGACATGCGGGCGGGGAACGTGAGTGGGTGCTCCCACGTCCACGAGACGCGAGAGGTCCAAGTGAGGATGCCCACCTTAAGGCGAATCGCCTTAAGGTGGCAAGGTCGGTGATGGGTGATCAAAGCGTGCGCGGTACCGTGGGCCTCTCCGGAAGAGGGGTGAGACGGTGGCGAACCAGCAGTGGGAGAGCGAGTCCGCCAGGTATCTCGTTCCGCGTGGGCACGGGCGGCCCGACGCGTGGACCGAGGAGGCCGCCGAACGGAAGGGCCGGGGCGGGCAGCGGCTGCTGGAGGTCGGGGTCGTCGAGCCGTCCGGTGACGTGGCTCGGGCCCTCGAACTCGCCGACGGCGAGCGCGCGGTGGTCCGGCGGCGGCTCGTGCTGCTGGACGACGCGCCCGTCGAGATCGTGACGTCTCACTACCCCGGCCGCATCGCGGAGGGGACACCACTCGCCGAGCCCGGGAAGGTGCCCGGTGGTGCGGTCACCTTTCTGGCCGGGCTCGGGTATCTCGCGAAGAAGGTCGAGGAGGGCGTCAGTTGTCGGATGCCTTCGGTCGGGGAGCGAAAGCTGCTGTGCCTCGGTGAGCATGAGCCCGTGCTCGTCGTCTCGCGGCTCGTGCTCTCCGACGACGACGTGCCGGTGGAGGTCTGCGAGATGGTCATGAACGCCCGGGACAGGACCGTGCGTTACCGGATGCGGATGGACTGACCATGGCGCGCCGGAAGGATCCCCGCCCCGCTCATCAGCAGATCGCGGCGCGCATCAGGGACCAGATCATGTCGGGACACTTGGATCCCGGAAGCAGGCTGCCGTCCACGCAGCAGCTCATGGACGAGTACGGCGTGGTCGGCACCACCGTGCAGAAGGCGCTGCAACTGCTCAAGGCCGAGGGCGTCGTCGTCGGCCGGCCCGGCAAGGGCGTGTTCGTCCGCGAGGAGCCGAATCACGTCATCGAGCCCGCCTCGTCGATGCCGCCTTCCGCCCCAGGGACGCCCTATTGGTGGACGCGGCATGCCGCTGCCCGAGCGAAAAAGGGCACGGCCCGCATCCTGGAGGTGGCGGAGGTCGCGCCGCCCAAGGACGTCGCGGCGGCGCTCGGGCTCGCGGAGGGCGCGACGGTCGTCGTCCGCAAACGGGTCATGCTGCTGGACGACGAGCCCGCCGAGCTC
The DNA here is from genome assembly GCF_050937075.1 of Streptomyces sp. CA-181903. NCBI lineage: Bacteria > Bacillati > Actinomycetota > Actinomycetes > Kitasatosporales > Streptomycetaceae > Streptomyces > Streptomyces sp. CA-181903. Next base: position 4,936,575 of record NZ_JBNJLY010000001.1, read on the forward strand.
GTCCACTCCTACTACCCGGCGGAGCTCGCGCACGGGACCCGGCTCACCGACCGGCGGCGCATTCCCGGCGGGAGTCCGGCACTGCTCGCGGGGCTCGGCTACCCGCCACGCGAGTTCACCGACCGGGTGTCCGTCCGGCCGCCCACCGCCGAGGAGTTCGTCACCCTTGAACTCCCGGGCGAGGTGCCCGTCCTGCGGATCTTCCGCGTCGTCCGTTCCGATCGCGGGCGGCCGATCGAGGCGACCGTCATGGTCAAGGCCGGGCACCTGTACGAGCTGGAGTACCGGCTGCCGGTGGGCTGACGGCCGGCGGCGCGGCTACGAGCACGTCGTGCCCTCCTTAGGGACCCTGCCCTCCAGCAGGTACGCGTCGACCAGGCGCGTCATGCAGCCGTTGCCGCTGTTGTACGCGCCGTGGCCCTCTCCCCGGTAGGTCACGCCGACGCCGACGCCCTTGCCGAGGCGTTCGGTCATGGTGCGGGCGCCCTCGTACGGGGTGGCGGGGTCGCCGGTGTTGCCGATGACGACGATGGGGGCCGAGCCGTCCGCGCGGACGTCGGGGGTTTTCCAGGCGCCCTTGACGGGCCAGTCGGTGCACTGGAGGAGGGCCCAGGCGGCGGACTCGCCGAAGACGGGGGAGGCGGCGCGGAAGGCGGGGAGGCGGGATGTGACGTCGTCGGCCGTGTAGCGCTGCTCCGCGTCCGCGCAGGAGATGGCGCGGTTGGCGGACTGGAGGTTGCTGTAGTGGCCGTCGGGGGAGCGGCCTTCCAGGGAGTCGGAGAGGAGCTGGAGAGTGGTGCCCGTGCCCTTGGTGCCGGCCTCGCGGAGGGCGGCGGTCAGGTACTTCCAGGTGTCCTGGGAGTAGAGGGCGGCGGCGATGCCGTTCACCGCCTCGTCCTGGGTGAGGGGGCGGTCCTTCTGAGTGGTGGGGAGGGGTGGGCGTCCAGGCGCTTCAGGAGGGTGGTGATGCTTTCCCGGGTGGGGCAGGCGGTGGCCGCCGCTCCCTTGGCGCAGTCCTTGAGGTAGTCGTCCAGGGCGAGTTGGAACCCCTTGGCCTGGGCCAGGGAGCCCTCGGCCGGGTCCTGGGAGGGATCGACGACGGCGTCCAGGACGGCGCGTCCGACCCGCTTGGGGAACAAGTGGGCGTAGACGCCGCCCAGTTCCGTCCCGTACGAGATGCCGAAATAGTTCAGCTTCTCGTCGCCGAGCGCGGCGCGCAGCCGGTCCAGGTCGCGGGCCGCGTCGGTGGTGCCCACGTGCGGGAGCACTTTGCCGGAGTGCTGGGCGCACGCCTGGACGTAGCGCTTGTTCTGGGCGAGGGCGGCCGCGATCTCGCCGGCGTCGTCGGGCGTCGCGTCCGTCGACTCCGCGGCGTCCAGCTCGCGGTCGTCCAGGCAGCGCACGCCCGCGCTCTCGCCGACGCCGCGCGGGTCGAAGCTGACCAGGTCGTAGCGGGTGCGCAGGCCGGCGTAGCTCTTGGCGAGCTCGGGCAGCGTCGCCACCCCTGAGCCGCCCGGGCCGCCGAAGTTGAAGACGAGCGAGCCGATGCGATGGGCGGAGTCCGTGGCCCGGGCGCGGATCAGGGCGAGGTCGATCGTCGGGCCGTCCGGTTTCGCGTAGTCCAGCGGGACGGGCAGCGTCGCGCACTCCCAGCCCTTGCCGGGGGCCTTGCCGCCGCCCTGGATCGCGGTGGGCGCGGCGCACGGCTTCCAGCGGCTCGGGGTGCCGCTCCGGGCCGCCCTGTCCTTTCCGCTGTCACCGCCGCCGTCGGTACCGGAACCGCCCCCGTCGCCGGATCCGCAGCCGGCGGCGGTGAGGACGAGCGCGAGGGCGGCGCCTGCGAGGGCGAGGACCCTCGGCCGTGATGGACTCATGCCACGACTCTACGGTGGGGGTCGGACACCCGGCGGGGGAACGCTCCGGGGCTCCGGGGGCCCGCGGGGGCGTCCGAGGGCCCGTACCGCGCGCGTCCGGGCACGCGTCGTACGCCGCCGGCCGCGCCGTGCGCCTCACGGCCTCCGGGGCGCGGCCTCCGGGGGTATCGCGCGCACCGGGCGCTCGGAACCGGGCCCGTACCCCGGCGCGAACCCGTCCCGCGCCGGCGCCGACGCGTCGCCCGAGGGCCGTGGCGTCGCCGGGGTCGGCGGTACGGGAGTGCCGTCCGGCCCGACCATCGGGGCCGACTGGGTCTGCCAGAGCGCCACCAGCGCGGCCAGTAAGGCCGTGACGGCCAGGGCGCCGGTGAACCGCCGCGCGTGCCGGCCGGACTCCGGATCCGGTCCGGGCCCTGGCCCCGAGCCCGGGCCCGGCCCCGGTCCTGAGGGTTCTTCCCGCATGTCACCCCTCCTCTCGCCCCTGAAACGGCCCGCCCGTGCGGGCGGCCCGTGCCGTCCCCCGGCGCAGCGACCCGACGACCGACCCGTGTGCGAGCGATCGTAGTGCGGGCCACTGACATTCGAGAGAGCGGAATTCGCCGTACGGTGTGATCTGCCATGTGTGCTATGAGCACACCGTGCCGCGCCCCGGCACAGTACCGTCAAGGAGATAGGCGTCGACGGCCTTCTTGACACAGGAATTGCCGCTGTCGTAGGCACCGTGGCCCTGCCCCCGGTACGTCATCTCGACGCCGACCCCGTCGCCCAGCGCTCGCGCCATCCTCTGCGCTCCCTCATAAGGGGTGGCCGGGTCACCGGTGTTGCCGACCACGAGGATGGGCGCCGCGCCCTTGGCGGTCACGTCGGGCGTCCGCCACTCGCCCTTCACCGGCCAGCCGGTGCACTGGGTCAGCCCCCACGCCATGAACGCGCCGAACACCGGGGACGCCTTCCGGAACCGGGCCAGCTGGCCGTCGATCTCGGCGGCCGTGTACCGCTGGGAGAAGTCCGCGCAGGTGATCGCCGCCAGCGACGCCTGGAGGGAGCTGTAATGCCCGTCCTGGCCACGGCCGTTCATCGCGTCGCCGAGCGCCATCAGGATCTTGCCGTCGCCGTTCTCGGCGTCCTCCAGCCCTTCGGTGAGGTAGTCCCAGAACTCCTTGGAATACAGCGACTGGGCGATGCCGGTGGTGGCGAGGGACTGGGTGAGCCGCCGCCCCTCGGCGCCGGGCACCGGCGTCTCGCCCAGCCGGTCCAGCAGGGACACGATCTGCCGCTCGGTCGGGCAGTTGTCGTGCGTGGCGGTGCACGCGGTGAGGTAGTTGCCGAGGGCGAGTTCGAAGCCGCGGGCCTGCGCGAGGGCGCTCTCCACCGGGTCGGTCGTGGGGTCGACGACGGCGTCGAACAGGGCACGCCCCACCTTCTTCGGGAACAAGTGGGCGTACACACCGCCCAGTTCGGTGCCGTACGAGACGCCGAAGTAGTGCAGCTTGTCGTCCCCCAGGGCCTGGCGCATCAGGTCCATGTCCCGGGCGGCGTTGGCCGTCCCCACGTACGGCAGCACCTTCCCGGAGTGCCGTCGGCACCCCTCCGCGTACTTCTCCACCCGCCCGACCAGGGCCTTCTGCTCCTCGGTGGTGCGCGGCATCGAACCGGCCGCGTAGTACGCGTCGAGTTCCTTGTCGTCCAGGCAGGTCACGCCGCCGCTGCGGCCGACGCCGCGCGGGTCGAAACTGACCAGGTCGTAGCGCCGGCGCAGGTCCCGGTAGTCCTCGGCGAACGCCGGCAGGGTGGCCACGCCCGAGCCGCCCGGGCCGCCGAAGTTGAAGACGAGCGAGCCGATGCGGTGCGCGGGGTCCGTGGCACGGGCGCGGATCAGCGCGATGCCCAGGGTGTCACCGTCCGGGTGCGCGTGGTCGAGGGGGACGCGCAGGGTCGCGCACTGCCACTCGTCGCCCGGCGCCCGGGCCGGCACACCCTCCTTGGTGCTCGGCGCGGGACACGACTTCCAGTCCAGGGACGGGCGGGACGGCCCCGCCGAACCGGGCGCCCCCTCGGCGGCGGCCCCCTTCTCCCCGCCGGTGCACCCCGAGACGGCCAGCATCCCGGCGGCGAGCAGGCACCCGGCTCGTATGCGTCTGGACACCGCTGCTCCCGGGGGCGAGGGGTCGGAGGTTCGGACGCGTTCATCGTCCGGGCGGTGTACGGGAGTGCGCGCGCAGTGCGGGGCGTACGGGTGGAAAGGGGAGCGCGCGGGCGGCGGAGTGCGTCGAGGGGGCGGGGAGGGGTACGGGAGGGGGCTGCTCGTGGGGCGCTTCGGGGGCCGTCGGCCGGAGGCCGGGCGGAACGGGGTGCGGCTGGCGTGCTGCCGGGCCGGCGTGTCGGCCGGCCGGCAGGCAGTCGGCGGGCCGGTGCGGTCCGACGGCCGACGAGCTCGGCGTGAGCGGGGGCCGCCCCCGTAACCCGTCGCAGGCCCCCCGCGACCCGTCGCAGGCCCGTCCCGGACCCGTCGCACGTCACCCCAGGACGCCCGCCGGAGCGCGGCGTCAGAGCGGGACGAACGTGACCGCCGCCGCCCGTACGCCCACCCACACCCGCGCCCCCTCCACCGGCCGGAGCTCCGCCGCGGCCCGCGGCGGGAGTTCGGCGACGGCGTCGGGCCCGTCGGTGCCGCCCGCGACCAGGACGCGCAGCCGCCCGCCCTGCGCGGAGACCTCCCGGACCGTGCCGGGCCAGACGTTCCCGCGCTCCGGCCCGTCCTCCGGCGGGCGGGACGCGGAGAGGGCGACGGCCTCCGGGCCGGCGACCGCCAGGGCGGCCGTCGCGCCGTCCGGCGGGGGAGCGGCGGCGGTCAGCTCGGTGCCGTCGTCCAGCCGCAGCGTGCCCTCGCCGGTGACCTTGCCGGGCCAGGCGTTGTGCCCCAGCATCCGGGCGACCCACGGCGAGCGCGGAAAGCGGGTCAGTTCCTCCGGCGCCGCGTACTGCACCACCTCGCCGTCCTCCAGGACCAGGACGCGGTCGGCGAGCGACACCGCCTCCACCGGGTCGTGCGTCACCAGCAGGCACACACCCCCGAAGCCGGCGAGCCGCCGGCGCAGGGCCTGCCGTACGGACGCCTTGGCCGACTGGTCGAGCGCGGCCAGTGGTTCGTCCATCAGCAGCAGCCGGGGGCGCGCGGCCAGGGCGCGCGCCAGCGCCACGCGCTGGGCCTGTCCGCCACTGAGCTCGTGCGGCCTGCGGTGCGCCAGGTGGCCGATGCCGAGTTCGTCGAGGCCGGCCCGGGCCTCCCGGCGCGCCTCGGCCCGGGACACGCCCTGGGCGCGCAGGCCGTAGGCCGTGTTGGCGAGCGCCGTCAGGTGCGGGAAGAGGGCGCCGTCCTGCGGCACCCACGCGATCCGCCGCCGGTGCGCGGGCGCGGCCGACAGGTCCCCGGCGCCCAGGTCGAGCGGCCGCGCCGCGGCCCGCCGGGTGAGCCCGAGCAGGGCACGCAGGAGCGTGGTCTTCCCGGCGCCGTTGGGGCCGACGACGGCCACCGTGGTGCCGGGCGGCACGTCGAGGACGGCGCGGGTGGCGCCGGTGACGGAGGCGCGCAGCGGGTACGCGGCGGGGGTACGTACGGGGGCCGGCCCGCCGGGTGCGTCTCCCCGGGGCCGGTTCCGTGCGTCGGGTGACGGGCGGGCGCCCGTGCCGCGGCTCTCCGCGTCCACGCCCGGACGCGTGCCGGAACCGGCGTTAACGGCCGGGCCCGCATCCACGGCCGGGCCTGCGCCCACGGCTGGGCCTGCGCCCACGGCCGGGCCCGCGTCCGCACCGCCACGCGCGCCCGTACACGCACCCACACCCGCGCCCACCCCGCACCCGGCACCCGCACATCGCCCGCCGCTCCACCGGACGTCCGTCCCGCGGGCGCGGCCTCCGCGTCCGCCCCCGGCGCGCTTCCCGCGGCCTCCCGCCGCGTTGCCACGCCGCTCCCCACCCACCGCCCCCGCAACACCAGCAGCACGGCCGTGGCGATCGCGAGGAGCAGCAGCGATACGGCCGTCGCGCCCTCCGGGTCGTCCTGGAGGAGCAGGTAGACCTGTAGCGGCAGCGTCTGCGTCTCGCCCGGGAGGTTCCCCGCGAACGTGATCGTCGCCCCGAACTCGCCCAGGGCGCGCGCCCAGCACAGTGCCGCGCCCGCGAGGAGCCCCGGGGCGACCATGGGCAGGGTGACCGTGCGGAAGACGCGCAGGGGGGACGCGCCGAGGGAGACGGCCGTCTCCTCGTACCGGGGGTGCAGCCCGGCGAGCGCGCCCTCCAGGCTGATGACGAGGAACGGCATCGCCACGAAGGCCGACGCGACGACCGCGCCCGCCGTCGAGAACGGCAGGGTGACCCCGAACCACTCCTCCAGCCAGGGCCCGGCGACGCCCCGCCGCCCGTATCCCTGGAGCAGTGCCACGCCCGCGACCGTCGGCGGCAGCACCATCGGCAGCATCACCAGGCAGCGCACCAGCGCCTTCCCCGGGAAGTCGACGCGGGCGAGCAGCCAGGCCAGCGGGACGCCGAGGACGAGGGAGAGCAGCAGGGCCCAGCCGGAGACGGCCAGGGAGAGGCCCAGCGCCTGCCGGACCTCGTGCGAGCCGACGCGGGACGGGAGCGAGCCCCACGGCGTCCGGGCCAGCACGCCCGCCAGCGGCACCAGCAGGAACACCACCGCGAGCCCGGCGGGTACGCCGAGCGCCAGGGGCGTGCGCCCCCGGCCCTCCATGCCTGCTCTACTCCCGCCCATAAACGCGCCCGCCCTACGGCCGCTGGAAGCCGGCCGCGCCCAGCAGCTTCTGCGCCTCGGAGGACGACAGCCAGCGCACGAACGCGCCCGCCTCGTCCGCGTGCTTCGATCCCTTGAGCGTCGCGGCCGGATAGTCGGCGACCGCGTTCTGCGCGTCCGGGACGGCGACCGTGGCCACCTTCCCCTTGGCGGCCGTCGCGTCCGTGACGTACACGATCCCGGCGTCCGCCTCCCCGAGCGACACCTTGCTCAGGACGGCCCGTACGTTGGGCTCCTGGGAGACGGGCTTGACGTTCACGTGCTGCTGGTCCAGGACCTTCCTGCCGTACCGGCCGACGGGCACCTCCGGTGCCGCCAGCACCACCTTGAGGTCCTTCCGCGCCAGGTCGGCGAGGTCCTTGACGTGCTTCGGGTTGCTCTGCGCGGTGGCGATCGTCAGCCGGTTCCGCGCGATGACGACGGGCTTCCCCGTCTCCCCGGAGAGCCCGTCCATCGTCTTCGTGTCGGCCGTCACCAGAGCGTCCGCGGGGACACCCTGCCGGACCTGCGAGGCCAGCTCCTGGGAGCCCGCGAACGAGAACTTCACCTTCGTCCCCGGGTGCGCCTTCTCGTAGGCGTCCCCGGCCTGCTTGAAGACGTCGGTGAGGGAGGCCGCGGCGAGCACGGTGAGCGTGGTGCCCTTGCTCTTCCCTCCGTCACCGCCGTCGGCGGACCCGCCGTCCGACGAGTCGTCGCCGCAGGCGGCGGCCAGGGGCAGGAGCAGGGCGGTGGCGAGGGCGGCGAGACGGACGGACGTACGGCGCATGGGTTCTCCGTAGGGTGCCGGGCGGGGGTGCCGGATGGGCGGATCGGACGCGGAGTCAGACGAGGTCGACGTGCACGTTGGTGGCCTTGACTCGGGCCACGGCCTCCATGCCCACGGCCAGCCCCAGCTCCTCCACGGCCTCGCGCGTCAGCAGGGAGACGAGGCGGTGCGGGCCGGCCTGCACCTCCACCTGGGCGGCGACGTCGCCGAGCTTCACCGCGGTGATGATCCCGGGGAAGGCGTTGCGGGCGCTGGAATACGCCTCCTCGCCGTCCTCGTTGGCCTCGGCGGCGAGCGTGACGGAGAACGCGGCGAGGTCGGCCCCGTCGATCTCCCGCTTGCCGTGCTCGTCCCGCCGGGTGGGGATGCGCCCGGCGTCCGCCCAGCGGCGGACGGTGTCGGGGCTGACGCCGAGCAGACGGGCCGCCCGGCCGATGGTGTAGGAGCGCATGTGCGGCACGGTAGAGCCGTTCGCCCGGCATGTGCAAGGGAGGACGGGTGTGTGGGCGGGCAGATGCGAGGAGCGCACCTCTCTCTTATGCCGAGTCCCTCCCTTTGCGCCGCGCCTGTCCTCTTACGCCGCGGCCCTCTCCGGATCCAGGAGCAGCATGGCCGCCTCGTCCGCGCTGCCGGGCTCGGCCTGGTAGATGACGAGGCGCTGGCCGTCCGTCCCGGACAGCGGCATGACCTCGTAGACGAGAGTCATCGCCCCCACCTTCGGATGGCTGAAGGACTTGGTGCCGCCGACGCGCTCCTTCACGTCGTACCGCTCCCACAGCTTGGCGAACTCGGGCGACTTCAGCAGCAGTTCGCCGACCAGCGCGGCCAGCCGGGGCGAGTCCGGGTCGACTCCGGCGATGGCACGGAGGTGGGCCACCGACTTGGCGACGGTCTCCTCCCACGGGTCGTAGAGGGTGCGCCCCACCGGGTGCAGGAACAGGTACCGGCTCACATTGCGCTGTTCCGGCGGCCAGTCCCAGAAACCGGGCATGAGCCGCCGCCCCGGGAGGTTCGCGGCCAGCATGTCGCTGTACCGGCTCACCACGTACGCAGGCATCGGCCGCACGGCCTCCAGCATCCGCAGGACGGACGCGCGCACGGTCTCCCCGCCGCCGGACCCCGGCCCGGCGGCCGTACGCGGCTCGGGGACGCGGCCCGAGGCGAGTTCGGCCAGGTCGTGGAGGCGCTGGTGGGCGTCCCCGTCGAGCCGCAGCGCGCGGGCGAGGGCGTCGATCACGGCCGGTGAGGGGTTACGCTCGCGGCCGCGCTCCAGGCGGGTGTAGTAGTCGACGCTGACACCGGCGAGCGTCGCCAGCTCCTCCCGGCGCAGGCCCGGCGTGCGCCGCAGCCCGGTGCCCGTGGGCAGCCCGACGTCCTCGGGGGTGATCCGCGCCCGTCGCGCCTTCAGGTATCTGCCCAGTTCGGTGCCGCTGTTGGTCATCCCGCCATTGTCGCCGGAGGCCGTGCGCGGTGGGGGCCGTGTCAGGGCCAGGAACGCCGCGGCCTGCCGCCGGACTGAACGGCGCGGCAGGCTGGTCCCGTTGCGGGCGGCCGACGGCCGTGGTGCGGGGAGGCGTACGACGTCGTGCCCCGACGCGGTGGGAGCCGCCCGCACGACGGCCACCGGGCGGCTCCCGGCCGGACGCCGCGGCGGGAACCGCCGGCGACGGCCGGGTCTGCCGATGGGTCTGCCGATGGGTCTGCCGATGGGTCTGCCGATGGGTCTGCCGATGGGCCTGCCGATGGGCCTGCCGATGGGTCTGCCGACGGACTTACCGGCGGGCCCGCCGCCGAAAGCGCCCCAACGCCCCCTGCCGACCCGCCGTTTCACCCCCGCCCCTCCCTCCCGCCCCGGAAGTGACTCTCACGTGCCCATGACCACCGCCCGCCGCCCACCCGCCTCCCGAACCCGCCCGGCCCCTGCCTCCCCGGCCCCCGACTCCCCGCCCCCCGCCTCCTCCGCCCCCGCCTCCCCGGTCGCGCTGATCGCCTCGCTCCTCGGCTTCGCCGTCATCACCATCGACGTCTCGGCCGTCAACATCGCGCTGCCCGCCATCCGTTCGTCCCTCCACGGCGGAATGTCCGGCCTCCAGTGGGTCGTCGACGCGTACACGCTGATGTTCGCCGCCCTGATGATGTCCGCCGGGGCGCTCGCCGACCGGTCCGGTGCGCGCCGGGCGTACGCCTGGGGGACCGCCCTGTTCACCCTCGCCTCCCTCGGCTGCGCCCTGGCGCCCGGGATCGGCGTGCTCATCGCGGCGCGGCTGGCGCAGGGCGCGGCGGCGGCCGTCGTCATGCCCGCCTCGCTTTCCCTGATCCGGCAGGCGTACGACGACCCGGCGCGCCGGGCGCGGGCCATCGCGCTCTGGACGGTGGGCGGTTCGGTGTCCATGGCGGCCGGGCCGGTGCTCGGCGGGGTCCTCGCCGAACACGCGGGCTGGCGCGCCGTGTTCCTGCTCAACCTCCCGGTGGGCGCCGTGATCCTGGCGCTGCTGGCCCGCACCGCGCCGTCCCCGCGCCGGCCGGCCCCCCTCGACCCGGCGGGACAGGCCACCGCCGTCCTCGCCCTCGCCGGCCTGACGTACGCGGTCATCGAGGGCGGGCACCGCGGCTGGACGTCGGCTCCCGTGCTCACGGCGCTGGCCGTCGCGGCCGGGGCCGCCGTCGCGTTCCTCGCCGTGGAGAAGCGGCACCGCGCGCCCATGGTCCCGCTGGGCATGCTGCGCGAACGCCGGGTGGCCGTCGCCCTGACGGCCGGCTTCGCCGCCAACGCGGCCTTCTACGGCCTCGTCTTCCTCCTCGGCCTCTACTACCAGCAGGAGCGCGGCATGTCGGCGACGGAGGCGGGGCTGATGTTCGTGCCGCTGTCGGTGGTCATCACCACCGCGAACCTGGTCTCCCCGCGCCTGGCGGAGCGCGTCGGCCGCCGCGCCGTCATCGTCCTGGGGCAGGCGGTCCTGGCCCTGGCGATGGCCGTGCTGCTGCCGCTGTCGGCGGACACCCCGCTGTGGCTGGTGCTGCTCCTGCTCGTGCCCACGGGGCTGGGCGGCGCGCTGGCGGTCCCCGCGCTGACGGCCCTGCTGATGGACGCCGTCCCGGGACACCGGGCGGGTACGGCCTCGGGCCTGTTCAACGCCGTCCGCCAGACGGGTGGCGCGCTGGCCGTCGCCGTGTCCGGCGCCCTGATTGCCGGCGGGGGCACGGGGACGCGGGGGAGGGGTTCTCGCTCGCGGGCATGCGGGAGAGCCTGTACGCCGCCGGGGGCCTGCTGTGCCTGACGACGGTGCTCACGGTGTGGCTGCTGCGCCGGGAACGGACGGCGTGACCGCCCGTCCGGCCCCTCCCCTCAGATGGCACCCTTCCGCGTCAACTGGTTGAAGCACAGCCACCCCGGCAGCACCGGCAGCCAGAAGGTCAGCAGCCGGTACAGCAGCACCGAGGGCGTCGCGATCTCCGCCGGCAACCCGGCCAGCGTCAGCGCGCCGATGAGGACGCCCTCGACGGCCCCGACGCCGCCGGGCGTCGGCGCCGCCGACCCCAGCGCGTTGCCGGCCAGGAAGATCACCGCGACGCTGGCGAAGCTCATGTCGCCGCCGAACGCCCGGATCGACGTGTCGAGGCAGAACACGAAGGCGGCGGTCAGCAGCAGCATGCCGCCGACGCCGTTGACCAGCTTCCGCGGGCGCTGGAGCAGGTCCAGCATGCGCGGCACGACGCCCGCGAACAGCGAGCGCACCCGCGTCGAGACGAACTTCCGCAGGAACGGGATGGCCGTCACGACGAGCACCAGCACCGCCGCCGTGAGCAGCCCGGCGATGACCGTGCGGTTCGGCGGAAGCGGCGACTTCGTCTGTTCGGTGCCGGTGATGTAGCCGAAGGTCAGCAGCAGCAGGATGTGCGCGGCCAGGCCGAACAGCTCGGACGCGCCGACGCTGGCCACGGCCAGCCCCGGGCGGATCCCGGCCCGCTGGAGGAAGCGGCTGTTCAGGGCGACGCCGCCGACCGCCGCCGGGGCCACGAGCTTGACGAACGAGCCGGCCACCTGCGCCATGACCGTCCGCAGGTACGGCACCTTCTCCGGGACGAAGCCCAGCAGCCGCATGGCCGCCGCGAAGTAGGAGAGCGCGGAGAAGGCCGCCGCGACCGCCACCCAGCCCCAGTTGGCATGATCGACGATCTTGTCGAGTTCGACGTGCGAGAGCTGCGAGAGCAGGAAGTAGGCGGCGATCGCGCCCGCGATGGAGCTGATGAGGGTACGCGGCCGGATGCGCTCCAGCCGGACCGGCTCTATCGGCGCCTGCGGCCGGATCAGCAGCACCTGGCGCCGGATCTGCGCCAGCAGGTCCTCCTCGCGGGCCTCCTCGGCCGCGACGTCCAGCGCCTGCTTCTCCGCCTTCTTCTCGGCCTTGAGCGCCCGGCGGTCGTCCGCCGGACCCGAGCCCCCCTCCGCCCGCTCCCGGGCCCGCTCCTCCTTGGCGATCCGGGACGCCTCCAGCACCGCGTCCCGTTCGCGCTGGGCGCGCTCGCGCGCGAGCCGGCGCAGGGTGGCGCGGCTGTCGCGGGTCAGGGCGATGGGCTGGAGCAGCGGCAGGCTGTCGGCGACCGCGTCCGGGCCGAGCACGGCGACGGCCGAGGCCACCGCCCGTTCCGCGCCGACCCGCAGGCCGAGCGTGGTGAGGAGCTGGGCGACGTCCATCCGCAGCACCAGGTCGCCGGCGGCGATCTCGCCGCCGCGCAGATCGGTCAGGACGACATTGCCGGAACGATCCACCAGGAGCGCGTCGCCGTCCAGGCGCCGGTGCGCGATCCGGCGCGACTGCAGGGCGTGCACCTGCCGCCAGGCGCCGTCCACCAGCTCGTCGGTGATCTCCGCGTCCGGCAGGGTGTCCAGCGTCCGCCCGCCGACGTGCTCGTACACCAGCATCACGGCGTCCGGGCCGAGCTCGCTGGTGGCGATCAGCTTGGGGGCGTTGGCGCCGGCGGCGATGGCCGCGTAGGCGAGCAGCGCCTCCTGCTCCAGCGCCTGCCGGAGCGACTGGAGGCTGCGCCGCTGCGTGATGCCGCGCAGCGCGAGCCGCTGCCACAGCCGGTAGAAGAAGCCCTGCGCCTGCTGCTCGCGGTCGACGACCGTGACGTCCAGCGGCGGGCCGTCCTCCAGCGTGACGACGTACCGGCGGCCCCGGTCGTGCGCCGTGCCCTGGGACGGCTCGGCGTCCGGCGCCTCCTCCGTGCGCAGCGCGCTCACCGGCTTGAAGCCGACACGGCGCAGGCCGTGCAGGAGGTGCTGGCCGGTGGGGCGGACGTTGGGGGAGCCGACGGCGTAGAGGGTGCCGTAGGCGACCGTCCAGCCGATGAGCACGGTGGTGGCGATCGAGAACGGCGTCGAATAACCGTTGACCAGCACCGCGAACGCGTCGAGCAGCAGCACCGCCCACATCGCGACCCGCCACCGCGGGCGCCGCGACATCCCGACGGCCGTCATGTAGGCGATCACGGGGGCGAGGTAGCCGTGGACCGGATCGGTCAGCTCATGGGTCGGCGTGATGCGGGTGAGCGCCTCCCGGATGGACTCCGGGGCGGCCTCGGCGACCCAGAGCGCGGCGCCGAGCGAGACGCCGTGCGCCAGGACGGCCGCGAGGACGCCGTCGGCGATGCGCAGGCCGTCCCGTTTGACCAGCCGTTCGACGGCGAACGCCACCGGCACGATGAAGATCGCGACATTGGCCGCGAGGCCGGCGATGTTGGCCAGCGTCTGCGGGGCGTGCCCGGCGCTCTCCTTGATGTCGCTGGCGAGACCGGTGGTGGTGCCGTGCGCGAACGCGGCCAGGGTGAGGACGACGGCGATGCCGATGATGCCCAGCAGCATGCGCACCAGGTCGGCGGGGCGGTGGACGCGGGCGGGGAGCAGGGGCTCGTCGCCGGAGACCTTGTCGATGTGGACCTCGCCGTCCTTCGTGTCGCACGCGTACGACGAGCCGGCCGGGCCGGCGGGGGCCCCGGCGCGGGACCGCTCGGCTCCCTCGCCCCCCTCGCCGCTCCCGGGCAGCGCCTGGCGGGCGCCGGCCTCCTCAGGAGGTCCCGCGCCCTGCTCGTCGTCCGTGTCTTCCTGGTCTTCTCGTTCTCGTATCACCAGTCACCGCCCGGAAGATGGTGGCATGGCCCTGCCGGGCAAGGGTGTATCAGGGTGCATTTCGGGGGCGCGGACCTCGGATCGTACGCCCTGTAGTCCGATCCCGCACTCTGGGTGATCTTCCGGAACCCGGACCTCCGGACCACGGCCCCGGAGCGCGCGGCGCCTGCGGCAGTATGGACCGGGTGACCGAAGTATCGCCGCCGTCCGGACCGCACGCGCACGACGGGCGGCACGGGCTTCCGGAGGACCCCGCCCACCCCGCCGAGCTCCCCGAGTACGCGGAACGGGTCCTGGCCGTCGCCGAGACGATCCCGCCGGGCCGGGTGATGACCTACGGAGACGTCGCCGAGTGGCTCGGCGAGGGCGGGCCGCGCCAGGTCGGCCGGGTGATGGCGCTGTACGGCGGCGCCGTGCCGTGGTGGCGCGTCGTCCGCGCGGACGGCGTCTTCCTGCCCGGCCGCGAGCAGGCGGCACTCGGCCACTACCGCGAGGAGGGCACACCGCTCCGGACGGCCGGGCCGGCCGCCGACGGGCATGTGCCGCGGATTGCGATGGCGCGGGCGCGGTGGGACGGGCTGCCGCTCGTGGAGGGAGGGGACGAGGAGGATGCCGGGGCCGACGGTGTCCCGCGCTCCGGCGCGAAGGGTGCGCGCGGCGGCGCGTCGCGTGTGAAACGCGCCACCTGATCCACTCGTCCGCCGGGCAACCCGAACGGGTGAGGTGCCCGAACGGCCCTCACGCCCCGGGAACGCCCTGCGCCCCACCCGCCTCCTGGCGTAGCGTCGAGGGCCGCCCCACCCCCGCGCCCCCACGGCGCGCGGAGATCCGTACCCGACCCGCAGGACCGGCACCTCACGTGAGTTCCACCCCTCTTTCCGGCAACCCCGGCTTTTCCGGCGCCCCCGGCCCGCTCGCCCCGGCGCGCCCGGAGGACCCGGAGCGCCGGCGGGCCACCCGGCCCGCGCCGGGCGCGTACCGCCTGGTGCGCACGCCCCCGGGGCCCGCGGTCCCCCGGAACTGGACGCGGCACAGCGCTCGGTGGTTGAGCACGGACAGGGGCCGCTGCTGGTCCTCGCAGGCCCGGGGACCGGCAAGACCACCACGCTCGTGGAGGCCGTCGCCGAACGGGTGCGCCGCGGCGCCGACCCCGAGCGGATGCTCGTCCTGACCTTCAGCCGCAAGGCCGCCGCCGAACTGCGCGACCGGGTGGCGGCCCGGCTGGGGGAGCGCGGACTGGCGGCGCGCGCGCCGCAGGCCACCACCTTCCACTCCTACTGTTACGCCCTGGTCCGCGCCCACCAGGAGGCCGACCTCTTCGCCGAGCCGCTGCGGCTGCTGTCCGGCCCGGAACAGGACGTCGCCGTCCGGGAACTGCTCGCCGGCCAGACCGAGCTGGAGCGCGCGGGCCGCGCCACCGTGCGCTGGCCGGATGACCTGCGCGCCTGCCTCACCACCCGCGGCTTCGCCGACGAGGTGCGCGCGGTCCTCGCCCGCAGCCGGGAACTGGGCCTGAGCCCGGAGTCGCTGGCGGCCTTCGCCCGGCGGACGGGACGCGGCGACTGGTCGGCGGCGGCGGCCTTCCTCGCCGAGTACCTGGACGTGCTCGACGCGCGCGGCGTCGTCGACTACGCGGAACTGGTCCACCGCGCGGTGCTGCTGGCCGAGCGGCCGGAGGTCGCGGCGGACCTCGCCGGGCGGTACGACGCGGTGTTCGTCGACGAGTACCAGGACACCGACGCCGCCCAGGCGCGGCTGCTGCGCGCGCTGGCGGGCGGCGGCCGTACCCTGGTCGCGTTCGGCGACCCCGACCAGTCCATCTACGCCTTCCGCGGCGCCGACGTGGGCGGCATCCTCGACTTCCCGACGGACTTCCCGCGCCGCGACGGCTCGCCCGCCCCGGTCCGCGTCCTGACCACCTCCCGCCGCTCGGGCGCGGCCCTCCTCGCCGCCACCCGCCTCCTCACCCGCCGGATGCCCCTCGGCCGCCTCCCGTCCGAGGCCGTCCGCGCCCACCGCGACCTGACGGCCACCCGCCCCGGCGGCCGCGTGGAGGCGTACACCTACCCGACCCCCGGCGCCGAGACCGACAACATCGCGGACGTCCTCCGCCGCGCCCACCTGGAGGACGGCGTCCCCTGGGGCTCCATGGCCGTCCTCGTCCGCGCCGGCTCCCGCTCCATACCGACCCTCCGCCGCGCCCTCACCTCGGCGGGCGTACCGGTGGAGGTCGACGGCGACGACATCCCCCTCCGCCACGAACCGGCGGTGGCCCCGCTGCTGACGGCACTGCGGGTGGTGGCGGAGTGGGCGGCGACGGCGCCGGGGCCGGACGGGGACGCCGCCGAGCCGGGGGAGGACGCGCCCGGCCCCGGAGGCGGTCGGGGAGGCGCCCCGCGCCCGAGGGGCGGAGGACGAGCGTCCGGCCGCGCCCGATCCCGGCACCGCGGGCCGCGTGAGCGGCGCGCTCACCCCCGAGACCGCCCTCACCCTGCTCACCTCCCCCCTCGGCGGCATGGACGGCACCGACCTGCGCCGCCTCGGGCGGGCCCTGCGGGAGGAGGAGCGGACCGCCGGCCGTACCGCCCCGCGGCCCTCCGACGTGCTCATCGCCGAGGCGCTTGCCGCGCCGGAGCGCCTGGTGGCGCACGATCCGGCGTACGCGCGGGGCGCGCAGCGCCTGGCCGCGCTGCTGAGCGCCGCCCGGGACCGGCTCCAGGCCGGCGGCACCGCCGAGGACGCCCTGTGGACGCTCTGGAACGGCACGCCGCGGCACCCCGCGCCCTGGCCGGACCGGCTGCGCCGCGCCGCGCACCGCGGCGGCGCCGCCGGCCGCAACGCGGACCGCGACCTGGACGCCGTATGTGCCCTGTTCGAGACGGCGGCCCGCGCCGAGGAGCGCGTCGGCGGCCGCGACGTGCTCGGCTTCCTGGACGAGCTGGAGGCCCAGGACATCGCCGCCGACACCCTCACCC
The DNA here is from genome assembly GCF_050937075.1 of Streptomyces sp. CA-181903. Lineage (NCBI taxonomy): Bacteria > Bacillati > Actinomycetota > Actinomycetes > Kitasatosporales > Streptomycetaceae > Streptomyces > Streptomyces sp. CA-181903. Next base: position 4,953,130 of record NZ_JBNJLY010000001.1, read on the forward strand.
GCCGGGCCGTGCGCCCCGACGCCGTCCGCCTGATGACCGCGCACCGCTCCAAGGGCCTGGAGTGGCGGCTCGTCGTCGTCGCCGGGGTGCAGGAGGGCCTCTGGCCCGACCTGCGCCGCCGCGGCTCGCTGCTGGAAGCGGACCGCATCGGCCGCGACGGCCTCGCCGAGCCCCTCCCGCCCGGCGCGCTGCTGGCCGAGGAGCGCCGGCTGTTCTACGTGGCGGCCACCCGCGCCCGCGAGCGCCTCGTCGTCACGGCCGTCAAGGCCGCCGCCGAGGACGGCGACCAGCCGTCCCGCTTCCTCGCCGAACTCGGCGTCGAACCGGTGGACGTCACCCAGCGTCCCCGCCGCCCCCTCGCCGTCGCCGCGCTCGTCGCCGAGCTGCGGGCCACCACCGTGGACCCCGCCGCCTCGGACACGCTCCGGGCCGCCGCCGCCGACCGGCTCGCCCGGCTCGCGGCCCTGCGCGACGACGAGGACCGGCCGCTCGTCCCGGCCGCCGACCCCGACCGCTGGTGGGGCCTGTACGAGCCGACGCACAGCGAGGTGCCGCTCCGCGACCGGGACCAGCCGGTCGCCCTGTCCGGCTCGGCCGTCGGCCAGCTCGTGGACACCTGCTCGCTCCAGTGGTTCCTGGGACGCGAGGTACGCGCCGAGGCGCCGGCGGGCACGGCCCAGGGCTTCGGCAACGTCGTGCACGTCCTCGCCGACGAGGTCGCCTCCGGCCGCACCCCGGCCGACCTCGACGTCCTCATGGAGCGCCTGGAGACCGTCTGGGACGCGCTCGCCTTCGACGCGCCCTGGAAGTCCCGGCAGGAGAAGGAGAACGCGCGGGCCGCCCTGGAGCGCTTCCTCCGCTGGCACGTGATGGAACGCGGCCGCACCCCCGTCGCCACCGAGCACCCCTTCGACGTCACCCTCACCGCGGGCGGCCGGCTCGTCCGCGTCCGCGGCTCCATGGACCGGGTGGAGCGGGACGCCGCCGGCCACGCCTACGTCGTCGACTTCAAGACCGGCAGGACCCCGGCGACCGCCGCCGAGGTGGCCCGCCACCCCCAGCTCGGCGTCTACCAGCTCGCGGTCCGGCACGGAGCCGTCGACGACGTCTTCGACGGCGTACGCCCGCGCCCCGGCGGCGCGGAGCTCGTCCAGCTCCGGCAGGGCGCGGCCAAGAAGGAGGGCGGCGACGCGCTGCCCAAGGTGCAGGCCCAGGAACCGCTGTCCGACGGCGGCGAGGAGGGCGCCGACTGGATCGGCGACCTCCTGGCCACCGCCGCCGGACGCGTCCTGGACGAACGGTTCTCCCCGCGCCCCGGCGCGCACTGCGCGCACTGCGCCTTCCGCTCCTCCTGCTCGGCCCGCCCGGAGGGCCGCCAGATCGTCGAGTGAGGGTCCGGGCGTCCGGTACGGGCGGGGCATACGGGAGGCGCCGGGTGACGTCGGCCACGGACGGCCCGGTGCCCCGGGCCGGGGCGTCGAGCGCTCACGAAGGAGCTCGGCCGGGCGGCTCGCCGGTCCGGCGCCCGGGGAAGTGCCGTGCTGCGCCCGCGTGGCGCCGAACCGGGGTACCGGGCCCGGGCGCCCTTGCCCGAGCGGTCGACGCCTCCGGGACAGGACCGGCCGGACAAGATCGAGAAGGCCGGCCGACGGTGCTTGTCAGTGCCCCCGGTTACGGTTAGTGACGTGACCCCGCGCCTGACCGATCCCGAGCAGCTCAAGGAGCTCCTCGGCATCCCCTTCACCCCGGAGCAGACGGCCTGCATCACCGCGCCGCCCGCCCCGCAGGTCATCGTGGCCGGAGCCGGGTCGGGCAAGACGACGGTGATGGCCGCCCGCGTCGTCTGGCTGGTGGGCACCGGGCAGGTCGCCCCCGAGCGCGTCCTCGGCCTCACCTTCACCAACAAGGCCGCCGGCGAGCTCGCCGAGCGCGTCCGCAAGGCGCTCGCCGCCGCCGGGGTGACGGCCGGCGAGGCCACGGAGGAGGAGGGGCCCGGCGAGCCGCGGATCTCCACGTACCACGCGTTCGCCGGGCGCCTCCTGAAGGAGCACGGCCTGCGCATCGGCCTGGAGCCCACCGCCCGCCTCCTCGCCGACGCCACCCGCTACCAGCTCGCCGCCCGCGTCCTGCGCACCTCCCCGGGCCCGCACCCGGCCCTCACCCGCCCGTTCGCCGACCTCGTCGCCGACCTCCTCGCCCTGGACGCCGAGCTCGCCGAGCACCTGGTCGAGCCGGCGGAGCTGCTGGCCCACGACGAAGCCCTCCTCAAGGACCTCGACGGCGCCCGCCTCACCAACGCCGACCTGCGCAAGGTCCCCGACACGGCCCGCGCCCGGCGCGAACTCACCGGCCTGGTCGCCGCGTACCGCACGGAGAAGCGCCGCCGTGACCTCCTCGACTTCGGCGACCAGATCGCCCTCTCCGCCGAGCTCGCCCGCACCCGGCCGGAGGTCGGCCGGATCCTCCGCGAGGAGTTCTCCGTCGTCCTCCTCGACGAGTACCAGGACACCTCGGTCGCCCAACGCCTGCTGCTCGCCGGCCTGTTCGGCGGCGGCACCGGCCACGCGGTCACCGCCGTCGGCGACCCCTGCCAGGCCATCTACGGCTGGCGCGGCGCCTCCGTCGCCAACCTGGACGAATTCCCCCGCCACTTCCCGCACGCCGACGGCCGCCCCGCCGCCCGCCACTCCCTCAGCGAGAACCGGCGCAGCGGCGGCCGGCTCCTCCGCCTCGCCAACGGGCTCGCCGCGCCCCTGCGCGCCCTCCACGAGGGCGTCGAGGCGCTGCGGCCCGCGCCCGGTGCCGAGCGGGACGGGTACGTGCGGTGCGCCCTGCTGTCCACCCAGGCCGAGGAGCTGGCCTGGCTCGCCGACTCCATCGCCCACCGCGTGCGCACCGGCACCCGCCCCGGCGACGTCGCCGTCCTGTGCCGCACGGCGGCCGACTTCGCCCGGATCCAGGGCGCGCTGGTCGACCGGGACGTCCCGGTCGAGGTCGTCGGCCTCTCCGGGCTGCTCCACCTGCCCGAGATCGCCGACCTGGTCGCCGTCTGCGAGGTCCTCCAGGACCCCACCGCCAACGCGTCCCTCGTCCGCCTGCTGACCGGCCCCCGCTGGCGCATCGGCCCCCGCGACCTCGCCCTCCTCGGCCGTCGCGCCCGCACCCTGGTCCCGTACGGCAGCGCCGGTACGGACCCCGAACGGCGGCTCGCCGAGGCCGTGGAGGGACGCGACCCGGCCGAGACGATCTCTCTCGCCGACGCCCTCGACACCTTCCTGACCGGTGACGCGTCCGACGACGGCCTGCCCTTCTCCGCCGAGGCACGGATCCGCTTCGCCCGCCTCGCCACCGAACTCCGCGATCTGCGGCGCGGCCTGGCCGACCCGCTGATGGACGTCCTGCACCGGGTGCTGGCCACCACCGGCCTGGAGGTCGAGCTCTCCGCCTCGCCGCACGCGCTGGCGGCCCGCCGCCGGGAGACCCTGAACCAGTTCCTGGACATCGCCGCCGGCTTCGCCGGCCTGGACGGCGACGCCGGCCTGCTCGCCTTCCTCGGCTTCCTGCGCACCGCCGTCCAGTACGAGAAGGGGCTCGACAGCTCCCTCCCCGGCGCGGAAAACACGGTCAAGGTCCTGACCGCCCACAAGTCCAAGGGCCTGGAGTGGGACGTCGTCGCCGTCCCCGGGCTCGTCGCCAAGACCTTCCCCAGCGAGCAGGCGCGGGACGCCTGGACCTCCCAGGCCCGTGTGCTCCCGCACGCCCTGCGCGGGGACGCCGACACCCTCCCCGAGGTCCCCGCCTGGGACGGCAAGGGCATCGCCGCCTTCAAGTCCGCGATGAAGGACCACCAGGCCACCGAGGAACTGCGCCTCGGCTACGTCACCTTCACCCGCCCCCGCTCCCTCCTCCTCGGCTCCGGCCACTGGTGGGGCCCCGAGCAGAAGCGGCCCCGCGGCCCGTCCGCCTTCCTCCACGCCCTGCGCGAGCACTGCGAGGCCGGGCACGGCGAGATCGAGGCGTGGGCCGAACCGCCGGAGGAGGGCGCCACCAACCCCGCGCTCGACGCGGCGGAGACCGACCGCGCCTGGCCGCTCCCCCTGGACTCCGACTCCCTCGCGCTGCGCCGCGAGGCGGCCGACGCCGTCCGCACCCGCCTGGGCCGCCTCCCGGGCCCCGCCCCGGCCCCGATACCGGCCCACGACCCGGAGTGGCCGCCTCCGCCGGAGGAGGACGAGGAGGCGTACGCGGGCGCCGACTTGCTGTACGACGAGGCGTACGGCGATGCCGCCGCTTACGGAGACGCTGCTTACGGAGACGCTGCTTACGGAGATGCCGCTTACGGAGATGCCGCTTACGGAGACGCCGCCTACGGAGGTGCGCCCGAAGACGACACCGCCGCGTACGACGAGGCGTACGGAGACCTCGCGCACGAGGCCGACGCCCCCCTGACGGACTGGGACGCCCTGCCGACCACCCGCCCGACGGCGCCTGCGCCCGACGGCACCCCGCCCGACGGCACCCCGCCCGACACCACCCAGGAACCCGCAGCACCGGCGCCCGGTCCGGCACAGTGTCCCGCATCCGCCGTCCCGGCCCCCGGCACGAGCGGGCTTCCGCCGTGCCGGAGGCAACCGCCGCCTCCGACGACTCCCTCACCCCTGGAGAAGCTCCCGCACCCGCAGGGGTTCCGGGCGGACGTCCCGGGCCGGACGGCCCCTCCTCCCGAAGCGAGTCGACCGTGCCGGACGGCTCGGCTGCCCCTGACCGGCCATCCACCCGGGACAGCGCGCGCGGCGCGCTTCGGGGGGCTGGGGGCCCGCCCCCGGGAATCGGCGAAGCGGGGGCGCCCCTTCTGGGGGAAGGACGGGGGCACAGCCACCCACAGGGCACGTCCACCTCAACGGGCGCCCCCGCCCGAAAAGCCCCCCGCGCCCGCCTCACCCCCGAGGAATCCCGCCTGGTCGCCTCCTGGGACCGCGACCTCGACGCGCTCGCGGGCGAGCTCCGCAGGGCGCGGGCGAGTGTGCACGAGGTGCCGCTGCCGGCGTCGCTGACCGCGTCGCAGCTCGTCCGGCTCGCCGCCGACCCGGACGCGTTCGCGGGCGAGCTGGCCCGCCCGATGCCCCGCCCGCCGCGGCCCGCCGCCCGCCGCGGCACCCGCTTCCACGCCTGGGTCGAGTCCCGCTTCGAGGCGCTGCCGCTGCCGTTCCTCGGGCCGGACGAGCTGCCCGGCGGCGTGGACGACGACGAGGCGGCCGAGCCCGACGGGACCGGGATCGCCGACGAGCGGGACCTCGCCGAGCTCAAGGCGGCGTTCGAACGCACCCCGTACGCCCACCGCACCCCGTACCGGGTGGAGGCGCCGTTCCGGATCACCCTCGCGGGCCGGGTGATCCGCGGCCGGATCGACGCCGTCTACCGCGTGGAGGAGGACGCCGACGGCACCGGCGCCGCCTACGAGATCGTCGACTGGAAGACCGGCCGGGAGGGCACCGCCGACCCCCTCCAGCTCGCCGTCTACCGCCTCGCCTGGGCCGAGCGGCACGGCCTGCCGCTCTCCGCCGTCTCCGCCGCCTTCGTCCACGTCCGCGACGGCCGCGTGGTCCGCCCGGCGGCGCTGCCCGACCGGGCGGCCCTGGAGAGGATCCTGCTCGGAGGGGGTGCCGGGGAGGGTGAGTGAGACAAACCCGGTCCCGGTCACGGCCCGTGTCCGGCTAGGCTCGACGTCATGAGCGACACCCCGGACAGTGCCGTCCGCGCGTACATCCAGGAGCACCGCGCCGCCTTCCTCGACGACCTCGCCGAGTGGCTGCGCATCCCCTCCGTGTCGGCCGACCCCGGCCACGCGGCCGATGTGCGCCGCAGCGCGGACTGGCTGGCCGGCCGGCTCAGGGCGACCGGCTTCCCGGTCGCCGAGGTCTGGGAGACCGCCGGCGCCCCGGCCGTCTTCGCCGAGTGGCCCTCCGGTGACGAGGGCGCGCCGACGGTCCTCGTCTACGGCCACCACGACGTCCAGCCGGCCGCCCGGGAGGACGGCTGGCACACCGACCCGTTCGAGCCGGTCGTCAAGGACGGCAGGATGTACGCCCGCGGCGCCGCCGACGACAAGGGCCAGGTGTTCTTCCACACCCTCGGCGTCCGCGCCCACCTGGCGGCCACCGGCCGGACCGCCCCCGCCGTCAACCTGAAGTTGATCATCGAGGGCGAGGAGGAGTTCGGCTCGCCGAACTTCCCCGACCTCCTCCGCGCGCACGCGGACCGCCTCGCCTGCGACGCCGTGATCGTCTCCGACACGGGCATGTGGGCCGAGGACACCCCGACCGTCTGCACCGGCCTGCGCGGCCTGGTCGAGTGCCAGGTCGACCTGTACGGGCCGGACCAGGACATCCACTCCGGCGCGTTCGGCGGCGCCGTGCCCAACCCGGCCACCGAGGCCGCCCGGCTGGCCGCCGCCCTGCACGACGAGGACCGCCGCGTCGCGATCCCCGGTTTCTACGACGGCATCGTCGAGCTCACCGACCGCGAGCGCGAGCTCTTTGCGGAGCTGCCGTTCGACGAGAAGCGCTGGACGCGCGGGGCGCACTCGCACGCCACCCTCGGCGAGGCCGGCTACAGCACGCTGGAGCGCGTCTGGGCCCGCCCGACGGCCGAGGTCAACGGCATCGGCGGCGGCTACCAGGGTCCCGGCGGCAAGACGATCGTCCCGTCCTCCGCGCAGCTGAAGCTGTCCTTCCGGCTGGTCGCGGGCCAGGACACCGACGCCGTCCAGCGGGCCGTCCGGGACTGGGTGGCCGCCCGCCTCCCGGCCGGCGTCCGCCACGAACTCACGTTCACGGGCGCCACCCGCCCCTGCCTGACGCCGCTCGACCACCCCGCCCTCCAGGCCGTCGCCCGCGCCATGGGCCGCGCCTTCGGGCAGCGAGTTCGCTTCACCCGCGAGGGCGGCTCCGGGCCGGCCGCCGACCTCCAGGACGTCCTCGGCGTCCCCGTCCTCTTCCTCGGTATCTCCGTGCCCTCCGACGGCTGGCACGCGCCGAACGAGAAGGTCGAGCTCGACCTCCTCATGAAGGGCGTGGAGACCGCCGCCCACCTCTGGGACGACCTCGCCACCGGCGACACGTCCTGGACGCGCCGCGCGGACTGACCGACCGGGCCCGTGACGCACCACACGCACCACCGCCATCACCACCAGGGGGAGTTGGAAGCAGCCGTGACCACCAGGACCGATTTCGCCGCCGACCGCATCACGCTCAGCGGATCGAGCGGCATCGACCGCGCCGCGCACCACCGGCTGGACGAGGCGTGGCTGTCGGCGGCGTGGAGCCACCCGTCGACCCGCGTCTTCGTGGTCTCCGGCGGCCAGGCACTGATCGACGACACCCCCGACGGCCGTACGGAACTGGTGATGACGCCGGCGTTCGACGCGCCGCCCACCGAGACGCACCGCTACTTCCTCGGCCAGGACGAGGACGGGGTGGCCTACTTCGCCCTCCAGAAGGACAGCCTGCCCGGCCGCATGGACCAGTCCGCGCGCCCCGCCGGCCTCCGCGAGGCGGGCCTGCTGCTCTCCCCGCGCGACGCCGGGCTGCTGGTCCACGCCGTCGCCCTGGAGAACTGGCAGCGCCTCCACCGTTTCTGCTCGCGCTGTGGCGAGCGCACGGTCATCGCCGCGGCCGGCCACATCCGCCGCTGCCCGGCCTGCGGCGCCGAGCACTACCCGCGCACCGACCCCGCGGTCATCATGCTGGTCACCGACGACCGGGACCGGGCCCTGCTCGGCCGCCAGATGCACTGGCCGGAGGGCCGCTTCTCCACCCTCGCCGGCTTCGTCGAACCGGGCGAGTCCATCGAGCAGGCCGTCCGCCGCGAAGTCGCCGAGGAGGCCGGCGTCGTCGTCGGCGACGTCGAGTACGTCGCCAGCCAGCCCTGGCCCTTCCCCTCCAGCCTCATGCTCGGCTTCCTGGCCCGCGCCACCTCCCCGGAGATCCAGGTCGACGGCGAGGAGATCCACGAGGCCCGCTGGTTCTCCCGCGAGGACCTCCGCGCCGCCTTCGCCTCCGGCGAGGTCCTGCCCCCCACCGGCATCTCCATCGCCGCCCGCCTCGTCGAACTCTGGTACGGCGAACCGCTGCCGTAAGGACGAGCCGGTCCATGGGAAAGCCCCCGCCGCGGCGGGGGCTTTCCCATGGACCGGGCCGACTGCCGTCAGGCGCCGATCTTGGCCTTGACCTGGGCCAGCGAGGGGTTGGTCAGCGTCGAGCCGTCGGGGAACAGGACGGTCGGGACCGTCTGGTTGCCGTCGTTGGCCTTCTCCACGAAGGCGGCGGACTCGGGGTCCTGCTCGATGTTCACCTCGGTGTACGCGATTCCCTCGCGGTCCATCTGGCTCTTCAGGCGACGGCAGTAGCCGCACCAGGTGGTGCTGTACATCGTCACGGCGGACATCGGGACTCCTTCTGCAGACGAGCTGGGGGAGCGGGGCTCCGGTGGTAGAACGTGCGCCCCTCTCTTACCATTCCCGCCTCACACGCGCGCCCGCGCCGGGCCATCAGCGGGGTGATGGTATGACCGCAGGGCCTCGCCTGTGGACAACGTTCCCGGTCGCCTCCGCGGACCTGGCAGCATGGCTGCGTGACAGCAGCAACGCACTCCCCTCTCTTCCCTCAGGTGCCGGAGACCGCCGACGCCGTGCTCGACGGGCTCGACCCGGAGCAGCGCGCGGTGGCGACGGCCCTGGGCGGGCCGGTGTGCGTGCTGGCGGGTGCCGGTACGGGCAAGACGCGCGCGATCACCCACCGGATCGCGTACGGCGTGCGGTCCGGGGTGTTCCAGCCGACGAGTGTGCTCGCCGTCACCTTCACCAACCGGGCGGCCGGCGAGATGCGCGGCCGGCTGCGGCAGCTCGGCGCGGCGGGCGTGCAGGCCCGGACGTTCCACTCGGCCGCGCTGCGCCAGCTGCAGTACTTCTGGCCCAAGGCCGTGGGCGGCGAGCTGCCCCGGCTGGCCGAGCGCAAGGTGCAGATCGTCGCGGAGGCGGCGGCCCGCTGCCGGATCCGGCTGGACCGCAACGAGCTGCGGGACGTGACCTCGGAGATCGAATGGTCCAAGGTCACCCAGACCGTCCCCGAGGACTACCCCGCCGCGATCGTCAAGGCCGGTCGCGACGCCCCGCGCGACCCGGCGGAGACCGCCAGGATCTACGGGATCTACGAACAGCTCAAACGCGAGCGCGGCATGATCGACTTCGAGGACGTCCTGCTGCTCACCGTGGCCGTCCTCCAGGACCGCCAGGACATCGCCGAGACCGTCCGCCGCCAGTACCAGCACTTCGTGGTGGACGAGTACCAGGACGTCAGCCCCCTCCAGCAGCGCCTGCTGGACCTGTGGCTGGGGGACAGGGACAGCCTCTGCGTGGTCGGCGACGCCAGCCAGACCATCTACTCCTTCACCGGCGCCACCCCGGACCACCTGCTGAACTTCCGTTCCCGCCACCCCCGGGCCACGGTCGTCCGGCTCGTCCGCGACTACCGCTCCACCCCGCAGGTGGTGCACCTGGCCAACGGGCTGCTCGCCCAGGCCCGCGGCAAGGCCGCGGAGCACCGTCTGGAGCTCGTCTCCCAGCGTGAGCGCGGCCCCGAGCCGGCCTACGCCGAGTACGCCGACGAGCCGGCCGAGGCGGAGGGCGTCGCCCGCCGGGTCCGCGACCTCATCGCCTCCGGGGTGCCCGCGAGCGAGATCGCGGTGCTGTACCGGATCAACGCCCAGTCCGAGGTCTACGAGCAGGCCCTCGCGGACGTCGGCGTGCCGTACCAGCTGCGCGGCGCCGAGCGGTTCTTCGAACGGCCCGAGGTGCGCGAGGCGCAGATCCTGCTGCGCGGCGCCGCGCGGGCGGGCGGCGGCACCGACCCGCAGCTGGCCGGAGCCGAGGACCTGCCCGCCCAGGTGCGGGCCGTGTTCTCGACCCGGGGCTGGACCGCGGATCCGCCCGCCGGTTCGGGCGCCGTCCGCGACCGCTGGGAATCCCTCGCCGCCCTGGTGCGGCTCGCCGAGGACTTCGCCGCCGCCCGCCCGGGCGCCGGCCTCGCCGACCTGGTCACCGAGCTCCAGGAGCGGACGGAGGCCCAGCACGCCCCCACGGTCGAGGGTGTGACACTCGCCTCACTGCACGCCGCCAAGGGCCTGGAGTGGGACGCCGTCTTCCTGGTCGGCCTCACCGAGGGCATGATGCCGATCACCTACGCCAAGACCGACGAGCAGTTGGAGGAGGAGCGCCGCCTCCTCTACGTCGGCGTCACCCGGGCCCGCCGGCACCTGACCTTGTCGTGGGCCCTCTCCCGCTCGCCCGGCGGCCGGCCCTCCCGGCGCCCCAGCCGCTTCCTCAACGGCCTCCGGCCCGGCTCCCCGGCGCAGGGCACAGGCGCCGCGAGCTCCCCGGCCGCCCGCGGCCACGTCTCCTTCGGAGCCGGATCCGGGGCCGGCTCGGAGGCCGGTTCCGAGGACGGCCGCGGTGGCCGGACGGCCGCCGGGCCGCGCGGCGGCGCCCCGTCGCGGGCGCGCCGGCCCGCGCGGTGCCGCGTCTGCGGCCGGACGCTGACCGACGCGGGCGAGATCAAACTGCTGCGCTGCGAGGACTGCCCCAGCGACCTCGACGAGGGGCTGCACGAGCGGCTCCGCGACTGGCGTGCCGACCAGGCCCGGCGGCTCGGCCAGCCCGCCTTCTGCGTCTTCACCGACAAGACGCTGCTGGCCATCGCCGAGGCGGTGCCGGAAACGGAGGGGGAGCTCGCCGCCATCTCCGGGGTGGGAGCCCGCAAGCTGGGGCGGTTCGGGGCCGACGTCCTGGCCCTCTGCGCAGGCCGTGAGCCGGAGCGGCACGAGGGCCTCGAGAAATCCCCGGAAAAATAGTTTGCGTGCGTGGACGGCCTACCCATAGCCTTCCGAGCAGGAAAGCAACGGCCCCTCGCGGGATCCGTTGGTTCCGTGCTGTACTGCTGTACTCAAACCGAACATGACGGGCCCCGGCCCGTCCCGAGACGCCGAGAGGAGGCGAAACCAATGATCAGCTTCATCCCCAGCTACAAAATGACCGATCGCCCGGTCTTCGCCACGCGTTCCCTCGGCATCAAGGCCGGCGTCATCGCCGCGCCGTCGTTCGGTTCCGTCCAGGGCACCGGTCTGTCCCTTGCCAAGCTGCCGCTCTGCGAGTCGGTGCTGGGCAATGAGCGACCGACCAAGGCGCCTGAGGTGGCTGAAGCGGCAGCAGTGGCACGGGTCCGTGTCATCGCGGCGGAGACCGACGGCGCCGGATCCCGGACCAAGCAGTACCAGCACCACACGATGTGGGCCTTCCGTGGGCTCGAACCCTGGAGAGATCCAGCCTGATCGGCAGATCAGGTCGGCACCTTCCAGGGCCGCGGAACCCACACCGGGATCCGCGGCCCTTTTGTTTGCCCCCCGGCAGGGGGAACCAGCCCGGCCACCAGCCGGAACAACACAGACGAGGAACACACACCGTGCACATCAAGGCACACACCCCGTCAGTAGCCACCGACCTGATCCCCCCGCCCGTCCCCACGGAGGACTCCTTGACCCCCCTCGCTCCCCTCACCGCGCTCACCGACCTCGACGACGCGATCGAGAATCTCGGCACCCCCGTGCCGTGCCGCACCTACGACCCCGAGGTCTTCTTCGCCGAGTCCCCGGCCGACGTCGAGTACGCCAAGTCGCTCTGCCAGACCTGCCCGCTGCGTGAGGCGTGCCTCGCCGGCGCGAAGGACCGCCGCGAGCCGTGGGGCGTCTGGGGCGGTGAGCTCTTCGTCCAGGGCGTCGTCGTGGCCCGCAAGCGTCCCCGTGGCCGCCCGCGCAAGAACCCGGTCGCCGCATGAACCTCCACGGCACCATCGACCGCCCCGTGACGCACGACCCCCAGAAGCAGGACCCGACGATGCAGCGCCCGTCCCCCGAGCCGGCCGGCTCCGCCCTCTCCGTCCGTGATACCTCCGGCGCGATCGTCTCGCGTCAGAACAGGAACCTCGAAATGCAACTCATCCCAGAAATCCTGGCCCGCGCGCATATGCACGAGCGCCTTCGCGAGGCCGAGTCGCAACGCCCGGCCGTCCGGGTTGCCACCGCCCGCCGAATGCAGCGCCGTGCCGAGCGCGCCTCGCTGCGTGCCCGCAGGGCCTTGGCCATGGCCGTCATGCAGTAGGCGGCGGGGCAACGCTTGGTGAGCCGAGGGGCCGGTCCGAACGGACCGGCCCCTCGGTGCGTCGGGGTGCGTCGGCCGGTCACCGGCCGTTCACGGGGATATCGTCTGGGAGTGGACCAGAAGACGCCTGACGCAGCGCAGTTGGACCCCGACCACGCCGGCCCCACCACGTGTGCCCGCTGCGGCACCACCGCCGACGGCCCCCCACCGACCTGGACCTGCTCCGTCGAGAACGGCATCCGCCGCTACTTCTGCGAGGACTGCGCCCGGGCCAACATCAGGGCGATCGAGGGCCGCCTCGACTCCTCCTGGTGGTGACGCCCCGGGGCCCGCGCCGCGCGGGCCCCGACTCCGGCCCCGGCGCGCGTGATCAGGCGGGGGTCTCCTGGCTCCGGCTCCCGGCCGCGAACCCCGGGACCCACGCCTCCATCTCGTCACGCAGCCGCACGGTCGCGCCCAGTTGGCAGAGCACCCCTATGGTGCTGGTGGTGACCCGGTGGATCAGCAGATACGCCGGCGGCAGATTGAGCTGACGGGCCAACTGGTAGGCGGGGGAGCGAGGGTCGGCGATCCGCGTCGCCTGCGCGCGCATCCAGTCCCGCGTGAAGGTGAACTCCTCCACCTGGGCCGGCTCGATGATCGGCAGCAGATAGTCGAGCACCGCGCCCGGATCGAGGTCGATCCCCGGCTTGACGAACCCCTCGTCCCGCAACAGCTCGTGGACCGCCTCGGCGTCGCCCTCCAGCGTCAGCCTCAGCACCGTGCCGATCTCCGGCGGCAGGCCCTGCGGCAGCCGGTCCACCGTGCCGAAGTCCAGCACGCCCAGCCGCCACTTCTCGGCCGGACCGTCGGGCGCGCCCCCGGTGAGCAACCGGAAGTTCCCCGGGTGCGGATCGGCGTGCAGCAGCCCGGTACGGGCCGCTCCGGAGAACAGGAAGCGCGCCAGCAACTGCCCGGCCCGGTCCCGCTGCTCCCGGGTGCCGTCCGCTATCACCTCGGACAACGGCACCCCCTCCAGCCACTCCGTCACCAGCACTTGGTCGGTGTGGTGCACCACGTCCGGGACGACGACGTCCGCGTCCCCGGTGAACTCCCGGGCGTGCGCGGCCTGGGCGCGCGCCTCCAGCCCGTAGTCCAGCTCCTCGGACACCCGGTCCCGCAACTCGGTGATCAGGGGCTTGATGTCCATGCCCGGGACCAGCGGCCCCAGCAGCCGTGCGAACCGGCCCAGTTGGGTGAGGTCGGACAGCAGCGCCTCCCCGGCCCCCGGGTACTGCACCTTGACCGCGACCTCGCGCCCGTCGTGCCAGACCGCCCGGTGCACCTGCCCGATCGACGCCGCCGCCGCCGGCTTGTCGTCGAACTCCTCGAACAGGTCCCGCCAGTCCTTCCCCAGCCGCTCCGTCAGGGCCGCGTGCACCGACTTCACCGGCATCGGGGGCGCCGCCTCCTGGAGCTTGGTCAACGCCGCCCGATAGGGGCCGGCGACCTGTTCCGGAAGCGCCGATTCGAAGACGGACAGCGCCTGCCCGAGCTTCATCGCCCCGCCCTTGAGCTGGCCCAGCGTGGCGAACAACTGCTCGGCCGTGCGCTGCTGCAACTCCGCGGCGATCATCTCCGCCGGCCGTCCGCCGATGCGTTTGCCGAGCCCGAGCGCGGTGCGTCCGGCGAACCCCAAGGGCAGCGCGGCCAACTTGGCGGTACGAGCGACCGCCTTGCGCGGTAGATCAGACATGCGCCCCTCCAACTAGCTGAACGGCCACGCCGCGAACGGCGGTTACCCGGGCATTGTCCCGTGCGGGGCCCCCGCCGCCCGGGCGCGACCCCCTTCGGGAGACCGCGCCGCGCCGCACGGACACCGCGGATGCGGCTCGATCGGGCGCGGCGACCAGTCCGGACCCGGCAGAGCCAGCTCCAGGCGCGCCCCCGCACCCGCCGCGGACCCGCCGTCGAGGAACGCGAGCGCCCACGACACGGTCAGTCCCGCCACGACCGTGGCCAGTGCCATGTCGCAAGACGGTACCTCCGCCCGGCGCCCGGACTTCCACTGGGCGACCATCCGGGGCCAGGCCGCGTCCCGCTCGGCCCGGCCCAGCGCCAGGCACTCGGCACACGCGGACCGGCCCGGCAGCACCAACGGGCCGACCACTCCCGTGGCCTCCGCCACCCCCGCGTACAGGTGGGGCGTGCCCGCCGCCATCGCCTCCCGGGCCCCCGCCGGATCGGGCGCCCACACCGCGACCCCGTCCCGGGGCGCGAACACCGTCAGGGCCAGCGGCGGCGCGAACTCCCCGGCCCCGGCCCCCGCATGGTCCCCCTGCGTCCGCGTCCTCGGCCGGGGCAGCGGCGCCGCCTCCCGCACCGCCCGCCGGGCCGCCGCGTCCCGTCGCTCGCCCGTCCGCTCCGCCCCCACCCCGCAAGGGCTTACGTCCCAGGGCTCGACGTACCCGCCGTCGAGCACGTCCACCTGCCCCACCCCGGACGCCGACAGCAGGGCGGCCACCGCGGCGCCCACCCGGCCCGCGCCCCGCACCTGCACCCGTCTCGCCTGCCGCGCGGCCATCAGCCCCATCGCCGCCCCCGGCGCCGGATGCAGCACGGACAGCGAGGCCAGGTCGGGCCGCAGCCGCTCCAGGGCGGGGCCCCGGCTCCGCAGGGCAGCGCCTCCCCGGCCCCCGCCGCGCGCGTCGTCCAGCACCCCGGCCCGGGCCAGCCGCTCCACCAGCGCGTCCGCCCGGCCCTCCGGGAGCCCCATGGCCGTCGCCTCCGCCCGAAGCAGCGGCAGGCCGCGGGTGCCATCGAGCAGGCCCAGGAACGACGCCGTCGCCGTGTCCACCGGACCCACCACCCTCGCGTGGGCCGGTGTCATCCCGAGCTGGAGGACGTCCCGGCGGCGCCAGGCCCGCCGCAGGGCGGGCTTCACCACCGGATGCGCCCCCTCGACTCCGTCCGCGCCCTCGCCCACCGCGTCCCCGGCCCCGTCCGCGCTCTCCAGGGTCTCCAGCACCGCGACCCCGCACCCGCCGTCCGTCCCCACCATGACTCCCCCTCGTCGCCCGGCACACGCCGCCCACACCGCCGCCGGGTCCACCGTCCGCCGCCGGTCGACCCAGCATGCACGGCAGCGCCGACGCGTGTGAGGAGTTGTCCACAGGCTCGGACCGATAGTCGTACTAGTGCCGTGATGAGGTGGGGAATCACCGACGGGCCGGGCGACGGCGGGACTTCCGGCGCCGCCGACGGGGTAACGTCGTGGCGTGCCCGTCGACCCCCTGCACAGTGCCGCACGACCACCGCGCGGCGGGCCGAGCCCGCTCGGCCCGTCCTTCCTGGGGACGGAGGCGTTCCCGGCGGCCGAGACCCGCCCGGTGGAGGTCCGCCGGAGCGCGCGCCGGCGCAGAACCGTCTCCGCCTACCGCGAGGGCGACCGCACGGTGGTCCTCATCCCGGCCCGCATGTCGGACGCCGAGGAGAAGCGGTGGGTGGCCGTGATGCTCGACCGGCTTGCGGCCCAGGAGAGCAAGCGGATACTCGGCGACGCCGAGCTCGCGGAACGGGCGGAGCGCCTCTCCGGGCAGTACCTGGGCGGCCGGGCCCGGCCCGACAGCGTCCGCTGGGTCACCAACCAGAACACCCGCTGGGGTTCCTGCACCCCCGCCGAGGGCAGCATCCGCCTCTCGCACCGGCTGCAGGGCATGCCCGAGTACGTCGTGGACTACGTCCTCCTGCACGAGCTGGCACACCTGCTCGTCCCCGGGCACGGGCCCGCCTTCTGGCGGCTCCTGGAGGCGTACCCGCGCACCGAGCGCGCGCGGGGCTACCTGGAGGGCGTCGTCGCCGCGGGCCGGCTGCCGCACCTTCCCGCCGCCCGCAGCGAATGAGCCCCCGGGCGGCGGGAAGGCCGGGGAGGCGCGGAACAGCGGAACCGCGACGGTGCCTCCCACCCCCGCGACGAGCGCTTACACCAGCGCCCGCACCCGCTCCACCAGCCGTACCACCGACGTGTCGGCCACCGAGGCCACCTCGTCGTAGCCGAACCACCGCAGGTCCAGCGACTCGTCGCTGATCGCGGCCTCGGCGCCCTCCGGCGCCAGCGCCGCGTACTGCACGTCCAAGTGCCAGGTGCAGGGCGTGTGGTGCCGGTCCAGCCGGACCGGGCCGCCCGGCAGCAGGGCCAGCCCGCTCGCGATGCCCGACTCCTCCGTGGCCTCGCGCAGCGCGGCCGCCGCCAGCGTGGCGTCCTCCGGCTCGCAGTGGCCGCCCATCTGCAGCCACATCCCCAGCTTGCGGTGGAGCGTCAGCAGCACCCGGCCGCGCGACGGGTCCACCACCAGGGCGCTGGCCGTGACGTGACCGTCCCGGCACGCCTTCCACATGCCGTCCGGGTGCTCGGCCAGGTGCTCCAGGTACGCGAGCCGCAACGCCTCCTGCCGCGCGTCACCGGACGGAGCGGGCCACTCCTTCAGCACCCGCTCCGCGTCCTCGCGAAGGCTCACGCGCCGTCCCCGCCGTCCTTCGGCGAACCGCCCTCGGAACCGTCGTCCGAGGAGTCCTTGGGATCGCGGGGGTCCCGGGATTCCGGGGCGTCCTTGGAGTCCTTCTTCAGGTCGGGCCTGCCCTGGCCACCGCTCCCGGCGGCCTCCCCGAGCATCTTGTCGAGCTCGGAGAAGTCCAGGTGCTCCCGGTGGACGAAACCGTCCGGATCGTCCAGGTCCCCGGCGGTCGGCAGCATGTCCGGGTGCTCCCACAGCGCGTCGCGGCCCTCGGCGCCGCGCGCGTCGGTGAGGGAGGCCCACAGCCGCGACGCGTCGCGCAGCCGGCGCGGGCGGAGCTCCAGGCCGATCAGGGTCGCGAAGGTCTGCTCGGCGGGGCCACCGGTCGCCCGGCGGCGGCGCAGCGTCTCGCGCAGCGCCCCGGCGGACGGCAGGTGCGGCGCGGCGGCGGCGTGCACGACCGCGTCCACCCAACCCTCGACCAGCGCCAGCGCGGTCTCCAGCCGGGCCAGGGCCGCCTTCTGCTCCGGCGAGTCCTCCGGCTGGAACATGCCCTGCTGGAGCGCCTCCTGCATCTGCTCGGGCCGCGTGGGGTCGAGCTGGCCGACGACGTCCTCCAGCTTGGAGGTGTCCACCTTGATGCCCCGGGCGTAGCCCTCGACGGCACCGAAGAGGTGCGAGCGCAGCCACGGCACGTGCGCGAACAGGCGCTGGTGGGCGGCCTCGCGCAGCGCCAGGTAGAGGCGCACCTCCTCCTGCGGCACCCCGAGACCGGAACCGAACGCCTCGACGTTCACCGGCAGCAGGGCCGCCTTGCCGGCCGGGCCCAGCGGCAGGCCGATGTCGGTGGAGCCCACGACCTCGCCTGCCAGCACGCCGACGGCCTGGCCGATCTGCGTGCCGAACATGGCACCGCCCATGCTGCGCATCATGCCCAGCAGCGGGCCGGCCATGGCCTGCATCTCCTCGGGCAGCACGTCGCCCATGGCGGAGCCGACGCGCTCGGCGACCGGGTCGACCAGCTCGCGCCACACCGGCAGGGTGGCCTCGACCCACTCCGCGCGGCTCCACGCCACGGCGGTGCCGGAGCCCGACGGGAGCGAGGTCACGCCGTCCAGCCAGAGGTCGGCCAGCCGGACGGCCTCCTGGACCGCGGCGCGCTCGCCGGCCGAGACGCTGGCGTCCTTGGAACCGTCGGCCGTGCCCTGCGCGACGGTCTGCCGCGCGATGTCCTTGGCCATGTCCCAGTTCACCGGGCCGCCCTCGTACGAGAGCATCTGGCCGAGCTGCTGGAAGGCGGCGCCCAGGTCGCCGGGGTTCATGCCCCCGAAGGCCGGGTTCCCGCCGCCGCCGAACAGCGCGGCGAAGGGATTGTCCGCGCCGCCCGCTCCGGAACCGAATCCGAACGGGTTCGTCGGATCCTGGCCACGGCCACCCTGGTCACCGCCCTTCTTCTTGCCGTTGTCGCCGTCCTCCGGCTCCTCCGGCGGAAGATTGAATCCGAATGGGGTGTCACTCACGGGTTTCCTCGGCTCCTAGGGCCGCCGGCGATGGCCGACGGCGAATGCCCGACAACACCACCCAGCGTAGACACCTCCCCGGTATGGGGGCTTGGTGCTCCACCGGCTCGGGGCCTGCGGCAGGATGGGCATCACCTGGTACGTACGGGTCATGACACAGGTGATGACACATACGTACTGAAGACAACCGCTGGAGACGCCCGGTGAGTTCCCCCGACCGAGAAGTTCGCGCAGCGCGAAACGGTTCCGCGCGAGACAGTACGAGCCCGACCGGCCGACGGCCCGTGGTCGCGGTCACCGGCGCCGCCCGCGGCGTCGGTGCGCTGCTCACCCGGCGGCTCGCCGCGTCCGAGGAGGTCAAGCACGTCCTCGCCATCGACGAGCGCCGCGGCGACGTCAGTGAGGCGCAGTGGCACGTCCTGGACGTCCGCGACCCGGCGATCGCGGAGAAGCTGCGGGGCGCCGACGTCGTCGTCCACCTCGCGCTCGACCTGGACCTGGAGACCGATCCGGCCGCCCGGACCGCCTACAACGTGCGCGGTACGCAGACCGTGCTGACGGCCGCCGCGGCGGCGGGGGTGCACCGCGTGGTGCTGTGCACCTCGGCGATGGTCTACGGCGCGCACCCGGACAACGACGTGCCCCTCGACGAGGACGCCGAGCTGCGGGCGACCGCCGAGGCCACGGGCGTCGGCGACCTGCTGGAGATCGAGCGTCTGGCCCGCCGCGCGCCCCGCGCGCACCCCGGGCTGAACGTCACCGTGCTGCGGCCCGCGATCCTCGTCGGCGGCACGGACACGGCCCTGACCCGTTACTTCGAGTCGCCGCGGCTGCTGGTGGTGGCCGGTTCCCGCCCGGTGTGGCAGTTCTGTCACGTGGAGGACCTGGTGAGCGCCCTGGAGTTCGCCGCCCTGGAGAAGGCCGAGGGCGAGCTGGCGGTGGGTTGCGACGGCTGGCTGGAGCAGGAGGAGGTCGAGGAGCTCACCGGCATCCGCCGCATGGAGCTGCCGTCGGCCGTGGCGCTGGGGGCGGCCTCCCGGCTGCACCGCCTGGGCCTGACGCCGTCCCCCGCGGGCGACCTCGAGTACACGATGCACCCCTGGGTGGTCAGCGGCCACCGGCTGCACGCCGCCGGCTGGCGGCCGCGCTGGACCAACGAGGAGGTCCTGGCGGAGTTGCTGGAGGAGGTCGCCGGACGGCACACGGTCGCCGGCCGGCGGCTCGGCCGCAAGGACGCGACGGCGGCCGGCGCGGCCGGGGCCACCGTGGCGCTGCTGGGCACGGCGGCCCTGGTACGGCGGGCGCGCAAGGCCCGGCGGCGGGTGTAGCGGGGGCCTTCGCGGCGCGGGCCGGTGCCCTCCGGGGCGGGCGCCGGCGGGAATACCGCGGTCCGGCCCGGCCGGAGGGCGGCCGGCGTACGGCACGATGGAGCGCATGTCCCGTACGTACGAAGATCCCTCCGGGCCCGCCGTCCCCGACCCGGGCCCCCTGCGCCTCGTGGCGATCCGCGAGACCCCGCTCTCCCTGGACGAGGTCTTCGCCGCGGTGGGCGACCCCGCCGCCGGCGGCACCGCGCTCTTCGTGGGCACGGTGCGCGACCACGACGGCGGAGCCTCCGTCTCCGGGCTCGGCTACTCGGCGCACCCCACGGCCGAGGAGGCGCTGCGGCGGGTGGCCGAGAAGGTGGCGGCGGACTTCCCGGTGCGGGCGCTGGCCGCGGTGCACCGCGTCGGCGAACTGACCATCGGCGACCTGGCCGTCGTCGTCGCCGTCTCCTGTCCGCACCGCGCCGAGGCGTTCGCGGCCTGCCGCCGGCTCATCGACGACCTCAAGAGCGAGGTGCCGATCTGGAAGCACCAGGTCTTCTCCGACGGCACCGAAGAATGGGTCGGCGCGTAGCGCCGTCGTTGGGGTGGTGGTCGGGTGACGGGTGACGGGCGGGAGGGTCGGCGCGTAGCGCCGTCGTCGTGGGGCCGTCGTCGTGGGGCCTGGCGCGGCCGCTTCGCGTGCCCGGAACGGGCCACCCGAGTTGCGTAACCCCCGCCCTGACGTGAGCGTTGAGACGGCAGACGATTAATGTGCTCATCGTAAGTCGCGAGGAGTAAGAGGTCGGAGGCCGTTATGGCGGCGCTCGCTTGGTTGCTGATCCCGGTTGCCGCGGCTGTGGCCGCCGCCCTGTGGGGAAGCTGGGCGGCCCGGAACCGCAAGGCAGGCGATGTCTCCGAGCTCGCGGGATACGCGAAGTTCCGCGAGGCCATGGAGCGTTCGGACTCCGGGGCCGGATCCGCCTGACGCGGTTCCACAGGGCCCCGGAAGCCGGAATTTCGCGCGACTTGGGCCCCGGCAGGCACTTCTGCCCCGTACGGACCGCCCCGGAAGTGGACTGTCAGACCTGTCCCGTACTGTCGTTCCATGCCCCGCCGCACCGCGACGATGCTCGCCTCACTGTTGACCCTGATCGCGCTGCTCTGCGCCGGCGTGCTGATCCCCGTGCCGTACGCGGAGATGTCGCCGGGGCCGACGGTGAACACCCTGGGCGACCACGACGGGGAGCCGGTGCTCCAGATCTCGGGGCACAAGACGTATCCGACCAGCGGGCACCTCAACATGACCACGGTCCGGGTCACCGGCTCGCAGTACCGGATGAACATGATCGAGGCGGTCTACGGCTGGCTGGACCACGACAGGCTGGTGGTCCCGCACAGCACGCTCTACCCGGACGACAAATCCCCGGACCAGCTCAACCAGGAGACCGCCGAGGAGTTCAGCCAGTCCCAGGAGAGCGCCAAGGTGGCGGCGCTCAAGCAGCTGGACATCCCCGTCCCCACCCGGGTCGTGGTCTCCTCCGTCGTCAAGGCGAGTCCCGCCGAGGGCGCGCTGCACGCGGGCGACGTGATCAAGGCGGTGGACGGCACGGAGGTCCGGCAGCCCGGCGACGTCGCGAAGTTCGTCACCCGGCACAAGCCCGGCGAGAAGGTCGCCTTCACGGTCGTCCCGGCCAAGGAGGCCGCCGCCGCGGAGAAGGAGAAGCGGCAGCCGCGCGGGACGGAGACCGTCACCGTGGTGACGCGTGAGGCGCCCGGTGACAAGCGGGCCATCGTGGGCATCCAGGCGGGGACGGCGCACACCTTCCCGTTCCCGATCAACATCAAGCTGGCCGACGTCGGCGGGCCGAGCGCCGGCCTCATGTTCGCCCTGGGGATAGTCGACAAGTTGACACCGGACGACCTGACCGGCGGGAAGTTCGTCGCCGGCACCGGGACGATCGACGACGACGGCAAGGTCGGGCCGATCGGCGGCATCGAGATGAAGACGGTCGGCGCCCGGAACAAGGGGGCCCGGTTCTTCCTGACCCCCAAGGACAACTGCGCGGCCGCCGCCAAGGACACCCCGTCCGGGCTGACGCTCGTCAAGGTGGAGACGATAGGCGACGCGCTGAAGTCCCTGGAGAAGATCCGCAAGGGGGACGCGGCCGGACTGCCGCGCTGCACGGCAGGCTGAGCGCCCCGCTCGGCGTACGGTTCGGGTGGCCGCGGGCCGTCCGTGACCGGCCGCGCAGTTCCCCGCGCCCCCCGCGGGGGGCGCGGTACCGCACCGGACTTCGACACGTCCGCCCGGTCACGCGTTCACGGCCGAGAAGACAGGCCGAAGGGCTCAGTCCGCGAAGGTCGCGGCCAGCGCCTCGGCCAGGCCGGGCACCAGGTCGGGGCCGGTGAGCACCTCGGTCGGCGAGTCCTTCTCGCGCAGCCGGATGGCGGACTCCCGGGCTCCGTCCCGCAGGACGGCGACCGTCATCCGCACCTCCTGCCGCTCCGGGTGCTTCGCGACCCACTTGGCGAGCTGCTTCTCGTTCATCCCGTGAGGCACGGCCCCCTCGGCGGACGGCGGGAGCATCAGCCGCTCCACGGTCAGGGCGCAGCCCGTCACCGCGTCCGGCCAGGCGATGGTGGCGAGGAACTCGTCGAGGGCGGTGCCCGCGGGCAGTTCGTCCTGCTCGATGGGGGTGTAGGAGGGGGCGGACGCGCCGCCGGCCGTCTCGTCGAGGCCGAGCTGGGCGGCCAGGTCGGGCTCCTGGGTGCGGAGCTTCGCGGTGTCGACGAGGGCGAAGAGCCGGGCGGGCTGGTCCCAGCCGAGGCCGGAGGCGTAGTCGTCGATCTCGAGGACGGCCCGGGTCAGCGGGCTGGCGGCCATCGGCGGGTTGCCCGCGTCGGGGCGGTCGGGGTGGCTCGGGGAGCCGGCATTGCTGGACATGCCCAATATCGTGCCCTGAGAGGGGCCGAAATCGGGAACCGAGTAAAGCCTCGGTAAGTTGCCACACTGGGTCCTACTATCGCCAGGGCCTGATCGACAGCTCCCTTACAGCGAACTTCGAGGTGCGCACCTTGGCTTTCCAGATGCCGGACCGCGGCGGAGGCCCGACAGGGCCACGGATCAGAGTCGGCCGACCGTCCCGGCGCGTCCGGACCCTGCTGATGACCTTGGGTGTGCTGGCCGCGCTGGCCATGCTCTTCGTCATGTTCGCGGGGTTCTGGACGG
Source organism: Streptomyces sp. CA-181903 (assembly GCF_050937075.1). Classification (NCBI taxonomy): domain Bacteria; kingdom Bacillati; phylum Actinomycetota; class Actinomycetes; order Kitasatosporales; family Streptomycetaceae; genus Streptomyces; species Streptomyces sp. CA-181903. Next base: position 4,975,887 of record NZ_JBNJLY010000001.1, read on the forward strand.
ACTGGCTCTGGTACCGCTCGGCGCATTATTCGTCGGTCTTCACCACCACCCTCGGCACCAAGATCGGCCTGTTCGCCGTCTTCGGCCTGCTGATGGCCGTGGCGGTGGGGTTCAACATCTGGCTGGCGCACCGGCTGCGGCCGCCGCTGAGCGCGATGTCGGCCGAGCAGCAGAGCCTCGACCGCTACCGGATGAGCATCGCGCCGTACAAGAAGTGGGTGCTGCTGGCGGTCACCGCGCTGGTCGGTCTGGTGGCGGGCGCGTCCGCGGCCGGGCAGTGGCGCACCTGGCTCCAGTGGATCAACGGCGTCTCCTTCCACCAGAAGGACCCGCAGTTCCACAAGGACATCTCCTTCTACACGTTCGACCTGCCCTGGTACCGCTTCCTGCTGAGCTTCGGCTTCGCGGCGGCCGTGCTGTCGCTGATCGCGGCGGCCCTGGTGCACTACCTCTACGGCGGTCTGCGGCTGACCAGTCCGGGCCACCGGGCCACCGCGGCGGCCACCGGGCACCTGTCCGTCCTGCTGGGCCTGTTCGTCGCGCTCAAGGCCGTGGCGTACTGGCTGGACCGGTACGGGCTGGCCGTGAAGTCGAGCGGGCTGCGGTCGGCGGACGGCTGGACGGGTCTGCGCTATGTGGACGCCAACGCCTATCTGCCGGCCAAGACGATCCTCTTCATCATCGCGCTGATCTGCGCGGTGCTGTTCTTCGCGACGCTCTGGCGGCGCACCTGGCAGCTGCCGGTCATCGGCTTCGGCCTGATGGTGCTCTCGGCGATACTGATCGGCGGGCTCTACCCGGCGATCGTGCAGAAGTTCCAGGTCTCGCCGAACGAGCAGACCAAGGAAGCGCCGTACATCGCCAAGAACATCAAGGCGACGCGAGCGGCGTACGGGATCGACGACACCAAGGTCGACGACAGGTACCCGGGCAAGAGCGACGCCGGTGGCAAGGACAAGGACCGGCTGCGCGAGATGGCGAACTCCACCGCGAGCCTGCGGCTGCTGGACCCGAACATCGTCTCGCCCGCCTTCCAGCAGGAGCGCCAGGACCGCGGTTACTACCAGTTCCCGTCCACCCTGGACGTCGACCGCTACACGGTGCAGGGCAAGGAGCAGGACACCGTCATCGGCCTGCGCGAGCTCAACATCAAGGGCATTCCCGAGCGGAACTGGATCAACGATCACTTCAAGTACACCCACGGCTACGGCGCGGTGACCGCCAAGGGCACCTCGGTGCCCAAGGGCGGCGGCCCCGACTTCCAGTCGGACGGCACCCTGGGTTCGTACGAGCCGCGGGTGTACTACGGCGAGAAGACCACCCAGTACTCCATCGTCGGCGGGCCGCAGAAGGAGATCGACAAGCCCGGTGACGAGGGGAAGGAGAGCTTCGGCTACGACGGCAAGGGCGGTGTCGCGCTGTCCAACCCGGTCAACCGCGCGGCCTACGCCGTGGCGTTCGGCGAGCCGAAGATCCTCTACTCGGGCGCCATCGGCAAGGGCTCCAAGATCCTCTACAACCGGACGCCGAAGGAGCGCGTCGAGGCGGTGGCCCCCTGGCTGACCATCGACGGCGACGCCTATCCCGCCGTGGTGGACCACCGCATCCAGTGGATCGTGGACGCCTATACGACGACCAACGGCTATCCGTACGCCTCTCGCACCACACTGGGCGACACCACCACCGACTCGTTGACGACCGGTCAACGCGCCGTGGTCGCACAGCAGAACCAGGTCAACTACATCCGCAACTCGGTGAAGGCGACCGTCGACGCCTACGACGGCACGGTCAAGCTGTACCAGTGGGACACCGAGGACCCGGTCCTGAAGACCTGGATGAAGGCGTTCCCCGGGACCGTCAAGCCGAAGGGCGAGATCAGCACGGACCTGAAGGCGCATCTGCGCTACCCACAGGACCTGTTCAAGGTGCAGCGCGAGCTGCTGGCCCGCTACCACGTCACCGATCCGGCGGCGTTCTACACGGGCAGCCAGCGCTGGCAGGTGCCGGACGACCCGACCAACAAGGGCAACGCGGTACCGCCGTACTACCTGAGCATGCGGATGCCGGACCAGAAGGGCCAGACGTTCTCGCTGACGACGACCTTCACGCCCAAGAACCGCCCCAACCTGGGCGCGTTCATGGCGGTCGACGCGGACGCGAAGAGCGACGACTACGGCCGGATCAGAATCCTGGAACCCAAGGGCGCGGTCTGGGGCCCTGAGCAGGCGCAGAGCAATTTCAACAGCAATTCGGACGTCGCCAGTCTGATCAGGCTGCTCAAGGGCGGCGATTCCGAGGTCGAGTACGGAAATCTGCTGACGGTGCCCCTGGACGGCGGTTTCCTGTACGTGGAACCCGTGTACGTCCGCGGCGCCAGGGCGAATTACCCGCTGTTGCGGAAGGTGCTCGTCAACTACGGCGAGAAGATCGCCTTCCGGGACACCCTCGGTGAGGCCCTGGACGAGGTCTTCGGCAAACAGCAGGGCGAGACCGGTAAGCAGCCGCCGGACACCACGCGTCCGTCCACCGCCAACCCCACGGTCAAGCAGGCGGTCAAGGACGCGCAGGACGCGTGGGCCGCCGGCCAGAAGGCGCTGGAGCAGAAGGACTTGGAGGCGTACGGCAAGGCGCAGAAGAGCCTGAAGGACGCCCTCGACCGGTTGGGCAAGGCCGAGGAGGAGGCCGAGAAGAAGACGGACGGCAAGCCCGCCGGCAAGCAGGACGAGGGGAAGCGGACCGGCGGTTAGCCGATGCCCCGCCCCGCGCCGTGGTACGGTTGTTCCACAACAGCGCGGGGTGGAGCAGCTCGGTAGCTCGCTGGGCTCATAACCCAGAGGTCGCAGGTTCAAATCCTGTCCCCGCTACTGAAGACAAGGCCCGGAGTCTCGGACTCCGGGCCTTGTCGTGCGTCCGGGGCGGTGGTACGGGCCGTGCTCTGTGGCCGGCCGGCGGGGGACCACCGTTCGCATCCGGCGCCACGCTGCTCTGTGCGGGTTATGTGCGGGGCTTTTGATTAGAGTTTGGGACATCGCTGTGTCGGGAAGTCGGGAAGTCGACAAAACGCTGAAGTGACCTCACTGGCTGCGGCATTCCAGGTGTACACAGGTTGCGGGAGTGCGACGATGGGACGTATGGGGGACAAGGCGAGGCTGGTGGACACACGTCGGCTGGTAGGGGCTCCCGTCCGGGGGAGTGGGCAGAGGACCGACCGGGGGAGCACCCCGGACGGGCAAGGCGGGCAGGTCCCGTCCCAGACGTCCGCCGACGCCGCCACGGGCGCCGTCGCGGACGCCGCCGACCTGGAGCTCGAAACCGCCCGCCGCCGCGCCGAGTCCGGCGACCCCGCAGCCCTGAGCACCCTCGGCGCCCTGCTGCTGCGCCGCGGCGACCTGGATGCCGCCGAGCGCTGCCTGCGCGCCGCCACCGCCGAGGGCGACCGGTCCGCCGCCAACAACCTGGGCGTCCTGCTGCACCAGCGCGGCTACCCCGACGAGGCCGCCGGCTGGTGGCGGGTCGCCGCCGTCGCCGGTTCCGCCGCCGCCGCCCACGCCCTGGGCCGCTACCACCGCGAGCGCGGCGACGAGCCCGCCGCCGAGTACTGGCTGCGGCAGTCCGCCGAGTCCGGGCACGCCCTCGGCGCCTACGCCCTCGCCGACCTCCTGGAGCACCGCAGCGACGTGGGCGCGGAGCGCTGGTTCCGGTCCGCCGCCGAGCGGGGCCACCGCGAGGCGGCGTACCGCCTCGCCCGCATCCTCGACGGCCGCGCCCCCGGCTCCGCCGCCAACCGCCCCGGCGTCCTCCCCGGCCCGTCCCCGGCGCCCGCCGGCCGGCGCACCCCCGTCGGCGGCGGGGACACCTCCGTACGCGACCTGCGCGCCGCCGCGGCGGTCGGCAAGGAGCGCGGGCCCGCCGCCGAGGCCGAGCAGTGGTACCGCCAGGCCGCCGCCCGCGGCCACCGCCGCGCCGCCCTGCACCTGGGCACCCTGCTGGAGGCGCGCGGCGAGATCCACGAGGCGGCCCGTTGGTACCTGACCTCCGCCAAGGACGGCGAGTCCCGCGCCGCCTGCGCCCTCGGCTTTCTGCTGCGCGACGCCGGCGACAACGACAGCGCCGCCGTCTGGTGGCGCCGGGCCGCCCAGGACGGCGACGGCAACGCGGCCAACGCCCTGGGCGCCCTGCACGCCGACCGCGGCGAGGCCCAGCAGGCCGAGCGCTGGTACCGCGCCGCCCTGGACGCGGGCGACGTCAACGGCGCGTACAACCTCGCCCTGCTCTGCGCCGAGCAGGGCCGGTCCGCCCAGGCCGAGCAGTGGTACCGGCGCGCCGCCTACGCGGGCCACCGGGAGGCCGCCAACGCCCTGGCCGTCCTCCTGCTCCAGGCCGGCGACCCGGCGGGCGCCGAGCCGTGGTTCTCCAAGGCGGCCGAGGCGGGCAGCGTCGACGCCGCGTTCAACCTGGGCATCCTGTACGCCGGGAGACACGACGAGCGCGAGGCGCTGCGCTGGTACGAGCGCGCGGCCGCCGCCGGCCACACCGAGGCGGCCCTCCAGGTCGCCATGGCCCTGCTGCGGGACGGCGGCCAGGAGGACGCCGAGGAGGCCGAGCGCCACCTGCGGGTCGCGGCCCGCGGCGGCAGCGCCGAGGCCGCGTTCCGGCTCGCGAGCCTGCTGGACCGGGAGGACCGCGGCGAGGGCGCCGCGGCCGAGTGCGAGGAGTGGTACGACCGCGCCGCCCGCCAGGGGCACCGGCGGGCCCAGGTGCGGCTCGGGATGATCGTGGCGGCCCGCGGCGACGTCGTCCGGGCCGCCCGCTGGTACCGCGAGGCGGCGGAGGCGGGCAGCCGGAACGGCGCGTTCAACCTCGGGCTGCTGCTGGCCCGCGAGGGCAGCGAGCCGGAGGCCGCGCTGTGGTGGACGCGGGCCGCCGAGGCCGGGCACGGCCGCGCGGCCCTCCGGCTGGCCCTGCTGGCCGCCCGGCACGGCGACCTGACGGAGGCCCAGCTCTGGTGCGCGCAGGCGGTCGAGTACGGCCCGGCCGAGGTCGCCGAGCGGGCGGCGCGGCTGCGGGACGCCCTCCAGCAGGAGCTGTCGGCGTGACGGCGGCCCCGGCGGGGCGGACCGTGGGCCCGGGCCGAAGGGGCACGCGCCGGAGCGAACCGGCCGTGCGCCGCCGGACGGGATCACCCGTTTGCGTTGAACGCCTTGACCGGGTTACAGTTGGTTCATCGACGCGGGGTGGAGCAGCTCGGTAGCTCGCTGGGCTCATAACCCAGAGGTCGCAGGTTCAAATCCTGTCCCCGCTACTCCTGACGAAGGCCCGGATCCCAAGGATCCGGGCCTTCGTGCTGTGCTCGCACGCTGAGCGCGGGACCGGCCGTAGGCGAACGCCCCCCGTCGCTCGCCGTCCCTCACACTTCCGAGCAGCCCGGGCACACCCCGCGGTAGGTCACCTCGACCGCGGACACCCGGAACCCGAAGCGCTCCTCCGCCGGCAGCCCGGCGAGCAGGTCCCCGGAGGGGTGGACGTCGCGGATGGTGCCGCAGCGGGAGCACACCAGGTGCTGGTGCGCGTGGTGGGCGTTCGGGTCGTAGCGTTTCGCCCGGCCGTCGGTGCTCACCTCGATGATCTCGCCGAGGGACACCAGTTCGCCGAGTGTGTTGTAGACCGTCGCCCGGGAGATCTCCGGGAGCAGTTCGGTCGCCTTGGCGTGCACTTCGTCGGCGGTGTAGTGCACATGGTCCCCGTCGAGCACCTCGGCGACGACGCGCCGCTGCGCGGTCAGCCGCCAGCCACGTCCCCGGAGCCGTTCCAGCAGGTCACTCATGCCATTCACCCATCAGTCAGATAGGACCAGCCTAGCAGCGGCAGGCGTCTACCACTGGATCCGGTTTTTATGTCACCTCCATCTTGACTTAGACAAAGTCCAATGTAAGGATCGATCTCGCCGCAGGGCCGAAGAGGACCGGCCGGGCGGGCAGGACCGAGAAGACGGAGGCGTACGTGACGGTTCAGGACGAGGCCATGACCACAACGGGCCCGCTGACCACGGAGTCCGGAGCTCCGGTCGCGGACAACCAGAACAGCGAGACCGCGGGCATCGGTGGCCCCGTCCTGGTGCAGGACCAGCTGCTGCTGGAGAAGCTCGCGCACTTCAACCGCGAGCGGATCCCGGAGCGCGTGGTGCACGCCCGGGGCGCGGGCGCCTACGGCACCTTCACCGTGACGGCGGACGTCAGCCGGTGGACCCGGGCGAAGTTCCTGTCCCAGGTCGGGAAGCAGACGGAAACGTTCCTCCGCTTCTCCACCGTCGCCGGCAACCTCGGCTCGGCGGACGCGGTGCGCGACCCGCGCGGCTTCGCGCTGAAGTTCTACACCGAAGAGGGCAACTACGACCTCGTCGGCAACAACACCCCCGTCTTCTTCATCCGGGACGCCATCAAGTTCCCCGACTTCATCCACACCCAGAAGCGCGACCCGTACACCGGCTCGCAGGAGGCGGACAACGTCTGGGACTTCTGGGGCCTGTCGCCCGAGGCCACCCACCAGGTGACCTGGCTCTTCGGCGACCGCGGCATCCCCGCCTCGTACCGCCACATGGACGGCTTCGGCTCGCACACCTACCAGTGGAACAACGAGGCCGGCGAGGTCTTCTGGGTCAAGTACCACTTCAAGACCGACCAGGGCATCAAGAACCTCACGCAGGAGGAGGCCAACCGGCTCGCCGGTGAGGACCCCGACTCGCACCAGCGCGACCTGCGCGAGGCCATCGAGCGCGGCGACTTCCCGTCCTGGACGGTGTCCGTCCAGATCATGCCGGCGGACGAGGCGGCGACCTACCGCTTCAACCCGTTCGACCTGACCAAGGTCTGGCCGCACGCGGACTACCCGCTGCACGAGATCGGCAAGCTGGAGCTCAACCGCAACCCCGACAACGTCTTCGCCGAGGTCGAGCAGTCCGCCTTCTCGCCGTCGCACTTCGTGCCCGGCATCGGACCGTCCCCGGACAAGATGCTCCAGGGCCGGCTGTTCGCCTACGCCGACGCCCACCGCTACCGCGTCGGCATCAACGCCGACCAGCTGCCGGTGAACCGTCCGCACGCCACCGTGGCCCGCACCCACGGCCGGGACGGCTACGCCTACGACGGCCGCCACGGCCGGGCGAAGAACTACGAGCCGAACAGCTTCGGCGGCCCCGCCGAGACCGGCCGGCCGCTGTGGCAGCCGGTCCCCGTCACCGGGGCCACCGGCAACATCGCGACTCCCACGCACGCCGAGGACAACGACTTCGTCCAGGCGGGCAACCTCTACCGGCTGATGACGGACGAGGAGAGGGAGCGCCTGATCGCCAACCTCGCGGGCTTCATCGCCAAGGTGTCGCGCGACGACATCGTGGAGCGGGCGATCAACAACTTCCGCCAGGCGGACCCCGACTACGGCAAGCGGCTGGAGGCCGCGGTCCAGGCCCTGCGCGGCTAGGGCGCTTGCCGTAAGAAACGGAGAGGCCGGACGCCATGGGGCTCCGGCCTCTCCGGCTGCCCGCGGACGGAAGGCCGCGCGCCGTCGGCGGCACGGGCTCACGCCGGCAGCGCCGCCCCGCCCTGCCGTGGCACTCCGTGCGCCACCCAGCAGCGGATGACGTCGCGCACCGAGACCACACCCACGGTCTCCTGGCCGTCGAGCACGATCAGGTGCCGGAACTCCCCGCGCGACATGGCGGTGGCGGCCTGTTCCAGCGTCCACTCCGGCGCCGCGAAGACCACGTCGGCGGTGGTGTGGCGGTGGGCGGTCTCCCTGTCCGGGTCGCATCCGGCGCCGAGCGCGGTGAGGACGTCGCGTTCGGTGAGGATGCCGAGGCCGCTGGTGTCGGGATCGAGGACGACGGCCGCGCCGACGCGCCGCGCGGACATCAGCCGGGCGGCCTGCCGGAGGGTGTGGGCGGGGCCGATGGTGAGGACGATCGTGCTCATGGCGTCGCGGACGAGCATGGGCGGGCCACCTCCTGCGGGGCGTTTTCACGCATTCACAAGCTGCTCCTCAGCGTGACACGCGACGCCCCGGCGGGGAAGAGGACGATGACCGGCCGCTTTGCCGACTTTTTACGCCGTCTTTGAGGTTTCGGGCGGCCGAACGGGCCGTGACGTTCCTGCCACGTCCCGCCCGCCGCCGGAGCCCTTCAGGTGCGCAGGTATCCCAGCAGCTCGTCGTGGAGCAGCCCGTTGGACGCGGCGGCGTTCCCGCTGTGCGGCCCGCGCCGCCCGTCCAGCCCCGTGAACCGGCCGCCGGCCTCCTCCACGATGACGACGTTCGCCGCCATGTCCCACAGCGACAGTTCCGGCTCCGCGCAGATGTCCAACGAGCCCTCGGCGACCATCATGTACGGCCAGAAATCGCCGTAGCCACGCGTCCGCCAGCAGTCCCGCGTCAGGTCCAGGAAGCGCGGCAGCAGCCCCCGTTCCTCCCAGCCCGACAGCGAGGAGTACGCGAACGATGCGTCCGCCATGCGCTCCACCTTCGAGACCGTCAGCCGGCTCGCGGACGTCAGGCTGCGCCCGGTGTACGCGCCCGAGCCCTGCGCCGCCCACCACCTGCGGCCCAGCGCCGGGGCCGACACCACGCCGACGACCGGCTGGTACTCGATGGTGCCCTCGTGCTCCGTCTGGACCGTGAGGGAGATCAGCGTCGCCCAGACGGGCACCCCGCGCACGTAGTTCTTCGTGCCGTCGATCGGGTCGATGACCCAGCGGCGCGGGCCGAGGCCCTCGCCACCGAACTCCTCGCCGAGGACGGCGTCGCGGGGCCGTGCCCGCTGCAGATGACCGCGGATCAGCTCCTCGGCGGCCTTGTCGGCCTCGCTCACCGGGGTCATGTCCGGTTTGGTCTCGACCTTGAGGTCGAGCGCCTTGAACCGTTCCATGGTCACCGCGTCGGCGGCGTCCGCCAGGACATGGGCCAAGCGCAGATCATCGTGGTAGTCGGACATAACAGGAACACTACCCGCGGGTCCCGTCCGCGCGCGTGCGGCCCGCCCGGGCTCTTGACACCGTCTGGTGGTGCGTCAATTCTGTGGCCACAACCGTCGTGCGGCCGCCAGGCCCCGGGAGGCGACGATGCCCGCGGCACGAGAGCTCCTGCTGGACGCGGCCTACACGGCGCTCGGCATCCGGCCCTGGCACGGGGTCCGGATGGTCGACGTGGCGGCCGCCGCCGGGGTGTCCCGGCAGACCCTGTACAACGAGTTCGGCAGCAAGGACGGCCTGGCCCGGGCCCTGGTCCGGCGCGAGGCGGAGTCCTTCCTGGCCGGCGTCGAACGCTCGCTGGCCGACGTCGTCGGGCGGGAGGACGCCGACGCCGGCGACTGCTGCGCGGCCGCCGCCGTCTGGACGCTGCGCACCGCGCGGGCCAACCCGCTGGTGCGCGCGGCCCTCACCGGCTGCCGCGGCGAGCGGCTGCCCGCCCAGGCGGCCCCCGCCGTGCCGGCGCCGCGCACCCCGCCACCGCCCAGGACGGCCCGCGGCGCCCCCACGCCCGCCGCCCTGGTGGAGCGCATCACCGGCAGCACGGCCGGAGCGGCCGGCGAGGCCACCGCCAGGACCGGCCGCCCGCCGGACCCGGCCGCGCTGCGCCGGGCCTGCGAGGCCGCGGTCCGGATGACCCTGTCGTACGTGGTCGCCCCGGCCGGCTCCGACACGGAGGCGGCCGAGGAGGTGGCCGGCGTGGTCAGGACGCTGCTCGGCGACGGGCGGGAGTGAGCGGGCGGCGGTCGGGCGGGCCGGGACGAGCCGTGCGGTCAGTGCGCGGAGCCCGACAGCTGGAGCCCGATCACGCCGATGATCACGAACGCGATCGAGACCAGCTTCAGCGTGGAGACCAGGTCGTCCAGGAAGACCATGCCGTAGATCGCCGTTCCGGCCGCGCCGATGCCCGTCCACACCGCGTAGGCCGGGCCCACGTCCAGCTTCCGGAGGGAGAGCGTCAACAGGCCGAAGCTGCCGAGGGCGAAGCAGGCGAAGGCGATCGTCGGCCACAGGCGGGTGAAACCGTGCGAGAGCTTGAGACAGACGGCGAAGCCGGTTTCCAGAAGTCCTGCGACCACGACCAGCAGCCACGCCATCAGTTTTCGCCTCCCGTGTCGTCGACCGCCCCGTCCGTCCCGGTGCTGATCCACTTGCCATCGGCGGTCAAGCGCAAACGTAGGCGATCAGTCGCCTTCGCGCCGCTCCCGGGTGGCCAGAAGCCGTCGCAGCGAGTACAGCCGCTGCGGGTCGGCGTGCCCTTCCGCGACCCACTGGTCCAGCGCGCAGTCCGGCTCGTCGTGACCGCACGCGCGCGGGCAGCCCTCGGTGCCCGGCCGCAGGTCCGGGAAGGCGAGGATGACGCGCGAGGGGTCGATGTGGTTGAGCCCGAACGACCGCACGCCCGGGGTGTCGATGACCCAGCCGTCACCGCTGGGCAGCGGCAGGGCCAGCGCCGACGTGGTGGTGTGCCGACCGCGGCCGGTGACCGCGTTGACGTGCCCGGTGGCCCGCTGCCGGTCCGGGACGAGCGCGTTGACGAGCGTGGTCTTGCCGACGCCGGAGTGCCCGACGAACGCGGTCACCCGGCCGTTGAGCCGCTCCCGCACCCGCTCCGCGGCCTCCCCGACGGCCAGTTCCTCGCGGTTGGTGACCACGTACGGCAGGCCCAGCGCGCCGTAGGACTCCATCAGCTTCGCGGCCGGGGCGAGGTCCGACTTGGTCAGGACGAGCAGCGGTTCGAGCCCCGCGTCGTACGCCGCGACCAGGCAGCGGTCGATCAGCCGGGGGCGCGGCTCGGGGTCGGCCAGGGCGGTGACGATGGCCAGCTGGTCGGCGTTGGCGACCACGACCCGCTCGAACGGGTCGGTGTCGTCGGCCGTCCTGCGCAGCACCGAACAGCGCTCCTCGACCCGGACGATCCGGGCGAGGGTGTCCTTCTGCCCGCTGAGGTCGCCGACGACCGCGACCCGGTCGCCGACGACGACGCCCTTGCGGCCCAGCTCGCGCGCCTTCATGGCCATGACGATCCGGTCCTCGACGAGGACCGTCAGCCGGCCCCGGTCGACGGTGAGGACGAAGCCCTCGGCGGCGTCCTCGTGCTTGGGGCGGATGCTGGTCCGCGGCCGGTTGCCCTTGCGGTTGGGGCGGACGCGGACGTCGTCCTCGTCGGTGTGCTTGCCGTAGCGGCGCATGGTGTTCCGGTTCCCTCAGGCTCTCGGCGCCGTCGTCGCCCCCGCGACGGATCCGAGCATGCCGTGCCAGAGCTCCGGGAAGTCGGGGAGGGTCTTGGCGGTGGTCGCCACGTTCTCCACCTCGACGCCCGGGACGGTGAGGCCGAGCACCGCCGCGGCGGTGGCCAGCCGGTGGTCCTCGTAGGTGTGGAAGACGCCGCCGTGCAGCGGGCGCGGGCGAATCCGCAGGCCGTCGGCGGTCTCGGTGACGTCGCCACCGAGCTCGTTGATCTCCTTGGCCAGCGCGGCCAGCCGGTCCGTCTCGTGCAGCCGCAGGTGGGCGATGCCGCGCAGCTCGGACTCGGAGTCGGCGAGCGCGGCCACCGCGGCGATCACCGGGGTGAGCTCGCCGACCTCGTGCAGGTCCGCGTCGATGCCGGTGATCCGGCCGGTGCCGGTGAACGTCAGCCCCGCGTCGGTGAGTTCGCAGCTGCCGCCCATGGCGGTGAAGATGTCGCGCAGCGCGTCACCCGGCTGGGTGGTGCGCTCGGGCCAGTCGGGGATGGTGACCCGGCCGCCGGTGACCAGGGCCGCCGCCAGGAACGGCGCCGCGTTCGACAGGTCGGGCTCGACCACCAGGTCGCGGCCCAGCAGAGCGCTGGGGGAGACCCGCCACACGTTCGGCTCCCCGCCCGACTCGGGGGTGTCCACCTGGGCGCCGGCGGCGCGCAGCATCTCGACGGTCATCCGGATGTGCGGCAGCGAGGGCAGCGCCGAGCCGACGTGCCGTACCTCCACGCCCTGGTTGAACCGCGGGCCCGAGAGCAGCAGCGCGCTCACGAACTGGGAGGACGACGACGCGTCGATCTCCACCGGACCGCCCTCCAGCGCCCCGGCGCCGTGCACGGTCAGCGGCAGCGCGCCGCGGTCGTTGTCGTCGATCCGGGCACCCAGCGCGCGCAGCGCGTCGATCACGCCGTGCAGCGGGCGCTCGTAGCTGCGCGGGTCGCCGTCGAAGCGGACCGGGCCGTCGGAGAGCGCCGCCACCGGCGGCAGGAAGCGCATGACCGTGCCCGCGTTGCCGACGTCGACGGTGGCCGGGCCGTGCAGCCCGGCCGGGATGATCCGCCACGCCTCGCCGGAGCCGTCGTGGTCGCCCTCGGAGCTGGAGGAGACCGTCTCCTCGATGCCGACGCCCATGGCGCGCAGCGCCTCCGCCATCAGCAGGGTGTCGCGCGAGCGCAGCGGGCGGCGCAGCCAGCCGGGCTCGGCGGCGAGGGCCGCGAGGACGAGTCCGCGGTTGGTGACCGACTTGGAGCCGGGCACGGTGACGGTCGCGTCGACGGCCCCGGTCGCGGTGGGAGCGGGCCAGAGGTCGGTGGGCGCGGGGCTCTCGGTCATGCCCCTAACCTTACGGCCTCACCGGGGCGGTGACCGGGCCCTACGGCCGCGCGGACCTGGCCGCGGCGCGCCCGGAGGCCCGCCGGTTCGCCCGCCGGTTCACCTCCGGAGCAGCAGGTTGCCGCCGGCCAGCAGCGCGGCCAGCGCGACCACGTGGAAGAAGAGCAGCCACAGCACCGGCGTCATCCCGGTCAGCCGGCCGAGCTGGTCGGCGTCGGAGTCCGCCGCCGCCCCGAACCGGCGCTTGCGCTGGAGCTCGAAGGACGGCCGCACGCCCCCCAGCAGCAGGAACCACACCACCCCGTAGGCGAACGCCGCCCGCACCTCCGGGCCGGCCAGCCAGGAGACCAGGACGAAGGCCGCGCCGGTGAGCACCACCGTCAGCGCGCCGTACGCGTTGCGGATCATCACCAGCATGGCGGCCAGCAGCGCCGCCGCCACCCACAGCAGGGCCGTGACGTGCCCGGTGGACAGCGCCCAGGCGCCGGCCAGGCCGAGCAGCGACGGCGCGGGGTAGCCGGCCGCCGCGGTGAGGACCATGCCGAAGCCGGTCGGCCGGCCCCGAGAGACGGTGAGGCCCGAGGTGTCCGAGTGCAGCCTGATGCCGTCCAGGGTCCGGCCGCTGAGGAGTGCCACCAGGCCGTGGCCGCCCTCGTGGGCGATGGTGATCGCGTTGCGCGTCACCCGCCAGACCCGGGGCGGGACGATCATCGCCAGGGCGACCAGCCCGGTGCCGACGACGGTCCAGACCGAGGGCCCGGACTGGCTGCCGGCCAGACGGTCCCACAGGTCGGTGGCGGTGGTGCTGTCCATGGCGGGGCCGCTCCTTGCGCGTTCGTGGTCCGTGCTGAGGGACGGCGGAGGCCGCGTGACGGTTCCGGGCCGGAGTGTCCGACCCGTGCGGCAGCATGGTCGGCGGCAGATGTACGGAGAAGAACTGAGGGGCGGTCGGACATGTGCGGGCGGTACGCGGCGAGCCGGGGGCCGGAGGATCTGGCCGGGCTCCTGGACGTGGAGGTGTGGGAGCCGGAGGAGACGTTGGCCCCGGATTGGAACGTGGCGCCCACCAAAGAGGTGTACGCCGTCCTGGAGCGCCCGCTCAAGGGCGCGCCGGACCGGCGCCCGGTCCGACAGTTGCGCGCCCTCAAGTGGGGGCTCGTCCCCTCCTGGGCGAAGTCGCCGGAGGGGGCCGCCCGCATGATCAACGCACGGGCGGAGACGGTGCACGAGAAGCCGTCCTACCGGCGGGCGTTCGCGGAGCGGCGCTGCCTGCTCCCGGCGGACGGCTACTACGAGTGGGTCACCGGCGCACAGGAGCGCGAGCTGGAGGTGCAGGGCCGCCGCAAGCGCCCCCGGAAGCAGCCCTACTTCGTGACGCCCGCCGACGGATCGGTCATGGCGATGGCCGGCCTCTACGAGTTCTGGCGCGACCGCACCCTCCCGGACGACCACCCGGCGGCCTGGTGGGCCACCTGCTCGGTGATAACCACCGAGGCCGACGACCGCCCGTTCGCCGGCGGCGGCACCGAGGGCGGCCCGCGCTCCCTGGCGGAGATCCACCCCCGGATGCCGCTGGTCCTGCCGCCCGACCGGTGGGCCGCCTGGCTCGACCCGGCGCTCACGGACCCGGAGGAGCTGCGCCCGCTGCTCGCCCCGCCCCCGCCCGGGCTGGTGCGCGCGTACCCGGTGGCGACGGCGGTCAGCGACGTCCGCAACAACGGTCCGGAGCTGGTGGCGGAGCTGGCGGCGCCGGAGGAGACGACGTTGTTCTGACGGCGACGCCGTTCTGACGAGGTCACCGTTTGACGACGCCGCACGCCGCACGCCGCACGCCGCACGCCGCACGCCGCACGCCGCACGCCGCACGCCGCACGCCGCACGCCGCACGCCGCGGCACCGGGACGGCAGGATGGCCGCGTGACGACGAAGAAACCGCTGACGGAGAGCGTCGAGACCCCCGCGGGCGAGGCCCGCGTCCACTGGTACCCCGCGCCGGAGCCCCGCCTGGTGCTCGCCCTCGGCCATGGCGCCGGCGGCGGCGTCGAGGCCCGCGACCTCCAGGCCCTCGCCGCCGCCCTGCCCGCGCACGGGGTGACCGTGGCCCTCGTGGAGCAGCCCTGGCGGGTGGCCGGCAGGAAGGTGGCACCGGCGCCCCGCGCCCTCGACACGGCCTGGCGCGCCCTGTGGCCCGCGCTCGCCGCGCCCGGGCTCCCCGTCGTCGCGGGCGGCCGGAGCGCCGGGGCGCGCGTCGCCTGCCGGACGGCGGCGGAGCTGGGCGCGGTCGCGGTGCTCGCGCTGAGCTTCCCGCTCCACCCGCCGGGCCGGCCGGAGAAGTCCCGCGCCGGGGAGCTGCTCGACGCCGGGGTGCCGGTCCTCGTCGTCCAGGGCGCGCGCGATCCGTTCGGCCGCCCCGAGGAGTTCCCGCCGGGCGTCGAGCCGGTCGCCGTGCCCGGCGGGGACCACGGGTTCGCGGTGCCGAAGAGCGCCGCGAAGAACGGCGGCGTCACCCAGGAGGACGCACTGGCGGTGATCACGGACGCCGTGGCCGGCCGGCTGGCGGGGTGGCCGGCCGGCTGAGGCGGGTGCCGGGCCACCGGAGCCGGCCGGGGGACCGGCGGGAATGGGACGGGCCGTGCCGATGTTGAGCACCACGTACGACACGCACCCGGCACATGACAAAGGATTGGGAGACCCGCCCCATGGGTTCGATCGCATGCCTGTCCCGCCCCAGCACCGCAGACCGGGGCCGGCCGGTCGTCGTGGGCGGTCTGGCCGCCGCCGCCGGAGCGGCGGGTTCGGCCGGTTCGGCAGGTCATCGTCTATTCTCCGAATCGAGCGGGTCCGACCAGGGCTCGTCCAGGCTTTCGGAGGAGGTGGGTCCGGTCGTGGGTACCGACGCGGGGACGCACGGCGAGGAGCACCCCCCTGCCCAGGCCGCGGAGAGCACGGCGGAGCGCAACGCCCGCTTCGAGCGCGACGCGCTGACCTTCCTCGACCAGATGTACTCGGCCGCCCTGCGGATGACCCGCAATCCGGCGGACGCCGAGGACCTGGTCCAGGAGACGTACGCGAAGGCGTACGCGTCCTTCCACCAGTTCCGTGACGGCACGAACCTCAAGGCGTGGCTGTACCGCATCCTGACCAACACCTTCATCAACTCGTACCGCAAGAAGCAGCGTGAGCCGCTGCGCAGCGCGTCCGAGGAGATCGAGGACTGGCAGCTGGCGCGTGCCGAGTCGCACATGTCCCAGGGGCTGCGGTCCGCCGAGTCGCAGGCGCTCGACCACCTGCCGGACTCCGATGTCAAGGAGGCCCTTCAGGCCATTCCCGAGGAATTCCGCATAGCGGTCTACCTCGCGGACGTCGAGGGGTTTGCCTACAAGGAGATCGCGGACATCATGGGTACCCCCATCGGCACGGTGATGTCCCGCCTCCACCGGGGCCGACGGCAGCTGCGCGGTCTGCTGGAGGACTACGCCCGCGAGCGTGGCCTGGTCCCGGCCGGGGCCGCCGCACCGCACGGTTCCGACGCGTCGCACAATGGGAAGGGCTCGGACTCATGAGCTGCGGAGACCCGCACGAGACGGACTGCTCTGAAGTCCTCGACCACCTTTACGAGTACCTCGACCGCGAGATGCCGGACGGCGACTGTGCCAAGTTCGAGGTGCACATCGACGAGTGCTCCCCCTGCCTGGAGAAGTACGGGCTGGAGCAGGCGGTCAAGAAGCTGGTGAAGCGCTGCTGCGGGCACGACGATGTCCCCGCGGACCTGCGTTCCAAGGTGATGGGCCGGATCGAGCTCATCCGCGCCGGCCAGTCCGTCCCGGAGCAGGACGTGGTGGCCGAGGCCCGCGCGGCCGAGGCGGACGCCCGGAGCGTCCCGCAGGACTGAGCCGGGTGCCCGGGGGCCCGTCGCGAACGGGCCCGGAACCCGCATCAAAACGGCCGCCCGGCGAACGTCACCCGAACGGACGGCGGTTCCCGCCGATCCGGCCGTGAGCGCCGCGCGTAAGCCTATTCTCCCCATCCCGACAGCGAGTCCGGATGGGGAGGACATGTCATGGAGGCAGTCCCGGCGGCGGCGCGCGCCTGGATCTCCGGTGCCGTGGGCGCGGCGGTCCTGAGCGCGTGGCCCGCCGTACGGGACCCCGCGGCCGTCCCCTGGGGAACGACCGCGCTCCTGGCGGCCGTCGGCGCGCTCGGCGGGCTCCGGCCGCGCCGCGCGCCGGTGCCGCCGGCGCTGCTGCTGGCCGTGGTGCTGCTGCCCCCGGCGGCCGCCGCGCTGGCCGCCGTCCCGGGCGGCCTCCTCTCCCCGGCCCGCCGCCCGGACCGCGAACACCCGGACGACCGGCGCCGGTTGGGGCGCGCCGCACTCCTCGCGCTCGCCGCGGCGACCGCCGCCCTGTCCTTCGGCGCCACCCGCGCCGCCCTGCCGTCCGGCCCCCTGGGCGCACTGCCCGCCGTGCTGGCCGCCGCCCTCCTCCTCGCGCTGCCGAGCGCCGCCTTCGACGGCGTCCTCCGCGCCGGACGCCGCCCGGACGCCCGACGGCCCGCCCTCCTGGGGCCCGCGCTGGGATTCGCGCTGCTCCACGGGCCGGCCGCGCTGCTCGCGGCCGAGCTGTGGCGCAGCGCCTACGGGCCGGTGGCCGCCCTGCTGGTGCTGTTGCCGCACACCGTGCCCGCCCGGCCCGCGGCCGGCGGCCGGCGGGAGCGCGCCGACCGCGGCGCGACCGTCCGGGCGCTGGTCGGGGCCGTCGACCTCAAGGACCACTACACGCGGGGCCACGGCGAGCGGGTCGGCCTGCTCGCCCTGCGGATCGGCCGCGAACTCGGCGTGGCCGGCGACCGGCTGGAGGCCCTGCGCATCGCCGGTACCCTGCACGACCTGGGCAAACTCGGCGTCCCCACCCGGGTGTTGCGCAAGGACGGCCCGCTCACCGGCGAGGAGCGGCGCGTCATCCGGCTGCACCCCGAGTACGGGGACGAGCTGGTGCGCGGGGTCGCGATCCCCGACGAGGCGCGGGAGGCGATCCTCCACCACCACGAGCGGCTGGACGGCAGCGGCTACCCCCACGGCCTGACGGGCTGCCGGATCCCGGAGGCGGCCCGGATCGTGGCCGTCGCCGACGCCTTCGACGCCATGACCACCACCCGCACCTACAGCCGTGCCCGCCCGGTCCCCGCCGCGCTCGCCGAACTCCGCCGCTGTGCGGGCACCCAGTTCGACCCGCGCATGGTCGAGGCGCTCGCCCGGACGCTGGAACGGGACGGCCTGCCGATGGTCCCCACGCCGGACGAAACCGCAGTTCCCGATTGCGGAAACGTCCCTCTTGATCACCACGCCACGCCGCCCCTCCCCTCCCCGCTCGCCCCGGACCCGGACCGTCCGCCCGGCCCGCGCCCACCCGAGGAGTCCACGGGCGAGCATTCGTACAGCCGCCCCCGGCTCGTCCCGGACCGCGACCGTCCCCCGGGGACCGTCTGCTGCCCGCCGTCGTGCCGCCGCCCGGGCCCACCGGTGACCGCCGGGTCCGGCGCCCGGCTGGTGCGCGCCGTTCATCTGCTGGCCGGCGGCGGAGCCCTGCTCGCGCTGGCCTGGACCGCGGTCCACGGCCTCCAGCAGCCGCGGACCGCCTGCGCGTACGGACTGCTCGTCGCCCTGGGCGGGGTCGCGGGGCGGCGGCCGGAACCACTCGGGGTGCGCGGCGGCTCCCCGGTGGGCGCCGCTGGCTCCCTGGCCTACGCGCTGCTCGCGCACGGCGTGCCGCAGACCGTCGCCGTGGTGTTCGCCTCAAGCCTCGTCGGCCTCTCCGGTGCCGCGGGCCGCCCGGACCGGCTGGCCCGCCGCCTCGCCGCCACCGCCCTCGTCACCGGCTGCCGCCCCGCCCTCCTCGGCGCCGGACCGGCCGCCCCCGGGCCGGCGTGCGCCCTGTCGCTGCTGCTGCTCCTCGTCCTGGCCGTCCTCGCCGACGCCGCCCTCGCGGCGGCCCTCGCCCGGGCCCGCGCCGGCTGCCGCTACCCGGCGGCCCTCCGCGCCGAGCTGCGTGCCCTCTCCGCCACCGCCCCGGCGGTCTGTGCCACCGCGGT
This sequence comes from Streptomyces sp. CA-181903, assembly GCF_050937075.1. Taxonomy (NCBI): domain Bacteria; kingdom Bacillati; phylum Actinomycetota; class Actinomycetes; order Kitasatosporales; family Streptomycetaceae; genus Streptomyces; species Streptomyces sp. CA-181903. The sequence continues at coordinate 4,994,560 of NZ_JBNJLY010000001.1, forward strand.
GGTGGCCGCCCTGGCCCCGGCCGTCACCGGACCGTGGGTGCTTCCGGTCTGCTGCCTGCCGCTGTTCGCGCTGTGGCTCGCCGGAGGGTGCGGGGAGGCGCCCGGGCGCTGCCCGCCCGCCGTCGCCTCGCTCGCCCGCGCGACCGACCTCGCGGGATGCACCCCCGCCGGTCACGCACGGCGCGTAGCCGCCCTCAGCCGTGCCGTCGGCCGGGAGCTCGGTATGGCGGAGCGCGACCTCGCCGTCGTCGAGTACGCGGCGCTGATGCACGACGTGGGCCAGCTCTCACTCGTCGACCCGGTGCCCGCCGGGGCCACCGAGCCGCTGCCCGCCGAGGAGCGGCGCCGGCTGGCGCGGCTGGGCGGGAGCGTGGCGCGGCTGGCCCCGCTGGACGCGGCGGTCGCGCCGGCCGTCGCGGACGCCGTGGAGCGCCAGGCCGACCCCTACCGCGAGCAGCCGCTCGCCGCCCGCGTGGTCCGGACCGCCAACGCCTACGACGAGCTCACGGCCCCCGCCGGCCCCGGCGGCCCCGTACGCGGTGGGCGCGGGGAATCGGCGCGCGCCCTGGAGCGGCTGCGCCGGGCGACCGCGTACGACCACGAGCCCCGGGTGGTGGAGGCGCTCGCGCGGGTGCTCGCGCGCGGCGCGCCGGTGCGCCCGGACCCGTGAGACGCCCGCGGAGTCCCGAGTAGCACGACTAACCCACGGGTAATGAGCGGGCGTCCGACGGGGCATGGTTGGATGCGAAGAGAAGGACGCGGCGTACGCAGGGAACGCGGAGCACGCAGAGGACGAACGACCGAGAATCGTGACGGGAAAGCGGGATCGGGGGGTGTCATGAGCGCTGTTGCGGCGTATGCGTCGTGGAGGGCACGGTTCCCCGGTACGGCGGCCCGGCCCGCGGGCGGGACCGTCAGCAAGGCGTGGCGGGCGGCCGTCGGGGAGGACGGCGCCGGTCACCAGAGCTCTCCGGCGTGGGTGCACGCGGGACGTCGAGAAACCAGCAGGCGGACATCGTGAGGATCTTCGGCAAGGTACGGCACCGGCCTTCCGCCTCGTGGCGGCAGGCCACCGACCGTGCCTTCACGCTCATCGGCGACGGCCGGTACGAGGACGCCGGCGCGCTCCTGACGCGCGCCGCGGACATGGAGCCGTGGCTGTCCGAGTCCTGGTTCAACCTGGCCCTGCTGCACAAGTTCCGGCACGACTGGGAGCAGGCCCGCGCCGCCGGACTGCGGGCCGTGGCGCTGCTGGACCGCGACGCGGGCGCTCCCGACTGGTGGAACGTGGGCATCGCCGCCACCGCCCTCCAGGACTGGCCGCTGGCCCGCCGCGCCTGGCAGGCGTACGGGCTGCGGGTGCCCGGCGACGGCGGCCCGGCCGGCGAGCCGCTCGGGATGGAGCTGGGCAGCGCGGCCGTGCGGCTGTCGCCCGAGGGCGAGGCCGAGGTGGTCTGGGGCCGCCGGCTCGACCCGGCCCGCATGGAGGTGCTGTCCATCCCGCTGCCGTCCTCCGGCCGCCGCTGGGGCGAGGTGGTGCTGCACGACGGCGTCCCGCACGGCGAGCGGGTGACCGCCGCCGGACCGTCGTACCCGGTCTTCGACGAGATCGAGCTGTGGGCCCCCTCGCCGGTGCCGACCTGGGTCGTCCTGCTGGAGGCCGCCACCGAGGCCGACCGGGACGCGCTGGAGCGGCTGGCGGCTGACGCCGGGTTCGCCGCCGAGGACTGGTCCTCGTCCGTGCGGCTGCTGTGCCGCACCTGCTCGGAGAGCCGGATGCCCAGCGACGAGGGCGACGGCGAGCACCTGGACCCGCACGACCACAGCGAGCCGGGCCACCCCGGCCCGCTCGGCCACCGCACGGCCGGCTCCGGCCTGCTGTGGGTGCCCGAGCGCGAGTGCGGCATCGCGGCCCCCGCCGGGCTGGTCCGCGGGCTGCTGGACGGCTGGGTCGCCGACAGTCCGGACACCCGCGAGTGGCGGGATCTGGAAGAGGTCTGCTGAGTCCCGGGCCCCGGTCCGCTTACCCTGGATGGGCCCTGGGCTCCGGGGCGTGACAGTGCATTCGGGTTGTGAGAGAGGCGTACGGCGGCGATGGCGCAGCAAGAGACCGATCAGTCGGTGAACGACGAATTCATCGTGGACACCGAGGACTGCGAGGAGCGGGAGACCGCGCACCGCGAGCGCGGCACGTCCCGTCCGATCACCGTGGTCGGCAACCCGGTCCTGCACAAGGAGTGCAAGGACGTCACGGAGTTCGACGACGACCTCGCCCGTCTCATCGACGACATGTTCGCCAGCCAGCGGACCGCCGAGGGCGTCGGCCTGGCCGCGAACCAGATCGGTGTCGACCTGAAGGTGTTCGTCTACGACTGCATGGACGACGAGGGCGTCCGGCACGTGGGCCACGTCTGCAACCCGGTCCTGGAAGAGCTCCCGGCCGGCCGCCGGATCCTCGACGACTCCAACGAGGGCTGCCTGTCCGTCCCGACGGCGTACGCCCCGCTGGCCCGCCCCGACTACGCGGTGGTGCGCGGCCAGGACATGAAGGGCAACCCGATCGCCGTCCAGGGCACCGGCTACTTCGCCCGCTGCCTCCAGCACGAGACGGACCACCTGTACGGCTACCTGTACATCGACCGCCTCTCCAAGCGCGACCGCAAGGACGCGCTCCGGCAGATGGCCGAGGGCACGCCCCGCTACCCGGTCGTCCCCAACGACTGACCCGCCGGGGCGCGCGCTCCGGGCCGGGCCGCCCGTGGCGCCCGGCCCGGCCCGGTGTCACACCAGGCCGCCCCGCCCCCGGGCCTCCTCGCGCAGCGCCTGTTCGCGGGCGGCCTCCTCGGGCGGGAGGACGTCGGCGGGGAAGTCGGCCGGCTCGAAGATCCGCCGGAGTTCGACGACGCCCTCCCGGAACGGGATCCGGGTCGCCCACTCCCGGGCCTGGTCCATCGAGTCCACCCGGATGATCCAGTAGCCGGCGATCAGCTCGCCGATCTCGTCGAACGGCCCGTCGATCACACTGGGCTTCCCGCCCGCGAACACCACCCGGGCGCCCTCCGACGACGCCCACAACCCGTCGGCGGCCAGCAGCGCGCCCGCCTTGGCCAGGGCCTCGTTGTACCGCTGCATGTCCGCGACCTGTTCCCGGGTCGGCAGCACGCCGGCCTCGGACTCCTCGGTCGCCTTGACGATCATCATGACGCGCATCAGGTGTTTCTCCTGTCCCGTTGCTGCCCCCTGACGACCAGCCTCCCCGCAGGCGGCGGCGGTTTCCGGGCACCCCGGCCGCCGTGTCGCCGGTTTTTCGCGAGAACGGGAGCGGGCCCTCCCGGAGAACTCCGGAAGGGCCCGCTCGTCACCGAGGCGTGTCGGCTCAGAACTCGTCGTCGAACGCGACCGTGCCCTCGACCGCCACCTGGTACGCGGAGGCGCGGCGCTCGAAGAAGTTGGTCAGCTCCTGGACGTTCTGCAGCTCCATGAAGGAGAACGGGTTCTCCGAGCCGTAGACCGGGGCGAAGCCGAGGCGCTGGAGGCGCTGGTCGGCGACGCACTGGAGGTACTCGCGCATGGACTCGGTGTTCATGCCCGGCAGGCCCTCGCCGCACAGGTCGCGGCCGAACTGCAGCTCGGCCTCGACGGCCTCCTTCAGCATGTCGGTGACCTGCTGCTGGAGTTCGTCGTCGAAGAGGTCGGGCTCCTCCTGGCGGACGGTGTCCACGACCTCGAACGCGAAGTTCATGTGCATCGTCTCGTCACGGAACACCCAGTTGGTGCCGGTGGCGAGGCCGTGCAGCAGACCGCGCGAGCGGAACCAGTACACGTACGCGAACGCGCCGTAGAAGAACAGGCCCTCGATGCAGGCGGCGAAGCAGATCAGGTTGAGCAGGAAGCGGCGGCGGTCGGCCTTCGTCTCCAGCTTGTCGATCTTCTCGACCGAGTCCATCCACTTGAAGCAGAACTGGGCCTTCTCCCGGATGGACGGGATGTTCTCCACGGCCGCGAAGGCGGCGGCGCGGTCGTCCGGGTCGGGCAGATAGGTGTCCAGCAGCGTCAGGTAGAACTGGACGTGCACGGCCTCCTCGAAGAGCTGCCGCGACAGGTACAGCCGCGCCTCGGGGGAGTTGATGTGCTTGTACAGCGTCAGCACGAGGTTGTTGGCCACGATCGAGTCGCCGGTCGCGAAGAACGCGACGAGGCGGCCGATCATGTGCTGTTCGCCCGGGGAGAGCTTGGCCAGGTCGGCCACGTCGGAGTGGAGGTCGACCTCCTCCACGGTCCAGGTGTTTTTGATCGCGTCGCGGTAGCGGTCGTAGAAGTCCGGGTACCGCATGGGGCGCAGGGTCAGTTCGAAGCCCGGGTCAAGGAGATTCTTCTGTTCGTTGGACATTACTGGCATGCCTCGCAGGACTCGGGGTTTTCCAGGGAGCAGGCGATGGCGTCCGCGTCGGGCGCGGCCTGCTGGACGGGGACGGGGACGGTCGCGGCGGTGGAGCCGGCCGCGCGGGCGATCCGGGTGGCCGGACGCGAGCGCAGGTAGTACGTGGTCTTGATGCCCTGCTTCCAGGCGTACGCGTACATCGAGCTGAGCTTGCCGATGGTGGGCGAGGCCATGAACAGGTTGAGCGACTGGCTCTGGTCCAGGTACGGGGTGCGGGCCGCGGCCATGTCGATCAGGGCGCGCTGCGGGATCTCCCAGGCGGTGCGGTAGAGGTCGCGCACCTCCTGCGGGATCCAGTTCATGTCCTGGATCGAGCCGTTGGCGTCGGTCATCGCGTCGCGCGTGGTGCGGTCCCAGACGCCGAGCTTCTTCAGGTCCTCCACCAGGTAGGTGTTGACCTGGAGGAACTCACCGCTGAGCGTTTCGCGCTTGAACAGGTTCGAAACCTGCGGCTCGATGCACTCGTAGACGCCCGCGATGGACGCGATCGTCGCGGTCGGCGCGATGGCCAGCAGCAGCGAGTTGCGCATGCCGACGGAGGCGATCCGGGTACGCAGCGCGTCCCAGCGCCCGGCCCAGGTCGGCTCGGTGTTCGGGTAGTGGTCCGGGTGCAGCACGCCGCGCGCGGTGCGGGTCGCGGACCAGGCCGGGTGCGGGCCGTGCCGCTCGGCGAGGTCGGCGGACGCCTCGTACGCCGCGAGCATGATCCGCTCGGAGATCCGGGTGGACAGCGCCTTCGCCTCGGGGGAGTCGAAGGGCAGGCGCAGCCGGAAGAAGACGTCCTGAAGGCCCATCAGGCCCAGACCGACCGGGCGCCAGCGGGAGTTGGAGCTCCCCGCCTGCTCGGTCGGGTAGAAGTTGATGTCCACGACGCGGTCGAGGAAGGTGACGGCCGTACGGACCGTGCGGTCCAGCTTCTCCCAGTCCATCTCGCCGTCGGCGCCCAGATGCGCGGCCAGGTTGACGGAACCGAGGTTGCAGACGCGTCTCGCGTCGTTCGTGACCTCCAGGATCTCCGTGCAGAGGTTGGAGGAGTGGACGACCTGGCCGGGCTCGGCGGTCTGGTTGGCGGTGCGGTTGGCGGCGTCCTTGAACGTCATCCAGCCGTTGCCGGTCTGCGCGAGGGTGCGCATCATCCGGGCGTAGAGCACCCGCGCCGGGATGGACTTGACGGCCTTGCCCTCGGCCTCGTACTTCCGGTACGCGGCGTCGAACTCGTCGCCGTACAGGTCGACCAGGTCGGGGGTGTCGGCCGGGGAGAACAGCGACCAGTCGGCGTCCGCCTCGACCCGGCGCATGAACTCGTCCGGGATCCAGTGCGCGATGTTGAGGTTGTGCGTACGGCGGGCCTCTTCGCCGGTGTTGTCGCGGAGCTCCAGGAACTCCTCGATGTCCGCGTGCCAGGTCTCCAGGTAGACGCAGGCCGCGCCCTTGCGCCGGCCGCCCTGGTTGACGGCGGCGACGGAGGCGTCGAGCGTCCGCAGGAACGGCACGATGCCGTTGGAGTGCCCGTTGGTGCCGCGGATCAGCGAACCGCGCGAGCGGATGCGGGAGTAGGAGAGGCCGATGCCGCCCGCGTGCTTCGACAGCCGCGCGACCTGGTGGTACCGGTCGTAGATCGAGTCCAGCTCGTCCAGCGGCGAGTCCAGCAGGTAGCAGGACGACATCTGCGGGTGGCGCGTGCCGGAGTTGAAGAGCGTGGGGGAGGAGGGGAGGTACGAGAGCGTGCTGGTGAGGCGGTAGAGCTCGGCCACGTCCTCCAGGGCGCGGACGCTGTGGTCCTCGGCCAGGCCGCAGGCCACGCGCAGCAGGAAGTGCTGCGGCGTCTCGATCACGTTCCGGGTGATCGGGTGGCGGAGCAGGTAGCGGCTGTGCAGGGTGCGCAGGCCGAAGTAGCCGAAGCGGTCGTCGGCGCCGTCGGCGAGCGCGGCGTCCACCAGCGCGTCCAGCCGCTCGGCGTGCTCGCGCACGAACGCGGCGGTGTCGTCGGCGATCAGGCCCTCGCGGTGGCCGGTGGCGACGGACGCGGAGAAGGAGACCGCGCCCTGCCCGGCCGCCTCCTCGGCGATGGCGAGCGTGAGGAGCCGCGCGGCGAGCCGCGAGTACTGGGGCTCCTCGGAGATCAGCCCGGCCGCGGCCTCGGTGGCCAGCGAGCGCAGTTCGGCCTCGTCCGACCCGGGGTGCCGGCCGCGCAGCGCGGCGGCGGCGACCTTGCCGGGGTCGGTGGCGGGCAGATCGGCGGTGAGCTCCGTCAGGGTGCGCAGGAGCGCGGTCCCGGGGCCGCCGGTCGCTACCGTGTCCGCCTCGGGCACTGAAACCGGACCTGAAGCAGGTTCCGCGGGCGCGATCGTCACGTGTGGCTCTCCCTCGCTCGGCTGGGGGCCTCGGCGAGAGGGCAGGGGGGCGCGCACGCGCAGCCGACGGCGTACGGAAGCCGTACGAGGCGTGCGCGCGGGCGTCCACCGGCCCAACCCGCGAGGCCCGGACGTGTTCAGACGCCGTACCGGGCGGGCCCGGTGCTGGCGTGCTGCCGGCAGGTCCTCGGACTGCGGAACGGGCGGATTGGGCCCGTACGTACACCGTTGCGGGACAGTTCCGGATTTCCACCGGATTCCCCTGCGGCGACAGCGAGGACGAGCATACATCTAGTGCCGACGGTCGCGCGTGCCCCCACATGTTGTGTCGTCACGTCATGGAACGGTCGCGGAATGTGCTAACGGAGGGGGCCGGAGACAGGCGCGTTCACGGAAGTGATCCCCCGTCGCGCGGCGGCAGAAGGGACGGGCGGCCCGGCTTCACGAATGCGTAGGCGCGCCGTCGGCCCCCCTCCGCCGATGGGGAGGGGGGCCGGTGGGACGGAACCCGACGATCCACTTGGGTGGAACGGGAGATCGATCACAGGCGGCCCCTCGGAGCCGCTCCGGCGGGGTCCTTCCCCGGTCCGTGCCGGCAGGGAGGTCGGCCGCGTCGTGGGCCTGCCTCCGGCCGATGAGGCGGAGGCGCTGCGCCCGGCGGCGCGGCCCGGCCGGCCGCGGCCGCGGCGGGGCGTGAGGCCGACGGCCATGGCCTGCCGCCGGCCGGGGCGTCAGCGCCCGCCCGGCGCTCCCGCCGTCGCCGGGGGCAGTTCCACCTGGACACCCGGGTCGCCCGCGTCGGCCGTGTAGTCGGACGCCTTCGTCTCGTCCACGCCGTCCGGTGTGCCGAGCGCCTTGAACACAAAGGTCAGCACGACCGCGACGAGCACGTTCAGCGCGAAGGCCGTCAGCCCGATGTACCCCTTCTCCCCGATGAAGGGGATGAGGTTGGTGTTGCCGAAGTGGTCCTGCGTGGCGCTCGGGGTGTCGTAGGCGCGCCAGGTGCCGTAGATCATGCCCGTCGCCCAGCCCGCCAGCAGCGCCCAGCGGTGGAACCAGCGGGTGAAGAGGCCACCGACCAGGGCGGGGACGGTCTGGAGGATCCAGATGCCGCCCAGCAGCTGGAAGTTGATGGCGACCGTTTTGTCCATGGTGAGGACGAAGACGAGCGCGCCGACCTTCACCAGCAGGGACGCCAGCTTGGAGACCTTCGCCTCGTGCGCCGGCGAGGCGTCCGGCCGCAGGAAGTCCTTGTAGATGTTGCGGGTGAAGAGGTTGGCGGCGGCGATGGACATGATGGCCGCCGGGACCAGGGCGCCGATGCCGATCGCCGCGAAGGCGACGCCGGTGAACCAGTCCGGGAACATGTCCTCGAAGAGCTGCGGGATGGCCAGCTGGCCGTTCTTCACCTTGATCCCCGCCGCCACCGCCATGAAGCCGAGCATCGCCAGCAGCCCCAGCATCAGCGAGTACAACGGCAGGATGGTGGTGTTGCGGCGGATGACGTTGCGGTTCTTGCTGGAGAGCACCGCCGTCACCGAGTGCGGGTAGAGGAACAGCGCCATCGCCGAGCCGAGCGCCAGCGTCGCGTACGCCCACTGCGCGTCAGGCCCGGTCGCCAGGGCGCCGCGCGGCTTGCCCGTGTCCGGGTTCTTGACGGAGAACGCCTCGCCCGCCTTGGCGAAGATGTGGTCGAACCCGCCGAGCCGCATGGGGATGTAGATGATGGCGACCGCGATGACGATGTAGATCAGCGCGTCCTTGACGAACGCGATCAGGGCCGGGGCCCGCAGCCCCGACGAGTAGGTGTAGGCCGCCAGCACGCCGAAGGCGATGAGCAGCGGCAGGTCCTTCATGAACCAGTTGGAGCCGCCGCCGATCCCCATCACGTCCAGTACGGCCTGGATGCCGACGAGTTGCAGGGCGATGTAGGGCATCGTGGCGAGGATGCCGGTGAGGGCGAGCGCCAGCGACAGCCCCCGGGAGCCGAAGCGGCCCCGGACGAAGTCGGACGAGGTGACGTAGCCGTGCTTGTGCGATACCGACCACAGCCGCGGCAGGAAGGTGAAGACCAGCGGGTAGCAGAGGATCGTGTACGGCACGGCGAAGAACCCGGCCGCGCCGCCCGCGTAGACGGCCGCCGGCACGGCGACGAAGGTGTACGCCGTGTACAGGTCGCCGCCGAGCAGGAACCAGGTGATCCAGGTGCCGAACGAGCGCCCGCCCAGTCCCCACTCGTCGAGGCTGTCGGCGCTCTCGGCCCGCCGCCACTTCGCGGCGTAGAAGCCCATGACCGTGACGCCCAGGAAGAAGATGATGAAGACGGTGAGCGCGACACCGTTGACGCCGTCCTTCACGCCCGCCCACCCCGCTTCCGCTCCCGCTCCTGCCGGCGCACCAGCACGTACGCGACGGTCGTCAGCGCCGTCGAGATGAAGACCCAGAGCATCTGGTACCAGTAGAAGAACGGGATGCCGATGAACGCGGGCTTCAGCCGGGCGTAGGAGTCGACCCAGAGCATCGCGCCGAACGGCAGGGCGAGGCAGACGCCCGCGACGACCATCGGAAGGGTCACGACCGGCTTGCGGCGGGCGTCGTCGGCGGAGGGTGGTGCGGAAGCGGGTGGTTCGGACATGCGACGGCTCCGTCCCCGTGCGGTCGGCGGCATGGCGCGACGGTCGCGGCGCGATTCCCTCGCGGTGCGATCATTCGCGTAATGCGCACGAAATCTAGGTGAGGGAGCCTCCGGTCGTCACCCCCTGTCCGGATATCGGTATGGCAACATCAACTTCCCTGGTGTGCCGGGGCGCTGGGCGTGCGCCCCGGGCGCCCCGACCGCGGCCGGGCGCGCCCCTGGCCTCGCGCATAGGCTGAAAGGCATGTGCGACAAGCCCTTTGACCTCGTCATCTTCGACTGCGACGGCGTTCTGGTGGACAGCGAGCGGATCTGTGTCCGCGTGGAGGCGGAGTACCTGGCCGAGTTGGGAGCCCCGTTCACCGAGGCGGAGATCGTGGAGCGGTTCGTGGGATCCCCGGCGGAGATCATGCGGGCGGCGGTCGCGGAACGCCTCGGCCGGCCGCTGCCCGTCGACTGGTGGAAGCCGTACGAGCAGCGCTACGTGGACGCTTTCACCGCCGAGTTGACGGCCGTGGCGGGCGTCGCCGAGACGCTGGGGGAGCTGGACGTCCCCTTCTGCGTCGCCTCCAACGGCGATCACGGCGCCATCCGGCAGAACCTGCGGCTCACCGGTCTCCACGGCCTCTTCGAGGAGGGGCGGATCTTCAGCGCCGAGGACGTGGCGTACGGCAAGCCCGCCCCCGACCTCTTCCTGTACGCCGCCCGGACCCTGGGCGCCGACCCGGCCCGGTGCGCCGTCGTCGAGGACAGCCGGTACGGCGTCCGGGCCGCCCGCGCGGCGGGGATGCGGTCCTTCGGCTATGCCGGCGGACTGACGCCCGCCGCCTGGCTGGAGGGGCCCGGCACGGTCGTCTTCGACGACATGCGGAAGCTGCCCGCGCTGCTCGCCGGCGGCTGAGCCGCCGGGCAACACGGCGCCGGGGCACGGTCCTTGTCGCGGTCCGTGGTGTCTGCAATGATCACGTGATGCTGAGCATCGGATCGGTGGTCCTTGGTGTCGACGACATGGAGCGGGCCGTGGGGTTCTGGACCCGGGCCCTCGGACACGTGCCGCGCGACGGCGCGGTCGACGCGTCGTTCACCGTCCTGGCGCCCGCCGCCGGCCGCGCCGGCGTTCAACTCGCGCTGATGCGCAGCGAGACGGCGGCCGATCGGTACCCGCGCGTCCACTTGGACCTGTACGCCGCCGACGCGGCCGAGCAGGCGGCGGAGGTGGAGCGGCTGCTGGGGCTCGGGGCCGAGCGGGTCGACTGGGACCGCTATCCGGAGGACCCGGACTTCGTCGTTCTGGCGGATCCGGAGGGGAATCGCTTCTGCGTGATCGACACGAGTCGCGACTGATCCTTCGGGCCTCATCCTTCGGTTGTTATCCGTTGGGCCTCATTCGTCGGCCCTCATCCGTCGGGCCTCAGAGGAAGTCGGCGTGCAGCGCGGACGGCACCTCGGCCGCGTACGCCCCCAGCGCGTCGTCCAAGGCGATGCGCCCGCTGGACAGCAGCTCCAACAGCTCGTTCTGCGGCCGGTAGTAGCAGGTTCCGCACAGCGCGGTGGTCCGCGGGTCCGTGGCCTGCCAGGCGGCCCGGGCGGCGCCGTCCAGGACGTCCGGCCAGCCGTCGGCGGCGACGTCGCCGAGGTCGTAGCGGGGGTCGGGGCTCACCTGGGGGCAGGGGTGGAGGTGTCCGCGGGCGTCGACGGCCGCGGTGAAGCGGCTGTAGTGGCAGCGGTCGAAGCGGGCCCGACGGCCGTCGCCGTTCGGGACGCTGCCGGCGGGGCGCGGCAGCCGGACCTCGAACGCGTCGTCCGCCAGCAGGGCGGCCCGGCGCAGGGCCGGCGCGACGCCCGCCCGGTCGTCGTACGGGCCGGAGTGCGAGCCGGTGTCGAAGCGTATGTAGTGGGCACCCGACTCGCGCGCCGCGTGGGCCGCCGCCACGATCTCCTCGCGGTTGCGTTCGTCGATCAGGTAGTGGAAGCCGATGCGGAAGTCCGGGTCGATGGCGGACTGCCGCAGGTTTCCGACGTCGTCGAGGAGCGACGCCAGCGTCGTCCGGCCGGAACCGGAGCCGCCGGCCCGGAAGCCGGCCTCGGTGCCCGCCGGGAGTGTGACGCGCACCCAGGTGTGGGTGGAGGCCACGCACTCGGCCGTGTCCGGGCGGCCGAGCCGGCTGCCGTCGGTGACCAGCCCGAGGCGGAGCCCGGCCTCGTGTCCCGCGTCGCAGACGGTCGGATATCCGGGGTGGCGGGTGGTTTCGCGGGTGCCGCGGAAGGTCACCGCCCGGCCGCCGGAGGCCGCGAATCCGCGGAGCAGGGAGGCGGCCTCCGCCGTCGGGAGGATGATTTCCGCGGGGGAATTCCCCGCGGCCGGTCCGACGGTGTCCGTTCCACCGCGGCTTTCCGGCCGGGAAATCGCGGAAGTGCCCGTGATGTCGAGCCGGACGTGCACCGGGCGGATTTCCCGGCCTTCGACGAAGCGGCGCAGCAACTCGCCGTGGGCCAGGACTTTCCGCGGGGAATGCGCCGGTTCGAGGCCCTGCGCGGGAGGCCGGCGGCCGTCGTGCCGAGCGGTTCCGTCGTGGTTCCGCACGCCCGCGGTGTCGTCCATGATCGTCCTCTCGCGAGGCAGCGGTCGGGCGCCGGTGACACTATGAGCCGCCGTGATGACCGTCAATAGGAATGGACCATGGGGGACCGTTCCCGTGGAATCGCCCTCGCCGCCCTTCCCGGAAGGCCGGACGATTCCACGGCACGCGTCCTATTCCGACGCGGGCCGCCGCAATCGCGCGACGAACTTGTAGCGGTCCCCGCGGTAGACCGAACGCACCCACTCCACCGGCGCGCCGTCCGCGTCCAGCGAGTGGCGGGAGAGCAGCAGCATGGGGAGGCCCACGTCGGTGCCGAGCAGCCCGGCCTCGCGCGGGGTGGCGAGCGAGGTCTCGATGGTCTCCTCGGCCTCGGCCAGGTGTACGCCGTAGACCTCGGCGAGCGCCGTGTACAGCGAGGTGTACTTGACGAGGTTGCGGCGCAGCGCGGGGAAGCGCTTGGCGGAGAGGTGGGTGGTCTCGATGGCCATGGGCTCGCCACTGGCCAGCCGCAGCCGTTCGATGCGCAGCACCCGGCCGCCGGGGGAGATGTCGAGCAGGCCGGCGAGGCGGTCGTCCGCCGTGACGTAGCCGATGTCGAGGAGTTGGGAGGTGGGTTCGAGGCCCTGCGCCTTCATGTCCTCCGTGTAGGAGGTGAGTTGCAGCGCCTGGGAGACCTTGGGCTTGGCGACGAAGGTGCCTTTGCCCTGGATGCGTTCCAGGCGGCCCTCGACGACCAGTTCCTGGAGGGCCTGGCGCACGGTGGTGCGCGAGGTGTCGAACTCCGCGGCGAGGGTGCGTTCGGGTGGCACCGGCGTGCCGGGGGGCAAGGTTTCGGTCATCTCCAGCAGATGACGTTTGAGCCGGTAGTACTTGGGAACGCGGGCCGTTCGCACACCGCCGGCGGTGCTGCCGTTCTCCGCTGTCCCGCCCTCGGTCGCCATGGCGTGCCTTCCCGACTCCGATCCTGCTGCCGTCACCGGCTCCTCCGTCTATCGCGGTCACATGGTGGCACGGGCAGTGCCCGAGGGGACCGGAGACGCCCAGGTCGGCCCTCAGGTGTCGGTCCGGTAACGGAGCCGACAGCGACTCTTATACACCCTTGACACCCCAAAAGGTCTAGGCCAAGCTGCGGGCACTGGTCTAAACCATTAAAGACCACTTTTCGGTCCTGAGGAGAGTGCTGTGAAGCGTGGGCTCATAGCGGCGACGGGTGTCGCGGCCTTGTTGGTGAGTGTGGCTGCTTGTGGGTCCGACGGCGGCGACAAGGACTCCGGTTCCGGGTCCGGTGACTCCAAGGGCAAGACCCTCACCGTCTGGTTCATGGACGGCTCGAACCCGCCCAAGTGGACCGAGGCCGTGAAGTCCGAGTTCGAGCAGAAGACCGGCGCCAAGCTGGATGTCCAGGTCCAGAAGTGGGACAACATCCAGCAGAAGCTCACCACCGCGCTCTCCGAGTCGACGCCGCCCGACGTCTTCGAGATCGGCAACACCCAGACGCCCTCCTACGCCGCGACCGGCGGCCTCGCCGACCTCTCCGACCTGAAGAAGGAGATCGGCAAGGACTGGACCGACTCCCTCAACAAGCCGTCGGTGTTCGAGGGGACGCAGTACGCGGCGCCCTGGTGGGCCGCCAACCGCGTCGTCATCTACAACAAGAAGGTCTGGGCAGACGCCGGCGTCAAGGACGTTCCCAAGACCCGCGCCGACCTCTTCAAGGCGTTCGAGGCCATCCAGAAGAAGGGCGACGCCGAGCCCCTCTACCTGCCCGGCCAGAACTGGTACTTCTTCGACGGCCTGACCATCGGCGCCGGCGCCGACCTGGTGAAGAAGGACGGCAACAAGTACGTCTCCAACCTCGCCGACCCCAAGGTCGGCAAGGCCATGGACGTCTACAAGCAGTACCAGGCGTTCAGCAAGGCGCCGAAGGACAAGGACGAGGCCACCCCGCAGCAGGCCGACGTCTTCGCCAAGGGCAAGACCGGCGCCTTCATCGGCATGGGCTGGGAGGCCAAGACCGCGATCAAGGCGAACCCGGCGATCGAGAAGGACCTCGGCTTCTTCACCATCCCCGGCGAGACCGCCGACAAGCCCGAGGGCGTCTTCCTCGGCGGCTCCAACCTCGCGATCGCCGAGCGGAGCAAGAAGAAGGACCTCGCCGAGGAGTTCCTGAAGATCGCGCTGTCCGACAAGAACGAGGGCGCGCTCGCCCAGGAGGTCGGCTCGATCCCCAACAAGGAGTCGCTGCTCTCCCAGGTGAAGGGCAACGCGGCCGGCGAGGCCGCGGCCCCGGCGGCCAAGGGCGGCGGCACCACCCCGCTGATCCCCGAGTGGGCGGCGGTCGAGAACGCCCCCAACCCGATCAAGGCGTACATGACCGCCGTTCTCAACGGCAAGTCGCCCGAGGACGCGGCCAAGCAGGTCGAGGGCGAGATGAACAAGCGCCTCAGCCAGAAGCAGTGACCCGCGCGGGCGGGCGGGGCGCGGGCCGGACACCGGCCGGCGCCCCGCCCGCCCCGCACCACGCACCACCGTTGTACAGGGGAGAAGGCGGACGACGATGTCAGCGCAGACCGAAGAGGCGGCGGCCCGGCCCGCCTCCCCGACCGGCAAGGGCGGCGCACCGCCGGCGCCCGGGGCGCCCAAGCGGGCGGGCAGGTCGGTCCCTTACCTGCTGATCCTGCCCGCGGCCGTCTTCACGGTGCTGCTGCTCGGCTGGATCATGGTGCAGAACGGCCTGCTGTCGTTCCAGAACCTCAACCGGCGGCAGCTCATCCGGCGCACCACCGAGTGGATCGGCATCGACAACTACTCGGACACGCTGGGGAGCGAGGAGTTCTGGCGGGTCACCCTCCGGTCCGTCGTCTTCACCGCGGCCAACGTCACCCTGGTCATGGTCGTCGGCTGTCTGATCGGTCTGCTGCTCGCCCGGCTCGGCAAGCGGACGCGGCTGCTGCTCTCCCTCGGCCTGGTGCTCGCCTGGGCCATGCCCGTTGTCGCGGCCACCACGGTCTTCCAGTGGCTGTTCGCCCAGCGGTTCGGCGTCGTCAACTACGTGCTGGACAAGCTCGGCTGGCACTCCATGGCCGAGTACAACTGGACCGGCGGGCAGTTCTCCACCTTCTTCGTGATCACCGTGCTGATCGTGTGGCAGTCCGTGCCCTTCGTCGCGATCAACCTCTACGCGGCGACGACCACGATCCCCAAGGAGCTCTACGAGGCCGCCGCGCTCGACGGCGCCGGCGTGTGGAAGCGGTTCACCTCGGTGACCTTCCCCTTCCTCAAGCCGTTCTTCTACGCCACGACGTTCCTCGAAGTCATCTGGATCTTCAAGTCGTTCACCCAGGTCTTCGTCATCAACGAGGGCGGCCCGGACCGCCTCACCGAGACCCTGCCGGTGTACGCCTTCGTCGAGGGCATGAACAACCAGCACTTCGGCATGGGCGCCGCGATCTCCATCCTGACCATCGTCATCCTGCTCGCCCTGACCGCCTACTACCTGCGCCTGGTGCTCAAGCAAGAGGAGGACGAGCTGTGAAGCGCTCCCTGATCGGCCGCGTCTGGCCGGGGGCGACGGCGGTCGTCCTGTTCCTCGGCTTCGTCTTCCCCGTCTACTGGATGTTCGCCACGGCCTTCAAGGCCAACAAGGACATCGTCGGCGACGCCCCGGTCTGGTTCCCCACCAGCCCGACCCTCGAACACTTCAAGAAGGCCGTGGACGCCGAGGGCTTCTGGACCTTCGTCGCCAACTCCTTCATCACCACGAGCGTCGCCGTCGCGCTGTCGCTGGTGATCGCGCTGCTGGCCTCCTTCGCCATCGCCCGGATGCGCTTCCGCGGCCGGCGGAGCTTCATCCTGGTGATGATGATGGCCCAGATGGCGCCCTGGGAGGTCATGGTCATCGCGTACTACATGATCGTGCGCGACGCCGACATGCTGAACAGCCTGCCGCCGCTCATCGCCGTCTACACCCTCATGGTGCTGCCCTTCACCGTCCTGACGCTCCGCGGCTATGTCGCCGCCGTGCCCAAGGAACTGGAGGAGTCCGCCATGGTCGACGGCTGCACCCGCGCCCAGGCGTTCCGCCGGGTGATCTTCCCGCTGCTGGCCCCCGGCCTGATGGCCACCTCCCTCTTCGGCTTCATCACCGTGTGGAACGAGTTCCCCTACGTGCTCATCCTGAGCAAGGACCCCTCCGCGCAGACGCTGCCGCTCTGGCTCACCGGTTTCCGGACCACCTTCGGCGACGACTGGGGCGCCACCATGGCCGCCTCCTCCCTCTTCGCCGTCCCCATCCTCATCCTGTTCGTCTTCCTGCAGCGCAGGGCCGTCGGAGGACTGACCTCCGGCGCGGTGAAGGGCTAGCACTGCACTCATGGACACGCTGACCCGAGACGCGCTCACCGTTCTCCAGCCCGGCTTCACCGGGACCACCCCGCCCGACTGGCTGCTGCGCCGGCTCGGCGAAGGACTCGCCGCCGTCGGCCTGTTCGGCCGCAACGTCGCCACGCCGGAACAACTCGCCGCCCTCACCGCCCGGCTGCGCGCCGAGCGTGACGACGTGCTCGTCGCGATCGACGAGGAGGGCGGCGACGTCACCCGCCTGGAGGTCCGCACCGGCTCCTCCTTCCCCGGCAACCTCGCGCTCGGCGCGGTCGACGACCCGGACCTGACCCGGGCCGTCGCCCGCGAACTGGGCCGCCGGCTCGCCGAGTGCGGGATCAACCTCAACTGGGCTCCCTCCGCCGACGTCAACTCCGACCCCGACAACCCCGTCATCGGCGTACGGTCCTTCGGCGCCGACCCGGACCTCGTCGCCCGGCACACCGCCGCCTACGTCGAGGGTCTCCAGGCGGCGGGCGTGGCCGCCTGCACCAAGCACTTCCCCGGCCACGGCGACACCTCCGTCGACTCCCACGACGACATGCCCCGGGTGGGCGTCGACCTGCCGACGCTCCGGGCCCGCGACCTGCCGCCCTTCCACGCGGCCGTCGCGGCCGGTTCCAAGGCCGTGATGAGCGCCCACATCCTGCTGCCCGCCCTCGACCCCCGGCTGCCGGCCACCCTCAGCCCCGACGTCCTGCACGGCCTGCTCCGGGCCCCCGTCGAGCGCGGCGGCCTCGGCTTCGACGGCCTGATCGTCACCGACGGCATCGAGATGCGGGCGATCTCCGCCGCCTGGGGCCTCGAACGCGGCGGCGTCCTGGCCCTGGCGGCCGGCTGCGACGCCATCTGCGTCGGCGGCGGACACTCCGACGAGGACACCGTCCTGCGGCTGCGCGACGCCATCGTCGACGCCGTCCGCTCGGGGGAACTCCCCGAGGAGCGGCTCTCCGACGCCGCCGCCCGCGTCCGTGCACTCGCCCGCTGGGCGTCGAAGGCGGGGGAGGGCGCGCGGGAGGGGAGCGCGCCCACCCCCGATATCGGCCTCACCGCCGCCCGCCGCGCCCTGCGCGTCACCACCCCGACCGACCCCGACGGCACACCCGGGCCGAACGGCTCGCACGGCGGTCGGACTTACGGCGGCTTGGCCCGCGGCGGTTCGGTCCAGGGCGGCTCGGACCATGACGGTCCGGTCCAGGGCGGCTCGATTCATGACGGTCCGGTCCACGGCGGTTCGGTCCATGGCGGTCCGGTCCACGGCGGTCCGGTCCACGACGGTCCGGTCCACGGCGGTTCGATCCATGACGGTCCGGTCCACGTGGCCGCGTACACCCCGTCGGCCAACTTCGCCGTGGGTGACGAGACCCCCTGGGGCATCGCCGCCGACCTGGGCCGCCTGCTCCCGGGTACCACGACCGGCAGCTACGGTCCGGACACCGCGGGCGCCGACGCCGTCTTGCGGGACGCCGCCGGGCGCCCGGTCGTCGCCGTGGTACGGGACGTCCACCGCCACCCGTGGATGGCCACCGCCCTCGCCGCCCTGGTCGCCGCCCGACCCGACACCGTCGTGGTCGAGATGGGCCTGCCCCAGGCCCCGCCGACCGGCGCCCTGCACATCGCCACCCACGGCGCGGCCCGCGTATGCGGCACGGCCGCGGCCGAGGCCATCGCGGGCCGCACCACCGGCTGAGGCGGGCCGGCTCGCCGTCTCGGACCGGCCGGGTCGACCGGCCGGTCCTCCCGGCACCGGTTCCTGCCGTGGCCGCCGGGCCGGGATGGCCGACCGGCCATCCTGGCTACCGGGCTGGCGCAGGTCCCACCCCGGGCGTGCCCGCTCTACCGGCCGGGCAGCCGACCTCCAGGCCAGGGCGGCCGCTGGTCGTCGCGAGTCCGCCGGTGGGCGTGGCCTTCCGGGTCGGGGACACCTCCCCGGGCGGCGGAGCCGGCCCGAGCGCGGCCGCCGCCCGGCGTCGGCCTTACAGTCCCTGCCAGCTCGGCTTCGCCGCGTACGTCGCGCGGAAGTAGTCGGCGAGCCGGAGCTGCGAGGCGGCCGCCTCGTCGACGACCACGGTCGCGTGCGGGTGCAGCTGGAGCGCGGACGCCGGCACCAGCGCGGACACCGGGCCTTCCACGGACCGGGCCACCGCCTCCGCCTTGCCCGCCCCGGTGGCCAGCAGTACCAGGTGCCGCGCCTCCAGGATGGTGCCGATGCCCTGGGTGATGACGTGGTGGGGGACCTCGTCGATGCTGTCGAAGAACCGGGCGTTGTCCTGCCGGGTCTGCTGGGTCAGCGTCTTGATCCGGGTGCGGGAGGCGAGGGACGAACACGGCTCGTTGAACCCGATGTGCCCGTCGGTGCCGATGCCGAGCAGCTGGAGGTCCACACCGCCCGCCTCGGACAGCGCGCGGTCGTACGCGTCGCACGCCCCCTGGACGTCCTCGGCGGTGCCGTCCGGGCCCATGAACGAGGACACGGTCAGCCCGAGCGGCTCCACCACCTGGCGGAGCACCGTCGACCGGTACGACTCCGGGTGGTCGGCGGGCAGCCCGACGTACTCGTCCAACTGGCAGATGCGGGCGCGCGAGGCGTCCAGGGAACCGGAGCGGACCATGTCCGCAAGGGCGTCGTAGACGGGCAGCGGCGTCGAGCCGGTGGCAACGCCGAGCAGAGCGTCGGGCTTGCGGCTCAGCAGGGCGGCGATGGCCTTCGCGATGAGAGCGCCGCCTGCCTTGGCGTCCGGGACGATGACAACTTCCACGCTGGGCCTGCCGATCTTGGGATTGGGGTGGTATAGACCAATCTAACAGAGCCCGGCTCGTGGAAGCTGCTGCCCGCGCGCTACAGCAGGGAACCACCCGCCGCGTCGATCCACTGCCCTGTTACCCACCGCCCCTCGGCCGAGGCCAGAAAGCCCACGACATCGGCTACGTCCTGCGGCTCCCCGACTCGCCGCAGTGGCGACGCCGCCACTATCGCCTCCCGGTTCGCCCGGTTCTCGTCGCCCCGCAGCCAGCCGGCGTTCATGTCCGTGTCGATCACTCCGGGGGCCACCGTGTTGACGGTGATGCCACGCGGGCCGACCTCCTTGGCCAGGGTCATGGTGAAGACATCAAGGGCGCCCTTGGTCATCGCGTAGGCGATGAGCTCCGGCATCATCAGTCGTCGGGACAGCCCGGTCGACACGTTCACGATCCGGCCGCCGTCCCGCATCCGCTCCAGTCCGAGCTTGGTGATAAAGAAGGGAGCCTTGGCGTTGAGGGCGAAGACGTCGTCGAACTCCTCCGGCATCGTCTCCCCGATCGGCTTGCGCGTCCCGTCGGTTCCGGCGTTGTTGACCAGGACGTCCACCCCGTCTGCCTGCTCGTCGTACGCCGCCCACAGCGCCTCCGCATCGCCCGGCACGCCGAGCCGCGCCCGCACGGGGAAGGCGGAACCGCCCGCGGCCGTGATCGCAGCGACCGTCTCCGCGGCCGCCCGCTCGTCCCGTCCGTAGTGCACGGCGACCCGGGCGCCGTCCCGTGCCAGCCGTTCGGAGATCGCCCTGCCGATGCCCCGGCTGCCACCCGTGACCAGTGCCGTCCTGCCCTTGAGCGCGCCCATGGGAGCCGCCCCCTCTTTCTCTAGGGATCGTTACAGAAAGAAGGTAGCAGAGATTCTTGAGTGGGCGCTATAAAATTCCGGCATGGCGACGAAACAGCGCGGCCGTCCCCGGTCCTTCGACCGGGCCACGGCTCTGGAGCAGGCGATCATGGCCTTCTGGGAGCACGGCTACGAGGCCACGTCCATCGCGGACCTCACGCGCAGCATGGGCATCGGCGCCCCCAGCCTCTACGCCGCGTTCGGCGACAAGAAGGCCCTGTTCAGCGCGGCTGTCGAGGAGTACGGCCACACGTACGGCGCCTTCCTCGGCCGTGCTCTCGACGAGGAGCCGACCGCGCGCCGGGGGGTCGCGCGGATACTGCGCGAGGCCGCCGCCGAGTACACCACCCCCGGCCGCCCGCCCGGCTGCCTGGTCATCTCGGCCGCCACCAACGCGACGGAGGCGTCGGCGGACGTGGTGGCGGCCCTGCGTGAGCAGCGGGAGGCGAACGTACGCGCCATGGAGCAGGCCATCGAGGCCGACAAGACCGTCGGGGAGTTGCCCCCGGACACCGACTCGCGCGCCCTCGCCCGGTTCGCGGCCGTCGTCATGCAGGGCATGTCGCAGCAGGCGTGCGACGGCGCGAGCCGCGAGGAACTCGAAGCGGTGGCGGAGCTGGCCCTCCGAGCCTGGCCGGGCGGGAGTCCGGCCGACCGCTGACGAGGCGGGGCGCGTCCGGGAACGGATGCCCGGAGAGGGGGGACGCGAATGCGCCACGGGCCGCGGCGCCTGGCGGGGACCCTCGACCCCGCCGGCACCGCAGCCCGGAGCTGATATCGGCCGGACCGGACACCGTGGGGTGTGCGGGCCCCACGTCCGGAGCGGCCGACCGGAGGCCATGGCGCGGTCAGGGCAGAGAGCGCCGGGCCTCGTGCCGCCCTCCTGTGCGGGGAGGGCGGGGCTTTACCTGTTCATTGTGGACTAGACCATTCGCCCCTGTCCATGCCCGCGCGCCGGAACTCCGCGTGTCCCGGCGGCGAATCACCGGTGTCGTGCCACGCGGGGACGGACCTTTCCGCCGTCGGCCCGGTGCGCCTTCACTTCCGCACCGGGCCGCTCCACCGGGCCGCAAAAGGAATTAGGCTCACAGCCGTGCCCTCCATGAACGATCTCGTACGCCAGCACACCGCCCTCGACGGCTCCGATCTCGAATGGCTCCACCTGCTGGTCTCGGAGTGGCAGTTGCTCTCCGACCTCTCCTTCGCCGACCTCGTCCTGTGGATTCCCACGCTCGACGGCACCCGGTACGTCTCGGTCGCCCAGATGCGCCCCAACACCGGCCCCACCTCGTACCAGGACGACATGGTGGGCCACCTCGTCCCGCGTGGACGCCGGCCCATGCTCGACGCGGCGCTCGACGAGGGGCGGATCGTGCGCGAGGGCGATCCGGAGTGGCGCGAAGAGGTGCCGGTCCGAGTGGAGTCCATCCCGGTCCGCCGCGAGGGGCGCGTCCTGGGCGTCATCGCCCGGAACACCAACCTGCTCACCGTGCGGACGCCGAGCCGGCTGGAGCTCACCTACCTCCAGAGCGCGTCGGACCTCGCCCAGATGATCGCTGCCGGAACGTTCCCCTTCCCCGGGCAACAAGTCGACATGGACGCCTCCCCGCGCGCCGGCGACGGCCTGGTCCGGCTGGACGCGGACGGCGTCGTCCAGTACGCCAGCCCGAACGCGCTCTCCGCCTACCACCGGCTCGGCCTCGCCGCCGATCTCGTCGGGCATCATCTGGGCGAGACCACCGCTCAGTTGGCGCCTTCGCGCGGTCCGGTGGACGAGGGGCTGGCCAAACTCGCCAGCGGCTGGGCGCCGCGCGAGTTCGAGGTCGAGGCCAACGGCGGCGTCATCCAGCTGCGGGTCATCCCGCTCAAACCCAAGGGCACGCACATCGGTTCGCTCGTCCTCCTCCGGGACGTCACCGAACTGCGCCGCCGCGAGCGAGAGTTGATCACCAAGGACGCCACCATCCGGGAGATCCACCACCGGGTGAAGAACAACCTCCAGACCGTCGCCGCCCTGCTGCGGCTCCAGGCCCGCCGCATCGGCTCGGCGGAGGGACGCGAGGCGCTGGAGGAGGCCGTACGCCGGGTCGGCTCGATCGCGATCGTCCACGAGACGCTCTCGCAGAACCTCGACGAACGGGTCGAATTCGACGAGATCGCCGACCGGGTGCTCGCGATGGTCGCCGAGATCTCGCCGGGGCGCGTCCACACCCGCAGGACCGGGCGGTTCGGGGTGCTCGACGCGGAGGTCGCGACTCCGCTCTCCATGGTCCTGACCGAGTTGCTGCAGAACGCCCTGGAGCACGGATTCGGCCCGGGGGAGCAGGGGACGGTCGAGGTGACGGCGGTGCGCGGGGGCACGCGGACCGACGCCCGGCTACTGATCTCGGTCCAGGACGACGGGCGCGGGCTGCCCGAGGGATTCGACCCGCACCAGGCCGGGAACCTCGGCCTCCAGATCGTCCGCACCCTGGTCGAGGGCGAGCTCGGCGGCGGGTTCGACATGGTGCCGGCCTCCGGGCGGGGCACCCGGGTCGTCCTCGACCTCCCCGTCCGGCCGGAAAAGCCCTGATCAGGCCGGTTCCGTAGGGCGCCGGCGCGGCATCGGCCCGCGCCGCGTCCGGCACAGCACTGAGCCCCGGACCGTGGCCGGTCCGGGGCTCAAAGCTTCACTGTGCGGTGCTGGTGGGCGCCCCCGATACGTCAGGGGCACTGCGCGCTGCGGCTCGGGGGCCGAGGGGGCTTCGTCAGGCGGTCGCGTTGCGAGCCCGGTTGCGGGCGGCGCGGCGCTTCATCGCGCGGCGCTCGTCCTCGCTGAGGCCACCCCAGACGCCGGAGTCCTGGCCGGACTCGAGCGCCCACTGCAGGCACTGCTCCATCACGGGGCAGCGGCGGCAGACGGCCTTGGCTTCCTCGATCTGCAGCAGCGCAGGACCGGTGTTGCCGATGGGGAAGAACAGCTCGGGGTCTTCCTCGCGGCAAACGGCGTTGTGACGCCAGTCCATGGCTGCTCCATCTCCTCGTTATTGCGGCTACGTGGCTTGTGAATGTGAACGCTTTCACGAATCCCCCCGCAACGGAAGGGCCGTTACCCAGTCGAGACTGGCTGCGGTCCAGGAAAGAGAGAGGGGGTTCGGGCAATCCGGGGAAGCCGAGATGAGCGGCTGTCCCGATCGCCATGAAGAGACTCGCAAACCTCGGCGGCGGACACAACCCCTTCTGGAAAGTTTTTTTTGATTCCTCGGTGTCAGCTAGGTCACAGCCGTACTTCCAGGGGGTGGAACCCAGGCTAAACGTTCGAGTGGAAGGACTTTAGGCCCTCGCACTCACACAATCACACGCAGTGCACGGCGAACGCCTGTGAACGTCACGCTCGTACGCAACCCGAGGTGGTCACCGTCCATCTGAAACGGGAGTGGAGCCTGCGAATGCAAGGTGAAGGAACTCTGGTCATGGAGTGACACAGCGTGTCTGCCCTCGGGTCCGCGCTCCGGTGTCGACGTCAACAGCCGGGTGATGTGGCGGCCGGCCGTGAGCGTCGAGAGCCGGGTGAGTCCCAGCACGTCAAGGCCGGTGTCGAAGGATGCGCGGGGCAGCGCGTAGATCGGCCGGTTGCCGAAGTACGTCCACGGCGACGTGTTGCAGATTATCGACATGACGAGATTCGCGAGTGGCTCCTCGCCAGGCCGTTCGAGGGTGATCGTCCCGTGCCGGCGGTTGGGTTCGCCGGCGAACTGACGCATGAACTGTCGCACGTACAGGGAGTGCGTCGAACGTTTGCCGCGCTCCCGCTGCTGCTCCACCCGGCCGACGACACCGGCGTCGAAACCGAGGCCGGCGCAGAAGGTGAACCAGCGACCGGGCGCCCCCTCGTCCTCGCTGCCCGGGGTGCCGGCCGCGTGCCCCAGGCCGATGATCCGCTCGTCGCCGTCGCGCAGCGCCTCCAGCAGGGCACCCGCGGCCTCGACGGGATCGTTCGGCAGCCCCAGCGCGCGGGCGAACACATTGGTGGAGCCGCCGGGCACCACGGCCAGGCGCGGCAGGCGCTCCGGGTCGGGGCCGTGGTGCAGCAGACCGTTGACGACCTCGTTGACCGTTCCGTCCCCGCCCAGCGCGACCACCAGCTCGGTGTTCCCGCTCTCCGCGGCGGCCCGCGCCAGGTCCCGCGCGTGCCCCCGGTACTCGGTGGTGGCGACCTCGAGCTTGAGGTCGCTGGCGAGCGCGTGCACCAGGACATCGCGCGTACGGGCACTGGTGGTGGTGGCCGAAGGGTTGACCACGAGAAGCGCACGCATGCGCGCCAGCCTACCTACCTGTCGGTACACGACCCACCTCAGGTCTCGCCGTCCCGGCCCTCCGCGTCGCCGGATCGCCCGGGGCGCGACCGGTCGGGACGGGGCGGGGCTACCCTGCTGGGGTGAGCAGCAAGCAGTCCGCGTCGAAGTCCGCCCGTAAGAGCGCCGCCCCCGAGCGCGGCGGAAGCAAGGCACCCGACGTCCCGGAGCCGGCCGGCCCGCGGCCCGCCCGGCTGACGGCCGCCGCCGCGCTGGCCGGCCTGGAGGGACTGGCCCTGCTGATCGGCGGGCTGTACATCCTGGTCATGGGGCTGCTCGGGAAGCCGGACAGCCCGCGGCAGGCGGTGACGGGCGGGGCGACCATGGTCGCGCTGGCCCTGTTGCCGCTGGCGGCGGCCCGCGGCCTGCTGCTGCGCCGCCGCTGGAGCCGGGGGCCCGCGCTCATCACCCAGCTCGTGGCGTTCCCCGTCGCCTGGTCGCTGATCAACGGCGGCGGCGGTCTGATCGCCGCGGGCGTGGTGCTGGCGCTCGCCGCCGTGGTCACCCTGGGACTGCTGGTGAACCCGACGGCCACCGAGGCGCTGGGAATCGGCCCGCGGGAGTCCTGAACCGCGGGCCCCGAGCGGGCCGCGGCGCCCGGGGGCGCCGGGCCTGATCTCCCCGGCGGCCGCTTCACGAGGAGGCGGCTACTCCTCGACGAGCAGCCGCTCGCGGAGCTGGGCGAGGGTGCGGGCGAGCAGTCGTGAGACGTGCATCTGGGAGATGCCGACCTCCTGGGCGATCTGCGACTGTGTCATGTTGCCGAAGAACCGCAGCAGAAGGATCTTCTTCTCGCGGGGCGGCAGGTCCTCCAGCAGGGGCTTGAGGGACTCGCGGTACTCGACACCCTCCAGTGCCTCGTCCTCCACGCCGAGGGTGTCGGCGACGGCGGGCGACTCGTCGTCCGTGTCCGGCACGTCGAGGGAGAGCGTGCTGTACGCGTTGGCCGACTCCAGGCCCTCCAGCACCTCCTCCTCCGAGATGCCGAGGTGTTCGGCCAGTTCGTGGACCGTGGGCGCGCGGCCGTGCCGCTGGGAGAGCTCCGCGGTGGCGGTGGTCAGCGACAGCCGCAGCTCCTGGAGCCGGCGCGGCACCCGGACCGCCCATCCCTTGTCCCGGAAGTGGCGCTTGATCTCGCCGACGACCGTGGGGGTGGCGTAGGTGGAGAACTCCACGCCCCGGTCCGGATCGAAGCGGTCCACGGACTTGATCAGACCGATGGTGGCGACCTGGGTCAGGTCGTCGAGCGGCTCGCCGCGGTTGCGGAACCGCCGCGCCAGATGCTCCACCAGCGGCAGATGCATCCGCACCAGGTGATTGCGCAGCTCCGCCCGCTCCGGCGAGCCGTCGGGAAGCGACCGCAACCGGGTGAACAGGGCGCGCGCGCCGCTGCGATCCTGCGGCTGGGAGAGCGACCGCCGCTGCTGGTCCTGCTGATCCATGTGGTCCGCCCGCTCCGGTCGGTCACTCGCCTCGTCCGGCTCCAGAGCCGCCGCGCTCCCCGGATGGTGCCGGGCGGACTGATGCGGGATGGCCGGGGTGCGTACTTCCCGCGACGATGCAGTACTCACGGAGCCCCCTCTTCCGTCACGGCTGCCCGGGGCCGGCGCCGCGCTTCTTGTGCAGGCTGATGCTGACCGTGCGGTCGTCCGCGACGGTGGAATCCACCTCGCCGGCCAGGGCGGAGAGCACCGTCCAGGCGAAGGTGTCGCGCTCGGGTGCGCGGCCGTCCGTCGTGGGTGCGGAGACCGTCACCCGGAGCGCGTCGCCGACGAGGCGGAAGACGCAGCTCAGTACGGAGCCGGGCACGGCCTGTTGCAGGAGGATCGCGCACGCCTCGTCCACGGCGATGCGCAGATCCTCGATTTCGTCGAGGGTGAAGTCCAGTCGGGCCGCGAGACCGGCTGTCGCCGTCCGCAGGACCGACAAGTAGGCACCCGCAGCGGGCAGCCGGACTTCCACGAAGTCCTGGGTCGCCCCGGACTCGCCTGCGATGGGGGACACCCTCACCTCCAAGGTGACACAAGCTTCTTGAGCTTTGACGGGCGTCGGCCGTGCACCCTCCGGGAGAGGATGGCACAAGGCCGCCGCGGCACATTTCCGGCTGCGACGCTATCGCGATCTGGAGGTCCGCGCCGCAGGCCCACGACTGTCACTCATGGTAAACCCATGAGCACGGAAAGTGGCTAGGGGCTTGCGGTCTCAAATCGAAAGAGAAGTCGCCCTGTTGGGATTTTCGTCACTCTGCGCGAGTGCCGCAAGGGCGTGGAGCGGTTCGCCCGATATCCGGTGCACCGTCCATTCGTCCATGGGCTCCGCACCGAGTGACGCGTAGAAGCGGATCGACGGTTCGTTCCAGTCCAGTACTGACCATTCGAAACGCTGGTAGCCGCGCTCCACGCAGATGCGGGCCAGTTCGGCGAGCAACGCCCGGCCGTGCCCGCCGCCCCGCGCCGCGGGCCGCACGTACAGGTCCTCCAGATAAACACCGTGCGTGCCCGTCCAGGTGGAGAAGTTGCGGAACCACAGCGCGAAACCCACCGGTTCGCCCGCCGGGGCCGCGCTGCCCTCCGTAACCCCCGCTTCGGGGCCGTCACTCTCCGCTATCAAAGCGAAGACCGCGGGGTGCGCTCCGAACAGCGCCTCACGCAGCTGATCCTCGGTCGCCCGTGCGGAGTCCAGCGCCCTTTCGTACGCCGCGAGTTCACGAATCATCGCGTGGAGGACGGGAACGTCGGCGGGCGTCGCGGATCGGATCATGCCTGCATGCTAGCGGGCGGCACCGACAGCGCTCCGGGCGCCGACCCGGCTCCGGGGCGGAAAGTCAGGGACGCGTCCGGGTCGGATCAGGGGGACGTTCGAATGGCCGCCGGGGAGGATCAGGGCAGCAGGCGCCGGTCGACGTAACACCAGCGCCAGGACTCGCCCGGCTCGAAGCTGCGCATCACCGCGTGGCCGGTCTCCTCGTAGTGGGTGGTGGCGTGCCGGTGCGGCGACGAGTCGCAGCACCCCACGTGCCCGCACACCAGGCACAAGCGGAGCTGGACGGGGTGGCTGCCGGCCGCCGCGCACTCGGGGCAGGTCTCGCTCAGCGGGACGGGCTCGGGGCGCGGCAGCCGGGCGCAGTGCGGGCACTCGATCATGATGGCCAGATTAGAAGGTGAGGACGGCATGGACATGGGTGGGCACCGATGGATGTGATGCCACTGCTGGTGCTGGTGGCCGGGAGCGCCGCCGTCGCGGGCGCCGCCCGCAGGACGCCCGTGTCCGCACCCCTGCTGCTGGTCGCGGCGGGACTCGCCGCGTCGTACCTGCCGGGCGTGCCCGACTACACCCTCGACCCGGACATCGTGCTGCCGTTGGTGCTGCCACCGCTGCTGCACACCGCCGCGCTCGACAGCTCGTACCTCGACCTGCGCGCCAACGCCCGCCCGGTGGCGCTGCTCTCGGTCGGCTATGTGCTCTTCGCCGCGCTCGCCGTCGGTTGTACCGCTTTCATGGTGGTGCCCGGCCTGCCCTTGACGGCGGCGCTCGTCCTCGGCGCCGTCGTGGCGCCGCCCGACGCGGTCGCCGCGTCCGCCATCGCCCGGCGGCTGGGGCTGCCGTCGCGCATCACCACGATCCTCCAGGGCGAGTCCCTGGTGAACGACGCCACCGCCATCACCGCGTACAAGGTGGCGCTGGCCGCCGCGGTCGGCGAGGGCGCCACCTGGGCGGGCGGACTGCGGGAGTTCGCGGTGGCGTCGCTGGGCGGCGTCGGGGTGGGCCTGGTTCTCATGGTGCCGCTGCACTGGCTGCGGAAGCGGCTGCGGGACCCGCTGCTGCAGAACACCCTCTCCCTCCTCATCCCCTTCGCCGCCTACACCGCCGCCGAACAGGTGGAGGCGTCCGGTGTGCTCGCGGTCGTGGTGGTCGGCCTCTACCTCGGACACCGCTCATGGCAGGTGGACTTCGCCACCCGGCTCCAGGAGGCGGCCGTGTGGAAAATGGTCGCCTTCGTCCTGGAGTCCGCCGTCTTCGCCCTGATCGGCCTTCAACTCCGGCTGGTGGTCGGCGGGGTGGGGGAGTACGGGACGGGCGAGGCGGCCTGGTACGCCCTCGCCGTCTTCCTCGCCGTGGTCCTCGCCCGCTTCCTCTGGGTCTACCCGGCCACGTTCCTGCCCCGGCTGCTGTCCTCGCGGATCCGCGAACGGGAACGGGAGACCACCGCCCGCGGCACCTTCGTCGTGGGCTGGGCGGGGATGCGCGGGGTCGTCTCGCTGGCCATCGCCTTCTCGATCCCCGTCACCACCCACGACGGACACGCCTTCCCGGCGCGCGACCTGGTGCTGTTCCTCACCTTCACCACGGTGATCGGCACCCTTGTGGTGCAGGGCCTCACCCTGCCCCCGCTCATCCGCGCGCTGCGGCTGCCGGGCCGCGATCCGCGGTCCGCGACGCTCGCCGAGGCGCAGGCCCAGAGCGAGGCGTCCACCGCGGCGGAGCGCCGGCTCGACGAACTCCTCGCCGACGACCGCAACGCCCTGCCCCAGCCGCTCGCCGACCGGCTGCGCGCCGTCCTGGAGCGCCGCCGCAACGCGGTGTGGGAACGGCTCGGCGCCGTGCACGAGACCACCGGGGAGTCGGCGGACGACACCTACCGGCGATTGACCCGGGAGGTCATCGAGGCCGAGCGCGAGGTCTTCGTGGCCCTGCGGGACGCGCGGCGGATCGACGACGAGATGCTGCGGACGCTGTTGCGGCGGCTGGACCTGGAGGAGGCCGCGGCGTACCGGGAGGAGGCGGCGGAATGAACGGCGCGTTCAGCGGCGGAGTGAACAGCGTATGCGGCGGAGCGAACGGCGTGTCCGACGGGCGGCGGCCCGAACCCACGGGGCGGGCGAGGGCGCCGGGCGGGCCCGGCCTCGCCCGTCCCTTCCGCCGGCTCCTACGCCTGGTGCGGCTCGGTTCGGGGATCGGGGCCGCCCGTGATGACGGCGGCGACCGTCGTGCCCGGTGCGAACGCCCCTTCCTCGACAAGTGTCGTCAGGCCGTACAACGCCTTGGCCACGTACAGCCGTTCCGGCGGCAGGCCGTGGCGGGCGGCGAAGTCGTCGGCGAAGGCGTCCAGCTCCGGGGTGGTGCGGGCGTAACCGCCGCCGTGGAAGCGGTCGTCCAGCGACCAGTCGCCCCGACGGCCGCCGAACGCCGCGGTCTGCAGCCGCTCGACCTCCGCGCCCAGGAAGCCGCCTTTGAGCACCGGGAAGCCGAGGGCCCGCGTCCCCTCGCCGAGTCCGGCGGCCAGCCCGGCGAGCGTCCCGCCCGTGCCGCAGGCGACGGCGGCGACGTCCCCCGGCCCGAGGACGGCGCCGAGTTCGCGGCCGAGCACCGCGCAGCCGTGGACGGCGGCGGCGTTGCTGCCGCCCTCGGGGACGACATGGCAGCCGTCCGCCCCGAGCGAGGCGAGTACTTCCGGTTCGGTCTTGCGGCGGTAGGTGGCCCGGTCGACGAAGCGCAGACGCATGCCGTCGGCGACGCAGCGCTCCAGAGACCAGTTCAGCGGCCGGTCCGCGAGCTCGTCGCCGCGGACGACGCCGATGGTGGAGAAGCCGAGCAGCCGGCCCGCGGCGGCGGTGGCCCGCAGGTGGTTGGAGTAGGCGCCGCCGAACGTGAGCAGCGTGGACCGGCCGGCGGCCGCGGCGGCCCGCAGGTTGGGCTCCAGCTTGCGCCACTTGTTGCCGGGCAGCCGGGGATGTATCAGATCGTCCCGCTTGAGCAGCAGCCGTACGCCGTGGCGTGCGAACCGCTCGTCGGCCAGTTCGGCGACGGGGGACGGCAGCACGGGCCGCAGGGCGGCGGGGTCCAGGGGTGCGGAGGAGGAGAGGGGGGACGGGCCGGTCACCCTCCCATTGTCGGTGGGATCCGGACGGAAAGTGTCGGCGGGATGCGCGGGAGGCCCGCCTGCGGGGCCTGCCGGAGGGCGTCGGCCGCCCGGCCGTCACATGAGCCGGTCGCGGATGCGGGCCCGCATCCGGTCCATGGTGAAGCCGCGGGGATCGATCTTTCCCGGTCGCCACTCCAGATGTCCGATGACGGACCGCTCGGACCAGCCGTGGTGCCGGCAGAGCGCTGCCGCCGCCCGTTCCACCGCCTCCAGCTGTGCTTCGGGCCACGGGTCCGTCCCGTTGCCCAGGTTCACGCACTCGAAGCCGTAGAAGCAGGCGTTCCCGTCGGCGTCGAAGCGCCTCGGGGGCGGTGTGCGCCGCTCCTCGATGACGGCCCGCAGGACGTCCGGGTCGCCGCCCCGGCGTGGTTGGCGCGCCCGCAGCCGACGAGGTGGATCCGGGCGTCCTTGCCCACCACCCCGTGGCACAGCGGGCCGGGCAGGGAGTCGGTGCCTTCCCAGCAGAGGCGGACGGTGTTCTCCGTGCCGGTGGTGGCCGTGTGGTGGACGATGATTCCGTGGACCGGACCCCACGGCCCGTGGCCGGCCCGGTTGTGGGTGCGCCAGCCGGGCACCTCGACGACGGTGGAGCCCTCCGCTCGCAGGACGGCGAGCAGTGTCCCGGCGGACATGGGTGCGGCCACGGCCTGTGCTCCTCGGTGGTTCCGGTGGCGCACGCCCTGTCGTATACGCCTGAATGGCCCCGTTCTACCGAAAAGTTCGCAGGTTATCGGGGTGTTCGGATATCGTGCGAGCCGATTCGGCCGCAGGCCGGATGTCGCACGTCGGTACGGAGACAGAAAGCGCACGCCAGTGGACTACCAGGCCGTCCTCGAAGAGGTAGCCGCGTTCGCGCGCCCGCTGGTGGGCCGCGGCCAGGCCGCCCAGTACATTCCGGCCCTGGCGGGGATGGACACCGGCCAGTTCGGAATGGCGGTCGCCGACGTCTCGGGCGGCGTCTACGGCGTGGGGGACTGGGAACGGCCGTTCTCCGTGCAGTCGATCTCCAAGGCCTTCGGGCTGGCGCTCGTCCTGGCCGAGGGCGGGGACAAGATCTGGGAACGGGTCGGAACGGAACCGTCCGGAAATGCCTTCAACTCCCTCGTGCAGCTCGAATACGAGAACGGCATCCCGCGCAATCCGTTCATCAACGCGGGAGCGCTCGTCGTCACCGACCGGCTGCAGACGCTGACGGGCGACGCCAGCACCACCATGCTGGAGTTCCTCCGCGCCGAGAGCGGAAATCCGGAGGTGTCCTTCGACCCCGCCGTGGCGAGGTCGGAGTCCGAGCACGGCGACCGGAACGCGGCCCTCGCCCACTTCATGGCCAGCTACGACAACCTCGACAACCCGGTGCCCACGGTCCTGGAGCACTACTTCTGGCAGTGTTCCATCGAGATGAGCTGCCGCGACCTGGCCCTGGCGAGCGGCTTCCTGGCCCGCCACGGGCTGCGGGCCGACGGCACCCGGCTGCTGCCGCGCCGGGAGGCGAAGCAGATCAACGCCGTGATGCTGACCTGCGGCACCTACGACGCCGCCGGCGATTTCGCCTACCGGGTGGGTCTGCCGGGCAAGAGCGGGGTGGGAGGCGGCATCATCGCCGTCATACCCGGGCGCTGCACGCTGTGCGTCTGGAGCCCGGGACTGGACGCGCGCGGGAACTCGGTGGCGGGCGTCGCCGCGCTGGACCACTTCACCACGCTGACGGGCTGGTCGGTGTTCTGAGGGCGGCCCCCGGCGCCGGTGGCGCCCCTTCGGGGCCGGGCGCATCGTGGAGCACGGGGAGAACCAGGAGGAGGCCGTATGGAACACGAGTTGCGCGCCGAATACGCGGACGGCAGCTCGCCGGACGACATCGACCCCGCGGTCAGGACGTGGCACGTGGTCCGTGAAGGCGACGGCCTGACCGGGATGTGCGGCCGCGAGCTCGACCCGGGCGCGGCCATCCGCTCCGTCGACCTCTGGGGCACCGGCAAGGTTCCCATCTGCCACTCCTGTGGAGCGCTCTACCTCCGGGAATCGCCCTAGTGTCCGAAGTGCCCGACGCTTCGGCGGCCTACCGGGAGCGGCCCTCGCGGCGGCTCCCCGGGGCGGTCGTGTGGACCCGGACGGATGTGTCCGCCGAACCGGTGCGCGTCGTCCCGGACGGCTGCATGGACCTGATCTCGGTCGACGGCCGGCTGATCGTGGCGGGCCCGGACACCGGGGCGCATCTCGTCGAGGCGGTACCGGGGGCCGTGTACACCGGGGTGCGCTTCCTGCCCGGCACCGGCGCGGCCCTCCTCGGGGTGCGGGCGCACGAGCTGCGCGACCGGCGGGTCCCGCTGGACGACCTGTGGCCGGGCCGCCGGGCGCGGCTCGCCGCCCGGCGGGTGGCGGAGGCGCCCCTGCCCGGGCGCGCCCTGGAGGACGTCGTCGGCGGAGCCGCGGGACCGGACGCGTACGACCCCGTGGCGGCCGCCGTCCTGGCGTCCGCCCGGCGGGGCGAGCCGGTGTCGCTGCTCGCCGCCCGACTGGGCCTCGGTGAGCGGCAACTGCACCGGCGCTCCCTCCACGCCTTCGGGTACGGGCCGAAGACGCTCGCCCGCGTGTTGCGGGTGAACCGGGCACTGGAGCTGGCGCGGACCGGCGTCCGCTTCGCCGACACGGCCGCGACCTGCGGTTACGCGGACCAGGCCCATCTGGCGCGCGAGGTGCGGCGGTTGACCGGGACGACGCTCGGCGAGCTCGTGCGCGGGCGGTGACCTGGCGTCGCCCCGCAGTGGTGGTCCGCGTCCGTGGCGGCCGGCCGGTGACGGCTAGCCCATCGAGGCCGAAGGGGCCTCCAAGGGGGCGAACAGGTCCACCGCGTTGCCGTCCGGGTCCAGCACGATCGCGTACCGCTGTCCCCAGACCGCGTCCCACGGCGCCTTGTGCCCGGTGTACCCGGCCTTGGCCAGCTCGGCCCAGAGGGCGTCCACCCCGGCCGGGCCGTCGCACGCGAAGCCCAGGGTGACGCGGCCCGGGCCGGTGGAGAGACGGGTGTCGGGGTCGAAGGAGCGGTAGGTCGCGTCGGTGTCCCACAGCAGCCGCAGGCCGTTCGGCAGCACGTGCTCGACGTGGGGCAGGCCGTCCGCCTCCGCCGGGATGTCCAGTCCGAGGCGGCGGTAGAAGGCGAGGGAGGAGGCCATGTCGGCGACGACGATGCCGGTGCAGTCGAAACGAGGTGCCGAAGGAGGGGCCACAGGGGGTGTCGTGCGAGGTGTCATGCGAGCACCGTAGGCAGGGGCCGCGGGGCCGGTCTTGAACGGATCGGACGCCCCCGGAGGATCGCCCTCCCGCGCTGTCGCCCGGTCACGGGCAGCGGATGACCTGGCCCGCGTACGAGAGGTTGCCGCCGAAGCCGAAGAGGAGCACCGGTGCGCCGGACGGGATGGCGCCGCGTTCGACGAGCTTGGAGAGGGCGAGCGGGATGCTCGCGGCCGAGGTGTTGCCGGACTCGGTGACGTCCGTGGCGATCACGGCGTTGACGGCGCCGATGCGGCGGGCGACGGGTTCGATGATCCGCAGGTTGGCCTGGTGGAGGACGACCGCCGCCAGGTCCTCCGGGGTGACACCGGCCCGTTCGCAGACGGACCGGGCGATCGGCGGCAGCTGCGTGGTGGCCCACCGGTAGACGGACTGGCCCTCCTGCGCGAACCGGGAGGGCGTGCCCTCGATGCGCACGGCGTGCCCCATGTCCGGCACCGAGCCCCAGACCACGGGGCCGATACCGGGCTCGTCCGAGGCGGAGACCACCGCGGCGCCCGCGCCGTCGCCGACGAGGACGCACGTCGAACGGTCGGTCCAGTCGACCACGTCCGTGAACTTCTCCACCCCGACGACCAGGGCGTTCGTCGCCGCACCGGCGCGGATGGCGTGGTCGGCGGAGGCCAGGGCGTGGGTGAAGCCCGAGCAGACGACGTTGACGTCCATCACGGCCGGGGCGGTGAGCCCCAGCCGGGCCGCCACGCGGGCGGCGGTGTTCGGGCTGCGGTCGACGGCGGTGCAGGTGGCGACGAGGACGAGGTCGATCACGGCCGGGTCGAGGCCGCTCGTGGCGAGGGCCTTGGCCGCGGCCTCGCCGGCCATCGCGGCCACGGTCTCGCCGGGTCCGGCGATCCGCCGCGTGTGGATGCCCACGCGGGAACGGATCCACTCGTCGCTCGTGTCCACCATCGCCGCCAGCTCGTCGTTGGTGAGCACCTTGGCGGGCTGATAGTGACCGAGGGCGATGACGCGCGACCCGGACATCGGGGGTTCCTCCTGCGGGCGAATGATCCGAACCCCCAGTGTTGACCGCGACCGCCCCCTGAGCGATGAGCATTCCACCAACGTTCCGGCGGGATAACTGGCACAACCCACAGGAGCGCCCGTGGGGCCCGGCCTCCGGGTCCCCCCGGTCGGCCGGGCCCCACGGGCCCG
Source organism: Streptomyces sp. CA-181903 (assembly GCF_050937075.1). Lineage (NCBI taxonomy): Bacteria > Bacillati > Actinomycetota > Actinomycetes > Kitasatosporales > Streptomycetaceae > Streptomyces > Streptomyces sp. CA-181903. Next base: position 5,029,292 of record NZ_JBNJLY010000001.1, read on the forward strand.
GTGGTCAGCCGGCGTCCGGCCCGACGGCCGGCCCGGTGATCGGTGCGGCGGTCAGCGCAGGGAGAGCGCCGTCCGGATGGTGGTGAAGAGCTCGGTCTGGTCGGTCACGCCCAGGACGCGCTCGGCCAGCGGACCCTGGGCCGCGATGCGGACCTCGGTGCCGGTGTGCTCCTGGGACTTGCCCGGGGTGTTGGTCGAGTAGTTGACCTTGAGCTGCTGTCCCTCGTTGGTGACGAGCGTCGAGGACAGGCCGGGCGGGGTGGCCTCCAGCGGCACGATCTGGCTGGTGTGCCCGTGGTCGGCGGTGGTGACGACCAGGGTGTCGGGGTGCTGGGCCGCGTAGGCGCGGGCGACCTTCACCGCGCGGTCCAGCGCGGCCGTCTCGCCGATCTGGCCGCACGGGTCGGCCGAGTGGTCGCGCTTGTCGATCGAAGCGCCCTCGACCTGGAGGAAGAAGCCCTTCTTGCCGCGCTGCTTCTGCTCCAGGAGCTGGAGGGCCTTCTTGGTCTGCTCCTCCAGGGTGGGCGTGCCGGCGGTGCGCTCCGGGTTGTTCGTCACGCAGCGCTGCGGCGCGGTGCCGCCCTGGGCGGCGGCCTTGCCGGTCCACTCGACCGGGACGTTGCCCGGGGCGAACAGGCCGAGCACGGGCTTGCCGGACCGCGCCTTGCCGAGGCCCTTGACGTCGGTGACGACCTGGTAACCGAGCTTCCGCGCCTGCTCGGTGACGGTCAGCCCCTTGTAGCGGCCCTCGGTGATCTTCTGGTCGAAGCGCTGCTTGCCGCCGCCGAGGAGGACGTCGACCTTGTGGTCGACGCTCTGCTCCGCGATCGAGCCGGGGCCGCCCTTGGCGATCCGGTCGCTCGGGCACGCCTTCATGTCGGCCGGGCCCTGGCAGCTGCGGTCGGTGGCGTGCGAGGCGAGGACGGCCGGGGTGGCGTCGGTGAGTTCCGCGGTGGTGACGCTGCCGGTGGCGAGACCGTTGCGCTGCGCGAGTTCCAGGATCGTGGTCATCGGCTTGTCGGTGCCCGGCGTCTTGGATATCCGGCCGTTGACGGTCTTGTGGCCGGTCGCCCAGCCGGTGCCGCTCGCCGCCGAGTCGGTGACGTAGTCCGGCTTGCCGTTCTTGTCCACGGAGTAGGTGGTGTAGGCGCCGGTCATGGGGAACTTGTCCATGTTCAGCCGGCCCGCGGCGCCCACGGTGTAGTCGCGGGCGAGAGTGATCTCCGAGTCGCCCATGCCGTCACCGATGAGCAGGATGACGTTCTTGGCCTTCTTCGGGCCGTGGGCCTGGGCGGCGACGGCCGACTCGGCCGTCCGGTCCGTGCGGCCGGCGTCGGAGGCGGAGGCCGCGGCCGGCACCGCGACACCGGCGACGAGCAGTGCGGCGGCGCCCCAGGCGAGACGACGCCCGTACGGACGAGAACCCATGGTGATTTCCTTCCTCGTGGGCCGGCGGTGTGCCCGGCCGGAGGAAGCTCACCAAGCGAGGGTGTACGGCAGTGCAATACGAGGTGAAGGCGAGGTCAGCGGGAGCTTTCGACCGTGGTGGGGATAATGGGGTTCGTGTTGCCGCCCGGTGCGGGCGCGGTGGTCCCCGTGGCTTCACCGGAGGTGGAGGCGGCAGCGGCCCCGGGAGACTGGTCCTCCTTCATGGCCCTGGCCTCGCTCTTGAGGATGCGCGCGGACTTGCCGAGCGCACGCGCCATGTCGGGCAGCTTCTTGGAGCCGAAGAGCACGACGAGGACGAGCACCACGATGATGAGGTGCCAGGGTTCGAGGGCGTTGCGCAGCACGGCGGCCACCTGCTTTCTCTGCGTTCTCCGTCCCCGCGGTCGCCGGTCTTCCGCGGGCCAGTCCACTTTACTTGCAGCCTTGCGCAATCAGGCAACCAGAGGTGACTTCCGTCCGTCTTTGGGGATGAGTCTTTGGGGGACATCGGGGAAACGCCTTCGGGAGAGCAGGGCGTGGAGGGGCTGGGGGCTCGGGGATGGGCGGAGGGGGAGGCGGCCGGGAGCGGCGGCACGGCCGGACGTTCGGCGGAGCGTCGCTGGCGCTGCTGATACTGCTGCTGGCCGCGGCCGGCTGGACGTACCTGCGGCTGGACGGCAACCTCGGCGTCTTCGACGCGGACGGCATCGCCCGGGACCGGCCCGGCTCCGCCGCCGGCGACAACGTCCTCGTCATAGGCTCCGACTCGCGCGCCGGCGGCAACCGTGACCTGGGCGGCGGCACCGGCAGCGTCGGCCGCTCGGACACGGCCTTCCTGCTGCACGTGTACGGCGACGGGGACCGGGCCGCCGTCGTCTCCATCCCCCGGGACACGCTCGTCGAGATACCGCCCTGCCGCCTCCCCGACGGCAGTTGGACGGCCGCGCGCGGCGGAGCGATGTTCAATTCGGCCTTCTCGGTGGGCGGCACGGCCGGGGGCAACCCCGCCTGTACCCAGAACACCGTCGAACGGCTCACCGGACTGCGCGTCGACCACACCGTCGTCGTGGACTTCGCCGGCTTCGCCGCGCTGACCGACGCCGTGGGCGGCGTCGAGGTCTGCATGCCGCAGAACGTCTACGAGGGCGACCTCGACCCGAACCGCGGCAGCCGCGGCGACCTCCTCTTCACCAAGGGGCGGCAGACCGTGTCGGGGCGGAAGGCGCTGGACTACGTGCGGGTGCGGCACGGGCTCGGCGACGGTTCCGACATCGGGCGCATCCGCCGCCAGCAGGCGTTCGTCGCCGCCCTGATCAAGAAGGTGCGGTCCCGGGGGCTCGACCCCACGTCGCTCCTCCCGCTGGCGGACGCCGCCACCAAGTCCCTCACCGTGGACCCGGGGCTGGGCTCCGTGCAGAAGCTGGTGTCGTTCGCGCGGTCGCTCAAGGGCATCGACCAGAAGGACATCACATTCGTCACGATGCCGTGGCGGTACCAGGGCGACCGGGTGGCGGTCGTCCAGCCGGACGCGGACGCGCTGTGGGCGGCGCTGCGGGAGGACCGGGCGGTGGCGGGCGGGGGATCCGGCGGCTCCGCGGGGACGGCAAGGGCTCAGGGGACGCCAAGGGGTCGGGGAGCGGCGAGGGGGCGAAGGGCGGGGAAGGCGCGGGCGTCCGGGTCTCCCTCTCCGACGCGACGCACACCGACGGGCTGGCCGCCCGCGCCGCCGCGCTCCTCCGGCGGCACGGCTACACGGTGACCGGCACGCGTACGGCCGAGGCCGGCGACGCGGGCACCACGGTGATCGAGTTCGGCCCGGGGCAGGCGGGCCGTGCCCGTACGCTGGCCCGGCTCTTCCCCGGGGCGTTCGTGCGGGGCACCGCCGATTCCGGCATTTCCGTCACCCTGGGGCGGGACTACGGCACGGCGGCGGAAAGCACGGCGGCGCAGGCCGCGGCGGACGCGCCGCGCGTCTCCGCGGGCACGGGCATCTCCGCCGCGAGGCCGGCCGACGACAACCCCTGTCCCGATCTCTCCTACGGGTGACATCGGGGTGACATCAGAGTGCCGGAGGAGGTGCCAGGGGAACCGAGTGCCCGAATGGCCCGTTGTTTCAGTGAAACGCGGAGTAGGTTCGAGATTCCGACGAAGTGCGCCGCGTCGGCTCTCCCCCGACCCGCCGCAGGCGCCACAGACGTATACATCCGTTCCGTACGCCCCTCCGAGGAGCTCCGTCATGTCCGCCACTCCCAGGGCCTTCCACCGGCCCCTGCCGGCCCTCTTCGCGGGGCTCGTCGCGGCTCTGCTGCTGGTGGCCGGCGGCGCCGCTCTCGCCCCGCCCGCCCACGCCGCCACCGGTCTGAACGAGGTGGCCGAGGGGCTCAAGAAGAGCCCCGTCTACGTCGACCCCCGGGCGTCCTCCCAGCTCCCGTCGGCCGACGCGGACGCCCTCGCCAAGAAGATCAAGGACGCGGGCAAGCCGGTGTTCGTCGCCGTGCTGCCGAACACGCCGGAATTCCCGCAGGGAACCGTCCTGCGTGACCTGCGGACCGAGGTCGGCATCACCGGCGTCTACGCCATCCGCCTCGGCGACAAGTTCACCGCCGGCGCCGACCCGCGCGTGATGTCCGACAACGCCGTCGCCAACCTGCGCGGCTCGGTCCGCCGCAACGACAACGCCAACGCGACCACCGAGCTCAACGCGTTCGTCGACGGCGCGATCAAGAGCGCCCGAGGGCACGCCCCCGGCTCGTGGGGCGGCTCGGGCTCCGGGAGCGGCTCCACCGGGCTGATCGTCGTCGGCGCGGTCGTCGTCGCCGGCGCGGGCGGCGCCTACGCGCTCTACCGGCGCGGGAAGAAGAAGCGCGAGGAGCGCGAGCGCGCCGAACTGGACGCGCTGCGCGTCGTCGTCGACGAGGACATCACCGCGTTCGGCGAGGAGCTCGACCGCCTCGACTTCTCGCCGGGGGAGCCCGGCGCCACGGACGCCATGCGGCACGACTACGAGCAGGCCCTCGACGCCTACGAGGAGGCCAAGCGCCGGATCGCGGCGGCGACCAGGCCCCAGGAGGTCACGGCCGTGACCGAGGCCCTGGACAACGGCCGGTTCGCCCTCGCCACCCTCGCCGCCCGCCGCACCGGCGCGCCGCTCCCCGAGCGCCGGCTGCCCTGCTTCTTCGACCCGCGCCACGGCCCGTCCGTCGAGGACGTCCAGTGGGCGCCCCCGGGCGGCGCGCCGCGTACCGTCCCCGCCTGCCGGGCCGACGCTACGCGCATCGCCGACGGCGAGGACCCCATGTCCCGCACGGTCCAGACCGCCCAGGGCCCGCAGCCGTACTGGAACGCGGGACCCGCCTACGCCCCCTGGGCCGGCGGCTACTTCGGCGGCGGCATCCTGCCCGGTCTCCTCATGGGCACCATGCTCGGCACCATGCTGAGCGGCCCCGCCTACGCGTCGGACTTCGGCGGCGTTCCCACGGACACCGGCCCCGAAGGGGGCGACTTCTCCGGCAGTGACTTCAACTCCGGAGACTTCAGTGGCGGTTGGGACGACGGTGGCGGCTTCGGCGGTGGCGGGGACGGGGGTGGATTCGGGGGAGGCGACTGGTGAGCGCGCCGTCCCGGCCCCCGTACCCCGCCCCGCTCACCCTTCGGCCCGCCGCGCGTACCGGTTCCGCGCGACGGTGAGGGCCGCGCCGTACGCGGTCAGGACGGTGGCGAGGAGCGCGTACGAGACCGGTGGCAGGCCGGTCATGGCCAGGAGCGGGCCCAGCGGCGTCAGCGGCAGGAGGAGGCCCACGACCGCCAGGGCGGTGGTGGCGAGCCGGACGGCGCCGGGGGCACGGCCCTCGGCCAGGTGCCGGCCGGAGCGCAGCACGAGCATCACCATCGCCTGGGTCAGCAGGTTCTCGGTGAACCACCCGGCGTGGAACGCCTCCTGGCCGCCGTCGTCCCCCAGCGACCGCACGGCGAACGTCAGGACGCCGAACGTGGCGAGGTCGGCGGCGGCGTTGAGCAGGCCGAAGACCGTGACGAACCGCAGCAGGTCGCGCGGGCGCAGCCGGGTCGGCCGGCGCAGCGCGGCGGGCGCCGGGCGGTCGAAGGCCAGGGCGAGCTGGGCGGCGTCGAAGAAGAGGTTCTGCACCAGCACCTGGGCCGGGAGCATCGGCAGGAACGGCAGGAGCAGCCCGGCCGCCAGCATGGCGATGACGTTCCCGAAGTTGGACGAGAGCGTGATCCGCAGGTAGGCGGCGATATTGCCGGTGCTGCGCCGGCCCGCCGTCACCGCCCGGTCGAGGGCCGTGAGGTCCTTGGAGGCGAGGACGACGTCCGCCGCCTCGCGCGCGACGTCGACGCCCGCGCGGGGACAGACGCCCACGTCGGCGGCGTGCAGGGCGGCTAGGTCGTTGACCCCGTCGCCCAGGAAGCCGGTGGTGCGGCCGTTCGCGCGCAGGGCGCGGACGATACGGGCCTTGTGGTCGGGGGAGCAGCGGGCGAAGACCGTCGTCCGGGTGGCGAGCCCGGCCAGTTCCGCGTCGGTGAGGCCGTCGACGCGGTCGGCGGTCACCACCTCGCCCGGATCCAGGCCGAGGTCGCGGCAGACGCGGGCGGCCGTGCCCGGGTGGTCGCCGGTGAGGACCCGGACGGCGATGCCCCGGTCCGCGAGGACGGCCAGCGCCTCGGCGGCGGTGGGCGCGACGGCGTCGTGCAGCGCGAGGAAACCGGTGAACTCCAGGCCGTGCTCGTCGGCGGGCCCGTAGGGGCGGGGGCGGGACGGGCGTTCGGCGCGGGCCACGGCGAGCACGCGGAGCCCGTCCGCCGCCAGCTCCGCCGCCCGCCGCGTCAGGCGCGCGCGCTCGGCCGGTTCGAGGGCGCAGCGCTCCAGGACCTCCTCCGGAGCGCCCTTGACGACGAGCACGTGTACCCCCGCGAGGCCGAACCGGGGGTCGCCGGCGCGCCGGACGACGGCGGTGGACAGGGGGCGCCCGGGAGCACAGGGGAGCGCGGCGATCCCCTCGTACTCCTCCTCGGCGTCGAGCAGGGCGGCGTCGCCCGCCGCGTCGAGCAGGGCCTCGTCCAAGGCGTCGGGCGCCGGGAGTTCCGCGAGGTGCAGCGTCCACAGGGCGTTGACGGTCGCCCAGTGCAGCACCTCCTCGCCGTCGCGCCCGTGCGCGTCCTCGGTGTGGTGGAGGACGGGCCGGTCCTGGGTGAGGGTGCCCGTCTTGTCCACGCACAGCACGTCGACGGCGCCCAGGTCGTGGAGGGCGGGGAGGCGCCGGACGATCACGTCGCCGCCGCGCGCGAGGCCGGCGGCGCCGCGCGCCAGCGCCGCCGTCACGACGACGGGCAGCATCTCGGGCGTCAGCCCGACCGCCACCGCCACGGCGAACGGCAGCGTCTCCATCCCGCGTCCGCGCAGCAGCGCGCTCGCGATCAGCACCAGGGGCGCGGTCAGCAGCATGAACCGGATCAGCGTCCAGGTGATGCCGTTGACGGACCGGTCGAACGGCGTCACCCGGTGCCCGCCGCGGCCGGCCGCCGCGCCCGGGAGCGCCCCGGAGAGCCGGGTCGCGGACCCGGTCGCGACGACGACGGCGGTGGCGGTGCCGGAGAGGACGCTGCTGCCCTGGAAGCAGAGGTGGGTGGGGTCGGGGCCGTCCTGTTCGGCGCCTCGGCCGCTTCTTCGGCGGCCGTCCGCGTGTTCCGGCCCGGGGGCCGAGGAGGGGAGCCGGTGCCGAGGGAGCGCCGTCCCGTCGTCGGCCGCCGGGGCGCTCGCCTCGTCGGCCGGTACGAGCGTGAGGCGGCGCGCCGGTGACGGTGCTCTTCGGAGGCCGTCGGCCGGGCCGTCGTGGTCGTCGGCCGGGCCTCGGAAGCGGGACCGGTCGGCGGGGCCGTCCGTCCGGTCGTCGTCGCCCGTTCCGCCGACGGCGTCGTCGGAGTCCGCGTCGGCCGCGAAGACGGGGTCGGACCGGAGCGTGTCCGCCGGGTAGACGGGGTCGGGCCGGAGCGTGTCCGCCGCCAGGTCCGGGGCCCGCTTCTCCGCCGGCGTCGACTCGCCCGTCAGGACGGCCTCGTGGACCGTCAGACCGGTCGTGCGGAGGAGGCGCAGGTCGGCCGGGACGAGGTCGCCGGGGGAGAGGAGGACGACGTCCCCGGGGACGAGCTCGCCGACGGGCAGCTCCCGGTGGGCCGGGGGCGCGTCGGGCGCGGGACGGCGGCGGACGGTGACGGTGGTGGGGACGAGGTCGCGGAGCGCCGCCGCGGCACGTTCCGCGCGGTGCTCGCCGGCGGTCCGGAGCGCGCAGCTGACGGTGACGAGGACGCTGATCACACAGGCGGTGCCCCAGGAGGCGACCGCGGCGGAGACCAGGCCGAGGCAGAGGAGGACGGCGGTGAACGGATCGCGGAGGCCGTGCACGAACCGCCGGAGGGGCCCGGGCGGGCGGCGGCCGGGCAGCACGTTCTCACCGGCGTCGGCCAGCCGGCGGGCGGCCTCGTCCTCGGTCAGTCCGCGCGGGCCGCTGTCCAGCTCCCGCAGCGCGTGAAGGGTGGAGCCGGCCTGGCCGACCTCAGGCGCCCAGGCCACGGAGGCGTCCGGAACCGGCGCCGGACCGGGATCGGGGTGCGGGGTCGGCCTGGCGGTCGGAGAGCTGGTCGACCATGAGGCGGACGATGGTCACCACGTGCGGATCGTCCACCAGGTAGACGACGCGGCGCCCTTCGCGGCGGGACCGCACCAGCCCGGCGAGCTTGAGCTTCGCCAGGTGCTGGCTGATGGCGGGCAGCGCGCCGCCGACCCGTTCGGCCAGCCCGGTCACGTCGCTCTCGCCCTGGGCGAGGGCCCAGACGAGGTGCAGCCGGGCGGGGGAGGCGAGCAGCCCGAACGCGGCCGCGGCCTCGCTCAGCACGTCCGCCGACGGGTCGGCGGCGCTCCGTTCGACGGCCCCTTCGGGGCTCTCGAATCTGCCGACGCCTGCCGTCACTGTCGCTCTCCCGTCCCTGCCGGACGTCGTCACGCCCGAGAGGAACAGTCTAGGCAGAGGGACGGCCGGCTCCCCAGTAGGTTCCGGGCGGCCGGGCTCAGGACAGCTTGCCGTCGTAGTCGGGGAGCTTGACCGTGAGTTCCGCGTGACCACCCGAGAGGTCCGTGGTGTTGTTGCCGATATTGGCGATGATCTTGTAGCCCTTGGCCTCGATCTTCGCGCGCTCGGCGGTCTTGTAGGCGCTCACGTCGCGGAAGAGGTCGGGGAGGCGGCGGACGGAGAGGCCGTCCACCGGGTAGCCGACGCGCTTGAGGTTGTCCTCCGTGAGCGAGCCCAGGAGGCGGGGGCGCGCGGTGACGAAGAAGACGGCCGCACCGCGGTCGTGCGCGTACCGGACCAGCTCGCGGACGGGGGCGACGGCCGGCGTCGGGTACGTCCAGTGGAAGTCGGTCTCCAGCGAGGTGTTGTCGATGTCGAGGACCACGGCCTGCTTCTCGGTACGGGCCTGCGCGGTGCGCTCGCGGACGTACGGCGTCGCCCGGTCGACGGCTGCCTGTACGTCCCGCTGCCAGGCCGCGTAGTCGATGCCCTTGAGGCCGGCGGTGCCCGAGGTGTGCGCGGGGGACGCGGCGGACTGGGTGTCGGTCTGCGCGGGGGCGGCGGTGGCCGTCGTGGTCGTGCCCAGCGTGGCGAGGGCGGCGGCGGTCGCGGAGACGGCCACGGCCGTGCGGCGGGCCCGGATCGATGCGGTCATGCCGGGAACGATCACGTTGTTGTGTGACGGGGGAGGAACGTGAGGTTGGCCGGGGGTGAGGGTTGGGTTCCGTGCGTGGTGGGGGGGAGGGGATGGAGGCACGGGCGGGTGCGGGTGGACGTCGAGGTGGTGGCGAGGCGGAGGTAGGGGCGGGTCGGCCCGGGGTGGTGCGGTGGTGGGGAGGGGCGGGCTGGTGCGGGGCGGGCCGGTCGGGGAAGCCGCCTTGAGGCCGCGGTGCCGCCGTCCCCTCCGCGGCGGCTGCCCGCGACCTCCCCGAGGCTTCCCCTCGTGCGTCGGCCCGCAGGCCCCGGCGGGGTTCAGGCCGCCGGCGTCAGGCTTCCGCCCTCCACTGTCATGGGAACACGAGTGTTCGCCAAGTGGCGGGTGAGGCAGGAGAGTTCGTCAACTGGCGGGGGCGGTGACGTGGTCGGTGTGACGCGTGACGCCGGCGCTGGACCGGACGGACCGGGCCGGGCCGGGGCTGAACCGGGTCCGATCTGAACCGGGTCCGATCCGGACCAGGCCCGAACCGGATCCGACGCCGATCCGACGCTGGCCCAATCCGGGCCCGACCCGACGCCGAATCCGCCCGGGCTCGACCCGACGCCGAACCGGCCCGGGCTCGACCCGACGCCGAACCGGCCCGGGCCCAGCCCGACGCCCCTCAAGACGCGACACGTACGACGCCCCTCAAGACGCAACACGTACCTCGCCCCCTTCCCTCACCTCTCCCGAACCCCACCCCACGCGACCCGCGACCCCAGCGGTACCACCGCCACCAAGGCCAGCAGCCCTCCCAGCCACAGTGCGGCGGACACCGACACCGCGTCCACCGCCCGGCCGCCCAGCAGCGCGCCCAGCGCGATGGCCACGTTGAACACGGCCACGAACAGCGCGGACACCGTCTCCCCGGCCTCCGGCGCGACGGCCGACAGCCAGGTCTGAGTGCCGACCGAGACGCCCCCGTACGCGAGCCCCCACACCACGAGCAGCACGGCGGCCCCCGCCGTCCCGCCGGCCGTCAGGGACACGGCGGGGATCACCGCCCCCAGGGTCACCGCGATCACCGTCAGCACGCGGCGCGGGTGCCGTACGGCCGCCGTGCCGGCCAGGAAGTTGCCCGCCACGCCCGCGACGCCGTACGCGAGCATGAGGCCGCCGACCGTCCCCGAGCCCGTGCCCGGGATCCGTTCCAGCGCGGGGCGGACGAAGGTGTATGCGGCGAAGTGCCCGCACACCAGCAGCAGGACGACCAGCAGCGCGGCGCGCACCCGGCGGGCGCGCAGCAGCGCGGGCAGGGCGCGCGACGGCGCCGCGCCCCGGGGCGGCAGCGGCGGCAGGACGACCGCCAGGACCACCGTCACCAGGAACGCCACCGCTCCCATCACGAGGAAGGCCGCCCGCCAGCCGGCCCGGCCGCCCACCAACGTGCCTGCCGGGACGCCGAGTACGGAGGCCACGGCGATCCCGCTGAAGACGACCGAGGTGGCGCGTCCGGCGGCGCGCGACGGGACGAGGCGCCCGCCCAGCCCGGCCGCGATGGCCCACACCCCGCCGATGCACACACCCACCAGCACCCGCAGCCCCAGCAGTACCTCGATCCCCGGCGCGGCGGCGGAGAGGAGGTCGGCCGCGGTGAGCAGGCCCATCAGCGTCAACAGTAGGACGCGCCGGTCCAGCCGCCCCGCGCAGACCGTGAGGAGGGGCGCGGCCGCGGCGGCCACCAGGCCGGGGAGCGTCATGGTCAGCCCCGCCGTCCCGTCCGACACCCCCAGTCCCGCCCCGATCGGGCTGAGCAGCCCGATGGGCAGCATCTCGGTGGTGACCACCGAGAACGTGCCCGCCGCCACGGCGGCTACGGCCGGCCACCCTCCCACGTTCCTGATCTTCGCCATGCCCCAGCCTCCGCGCGGGCCCGACCGGGAACAACGGCCGGTCCCTCACCGCTCCATGAGCGGGACTCATCGATGGCGGCGGTACAAGACGGCGCCGCGCGGACCGGGGGAGACACGTGGGGGTCATGGTGGGCGGACTGGATCTGAGGGAGCTGGAGTGCTTCCTCGTCCTCGCCGAGGAACTGCACTTCGGCCGTGCGGGCGAGCGGCTGTTCGTCTCGCAGAGCAGGGTCAGCCAGCTGCTGCGCGCGCTGGAACGCCGCGTCGGCGCGCGCCTCGTCGACCGCACCAGCCGCCGCGTGGCCCTCACCCCCCTGGGCAAACGTTTCCTCGCCGACCTCCGGCCCGCCTACGACGCCCTCCGGAGCGCGGTCGGCGACGCGCGCGACGCGGCACGCGGCGTCGAGGGCGTCCTGCGCGTCGGCTTCCAGGGCGTCGCCGGCCCGACGGTCATGGCGGCCGTGCACGCCTTCCGGGAGCGCCACCCCGGCTGTGAGATCGAGATCGCGGAGATCCCGCTCGCGGACCCGTTCGGCCCGGTGCGCCGGGGCGAGGTGGACACGGCCGTCGTCCTGCTGCCGGTCGCGGAGCCCGACCTGACGCCGGGTCCGGTCTTCTCCCGCGAGCAGCAGACGCTCGCGGTGTCCGTACGGCACCCGTTCGCGTCCCGCCGCCGCCTCGACGCCGAGGAACTCGCCGACTGCCCCCTCATCGGTCCCGCCGCCCCGGCCCCCGCCTACTGGCGGGAGGCGCAGGCGCCGACCGTCACCCCGAGCGGCCGGCCGGTCCCCGCGGGCCCGGCGGTGACCACCCTCCAGGAGGGCATCACCCTGGCCGCCGCCGGCCGCGGCGGCATGCTGCTCTGCCGGCCGACCGGGACCTACCAGAGCCGCGACGACCTCGCCTTCGTCCCCGTCGACGGCCTCCCCCGTCCGCCCTCGCCCTCATCCGCCACCGCGACGCGACGACGGCCCGGCTCCGCGCCTTCGGCACGGCACTGGCGGGGGCGGCGGAGGAGACGGCGGCGACCTGACGAACGCCGGACCGGAACGCCCGCCCGCCCTAAACTGGGCGACATGACCGCCAGGGTGAGCTTCCAGATCGTCTATACGCCCGACGAGGGCGGATACAACGCGTTGGAGCCCGTCACGGGCACCACGAGCTGGGGAGCCACGCTCGACGAGGCGCGCCTGATGATCATGGAGGCGCTGGAGCTGTACTTCGCCGAGATCGCGGACGACACGGAGGCGCGGCGGGAGATCGACGCCGCCGTGCACGCGGTCACCGGTTCGGTCACCGTCAAGGTGGCGTGATGCCTCCCCTCCCGCAGGTGGACAGCACCGTGTTGATCAAGGCGCTGACCCGCCTGGGCTTCGTCGAACGGCAGGGCAAGGGCTCGCACACGGTCCTCCGGAACGGCTCGATCGTGGTGGTCGTCCCGCGCCGCGACCCCGTCCCGCGCGGGACCCTCGCCAACGTTCTCCGGCAGGCCCAGGTCACGCCCGAACAACTGCGCCGACTCCTCTGACATCACCCTCTTTTCCGCCTCACCCCTCCCACGGCCACGCCGCGTCCCGGCCCGCCTCCAGCAGCGGGATCGCGCGGAAGGCCGCGTCGTTGAGGCCGCCGAAGGTGTGGCGGCCGCCGGTGCCCGAGGGGGCGTGGGCGGTGCGGTAGCCGGCCAGGTTCCAGGTGTAGACCGGGACGTCGGGCGGGACGGCGGAGGTGGCGTCGTGGGGGCCGCCGGGGGACGTCTGTTCGTCGGTGACGATCACTACGCGGTCGTGCCCGGCGTAGTGCCGGCGGACCGCGTCCGCGGTGTCGGTGCCGCCCAGGTCGCCGAACCGTTCCGTCGCCCGCAGCACCGAGTCGCCGGGGGCCAGCGGGATCCGGCGGCTCGTCGTGCCGAACTCCACCAGGTCGGCCGAGGCCGCGCGGAGGGCGAGGGCCGTGCCGAAGACCGCCGCGCTGTCGGCCCGGTTCAGCCGCGTCCGCTCGCTGATCCCGCCGAACATCGACCCGGACCGGTCGACCAGCACCAGCGTCCGGCCGCTCAGGGAAGGGATGTTGGCGAGCGAGTGGGACAGCGCGCGCTCCAGCGCGTCCGTCCAGCGCGCGGAGCCGGTGTGCCGGTGGGCGGCCAGGTAGCGGAAGGGGAACTGCCGCGAGCGCGCCACCTCCACCGGATCGGCGATCCGCGCGGCGACGGCGGCCGCGGCCTCGTCGCCCACCCCGGCCTCGTCGAAGTTCCGCAGGTTGCGGACCAGCGCCATGGTGCCCATGGACGGGATGACGGCCTCCCAGGCCGCCCGGTCCAGCGGCCCCTGGAGCCAGCCGGCCAGCGCCTCCCACGTCATGCCCGCCGCGGCGAGCCGCTCGGCGCCGCCCGGACCGGTCAGCACGGCCCGCCGCTCCGCCACCGGGACGGCCATCAGCTCCCGGTGCGCGGTCAGCACCGGGTCCGCGGCCGGCGGTACGGCCTCCTCCGGGTGGTGCCGGCGGTCCAGCGCGTAGCGGAACAGCTCCCCCTGCCACGGCTTGGCGGGATCCGGCGCGGGGTGGACGACGTTGAGGACGTCGCCGAAGCGGAAGCCCTTGCTCGCGGTGTCGTACTTGAGCAGCGCCCTGCCGTGGTACAGCCGGCGCACCGCGTCCCCCACGCCGCGCTTGACCGGCTTCGGCACCGCCCGCCCGTACCACGACGTCCAGTAGCCCAGCATCTCGCCCGGCTCGTCCGGCCGGAGCAGGACGGACGCGACGACGCCCCGGTTGCCGTACGGGCCGGCCGCCGGCGCCGCGGCGTCGCCGGCCGCGAGCCGCGCGTGGACGAACTCGGCCGCGCCGACGAGGGACGCGGTCCGCATGCCACCGTCCGCGCGCAGCCAGCCCAGCAGCCGCGCCGTCCACTCGGGGTCCTCGGCCGCCAGCCGGCGTACGAGACCGGCGAACCGGTCGTCACGCTGCCCGCCGCCCTCGTAGAACGTGTCCTGGGCGACGGTGTTGGCGACGGCCAGCAGGAACAGCTCGCCGCGGGCCTCGCGCAGGTGCCCGGTGCCACCCTGGTGGTTGACGGTCGTGGCCCCCGTCGTGGCGACGGGCGACACGGCGGTCTCCCGGCGGCGCGCGCGGGCGTTGAAACGGGACATGAGAAGTGGATCCCCCCTGCTGAGCCGGATGACGGCTCGTGGTGTGTGGCGGTCGGAGGGAGGCCGGACGGCGGTCCGGGGCGCCCGAGATCGAGTGGCCGCGGATCGCCCGCCAGGAGTGGGCGGCACGCCGCCCGTCCCGTGCCGACGGGACGGACGTGTGCGGGAGTTGAACCCGAAGTAGCCGCGGACCGGCGCACCGGACGCCCCGGTGCCGCGCCCCCCGAGATCGGATCCGGCCACGGCGTGCTTATGTCAAAGAAGGAGCCGTGGCCCGCGCACCGGGAGGTGCGTGTGCGGTGGTGCTCGCGTCTCCCGAGATCAGAGGCGGGGACGGTACATGGTGCTCTGCCGTTGAGCTACCGGGGCCCGGAGCCCCGGACGGGATTCGAACCCGCAACCGCCCGTACCGCAAACGAAGTAACCGTCCCCTGCGCACCGGGAGATGCGTAAGCGATGTCCCTGACTCTGCCCGGGCGGCGGACGGGCCGCAACGGGTTTTCGCGCCGCGGCGCGTCCCGGACGAGTGGCGTCCCGGCCTCCGCGCTTCCGGCGGGCCGCGTGGCGAATTTCCCCGCCGGCAAGGGGAGTCGGCCGAGAGCGGAACGCCCGGGCATCCGCGCGAATGCCCGGAGCGGTCCCGAAAGCGGGGCCCGCTCCGGGATTTCCCGGAACTTCACCGAAACCGTCTCCGATATCCGGATTCCGCTTCACCGAGCCCCTTCTGCCGTGAACCCTGCCGACTCCCTCGCACCGGCGGATGCGTAAACTCGGTCGCCGTTTCCGGATTCGGATCCGGAACGGCACCACGGAACAAACGGGGGAAACCTTGCTCAGCCAGTTCGCAGATCTCACCGCCGCGGCACCCCGCCGCGCCGCGCTCACCGCGGGGGCCGTCGTCGCCGCTCTGGCGCTGACCGCCTGCGGTTCTTCCGGCGATTCATCCGACAAGGGGCATTCCGGGAAGCCCGGCGACGCCAAGGCGGACGCCGGAGCGAAGGAACTCGCCGCCGGGCAGCCCAGCCCGGAGGAACAGGAACTGGAGTCCGACAAGAAGAAGGGGAATTTCGTCGTCACCGGCCAGAAGGTGGTGATGGGCAAGCCCGAAAGCCTCCAAGGCGGTTCGGACGCCGCGAAGTTCGCCGGGAAGACCGTCGCCTTCGCCTATCTCAAGGCCAAGCTGGCCGACGGCGATTCCCCCATGAAGCCGCCCATGATGACCACCGACATCGGCACCCTGGTGGAGGGCAATGGGCCCGGAACGCCGCTGCTCACCATCGGCACGCTTCCCGGGACGCCCGACGACTGCCAGGGCCAGGACTATTCGAAGCCGTGGCAGAAGGGCGAGGAGCGCACCATCTGCCGCCCCTTCGTCGTGCCGCAGGGCAAGAAGGTCACCCACATCACCTACCGGCGGGGCTTCTACAAGGAGCCCTTGAAGTGGGTGCTCCCGAAGTAGTCGCGCACCGGGTGCGCGACCGCCGGGGCGCCCGCTCCGCGGCGCGCACCCGTTCCCGTGCCTCGCGTGAGGGCCCTGCCTCGCGTGAGGGCACTGCCCCGCACGACCGTCGTGCACCACATGACCGTCACGTCCCACACGACCGCCGTGCCCGACACGACCGCCGTGCCCCACACAGCCGTCGTATCACCGCACGATCGCCGGACGCCGGACGCCGTATGACTGTCGTACGCCCACGCCCCCCGTGCGCCCATGACACCGACGAGAGGGGCCCGGCCGGAGATCCGGCCGGGCCCCTCGGGTTCCCGAATGCCACCGCACGCCGGTGCGACGCGTCGCGCGCCCCGCCGACGGTGGACGAAGTGGGAGACCTTATGCCTTCTTGGTCTCCCAGAAGATACGGTCGATCTCGGCGATGAGCTCCAGCGCCTTCTCGCCCGTCTTCGGGTCGGTCGACGCCTTGGCGGCGCTCAGCGCCTTCAGGGTGTCATTGACCAGCTGGTGCAACTGGGGGTACTTCTCGAAGTGCGGCGCCTTGAAGTAGTCGCTCCACAGCACCGAGACGTGGTGCTTGGCGAGCTCCGCGCGCTGCTCCTTGATGATCGTGGCGCGGGCACGGAAGTGGGGGTCCTCGTTGGCCTGGTACTTCTCCTGGACGGCCTTGACCGATTCCGCCTCGATGCGGGCCTGGGCCGGGTCGTACACGCCGCAGGGCAGGTCGCAGTGGGCGCTGACCTTCACCTTGGGGGCGAACAGGCGGGAAAGCATAGTGGTGCTGTCCTTCCTCGTGATCGTCTTCTCAGGTGCGAGATTACTCGGTGCGGGAAGGCTTTTCCCGGGTACCCCGTGGGGCTTAGGACGAAAGACCGGTGTCAGGCTGGGACCGGACGGCGAAGGACGGGAGTGAGGAGCCGAGGTGCAGGAGCGACTGGACGAGCCCGGGTACGGGCTGGACCGCGAGCGTCGCGGACTGCTGCGGATCGGGCTGGCCGAGGTCTACAACCCGTCGATGGTCCCGACACTGAACCCGGGCGACCAGCTGGTGGTGCAGTACGGCGCGAGTGTGCGCCCGGGGGACGTGGTGGTGCTGCGGCACCCGTTCCGGCAGGACCTGCTGATCGTCAAGCGCGCGGTGGAGCGGCGCGACGGAGGCTGGTGGGTCACCGGGGACAACCCGCTGGTCGAGAACGACAGCCGGGAGTTCGGCGCGGTGCCGGACGAGCTCGTCGTGGCCCGCGCCTGGGTGCGGCTGCGCCCGCTGCCGCAGGCGGGTCAGCGGTCGGCGGGCGCGCTGCTCTCGTGGGCGGCCTCGGCCGTCCGGCCGGTGCGCTCCTCCGGGCTGCTGGGGCTCCCGCTCTCGCGCCGCTTGCGGGCCCGGTAGGCGGCGACGTTGGCGCGGGTGGCGCAGCGGTCGGAACAGTAGCGGCGGGAGCGGTTGGTGGAGGTGTCGAGGTAGGCGTTGCGGCAGGGCGGGGCCTGGCAGATGCCCAGCCGGTCCACGCCCGGCCCGGTGAGGTGGACGGCGAGGCCCATGCAGGCCGTCGCCGTGTAACCGGCCGCCGAGTTCGCGGCGTGGTCGGCGATGTGCAGGTGCCAGTCCGGGCGGCCGGCCTCGTCACGCTGCTGGTGGCCGGAGATCTGCGGGCTGACGGGGAACTCCATCAGCAGCGCGTTGAGCAGGTCCACGGCCCGTACCTCGTCGCCCTCGGCCGCCGCCTCGAAGACCGCCCGCAGCCGCGTCCGCACGCCGCGCAGCCGGGTGACGTCACCGTCGGTGAGCCGGCGCGCCATCTGCGAGCCGGGGCCGAACATCTCCCGGGCGCCGTCGAGCGAGGTGAGCGTGTCGGTGCCGCGCGCGGGCGCCTCGGTGTTGACCAGCCGGACGGCGTAGTCCGCGTAGGAGGCCAGTTCCACGGGGGGTCCTTCGGTGGTCGGCCCGGGGCCGAGCCCCGATGGGTAATGGATGTGGACGCAACGAGGCTATTACAGCGTACGACGGCTGGGCGGGCCGGACGCGTTTTCCGGCCACACACGCCGTAGGCGAACCGGTGTCCGCAAACGCCGGACGGCGGTCGCGCGGAACCGTGTTCCGTACGACCGCCGTCCGGCGGCGCGCATCCTCGTCCGTCCGGTGGGCGCCTCGCGGGGGAGCGGGAGGGGGCGCGTCCGGCCGGGCACGCCCCATCGGGCGTTTCCTCGCCGGCCGCTCCCCCGGAGGGCTCACAGCACCTTGGACAGGAAGGACTTCGTCCGTTCGTGCTGCGGGTTGGTGAGCACCTCGCGCGGGTCCCCGGACTCGACGACGACGCCGTTGTCCATGAAGACCAGCGAGTCGCCGACCTCCCGGGCGAAACCCATCTCGTGGGTGACCACCACCATCGTCATGCCCTCCTCGGCGAGGTCCCGCATCACGTCGAGGACGTCGCCGACCAGCTCCGGGTCGAGCGCCGACGTCGGCTCGTCGAAGAGCATCAGCTTGGGCTCCATCGCCAGCGCCCGGGCTATCGCGACCCGCTGCTGCTGGCCGCCGGAGAGCTGGGACGGGTAGTTGCCCGCCTTGTCGGCGAGGCCGACCCGGTCCAGCAGCTTCAGCGCCCGCTCCCGGGCGACGGTCTTCGTCTCGCGCTTGACCTGGACCGGTGCCTCCATGACGTTCTCCACGGCCGTCATGTGCGGGAACAGGTTGAAACGCTGGAAGACCATGCCGATGTCCCGGCGCTGGGCGGCGACCTCGCGGTCCTTCAGCTCGTAGAGCCTGTTGCCCTGCTGGCGGTAGCCGACCAGATCGCCGTCGACGTACAGCCGGCCGCCGTTGATCTTCTCCAGGTGGTTGATGCACCGCAGGAACGTCGACTTGCCGGAGCCGGAGGGGCCGATGAGGCAGAACACCTCGCGCGGGGCGACCTCCAGGTCGATGCCCTTGAGGACCTGGACGGCGCCGAAGGACTTGTGGACGCCTTCGGCCTTCACCATCGGGGTGGCGGTCATGCGGCGCCTCCGGCCTGGCGGTTGCCGAACGAGAGCATATTGGCTTTCGCGATCTTCTGTAGCGGGGTGGGCGGCAGGTTCCGGGTCGAACCGCGGGCGAACCGGCGTTCCAGGTAGTACTGGCCGATGCTCAGCACACTGGTCAGGACCAGGTACCAGGCGGCGGCGACGAAGAGCATCTCGACCGTCGCGCCCGAGGTCTGGCCGACGTTGGACGTGGCCTGGAGCAGGTCGTAGTACTGCACCGCGATCACCAGTGAGGTGGTCTTGAGCATGTTGATGAACTCGTTGCCGGTCGGCGGCACGATCACCCGCATCGCCTGCGGCAGCACCACCCGGCGCAGCGTCTTGGCGTGGCTCATGCCGAGCGCGTGCGCGGCCTCGGTCTGGCCCTCGTCCACCGACTGGAGGCCGGCGCGGCAGATCTCCGCCATGTACGCGGCCTCGTTGAGGCCGAGTCCGAGCAGGGCGGCCAGGAAGGGCGTCATGAACGACGACCAGTAGTCCTTGTAGATCGGCCCGAGGTTGATGTACTCGAAGACGAGTCCGAGGTTGAACCAGAGCAGCAGCTGGACGTAGACCGGCGTGCCCCGGAAGAACCAGATGTAGAACCAGGAGATCGAGGAGGTGACGGGGTTCTTGGAGAGCCGCATCACGGCCAGGATGACGCCGAGGACGACGCCCACCACCATGGACAGGATGGTGATGGTGATGGTGTTCCGGACGCCCCTGAGGATGTCACCGTCGAAGAAGTAGTCGGGAACGGTGCCCCAGTTGACCTTGCCCTGGGCGAACGCGTTGATCAGGAGGCCGAGGACGGCGAGGGCCAGGACGGCCGACACCCAGCGGCCGTAGTGGCGTACGGGGATGGCCTTGAGGGTCTCGGAGGCGGCGCCGGATTCCGGACGGGCGTCGCCCGGGCCCTGCGCCTTGTCGGTGTTCACGGTCACGGAGGTGGCCTTTCAGCGAGCGTGCGGTGGGTCAGGAACCGCCGTTGACCTTGGCTTCCTTGATGGCGCCCGCCGAGACGCCCCACTTGTCCATGATCTTCTGGTACTCGCCGTTCTTGACGATGGCGTCCATGGCGGCCTTGATGGCATCGCGGAGCTGGGCGTTGTCCTTGCCGACGGCGATGCCGTACGGGGCCGCCTCCACCTGATCGCCGACGATCTCGAAGTCGTTGCCGCCGCCCGAGGTCTTCACCGCGTAGGCGGCGACGGGGAAGTCGCTGGCACCGGCGTCCGCGCCGCCGCTGCGCAGCCGGGTCTGGGCCAGCACGTCGGTGTCGTACGCCTCGATGGAGATCTTGTTGTCGCCGCACTTCTCGGACTGGGCGTTGGTGAGGTCCTGCGAGACGGTGCCGCGCTGGACCACGACCTTCTTGCCGCACAGATCCTGCCAGCCCTTGATCCCCTGGGTCTTGCCCTTGGGCGTGTAGAGGGAGACGCCGGCCTGGAAGTAGTCGACGAAGTCGAGACCGTCGGAGACCTTCTTCTTGGTCTTGGGGTCGACGCCGTTCTGCCGGTCCTTGGTGTCGGTCATGGCCGACATGGCGATGTCGTAGCGCTTCGAACGGAGGCCCGCGACGAGCGAGTCGAACTTGGAGTTGTTGAACGTGAAGCGGACGCCGAGCTGCTTGCCGAGCGCGTCGGCGATGTCCGGGTCGATGCCGACGGTCTTGCCGTCCTTGACGAACTCCACCGGCGGGTAGGCGATGTCCGAGCCCACCCGGATCACCCGGGAGCCCTTGACGGACTGCGGCAGCTTGTCGAACAGCGGGGCCGAGGCGCCGGCGGACGACGAGCCGCCGTCCTTGTCCTTGTTCTTGGTCTGGTCGCCGCAACCGGTCAGCAGCAGGGCGCCGGCGACCGCGATCGCGCCGGCGGCGGCCAAACGACTCCTGGCGGCAGCCGGGCGGGGGGTGGTGCTTGCGGTCATTGCTGGTTCCTCCTGCGGGTGAGGGGATAGCCGACTCTTCACACGGATCACACGGAATGCACACGAGATGTCGCCGAGGGCGTCAGCACACTTCGCGGGCTGCCGCGACCTCGGGTGATTGGGGCATCTTGCCATCTGGACTACACCGTTCGGGGGCCAGCAATGTCAAAATCGGATAACGGGATGATCGTGTTGCTAAGGAGGGTTGTTCGGGTGGTGTGGGGTTGGCTGACCGCTTCCGTTCGTTCCGGGAGCGAGACGCATCTCACGAGCCACACGTCTCACTCCATGGACTCCGAGCCTCAGTTGACACCGATTTCCGGCCGACATCGGCGCGGCGTGGCAGAGAACGTCGTAACTCACTCGTCGGCCGTAGCGCTCATCCGGTAGAAAGGGCCCTTACCCCGCACCCGGGGCTCACGGCGCGTCGTGCAGCGCGCCCGGTGTCCGCGCTCCCCGCACGCGCCCCCGCGCGCGGGCCGACCGCACGGCGGTCGCACCCGGTCCCGGCCATCCGCCGGGACGTAGCGGACACCCGCCCGGCCGCCCCGCACTCCAGGGGACGGATATACCCTCGATGGACATCTCGACAAAGGGGTCAAGAAAGTGGCAGCGGAGATCGTCAATCCTCTCAGCGGGAGCGGTGCGGAGGAGGGTGCTCGGGAAGAGCCCTTCGATCCGGCCTTCGCGCTGCACCGCGGTGGCAAGATGGCGGTGCGGGCGACCGTGCCCGTGCGGGACAAGGACGACCTGTCCCTCGCCTACACACCGGGCGTCGCCAAGGTGTGCACCGCGATCGCGGAACAGCCCGAACTCGTCCACGACTACACCTGGAAGTCCCAGGTCGTCGCGGTGGTCACGGACGGCAGCGCCGTCCTCGGCCTCGGGGACATCGGCCCCGAGGCGTCCCTGCCCGTGATGGAGGGCAAGGCCATCCTCTTCAAGCAGTTCGGCGGCGTGGACGCGGTGCCGATCGCGCTCGACTGCCGTGAGGTGGACGAGCTCGTCGAGACCGTCGTCCGCCTCGCGCCGTCCTTCGGCGGCGTCAACCTGGAGGACATCTCCGCTCCCCGCTGCTTCGAGGTCGAGCGGCGGCTGCAGGAGCGGCTGGACATCCCGGTCTTCCACGACGACCAGCACGGCACGGCCGTCGTCACCCTGGCCGCCCTTCGCAACGCCGCGAAGCTCACCGGCCGCACCCTCGGCGACCTGCGTGCCGTGATCTCCGGCGCCGGCGCGGCCGGCGTCGCCATCGCGCGCATCCTGGTCGAGGCGGGCATCGGCGACGTGGCCGTGTGCGACCGCAAGGGCATCGTCGCCCGCGACCGCGCCGACCTGACCGACGTCAAGCGGGAACTGGCCGGGTTCACCAACAAGGCCGGGCTCGCCGGGCCCCTGGAGTCCGCCCTCGACGGCGCGGACGTCTTCATCGGCGTCTCCGGCGGCACGGTCCCCGAGGCGGCGGTCGCGAAGATGGCCGACAACGCGCTGATCTTCGCGATGGCCAACCCCAACCCGGAGATCCACCCGGACGTCGCGCACAAGTACGCGGCCGTGGTGGCCACCGGGCGCAGCGACTACCCCAACCAGATCAACAACGTGCTCGCCTTCCCGGGCATCTTCGCCGGCGCCCTCCAGGTGCGGGCCTCGCGGATCACCGAGGGCATGAAGCTTGCCGCGGCCGAGGCGCTGGCCGCCGTCGTCGCGGACGAGCTGAGCGCGGACTGCGTCATTCCGTCGCCGTTCGACGAGCGGGTCGCTCCCGCGGTGACGGCCGCTGTGGCCGCGGCGGCTCGGGCGGACGGGGTCGCGCGGCGGTAGCCCTGCGGGCGGCTGTGCCCCGGTCCCTCCCCTTCGCCGATTCCCGGGGCTCCGCCCGGACCCCGTATCGCGGCTTCGCCGCTCGTCCTCAGACGCCGGACGGGCTGAAGTGCCCGCCCGGGCGCAAATCAAGCCGGTCCGGCGTTTGAGGACAACCGCGCGGAGCGCGGTTTCGGGGGTGCGGGGGCGCAGCCCCCGCAAGAAACTGGGGGCACCTCCCAGCGGTAGCTGGGGGAGAAAGGGCGGGGTCGGGGCCCCCGTGACGCGAGCCGCGTCACACCTCGGCACGGTTCCCCGCGGCAAAGAGCCCCGCTAGGTTCGCACCATGTTCGCCGCCTATGCCGCACGCATCGACAAGGACCAGCCGCTGAACGGGCTCCAGCTGGGCGAACGCCCCGAGCCCGACGTACGCCCCGGCTGGACGACCGTCACCGTCAAGGCCGCCTCCCTCAACCACCACGACCTGTGGACCCTGCGCGGGGTGGGGATCAAGGAGGACGCCTTCCCGATGATCCTCGGCTGTGACGCGGCCGGGATCGACGAGGACGGCAACGAGGTCGTCGTCCACTCCGTCATCGGCCAGACCGGCCACGGAGTCGGTCCGGACGAGCCGCGTTCGCTGCTCACCGAGCGCTACCAGGGCACGTTCGCCGAGCGGGTCACCGTCCCGGCCTGGAACCTGCTGCCGAAGCCGAAGGAACTGTCCTTCGAAGAGGCCACCTGCCTGCCCACGGCGTGGCTGACCGCCTACCGGATGCTCTTCACCAACGCGAACGTCCGTCCCGGCCAGAGCGTCCTGGTGCAGGGCGCCGGCGGCGGCGTGGCCACCGCCGCGATCGTGCTGGGCGCGGCGGCGGGCCTGCGGGTCTTCGCGACCAGCCGGGACGAGGCCAAGCGGCGGCGCGCCGTCGAGCTGGGCGCCGAGGACGCGTTCGAGCCGGGCGCCCGGCTGCCGCACCGGGTGGACGCGGTGATCGAGACCGTGGGCGCCGCGACCTGGTCGCACTCGGTCAAATCCCTTAAGCCGGGCGGCACTCTCGTCATCTCCGGCGCCACGAGCGGTCCCAACCCGTCGGCCGTGGAGCTGACCCGGGTCTTCTTCCTGGAGCTGAGGATCGTCGGCTCGACCATGGGCAGCAAGGAGGAACTGGCGGACCTGCTGGCCTTCTGTGCGGCCACCGGCGTCCGGCCGGTGATCGACTCCGTGCTGCCGCTGGACCGGGCGCGCGAAGGGCTCGAAAGGATGGCCGAGGGCGAGCTGTTCGGGAAGGTCGTCCTGACGGTATGACCGTCGGATGCGGACGAGACGTGTGCGCCGCCCGGGGCCCGTCGTGGCCTCGGCGCTCGCGCTGCTGACAGCTGTCGCACCACTCGCCACTCCGACATCACGCGCCGAAGCCTCTCCGACAATGCGTGCCGAAGCCGCTTCGGCAACACGTGCCGAAGCCGCTTCGGCAACACGTGCCGAAGCCGCTTCGGCATTACGCGTCGAAGCCGCTCCGGCCCAGGCCCCGGCCGCGCCGGGTGACGGCATCCCCCCGTTGACCGACGACGACGGGCGGACCCTCACCCTCCGCGGCTGGAACCTCGCCGACAAGGACCACCGAGCCGACCGGGCCCTGGAGGACATCACCGAGCGCCACCTCCGGGACCTGTCGGCCCGCGGCTTCGACTTCGCCCGGCTCGCGGTGTTCTGGGACGACCTCGAACCCCGGCCCGGCCGCTACAGCGAGCGCTATCTGAGGAAGATCGAACGAATCCTGGACTGGGCGGCCCGGTACCGCGTCCGGGTGGTGATCGACGCCCACCAGGACGTCTACGGGCCCGCGTTCGGCGGCCACCGGGGCATTCCCGAGTGGGCCACCCGCACCGACGGCCTGCCCTACCGGCCGCACCCGGACGACTGGTTCGCCGAGTACTTCGAACCCGGCGTGCAGGCCGCGTTCGAGCACCTCTACGAGGACGCGGACCTGCGGCGGGCCCAGCAGCGGATGTGGCGGGTACTGGCCGGCCGGCTGGCCGGGCACCCCGCCGTGTACGGCTA
Source organism: Streptomyces sp. CA-181903 (assembly GCF_050937075.1). NCBI lineage: Bacteria > Bacillati > Actinomycetota > Actinomycetes > Kitasatosporales > Streptomycetaceae > Streptomyces > Streptomyces sp. CA-181903. The sequence goes on from NZ_JBNJLY010000001.1 coordinate 5,053,748, forward strand.
CGACTTGATCAACGAGCCGATGGGCCGGCTGCGTCCGGGCGAGGACCTGCCGGCGGCCGCCCGCCGCGTCGAGGCCACCCAAGTGACCCCCATGTACGACCGCCTCGTCGCGGCGATCCGTTCCGTCGACCGGAAACACCGGATCTTCGTCGAGCCCACGCCCGTCGTCGGCGAGGGCGTCCCGACCTCCCTCGGCCGCGTCGAGGACCCGGCCGGCCGGATCGTCTACACGCCGCACTTCTACGAGACCTCCATGGAGACCGGCGCCGACTACGACCCGGCGGCCCGCTGGATCGAACGCTACGAGGCCGCCGTCGTCCGCTACCCGCGCGAGCGGCGGATCCCCGTCGTGGTGGGCGAGTGGGGACCGCCCGACAGCTCCCTGCCGAACATGGGCCGCTACTACGCGGACGCGCTCGCGTCCCTGGACCGCTACGGCTCCGGCTGGGCGGGTTGGACCTGGTGCTACGGCGGCGGCTACTGCGCCCTGGACCGCGAGGGCCGGTTCCGGCGGCACAAGGAGGAGACGGCCCGGCCGTACGCACCGGCCGTGGCGGGCGACGTACGGCACACGTCGTACGACGCACGGGACGGCGTCTTCCGGCTGGAGTACACCGCCTCGGCGGCGGCCGGCGGCCGGACGGACCTGACCCTGCCGCCGGCCCCGCACGGCTGGCGCGTCACGGTCACCGGGCCGGCCCGCCCCGACGCGACGCGGGTCCGCCCCGGAGAACGCGGACGGCTGACGATCCGCGCCCGGCCCGGGGCGGTGATCGAGGTGGCGGCACGGCGGCTCGGGTCCTGACGGCGTCCGGGTCCTGACGGTGTTCGGACTGTGACGGCGCCCAAGCCCTGATGCATCCAGGCCCTGACGGCGCTCGGGCCCTCACGGCCCTCGGATCCTGACTGCGGCTCCGGCCCTGGCGCGGCGGCCGGGATCCACCGGGCGGGCCCTGGGCGGCACGGGCGGGCCGGGGCCCGCCTCCTCGACCGGGTTGGAGAGGAGGCGGGCTGCGGTCGGACACCTGGTGTTTGGTGGCCGGCTTTGTCGTGACGGGGAGCGGGCGGGCCCGTGACCTCGGCGGGCCAGGGCCCGCCTTCCTGTCCGACCGGCGGTGATCGGGTGGTCGGCCGGATCGCCCCTTGGCGATCGGCGTCGCCGCGCAGGGCAGGGGCGCGCGCCCTTCCCCCCGGCGTTCGTCGGCCGAGGTTCGTGGGCCGGGGGCCGGGGCCGAGTGCGGACGAGGTGGGGCCCGCCGGAGGCCGAGGAACAGCACGGGCCCCTACGTCACTTCCGCAACACCCCTCCCATCCGGATCGCCGCCTCGGCCAAGTGCTCCCGGCACTCGGCGAGTTGCCCGGCCGTCACTCCGTGGTCGCGCGCCGCGTCACGGATCTCGTCGCGGAAACGGTCCAGCAGGCGGTCGAGATCACGGGCCGGGTCGGTGGAGTGGGTGTAGTCCACCGACGCCCACTCGGGCGCGTCCGCGCGCTCGACGCGTACCGTCGGGGCCCCGGCTCCGGCCCCGGCCCCGGTTCCGGACTCGGGACGGCCGCCGCCGGCCAGGGTGCCGAGCTCCTTGGCGAGCGCGGTGACGCCCTCCATGAGCCCGGTCGGCCAGTCGCCGCGCCGGGCGTGCTCGCGGACCTGCTCCTGGACGCGCTCCTTGATGCGAAGCACTTCCTCGCGGGTGTGCTCCTGGGCCTGCCGCGCCTGGTGGCGGGCCTGCTGGGCCTCCTGGTGGGCCCGTCGGCTCTCCTCCTTCGCGCGGCGGGCCTGCTCCTTCCACTCCTCCTTGGCCCGGCGCAGCTCCTCCTTCATCCCGGCGAAGGGGTCGCCACCCTGGCCGCCGGCCCCCTGCGCGCCGTCGCGCAGCCGGCCGGCGGCCTCCCGCAACTCACGGCGCAGGGCGCCGGCCGCGCCGCGGACGTCCTCCTGGATGTCGGCGGCGAGGGCCGTGACGGACTCCTGGATCTCCCGTTCCAGACCGGCCAGTTCACCGGCCCGGTCGGCGAGCTCGGCGCGGCCCGCGTCGGTGATCGCGTACACCTTGCGGCCGCCCTCGGTGGTGTGGGTGACCAGGCCCTCGGCCTCCAGCTTGGCGAGGCGCGGGTAGACGGTGCCGGCGGACGGGGCGTAGAGCCCCTGGAAGCGCTCCTCCAGCAGCCGGATGATCTCGTAGCCGTGGCGCGGGGCCTCGTCCAGCAGCTTGAGCAGGTAGAGGCGGAGGCGGCCGTGGGCGAAGACGGGGGGCATCAGAGGACCTTTCCCTGGGCGGGGGCGTCGGCGGGCGCGTCGGGCGCGGTCGGTGCTTCGGGTGCGTCCGACGCGTCGGGTTCGTCGTGCCCGTCGGGGCCGTCGGTGAAGGCGTCGGCGGCCGGGGGGCGGCGCAGGACGGCGACGGCTCCCGAGACGCTGGTGGCCCGGACCAGGCCGGTGGCCCGGCCCAGCCGGCCGGTGAGGCGCCGGCCGGCCCACTCGCCGGACTGCCGGAGATCGCCGAACGCGTTGGAGACGGCGCCGGTGGCGGTGCCCACCTCCACGACGGCGTCCGTCGAGCCCGGCAGGCGCAGGGCGATGTCGCCGGAGACGGTGTTGAGTTCCAGGGAGGGTGCCGGGCCGGGTACGGCCGCGGCGGGCTCGGCGAGGTCGATGACGATGCCGCCCGTGACCGTATCCGCCTTCACCGTCTCGCTCCGGCAGTCGACGAGGGTGAGCTCGCCGGAGACGGAGTTGTGGCGCAGCGTCCCGGAGAGCGACTGGGCCTCCACATCGCCGGAGACCGTCTCGGCCCGGACCGGGCCGGTCAGACCCACCAGCGTGGCGTTCCCTGTGACGCCGCGGACGTCCGTGGCACCGGAGAGGCCCGAGACGACGGCGTGCGCCCCGACGACGCCGACCTTGACGCGGGTGCCGGTGGGGACGGCCAGCGTGACCGTGACCGAGCGGTGGCGGAGGCCGTGGGCGATCCGGCTGAGGATGTTCTTCCAGGCGAGATCCTCGTATCCGACGGTCAGCTGTCCATCCTTGTGGGTGACAAGGAGGGGCGCCCCCGAGTGCGCGGAGAGCTCCAGGCGGGCGGGGCCCGCGTCGGTGCCGACGATGTTGACGGCGCCGTTCACGAGGCGCACCTCCAGGGAGTCGACCGGCTCCTCGAAGGTCAGGTTCTCGGGTGCGGTCAGCGACCACTCCGGCGGGGTGGGCATGCGGGCCTCCTTGTGCGGCGTGGGCCGGTGGCGCCGGCGCTGGCTCGGACGCGCTCGTCACGACCCGCGGGGTGTGCGGTGACCACCCCACGGTGTATCGCGTCTTATCGCGTCTCTGGTAAACACGATATATCGCGGCTCCGTGAAGTCAAGCCCGTCCCGGTGGCATAGCGTTGGCGCATGTCCGCTACCGATCACATCCCGGCCGCGGGGCTGCTGCTGCTCTGCCGGGCCGCCCCCGACCGCGTACGCCCCGTCGCGCAGCTGCTGCGGCGGCCGATGCTGCTGGCCCCGGCGGGCGAGGGCTGGAGCGTCCTGGTTCCCGCGGCCGAGTCCTGGCGCGAGGCCGGCACCCACCTCGCCGCGGTCGCGGGGGACTGGGCGCACGCCCTGACGGTGGCCGACAACTGGCCGGTCGTCGGCCTGTGGTGGGACGCGGACGGCGCGGGGTTCGTGGTGGCGGCGGGCTTCCGCCGCACCGTCGGCCACACCTGGCTGCCGGACGGCACGCCGCTCGGCGAGGAGGAGGCGCTGACCGCCCTCCGCACCCGGCTCGGGCTCGACCCGGTGCTCGACGGGGCGGCGCTCGACCTGCTGACGCGGCCGGACGCGGAGGCGGACGGTGCCGCCCGTGTCCTCGGCCTCGCCGCCGTCCTGGCCCGGGCGGGCCTCCAGCTCGGCCCGGGCGTCGTCCCCGGACTGGCCGCCGGGCGGCTCTGCGAGGCGGCCGGGGCGCTGCCGGGCGCGGAGCCCGTGGACTGGCCCGGGTGGCGGGCGGCGGTCTGCGGAGGGCTGGGCGCGGCTGAGCGCGGGGCGCTCGGGGCGTGGACCCGGGGGCCGCGGGCCCGGGCTCTGGGTACGGCCGAAGTCGCCGCCGGCGTGGCCCTGTTGGCCTGGTCACGGGCCGGGTCCCGTGGTGGCGGCGGTGGTGGCGGTGCGTGGCCCGGGTGGCGGACGGCGGGGGTCGTGCTCGTCGCCGACGGCGCGTTGACTTTGTTGTACGACCGGTGGCGGGCGGGGCGGTCGGCTTCCTGAGGGCGGCCTTACGGCCGGGGGGTTCCCAGTCCCGCCCTTTCTCCCCCAGCTACCGCTGGGAGGTGCCCCCGGTTTCTTGCGGGGGCTCCGCCCCCGCACACCCCCGCTGCGCGCTGCGCGCTCCCCCAGAGGGGGTGCCCCCAGTCCTCAGACGCCGGACGGGCCGGCGGGGGCGGCGTCCTCAAACGCCGGACGGGCTGAACGCGTCCTACTCGTCGTCCTCGTCGTCCAGCCGCGCCAGCCACGTCGCCAGGCGCTCCACCGGTACCTCGAAGTCCGGGTTGAGGTCGACGAAGGTCCGCAGCTGCTCGGCCACCCAGCCGAGGGTGACCTCCTCCTCGCCCCGTCGGTTCTCCAGCTCCTCGATGCCGCGGTCGGTGAAGTACAACGCTCTCTCCGTCAACAGGGGGTTCGAACAACAGAGGGTTCGAAAAGGTCAGGGCCGCCCTCAGGATAGGCGGCTCCCGGCGGCTCCGGCGCGGGGCGTTGGCCACGGCCTCTCGCGCCCGTCACGTCCGAGGGCTAGCCTGCTGCATCATCGCGGTGACGACGGCGGTGACCGCGTGGTGACAGCGCGACGACGGGGGGACGCGTGATGGACGGGATCACCCAGGTGCGGCTCGACGACGGCACGGTCGTGTGGGCGCGCATCAGCGAGGCGCAGGAGCTGGGCTCGGCCGGCAGCGGCGGGTACAAGGACTCGACGGCGGCGCGCCGCGTCGCCCAGTTGGCGAGCGGGCTCGCCGACACCGTGCGCGGGGTCGTCGACTCGCTGCGCATGGGGGTGGCGGCGGCCCGGCCGCAGGAGGTGCAGGTGGAGTTCGGCATCGAACTGTCCGCCCAGTCCGGCCAGGTCGTCAGCCTGCTCACCGAGGCGGGGGGCAAGGCGACGATCAATGTGACGCTCACCTGGAAGGAGAGCGGACCGCCCGCCGGCGGCGCCCCCGGGGCGCCCACGACCCCGAGTGCTCCTTGAACCCCCATGAAGCCACCGTGCGCCGGTCCGTCGTCCGCGTCTCCGCGGCCGGCGGCGGGCAGGAACCCGACGACGACCGGTTCTGGGGCACGGGGTTCTTCATCGCCCCCGGCTGGGCCCTGACCTGCGCTCATGTGGTGGGGAACGGGGGCGGCGGCGTGCTGGACGGCACCGCGGCCCTCGACGTCACGGACGGCGACGACCGCGTCCACGAGGGCAGGGTGGTGTTCGTCCTGCCGCGCCCGGACGACCCCGAGCGCCCGCCGGACCGCTGGCCGCTGCCCGATCTGGCGCTGGTCGAGGTCGCGGACGCGCACGGCGCCGAGTGCCTCTGGATGAGCGACCGTTCGGCGGTCGTCCCGGCCGACGTGGCCGTCTACGGCTGGTCACGGGAGACCGGCGAGCTGGGCTGGCGCTACGGCACGGGCACCGCCACCGGCGGGGACGGCAGCGGCCGGGCGATGCTGCTGCGCGGCGAGATCCCCGTGGCGGGCTGCTCCGGCGGCCCGGTGGTGGACACCGGCCGGGGCGCGGTCATCGGGGTGAGCAAGGGGCGGGGGCAGAACCACGGGCTCGCGGTGCCGATCACCGCGCTGCGGCGGATCGCCAACGACCGCCCCGGGCGCGACCGCCTGCACTCCGTCGTCCGCGCGCACGACCGCTACCACCTGCGGCACTACCGCGCGGTCGGCACCGGCCGCAGCTGGACGGGCATCCAGAAGGGCCTGCGCCCGGCGGTCGAGGGCTTCACCCCGGTGCTGCGCACCCAGCTGTTCGCCCGCCTCGCCGAGCTGACCCAGCCCCGGACGCCCGGCGAGGTGATGGCCCTGGTGGACCAGGCCAAGAGCCGGGTCGTCCAGGACCCCTACCAGCCGGGCGTCGAGCACGACCCGCGCACGTGGCGCGAGGGCGTCGGCCTCCTCTACGACCTGCGGGACGGCACGGAGGGCCGCGCCGGGCGCACGGGCTGGCCGGGCGCCGGCCCGGGCCCCGGGCGGGACCTGGAGCTGGAGGCGGTCCTGCTGTACGCGGCGTGGGTGGCGGCGGCCGTCAGCAGGCTCGGCGACCCCGCCGACGCCGGCCCGCTGCGCGAGCTGGCCGGCTGGGTGACCGGCAAGGCGGACCAGGTGCAGGACGTCATCCGCAAGGAGGTCCAGCGGATCCTGCACGGCCACTGCGACCCCGGCCCCGACCGGCCGGAGCCGCCGGCCGGCGTCGTCCTGGTCAAGGACCGGCCCGGCCCGGTGGAGCCCGCCGAGGAGACCGACCTCCGGGCGCGGGCCGACGTGCTCGTCGAGGTCGACGCCCTGATGTACGGCGACCGCTACCCGTGGCGCGTCAAACTGCTCGGCCAGGACGACCGGATCACCCCGCTCCGCGACGACGCCCAGGGCGCCCGCCGGGCCGAGCTCCGCGAGGCGCTGCGCGAACCGATAGCGGAGGCGCTGCGCCAGGGCGACGTCGGCGAGCACCTGGCGGCGCTCCAACTCGTGCTGCCGCGCGAGCTGTTCGACGAGCCGGTGGCCGACTGGCGGCTGGTGCCGCCCGGGACGGAGGACGACGGCCTGGACCCGCACACCATGCCGCTCGGCCAGCGCCGCGTCGTGGTCGTCCGCGACCGCCGCCGCCGGGACCGGCGCGACTTCCCGGAGTGGCAGCGGCGGTGGAACGGCTGTACGGCCGGCCCGATGGCCGCCGTACCGCTGCGCGCGGAGGTGCCCGTTCCCGGGCACGGCGCGCGGCGGGCGGAGAGCAGGCACGCGGCGTACGCCCGGCTCTCGGACGCGGATCCGGCCGCCGTCCCGGTCTTCTGCGGGCCGGTCTCGCACGGCCCGGGCGCCATGGCGCTGGACGCGGCGCTCGCCGCCGGGCACGCGGTGGTGATCTGGCGGGGATGCGCCGGGGAGCACCTCGATTGCGCCGAATTCCACGACGAGGTCTCCCGACTGGTGTGCGAGGCGGCCACGGCCGAGGGACTCCACCGCCGGCTGCGCAACCTGCGGATTCGCTGCGCCGATCCCGAACAGCCGGACGAGGAGGCGAGCTGGGCGCGGTCGATCGCCCTGCTCCTGGACCGGCCGGAGCGCCCGCCACCGCCCGGTCCGCCGCTGTCCGCGCCGGGTATGCGCCCGGAAGGCGGGGCGTGAAGGTGTCCCGGCGGAGTGACAGGGAAGTGACAGGGAAACGACGGAGCGAGACGGACGAGACGGAAAGGCTCGGCAGGCCGCGCCCGGACCGGTACCGTCGTCCGGGGAGCGGAAGCGGCGACGGCGGACGCGTGGGGGCCCGGCCGGTGACAGCCGGGAGAGCCACGCCGGCAACGAGGAGCCCGATGTGAACGATTGGCGCATCTACCGGGGAGCCGGCCTGCCGCACGACGGCGTCCGGCGATTGCCGCCGCCGCCCCCCTGGCGCGACTTCGCCGCGGCCGGGCCCGACACCGGTGCCGGCACGGACCCGAGCGCGGCCCGCCGGCTGGGGGTGCAGCGCCGGCTGGTGGAGAACCACCACCCGCGCCCCGAGGAGGTCGAGGCGGTCAACGCCGCGCTCTATCTGCGCCGTCCGCTGCTGGTGACGGGCACGCCCGGAACCGGAAAGTCCACTCTCGCCCACGCCGTCGCCTACGAACTCAAGCTCGGTCGCGTGCTGCGCTGGCCGATCGTCAGCCGCTCCACGCTGCGTGACGGCCTCTACCACTACGACGCCATCGCCCGCCTCCAGGACGTGCAGTTGGAGCGGGCCGGCGCGGACGTCGGCGAGCGCCACTCCATCGGCTCCTACCTGCGGCTCGGCCCGCTCGGCACCGCCCTGCTCCCGGCGGAGCGGCCCCGCGTGCTGCTCATCGACGAGCTGGACAAGAGCGATCTCGACCTCCCCAACGACCTGCTGAACGTGCTGGAGGAGGGCGAGTTCCGGATCCACGAGCTGGAGCGGATCGCCGACCGCGAGCCCGAGGTCGAGGTGGGGACGGACGACGGCGGCCGGGCGGTGGTCCGCGACGGCCTGGTCCGCTGCACCACCTTCCCGCTCATCGTCCTCACCTCCAACGGCGAGCGCGACTTCCCGGCCGCCCTGCTGCGCCGCTGCATCCAGCTCGACCTCGAACCGCCGGGCGAGGAACAGCTGACCGCGATGGTCCGGGCGCACCTGGGCGACGACGCGGTGACGGACGGGAGCGAGCTGATCCAGCGGTTCCTGCGGCGCGAGCCCGGCGAGGTGGTCGCCGCCGACCAGCTGCTGAACGCCCTGTTCCTCACCCAGCACGCCCCCAGCGCGGAACGCGTCACCCGAGAACGGCTCGCCGACATGCTGATGCAACCGCTGGACCGCCCGAGGTGATGAGCGATGACGGCGCCCCCCGAGCCGTGGCTGGAGGAGCTGGTCGGCCGGTTGCGGGCCACCTCCCAGGACGTGACCGCCGAGGAGATAGCCGACGCGGTGTGGCTGGCCGGCCGGATGAACCCGGGCCCCGGGGCGCCCACCCCGCCCGGGGCGGGCGCCGAGCGGCCGGCGGCCGGTGAGACCGACGGCGGGACGGCCGGTGCCGCGGCCGGACGGCGGTCCGGGCTCACGGACCGCGCCCGGGTCCCGGACGCGCCCCGGCTGCCCTCCGCGGGCGGCGGGGAGCCGGCGCCCGAGGGTGCCGTCGGCGTGCGCGTCGACGGCCGCGGGGCGCGTGGGGCGGGTGAGACCGCTGCGGCGGGTGGCCGGGGCACGGGTCCGGCCCGCGCCGCCGACGCCGTCGAGCGGACGTTCCCCGTCCGGGTGCCCTGCGCCGCCTCCCTGCCCGGTCTGCTGGACCTGCAGCGGGCCCTGCGTCCGCTGCGCGGCTACCGGTCGCTCGCCGCGCCCCCGCGCGGGCCGCTGGACGAGGAAGCCACCGCCGACCACGCCGCCCGCACGGGCGTCGTGCACCCCGCCTACCGCCGGGGCGAACGGCAGGCGGCAGCCATGCAGTTGCTGATGGACACCTCCGCCTCCATGGTCGTCTGGGAGCGGATGCTGGACGAAATGGAGCAGACGTGTTCGCAGTTGGGCGTCTTCCGGGACGTCCGGGTGCGGTATCTGCACCGGGCGCCCGACGGCACGCCCGTGATCGCCACCTCGGCGGCCGGCGGCGCCCCCGGATCGTCCCGGCAGCGCCCGCGCCCCGCCGACCAGTTCCTCGACCCTTCCGGCCGCCGGCTCACCCTGGTCATCAGTGACTGCGTAGGCCCTCTGTGGCAGGAGGGGCGCGCCCAGCGGCTGCTGCACCGCTGGTCCGCGACCGCGCCGCTCGCCGTCGTCCAGCCGCTGCCGCCCCGGCTCTGGCCGCGTACCGCGCTGCCCGCCGAAGGCGGGACGCTCACCCGCGGCCCTCTGTCGGGCGGCCGGCTGGGCTTCGAGCCGGACGCCTTCGGCCCGCCGCCCCCGCCGGGCGCGCTGCCCGTGCCCGTCCTGCTGCCCGTCCGTGAGGCGCTGGGCGCGTGGGCCCGGCTGCTGTCCGGCCCCGGGCGGACGACCGTGCACGGCGCGGCCGGCTGGGTGCTCCCGGAGCACCCGGCGTCGGCGCCGCCGCCCCCGGAGGAACGCGAGAACCTGACGGCCGACGCCCGGCTGGCGGCGTTCCGCGCCACGGCCTCGCCCGGCGCCCTGCGCCTGGCGACGCACTTCGCCGCCGTCCCCCTGGCGTTGCCCGTGATGCAGATGGTGCAGCGGGCGATGCTGCCCGACACCGGCGCCATGGAGCTGGCCGAGGTGCTGCTCGGCGGGCTGCTCTGGCGGGTCCCCGCCCCGGCGGGCCCGGACGCGGCCACCGGCCCCTGGTACGAGTTCGCCGACGGCGTCCGGGAGTTGCTGCTCCAGTCCCTCGGCGTGGACGAGGCCACGCTGGTGCTCAAGCACTGCTCCGACTACGTGGAACGGCACTTCGGCCGGAGCGCCCGCAACTTCTCCGCCCTCGCCGTGGCGCGGCTGCGCGGCCACCCGCTGCCCGGCACCGGCGCCGACGACCCCGGCACCGCGGACTCCTCCGACCCTTCCGACCCCTCCGGCGCTTCCGGCTCCTCCGGCTCCGAACCCGAGCTGTTCGCCCGGGTCCCGGCCCGGGTCGTGCGCTGGTACCGGCCGACGCCCCCGGAGACCGGGCCGGTCGGCGAGGCGGCGGGCCTGCTCCGGCTCTGGCACGACCAGGGCGACTCCGCGCTGCTCCACGAGGCGCGCGGCCTCGTCGCCCCCCTGGCGGCGGCCCCCCTCGCCGGGCTCACCGGCGACGGCCGCGACGAGGCGGTCCGCGCCCGCTTCGTGCTCGGCGGCGTCCTGCTGGCCCTGGCCGGCACCGAGGCCGTCCGCGACGATCCGGCCGGCCGCCGCGAGCTGCTGGACCGGGCCGTCGCCCTGCTCGCCGAGGCCCACGCGCACACGCCCCCCGGCACCGGGGAACGCACCGCCGCCGGCACCGACGCGCACACCGCCACCGGCCTCGAACTCGCCGCCGCCCACTGGGCCCGCTGGCGGTCCGACCTCGACCGTGCCGAATCCGCCGACCGCGCCGACCTCGTGGCCGCCGAGACGGTCCTGCGGGCCCTGCCCGCCCGGACCGACCGCCGGCTGCGCCTGGGCCGGGTCCTGCTCGCCCTCGCCGAGTCCGGCACCGAGTCGAGGATCCCGCGCGCCGCCGAGGCCGCCGTCGAACTCCGCGCCGCCTGCGAGCTGCTGGAGGCCGAGGACGCGCCGGACGGACGGCGCTGCGCCGCCCTGCTGGACCTGGGCCGGGCCCTGCGGCTGGCCGGCGAACCCGCCACCGGCACGCTCGCCGTCCTCGACCGGGCCGCCGAGGCCGCCGCGGACGGACTCCAGTCGCTGTACGCCCACCTCGAACGCGCCCGGGTGCACACCGACGCGGGCGACGGGCCGCGGGCCGACGAGGCGTACACCGCCGCCGTCGCCCTCACCGGCCGCGACAGCCCGCGCCGCTGCCAACTGCTCACCGAGTGGGGCGAGTCGCTCCTCCGGCGGGCCGAGGCGGCCGGGCCGGCGGGGGACGCCGGGACGGTCTCCCGCGCGGAGGCGGTCCTGCGCGAGGCGTACGCCGTGAGCCCCGGGCGCTCGCCGCGCCGCCCGCGCCTCCAACTGCTGCTCGGGCGCGCCCTGGTGCTGCGCTACGGCCGGCTCGGCTTCCTGCCCGACCTCTACGAGAGCTGCCACCTGCTGGAACAGGCCGCCCGCCGGGCCGCGGACGGCGACACCCGCGCGGAGGCGTGGCTGGAGCTGGGCACCGCGCGGCTCGCCCTGCGCGAGCGCTCGCCCGGCCTGCCGCTGACCGACGCGGCCGACGCGTTCGCCGCCGCGGCCGAACAGGCGCGCCGCGGCGGCGGGGACGAGCCCGGTTCCGTCGTCGCCGCCCGCGCCTCACACCGTTACGGCGAGGCCCTGGAGCGGATGGGGCTGCGCCGGCAGGCGCTGGCCGCGTACCGGGCCGCGGCGGGGGAGTGGCGCGACCTCACCGCCCGGCTGGCGGACGTCCCCTGGGAGGAGGTCGCGGCCACCCGGGAAAGCGTCGCCCGCCTTTCCGGCGGGTGACCGCCCGCGGTCCGAACGGGTTTCCGGATTACGGCGCATGGGAAGAACCGAGCAGCCGCGAGGGGGCCGCCGACCGGACGTCCGGCGGGAGCGGCGGCAGGAACCATGGCAGGGAGGAGCAGAGGGTGCCCAAGCACAGGAACGCCACCGCGTCGGACCCCGCGCGCGGAGCGGGAGCGGCGCCGCCGCTGCCCGACCTCCGCGGCGTCGGCCTGCGCGGCCTGCGCGGCCTGCGGGATCCCGGTCTGGCCGCCGCCGTCGACAGCACGCTCCGGCGGCCCGCGGAGCTGGACGAGACCTGGTACTCCAGCGGCCACCAAGGGGGTCGCTTGCGGGAGCCGGTGGAGGAGGCGGCCGGGGCGGGCGCGTGACGAGCGGAGAACAGGCCGGGGACCCGGCGGCGGAGCCGCCGCACGGACGGCCGCCGCGCCCCGGGGGAGTTCGGGGCGCGGGGCGGGCGCGCGGGCGCCGGTGTCCGTACGGCCGTGCCCGGACGCGGCGCGGGCCGACGTCGCCCGGGCTGACGAGGCGGCTTGGGCCACCGACGTCGCCCGGCCCGACGACACCGCCCGGCCCGCCGAGACCACTCCGGCCGGCGGCGGCCGGACCCCTGACGCCGCCCGAACTCCCCACGCCACCCCGCCTTCCGGCACCCCCAGGCCCCTGACGCCGTCCCGGTCGCCGGCTCCCCCCGTCCCCCCGCCGTCATCCCTCCCGCCACCCCCCTGCCGCCCGCCGTCCGGCTCGTGGCGCCGGACGCGCTGGAGCGGCTCGCGCGCACCCGGGCCACGGACGATGACCTCGCCCTCCTCCTGCACGCCCTGCACAGCAGACGCCTCGTCCTCCTCAAGTCCCTGCTGACGCGCCTGGAACGGGATCCGCGCGCCGTGCCCGCCGCCGCGCGGGAGCGGTTCGAGGCGCACTGGAGCCTGATGGAGCGCGCGGAAGCGCGGTACGCGCCTGCGGTGCGCGACACCCTCGACTACCCCTCCGTCGGCAACTGGCTGGCCCGCGCCCTGGCCGCGCCCCAAGGCGCCCCCCTCGCCGCCGAGCTGGAGCACTTCGGGTCCGTCGCCGCCGCCGCGGCACTCCGCTCCGGCGCCGCCTTCACCGCCGAACTCGCTGCGCCCGGAGGGACGCTGGCCCTCCCCGGCATCGGCCTGCTGGAGGCAGGCGCCCCCGTCGTCCGGCTCACCGCCCGGGCCCGTACCGCCCGCCTCACCTGGCCCGGAGCGGAACACCGCCCCGGGCCGGTGCTGCTGCGCGGCGCCCGCCGGGTCACCGGCGCAGGGGCGGGCTGGCACGGCCTGCGCAGGCTGCCCGGCGGCGGTGCCGTCCTCGACGACCTCGACCCCTACCGCGCCCCCGCCGCCGGCGTGGGCCGGGCCGCCCTACCGCCCTCCGGCCGCACCGCGGGCGCCGGCCGGCCCTGGACCCGCCGCTGGCGCGCCGCCCTCGGCCTGCTGCGCGCCACCGACCCGCAGCGGGCCGCCGAGACCACCGCGCTGCTGCGCTGCCTGGTGCCCGTCGCCCGCCCGGCGGACGGCGGGGGCGCCGAGGTGAGCGCCACCGTCCGGGCGGCCCCCGGCGCCATACTGGCCACCCTGCCGCATACCGCCGCCGACCTGGCCGAGGTGCTCGTCCACGAGACCCAGCACACCAAACTGGCCGTCCTGCACGACCTCGTCCCGCTGCACGACGCCGGTCCCGCGGCCGTGCACCGGGTGGCCTGGCGGCCCGACCCCCGTCCGCTCGCCGGCGTGTTCCAGGGCACCTACGCGCACCTGGCCCTCGCCGAGTTCTGGGACCGGGCCGCCAACGGGACCGCCGTTCCCGGCGCGGTGCGCGAGGAGGCGCGGGCCCGTCGCGATTCGTACCGCCGACAGGTCGCGGAAGCGGTCCCCATCCTGCTTGAATCCAGTGAACTGACTCCCGCGGGCCGGGAGTTCGCCACGGGCATGGAACGGCTCCTCCTGAGTCTGGGACGAACCGGGCGCATGGCGTCCGGCGTCGCCGGTGCGTCATCATGTGATGACGTACAGTGATGATGCCGCCGCACCGGACCTCCGGGCGGCCGCCCGGACCACGCGGTGCGAAGGAACGAGGGACGCGCATGAACACGCAGCGGTATCAGGCCGGCACCGGTGCGCAGGACCGGGTCGGCGAGCACTTCACCATCGTCTTCGCCGGCTTCTACCGGCCCTGGGCGACCTGGATCTCCCACCGGCTGGAGAGCCACGGCCACCGGACGACCCTCCAGCGCTGGGACCCGCCCCGCGAGGTCCCCCTGGAGGCCGCGCTGGGCGACCTGCTGCTGGCCAGCGGCCGGATCCTGCTGGTGCTCAGCGACTGGTTCTTCGAGCTGGGCCCGCGCCGCGAGGACGAGTGGAACGAGGCCCTGCGCGGCGTCGTCGCCGACAACGTCGACCGGTTCGCCGCCGTCAACCTCACCAACCGGGCGCTCCTCCCCGCCACCGCCGTCCTGGAGCCGGCCGACCTCTGGGGCGTCGGCGCGCCGGAGGCCGAGCGCCGGCTCCTCGCCCGCCTCCAGCTGCCCGAGGGGCCGCCCCGGCGCCCGCTCCCGCCCGGCCCCGGCACCCGCTACCCCAACGACCCCCCGGCCGTCTGGGGCGACGTCCCCCGCCGCAACCGCCGCTTCACCGGCCGCGACGACCTGCTCAACCAGGTCCAGGAGCAGTTGATGGACGCCGACCGCGGCACCGCCGTCTGCGCCCTGGTCGGCATGTCCGGCATCGGCAAGACACAGATGGCCGCCGAGTACGCGCACCGGTTCAGCTCCGACTACGACGTCGTCTGGTGGGTCAACTCCGATACCCGCGGCACCCAGCGCGAGCGGTTCGGCGAGCTCGCCCCCGAACTGCAGCTCGACGTCGGCTCCGAGCCCGGCGAGCGCATCCGCGCGCTGCGCGAGGCGCTGCGCCGCGGCGAGCCCTACAAGAACTGGCTGATCATCTTCGACGGCTGGGACGACACCGACCTCGTCGACGAGATCCTGCCCTGGGGCCAGGGGCACGTCCTGATCACCTCGCGCAACCGCAGCTGGGACCGGTACGGCGCCACCGTCGACGTACCGGGCTTCCAGCGGCACGAGAGCACCGGCTATCTGATGCGCCGCGCCCCCCGGCTCTCCGCCGAGCAGGCGGACGCCGTCGCCTCCGAGCTCGGCGACGTGCCCATCGCCCTGGTCCAGGCCGCCGCCTGGCTCGGCGAGTCCGACATGGAGGTCTCCGACTACCTGCGGATGGTCAGGGACGGCGAGGTGGCCGGCCTGGCCGACCGCGGCGAGTACGACGGCATCCCCACCTCGATGATCACCTCCTGGTCGATACTGATCAACCGGCTCCGCGAGACCCAGCCCCACGCCGTCGAACTGCTCACCCTCTGCACGTCGTTCGGGGCCGGGCGGATCCCGATCGGTCTCATCCGCGTCATGCCGCCCGCCCAGCTGCCCGACAGCCTCGGCTGGCTCGTCTCCGACCTGCCCAGCTGGACGCGGGCGCTGGACACCCTGGTCAACTACTCGGTGTTCACCCGCGAGTCCCGCGACCTGCGCACCACCCAGGCGCACGAGCCCGGCCCCGAGCAGGAGTCGGTGCACATGCACCGGCTGGTCCACGACATCGTCGCCCGCCTCACCTCGCACGAGGAACGGCAGCTGCACCGCCGCATCGTCCGCCGCATGATCGCCGCCGCCGACCCGGGCAACCCCCAGGACAGCCGGCTCTGGCCGCGCTACGCGGAACTCCTGCCGCACCTGGAGCCCTCCGGCGCGCTCGGCAGCCACGACTACCGCGTCCAGGAGACCGTCCTCAACCTGCTGCGCTACTGCATGCACAGCGGCGAGTTCCGCACCGGTGTCGAACTGGCGGAGCAGATCCGCACCCAGTGGTCCGAGATGTTCCCGCCCGAGCACCCCGGATGGTCGAACTCACCACCCAGCAGGGCAACATCCTGCGCGCCCACGGGCTGTTCCGGGCCGCCTACGAGCTCGACCGGGAGTCCCTGGAACGGCTGCGCGCCCTCCCGGACACCGACGCCGGCAGCCTGATGACGGCCACCAGCTGCCTCGCCGCCGACCAGCGCTTCCTCGGCCAGTACACCGAGGCCCTCCAGATGCAGCGCGAAGTCCTCAACACGGCCCTCGAACTGCTCGGCCCCGACGACTACACCACCCTCCTCGCCCAGCACAACCTCGGCGTCGGCCTCCGCCTGCTCGGCCGCTACTCCGAGGCGTACGACATCGACCTGGAGACCCTGCGCGCCCGCGAGAACCAGCTCCGCGCCCGGCACGCCGCCACCCTGGTCTCCGGCATCGCCTGCGCCCGCGACCTGCGCCTGATGGGCCGCTACGGCGACGCGCTGGCCCGCCAGGAGCTCGGCATGCGGCTGCACATCCAGGTCCTCGGCGCCAACCACCCGCAGACCCTGCGCGCCCGCCACAACCTGCTCCTCTGCCAGCGCCGCGCCGGCTCACCGCAGGACCTCACCGGGGCCATGGCCAGTCTCCTCGAACAGATGGAACAGGTCCACGGCCGCCGACACTACGCCACCATGGGCCTCGTCGTGGACTTCGGCAACTACGCCCGCGAGCACGGCGACCTCCGGCAGGCCCGCGAGCTCATCGAGGAGGGCGAGAGCGGCTTCCGCACCCTCCTCGGCCCCGCCCACCCCATCAGCACCGGCATGCTCTCCAACACCGGCCTCGTCCTCCAGGCCGCCGGCGAACGCGCCGAGGCCCTCACCATGTTCGAGTCCGCCTACGCGGGCCTGGCCGCCTCCCTCGGCCCCGACCACCCCTGGGTCCTCGGCTGCGCCCTCAACGCCGCCGCCGGCCGCAACTTCACCGGCCGCCTGGAAAGCGCCACCGACCTCAGCCGCGACACCCTCCGCCGAGCCCGCACCGCCCTCGGCCACGACCACCCCTTCACCCTCTCCTGCGAAGTCGCCCTGGCGGCGGACCTGCGGGCGCTGAGGGAGCACGAGGAAGCGGAAAAGGTCGAGGAGGACGCCCTCCAACGCCTGGCCCGCACCCTGGGCGCCCAGCACCCGCACGCTCTGTCGGCCCGGCAGCGGACGCGGCCCTACTGGGACTTCGAGCCGTATCTGGGGTAGGGGGACACCGCCGGTTGCCCCAGCCGGGTGGTACTGCTGATACCGTGGATACCATGCCTGAACCCAAAGCCATGAGCCTGCGTTTCCCGGACCCCGAGCAGCGCAGGACCATCGAGGCTGCCGCCAAGGAAGCCGGCGTCAGCATGCAGGAGTACATCCTCTCGGCCGCCTACGAGCGGGCGACGGCGATCGAGGCCAGGTTCCTCGAGGCGTTCCGGGACTCGATGTCCCGGAGCGGCGACGCCTTCGCCGGGGAGCCCGCCGTGTGCGACCCCTCTCCCGAGTGGCGTTCCGCCGAAGAGGGGGCCCGGGCCGGTCTGGAGCGCACGGAGCCGGGGCGCGCGGCGTGAGCGACGAGCAGCAGCCGCTGCGGATCGACGTCCCCTTTCTGCTCCACGCGGCGGAGCTCCTGCCGGGTGATCCCCAGGTCGACGACTACGGGCCGCTGTTCGGAGCCGTCGCCCGCATGTACGCCAGAGCGATGGACCGGGACGTCTACGGCTCCCTCCACCTCAAGGCGGGCGCGCTTCTGGTGAGCCTCGTGCGGATGCCCTGCCTGGAGCATTCCAACGACCGCTTCGCCTGGCATGCCACCGAGGCCTTCCTCGCCCTCAACGGGCACAGGCTGGAGTACCGGCCCAAAGAGGCTGTCGCACTCGTCCGGGAGGCAGCCGCCGGAACAGTCGGCGTCGCCCGGGTGGCCCGAGAGCTCCGGTCCTGGACCGTTCACTGAGGTTCACCGCCCGGACCGGTCGACCCGGTGGTCCGGTTGCCGAACGGGCCGGGGCCCGTACCGCCAAGGTAAGCGGTACGGGCCCCGGCCCGTTGTGCGTCGGACGGATCCGCGGATCAGCTGTCGAAGACCTCCGCGACCAGCGCCGCCTGCTCCGCCTGGTGGCGCTTGGCCGAGCCGACCGCCGGGGAGGAGGAGTGCGGGCGGGAGACGCGGCGCAGGCGCTCGCGGGCCGGGATGTCCGCGCCGACCGCCAGGTCGAGGTGGTCGATCAGGTTCAGCGCGATGAACGGCCACGCGCCCTGGTTCGCCGGCTCCTCCTGGGCCCAGATGTACTTCTCGGCGTTGGGGAACTTGGCGATCTCCGCCTGGAGCTCGGCACCCGGCAGCGGGTACAGGCGCTCGATGCGGATGAGGGCGGTGTCCGTGGCACCGCGCTTCTGCCGCTCGGCCTCCAGGTCGTAGTAGACCTTGCCGGAGCAGAAGACGACCTTGCGGACGTCGGCCGCGTTCACCGTGGCGTCGCCGATCACCGGGCGGAAGCCGCCGGTGGTGAACTCCTCCGCCTTGGACGCCGCGGCCTTCAGGCGCAGCATCGACTTCGGGGTGAAGACGATGAGCGGCTTGTGGTGCGGGTTGTGGACCTGCCAGCGCAGGAGGTGGAAGTAGTTCGACGGCAGCGTCGGCATGGCGACCGTCATGTTGTTCTGGGCGCAGAGCTGGAGGTAGCGCTCGATCCGGGCCGAGGAGTGGTCCGGGCCCTGGCCCTCGTAGCCGTGCGGGAGGAGCAGGGTGACGCCGGACGTCTGGCCCCACTTCTGCTCGCTCGACGAGATGAACTCGTCCACGATGTTCTGCGCGCCGTTGGCGAAGTCGCCGAACTGCGCCTCCCACAGGACGAGCGCGTCCGGGCGGGCCAGCGAGTAGCCGTACTCGAAGCCCATCGCCGCGTACTCGCTGAGCAGCGAGTCGTAGACGTTGAAGCGCGCCTGGTCCTCGGAGAGGTAGAGCAGCGGGGTGTAGTCCTCGCCGGTTTCGCGGTCGACGAGCACCGCGTGGCGCTGGCCGAAGGTGCCGCGGCGGGAGTCCTGGCCGGAGAGGCGGACCGGGGTGCCCTCCATGAGGAGGGAGCCGAAGGCGAGGGTCTCGCCCATGGCCCAGTCGATCGTGCCGTCCTCGACGCTGGCCGCGCGGCGCTGCAGCTGGGGCAGCAGACGCGGGTGGACGGTGACGTTGTCCGGCAGGTTGACCTGGGACTCGGCGATCCGCTTGACGACCTCCTGGGAGATCGCGGTGTTCACCGGGACCGGGAACTCGGCCTGCGGGGCCGGGACCTCGGCCGACGCGGGCGCCGAGGTGGCCTCGCGGACCTCGGTGAAGACCTTCTCCAGCTGGCCCTGGTAGTCCTGCAGGGCCTGCTCGGCCTCCTCCAGGGTGATGTCGCCCCGGCCGATCAGCGACTCGGTGTAGAGCTTGCGCACCGAGCGCTTCTTGTCGATCAGGTCGTACATCAGCGGCTGGGTGAACGAGGGGTTGTCGGCCTCGTTGTGGCCCCGGCGCCGGTAGCAGATCAGGTCGATGACGACGTCCTTGTTGAACGCCTGGCGGAACTCGAAGGCCAGACGGGCAACGCGGACGACCGCCTCCGGGTCGTCACCGTTCACGTGGAAGATCGGCGCCTCGATCATCCGGGCGACGTCGGTGCAGTACATCGACGAGCGCGAGGACTCCGGCGGCGCGGTGAAGCCGACCTGGTTGTTGATGACGATGTGCACGGTGCCGCCGGTGCGGTAGCCGCGCAGCTGCGACATGTTGAGGGTCTCGGCCACGACGCCCTGGCCCGCGAAGGCCGCGTCGCCGTGCAGCTGGACCGGCAGGACGGTGAAGTCCGTGCCCGCCTTGCCGATGATGTCCTGCTTGGCGCGGGAGATGCCCTCGACGACCGGGTCGACCGTCTCCAGGTGGGACGGGTTGGCGGCCAGCGAGACCTTGATCTGCTCGCCGTCCAGGCCGGTGAAGGTGCCCTCGGCGCCCAGGTGGTACTTGACGTCGCCGGAGCCGTGCATCGACTTCGGGTCGAGGTTGCCCTCGAACTCCCGGAAGATCTGCGCGTAGGACTTGCCGACGATGTTGGCCAGCACGTTGAGCCGGCCGCGGTGGGCCATGCCGATGACGGCCTCGTCGAGGCGGGCCTCGGCGGCCGCGTCCAGCACCGCGTCGAGCAGCGGGATGACGGACTCGCCGCCCTCCAGCGAGAACCGCTTCTGGCCGACGTACTTGGTCTGCAGGAACGTCTCGAACGCCTCGGCCGCGTTCAGGCGGCGGAGGATCCGCAGCTGCTCCTCGCGCTCCGGCTTGGAGTGGCCGCGCTCGACCCGGTCCTGGATCCACTTGCGCTGCTTGGGGTCCTGGATGTGCATGAACTCGATGCCGGTGGTGCGGCAGTACGAGTCGCGCAGCACGCCCAGGATGTCGCGCAGCTTCATCATCGACTTGCCGGCGAAACCGCCGACCGCGAAGTCGCGCTCCAGGTCCCACAGGGTGAGGCCGTGCTCGGTGATGTCCAGGTCGGGGTGCTTGCGCTGGCGGTACTCCAGCGGGTCGGTGTCGGCCATGACGTGGCCGCGCACCCGGTACGCGTGGATCAGCTCGAAGACGCGGGCGGCCTTGGTGACGTCGTCGTCGTGCGAGGCGTCGATGTCCTTGAGCCAGCGGACCGGCTCGTAGGGGATGCGCAGCGCCTCGAAGATCTCGTCGTAGAACCCGTTCTCGCCCAGCAGCAGCTGGTTCATGATCCGGAGGAACTCGCCGGAGGCGGCGCCCTGGATCACGCGGTGGTCGTACGTCGAGGTCAGGGTCATGACCTTCGAGATGCCCATCTTGTTCAGGGCGTCCTGCGAGGTGCCCTGGAACTCGGCGGGGTAGTCCATCGCGCCCACGCCGAGGATGAGGCCCTGGCCGGGCATCAGGCGCGGCACGGAGTGCACGGTGCCGATGCCGCCGGGGTTGGTGAGCGACGCGGTGACCCCGGTGAAGTCCTCCATCGTCAGCTTGCCGACCCGGGCGCGGCGGACGATGTCCTCGTACGCCTGCCAGAACTCGAAGAAGTTGAGCGTCTCGGCCTTCTTGATGGCCGCCACCACGAGCTGGCGGTCGCCGTTCGGCTTCACCAGGTCGATCGCCAGGCCCAGGTTGACGTGCTCGGGCTTGACGAGGGTGGGCTTGCCGTCCTTCTCCGTGAAGGAGTAGTTCATCGACGGCATCAGCTTCAGCGCCTGCACCATGGCGTAGCCGATGAGGTGCGTGAAGGAGACCTTGCCACCGCGGGCGCGCTTGAGGTGGTTGTTGATGACGATGCGCTGGTCGAACAGCAGCTTCACCGGGACGGCGCGGACGGAGGTGGCCGTCGGCAGCTCCAGCGAGGCGTTCATGTTCTTGGCGACCGCGGCGGAGGGGCCGCGCAGCGTCACGTACTCCGGGCCGGCCGGAGCCTCGGTCGCGGGAGCCGCGGCGGGCTTGGCCGCGGGCTTCGCGGCGGCCGGCTTGGCGGGCGCGGACGCCGGCTTCGCGGCGGGAGCGGCCGGGGCGGCCTGCGCCGGAGCGGCCGGGGCCTGCGCGGGCGCGGCGGGCTGGGCCGCGGCGGGGGCCGCGGGCGGCTGCGGGGGAGCGGCCGGGGCGGCGGGAGCCGTACCCCCGGTCACCCCCTGCTGCACGGCCGGCGCATTAGCGTCCTTGCCCGGCTTGTAGTCGGCGAAGAAGTCCCACCAGGCTCGGTCGACCGAGTTCGGGTCCTGGAGGTACTGCTGGTAGATCTCGTCGACGAGCCACTCATTTGGACCGAACACATCAGCAGGACTCTTGCCCTGCCCGTCTTGGTCGGTCGAAGTGCTCGAGGTGTTCGGGGACTGTGGCGACACGGCGGCAACCGCCCTCTTCCGCTTCCTAAGGTGGTGGACAGCGGGAATAAAGGCTACGCCTGTCCGCTGCCCTGATGCAGGCCACCGGGGCCAGTCGTCGCGCAAGTCACACTCGCTCCCGTGTTTCAGGGCATGACTTGGCGGGAAACACCCGAGGTTTCGCACTCCCCGGCTGCCTCCGACCCCTCCGTGGGTACGCGGAATGGTGCCCCACATCCGTATGAACGTGTGCTTCCGCCTTCGACCCTACGTCAACTCGGATCACGAGGCTCGTCCTGGAAGAGTGACCCGGATCCGGCAGCCCCGGGGGATTCGGCCACGCCGATGCTGCCGCCGTGCAGGTCGACCGCCCAGCGGGCGATGGCGAGCCCCAGCCCCGTCCCCCCGTCGCTGCCCGGCCCGTGCTGCCCGGAGCCGCCCCGGTTGAACCGCTCGAAGACCCGGTGCCGCTCGGCCGGCGGGATGCCCGGGCCCTCGTCCAGCACCTCCAGGTCCAGCGACTGCGGCCCCTCGCCGCGCCGCGCCCGGACCGTCACCCTGCCGTGCGGGGGGCTGTGCCGGACGGCGTTCTCCACCAGGTTGGCGACCACCTGGTGCAGCCGCTCCGCGTCCGCGTGGGCGGTCAGGTCGGGCGGCGAGACGTCCAGGTGCAGGTGGACGTCCTTGCGGGCGGCCCGGGGCGCGGTGCCGGTGCCGCAGGCGATGCTGGTCTCCTTCAGCACCTGCGCCAGGTACGGCCAGACCTCGAAGCCGCGCGCGTGCAGCGGCACGACACCGTTGTCGAGCCGGGACAGATCGAGTAACTGCTCCACCAGCCGCCCCAGCCGTTCGGTCTGCTGGAGGGCAGCCCGCATGGTCTCCGGATCGGCGGCCGAGACGCCGTCCACCACGTTCTCCAGCACTGCCCGCAGTCCGGCGATCGGGGTGCGCAGCTCGTGCGAGACGTTGGCGACCAGCTCCTTGCGGTGGGTGTCCACCGCCTCCAGGTCGGCCGCCATCCGGTTGAAGGCGTGCGCCAGGTCGCCGAACTCGTCCCGCCGCCCGTCCCGCACCCGCCGGGTGTAGTCACCCTGCGCCATCGCCCGGGTGACCTCGGTCATCTCGTCCAGCGGCGCGGTCAGGCCGTGCGCCACGAACTGGGTGATCAGCAGCGAGGCGATGATCGAGAAGACGGTGATGACGCGGAGACCGGTCGCCGACCGGAACGCGACGAACACCAGGAACGTCGTGATCACCACGGAGCCGACCACCAGCCAGCCGAGCGCGGCCTTGACCGACCGGTAGGGATCCAGCGGGCGCAGCGCCTCCCAGGCGCGGCTCAGCAGGCCCGGCCGCGGACAGCCGGTCATCTCGCGTCCGCGTCCCTCGCGCCCGGGGCCGTGAGGCGTCCGCTCGGGGCCGTGACGCGTCCGCCCGGGGCCGTGAGGCGCCCGCCCTCGGCAGAGACGCGTCCGCCCGCGGCCATGACGTGCCCATCCGCGGACACGCGGCGGCCACCCGTGGATATGCGGCGGCCACCCGTGGACACGCTGCGGCCGCCCGCGGTCATGCCGCGTCTGCCCGTGGTCATGCCGCCGGGGTCTCCAGGGCGTACCCCACACCGTGCACCGTCCGGATCCGCTCCGCGCCGATCTTGCGCCGCAGCGCCTTGATGTGGCTGTCGACGGTCCGGGTGCCCGAGGCGTCCGCCCAGTCCCACACCTCGGCCAGCAACTGCTCCCGGGAGAGGACGGCGCGCGGGGTGTTCGCCAGGCAGACCAGCAGGTCGAACTCGGTCGGCGTCAGGTGGACGTCCCCGCCGCGCACCCGCACCCGGCGCTGCGCGTGGTCGATCTCCAGCTCGCCCAGCCGCAGGATCCCGCTGCGCGGGGTGTGCGCGGCCAGCGTCGCCCGCTCCACCCGGCGCAGCAGGACGTGCACCCGCGCCGCCAGCTCGCGCATGGAGAACGGCTTGGTCATGTAGTCGTCCGCGCCGACGCCCAGGCCGACCAGCATGTCGGTCTCGTCGTCGCGCGCGGTGAGCATCAGCACCGGCACCGGGCGGCGGGCCTGGACGCGCCGGCACACCTCCAGGCCGTCGTAGCCCGGCAGCATCACGTCCAGCACCAGCAGGTCCGGCTGCCACGCCTCGGTGGTGTCCACGGCCGCGGGTCCGTCGCCCGCGATCCGCACCTGGAACCCCTCGGCCCGCAGCCGTGCCGCGATGGCGTCGGCGATGGTCCGGTCGTCCTCGACGATCAGTACCCGCCGCTGCGCCCCGGCGGAGGCTGCGGCGCCGCTCGGGCCCGTGTGTGTCTGCTCCATGTGCCCCGCCCCTAGCCGTCGTCCCCAGCGTCTTCCGGTGCCGGTCCTCCCACTGTGGCAAGCAGGGTACGGGCAGGTGGCGGGGGACGGCTACGCGGCGAGGACGGCGAGGTGGACGACGTCGGGGACGCCTCGGGCAACGATGATCTCTTCGGTGGTTACCCCGGCGAACCCGGCATTCCGGAGGGCTTCCTCGAACCGTTCGGACGGCTGTGCGGACCACACCGCGAGCACCCCGCCGGGGCGCAGCCGGGCACGGCAGGCGGCGAGGCCGGTGGGGGAGTAGAGGCCCTTGTTGTCATCGGTGACGGTCCAGTCGGGGCCGTTGTCGATGTCGAGGCAGATCGCGTCGTAGTCGGGGGCGGGGACCGGGGCGTCCAGGTACGCGAGGAGGTCCGCCTCGACGATCCGTACGCGCGGATCGGCGAGCGCCGCGCCGGAGACGGCGGACAGCGGGCCCGCGCGGTGCCAGTCGACCACCGCCCGCTCCCGCTCCACCACTGTGATCCGGCCCCAGCGCGGCTCCGCCGCGGCGTGCGCCAGCGAGAAGCCCACGCCCAGGCCGCCGATCAGCACCGCCGGCTCCGGCCGCCCGGCCGGCAGCGCCTTCAGCGCGGCCTCCACCAGCAGCCGCTCGGAGCGGCCGTCCGAAGTGTCCATCAGGAAGCAGCCGTTCGCGATGATCTCGTACACCGGCGGCGCCCCCTCCGCCGCGCCGCGCCGCCGCAGGACGACCTCGCCGTAGGGGCCGTCGCGGCGGTCGAGGGTGGTCGCTGTGGTGGCTGTGGTCAGTGGGGCCGCGGGATCGTTCGGGACATACGGGACGGGCACGGGAGACCTCCGGAGACCGTTGATGTTCGACGGACGCATCCGAAGGTTAAGAGGTTGACAGGCGTGGCCTTGTTCACGGACCGAAGACGGGTCCGGCGGACGCCGGGGCCCGTACTGTTCTACTGCGGCCCGCCGCCGGGCGGGCCGTCCGGAGCGTCCCGGGAAGGCCCGGGCACGCCCCGGGCACGACGACGGAAGGGAGCCCGGCCGAGTGACCGCCGCTGATCCCGCCGAGGCGAGCGCCCCCGCGCCGGCCGACGGCCCCGCCGCCGGACGGCGGCCGGCGCGCCCGCTCAGAGCCCGGTTCCACGGGCTGCGGCAGCTGGTCCCCACCCCCCGGGCCACGCCCTTCACCTTCTGCTACGGCCTCGTCCTGCTCGGCACCGCGGTCTACGCCGAGCTCGGCGACGAGTCGACCGTCAACCGGCTGCTCCGCGACTCCAGCACCGACGCGGCCCACCTGGCCGACCGGCCGCTGGTCGTCCTGTTCGCCAGCGCCCTGTGGGTCGCCGGCGGGCTCTGGTCCTTCTTCGGCTGGGCGTTCGCGCCGGTGCTCGGCGCGCTGGAACGGCGGGTGGGCGGGCTGCGCACGGCCGGCGTCTTCCTACTGGGCCATGTGCTGGCGACCCTGGCGACCGAGCTGCCGGTGGCCGGCGCGGTCGCCGCGGGCCGGCTCCCGGCCGACTCGCTGCACCGGCTCGACTACGGCATCAGCTTCGGCCTGATGGCCTGCCTCGGCGCGCTGGCGACCCTCCAGCGCCCGCCCTGGAAGTGGGGGCTGCTGGGCGCCGCTTCCCTGATGTGCGCCCAGGACCTGGTCGAACTCGCGGATCCGCTGGCCAGTTGGGGACATCCGATCGCCCTGCTGGCCGGTGCCGCCTGTGAGCTGCTGCTGCGCGGCGACGTCCGCGACGCGGCACCGGCCGCGGGGGCTCCCCTCCGACCCGCACCGGCTGTCGCCGTGGCTCCGGCCGGTACCACTGTCCCGGTCGTCGCCGGTACGGGCGGCCTGGTGGGCCTTTCGACGGGCGCGGGTGTCCCGACGGGCACGGGTGTCCTGACCGTCGCAGAGGTTCCGGCGGGCGCGGGTGCCCCGACCGTCGCGGATGTCCCGACCGGCACGGGCTTCCCGACCGCCGCAGGTGCCCCGACCGGCACCGGTGTCCTATCCGGCGCGGGCCCAGCGGACGGTACGGGCTCAGGTGGTACGCGCGCCTCCTCCGGTGCGGGCTCGGCGGACGGTACACGCGCCCCGTCCCGCACGAACTCAGCGGACGCATCGGACGGTACACGCGCCCCGTCCGGCACGAACTCAGCGGACGCCGCCGTCCCAGCTCCACTCGGCGACGTGCTCCTCCCCGGGCCGCGCGATCCGTCCGGTGGCGCGGAGCAGGGCCCGGCCGGGCTCGTCCTCGTGCGGGACGCCGGGGAACAGCCGGGCGAGGGCGGGGCCGGCGAGCTCGTCCGGCGGGGTCCAGTCGACGCCCAGGCCGGCGGCGATGTCGTGGGTGTGGACGACGGTCTCCACCACGCCCATGGCGGCGAAGCCGGGCCCGTCGGAGTGGCCCCAGGGGTGCCAGGCCCGGTCCTCGGGCGCGGCGGCGCGGACGGCGGCGGTGAGGAACGACGCCGCGACGCGGATGCCCTCCAGGCGGGCTGAGACCGGGGCCCGCGGGTCGAGCGAGGCGAACAGCGTGATGTAGCGGTCCCGCGGCCTGGCGGTGAGCAGCCCCGCGTACCCGGTGACGCCCAGGGCCAGGTGGTCCAGCGTCGCGTGGCAGGACCACTCCGGCCGTCCGGCCCGCCGAGACCAGTCCGCGTCCGGGGCCAGGCCGTCGAGGAAGGCGGTGGTCCGCCCGGCGGCCTCGGTGACCAGGGCGGCCCAGTCGGGGGCGGCGGCCGTGCCCGTCGTCGTCACAGGGCTCACGCGCGTCCCTCCGCCCGGACCAGCTCGACCAGCCGGCCCCAGCTGTCGCCGCCGTGACCGGCGTCGACGCCCCGCTTGACCAGGCCCTGGAACAGCTCGGGCAGACCGGAGGCCACCCCGCGCGCCTCGCTGGTGTGCACGAGGTGCTCGATGGCCGCGAGGTGCACGTCGAGCGTGGCGTCGTCGCCCGGGTAGCCGCGGGCGTCGGCCTGCGGGGCGTACGTGTTCATGAAGAACTCGACGGCCCGCATCCAGCGGCCGGCGACCGCGGTGAAGGCGGCGGCCTCGCCCTCGCCGTCCGTCCCGACGAGCGCCACGCCGTGCGCCCAGCCGGCGAGCGTGGACCACATCAGGCCGAGCAGCGCGGTGTCGTAGAGGGAGGCCAGGGTGACGTCGGTGCCCAGGTCCACCGGGTCGCCGAGGGCGGCGAGTGTCGTGCGGTGCTCGGTGAGGGCCTCCGGGGAGCCGCTGTAGAGGAACATGAAGTCGGGGTTGCCGACACCGGGCGGCGTCGTCATGATCGCGCCGTCGAGGTAGCGGAAGCCGTGCTCACCGGCCCGGCGGGCCGCCTCGGCGGCCTGCTCCGGGGTGCCGGAGGTGAGGTTGACGACGGTCCGTCCGGCCAGGTCGCCGGCCAGCGGGTCCAGGACCTCGTGGACGGTGTCGTAGGTGGCCAGGCAGACGACCACCAGCGGGCTCGCCGCCACGGCCGCGGCGGCGTCCGGCGCCTCGGCGGCGCCCTTCTCCACCAGGGCGGCGGCCTTGCCGGCCGTGCGGTTCCAGACGGTCGTGCGGTGGCCGGCCGCCAGGAACGCACCGGCCAGCGCGGTGCCCATCGAGCCCAGACCGAGGACGGTCACCTTCGTGCTCATGGAAAAGTCACCCGTTTCATACGGAAGTGCTGGAATGCGAAAAGGATTTGGGAGGGAATCGAGAGGGACGTGAAAGGGCGTGCTCTCGTCTGGCCCCTACGTTTCCAGCACCCGCGCGGCCCCGACAGTGGCAGGACTGACCGCATCCGCAAAATTCCTGCCAGTAGGCTCCCCGGCATGAGCGCTGGTTCCGTGGCCGTGGCAGTGATCGACGACGACATCCCGTACTGGGACCTTTACGAGCTGGGGGTGGTCTGCACCGTCTTCGGCATCCCGCATCCGGACCTCGCCGACCCCTGGTACGACCTGCGCCTCTGCGCCGCCGGTCCGTCCCCGGAGCAGCCGCCGCCCGGCCCGCTCGGCTTCACCCTGCGCACTCCCTACGGGCTGGAGGGGCTGGACGGCGCCGACACCGTGATCATCCCGTCCGTCCCCGAGGCGTGCGTCGACGGGGAGCGCGAGCTGCCGGACGAACTCCTCCGCGCGCTCCGGCGCGCCGCCGACCGAGGCGCGCGCATGGTCTCCCTGTGCGCCGGAGCCTTCGCCCTGGCCGCCGCCGGAATCCTCGACGGCCGCCGGGCGACCGCCCACTGGATGCACACCGAGGCCCTGGCCCGCCGCCACCCGGAGGTGGAGGTGGACGACTCGGTGCTCTACGTGGACGACGGTTCGGTCCTCACCAGCGCCGGCGTCACGGCCGGCCTCGACCTGTGCCTCCACCTCGTCCGCCGTGACCTGGGCGCGCACGTCGCCAACCAGCTCGCCCGGCGGCTCGTCGTCCCGGCTCACCGCCCCGGCGGGCAGGCCCAGTTCGTCGAGGTCTCCGTCCCCGAGACGGGCGACGACGGTCTGGCCCCCGTCCTCCAGTGGGCCACCGAACGGCTCGACCAGCCCCTCACCGTCGACGACCTGGCCTCCCGCGCCGGCATGAGCCCCCGCACCTTCTTCCGCCGCCTCCAGGCCGCCACCGGCACCACCCCCCTCCAGTGGCTCCTCTCCCAGCGCCTGTCCCGTGCCCAGTCCCTCCTGAAGTCCACCGCCCTCCCCGTGGAACGCGTCGGCGAACTCAGCGGCCTGGGCACGGCCGCCAACCTGCGCCGCCACTTCACCCTGCACTTCGGCATCACCCCCACGGACTACCGCCGCGCCTTCCCGGGCCACGGCGGCCGAACGGCCCGCCCGGGCCGGACCGCGCGGCGGGTGGGGCACTGAGGGGGGGGCGGGCGCTCCGGGGCCAAGTCCCGCCTGATCGCTCACGGCGAACACGCCGTCGGGAACATCTCCCCGCGCAAGGACATTGAGTCCACATAGCTCAACTTGCCTGCCGAAGGGGAGATCATGGCTGCTGAGGCCGCTGACAGCAACGCCGTCACGACGCTGACCCTGCCCGTGCTGCCGCTCGACGACGAGGTGGTCCTGCCGGGAATGGTGGTCCCGTTGGACCTGACCGACTCCGAGGTGCGCGCGGCCGTCGAGGCGGCGCAGGCCGCGGCGCAGGGGAGCGGCAAGCCGCGCGTGCTGCTCGTCCCACGGGTGGACGGCACCTACGCCGGCACCGGCACCCTGGGCACGGTGGAGCAGGTCGGCCGGCTCTCCGACGGGGATCCGGGCGCGCTCATCCGCGGTGTCCGCCGGGTGCGGATCGGGGCCGGGACGACCGGGCCCGGTGCCGCGCTCTGGGTGGAGGGCACGGTCGTCGAGGAGACCGCCCCCGACCCGCTGCCGGGGGCCGTCACCGAGCTGATGAAGGAGTACAAGGCGCTCGCCACCAGCTGGCTCCGCAAGCGTGGCGCCTGGCAGGTCGTCGACCGCGTCCAGCAGATCGACGACGTCGCCCAGCTCGCCGACAACTCCGGCTACTCGCCCTTCCTCACCGTCGCCCAGCGCGTCGAGCTGCTGGAGACCGCCGACCCGGTCGCGCGGCTGAAGCTCGCCGTGAAGCGGCTCGGCGACCACCTCGCCGAGCAGGACGTCGCCGAGTCCATCGCCAAGGACGTCCAGGAGGGCGTCGACAAGCAGCAGCGCGAGTTCCTGCTCCGCCGCCAGCTGGAGGCCGTCCGCAAGGAGCTGGCCGAGCTCAACGGGGACGCGGGCGGGGAGTCCGACGACTACCGCGCCCGGGTGGAGGCCGCCGACCTGCCGGAGAAGGTCCGCGAGGCGGCCCTGAAGGAGGTCGACAAGCTGGAACGGGCCTCCGACCAGAGCCCCGAGAGCGGCTGGATCCGCACCTGGCTCGACACCGTCCTGGAGATGCCCTGGACGAAGCACACGGAGGACGCCTACGACATCCCGGGCGCCCGGGCCGTGCTCGACGCGGACCACGCGGGCCTGGACGACGTCAAGGAGCGGATCACCGAGTACCTGGCGGTGCGCAAGCGGCGCGCCGACCGGGGGCTGGGCGTGGTCGGCGGGCGGCGCGGGGGCGCGGTGCTCGCGCTCGTCGGCCCGCCCGGTGTCGGGAAGACGTCGCTCGGCGAGAGTGTCGCCAAGGCCATGGGGCGCGAGTTCGTCCGGGTGGCGCTCGGCGGCGTGCGCGACGAGGCGGAGATCCGCGGCCACCGGCGCACGTACGTCGGCGCGCTCCCCGGCCGCATCGTGCGCGCCGTCAAGGAGGCCGGCTCGATGAACCCGGTCGTCCTCCTCGACGAGATCGACAAGGTCGGCTCCGACTTCCGCGGCGACCCCGCCGCGGCCCTCCTGGAGGTCCTCGACCCCGCGCAGAACCACACCTTCCGCGACCACTACCTGGAGGTCGAACTCGACCTCTCCGACGTGGTCTTCCTCGCCACCGCCAACGTCCTGGAGGCCATCCCGCAGCCCCTGCTCGACCGGATGGAGCTCGTCCGCCTCGACGGCTACACCGAGGACGAGAAGGTCGTCATCGCCCGCGACCACCTGCTGCCCCGGCAGCTGGAGCGGGCCGGGCTGGAGCCCGGCGAGGTCACGGTGGACGACGCGGCGCTGCGCCGGCTCGCCGGCGAGTACACCCGCGAGGCGGGCGTCCGCACGCTGGAGCGGTACCTGGCGAGGCTGCTCCGCAAGGTCGCGGCCCAGCACGAACTCGGCGAGCGCGAACTGCCGTTCACGATCGGCGCCGACGAGCTGCGGCCGCTGATCGGCCGCCCGCACCACACCCCCGAGTCCGCCCAGGACCCGGCCGAGCGGCGCACGTCCGTCCCGGGCGTGGCCACCGGCCTGGCCGTCACCGGCGCGGGCGGCGACGTCCTCTTCGTCGAGGCGTCCCTCGCCGACCCGGAGACGGGCGCCGCCGGCCTGACCCTCACCGGCCAGCTCGGCGACGTCATGAAGGAGTCCGCCCAGATCGCCCTCTCCTTCCTCCGCTCGCACGGCGCGGAACTGGAGCTTCCGGTCGGCGACTTCAAGGAGCGCGGCGTCCACCTGCACGTCCCGGCCGGTGCCGTTCCCAAGGACGGCCCCAGCGCGGGCATCACCATGACGACGGCCCTGGCCTCCCTGCTCTCCGGCCGCCGGGTCCGCCCGGACGTCGCGATGACCGGCGAGGTCTCGCTGACCGGGCGCGTCCTGCCGATCGGCGGCGTCAAGCAGAAGCTGCTGGCGGCGCACCGGGCGGGCGTCACCACCGTCGTCATCCCCAAGCGCAACGAGCCCGACCTCGACGACGTCCCGGCCGAGGTCCTGGAGAAGCTGGAGGTCCACGCGGTGTCGGACGTCCGGCAGGTGCTGGAGCTGGCCCTGGAGCCGGCGGCGGCGGTCGTCGGGGGAGGAGTGCCCGTGGCCGCCTGAAGCGGCCGGAGTGACCTCCTGACGGGCCGTCGGAACGCGGGAATGCCGCGCTCCGACGGCCCGTTGTTCGCACCATGACGAACACTCGCACGCGTCTGAACAGCCCCGCCGGCCTCCGCTCCCTCCACCTCGGCGACACCAAGGTGACCTACGTGCCCGACGGCGTCGTCCAGCTGTCACCGCGAGGCTGGCTCCCGGCCACCGCGGACGAGGTGTGGGACGCCCACCCCGAATACCTCGACGCCGAGGGCTACCTGGTGGCCGGCGTGGGCGGCCTGCTGGTGGAGCACGGCGACCGCGCCCTGCTGATCGACGCCGGCTTCGGCCCGGTCACACTGCCGGCCGCGCCCGGCACCCCCGTCGGGAGGATCGAGAGCGGCGCCCTCCTCGACCACCTCACCGCCCTCGGCCGTCCGCCCGCCGCCCTGGAAGCGGTCGCGATCACGCACTTCCACCGCGACCACATCGGCTGGTCCGCCCAGTTGACCGCGGCGGGCGTGACCCACCTGGTCCCGGAGCCGGAGTGGGCGGAGCGGCACCTCGCCGTGGAGCACGGCGTGCCGGAGGAGACCCTCGCCGCCATAGCGACCGACGTGCGCACGGTCGCCGACGGCGAGGAGATCTTCCCGGGCGTCCGGGCCCTGTTCACCCCCGGCCACACGGTCGGCCACGCCGCCTACGTCATCACCGGCGGCGGCCGCGGCCTGATCGCCTTCGGCGACGCGCTGCACACCCCGCTCCAGGTCGCCCACCCCGAATGGTCCGCCGTCGTCGACCACGACCAGCGGCAGTCCGCCGCCTTCCGCCACGACCTCGTCGCCCGCCTCACCGAACCCGA
This sequence comes from Streptomyces sp. CA-181903, assembly GCF_050937075.1. Classification (NCBI taxonomy): domain Bacteria; kingdom Bacillati; phylum Actinomycetota; class Actinomycetes; order Kitasatosporales; family Streptomycetaceae; genus Streptomyces; species Streptomyces sp. CA-181903. Next base: position 5,085,847 of record NZ_JBNJLY010000001.1, read on the forward strand.
CACCCTCGGCTTCGGCATCCACTTCGCCGACGTCCCCTTCGGCCGCGTCCGCCGGACGGAGGACGGCGGGGTGGCGTGGGAGGCGGTGGACGAGTGAGGTGACCGAGCCACGCTGGGCCCGAGATGGCCGCTGTCAGGCCAAAAACGTTACTTGGCGGATGTAGACCCGCTGGTGACGCGGGACGACTTGGTAGACGAACATGCCGTATCCCCGGATGATCTCCTGCTCCATTCGAGGCGACGAGCCCTCGTACTTGGTCCCGTCCAGGTAGAGGGCTGCCGCCGCACGGACGAGCTCGTCAGCCCTCTCCTCGATCTTCGCGACAAAGGCGAGATGGTCAACACCGCCGATGACGTGTTCAGGGGAGGGGTCGTATTCCCAACCCCAGACGTCACTCATCGGTCACTGCGGATCGGGCCTCGTCGTGGAGGGCCAGGCAAGTGTCCATGGCGTCTCGCCACCGCGGATCGTCGCGGTCGAGGGAGTTGGCCGCGTCCAGCGCCGCCTGGTAGCGGGCTGCCAAGGAAGGTCGCCGCTCGATTTCGATCTCGGTGGCCCACTTGATCTGGAAGAACCGGATCGGCTGAAACGAGCCGTCCTGCGTGGCAGCGGTGAAGGCCATGTCACGGTCCGCTTGGAACTCGGCCAGACGGGACGGCGCTACCCGGGCGAGTGCCGCTCTCAAGGCCGGGAAGGTCATGTCCGGTCGAGGAATGAGTTCGGACGGCTGTTCGTCGTGCGCCGTGGTCATGGCTCCTCCGTCTATCCGAGCGTACTGAGAACGGTAGCGCCTTCGCGGTGCTGGGCGGGCGGCCATGCGAGAGGGTGCAGTCCCGAAAGACGAGTGACGCGTCGGCCGGCCGCAGTGTTGTACCCCACGGCCGCCCGCGCCGCGCGGCGGCGGGGGAGAGGAGCACACGGTGACCGACGGGTTGAGTCTGGACACGCTGTTCGCATGGCTTGAACGCATGCCCGTGCCCGAGGGCTGGAAGGTGGAGGTCGTCGAGGGAGCGGTCTGTTTCCGGCCGCAACGGGACAACCACTGGGACCTCACCGCCAACGTCGTCGAGCAGCTCCGCGTGAGGTACCCGCGCCGCCGGCTGTTGTCGGACGTCCGCATCGACTTCCCCGGCCACCTGAACGGTTTCGCCGCCGATGTCGTTCTCCTCAAGGAAGGTGCGGAGAAGAACGCCAAGGGTCGTTGGAAGCATCAGGACGTCGCCTTCGTCGCCGAGGTCATCTCGAAGGACACCGCACGCAACGACTACGGGCCCAAGAAGGACGCCTACGCGGCCGCCGGAGTCCCGGTCCTCCTGATCGTCGACCCGTACACGGGACTCTGCCACGTCTACACGGACCCCGAGGGCGGGACGTACCGCCTGGAGCCCGCCGTGAAGTTCGGCGATCCGGTCGACCTCGCGGGCACGGTCGTCGGACTCGTGCTGGACCGCGGAGTTCGCCCACGAGTGACCGGTGCGGCCCGGCCGCCTCAGCTCCGTGTCCGGGCCAGGAACAGCACCGACTGCGTCGTCAGGCCGACGCGTCCGCCGTGGGCGTCGACGGTTCGGGCGACTTCCGCGAGCAGGCGGCGGCGGGTGTCCTCCGGCTGGACGCGGTAGAAGGACAGGGACGTCAGCAGGGCCGTCATGCCGGTGGCGGAGCGTTCGTGCGTCGTGGAGTAGAGGCGGTGGCCGAGGTCGGTGAAGCCGGGGTCCGCGCGGAGTTCCGCGGCCACCCAGGAGCGTTCGTCGCGGATGGACTCGCCGGGTTGCTCGTCGAGGATCGAGTGCGGGGGGCGTTCGGGGAGGAAGTGGTCGTGGACGGCGACGAGTTCCTGCCGCAGGGGCTTGTCGGTGATGTACCAGTCGTTCCAGAAGAGGGCGAGCGCGCCGCCGGGGCGGAGTACGGAACGGGCGCGTGACCAGCGCACTTCCGGGTCGACCCAGTGCCACGCCTGGGCGGAGAAGAGGAGGTCGAAGCGGCGGCCGGCCGCGTCCCAGGTCTCGAACTCGCCCGGGTGCACGGTGATTCCGGGGCGGTCGGCGCGGTGCCGGGCCAGGATGGCGGCCATGCGCGGGTCCGGCTCGATCGCCGTCACCGAGACGCCGAGCGCGGCGAACGCCAGCGTCGCCTTTCCGGTGCCCGCGCCGACCTCCAGCGCCTCGACGTCCCCGTCCGTGCCCGGCCGCGCGAACTCCAGAATGTCCGCGCACAGTTGCCCGGGGTAGCCGGGCCGGGCGGCGTCGTACTCCTCGGCGGCCTCGCCGAAGACCGCCCGACGGGCGCGGTCCGGCTCGCCGGGCCGGTCGTTGTCGCTGCGCGTCATGGCGGCACTCTACGGGGCGGTCGCTAAGGGCGGTGTCAGATCAGTCGCCCGCCGCCTGTCCCGGCGCGCGGTGCACTCCTGAGCATCGCCGTGCCGCCCCGCGTGCCGACGCGGCGCGGGGCCGGCACGGCGGCCCAGACCCGGAGGGTGGCTCTCAGCGGCCTCAGAGAGCGGGGTCAGCCCGCCAAGTGCGGTAAATGACCTCGCGATAGCGCAGGTGGTCGGGGTGCCGGGTCACATGCCGGAGTGACCAACTGTGGGGCACGGTGAAATCCTCCACGCGCTCGGACGCGGCCCCGCAGGTGGCGCAACGCATCGAGAAAGTGACCGCTGATTCGGCCTCGTACTCGGGCCGGATCGTCGGACCACGTGCCCCGGCAAGGCTGTTCACTCGCCACCCCTCTCGGCCGGGAGCGCGGAGGTTGCTGGAGACCCCGGCCTTTGGACGCCCGCGACGAATGCGCTGGTGACGCGACGGGGCGCCGAAACCCTTTCACGACAGATGCACCGCGACGGGCTGCGGGGGACGATGTCGATGCCGTGTGCGGAAACCCGGACGAAGGGCGCGGTCGGGTCCTCTGTCGGCGGGATCTCGGTCCAGGCCGCTCCGGCAGTCGGGACGCGCACTTCCTGCGGCGGGCGATGGCCGTCTCCGGCGGCGCTGAGGGCCGGGCACAGCTTTTCCCATGCCCGGGAAAGCCAATGGGGGATAGCGTTGAACACGTCGACGCTCCTTCGCAGCGTGGACCGTGCCCCGGGGCGCTGGCAGGCGCCGCCGGGGTGTTATGTGCTGCGACCGTAATACCGGAACATGGAGCGGTGTAGAGCAGCGGGGAGCTATCCACTCATCCGTGTAGCGCTTCCTTGCTCTATGTTGACTGCCATGGCAGGTGAGCAGGGCGCGGCGTCCATCGACCCGACCAAAGCGGTCTACGTCTACATGCAGGTCGCGGACCACATCGCGGCCCGCATCGTCGCGGGTGAACTCAGGCCCGGCGCCAGGCTGGCGGGGGAGCGGGACCTGGCGGAGGAGTACCGCGTGGCCATCGGTACCGTTCGGCGAGCCATCCAGGAACTGCGGGAGCGGGGCTTGCTGGTGACGCTGCCCGCCAAGGGGACGTTTGTCACCGAGCCGACCGAGTAGGCCGTTCCGCCGACGTGTGGCGGGGCGCGGGTTCCGGCGTCGGCGGAGGCGGGTACCAGCCGGGCAGGGAGCCGCGCGGATCTCTGGGAGTCCCGGCGGCTGAAACTTAACCACGCCCCGGAGCCGCCGCCTCCAGTTCGTCGAGGGTGCCGGACATGATGGTCCTGACGTGCCGCGTGATGTGCTCCACCGGCCAGTCCCACCAGGCGACGTCCAGCAGCCGGGCGATGTCCTCGGGCGCGTACCGGTACCGGATGACCTTGGCCGGGTTGCCGCCGACGACGGCGAAGTCCGGCACGTCGTCGACGACGACCGATCCCGAGGCGACGATCGCCCCGTGCCCGATCCGGACTCCGGGCATCACCAGCGAGCGGTAGCCGAACCACACGTCGTTCCCGACCACGGTGTCACCGCGGCCGGGCAGTCCGGTGATCAGGTCGAAGTGGTCGGCCCAGGAGCCGCCCATGATGGGGAACGGGAACGTCGAGGGGCCGTCCATCCGGTGGTTGGCGCCGTTCATCACGAACCGCGTCCCCTCGCCCAGGGCGCAGAACTTGCCGATGACCAGCTTCTCCGGGCCGTAGTGGTAGAGCACGTTCCGGGTCTCGAACGCCGTCGGGTCGTCCGGGTCGTCGTAGTACGAGAACTCCCCGACCTCGATCAACGGCGAGGTCACCAGCGGCTTCAGCAGCACCACCCGGGGCTGCCCGGGCATCGGGTGGAGCACGGTGGGGTCGGCGGGAACGGGTGGCATCTGGGGTCATCCCTCTCACACACGGCGGACCGGGGCGCTCAATGATCACAAATCCCGGCCGGGCGCGGCCCGGTGGGGCGCGCCGGAGCGGCGTTCGTAGCCGGTCCGAGGTGTGAGCCGGCCGGAGGCCCCGGGGGCCGGCGGGGTGTCACGGGAGCGTGAGAACTGCGTCACAGGTCACCGGATCCCTTTCCCGGAGCGGATGCCTCCGCGCGAAGGTAGGGCGAGCCCGGCAGCCGCCGGGCGACAGTCGTGGTCGCGGCGGCCCCACCTGGCCGCCGGGCCGGAAAGCAGAGGTTCCCTTGTCGCGATCCATAGCCCGCCTGGCCGTCGCCGCCGCGTGCGGTGCGGTACTTGCGTCCGCCGTCGCGCCCGCGGCGGTGGCGGCGGAGCAGAGCGTCGCCGCTCGCCCGACCGTCGCGTTCGGCAAGATCCAGTACAAAGGTCCCGGGCGCGACGACCGCTCGAACCGGAGCCTGAACGCCGAGTGGGTCACCGTCACCAACACCGGCGGGAACGCCGTGGACCTCAGCCGCTGGACGCTCACCGACAACGAGCGCCACACCTACCGCTTCGGCAAGCTGCGCCTCGCCGCCCACGCCTCTGTCCGCGTGCACACCGGCACCGGCCGTGACAGCGCCGCGGACGTGTACCAGAACCGCCGCGCCTACGTCTGGAACAACGACCGGGACAAGGCCACCCTGCGCGACGCCGCCGGCCGTACCGTCGCCACCGCCTCCTGGGGCCGTCGCTGACCCCTCCGGGGAGCAGGACCCCGCTGTCGGCTTTTGGAGCCGGCGGCGGGGGTCGCGGTCAGCCCTCGACGGCCATCCGCACGCCCAGCGCCACCAGCACGCCACCCGAGGCCAGTTCCAGCCGCCTGCGCACCCGCTCCCGCGAGATGATCGCCCGCATACGGCCGACGAACCACACGTACATCCCGTAGTACCCCACCTCGAACACCGCCCAGATAGCGGCCAGTGTCACCATCGCCGGCAGGTGCGGCACCCCGTCCGGCACGAACTGCGGCAGGAACGACATCGCGAACACCGCCGCCTTCGGGTTGGCCAGGTTGCACACCAGGCCCGCCCGGTACGCGGACCAGCCGGAACGTTCCTCCTCGGGCTGCCGGGCGCCCGGCACCTCCGTCTTCCCGGTCCCGCGCCGCACCTCCAGCAGCGTCCTGACCCCGAACGTCACCAGCACCACGGCTCCGACGATCCGCATCACGTCGTACGCCACCTGGGACGCCGCCAGCAGCGCCGTCAGGCCGCACGCGGCGGCCAGGCCCCAGACGAAGACGCCGGTCTCGTTGCCGAGCACCGTCATGAACCCCGCCCGTCTGCTCTGCAGCGACTTGCGGATGATCAGCATGGTGCCCGGGCCGGGGGAGGCCGCGATCAGTGTGCATGCGCCGAGGAAGGCGATGAGGGTGGTGAGCATGGGGTTATCGTGCGCCAAGGGGCCAGGGAGACGCCAGTGGGAAATACCCTTGCTCCGCACCGCCTTCGGCGTCCGAGCCCCGGGACGCGAGACCCGACCGGTCGGTCATCTCCCGCGACAGTGCGCTGAACTGCGCCTGGACGGCCGTGAGCAGCTGCCTCCACGCCCTGCCTCCACGCCCTGGCCCCGGCCCGGGCCGAAGGCGTCACGGCCGCGCAACTCCTGCCGTACGCCCGGGGGATCGTGTCACTGCCGGGCCGGATGGTGCCGGTGTACGCGGAGCGGGCCGACGCAGGCGGTCACCCCGGCGACGTCTCGAACGTCACCTCCGTCGCGGCCGACAACGAGCGCGTCGTCCATGCCTCGGCCGCGCGCCGCGGACCGGACGCCGGCGTCCTCGACGCGACCCTCGCCGTCGCGCGCCGGGCGATCGACGAGGGGCACGGCCGGGACGACTTCTCGCGCCTCGTGGACACCGTGCGCGTGGCGTGAATCGGCGCCGGAGGCGCGCGTTTCCCTGCGGAAGGGATGGTTCCGACGGGGAAAGGCCACGGAGTCGGCAACTCCGCTGCCGGAAGCGACAGTTCCGCCCCGCCCGGCCCGGCTCCCGTACCGGCCGAAAAGTGCCCGCGGAATACCCCTCCCCATTGTCCGGCCGCCCGGCTGCCGCTTGCATGTCCCTGCCCTGAAGCAGTCCCACCGGGTCGAAGCCGCCCACCGAGTGGAGCGGTTCGACCGTCCGGCGCGTACCGAGGGGGAGACCTTGCGCAGTACCGGAGCACGTTCAGGCAGAGCCGGCAGATCGAGGACCGGCAGAGCACAGAGCGGCATATCGGGTGCGGCGGCGCTGATCGGCGCCGCCGCACTCGTCGTCTCGGCGGTCCCGGCCCACGCCGACCCGGGGAAGCCGGCGGACGGCCCCGGCCAGGTGATCCCGGGGGCAAGACCGCGACCCCGGCCCTGGTCCGGGGCATCCGCGAGCCCGCCGCCGCGAGCGGCAGCCCCGCCGACGCGGCCCGCGGCCACCTCGCGGAGAAGAAGAGCCGCTACCGCATCGCCGACCCCGGCCGCGACCTGCGACCGGTGCAGACCCTGAGCTCGGGGACGACCGAGACGGTACGGCTCCAGCAGCGGCACCGGGGCGTGGAGGTCCTGGGCGGCCAGTACGTCGTGCGGATGGAGCACAAGGACGGCAAACGCGTCGTCACCGGCACCTCCGGCAAGTACTTCACCGGGCTGAAGACCGCCACGACCCCCGACGTCGACGCCGAACTGGCCGTCGAACGGGCCGTCGGAGCCACCGAGGACCGGCTCGCCGCGCAGCGGGCGGCCGGGCCGCGCGCCGGCGCGGACGACGCCGAGAAGGCGCCCCCGCTCACCGGCACGGCCCGCGGCCTGGTCGTCCTGCCGAAGGGCGAGGGCGTCCTCACCCAGCACGTCACCGTGCGCGGCGCCGACCCGGCCACCGGCCGGCCGGTGCTGCAAGAGGTGTACATCGACGCCAAGTCCGGCTACCCGGTCCTCCAGTACAGCGCCATCAAGACGTTCGGCCCGCCGAGCGCCGACGCGGGCAAGGGCAAGGCCCCGGACGGCTCCCGCACCGCCGCGCGGCGGAGCGCGGCGGCGGACGACGGGCCGCAGGACGGCGCCACCGGCACCGGCGTCCGGCTCGACGGCAAGTCCGTCGACCTCCAGGTCACCAAGGACGCGGAGCGCAACGAGTACGTGATGCGCGACCTCTCCCGGATGCGCGACAGCACCAAGAACGAGCTGTCCACCTGGGACGCCCGCGGAAAGTCCGTCGACAACGTCTCCGGCACCTGGCCCGAGGGCATCAAGGAGTTCGGCTCCGCCGGTCCGGCGTTCGGCAAGGACGCCACCGAGTCGGGCGCGGTCGACGCGCACTGGGCCGCCGGCAAGGTCTACGACTACTACCGGACCGTGCACGGCCGGAACAGCCTCAACGGCCGCGGCATGGCCATCAAGTCCCTGGTGGGCGTGAGTTACTGGGGCATGCCGTACGTCAACGCCTTCTGGGACGGCACCAAGATGGTGTACGGCAACGGCGACGCCGAATACCGGCCGCTCTCCGCCGGCCTGGACGTCGTCGGCCACGAGATGACCCACGGCGTCGTCGAGAACTCCGCGGACCTCGTCTACGCCGGCCAGTCGGGCGCCATGAACGAGGCCATCGCCGACTACTTCGGCAACGCCATCAAGAACGACGCCCGCGGCATCGCCATGGACGACCCCGACTCGGGTCTGCTCGGCGAGTCGCTGTGCCGCACCAAGTCGCCGCGCGACTGCGCGTTCCGCGACCTCAACGACGGGAGGACCACCTCCAAGTCCTTCCTCGGCGTGGGCTTCGGCACCGACAACGGCGGCGTGCACCTCAACTCGACGATCTTCTCCGGCGCCCTGTGGGACATCCGCAAGGACCTGGACAAGACCCTCGCCGACAAGATCGTCTACAAGGCGCTCACCGAGTACATGACCCCGCTGGACGGCTTCACCGAGGGCCGGAACGCCGTGCTGGCCGCGGCCAGGGACCTCAAGGTCTCCGACGCCCAACTGCGCACGGTCGAGCGGTCCTTCAACGGCCACGGCATCGTCCCCGGCTGGGAGCTCGCCATGGGCGTGGACTCCGACCAGCTGCTGGGCCGGGTCAACACCAACGAGAGCCGCGCGGGCGCGGGCGGCGGCTGGTGGGCCGCGTCCAAGTCCAACGACGACGGCACCGAGGCGTACTCCGTCTGGGCCGGCCGCACCGACGGCACCGGCGCGCCCAAGCTGATCAGCCCCAACGACGGCCGCTTCCACGTCAATCCGGTCACCGACGGCAAGACGGTGGTCTGGATGTCGTACAAGGGACGGGACATCCAGCTGCTGGCCCGGCCGCTTGCCGGCGGGCCGGTCAAGGTGCTCGCCACCAGCCGCTACCGCTTCACCTCGCTGGCGGTCGAGGGCAAGACGGTCGCCCTCGAACTGCACGGGCGGCGCGCCTACACCGCGGCGGCGTACATCCGAATGGGCCAGGACGACGAACCGGTCCGCATCCCGCCCTCCGCGGGCACCGGCCGCTTCAACCGTACGAGTTATCCCTCGCTGCACAACGGCCGGATCGCCTTCGCCGACTCGCACCGTGTCAACCAGGCGTACCGGAACGACGTCGGGATCCTGGACGTCGCGAGCGGCGCCCGGACCGCGGTCAAGCTGACCGACGCCGCGGCCGAGGCCGGCCCGACCGCGATCACCGGCAAGCACGTCTTCTGGCTGAGCACGCCGGACTACGAGTCCGGCCTGACCGCGGTGCGCCGCGCGGACCTGGACGGCGGGAACGTCGTCGACATCAGCCCGGCGACGGGCAAGGACGCGCTGCGCGGCGTCCTGCTCACGGCCTCCGACGAGGCGGTGACCGTCCTGGCGCAGACCCCGGACACCCAGTACCGCAACGAGACGCTGTCCAAGCTGTGGCAGTTCTCGCCGGACGGGGCCCGTAAGGGCCGGGTCTCCTGCAACCGCGGCGAGCAGCTGGGCGGCGCGGCGGACTCCGGCACCCGCGTGGTGTGGATCGACGCGACCACCGGGTACACCGACCTGGTGACCCGGCACCGGCCGGCCGGCAACTGCGGCTGACGGCCGTTCGCCGACGCGTGTGAGAGCCGACGTGTGTGAGGGCCGACGCGTGTGAGAGCCGTGCCCCGGTGCCGATGTGCCGGGGGCACGGCCCGCCGTAGGGCCGCGTCGTCAGCCGTCAGCCGTCAGCCGTCAGCCGTCAGCCGTCAGCCGTCAGGCGCCGGCCGTCGGACGTCGGTCTTCACCGTCTCCCGTCTCCCGTCTCCGGTCTCCCGTCACCCGTCGGCCAGCGCCTGGAGGCGGGACTGTGAGCCGTTGAAGCGGTTGTGGTCGCCGACCACCGGCCCGGTGTCGGTGTACTGCCAGAACGTGTGGAAGCTCCAGCCGGCCGGAAGCGTCCCCGGCGAGCCGGCGTACCGCGGGATCCACAGCGGGTTGACGGCGCCGAAGCCGGCGTAGTCGCCGGTGCACCGCTGCCACCAGGCGGTGGAGGTGTAGAGGACGGCGTCGCGGCCGGTGCGCTGCCGGTAGGTGCGGAAGAAGTCGGTCATCCAGTCGACCAGGGCACCGGAGCTCATCCCGTAGCAGGTGTCGCCGTAGGGGTTGTACTCCATGTCGAGCACGCCCGGCAGCGTCCGTCCGTCGGCGGACCAGCCGCCGCCGTGGTCGGCGAAGTAGTTCGCCTGGGCGGCGCCGTCGGCGTGGTCGGGCAGCGCGAAGTGGTAGGAGCCGCGCAGCATGCCGACGTTGTACGAGCCGTCGTACTGCTGGGTGAAGTACGGGTTGGTGTAGCCGGTGCCCTCGGTGGCCTTGACGTAGGCGAAGCGGGCGCCGGAGTTCCACAGGGTGCTCCAGGCCACGTTGCCGTTGTGGCTGCTGACGTCCACGCCCTCGACGGAGGCGGTCAGCAACTGCGGCTCGGCGACGGGTTCGCCGCCCTCGTGGAGGCGGACGGTGGAGCCCATCCAGTCGCGGTCCGGGTGGCCGGGGCGGGGCGGTGCGAAGCCGCCGGCCGCGTGCGCGGTGCCGGGGAGGGCGACGAGCAGGGCGAGCGCGGCGAGCAAGGCGGTCAGGAGGGTGCGGACGGCCGCCGGCGTGGGGGGTCTGCGGCGGGCGTGGGGGCTGGTGGGGCGGGGGAGTGCGGACATGCTGCCTCCGGGACCTCGGTGGGGGAGGATCCGATCGGTGGGCGCCGATTGGCGCGGCCATGACATAGATATGCCCACTCGACAAACTACGCGGGCAGCGGTATCCGGGATAGGGCCCCGGGGTGCCGTCGTTGGTCTAATCCTGCGAAATACTGACGGAGCTGCGGCGACCCGCCGCGACCCGGGCAAAGTTTCACGTACTGGAAAGCCGGAGAGGGCCCCACGTGCACCAGACCACCACGCCGCCTCCCGAGGAGGGCGGTACGGACCAGCGGACCGCCAGTGGTGAGGACCACCCGTTCCTCGCCCTGGAACGCGAGCTCTCCGTGTTCCTGCGCCGCGCCCGCGCCTCCTCGGGGGAGATGGCGCGCGAGGTCCACCCCGAGCTCGAAGCGGCCGCCTACGGCCTGCTGGTCCGGCTGGCCGACGCCGGCCGCCAGCGGGCCACCGACCTCGCCGCGTACTTCGGTGTCGGCAAGGCCACCATGAGCCGCCAGCTGCGCGCCCTGGGCGACCTCGGCCTGGTCACCCGCACCCCCGACCCGGCGGACGGCCGCGCCTCGCTGGTCGCCCTCACCGAGGAGGGGCACGCCCGCTTCAGCCGCGTCCGCGACGCCCGCCGGGGGCAGTACATGCGCAAGCTCGCCGACTGGGACCGCGCGGAGATCGGCGAACTGGCCCGGCTGCTGCACCGGCTCAACACCACTCTGGGCGGCTGACGGCCCCGCCGGCGTCGGCCGGGGCCGCGCGAGCGGATCGTTCATCGGTCTCCCGGGGGAGCGGCGGGTACGGGACGGCGGGCGGCCGTTCCGCACGGGTACCCGCTACAACTCCGCGTACACCGCCGCCGCGTCGTCGTGCACCTTCCCCCGCCGGAACAGCCGCCGGTCCGGGTCGGCCAGTTCCGCCGCCCGCACCCGGTCGACGAGGGCGCGCGGGCCGCTCTTGGCCAGCAGGCCGGCGCAGGCGGTCCAGTCGCCTTCCGCGAAAACCTCCACCCACCGCGCCGCGCCGTCGCTGAGCGCGGCCAGGGCGCGGACCTCCGCGCGCGGCAGGACGCCCGTGACGGCCAGGCCGGCCACGGCCGGGTCGGCGGCGGCCGTGTGGAAGCCGCCCTCGGCGTTGCGGTGGGCGTCCGTCACCGGGCCGAGCGCGGCGAGCCGGGCGATCCGGTCGTCGAGCACGGGCGTCACCGCGCCGTCCGCGCCCTCCACCAGGAGGACGGAGTCCGACAGCACCAGGTACTCCACCCGCTCCTCGTCCCAGCGGGCCGCCACCACGGTGGCCTGCGGGGTGCGGCGGTGACCGAGATCACAGCCGGTCCGGTGGGCGTCCGCGGTGCGGACGATCGCGTCGGCCAGGCACTGGCGCGGCGTCAGTTCGCGCCGGGTGGCGCACAGTTCCAGCAGTGCGCCGCCCAAACGCGCCGTGAACCAGGGAACGCCGTGCTCACAGCCGTCGTCCCCGTCCGGCGGCGGCGTCACGCCGTCCAGCAGCACCAGCGCGCCGCCCCGTCCGGAAGCGGGCAGGACCGCCGACACGTAGTCCTCGTTGGGCCGGGCCGGGTCGCCCGGCCGGGTGGCCAGCTCGATGCGCATGGGGCCAGTGTGCACGAGCCGTGATTTCCGCGGCGGTTGACGCGCATCCTTCCGGCGGGCCGGGCGGTTTACCGGGTGGCGGTTGCCGGGGGCGGCGGACGCGGCGGCACGGCACTCCCACCCACGCGGCGGGGGCGGTGTGCGGCCGGTGGACGATCACGGCAACTTCCGGGACGGAACCCCACACCTTCGGGTGTGGCGGACGGATGACCGGCGCCCGCCCCGCCCCGTGCTGACAAGGTCCAGTCAGCGCCAGGGGTGGGCGGGACCCAGACCGGACGAGAGCGGATTGTGAGCACCGGTGCGGAAGAAGCGGCTTCGGGGCGGGCGACGGGAGCGACAGACCACGGGGGTGCCGGAAGGCACCGCCCGCGCCCGCAACCGGCTCGTCCTCTCCGTCGCGACCGCCTCCCTGGCGGTCCTCGGCGCGGGCGCGCTGGGCGTCGCGGACGCCTACCGCGACGCGGCGGACACCGCGCGGCTCGTCCCCACGGCCGAGGCCGCGAGCGACGCCGTGCGCCTCGCCCACGAACTGGCGGACGAACGCGACGCGGTCACCGAGTACGCGGCGGCCGGCCGCGGCCCCGTACCGGACGCCCTCGCGGCCCGGCGCGCCCGGACGGACCGGCGGCTCGGCGCCTTCCTCACCTCGGCGACGACGCGCGCCGGGCTCCCCGAGGCGGTCCGCACCCGGCTCGACGGCCTGGCGCGCGAGCGGCGCACCGTCCTCGCCGGCTCCGCCGACCCGCTGACCGTCTTCCGCACCTACACCTCCACCGTGCAGGCCCTGCACGGCGTCGCCGGCACCCTCGCCGCCCGGCTGCCCGAACGGGCCGGGACGGGCGACGGGCAGGCCGTGGCGCTGCTCGGCCGCGCGGTCGAGGAGGCGTCCGCCACCCGCGGCCTGCTCCTCGCCTCCTACGCCGCCTCGGCCGCCCACCGCGAACGGCCCGAACTGGCCGCCGCCGCCCAGCAGACCGACACCCGCGAGCGCGCCGCCCGCGCCGACTTCGCCCAGCTCGCCCCGGCCAAGGCCCGCGACGCCTACGGCCGGGAGATGAGCGGCCCGGTCGTGTCCGCCGCCGAGTCCCGGCTGCCCGCCCTGGTCGCCGGGGAGCGGGTGCAGGACGCCGGGCCGGTGCGCGCCCTGCTCACCACCCGCCTCGACCGGATGCGCGGCGTCGAGTCCGACCTCGCCGCCGCCGAGGCCGACCACCTGGCGCGGGTCCACGAGCGCGACGTGACGGCCTTCCAGGTGCGCGCCGGGCTGGTCGCGCTCTGCTTCGCCGCCGCCCTCTTCGGCGGCGTCCGGGCCACCCGCTCGCTGACCCGCCCGCTGGCCGCCCTCCGGCAGGGCGCCCGCCGGGTCTGCGCCGACCCCGGCGGCACCGAACCGGTCGCCTTCAAGGGCCGCGACGACGAGTTCGCGGAGATCGCCCGCTCGGTCAACGTCCTGCACGGCACCGTCGTCCGGCAGCGGGAGCGCATCACCCTGCTGGACGCCGAGCGCGCCCGGCTGGACGCCGCCCGCCAGGACCTCGCCGACGAGCGCGACGCGCTGCGCGCCCGCGACCGGGACCGCGAGGAACGCCTCGCCGGCCTCGCCGGACGCGCCCACACCACCTGCGCCAGCCTGTCGCTGCGCACCCTCGGGCTCGTCGAGCGGCAACTGACCGTCATCGAGGGGCTGGAGGCGCACGAGGTCGACCCCGACCGCCTCGACGTCCTCTTCAAACTCGACCACCTCGCCACCCGGATGCGCAGGCACAGCGAGAACCTGCTGGTCCTGGCCGGCTCCGAGCACGTCGGCGGGCACGCCGGGACGGTCCCGCTGCTGGACGTGCTGCGGGCCGCCGTCAGCGAGATCGAACGGTACGAGCGGGTCCGCATCCACTCCCTCCCGGCGCGCTCCCAGCTCGCCGGCTTCGCCTCGGACGACATCAGCCACCTGGTCGCCGAACTCCTGGAGAACGCCACGGCGTTCTCGCCGCCGGACGTGCCCGTGCAGGTCTCCGGCTGGCTGCTGGAGAACGGCGACGTGATGCTGTCCGTCCAGGACGAGGGCATCGGCATGGCCCCCGACCGCCTGGAGCAGATCAACTCCCTGCTGGCACAGGCCGATCCGGAACCGCCGGGTCCGGCCTCGGCGGGCGTCCCGGACGACGCCGTGATGGGCCTCGGCCTCTACGTCGTCGCCCGGCTCGCGGCCCGCCACGGCGTCCGCGTCCAGCTGCGCGAGCAGCGGCCCGGCGGCATCACGGCCGTCGTGGTGCTGCCCGCCAGGCTGCTGCCCGCGGGCCCGCCGCCCGTCGCCGAGCCGCAGGCCACGCCCCCGGCGCCGGGCGCCTCCACCGCCCCGCCCGTGCGGCTCCCGGGCGCCACCGCCGAGGCCAACTCGCACGTGCTGCCCGGGCGTTCGCGGCGGATGGCCGGGTTCGCGCCCCAGCCGGCGGCCTCCGGGCCGCCGGACGACGCGACCATCCAGCTGATCGTCCCCGAGCGGGGCGCCACCCCCGTCGTCCCGCCCGAGGTGCGTCCCCTCAGCCCGGAGGGCCGCCCCACCGTCCCCGCCCAGCCCGGCGGAAGCGGACGGCACGCCCGGCCCCCCGCCTCCGCCGCCCCGGACCCGTACCCGACGGGCGGCCCGGATCCCTACCCGGCGGGCGCGGCGGACCCGTACCCGACGGGCCCGGACGAAGGCGCCCTCACCGGCAGCGGACTGCCCAAGCGCACCCCGCGCTCGGTGCCGCAGGCGGTGGTGGTGCCACGGGGCCGGCAGGTGCGCAAGGGCGTGGACGCGGAGGCGCTGCGGGCCAAGCTCGCCGGGTTCCAGCAGGGGGCCCGGGAGGGGCGGCGCGACGTCGAGCAGGAGCTCGCGGGGCATGAGGGCGAGCGGCGCCGGGCGGCGGCGCCGCACGCAGGTGGTGACGTCGGTGATGTCGAGGAGGCACGCGGTTGACTGCATTTTCCCGGGGGCGACCCCCGTCACCCCGTCGGAACGCCCGTCGGCACCCCGGGAATCCCCGGCGGCGCCGGGCTGCCCTGCGGCGGCACCGGCTACGGGCTGAGCCACGAGGCCCGCAACCTCCAGTGGCTGCTGACCGATGTCGTCGAGGAGGTGCCCGGCGTCCGGTCGGTGGCGGTCGTCTCCTCCGACGGCCTGCTGCTGCTCTCCTCCGACCCGCGGCAGCGGCCGGACGGCGGCGGCCCCCTGGACGGACCGGGGGACGGCCCCCGGCACTCCAGCGCCGACCTGGCGACCATCGTCGCGGGACTGGGCAGCCTGACCACCGGGGCCGCGTCCCTGATGGACGGGGGCACCGTCAAACAGACCATGGTGGCCATGGAGGAGGGCAGCCTGTTCGTCATGACCATCAGCGACGGCTCGCTGCTGGGTGTCCACACCGCCCCGGACTGCGACATGAGCGTGGTCGCCTACCACATGGCGCTGTTCGTCGGCCGCGCCGGACACGTCCTGACCCCCGAACTCCGGCGCGAACTACGGCAGTCGGTGGAGGCGGTCAGGTGACCGGAGGCTGCGCCGTGCCCGTCCCGCGTCCGGTCCCCGCGCCCCCGCGCCGGGGCCGGACGGCCCGGGTCCGCCCGTACTCCGCCGCGGGCGGACGCGCTCCCTGCGGGCACGTCCTCCAGGTGGAGACGTTCGTGCAGACCCACGAGCGGCGCCCCGGCGAGCCGGGACCCGCCCGGCTGGTCCCCGAGGCGGGCGCCATCGTCGGGCTCTGCCGCGGGCTCCGGGCCGTCGCCGAGGTCTCCGCGCTGCTCAGGATGCCGCTCGGAGTGGTCCGCGTCCTCCTCGGCGACCTGGCGGACCAGGGAAGAATCCGCGTCTACGGCCCCGGTCACGGCACCGGACGGCCCGACCGCGCGCTGCTCGAAAGGGTCCAGTGTGGACTTCGCAGGATCTGAGACGGAGACGATAGCGGCCTCCGAACCCGTACGGGAGCGCCCACAGCACGCCCCGGACGGCCGCACCCGGGCCCCCGCCGCCACGAAGATCGTCATCGCGGGCGGCTTCGGCGTCGGCAAGACGACGTTCGTGGGCTCGGTCTCGGAGATCACCCCGTTGCGCACGGAGGCCGTGATGACGGTCGCCGGCGAGGAGGTGGACGACGCCGTCGCGGTCCCGGAGAAGGCCACCACCACGGTCGCCATGGACTTCGGCCGGATCACCCTCGAACCCGACCTCGTCCTCTACCTGTTCGGCACCCCCGGCCAGCAGCGGTTCTGGTTCATGTGGGACGACCTGGTACGCGGCGCCATCGGGGCCGTCGTCATGTGCGACACCCGCCGGCTGACGGACTGCTTCCCCGCCCTCGACTACTTCGAGAGCAGCGGGCTGCCGTACATCGTCGCCGTCAACCACTTCGAGGGGACGCCCCGGCACGAGCCGGAGGAGGTCCGCGAGGCGCTGTCGCTGACCGAGCACGTCCCGATCGTGATCATGGATGCGCGGAAGCGGAACACGGTCGTCGACTCGCTGCTGATCCTGGTCGGCCGCGCCCTCGACGTCACCCCCGGATGAACGGACCATGCGACGCATCCTCATAGTCGGCGCCGGTCAGTCCGGTCTCCAGCTCGCCCTCGGCCTCCAGGCGCGGGACTACGACGTGACGCTGCTCTCCAACCGCACGCCGGACGAGATGCGCGCCGGCCGGGTCATCTCCACCCAGGTCATGTTCGGCACCGCCCTGCGGCACGAACGCGAACTCGGCATCGGCTTCTGGGAGGAGCACGCCCCCGGCATCGAGGGCTTCGGCTACTCCGTGGCCGGCCCGCCGCTCCCGGTCGCGACCCCGGCCGGGACTCCGGCCCCGGCCGGACGGGTGCGGCGCATCGTCGACTGGGTCGGCCGGCTCGACGAGCCCGCCCGCTCCGTCGACCAGCGGCTCAAGATGGCCGGCTGGCTGGAGACCTTCGCGGCCCGCGGCGGCAAGCTGATCCTGCACGGCGCCACCGTCTGCGACCTGGACTTCTTCGCCAGCCGCTACGACCTGGTCCTGGTCGCCGCCGGCAAGGGCGAACTGGTCTCCCTCTTCGACCGCGACCCCGCCCGCTCCCCGTACACCGCGCCCCAGCGCTGCCTGGCCCTCGCCTATGTGCACGGCCTGGGGCCGCGCCCCGAACACCCCGAGTACGACGCGGTCCGCTGCACCCTCGTACCCGGCGTCGGCGAACTGCTCGTCATCCCCGCCCTCACCCTCTCCGGCCGCGCCGACATCCTCTTCTGGGAGGGCCTGCCCGGCGGCCCCCTCGACGTCTTCGGCGCCGGCGAGAACCCGGCGGAGCACCTGGCCCGCATGCTCGAACTGATCGAACGCTACGCACCCTGGGAGTACGGCCGCGCCACCCAGGTCGAACTCACCGACCCCGGCGCCACCCTGGCCGGCCGCTACACCCCCGTCGTCCGCGACCCCGTCGGCCGGCTCCCCTCCGGGGGCCTCGTCCTCGGCATCGGCGACGCGGTCGTCGTCGACGACCCGGTCACCGGGCAGGGCGCGAACTCGGCGGCGAAGTACGCGGCGGCGTGCCTCGCGGCGATCGTCGAGCGGGGGGACGGCCCGTTCGACGAGGCGTGGATGCGGTCGCTCTCCGACCGCCACTGGACGGCGTCCGCGCGCCACGCCACGCGCTGGACGAACGCGATGCTCGCGCCGCTGCCGCTGCACGTCCAGCGGCTGATCGGGGCGGCTGCCGGCTGCCGGCCGGTCGCGGACCGCTTCGCGAACGGGTACGACGATCCGTCGGATTTCGAGGGGTGGTTCTACGAGGAGGAGCGGGCGGAGGCGTATCTGCGGGAGGTGGGTGGGGGGTGAGCCCCGGTCCCGCCCTTTCGCCGTTTCTTGCAGGGGCTCCGCCCCCGCACCCCCGAAACCGCGCGGAGCGCGGTTTCAAGGGGTCTGGGGGCTTGCCCCAGGAAACGGTGAAAGGGCGGGACCGGGGCACCCCCACCCGGCGCCCCCAGCGCCGCCAACTCCCCGTCCGTGAGCCCGGCCAGCCCCCGCTCCACCTCGTCCAGCCCCCGCCGCGCCTCCTCCCGCCGCCGCTCCCGCCGATCCGCCAGCGTCAGCTGAGCGTCCAGTGCCACCCGTGCCCGCCGCGCGACGACCTCGGCCCGCGCCGCGGACAAGGCGAGCCGCGACAGCGCCCCCGCACGCCAAGCCGCCGCCCGCTCGATCTCGTGCCGCCGGCGAAGCGCCGCCCCCGGGTCCGCGGTGAGCAGAAAGGCGACGGCGGGAGGCAGACCGTCCGCCCCGTCCCGGTACTGCTCCCGAGCGAGCAGCCCCGCCTCGTCACGGCTCCGGACGAGCGCGGTCCGTGCCGAGGCCAGCTCCTCGGCCGTCCGGTCGGCCGACGCCCGCTCCCGCCGCAGCGCCGGCTCCGCCGCCTCGTACTCCTTCGTGGCCGCCTCGGCCTGCCGGTAGAGCGTCCGCAGCCGCGTGAGCAGGGCACCGACCGACCGGTCACCGGAAGGCGGCTCCGCCGGGCCCCCGGGCGGCGGGGCCGCCGACACGACGGCGGCGGCCAGCGCCAGAGCGCAGCAGCAGCGCACCAGCCGTCCTGACACGAGGGCTCACCTCCGGGGCGATCGTGTCACGGACCGGTCGTACTTTTAGGGCATCAGGGGCGGACCCGCCCGATCCGCACACCGTCCGGCCGACGCCCCTCACCCGGACGGCGGCGACTCCCCGGCCACGGGCCGAGGCCGAGGCCGCGACCACGGCCACCGGACCCCCTCACTCCGCCGCCCCTCCGGGTCGTACACGAACTTCCACCCCGCGGCAGCCCCAGCCGCCGCGTCACCCCGGCCTGCGCCCGCCGGTACACCAGGACGGTGGGCGGCCCGCCGGCCGCGTCCGGTACCGGGACCTCGTAGACCTTCGGCGGGTGCCCGGTCGGTCCCAGCAGCACCGGCAGCACCCGCCCGTCGAGGGGCCCGCCCTCGAAGGGCACTTCTTCGCTTCGCACCGTACGAGCGTACGTTCGCCCCGGCCGGGCCGCCCGCCCACGCCCGGAGCGGGCGCCCGGGGCTTCGGGGCGGACGCTCAGAGCAGGTGCCCGGCCTCCGCCAGCACCGGCCCCAACCGCCGTACCAGCCGGGTCACCACCCCGTCCGCCGGCTCCAGCGCGAGAGCCGCCCGCGTCACCCGCGCGGTCTGCTCGTCGCTCGCCGCCGTGGTGACGAGCAGGGCGACGAAGTGGTCGACCAGCCAGTCCCGCAGTTCCTCCACGGGCGGCCGCTTCCCCTCGTCCAGCCAGGTCAGGGACGCGCCCTCGACGGCCGCTATCCACGTCCTGACCGTCATCCGCAGCCGCACCCCGGGCTCGGGCACCTGGAGGTGGGCGAGGATGTGGCCGGCTGCGGTGCGGCGCACCTCGTCCACGATCGCGCCGGTCCGCGACGTCTCGACGACGCTGCCGCCCTGGAGCAGCGCGCCGAATCCGGCCGCGTGCCCGTCGACGAAGGCGAGGTAGCGGTCGAGGGCGGCGGCCAGCCGGACGGTCAGCGGGCCGGTCTGCGGCTCGGCGAAGCACAGCTCCAGCTCGTCCGCGGCGCTGCGCAGCGCCGCCTCGTACAACTGGGTCTTGCCGCCCGGGAAGTAGCGGTAGACCAGCGGCCGGGAGACCTGGGCGGCCGCCGCCACGTCGTCGAGGGACACGTCCTCGGGCGGTCGCCGGGCGAACAGGCCGAGCGCGGCGGTGATCAGCTGGGCGCGGCGCTGGGCGACGCCCAGCCGGCGGTAGGAGGTGGTTCCGCTGCCGGTCATGCAGGGCAGGTTACGGCAGCCGCCGTGCCGGCCGGCCGGTGCCCGCGGCCCGCTCAGGCCAGCAGGCCGGAACTGCGCCACAGCCGGCGTCCGGCCCCCCGCAGCACCCCGATCTCCCCGAGGAAGTCGGTCAGCCGTTTGGCGCCCGCCTGCATCACGTCGCGCCGGTGCCCGCTCGCCCGCACCTGGGCGACCGCCTCGCGCCGGTCGAGCCCGACATTGGTGTAGACGGCCGGGTTGACGAAGGCGACGGAGAAGACGCGGGCGGCCTCCCCGCAGCTCAGCCGGGTGAGCTGCGCCTCCCAGCGCGGACACGTCTTCATCTGGCGGCGCAGCTCCTCCCGGGCGTACCGGACGTGCCGCGCCTCCTCGACGACGTGGATCCGCGTCACGCCGCGCACCAGCGGCTGGACGCGCTCGTCGGGGAACGTCAGCCGCTGCATGTAGTCGAGGATCTCCTCGCCGAGCAGGGTGCAGGCGAACGAACCGGGGGTGGTGGAGATCGTCTTCAGGACGCGGGCGAGGTTGTGGTGCAGGCGGGCGACGGGGTACGCGGGGGCGCCGCCGTGCTGGATCATGCGCGCGAACATCTTGGAGTGCCGGCACTCGTCGGCTATCTCGGTCAGCGCGTAGCGGACGTGGGCGCTGGTCACCGGCTTGTCGTAGATGTGCCGGACGAGCAGCTGCATCAGGATGATCTCGAACCAGATGCCCAGCGAGGCGAGCGAGGCGGCCTCGTGCCGGGCGAGCTCCATCCGCTGCTCCTCGGGCATCCGCCGCCACAGCGGCGTCCCGTAGAGGGAGACGAGCTCCGGGGGCCAGTACCACTTGCCGTCCTCGGGCGGGGCGTCCCAGTCGAGCTCGGTGTCCGGGTCGAAGGAGTGTCTGGCCGAGGACTCCAGCAGGCGCTCGGCGATCCGTTCTCGGTCCTTGAGCGGCCCGAGCGCGTCACGGAGCGCGGGTCCGGCCGTGCCGGCCGGCGTCATCGGGTCTGCTGCCATGCCTGATCCCACCTCAGTCGCGGGTTACCCGGGGTTACCTGCTTATAAGACTGCGTGTCAGCAAGCCCGTCAAGACCCCCGGGGCCCCTGCCGTCCCGTACGACTCGAACCGCTCCGCCTGATTGACCCCCGGTCAAAAACCGTGTGAGCCTGCCCACAGTGGCGAGCCGCGGGGGACAGCGAGCGAAGGAAGCTAAGGAGGCGTCCGATGGCGACGCGACAGCTCTACGCGCACGAGCCCGACGAGCCGCTGTGGGAGGTCCCCGCGAGCGGCGCCGCCCGCTTCGGCTGGGAGTACGAGGAGGGCCGCGAACGGCTCCTCGCCCTCTACCGGAAGGGCAAGGACAAGCAGTGGGACGCCGCCAAGCGCATCGACTGGGACGCGGAGGTCGACCCGTACGACCCGCTCGGCGTCCCCGACGAGAACATGCTGGTGTACAACACCCCCTACTGGGACCGGATGGGCGAGGCGAACCGGCGTGACATGCGCCGCCACTACGCCGCCTGGCAGTTCAGCCAGTTCCTCCACGGCGAGCAGGGCGCGCTGGTCTGCGCGAGCCGGATCACCGAGTCGGTGCCGGACCTCGACGCCAAGTTCTACTCCGCCACCCAGGCCATGGACGAGGCCCGGCACGTGGAGGTCTACAGCCGCTTCCTGCACGAGAAGATCGGCATGCTCTACCCCGTCGACACCAGCCTGCGGGAGCTGCTCGGGGACACCCTGCGCGACTCCCGCTGGGACATGCCCTACCTCGGGATGCAGGTCCTCATCGAGGGACTCGCCCTCGCCGCGTTCGGCATGCTGCGCGACTTCACCGAGAAGCCGCTGCCGAAGCAGATCCTCACCTATGTGATGCAGGACGAGGCCCGGCACGTCGCCTTCGGCCGGCTGGCGCTGCGCGACTACTACGCGCAGCTCACCGACGCCGAGCTGCGCGAGCGCGAGGAGTTCGTGATCGAGGGCTGCCACCTGATGCGGAACCGGCTGCGCGGGGAGGTGGTCCTCACGGACTTCGGCATCCCGGCCGCCGAGGCGGTGGAGCTGAGCGAACGGTCCGACTACGTCCGGGCTTTCCGGAAGCTGCTGTTCAGCCGGATCGTCCCCTGCGTCAAGGACATCGGGCTGTGGGGCGAACGCCTCCAGCGTGCCTACGTCGATCTCGGCGTCCTGGATCTGGGTGACGCCAGCCTCGACCTGTTGATGGCCCAGGACGAGGAACTCGCCGACCAGCTCGACGCCCGGCGCTTCGCCGCCGAAGAGGCGGCCCGCGTCGCCGAAGTGGCCCGAGCGATCGCGGAGGGCGAAGCGCCGGACGTGAAGGAGGACGTCATTCCGGGAGAAGATGGCGGAGGAAGGCCGGAAGAGTGACCGCCGTACGGTGATTGAGGACGTCTCAGGCGCGTGAGCGCCTGCTTTGTCACTGTTTTGTGAGCGATACCGCATAACGGAACGGCTTGCGGTACAAGCACGTCTTCGCGGGCAGGGAACAGACAGGCGTGCGAGGGAGTGGATCGTTCATGACGCGAACTACCGGGCGGGGGCGGCACATCGCGGTGGCGGCCGGGTCGGGCCTTGCGCTCGTGGCGGTGATACTGGGCTCGGTGGCCGTCGCCAACCAGGCGTCGGACGGCGGCGGGAGCACCCACGCCGCCGTCGACGCCAAGAGCCCCTCGGCGAAGGTGCCCCGCGAGCGGGGCAAGGCGGCCGAACCCGACGCGGGCGGACCGGTGTCCGAGGAGATCTCGCACGACAGCGAGAGCTCCGGCAAGGTCGTCAACATCACCATCGACGACGGCCCCGACCCCGTCTGGACCCCCAAGGTGCTGGACCTGCTGCGCCGGAACGACGTCAAGGCGACGTTCTGCATGATAGGTCCGCGCGCCAAGGAGTACCCGTCCCTCGTCAAGAAGGTCGTCGCGGAGGGACACCGGCTCTGCGACCACTCCATGGACCACAACACGTCCATGGACAAACGCCCCGAGTCCTACCAGGCGAGCCAGATCCTGGACGCCCAGAAGCTGATAGAGGACGCCGCCGGGGACGGTGTGAAGGTGCGCTACTACCGGGCCCCCGGTGGTGCGTTCACCCCGTACAGCCGCAAGGTGGCCGCAGCGCACGGGATGCGGCCGCTCGGCTGGCAGGTCGACAGCCGCGACTGGCAGCGCCCGGGCGTCGCCCGCATCGTGGCCAACGTCAAGCGCGAGGTCCCCAGCGGCCCCACCATCCTCTTCCATGACGCCGGCGGCGACCGCAGCCAGACCATGGCCGCGATGGAAGAAACGCTTCCGTGGCTGAAGCAGCAGGGGTACGGCTTCAGCTTCCCGAAGATCTGAAGCGTGGGAAGGGGGGCGCCCTGCCGGCGCCCCCTCCCGCAGGGGAATGCGCACAGGCAGACATGCTCACAGGCAAACAAAAGAGCCCGCTTCGTCGAAACGAAGCGGGCTCTTTGCGGTGCGCTCGGCAGGATTCGAACCTGCAACCTCTTGATCCGTAGTCAAGTGCTCTATCCGTTAAGCTACGAGCGCGGGCTTGCGAGAAATACTTTACACGCCCCGCGGACCCCCGATGACCAGGTCAGGGGGTATCCGGAAAAGAAATCGCTGTGACGGTCGCCACTTTCCCTTGCGGCCCGCCGGAATTCCGGCGCCGGCACCTCACGAACGACTGTCAGTCGCGCCGCCCGCGCCCCGGGGCCGGCGCCCCGGTGGCCGGCGGTGCCGTATCGCCCTGCTCGTCGGGCCGGTACTTCCCGATCCTCGGCTCCTCGATGGTCCCGTCCGCGTTGATCTTCGGCAGGGTCTTCTGCGGTGTGGGCAGCAGCGCCTTCTTCGGGTCGACCGCACCCTTCCCGTCGACGCCGTAGAGCGCGCTGTAGATGTTCCGTACGGCGGGAGCCGAGGCGCCGGAGCCGGTGCCGCCCTGCGCGATCGTCATCACCACCGCGTAGTCGTCGCTGTACGTGGCGAACCACGAGGTGGTCTGCTTCCCGTAGACCTCCGCCGTGCCCGTCTTGGCGCGCAGCGGGATCCGGTCCTGCGGCCAGCCGCCGAAGCGCCAGGCGGCCGAGCCCCGGGTGACGACGCCCGCGAGGGCCTGGTCCATCTCGTCGCGCAGCCGCTTGGTAACGGGCAGTTTCCCGCGCGCCTTGGGGGCGAGTTCCCGCACCTTCTTCCCGTCGGGGCTGATCACCGCCTTGCCGATGGAGGGCGTGTAGAGGGTGCCGCCGTTGGCCAGGGCGGCGTAGACGCTCGCCATCTGGACGGGGGTGACGAGGGTGTCGCCCTGGCCGATGGAGTAGTTCACGGCGTCGCCGGGGCGCAGCAGGTTGCCGCCGCGGCAGTTGTCGTAGGCGATCCGCTCGGCGTAGCTCCCGTCCTTCTTGCCCTGCTTGCACCAGGCGTCCTTGTTGGCCTCCCAGTACCGCTGCTTCCACCGGCGGTCGGGGACCCGGCCCGGGACCTCGTTCGGCAGGTCGATCCCGGTGGTCCTGCCGAGGCCGTAGCGGTGGGCCGTCCGGTAGAACCAGTCGCCGGCGCCGTCCTTCGCCCGGAGCCCGCCGTCCGCGCGCCACTCGTCGTGGGCGAGCCGGTAGAAGACGGTGTCGCAGGAGACCTCCAGGGCGCGGCCCAGGGAGATCGGGCCGTGGTTCGCCGACTCGAAGTTCTTGAACACCTGGCTGCCGATGCGGTACGAGCTGGAGCAGTCGTAGGGCCCTCGTAGGAGTGGCCCGCGTCGACCGCGGCCGTGGTGGAGATCACCTTGAAGATCGAACCGGGTGCCGACTGGCCCTGGATCGCGCGGTTGAGCAGCGGGTGGTGGGAGTCCTCGCCGGTGAGCCTCCGGTAATCGGCGGCCGAGATGCCGCCCACCCAGGCGTTCGGGTCGTACGTCGGGGCGGACGCCATGGCCACCACGCGCCCCGTCCTCGCCTCCATCACCACGACCGCGCCGGAGTCCGCCTTGTAGTTCTCGCCGGTGTTGTGGTCCCACTCCTTGCGGGCGGCCTTCATGGCCTCGTTCAGCTCGTACTCGGCGACCCGCTGGACGCGGGCGTCGATGCTGGTGACGAGGTTGGAGCCGGGCACGGGCGGGTCGCTCTCGGCCGTGCCGATGACGCGTCCCAGCTTGTCGACCTCGTGCCGGGTCACGCCGGCCCTGCCGCGCAGCACCTCGTCGTACTGCCGCTCCAGCCCGGACCGGCCGATCATGTCCGAGCGCAGGTAGGGCGAGTCGGTGTCCTTGGCCCGCGCCACCTCCTCGTCGGTGACGGGGGAGAGGTAGCCGAGCACCTGCGCGGTGTTGGCCTCGCCGGGGGCCGGGTAGCGGCGCACGGCCGTGGGCTCGGCGCTGATGCCGGGGAAGTCCTCGGCGCGCTCCCGGATCTGGAGCGCCTGCCGGGTGGTGGCCTTGTCGGTGATCGGGATCGGCTGGTACGGAGAACCGTTCCAACAGGGCCGGGGCGTCTTCGCGTCGCACAGCCGGACCTTCGCCATGACCTCCTTCGGGTCCATCCCGAGCAGCCCGGCGAGCCGGGTCAGCACCGCCTTGCCGCGGTCCTTCGCCTTCGACAGCTCGGTGCGGGACGCGGAGACGACCAGGCGGCTCTCGTTGTCCGCGAGCGGCACGCCGCGCGCGTCGAGGATCGAACCGCGCACGGCGGGCTGGACGGACCGCTGGACGCGGTTGCCGGTCGCCTCGGCGGCGTACTCGTCCCCCTTGCGGATCTGGAGGTACCAGAGCCGCCCGCCCAGGGTCAGGAGCAGCGAGAACACAAGGATCTGAACGACGATCAGCCGTATGCGGATCCGCTGCGTCCGGCCACCGGTCTCCGGGATGTTGGTCACGCGCGGCATTCCCCCCACAGGAACCGAACAGTCGTACCAACAGCAGAGCTTAGGCGACGCGGGCGGGACGCGACATGCGGGGCCGGTGCCGCGCCGGGACCACCTCTTCGGTCACTGTGGGATCACCCGACCCGGGTGATCCGCGTACCGAAGGAAGGCTCCTTGAGCGCCGACTTCAACACGACGGGCACCTTCCCGGCCGCGGACCCGTCCTCGGTGGTGGCGACCAGCTCGCCGACGACGGTCCCGCGCTTGGCCGTACGGGCGAGGGCCCGGCCGCCGTCGCGGAAGGTGACGCGCACGCGCTGCCCCGGCAGGCCGACGACGGTGAGGTCCTCGGCGGCCACGACGGGCGTCCGGCCGCCGAACCCGTCGTCGACGTGGCCGACGACCTGCCCCTTGCGCACGGCGGTGCCGGTGGTCAGCCCCTTGCGCACGGCCGCGACGACCTTCTTGCTGTTCTCCAGCACCAGGGCGAGGCTGTTGGCGCCGTTCGGGTCCGGGCCGGTGACATGCTGGTCCATCATCGAGCCGAGGACCAGCCGGTCGACACCGCCGATCCTCATCCGCGCGGCCCACGACAGCGTGCCGCCGGCGGGGGTGTTGGAGCCGGTCTTGATGCCCTCGACGCCGAGACCGGCGGTGAGCAGGGGCGCGTTGTTGTTGTCGATGTGCCCGGCACCCGGGATGTCGGCGCCGACCATGGAGACGACCGAGCGGAACGCGTCCGACTTCATGACGGCGTCGGCCAGCTTGAGCTGGTCGACGGCGGTGCTGACGGTCCCGCGGTCGAGGCCGCTGGGGTCGGTGTAGGTGGTGTTCCGCATGCCGAGCGCCTTGGCGGCGTCGTTCATCTTCCGGACGAACGCGGCCTCGTTCTTGGCATGGGTGTCCCAACGGGCAAGCATCCGGGCGATGTTGTTCCCCGACGGGATCATCAGCATCCGCAGCATGTCGAGCTCGCTGAAGCTCTGCCCCTCCTGGAGCCCCTCGACCCGGGACTCGTCCTCGGCCGTCCCGTCCGTCACGGTCTTGGCGTCGATGGTGATCCGCGGCCCTCGCTCACCCTTGGCGAGAGGGTGCTCGCGAAGAATGACGTAGGCGGTCATGATCTTGGCGACACTGGCGGTCGGAACGGGCTTCTCCACCCCGAACGTCCCGACGGTCCCGCCCCCGGCGACCATGACGGCCCCCTGCCCCTTCCCGGGCCACGGAATGGCGAACCGCCCTCCCGGAACGGTGACCGTGGCAGCCGCCTTCCGCACCTCCAACTCGGGCTCGGGCAACGGCCGCACCATCTGCACGACCAGAAACACGACGACGAGCAGCGCGGCAACGCCCCCGGCAACCACACCCGGCCGCCGTACGACCGCCCGCCCACCGCCCCCGACGGGCTCGGCACCCGAACCGGCCTCCTGCGCACGGGCACCACCGTCGACCTTGCCCTTGCCCCCCGCCGGCCCGGGCGCGGGAACGACAACCTTGACCGCCCCACCACCCGCACCCTGAACATCCGCCCCGACCCGATCGCCACCGCCCGCGCTGCCGGCGTTACGGGATTCGGCCTTGGGCTTGGAAACCGCCGGAGGCTCTGCCGCGACCGCGCCCTTGCCCTGGGCGGCGCCGCCACCGTTGCCACCAGGGCTTGCCTTCCTCTCGCCCTTGCTCGCGCCGTTGGACCGAGTGGCGAGGGGTCGACCTTCGGCCCTGTGCTCCTTGCCCTCGCTGCCCGTGGTGTCGGACTCGGATTTGCCGGAGGCGCCGTCCGCCTCTGCCTCACCCTGCGACTCGACGTCGGTTTCGGCTTCGGGATCGACTTCACCCGTACTGTCGAGCTCGGGTCCGGTTCCTGTTGGCGCCTGGCCCTTGGCAGGGGGTTCTGCCCCGGCACCATCCGCGCCCTCGGTTGCGCTGCCGGCAGGGCCGGCCTTGTCCCCGGTGCCCGGCCGGCCTTCGACCGAGGCTTCCGGGTCGGTCGAGGCGCCGATTTCGGCGTCCGACTCCTTCGCATCGCCGGGCTCACCGTCGCTGTCGGACGCGGATCGGGCCTTGCCCTCGGTGCGGGAGGCAGCGGTGGCATCGGCCTCCGTCCCACTGCCCGAGCCGCCGGAACCGGACTCGGCCCGGCCCTCGGTCGTGCCGGCGGACCCGGTTGCAGGGGCAGCGGACTTGTCCTTGGCGACGGTCCCGGCTTTCCCGGACTCCCTGCCGCTTTTTGCCATGTTCATGCTGCCGGACTCGGCCCCGACCGGGGCCCGGCCCGTGGTCTTGCCCGTGGCGCCGGGTTTGGTCCGGCCTTCGGAGGAGGCAGGAGACTTGCGGTCCGCAGAAGCCGGTTCGCCTTCGGCGTTCGCGTTCCCCGCACCGCCGGGCTTGGCAGGGCTCTCCGCAAGGGGCTTGGAGCGCGGGCCGCTCTTGGGCTCGGGGCGGGGAGCGCCTTCGCCACTCGCCCCGGCCTTGTCCTCGTCCGCGGTAGTCGGCGCGGTGGGACCTCCGGCGTCGGCTGAGGCGCTGCTGTCGGGGCGGGACTTGGTTCCGGCCTCGTCCTCGCCGTGAGCGGTAGGCGCACCGTTATCGGTCGCGGCCCCGTCACCCGGTTGGAGGTCGCCCTCGGTGTCGGCGTCGGCGCCGGACATGGGCTCGGCGGTTTCGGCAGCGGAGGCGCGGTCCGCTGCCCGCTTCGCCCCGCGACTCGACTCGCCCGCGGGATCCACGGTGTCCGCATCGCCCTCGGCGGACGCGGTGCCCCGTTCACCAGCGGTGAAGAGCCCGGCCGTTCGAGAGGCATCAGAGGTCTTCACCCCAGTCGACGCGTTCGCGGCAACATCGGTATGGCCATCGACCGCCTGCCTTTCCCCACATGGAGGAGCGGCAGCGACGTCATCCACAAGCGTGTCCGTTTCGCCGCCGGCGGCTTTCTCCGCGTCCCCGCCCGAGTCGTCGACACGGGCCGCGCCCGCTTCTTGACCGTCAGGGGCATCTTTGGAAGCGCTCGGCGCGTCGGCCCGCGCCTCTTCGGAAACGTCCGAGCCCCCCGCGGAACTGCCAACGGCCGCCCCGCGCGCGTCAGGCAGGCTCGCGCCACGGCTGCTCGAGTCACGTACGTCGGAGGAGGCGTCCTTCGGCATCGGCTGCTCGTCGGGTACGTCGGGGGATCGGCCCGGCATCCATGTCTCCTACGTCGCGTGTCCTGGTGCCACGAGCCGGTGCGGTCCCTCGATGATCCGACGGCCCGCGATCCATGGCCGACACTGTCCGGTGCGCCAGAACACCCCGAGCGTGAAAGAGACGTATGGATCGTCACCGGGGCCGGGCTCCGCACCCACCCTTCCCCCAAGGGTCTGGAAGCCGTTCACCGTGTGGCGGCGCCAGCGTAACCGATCACTGTTCGACGCCGACCGGTCAGACCCGGTTGCCGTGACCGGCCGGGTGTTTCTGCCCACCGGTGCAGCGAAGGTTGCACATCCGAATGCAGATACCGGAGGCCCGCGCGCGGTCCGCCTGCACAGTCGAGGGAGCTTGTTCCACCGTCGCGACAACAGCGGCCGAAGGCGGACTGCCTACCGAGAAGGTGGTTACTCGAGCAGGATCTCCTCCGGCCGCCTGTTGGTGACGACGGTCTCCCGCCCGCTCAGGATGCGCTCGATGCAGATCGTCAGATCACCCCCATGGTCGTCCCGGGCCATGCTCTTGAGTTCCCGGGCGAGACCGAGGCCGTTGATGAGGACGATGGGGTACTGGTCTTCCACCATTTCCGTCTGCGCGGGCACGGAGTAGGCCCCGGTCGTGACGTATACGCCTATCCAGCCGCGACGAAGGCGAGCCACCACGCGAGCGATTTGTTCCGCTGTGATCAGACTGTCCGGCTTGATGCACTTGGCCTGGCCGAGTACCACCAAGCTGGTGCCTGCCAATCCGCTGCCGAAGTCCAGGCGCCCCACGAAGTCGGCCCCGCCGTCGCCGGATCTGCGTGTCAGCCAACCCTCGACGTAACTGTTGCCTGCGCCGCGGAGAACACGTGCGGCCACGGCCGAAGCGACGGCCTCGAAGTCGTGTTTCCGTCCGTCGAAGTACTTGTAGATGAGCTCGAGGTCCTTGGCCTCCGTGCTGCCCGCCTCGGGGCGCTGCTCGGCCACCTTCGTGACCTTGGCCCGGGCGACGCGCCGGCGGAGTCGAGGGAGGGCCGAATGGCCGTGTTCGACCCACTCGCGCCAGGCGTGCGGCGCAGAGACGAGCGTCTGCGCAGCGGTTGCAGATTCGTTTCTGCGAGCGTGGATCCAGGCCCAGGAGAGTCGGTCGTCCTCAGTCGTCAGATCGATGAGCGCAATGTCGTAGACGTAGTTGACGAAGTTCGTGTGTTCGCTGCCGCCCCACTGCACCAGTCGCTCGGCACGCTCGATGATGCCCAGGCCGCAGAACTCGACGTGCCCTTTGGGCTTGCCGTTGCGGGATACGGATCGGAACAACAGCAGGGGTGTGGCCGATGCCCGTTCGGTCGGTGTACGTCCCTGGTGTTCGGCGAATGATTCGAGGAGAACCGCGTTTCCCTTGGTGCTTCCGGGTGGGACGGTCATACCGGCCTTGTGGTCACCGAAGTACCGGACGTGACCGTTGTCCATGTCGAAAACGTCGTGCCACGGGGTCTGCTCCGTGCCGGCCTTCCAAGGACTCGACCGGATGAGGATGGCAGGGCGACGCTTGCCGTCCGCGGCGGCGACCTTCGCCATCCCGTTGATTCCGGCTTCCAGCAAGGCTCGCTTGAGACCCGGCGAGTGCGTCACATGATGGAAGTTCGGGTACCCGTCCAGGTCGGCGGGGGCCGGGTCCTTGCTGCTCGCATAGCGAAAAACCTGCCCGACCCGCAATCTGCCACCCATGGCGCCCCCCAGGACACTTCCGTGATTTCCGGATCGAGAATAACGGCAGCGACTGACAGTCCCGACGCCCGAATCGGCCGGTGGTCGTGACGGATCCGAGCGGACAGGTCGAGCGGTGCATTTCCTTGAGCAAACGGGCGGACGGGGGTTCGTACGGTGCCCGTCCGCGAATACAAGAAAGACCCCGCCGTCAGCGACTTGCTGATGGCGGGGTCTTCCGGCACTTCAAGTGAAGTGCCCCCGGCAGGATTCGAACCTGCGCACACGGCTCCGGAGGCCGTTGCTCTATCCCCTGAGCTACGGGGGCGTGTCTTCCGGTCGCGGTCTCGCTCGCGGCGACAGGAAGAACAGTACCAGCTCCGGGCGGGTGATCCGTAACGGGTTCCGGGGCGGGTGCCGGGAGGGCGGGTGGGGCGCTCTCGGGGGTGGAAGTGGGGAAAAGCCGGACGCGGTGCGGTGGGCGCGCCTACCCTCGGGGTGTGCCTGGCTTGCCCGGCCGGGTCCTTGTTGTCGACGACAACAGGGTCATCCGGCAGTTGATCAGGGTCAACCTCGAACTCGAAGGCTTCGAGGTCGTGACCGCGGCCGATGGTGCCGAGTGTCTGGAGATCGTGCACCGGGTGCGTCCCGACGTCGTGACCCTCGACTTCGTGATGCCCCGGCTCGACGGACTGCGGACGGCGGCGCGGCTGCGGGACGACGTGCGGACGCGGGACATACCCATCGCCATCATCAGCGCCTGCACGCAGCTCGAAGCGGAGGGCGGGCCATCCGCCGCGGTGGACGCGTTTCTGGCGAAGCCCTTCGAACCGGCGGAGCTGGTGCGGATGGTGTGGGGGCTGCTCCTGGGGCGCGGAGTGCGTGACGGGGGAGGGGGAAGGCGGGGGAGACGGCGGACGGGGACGCCGGGGCCGGGGCCGTGGTGCGGCCGGCCGGATGACCACGAGGCCGGATGACCACGAGGCCGGTTGACG
The DNA here is from genome assembly GCF_050937075.1 of Streptomyces sp. CA-181903. Taxonomy (NCBI): domain Bacteria; kingdom Bacillati; phylum Actinomycetota; class Actinomycetes; order Kitasatosporales; family Streptomycetaceae; genus Streptomyces; species Streptomyces sp. CA-181903. Next base: position 5,117,321 of record NZ_JBNJLY010000001.1, read on the forward strand.
ATGAGCACCGCTGACGATGAGCACCGCCCATGATGAGCACCGCCGATGATGAGCGTCGCCGACCATGCGCACGGTCGGCCCCGAGAGCCGATGTAAGGGGCACGTCCGGCGAACATCGGGGAAACCGGCTGGCGGAGCGACCCGCTTCCTCCCCTAGGCTTGCCCCGTGACCCCAGCGGATCTCTCCCGTACCGTGCTGTGCGCCGTGCGTCGTGCCGTCGACGCCGGCGAGCTGCGCGTCGTGGTGCCGACCGCGGTCGGGGTCCGGGTGCCGCCGCGTCCCGGCAGCGGGGACTACGCCACCAGCATCGCCCTGCGGCTCGCCAAGGAGAGCGGCCGGCCGGCCCGCGAAGTCGCCGAGCTGCTGCGGCGCCGGCTGGTGCGGGAGCCCGGGATCGCCCGGGTCGACATCGCCGGTCCCGGGTTCCTCAACATCACGCTCGCGGGCGCTCCCCACGCGCGGCTCGTACGGGACGTCCTCGCACGGCGGGCGGAGTCCGAGCCGCTGCCCGTCCGGCCCCCCGACGAGCTCGTCCGGCGGCTCGGTGCCGACGCCGCCCGCTGGAGTCTTCTCAGCCCGTCCGGGCTCGACCGTGATCTGCTCCTGGTGCAGCGGGAGGCCAACCCCCTCTTCCGGGTGCGGTACGCCCACTCCCGTTGCCGCGCCCTCGTGCGCAACGCCCGCGACCTCGGGTTCGAGGCCGTCGTCGACGACGCCACGGACGACTTCGGTGCCGGCTCCGGGCCCCTGATAACCGCCCTCGCCGATCACCCCCGCATCGTCGAGGCCCGCGACCCCGAGCGGCTCGCGCGGGCCCTGGAGCGGCTGGCCGACGCCTTCCTCCGCTGGCAGGCGTCGTGTCCGACGCTGCCCCGGGGGACGAGAAACCCTCGGTCGTCCACCGCGCCCGCCTGGCCCTCGCCGAGGCCACGGGCACGGTGCTCGCCGACGGCCTCCACCAGCTCGGCATCACCGCACCCGCACATCTCTGAGACCCGTACATCTCCGAGACCCGCACCTCTCCGAGACCCCCGCGTCTCCGAGACCCCGGATCTCCGAGACCCCCACATCTCTGAGCACCTGAGGAGATCAGCGCCATGAGCCGCTCCGCGCACCCCGCCGGGCCCCGCTACGCCGACGTCCTGCCCGAGGGCCACCACCCGGCGCCCCCCGCCGACCTCAACGCCCTCCACCCGCGCGTCTGGTCGCGCACCGTCTCCCGGAACGAGGACGGCGTCGCCACCGTCGGCGGGCTGGACGTCAAGCGGCTGGCCGAGGAGTTCGGCACGCCCGCCTACTTCCTCGACGAGGACGACTTCCGGGCCCGCTGCCGCGCCTGGCGCGAGGCGTTCGGGCCGGACGCGGACGTCTTCTACGCGGGGAAGGCGTTCCTGTCGCGGGCCGTCGTGCGCTGGCTGACCGAGGAGGGGCTCAACCTCGACGTCTGCTCCGCCGGCGAGCTGGCCACCGCGCTCGACGCGGGCATGCCCGCCGAGCGGATCGCCCTGCACGGCAACAACAAGTCGGCCGAGGAGATCACCCGGGCCGTCGAGGCGGGCGTCGGGCGGATCGTCGTCGACTCCTTCCAGGAGATCGTGCGCGTCGCGCACACCGCCCAGCGGGCCGGGAAGCGGCAGCGGGTGCAGATCCGCGTCACGGTCGGCGTCGAGGCGCACACCCACGAGTTCATCGCCACCGCCCACGAGGACCAGAAGTTCGGGCTGCCGCTGGCCGGCGGCCAGGCGGCCGAGGCCGTCCGCCGCGCGCTCAAGCTGGACGGGCTCGAACTGATCGGCATCCACTCGCACATCGGCTCGCAGATCTTCGACACCTCCGGCTTCGAGGTCGCGGCGCACCGCGTCGTCGGCCTGCTTCGCGAGATCCGCGACGAGCACGGCGTCGAGCTGCCCGAGATCGACCTCGGCGGCGGCCTCGGCATTGCCTACACCCCGGAGGACGACCCCCGCGAGCCGCGGGAGATCGCCACCGCGCTGCGCGGCATCGTCGAGCGGGAGTGCGCGGCGGCCGGGCTCGCGGTGCCGCGCCTCTCCGTCGAGCCGGGGCGCGCGATCGTCGGTCCCACCGCCTTCACGCTGTACGAGGTGGGGACGGTCAAGGAGCTCCCCGGACTGCGGACGTACGTCAGTGTCGACGGCGGCATGTCCGACAACATCCGTACCGCGCTCTACGACGCCGACTACTCGGTGTCCCTGGTGTCGCGTACGTCGACCGCCGGGCCGATGCTCTCCCGCGTCGTCGGCAAGCACTGCGAGTCCGGTGACATCGTGGTCCGCGACGCCTTCCTGCCCGCCGACGTCGCCCCCGGCGACCTCCTCGCCGTGCCCGCGACCGGCGCCTACTGCCGCTCGATGGCCAGCAACTACAACCACGCGCTGCGGCCCCCGGTCGTGGTGGTGAAGGACGGCGAAGCCCGGGTGATCGTCCGGCGGGAGACGGAAGAGGACCTGCTCCGGCTCGACGTCGGCTGACGGAAGCGGAGAGCAGGGCCGAGGCCCCCGCAAGCTGCCCGGAAACCGGCCGGCGGATGACGGAATCTCGGATACTGGACGGGGGAGGGAAACCCTCCGACCGGTGAGTGAGACTGGTGTACCACCCAAGATGTACGAGAAACGAGGTCGGATGATGCGTACGCGTCCGCTGAAAGTGGCGCTGCTGGGCTGTGGAGTGGTCGGCTCCGAGGTGACGCGCATCATGACGACGCACGCCGACGACCTCGCGGCCCGGATCGGCGCCCCGGTCGAGCTGGCCGGCATCGCCGTGCGCCGGCCCGACCGGGTCCGGGCCGGGGTGCCCGCCGAGCTGATCACCACCGACGCGACCGCCCTGGTCAAACGGGGCGACATCGACGTCGTCGTCGAGGTCATCGGCGGCATCGAGCCGGCCCGCACCCTGATCACCACCGCCTTCGAGCACGGCGCGAGCGTCGTCTCGGCCAACAAGGCGCTGCTCGCCGAGGACGGCGCCGCCCTGCACGCCGCCGCCGGGCAGCACGGCACGGACCTCTACTACGAGGCCGCCGTCGCCGGCGCCATCCCGCTGATCCGCCCGCTGCGCGAGTCCCTCGCCGGCGACAAGGTCAACCGGGTCCTCGGCATCGTCAACGGCACCACCAACTTCATCCTCGACAAGATGGACTCCACGGGCGCCGGCTACCAGGAGGCCCTGGACGAGGCCACCGCCCTGGGCTACGCCGAGGCGGACCCCACCGCCGACGTCGAGGGCTTCGACGCCGCCGCCAAGGCCGCGATCCTGGCCGGCATCGCCTTCCACACCCGCGTGCGCCTCGACGACGTCCACCGCGAGGGGATGACGGAGGTCACGGCCGCCGACTTCGCCTCCGCGAAACAGATGGGCTGCACCATCAAGCTGCTGGCGATCTGCGAGCGCGCCGCCGACGGCCGGTCGGTCACCGCCCGCGTCCACCCCGCGATGATCCCGCTGAACCACCCGCTCGCCTCGGTCCGCGAGGCGTACAACGCGGTGTTCGTCGAGGCCGAGGCCGCCGGACAGCTGATGTTCTACGGGCCGGGCGCCGGCGGCGCGCCGACGGCCTCCGCGGTCCTCGGCGACCTGGTCGCCGTCTGCCGCAACAAGCTGGCCGGGACCACGGGCCCGGGCGAGTCGGCGTACGCGCGGCTGACCGTCAGCCCCATGGGCGAGGTCGTCACGCGCTACCACATCAGCCTCGACGTAGCCGACAAACCGGGCGTCCTCGCCCAGGTGGCCACGGTCTTCGCCGAGCACGGGGTGTCCATCGACACCGTCCGCCAGCAGGGCAAGGACGGCGAGGCGGCGCTCGTCGTCGTCACGCACCGGGCCCCCGACGCCGCCCTGTCGGCGACGGTCGAGGCGCTGCGCAGGCTGGACACGGTCCGCGGGGTCGCCAGCATCATGCGCGTCGAAGGTGAGTAGGGGAGCAAGGAAGACCATGTCTGCGAACAACGGCAACGCCGCCACCCGTCAGTGGCGCGGCATCATCGAGGAGTACCGCGACCGCCTCCCGGTCTCCGCGGACACGCCGGTGGTCACCCTGCGCGAGGGCGGCACGCCCCTGGTGCCGGCCCAGGTGCTCTCCGAGCGCACCGGCTGCGAGGTGCACCTGAAGGTGGAGGGCGCCAACCCCACCGGTTCCTTCAAGGACCGCGGGATGACGATGGCCATCACCCGGGCGAAGGAGGAGGGTGCCAAGGCCGTCATCTGCGCCTCCACGGGCAACACCTCCGCCTCCGCCGCGGCCTACGCCGTGCGCGCCGGGATGGTCTGCGCCGTCCTGGTGCCCGAGGGCAAGATCGCGCTCGGCAAGATGGGCCAGGCCCTGGTGCACGGCGCCCGCATCCTCCAGGTCGACGGCAACTTCGACGACTGCCTCGACCTGGCCCGCGCCCTGGCCGACAACTACCCGGTGGCGCTGGTCAATTCGGTCAATCCGGTGCGCATCGAGGGGCAGAAGACCGCCGCCTTCGAGATCGTGGACGCGCTCGGCGACGCCCCGGACATCCACGTCCTGCCGGTGGGCAACGCGGGCAACATCACCGCGTACTGGAAGGGGTACCGGGAGTACGCCGCCGACGGCATCGCCTCCCGCACCCCGCGCATGTGGGGCTACCAGGCGTCCGGCTCGGCGCCGATCGTGCGCGGCGAGCCGGTGAAGGAGCCGCACACCATCGCCACCGCCATCCGCATCGGCAACCCGGCCTCCTGGCGCTTCGCCGAGCAGGCGCGCGACGAGTCCGGCGGGCACATCGACGAGGTGACCGACCGCCAGATCCTCGCCGCCTACCGGCTGTTGGCCGCACAGGAGGGCGTCTTCGTCGAGCCCGCCTCGGCGGCGAGCGTCGCCGGTCTGCTGAAGGCCGCCGAGCAGGGCAAGGTCGATCCGGGCCAGCGCATCGTCTGCACGGTCACCGGCAACGGCCTCAAGGACCCCGACTGGGCGGTGGCCGGCGCCCCGCAGCCGGTGACCGTACCGGTGGACGCGGCCGCGGCGGCCGAGCGGCTCGGGCTCGCGTAGCCCGTCGCGCGGCACGCCGGTCCGACCGCGTGCCCGCACGGAGCCGGGCGCGTACGTACGGACCCGGGCGGCCGTCCCCTCGTGGGGCGGCCGCCAGGCCTCCGGAAAGGCGCGGTCGCCTGCCGGCGCCGGGCGCGACACGACGGGAGCGCCGGACACCGGTCGAAGCGGAGAGCGAAAATTCCGCCCGCCCCTTCGTAATTCGCGAATTCCCAGGTCACAACCCCGACGAAAGTCCGCCAAAATCGACACGGGGCATGGCTTGGCGTGCGACACGCATCGCGCGCCTCCTGTGCGCCCTATGTCGCCACAGAACCTTCCTTCGATAGGCTGTCCTCACTCCGCCCCGTCGCTGACCCAAGCCGCCCTCCATGCGGTACCGCCGTCGCGGCCCTTGCGGATGTCGCACGCCCTACCAAGGCCACATCAAGGAGAGTCATCGAGCGATGGCCGGTCCCGCCTTCCGCGCCGCCGCCGTCCGAGTGCGCACCCCCGCCACCAGCGCCAATCTCGGTCCCGGCTTCGACGCCCTCGGTCTGTCCCTGGGGCTCTACGACGACGTCGTGGTCCGGGTGGCCGAATCCGGGCTGCACATCGACATCGCCGGCGAGGGCGCCGATTCGCTCCCGCGCGACGAGGGTCACCTGCTCGTACGGTCCCTGCGCACCACGTTCGACCTGCTGGGCGGCCAGCCGCGCGGCCTGGAGGTGGTCTGTGCGAACCGCATCCCGCACGGCCGCGGGCTGGGCTCCTCGGCCGCCGCGATCTGCGCCGGGATCGTCGCCGCCCGGGCGGTGACCATAGGCGGGGCCGAGCGGCTCGACACCACGGCGATGCTGGAGCTGGCCACCGAGATCGAGGGCCACCCGGACAACGTCGCGGCCTGCCTGCTCGGCGGTTTCACCCTGGCCTGGATGGACGGGGGAGCGGCCCGCGCGGTGCGGATGGACCCCGCCGATTCCATCGTTCCGGTGGTCTTCGTGCCCGGCCGTCCCGTGGCGACGGAGACCGCGCGCGGCCTGCTGCCGCGCCAGGTCCCCCATGTGGACGCGGCGGCCAACGCCGGCCGGGCCGCGCTGCTCGTCGAGGCCCTGACCAGGCGCCCCGACCTGCTGCTGCCGGCCACCGAGGACCGGCTCCACCAGGAGTACCGTGCCCCGGCGATGCCGGAGAGCGTGGCCCTGGTCAACCGACTGCGGGCGGACGGCGTCCCCGCGGTCGTATCCGGCGCGGGCCCCACGGTGCTCGCGCTGGTCGAGGACAGTGCGGCGGACAAGGTCGCACGGCTGGCGGGCGAGGGGTGGGCGGCCAACCGGCTGTCCCTCGACGCCGGGGGGACGAGTGTGCTGCCGCTCGCCTGACAAGAGGCGGAACGCGGTGGTACGCCGCCGAGGAAGGCCCCGCGGAAAACGCGGTTGCCGGACTTTGAGAGGGGGAATGTTTGTGGGATCCGGTAGTGTTAACCTCAAGTCTGCACCCGAAGCCACGTCGGCTCGGTGCTCTGTGTCCCGATCAGGGACCGCTTTTCTTCCGGGAGCCTCCCAGACTGCCTGAGCAGATTCGAGCACGCTCCGGAAATCGGCGTGGGCGACATGAGTGATGCGATGCGTCTTGTCCTCACTGATTTCCCCACGTCGGCATCAACGCACTGATTCTTCCGCCGTACCGCGGCGGACCACCGCCCCGGCCCGGTCCGCAAGCAGGACCGCAGCCGGACAGCACAACCGGTCGCCGAGCCAGACAGGCCGACGCCCGCTCCAGGGAAGGACCCCTTCGTGAGCGACACCACCGATCTGATGGGCGTGAACGCCGCGGGCACCAAGGGTGCCGCAGGCAATGCCTCCGCGCCCGCCACGGACGCTCCCGCCGCGCCTGCCACCGGTGCTTCCGCCGCCCCCAAGCGGCGACGCTCGGGCACGGGCCTCGACGCCATGGTCCTGGCCGAGCTCCAGCAGCTCGCCTCCAGCCTCGGCATCAAGGGCACCGCGCGGATGCGCAAAGGCCAGCTGATCGAGGTCATCAAGGAGAGGCAGGCCGGTTCCGGCGCCTCCGCCAAGCCCGCCGCCGAGCCGGCCGCGGAGCAGCCGGCGGAGAAGCCGAAGCGCCGCGCCACCTCCCGGGCCCGTACCGGCGAGGCCGCCGAGAAGACCGCCGAGCAGGCACCCGCCGCCCAGCAGCAGATCGAGATCCCGGGCCAGCCGGGCGCCGAGGAGGCGCCGGCCGGTGAGCGTCGCCGTCGCCGTGCCACCGCCCCCGCGGGCTCCCCGGAGCCCACCGCCGAGGCGCGGACCGAGGCCCGTACCGAGGTGCTGACCTCGGAGAAGCCCGAGGCCGCGGTGGACACCGCCGAGGGCCGGGGCGCCAAGGGCGACCGCCAGGAGCGCGGCGACCGCGCCGAGCGCGGTCAGAAGGGCGACCGCCGCGAGCGCGGTGAGCGTGGCGAGCGGGGTGACCGCGGGGACCGCGGTCAGCGCGACCGCCGTGACCGCCGCGGCGACGAGGCCGGCGCCGGCCAGCAGGGCGGCGGCAACCGCCAGCAGCAGCGCGCCGGGCGCGCCGAGGCCCCGCAGGACGACTTCGACGACGAGGCGGGCGGCCGCCGCGGCCGGCGCGGCCGTTACCGCGACCGCCGGGGCCGCCGCGGCCGCGACGAGTTCGCGAACGAGCCGCAGGTGTCCGAGGACGACGTCCTGATCCCCGTCGCGGGCATCCTGGACATCCTCGACAACTACGCGTTCATCCGCACCTCCGGCTACCTGCCGGGCCCGAACGACGTCTACGTCTCCCTGGCCCAGGTCCGCAAGAACGGCCTGCGCAAGGGCGACCACGTCACCGGCGCGGTGCGGCAGCCGAAGGACGGCGAGCGGCGCGAGAAGTTCAACGCCCTCGTGCGCCTCGACTCGGTGAACGGCATGGCGCCCGAAACCGGCCGCGGCCGCCCCGAGTTCCACAAGCTGACCCCGCTCTACCCGCAGGACCGGCTGCGGTTGGAGACCGACCCGGGCGTTCTGACGACCCGTATCATCGACCTGGTCGCCCCCATCGGCAAGGGCCAGCGCGGTCTGATCGTGGCCCCGCCGAAGACCGGCAAGACCATGATCATGCAGGCGATCGCCAACGCGATCACCACCAACAACCCCGAGTGCCACCTGATGGTCGTCCTGGTCGACGAGCGTCCGGAAGAGGTCACCGACATGCAGCGGTCGGTCAAGGGCGAGGTCATCTCCTCGACCTTCGACCGCCCGGCCGAGGACCACACCACCGTCGCCGAGCTGGCCATCGAGCGCGCCAAGCGTCTCGTGGAGCTGGGTCACGACGTGGTCGTGCTGCTCGACTCCATCACCCGCCTGGGCCGCGCCTACAACCTGGCGGCGCCGGCCTCCGGCCGCATCCTGTCCGGTGGTGTCGACTCGACCGCGCTCTACCCGCCGAAGAAGTTCTTCGGTGCCGCGCGGAACATCGAGGACGGCGGCTCGCTGACCATCCTGGCCACCGCGCTGGTCGAGACCGGCTCGCGGATGGACGAGGTGATCTTCGAGGAGTTCAAGGGCACCGGCAACATGGAGCTCAAGCTCGACCGGAAGCTCGCCGACAAGCGCATCTTCCCCGCGGTGGACGTCGACCCGTCCAGCACCCGCAAGGAGGAGATCCTGCTCGGCGGCGAGGAGCTCGCCATCGTCTGGAAGCTCCGCCGGGTGCTGCACGCGCTGGACTCGCAGCAGGCCATCGAGCTGCTCCTCGACAAGATGAAGCAGACGAAGTCGAACGCCGAGTTCCTGATGCAGATCGCCAAGACGGCGCCCGCGCCGGGCAACGGCAACGACTGAGGCGACGACTGATCCGGCGGCCGCCGGCAGTTCCCGGAACCTCCCCGTCACGTCCGTGGCGGGGAGGTTCCGCGTTCCCGCCCGCGTTCTCGTCGGCGTTCCCGTCCGGTTCCCGTCCGGCATCCGTCCGCGTCCCGCCCGCGTTTCCGGAGCCCCGCGCGCCGGGTGCTCCCTTCGTGATCTTGCCGAGTCCTCACCGTGACCTTCTGAGACTTCCGCCACAGGAATCCCCGTCGAACCACGGCGAACGGACACCGACGAGACGGGTGAAAACGCAGGTGACAGCGGGTGTGGGTGGGTTTGTCACGGCGTCCCGTCCGGTCGGTTCATAAGAAGGCGCTCTCACGGCTCCGTGCAACCCTGTCGCAGACCTCGCCGTCTCAAAGTGGCGAGGCACCGCGCCTGATCGGGCGGCAGGGGGGAAGCCGAACCAGCGGAGGACTGAGGAGCGTATGGCGGACGAGACCAGGGGCAGGCAGGCGGGAGCGCGCCGTCGGCGCCCCGGCGGACCCCATGGCCGCAGGCGCAAGCCCCGTGCGCGCCGCACGGGCTGGCGAATAGTCCTCTGGACGGCCGCGGCACTGGTCGTCCTGGGCGGATCCGGGATCGGGTACGTCTACTTCAAGCTCAACGGCAACCTGCACGGCGTCGACATCAACTCCGCGCTCGGCACCGACCGCCCCGAGAACGTGGACAACGGCTCGCAGGACATCCTCGTGCTGGGCTCCGACTCGCGGGCCGGCGACAACGGCAAGTACGGCCGCGACGAGGGCAGCTCCCGCTCCGACACCGCGATGATCGTCCACGTCTACGCGGGTCACAAGCAGGCCAGTGTGGTCAGCATCCCGCGCGACACCATGGTGCCCCGGCCCGAGTGCAAGACCCTCGACGGGAAGACCAGCCCGGCCGTGCGGCGGGCGCAGTTCAACGACGCCTACTCGGTGGGCGGCGCGGTCTGCGCGGTGAAGACCGTCGAGGCCATGACCGGGATCCGGATGGACCACTACCTGGAGGTCGACTTCGCCGGCTTCCAGAAGCTCATCGACCGGCTCGGCGGCGTCGAGGTGACCACCACCAAGCCGATCCACGACAAGTGGAGCCACCTCGACCTCCCGGCCGGCAAGCACACCCTCAACGGCGAGCAGTCGCTCGGCCTGGTCCGCACCCGGCACGGCGTCGGCGACGGCAGCGACCTCGGCCGGATCAAGCTCCAGCAGGCGTTCATCAAGGCCCTGATCGACCAGGTCAAGTCCGTCGGCCTGTTCACCAGCCCGACCAAGCTCTACGGGATCGCGGACACCGCCACCAAGGCGCTCACCACCGACTCCGACCTGGCCTCGGTCCAGAAGCTGCTCTCCTTCGCCAACGGCCTCAAGGGCATCGGCTCCGGGGACATGCACATGGTGACCCTGCCCGTCACCACCGACCCGCTGGACAAGAACCGCGTGGTGCCGCTGGCGGCCGCCAAGGAGATGTGGCGGGCCCTGCACGAGGACCAGCCCATCCCCGCGTCGGCCCTCAAGGACGGCGAGGGGACGAAGACGGACGCGGACGGCGTCGTGAAGTAGTCCGCGGCCGGCCGCGTCCCCCGGAGGGAGCCCGGGAATAACGGGCCCCCGGACCCCGTTTTGGGGGATGCGGCCGGTACTGGCAGACTGGTACGTCGGCCCCGGTTCACGTACGGCAATCCCGCCGCACGACCCGGTGCCCTCCCGAACCTAGGAGAACCCTTGAAGCGCGACATCCACCCGGAGTACGTCGAGACCCAGGTCAGCTGCACCTGTGGCGCCTCGTTCACCACCCGTAGCACCGTCGCGGACGGCACCATCCGTGCCGACGTGTGCTCCGAGTGCCACCCGTTCTACACGGGCAAGCAGAAGATCCTCGACACCGGTGGCCGTGTGGCGCGGTTCGAGGCCCGCTTCGGCAAGAACGCCGGGACCGCCAAGAAGTAGCGACCCGCAGGCGCCGGTCGGCCGTCCCTCCTCGGCGGGGGACGGCCGGACCGGCGCTTTGTCGTCCGGCAGGTCCGTCACTTCCAGCAGCTCCGTCACCTTCGCTTAGGGAATCTTGATGTTCGAGGCAGTCGAGGAACTGATCGGCGAGCACGCCGACCTCGAGAAGCGGCTCGCCGACCCCTCCGTCCACGCGGACCAGGCCAACGCCCGCAAGCTCAACAAGCGCTACGCAGAGCTGACCCCGATCGTCGGTACGTACCGCTCCTGGAAGCAGACCGGGGACGACATCGAGACGGCCCGCGAGTTCGCCGCCGACGACCCCGACTTCGCCGCCGAGGTCAAGGTGCTGGAGAAGCAGCGCGAGGAGCTCACCGAGAAGCTCCGCCTGCTGCTGGTCCCGCGTGACCCCAGCGACGACAAGGACGTCATCCTGGAGATCAAGGCGGGCGCCGGCGGCGACGAGTCCGCCCTCTTCGCGGGCGACCTGCTGCGCATGTACCTGCGCTACGCCGAGCGCGTCGGCTGGAAGACCGAGATCATCGACGCCACCGAGTCCGAGCTCGGCGGCTACAAGGACGTCCAGGTCGCCGTCAAGACCAAGGGCGGCAACGGCGCCACCGAGCCCGGCCAGGGCGTCTGGGCCCGGCTGAAGTACGAGGGCGGCGTGCACCGCGTCCAGCGCGTGCCGGCCACCGAGTCCCAGGGCCGCATCCACACCTCCGCCGCCGGCGTGCTCGTCACGCCCGAGGCCGAGGAGATCGACGTCGAGATCAACCCCAACGACCTGCGGATCGACGTCTACCGCTCGTCCGGCCCCGGCGGCCAGTCCGTCAACACCACCGACTCGGCCGTCCGCATCACCCACCTGCCGACCGGCGTCGTCGCCTCCTGCCAGAACGAGAAGAGCCAGCTCCAGAACAAGGAGCAGGCCCTGCGCATCCTCCGCTCCCGGCTGCTCGCCGCGGCGCAGGAGAAGGCGGAGGCCGAGGCCGCGGACGCGCGCCGCAGCCAGGTCCGCACCGTCGACCGCTCCGAGAAGATCCGGACCTACAACTACCCGGAAAACCGGATCTCGGACCACCGGGTCGGCTTCAAGGCGTACAACTTGGACCAGGTGCTCGACGGCGAACTGGACGCGGTCATCCAGGCGTGCGTCGACGCCGACTCGGCGGCCAAGCTGGCTGCCGCACAGTAGAGATCGCGTACGGAGTTGGTCATGGAGCGCAACAGGAGGAAGGTCCAGTGAACCTGCTGCTCGCCGAGGTGGCACAGGCCACCCAGCGGCTGGCCGACGCCGGCGTGCCCTCCCCGCGCTTCGACGCGGAGGAGCTCGCGGCCTTCGTGCACGGCGTCAAACGGGGTGAGCTGCACCTGGTCGCCGACGCGGACTTCGACGCCCGCTACTGGGAGGCCGTCGCCCGCCGCGAGGCCCGCGAACCCCTCCAGCACATCACCGGGCGCGCCTTCTTCCGCTACCTGGAACTCCAGGTCGGACCCGGCGTCTTCGTCCCCCGGCCGGAGACCGAGTCGGTCGTCGGCTGGGCCATAGACGCGGTCCGCGCCATGGACGTCGTCGAACCCCTGATCGTCGACCTGTGCACCGGCTCCGGCGCCATCGCGCTGGCCCTCGCCCAGGAGGTGCCCCGGTCCCGGGTGCACGCCGTCGAACTGGACGAGGGCGCCCTGTCCTGGGCGCGGAAGAACGTCGAGGGCTCCCGCGTCCAGCTGCACCACGGGAACGCGCTCGACGCGCTCCCCGAGCTCGACGGCCAGGTCGACCTGGTCATCAGCAACCCGCCGTACATCCCGCTCACCGAGTGGGAGTACGTCGCCCCCGAGGCCCGCGACCACGACCCGCAGCTCGCGCTGTTCTCGGGCGAGGACGGCCTCGACACCATCCGCGGCCTGGAGCGCACCGCGCACCGGCTGCTGCGCCCCGGCGGCGTGGTCGTCATCGAGCACGCCGACACCCAGGGCGGCCAGGTGCCGTGGATCTTCACCGAGGAGCGGGGCTGGGCCGACGCGGCCGACCACCCGGACCTCAACAACCGGCCCCGGTTCGCCACGGCCCGGAAGGCCCTGCCGTGACCGCCACGGCACCCCAGACATCTGCCCCGTACGAGGAGGTTGGCTCAATGGCTCGGCGATACGACTGTGGCGACGCGACCGACCGCAGGACCGGTCTGCGTGAGGCGACCGCCGCGGTCCGCCGCGGCGAGTTGGTCGTGCTGCCCACCGACACCGTGTACGGCATCGGTGCGGACGCCTTCAGCCGCGACGCCGTCGGCGACCTCCTCCAGGCCAAGGGCCGCGGCCGGGGCATGCCCTCGCCGGTCCTCGTCGGCTCCCCGAACACCCTGCACGGGCTCGTCACCGACTTCTCCGAGCAGGCGTGGGAGCTCGTCGACGCCTTCTGGCCCGGCGCGCTCACCCTGGTCGCCACCCACCAGCCGTCGCTGACCTGGGACCTCGGCGAGACTCGCGGCACGGTCGCGGTGCGGATGCCGCTGCACCCCGTCGCCATCGAACTGCTCACCGAGTTCGGCCCGATGGCCGTCTCCAGCGCCAACCTCACCGGGCACCCGGCGCCGCAGACCTGCGACGCCGCCCAGGAGATGCTCGGCGACTCCGTCTCCGTCTACCTCGACGGTGGCCCCACCCCGCGGACGTGCCGTCCTCGATCGTGGACGTCACCGGCAAGGTGCCGGTGCTGCTGCGGGCCGGCGCGATCAGCGCCGAGCAGCTCCGCGAGGTGGTACCCGACCTCGAGGTGGCGAATTGATCGCCCCGCAGGGGCGTGGCATAGCGGGACCGGAGACGAGCACCGACACCTTCCGCATCCTCCACGTCAGCACCGGCAACGTCTGCCGCTCGCCCATCACCGAGCGGCTGACCCGCCATGCCCTCTCCGAGCGCCTCGGCGACCCGGACGCGGGCGGGCTGGTGGTGGAGAGCGCCGGCACCTGGGGGCACGAGGGCGCCCCCATGGAGGCCCACGCCGCCACCGTGCTGACCGACTTCGGCGCGGACCCGCACGGCTTCACCGGGCGGGAACTGCTGGACGAACACGTCATCCGGGCCGACCTGGTGCTCACCGCTACGCGTGATCACCGGGCTCAGGTCATCTCGATGGGGCACTCCGCCGGGCTGCGGACCTTCACGCTGAAGGAGTTCACCCGGCTGGTGCGGGCCATTGACCCGACGACCTTGCCCGCCCCCGATGGGGCGGGGGTGTCGTCGAGCGGGCCCGTGCGCTGGTGCAGGCCGCTGCCGCGTTGCGGGGGTGGCTGTTGGCGCCTGACGCGGAGGCGGATGAGGTGCACGATCCGTATGGGGCGCCCATTACGTTCTTCCGCTCGATTGGCGAGGAGATTCAGGTGGCGCTGGATCCTGTGGTGACGGCCCTGACCGGGGTCCCGGGGGTTTGAGGGTGCCCCGGTCCCTCCCCTTCGCCGTTTCCTGGGGCTGCGCCCCAGACCCCCTTGTTCGCGGCTTCGCCGCTCGTCCTCAAACGCCGGACGGGCTGAAAGTCAGCCCGTCCGGCGTTTGAGGACAACCGCGCGGAGCGCGGTTTCGGGGGCGCGGGGGGCGTAGCCCCTGCAAGAAACGGCGAAAGGGCGGGACCGGGGCACCCTGCACGCGCCCCCACCGGGCCTACATTTGGGGGTGAGCACACTGCTCACGCCCACCGCACGGAGCCCCCGATGCCCGTCACCGAAGCAGCGGCCGACGCGCTCACGCGTCAGGATCCAGAGATCGCCGGCATTCTCCTCGCCGAGGCGAGACGCCAGGCCACGGGACTCCAACTGATCGCGGCGGAGAACTTCGTCTCACCCGCCGTGCTGCAAGCACTCGGCTCACCGCTGGTGAACAAGTACGCCGAGGGCTACCCGGGAGCCCGGCACCACGGCGGCTGCGAGGTCGTGGACATGGCGGAGCGGGTCGCCCGGGACCGGGCCGTCGCGTTGTTCGGGGCCGAGCACGCCAATGTGCAGCCGCACTCGGGTTCGGCGGCCGTGCTGGCCGCGTACGCCGCGCTGCTGGCCCCGGGGACCGGGTGCTGGCGATGGGCCTGCGGGAGGGCGGGCACCTCACCCACGGCTCGCCGGTGAACTTCTCGGGGCGGTGGTTCGACTTCACCGGGTACGGGGTCCGCGCGGACACCGGCCGGATCGACTACGACCAGGTCCGGGACCTCGCCCGGGCGCGCCGCCCGCGGGCGGTCGTCTGCGGGTCCATCGCCTACCCGCGCCACCCGGACTACGCCCTCTTCCGGGAGATCGCCGACGAGGTGGACGCGCTGCTGATCGTGGACGCGGCGCACCCCATCGGCCTGGTCGCCGGGGGAGCGGCGCCGAACCCGGTGCCGTACGCGGACGTGGTGTGCGCCACCACGCACAAGGTGCTGCGCGGGCCGCGCGGCGGGATGCTGCTGTGCGGCGGGCGGCTCGGGGAACGGATCGACCGTGCGGTGTTCCCGTTCACACAGGGCGGCGCCCAGATGCACACGGTGGCCGCGAAGGCCGTCGCCTTCGGGGAGGCCGCGACGCCGGCGTTCGCCGGGTACGTCCGGCAAGTGGTGGCCAACGGCCGGGCGCTCGCGGCCGGTCTGGCCGAGCAGGGCCTGGCCGTCGCCACCGGCGGCACGGACACCCACCTGATCGTCGTGGACGTGACCGGGCTCGGGCTGGACGGCGTCCGGGCGCGCGGCCGGCTGGCGGCGGCCGGCATCGTCCTGGACGTCTGCGGGCTGGGCCACGGCACCGCCCGCGGCCTGCGGCTGGGCACGGCGGCGGTGACCACGCAGGGGATGCGCGAGCCGGAGATGGCCCGGGTGGCGGCGCTCGTCGGGACGGTGCTGCGGGGCGCCGGGGAGCCCGCGCGGCTCCGGGAGGCGGTCGCGGAACTGGCACTCGCGTTTCCGCCGTATCCTGCGCTGGCGTGATCGTTTACCGAGCGCTCGCAACCATCAGGGGGTGGTGAACGTCTTCTTCTGCATTCACGGATCCGGTACGGACGCGAATATGGTGTGGGGCTGTGATGGCCGGCGAAATCCCTGGGGCAGCCCGTGCGTGAATACCTGCTGACGCTCTGCGTCACCGTGGCGGTCACCTATCTGCTCACGGGCCCGGTACGGAAGTTCGCCATCGCGGCGGGCGCGATGCCGGAGATCCGGGCGCGTGACGTACACCGCGAACCGACGCCGCGGCTGGGCGGGATCGCCATGTTCGGCGGGCTGTGCGCCGGTCTGCTGGTCGCCTCGCACCTGTCCAGCCTCAAGCACGTCTTCGAGACCTCCAACGAGCCGCGCGCGCTCCTCTCGGGCGCCGGGCTGATCTGGCTGCTCGGGGTGCTGGACGACAAGTGGGGCGTGGACGCCCTGGTGAAGCTCGGCGGGCAGATGATCGCCGCGGGCGTGATGGTGCTCCAGGGACTCACGATCCTCTGGCTGCCGGTGCCCGGTGTGGGCACGGTGGCGCTGACGCCGATGCAGGGCACCCTGCTGACCGTCGCCCTGGTCGTGATCACCATCAACGCCGTGAACTTCGTCGACGGCCTCGACGGCCTCGCCTCGGGCATGGTGTGCCTGGCGGCGGCGGCGTTCTTCCTCTACGCGTACCGGCTCTGGTACGGGCACAACGTGGAGGCAGCGGCCCCGGCGACGCTGTTCGCGGCCATCCTGATGGGCATGTGCCTGGGCTTCCTGCCGCACAACATGCACCCGGCGCGGATCTTCATGGGCGACTCGGGCTCGATGCTCATCGGCCTGGTGCTGGCCGCCGGCGCGATCTCCATCACCGGCCAGGTCGACCCCGACCTGCTGGGCTCGTTCACCGGGTCGGAGAAGGCCACCGTCCAGGCCACGGTGCCGATCTACATCCCGCTGCTGCTGCCGCTGACCATCATCGCGGTGCCGGTGGCCGACCTGCTGCTGGCGATCGTGCGCCGGACGTGGAACGGCCAGTCGCCGTTCGCGGCCGACCGCGGTCATCTCCACCACCGGCTGCTGGAGATCGGCCACTCGCACAGCAGGGCGGTGCTGATCATGTACTTCTGGTCGGCGCTGATCGCGTTCGGCACGGTGGCGTACTCGGTGAACTCGGCGGGCGGCGTACTGCTGTTGATCGTCGCGCTGAGCGCCGTGGGCCTGGTGCTGCTGCTGATGCCGCGCTTCCGGCCGCGGGCGCCCCGATGGGCCGAGCACCTGGTGCCGCCCCGCTACCGGCGTCGCAAGACCGCCGCGCCCGTGCCGGCGGAGGAACGGCCGGAGGAGCCCGGGGAGGCGCTCGACGACGAGCGGGAGCCGGTTCCCGCGGGGCTGCACGGCGCGACCGCAGTGGGCGACCGCTCGCGCTTCCGTCACGCCCGCGACATCAGCGGCCGTCGCTGATCCCGGCGTTAGCAGAGGAACAAGCCGCTCGTCAGCATGACGACGGGCGGCTTGACCCTTGCGTGTGATGGGCGGCACACGATATAGGTAAAGACCTCATCAAATAGTTTGTGATACCGTTCACGAAACCCGTGGCAGAGCCGAAGGACCGTAGTGGAGCGCCCCCCGGCGGTTCCTTCGTCGCGAGGTCGCGCCCACACCCCGGGATACCCTCGTCCCCGACGAATCGTTGCTTCCGACTCCGCCGGAGAGACCCTTCATGCAGGCCAACGACGCCCGAACGCTCCTTCAGTGCGCCGTCCCGACCGCAGCCGCGGGGGTCGTCGCCGTTGCCGTCGGATTCGCCGTCGCGGGCGGCAAGGGGGCCCTCGGGGCCGCGGCGGGCATGCTGCTCGCACTGGCCAGCATGTCCGTGGGGCTGTATATGCTCCAGCGGACCGCACGACAGTGGCCGCAGGTCTTCCAGATGATGGGCCTCGCGCTGTACGCCGTGCAGTGCCTGGTGATCGTGATCCTCCTCGGCGTCCTGAAGGGCACAACGCTCTTCAGTTTCAAGAGCTTTGCCTTCTCCGTGCTTGCCGCGACCCTGGTGTGGGTCGCCGCACAGCTGCGCGCCCACCTGAAGATGAAGATCCTGTACGTCGATCCGGAGGCCGCCGCCGACGCGAAGAAGCCCGCGCCGGCGGAGTCTCCGTCATGACAGGTAGGGCCGGGATAAGCCTCTGTGTGCTCACCTGCTATCGTCCGGTGCCATCTGAGGTGCAGCGGACGCAGACGGCCGAGTCCCCGCTTCCGGCGGGAGTGAATCGGCGGTTCGCGCAGCTGATGCCCGCGATGGCTCCCGGCCTCCGGCCGACCTGCCGCACCCCTAACCGTAAGACCAGTCCAGTGCCGTTCCGTGGCAGCTTGCCGCGCCGACACAACGAGGTTGCCGTACCTATGCGCCACGCTGAAGGAGCTCGCGGTGAGTGCTGACCAGATGCTCGCCTTCGAGACCGATTGCCACATCTTCGACGGGTGCGGCTTCCCGACCCCAGGGCTCCACTCCTTTGTGTTCGAGCCGCTGTTCACCGTCGGCGGTATCGAGGTCAACAAGCCGATGCTCCTGGCCGTCCTGGGCTCGGTCATCACGATCGTGTTCCTCTGGGCCGCTTTCGGCCGGGCCAAGCTGGTCCCGGGCAAGCTCCAGATGGTCGGTGAGGCGGGCTACGACTTCATCCGCAAGGGGATCGTCTACGAGGCCCTGGGGAAGAAGGAGGGCGAGAAGTACGTCCCCCTCATGGTCTCGCTGTTCTTCTTCATCTGGATGATGAACCTCTGGTCGATCATCCCGGTCGCCCAGTTCCCGGTGACGTCGATCATCGCCTACCCGGCGGGCCTCGCGCTGCTGGTGTACCTGATCTGGGTGCCCGTGACGTTCAAGCGGCACGGCTTCATCGGCGGCATCAAGAACATCACCGGCTACAACAAGGAACTCGGCTGGGTTCTTCCGCTGGTCATGGTCCTGGAGCTGTTCTCCAACCTGCTGATCCGGCCCTTCACCCACGCCGTGCGGCTCTTCGCCAACATGTTTGCGGGCCACGTGCTGCTGCTGATCTTCACGATCGCCAGCTGGTACCTGCTGAACGGGATCGGCATCGCCTACGCCGGCGTCTCCTTCGTGATGGTCATCCTGCTGACCGTCTTCGAGATGTTCATCCAGGCCCTTCAGGCGTACGTCTTCGTCCTCCTGGCCTGCTCGTACATTCAGGGCGCTCTCGCCAAGCACCACTGAGCAGACCCTCCCCACAGACCCCCAGACGTCCGGTGGCCAACCCCCACCGGTCCGTGAAAGAGAAGGAAGAAACGGCATGTCCGCTGCTCTCCAGACCCTCGCCGAAGGCATCTCCCTCAAGGGCAACCTGGCCTCCATCGGCTACGGCCTGGCCGCCATCGGCCCCGGCGTCGGCGTCGGCATCATCTTCGGCAACGGCACCCAGGCCCTGGCCCGTCAGCCCGAGGCGGCCGGCCTGATCCGCGCCAACCAGATCCTGGGCTTCGTCCTCTGTGAGGCGCTCGCCCTGATCGGCCTCGTCATGGGCTTCGTCTACGCCAGCTGATCCGTAGACGGTTACCCATTACGCGACGAAAGGCACTGATGTGATCGCCCTGGTACAGCTGGCATCGGAGGAGACGGAACCCGCGTTCCTCCCCCCGCTGCCCGAGCTCGTCATCGGCACGCTGGCCTTCCTCATCGTCGTCCTCTACCTCGGCAAGAAGCTCCTCCCGAACCTGAACAAGGTCCTGGACGAGCGCCGGGCCGCCATCGAGGGCGGCATGGAGAAGGCCAAGGCCGCCCAGGACGAGGCTCAGCAGGTCCTCGACGCCTACCGGGCACAGCTCGCGGAGGCCCGCAACGAGGCCGCCCGGCTGCGCCAGGACGCGCAGGAGCACGGCGCCGCCATGGTCGTCGAGATGCGGACCGAGGGCGAGCGCCAGCGCGACGAGATCGTCGCCGCCGGCCGGACCCAGGTCGAGGCCGACCGTCAGGCCGCCGCGGCCTCGCTCCGCCAGGACGTCGGCAAGCTGGCCATCGACCTGGCCGACCGGATCGTCGGCGAGTCCATGAAGGACGCCGCCCGACAGGAGCGCACCATCGACCGGTTCCTCGACGCGCTCGAGGCCAAGCCGGCCGACACGACGAAGGCTGAGGTCACGCGATGAACGGAGCGAGCCGCGAGGCCCTTGCCTCGGCACGCGAAAACCTCAACGCGCTGGCGGACAGCGCCTCGGTCGACGCCGCGAAGCTGGCCGGGGACCTTGCCTCCGTCACCGCGCTGTTCGACCGCGAGGTCTCGCTGCGCCGGGTCCTCACCGACCCGGCGCAGCCCGGCCAGGCCAAGGCCGAGCTGGCCGGACGCCTGCTCGGCGGGCAGATCGGCGCCGACTGCGCCGACCTGGTCGGCGGCATGGTCCGCTCCCGCTGGTCGTCCTCGCGCGACCTGGTGGACGCCCTGGAGGAGCTCGCGGCGTCGGCCGACCTGGCCGCCGCCGAGCGCGCCGGCCGGCTGGACGACGTCGAGGACGAGCTGTTCCGCTTCGGCCGGATCGTCGACTCCAACGCCGGTCTGCGCGCCGCGCTGACCGACAAGGTCGCCGACCGCTCCGCCAAGGCCGAACTGCTGCGCAGCCTGCTGGGCGGCCGGGCGAACCCGGTCACCGAGCGGCTCGTCGTCCGCCTGGTCACCGCGCCGCGAGGCCGTAGCCTGGAGGCGGGGCTCACCGCCCTCTCCAAGCTGGCCGCCGACCGCCGCGGCCGCGTCGTCGCGGAGGTCACCTCCGCGGTGCCGCTGAACGACCGGCAGAAGCAGCGGCTGGGCGACGCTCTCGCCCGGCTGTACGGGAAGAACGTCCACCTCAACCTGGACGTCGACCCGGAGGTCCTCGGCGGCATCCAGGTACGCATCGGCGACGAGGTCATCAGCGGGACCATCGCGGACCGCCTCGCGGAGGCGGGCCGGCACCTGGCCGGCTGACGCCGGCCGGGCTGGCGGCTGACCAGCCACCAACTCAAGAGCATGACTGACGGCCCGAGTTGGGCCGACGGTGTCCCGCGGGGCAACACCCGCGGGAGAGAAATACTTCGGGCCCAACAAGGAGAGCAGGGAACCCAGATGGCGGAGCTCACGATCCGGCCGGAGGAGATCCGGGACGCGCTGGAGAACTTTGTCCAGGCGTACAAGCCGGACGCGGCCTCGCGCGAGGAGGTCGGTACGGTCAGCCTTGCCGGCGACGGCATCGCGAAGGTCGAGGGTCTTCCCTCGGCCATGGCGAACGAGCTGCTGAAGTTCGAGGACGGCACCCTCGGCCTCGCCCTCAACCTTGAGGAGCGCGAGATCGGTGCGATCGTCCTCGGCGAGTTCAGCGGCATCGAGGAGGGCCAGCCGGTGCAGCGCACCGGTGAGGTGCTCTCCGTGGGTGTGGGCGAGGGCTACCTCGGCCGCGTCGTCGACCCGCTGGGCAACCCGATCGACGGCCTCGGCGAGATCAAGACCGAGGGCCGCCGCGCCCTCGAACTGCAGGCCCCCGGCGTCATGGTCCGCAAGTCGGTCCACGAGCCGATGGAGACGGGCTACAAGGCCGTCGACGCCATGACCCCGATCGGCCGCGGTCAGCGCCAGCTGATCATCGGCGACCGCCAGACCGGCAAGACCGCCCTGGCGATCGACACGATCATCAACCAGCGTGCCAACTGGCGCACCGGCGACCCCAAGAAGCAGGTCCGCTGCATCTACGTCGCCATCGGCCAGAAGGGCTCCACCATCGCGTCCGTCCGCGGCGCGCTGGAGGAGGCCGGCGCCCTGGAGTACACGACGATCGTCGCCGCCCCGGCGTCCGACCCGGCCGGCTTCAAGTACCTCGCGCCGTACACCGGCTCCGCCATCGGCCAGCACTGGATGTACCAGGGCAAGCACGTCCTGATCGTCTTCGACGACCTGTCGAAGCAGGCCGACGCCTACCGTGCCGTCTCCCTGCTGCTGCGCCGCCCGCCGGGCCGTGAGGCCTACCCGGGTGACGTCTTCTACCTGCACTCCCGCCTGCTGGAGCGCTGCGCCAAGCTCTCCGACGAGATGGGCGCCGGCTCGATGACCGGTCTGCCGATCGTCGAGACCAAGGCCAACGACGTCTCGGCGTTCATCCCGACCAATGTCATCTCCATCACCGACGGCCAGTGCTTCCTGGAGTCCGACCTGTTCAACGCCGGCCAGCGCCCGGCCCTGAACGTCGGTATCTCGGTCTCCCGCGTCGGTGGTTCCGCCCAGCACAAGGCCATGCGCCAGGTGTCCGGCCGACTCCGCGTGGACCTCGCCCAGTACCGCGAGCTGGAGGCGTTCGCCGCCTTCGGTTCCGACCTGGACGCGGCCTCCAAGGCGGCCCTGGAGCGCGGCAAGCGCATGGTCGAGCTGCTGAAGCAGACCCAGTACGCGCCGTACGCCACCGAGGACCAGGTCGTCTCGATCTGGGCCGGCACCACCGGCAAGATGGACGACGTCCCGGTCGAGGACATCCGCCGCTTCGAGCGCGAGCTGCTGGACTACCTGCACCAGGCGCACAAGGGCCTGATGACCAGCATCGTCGAGGGCGGCAAGATGTCCGACGACACGCTGCAGGCGCTCGGCGACGCCGTCGCGTCCTTCAAGCAGCAGTTCCAGACCGCGGACGGCAAGCTGCTGGGCGAGGGCTGAGCATGGGTGCCCAGCTTCGGGTCTACAAGAGGCGGATCAAAGCCGTCTCCGCGACCAAGAAGATCACCAAGGCGATGGAGATGATCGCCGCCTCGCGCATCGTCAAGGCGCAGCGCAGGGTGGCCGCGTCGACTCCGTACGCCAGTGAGCTCACCCGGGCCGTGACCGCCGTCGCCACCGGGTCCAACACCCGGCACCCGCTGACGACCGAGGTCGAGCAGCCGACGCGGGCCGCGGTCCTGCTCGTCACGAGCGACCGCGGTCTCGCGGGCGGCTACTCCTCCAACGCCATCAAGGCGGCGGACCAGCTCACCGAGCGGCTGCGCCGTGAGGGCCGGGAGGTCGTCCACTACATCGTCGGCCGCAAGGGCGTGGGCTACTACGCCTTCCGGGAGCGCCCGGTCGCCGGGTCGTGGACGGGCTTCACGGACAACCCGACGTACGCGGACGCCAAGAAGGTGGCCGACCCGCTGATCGAGGCCGTCCTCAAGGACACGGCCGAGGGCGGCGTGGACGAGCTGTACGTCGTCTCCACGGAGTTCGTGTCGATGATGACGCAGACGCCGGTGGACAAGCGGCTGCTGCCGCTGACCCTCGAGAAGGCGGACGACGCGGACGCGGCGGCGAAGGACAAGATCCTTCCGCTGTTCGAGTTCGAGCCGTCGGACGAGGCCGTGCTCGACGCGCTGCTGCCGCGGTACGTCGAGTCCCGGGTCTACAACGCCCTGCTGCAGGCCGCGGCCTCCGAGCACGCGGCCCGGCGCCGGGCGATGAAGTCGGCGACCGACAACGCCGAAGAGCTCATCAAGTCGTTCACGCGGCTTGCCAACGCGGCCCGACAGGCCGACATCACCCAGGAAATCAGCGAGATCGTCGGTGGCGCGAGCGCCCTGGCCGACGCGACCGCGGGGAGTGACCGATAAATGACCACCACTGTTGAGACGGCCGCCGCGACGGGCCGCGTCGCCCGGGTCATCGGCCCGGTCGTCGACGTGGAGTTCCCCGTCGACGCGATGCCGGAGATCTACAACGCGCTGACCGTCGAGGTCTCCGACCCGGCCGAGGCCGGCAAGAAGAAGATCCTGACGCTCGAGGTCGCCCAGCACCTGGGCGAGGGCGTGGTGCGCGCCATCTCCATGGAGCCCACCGACGGCCTGGTCCGCCAGGCGTCCGTGACCGACACCGGCACCGGCATCACCGTTCCCGTCGGCGATGTCACCAAGGGCCGGGTGTTCAACACCCTCGGCAAGATCCTGAACGACCCCGAGGCCGAGAACGAGGTCACCGAGCGCTGGTCCATCCACCGCAAGGCCCCGGCGTTCGACCAGCTCGAGTCCAAGACCGAGATGTTCGAGACCGGCCTGAAGGTCGTCGACCTGCTGACCCCGTACGTCAAGGGCGGCAAGATCGGTCTGTTCGGTGGTGCCGGTGTCGGCAAGACCGTTCTGATCCAGGAAATGATCATGCGTGTGGCCAAGCTGCACGATGGTGTTTCCGTGTTCGCCGGTGTCGGCGAGCGCACCCGTGAGGGCAACGACCTCATCGCGGAAATGGAAGAGTCGGGCGTCCTGGACAAGACCGCGCTGGTCTTCGGCCAGATGGACGAGCCCCCGGGCACCCGTCTGCGCGTCGCGCTGGCCGGCCTCACCATGGCCGAGTACTTCCGTGACGTCCAGAAGCAGGACGTGCTGTTCTTCATCGACAACATCTTCCGCTTCACCCAGGCCGGTTCCGAGGTCTCGACCCTGCTCGGCCGCATGCCCTCCGCGGTGGGCTACCAGCCGAACCTGGCCGACGAGATGGGCCTCCTCCAGGAGCGCATCACCTCGACCCGCGGTCACTCGATCACCTCCATGCAGGCGATCTACGTCCCCGCGGACGACCTGACCGACCCGGCCCCGGCCACCACCTTCGCCCACCTCGACGCGACGACGGTGCTCTCCCGTCCGATCTCCGAGAAGGGCATCTACCCGGCCGTGGACCCGCTGGACTCCACGTCCCGGATCCTGGACCCGCGCTACATCGCGCAGGACCACTACGAGTGCGCCTCCCGCGTCAAGGGGATCCTGCAGAAGTACAAGGACCTCCAGGACATCATCAACATCCTCGGTATCGACGAGCTGGGCGAAGAGGACAAGATGGTCGTCCACCGCGCCCGTCGCGTCGAGCGCTTCCTGTCGCAGAACACCCACGCGGCGAAGCAGTTCACCGGTGTCGACGGTTCCGACGTTCCGCTGGACGAGTCCATCGCCGCGTTCAACGCGATCTGCGACGGTGAGTTCGACCACTTCCCGGAGCAGGCCTTCTTCATGTGCGGTGGTCTCGAGGACCTCAAGAAGAACGCCAAGGAGCTGGGCGTCTCCTGAGCATCGTGATGCTCGCGGTCCGGGGGCGGGGCACTCCCGCCCCCGGACCGCACGTCCCCTATTCTTTGACCCAACGCCCGCCGTGCCCGGCGGGTGGAGACCCGAGGAGCCACGTTGGCTGCTGAGCTGCACGTCGAGCTGGTCGCGGCGGACCGAAGCGTCTGGTCCGGCGAGGCCACTCTGGTCATCGCGCGTACCACATCGGGTGACATCGGCGTCATGCCCGGCCACCAGCCGCTGCTCGGTGTGCTGGAGTCCGGCCCGGTGACCATCAGGACCACCGGCGGCGGCACCGTCGTCGCCGCGGTGCACGGCGGTTTCATCTCCTTCGCGGACGACAAGCTGTCGCTGCTGGCGGAGGTCGCCGAGCTGGCGGACGAGATCGACGTCACCCGTGCGGAGCGGGCTCTGGAGCGCGCGAAGGCGGATGCCGACGGCGCCGCCGAGCGTCGCGCGGATGTCCGGCTGCGTGCGGTCGCGGGCCCTCACTAGCCCACGGCCACACTGAAGTACGTCCCTCAGCCGCGGACCGCCCTGCACCATTCGGGCCGGTCCGCGGCTGAGGCAATACAGGTGCGGTTGCTCTAGATCATGCGAGGAGGTCGGTGGTGATGGTCCTCGCTCTGCTCGTGAGCGGCATCGTCGTTCTGCTGGTACTGCTGGGACTCTTCGTCTTCGGACTGCGCAGACGGCTCATCCAGCGGTCGGGTGGCACCTTCGACTGCAGCCTCCGCTGGGACATCACCGAGCCGGCCGCCGACCCGCCCGGGAAGGGGTGGGTGTATGGCGTCTCGCGGTACAGCGGTGACCGGATCGAGTGGTTTCGGGTCTTCTCCTACGCGTATCGCCCACGGCGGGTGCTGGAGCGGGATGCGATCGAGGTTCTGGAGCGGCGGGCTCCTCATGGGGATGAGGAGTTGGCACTGTTGTCGGATGCCGTCGTCCTTCGGTGTTCTTTGCGGGGCACGCTGCTTGAGTTGGCTATGAGCGAGGACGCTCTCACCGGGTTCTTGGCTTGGCTGGAGGCGGCGCCTCCTGGGCAGCGGGTGAATGTGGCGTAGGGGGGTGTGCCCCGGACCCTCCCCTTCGCCGATTCCTGGGGGCTGCGCCCCCAGACCCCCTTTTCGCGGCTTCGCCGCTCGTCCTCAAACGCCGGACGGGCTGAGTTTTCAGCCCGTCCGGCGTTTGAGGACACCCGCGCGGAGCGCGGTTCCGGGGGCCCGGGGCCGCCGCCCCGGGCCCCCAACCGCGTCAGCGGAGACCGTTGTCCAGCGCGGTCATGAGCGTGCCGCTGTCACCGCTCATCTCCCACACCATGGCCCCGCCAAGCCTCTTCGACTTCAGCCAAGCCGTCTTCTTCCCGATCGACCAGGCGTCGTCGAACGTCCACCACTGCCCGTTGTCGCCGGTGTAGCCGTACGTCGCCACCGACGTCTCGTCGTGGTAGATGGTCAAGTTCGGTACGGAAGCGAGCAGGTTGTCGTAGCCACGCGTACCGGACTCCTCCGGGAACTGGCCCGGTGCGGCGCCGTTCGCCTTCTGCCAGACGCCGTGGACGCCGCCGTCGGTGACCTGCTGCCAGCCGCGGCCGTAGAAGGCCATGCCGAGGACGAGCTTGCGGGAGTCGACGCCGGCGTCGAGGTAGGTCTGGATGGTCTTCTCGACGCTGAACTTGGTGGTGTACGGGTCCTTGGCGTCCGGGTACAGGTTGCCCTGGTGGCCGGTGAGGTTGGGCTCCCAGCTGTTGTCGCTGCCGGAGCCGTGGAAGTCGTACCCCTGGACGTTGGCGTAGTCCATGTAGTCGAACACGCTGGGCGTGCCGTCCTTGGTGGTGATGTCCCAGCCCGCCTCGATCTTGCCCGGGTCGGCCGGGGTGAAGGCGGAGAGCAGGTACTTCTTGCCGTCGGCCGCGCCCTGCGCGTCGAGCTGCTTGCGGAACTCGGCGAAGAGGAGGGTGTTGCCGGCCTTGTCCTCCTTGGAGATGTGGTTGCCGGCGTGGCCGTCGGCGCCCGGCCACTCCCAGTCGATGTCGAAGCCGTCGAAGATCCCGGCCGCGCTGCCGTTGCCGCCGCGTCCGTTGCTGACCGGCAGGTTGCCCTTGATGTACATGTCGATACAGGACTTGACGAACTTCTGCCGGGAGGCGTCGGTCTTGACGACGTCGGAGAAGTACTTGCTGTACGTCCAGCCGCCGATCGACATCATCACCTTGAGCTTCGGGTACTTGGCCTTGAGCTGCTTCAGCTGGTTGAAGTTGCCGGCCAGCGGCTGGTCCCAGGTGTCCTGGGAGCCGTTGACGGACTCGCCGGAGCTGAAGCCCTTCTCGTAGTCGGCCCAGGAGTCACCGGCGCCGTCGCCCTGGTTGGGGTCCTGCGGGTTGGAGCCGGTGGCCTTGGTGACGCCGTTGAGGCAGGTGAGGTTGTTCGGGTCGATGTTGCTGAAGGCGTAGTTGATGTGGGTGAGCTTCGCGGCGGCGCCCGTGGTGTCCAGGGACTTCACCGTGTAGCCGCGACCGTAGATGCCCCACTGGGCGAAGTATCCGGCCTTGATCATGTCGCCGGAGGGCTGGGTGCCGCCGCCGGTGGTGCGGACGGTCAGCGGCGGGCTGGCCGGGCCGGTCTGGCCGGCGGTGTCCCGGGCGACGACGGTGTACGTGTAGTCGGTGCCGGGCTGGAGGCCGGTGTCGGTGTACGCCAGTTTGGCGACGGTCGCGGCCTTCGTCGTGCCGCGGTAGACGTCGTACTCCTTGACGCCCTTGTCGGACGTCGCCGCCGCCCACTTCAAGGCGATGGAGGTGTCCGTGACCGCGGTGGCCTGCGGGGTGCCGGGGGCGGACGGCGGCTGGTCGGAACCGCTCTTCGTGGTGCGGAAGGTGGCGGCGGGGCTCGCGGGACCCGTCTTGCCGTCCAGGTTGCGGGCCACCACCGTGTACGTGTACTCGGTGTCCGCGGTCAGGCCGGTGTCGGTGTAGGCGAGCTTGCCGACGGTCGCGACCTTGGACGTGCCGCGGTAGACGTCGTACTCCTTGATGCCCTTGGCGTCGGTGGCCGCCGCCCACTTCAGCCCGATGCTGGTGGCGGTGACGCCGGTCGACTCCGGCTTGCCGGGGGCGCTGGGCGGGGTGTCGGTGGACGAGCCGTCGCACGCGCCGCCGTTGAGCTTGCAGCCGGCCGGGGTGCCGTTGCCGGTGGCGACGAAGCCGAAGGAGACGCTGCCGCCGGGCGGTATGGAGCCGTTGTACTCCCGGTTCTTGGCGGTGTAGTGCGTGCCCGAGCCGGTGATCAGGGCGTCCCAGTAGGCGCCGACCCCGGTGCCGGAGGGGAGGTCCCACTCGACGGTCCAGCCGTCGATGGCGGTCGTCCCGGTGTTCTTGACGGTCCATTCGCCCTGGTAGCCGGAGCCCCAGTCGCCGGTCTTGGCGAACGTCGCGGTCGCGGCGGCGGCCTTGACGGGCTTGCCGGCCGCGGCCGTCGTCCCGTGGGCCGGGGCGCCGGCCGAACTCGCCGGGGCGGCGAAGCCGATGAGGGCGGCGGCGGGGAGGAGCAGCGCGCCTAGGGCGGCGACGGCTCGGGTGGCGGGCCGTCTGCGTGGGGAGTTGAGGGTGGGGTCCGTGTGATGTCGAGAGGTCTCTGTTGACAAGAGAGTGCTCCTCGATGAGGTCAGGAGATGTGGGGGGTGACGTGGGGGGTGGGGGATGGGGGGTTCCGTGACCTGTGCGCAGCGAGGTGAGCACGCGCGTGGGCGAGAGGGGACGGGCCCGGCGCAGGGGGGTGTGTATCGCGAAGGACGCTCACCACGACTGTGAGGGGAGCGTAAGAAGGTCCGTACCAATGGTCAAGAGGTCTGGACCATCCCCAACTCCTGGGCGAGAACGGCCGCTTGCACCCGGCTGCGCAGCCCCAGCTTGGCCAGCAACCGGCTGACATGGGTCTTCACCGTCGCCTCCGCCATCCCCAGGCGCCCCGCGACCTCCGCGTTGGACAGCCCGCCGCCCAGGCAGGCCAGTACCTCCCGTTCCCGGCGGGTGAGGGTGTCGACCACCGCCGCGTCCCGGTGCGCCGCCGGGTCGGGGGTGCGGCGGGCGAACTCGGAGATCAGCCGGCGGGTCACGGCGGGCGAGATCAGCCCCTCGCCGCGGGCGACGGTCCGTACCGCCGTGAGCAGGTCGGCGGCCTCGCTGTCCTTGAGCAGGAAGCCGGCCGCTCCGGCGCGCAGCGCGCCGAAGACGTACTCGTCCAGGTCGAAGGTGGTGAGGACGAGTACGTCGGCGAGGCTCTCGCCGGCGATCCGCCGGGTGGCCGAGATGCCGTCCAGGCGGGGCATCTGGACGTCCATCAGGACGAGGTCCGGGCGCAGTTCGCGGGCGAGCCGGACGGCCTCCTCGCCGTCGGCGGCCTCCCCGGCGACCTCCACGTCGGGGGCCGACCGCAGGATCAGGACCAGCCCGGACCGCACGGACGCCTGGTCCTCGGCCACGACCACGCGGATCGGCCGTTCCCGCTCGCTCATGTGTTCTTCTCCTCGTCGTCCAGGGGCAGTTCGGCCCGTACTTCCCAGCGTCGGCCGCCGTCGTCCTCGCCGGTGGCCGGCCCGGCCGTCAGCCGGCCGCCCAGCAGGGCGACGCGCTCCCGCATCCCCACCAGGCCCGCCCCGGCGCCCGGGGCACGCGGCTCCGCGGCCCTGCCGGCGCCGCCGCCGAGGGCGCTGGTCACCCGGACGGTCAGGGCCCGCTCCCGGCCGTCCGCGCCGGTCAACTCCACCGTGACCGGGCCGGGGGCCGCGTGCTTGACGGCGTTGGTCAGCGACTCCTCGACGATGCGGTACGCGGCAAGTTCGACCGGGGCGGGCAGCGGCCCGGGGCCGCGGGCGTCGCGGAGCTCCACGGTGAGGCGCCCGTCGGGCAGCGCGGCGCGGGTGCGGTCGAGGAGCGCGTCGAGGCCGTCGAGGGTGGGCGTCGCGCCCGGCTCGCCGGCGTCCTCCGCCCCGCGCAACAGGGCGATGAGACGGCGCATTTCGGCCAGACCCTGGACGCTGTTGCCGCGGATGACGCCCAGCGCCTCGCGGGACGTCTCCGGCTCGTCGATCGACAGGGCGGCCGTGGAGTGGATGGCGATGGCCGACAGGTGGCCCGCGACCACGTCGTGCAGCTCGCGGGCCATCCGCGCGCGCTCCGCGACCACCGCCTCGCGCCGGTCCATCTCGGCCAGCAGCATGGTCCGTTCGGCCGCGAGCCGGGCGGCCTCCGCCGCGTCGCGGTGGTGGCGGACGCCGACGCCCGTCCAGGCCGGGACGATGGTGACGACGGCCAGCGCGAGCCCGACGAGCACCGCCTCCGGCCGGCGGATCAGGGCGAGGGACAGCAGCGTCCCGGCCACCGTGACCGCCTCGCAGGCGCGGGGGAGCAGACGGTACGCGGCCGGAGGGCCGTAGAGCACGGCCGCGTACACCAGGTCCGTGAACATCACCGTGGTCGCGACCAGGTTGCCCGAGCACACGTCGACCGCCAGCGCGGACGTCCCCACGGCCAGCCCCACGAGGGGCCTGCGGCGGCGCAGCAGCTCGGCCGCGGCCATCACGGCCAGTGCCACGAGCGCCACCCGGCGGGGCAGCGCGGCCACCGGGTGGCTGCTCAGCCCCAGCGCGTACAGCACCAGGCCGCCGAGCAGCCCGGACGCCGCGATCAGCAGGTCGTCGCGGTGCGGGAGGGAGCGGGGCATGAGGACATCACAGCACGTGGGAGGTGGTGTCGTCGTCCGCCGTCCGACCGTGGGGCCGAGCGCGGAGTACATCGAAGGATGCAGTCGCGAATCGCCGCCCGTGAGGACGAGACGGCTCGCCGGCGCCGGGAGCCTGGAGGGGAGGGAAGGGAGAAGACGGTGGTCGTCACGCTGATCGTCGCCTGCGAGGTCGCCTTCTGGCTGCTGCTGGCCGGCGGGCTGAGCCTGCGCTACCTGCTGCGCATGCCGCGGGCCGGGGCGGCGCTGCTGCTGGTGGAACCGCTGCTGGAGCTGGTGTTGCTGGTGGTGACCGCGATGGACCTCCGCAACGGCGCGACGGCCGACTGGAAGCACGGCCTGGCGGCCGTCTACATCGGGTTCTCGATCGGCCTCGGTCACTCGACGCTGAAGTGGGCCGACCAGCGCTTCGCCCACCGGTTCGCGGGCGGTCCGCCGCCGGTGAGACCGCCGAAGTACGGGCCTGAACGGACCCGGCACGAGTGGCGGACGGCGGGCCGCTGGATCCTCTCCGCGGTGGTCGCCGCGGCGCTCCTCCAGGCGGCCGTCTGGTACGTCGGGGACGCCGGGGACACGTCCTCGCTGCGGATGTGGCAGACGCGGATGCTGTGGGTGATCGGCATCAACGTGGCCCTCGCCGGCAGCTACTCGCTGTGGCCGCGGCGCGCCCCGGGCGCTTGACGCCGCGTGGCGGCGGTGCGCGCCGGGACTCGTGGACGTCCCCGGCCCTCGGGTCCGGCGTCCGGGCGGGGAGGCCGCGTTGTTCGGTGGGCGGGCGCGGGGCTGAGCGGTTCTCGCCGGGGGCCGACGGCGCGTCCCCGGCCGCCTTGTCCGTCGTCCGCGCCGGGACGCTGCCTCGTCCGGAGCCGGCCCCCGGGCCCGCGGCGGGGTGCGGTGGTCGCGCGTGGAGCTCAGCGGTTCTCGCCCGGCACCCACAGCACGTCCCCGACCTCCTTGTTCGCCGTCCGCGCCAGGATGAACAGGAGGTCCGAGAGGCGGTTGAGGTAGGTGGCCGTCAGCGGGTTCATCGTCTCGCCGTGCGTCTCCATGGCCGCCCAGGTCGAGCGCTCGGCGCGGCGGACCACCGTGCACGCCTGGTGCAGCAGCGCGGCGCCCGGGGTGCCGCCCGGCAGGATGAAGCTGCGCAGCTTCTCCAAGCCGGCCAGGAAGCGGTCGCAGTCGGCCTCCAGGCGGTCGACGTACGACTGCTCGACGCGCAGCGGCGGGTACTTGGGGTTCTCCACGACCGGGGTGGAGAGGTCGGCGCCCACGTCGAACAGGTCGTTCTGCACCCGGACGAGCACCTGTGCGACGTCCTCGGACAGCTCGCCGAGGGCCAGGGCCACGCCGATCGCGGCGTTCGCCTCGTTGGCGTCCGCGTAGGCGGCGATGCGGGGATCGGTCTTGGCGGTGCGGCTCATGTCGCCGAGCGCGGTGGTGCCCTTGTCGCCGGTGCGGGTGTAGATGCGCGTCAGATTGACCATGCCACGAGCCTAGCCGCGGCCTTCGCCGGGGCGGCCGACACGGGTGATCCGGGGGCCGGACGGGTGTGACCCGCGGTACGGAAGTGGCTGGATTGAGCCGTGCGTCCGCACGGCCGCGGTGTCCGGTGTGATGTCCGTCATTTGGGACGTGACGCGCATCTCTCTGCCCCCACCAGCGCGGTGACGAGCGCTAAGGTCCGCAGCGGAGCCGTAAGTGAACCGCCGGTAAGCGCACAGGAATTAAAGGGGACAGCCGTGGCCAAGAAGCTCGCCGTCGTCGGAGCCGGACTGATGGGTTCCGGTATCGCCCAGGTCTCCGCCCAGGCCGGCTGGGAGGTCGTCCTGCGGGACGTCACGGACGCGGCGCTGAAGCGGGGCACCGACGGGATCCGGGCGTCGTACGACAAGTTCGTCTCCAAGGGGAAGCTGACGGCCGAGGCGGCCGACGCGGCGTTCGGGCGGATCACGGCCACCACCGACCTGGACGCGGCCGCCGACGCGGACGTCGTCGTCGAGGCGGTCTTCGAGGACGTCGACACCAAGCGCGACATCTTCCGCGCGCTGGACGGAATGGTGCGCGAGGACGCGGTGCTCGCCTCCAACACCTCCGCCATCCCGATCACCAAGATCGCCGCCGCCACCTCCCGCCCCGAGCGCGTCGTGGGCGTCCACTTCTTCTCGCCGGTGCCGCTGATGCAGCTGTGCGAGCTGGTGCGCGGTCACAAGACCAGCGACGCGACGCTCACCAAGGCCCGCGAGTTCGCCGAGGGCGTCGGCAAGACCTGCATCGTCGTCAACCGGGACGTGGCCGGTTTCGTCACCACCCGCCTGATCACCGCGCTCGTCGGCGAGGCCGTCAAGCTGTACGAGTCCGGGGTGGCCACCGCCGAGGACATCGACACCGCGTGCAAGCTCGGTTTCGGCCACGCGATGGGCCCGCTGGCCACCACCGACCTCACCGGCGTCGACATCCTGATGCACGCGATGGGGAACATCTACACGGAGAGCCAGGACGAGAAGTTCGCCCCGCCGGAGATCATGCGCCGCATGGTGGACGCGGGCGACCTCGGCCGCAAGAGCGGGCAGGGCTTCTACCAATACTGAGCCGTCCGTACAAGCCCGGTTCACCCTGCCGTGTGAATTGGGTAATGGTTCGCTAACGGACGGCAACCTTGGCGTGTGAGAGGCAGTCAGTTCTTTAGAGCCACACCCACACCACGCAGCACTCAGGGGAGCGCATATGCACATCAGGGGCGACCACGCCGAACTGGTCGTCGGGGGCCGCCTCGACGTCCGCAACGCGGCGGACGCCCGAACGGTCCTGCACTCCGCGCTCGACGCCGGCCGGGGCGACCTCGTCCTCGACCTCACCGAGCTGGACTCCTGGGACGCCACCGGACTCGGCGTCATCATGGGGGCCCACCGCCGGGCCGGGCGCACCGGCCGGCGGCTGGTGCTGCGCGGGGTTCCGGACCGGATGCAGCGCGTGCTGGTGGCCACCCGGCTGCACCGGATCCTCGCCATCGAGGACCCCGAACAGCCGGGCCGCGTCGCCCCGCTCCCGGCGTGCGAACGCGCCGGATGAGGCGGGCGTGAGCCGAGTGTCCGGATTGCCCGCACAAGGGTGACGCCCGGGGCGCCGTGGGCGCCCCCGGTCGGCGATACTGTCCCAAGGTCTGTTCGGTTTCCCGTCGCTTTCGCCTTGCAGAAGCCCGCGGGGCGCCGGACCGGTGGTCGGAAGAGCGCGGACAGGCCGGGAGGACACGACGGCACGCCACGCGACTGGGGGGCTTTGAACGATGGACCCGACCAACCGGACACCGGACGCGGCGCGGCCGGGTGAGGGCCGTACGGGCACCGACTCCCCCGGCCCCCGGGTCCCTGCGGCCTCCCCGGCCTCCGCCGCGGAGGACACGGGCCAGAGCCCGGCCCCGGTCCGGGTCGTCCGGCTCGTCGCCGGGGACTACCTGCTCACCGTCAACCCCGTGGACGGCAGCGAGATAGAGCCCTGCCCGCCCGGCCGCATGCCTCCGCCCGCCCGCCGGCACGACCCCGAGGCCCGCGCCGAGCGGGACCGCGCCGCCGTCCCGCCGCCGCCCGCCGGCGCCGCGCGGTCCGGCGCGCCGCTCATCGGCCGCGGCGAGGTCCGCGAACGGCTGGGACGGCTGCTCTCGCGCGGCCGCTCCGTCCGCCTCACCGGCCCCGCCGGTTCCGGGCGCACCGCCCTGCTGGACGTCCTCGCGGCCGACTGCGCCCGCTTGGCGCCCGACGGCGTCGTCCGGCTGAACGGCCGTCACCGCACCACCCCCGACCTCCTCCACGAGCTCTACGCCGCCGTCCACCACGCGCCGCTGCACCGGCCCGACCGGGCCGGACTGCCCGCCGCCGTACGGGAGATCGGCGCGGTCGTCGTCCTGGACGACCTGGAGTTCGGCGGCGCCGCGCTCGACGAACTCCTGGACGCCACCCCGGAGTGCGCGTTCCTCTTCGCCGCCCGGCCCGACGTCCCGGCGCCCTCCGCCGACGCGCACGTCGAGGAGGTCGTCCTCGACGGCCTCGACCGCACCGAGTGCCTGGAGCTGCTGGAGACGGCCGTCGACCGGCCGCTCACCGACGAGGAGGCCGACTGGGCGGCCGACCTGTGGGTCGAGTCGGACGGGCTGCCGCTGCGGTTCGTCCAGGCCGGCGCGCTGCTGCGGCGGCTCGACGGCGCCGCCTCCGACGCGGACGCGGCCGACGGCGAACGGCCGTTCAGCATCCCCGAGGACGGCGTTCCCGGGGGTGGCGCTCCCGGGGAGGGCGCGCCGGCCGGCCGGCGCGAGCCGCTGCCCCGGGGACCGCCCCCGCCGCGGCGCTCGCCGCCCGGCTCGGCGACTCCGCCCGCGAGACCCTGCGGTTCGCCCTCGCCCTCGGCGGCGAGGTCCCGCACCAGGCCCAACTGCCCGCGCTCGTCGGGGACGAGCACGCCGACGCCGCCGTGGGCGAACTGTTCGACGACGGGCTGATCACCGTGGTCGGCGCCCACTACCGGGTGGCCGCCGGGGTCGCCGGGCAACTGTCCGGCACGGACTGGTCCGAGGGCGCGGCCGAGCGGGTCCTGGCCGCCGCCCGGCACTACGCCTGGTGGGCCGGGCACCCCTCCGTCACCCCCGAGCGCATCGCCGCCGAGGCGGACGTCGTCCTCGCCGCGCTCGCCGCCCTGGTGACCTCCGGCGCGCCCGGCCACCCGGCCGCCGCCGTGCTGCTGGCCCGCACGGCCGCGCCGGCGTTCGCGGGCGCCCTGCACTGGAGCGCCTGGGAGCGCGGGCTCCGGCACGGGCAGGAGGCCGCCCGGCTGGCCGGCGAAGTGGGCGAAGAAGCGTATTTCCACCACGAGTTGGGCGTCCTCGCGCTGTGCACCGGGAACCTGGGCCGGGCGCGCGCCGAACTGGAGGCGTCCACCGGGCTGCGCGGGGTGCTCGCCGACAAGCGCGGCGCCGTCGCCAGCCGGCGGGCGCTCGCCCTGGTCGCCGACCGGTCCCGGCCCGCGCCGACGCCCGCCCCCGTGCCCGTCGGGCGGCCCGGCGGTCCCGCCGTACGGCCTCCGGCGCCGGCCGGCGGCCCGCGCGGCTCCGCGGGCGAGGAGGTCCCGGCGGCCCGCAGCGAACAGTCCGCGGCGCCGCCCGCCGGGCCCGTGCCCTTCACCACCGACCCGGACCGCGTCTCCACCGCGGCCATCCACCGCGTTCCCGCGCCGCGCGCCGGGGCGGGCGCCGGCGCGCCCCCGGCGGGCGGCAAGCGGCCGGGTGGACCGCAGGCGTGGGTGCAGAAGCTGATGGCCGGCGGCGGACGCCGCAATCTGGCGGCGGCCGGGGCCGGTGTGGTGCTCGCCGCCGTGCTCGGCACCGTGGTGTCGCTGGGGACGTCCGCGGGGGGTGGCGAGCAGGGGAGTGGTGATCAGGACGCGGTCAAGCCGGACCGGTCGGCGTCCCAGCAGGACGGGGAGCCCGATCTGACCGCCGAGCATCCGGCGGGGGGCGGTGGGCCCGCCCCGATGCGTGGGCGGGGCGGTGGCTCGGAGCGGCCCGGTACGCCGGGGCGGACGGGGGCGCCGTCGGGGACGCCGTCCGGCGACACGTCGCCGTCGCCGTCGGGGACCGCCTCGCCCGATGACTCGCCGTCGCCGACCCGGACGCCCGGTGGCGGGCACTCGACTGGGCCCACTCGTACCCCGGGGGCGGTGAGTCGACCAAGACTCAGCCTCCGACCACTCCGAGTGAGCCGACGGATCATCCTCCGAAGACGGATCCGCCGCCGGTGACGCAGCAGCCGACCCCGCCTGCCGGCGGGGGTGACTCGGCGGGGTCGGGGACGGTCAAGCCGAGCGGCTGACGGGGGTGGGGTGCCCCGGTCCCTCCCCCAGAGGGGGCACCCCCATTCACCGTTTCTTCCAGGGCTGCGCCCCGGACCCCGGCATCGCGGCTTCGCCGCGAGGTCCTCAAACGCCGGACGGGCTGGTTGTCGCGCCCGGGCGCGACAACCAGCCCGTCCGGCGTTTGAGGACAACCGCGCGGAGCGCGGTTTCGGGGTCTGGGGCGTCAGCCCCAGGAAGCGGCGAAGGTGGGGGCACCCCCTCTGGGGGAGGGACCGGGGCGCACCCCCCTCAGAACAGCCGAAGCTTGTCGTCCTCGATCCCCCGCAGCGCGTTGTAATCGAGCACCACGCACCCGATCCCCCGGTCCGTCGCGAGGACACGAGCCTGCGGCTTGATCTCCTGGGCGGCGAAGATGCCGCGCACCGGTGCCAGGTGGGGGTCGCGGTTGAGGAGTTCGAGGTAGCGGGTGAGCTGTTCGACGCCGTCGATCTCGCCGCGGCGCTTGAGCTCGACGGCGACCGTCTGCCCGTCGGCGTCGCGGCAGAGGATGTCGACCGGGCCGATGGCCGTCGGGTATTCGCGGCGGATCAGGGTGTAGCCCTCGCCGAGGGTCTCGATGCGGTCCGCGAGGAGCTCCTGGAGGTGTGCTTCCACGCCGTCCTTGATGAGGCCCGGGTCGACGCCGAGCTCGTGCGAGGAGTCGTGGAGGACCTCCTCCATGGTGATGATGAGCTTCTCGCCCGCCTTGTTGATCACCGTCCAGACACTGCCGTCGCCCTCCTTGAGGGTGCACGGCGGGGACATCCAGTTGAGGGGCTTGTAGGCACGGTCGTCCGCGTGGATCGAGACACTGCCGTCGGCCTTGACGAGGATGAGACGGGGGGCGGACGGCAGGTGGGCGGTGAGCCGGCCGGCGTAGTCCACGGAGCAACGGGCGATGACGAGACGCATGGTGAGCCACGCTACTCGACTCGCGGCACCGGACGCGATTCGCCCTGGATGGGCCCGTTCGCCGGTGGCCAGTTGTAGGTGCGTTCTCCTGGTGGGGCAGCAGTGGCCGGATTACCGTTGAAGCGGGCGGTCGTCGTACGGGCACAGGGCGTCGTCGTCCGCTCGCCCACCCCCAGGACCCCGCCCGGCGGGGCCCGCGAGAGGAGAACTCATGTCGCTCGACGTCTCACCGGCCCTCCTCGAACAGGCCGAGCGAGGCGAGGTCGACGAAGAGGCATTCGTCGACTGCGTCCGGAACTCCCTGCCCTACGCCTGGGAGATGATCAGCTCGCTGGTGGCCCGGCTCGAGGTCGAAGGCGGCGAGTTCGCCGACAACCGGACGCCGCCGCCGGACGAGAAGGCGCGCGGCCAGCTGCTGCGCGCCCTGGCGAGCGACGCGATCCGCGGAGCGCTCCAGCGGCACTTCGGGGTCCGGCTGGCGTTCCAGAACTGCCACCGGGTCGCCGTCTTCCCGCTCGACCCCTCGGCCGACGAGCGGCTGGCCCGCTTCACGTCGGTCCGGGGACAGCTCCTCAACCAGTCCCCGGAGCTGCGCGACTGCTGAACCGGCGCCGCTGCCGCTCCGCGCGCGGGGCGCGGGACGGTACGGGGGCGGCGGCTCCCCGGACCTGTGGCCGGGGAGCGGGGGCGGGTCACGGCGGCGCCCGCGTCGTGCCGTGCGCCGGGGTGGGACGTCACGTCGCCGGTCCGCGTCCGTGCGCCCCCGTGGGAAACGGCCAAAGACCGTCACCGCTCTCAGCGGATCAGCGGCAGTACCTCCGCGCCGAGCCGGCGCAGGTTCTCCTCGGTCGCCGCGAGGTCCCCCGATCCCTCGGCCAGCAGCGCGAATCCGCGTACCCCGGTCCGTTCCGCCGTGGCCGCGAGGCGGTCGGCGCACAGCCGGGGCGAGCCGACCGGGTGGAGGGAGCACAGCAGCTCCGTGTACGCGAGCGGGTCCCGCATCCGGCGCTCCCGGCCGTCGACGGTGACGTGCGCGCCGAGGCCCTGGCGCAGCCAGCCGGGCATCGTCTTCAGCAGAATCTCCGCCGCCTCCTGGCGGCGGTCCGCCACCTGCACCACGCCCGCCGCGACATGCCCGGCGGTCGCCACGTGCTCCGATGAACTCCCGGCTTCCAGGGCGCACTTGCGCCACAGGGACACCATTTCGGCCTTCTCCTCGTCGGTGCTGTGCATGCCGAGCAGCATCGGCAGCCCGTGCCGGGCGGCCAGCCGGACGCCGGCGGGCGAGGTGCAGGCGACCAGCACCGGCGGGCCGGGCCGGTCGAGCAGTTCGTCCGGGCGCGGCACCACCGGCACCTCGCGGAAGGAGAATCGTTTGCCCGAAGCACCGACGCGGGGTTCGCGCAGCCAGCGCATCAGCAGTTCGAGGGATTCCGGAAACGCTTCTTCGTAAGCCTGGACGCCCGCGTTGAACACTTCCAGGTCCACCCAGGGCCCACCGCGGCCCACCCCGAGGGTGAACCGGCCGCCCGAGGCGATGTGCAGCACCGCCGTCTGCTCGCCGAGGGCCACCGGGTGGGTGGTGGGCAGGACGCTCACCGCCGTGCCCACCCGGATCCGCCGGGTACGGCCCAGGAGCAGCCCGGCCAGCGTCACCGCCGAGGGGCAGACGCCGTAGGGGACGAAGTGGTGTTCGGCCAGCCAGACCGCGTCGAGCCCGGCCTCCTCGGCGACCTCGGCCGTCCGCACCGCCCGGTACAGCGCCTCTCCGTGACCCTGGCCCGGGAACTGGGCGGCCAGGACGAACGCTCCAACGCGCATCTCGTGCACCTTCCTGCGCGACCGACCCGACCCCCCGTTGGCAATAACGCCCGACACGTGCCACGAGGTACGGGCCTTCGGGAAGTTTTCATGATGATCGGAGAGGGGCGGGGGTGGTGGCCGGGCAAGGCCGCGGACATCCGGCCGGGGGCGGTGACCCTGACCCGTACCCTGGTCACAGCCCGTAGCTCGTACGACCTCCGAGGTGACCCGTGTCCCCGCGCCGAAACCGCCCCCGAGGCGGCGCCGCCAGCCAAGCCGCCGACTCCGACCGGTACGAGGGCGGCGGGACGCGCTACGGCCTGGAGCAGACGGAGAGCTGGC
Organism: Streptomyces sp. CA-181903; assembly: GCF_050937075.1. Taxonomy (NCBI): domain Bacteria; kingdom Bacillati; phylum Actinomycetota; class Actinomycetes; order Kitasatosporales; family Streptomycetaceae; genus Streptomyces; species Streptomyces sp. CA-181903. The sequence goes on from NZ_JBNJLY010000001.1 coordinate 5,156,790, forward strand.
AGGGCGAGGACTGGTCCGTGCGCATGGTCGGCGGGAGTTCGGCGGGCAAGCGCTACCGCTGCCCCGGCTGCGACCAGGAGATCCCGCCCGGGGTGCCGCACCTGGTGGTGTGGCCGCAGTACGGCGCGGGGGTCGAGGACCGCCGGCACTGGCACAAGTCGTGCTGGAACGCGCGGGACCGCCGGAGCGCGCGGCTCCAGCGGTCCCGTAACGCGCCGCGGTACTGAGTACCGCCCGTCTCAACTGCTTCAGGCGTCCCGCTTGTTCAGCACCAGGTGGGCGCCGGCCGTGGCGGCGGCGGTCAGCGCGAGCATGATCCAGAGCGGCTCCCAGCCGGACGGGCCCCCGTCCACGTCCGCCCCGTAGAGGGTGAACAGCTGCATGGGGATCGAGTACTTGGCGAGCACCTCGCCGATGTCCTTGACGGCGTCGGCCTGGAGGAAGAGCGACAGGAGCGGCGGCAGCAGCACCAGGCCCAGCATGCCCGTGATCGCCCCGGCGGAGTGCCGCAGCAGGGTGCCGACGGCCAGCGCCAGCAGACCGGCCAGCGCGACGTAGAGGCTGACGCCGACGGTCGCCTTGAACCACTGGCCCGCGGTCGGGTCCTCGATGACCTGGTCGCTCAGCAGGGCGGCGCTGATCATGGCGACGAGGAGCGTCGCGACCAGCGTGGTCAGGAAGGTCAGGCCGCCGAAGACGATCGCCTTCGCCGTCAGCACCCGGGAACGGCTGGGGCAGGCGGTGAGGGTGGTGCGGATGAGCCCGGTGCCGTACTCGGAGGAGATGGTCAGCACGCCCAGGGTGAGCACCGGGATCGTGCCGAGCAGCACGCCGACGGCGCCCAGGCCCAGCATGTCCTCACCGTTGGCGAGCTTGTCCGAGGAGGAGGCGACCAGCGACAGCGTCAGACCGAGGCCGACGACGAGCACCAGCATCGTGCCGAGCGTCCACATCGTGGACCGCAGGCTGCGGATCTTCGTCCACTCGGCGACGACGGCGTCCCCCAGGTGCGCCGCGCGCACGGGGACCGGCGAGACGTAGCCGCCCGGCCCGCCGGGGCCCGCCTGACCGGGCCAGTACGGCTGCGCGGGGGCCTGACCGGGCTGCTGCGGCGCGCCCTGCGCGGGCACGGGGTGCTGAGGGGTCGTCGGGGTGGTCATCGGGCGTCCTCGGTGTCGCGCTTGGTCAGGTCGGCGGGTGCTGACGGGGATGAGGGGGCTGTGGGGGCCGCGGATGCCGTGGATGCCGTAGGTGCGCCGGCCGGCGGCTGCGGCGGGGCGGCGGGGGCCGCGTGGTGCTGCGGCGGCGGGGGCGTCTGCGGGGCCGGGGCCTGGGGGGCCGGGGCCTGCTGGGGCCGCGGGGCCGCCGCGGGCTGCTGCCGGGCGTACGGGTTGGGCTGCTCGCCCGGCAGCACCGGGTAGCCGGCCGGCCCGTTCCACCCCTGCGGCACCGGTGCGCCGGGCCCGCCGGGCATCGCGTAGCCGGGGGCCGCCTGCGGCTGGAAGCCGGCCCGGGCGTCGTGGGTCGACCGGTAGTCGACGGCGCCCTGCGTCATCCGCATGTACGCCTCCTCCAGGGACGCCTGGTGGGGGGAGAGCTCCCAGAGGCGGACGTCGTTGTCATGGGCGACGTCACTGATCCGGGGGAGTTCCAGACCGGTGACGCGCAGGGCGCCGTCGGGCTCCGGCAGCACCTGGCCGCCCGCCTCGACCAGCGCGGCGGTGAGCTTCTCGCGCCCCTCCGGCTCGGTGTCGGGGGTGCGGACGCGGGCGAAGCCTGCCGAGTTGGCGGCGATGAAGTCCTGGACGCTCATGTCCGCGAGCAGCTGCCCGCGGCCGATGACGATCAGGTGGTCCGCGGTCAGCGCCATCTCGCTCATCAGGTGCGAGGAGACGAACACCGTCCGGCCCTCGGCGGCCAGCCGCTTCATCAGGTTGCGGACCCACAGGATGCCCTCGGGGTCGAGGCCGTTGACGGGCTCGTCGAACAGCAGCACCTGCGGATCGCCGAGGAGCGCCGCCGCGATGCCGAGCCGCTGGCCCATGCCCAGCGAGAAGCCGCGCGAGCGCTGCTTGGCCACGCCGTGCAGACCCACCACGCCCAGCACCTCGTCCACCCGGGAGCGCGGGATGCCGGCGAGCTGGGCGAGGGACAGCAGGTGGTTGTAGGCGCTGCGCCCGCCGTGCACGGCCTTGGCGTCGATCAGCGCGCCGACCTGGCGAGCGGCGTTGGGCAGTTCCCGGTAGGGGCGGCCACCGATGGTGACCCGGCCGGCGGTCGGCGTGTCCAGGCCCAGGATCATGCGCATGGTCGTGGACTTGCCGGAACCGTTGGGGCCGAGGAAGCCGGTGACGGCACCCGGCCTCACCCGGAAGTTCAGGTTGTGCACGGCCGTCTTGGCGCCGTAGCGCTTCGTCAGGCCGACTGCCTCGATCATTCTCCGCCCCTCGCGAGATGGTCGGGGCGTGTGCCCCCGTTCGGGTTAGGAGGATAACGAGAGGCTGACGGTTCCACGGAATGCCGGGGGAGCGGGACCGCCGGTGTCAAGGGGACAAGTCGGCATGACGGAGGTCGGTCGTCCCGGAACCTGACGGAAGGTCGCCCTCCGGGCGGATCCAGCCCTCCTCGCGGAAGATCCGGGCGCCCTCCGCCCGTACCGTCTCCTCGGCGCGCGCCCGCTCGGTCCAGGCGCGCGGGTCGGGGCCGAGCAGGGTGCGCAGGCGCTTGGAGGAGCGCAGCAGCGCGGAGAGCAGCGCGCCCTGGTCCTCCGCGCCGGGGCGCGGGCGGCCGGTGGCCGGGTCCAGCAGCACGCCGTGCCGGGAGACGTAGAGGTAGGCGCCGCCCAGCGGGTCGCCCGAGGGCAGCGTCATCGGGAACGCCGCACCGGGGAGCAGGACGCGGCGGTAGTGCAGCTCGGAGGCATCCACGGCGGCCAGTTGGTCCGGGTCCAGCCAGCTCACCACCAGCCGGCGCTCGGCGGCCGGGTCGGCGTAGGGGGCCGCGGCCACGTACCCGGCGCGCCCGATGTGGGCGGAGCAGCCGACGCCGATGCCGCGGACGGTCACCGGGACCATGGGGACGGCGGCCGGCAGGCCGTGTGCGGCCAGCTTGTGGCACATCTGGGCGGGGGAGGCGTTGGAACCCACGGCCAGGACGGGGTGGCGGCGTCCGGTGACGAGCCGGCCGAGGGCGGTGAGGACGGCGTCCAGCGGGGGGCCCGCGTCGTCCGGGGCCGCGCCGTCGTCGGTGGCGCCGCCCGGACGCGGCGGCCGGCTGCCGTCGACGACGGGTGGCCCGTTCCCGTCCCCACGGGCCTCCGGCTCGGCTCCGTCGGTACGGGCCCCCGGCGGCCCGGCTCCGTCGGTGTGTGCCCTCACCCCGCGGCCGTCCGTACGCGCCCTCGCCCCGCTCCCGTCCGCAAGCGCCCCCGCGCCCCCGCCGACGACCGGCCACGTCCCGGCCGTTCCGACCGTCCCGGCCGTTCCAACCGTTCCCACCGTCCCGTCCGTCCCCACCGGCCACGCCCCCAGCGGCCGCCCCCGGACGGCGCGCAGCGGCAGCAGCTCCGCTTCCAGCAGCAGGCACGGCTCCGGGGCCGGGCGGCCCGGGTACTCCAGGGGGCGCCGGAACGGGACGGCGTCCAGTCCGAGGTCGCGCAGCGAGCGGCGGCGCATCGGCGGGCTACGCGTCGCGCTTCTTCAGCACCGCGTACCCGCCCACCAGGGCGGCCACCACCCACAGCACCATGATCGCGAAGCCTCCCCAGGGCCCGTACGGCGCGTCGTCGTCCACGAGGACGACCTGCATGATCTTCTGCCCGGCCTTGTCGGGCAGGTACTCGCCGACCTTCTTGGTGGCCGAGACGTTCGCCAGGATGCTGGAGATCAGGAAGAAGAAGGGCATCAGGACGCCGAGCGAGAGCATGGGGCTGCGCAGCATCGCCGCCACCCCCATCGAGAACATCGCGATCAGCGCCATGTAGAGCCCGCCGCCGACGACCGCGCGGAGGACGCCCGGGTCGCCCAGGTGCGCGCCGCGGTCGCCGAGCATCGCCTGTCCGACGAAGAAGGTGAGAAAGCTGGTGATCATGCCCACGACCAGCGCGAGTGCCGTCGCAATTGCGATCTTGCCGAACAGGAAGACACCGCGTTGCGGAACCGCCGCCAATGATGTGCGGATCATTCCGGTGCTGTATTCATTGGCGACCACCAATACCCCGAAAACGATCAAGGCGAGCTGGCCGAGTCCCATCCCCGCGAAACTGATGAATGTCGGGTCGAAGGTGAACCGGTCCTTCGGCGAGAGGTTTTCATAGTCGTTTTTCGCGAGTGCGCTGATCAGCGCGCCGAGTGCGACGGTGACCACCACGCCGGTGCCCAGCGTCCACACCGTGGAGCGCACGGATTTGATCTTCGTCCATTCCGACCGCAGGACCTGTGCCGTCACCGCCATGATCAGGATTCCTTCCCGCGCCAGTCCGTGCCCCAGGCCGGCCGCCCGGCCGGCGACTCGTCCGGCGCCGCCGCCTCGGGCTCCGCTTCCTGCCCGGCGCGCGCGTGGTACTCCACGGACCCGGCCGTCAGCCGCATGAACGCCTCCTCCAGCGAGGCCCGCTGGGGACTGAGCTCGTGCAGCGTGAGCCCGTGCCGCGCGGCCAGTTCGCCCAGGTGCGCGGCGTCCTCCCCGGTCACGTCCAGCCCGCCCTCCGGGCCCGGCGCGGCCGCGATCCCGGCGCCCGAGAGGACGTCCCGCAGCCGCTCGTGCTCCGGCGAGCGCATCCGTACGTACGAACGCGAGTTCTGCGCGATGAAGTCGGCCATCGAGGTGTCGGCGAGCAGCCGGCCCTGGCCGATGACGATCAAGTGCTCGGCGGTGAGCGCCATCTCGCTCATCAGGTGCGAGGAGACGAAGACCGTGCGGCCCTGTGCCGCGAGCCCCTTCATCAGCGTCCTGATCCAGTGGATGCCCTCCGGGTCCAGGCCGTTGACGGGTTCGTCGAACATCAGGATGCGCGGGTCGCCGAGCAGCGCCGCGGCGATGCCCAGCCGCTGGCCCATGCCGAGCGAGAAGCCCTTGGCTCGCTTCCGCGCCACCGACGTCAGACCGACCGTGTCCAGCACCTCGCGCACCCGCGCGGGCGGGATGCCGTTGCTCTGCGCCAGGCACAGCAGGTGGTTGTAGGCACTGCGGCCGCCGTGGATCGCCTTGGCGTCCAGCAGGGCGCCCACCGTCCGCAGGGGGTCGTGCAGTTCGCGGTAGTGCCGGCCGTCGATGCGGACCGTGCCGCTGGTGGGGTTGTCGAGGTCGAGCATCATGCGCATCGTCGTCGACTTGCCCGCGCCATTGGGGCCGAGGAAGCCGGTGACGATTCCGGGGCGCACGGTGCAGGTGAGGTGATCGACGGCGAGCTTGTCGCCGTAGCGCTTGGTCAGACCCTCCAGCTCGATCATCCATTCACGGTACGGGCGTACCGGGGGCCCCGCCACCGGAAGGACGCCGTTCGCGAGGGGCGGGGGAGGGGTACGGGCGCGCGGGACACGTCAGCGCGCCGTATGCCGCCGCCGGATCCTCGGACGGCCACGACGCGCTGAGCGCGGGATCCCCCGAACGAATGTGGTGCTGGGTACTGCTGTTGCCGCTGTGGTGCGTTGCCACTGGCTGTGCGGCTGTGGTGCGTTGCCGCTGTGGTGCGTCGCCGCTTTGGTGCCGCTCTGTACTGTCCGTGCCGCTGACGCGCGAATCCGCCGTACTGCCCTCGTGCGGGTTCCTCGCGGCGCGGTCGCCTCTCGCCGCCGGTGGACCGCCGCGGTTCAGCGGCTCTGCTGGGCCGGGACGCCGCGCGAGATCGGCTCGTCGTCACCGGGCACACCGGCCGCGGCCACCGCGGCGCCGGTCAGCGTGGCCAGCATCTCGCGGACGTTGGTGAGCTGGGCGTTGATGCTGTCGCGGCGGTTGGTCAGCGCCGCCAGCTCGCGCTCGGACTCGCTGCGGATGCGGTCCGCCTTGGCGTTGGCGTCGGCCACGATGTCCTCGGCCTGGCGCTGCGCGGTCTCCACCGTCTGGCGCGCCCGGCGCTCTGCGTCCGTCCGCAGCTTCTCGGCCTCCAGCCGCAGCTGCTCCGCGCGGTGCTCGATCTCCGCGAGCCGCTTCTCCGCCTTCGCCTGCCGCGAGGCGAGGTCCCGCTCGGACTGCTCGCGGCGCTTGGCCAGGTTGGTCTCGAAATCGGCCGCCGCCTGGGCCGCCTTGGCGCGCGTCTCCTCGAAGAGGGCGTCCGCCTCCTCGCGCTTGGACTGCGCGTCCTTCTGCGCCTCGGCCCGCAGCGTCGCCGCGTCCCCCTTGGCCTTCTCGACGATCCGGGCGCCCTCGTCCTCCGCCTTCGCCTTGCGGTCGGCGGCGAACGCCTCGGCGTCGTTGCGGACTTGCTGCGCCGCCGACTCCGCCAGCTCCCGGTGCTGCTCCGCCGCCCGGCGGGCCTCCTCGCGCAGGTCCTTGGCCTCTTCCTCGGCCAGCCGGAGGATCTTCTCGACCCGCGCCCCGAGCCCCGCGTACGACGGTTCCGCGTCATTGATCTGGGCCTGAGCGTTCTGCGTTTCGAGGTGCAACTCCTCGATGCGCTTTTCCAGAGAGGTGATCCGGGCCAGTGCGCTGTCACGGTCGGCGACGAGCTTGGTAATGCGGTCGTCCACCTGGCCGCGGTCGTATCCACGCCGCACGAGCTCGAAGCCGAAGGGGGAGGAAGTGTCGCTCATGGGGTTCCTGTCGAAAGAGACCGGTGAGGTGATAAGGGAATCCTAGGGCGGTGAGCGGCGTCGCATGGAGCAGATCCTCGTACTCGGTTGGCGGATTGGGGAATTGTCCCCTCGAATGAGTGGCTTACTTCTGACTCTGCTTGCCACCCGAACGAGTAGCGCCGGCTCCCGCCGTCGCCTTCACTCCGCCCTCCTTGGAGCCGCTTGCCCCAGGGGACTCAAATGATTCCAACGCCTCCAACACGTCCTGGACACGGGAGATCTCCGCGTTGATGTCCTCGCGACGCCGAACCAGCGCCTCCAACTCCGTCCGGCCGCCCTCGACCAGGCGCCGCGCCTCCTCCTCGGCCTCGGTGCGCAGGCGCTCCGCCTCGCGCGCCGCCTCGGTACGCAGCCGCTCGGCGTCGCGCACGGCGGCGTTCTTCTTCTGCTCGGCCTCCTTCAACAGGCCCTCGGCCTTCTTGACCGCGGCGACGCGGACCTTGTTCGCCTCGCCGCCGGCGTCGGACACCAGCTGCTTCGCCTTCGCCTCGGCCTCCGCCAACTGCTCGGTGGCGGCGGCGACGAGCTTGTCGCAGCGCTCGCCGGCCGACTGCATGGCCTCCGCGGACTCCCGCCGCGCCCGGTCGTGCAGCTCCTCGACCTCGGCCTCGATCCGCGTCCGCAGCTCCTCGGCGCGCTCCCTTATGGCGGTCGCGTCCCCGCGGGCCTCGGCCAGCAGGGTGTCCGCGTCCGTACGGGCCCGCTCCACCAGGGCGTTGCCCTCGCCGTTGGCCTCCGCGACGATCCGCTCGGCCTCCCGGCGGGCGACGCCCACCATGGTGTCCGCCTGCTCCTCGGCCGCGGCGGCGGTCTTCACCGCCTCCTCCTGGGCCTTGGCGATCAGCGCGTCCGCCTGCTCGGCCGCCTCGGTACGCCGCTGGGCCGCCGCGTCCCGCGCCTCGTCGACCGTCCGCTCGGCCTCCTCGCGGGCCTCCGCGCGCAGCCGCTCGGCCTCCAGCACCGCGTCGGCCTTGAGCTTCGCCGAGTCCGCGCGCGTGCTGTTGGCGTTCTCCTGGGCCGCGGCCAGGGCCGCCCGGGCCTCGGCGGCCATCCGCTCGGCCTCGGCCGTCGCCTCGGCGACCAGCTCGTCGGCCTGCCGCGCGGCCTCGGTACGCCGCCGCGCCGCCGCCTCCCGCGCCTCGTCCGCCGTCTCGGCGGCCTCCTGACGCGCCTGCTCCAGCGCCGCCGCCGCGTCCGCCCGCACCCGCTCGGCCTCGGCCTGGGCGTCCGCCAGCGTCCGCTCGGCCTCCGCCGCGGTCTCCGCGCGGTGCGCCTCCGCCGCCTCGCGGGCCTCCTCGACCGTGCGCGCGGCCTCGGCGGCCATCCGCTCGGCCTCGTTCGTCGCCTCGGCGACCAGCTCGTCGGCCTGCCGCGCGGCCTCCGCGCGGCGCTTGTCGGCCGCCGCGCGGGCCTCGTCCAGGATGCGGTCGGCGTCCTCCTGCGCCGAAGAGGTCAGCTCCGCCGCCTCGTTGACGATCCGTTCGGCCTCCGCACGGCCGTCCGCCCGCATCTTGTTCGCGTCCTCGCGGGCCTCGGCCCGGGCGCGCGCCGCGTCCTGCTCGGCCGACGCCAGCGCGTCCGACGCGTCGGTGCGCATCTGCTGCGCCTTCGCCGACGCGTCCGAGACCAGGCGCTCGGCCTCCGCCGTCGCCTTGGCGACCAGCTCGTCGGCCTGCTGCGCGGCCTCCACCCGGTGGGCGTCGGCCGCGTCGCGCGCCTCGTCCATGACCCGCCGGGCCTCGGCGCGCAGCGCCTCCGCGTCGGACGCCGCCTGGGCGCGCTCCGCCTCGGCGGCCTCCTCGGCCTCGTCCAGCACCCGGCCGGCGTCCGCGCGCAGCCGCTCGGCCTCGCTCGTCGCCTCCGCGATCAGCGCGTCCGCCTGCTCGGCGGCGTCCGACCGGCGCTTGTTCGCCGTCTCGCGGGCCTCCTCCAGCACCCGCGCGGCCTCCGCCTGGACGCGCTCGCCCTCGGCGATCGCCTCCTCGACCGTGCGCTCGGCCAGCTCGCGGGCCGCCTCCGAGGCCGACTGGGCCTCGGCGCGGATCCGCACCGCGTCCTCCCGGGCGCTCTCGCGCTCGGCGTACGCCTCGGAGCGGACCCGGTCCGCCTCCTGCTGCGCCTCGGTGACCGTCCGCTCGGCACTGTGCTCGGCGGCCGACCGCAGCCCGGCGATCTCCTCCTCGGCCTGCTCGTGCAGCCCCGCGACGGACTCCCGCACCTGCTGGGCCGTCTGCTCCGCCGCGGCCACCAGCTCGGCGGCCCGCGCCTCGGCCTCCTCGACCAGGCGCCGGGCCTCCTCCTGCGCCTCCGCGACCCGCTTGCGCGCCGAGGCCAGCAGCTCCTCGCTCTGCTCGCGCGCCGCCTCGCGCTCCGCCTGCGCCTCCGTACGGGCGTCGCCGAGCGTCTCCTCCGCCTCACGGCGGCGCCTCGCGGCCTCCTCCTGCGCGGCGGCCAGCTCCTCGGCGGCCTCCGTCGCCGTCCGCTCGGCGGCCGCGTTGGCCTCGGTCCGGATCCGGTCGGCGGCCTCCTGGGCCTCCGACCGCAGCCGCTCGGCCTCCTCGGCGGCCTCGGCACGCAGCCGCGACGCCGTCTCCTGGCCCTCGGCACGGGCCGCGGCCGCCTCCTCGGCGGCCTCCGCGCGCTGCCGCTCGGCGTCCTCCTCGGCCTGCGCCCGCAGCGCCCGGGCCCGCTCCGCGGCCTCGGTCCGCTGCCGCTCGGTCTCCTCGGCGGCCTCCTTGCGCAGCCGCTCGGCCTCCGTACGGGCCTCGCGCAGCGCCTCCTCGGCGGCCTCGACCCGCTCCTCGGCCTCGGTGCGCAGCCGGGCCAGCTCCTCGGCGGCGTCCTCGCGCAGCGCCTCGGCGGCCTCCTCGGCCTTCTCGCGCAGCCTCTCCGCGGCCTCGGCGGCCTCGGTGCGGGTGCGCTCGGCGTGGTCCTCGGCCTCCTCGGCCATCTCCTCGGCCTCGGCCCGGGCGCGCTCCAGCGCCTCCTCGGCCTGCTTGCGCAGCCCGGCGGCGCGCTCGGCCGCCTCGGCCCGCACCCGCTCGCCCTCGGCGGTCGCTGCCGACCGCGTCTCGGCCGCGTCGGACTTCGCCTTGGCCAGCAGCTCCTCGGCGGTCTTCGCCGCCTCCTCGATCTGCTGGAGCGCCTCGCGGCGCGCCTCGGCCCGTACCTTCTCGGCCTCGGCGACGGCGTCCGCGCGCAGCTGCTCGGCCTCGCCGCGCAGCCGCCGCGCCTCCTCCTGGAGCTCGACGGTCTTGGCGCGGTACTCCTTGGTGTCGTCCTTCGCGGCGCCCTTGAGCTGCTCGGCCGACTCCTCGGCCTGCGCCCGCAGCCGCTCCGCCTCGGCCTCCGCCTCCTTGCGGATGCGCTCGGCCTCGGCGGCGGCCGCCTTGGTGGCGGCCCGGGCGTCCTCGGACGCCTTGGACAGCATCTCCTCGGCCGTCCGCGCGGCCTTGGCGAGCTGGGCGGCCGAGTCCTCGGCGGCGGCGCTGCGCGCCTTCTCCGCCGTCTCGGCCAGCAGCCTTTCGGCCTCCGCCGCCGCGTCGTCCCGCAGCTGCTGGGCCTCGGCCCGCAGCGCCTCGGCCTCCTTGGTGGCCTCGCCGACGAGCCGGGTGATCTCGGCGCGGGCGGCGCGGGTGCGCTGCTCGTTGTCGGTCTCGGCCTCGGACAGCCGCGCCTGCGCGGCCTGCGCGGCCTCGGCGACGACCTTCTCGGCCTCGGCCCGCGCCTCGCGCAGCGCCGTCTCCGCCTCCCGCATCCGCGCCTCGGCGGCGCGGGTCAGCTCGGCGGCGGACGTCCTGGCCTGCTCGGCCTCGCCGCCGGCCTCGGTGCGCAGCCGCTCGGCGTGGTCGGTGGCCTCCTGCGCCTGCTGGGACGCGGCGGTCAGCAGCCGCTCGGCGTCCGTGCGCGCCCGGCGCAGGATCGCTTCGGCTTCCGCGCGGGCCTCCTCGGCGGCGGCGCCCAGCCGGGTGCGCGCCTGCTCGGTGAGGCGCGCGGCCTCGGCGCGGGCGGCGCTCAGCGCCTGCTCGGCCTCGGCCCGGGACTCGTCCATCAGCCGCCGGGCCTGCGCCTCCGTACGGGCGCGCAGCTGCTCGGCCCAGGCGACGTTCTCGTTGACGTGCGACTCGACGGTCGACCGGCGCTCGTTGAGCTCCTCGTCCAGCCGCTGCCGGCGGGCCACCGCCTCGGCGTGCAGCTCGGCCTCCATGCGGGCCTGCCGCTCGGCCTGCTCCTGGAGCAGCCGCTGCGTCTGGGCGCGCGCCTCCCGCAGCTCGCGCTCGGCGTCCGCGCGCAGCTGGTCGGCCTGGATCTGCGCGTTGCGCAGCAGTTGTTCGGCCTGGTAGTCGAGTCCGGCCGCGTCATAGGCGGGACGGTGCGCGAGGGTGCGCCGCGCCTCGTGCAGCTTGGCGCGCAACACCTCGACCTGGTAGCCGAGGTCGTCGGCGTGCTGGACCGCCTTCTCCCGCTCCTTCTTCAGCCGCTCCATCTCGGCCTCGAATTGCGAGAGGTGGTCGGTTTCAGCCCGCTGGCTGTCCTGGCGCTCGTAGCCCCGCACTGCGCGGTCCATCCGTCCCCTGGTCGCGTCGGTGGCCGGCCCCGTGCGTGGTGGTGGAACCCGGAGCCCGCCCTTCCGAAGAAATGGTGTCAGATCATCGGCACAGCCTGGGCCGGGCCCCACCCGTACCCCGGCCGAACCTGCACTCTACCGGCCGGGGCAGGTGTGGGTCAGTGCTCCTCGGCCGGGCGGGGCGCCGAGGTGACCAGTTCCGTCAGCACGCCGTGGCAGTCCTTGGGGTGCAGGAAGGTGATGCGCGAGCCCATGGAACCGGTGCGCGGGGTGTCGTAGAGGACGCGGACGCCCTTGTCCCGCACGGCCGCCGCGTCGGCGTCGACGTCGGCCGTGCCGAACGCGATGTGGTGCACGCCCTCGCCGTTCTTCGCCAGCCACTTGCCGACGGGGGAATCCTCCCGGATCGGCTGAAGGAGCTGGAGGTAGGAGGCGCCGCCGTCCGACGTCTCATTGATCTTCAGCATGGCCTCGCGTACGCCCTGTTCCTCGTTGACCTCCGTGTGGAACACCTCGAAGCCGTACGTGGCACGGTAGAACTCGACGGTGGCGTCGAGGTCGGAGCAGGCGATCCCGATGTGGTCGATGCGCGTCAGCATGGGTCCAGTGCACCGCCGCGCGGAGCGGTTACGCAACGTGCGCGCGATCACACCCGCCGCCCGGTGACCGACCGGTGTACCGCTCAGTACATTGACGAGAACCACCGTTAACCGCCTCCGCCGAAGGAGCACCGTCCATGTCTGGTACGAACGGTCCGACCGCCCCCACCTCCGTGATCGTCGCGGGCGCCCGGACGCCCATGGGCCGCCTCCTCGGCTCCCTGCGCTCCTTCTCCGCGGCCGAACTGGGCGGTTTCGCCATCAAGGCCGCGCTCGACCGGGCGGGCATCGGCGGTGACCAGGTGCAGTACGTGATCATGGGTCAGGTGCTGCAGGCCGGCGCCGGGCAGATCCCCGCCCGCCAGGCGGCCGTGCACGGCGGCATCCCCATGAACGTCCCGGCGCTGACCGTCAACAAGGTGTGCCTGTCCGGCCTCGACGCCATCGCGCTGGCCGACCAGCTCATCCGCGCGGGTGAGTTCGAGATCGTGGTCGCGGGCGGCCAGGAGTCGATGACCAACGCCCCGCACCTGCTGCCCAAGTCACGCGAGGGCTACAAGTACGGCGCGATCGAGATGCTCGACTCCATGGCGCACGACGGGCTCACCGACCCGTTCGAGGCCATCGCCATGGGCGAGTCGACCGAGAAGCACAACACCCGGCTGGGCATCGGCCGGGCGGCGCAGGACGAGATCGGCGCCCGCTCCCACCAGCGGGCCGCCGCCGCCCAGAAGAACGGCCTGTTCGACGCCGAGATCACCCCGGTCGCGGTGCCGCAGCGCAAGGGCGAGCCGGTGGTCTTCAGCAAGGACGAGGGCGTCCGCGGGGACACCACCGTCGAGGTGCTGGGCAAGCTGAAGCCCTCGTTCAGCAAGGACGGCACGATCACCGCCGGCACGTCGTCGCAGATCTCCGACGGCGCCGCGGCCGTGGTCGTGATGAGCAAGGCCAAGGCCGAGGAGCTGGGCCTGGAGTGGATCGCCGAGATCGGCGCCCACGGCAACGTGGCCGGCCCGGACAACTCGCTGCACTCCCAGCCGTCCAACGCGATCCTGCACGCCCTGTCCAAGGAGGGCCTGACGGTCGACGATCTGGACCTGATCGAGATCAATGAGGCTTTCGCGGCGGTTCTTGTGCAGTCAATCAAGGATCTGGGGGTATCGCCGGAAAAGGTGAACGTCAACGGCGGCGCCATCGCGCTGGGCCACCCCATCGGCATGTCCGGCGCCCGCACGGTGCTCCACCTCGCACTGGAGCTGCGCCGGCGGGGCGGCGGGGTCGGCGCCGCGGCGCTGTGCGGCGGCGGCGGCCAGGGCGACGCCCTGATCATCCGCGTGCCGGGCAAGTGACGGCACCCGCATACCGGACGAGCGACGGCCGGACCCACCGGACCCCGGCGGAAGGAGCGGCGATGGCGGACGTGACCGCGCTGGTCGAGCAGGCCCGGGCCGGCGGTCCGCGGGCCGTCGCCCGGCTGATCTCGCTGGTGGAGGGGGCGTCCCCGCAGCTGCGCGAGGTGATGGCGGCGCTGGCGCCGCTCGCCGGCGGAGCCTACGTCGTCGGGCTCACCGGCTCGCCCGGGGTCGGCAAGTCCACCTCCACCTCGGCCCTGGTCTCCGCCTACCGGCGGCGGGGCAAGCGGGTCGGGGTGCTGGCCGTCGACCCGTCGTCCCCGTTCTCCGGGGGCGCCCTGCTCGGCGACCGGGTGCGGATGTCGGAGCACGCCTCCGACCCCGGGGTGTACATCCGCTCGATGGCCACCCGCGGGCACCTGGGCGGCCTCTCCTGGGCCGCGCCGCAGGCGATCCGCGTCCTGGACGCGGCCGGCTGCGACGTGGTGCTGGTGGAGACCGTGGGCGTGGGCCAGTCCGAGGTGGACATCGCCTCCGAGGCCGACACCACGGTGGTGCTGCTGGCGCCCGGCATGGGCGACGGCATCCAGGCGGCGAAGGCCGGGATCCTGGAGATCGGCGACGTTTACGTGGTCAACAAGGCCGACCGGGACGGCGCGGACGCGACGGCCCGGGAGCTCAACCACATGCTGGGGCTGGGCGAGGCCCGCAAGCCCGGCGACTGGCGACCGCCGATCGTCAAGACGGTGGCGGCCCGCGGCGAGGGCACCGACGAGGTGGTCGAGGCGCTGGAGAAGCACCGGGCCTGGATGGAGGAGAACGGCGTCCTCGCGGAGCGCCGTGCGGCCCGGGTGGCGCATGAGATCGAGCGCATCGCGGTCACGGCGCTGCGCTCGCGCATCGGCGATCTGAGCGGCGGCCGGGACGTGGGCGTCCTGGCGGCGCGGGTGCTGGACGGGTCGCTGGACCCGTACACGGCGGCGGACGAACTGGTGGCGGGGCTGACGGCGGGGGAGTGAGGCCCGGCCGTCCGCTCCGTGAACGTGAGGCCCGGCCGTCCGCTCCGTGAACGTGAGGCCCGGCCGTCCGCTTCGTAAACGTGAGGCCCGGCCGTCCGCTTCGTAAACGTGAGGCCCGGCCGTCCGCTCCTCGAACCGGAGGAGCGGACGGCCGGGCCTCGGCGTCTTCGGCGTCCCGGGGCTCAGCCCTTGCCGCGCGCGGCGCGCAGGTGCTCCGCCACCGGCGACAGCGAGGAGCTCAGCGCCTTGAGCTCGTCCGGCGACAGCAGGTCGATGAAGTGCTGCCGGACGGACGCCACATGGTGCGGGGCCACCTTCCGCATGATCTCCCAGCCCTGGTCGGTGAGGACGGCGAACAGCCCCCGCCGGTCGGACTCGCAGTTCTCCCGGCGGACGAGACCCGCGTTCTCCATCCGCGTGATCTGGTGCGAGAGGCGGCTCTTCGACTGCAGGGTGGCGGCGGCGAGATCGCTCATCCGCATCCGGTGGTCCTTCGACTCGGAGAGGTTGACCAGGATCTCGTAGTCGTTGTTGGTCAGTCCGAACGGCTGGAGATCCCGTTCGAGCTGATGCATCAGCAGTCGGCTGACGTCCAGGTGGGCACGCCAGGTGCGCTGTTCCTCATCGCTGAGCCAACGTGTGCCGTTCTCGGTGTCCATGGTGAGATTCTACCTAAGAAAGTTGAAAAGCGAACCAATTGGAATGTGGGGGCCGGAACGGGAGGTCAGGCGTTCGATGTCACACTCCGCAGGGTACCGCTCACAGCCCGAAGCGGCGCTGGAGGTCTCCCAACTGGCCGGGCAGCCGGGGGGCGGATGGCTGATTCCCATGCGTCGACGGCGTCCCGCCCGAGGGCACGCCCGCCTCGTCCGGCGGTGCCCCCGTGGGCTGTTCGGCCATCAGCTGCTCACTGGACTGCAACAGCACCGTGCCGGCGCCCACGAACTCGAACTGGTGCTCCTCGCCCGACGTCCCGCCGAACCCGGTGAACATCCGCACCCCGCCCAGCACTCCGCGCATGTACCCGTGGTCGTAGTGGTGACACGGCGACGGGCAGTCCGCCCAGCCGACCAGCGCCTGTGGATCCACCCGGACCGGCGGCTCCACGAAGACCACGGGCCCGTTGGACGCGGCCACGAACTTCCCCGTGCCGATGAGCGTCACGAACCCCGGGATGATCGACTGCTTGAGCGCCAGGGAAGGCTCGAAGGCCAGCAGATTCCCCGACCGCACCGTCAGGTTGCCCTCCTCCAGGTCGTACGAGTTGACGTCGAACGACCGGTCCGCGAGCAGCATCCTGCCCCGCCCCTCGGCCACCACCCAGTCCGCGGCGTGCAACGGCGAGTGGAAGCTGCTCCGGATCAGCCGGTCCAACGGGCCGTGGCCGATGCCGTGGAAGCCGATCTGCCCGAAGTAGGCGATCATCTTCCCCTTCTGCAGGAACCACTGGCCGTCGAGATCCACGCTGAACGCGTAGGGATTGACGTTGTCGTTGACCGGCAGCGAGTGCGCGTCGAAGACGACCGGGCCGTTCACAGCTTCTCCTCCGACGCCTGCACGAACACCGTGCCGTTGCCCGACAGCTCGAGCTGGAACGCCTCGCCCGAACCGCGGCCGATCATCTCCCGCCAACCGATCGCCGTCGACAGCTTGTTGCGCACGTCGCCGCGGTGCGCCACATAAGCCTGCGGGTCGACGTGCACCGGCCGCTCCGGCCGGATCGGCAGCTCGATGAAGCCGCCGTGCGCCATCACCGCCACCGAGCCATGGCCCTTGAGGGTGGTGGTGAACAGACCTTGGCCCGTCACCTGGCCGCGCACCATGCCCATCACGCCGCCCTGCGACCCCATGAACATCGTGCCCTGCTGGAGCGATCCGTCGAACGCCAGCAGCCGGTCCGCCTCCACATAGAGCGTGTCACCGGTCAGTTCGATCACATGGACGTGGTGTCCGCCGTGCCCGAACATCACCGTGCCGCTGCCCTCCACCGTCATCAGCGGCGTGGCCTCGTTGGCGATCCGGCGGCCGATCATCCCCATGACGCCGCCCTGGCCGCCCGTGATGCTGGGGGTGAAGGAAACCTCCCCCTTGTACGCGAGCATCGCCCCGCGCTGGCTGAACAGCCGCTGCCCGGGCAGCACCTGGGCCTCGACCATCCGCGAGTTCAACGAACGGAACGGCATCAGACGTCACCCCCGAACGTGGTGCGCTCGCTCGGCTGCACGTACACCAGCCCGTCGCCCTCGAAACGGATCTGGAACGCGTCGCCGGACCCCTCGCCCAGGAACGTCCGGAAGTTGACGCCGGACTGGAAGTGCTGCCGGAGCCCGCCGGTGTGCGCGATGTACGCCCCCGGGTCGACCGACAGCGGCGTCTGCGGCGTCACCCGCAGCACGATCGCCGTGCCGTCCGAGAGGATCGCCGCCTGGCCGGTGCCCTCCACGGTCGTCGTGAACAGGCCGTTGCCCTGGGACGCCCCGCGCAGGCCGGTGAACGACGTGCCGGTGCGCAGCGCCGCGTCGGTGCAGAGGAGATTGCTCGCCTCCACGTACAGCGTCTCGCCCCGGAGGTCCACCAGGTTGATCTCGCTCGCCCGGTCGGCGAAGTAGCAGGTGCCGTGCCCCTTCACCTCCATGACCGTCATCTGTTCCCCCGTGAGCCGGCGGGTGACCATGCCGCGCAGGCCGTCACCGCCACCGGTCATCTTCTTGAACGTCATGTCGCCCTCGTACGCGACCATGGCCCCGTTCTTGGCCTTGACCGCGTCGCCCGCCATGTCGACGGCGAGGACTTTGCTCCCTTGGAGCCGAAACTGTGCCACGCCCCGACGCTAGCGGGCGGCGACGCCGCTCCGACAGGCCCCCGGCCCCGGAGGGACCCCGGAATCGTCCCTGATAAGACCCCTGGTATGGGCTCGAACACCACCCGGAGCCGGGGCTGTCGGCGGTAACTGCAACAATGGTCAGAACTTGTGAACGCACTCACAAGATCGCTGCAGTGCGTGACCGTCCCGCCACTCCCGACGGAAAGGGTGCCTTCCCGTGGACCTCAAGACCGCCTCCGCCCTGCGCCGACTCCGGCTGATCTCCGCGCCCGAGGCCACGTCGTTCCTGCTGCTGATCACGTGCTCGATCCTCAAGCGGACCACCGACTTCAACGCCGTCCCGGCCATGGGCATGGTGCACGGCTTCCTGTTCCTCACCTACGTGATCTTCTGGGTCGACGCCTGGAAACGGGCCAAGTGGGAGACCAAGACCGCCGTCCTCTACTTCGTCCTCTCCGTCATCCCGCTCGGCGGCTTCTTCGCCGACCGCAAGCTCCGCCGCGAGGCCGAGGCCAGCGTCATGGCCGCCCGGGCCCGCAAGGAAGGCGTGGTCGGCGCGTGATCGTCGCTTTTTCCGTCACCCCCAGCGGTGCCGGTGAGGACGTCGGCGCGTACGTCGCGGAAGCGGTGCGCGTCGTCCGCTCCTCCGGCCTGCCGAACCGCACCGACGCCATGTTCACCTCGCTGGAAGGCGAGTGGGACGAGGTCATGGACGTCGTCAAGCGCGCCGTCCAGGCCGTCGAGGCCCGCTGCGGCCGGGTCTCCCTCGTCCTGAAGGCGGACATCCGGCAGGGCGTCACCGACGGCCTCACCAGCAAGGTCGAGACGGTGGAACGCCACCTGGCGTCCTGACGCGGCGGCGGCCTCGTCCCGTATGACCGGGAAGGCCGCCGCCGCTCGCAACCCCGCCCCGGGGGCCGTCCGAAGTGCGGAACGCCGGCGCCCGCGACAAGGGCGGGCGATAGGCTCATGGCGTGTCCAAGCCGCTCAGCCTCCCCTTCGACCCCATCGCCCGCGCCGACGAACTGTGGGAGCGGCGCTGGGGCGCGGTGCCGTCCATGGCCGCGATCACCTCGATCATGCGGGCGCACCAGATCCTGCTCGGGCAGGTCGACGCCGTCGTCAAGCCGTACGGGCTGACGTTCGCGCGCTACGAGGCGCTGGTGCTGCTCACCTTCTCCAAGGCCGGCGAGCTCCCGATGTCCAAGATCGGGGAGCGGCTGATGGTGCACCCCACGTCGGTGACCAACACGGTGGACCGCCTGGTCACGGCCGGTTTCGTGGACAAGCGCCCCAACCCGAGGGACGGGCGTGGCACGCTCGCGTCGATCACCGACAAGGGGCGCGAGGTCGTCGAGGCGGCCACGCGGGACCTGATGGCGATGGACTTCGGGCTGGGCGTGTACGGCGCGGAGGAGTGCGCGGAGATCTTCCGGATCCTGCGGCCGCTGCGGGTGGCGGCCTCGGACTTCACGGAGGGCGGGTCCGCGGCCGGTTAGAGGCCGGATCCGCGGGCTGCCGAGGCCCCCGCGGGGGTCTCCGCGCGGCGGCGCGACACGCCACCACCCGTCTCACCAGGCACCCTTCACCCACGCCAGGGGTGGCGAAGATCGCCCCGGAAGGTGCCGTTACGCTCTCCCCATGAAGCGCTCCGTCCTGACCCGCTACCGTGCCCTGGCCTACATCACCGGCGTGCTGCTGGTCCTGCTGACGATCGGCGTGATCGCCAAGTACGGACTGGACATGGACGGGGTGGCCGGCCCCCTCCGGGTCGTCGCCATCGCCCACGGCTGGCTCTACGTCCTCTACCTCGTCTTCGCCTTCGACATGGGCTCCAAGGCCAAGTGGCCCTTCGGCCGGCTGGCCTGGATCCTGCTGGCGGGCACCATCCCGACGGCCGCGTTCTTCGTCGAGCGCAAGGTCACCCGCGAGCTGGAGCCCCTGTTCGCCGACGCGGAGCCCGCTCCGTCGCCCGCCGCCTGATCCCCGCCCGGCGGGGTGCACCCCCGAGAACGAACGGCCCCGGACGCCCCTTGTGTCCGGGGCCTTCTTGCGCGACGATTTAGTAGGACGTCCTAGTAGTTTCTCGTGGCTTCTAGTAGTTCGACGTCCCCGGGACGGCCCGCGACGACGGGGGCCGACCGGCGGTCGTAGGCCCGCGCGGTCGCGCGGGAGCGCGGAGAGGCGGACAGCACCACCATGGACGCAGCATCCATCGAAGCGGGACGCGGTCGCTGGCAGGCCCGTTACGACGCGGCGCGCAAGCGGGACGCGGACTTCACCACCCTGTCCGGCGACCCGGTGGACCCGGTCTACGGCCCCCGCCCCGGCGACAGCTACGAGGGCTTCGAGCGCATCGGCTGGCCCGGCGAGTACCCCTTCACCCGCGGCCTGCACCCGACCGGCTACCGGGGCCGCACGTGGACCATCCGGCAGTTCGCCGGCTTCGGCAACGCCGAGCAGACCAACGAGCGCTACAAGATGATCCTGGCGGCGGGCGGCGGCGGCCTCTCGGTCGCGTTCGACATGCCGACCCTGATGGGCCGCGACTCCGACGACCCCCGCTCGCTCGGCGAGGTCGGCCACTGCGGCGTCGCCATCGACTCGGCCGCCGACATGGAGGTCCTGTTCAAGGGCATCCCGCTCGGCGACGTCACCACCTCCATGACGATCAGCGGCCCGGCCGTGCCGGTCTTCTGCATGTACCTCGTCGCCGCCGAACGCCAGGGCGTCGACCCGGCCGTCCTCAACGGCACGCTCCAGACGGACATCTTCAAGGAGTACATCGCCCAGAAGGAGTGGCTGTTCGGCCCCGAGCCGCACCTGCGCCTGATCGGCGACCTGATGGAGCACTGCACCCGCGCCATCCCCGCCTACAAGCCGCTCTCCGTCTCCGGCTACCACATCCGCGAGGCCGGGGCCACGGCCGCGCAGGAGCTCGCGTACACCCTCGCCGACGGCTTCGGCTACGTCGAGCTGGGGCTGAGCCGCGGCCTGGACGTGGACACCTTCGCCCCCGGCCTGTCCTTCTTCTTCGACGCGCACCTCGACTTCTTCGAGGAGATCGCCAAGTTCCGTGCGGCGCGCCGGATCTGGGCCCGCTGGATGAAGGAGGTCTACGGCGCGAAGACGGACAAGGCCCAGTGGCTGCGCTTCCACACCCAGACCGCGGGCGTCTCGCTCACCGCCCAGCAGCCGTACAACAACGTCGTCCGCACGGCCGTGGAAGCCCTCGCGGCGGTCCTCGGCGGCACCAACTCCCTCCACACCAACGCCCTCGACGAGACCCTGGCGCTCCCCAGCGAGCAGGCCGCCGAGATCGCCCTGCGCACGCAGCAGGTGCTGATGGAGGAGACGGGCGTCGCCAACGTCGCGGACCCGCTGGGCGGTTCGTGGTTCGTCGAGCAGCTCACCGACCGGATCGAGGCGGACGCCGAGAAGATCTTCGAGCAGATCAGGGAGCGCGGGCTGCGCGCCCACCCGGACGGGAAGCACCCCATCGGCCCGATCACCTCCGGCATCCTGCGCGGCATCGAGGACGGCTGGTTCACCGGCGAGATCGCCGAGAGCGCCTTCCGCTACCAGCAGTCGCTGGAGAAGGGCGACAAGCGGGTCGTCGGCGTCAACTGCCACGAGGGCTCGGTCACCGGCGACCTGGAGATCCTGCGGGTCAGCCACGAGGTGGAGCGCGAGCAGGTCCGCGTCCTGGCCGACCGCAAGGCGGCCCGCGACGACGCCGCCGTCACCGCCGCCCTCAACGCCATGCTGGCCGCGGCCCGCGACGGTTCCAACATGATCGAGCCCATGCTGGAGGCGGTCCGCGCGGAGGCCACACTCGGCGAGATCTGCGACGCGCTGCGGGACGAGTGGGGGACGTATACGGAGCCGGCGGGCTTCTGACCTGCTGCAACCCCCGATAAAGCGTTAGAGGTGCCTGGTCCCCTCCGGTTAGGGTGTCCGGGCACCGCTCGTGGTGCGGACACGACTCGGGGGGAACGGCAATGCTGTACGACGGACACGTGGACGAGGGCTTCGGGGCCGTCGCGGACGCCTTCGCGCGGAACTTCGCGGAGACCACCGAGCTCGGCGCGGCCGTCACCGTCTTCCACGGCGGCCGCAAGGTCGTGGACCTGTGGGGCGGCACCGCCGACGAGCGGACCGGCCGCGCCTGGGAAGCGGACACGGCCGTTCCGGTGATGTCCGCCGCCAAGGGCGTCCTCGTCCTCTGCGTCCACCTCCTCGTCCAGCAGGGCCTGCTGGACCTCGACGCACCGGTGGCGCGCTACTGGCCCGAGTTCGCCCGGAACGGCAAGGAGGGCGTCACCACCCGCATGATCCTCGCCCACCGGGCCGGCCTCCCCGTCCTCGACGCGAGCCCGGACTTCGCGGAGATCACCGCCTGGACGCCGGTCGTCCGCGCCCTGGAGGAGCAGCAGCCGCTCTGGGAGCCGGGCACGGCGTACGAGTACCACGGCCACACCATCGGCTGGCTGGCCGGCGAGCTGATCCGGCGGATCACCGGCCTCACGCCCGGCGCGTACTTCCGCTCCGCCGTCGCCGACGACCTGGGCCTGCGCACCTGGATCGGCATCCCCGAGGACGAGTACGAGGGCCTCGCCCGCCTCGCGTACGACGGCGAGCCGCCGGCCCTCCCGGGCCCCGACCACCTCTTCACGCGCATCCTCACCATGAACGGCGCCTTCGTCTTCCCGGGCCTCGACCACCCGCGCGGCTGGAACGCCAAGGACTTCCTGACCGCCGAGATCCCCGGCACCGGCGCCGTCTCCACCGCCCGCGGCCTCGCCGCCCTGTACGCGGCGGCGGTCACCGGCGTCGACGGCACGCCCCGGCTGCTCACCGAGGACACGGTGACCGCCGCCCTGCGCCCGCAGACCTCCGGCGCCTCCTGGTCCGGCTTCCCCGACCTCGGCGTCCGCTGGGGCGTCGGCTTCCACCTCGACTCACCCCCGGTCGTCCCCATGCTCGGCCCCCGCAGCTTCGGCCACGACGGCGCGGGCGGGCATCTGGGGTTCGGGGACGACGAGTTCGGGGTCGGCTTCGGGTATGTGGCCAACCGGATGATCGGCGAGGGGGACGAGCGGGCGGGCCGGTTGGTGGCGGCGGTCAAGGAGTGCCTGAAGGGGCGTGCGGGCTCCTGAGGTACGGGCTACGCGCTTATACGGGCTACGGGCTACGGGCTACGGGCTACGGGCTCAGCGCGTACGGGCGGGGGCGAAGGGGATCCCCGAGGCCAGCCCCCGCCCGCCGACCACCAGCGACTCGCCGAGGAAGCTCGCGCCGATGGACAGTTGCAGCGGACGAGCCTCCTCGTGCATGCCCATCGCCACCGCGAGTGCGTTGAAGCCGGCCGCGACCGCCAGGGTGCCGACCAGGGTGAGGAACGTGCGGCCGTCGTACCGCTGCCACAGAAACCCGCCCTTGTCTACGAGCCGGATCGTGGCGCCGCGGAGTGCGCCGAGTGCCGCGCCGAGGACCGTGCCCGCGATGACCCAGATGAGGTCGGTGCCGGTGAGGTCCGTCTTCTTGGCGAGGGAGACGGTGCCGATCACGATCAGGATCACCGGGGCGGCGAACAGGTCGCGCACGCTGACCGGTTCGCCGATGATCCGTCTGATCACGACCGCGATCACCACGGCCGTGACGATCGCGGCGAGCAGCCAGGGGTTCACGTGGGTACCGCCCATCTTTATGGCAAGAGTGTGCTAAAAAATGCTAGCTCGATTGTGCTATAAAGCCAAGGTGCCGAAGATCGTCGATCCCGTGGCCCGCCGGAGGGCGGTGGCGCAGGCCGTCCTGTCCGTCACCGCGCGGCACGGACTGGAGCACGCGTCCCTGCGCAACGTCGCCGAGGAGGCGGGTCTCGCCGTCGGCTCGGTCCGGCACTACTTCGCCGACCACGACGAGCTGGTGACCTTCGCGATGCGCGAGCTGAGCCGCCGCATCGGCGACCGCATCCGCACCCATGCCGAGCGGCTCCTGGCCCCCGGCGGCGGCATCGACCGCCGGGCCGGAACGGAGGAGCTCCTGGCCGAGTTCCTCCCCCTGGACGAGCCCCGGCGTCAGGAGTGCGCGCTCTGGCTCGCCTTCACCGCCGCCGCGCACACCCGCCCCCGGCTGCGACCCTGCGCCGCCGAACTACAGGCCGGTCTGCACGCCTTGCTGACGCGCGTACTGGACGGAGCCCGGCGCGCCGGCGGACTGCCGGGCGGCCTGGACGTCGAACTGGAAGCCGTGAGGCTGTCCGCCCTCCTCGACGGACTCACCCTCCAGGCCGCCCTGCTGCCCGACCGCTATCCGCCCGAGCTGCTCCGCCGGGTGCTGCGAGGGCATCTGGACGCCCTCGGTGCGCAGGGCTGACCCACCGCGTCCGGCCGGGCCGGCGGTCAGGCCTGCGGCGCCGCGGCCGCCGCGGCGAGGCCCCCGATGAGCAACGCCGTGAACCCCCGGGCCCACTCCGCGTCCACCGGCTCCGCGCTCACCAGCGTCCGGTGCACCACCGCCCCGGCGATCACGTCGAAGATGAGGTCCGCGGTGCGTGCCGCGACGGCCGGCTCCTCCTCGCGGGGGAGTTCGCCGCGGGCCTGGGCGCGGGCGCGGCCTAGGAGGACCAGGCCCTTCTGACGTTCGACGATCGCGGAGCGAATGCGCTCACGCAGCACCTCATCCCGAGTCGACTCGGCGACAACAGCCATAAGAGCCGTCTTCGTCTCCGGCCGATCGAGAAGCGCCGCGAACCGAAGCACAACCCCCTCGATGTCAGCCTGCAAGCTCCCCCGATCGGGCAGCTCGAGGTGCTCGTCGAAAAGATCGGCGACGGCGTCGACGACGAGCGCGTTCTTGCCGGCCCAGCGCCGGTACAAGGTCGTCTTGGCGACCCCCGCGCGTGCGGCGACGTCGCCCATCGTCAGCTTGCCCCACCCCAGTTCGACCAGCGCGGCGCGCGTCGCGTCGAGGATCGCGCGGTCGGCCTCGGCGCTGCGGGGGCGGCCCGTGCGGCCGCTCGCGCGGTGTGCGGGGGGCTGCGGGGCGGACGTCATACGGCGACCTTACCGCCGGGTAGCCGCGCGGGTATGAGGCAGATCACGGGAGGCGCCCTGCCGTGGTGATGGAGATCCAGTTACGCTACGACTCGTAGCGAAAGAGTGAGCGACAACCACGGACGCCAGGTGGGGACCCGGCGTCGAATTCGCTGTGTACCGCTGCGTACTTTTCCGATCGCCGCGCGGAGGGGGGAGGATAGGCCCATGCAGCCACGGAACATGTCCATGAGTGGAGTGGTCGACCTCGCCGCGGTGAAGGCGGCCGGGGAAGCCAAGCAGAAGGCGGAGCAGGCGCGGGCCGAGGCGGCGCGCCAGGGCGGTGCGCCCGCGGGCGCGGTGCGCCTGGTCCTCGACGTCGACGAGGCGTCGTTCGAGCACGAGGTGCTCCAGCGTTCGGCCGAGGTGCCGGTCGTCATCGATTTCTGGGCCGACTGGTGCGAGCCCTGCAAGCAGCTCGGCCCGGTGCTGGAGCGGCTGGCCGGGGAGTACGCGGGCCGGTTCGTGCTGGCCAAGGTGGACGTCGAGGCCAACCAGCGGCTGTTCCAGCAGTTCGGCGTCCAGTCCATCCCGGCGGTCTTCGCGGTGGTGGCCGGGCAGGCGCTGCCGCTGTTCCAGGGCGCGGCGCCCGAGGCGCAGATCCGCCAGGTGCTGGACCAGCTCGTCCAGGTCGCGGAGCAGCAGTTCGGGATCGTCGGCGCGCCCGTGGCGCCGGGTGCCGGTGAGGCGGAGGTGCCGGCGCGTCCGGCCGGGCCGTACGACGCGGCGCTGGGCGCGGCCCACGACGCCCTCGACAAGGGGGACCTGGGCGGTGCCGTCCAGGCGTACAAGAACGTGCTGTCCGACGACCCGCTCAACGTCGAGGCCAAGCTGGGCCTGGCCCAGGCGGAACTCCTGCAGCGCGTCCAGGGCATGGACCCCCAGCAGGTGCGCAAGGCCGCGGCCGACGCGCCGGGCGACGTCCGCGCGCAGGTCGCGGCGGCCGACCTCGACCTGGTCGGCGGGCATGTCGAGGACGCGTTCGGCCGGCTGATCGACGTCATCCGGCGGACGGCCGGCGAGGACCGCGACGCGGCCCGCGTCCGGCTGCTGGAGCTGTTCGAGGTCATCGGCCCGGACGACCCGCGGGTGGCGGCGGCGCGGACGGCGTTGTCGCGGGCGCTGTTCTGAACGTCCCGTTCACACGCTTGTCACACACGAAACACCGGTCGCGGTATATCAAATCTTTATAAATGCGGCCGTAGTTACTTGAGGTAAGGGAAACCCGGGCTTCCGCCCGGGTTTTTCCCGTTATGCCGCCACGTATCCGGCGCGACGCCGCTCACGCCGCGTGCCCGCCCGTCGCGGCCCGGACTCCTCGGAGTCGTCCGCGCGTTACTCGCAAGTAATGAACCTCTTGTGCCCCGCCCCGGAATCGACCACGATCGGCGCAACCCGGTCCAGCACCGCGGCCCGGCATCCGGCCGGCGCCCGGCCGCTGGGTCCCCACCGGGACGACCGGCGGCTGCCCGCCGGCCGTGGGACAGGGGGGTCCCCGCCGCCAACGACGGGGCCTGTCCCGGAGGTTGCGCGCACGCGTGGCCACGTGGTTGTCGCTCGGGGGTGATCGCCGGTGTTTCGGTCGCGGCTTGGCGTTGGACGCCACCGCACGCGACGGCGCTCCGCTTCCCGAGGACGTAGCACGTCTCCCACCCCGGGCCAGAAGTCGTCGGCCCGCTCGGGGTGTACGTCCGAGAAGGAGGCAAGTCATGAAGTCCCAGGCACGCGGTGGGACCAGATGGAAGCGGTTCGCGGTCGTCATGGTCCCGAGTGTGGGCGCGGCGGCGGCGGTCACGATGGCGATCGCGCAGGGCGCGCTGGCGGCGTCGTTCCAGGTTTCCGGTCAGCAGTTCCAGGTGAGGGCCCAGCACATCTCCGGCACGGGCTTCACCCAGTACGGCGCCATGGAGGACGTGGACCCGAACGCCAAGGACCACAAGGCGGTCGCGGTCGTCGGCATGGAGAGGGCCGAGATCACGAAGCTCTGCCAGGCGGTCAACGTTCCGACGCCTTTCGGAGCGGTGGGTCTGAAGCTGCGAGCGGGCGGCGGGGACACCAAGGTCGTGGCGAAGCAGCTCTACCTCGACGCCAATCAGATGAATGTCGGGAACGCGGTGTTCAACGAAATCGACATCGGTGTTTCCTCGGACCACATGACCAAGGGTCCCGCGAAGAACCCGGGCGACGCGAAGAAGTCGGTACCGAACTCCTTCGCCCAGCAGGCCAAGTCGGTCGAGTTCGACGATGTGGACCAGAAGGCGTGGGCCACCACGGCCGGCTCGTTCACCCTGCCCGGCCTCGACATGAGCGTCAGCATGGGCGCCCAGGAGTGCAAGAAGGGCGACTGACGCACCGGCACGGCCGGGCACGGGCACCACACCGGCTCCCGTGCCCGTGCCGGCGCCGCGCGCACTCCGCCGCGAGGTAGCGGAACGGGAGCCCGGCAGGGCTCGCACAGCACCAAACCGCCAGTTCCGAGGAGCTGTACATCATGAGCGCCGACACGACGCCACCACAGCCGGCCGACAAGGGCGGCCTGCGCCGCAGGTTCCGGACCTGGCGGGGTGAGCGCCCGTTCTGGGCCGGTCTGTGGACCATGCTCGCCGGTGTGCCGATCATGTACATCCCGTACCAGACCCTGAAGTTCGGCGAGTTGAGCATCCGGCTGTCCACGACGGCGGGCGCGGGCTCACTGATCATCGGGATCCTGCTCATCGTCCTCGGTCTGACGATGTGGTTCCAGCGGCACTCCCGGGTCTTCTCGGGGATCGCGGCCATCCTGCTCGGGATCGTCTCGCTCGTCGTCTCCAACTTCGGCGCGTTCCTGCTCGGGATCATCCCGGCGATGCTGGGTGGCGCGCTCGCCGTCGCCTGGGCCCCGGCCCGGCCGCCGGCGGAGGCCGCGCGAGCCTCGGAGGAGGAGCCGCCGGACCTCCCGATCCCGTCCGGCCCGTCGCTGGTGAAGGAATGAACAGGAGCCACCGTGGCGACTGACGACGACGCGCGCGACCGCGACTGCCCGAGAGCCGGTCCGCGCCACGCCGCGCCCAGGAAACCCCTGCTGGCGCGCCTGCACATGCCCGCGGGGAAGGCCGTCGCGCTGGCGGCCATGCCCACCGCGGTGCTCATGGGCATGGGCTTCACGCCGCAGCTGGCCACGGCCAAGCCGGGGGCGCCCAGTCCGTTCGGCGACGCCTTCTGTGTGACGAAGCCGGACGGGACGCCGACGCCCGACGTACCGACGCCCGGTTCGCCGACGGCGGGTTCACCCACGGCCACGCCGAGCCCGGGCGCGGGCGGGGGCGGAGACGAGGACGCCGGCAAGGAAAAGGGCAAGGGGAAGAAGAAGGACAAGGGCAAGGACAAGGCGACGAACGCGCCTGGCGACGACGGGAAGGACGGCCCGGACGCGAACGGGAAGCGGAAGCCCGCCCCCACACCCACCGCCGACCCGACGCCGGACCCGGCCGTACCGGGCGAGGGCAAGCTGCCGGTGCCGCCCGTGCCGGACGTCCCCTCGAAGCTCCCGACGCCGGCGCCCGGTTCGACGACGTCCCCACCCCGGCCCCGACGACCACCCCGTCCCCGGGCGCGACGGGCACCACCACTCCCACCCCTCCGGTCACTCCCGCGACGCCCAAACCCGGAAATACTCCGGACGGCGCGGGAAAGAAGACGGAGGAGGCGGCCGGAAAGAAGGCGACGCGGCCCACCGCCGACCCTTCCGCCGGCCCGAAGGACGCGACCCCGGACCCGACCCCCACTGCCACCACGACCCCCGGCTCGACACCGTCGAGCACCCCGTCCCCCGGCGCGTCAGCCACGAAGACGCCGCCGCCCTGCCCGCTCACCAAACGGCAGGGGGACCAGGGGCAGGCCGCCTTCGCCGACAACCCCTGGTACCTGGAGGCGAACCGGCTCACGCTGACCGGCCTCACCTACGAGGGGGTCAAGGAGGTCGTCACGGCGGGCGGGCAGAAGAAGTCCGTCCTCAAGTTCACCGCCGACAAGCTGGCGATCGACGACCTGCACGCCCTGGTCAACGACCGGAAGCGGATCTACCACCAGTCCGGCCCGGGCAAGACCTCGACGGTCGACGGCGGCAGGGTGACGATGTACACGGAGCAGCTGAAAGGCAAGCTCCTCGGCAGCACCCTCCCGATCTTCGCCGCCGACTACACCGCCGAACACCCGCCCCCGCTCATCCCGGGCCTCAAGCTCCCCATCCCCATCTTCTTCACCGACGTAAAGATCCGCCAGGCGGGCCAGTTCGGCGGCACCCTCACCATCCCGAACATGCGCGTCTATGTGACGGACGGGGTGTACCCGTGACGTCCACCTGACGGGTCCGGGCGTACGCCCGCGGGCGCACGTTCGAGGCGAGGCCGCTCGGCGGACGGGAGGAACGGTTCCGCCGCCGTCCGCCGTGCCCCATCTGCGCCGCACCTGTGCCGGAATGAGGCGAATGGCCGGCGGACGGGCCCGTATCGGGTCCGCGCCGGAGCCCGCGGTAAACGATCACCGGTGTGCCACCGTCGGGGACGACCGGGCACCGGGAACCGGGGCTCGGGCGTCCGTTCCGGCGAGGGGAGAAGCAACAGGTGATCCGTCGATCGTGGTTCCTGTCGAGCGCCGCGGCCGCCGCCCTCGGACTGGCGTCGGCCGTACCGCCGCCCGCCGCTGCGGCGAACCCGCCGGCCGGTCGGCTCGCCGCGGTTTTCGAAGGCGGTGGCGCGCATTGCTCGGCACGGCCGGAGAACCCGCACTGGTCCTCCGGGGCCGCCGACCGCCGGATCCTGTTCAAGACGCGCGTCGCCTGCACGGGCACCTACCCGGCCGTCACCGTGCGCATCGACGGACAGTTGCTGCGCGGCCCCCTCGTGGGGCCGAAGGGCATCGCCGCCTTCAGCAGCCGGGAACAGACCGTGCGCAACGGGAAGACGGCGACCTTCTACACGCCGCTCGCCGACGCGAAACAGGTCTCCGCACCCGGCTGGTACACCGGCGTGATCCGGGGTCGGATCACCGTGCCGCAGCCGGGGAACCTCGACGACGGCCACACGCAGACCGTACGGCTGGACTGAGCGGTCCGCGATGCGCCACCGACCCTAGGGTGGGCGCATGCTGACGCGTCGCGTGGATCCCAGGGACACCGTCTGGGAAGAGGACCGGGCCGTGTACCGCGTGTACTTCTGGGACGCCGGCTCCCGGCAGTCGCACGAGTACGAGGTGACGGACGGCGACGTCGACGAGGTGCTCGGCTGGGCTCGGGAGCGTGCTGCCGGGCAGGGCTGGACGTACACCGTCTACGCGAGGGTCACCGGGCAGGGGGAGGAGCCGGGGCTGGTGCGGCTGTGCGGCGTGGCGGGCGATCCGTTCCAGTGAGCCGTGAGCCGTGAGCCGTGAGCCGTGAGCCGTGAGCCGTGAGCCATGCCCCGTGCCCGTTGCCCGGAAACGGCTGTGGCCGCCGGCCCCCGAAGGGGTGGCGGCCACAGCCGTCGGGCGTCCGGGGCGCGGGTCAGTTCGCGCGGCCCAGGTGGTGGACGCGGACCATGTTGGTCGTGCCCGGGACGCCGGGCGGGGAGCCGGCGGTGATGATCATGGTGTCGCCCTCGTTGTAGCGCTTGAGCTTGAGGAGCTCGGCGTCGACGAGGTCGACCATGGCGTCGGTGTTGTCGACGTGCGGGACGACGTACGTCTCGACGCCCCAGCTCAGGGCGAGCTGGTTGCGGGTGGCGGCGTCGGTGGTGAAGGCCAGGATCGGCTGGGCCGCGCGGTAGCGGGACAGGCGGCGGGCGGTGTCGCCGGACTGGGTGAAGGCGACGAGGGCCTTGCCGCCCAGGAAGTCGGCGATCTCTGCGGCGGCGCGGGCCACCGAACCGCCCTGGGTGCGCGGCTTCTTGCCCGGGACGAGCGGCTGGAGGCCCTTGGAGAGCAGCTCCTGCTCGGCCGCCTCGACGATGCGGGACATCGTCTTGACGGTCTCGATCGGGTAGGCGCCCACGCTCGACTCGGCGGAGAGCATGACCGCGTCCGCGCCGTCCAGGATCGCGTTCGCGACGTCGGACGCCTCGGCGCGGGTCGGGCGGGAGTTGGTGATCATCGACTCCATCATCTGGGTCGCGACGATCACCGGCTTGGCGTTGCGGCGGCACATCTCGATGAGGCGCTTCTGCACCATCGGGACGCGCTCCAGCGGGTACTCCACCGCGAGGTCGCCGCGGGCCACCATCACACCGTCGAAGGCCATGACGACCTCCTGCATGTTCTCGACGGCCTGCGGCTTCTCGACCTTGGCGATCACCGGGACGCGACGGCCGACCTCGTCCATGACCTGGTGGACGTCGAGGACGTCCTTGGCGTCGCGGACGAAGGACAGGGCGACCATGTCGCAGCCCATCGCGAGCGCGAACTTCAGGTCCTCGATGTCCTTCTCGGACAGCGCCGGGACGTTGACGGCCGCGCCGGGCAGGTTGATGCCCTTGTGGTCGGAGATGACGCCGCCCTCGATGACGATGGTCTTGACCCGCGGGCCGTCGACCTCCGTCACGCGCAGCTCGACGTTGCCGTCGTTGATCAGGATCTGGTCGCCCTTGGCGACGTCGCCCGGCAGGCCCTTGTAGGTGGTGCCGCAGATCGTCTTGTCGCCGGCGACGTCCTCCGTCGTGATGACGAACTCGTCACCGCGCACCAGCTCCACCGGGCCGTCCGCGAAGGTCTCCAGGCGGATCTTCGGGCCCTGGAGGTCGGCCAGGACGCCGACCGCGCGGCCGGTCTCCTCGGCGGCCTTGCGGAGGCGGTGGTACCGCTCCTCGTGCTCCGAGTGGCTGCCGTGGCTCATGTTGAAGCGGGCCACGTTCATGCCGGCCTCGATCAGCGTCTTCAGCTGCTCGAAGGAGTCGACGGCGGGGCCCAGGGTGCAGACGATTTTGGAACGGCGCATGGGGCAGATCCTATCGGTTTGTTTCGGAGCGGAATATTCGAGCTGTGGGAAATGACAGGGGCGGGCCGGGGGTGGAACCCCCGGTTCCATGAGGGTTCAGGCGCTGACCAGGGCGTATGCCTGGGTGGCGATCTCCAGCTCCTCGTCGGTCGGCACCACCGCGACGGCGACCCGCGCGTAGTCGGGGGAGATCAGCCGCGCCGAGTCCCCGCGCTGCGCGTTGAGCTCCGCGTCCACGGCCAGGCCCAGCTCCTCCAGGCCGGCCACGGCGGCCTCGCGCACGGGCGCCGCGTTCTCGCCCACACCCGCCGTGAAGGCGACCGCGTCGACCTTGCCCAGCACCGCGTAGTAGGCGCCGATGTACTTCTTCAGCCGGTGCACGTAGATGTCGAACGCGAGCCGCGCCGCCTCGTCGCCCTCGTCGATCCGCCGGCGGATCTCGCGCATGTCGTTGTCGCCGCACAGTCCGATCAGACCGCTCTTCTTGTTGAGGAGCGAGTCGATCTCGTCGACCGACATCCCGGCGTTGCGGGCCAGGTGGAAGATGACCGCCGGGTCGATGTCACCGGACCGGGTGCCCATGACCAGGCCCTCCAGCGGGGTCAGGCCCATGGAGGTGTCCACGCAGCGGCCGCCCTGGACGGCGGACGCCGAGGCGCCGTTGCCCAGGTGCAGGACGATCACGTTGACCTCGGACGGGTCCTTGCCCAGCAGCTTCGCCGTCTCCCGCGAGACGTACGCGTGCGAGGTGCCGTGGAAGCCGTAGCGGCGCACCCGGTGCGCGTCCGCCGTGGCCACGTCGATCGCGTAGCGCGCGGCGTGCTCCGGCATCGTCGTGTGGAAGGCGGTGTCGAAGACGGCGATCTGCGGCAGGTCCGGGCGGAGCGCCTGGGCGGTGCGGATGCCGGTGATGTTGGCCGGGTTGTGCAGCGGGGCGACCGGGATCAGCCGCTCGATCTCCGCCAGCACCTCGTCGGTGATCAGCGTCGGCTCGGTGAACTGGTTGCCGCCGTGCACCACGCGGTGGCCGATCGCGGCCAGCTCGGGGGAGTCCAGGCCGAGCCCGTCCGCGGCCAGCTCGGCGGCGACGGCCTGGAACGCGGCGGTGTGGTCCGCGATCCGCTCGGTGATCTCGCGCTTGGTGCCGCCGGTCGCCAGCGGGGTGTGGGCCAGCCGCGAGGAGTCCTCGCCGATGCGCTCGACGAGCCCGACGGCGAGCCGTGAGCCGTCGGCCATGTCTAGGAGCTGGTACTTCAGCGAGGACGAGCCGGAGTTGAGGACGAGGACGCGGGTCGCGCGGGAGGTGGCCTGGGCGTTGGCAGTCATGGGGCTTTCCGTGGTGGGGGGAACGTCGGGGAGCGGGGTCGGCGTCACGGCTCGACGCGGTCGCCGCGCTGGTCGCCCTGGGCCTGGATGGCCGTGATGGCGACGGTGTTGACGATGTCCTGGACGAGGGCGCCGCGGGACAGGTCGTTGACCGGCTTGCGCAGGCCCTGCAGCACCGGGCCGACGGCGACCGCGTGGGCCGACCGCTGCACGGCCTTGTACGTGTTGTTGCCCGTGTTCAGGTCGGGGAACACGAGGACGGTCGCCTTGCCGGCCACCTCCGAACCCGGCAGCTTGGTCGCCGCGACGGCGGCGTCCACGGCCGCGTCGTACTGGATCGGGCCCTCGACCAGCAGGTCGGGACGGCGCTCGCGGACCAGCTCGGTCGCCCGGCGGACCTTGTCGACGTCCGCGCCGGAGCCGGAGGTGCCGGTGGAGTACGACAGCATCGCGATCCGCGGCTCCACGCCGAACTGGGTCGCCGTCGCGGCGGACTGGATGGCGATGTCCGCGAGCTGCTCGGCGTTCGGGTCCGGGTTGACGGCGCAGTCGCCGTAGACGAGGACGCGGTCGGCCAGGCACATGAAGAAGACCGACGAGACGATCTGCGCGCCCGGCGCCGTCTTGATGATCTCGAAGGCGGGCCGGATGGTGGCGGCCGTGGAGTGCACGGCGCCGGAGACCATGCCGTCGGCCAGCCCCTCCTGCACCATCAGCGTGCCGAAGTACGACACGTCGGCGACGACGTCGTGGGCCAGCTCCACCGTCATGCCCTTGTGGGCGCGGGCCGCCGCGTAGATCTCGGCGAAGCGCTCGCGGAGCGGCGACTTCTGCGGGTCGATGAGCTGCGCCTCGCCCAGGTCGATGCCCAGCTCGGCGGCGCGCTTGCGGATGACGTCCTCCTCGCCCAGCAGGGTGAGGTCGCAGACGTCGCGGCGCAGCAGCACGTCGGCGGCGCGCAGCACGCGCTCCTCGGTGCCCTCGGGGAGGACGACGCGGCGGCGGGCGGAGCGGGAGCGCTCGATCAGCTCGTGCTCGAACATCATCGGGGTGACGCGGCCGGAGCGGGCGACGGCGATGCGCTCGGTGAGCTCGGCGGTGTTGACGTGCCGCTCGAACAGGCCGAGGGCGGTCTCCGCCTTGCGCGGCGACGAGCCGTCCAGCTTGCCCTCGACGGCGAACAGCTCGCCCGCGGTCGGGAAGGAGCCGCCGGGCACGGAGATCACCGGGGTGCCGGGGGCGAGCCGGTCGGCGAGGGCCAGGATGTCCGGCCCCGGCCGCTCGTCGAGGGTGAGGAGCACGCCGGCTATCGAGGGGGCGCCGGCGCTGTGCGCGGCGAGGGCGCCGACGATCAGGTCGACGCGGTCGCCGGGGGTGACCACCAGGCAGCCGTCGGTCAGGGCCGGGAGGAAGACGGGCAGCATGGCGCCGCCGAAGACGAAGTCCTTGGCGTCCCGGTTGAGCCCGGCGTCGTCGCCGAGCAGCACCTCGGCGCCCAGCTTGCGGACGATCTGCGCCACGGTCGGGGCGGAGAGGGAGGCGTCCTCGGGGAGCGCGTAGCAGGGCACCGGCAGGCTCGCCGACAGTCCCTCGGCGATGGCCTCGCGGTCGGCCGGGGCCACCCGGTTGACGACCAGGGCGACGACGTCGCAGCCCAGCGCCTCGTAGGCGCGGCAGGCGTTGCGGGCCTCGGCGCGGACGGCCTCGGCGGTCTGGCCGCCGCCGCCCACGACGGTGATCACGGAGGCGCCGAACTCGTTCGCCAGCCGCGCGTTGAGGGCCAGCTCGTCCGGCAGGTTGCTGCCGATGAAGTCGGTGCCGAGGACGAGGACGTTCTCGTACTCCCGGGAGACGGCGTGGAAGCGCTCGACGAGCCGGGAGACCAGCTCGTCCGTGCCCTTCTCGGCCTGGAGGGCGGCGGCCTCGGCGTAGCTGAGGCCGTACACGCTTTCGGGTGACTGCTCCAGCCGGTAGCGGGCGCGGAGCAGGTCGAAGAGGCGGTCCGGCCCGTCACCGTGGACGAGCGGGCGGAACACCCCGACCCGGTCCACCTGGCGGGTGAGGAGCTCCATGACTCCCAGCTCGATGACCTGGCGTCCGTCGCCGCGGTCGGTCCCGGTCACGTACACGCTGCGCGTCACGCGTGCTCTCCTTGCTCCATGGCCGTGTGCTGTTCGAGTGGCGTTTGTTCGGCTTGTGAAATTACCCGTTAGGGTGGTCTTGCCCTCTTGACAATACCTGCGACCCTGGATAAGGCGCTCGTCAGGCGAAAGGCGAGGGGCTCGGCGGAAGATCGTCAGTGTGTTGGTTAATGTGCGTTGACGGCCGCCCGTACGAGCGCGGCGCCCCCGGCAGGCCCGTGGAACAATCGGGTCCGGCTCACAGGTCCCACTAGCGACCACCAGAACCAGCAGGAGACACAGCACGATGCGCATCGGAGTCCTCACCGCGGGCGGCGACTGCCCCGGCCTGAACGCCGTCATCCGCTCGGTGGTGCACCGTGCCATCACGGAGCACGGTGACGAGGTCATCGGCTTCGAGGACGGCTTCAAGGGCCTGCTCGACGGCCGGTTCCGCAAGCTCGACCTCGACGCCGTGAGCGGCATCCTGGCCCGTGGCGGCACCATCCTGGGCTCCGCCCGGCTGGAGCGCGCCCGGCTGCGCGAGGCGTGCGAGAACGCCAAGGACTTCTCCCGTGAGCACGGCATCGACGTGCTCATTCCCATCGGCGGCGAAGGCACTCTCACCGCGGCCCGGATGCTGTCGGACGCCGGTCTCCCGGTCGTCGGCGTCCCCAAGACGATCGACAACGACATCTCCTCCACCGACCGCACCTTCGGCTTCGACACGGCCGTCGGCGTCGCCACCGAGGCCATCGACCGGCTGAAGACCACCGCCGAGTCCCACCAGCGCGTGATGGTCGTCGAGGTCATGGGCCGGCACGCCGGCTGGATCGCCCTGGAGTCCGGCATGGCCGGCGGCGCCCACGGCATCTGCCTCCCGGAGCGCGCCTTCGACCCCGCCGACCTGGTGAAGATGGTGGAGGAGCGGTTCGCCCGCGGCAAGAAGTTCGCCGTCATCTGCGTCGCCGAGGGCGCGCACCCGGCCGACGGGACGATGGACTACAAGAAGGGCGCCATAGACC
Organism: Streptomyces sp. CA-181903; assembly: GCF_050937075.1. Taxonomy (NCBI): domain Bacteria; kingdom Bacillati; phylum Actinomycetota; class Actinomycetes; order Kitasatosporales; family Streptomycetaceae; genus Streptomyces; species Streptomyces sp. CA-181903. The sequence continues at coordinate 5,192,453 of NZ_JBNJLY010000001.1, forward strand.
AGTTCGGCCATGAGCGGTTCGCCGGCATCGGCACCAAGCTCGCGGGCGAGCTGGAGCGCCGCCTCGGCAAGGAGGCCCGCCCGGTCATCCTCGGCCACGTCCAGCGCGGCGGCACCCCGACCGCGTACGACCGCGTCCTCGCCACCCGCTTCGGCTGGCACGCGGTCGAGGCCGCCCACCGCGGCGACTTCGGCAAGATGACCGCGCTGCGCGGCACGGACATCACGATGGTGCCGCTGGCGGACGCGATCACCGAGCTGAAGCGGGTGCCGGAGGACCGGATGGACGAGGCGGAGTCGGTTTTCTGACCGGCTGAGGGGCCGAGGGGTTCGCGGGCGGAGGGCTCGTCCGGACGGCTCCGGTTCGCGGCTTTTCGCTTCCCCCGTACGGGGGTTGGCGGGTACGGCGCTTGACGCGGCGGCGTTTACGGTGTGGTGCGGGGGCGCTAGAGTGCTGGTGGCCCTGGGGAGTCCTCGGAATCCTTGGGGCCGGGGACGCCCCATGGCTTCGTCCACGAGTCTTCCTGGGCGAAGTGCTCCCTTCATTTGCAGCGAAGCACAAGAGAAAAAAGAGGCTCTCGCCCCGGAGGTCACCCGAGACGAGAGCCGACACCGCCCTCAACGGACGGCATCCTGACCGTCAGTCCTCAGCTTCTCGGAGGACTGGCGGTCAGGGAGGCGGCGCTCACCGCGTCGTCGCGGTACAACCAAAAAGAGGCTCTCGCCCCTGGGCGGCCACCCGGGACGAGAGCCGACACCGCCCTCAACGGACGGCATCCTGACCGTCAGTCCTCAGTATTCCGGAGGACTGGCGGTCACCGTTCGTTGAGCCACCTCCAGAACTCCCGGATCACTGCCGCGATCCGCTCGTGCAGAGGCCTTTTGCGGTGACGCCCCACGGCGCCCCCCTTCATCGGTTGCGGTCAGAGGACCGGTGACCGCTCCGGAGGGGGCCCGGGTTCGGACTCCCCGCCCGTGGAAGCCCGTGAAGGACCTCCCGGACGAGGACCCCGACGTGCGTGGGTCCCTCGTGAAGGGGGGCGCGTATGCGACGCTGGTCCGTACGCTATCGCAACGCGCTTGCACCCAAAGGCCGTTGAGAGGCCGTTGAGGGGGAGCGTGAAAGCGGCGTGCGGCGCCCGGAGTTCACCGGGCGCCGCACGCCGCTTCTTCGCAACCCCCTTACGCCGGGGAGCCGTTCTACTTCCGCGTCATCATCAGCTCGACGATGCTCGTGAGGTCGTCCGCCCCGTACCCCTCCGCCGTCCGCCGCACCATCAGGTCCTGGAGCGCCGTGAAGAAGACCGGGCGCACCCCCTGCTCCTCGGCGGCGGTGATGAGGTTGTCGAAACCGGCCGTCTGCATCCCGAGGTTCGAGACCACGTGCTGGGAGTGGTCGCCCGTCTCGATCTGCTCGGCGAAGCGCGGGATGCTCGTCGCCATGGCCTCCAGCCAGGAACTGAGCAGCGGGGCGAACTCCGTCGCCGGGACCCCGGCCGAGGACGTCATCGCCAGGGCGTGCATCACGCCCATGAACTGGCCGTACATGCCGCTCAGCAGCGACACGTCGTACAGCGCCCCCAGCCCGGGGTCGGTGCCGACGAAGCGGGCCGCGCCGAGCAGTTCCAGCACCGGCAGGTACGCGTCGAACGCCTCGCGGGCGCCGCTGTAGACGATGAACGCGTGCTCGGTGCCGATGCCCGGCGGGACGGCCATGATGCCGCCGTCGATGTAGGTGATGCCGTGCTCGTCCGCCCATGCCGCCATCCGGCGGGCCTGGTCGGGCGTGCCGTTGGTGAGGTTGACGAGCGTCCGGCCCTTGAGGGCGGCGGCCGCCGGCTCCAGCGTCTCCTTCACCGACGCGTAGTCCCAGATGCAGGCGATCACCAGCTCGCTCGCGCTCGCCGCCGCCACGACGTCGTCGGCGCGGACGGCGCCGAGGGCGACGAGCGGCTCGGCCTTCTCGGGGGTCCGGTTCCAGACGGTGGTCGGGTGGCCGTTGGTGAGGAAGGCGGTGGCCAGCGCCTTGCCCATGGCGCCGAGGCCGAGGACGGTGACGGGGGTGTTGCTCATGATGGGGCTGCTCCTGAAGAGGCGGGGGATTGAATGTGTTCTCGGCTGCGCGCGCCCCTTCAGCCTCGTCCAGGCGGCGGTCCCGCTCAAGTACGCACAATATGGTGGGTACTTACCTGGAGGTGGGGGCCCGCCCGCGGACGGGCCCCCACCCGAGAAGGCCCCGGTCGCCGACGGACCCCCGGTTCGCCGTGTGCCCCCTCACTGCGCCCCGATCGCCTCCAGCATGTCCAGCCGCGCCGCCCGCCGCGCCGGCCACGCCGCGGCCAGGATCCCGACCGCCAGCGCCAGCAGCAGGAACACCCCGATCCGCTCCCACGGCACGACCATCCGGTACTGCGGGAACGAGGTCTTCAGCAGATGCCCGCCGGACCAGGCGAGGAAGAGTCCCAGCCCCACGCCGAGCACCGCGCCGAACATCGCGATCATCACGGACTCCAGGCGCACCATCTGCCGGACGCCCGAGCGGGCCAGCCCGATCGCCCGGAGCATCCCGATCTCCCGGGTGCGCTCGAAGACCGACATGGCGAGGGTGTTGACCACGCCGATCACCGCGATCACCACGGCCACGCCCAGCAGCCCGTACATCAGGTACAGCACGTCGTCGATGTCGCCGGCGGCCGAGCGGCGCAGCTCGTCGCGGCTTTCGACCTTGACGGCCGGGTTGCCGCCCAGGGCCTCCCTGATCCGCGCGCGCAGCCCGTCGGCCTTCCCGGGCGCGGCCTTGACCAGCACCTCCTGGTCGCGCACCCGGTCCAGGTGCGGGTCGACGAAGGAGGGCGCGGCGAGGACGTCGCTCAGCACGTCGTTCTTGGTGTGGACGGCGACGACGCGGGCGGTGGCGCGCTTCCCGTCGTAGAACGTCATGGGCAGCGACGAGCCGACCGTGAGGTGCCGTTTGCGGGCGTAATCCTCGCTGACGGCCACGCGCGTGCCGCGCACGTCGGACAGGGAGCCCTTGAGGACCGTCAGATCGGTGACCTTCCCGACCGCCGCCACGTCCGTGCCCCGGATGCCCGCCGGGTCGCCCGCGGACTCGAAGCCGGTGACGCGGAGCGGGACCGCCGCGTCGACGCCCGGCAGCTTCGCCAGGGTCCGCGCGGTGGCGGGGGCCAGGCCCCGGCCGCCCGCGGTGTCCACCTTGTAGTCGGCCGTCAGGTCCTGGTCGCCCATGCGGTCGATGCCGCGGTCGGCGGAGACCGCCGTGACGGTCAGGCCGGTGATCAGCGTCAGGCCGATCATCAGCGCCGAGGCGGTGGCGGCCGTGCGCCGCGGGTTGCGCAGCGCGTTCCGCCGGGCCAGCCGGCCGCTCACGCCGGAGACGCGCTCCGCGAGCCGCCCGAAGAGGTGGACGACCGGCCGGGACAGCAGCGGGGCCAGCACGATGACGCCGGTGAGGGTGAGCGCCGATCCGGCCATGGGGAGGGTGAGGTCGCGGGCGTTGTCGAGGGTGCTGACGTACAGCATGATCGCGACGCCCGCGCCGGTGAGGACGGCGCCGATGGTGTTGCGTACGACGAGGCTCCGGGTGCCGGCCGGCGCGTCCACGGCGGCGAGCGCCTCCACCGGCGCGATGCGCGCCGCCTTGCGGGACGGCAGCCAGGCGGACAGGACGGTCACCAGGAAGCCGACGCCGAGGGCGGACAGCGCCGACGTGGGCGTGACGACCAGCGGCCCGTCCGGGAGTTGCGCGCCGTTGGCGCCGAGCAGCGACCGCATGCCGACGGCGACCCCGAGGCCCAGGAGGAACCCGGCCGCCGACGCGATCAGACCGAGCAGCCCGGCCTCGATCAGGACCGAGCGCACGACCTGGCGGCGCGACGCGCCCACCGCCCGCAGCAGGGCGATCTCGCGGGTGCGCTGCGCGATCAGCATGGTGAAGGTGTTGGCGACGATGAAGATGCCCACGAAGAGCGAGACCGCGGCGAAGACCAGGAACGTCTTGCGGATCGTGCCGGTCTGCTCGTCGATGGCCTTGGACTGCTCGGCCGCCAGCTCGGTGCCGCTCCTGGCCTGCGCGCCGTCGGGCAGGACGGTACGGACGCGGGCGGTCAGCGCGTTCCGGTCGGCGTGGGGGGCGGCGGTGACGACGAGTTCGTCGAACCGGCCCTTGGTGCCGAGGAGTTTCTGCGCGGTGGCCGTGTCGAACAGGGCCAGGCTGCCGCCGGCGCCGACCCGGGGGTCGTCCGTCTTCACGGTGCCGACGAGCTTCTTGGTCATCACCGGCCCGTCGACGGCCAGCCGCACCGTGCCGCCGATCCGCGCGCCGGTCTTCCCCGCCGTCCTGGTGTCGAGCGCGACCTCCCCGGCGGCGGCCGGGCCGCGGCCCTCGACGAGCGGGTAGCGGCGGTCCCTGCCGTCCGCGCCGGGTACGTAGTTGGCGCCGGTGCTGCCCCATTCGCTGCCCGCGGACTCGTTGTGGCGGTCGGCGACGATGACGGTGCCGGTGACGGAGGGGCGGACGGAGACGACGCCGGGGAGCGCGCGGATCCGGTCGGCCGTACGGGCGTCGAGCCCGGTGGCGTCGCCCGGGCCGCCGCCCGTCGAGGTCACCGAGACGGCGACGTCGTCGAGGCTGCGGGACGTCCGGTCGCGGTACGCCTTGTTCACGGAATCGCTGAAGACGAGCGTGCCGGAGACGAAGGCGGTGCCGAGGAGGACCGCGAGGGCGGTCATCAGGAGGCGGGTCCGGTGCGCCAAGAGGTTGCGCAGAGCGGTACGGAACACGTGGAGTCCTGAATTCTGGTGGTCTGGTCGGGGGCGGCGGGTCGTCGGCTGCCCGCGGGAGGGGCGGGCGCCGGGCGGTCAGCTCGTACGGCCGTGCGCCTCGAACGCCTTCATCCGGTCCAGCACCGCCGACGCGGTCGGGCGCGGCATCTCGTCCACGATCCGTCCGTCCGCGAGGAACAGCACCCGGTCCGCGTACGAGGCCGCCACCGGGTCGTGGGTGACCATGACCACCGTCTGGTCCAGGGCGCGCACCGACTCCCCGAGGAAGCCGAGGAGTTCGGCGCCGGCGCGGGAATCCAGGTTGCCGGTGGGCTCGTCGGCGAAGACGATCTCTGGGCGGGAGGTGAGCGCGCGGGCGACGGCGACGCGCTGCTGCTGCCCGCCGGAGAGCTGGTTGGGCCGGTGGGCGAGCCGTTCCGACAGCCCCAGGGCGTTGACGATCTCCCGGAGCCACTCGGGGTCGGGCCGCCGGCCCGCGATGTCCATCGGCAGGGTGATGTTCTCCTGCGCGGTCAGGGTGGGCAGCAGGTTGAACGCCTGGAAGACGAAGCCCACTTTGTCCCTGCGCAGCCGGGTGAGCTGCCGGTCGCCGAGCTCGGACAGCTCGGCGTCGCCGATCCGGACGGAACCGGAGGAGACGGTGTCCAGGCCGGCCATGCAGTGCATCAGCGTCGACTTGCCCGAACCCGACGGGCCCATAATCGCGGTGAACTCCCCCCGGCGGAAGGCGACGTCGACCGCGTCCAGGGCGGTCACCCGCGTCTCCCCGGCGCCGTACACCTTGCTCAGGCCGGTGGCGCGGGCCACTACGGCGCCGGTGCGGGGGGTGGTCGGGACGGCCGTGGGGACAAGGGGGCTCCTCGGGGACGGACGGGGTTGCCGGTGCCGCGGGGACCGGTGTGGGGGACCGGGCCGGGCGGCAATCGGAAGGGACCCGTCCAGTCTCGGCGCCGGGAGGCCGCCGGGCGTCAGCCGCGAGACCGGAAAGCGGCGTCGCACTTTCGGGAGGGGCGGGGGCGGCGTGTAGTCCTTGAGAGGGACGGCGGTCGTTCTGGGGGCGCACGAGGGTTCCGGGGGGCGTGAGAGCTTCGGGGGCTGCATGAGGGCATGGGACGCATGGGGGGCGGGGAGCGGCGGGGCTCGGGGGCGTGTGCCCTGGCTGGCTCCGGATGGGCGGACGGCCCCTCGCTCGGCCGGACGGCCCCTCGCTCGGCCGGTCGGCCCCCTCGCTCCGGCCGGTCGGCCCCCTCGCTCCGGCCGGCCGGTCAGCCCGTCCCCGTCCGCCCCCGCCCGTCCCGGCCCGTCCCCGTCCGTACGGTCAGCCCTTCACCGCCCCGCCCAGGGCGAACCCGCCGCCGAGCCGCCGGGCGACCAGGGCGTACAGCAGGACGACGGGCGTCGAGTAGAGGATCGAGAACGCGGCGAGTTGCCCATAGGCCACCTGCCCGTGGTTGCCGAAGAAGGTGAAGACGGTGACGGACGCGGGCAGTCGGTCCGGCGACAGCAGGAGCAGGAACGGAACGAAGAAGTTGCCCCACATCAGCGCGAAGCAGTAGACGGCCACGACCGCCGTGCCCGGCCCCATGAGCGGCAGGACGATCCGCACCAGCGCCGTGAACCGGCCCGCGCCGTCCGTCCAGGCCGCCTCCTCCAGCGACGTCGGGACGTCGTCCATGAAGTTCTTCATCAGCCAGACGGCGAACGGCAGTTGGGCGGCGGCCAGGAAGAGGATCGTGCCCGACATGGTGTCGATGAGGTTGATCCGGACGAACAGCCCGTAGACCGGCACCATGACCGCGGTGATCGGGAGGCAGGTCATGAACAGGATCGTCAGCAGGTACGAGTGCCCGAAGCGGGAGCGGAAGCGGGACAGCGGGTACGCGGCGAGCGCCGCGCAGGCCACGGTGAGTGCGGTGGCGGCGCCGCACAGCAGGAGGCTGTTGAGCATCGGGGTGAAGGTGATCTCGTCGGTCAGCACGGCCGAGAAGTTGTCCGCCGAGGGCGCGTCCGGGGCCCGTACGCTCAGACTCGCCCCGGGGTCGACGGACGCCAGGGCCAGCCACAGCAGCGGCACGGCGAAGGCGGCGGCGACGGCGAGCAGCGCGGCGTCGGCGGCCAGACGGCGCCGGGCGCGGCGGGTGAGCGACGGGCGCAGGGCGGGGAGCGGACGCATGGACGACCTCCGGGCGCGCGTGCTCGGAGGATAGCGGGCGGGCGACGGGGCGGACAGGGCGCGCGGAGTGCGTGCGCCCGGCGCGGGGAGCGGGCCCGGTCGCTCCGGGCCCGCTCCGCATCGACTCGTCGTCCCCCTCCGGGTCGGCTCAGGTCTGCGGCGGGGTCGCGTAGACACGCGACGCGAACGCGTGGACCTGGTCCTCGGGGAGGTTGCGGGCGACGTCCGCCTCGCTGATCATGCCGACCAGCTTCTTGTTCTCGATCACCGGGAGCCGGCGGACGTGGTGGCTGCCCATCTCCCGCACCACCTCCTCGACGCTGGCGTTGGCGTCGACCCAGCGCGGTGTGCCCTGCACCAGGTCGGCGGCGGTGCACCGGGACGCGTCATGGCCCTCGGCCACGCACTTCACCACGATGTCCCGGTCGGTGATGATGCCGCACAGGCGCTCGTTCTCGTCGCTGACGGGGAGCGCGCCGACGTGCAGGTCGCGCATCCGCCGGGCGGCGTTGAGCAGCGTCTCCGTCTTGGGGATCCACTGCGCGCCCTCGTGCATGATGTCCTTGGCGGTGGTCATGGTGATACCTCCTGACTGCGCCTTTGTGATCTCCCCCTCGCGCGTGCCCCGTCCGCGTGCGGTGACGTGTGGCGCCGTGACGCGCGCCGCGGGGCATGCGGGGCCGTCCGGCCCCCGTCCGTCCCCTTTTCCCCTCTTCCCATGCTCGCGCGGTCGCGGTGGTGCCGCACGTGGGGCGGCCCGTGCCGTACCGGGCGGCGGTCCCCGGCCGGTGCGAGACTGGGAACGGGGCAGAAGACGGGAAACGCGCCGCGCGAGTGGTACCGCGAGGGGTACGAGGAGAGACGGGGTTCACGGCCATGCTCACCACCGATTTCGTCACCGGTTCGCCCAGCTGGCTCGACCTGGGGAGCCCGGACACCGGACAGGCCGCCGATTTCTACGGGACGGTCTTCGGCTGGGAGTTCCAGTCGGCCGGGCCGGACGCGGGCGGTTACGGCTTCTTCCGCCGCGACGGCGCCACCGTGGCGGCCGTCGGCCCGCTCACCGAGGAGGGCGCCTCCTCCGCCTGGACCGTCTATTTCCGGACGCCGGACGCCGACGCCACCGCCAAGTCCGTCGAGCAGGGCGGGGGCACGGTCCGGGTCCGGCCCTTCGACGTGATGGACGCCGGCCGGATGGCCTGCTTCACCGACCCCGGCGGCGCGGAGTTCGCCGTCTGGCAGCCCGGCCGCGTCGGCGGCCTGGACCGCGCCTCGGCCGAGAACGCGCTGTGCTGGACCGAGCTGCACGTGGCCGACCCGACCGCGGCGTACGCGTTCTACCGCGGCGTCTTCGGCTGGCGGGTCGCGGACATGGAGGTCCCCGGGATGGTCTACAAGGTGCTCTCCACGGCGGAGGGCGACCAGCAGGCCGCCTCGTTCGGCGGTGTGGCCCCCTCCAGGAGGGCGACGAGCCGCGCTGGATCCCCTACTTCGCCGTCGTCGACCCGGACGCGGTGGTCGCGGCGGCGGAGCGCGGCGGCGGCTCGGCCCTGATGCCGGCCGCGGACGTGGCCGGAGTCGGCCGCATCGCCTGGCTCGCCGACCCCGCCGGGGCCCCCTTCGCCGTCATCCGCCCGGACCAGCCGGCGGCGGCCGCCTGACGGGCGCTCCCCGCCCGTTCTTCTCGTACGGCTCTCGATGCGATGCGGCGTAACGGCCGCAGACGGGCGGGTGCCATCACCGGGCTCTGCCCGGACTTCCGGGTTTCCCGGGCATTCCGCGTCTTTCCGGCTCTGCGACGACTACGGGCCCGCGGCGGTGGGGCGCTACGGGCTGGGTCCGTACTCGTACCGGGTGGGCGGGCGTCATCTGGGCGCCCGGCTCCCGTAGTGGGCGTTCACAAACCTGGCAAGGCTTGTTTTTGCCCAGTTTTTGCGTGAAGATCAGCGGCATCCCCGCTTGATCGGCGGCGTCCCCGCGGGTGGCGTCTTCCCGTGTGGGCCGGCGCTTGAGCGGGCCCCGGTGTGCGGCGGGGAATCCGGCGGATCCCGTCCGTCGGACCGCAACCCCTCACTTGTTGCGGGGCGTCTTTTCAGCCGTTGAGCACAGGGCTAACTTCGCGGAGAGCGGCGGCAGCCCCGAAGGGAGAACGTAAACCCGAACGCGGTAACTGACGCCGTATCAACTCCGCCCACTGCCGCCATTTCCCGTCGAAGGACGATCGCATGTTCCCCTCCCGTAACTGATGCATCACTCGCCGTGGACGGCGAATCGGGTTCGGTCACCCCCGTAGGTCGAACCCGAGTCTGATGATGCAGGAGAGATGCGATCATTACAGCGGTCAACTTTTCCTCCGAAAAACTCTCGGACTAAAGCGTCTTCCCTCACGCAGGGAGCCGTGGTAATGGGGGGCAGATGGACAAGGGAGCGCTTCAATGGCTGTTGCGCGAACGACGGGCGCTCATCGCCCCGGAAGAATACGGTTTGAGTAGGCCCTCCAGGCAGGGACGGCGCGCTCCCGGGCTCACGCAATCGCAGATCGATCAACTGTTGCACCGCACTCACGGAACGTACAACAGGCTGGAGACGGGTAACTACCTCAATCCTCCCGAGGACTTATTGCGGGATGTCGCCCGACTTCTGGCGTTCAACGAACACGAGTGGTCGTTGCTTTGGCTCTACACGCTTCACCGGGACCCGCCGACGCCGCTTCATCCGCGGTCCGGCACCGAAGTCCGCGGGGCGTGGCAGGACGTCATCGACGGCATCTCCCATATCGCGTACATCACCGACCAGTCATGGCGGGTGGTCACGTACAACAAGGCGTTCGCCGAGATTTTCCCGAGCGGCCGGGTGCCCACCAACACCATGCGGTGGATGCTCCTGGCACCGGAGGCACGCGAGGTCCTGATGGGCTGGGACGAGCACTGGCTCCCCATGGTGCTGCCGCAGTTGCGCGCCGCCATGGCGGCCCTGCCGCACGACGAGACGCTCGCGGGGATCGAGAAGGACGTCTTGGCGGACCCGGTCGCGGGCCCGCTGTACAAGGGCGGCGGCGGGTCGTACATCCACCCGGACGGTGACGAACGGCCGCTGCTGCACGCCCGGCTCGGACCGGGCTGGGTGTCCCTGTGCACGGCCGAGCCGCTGTCGTCACCCAGGGCCCGCCTGATGGTCATGATCTTCCGGCCAGGCGAGGAACGCCGGCACACCGGACCGGCCATCCTCCGCGCCACATGAGCCCGGACTTACCCGGCCGGGCGGCCGCCGTGCGGAGGCCGCCGCCGGGCGCAGCCCCCCGCACCGACCCCCCGTGGAGGATCCCTTGCCCGCCTACGTCGCGTGGCCCGCCATAGCGCTGCCCGAACACGTCGTCACCACCGACGAGATCTGTGACGACATCCAGTCCCACCACGGCGGCCTCCCGCGCCTGGCCGCCACCCTGCGCATCGTCAGGGCCGCCGGGGTCTCCACCCGCAGGTTCGCCCGCCCCCTCCACTCGCCGACCGTCTCCGGGAACGCCCCCGTCCTGGAACGCAACCAGGCGGCGTTCGACGACGCCTGCCGGCTCGCCGAGGAGGCCGCCCGCGGTGCCCTCGCGCACGCCGGGCTCGCGCCCTCGGACATCGACTGCCTGGTCACCAGCCACAGCACTTCGTGGGCGGTTCCCGGTCTCGACGTCCACCTGGTCCAGGCGCTCGGTCTGCGACCGGACGTCCGGCGCGTCCCGATGGCGTCCCTCGCCTGCTCGGGCGGCGCCCAGGGGCTGGTCCGCGCGGCCGACCTGATGGCCGCACGGCCGGGCAGCCGGTGCCTGGTGGCCGTCGCCGAGACCTTCAGCGCCATCTACCACCAGCAGGACACCTCGGTGGAAGCCATGATCTACAAAGGGCTGTTCGGTGACGGCGCCGGTGCCTGCGTGGTCACGGACGAGCCCCTGTCGCCGGGCCTGCGGATCGACTCCACCTGGGAGTATTTGCTCCCGCACAGCCGAGACCGCTACTGGGCCCACCTGGACGGCAGCGGCTTCCACTTCAACTCCAGCCGCAAGGCCATCGAGGCGGCGGGCGAGGCGATGCCCGCGCTCCGGAAATGGCTGGTGACCGCGGCCGAGGGGGACCGGCCCTTCCTGCCGGAGTGGATCGTCGCCCATCCCGGCGGGCCGCGCATCCTGGACAGCGTGGCCGAGGAACTGACGCTGGAACGGGAGCGGTTGCGGCACTCGTGGGACAGCCTGGCGGCCAACGGCAACCTGGGCGGCGTCGCCGTCCTGGACGTCCTCGCGCGGACCCACGCGGATCCGCCGCCGGCCGACACCCCGGGGCTGCTGCTCGCCTTCGGCCCGGGCTTCGTGGCCGCCGGCGGCGTCGGCGCCTGGCACGCGTGACCCCGTCACGGCGCGGGGACGCACGGCGGGTAGTAGCCGGCGGGGTCGTGGGTGCGCGGATCCGATTCGGGGTACTCCGGGGCGGTCCTCTCGTCCGTGCGGAACATCATCTGGAACTGCCGTAGCCCTGGGAACCCGGAGAGTTCGCTGACGCACATGGTGATGGTGCCGGGGCCGTGCTCCGGGTGGCGCCATGGCCGCATCGCCCCGTCCGGATGCGCGTGTCCGGACGGGACGCTCCGGTACCACCTGCTCAACAGCGGATCGGCCAGGCAGCGGTCCGTCAGCCACTGGAGGACGGGGTCACCCTTGTGCCGGACCTGCGCCAGCCGGAGCTGCGGGACGGCCACCGGACCCCAGCGGTTCTCCCAGTCGAGCAGCGTGGTGCGGGCGCTCTCGTCGAAAAGCATCCAGTGCATGGTGTTGTGCGGGACCCGGCGGCCGGGGAACAACCCGGCGAAACCGCGGCTGTAGGCGTGAACGTTCCAGAGACTGTCGCTGATGTAGGTGACGCCGGGGGACTCGGTGATCACCTCTCGCCAGTGGCGTGGCGTGGTGGTCCGCGAACTGTCCGCGAGAGGGAACGGCGGCTGCTCGCCCCGGGCGTATCCGTAGAGAACGACCCATTCCTGTTCGGTGAGTCCGAGAGTGTGGGCCACATCGCGCAAATACTCGGGCGCCGGATTGTCCAGGACGCCGCGCTCCAGTTTGCCGTAGGTGCCGGGGGCGCGCAGGAGTAAGTGGTCCATGTGTGCCTGCGTCAGCCCCGGGGACTTTCTGCCCCGGGGATCCATCCGTACCAGCCCCAGCCCTTCGGGACTGACGGCCGCCCGGCGTTCGGTGAGCATCTGGCGCAGCACCTCCGCGTCCAATGAACAACTCCCTTCCTACACCGGGGACCTCCGTTTTTCGAGGTGCGATCCGCACCTGTAAAGGCCGGTCGCGCCCTGATGATAGAGCCGGAGAAGTCCGTGCTCCGTCGCGGGTCGCGGAAATGGCAACAAGCGGGCACGCAAGTCCCGTCCTCGGCCGTGGGTGCCGGTTGTGTCGCCCCTGCGGTCGCGTCGCGGCTCGGCCGGATGACGGTGTGTCCGGCTTCGGTCGGCCCGCGTTCGGTCGGCCCGCGTTCGTGGAGTTCCCCGCAGCGGACGGCCGGGCCGGCCACGGCGGTGTAGGGGTTTTCCCCATCGCGGCCGGTACCGGATCTCGGCGGGCGGCTCCCGCGGTGACAAGTAGGAGGTGGTCGAGGACGACCCCCTCCGTCCAGTACCGCCTGAATCCGTCGACGGCGAACGGTGACTTCACCGTCGAGGCAGCCCGGCCGGAGCGCGTGCGCGGTCCCGGACGATCCCCCTCCGCCTTCACTCCTCCCGCAGCAGCCGCAGGTACACCAGCGAGAACAACCCCCGACGAGCAGCAGAAGCAGCGCCACCGCCGTGCCGTAGCCGATCAGGGACTTGAGGAAGGCCTGGTCGTACATGAAGACGGGGAGGGTCTCGCTGCGGTGGGCCGGGCCGCCTCGGGTCATGGACCAGATGAGGCCGAAAACCGACAGTGTCTGCAGGGTGTTGAGCATGAGGTTGGTGCCGATGGTTCGGCGGAGCATGGGGAGGGTGATGTGGCGGAAGCGGCGGAGGCCGGTGGCGCCGTCGACCAGGGCGGCCTCGGTGATGTCCTGGGGGATGCCGTCCAGCGCCGCCGAGTAGACCAGCATCGAGAACGCGGTGCCGCGCCAGACGTTGGCGAAGGAGGGTGAACAGCCAGTTCTGGGTGGGCAGATGCAGGGCGCCCAGGATGGCGTTGAGGGTGCCGCGCCGGTGGAAGAAGGTGTAGAGAAGGAACCCCGCCACGATCTCCGGGACCACCCACGCGGTGATCACGATCGTGCCGGTGACCGCGCGGACCGGCCGGGACGCGTGCCGCATCAGGGCGGCGAGCGCGAAGCCCAGGGTGTTCTGGCCGACGAGCGACGACAGGACCGTGAAGACGAGGGTGAGGGCGACCGCGTTGCGGAAGTCCCCGTCCGCGAAGGCGTGCCGGAAGTTGGCGAACCCGACCCACGACGCCGACGCCTGGCCGGTGAGCCGGGTGTCGGTGAAGGCGATCCCGACGCACCAGACGACCGGGCCGGCCAGGAAGAGGAGCAGCAGGACGGTGGCGGGCGCGAGGGGGAGCCAGCGGGCGGGCGCCGGGCGGCGGCGGGCGGTCATCGGCCGGCCCCCGCCGTGTCGGCGACGGACCGCAGCTCCTCGTCGTAACCCTTCGCCGCCCGCGCCGGCGAGGCGTCGCCCGTGGCCACCTCCTCCATCGCCTCCTGCAACGCCGAGGACACCTGCGGGTAGACGGGCAGGGCCGGGCGGTGGCGGGTGACCGCGACCAGGCCCGTGAAGAAGTCGATGCCCGGCACGTACGTCCGGTAGCGCGCGTCGGCGGCGACGTCGTCCCGGACGGCGATCTGCCCGTCGCGGACGGTCCAGTCGAGGGCGTTCGACCGGGTCTGGAGGGTCTCCAGCACCTTCCAGGCCAGGTCCGCCTTGCGGGAGCGGGCGGCGACGGACCAGGCCCAGCCGCCCGAGAGGCTGACCCGCCCGGGGGCCGCGCCGTGCCGGGTGGGGAAGGCGGCCCGGCCCAGCACCCGCGACCAGGCGGGCCACGGTCTGCTGCCGTCCGGCTGCCAGTTCTTGCCGAGCCAGTTGCCGTCCAGGGCGATGGCAAGCTTCCCCTTGGGCAGCCATTCGGCGGTGACGCGCGTGCTGACATTCGGGTCCAGGGCGTCGGTCGGATCCGGGCCGAGCTTCTCGGCGTAGACGGTGCGGACGAACTCCAGGGCGTCCACGCAGCCTTGGCGGCCGGTCAGCCACTTCTTCCGCGCCGGGTCGTACAGCGGGTCCCGTCCGGTGCCGTACAGCAGCATCTCGAACCCCTGCATGGCCGCCGCCTCCCCGGGGCCCTTGCCCGTGTAGAGGTGGAACGGGATCACCCCGGGGACCCGGTCCCGGACGGCCCGTGCCGCGTCGAGGACGTCGTCCCAGGTCCGCGGCTGCCAGTCGGCCGGCAGGCCGGCCCGCGCGAAGATCTCCTTGTTGAACCACAGCCCCGGGTGTCCGTCCCGTCCGGCACCCCGTACGTCCTGCCGTCCTCCGCCGTCACCAGCGCCTTGGCGGCCGGCAGGTACCGCTTCCAGTCCTGCCAGCCGGCCAGCTTGTCGTCCAGCGGTCTGAGGTACCCCGACTCGACGTCCGAGTCGATGAGGGAGGTGTCCTCGCGGACGAGGTCCGGCGCGGTCCGCGGCGAGCGCATCATCTGCTGCACCTTGACGGCGTAGTCGTCCTGCGCGGCCTGCACGGGGACGAGCTCCATCCTCCGGCCCGGGTGCTCCCTCTCGAACTGCCGCTTCACCCCCGCCAGATAGCCGTCCAGGATGCGGTACTTGTTGTCGGTGCTGCGCTGGTAGACGACCCGGACGGTGTTCGGATCGCCGCCCGGGGCCCCGCAGGCGGTGAGCGGGCCGGCGAGGAGAACGATGACGCTGATCAAGGTTATGCGGGCCGGGTGCACGGGCATGGTGACCTCCAACGGTCCGGAGCCTCGGTGACACTTCGTGGGCTTCCCGGCCTGTCGGGTGCTACGCATCGGCTGATGCGCATTTCCGCCCACCTTCAGCCTGGCGGCTATTCCACGCTCTGCTGGTGCCTGGAAAAACTACCGGTCGTCATGAAGATCGGTTCTTTTCATGCATAAGATGCCGTCTGCGCTTGCCGGAGCGGTGCAACGCCAAACGAAGTGCAAGATTCAAGTATTTCCGGAGGTGTGGATCTTTCTTGCGATGAAGGGCAGGAAGCCCGGTCCGCTCGGGGGTGGGTCAACTGAGCCGAGGACGCGCTTTGACAGGGGAGGGTAAGGAATGCCGACATCACGCCCATTTCGATCCGCGACAGGCAGTGACGTAGGCCAAGTCGAAGAGGGTACTTTCAACGCTGCAACTCCGCTCTATCTGAGGATCAAGGCTGACCTGGAGTGGGGGATGCAGGTGGGGGCGTTCGCCGAGGGCTCTCGTCTCCCTGCGGCTGGAGAGCTCGGGGAGAAGTACGGCGCGAATAAGAACACAGTGTTGCGCGCTCTTCGCCTGCTGAGGAGCGAAGGAATGATCGACTTCGGTCGAGGGCGACCTGCCGTGGTGATCGCCGCTGCGGCCCCCGCAACTGTCGCGGCTGTATACGAACAGCTGCGACAACTCGTCGACGTCGCCGACAGATCCGGGGTCTCGCGCATTGCGATCATCGACGCCGTACGGCGTATCCCGCTTCCCGTGCATGCTCGAACACGGGGCCGTGGGTCGGCCGTCCGTCCGTTAGCTGCTCGGTGCGGGGCGTACGCGAAGGTGCGGGTGCCAAAGGAGCCAACACAGCGCGTGACCAAAGAGCTGGGGAAGCCACATGACTTCGACAGTTCCTGTGTTCGTGGGCAAATGAGTCGGCGCATGCCGGACCAGGGGGGACACCAGTATGCGGTATCCGCTGTCACCCCGTGGATCTCTCTTCGCGCGGCGTAACCATCGTGAGTTCTCCTTGAAGTCGGCTGCTCAGCCAAGAAGGATATGAGGCGGCGGACGAGATGTATGTGGTTCGTCTGCCGAGTGATTTCGGAACGCTGAACGTCGGATGAAGGAGGGGTTCTAAGCGTGAAAAGGACGACAGGTCGCAGATTCGCGATTCTGGCGCTGTCCGGTGTGGCTCTGTTGGGAGCATCGCCAGCATTCGCCGACATCTCCGCGTACTCGCCGAACGGTAGGGCCTGGGCAGCTACGGGATACTCGGACACCCGAGTCTGGTTGCAGCAACTCTCGAGTGGATCTTCTCACGCGGATTACTACCGCGGCGACGGGTCCGAAGGTGCGTACCACTTGTGGAACAAGAGCGGTCCGGGGCAAACGACCTCGAGCGGATCCGGTCAGACTATCTACAAGCTCCGGGTCTGCGAGTGGGTTCCGAAGAACGACGACAACTGCGGTGACTGGCAGTATCGGTAACAGTCCGTACCGCCGTCACCCAGGCAGTCACGGGTGACAGCAGCCGGGGCGGGAGAAAGGCTTGATCGGCCTTTTCTCCCGCCCTGGAGGTGTGCTTTGAGAACGCACAGAAGGGACAATATGGGCGGCGACGGAGATTTCCGTGAATTTGGGTATGGCGATGCGTTGTCGGTCGACGGGCTGTGCTACGAAGTGGCTGGACGAGTGCTCCTGGACGGGGTCACTCTCCAGGTTTCCGCAGGTCATTCCGTAGCTATCGTAGGGCCAAGTGGAAGCGGGAAGAGCACTCTGCTGGGGTGCCTGCTGGGCCTGATCCGCCCGTCGGCGGGAGCTGTGCGGATTGTCGGCAGCGACATCGTCCGAATGCGCCGGCGCGCCCTCGAACGGCACAGAAGTCGCCACATGGGTGTCGTTTTCCAGTTCGGTGAGCTCTTGCCTGAGCTGTCGCCAGTGGAGAATGTGGCACTAGCTGCGTTGTTGTCAGGCGGAAAACCCGACCGCGCCTATCGCAAAGCCCAGGGGTTGCTCGACGACTTGGGTGTCCCGGAGGCGGTGACAACGGCGCAGCTTTCGGGGGGTGAGCGGCAGCGCGCCGCGGTGGCACGTGCCCTCATCAACGAGCCCACCGTGTTGTTGGCGGACGAGCCCACCGGCGCACTCGACGCGGCGACGCGCGACA
Source organism: Streptomyces sp. CA-181903 (assembly GCF_050937075.1). Lineage (NCBI taxonomy): Bacteria > Bacillati > Actinomycetota > Actinomycetes > Kitasatosporales > Streptomycetaceae > Streptomyces > Streptomyces sp. CA-181903. The sequence goes on from NZ_JBNJLY010000001.1 coordinate 5,209,523, forward strand.
GCGTCGCCGCGACGCTCTTCGCCGTGCCGCGCCGCTGGAATTGCGCACTGGTTGTCGTCACCCATGACGAAGTAATCGCACAAAATGCCGACATTTGCCTTGAATTGGTCAATTGCAAACTGAAGCCGCGTATCAACGGAGCCAACCGGTGAGGGCGGGCCGCCCAGGCTTGCGCCGACAGCTCCTCCGTATCGGGCGTTCAGCCGGGAAGCGTTCGGGCGGTGGCCGAATACGAATCGTTGCCTTGCTGCTGGCAGGCGCCGTCCTGTCACTGAGTTCGTCAGCGGCAGTCGCTGTCTATGCCGCGTATGACGGCATACACCTCCGCACGGAGAAGCGGTCTTTGCAATTCAGCCCCACGCATCCGGGCCAGCGTCCGGTGGCTCTGGCAATCGATGGCTTCGATAATGTCGGTGGTCTTCAGCACAGCGTCGTCTACCTTCGCCCGCTCTCTCAAGATGCTCCACCGCCGCCGGGTGTCAGTGCCTGGCCCGGGCCGGGGGAAGCGGTCCTCTCGCCGGCACTTGTCCGAGCCTTGCAGGACGCGGGCTCGCCGCGGCGTTTCGGCGTGGTCACCGGGGAGATTGCCGAGGAAGGCCTGGCCAGCCCGGGCGAACGGATGGGGTACGTCAACCCGACCGACCGCCAGATGACCGGCGCTTCGTTCAGGCCTGTCATGGGGTTTGGTGGCCCTCATGGGGATCAGTTCGGCGACGTCATGTTCATCAAGGAGCGAGGGCACCTTATGGATGCCTTGTATTTGCTCTTGATACCGGCCCTTGTCTTGGGTGTGGTCGCGGTCCGCATGGGTTCGGCAGCCAGGGACCAAAGGACGGCACTGGTGAGCGCGCTGGGAGGCACCTGGCGTGCCAGATTCTGGCTGAATATGGGGGAAGCCGCCCCGCCCGTGCTGGCAGGAGCAGTGCTCGGTCTGCTTCCCGGAGCGTTCGTGGCTGCCACCGGCACTGTACGACTGCCGTGGATCGGCTACCGGCTTTCCGCCGCAGACCTGCGGCGCTGGTGGTGGGGGCTGCCCCTCTCGGGAGCATTCGCCGCGGGAGTACTGCTGCTGCTTGTCTGCCTGATGCACCGAGTGAGGGGCCGCCGGAAGGCGCGGTCACCGAGGGCGGGGGTGCTCAGGACCCGAATGCTGCGCTGGGCGGCCATGGCCTGCCCGGTGCTGATCTGCGCAACTGTCTGGGGGCCTGCCCGACTCGACCCGGAGCGGTATGCGAACCTACGGGGGCAGCTGTACGACATCGGCGTCGGCGCCGTCCTGGTCACTTTGCCCTGCGTCGTGGCGCTGGGAGCCGCAGCAGCGGGCCGGAGACTCGCCGGCGCCGCCCGGCGTACCGGCGGTGCCGCCCAGGTGGTGGCGGGGCGGCACGCTGCCGCGCATCCGGGAGTGACAGCTCGCGTTGTGGCGGGAGTGGCGATCGCCTTGGTCGTCGTCAGCCAGATCCAGCTCACCAGTTCCCAGTTCAGCGAGTCGGCCGCACAGGGCAAGGCCACCATGCGAAGGGTGGGTGCCGGTCTGCTTCTGATGGAATTGCGGCCCTCCAAGGTCAGCCGGGAGAGACTCGAAGCCGTGCTCCAAGGCCTGCCCCAGGGCACCGGGACCATAGCAGTCCGCAGCGAGACCGGTTCTTCGGCTCCGCGGACACTGTTCACGGGCCCGTGCGACGCCCTGAGGACGGTACGTCTCAGCTGTTCCGAAACCCGCCACAGGGTCGCCGTGCGTGACGTGCAACTGCGAGTCGCCGAGGCCGTCCGCTGGACGAGTCCCGCGCCGGGTGAGCTGTACGTCCAAGAAGGTCCGGTGTTGTCCGACGGCCCGGTGAGTGTTCCCCCGGCAATCGTCCTGACGTCGTCCAACGGGGATGCGCTGCCTGTCGGTCGCATCAAACAGATATTGAGGGACGACCTGCCGATCGGTTCCGCGAGCGTGGACCTGCTGGGGGCGCGTTGGATCGGCGGCGCCAACCTGGCCGTTGCGCACGGAAGATGGGTGATCTTCTTCGGGGCGTCCGGTGTGTTGGTGCTGGCGCTCGCCTTGGCGCTCGCCAACCTCTCCGAGTTCGTGCGCTTCAGTGCCGTGGTGGCGCCGCTGAGCGTGCTCACCGGCAGGCGAAAGTTGTATTACGGGATGGCCGCTTGGTCGGTGTTGGCACCTTTGCTGGCGGCCATCGGAGTCAGCTTCCTCGTCTCGGTCTGGCTGGCTGCGCCGCAGGAAAGTCCCGACCGGGGCATCACCCTTTCCATGGAGATGCTCACGGGAACTGCTGTTGCCTTGACGGTGCTGTCCGCAGTGATGTGGTGGTGGGGAGCCCGTGCTGCCGTGCGGCAGTCCACACGGTGGCGGCCCTATGGCGACTGAGACCGCACGCGCGTGCTGGGCGCGGCGGCTGGGGATGGCTTGCGTGGCGCTGGCCTTCGGGCAGCAGGGGATGCTTGTTATGGGCAAAGGTGGCTGGCTGCCTGGGTGGCAGCCCTGGCCCTTGCTGCTACTGGCGGCACCTTTGCTCCTGCCGTCCGTGCGTCGATGGTCGGCTCGCGAGGGTTGGCTGGAGCGTGCTGCCAGGCGTGTGCCCGCCTCGACTTGCCTGGTCGGTGTGCTGGCCTTGGCCGCGGCTGTGTGGGCAGCGTTGCAGGACGGCGAGCAATATATGGGACACGAGGAGGCGGTGTACGCGAACAAGGCCCGCTCGTGGCTGGCTGGTACCCCTGACGCCGGATGGGGCCTCTACCGGCCGCCCGGACTGGCCATGCTCGGATATGTGGCCCTCACCGTCCACGACGATGTTGGTGCCCTTCGTGTTGTGGGCCTCGCCTTGCTCCTGTTCACTCTGACCACGACCTATGTCGTCGCCGCCCGGTGGACCACTCCCAAGTGTGCCGTCGTATGCACGCTCCTGCTGCTGAGCGGCCTCGGGTTTCTGCGTCGGGCTCCGGAGTTCCTGAACGACATCGGCAGCACAGGTTTGCTCCTCATGACGGTTCACCTGGTACTACTCAGCCGGGAACAGCCTCGTACACGAGCGCTCTGGGGGCTTCCTGCAGTGGTCCTCGCCGCGTTTTACCTTCGATATGGAGTACTGGGCAGCCTCCTGGCGATGGCGGCGGCGGGGCTGCTTGCCTATGGACCGAGAGCTTGGCGCCTGTGCGGGAGGAGACGGGCGGGAGTCGCCCTTCTGTTGCTCGTGGGTCTTGTGCCGCACGGTCTCCAGGCCATTCGGGCAACGGGGTCGCCGACAGGCATCGTGCTGTTCGCGACGTCCCAGTCCAATCGTGATTTCCTGGGAGAGGGAATCCTCTACTACGGGGCCACCTTTCCCTACCGGCTTGCCGGAGACCTGGGCGCGGTGGTGATGGTCGCGGGGGTTTGGGCCACAGTGGCTGCGGGCTCGCGGTTGTGGGCGGGGCGTCGACGGGGTGGGGGCGTGGTGTCGACCGAACGGGACCGGAGAACGGTCTTCTTCGGTGGAACGGCGATCTTCAATTTTTTCATCCTCGGCTTCACAACCCATGGAGAACCCCGGTTCGTGTACCTCTCCATGTTCCTGCTCACCATCTTGGGAGTCGAACGGCTGGCGACGCTGGCCGGTTGGGGTAGGGCCCGGCTGTTGGTGGGGACCGCCCTCTTGGCGGCGGTCACCGTGATTGGCACAACCCAGGTCATAGCCCACGGTGCCATGCCGGGACCCGGCCGGTTGAGTAAATCGACCGTACCGATCGCGCGCCTACTGGCTGATACCAAGCCCTGCCTTTTGGTCACCGCATACGAGCCGGAGATGGGGTGGTACTCGGGATGCGACGCCGTGACATTCTCCCAGTACCGTAGGCGGGAGCGAGCGCCGTCGCCGATGTCCCAGGTCACCTTCGTGCTCTACGAGCGTGGGCGTCTGCAGCCCGGGCCGGGTTCGCTTCGCAGGGAGGTGGGAGAGTGCGAGGCGACGGTACGAACGATTCCCACGCGTGGTTCGCTCGGCACCGCCACTTTGATCACACTCCCTCGAGCCCGTTCCGGATGTGATTCTCGTGCTGTCAGCCGCGTTGATGCTCCCAGCGGTACCGTAGCTCGGGGCGCCCCACGTTGCCGTACAGCGGCGCCCGTGCCGCCCGCCCGGTGTCGACCAGGTGTTCCAGGTAACGGCGGGCAGTGATGCGGGAGATGCCCACCGTGCCGCCGGCCGTCGTGGCGGAGAGGCCGTCCGGGCCGGCCGCGCGCAGGGTGTCGGTGATCGCCGCCAGGGTGTCGGTGCTCAGCCCCTTGGGCAGGATGGCGGGGCGGGAGGCGCGTAGCGTGCCGAGTGCGCGGTCCACCTCGTCCTGGCCGCTGGCCTCGCCCGTGACCGAACGGAACTCGGCGTACCGTACGAGCCGGTCGCGCAGGGTGGTGAAGGTGAACGGTTTGAGCACGTACTGCACGACGCCCAGTGACACGCCCTCCCGGACCACGGCCAGGTCGCGGGCCGAGGTGACGGCGATGACGTCCGCCGTGTGCCCGGCGGAGCGCAGTGAGCGCAGCAGCCGCAGTCCGTGGCCGTCGGGGAGGTAGAGGTCGAGGAGCAGCAGGTCGGCGGGGGAGCGCTTGAGGAACTGTGAGGCGTCGCCCACCGAGTGCGCCACCCCGGCCACGGCGAAGCCCGGGACCCGCCGGACGTAGAGGGCATGGGCGTCGGCGGCCACCGGATCGTCCTCCACGACGAGTACGCGGATCGGCGGCGCCGGTGGGGCGGGTGCCGTGGGCGGTGGTGGCGGTGCGGGCGGTGTCATGGTCGCTCACCGGCTTCACCCGGCGCCGCGGCGCTGATGCCCAGCGGCAGCCGGACCGTGAACTCCGCGCCGCCGGACGGTCCCCGGCCCGCCTCCACCGTTCCCCCGTTGCGGACCGCCGCCTGGCGGACCAGGGCGAGGCCCAGGCCGTGGCCGTGCGGGGCGTCGCCGGGGGACTTGGTGGACCAGCCGCGGCGGAACACCTCGTCGTCCGTTCCGGGGCCAGTCCCGGGCCGGTGTCGGTGACGCGCAGGAGGAGGTCGTCGCCGTCGGGGCGGACGGTCACGGTGACCCGGGCGGCGCCGGCGGGAAGGCCGTCGCCGGGGCGGGGGCCGGCCGCGTCCACCGCGTTGTCGATGAGGTTGCCGAGGACGGTGACCAGGTCGCGGGTGGGCAGGCCGGGCGGCAGCAGGCCGTCGTCCACGTGGCTGTCGGGGGAGAGCAGCAGTTCCACGCCGTGTTCGTTGGCGTGGGCGGCCTTGCCGAGCAGCAGCGCGGCGAGGACGGGTTCGGCGACGGCGGCCACCACCTGGTCGGTGAGGGCCTGGGCGAGTTCGAGTTCGGCGGTGGCGAAGCCGATGGCCTCCTCGGCGCGGCCGAGTTCGATCAGCGAGACGACGGTGTGCAGCCGGTTGGCGGCCTCGTGTGCCTGGGAGCGCAGCGCTTCGGCGAAGCCCCGGACGGAGTCCAGTTCGCCGCTGAGGGCCTGGAGTTCGGTGTGGTCCCTGAGGGTGACGACCGTGCCGCGGCGCTGACCGCCGGAGACCGGTGAGGTGTTGACGACCAGGGTCCGGTCGGCGGTCAGGTGCAGTTCGTCGACGCGCGGCTCGGGCGCCAGCAGGGCGTCGGTCAGCGAGTGGGGGAGGCCGAGGTCGGTGACGTGCCGGCCGACGGCGTCCGTCCCGCGCAGGCCGAGCAGTTCGCGGCCGCCGTCGTTGACGAGGGCCACCCTGCGCTGCCCGTCCAGCATCAGCAGCCCCTCGCGTACCGCATGCAGGGCGGCCTCGTGGTAGTCGTGCATCCGGGCCAGCTCGGTGGCGTTCATCCCGTGCGTGTGCCGTCGCAGCCGCCGGTTGAGGACGTACGTCCCGGCGCCGCCGAGCGCGAGGACGGCCGCGGCGAAGCCGAGCAGGGCGACGACCTGGCGGCGGTGGCGCGCGCTGATCGCGTCGACGGTGATGCCGGCGCTGACCAGAGCCGTGACCTTGCCGTGCCGGTCCCGGACCGGGGCGACGGCCCGGACGGACGGGCCCAGTGTGCCGGTGTACGTCTCCGCGAACACCCGTCCCGCCAGCGCCGGCCCTGTGTGTCCGAGGAACGGCTCGCCGATCCTGGCCGGGTCGGGGTGCGTCCAGCGCGTGCCGCCCGGGCTCATGATCGTCACGAAGTCCACGTCCGTGTCGCGTCGGACCCGCTCGGCGTACGGCTGGAGCGTGCGCGAGGGGTCCTTCGTCGCGGCCGCCTCGGCGACGGCGGGGGACGCGGCCACCGCCGTCGCCGTCGCGGTCACCTGCCGGCGGGCGGCCTTCTCGGCCTCGGCGCGGTCGGAGAGCCAGGCGAACGCGGCACACCCCGCCACCACCGCGGCCACCAGCACGATCTGCACGGCGAAGAGCTGGCCGGCGAGGCTGCGGGAACGTATGCGAGGTGTGCGCATGGCCGACAGTGTGCACCGCGGTTCATTCGTGAACGTAATGCACGCAAGGGTGACCGCGGTCACAGCGGCGTGCATAGTCTCCGGGACCCCCTTCGTGAGGAGCGGGCTCGTGCACGCGGAACGGGCTCCTCTCCCGAGGGGGAGCGGGACCCGCCGAGCGGACGGGCGGGATCCGCCGAAACGGATGGGCGGGGTCTGACGAAACGGACGGGCGGGGTCTGACGAAACGGACGGGCGGGCCCGCCGAAGGGACGGTCGGGACCCGTTCAACGGATTGTCGGACCCGTTCAACGGTTGGTCGGACCTGTTCAACGGACGGTCGTGCCCGTTCAACGGACGGGCGGAGTCCGCCGAAACGGACAGTCGGAGTCCGCCGAACGAACAAGCCGGGTCCGCCCGCAGGAGCCGCGACGACGAGGAGCCCCACGTGACACCCGTGACGACGACGTCACCGTCCAACCCGCCGGAACCACCGGAACCGTCGGATCCGTCGGATTCGTCGAAGCAGCCGGGACCGCCCGGCCCCCGGGAACGGCCGGTCGGGAAGCCGGCCGGGAAGCGGGACCGGACCCACTACCTCTACCTCGCCGTCATCGCGGCGGTGCTGGCCGGCATCGCGGTCGGCTTCGCCGCGCCCGGCACGGCCGTCGAACTCAAGCCGCTGGGCACGGGATTCGTCAATCTCATCAAGATGATGATCTCGCCCGTCATCTTCTGCACGATCGTGCTCGGCATCGGATCGGTCCGCAAGGCGGCCAAGGTCGGTGCGGTGGGCGGGCTGGCGCTCGGCTACTTCCTCCTGATGTCGAGCGTGGCGCTGGCCGTCGGTCTGCTGGTCGGCAACCTGCTGGAGCCCGGCAGCGGTCTGCACCTGACGGAGGCCCTCCGGCACGCCGGCGAGGCGCAGGCCAAGAGCGCGCACCAGTCGACCACCGCGTTCCTCCTGGGCATCATCCCCACCACCCTGGTGTCCGCCCTCACCGGCGGCGAGGTGCTGCAGACGCTGCTGGTCGCGCTCCTGGTGGGCTTCGGGCTGCAGGCCATGGGCGGCGCGGGGGAGCCGGTGCTGCGCGGCATCGGGCACGTCCAGAAGCTGGTCTTCCGGATCCTGTCCATGATCATGTGGATGGCGCCCGTGGGCGCCTTCGGCGCCATGGCCGCGGTGGTCGGGGCGACGGGCGTCGACGCGCTGAAGTCGCTGGCCGTCATCATGATCGGCTTCTATACGACCTGTCTGCTGTTCGTCGTGGTGATCCTGGGGACGCTGCTGCGGCTGGTGGCCGGGGTGAACATCTTCCGGCTGCTGAAGTACCTGGGCCGGGAGTTCCTGCTGATCCTCTCCACCTCGTCGTCGGAGTCGGCGCTGCCCCGGCTCATCGCGAAGATGGAACACCTGGGCGTCAGCCGGCCCGTCGTCGGCATCACCGTGCCGACCGGCTACTCGTTCAACCTCGACGGCACCGCCATCTACCTGACGATGGCCTCCCTGTTCATCGCGGAGGCGATGGGCACGCCGCTCGACCTCGGGCAGCAGGTCTCCCTGCTGCTGTTCATGATCATCGCGTCCAAGGGTGCGGCGGGCGTCACCGGCGCCGGGCTGGCCACCCTCGCGGGCGGCCTGCAGTCGCACCGGCCCGAACTCGTCGACGGCGTCGGCCTGATCGTCGGCATCGACCGCTTCATGAGCGAGGCGCGCGCCATGACCAACTTCGCGGGGAACGCGGTCGCGACGGTGCTCGTCGGCACCTGGACGAAGGAGATCGACCGGGAACGGGCGCACGAGGTCCTCGCGGGACGGCTGCCCTTCGACGAGAGCACGCTGACGGCGGAGGAGGACGGGCACGCCGGGGTACCGCCGGAGCCACGGGAGGCGGAGCGGGCGTCGGCGGGCGTCTGAAGCGGTGGCCTGAAGCGGTGGCCTGAAGCGGTCGTCTGAAGCGGTCGTCGTCCGGGGCATTCCGAGGGCGCGCCCCGAGGGGACGCGTTCCCGGGTGATGTGATCCGAGGGCGCCGGGCGGAATCGGCCCGGCGCCCTCGGTGCGTTCTCCGGACGGGCGACAGGTCCCCGCCGCGTGTGCCGTTCTCCGGACGGGTGGTGGATCGCCGGCCCGTATGTGCCCTCGTGTCCCCAAGCGTCCTGACGGCGTGTCAGGGATCCCCGCCCTCCGCCGAGATCCGTTCCACCAGCTCCGCCGCCTCGTCCGCCCGGACGCCCGCCGCCGTCAGGACCGTCACGGCGGCCGAGCGGCCCGCCCGCTCCGGCGGCAGCAGTCCGTCGTTGACGGCCTGGAGCAGCCCGAAGAGGATCTGCTCGTGCACGTAGGCGAGGGCCGCCGCGGGCAGGACGGACGTGAAGCGCCCCGCCTCCAGGCCGCGCCGCAGCAGCGCCTCGCTCTCCCGCCGGACCGGCTCCAGCCGGCGCAGGATGCCCTCCACCGTGACGCTGCGCTGCGCCATCGAGACCAGCAGCCGGTAGCCGTCCGCGATCTCCCACACCGCGAGGATCGCGCGGGCCAGCGCCTCCGCCGCGTCACCGGGGTCGCCGACGGTTCGCAGCGCCTCGGCCCGCGCCGCGCCGACCGTCTCCGCCGCGTCGTCCACCAGGGCCGCGACCAGCGCGTCGCGGCCGGGGAAGTGGCCGTACACCGTGCGCCGTACGACGCCGGCCGCCCGGGCGATCTGGTCCATGCTCGCCTCGGGGTCGCGCAGCAGTTCCGCGAGGGCGACGTCCAGGATGCGGCGGCGATTGGCCTCCGCTCTGCCGGTCATGGGTTCTCTTCTCCGTCGGGCCGTCCGGCCCGCCCAGGGCCTTCTGCCCCCTCATTTTGCACACCGCCGTCCACCCCCCTTACATTGCACACCAATGGGTAATTGCACAACCGTGTGCAAGATTGAGGAAAGGAAGGTTGCCATGCGCCTGGGGATATCGCGTCCCGTCGACGCGATGGACGGGCCGTACGCGCGACGCTGGTGGGCGCTGGGGGTGCTCTGCATCAGCCTGCTGATCATCGTCATGGCGAACACGTCCCTGACGGTGGCCGCCCCGGACATGGTCCAGAGCCTCGGCCTCGGCAGCTCCGACCTCCAGTGGGTCATCGACGGCTACACCGTCCCGTACGCCGCGCTGATGCTGATCCTGGGCGCGGTCGGTGACAAGTACAGCCGCCGCGGCGCCCTCGTCCTCGGCCTCCTCGTCTTCGCCGGGTCGTCGGTCGCGGGCTCGCTCGTGGACAGCGCGGCGGGCGTCATCGCGTCCCGCGCGGCGATGGGCGTCGGCGCCGCCATGATCATGCCGGCGACGCTGTCGCTGCTCGCCGCGACCTTCCCGCGCGCCGAGCGGGCCAAGGCCATCACCATCTGGACGGCCACCGCCGGTCTCGCCATCGCCGTCGGCCCGCTGGTCGCCGGCGCGCTGCTGGAGGACCACGGCTGGGCCTCGACGTTCCTCATCAACGTGCCGATCGCGCTGCTGGGCGCGGTGGGTGCGCTGTTCCTGGTGCCGCCGTCCAAGGCGGAGAACGTCGAGAAGATCGACTACGTCGGCGGCCTGCTGTCCGTCGTCTGGGTCGGCTCGCTGATCTACATGATCATCGAGGGGCCGCACTTCGGCTGGGGCGCCAAGGCCATCACCGCCGCGGTCGTGGCCGGCATCGGCCTCGTCTGCTTCGTGCTGTGGGAGCTGCGCCACCCGCGTCCGGTGCTGGACGTGCGCCGCTTCGCCAAGCGGGCCTTCGCGGGTTCGACGCTGGCGGTCGCGCTGTTCTTCCTCGCCGTCTTCGGCGCCTTCTACTACCTGACGCAGCACCTGCAGTTCGTCCTCGGCTACTCGCCGCTGGACACCGGCGTCCGGATGCTGCCGCTGGCCGGCGCGGTGTTCGTGGGCGGCGCGCTGACCGCGTTCCTCACGCCGCGCTTCGGCATGAAGATCACGGTCGCGCTGGGCATGACCGTGGGCACGGTCGCCATCGCGCTGCTCACCCGCGTCGACGCGTCCTCGTCCTACGACGACTTCGTGCTGCCACTGATCATCCTGGGCCTGGCCATCGGCCTGTCCCTGTCGCCGTGCACCAACGCCATCATGGGCTCGTTCCCGGAGAGCCAGCTCGGCGTCGGCGGTGCCGTCAACAGCACCTCCATCGAGCTCGGCGGCTCCCTCGGCATCGCCATCCTCGGCACGGTGCTCGCCAAGACGTACTCCTCCAACCTCGGTGACGCCGCCGCCAAGGCCGCCGCCGCGGGCGGCCCCAAGCTGCCGGAGAAGGCGCTCTCCGCCGCCCAGGACTCGGTCGGCGCGGGTCTCTACGTCGCCAAGGAGGTCGGCAAGCAGGTCACGGCCGGTGCCGCGCCCAAGGTCGGCCCGGAGAAGGCCGCCGCCCTCGGCGCCCAGCAGGCCCAGAGCGTCGTGGACGCCGTCCACAAGGCGTTCGCCGACTCGGTCGCCCACACCAGCGTCGTCGGCGCCGTGATCCTCGGCATCGGCACGGTCGTCGTCGCCCTCCTCCTCCCGCGCAAGGCTTCCCAGCCGCAGCCCGCCACGGCGGAGCGGGCGGAGGAACGGGAGTCCGAGCGGGTCTGACGGCCCTCGGCCGGCTGCCGACGGGGCGGGATCGGGACGGTGTCCCGGCCCCGCCCCGTCGGCTTGAGCGGTTCCGGGGTTTCCTTGGCTTCCCGGTCTTCCGGCCTTGCCCGTCCTCCCGGCCTTGCCGGCCTTCCGGGATGCGACAGGGCGCGTCACCGGTAACGGCGCCGCCAGAACGCGTAGGTCAGCGCCGGTACGAGCAGGCCCCAGGAGCAGACGAACAGGCCGCTGACGACCGAGGCCAGGAGCCGCCACCAACGGTTGGTCCACGGCGCGTCCGTGAAGCCGGCGATGTGGAACGTGCACACCGTCCATTCGGCGAGAAGGAAGAGCATGAGAAGGCTGAAGGCCGTCGCGGGGACGAGCACGGCCACCGGTGGGACGCGTCTCCCGCCGAGCCTCGGTACCCAGTGCGGCAGGGTCTCGCCCCACGGACTCACGAGCCCACGGCAGGCGAACGCGGCGAGTTCGGTGAGCAGGCTCAGCGTGCCGACGTAGGCCACGCCGCCGACCACGCCGAGGGGCGACGGGGCGAGATCCAGCCCCATCTGGTACCCGAAGCCGAACGGAAGCCGCCACAGGCATACCGGGAGGGCGAACAGGGGGAGGAGACGGGCGGCGCCCACCGCCCAGCGGGGGACGGGGCGTTCGGTCGTCATGGTGATGCTGGCGTCCAAGGTGCTCGAGGTGTGCAAGGGATCTCCCGTGAGAGCTGAGAACTCGGAACGGCGCCGCGCCGGCAGGAGACACCGGCGGCGGCCGGGGACGATCACGGACGGCCACGTGCCCGTGCGCCTCGCCAAAGATCCCAAGCGGCCCCGTCCGGGAGCGTCACCACGGGGGAGGAAACGGCTCCGCCGCGCGGCGGAGGGGGAGTACGCCCCGGTGGGGTTACGTCTCGGTCGGCTGGACCTGCTCACCCGCCGAGGGGGCGTGGTCGCCGTCCGTCCGGAACCGGCCCAGCGGCATACTGGCGAGCGTTGTCCACTTCGGGCATGGGGAGCCTGTGGTCGAGTTGCGGTGTGAGGCCGTGCGTCGGGTGGGCGACGAGCCGTCCCGGGGTGGGTGGAAGTGCGGGTCACGGACGCGGCGGGGCGGGCATGGTCGCTGTTCGACAAGACTTCCGCCTTCGACGCCGGGGGTGCGCTCGGCCCGGACGTGTCCTATCCGGTGGACGTCACGGTCGCCTGTGCGGTCCGTGAAGAGCGCGGCGGGGTGGTCACCGTTTCCACGGCGCCGCACGGTGTCGCGACGCCGGACGGGCGGGAGGAGTTCGTGGTGCGGTGGGAGCAGCTCGTCGGTTGATCGCGCGCTGGGGGCACGGCTCCAGGCGGTGTTCCCGGTGTGGATGAGCGGCCCGGGCGAGCGGCCTCCGGACGGGCCCGGCACCTGCGTCGCCTGCGTCGCCGCTCGTTCCGCTGAGCGTCGGCGGCCTCGCCGTCGGCCCGCGCTCTTCGTTCCTCGGCAGCGCCCCCTGACCGACGTCCACAGTAGGCGTGTTCCGCGCGCCCCGTGCCCCCGTTCCACCAGCGCTGGAGAGCCCACCCGCGCCCCATGCCCCACCTTGGCGAGGTGCGTGCCTGCCCGCTTCAGCGGTCGGTCCCTGGGCTGCGGATGCCTGCGGGGCCTTTGACGGTGTGCAGGACCAGGGAGCTCTCGGCGCTCTGGACTGCCGGAAGCCCGGAGACGGTGTCGGTCAGATACTCGTAGAACCCGGGGATGCCGGAGGTGGATATGGAGGCGTACAGATTGCGGGGGCCGGTGACGGCGGCAACGAAGGCCACCTCGGCGTGTCGGGCCAGCGCCCGGCCGGTGGTGACGAGGTCCGTGGGCGGTACCGTCAGCCACAGTTGGGTGCGGATCGGCAGCCCGAGCCGTGCGCGTTCGGTGTCGATGTCGAAGTAGAGCACGCCGCTGTCGCGCAGCTCGGTGATCCGGCGTTGCACTGTGGATGGCGCCAACCCCGTTTCGGCGGCGAGTCGGTTGAGCGGTATGCGGCCGTCGCCCCGTAGCAAGGAGAGGATCCGGTGGTCGGCGTCGTCCAGGTGGACGGGTTCGGCCGGGGCGGACGCCGGTGCGGTGGGCGGGCTGAGTCGGGCGGCCTGTTCGGGGGAGAGCGCGCCCCGTTTGGTGATCAGGCTGTCGCTGCGGCCGAAGAAGACGTGCAGCAGACAGTGGGCGCTCAAGTCGAGGATCCGCGCGCTGCGAGGCAACGCCTTCAGCAGCAGTTCGTCGGCGGGAGTGGGGGCGGAGGTCCGGCAGACCAACTCGGTGCCGCCGGACGTGCGGCTGATCCAGGAGGTGTCCGTCCGCCGGGCGAGCGCGGCCGCGACGTCGCCTGCCGAATCCGGGGTGCAGCGGATCCGCACCAGCCACTCGACGTGGCCCAGCCGGGAGGCGTCGACCAGCCCCCAGATGCGGAGGGAACCCGCCGCGCGCAGCCGGGCGTAACGCCGGGCGACGGTCTGGTCGGAGACTCCGATGACGGAGGCGACCCGGGCGAAGGGCGCCCGTGCGTCCACATGCAGAGCGTGGAGGATCTGGAGGTCGATCTCGTCGTAACGGTCGGATTCCATCGCGATCCCCCGGTGTCGTGTCGGATCCGCCGAGTCTAGGGCCGGTGAACGGACCCGAGTTCGGGCGGCGGACACGATGGAGGCCATGAACGTCGTTTCTCCGATACCAACAGAGCAGGCCACAGTGCTGATTGTGGGCGGCAGCATCGTGGGGGCCTCGGCCGCGCTCTTCCTCGCCGCCCGGGGCATCACCCCCGTGCTCGTCGAGAAGCACCCGGCGGTGTCGACCCGGCCGCGTGCCAAGGTGTTCTATCCGCGCACCATGGAGGCGTACCGCTGCGTGGGGGCCGACGAGGACGTGTACGCCGTCCAGCACGGCCTTCCGCCGGCCGATCACGCCGCGGTGGTCACCTCCCTCGCCGGGCCGGAAGTGCGGCGCTGGCGTCTGCCGGCCGCGGAGGACGCCGGCGACGCCTCGCCGTGTCCCAGCGCGTTCGTCAAGCAGGCCGACCTGGAGGAAGTGGTGCGCGCACACGCCCGCGCCGCCGGCGCCGACCTGCGTCTCGGTCACCGTTTCCGCCACCTTCGCCGGTACGACGACCACGTCGTCGCCCACCTGCTCGACGCGGCCGGCGAACCCTACGCCGTGCGAGCCGACTATGTGCTGGCCGCGGACGGGAACCGCAGCGCCATCCGGGAAGCGCTCGGCATCGGCCGCAGCGGCAAGGAGGCGGTCGCGCACGTCATGGAGATCGGCTTCACGGCCGATCTGCGCCGGGTCCTCGACGGCCGCCGGCTCGCCATGGTCTGGACCGACCTGCCCGAGCGCGCCTATATCTCGTGGAACACGTCACACGACCGCGGGACGGTGTCGGTGGCGTACGATCCCGCGGTTGTCGACCCGGCGACCGCGTTCGACGGCGAACGCTGCCGCGACGTCGTGTCGCACGCCCTCGGACTGCCCGCGTCGCGCTTCAGCGTCACCGGGACCCGGCCGTGGCGGATGGGTGGCTGGGTGGCCGATTCCTACCGCGCGGGACGGGTCTTCCTCCTCGGAGACGCGGCGCACGTCACCCCGCCGTCCGGTGGCTTCGGCGCCAACACCGGCATCCAGGACGCCTGGAACCTCACTGCCAAACTGGTCTCCGTGCTGCGCGGCGACGCCGATCCGACCATCCTGGACGACTACGAAGCCGAGCGCCACGCGGTGGGCGAACTCACGGTCGAACAGGCGCTGCTGCGCTTCGGGAACCGCACCGGAGCGCAGGCCGACAGTCCTCCGACGCTCAGCGAGGCGGCGGTGGCGAACGGCTACCGCTACCTCATGCCCGGCGACGATCCGGGGCACGGCCTGCCGGAGGCGGACGAGCCGGGCCGCTGGCACGGCGAGCCCGGCACCCGGCTGCCGCACGCCTTCCTCACCGGCCGCTACGACGGCCTGTCGACCCTCGACCTGGTCCGCGACGGCCGCCACGTGCTGCTCGTCGGACCCGAAGGGCACCCTTGGGCGCGGGCCGCGCGCGAGGTGGATCCGCCAGGCGCCTTCCTCGACGTGGCCGTGCTGCCCCGGCCTGCCGGTTCCGGAACGGCAGGGGCGGCCGTCGCCTGCGGCATCGGTGACCACGGCGCCCTGCTGGTCCGCCCCGACCATGTGATCGCCTGGCGTACCGCCCATGCCTCTCCGGACGCCACGGCATCCCTGGCCGAGGCGACGCGACGGGCCCTCCGACCCGCCCGTGGCGCAGCATGACCGGGCGCCGACGACGCGAAGCCTGTCACACCGGCCCACGCCTCGAACCGAGCCGGATCATCGCCTGGCCGGCGCTGTCCCGCAGGGTGTAGCCGCCCGCGATCACGCGTGCGTCGGGGGCCGAGGCCATGCACCTGGTGAGCATCGGCCGGCCCTTCGGGGACGGGGCCGCCAGTCCTATGCGGCTGGGGCCGGCGCCTTTCTGGGCGACGTAGAAGCTCACGCCCATGCGGGCGTGCTCGGGGAAGGTGGTGCGCCAGGGGTGGCCGGGGCTGGTGCGGGTGAGGGTGCCGGTGACGACGGCGGTGGGGCCGCCGGTGCGGAGACAGTCGACCTTGAAGTCGCCCCAGTACACCTTGGCTTGCTTTCCGGTGCCGATGGTGTGGGAGAGGCGGAAGGTGCCCCAGGAATGGGGAGTGAGGTCCGGGCGGCCCGCGGAGGTGGCGTGGGCGTCGACGGTGAGGCGGATGTCTTCCGTGGTGACCGGGTACTCCATGCGCCCCGAACCCCGTATCGCGGACGTCAGGGTGCGGCCGGCGCCCGTGGTGGTCGTCGCGGCGTCCGCCACGCCGGCCGTCGCCGTGGTCGTGAGGGCCAGGGCGAGGAGGGCGGCGGTGCGGAAGGTCTTGTGCATCGGTGCTCCGGTTCGGGAGGGAAGGAAGGAGGGAGGGGCGATGGCCGGGGAACACTGTGATCATGGCCCTGCGGTGCGTCCATGTGCCTCCGCCGCGAGGCCCGTTCCGCTCCGTCGTGCGGGTGAAGTCCGGTGCTACCTGAAGGCGATCCGTGCGGCCGACCGCGTCGGCCGTTCGTGGTGCCGCGTCATGCGGGTACGGCGCCGGCCCGCCCTGTGCTGCCGACCAGCGGGCCGATCACGAGGAGTTGGGCGGCCGCCAGGGTGACGCTGACCGTCGCGGTGCCGGTCCACAGTGCCGTGACGCCGGCGTGTTCAAGGGCCTGCGTGGCGGTGATCGGGGCGGCGACCGTGGCGATGCCCCAGCTGATGCCGTACGCGGCCAGGTAGCGGTCGGCGCCGCCGGGTGGCGCCAGGGCCGCCACGACACCGAGGATCCGGCCCAGGACGAGGACGTCGCCCAGGCTCCACAGGACCGTGGCCGCCAGGAACGCGGGCAGGCCATGTGCCGGCGCGTAGCCCGCCAGACCGGCCGCCATCAGGATGTGGCCGAGAGCGAGGGCCGCGGAGTCGGGGAGTTCGGCGAGGCGGCGGAGGCGCAGGGCGGGCTGGGCCGCGATGACGGTCACGGCCGAGGCGCCGAACAGCAGCCCGGCGTCGGATGGTTGGAGGCCGCGGTGGGGGAGGGTCAGCGGCAGCGCCATCGTGATCTGCATGGAGATGAGTGCGAAGACGGTGCCGGAGGCGAACAGGGCCCACAGCGCGCGGTCCCGCCACGGATGGACCGGGTCGGGACGTCCGCCGCGCTCGGCGGTGCGCCGGCCGGGGTGGTCGGCGGGCAGTGCGGAGCGGAGTGTCAGCGCGCAGAGCAGGCAGGTGGCCGCGTCGGCGACGAACAGCCAACGCAGGTCCCAGCGGCCCAGGGCGGCGGCGATCAGGCCGGCGCCCGTACCGCCCGCCGCGAGCGCGGCGTTGAGCAGTCCGTAGGCGCGCACCCGGTCGGCCGGACCGACCGCGTCGGCGATCATCCCCTGGCTCGGGGGTTCGTAGAGCTCGAAGGCGAGGCCGAGGAGGACCGCGAAGACCGCCACCTCGGTCAGGGAGCCGGCGGCCGCGATGCCCCACTGGGCGAGCGCGCAGCCGACGAGGCCGAGCACGATCGTGCGGCGCCGCCCGAGCCGTGTCGCCAGGTGGCCTCCGGCCAGGCGGGACGCGATTGTCGCGAGGCCGAAGGTGGCCGACAACAGCCCCGCCGTGGTGGCGCTCGCGCCGAAGTCGGTGCTGATCAGGACGGTCAGGAAGGGCAGGGAGAAGGCGCCGAGCCGGTTGACCGCCCGCGCCGCCACCAGCAGCCAGACGATGCGCGGCATCCCCGTCGTCGTCGCGCCCGTCGCCATCCCCATCCCCATCCCCCGCCGCCCCGCGTAACTGGCCAAGCCTGTAACGTCGGTTACGGACGCTAGCCTCGGAAGGAGTGACTGGTCAAGTGATGTTCGACAGTCACGTCGCGCTGCTGCTGGACCAAGCCGTAGCGCTCGTGAACACGTTGACCGACGGATCCGCGCGCGGCCGTGCCTACACCGCCCCCCGCGGCGCCGACCTCCGCACCGCGGTCGATGCCGCGATACCCCGCACCGCCTCCTCGCTGCCGCGCGACATCGACGACGAGCAGGCGGCGTACCTGGCCGACACGGCCCGGCGCATGCGGGACGTCTTCCAGGCCATGCAGGACGGGCGGCAGGACGCGGCGGCGGCGGCCGTGAACGGCCTGCTGTGCGACACCGGCGCCCGCCCGCGGCTGGACCGGGGCGCGGGCGAGCCCTGGCAGCTGCACTTCCACGGCCCCGACGACTCCTTCGCCGCGGGGACCGGTGCCGCCTGCGCCACCGCGCTCGCCCTGGCGGTGGGCGGCGGCCTCGCCGGACGGCTGGGTGTCTGCCGCGCCGACCGCTGCGACCGCGTCTACGTCGACCTCTCCCGCAACGCCGCCCGCCGGTTCTGCTCCACCGCCTGCCAGAACCGTGCCAAGGCCGCGGCCTTCCGCGCCCGGCGGGACGCCTGCGGCTGACGCGGTCCCGGCGGGTACGCCTCATGGGGCCGGCGCGCCCTCACCCCTCGGCGGTGGAATCCGCTCCACATACGGCCCGTTCGTGAGGCGGCGGCCCAGGACCGGGGCGCGGGGGCCGGGGGACGGGTCGATGCGGATGACGGTGGCCAGGCCGCGGGCGGGGAGGGGAGCGGGGGAGGCTCCTCGACGGATTGGGGCTGGGGCTGCGGGGGAATCGTGGGGCGGAGTTCGGCCAGGAGGTGGTCGGCGGCGGCGGGGGCGCCGGCCAGGCGGAGGACCTCCGCCAGGGCGCGGGCCTCGGTGCGGGGGCGTTCGCGGGCGGCGAAGCCGAGGACCCAACGGGCGTCCTCGGCACGGCCGGCCGACTCCAGCGACCGGATCAGCGGCGGTACGTCACCGAGGGCGCGCAGCCGGCCGGCGGCCATCAGGACCCGGTAGGCGTCCGAGTGCTGGCCTGCTTCCCGTAGCGCGGCCACCACCTCCAGGACCCGCTCGGCCGACTCCGCGCGGGCGACCGCGACATGGAGGTACGAGGCGTCCTGCGTCCGCCCGGCGCGGAGCAGGGCCGTGAGGACGGCGGGAACCCGGGCGGCGGGACGGGTCCGGGCCACGGCCGTGAGGACGCGCTCGGCGTCCGCCGGCTGTTCGTCGGCGTACAGCAGGGCCACCGCGCGCTGGACGAAGCCGGGGTTGCCGTCCCGGCCCAGGGCGGTGGCCAGGTGCCGGGCCGCCGTGTCCTGGCCGTGGGCGCGGGCGTCGGACAGGGCGCGTACCGCCGCCAGCGGGGAGTTGTCCGGCGGGGGAGCCGTCCGGGCGCCGTCGTGGGGAGCCGGGGACTTGTCCGGGCGCTTGCTCGGCCGGTTGTCCGGCCGGTTGTCCGGTGGTGCTGCCCGGTCCGGAGACCCGATCGCCCGGTCCGGCACCGCGGTTGTCCGGTCCGGTACCGTGGTTGTCCGGGCTGTTCCTCCGGTTGTCCGGGCCGGGTCCCCGGTTGTCCGGCCGTCCGGGCCGGACGGGGAAGCGCGGCGCAGCGCGTCCCGCTCGGCCCGGACGCAGCGCAACTCCTGTGCCAGCAGTGTTCGTCGGGCCTCGCTCCGCTGCAGGCGCCGCTGCGCCCGCCGCAGTTCCTCCGTACGCGCTCCGTCGGCCCGGCCCCGACTCCGGCCCCGGGCGCGCAGCTCGTCCAAGTCCTTCTCCAGCCGGCCGACCGTCGTGAGGAGCAGGACGGACAGCTGGAGCGCCCCGTCCCGCGCGCGCTCCGCCTGGTCGGCCCGGTCCAGCGCTGCGCGCAGCGCCTCGTCGGCCGGCCCGTCGGGGGCCGCGAGGGAAGAGCCGCCCCCGCTCCCGCCGGACCGGCCCCCGCCGGACTGTCCGTCACCGAACCGTCCCTCACCGGCCAGCCCTTCGCCGAACCGCTCCTCACCGGCCAGCCTTTCGCCGAACCGCCCTTCGCCGAACCGTCCGGCACCGGCTCGCCCCTCACCGGCCCGCCTGTCACCGAACCGCCCCGGTTGTCCGGCCCGGTGGCCCCGTTGTCCGGCCCGGTCATCGTCTTGTCCGGCCCGGCCACCGCCTTGTCCGGTCCGGTCGCCGCGCCGAGGCGGGGCCGCCCGGAAGCGCTCCCACACCGGACGCGCCTCGTCGAGCAGCCGGGAGCGCTCCGCGTCGTCCCGGGAGCAGACGTCGGCGACGGCCTCCACGAAGTCCCATCGCGGATTCGCGCCGGCAAGCCGGTCCGAGACCGTGGAGCGGGCGGGCACCCGTCCGTCCGTGAAGTGCTCGGGCTGCAGGGCGCCAGCCAGGTCCCTGACCCGCAGTCCCGCCTTGTCCAGCCAGGAGCGCTGTAGGTCGGCCAGCTCCCGGGCAGGGCCGGAGGGGCCGCGCAGCGGTCCCCAGGGTCGTGTCCGCCTCCTTCCCTCACTCAACGTCCCTCTCCTTGTGTTCGCAACGGCAATGGGTGGCAATCGATGGCAGCAGAAGAAATCGATCTTGTCCATGCTTGTCCGGCCGGACGCCCGGACCAGTGGACCAACGGATTCCGTTGGACGAACCTCGCTCTGGAGGCCCTTCCGCCGGGAGAGTTGATGGATCTCATACTGAATCACGCGTCATGCTCCCGGCGCACCGGGTGGTGGGGCGACTCCGGGTTCGATCAGGGAAAACCCCGAGATGTTTCGCACTGGTGAACGAGGCGGGAAGTGGCCGGACCGGCGCGTCCGGCGCTTCCCCGGATCAGGGGCCTGCACGTTCAGGCCCCGAACGGCGCTTGTACCCATGGAGACCACGCGTCTCCGGCGCCGCATGGGGGATGCCCGGCGTCCCCCCACTCCACACCGATACGCAGTACGGGAGAAGCAGGTGCACCAAGAGAACGCGGCGCGATGGATCGAAGTCGGAGTGGCCCTGCGGGTGTTCGGGCCGGACGTGTTCCGGCTGCTGCGCCGGATGCTCGCCGCCGGCGTCCGGATCGGCATCTCCGGTCTGGCCGGCGGCCCCCGCCACTCGGGCCCGGCGAAGACCTCCTGCAAGCACGGAGGCCGCTGTGGCTGAGGGGACGGCCGACGGGGACGGGGACGGTCCGATGGGACGCTGGCCGGACGCCGACCGGCTGTCGTTCTGGGCCTTCCACCTCGCTCGCAGACGCGACTACATGCGCTTCGCCTACGCGCAGTTGGGATCCGACGCCGACGCGGAGGAGGCGGTGGACCTCGCCTTCGAGGCCGTCATGCACAGCTGGCCCCGCATGCTGCGGATGGCCCACCTGGAGCAGTACGCCTGGACGATCCTCAAGCACCGCATCTGCGACCAGTGGCGCCGCCGCAGGCGCCGCCCCGAGCCCATGGACACCGCCGCCTTCGAGGCCGCCCTCCGCGACCAGGCCGAGGATCCCTACGAACTCCTCGCGGATTGCATACAGTTGAACACCGCCATCGGCAGTCTGAGTGAGCGCCAGCGGGACGCGGTTGTGCTCCGGTACCGCATCGGCTACACCACCTCCGAGGCGGCGGAACTGCTGGGCATCGAGGAGGCCACGGTGCGCTCGCACGTCAGCCAGGCATGCCGGCGCCTGGCCCGGCTGCTGCGGACGGGTGTCACCGGAACACCGCGCGGCGAAGGGGCCCCGGGCACCCCCGGCGTCCCGGAGGCCACGGCCGACACCGCACCGCGGGAGGAGACCCCATGACCGACGACCTCGCGCCCGCGGCCCGGGACAGAGTCGAGCGACTGCTGTCCCTGGTCCGCACCCGGGACCGCTACGCCGACTACGACGTGGCGGCGGCCGAGGCGCGCCTGCGGGCCCGGCTGTCCGCCCGCGCCCGCCGCACCGCGCCGGCCGTCTTCGTCACCTGGTCCCCGGCCTGGACGGAGTCCGCCCCCGGCGCTCCCGGCGCTCGACACATCCCCGGCACTCCCGGCGCTCAAGGCACCGCAGGCACCTCCGGCACCCCAGGTACCCCCGGCACCCCAGGCGCCCCCGACGCCGACCGCGCCTGGTGGGACCTGACGGACATGAGCCTGGCCGTGCTGCGCGCCCCGGATGCCCCCCGCGACCTCGACCGCTTCATCCGCGACCGGTGCGCGGGCCGCACCGGCGCCCGGGTCTTCGCCTGCCTGCTGCACCTGGCCGACCACGGCGACGGCGCCCGCTTCTGGTGGCAGTTCGCGGCCGGCGCGGGCGACGGCACGGCCGAGTACTGCCTGTTCCTTGACCACTCCTGCCGCGGCGAGTACCACGACGCGGCCTTCTGGTGCGGGGAACTGGTCCGGCACGGCTTCGTCCCGGACCGGGTCTGGGGCGACCGGACGGCCGCCTCCATGGCCGCGCGCCGCCTCCCCGGACCGGCCGCCGTCCACTTCAGCGAGCACCACGACCCGGACCTCGGCGCGATCCCGCTCCCCGAGCCCCCCTCGTCCAGGACCTGCGCGCCCTCGCCGCGACGGCTCCCTGAAACGGAGCCCCGCGAAACGGAGCCCCTGAGACGGAGCCCCGCGGAACAGGGCCCAGCCAAACAGAGCCCCGCGAATCAGACCCCTCACACCGGCCGGAACCACACCGTAGCCAGCGGCGGCAGCGTCGGCTCGATGCTCGCCGGGCGCCCGTGCCGACCCACCGGGAGGGCCTTGACGGGGTCCGGGTTGCCGACGCCCCCGCCGCCGTACCGCGCCGCGTCCGTGTTGAGGCACTCCTCCCAGACCGCCGTCCCGGCCGGCACCCCCAGCCGGTACCCGGCCCGGACGACGGGCGAGAAGTTGCTCACCGCCAGCAGCGGCGATCCGTCGGCGGCGAAGCGGAGGAAGGCGAGGACGTTGTCCTCCGCCGCGTCGCCGACGATCCACGAGAAGCCGTCGGGCACCGTGTCGTACTCCCACAGCGCGGGCGTGGCCCGGTAGCGGGCGTTGAGGTCGCGGACGAGGTCCCGTACGCCCCGGTGGTCGGCCCCGGCCGCGTACGTGGAGTCGAGCAGCCACCAGTCCGGCCCGTGCGTCTCCGACCACTCGGCCCCCTGGGCGAACTCCTGTCCCATGAAGAGCAGTTGCTTGCCCGGATGGGACCACATGAAGCCCAGGAACGCCCGGTGGTTGGCCCGCCGCTGCCACCAGTCGCCGGGCATCTTCGACACCAGGGACCGCTTGCCGTGGACCACCTCGTCGTGCGAGATCGGCAGTACGTAGTTCTCGCTGTACGCGTAGACCATGGCGAAGGTCATCTCGCCGTGGTGGTACTTGCGGTGCACCGGCTCCTTGGTCATGTAGTCGAGCGAGTCGTGCATCCAGCCCATGTTCCACTTCAGCCCGAAGCCCAGCCCGCCGAAGCCGCCCGGCCCCACGTGGTGGGTGGCCCGGGTGACCCCGTCCCAGGCGGTGGACTCCTCGGCCACCGTGACGACCCCCGGGCAGCGCCGGTAGACGGTGGCGTTCATCTCCTGGAGGAACGCCACCGCGTCCAGGTTCTCCCGCCCGCCGTGCTCGTTGGGCGTCCACTGGCCGGGCTCGCGCGAGTAGTCCAGGTAGAGCATCGAGGCGACGGCGTCCACCCGCAGCCCGTCGACGTGGTACTCCTCGCACCAGTAGACGGCGTTCGCCACCAGGAAGTTGCGCACCTCCGTGCGCCCGTAGTCGAACTCCAGCGTCCCCCAGTCCGGATGGGCCGCCCGCAGCGGGTCCGCCGGCTCGTACAGCGGGCGCCCGTCGAACTCCGCGAGCGCCCACGCGTCGCGCGGGAAGTGCGCCGGCACCCAGTCGACGAGCACCCCGATGCCCGCCTGGTGCAGGGTGTCCACCAGGTACTTGAACTCGTCCGGGGTGCCCAGCCGGGCGGTCGGCGCGTAGAAGCCGGTCACCTGGTAACCCCACGAGCCGCCGTACGGGTGCTCCGCCACCGGCAGGAACTCCACGTGTGTGAAGCCCAGGTCCGTGACGTACGCGCACAGTTGGTCGGCCAGCTCCCGGTAGCCCAGGCCCGGCCGCCAGGAGGGCAGGTGGACCTCGTAGACGGAGAACGGCGCCGTGTGCGCCGGCCGGTCGCCGCGCCGGGCCATCCAGGCGTCGTCGCCCCACTCGTGGTGCGAGACGTGCACGACGGACGCGGTGGCGGGCGGCGCCTCCGTGCGCCGGGCCATCGGGTCGGCCCGCAGGGTGTGCGTCCCGTCGGGCCGGGTGATGTCGAACTTGTACAACTCGCCCTCGCCGACGCCCGGGACGAACAGCTCCCACACGCCCGTCGCCCCCAGCGAGCGCATCGGATGGGCCGTGGCGTCCCACAGGTTGAAACCGCCCGCCACCCGTACCCCGAGGGCGTTCGGCGCCCACACCGTGAACCGGGTGCCCGCCACCCCCTGGTGCGTCATCGGCCACGCCCCGAGCGCCTGCCACAGCTGTTCGTGGCGCCCCTCGCCGATCAGGTAGAGGTCCAGCTCGCCGAGGGCGGGCAGGAAGCGGTACGGGTCGTCGATCTCGATCTCGTCGTCCTCGTACGTGACCTGGAGCCGGTAGTCGGGGATCTCCCGCAGGGGGAGCACCCCGCCGAAGAAGCCGTCGCCCTCCGGCAGCAGTTCCGCCCGCAGCCCCTTGGCCACCACCGTCACCGCGCGGGCGTACGGGCGGAGCACCCGGAACGCCACGCCGCCCGGGGCGTGATGGGCGCCCAGCAGGGCGTGCGGGTCGTGGTGGGCGCCGCTGAGCAGCCGTGCGCGCTCGGCCTCGTCCGGGCGTGGTGCGGGCCGCACCCCCCGCCCGCCGGCCGGCGCGGGCGGGGAGCCGGGGCGTCGGCGGCCGGGCAGGAAGGTGGCGGGGACGAACCCGTCGGGGGCTCGTAGGACGACGGTCGAGCGGTCACGGGGTCTTCCTCCCGGAGTTCGGACGTGGTGGGCGGGTGCGGTCAGGGCCGCCGGACGCCGTCCGCCCGCTCGGCGAGCCGGCGGATCGCGGACAGCGGCACGGGGAGCCAGTCCGGCCGGTGCCGGGCCTCGTACAGCACTTCGTAGACGGCCTTGTCGGTCTCCTGCGCGACCAGCAGCGGGCCGTCCTCGCGCGGGTCGCGGTGGGCGGCGGCGTACCCGTCGCAGTACGCCTCGCGGGCCCGCGGCGCCCAGTCGGTGCCGGCCGCCCGGCCGACCGCCGCCGCGTAGTCGAAGGAGCGGAGCATGCCCGCGACGTCCTGCTCGACCGGCTGCGGGCGGCGCCGATCGGCCAGCGGCCGGGCCGGCTCGCCCTCGAAGTCGATCAGCGACCAGTTCCCGTCCGGCGTCCGCAGGGCCTGCCCGAGGTGCAGGTCGCCGTGGATGCGTTGGGCGCGGCGCGGCCGGCCGGGGCCCGGCGGGCGGGTCAGTTCGTCGTAGGCGGCGCGCAGCGCGTCCCGGTACGGGCGGAGCGCGGGGACGGCCTCGGCGGTGACGTCCAGCCGGTGGCGCATGGCGGCGGCGATCCGCTCCAGCCTCGGCGGGTCCAGGTCGACGGTCGGGAGGGCGGCGGCGAGGGCGCGGTGCACCTCGGCCGTGGCCTGCCCGAGGGCGCGCGCGGCGGCGGTGAAACCGTCCCCCGCGGCCAGTGCGTCGAGGGCGAGCCGCCAGCCGTCGGCGGAACCGGGCAGGAAGGGCTGGAGGACGCCGAGGGTCACCGGCTCGGCGGCCCCCGGCGGTTCGGCCTCCAACCAGGCCGCGGGGGCGGGCACCCGGGCGCAGCCGGTACGGGCGAGGGCCCGGGGGAGTTCGAGGTCCGGGTTGACGCCGGGGCCCACGCGGCGGAAGAGCTTGAGGATGTACCGGTCGCCGTACACCACCGAGGAGTTGGACTGCTCGACCCCGAGCAGCCGGGGGACCAGGCCCGAGGGCAGCGACGCCCCCGGCTCGCGGGCGAACCGCAGCGGGCCGAGCCGCCCGGGCACCCGCAGCCGCTCCAGCAGCAGCCCGGCCGGCCGGGGGTCGGCCAGCGCCTCGTACACGGCGAGCCCGCGCAGCGGCCCGTCGTCCGGCCGGCCGACGAGCGCGGGCGCGAGGTGCGGCGGCAGTACGCGGCGGACGCCGAGCAGGAGCTGGTAGCAGTCGTCGGAGCCGGTTCCGGACTGCCGGGCGCGGACGAGGAGGTGCAGCAGGCCGGGAGCGCCCCCGGCCGGGCCGACGGGCAGCAGGTCGACGGCGGTGACCGGGGCGAGCCCGGTGACCGGGCTGCCCTTGCCGGCGAACCAGCGCTGCCGGGGCAGCCAGTCGACGAGCGACGGCGCCAGCGAGGACAGCAGCGCCTCGGCGCGGTCCGGCCCGCCCGCGGACGTGAGCGGTACGGGCGGCGGCGCGGCGGCGACGCCGGACGGTGCGGGCCCGGGGCTCGCCGCCCCCGGGGCGGTCCCCCGGCGGGGCGGTACAGCGTCCGACATGGCGTCGCGTCCTTTCCCCGGGGCACACGACGATGGGGCACAGTGTCCCGGATTGCGGCTTTGGCCAGTGTGCGGTGCGTCGGGGCGCTCCCGCCGAAGGCGGCGGGAGTGTCCGGCCAGGATCGTCCGTACGGTCAGTGCGTGCCGCGGTGGTGCCCGGTGCGGCGGCCGTCGGCGGACCGCTGTCTTCAGCGGGCCCTTCGGATCCGGGCCGGCCTGTGCGTAGTAGTGAGGGTGCCCGGGGCGGGGGCGGGAAAACCGGCTGCGGCCCGCGACCGGTCGTCTCGCCCCGCGCGACGGTCACCCCGGCTGGTGGCCCCCGGCGGGAGCGTTGCGGCGCAGCCGGAACCAGTAGAAGCCGTGTCCCGCCAGGGTCAGCAGGTACGGCAGCTCCCCGATGGCCGGGAAGCGGACGCCGCCGATCAGTTCCACCGGGTGCCGTCCGTTGAAGGTCCGCAGGTCGAGCTCGGTCGGCTGTGCGAAGCGGGAGAAGTTGTTCACGCACAGGACCAGGTCGTCCTGGTATTCCCGCAGGAAGGCCAGCACCGCCGGGTTGCTCGACTGGAGCTCGGTGTACGACCCGAGCCCGAACGCCGCGTTCTGCTTCCGGATCTCGATCATCCGGCGGGTCCAGTGCAGCAGCGACGACGGACTGCTCATCGCCGCCTCGACGTTGGTGACCTGGTACCCGTAGACCGGGTCCATGATCGTGGGGAGGAACAGCCGGCCCGGGTCGCAGGAGGAGAAGCCCGCGTTGCGGTCCGGCGTCCACTGCATCGGGGTCCGCACCCCGTCGCGGTCGCCGAGCCAGATGTTGTCGCCCATGCCGATCTCGTCCCCGTAGTAGAGGATCGGCGAGCCGGGCAGCGACAGCAGCAGCGCGGTGAACAGCTCGATCTGGTTGCGGTCGTTGTCCAGCAGCGGGGCCAGCCGGCGCCGGATGCCGATGTTGGCGCGCATCCGGGGGTCCTTGGCGTACTCCGCGTACATGTAGTCGCGTTCCTCGTCCGTCACCATCTCGAGGGTCAGCTCGTCGTGGTTGCGGAGGAAGATGCCCCACTGGCAGCGCGAGGGGATGGCCGGGGTCTTGGCCAGGACTTCGGAGACCGGGTAGCGGGACTCGCGGCGCACGGCCATGAAGATCCGTGGCATCACCGGGAAGTGGAACGCCATGTGGCACTCGTCGCCGCCCTTGGCGTAGTCGCCGAAGTAGTCGACGACGTCCTCCGGCCACTGGTTGGCCTCGGCCAGCAGCACGGTGTCCGGGTAGTGGGCGTCGATCTCGGCGCGGACCCGCTTGAGGAACGCGTGCGACTGCGGCAGGTTCTCACAGTTGGTGCCCTCCTGCGCGAACAGGTACGGCACCGCGTCCAGCCGGAACCCGTCGATGCCCAGGTCCAGCCAGAACCGCAGGGCCGCCAGGATCTCCTCCTGGACCGCCGGGTTGGCGTAGTTGAGGTCCGGCTGGTGGGAGAAGAACCGGTGCCAGTAGTACTGCTTGCGGACCGGGTCGAAGGTCCAGTTGGACGTCTCGGTGTCGATGAAGATGATCCGCGCGTCCTGGTACTGCTTGTCGTCGTCGGCCCACATGTAGTAGTCGCCGTACGGCCCGTCCGGATCGGTGCGGGACTGCTGGAACCAGTCGTGCTGATCGCTCGTATGGTTCATGACAAAGTCGATGATGACGCGCATGCCGCGCTGGTGCGCGGCGTCCACGAACTCGACGAAGTCCGCCAGGTCACCGAACTCCGGCAGGACGGAGGTGTAGTCCGAGACGTCGTAGCCGCCGTCCCGCAGCGGGGACTGGAAGAACGGCGGCAGCCAGAGGCAGTCGACGCCCAGCCACTGCAGGTAGTCCAGCTTGGCCGTCAGTCCCTTGAGGTCCCCGATGCCGTCGCCGTCGCTGTCCTGGAAGGAGCGCACGAGGACCTCGTAGAACACCGCGCGCTTGAACCAGTCGGGATCCCGGTCCTTCGCGGGGGTGTCCTCGAACGTGTCCGCTACGGGCTCGTTGACGATCATGGTGTGGGTGACCCTCCGATCGGTGAGGACGGTCGCAGCGAGAACACGTGCGCGGGCGCGATCGCGCGGCCCGGCTCAAGGCGCACATAGTTGTCCCTGCCCCAGTGGTAGGTCTCGCCGGTGAGCTCGTCGCGCACCGGGAAGGTCTCGTGCCAGTCGAGGCCGAGCTCCGGCATGTCCAACGAGACCGTGGCCTCCTGGGTGTGGTGGGGGTCGAGGTTGACGACCGTCACCACGCAGTCTCCGCCCGGGCCGTCGCAGCGCTTGGAGTAGGCGATGACGGCGTCGTTGTCGACGTGGTGGAAGCGGAGGTTGCGCAGGCGCCGCAGAGCCGGGTGCCGCCTTCGCAGCCGGTTGAGCACGGTGATCAGGGGAGCCAGGCTGCGCCCCGCGCGCTCGGCCGACTCCCAGTCCCGCGGCCGCAGTTGGTATTTCTCGGAGTCCAGGTACTCCTCGCTGCCGGGCTTGGCGGGGACGTGCTCGCACAGCTCGTAGCCGGCGTAGACGCCCCAGGACGGGGAGAGGGTGGCGGCGAGCACGGCCCGGATCTCGAACGCCGCGCGGCCGCCCTCCTGGAGGTAGGCGTGCAGGATGTCAGGGGTGTTGACGAAGAGGTTGGGGCGCATCACGGCGGCCGAGTCGCGGGAGAGCTCGGTGAGGTAATCGGTGAGCTCCTGCTTGGAGTTGCGCCAGGTGAAGTAGGTGTACGACTGCTGGAAGCCGACCGCCGCGAGGGTGCGCATCATCGCGGGCCGGGTGAACGCCTCCGCCAGGAAGATCACGTCGGGGTCGGTGCGGCCGATGTCCGCGATCACCTTCTCCCAGAAGGCGACCGGCTTGGTGTGCGGGTTGTCCACCCGGAAGATCCGCACCCCGCGGGCCATCCAGAACCGCAGCAGCCGCAGCGTCTCCCGCACCAGCCCGTCGAAGTCCGCGTCGAACGCCAGCGGGTAGATGTCCTGGTACTTCTTCGGCGGGTTCTCGGCGTACGCGATCGAGCCGTCCGCCCGGTGGTGGAACCACTCCGGGTGCTTGTCCACCCAGGGGTGGTCTGGGGAGCACTGGAGGGCGAAGTCCAGCGCCACCTCCATCCGCAGCTCGCGCGCCGTGGCCACGAAGTGGTCGAAGTCCTCGAAGGTGCCGAGTTCCGGGTGGATCGCGTCGTGCCCGCCGTCGGCCGAGCCGATCGCCCAGGGACTGCCGACGTCGTACGGGCCTGCGCTCAGCGCGTTGTTGGGGCCCTTGCGGAAGGAGGTGCCGATGGGATGGACGGGCGGCAGGTAGACGACGTCGAAGCCCATCCGGGCCACGGCCGGAAGCCGCTTGGCCGCCGTCCGGAACGTGCCGCTCACCGGTGGCCCGGCCGCCGTCACCACGGCCCCCTCCGAGCGCGGGAACAGCTCGTACCACGAGCCGAACAGCGCCCGCTCCCGTTCCACCAGCAGGGGCAGCGGCCGGGTGGAGGTGACCAGTTCGCGCAGCGGGTGCGCGGCCAGGGCGGCCGAGACGGCCGGGGCGAGCGCGGCGGCGAGCCGGTCGGCCACCGGACGGTCCGTGTCGCGCAGCGCGTCGACCGCGCCCAGCACCGCTTCCCGGCCCTCGCTCTTGGGCACGCCGCCGGCCGCCCGCTCGTACAGCCGGGCGCCCTCCTCCAGCACCAGTTCGGTGTCGATGCCCGCCGGGACCTTGATCCGGGCCGCGTGCCGCCACGTGGTCACCGGGTCGCTCCACGCCTCGACCGCGTACGTCCAGCGGCCCTCCGCGTCCGGCGTGACCTCCGCGCCCCACCGGTCCGTGCCCGGGGCGAGCTCCCGCATCGGCGTCCACGGCCCCGACCGGCCGGCCGCGTCCCGCAATACCACGTTGGCGCCCACCGCGTCATGGCCTTCGCGGAAAACCGTAGCGGTGACCTCGAAGGACTCGCCGACCACTGCCTTCGCGGGTCTGCGGCCGCAGTCCACGAGCGGGGCGAGGTCCAGGACGGGAATGCGACCGATCATGGAATCACCTGGGATCCGAGGGGAAACCGGAGAAGTGCCCGGTTGCCGGCGGGTGCTGACGGGAGGTCTGGCGCGTTCCGTTCTTTCTATCCGCTGCCCCGACGGCCGGGAGGACGCGGGCAGGGCTGCACCTGTCCGCATTCACCCGGCCGGGCGCCGGAAAACCTGCGAAAACCTGACGAGCGGGAAGTGCGGAAAAACCGAGGGGGTCGTCCTGGGGGTGAGCGGACGGGGGCGCGGGGACCCCGCACCGATGGAGCTTTCCCACCGGACCCTGGCGGACATGCCCGCACCGCCCGGCCTACCGGTGCGTAGTTCCCCTGGTACCGCCCGGGTAGGGCGGCGGGGCCTCCGTCACTCGTAGGGAGTCTCCCCGCTGGGCCGACCGTGTGCAATGTGACGACCGGGCGCCGCCGACGGCCGGATGGGGGAACGCCGCGCCCGCCCGGCCTTCGAAGGTCGTAGCGACTTCCGGCCTTCGAACGGCCGGATGTAGGCGTGGCGTATTTCCGCCTCGTACCGGAGCATCAGCGCGCGGTCGGCCCCTGGCGGTCGCGTTCCACGCGCGGGGCGACGGCGCTTTCGGGGGCCCGTGCACCGACGGGCTCCAGAGTCGTCCCCAGCAGCCGCAGCCCCGCCTCCGACGGGCTCCCCGGCTCCGCGCTGAACGTCAGCAGCGACTGCCCCGGACCGTCCGCCACCGGCACCCGCAGCAGCTCGAACGCCAGCGTCAGCGGGCCCACCAGCGGGTGGTGGAACTCCTTGGTGCCCGTGACACAGGCCCGCACCGGATGCCGGGCCCACAGGGACGCGAACTCGGAGCTCTTCATGGTCAGTTCCCCGATCAGCTCGGCCAGCGCCGGATCGTCCGGGTGCTCGCCCGCGGCCAGCCGCAGCGCCGACACCGCCCGCCGGGACTCCAGGTCCCAGCGCGGGTAGAGGTCCCGTACGTGCGGGTCGAGGAAGAGCATCCGCTGGGAGTTGGGGCGGGCGGCGGGGCGGTGCGGCCCGTCGGCGGCCAGGTGGCCGGCGGTCAGGGCGTGGCCCAGGGGGTTCCAGTCCAGCACGTCGTAGCGGTGGTTCAGGACGACGGCCGGGATCCCGTCCAGGGCCGCCACCAGCCGCCGCACCCCGGGCCGCACCCGCGCGGGCCGGGACGCGGCGGCGCGGGGCGCGGGACGGCCCGGACGCGCCAGGTTCCGCAGGTGCGCGTGCTCGTCCGGGCTCAGCCGCAGGGCCCGCGCCAGCGCGTCCAGCACCCCGTCCGAGGCGTTCACCGACTGCCCCTGCTCCAGCCGGGTGTAGTACGCCGTGCTGACCCCCGCCAGCAGCGCCAGCTCCTCGCGGCGCAGCCCGGGGACCCGGCGCTGTCCCCCGTAGGTGGTCAGTCCGACGTCCTCGGGCCGCAGCGCGGCGCGGCGGGTCCGCAGGAATTCGCCCAGGGCGGCAGGGGTGTCCATGGAGGCAAGTCAACCGCGTCCGCGCGGGCGCTGCCTGCCCCTGCCAGGGTCAGGCAGTGCCGGTGGGGTCGGCTCCCGGGAACCGGCGTCCGGCCGGGACCACGCCGACGCGCCTCCGAGGGAAGCGGTTCGAGCAGAAGGAGGCACTTGGCGTCTTGAGCCGCGACCGCGGCCCCCGCGCCGCTACCGTCGTCCCCGTGAAGGCCATTCGTCGATTCAGCGTGCGCCCCGTCCTTCCGGAGCCCCTACGACCGCTCAGCGAGCTGGCGCGCAATCTGCGCTGGTCCTGGCATCCCGAGACCCGTGAGCTGTTCCAGACCCTCGATCCCGAGGGCTGGCGGGCGGCCGGCGGCGATCCGCTGCGGCTGCTCGGCGCCGTGCCGGCCGCCCGGCTGACCGCCCTCGCCGACGACCGCCGCTTCCGCAGGCGGCTCGCCGCGGCCGCCGACGACCTGCACGACTACCTCACCGGCGCCCGGTGGTACCAGGAGCAGCCGCCCGGACTGCCCGCCGCCGTCGCCTACTTCTCACCCGAGTTCGGCATCACCGCCGCCCTCCCGCAGTACAGCGGCGGCCTCGGCATCCTCGCCGGCGACCACCTGAAGTCCGCCAGTGACCTGGGCGTCCCGCTGATCGGCGTGGGGCTGCTCTACCGGCACGGCTACTTCCGGCAGTCCCTCTCCCGCGAGGGCTGGCAGCAGGAGCACTACCCGCTGCTGGACCCCAACGAGCTCCCGCTCTCCCTCCTCCGCGAGGCCGACGGCACACCCGCCACGGTCTCCCTGGCGCTCCCCGGCGGCCGGTCGCTGCGCGCCCACGTCTGGAAGGCCGAGGTCGGCCGGGTGCCGCTGCTGCTCCTCGACTCCGACGTCGAGGAGAACGCGCCGGGCGAACGCGACGTGACCGACCGCCTCTACGGCGGCGGCAGCGAGCACCGGCTGCTCCAGGAGATGCTGCTGGGGATCGGCGGCGTCCGCGCGGTCCGCGCCTACTGCCGGCTCACCGGCCACCCCGCCCCCGAGGTGTTCCACACCAACGAGGGGCACGCCGGCTTCCTCGGCCTCGAACGCATCCGCGAACTCAGCGCGGGCGGCCTGGACTTCGACGCGGCCCTGGAGAGCGTCCGGTCCGGGGCCGTCTTCACCACCCACACCCCGGTCCCCGCCGGCATCGACCGTTTCGACCGCGAGCTCGTCGCCCGGCACTTCGCCGACGGCGCCGAGCTGCCCGGCATCGACGTCGACAGAGTGCTGCGGCTCGGCGCCGAGGACTACCCCGGCGGCGACCCGGCCCTGTTCAACATGGCCGTGATGGGGCTGCGGCTGGCCCAGCGCGCCAACGGCGTCTCCGTGCTGCACGGACAGGTCAGCCGCCGGATGTTCGCGGGCCTGTGGCCCGGGTTCGACGACACCGAGGTGCCGATCACCTCGATCACCAACGGCGTCCACGCCCCCACCTGGGTCGCCCCCGAGGTCTTCCGGCTCGGCGCCCGCCGGATCGGCATCGCCCGCGCGGAGGACGCGCTCACCCTCGGCGGCAGCGAGCGCTGGGACTCGGTGGCCGACATCTCCGACGCCGACGTCTGGGAGCTCCGCCGCACCCTGCGCGAGCAGCTGGTGGAGGAGGTCCGCGAACGGCTGCGCGCCTCCTGGCGGGAGCGCGGCGCGGGCACGGCCGAGCTCGGCTGGATCGACGGCGTCCTCGACCCGGACGTCCTGACCATCGGCTTCGCCCGCCGCGTCCCGTCGTACAAGCGGCTCACCCTGATGCTCCGGGACCGCGAGCGGCTCACCCGGCTGCTGCTCGACCCGGAGCGGCCGATCCAGATCGTCGTCGCGGGCAAGGCCCACCCGGCCGACGACGGCGGCAAGCGGCTGGTCCAGGAGCTCGTCCGGTTCGCCGACGACCCGCGCGTCCGGCACCGCGTCGTCTTCCTGCCGGACTACGGCATGGCCATGGCCCAGAAGCTGTACCCCGGCTGCGACGTCTGGCTCAACAACCCCCTCCGACCGCTGGAGGCGTGCGGCACCTCGGGCATGAAGGCGGCCCTCAACGGCTGCCTCAACCTCAGCGTCCTGGACGGCTGGTGGGACGAGTGGTACGAGCCCGACTTCGGCTGGGCCATCCCCACCGCCGACGGCTCGGCCACCGACGAGGAGCGCCGCGACGACCTGGAGGCCGCCGCCCTCTACGGCCTGCTGGAGGAGCGCGTCGCCCCGCGCTTCTACGACCGCGGGCCCGACGGGCTGCCCGGCCGCTGGATCGAGATGGTCCGCTCCACGCTGGGCTCGCTCGGGCCCAAGGTCCTCGCCGGGCGGATGGTCCGCGAGTACGTGGAGCGGCTCTACGGCCCGGCCGCCGACGCGCAGCGCGCCCTCACCCCCGACGCGGCGCGGGAACTGGCCGCCTGGAAGGCCCGGGTGCGGGCCGCCTGGCCGCAGGTGGCCGTGGACCACGTTGAGGCCGCCGCCGACGGGCCCCTCGACGGTACCGCCGAACTGGGCTCCACCGTCACCCTCCGGGTCACCGTCACCCTCGGCGACCTCGACCCGTCGGACGTCGAAGTGCAGGCCCTGGCCGGCCGGGTGGACGCGGCCGACCGGCTCACCGGCGCGGCGGCCGTGCCGCTGAAGCCGGCCGGCACCTCGGCCCTCGACGGCCGCCGCCTCTACGAGGGCCCGCTCACCTTCGACCGCACGGGCCCCTTCGGCTACACGGTCCGCATCCTCCCCAGCCACCGACTCCTCGCCGACGGCGCCGAGATGGGCCTCGTCGCCGTCCCGGCGGAGGCTTCGGGGGAGGCGGCGGGGGTGCTGATGCGGTAGCGGCCGTCCGGCTCGAACGGTCCCGGCCGGTCCCGGTCGCTCGCCGAGCCGCCGGTCCGCGGCGTGAAGAACGGCGGGTGGCCGCCCGGAGGGGAACTCCGGGCGGCCACCCGCCGTCGACGGCTACGGCACGGTGCCGCCGCCCGTTACTTGACGTTGACGCCGTCCCACGCCGCCTGGACGGTCTTGTACTGCTTGCTCTTGGTGCCGTACAGGTCCCGGGCCGCCTTCAGGGTCGCCGAACGCGCGCCCTTGTAGTCGGTGTTGGTGGTCATGTACGCGGTGAGCGCCTTGTACCAGAGCTTCTCGGCGGCGCCGCGGCCGATGCCGTTGACCTTGATGTTGCCCCAGGTCGGGCTGTTGTACTTGACGCCGTTGATGGTCTTCGCGCCGCTGCCCTCGGCGAGCAGGTAGAAGAAGTGGTTGGCCACGCCGGACGAGTAGTGCACGTCCAGGTTGCCCAGGCCCTTGCGCCAGTAGTCGGCCGAGTGGCCGTCCTTGCTGGGCTTGTCCATGTAGCGGAGCGGCTTGCCCAGCTTCTCGCCGATGAGGTAGTCGCCCTTGTCCTGGCCGTTGCGGGCGTAGAACTCGACGGCGGTGCCGAAGATGTCGGAGGTGCCCTCGTTCAGGCCGCCGGACTCGCCCTCGTAGCGGAGGCGGGCGGTGGCGGAGGTGACGCCGTGGGTCATCTCGTGGCCCGCGACGTCGAGGGAGGTCAGGGGCGCCTTGTTGCCCTTGCCGTCGCCGTAGACCATGCAGAAGCACTCGTCCGACCAGAAGGCGTTGTTGTAGCCGTTGCCGTAGTGGACGAAGGAGTTGGCGGCCTTGCCGTTGCCCCGGATGCCCTTGCGGCCCAGGACGTTCTTGTAGTAGTCCCAGGTCATCGCGGCGCCGTACTGGGCGTCCACGGCGGCGGTCTGGGCCATGCTCTGCTTGCCGTTGCCCCAGACGTCACGGTTGTTGCTGAAGGCCGGGAAGGAGTTGCCGGACTCCTTGTTCTGGGCGTGGAAGGTCGTGTGACCGCCGCGCTGGCCGTCCTTCATGTAGAACCGGCCGCCGGACTTCACCGAGTTGACCGGGACCTTGCCGTTGTACTGGCCGGTGCCCGTGCCGGTGGCGATGGCCTGGAACTCGTCCAGCTTCTTGCCGGTGGTGGCGTCGGTGACGACGTGCAGCTCGCTGGGGGTGCCGTCGTGCTGGAGGCCGCCGACGACGGTCTCGTAGGCGAGGACGGGGGTGCCCTTGGCCGCCCAGACCACCTTGCGCGGGGCCTGGTGGCTGACGAACGCGCCGGCCCCCTCGTCCGCCGACGCCAGCATCGCCTGGCGGCGGGCGACGGGGGCGGAGACCTTCGCCTTGGTGGTGGGGACCTTGATGGTGGCCTCGGTGGCCTTGTCGACGTCCTCGACCTTGCCGTGCTTGTCCTGGTGGACCACGAGGTCGCCGCCGATGACCGGCAGGCCCTCGTAGGTGCGCTCGTACCGGGTGTGGACGGTGCCGTCCTCGTCGGTGACCGTGCCGCGCGGGACCAGCCGCTCCTTGCCGCTGAGGTGCAGGGCCTTGGCGGGGTCCTCCTGGCCGGCCGCCTGGGCCGGGGCCCCGGCGAAGCCGGAGGCGAGGAGGGCCGCGGCGACGGTGGCCGCACTCGCGGCGACGGCGGGGCGACGGGACCCGGAACGGGCTATTCGGGGCGTGTGACGCACGCATGCTCCTGGCAGGTGAGAGTAGAGCGGTCCGCGAGGAACGCGGCCGAGCGTCAGTTTGGTCGAACTCGCGTGCGTCCTGCCGAGAATATCGGGGCTGCTGTGGCGCGGTTTGATAAAGATTTGTGGTTCGTTCAGGGAATTTCCGGGCGAAACGGTCGAATTGGCCATTCCGGTTGTGTTGGGGCGCGGGGCGGCCCCGGCTGAGGGGCACGACGAGAGGCGCCGCCCGGGGGAGTCGATGCTCACCCCGGGCGGCGCCCGGTCCCGCGGAGCCGGCTGCTAGAAGGTCAGCCGCCACTTGTCGATGGTGCCGGAGTCACCCGAGTACACGTCCTGGACCTTGAGCTTCCAGGTGCCGTTGGCGCTCACGGAGGAGGCGTCGACGGTGTACGTCTCGGAGACGTCCGCGGCGGAGTCCCAGGCGTCGGAGTTCTTCAGCCGCCAGGTCTTCCCGTTCGGGGCGACCAGGTCGATCGTGAGGTCACCGCGGTAGGAGTGGGTGATGTTCACGTCCACCTTGAGCGCGGAGGAGCCGTTGCCGCTCCGGGTGACGACGATCGGCGAGGTCACGGCCGCGCCCGCGTCCGGGATGGCCACCTGGGTGGTGTTCTCGAAGACGCTGCCGCCGCCGGTGGTGTTGACCGTCCACTTGAAGGACGTCGTACCGGTCTTGCCGGCGGAGTCCTTGACCGTCACCGTCACGTTGCTGGTGCCCGTGGCGGTGGGGGTGCCGGAGATCAGGCCGGTGGAGGCGTTGATCGACAGGCCGGCCGGCAGGCCGGTGGCCGAGTAGGTCAGCGCGCCGCTCGTCGAACCGGTGGCCTTGATCTGCAGGGAGACGGCCTGGTTCACGATGCTGGTCTGGTCGCCGGGGCTGGTGACCGAGACGCCGGAGGACGCGCGGGGACCGACGTTGATGGCCGCCCAGGCGTTGGCCACGTTGTTGTACGTGTCGCTGTTGACGCCGAACAGCTCGCCGGCCGCCCACAGGGTGGCGTCGCGGGCGCCCTTGTAGTCGGTGTTGGACTGCATGCGCTCGGTCAGCGCCTTGAACCAGATCTTCGCGACGTTGTCCCGGCCGATGCCGGTGACGGGCAGCCCGTCCGAGGTGGGGCTGTCGTAGTGGACGTTGTTGATGTCCTTGGGGCCGCTGCCCTCGGAGGCCAGGTAGAACCAGTGGTTGGCCGGGCCGGACGAGTAGTGCACGTCGATGCCGCCGAGGCCCGAGTACCAGGAGTCCTTGGACGAGCCGTCCCTGCTGGGCTTGTCCATGTAGCGCAGCGGGGTGCCGTCGCCGTTGATGTTGATCTTCTCGCCGATGAGGTAGTCGCCCGGGTCGGCCGGGTTGTTGGCCCAGAACTCCACGGCGGTGGCCATCATGTCCGAGGTCGCCTCGTTGAGGCCGCCGGACTCACCGCTGTAGGTGAGGTTGGCGGTGGCGGACGTGACGCCGTGGGTCATCTCGTGCGCGGCGACGTCGATCGAGGTGAGCGGGATGCCGTTGCCGTCGCCGTAGGTCATGCAGAAGCAGCTGTCGTCCCAGAAGGCGTTGACGTAGTTGTTGCCGTAGTGCACGCGGCTGTACGCGCCGACGCCGTCGCCCCGGATGCCGTTGCGGCCGTGCACGCTCTTGTAGTAGTCCCAGGTGAGCTGGGCGCCGTAGGCCGCGTCCACGCCGGCGGTCGCCGGGTCGGAGTTGGTCCCGTTGCCCCAGACGTCGTCGCTGTCGGTGAACAGGGTGCCGGTGCCCGACGAACCGTGGTTCAGGTTGTACGTCTTGTGGCCGCCGCGCGTGGTGTCGTACATCTGGTACGTACTGCCGGACTTGGTCGTACCGATGGTGACCTGGCCGCTGTGCTGGCTGTTGCCGATGCCCTGCTTGACGCCCTGGAACTCGAAGAGCTTCTTGCCGGTCTTCGCGTCCGTGATGACGTGCAGCTGACTGGGCGTGCCGTCGTCCTGGACGCCGCCCACGACGGTCTCGTAGGCGAGCACGGGCTTGCCGTTCGCCGCCCAGACGACCTTGCGCGGCGCCTTGTCGGCCTTGCCGGCCTTGGAACCCTTGGCGCGCGCGGCCTTGACGGCGTCCTTCTCGGCCGCGGAGGCGGCGAGGGACGGGGTCGTGGTGGCGACCGCGATGCGCTGCTTGGTGGCCTTCGCGGCGGTCTTGACCTGGCCGCTCTGCGTGGCGTCGACCACCAGGTCGCCGCCGAGCACCGGCAGGCCGTCGTAGGTCCGCTCGTACCGCGTGTGCAGGGTGCCGTTCTTGTCCTTGACGACGTCCTTGACGACGAGCTTCTCCTTGGCCCCGAGGCCCAGGTTCTTCGCCGTCTCCGCCTTGGTGGCGTTGGCGTCGCGTATCAGCTCGGCCCGCTGCGACGGCGACAGCTTGACCGGCTCGGCGCCCGGATCGGACTTGTGGATCGACTGCCGGGGGGCCGGCTGCGCGGCCTTGTCCTGCCCGGCACTGGCCGAGGCCGTCTGGACGCCTACGGCGAGCATCGCGGTGACGGCGACGAGTGCGCCGGTCGCTACGGCGCGTCTCTGGGGGGTGGGTCTCACGCTGACTCCTTCTGCGGCGACCACGACCGATGGGTGAGTGGCCGGATGGGCGACCGGGCGGCGTGGGGAGCCGGCCGGCAGTTCACGGCAGAACCAGTGGAGAAGAGAGGAGGAAAACGTCCGGGATACCGGGGAAAGCGGTGGGGAGAGAGATGAGGGTGAGGCTTCCGTGCGAGCCCGAGGGGTGTTCCGGGGCGGTACGGGAGCTTCGGTGCGGGTGCTTCGGAGGTGAAGCCCCGACGGGGAGGCTTCGGCGGTGAAGCCTCGATGCGGAACGTCTGTCTGTGGGGGGTTTCGCTGTGGGGGTGGGGGGTGTTCCGGCGCCGGTTGTGGTGAAGAGTGCCACCGCCCCCCGTCGTATGTCAGGGGCGCGTCAACAAGTTGGCCGGAAAATGTCCGTTGGCCAAAGATCGCTGTCCGAATAGCGGGCGGTATGCCGGGAGTTGGGTGAGGACGGGGCATCCGGGCCGCCGGGCCTGGCCGGAAGACGCCTCGCCCGAAGTCCGGAAGAGGGCGGTCCGCCACGGGCGGCGGGACGGCAGGGGGTGCCGGTGCGTGGCCGGATGTGGTGGGTGCGGGTGCCGCGGTGCGGCTTGGCGGGGTTGGGGCTGTGGTGCGGTTGCCGTCGTACGGCTCGTGCGGTGCAGCTGTTGTGGTGCGGCTCGTACGGTGTGGGTGCGGCTGTGCGGTGCGGTTGCCGCGGTACGGCCTCTGCCGGGGCGAGGGCCGGTTGCCCCGTGCCGCTGCTCCGGCCGCCGGCTTCGGGCCGGCGTGAGCGGGGTTCGGCGCGGGCCGTCCGCGACGTCGTGAGCACTGGTTCCTGCGGAAACACCGCAATCCGTGCGCGGTGAGCGAGAGTTGTGTCGGCTGAGCGTGAGCGATCCGCGTTAGCGGGTCACCGCGCGTGGTGACGATCGGTGATAGCTCTATGGGCTACCGGCTGCTTCACCGCCGGTGCGGGTGCGAGGATCACGCGCCTGACGATGCGGGCGACCTGACGGGCACCCCCGTGACCGAGTTCCCGCAGGCGCGGCGAGAGGCCGTCCGGCGCGGCGGGGCACGCCGCGAGGGCACGGAACCGTTCCGTCAGCACGGACCGCACCGCCGGCTCGCCGGAGCACTCGGCGATCTGCCGGTACACGTATGCCAGCACGACGTCCTCACCGGACGGCCGAAGTCCGTCGACCAGGGCACGGTCGATCACCGACGTCGGCCAGCCGATGACGCTTCCTCCCGGTACGCCGAAGATCTCGGCGTTGAGGATCTGGCTGAGGTTCTGCGGCGGCAGCAAGGCGGTCGGCAGGCCCATCGAGGCGGCCTGAAGGATCGTGGTGCTGCCGGGCGAGGTGAACAGCGCGTCCGCCCGCAGCAGGGCCGCCTCGAAGTCGTACGCGGAGCACGGCCCGACACGAACCGATCCGGGCAGCATGGTGGTCAGTTCGGTGCGTGCCCACTCTGGCAGGTTGCCGCAGACGGCGGCGACCCGGTGCCCGGCACTGATCAGGGCGTCGACCAGTGGGATCAGGACCGCACGCAGGTAGGCGTCGGAAGCGCCGCCGACCAGGTGGCTGTGCAGCCCGCCGACGCTGACCACCGCCCCGGCCCCGCCGCGCCTGCGCCGGGGTGGCGACACGATCGGCTCCACCCAGCGCACGTCGGCGACCCGACGCAGCGGGCTGGCCGGCGGCAGCGCACCCGCGGGGCTGCGCTGAGCGCAGTACATCGTCGCCGCGACCGGTACCTCCGAGCCGGCGGTCCACAGATACGGCAGGCTGTCGACGTAGACCACCGGCGTGCCGGAGCGGGCGATCCTGTCGGCGGACACGGGGTCGTTGATGACAAGGGCCGCAGCCGCAGCCGCCGCCGCGCCGGGGCCGTGAACGAACCGGTGCCGTCCGCCGATGACCTGGGCGGCGAGCTCGGCCGTATTCGACGCGTCGTCCATCAGGAAGTCGAGACCGTCGAGTTCGTCCAGGATCAGTCGCAACTTCCCGATGCTTCCCCAGCCGAAGTCGGTGGTCGACACCAGCAGAGGGCCAGTCGAGTGCACGGTGAGGGACCCCGTTTCCGGACGCCGGTTTCGGTTGGTGAACGAAGTCTCTTCCCGGACAGAGACGGGACGGAATCTGCCGATGAGCGCGGCAACGCCGAACGCCACGGTGGACAAGGCATCGCGCTACGTGCCGGCAACACCGCCTGATCCCGTATCCGACGACGCCACTGGTAACTCCGAGCGTCACCGGGGTTGCTCATGATCACCCGGGTTTGCTCGGACAGTGCTCACGATCCGACGACAGTGCTCATTGAATCGCGTTCCTTACACCAGTGTATCTTCGGCCTGCCCTGCTGATGCGGGGGCGACGGCGCGTGGTGGACGGACTCTCCGTAACTTCCTGGGAAGCGGCGGCGTGATGCGTCAATACTCGTCTCTGATCCCCGTTTCGGTGACCGGGGATCCGCTGATACAAGGTGGCAACGCGTGCGTCGGGGCGGCTCAGGATCGGACCGGTATCCGCTCCGGCATGGCGGCGGCGCATCGCGCTGTCTCTGGATTCCGGGCCGTCAGGCGCGTGAGTCGCCGCCCGATCGCACCGGACTCCGAACCGTCATAGGGGCGCACGTAATCACTGACGGCAGCCGGCGCCCACGGGATGGTGAAAGCATCCAATGGCTGTCCATTCCACGTGGGCAGTGGCCGTCAGGATGCGGAACCTCCACCGGCGCGCCCTCACACCAGGCTCTCCCGCCACGCCCGGTGCAGGTCCGCGAACCTCCCTGTCCCCGCCGTCAGTTCGGCCGGCGAGCCGTCCTCCACCACCCGGCCGTCGGCCATCACCAGCACCCGGTCCGCGATCTCGACGGTCGACAGCCGGTGCGCGATGACCACCGCCGTCCGGCCGCGCAGGACCGTGCGCATCGCGCGCTGGACGGCGCGCTCGCCGGGGATGTCGAGCGAGGACGTGGCCTCGTCGAGGACGACGACGGCCGGGTCGGCGAGGAGCGCCCGGGCGAAGCCGACGAGCTGCCGCTGGCCGGCGGAGATGCGCCCGCCGCGCTTGCGGACGTCGGTGTCGTAGCCGTCGGGCAGGGCGATGATGAAGTCGTGGGCGCCGATGGCCTTGGCCGCGCGCTCGATGTCCGCGCGGGAGGCGTCGGGGCGGCCGACGGCGATGTTCTCGGCGACGGTGCCGGAGAACAGGAACGCCTCCTGTGTCACCATCACGACGTGCCGGCGCAGCTCGGCACCGGAGAGGTCGGTGAGGGGGACGCCGTCCAGCAGTACGCGCCCCTCCGTCGGGTCGTAGAACCGGGCCAGCAGCTTGGCCAGGGTGGACTTGCCGGCGCCGGTGGCGCCGACGACCGCCACCGTGCGGCCGGCGGCGAGGGTGAGGTCGAAGCGGGGCAGGACCTCACCGCCGGTGCGGTAGGCGAAGCGCACGCCCTCGAAGACGACCTCGCGGCCCGGGGCGCCGGCGGGGCGCGGCGGCAGCGGGACGGGCCGTTCGGGCTCCGGGACGGTGGGCCGCTGGGCCAGCAGCCCGGCGATCTTCTCCAGCGAGGCGGCGGCGGCCTGGTACGAGTTGAGGAACATGCCGACCTGGTCGACCGGCTCGTAGAGCCGCCGCAGATACAGCACCGCCGCCGCGAGCACGCCCAGCTCCAGGCCGCCGGAGGCCACCCGGTAGGCGCTCCAGACCACGATCGCGGCCAGCGAGACGTTGCAGATCAGCCGGGAGGTCATCACATAGCGGGCCATGCTGTGCATGGCGTCCACGTTGGTCTCCCGGTGCCCGCGGTTGAGCTCGGCGAAGTGCTCCTCGTTCACGGCCTCCCGGCGGAACGCCTGCACCGGCCGGATGCCGTTCATCGTCTCCGCGAACTTCACGATGACGGCCGCGGTGGCCGTCGACTTGCGGCGGTGCACGGTCAGCGACCGGCGCCGGTACCCGCGCATGACGAGGGCGAGCGGGAGGAAGGACAGGGCCGCCGCCGCGCCCGTCCGCCAGTCCAGCCAGGCGAGGGTCGCGGAGACGAGGACGACCGACGCGGCGATGCCCATGAGCTCCTGGAGCCCGTCGTTGAGCAGTTCGCGGAGCGACTCGACGTCGGTGGTGGCCCGGGAGATCACCCGGCCCGAGGTGTAGCGCTCGTGGAAGTCGACGCTCAGCGTCTGCGCGTGCCGGAAGATGCGGCCGCGCAGGTCGAGCAGCGCGTCCTGGCCGACCCGGGCCGAGACGCGGACGAAGGCGAGCTGGAGCAGGCC
The DNA here is from genome assembly GCF_050937075.1 of Streptomyces sp. CA-181903. Classification (NCBI taxonomy): domain Bacteria; kingdom Bacillati; phylum Actinomycetota; class Actinomycetes; order Kitasatosporales; family Streptomycetaceae; genus Streptomyces; species Streptomyces sp. CA-181903. The sequence continues at coordinate 5,252,212 of NZ_JBNJLY010000001.1, forward strand.
CGAGGCCACCGCGCAGACCAGGTAGGCGGCGCCGACGGCGGCGAGCGGGCCGTAGTCGTCCCGGCGGACGGCAGGCACGGCCCGGTCGATGGCGACGGCGACGAGCAGCGGGCCCGCCTGCACGGCCGCCTGCTGGGCCAGCAGCAGAAGCACCGTGAGCCATACGCGTCCGCGCGCCGGTGCCAGCAGGGAGCGCAGCAGCTTCAGCGAGGCGCCCTTGGGCGCGGGCAGGACGTCCTGGGCGACGGGGTCGTCGGCGGCGGGGCCCCGCGGGCCGTCGGCGGGCCCCTCGGTATCGCTCGCGGCCGGCCGGGCGCCGGTGTCCCGCGGCCCGGAGACGGTGGAGGTCACGGTCGGTCGTCCCCTTCCTGGTTCCCCGGTGACACGGCCCGGCCGCACGGCTCCGGCCCGCCGCCGGGGGCGGACATCAGCCACGCGTACTCCCGGTTCTCGCGCAGCAGCCGGTGGTGGGTGCCGACGGCCGCGATACGGCCCTCCGACAGCAGCGCGACCCGGTCGGCGAGCAGCACGGTGGACGGGCGGTGGGCGACGACGAGCGCGGTCGTGGTGGCCAGCACCTCGCGCAGCGCCCGTTCCACCTGCGCCTCGGTGTGCACGTCGAGCGCCGAGAGCGGGTCGTCGAGGATCAGGAACCGGGGGTCGCCGATCACGGCGCGGGCCAGGGCGAGGCGCTGGCGCTGCCCGCCGGAGAGGCTGAGGCCCTGCTCGCCGACCTGGGTGGCGGCGCCCTGCGGCAGCGCGTGGACGAAGCCGTCGGCCTGCGCCACGGCCAGCGCCCGCTCCAGCTCGGCGGGTCCGGCCGCGGCCCCGCCCATCAGCACGTTCTCCCCCACGGAGGCGCTGAACAGGGTGGGTTCCTCGAACGCCACGGCCACCAGTTCCCGTAGCCGCGCGCGGGGGAGCGTGGCGATGTCCCGGCCGTCGAGGGTGATCCGGCCGGCGGTGGCCTCGTGCAGCCGGGGGATGAGCGCGGTCAGCGTCGTCTTGCCGCTGCCGGTGGCCCCGACCAGCGCCATGGTCTCCCCGGGCCGGATGTGCAGGTCGACGCCGCGCAGCACGGGCGGTGCGTCCGGCGGCGCGTCGGGATACCTGAACTCGACGCCTTCCAGGCGCAGTCCGTCCTCGGCGGCCGTTCCCTCCGGAGCGCTCACCGCTGCCGGCGCCTTCCGCGGCACCGGCGCGCTCGCGCGCACGGACGAGCCTGGCGGCACAAGCGCGCCCTCCGGCACGCAGGCGTCCCTTGGCACGGACGCGTTCCCCGGCACCGGAGCACCCGTCGCCGGAGTGTCCCCTGCTGCCGACACGCCTTCCGGCACGGACGCGCCGTCCGGCACAGGCGCACCCTCCACCGGTGACGCGCCCTCCGCTGCCGACGCGGTCTCCCCTGCGGACGCGTTGCCCCGCGCGGGCACGCTTCCCGGCGCGGACGCGCCGTCCCGCACCGGCACGCCTCCCGGCGCGGACGCGCCGCGCGGCACCGGCGCGCCCTCCGACGCGGACACGTCGTCCGGTACCCGGACGTCCAGCACCTCGAAGTAGCGGTCCGTCGCCGTGGCGGCTTCGTTGGACAGCGCCAGCAGGAAGCCGATCGACTCCACCGGCCAGCGCAGCGCCAGCGCCGTCGACAGGAAGGCCACCAGCGCCCCCGCCGTCAGGCCGCCGTCGGCGACCTCGCGGACGCCCAGCACCAGCGCGGCGCCGATCGCCACCTCGGGCAGGATCATGATGACCGCCCACAGCGCCCCGAGCAGCCGCGCCTTGTGCAGCTCCGTCGCGCGGACCCGGCCGGAGAGCGCCGCGAAGGCCCGCTGCTGCCCCCGGTGCCGGCCGAAGCCCTTGATGATCCGGATGCCGAGGACGCTCTCCTCCACCACCGTGGTCAGGTCGCCGACTTGGTCCTGCGCGGTGCGGGCGGCCAGCGAGTAGCGCGCCTCGAAGGAGCGGCAGAGGATGACCAGCGGTATGACCGGGGCGAGCAGCACCAGCCCCAGCGTCCACCGCTGGAGCAGCAGGATGACGAAGCCGATGACGATCGTCAGTCCGTTGACGACGAGGAACGTCAGCGCGAACGCGAGGAAGATGCGCAGCAGCATCAGGTCCGTGGTCGCGCGGGACAGCAACTGCCCGGACGCCCACCGGTCGTGGAAGGCGACGGGCAGCCGTTGCAGGTGCCGGTAGAGCGCGGCCCGCATGGACGCCTCGACCTCGGCGAGCGGCCGCGCCACCAGCAGCCGGCGGAGCCCGAACAGGACCGCCTCCAGTGTGCCCAGCACGAGGATCACCAGCCCGCCGAGCCAGACCCCGGACGGGTCGTGGTCCGCGATCGGGCCGTCGACGGTCCACTTGAGGGCCAGTGGGATCACCAGGCTCATGGCCGAGGCGAACACCGCCATCACCACACCGGCCAGCATCCGGCCGCGGGCCGGCCGCACGAACGGCCACAGGCGCAGCAGCGAGCGCACGGCGGAGCGGTGCGCCTCGGCTCCGGGTGCTTCACGGTTTCCGGTCATCAGTGGGGAGCCTACGACCCGCCACTGACAACGCTCACTCGGATTTCCGCCCTAGGCCGGAGGACGTGCGCCGCCCTCCGCCTCGTCCCCGGTCACCCGCCCCGGCAGTACCTTCCATACCACAACGGACCGCGCTTCCACGGTAATTGGGGCGCCCGCCGGCTGCCGCGCGCCCGGTGCGGCCTCCTGCTCCTCCCGGGCCGTGTCGACGAGCAGTTCGTACTCCTCCGCCCAGGGCGGCCCGGGCAGCGTGAACCGGATCGGCCCGTCCCCGGCGTGCAGGACGACGAGGAAACTGTCGTCCGCGACCGGCGTCCCGTCCGGGCCGCGCTGCGGGATGTCGCCGCCGGAGAGGTACATGCCGAGCGTGGCGGCGGGCGCGTACCAGTCGGACTCCGTCATCTCGGTGCCGCGCGCCGTGAACCAGGCGAGGTCCCGCAGCCCGTCCGACGACTGCGGCCGGCCGGAGTAGAAGGTGCGGCTGCGCAGCACGGGATGGGTGCGGCGGAGCGCCAGCAGCCGGGAGGTCAGGTCGGCGAGGGCGCGCCAGCCCGGGTCCTCCAGCAGCGACCAGTCGACCCAGCCGATCTCGTTGTCCTGGCAGTAGGCGTTGTTGTTGCCGCCCTGGGTGCGGCCCATCTCGTCGCCCGCGACGAGCATCGGCACCCCGGTGGAGAGCAGCAGTGTGGTCAGCAGGTTGCGCGCCTGCCGCCGGCGCAGGGCGAGCACGCCGATGTCGTCCGTCGGGCCCTCCGCGCCGCAGTTCCAGGAGCGGTTGTCGTCGCTGCCGTCCCGGTTGCCCTCCCCGTTGGCCTCGTTGTGCTTCCGCTCGTAGCTCACCAGGTCGCGCAGGGTGAACCCGTCGTGCGCGGTGACGAAGTTGACGGAGGCGTACGGCCGCCGGCCGCCCCAGGCGTAGAGGTCGCTGGAGCCGGACAGCCGGTAGCCCAGGTCCCGTACGTCAGGCAGGGCGCCGCGCCAGAAGTCCCGTACGGCGTCGCGGTAGCGGTCGTTCCACTCCGTCCACAGCGGCGGGAAGTGGCCCACCTGGTAGCCGCCGGAGCCGACGTCCCACGGTTCGGCGATCAGTTTGACCCGGCGCAGCACCGGGTCCTGGGCGATCACGGCGAGGAACGGCGAGAGCATGTCGACATCGTGCATGGACCGCGCGAGCGCCGCCGCCAGGTCGAAGCGGAAGCCGTCCACACCCATCTCCGTCACCCAGTACCGCAGCGAGTCGGTGATCAGCCGGAGGACGTTGGGCTGGACGACGTGCAGGGTGTTGCCGCAGCCGGTGTAGTCGGCGTAGCGGCGGGGGTCGTCCTGGAGCCGGTAGTAACGGCGGTTGTCGACGCCGCGCAGCGAGAGGGTGGGCCCGAGCTCGCCGCCCTCGGCGGTGTGGTTGTAGACGACGTCGAGGATGACCTCGATCCCGGCCGCGTGCAGCGCCCGGACCATCCGCTTGAACTCGCCGACCTGCTGGCCGCGGGTCCCGGTGGCGGCGTAGGCGGCGTGCGGCGCGAAGTAGCCGATGGAGTTGTAGCCCCAGTAGTTGCGCAGGCCGCGGCGGAGCAGGTGGTCCTCGTGGGCGAACTGGTGGACGGGCAGCAGCTCGACGGCCGTCACCCCGAGGCGGACCAGGTGGTCGAGGGCGGCCGGGTGCGCCAGCCCCGCGTAGGTGCCGCGCAGCGCCGGGGGCACTCCGGGGTGGCGCATGGTGAAGCCGCGGACGTGCAGTTCGTAGATGACGGTGTCGGCCCAGGCGGTCCCCGGCCGATGGGCGCCGGCCGGGACGCCGTCGGGGGCGACGACCACGCCCTTGGGGACGTACGGGGCGGAGTCCCGCTCGTCGCGGACGGTGTCGGCGACGTGCTGCTGCGGCCAGTCCCTGACGTGCCCGTACAGCTCCGGCGGCAGCGGCCCGGAGCGGCCCGGCGGGTGGCCGAAGTCGCCGTCGACGGCCCGGGCGCACGGGTCGAGCAGCAGTTTGGCGGGGTTCCAGCGGGCGCCCGTCCAGGGGTCCCAGCGCCCGTGGACGCGGAAGCCGTAGCGCTGCCCGGGAAGCACGCCGGGCAGGAAGCCGTGCCATATCTCGTGCGTCAACTCGCTCAGGAAATGGCGCGTTTCGCGCTGTCCGCCGGGGGCCTGGCCGTCGGCCTCGCCGGCGTCGTCGAACAGGCACACCTCCACCGCCTCCGCGCCCCCGGCCCACAAGGCGAAGTTCGTCCCGGCGATCCCATGGGCGCCGACGCCGAAGGAGGCCCCCAGCGGCTCGGGGGAGCCCGGCCAGACCGCCCCCTCGGCGCCGCGGACCACATGCCGTCCGTTGACGGCGGCGGCCGGCGCACCGGTCGTCGGGGCCGCCGGCCCGGCCTGGGGGCGGTGCCCCGTCTGCTGCTCCGGTGTGCTCGACACGTGTTCGCCTCCGGCGGCTCTGGACGGCGCGCACCGGGCACCCGGCGTCCCTTCCGGGGGTCCGGCGGTGCGGCCTCCGCCCCGCGTCCCGGGGCTCCTTCGGGGTTTCCTTCCCACTCCTGCCCGGTTCCGCGCATGCGCTCACACGTGTGAGCGGGCGCGGCAAGCGAGTGCCGACACGTTTCCCGTGGGGAACCGGGTCGTTGGGACGGATGTGACAGGATTTGCCCTCCCGCGCGCCCTGCGCGGACTGTGCGCCCTCGCCGCCCTCGCCATCCTCTGCGGTTGCGCCTCCGACGCCCCGCGAGCGGCGCGGCCGCACTCCGCGACGTCGTCGTCGGCGGCACCCTCGGACGATCCGCGGCCGGTCGCCGGGCTGATCCGGGTCACCCCGCGCGCCGGCGCCCGGGACGTCCGGGCCGCGGACCGGTTCGAGGTACGGGTGCGGCAGGGACGGCTGGAACGGGTGCGCGCGGTGCGGATCCGGGACGGCGTCCGCGGCCCGGCCGGCGGCCGGATCTCGGCCGACGGACGCCGCTGGCGGCCGGACGCCCGCCGGCTCGCGCTCGCCGCCCGCTACACCGTGGACGTGGTGGCCCGGGACGCGGCGGGCCACCGGGCGACCCTGCACTCGGAGTTCAGGACGTACGTCCCGGCGCACCGCTTCGTCGCGGACGTCGCTCCCGCCCCCGGCGCCACGGTCGGCACGGGCATGATCGTCTCGCTCGCCTTCGACCGGCCGGTCGTCGACCGGGCCGCGGTGGAGCGGGCCGTCCGGGTCACCGCCCGGCCGCGGACCGAGGTCGCCGGCCACTGGTTCGGCGCGTACCGGCTGGACTTCCGGCCGCGCCGGCGCTGGGCCCCCGGCTCCGAGGTCACCGTCGACCTGCGGCTGCGCGACGTCCGCGGGGCGCCCGGCGTCTACGGGCTCCAGCGCCGGAGCGTCGCGTTCCGGGTCGGCCGGGACCAGGTGAGCACCGTGGACGCCGCCACCCACACCATGACCGTGGTCCGCGGCGGCCGGACGCTGCGGACGGTGCCGGTCACCACGGGTGGCCCCGGCACCGAGACGTATTCGGGCCGGATGGTGATCAGCGAGAAGGCGCCGGTGATGCGGATGAACGGGGACACCGTCGGCTTCGGCGGCGCGTACGACATCAAGGACGTCCCGCACGCCATGCGGCTCACCGCCACGGGAACGTTCCTGCACGGCAACTACTGGGTGCCGGCCGCGACGTTCGGCGCCCGCAACGTGAGCCACGGCTGCATCGGGCTGCGGGACGCGGAACACGGCGACGCCGCGACCGCCGCCGCCACCCCGGCCGCCTGGTTCTACGGCGCCTCGCTCGTCGGCGACACCGTCGAAGTGATCAACTCCGGGCGGCGCTCGGTCCTGCCCGACAACGGGCTGGGTGGCTGGAACCTGACCTGGGCGGAGTGGCGCGCGGGCTCCGCGCTGGGCCGCACGACCCCCTCGGCAGGGGCGGATTGACCCGGTCGGCACCCTATGCACCCCCGACCGCGTGCCACTTGGAACGCAACGGTGACCTTCACGGGACCGGGCTGTCCGATCCGTATGGTTATCTATCGCCATGCGCGGAGGACGCGCTTCGGGGCGCCGCGTGGCCGCGGGCCGTGCGATGAGGAGAGACCGTAGTGAACGTGCTGCCGTTGTCCGGGAGAACCGGGACGAGGGGACGCCGCGGAGCGCTGTCCGCCCTGGTGCTGGCCGCGGTGATGACCTTGGCCACCGCGTGCGGAGGCGACGGTGACGGCGCGGACGGCAAGAAGGCGGGCAAGAAGGTCGGCGCCGAGGGCCCATCCCAGGCCGTGGTCTCGATCGCCGTCAAGGACGGCGCGACCGACGTGAAGACCAGCGGGGCGCTCAAGGTCACCGCCGAGCAGGGAAGCCTGACGTCGGTGCGGGTGACGGACGGCAAGGGCGGCCGAATAGAGGGGAAGATATCCCGTGGCGGGTCCCTCTGGGAGCCCGTCGCCCACCTGGCCGCCTCCACCAAGTACTCGGTGGACGCCATCGCCAAGGACAAGGACGGCCGCGAGTCCGCCAAGCACGCGTCGTTCACCACCCTCACCCCGCAGAACACCTTCGCCGGTTACTTCACGCCCGAGGACGGCAGCACCGTCGGCGTGGGCATGCCGGTCTCGCTCACCTTCAGTCGGGGCATCACCGACCCCAAGGCCGTGGAGCGGGCGGTCAAGGTGACCGCCGAGCCCGCCGTCGACATCAAGCCGCACTGGTTCGGCAACGACCGCCTGGACTTCCGGCCCGAGAAGTACTGGGCGGCGGGCACCAAGGTCACCCTCGAACTCGACCTCAACGGCGTCGAGGGCCGCCCCGGCGTGTATGGCACCCAGAACAAGACCGTGAAGTTCACCGTCGGCCGCTCCCAGGTGAGCACGGTGGACGCCAAGGCGCACACCATGAAGGTCGAGCGCGACGGCAAGGTCATCAAGACCGTCCCGATCTCCGCGGGCGCCCCCGGCCACTCGACCTACAACGGTCAGATGGTCATCAGCGAGAAGTACGAAGTGACCCGGATGAACGGCGACACGGTCGGCTTCGGTGGCGAGTACGACATCAAGGACGTGCCGCACGCGATGCGCCTGTCCACCTCCGGCACCTTCATCCACGGCAACTACTGGTCCGGCCACGACACCTTCGGGTCCGAGAACGCGAGCCACGGCTGCGTCGGCCTGGAGGACCAGCGCGGCGGCGGCGACTCCTCGATGCCCGGCGCCTGGTTCTTCAAGAACTCCATGATCGGCGACGTGGTCGTGGTGAAGAACTCCGACGACAAGGTGATCCAGCCGGAGAACGGCCTCAACGGCTGGAACATGCCGTGGTCGGAGTGGACCAAGAGCAGCTGACCCCCCTCCTCTCCGGTACGGCCCGGCGCACTGTGACCAAGTGCACCGGGCCGTCGCCGTTTCCCGGCGTCTAACCTGCTGCCATGACTGTGCATCTTGAGGTCGCGGAGGGCGTCGGCACCGTCCGGCTCGACCGTCCGCCGATGAACGCGCTGGACATCGCCACCCAGGACCGGCTGCGCGAGCTGGCCGAGGAGCTCACCCACCGCGCGGACGTGCGGGCCGTGGTGCTCTGGGGCGGGGAGAAGGTGTTCGCGGCCGGCGCGGACATCAAGGAGATGCGGGACATGGACCACCCGGCCATGATCGCCCGGTCCCGCTCGCTCCAGGACGCCTTCACCGCCGTCGCCCGCATCCCCAAGCCGGTGGTCGCCGCGGTCACCGGTTACGCGCTGGGCGGCGGCTGCGAGCTGGCGCTCTGCGCCGACTTCCGGATCGCCGCCGACAACGCCAAGCTCGGCCAGCCCGAGATCCTGCTCGGCCTGATCCCGGGCGCGGGCGGCACCCAGCGGCTGCCCCGGCTGATCGGCCCGTCCAAGGCCAAGGACCTCATCTTCACCGGCCGCCAGGTCAAAGCCGACGAGGCACTGGCCATCGGCCTGGTGGACCGGGTCGTCCCGGCCGCCGAGGTGTACGAGCAGGCGCACGCCTGGGCGGCCCGGCTCGCCGCCGGACCCGCCATCGCGCTGCGGGCCGCCAAGGAGTCGGTGGACACCGGCCTGGAGACCGACATCGACACCGGCCTGGCCATCGAACGCAACTGGTTCGCGGGCCTGTTCGCCACCGAGGACCGGGAGATCGGTATGCGCAGTTTTGTCGAGGACGGTCCGGGCAAGGCCAAGTTCGTCTGACGGCGGGCTGATTGACAGGGAGTGACCCCCTGGCCCGACCGTGCGTACACGGAGGATCGGGTTCCGGGGGTTGCCTCTTGTGGGGGAATTTCAAGGGCCTTGCGGACCCTTGGTGTTGACCCCGCCGGGTGCCCCCGCCGAACTTCCGCCCATCTGCGGTCGTCGCAGGTCAGTCGTGGTGCGCGGGTGGGAATGAAGCCTCTGGCATATGTCGTCGAGGGCCCTCGGAGTGGCTCCTTCCGGAAAACCGAATCCGAAGGTTCCACTCCCGGACGGCTTTTCGGCCGCCATCATGGGGGGCATGGCGGGTCTGGAGGGAACGGAGCAGCCGCGACGCGGGGTCGGTACGGCCGGGACGCGCTGGGCTCCGGCGGTTGACGACGAACTGGCGCTCAGGGCGCTCGAGCGGTACGGCGACCCTACGGTCCGTGAGATCCGGATGCCCTCCTGCCCGGAGTCCACGGTCGCCGTGCGGCGGCTCACCCGGGCGGTGATCGTCCACCACTGGGGGCTCTCCGAGCGGCTCGCCGAGCACGCGGTGCTGCTGGTCTCGGAGCTGGTCGGCAACGCGGTCCGGCACACCGGCGCCCGGCACTTCGGACTGCGGCTGGTGCGGCGCCGGGGCTGGATCCGCGCCGAGGTGCGCGACCCCTCGCGCGGGCTGCCCTGCCTGGTGCCGGTGGGGGAGCTGGACATCAGCGGACGCGGGCTGTTCCTCGTCGACCGGCTCGCCGACCGGTGGGGTGTGGACCTGCTGGCGCGGGGCAAGACGACGTGGTTCGAGATGCGGGTCGCCGACCGCTGACCGTTTTCCGACCGCGGGCCGCTTTCCGACCGCCGGCCGCTTTCCGGCCGCGGGCTTCCGGCAGCAGGCGTTGAAGCTTCCGGCCGCAGGCGTTGAAGATCGCCTTCCGTTTTCCCCGGTACGCCGAGAGGCCCCGGTCCGTCGTCCTGCGACGGGTGGGGGCCTCTTGCTGGCGCCGCGGAGAAGTGGGGTGTGTTCCGCGGCGTGATGACGACCGAGCCCGGGTCAATGGGGGTCGTGTGCTCCGACTATGGCAGACGGGGTGGTGCCCGGCCAAACCTCAATGGGGATGATATAGGCGGTTTGCGGAAGAAGTCCCATATGGCTCTGGGTAATCGAAGGTGAGTTGTGCCACTCGCCTTCTTTTTCATGAATCAATCCGCTGAGTAACTTATGTTTATACGGCTGCGCGGTTAATAGGTGCAGACCATTCCGGAAACCGGAGGGGGATCCGGGGCGCGCCGGTGCTTGCGCCCCCCGGCCGCTGCGGGTGTCATGTCCCCGTCCGACGTTCCCGCTTCGTGCCTCCTGGAGGCCCCATGGACGCTGAGCCGTTGAACGACGAGCCGTTGAACGACGAGCCGTCGAGCGACGAGCCGTTGGACGCCGTGCCGTTGGGCGGAGTGCCGGCGGACGCCTCGTCGTCGGACGACATGCCTCGGCCCACTCCCACTCCCGCTGCCGCTTCCGACTCCGTCGGCGTGCGGCGCCGCCGCGCTCTCGGCGGCGCCGCCACACTCCTCGGGGCGGCGGCCCTGGGAGCGGCCACCGCCTTCAGCATCGGCCGCCCGGCCGCGTCGGCCGCCTCCCGGCCCCCGGACTCCTACCCGCCCACCCACTGGATCCCGGCGAGCAGCGCCAATTACACGGTCTCCGGCCGCCCCGGCTCGTACCCGGTCGAGTACCTCGTGATCCATGTGACCCAGGAGACCTTCCCGGACACCGTGAAGATCTTCCAGGACCCGAAGTCCAAGGTCTCGGCGCACTACGCCGTCGCCTCGGCCGACGGCTACATCGCCCAGTTCGTCCGCGAGCGGGACATCGCCTGGCACGCCGGCAACTGGGACTACAACACCCGCAGCATCGGCATCGAGCACGAGGGCTGGATCGACCGGCCCGAATACTTCACGGACGCCCTGTACCGCGCCTCCGCCCGGCTCGCCGCCGCCGTCTGCGCGCGCTACGGCATCCCCGCCGACCGCGACCACATCATCGGGCACATCGAGGTCCCCGGCTCCACGCACACCGACCCCGGCCCGTACTGGGACTGGGACCGCTACATGGGACTCGTGACCGGTCACCTCCCGGCGGGCGGGGCCGGGGGCGCCCCGGCGGGCGGCTAATCTGTGCCGGTCAACAAGCCCGCGACGCACGGCGCGCGGCAGATTCAGGGGAGGCCCACATGGCTGACATCGACGAAGCGCGCAAGGTGTTCGCGCAGTTCGACGCCAACGGCGACGGTTTCATCACCGCCGCCGAGTACAAGAGCGCCATGGCCCGGCTCGGCGACCCGTTCGTCACCGAGACCGTCGCCCAGGCGATCATCAACTCCAAGGACCTCAACGGCGACGGCCTGATGTCCTTCGACGAGTTCTGGGCCGCCCAGAACAAGGGCTGACCGGCGCCGCGGGCCCGGCGGCCCGGGGCGGGTCAGCGCCCGCCCCGCCGCTGGGCGCCCGCCCGCCGCCGCGCGTCGTTGCACAGCAGGCAGCGGCCCCAGCCCGGGGGCAGTGGATCCTCCTCGTCCCCGTACAGCGGGTCCACCGCGCCCTTGGGATGCAGCGAGCACCCCGTCGCGCCGTGCGCGGCACCCAGGGCGCGGGCCGCGTCCAGCGCCCGGCGCAGGGCGTCGACGATCTGCCCCGCCTCCTCGGCGGTGGGCTGGGACTCCAGGGCGTACGCGATGTCCGAAGCGGTGTTGAGCGCGCTGTGGAGTTCGCGCAGGTCTGCGTAACTCATGCTCGCGAGCGTACGCGGCACCACTGACAACGGGCTCCGGCCGCCGTGCCGGCAGGGCCCCGGCCGCTCTCCCCGCCGCCGTACCGGAGCGCCCCGCCCCCGAGATACGGTCGGCCCCATGGACGACGCGACGCCCCCGCACCTCGCCGTACTCACCACGGCCCCCGACGAGGAGACCGCCCGCCGCCTCGCCAGGACCGCCGTCGAGCGCCGCCTGGCGGCCTGCGCCCAGATCGACGGTCCGGTGACCAGCGTCTACCGCTGGCAGGACGCGATCGAGACCGACGCCGAGTGGCGCGTCCTCTACAAGACGACGAGCGCCCGCTACGCGGACCTGGAGGCCCACATCCGCGCCGGACACCCGTACGACGTCCCCGAGGTGATCGCCACGCCGATCACGGCGGGCAGCGACGCCTACCTGGCGTGGCTGCACTCGGAGACGAGCGCTTCCTGACGCTCCGCCGCGGTGTCGGCGGGGCGCCGCCGCAGCACGGTCACGGCCACCGCGAGCGCCCCCAGGACGAACAGCGTGCCGACGCGGAAGGCGAGCCGGTAGCCGCCGGCGAGCGCCTCATCCGTAGCGCCGCCGCCGTCCAGGAGTCCGGCCGTCCGGGACGACGCGAGCGTGCTCAGCACCGCCAGCCCGAACACGGCGCCGACCTGCTGCGCGGTGTTGAACAGCCCGGACGCGATGCCCGAGTCGCCGGGTGCGGCGGTGGACATGGCCAGGGTCGCCAGGGACGGCATGGCCAGGGCGAAGCCGGTGCCGAGCGGGAAGAGGGCGGGCAGCACGTCCGTCGCGTACGCGCCGTGGGCCGGCACCCGGCCGAGCAGCGCGAGGCCGGCCGCGATGAGCACCAGCGCGGGTACCAGCACCCGCTCGGGACCGAAGCGGCCGATCAGCCGGGGCGCGGCCGTGAGGGACAGGGCGCCGATCACCACCGAGACCGGGAAGACGCCGAGGCCGGTGCCGACCTGGTCGAGGTGGAGCACTTCCCGCAGATAGAGCACGGTCAGGAACTGGAAGCCGAACATCCCCGCCACCATGAGGGCCTGGGCGGCCAGCGCCCCCGCGGTCCGCCGGGAGCGCAGCACGCGCGGCGGCAGCAGCGGGTCGGCCGCCCTCGCCTGCCGGACCGCGAACCCGGCGAACAGGGCGAGCGCGCCGCCAACGGACCCGAGCGTGTGCGCCGACCCCCAGCCGTGGTCCGCCGTGCCGACGATCGCGTACACCCCCAGCGTCAGCGCCGAGGTGACCAGCAGCGAGCCCAGGACGTCCGTGCGCCCGCCGGGCCCGGGTCTCCGGTCGTCCCGGAGCATCCGCACCGCGAGGACGGAGGCGACGACGCCGACCGGCAGGTTGACGAGGAAGATCCAGTGCCAGTCGAGGGCCTGCGTCAGCGCGCCGCCCGCGAGCAGCCCGGTCGAACCGCCGGCGGACTGCACGAAGCTGTACACCCCGATCGCCCTGGCGCGCTCCCGCGGTTCGGGGAACAGGGCGGTGACCATGCCCAGCGTCACCGCCGACGTCACCGCGCCGCCCACTCCCTGGAGGAAGCGCGCCGCCAGCAGCAGGCCGGGCGTCGTGGCCGCGCCGCACAGCAGCGAGGCCGCGGTGAACAGGACCAGCCCGGTGACGAACACCCTCTTCCGGCCGGCGAGGTCGCCCACCCGCCCGGCGAGCAGCAGCAGGCCCCCGAACGGGACGAGGTAGGCGTTGACCACCCAGGCGAGGCCCGAGGGGGAGTAGCCGAGGTCGGCCTGGATCGACGGCAGGGCCACACTGACGATCGTGCCGTCCAGAACGACCATCAACTGCCCGGCGCAGAGCACCGCGAGGGCTGTCCATCGGGACGGGGTTCCTGGTTGACGCACGGCGTTGACCTCCAAAGGGGCATCACTTGTTACGGGAGCCATGCTCTGTAACCATGAGGCCCTGCGGAAGGAGGCACTTTTATGTCACGCGGTCACACGGATGTGCCCGAGCCGGTCACCGAGGCGTGTCCGATCACCGAGGTGCTCGACCGCGTCGCCGGGAAGTGGAGCATCGGCATCCTGGTCGCGGCGGCCCAGGGGCCGATCCGGTTCACGGAACTGGAACGCACCGTCAAGGGCATCAGCCGCCGCATGCTCACCCTGAACCTCCGCAAGCTCGAACGCGACGGCCTCCTCACCCGCACCGTCCACCCGACCGTCCCACCCAAGGTCGAGTACGCCCTCACGCCCATGGCTCGCGAACTCCACGCCACGCTCGGCGAACTGGTCGGCTGGGCGGAACGGCACCGGTCGGCGATCGCGACGGCCCGGGCGGCGTACGACGACGCCAGGGCGGCGGACTGAGCGGGCGCACCCGCACGCCGGGCCGGGGTTCGCGGACGCGGTGGCGCCCGCACGGGGGATCGCCCCGCTGGAGGCCCCGGCCGACCGGCTCGCCCGGCTGCCGCGGGAGCACACCTGGTGCGAGGTGCGGGCGGTTCCGGCCGGCGAGGCGTACGGCCTCCGCCGGGGACGGCCGACCGGTCGTCCCCGCTGACGCCGCGTGGGCGGGCGGCCTCCACACCACCGATGTCGGACCCGGCCCTTGACGTTGTGCCGCGGGCCGCCGGGCCGTGCACGGCGCTCGTGGACCGGGACCGGCCGTTCGTCCGGGGGCGCGTCCTCCGGTAGCGGGGTGCGTCCTCCGCCAGCGGTGCGGCCCCTGTGGCGTCAGCCGTCCGACGACTCCCCTCCAGATGGTCGTCGGTCGATTGACGTGGGAACGCGAGCCGGACCCCCGTACCCGCTCGCACCCCGTTCCGCGAGGCCCTGATCGGCCGCCGGCGGACGGACAGCGTCCGTTTCCGGCCGCCGCGGCGCCCCGGCCGCTCCAGAGTGCCCAGATCGAGGTGCCCCTGCCCAGGACCGAACGTGCCACCCCCGGCACACGACGCGCCAACATGTCGGAAAATGAACCCATGGTAGAAGCGCTGACGACCCGGACGACGGGTGAGCTGGACTCCATCGTCCTGTCGAAGTTCCTCCTCACCGCGGCGGCCGCGAACGGCGCCGACCCCGACCGGATAGCCCGCGAGGCCGGGGTGCCCGACTGGGCGCTGGCCGAGGACGAGGTGACCATCCCGGCCCGCCGGACGATGCACGTCTGGGAACTGGTGGAACGGGCCCTGGACACCCCGGACTCCCCGGTGTCCATCGCCGGCCTCTACAGCCTGGGCGCCCTCGGCCTCTTCGACTACCTCTTCACCAACGCGCCGACGCTCGGTGCCGCGATGGAGACCAGCACCCGGTACCTGCACTTCATCACCACCAACGGCCGCTTCGCGCTGCACACCCAGGACGAGCGCGAGACGACGTTCTCCTTCCACTACGTGGAGGGCGAGCCCCGGCAGGTGGAACTGGCCGAGCAGTTCGCCCTGGCCGTGCTCTGCGCGCGCTCGCGGGGGGTGACGGGCACGCCCGTGCACCCGCTGCACGTCGGCTTCTCCCAGCCGGCGCCGCGCCGGCACGCCACCCTGGCCGAGGCGCTCGCCGCCGAACGCGGCGTCGACTTCGGCCAGGACCGCGCCACGGTCACCTTCCGCACCGCCGACCTCGCCCGCCCGGTCCTCGGCGCCGACCCGCGCCTGGGCGCCATCCTCGGCCGCTACGCGGCGACCCTGCCACCGCCGCCGCCCGCCGACTGGCGCGACCAGTTCCGCCAGGCCCTGGACCTCTGCCTGGCCGAAGGCCCCCCGGCCCTCGACCCCGTGGCCCGCCGGCTGGCCATGAGCCGCCGCACCCTCCAGCGCCGCCTGGCCGAGTCCGGCACCACGTGGCGCACGGAGCTGGACGCCGCCCGCCGCCGCCACGCCGACCTCGCCCGCCGCACCGGCCGCCCCACCAACGCGGCCCTCGCCGACCGCCTCGGCTACTCGGACCCGCGCTCGCTGCGGCGGGCGGTACGGCGGTGGTCGGCGGAGGAGCGCGAGGCGGGGGAGGAGTGAGGCGGGGGCAGATCGCGGCCCGGCGGAGTAGCCGCTACCGCCCGGTGCGCGTCCGCCTCGGCCGGCGGTCATCCGGGGATGTCAGTGGGGTCTGCGATGCTGCCGGCATGACCCCCTGGAGTTTCTCCGACCTCGACGCGGCCCTGCGGGCGAGCTGGTCCGCCGACACCTGCTCGCCCGACGACCGGTCCGACTGGAGCCCCGCCAACCCCGCTTGGGGGCACTGCGACATCACGGCGCTCGTCGTGAACGACGTCTTCGGCGGCGAACTGGTGGTCGGGGTGGTCCGGCTCGACGGTCGCCGGCAGGGATACCACTGGTGGAACCGGTTGCCCAGCGGCGTCGAACTCGACGTGACCCGCGAACAGTTCCGGCGGGGCCAGACGATCACCGAGGCCCGCGTCGTCGAGCGCCCGCCGGGCCCGGTCCGCCGCTGGGACGCGTACCTCCTGCTGCGCGAACGCGTCACCGGGCACCTCGGACACCTGCCGGAGCCGGCCGCTTGAGCCGGGCCGTGTGGGAAGATGGCCCCCGGGGTGAGGCTCAGCCGACCGCCTTCTCGATCGCCTCGAAGACGTCGGCGTCCGTCTCGCGCTGCCATGCCGGCAGTTCCGGCCAGTCCGCGACATAGCCCGGCTTCGGATCCGCGAAATGCCGGTACATCTGCGCGGTCCAGCAGAGGGCCACGAACCGGCCCTTCTGCTCGCGCGTCTGCCGCGCCGCGTGCCCGTCGCTGACGGCGAGGAACCGCCGCACCTGCTCGTACACCGCTCCCCATGCGGCCCTTTCCCAGTCCGGTGTGTCCTCCCACGGGGTGACGTAGCCGGGCTTGGGCTCCCCGGGAAAGTGCGCGCGCACGCCGGCGATCCACGCTTCGCGGAACAGCCGGGCGCCTTCGTTCTCGGACAAGGGGGTCCCTTTCGGTTCACGTCCCGACGAGCGCGGGGGCGAGGCGGCGCGCCCGTTCGTGGAGTTCCCTCGCGGCGCGGTTGCGCAGATGGGGGCGGAGGCGGGCGTTCAGGGCACGGACGCGGTCGTCCGCGCGGCCGGAATGGACGTCGGGGTAGTCGTCCAGGGCGAGGTGCCAGGTGCGGCAGGCTTCCTCCAAGTGGCCCAGTTCCCACTGCCGTTCGGCGAGGGTGCAGCGGTGCCGTACGCGGGCCCGCCGGAACACTCCCTGCCGCACCCGATCGGACTCCTTCAGCGCGGCCACCGAACCGGAGACGTCCCGGAGTTCGTGGCGGACCTGGCTCACGTGGTACAGCAGTGACGACGGATCGTACGAACCGAACGCCCTCGCCCGGGACTCGGCCTTCTCCATCGCCACCTCCGCCTCCCGGAGGTACGCCAGCGCACCCGCGCGGTCGCCGGTGCGGGCCGCCGCGTGCGCCTGCTGCCCGGCAAGGAAGGCGCGCATCCGAGGGCCGGCCTGCGGGGACGCGGCGGCCGCCGCGTCGGCGAGGCGCAGCGCCTCGCGCCCGTGCCCGAGGTCCACGGCCTGGACGCTCATCCCGCGCAGGGTCGTGCAGTACGTGAGGTGGTCGCCCGCCGCACCGGCCAGCTCCAGAGCCTTGACGTAGTAGCGCTGGGCCAGGCCGTGGAAGCCCTCGTCGACGGCCATGTAACCGGTCAGGTAACACAGGTCGGCGGCGGCCGACATCATCGCCTGCCGTACGGGCTCGGGGGCGTCCGCGCGGAGGTACGGCGCCACGGTGTTGACGAGGAACGCCGCCGCCATCGGCCGCGCGTGGCGCCCGCCGAAACGGTCGTCCAGCTCCGAGATCCGCTCGGTCATCGCGGACACCATGGCGACGTCCGACTCGCCGTACCGGTGCTGCTCGCCGTACCCGACCGCCTCCATGCGGCCGACCACGTCCTGCCAGTGCGGGACGGTCAGCGCGACGGAGAACAGGCCGGCTCCCAGGACGCCGCGCCGCGACGGGTCCATGTCCTGCCGGCCGAGGGCGAGCAGCCCTTCGGTGGTGCCCGCGTCCTCCGTGATCCCCTCGCCGGGAGGGGGAAACCCGGCCTCCGCGTACGCCACCGGCCGCCCCAGCCGCCGGGCCAGCGCCTCCACGACGAGCGGCCGCACGGACTCCTTGGGCAGGTGCCCGGCGAGCCATTGGTGAACCGACGGCTCGCGGTACTTGAGCGGCGTCCCGCGCTCGGTCCCGAGCCGGTTCACCTCCTGCGCGAACCGGCGCAGCGTCCAGCCCGTCTCGCGGTACAGCCTCATGAGGCATGCATTGCCCCGCGGTTCACTCACAGCACTCACGCCCTTGTGCCGGACGGTCATTTAAAGCTCTTAAGTCATGACGCCCTCCCCAACCGTACCGCCGGGGCCGCCCCGTTGGTTCTCTGTACGAGTGACCGCCATGACCCCCAATGGAGACAAATGGCAGACTTCCACGGCAGCGAAACCCCGCACGCTCCCGACCGCCCGCCACTCGTACCGCCGTCCACGGCCGCGGCGGCGCCGGTGCCGCTGGGGCGACTGGTCAAGGACATGGACACGGGAAAGCTGGGACTCGTGAGGGAGACTCAGGGCGGCAAGGTACGGCTTCTGGGAATCGGGGGTACCGGGTCCTGGTGGTGCCCGCGGTACAGGCTGAGCCTCGCGTCGCCGGACGAGCGGCGCGCCCTGGGGCTCAGCCCGGAAGGGGTGCAGGATGACCGGATCGGGTGACGTGAACACGCATGCGACGAGCCCCCGGCGGCCCGACCTGGCGATCATGCACGAGTACGTGGTCACCGTCCCGCACACATCCGGCCCGCCGCCCGTCGCCGTAGGCATGTACTCCCTCCCCGCGGTCTCCCAGCGGCCCCGCCGCCCCTGCGCCCGCTGCGCGTCGCTCCGGGACGCGCTCGCCGGCGCGGTGCGGGCGGGGGACACGGCCGCCGAAGGCCGGATCGCTGGGGAACGGGCCGGGCACTGGCGGCGGGAGCACCGGCGGGTGCACGGCTGACGGCGGTCGAACCGGGCGCGACCGCGTTGGGGGGGCTCAACAAGAGGGCCTGTTCCGGCCGTTCGAGTCCACTCGGCGGTGCGTCGCCGCCGCGTGCGCGTCGCGTCGCGCCGCGCGCCCGATTCGCGAGGGGACCAGTGGACATGCCCGTCACCCGGTAAAAGGAGTTCGATATTCCCAACCCGTCCGGACCGTTTCTTCCGGCCATAATCGGCGGCCACACCGAAAACGCGTTCTCGCGAACCACCGCCCCCTCTTGTTAAGTTGCGGCCCCAACGAGGGGAAGGGGGTGACGCATATGAACGATCACGAGATTGTCGAGTACGAGGCGCCCGAAATGCTGCCCATCGGCGAGTTCTCCGAGGTCACGATGTGGTACGGCTGGGCCAGCAACGACGGCGAGGGTACCGCGATCATCTGATCGCGGTGTACGCATTCGGTCGGCTGGGGGATTCCTTGAGCGCGTCATGGTTCATCGCTTTCCCGGAGAATGCCGATGACGCATGTCCGGTCCACCCCGGGCCGACCGAGAACGCCGAAGTGCTGACGTACGCGTCAGGCCGGACGTGGGTGATCGCGGACTGCTCCCATTCCCGCCTGATCGTCGCGGAAGCCGGCGTCAGACGCCTCGCGCTGTTCGGTGAGACGAGCATCGACGCGGGGCGTCTGGCCTGCCTGCTGGCGCGGCACGACGACGTCGTCGGCCTGATGGCCGCCGCGCACGAGATCTCCGGCAGCTTTCACATCCTCTACGCCGACGGCCGTTCGACCCACGTCCAGGGGAGCGCCTCGGGCCTGCGCCAGGTGTTCTACGCCCGGTGCCGGGACGGCTCGTACGCCGCGTCCGACTCGGTCGAACCGCTGGCCCGGCTCGGCGGCGCCACTCCGCGCATCGAGATGGCGGCCTGGGGGATGTTGCACCCCGGCTTCGACTACGGGCTGACCCACGGCACCTACTGGCACGGGGTCCACCGGCTCCCCGCCGACCGGCGGCTGCGCATGACCGCCGACCGGGCCGAGCTCACCACCTGGTGGCGCCCCCCGGCGCCGGCGCTGTCGGTGGCCGACGGCGCGCCGGGGGTACGGGCCGCACTGGAGGAGGCGGTGGCCGTCCGGCGGGCCACGGCCGGCGGCCTCTCGGCGGACCTGTCGGGCGGCATGGACTCGACGTCCCTCTGCTTCCTGCTGGCCGGCCAGGGCGCCCGCTTCCCGTGCTTCGTCGAGCGGACCGTCGACCCCAACCACGACGACGCCCACTGGGCGGCGATCGCCGCCCGGGAGATCGACCGGCAGCTGACGGTCCTCGGCCCCGAGGACGTCCCCGGCCCGTACGACGGCATCTGGGAACCCGGCCGCGGGCTCGTCGAGGACGTCCCGTACGGACTGGGCGAGCCGTACACCCTGATCCGGAACCGGGCGCGGAAGACCGCGATGGCGAAGATCTTCGCCGCCACCGGCTCGGACACGCACATCGGCGGATTCGGGGGCGACGAGCTGTTCACCGTCGCGCCGTCGCACTTCGCCGACCTCTCCGCGCACGCACCCCTGGCGGCGGTCCTAGGGATCCGCGACCTCGCGCGGCTGAGGCGCTGGAGCATGCCCTCCGTCCTGCGCGCGCTCGCCCGGCGGCAGACGTACCAGGGCTGGTTCGAGGAGCAGTTGCGCAGTGTGCACCTGCCCCGGCCGGACCTCCTCGGCCCCGGCCTGAACTGGGGTCCGCAGGTCCGCGTGCCCCCGTGGTCGACCCCCGCGGGCGTCGACGCCGTGCGCGCGGTCGCGACCGCCGCCGATGCCGGCCGGACCCCGCAGGCCGGCACCCGCTCGGTGCACACCAGCGTCGCGGGACACCGCATCGGCGGACAACGGCTGGGTCCGCTGAGAGCCCTGATGGAACACCACGGCATCACGCTGTCCCTGCCGTACATGGACGACGCGGTACTGGAGGCCGCCCTGTCGGTCTCACGTGCCGAGGCCCTGCCGGGCACCGGGTTCAAGCCCGTCCTGAAGGCCGCCATGCGCGTGGGCGCGCCGCCGGACTCCCGGGCGGGCGCGCTGTCGCGCTCCACCAAGGGCGAGTTCAGCATGTCGGTCCACCGTGGCCTGGCCCGCAACCGCCGTCCGCTCCTCGGCCTGTTCGAGGACTCGCTGCTCGCCGAGCACGGCCTGGTGGACATCGACCGGCTGCGCGCCGGCCTGCGGGACACCATGCGTCCCGAGTACGAGACCAACGCGCTGGAGACGACCGTCGCCGCCGAGGTCTGGATGCGGGCCGTCGCGCAGGCGCCCGCTCCGGCGCCCGAACGCCCCCTCACCCACCGACGACTGGCCTCACCATGCTGAAGATCTCCCCGCACGTCGTCCTCACCAAGACCGAGGACGCGGCCGTTCTCCTGGACAAGAAGTCCGGCACGTACTTCCGGGTCAACCCGACCGGGACGGCGGTCTTCGAGATGCTCGCCGCCGGATGCACACCGGACGAGGTCGTGGGCGAGCTGTGCGCACGCCACCCGGAGGCGGCCGGCCGGATACCCGGCGACGTCGCGAGGCTGATCGACACCATGCGACGCGCGAAGGTGCTGATCTGACGTGACACTCCCCATGACCCTGGAACCCCGCGCCCGGCTGCCCCTGCGCCGGCTGCCCCTGCCGGTGCTGGCCGTCGCGGTGAGCCGCCTGCTGACCCGGCTGAGCCCGCACGCGCTGGAGCGGGTGCTGCGCCTGCTCAGCCGCGGCGCCCGGCCCGCCACCCGCGCCGAGGCCCTCGCCGCGCGCGCCGACGTCGTCTCCGTCAGCCGCCGCGCCGCCGGCCCGTACTGCCTGGAGCGGTCGATCGCCGCGGCCCTGCTGGCCCGCCTGCGGGGCAGCTGGCCCGACTGGGTCTCCGGCGTCAGCCTGCTGCCCTTCGCCGCGCACGCCTGGATCGAGGTCGAGGGCCGGGCGGTCGGCGAGTCCCTGCGGCTGGACGCCTTTCACAAGAACATCGTCGTATCCCGGGCCCCCGCACCGGACGGAGCGGCAGGCCGCACGACCACCCCACCGAGAGCCGAGACGGACGGACACCATGGACACCAAGCGCATAGCGGAGCGACTGGCCGGCCGGGGATACGCGCTGGTGCCCGGCTTCCTGACCGGCGAGGCCCTCGCACGGGCGCAGGCCGCGGTCGCCACCTACTTCCCCGACCCGGAGGCGAACGGGAGCACGCCCGAGGAGGTCAACGGCCTCAAGCACGCGGTCCCGTTCCCCTTCACCAGCAACGACCTCAACCGGCACGCGCTCGACCCCCGGGTCATCGACGTCGTCGAGGAACTGCTCGGCACCACCGACCTGCGGCTGACGAGCTCCTTCATCCAGGCCAAGTACGGCACGGCGTACGGGGAGAGCCGGGACCAGACCCTGCACAACGACGCCTGGGCGGCCAGCAGCCTGGTGCACCCGCGGGCGGACGGCGTCTACCAGCGCGTGTACGGCATCCTCTACCTGACCGACGTGACCGTGGACACCGGGCCCACCTACGTCGTCGACCGCGCCGCGCACCTCGGGCTGCCCCTGCTGACCGACGCGGGCAAGGGCTCGTACGACAAAGCGGATTACCCCGAACTGTACGAGCGGGAGCGGCCGGTGGAAGCCGAGGCCGGCTCGCTCCTGCTGTTCGTCGGCGACATCGTGCACCGGGGGTCGGCCTACAACGGGCGGTACGGGCGGCGGCTGGCGCTCTTCTTCAACATGCACGCCGCGCAGGCCCGTTGGACGGACAAGCACCTGTGGTCGATGCGCCCCGCCCACCCCAACTGGCACACCCAGCACGAGCTCATGGTCGAGCTGAGCCCGCGCCAGCGCCACCTCCTGGGCTTCCCGCCGCCCGGGGACGACTACTGGACCGACGAGACGATCGCGCACCTGGAGCGGATGTACCCCGGGATCGACGCCAAGCCCTACCTGCCGCGGGTCGCCGACGCGGTCGCCCCGTGACGGCCGAGCGGCCCGGCTACGCCGGACTGGCCGTCGACGGCCTGCGCTACCTGGGAGAGGCGTTCGGCCTGGGGAGACGTTTCGACGCGGCGGCCGAGGAATCCGTACGGCACCTCTTCGACGGGTGGGGGCACCGGGTCTCGCGGGACACCGACGGCGGCGGGACCCGGCAGGACGCCGTGGCGACCGCCCCGTTCGAGTACTCCCTCGTACTCGACGGGGACCGCGCCGACGTCCGGATCTTCTTCCGGCCGCTCCCCGCGCGGGGCCCCGCCTCCGCGGCCGGGAGCTGGGAGCGCGGCCTGCGGACGCTGGACGGGCTGGAACGCCTGGGCCTCGCGCGCCCGGAGCGGGCCCGGCGGGTCGCCGGTCTGTTCCGGCCGCGCAGCGGGCGGGCGGCGTTCGGGATGTGCCTGGCGGCTTCGGTCCGCGCCTCGGGGATCGCGCGCCCCAAGGTGTACTTCGACACGCTGGCGGCGGGCACCGAGCGCAGCCGGGAGACCGTCGCGACGGCGCTCGACCGGCTCGGGCAGCGCGGCGCGTGGAGCTGGCTGCGGTGCCACGACCCGCGGGGCATGGCCCACCTGATGCCGGCCTTCTTCGCGCTCGACGTGGACGAGTCCCCGCACGCCCGGATGAAGTTCTACACGACGGTCGCGGAACGCTCGACCGCCGAACTCGAAGCCCGCCTGGCCCCGTTGGGCCCCGCCGCGGCGGCCGCCGCGACGGGCCTGGTGACGGACACCGCCCCGCCGGGCTCGAAGCCGCTCGACATGCCCGGGGTACGCCCGACGCTGTGCTGGAGCATGACGTCGCGCGACGGGACGCGGCCGGACGACGCCACGCTGTACCTGCCGTTCGACCTGTACGCCCCGCGCCGGCGCGAGCCGCACGACAGGCTGCGCGAAAGCCTCGGCCCGGCGCTCCTGGCGGGGGTCGGGCGGCTGGTGGACGACCACGCCGCCGCCGTACCGGAGCGGGCGAACCCGTTCCACTGGGTGGCGGCCAAGCTGGTCCACGGCGGGCGGGCGCTCACCCTCTACGTCTCGGCCGCGGCGGTCGAGACGGCCCGGACGGCCCGGCTCGAACACCGGCGGGTGCACGCCTGACGGCCGCAACGGCGGCGCCCCGCCCGGGAGTCCGGGCGGGGCGCTCGCGAGGTCGGGGGCTCAGCACTCGATGACGTTGACCGCCAGCCCGCCCCGGGCCGTCTCCTTGTACTTGACCTTCATGTCGGCGCCGGTCTCCTTCATGGTCTTGATGACCTTGTCGAGGGAGACGTGGTGCCGGCCGTCGCCGCGCAGGGCCATGCGGGCGGCCGTGACGGCCTTCGCCGCGGCCATGCCGTTGCGCTCGATGCAGGGGATCTGCACCAGGCCGCCGACCGGGTCGCAGGTGAGGCCGAGGTTGTGCTCCATGCCGATCTCGGCCGCGTTCTCGACCTGCTCGGGGGAGCCGCCCATGACCTCGGCGAGGCCGCCGGAGGCCATGGAGCAGGCCGAGCCGACCTCGCCCTGGCAGCCGACCTCGGCGCCGGAGATGGAGGCGTTCTCCTTGAAGAGCATGCCGATCGCGCCCGCGGCGAGCAGGAAGCGGACGACGCCCTCCTCGTCCGCGCCGGGCACGAAGTTCATGTAGTAGTGGAGGACGGCCGGGATGATGCCGGCGGCGCCGTTGGTGGGCGCGGTGACGACCCGGCCGCCGGCCGCGTTCTCCTCGTTGACCGCCATCGCGTAGACGGTGATCCACTCCATCGCGCGGGCCTGCGCGTCGCCCTCGGCACGCAGCTGGCGCGACGTGCTCGCGGCGCGGCGGCGGACCTTGAGGCCGCCGGGGAGGATGCCCTCCCGGGACATGCCGCGGCTGACGCACGCCTGCATGACGCGCCAGATCTCCAGCAGGCCGGCCCGGATCTCGTCCTCGGTGCGCCACGCCTTCTCGTTCTCCATCATCATCGCGGAGATCGACAGGCCGGATTCGCGGGACATCCGCAGCAGCTCGTCGCCGGTGCGGAAGGGGTACTTCAGGACGGTGTCGTCGGGGACGATCCGGTCGGCGCCGACCGCGTCCTCGTCCACCACGAAGCCGCCGCCGACCGAGTAGTAGGTCTTCTCCAGCAGGGGCGCGCCGCTCTCGTCGTAGGCGAAGAGGGTCATGCCGTTGGCGTGGTACGGCAGGGCGCGGCGGCGGTGCAGGATCAGCTGGGTGGAGGCGTCGAAGTCGATCTCGTGGGCCGAGCCGATCTCGGTGCCGAGGAGGCGCAGGCGCTTGGTGGTGCGGATGCGCTCCACCTCGTCGTCGGCGATCTCGACGTCGACGGTGCGCGGCGAGTGGCCCTCCAGGCCGAGCAGGACGGCCTTGGGCGTCCCGTGGCCGTGCCCGGTGGCGCCGAGGGAGCCGAAGAGCTCCGCGCGCACCGAGGCGGTCTGGGCGAGCAGGCCGTCCTTCTTCAGGCGGCCCACGAACATCCGGGCGGCGCGCATCGGGCCGACCGTGTGGGAGCTGGACGGGCCTATGCCGATCGAGAAGAGATCGAATACGGAGATGGCCACGGTGGCAGCTCCTTGGGTCGGGGGTGGTACGAGGGGGTTTACGGCTGTGCGTGACGTGGTGCGGGGCACCGCGCTCACCACCAGTGTGCGCGATGCCCCGTACAACCCGGTAAAACCGGAGGTCCGGTCCTACTTCAGGCCGGGGTACAGCGGGTGCTTGTCCGCCAGCGCGGTGACGCGGGCGCGCAGCGCCGGGGCGTCGTACTCGGGCTTCAGGGCCTCCGCGATGACGTCCGCGACCTCGCGGAAGTCCTCGGTGGTGAAGCCGCGGGTGGCCAGCGCCGGGGTGCCGATCCGCAGGCCCGAGGTGACCATCGGGGGACGCGGGTCGTTCGGGACGGCGTTGCGGTTGACCGTGATGCCGACCTCGTGGAGGCGGTCCTCGGCCTGCTGGCCGTCCAGCTGGGAGTGGCGCAGGTCGACGAGGACCAGGTGCACGTCCGTGCCGCCGGACAGGACGGAGACGCCGTGCTCCTTGACGTCGTCCTGGACCAGGCGCTCGGCCAGGATCTTCGCGCCCTCCAGCGTGCGCTGCTGGCGCTCCTTGAACTCCTCGCTGGCCGCGACCTTGAAGGAGACCGCCTTGGCCGCGATCACGTGCTCCAGCGGACCGCCCTGCTGACCGGGGAAGACCGCCGAGTTGATCTTCTTGGCGAGCTCGGCCGTGGAGAGGATCACACCGCCGCGCGGACCGCCGAGGGTCTTGTGCGTGGTGGTGGTGACGAC
Organism: Streptomyces sp. CA-181903; assembly: GCF_050937075.1. NCBI lineage: Bacteria > Bacillati > Actinomycetota > Actinomycetes > Kitasatosporales > Streptomycetaceae > Streptomyces > Streptomyces sp. CA-181903. Next base: position 5,277,856 of record NZ_JBNJLY010000001.1, read on the forward strand.
GTGCGCGTGCGGCACCGGGGAGGGGTGCAGCCCGGCGGCGACCAGGCCCGCGAAGTGGGCCATGTCGACCATCAGGTACGCGCCGACCTCGTCGGCGATCCGGCGGAAGGCCGCGAAGTCCAGCTGCCGCGGGTAGGCGGACCAGCCGGCGATGATCAGCTTGGGGCGGTGCTCCTTGGCGAGGCGCTCGACCTCCTCCATGTCGACCAGGTTGGTCTGCTCGTCGACGTGGTAGGCGACCACGTCGTAGAGCTTGCCCGAGAAGTTGATCTTCATGCCGTGGGTCAGGTGCCCGCCGTGGGCGAGGTTCAGACCCAGGATCGTGTCGCCCGGCTTCAGCAGCGCGAACATCGCCGCGGCGTTGGCCTGGGCGCCCGAGTGCGGCTGCACGTTGGCGGCCTCGGCGCCGAACAGCGCCTTGATCCGGTCGATGGCGATCTGCTCGACGACGTCGACGTGCTCGCAGCCGCCGTAGTAGCGGCGGCCCGGGTAGCCCTCGGCGTACTTGTTGGTGAGGACCGAGCCCTGGGCCTCCATGACCGCGACCGGAGCGAAGTTCTCCGAGGCGATCATTTCCAGCGTGGACTGCTGACGGTGGAGTTCGGCGTCGACGGCGGCGGCGACGTCGGGGTCGAGCTCATGGAGGGAGCTGTTCAGAAGCGACATGAGTTCTTCCTGGCGGGAGGGGCCGGGAGGGGCCGGGGGAAGGCGGGACGCGGGGTCAGCCGGCGAAGTCCGTGTACGCGTCGGCGGTCAGCAGCTCCGCCGGCTCGTCCGTGATCTTCACCTTGAACAGCCAGCCGCCCTCGAAGGGGGCGGAGTTCACCAGCGAGGGGTCGTCCACGACGTCCTGGTTGGCCTCGACGACCTCGCCCGTGACGGGGGCGAAGAGGTCGCTGACCGACTTGGTGGACTCCAGCTCACCGCAGGTCTCGCCTGCGGTGATGGTGTCGCCGACGGCCGGGAGCTGGGCGTAGACGACGTCGCCGAGCGCGTTGGCGGCGAACTCGGTGATACCCACCGTCGCCACACCGTTCTCATCCGTGGCCGACAGCCACTCGTGCTCCTTGGTGTAGCGGAGGTGCTGGGGGTTGCTCATGGGTCGATTCTCCTGTACGCGGATGGATGCTCGTGCAAGGGGTCTTGACAGGTGAGACAGAAGACGGCGGGGACGGCGGGCGGGCTCAGTGCTCCCGCTTGTAGAACGGCAGGGCGACGACCTCGTACGGCTCGTGGCTGCCGCGGATGTCCACCGCGACCCCGGCCGTGCCGGGGGCGGCGTGGGCCGCGTCCACGTAGGCGATGGCGATCGGCTTGCCGAGCGTGGGGGAGGGGGCGCCCGAGGTGACCTCGCCGATGACCGCGCCCGAGGCGGCGTCCACCACCGGGTAGCCGGCCCGCGGCACCCGCCGCCCGGCCGCCACCAGGCCCACCAGCTTGCGCGGCGGGGCGTCCGCGGCGCGCTCGGCGGCGGCCTCCAGCGCCGCGCGCCCCACGAAGTCGCCGGGCTTGTCGAACTTGACGACGCGGCCGAGCCCGGCGTCGAACGGCGTGGTCGCGGTGGTCAGCTCGTGCCCGTACAGCGGCATGCCCGCCTCCAGGCGGAGCGTGTCCCGGCAGGACAGGCCGCACGGCACCAGACCGGCGTCCGCGCCCGCCTCGGTGAGCGCCTGCCACAGCTTCTCCGCGTCGGCGGGGGCGACGAACAGCTCGAAGCCGTCCTCGCCGGTGTAGCCGGTGCGGGCGATCAGCGCCGGGACGCCGGCGACCGTGCCGGGCAGGCCCGCGTAGTACTTCAGGCCGTCCAGGTCGGCGTCGGTGACCGACTTCAGGATGGCGGGGGAGGCCGGGCCCTGGACGGCGAGCAGCGCGTAGTTCTCGCGGTCGTCGCGCACCTCGGCCTCGAAGCCCGCGGCCCGCTCGGTGAGCGCGTCCAGCACGACCTGGGCGTTGGAGGCGTTGGCGACGACCATGTACTCCTGGTCCGCCAGCCGGTAGACGATCAGGTCGTCCAGGATGCCGCCGCGCTCGTCGCAGATCATCGTGTAGCGGGCACGGCCGGGCTTCAGCGCGGAGAGGTTGCCCACCAGGGCGTGGTCCAGGGCCTGGCCGGCCTGCGGACCCGTAAGGGTGATCTCGCCCATGTGCGAGAGGTCGAACAGACCGGCGCGGGTGCGGACGGCCACGTGCTCGTCGCGCTCGCTCCCGTAGCGGAGGGGCATGTCCCAGCCGGCGAAGTCGGTCATCGTCGCGCCCAGGGCGCGGTGCAGCGCGTCGAGCGCGGTACGACGCGGGGCGGCGGTCTCTGAGGGCTGTGAGGTCTCTGCGGCAGACATGATCAAGGCTCCCGGGCAGCGGTCGCGAGGACGCGGGGACGTCGAAGGACGGCCTCCCCATCTGTCATCGGAACCTGAGAGGTTCACCGGGAGCCCCGGAGGGCACGCGGCTTGCACCTTGGGTGGGACCGCCGGGCGGTCCGCTTTTCAGATCTGCCTCACCCTGCGCGGTACGGGGCCTGAGAGATTCAAGGGAGGAACTTGCTCCTTCGGCGCCCGGCATGCGGCGTGCCGCGGTGCGGCAGGCACATGGCCGGAACTCTCCCGCGCGGATTCGAGCGGCCGGTATGCAGTTGTACGCAGGTGCGCGTGTACGCAGGTGGTCGTGCTCTTGGCGCGCACATCATTGCACGTACGGGCGTGCGATGGACCGTTCGGAGCCCATCGCATTGGATTACTTTTCCTTTACTCCGTCCGTATGCGGGTGGGGTACACCGTGGGCACCGGGCGAGGGAGCGGCGGGGCCGCGCGGCGGCGGACGAGGACGGGGGAGCGGTGCGAACGGGCGGCCGGAGGGACGCGGCGGATGCGGCGCGGGCGGCACGGGCGGAGCGGGCCGTCGGGGCGCGGGCGCGCGACCTGCGCGGGGCGGTGCCGGCCGTGACGGAGCTGCGCTGCCGCGCCGGGGACCTGCTGGTCGTCTCCGGCCTGCCCGGCGCCGGGAAGTCCACCCTGATGCGACGGGTCGTGCCCGCCCTCGACGGCCGCGGCGACCCCGTGCGCCGCGTCGACTCGCAGGATTCCCGGGCCCGCCTGGAGCGCCGGCTGCGCGCCCTGCCCGTACGGCTCCCGTACGGCGCCTACCGCCCCCTCGCGCGCCTCGCGCACTACGCCCGCCTGTGGCGCGCCCTGCGCTCCGGCGCGAGCCTCGTCGTGCACGACTGCGGGCAGCGAGCCTGGGTCCGCCGGCTGCTGGCCCGCGAGGCGCGCCGGCGCGGGACCGCGCTGCACGTCCTGTTGCTCGCCGTCGAGCCCGGGACCGCGCTCGCCGGGCAGCGGGCCCGGGGACGGACGGTCTCCCGGGCCGCGTTCGGGCGCCACCGCCGCGCCATGGAGCGGCTGGTCGCGGCGACGGCGGCGGGCCGCTCGCCGAAGGGCGCGGCGAGCGTGTTCCTGCTCGACCGCCCGGCCGCGGCGGCCCTGCGGACGATCACCTTCGCGGGGCCGGGCGCGGCGGGACCGCCCGTCACCGAGCCCGCCCCCGCCGCCCCCCTCGCGCGGCGGCCGCCTCCTCGCCCGGCCGGTACGCCCCTCCCGCCCCCTGACGGGGAGTCGGCCGTTAAGGTGCGGGTGCGAGCGCGACGAGATCGTGGGGAGAACGGATGAGCGGCCCCGAGCTGCACGGCACAAAGCGGGTCCGGGGCGAGGCGCCCGGCTGGCCCGCCAACGAACTGGAGGAGACCCTCGCCGCCTGCGCGGGCGTCCCCGGCACCGGCGAGCGCGTCGTCGAGGCGCTCGGCCGCAGCGAGGTCTGGATACCCCTGCCCAAGGGCGGCGGCCCCGACAGCCGCGACCTCGACCTGCCCACCATCGAGCTCGGCGGCGCCGCGTTCGTGCCGGTGTTCAGCTCCGAGGAGCAGTTCCGCCGCGTCGTCGGCGACCACATGGCCCACGCGGTCGCCCCCGCCGTGGAGTTCGCCCGCGGCCTGCCCCCGCAGGTGGGCATCGTCGTCAACCCCGAGGGCACGGTCGGCGCGCCGCTGCCGCCCGCCGCCGTCGCCGAGCTCTGCCGGGCCGGCCGGCTGCGGCTGGAGGGCGAGCCCACCGGCGGCCGGGTGCGCCTGCACGAGCCCTACTGGCAGGACGAGCCCACCGCCTTCCTGGCCGCCGCGGGCCTGGAGTTCACCGCCGCCCGCGCCGTGCGCACCGCCCGCCGCGCCCTGGCGAGCGTCGAGGGCGGCCCGCCGGAGCTCTTCGTCGGCGTGGAGCTCGACCTCCCCGACGACGACAGCCGCGCCGCCGCCGTGGCCGCGCTGGGCCGCGCCCTGGGCTCCGCCCCCGTCCCCTGGCCGGTCCGCACGGTCTTCCTCGACGTCACCCGCGACCCGGTCGCCGACTGGATGCGGGACCGCGTCGCACCGTTCTACGACCGTGACCGGTGACTGCTCCCCTGCATGCCGCCCCGGCCTCGTAAGCTGGTTGGACGACCGTACGGGAGGCGCGACCGCGCCGTGAGGCAGGGGGCGGACGCGACGCGAGCGTCCGCCGGGAGAAGGGGCGGGATCAGGTGAGCGCGGGCGCGGAGAGCGGCGTGGAGCAGGTGCTGCGCCAAGTGGCGCCCGGGCGGTACGACGTCTACGAATCGCTGCTGCGCGCCGTCGCCGACGGCCGGCTGTGGATGCTGCTCTGGCACGGCCGGCCCGGCTCGCCCGACGCCCAGTACGGGAACATGGAGGTCGACGGCCTCGGCTACGCCCCGTGCGTCACCTCCGAGCGCGAGCTCGCCGCCAGCGGCTGGAACCGCGCCCACGAGGTCGTCACCGGCCGCTCCCTCGCCGCCTCCCTCTACCCCGGCCGCTGGGGCCTGTGGCTCAACCCGCACGCCCCCGGCGGCGGCGTCGGCATCCCCTGGCTCGACCTGCGCCGCATCGCCGGCGGCCTGGACCGGCTGCCCGCGGGCCCCCTCCAGATCAGCGAACCCACCGTCGACATCGCCCGGTTCTACGCCCTGCTCGCCCAGCACGCCCAGCGCACGCCGGCCGTCCGGGCACTGCGCCGCGCCTGGGTGCAGCCGGCGATCGGCGCCGCGTACCTGGCGATCGGCCTCGACCTGTACGACACCTCGCCGCCCGCCGTGGAGTCCGTCCGGGCGATGATGCAGCAGGTGGTGGCCGTGGTGCCGGAGGGGCTGCCGGTGTCCACGGTGGCGATGTCGGACGAGTTCGACCCGGTGGCCCTGTGGATGCGCGCCCACGCCCGCCCGTTCTACGGCCACGCAGCCCCGAGCGGCGCGGCGGCGCCGGGGTACGGGTACCCGCACTAGCGCACCCCGGGCACGCCTTCCCGCGACACGCGCGTCCCCCGCGACGGAATCGCACCCGGGCGCCGCGGGTGACGGACGAGGCGCCCGTCCGCTGCCGTTTCCCCTGCTGAGCGTCAACCCCCGTCCGTATAACGGAACCTCGCATCGCACATCACGGTTGCGCATCCATTGGTTGCCAGGTCTGGCGGGTGATCGTGAACGCGTTGAAGACTCCCGAGCCAAGGACCCGCAGGTCCGGTGTACGACCAGCTCCGCTTGTACTTCCCGCACCACAGCACCGCACAGCACCGCATGTGTCAGTGATGGTCGACCTGCCGCCCCCGGGCGGCCGGCGGAGGCCGGTTCCCCCGGCCGAGAGGGGTCCAGCGAACGATGACGGCACCACTCCCCGAGACGAGCGCGACCGGGACCGCGACCGTCGTCGCCGACGCGGAACTCCCGGTCCCGGGCACGACGATCGAGGGCCGCTCCCCGTGGCGCATCGCCTGGACACGGCTCAAGCGCGACAAACTGGCCCTCGCCGGCGGGATCGTGGTCCTGCTGCTCATCCTGGTCGCGATCTTCGCCCCGCTGATCGTGGACCTGCTGGGCCACCCGCCGAACGAGTACCACGAGGACCAGATCGACCCCCTCTTCGGCACCCCGAAGGGCTCATGGGGCGGCATCAACGGGGACTTCCTGTTCGGCGTCGAGCCGGTCAACGGCCGGGACGTCTTCAGCCGGGTCGTCTACGGCGCCCGGGTCTCCCTCCTCGTCGCCTTCCTCGCGGCCGTGGTCGCCGTGGTGATCGGCACCGTCCTGGGCATCATCGCCGGCTACTTCGGCGGCTGGGTGGACACCGTGGTGAGCCGGGTGATGGACGCGCTGCTGGCCTTCCCGCAGCTGCTCTTCATCATCGCGCTGATCTCCGTCGTCCCCAACGAGCTCTGGGGACTGACCGGTTCGGGCGTCCGGATGGCCGTCCTCATCGCGGTGATCGGCTTCTTCGGCTGGCCCTACGTGGGGCGCATCGTGCGCGGGCAGACGCTCTCGCTGAGAGAGCGCGAGTACGTGGAGGCGGCGCGCAGCCTGGGCGCCGGCCGGACGTACATCCTCTTCCGCGAGCTGCTGCCCAACCTGGTCGCGCCGATCACCGTCTACGCCACGCTGATGATCCCGACCAACGTCCTCACCGAGGCCGCGCTCAGCTTCCTCGGCGCCGGCGTCAAGCCGCCCACGTCGTCCTGGGGGCAGATGCTCTCCAAGGCCGTCAACACCTATGAGGGCGACCCGATGTTCATGGTGATCCCGGGCCTCGCCATCTTCGTCACCGTGCTGGCGTTCAACCTCTTCGGGGACGGCGTACGGGACGCCCTGGACCCCAAGGGCTCGCGCTAGCCGCCCCCCGCACACCCCAACACCACCTTGCGCGGAGTGACTTCACGGACGTGCGGCAGCGGAAACGTACCGCCGCCCGTCCGGTCCTCCGGCATCAGGAGTACGAGCTGAAGGAATCACCCCCATCGCGGTCCGCTCCCCGGCCCGCGACGATCACGGAGGTCGCGACATCTTGGCAACGCACTGGACTTCGAGGCGCGGAACGGCCGCTGGCGCGGCACTGGTGGTCGCGGCCCTTGTCGGGGTCACCGCCTGTGGTGGCGGAGGAAGCAAGAACGACAAGGGCGGCGGGGGCGGCGGCAAGGGCCCCGGCTTCAACGCGGGCGTCGAGAAGGTCGCCAGCCCGTCCGACAAGAAGGGCGGCGAGCTGAAGTTCATCGCCACCCAGGAGTCGGACTCCTGGGACCCCCAGCGTATGTACTACGGCTTCGCCTGGGACTTCGCCCGCTACTACGTCCGCACCCTCGTCACCCCCAAGCCCGCGCCGGGCCACGGCAGCGCCGAGCTGGTGCCGGACCTGGCCACCGACCTGGGCAAGGTCTCGGACGACAAGAAGACCTACACCTTCACCCTGAAGGACGGGATCGCCTGGGAGGACGGCAGACCGATCACCGCCCAGGACATCAAGTACGGCATCGAGCGCACCTGGGCGCAGGACAAGATCTCCGGCGGCCCCACCTGGCTGATGCAGGTCCTGGACCCCGACAAGAAGTACAAGGGCCCCTTCAAGGACGACAGCAAGGACAAGCTGGGCCTGTCCGCGATCGAGACGCCCAACGCCAAGACCATCACCTTCAAACTGGCCAAGCCCAACGGCGACTTCCTCCAGATGCTGGCGCTGCCCGCGGCCAGCCCGGTGCCCCAGGACAAGGACACCGCGGAAAAGTACAGCCTCCGGCCGTTCTCCAGCGGCCCGTACAAGTTCCAGTCGTACGACCCCAACAAGAACATGGTGCTCGTCCGCAACGACAAGTGGAACAAGGACTCCGACCAGGTCCGCAAGGCCCTGCCGGACAAGATCTCGGTCAAGTTCACCACCAACGCGGACGCGATGGACAGCGACCTGATCGCGGGCAACTACGACGTCGACCTCAACGCCACCGGCATGGGCTCCGCCGGCCGCCAGAAGGCGCTGCAGACCGCCAAGAGCAACCTGGACAACCCGCAGACCGGCTTCATCCGGTACGCGGCCTTCCCCAAGTCCGTCGCGCCGTTCGACAACGTGCACTGCCGCAAGGCGGTCATCTACGGCGCCGACCACACCTCCCTCCAGACGGCCCGCGGCGGCCCCGAGGCGGGCGGTGACATCGGCCTCAACATGATCCCGCCGGCCGTCACCGGGCACGACGGGTCCTACGACCCGTACAACCTCAAGCAGGGCGCGGCCGACCCGGCCAAGGCCAAGGAGGAGCTGAGGGCCTGCGGCAAGCCGGACGGCTTCAAGACCACCATCGCGGTGCGGAACAACAAGCCGCAGGAGATCGCCACCGCCGAGTCGCTCCAGGCGTCACTGAAGAAGATCGGCATCGAGACGCAGATCGACCAGTACGACGGCGCCCAGTCGTCGACCGTCGTCGGCGCCCCGGCGAACGTCAAGAACAAGAACTACGGGATCATCGTCTTCGGCTGGGGCGCGGACTTCCCCAGCGGCCAGGGCTTCCTCCAGCCCATCGTGGACGGCCGGTTCATCCTCGACACCGCCAACCAGAACTACCCCGAGCTCAACGACCCCGAGGTCAACAAGCTCATGGACCAGGCCATCGCGGAGAGCGACCCGAAGAAGGCGGGGGCGATCTACCAGGAGGCCGACAAGAAGGTCATGGAGGGCGCCTGGTACCTGCCCTTCACCTACGAGAAGAACATCATCTGGCGCAGCTCCCGGCTGACCAACGTCTACACGACGGACGCCTACAACGGCCGGTACGACTACCAGGCCCTGGGAGTCGTCAAGTGACCGCGCACGGGCCGCAGTCGATCGTCCATCCGCTCCTCCGGCACTCCCGCCGCTAGGCCCGAAGGGCAGGTGAGGGCCGAGTGCGGCGGTCCGGTGGACACCCCGTCCACCGGACCGCCGCCGGGCCGACCGCAGTGTTCGCTTACATCGTCAGGCGACTGTTCGCCGTCATCGTGATGCTGCTCGTGGTCACGTTGGTGACCTTCTTCATCTTCTTCACCATCCCCAAGCTCACCGGGGCCGACCCCGCCGCCATGTACGTCGGCAAGCAGGCGGACCCGCAGACGATCGAGGGCATCCGGCAGAAGCTCGGGCTGAGCGACCCGGTCCTGGTCCAGTTCTGGCACTTCATCAGCGGCATCTTCGCCGGCCGCGACTACACCGGGGGCGGCACCACCGACCACTGCGCGGCCCCCTGTTTCGGCTACTCCTTCCGCACCGAGCAGGCCGTCTGGCCGATCCTCACCGACCGGCTGCCCCCGACCCTCTCGCTCGCCGGCGGCGCCTGCGTCATCTGGCTGCTGCTCGGCGTCACCGCCGGCGTGGTCTCCGCCCTCAAGCGCGGCACCAAGATCGACCGCGGCGCGATGATGACCGCCCTGGCCGGCGTCTCGCTGCCGATCTACTTCACCGCCCTGCTGCTGCTCGCCCTGTTCAAGTACAAGCTCGGCTGGACCTCGTCCGAGTACGTGGACTTCGCCGACGACCCGGCCGGCTGGTTCGGCGGGCTGATCCTGCCCTGGGTCGCCCTCGCCTTCCTCTACGCGGCCATGTACGCCCGGCTCACCCGCGCCACCATGATGGAAGTGCTCGGCGAGGACTACATCCGCACCGCCCGCGCCAAGGGGCTCACCGAACGCGTGGTGATCGGCAAGCACGCCATGCGCTCCACCATGACCCCCATCGCCACCATCCTGGGCATGGACCTCGGCGCCCTGGTCGGCAGCGCGATCCTCACCGAGAGCGCCTTCAACCTGCCCGGTCTCGGCCAGGCCGCGGTCACCGCCATCAACAACCGCGACCTGCCGATCATCCTCGGCGTGGTGCTCATCGCCGCCACCGCCGTCGTCATCGCCAACCTCGTGGTGGACCTGCTCTACGCCGTGATCGACCCCCGTGTGAGGCTCTCATGACCACCACCCCCGAGCCGGCCGTCGAGACGGCCGCGGAACCGCCGGGTGGCGGCCGCGCCTACCTGGACGTCCGCGACCTGCGCATCCACTTCCCGACCGACGACGGCGTGGTCAAGTCGGTCGACGGGCTCTCGTTCCGGCTGGAGAAGGGCCGCACGCTCGGCATCGTCGGCGAGTCCGGCTCCGGCAAGTCCGTCAGCTCGCTCGGGATCATGGGCCTGCACACCGTCGGCCAGTACGGCCGGCGCAAGGCCCGGATCTCCGGGGAGATCTGGCTGGACGGCAAGGAACTGCTCACCGCCGACCCCGAAGAGGTCCGCCGGCTGCGCGGCCGCGAAATGGCGATGATCTTCCAGGACCCGCTGTCCGCCATGCACCCCTACTTCACCATCGGCGCGCAGATCGCCGAGGCGTACCGGACCCACCACGACACCGACAAGAAGACCGCCCGCAAACGGGCCGTCGAACTCCTCGACCGCGTCGGCATCCCGCAGCCCGACCGCCGGGTGGACGACTACCCGCACCAGTTCTCCGGCGGCATGCGGCAACGCGCCATGATCGCCATGGCGCTGGTCAACAACCCCGCCCTGCTCATCGCGGACGAACCGACGACCGCCCTCGACGTCACCGTCCAGGCGCAGATCCTCGACCTCATCCGCGACCTCCAGAAGGAGTTCGGCTCCGCCGTCATCATCATCACCCACGACCTGGGCGTGGTCGCCGAACTCGCCGACGACATCCTCGTCATGTACGGCGGCCGCTGCGTCGAACGCGGCCCGGCCGAGCAGGTCTTCTACGAGCCCCAGCACCCCTACACCTGGGGCCTGCTCGGATCCATGCCGCGCATCGACCGCGACCAGACCGAACGGCTGATCCCGGTCAAGGGCTCGCCGCCCAGCCTGATCAACGTGCCGCCGGGCTGCGCCTTCAGCCCGCGCTGCCCGTACGCCGACGTCCCGGGGGAGGACGTCACCCGGACCGTACGGCCCGAACTCCAGCCGGTGACGGGGGAGAAGAGCCGGGGCCACGTCGCCGCCTGCCACATGACGCAGGAGCAACGGACGCGGATCTGGACCGAAGAGATCGCTCCCAAGCTGTGAAGGACCGAGCTGTGCCTGAAGACAACGACGCGGTCTCCGTGGGAGCGCCGGACGAGAAGGCGCCGGCCGCCGCCTCGGACGCCGGCGCCCGGCCCCTGCTCCGGGTGGAGGGCCTGGTCAAACACTTCCCGATCACCAAGGGGCTGCTCCGCCGCCAGGTCGGCGCCGTGCACGCCGTGGACGGCATCAGCTTCGACGTCCGCCCCGGCGAGACCCTGGGCGTGGTCGGCGAGTCGGGCTGCGGCAAGTCCACCATGGGCCGGCTGGTCACCCGGCTGCTCGAACCCACCGGCGGGACCGTGGAGTTCGAGGGCCGGGACATCTCCCACCTGGGGGTGGGCGGGATGCGCCCGATGCGCCGGGACATCCAGATGATCTTCCAGGACCCGTACTCCTCGCTGAACCCCCGGCACACCGTCGGCACCATCGTCGGCGCGCCGTTCCGGCTCCAGGGCATCACGCCGGAGGGCGGGGTGAAGAAGGAAGTACAGCGGCTGCTGGGGCTGGTGGGCCTCAACCCCGAGCACTACAACCGCTACCCGCACGAGTTCTCCGGCGGCCAGCGGCAGCGCATCGGCATCGCCCGCGCGCTGGCGCTCAAGCCGAAGCTGGTGATCGCCGACGAGCCGGTCTCCGCGCTGGACGTCTCGATTCAGGCCCAGGTGGTCAACCTGCTGGACGACCTCCAGGACGAGCTCGGGCTGACGTACATCATCATCGCCCACGACCTGTCGGTGATCCGGCACGTCTCGGACCGGATCGCGGTGATGTACCTGGGCAAGATCGTGGAGCTGACCGACCGCCGCTCGCTCTACAGCACCCCCATGCACCCCTACACCAAGGCCCTCCTCTCGGCCGTGCCGGTGCCCGACCCGCGGCGGCGGGCCCAGCGGGAGCGCATCCTGCTGAAGGGCGACGTGCCGTCGCCGATCTCGCCGCCGTCGGGCTGCCGGTTCCACACCCGGTGCTGGAAGGCGACGGAGGTGTGCCGGACGCAGGAGCCGGTGCTGACCGCGCTGCGGCCCGGCCACCAGGTGGCGTGCCACCACCCGGAGCAGGTGGAGCCGGCGGAGGGGAAGGCGGAGGGGGCGGCGGCCTGAGCGGGGAGGCCGAGCGGGAGGGCGCCGCGCGGGGGATCCGCCCGGGGGAGGTGCTCAGGGGGCCGGCCCGGGGCCCCATCCCGGGAACCCCGGAGACCTCCGGGACCCTCCCTCGGGCCCCCTCCCCCGGGAACCCTCCCAGGGCGGGACAAGGGGGACACCCTGCCGACCGGTAAGAATGTCGCGTGCTCACCGATCTGTTCTCCCCCTCCGTCCAGCACTGGCTGGACGTCGTCGGGATCTTCGTCTTCGCGATCTCCGGCGCGCTGCTCGGCGTCCGCAAGAACTTCGACGTCTTCGGCATGGCGGTGCTGGCGGAGGTCACGGCACTGGGCGGAGGTCTCTTCCGGGACCTGGTCATCGGTGCCGTCCCGCCCGCCGCCTTCAGCGACCTCGGCTACTTCGTCACCCCGCTGATCGCCACGCTGATCGTCTTCTTCCTGCACCCCGAGGTGGAACGGATCACCAGCGCGGTGAATGTCTTCGACGCCGCCGGCCTCGGCCTCTTCTGCGTCACCGGGACGGTCAAGGCGTACGGGCACGGGCTCGGCCTCACCCAGTCCGCCACCCTCGGACTGGCCACGGCGGTGGGCGGGGGAGTGCTGCGCGACGTCCTCGCCCACGAAGTGCCGTCGCTGCTGCGCTGGGACCGCGACCTGTACGCCGTCCCGGCCATGGCCGGAGCCACGACGGCGGCGCTGATGCTGAAGGCCGGCGTGCTGCACGGCCCCACCAACGCCATCCCGGTGGTCGTCGGCTGCGGGCTGCGGCTGCTCGCCATGCGCTTCCACTGGCGGGCCCCGCGCGCCTGGCACCGGCGGAGCGCGGCGGCGGAGGAAGTGGCGCCCGGGGTCGGGCCGCACGTCACGCCCCGTAAGGCTACCCGTCGGTAACCTACCGGTAGTACGGTGCCCGCATGGCACTGGCAACCATCGGCAACAGCGAGTTCGACCGGGACACCGCGATCACGCCGCGCGCTCCGGGCGGCACCCCGGACGGCACCGCCGAACACGACGTCCGCATCCACCGGGGCTGGACGCTCTTCGGCGCGGCCAACGGCGGCTACCTCCTCGCCATCGCGGCCCGGGCCCTCGCGGACACCCTCCCGCACCCCGACCCGTTCACCGTCACCGCCCACTACCTGAGCGCCACCCGGCCGGGCCCGGCCGTGGTCCGCAGCAGCCGGGCGCACGCCCGCCGGTCGCTCTCGACCGGCCAGGCGAGCCTGTTCCAGACGGCCGACGACGGCACGGAGGTCGAACGGCTGCGGGTGCTCGCCACATACGGTGACCTGGACGCGCTCTCCGGCGACGTGCGCACCACCGCCAAGCCGCCGGAGCTGCCGCCACGCGAGCACTGCGTCGCCCGCGACGACCTCGGCGGCGGCGAGGGCTTCGGCGCCGCCGAGATCGTCGCCCGCCTCGACCTGGCGCTCGACCCCGCCACCGCCGGCTGGGCGACCGGCGGCCCGGCGGGGCCGGGCGAGATGCGCGGCTGGTTCGACTTCGCCGACGGCCGCGACCCGGACCCGCTCTCCCTCCTCCTGGCCGCCGACGCGCTCCCGCCCACGCCGTTCGACATGGGCGTCATCGGCTGGGTCCCGACGGTCGAACTCACCGTCCACATCCGCCGCCGGCCCGCCCCGGGCCCCCTCCGCATCGCGGTCGTCACCCGCAACCTGGCGGGCGGCTTCCTGGAGGAGGACGCGGAGATCTGGGACAGCGCGGACCGGCTGGTCGCGCAGTCGCGGCAGCTGGCGCGGCTGCTGGGCTGAGGGACCCCCGAATCAGTCCACCGAGCGGCCGGTCCGGGCCGCCAGCCGGGTGTGGACGTCCGCGCCCTCCGGAGCCGGCCGGGCGGCGTCGAAGCCGCCCGCCCTGCCCTCCGACGGCAGCGTCTCGGCCACCTTCAGGGCGAGCTCGGACAGCTCCGGGTCGAGCGCCACGTGCCGGCCGAGGGCCTCGTTGAGGTCCCAGGTGTGGACGACCGTCTCCATCACCAGGAAGCTGATCACGCTGTACCCGGGCGACTTGCCCCACGGCACGTCGTACATGGCCGTCAGCACGGACTCGTCGTCCCAGGCGGCGACGAGCCGGTCGCCGGCCTCGTCGAGCGCGGCGACCCAGCCGTCGTCCGCCACCTGCGGGGCGGCGGGCGGCCCGCTCGGCCGGTACCCGCCGCTGGAGGCGACGCCGGCCAGCGTGTGGTCGACGGCGACGACGTGTCCCAGCAGCCCCCGGACGTCGTACTCGGTACAGGGGGTCGGGTCGTCCAGCCGCTCCGGCCGCACGGCGGCGGCGACGGCGGCGAACTGCGCGACGGCCCGGCGCAGCTGCGGGCGCGGGTCGGGAACGTTCTCGGTGTCGGGCATCGGGCGGCTCTCCTCGGTGCGCTGCGGGTGGTGGTGCAGGGCGGATTCCCCCAGCAGAGCCTGCCGCCGAAGGGCTCTGCCTGCCGTGCGCTTTTCGGCCAATGTCCAGCACGGGTGCACCCGAATCAGCCCGTCCGCGCCGCTTACAGCCTGTCCGGCGTATGAGGACCGCGCGCGATGCTCACCCACCCACCCCGCTGCCCACCCACCCCGGCCCCCTCCAGCCCGTCCGGCGTTTGAGGACAACCGCGCGGAGCGCGGTCGCGGGGGTGCGGGGGCGCGGCCCCCGCAGGAAACGGCAAATGGGGGTGCCCCCTCCGGGGAGGGACTGGGCCCCCACCGAACAGCCCCGCACCGCCGGGGACGCCCACCCCCACAACTCGTAGAATCGTCCCACCATGGCCTACCTCGACCACGCAGCCACCACCCCGATGCTCCCGGAGGCGGTACGGGCGATGACCGCCCACCTCCCCGTAGCCGGGAACGCCTCGTCGCTGCACGCCGCCGGGCGGCGCGCACGCCGCACCGTCGAGGAGGCCCGCGAATCGCTCGCCGCCGCACTCGGCGCCCGCCCCAGCGAGGTCGTCTTCACGGCCGGCGGCACGGAGGCGGACAACCTCGCCGTGAAGGGCCTGTACTGGGCCCGCCGCGCGGCCGACCCCGCTCGGACCCGGGTCCTGTCCAGCCCGGTGGAGCACCACGCCGTCCTCGACGCGGTCGACTGGCTGGCGGCCCATGAGGGCGCCACCGTCGAGTACCTGCCGGTCGACGCGCACGGCAGGGTGCACCCGGAGGCGCTCCGGGAGGCGATAGCCCGCGACCCGGCGGACGTCGCCCTGATCACGGTCATGTGGGCCAACAACGAGATCGGCACGATCCAGCCGATCGCCGAACTCGCCGCCGTCGCGGCGGAGTTCGGCATCCCGATGCACGCCGACGCCGTTCAGGCGGCAGGCCAGCTGGACGTGGACTTCGCCACGTCCGGCCTGGCCGCGATGACCGTCAGCGGCCACAAGATCGGCGGCCCGTACGGGATCGGCGCGCTGCTGCTGGG
The DNA here is from genome assembly GCF_050937075.1 of Streptomyces sp. CA-181903. Classification (NCBI taxonomy): domain Bacteria; kingdom Bacillati; phylum Actinomycetota; class Actinomycetes; order Kitasatosporales; family Streptomycetaceae; genus Streptomyces; species Streptomyces sp. CA-181903. The sequence goes on from NZ_JBNJLY010000001.1 coordinate 5,293,264, forward strand.
CCGCAGCCACACGCCCGTCCCGCTGCTGCACGGCGGCGGCCAGGAGCGGCATGTGCGTTCGGGCACGCTGGACGTCCCCGCGATCGCCGCGTTCGCGGTGGCGGGCACGCTGGCGGCCGAGCGCCGGGAGGAGTTCGCGCGGGAGGTGGGCGCCCTCCGCGACCGCCTGATCGCGGGCGTTCTGGAGGCCGTCCCCGACGCGGTCCTCGGCGGCGACCCGGACCCGGCGGGCCGCCTCCCCGCCAACGCCCACTTCTCGTTCCCCGGCTGCGAGGGCGACTCGCTCCTGCTCCTGCTGGACGCCCAGGGCATCGAGTGCTCGACGGGCTCCGCCTGCACCGCCGGCGTCGCCCAGCCCAGCCACGTCGTCCTCGCCACCGGCACGGACCCGGAGCTGGCGCGCGGCACGCTCCGCTTCTCGCTCGGCCACACGTCGACGGAGGCGGACGTCGAGGCGGTCCTGGAGGCGATCGGGCCGGCGGTGAAACGAGCGAGAACCGCGGGCCTGAGCTAGCCGCCGCGGCCCCTACGCGGTGGCCCGCCGAATCGGGGAGGGGACGAGATCGCGCCTCCCGTACCCTGGAGACGCTATGACTGACTTCCCGGGTGCACCCGATCCCCAGGCCCCCCGCAAGGGACTCCGCGTCCTCGCCGCCATGTCCGGCGGCGTCGATTCCGCCGTCGCCGCGGCCCGCGCCGTCGAAGCGGGCCACGACGTGACCGGCGTGCACCTGGCCCTGTCGGCCAACCCGCAGTCCTTCCGCACCGGCGCCCGCGGCTGCTGCACCATCGAGGACTCCCGCGACGCCCGCCGCGCCGCCGACGTGATCGGCATCCCCTTCTACTGCTGGGACCTGGCCGAGCGCTTCCGCGAGGACGTCGTCGAGGACTTCGTCGCCGAGTACGAGGCCGGCCGCACCCCCAACCCCTGCCTGCGCTGCAACGAGAAGATCAAGTTCGCGGCGCTGCTGGACAAGGCGCTCGCCCTGGGCTTCGACGCGGTCTGCACCGGCCACTACGCGACGGTCGTCCTCAACGAGGACGGCACCCGCGAGCTGCACCGCGCCAGCGACATGGCCAAGGACCAGTCCTACGTCCTCGGTGTCCTGGACGAGCGCCAGCTCGCGCACGCGATGTTCCCCCTCGGCGACACGGTCACCACCAAGGAGGAGATCCGCGCCGAGGCCGAGCGCCGCGGCCTGGCGGTCGCCAAGAAGCCGGACAGCCACGACATCTGCTTCATCGCCGACGGCGACACCCGCGGCTTCCTGGCCAAGCGCCTCGGCACCTCCGAGGGCGACATCGTCGACGAGACCGGTGCCAAGGTCGGCACCCACGAGGGCGCCTACGGCTTCACCATCGGCCAGCGCAAGGGCCTCCGCATCGGCCACCCGGCCCCGGACGGCAAGCCGCGCTACGTCCTCGACATCTCCCCCGTGAACAACACGGTCACCGTGGGTCCCGCCGAGGCCCTGGACATCTCCGCCCTCACCGCCATCCGTCCCCGCTGGTGCGGCGTCGCCCCCACCGGCCCCGGCCGCTACACCGCCCAACTCCGCGCCCACGGCGGCGAGACCCCGGTCACGGCGGAACTCGTGGACGGCACCCTCCGGGTCGCCTTCACCACCCCCGTCCGAGGCGTGGCCCCCGGCCAGGCGATCGTCCTCTACGACGGCACCCGCGTGGTCGGCTCGGCGACGATCGCGACGACGGAACGGGCCGTCGCGGCCTGACGGGGGGCTTCCCGCTCTGGGGCAGGTGCCCATGCCGACGGCCCAAGTCGCCGTCGGCGCGCGGTGGTTCCCATGGACAGGGTCCGGAGGGGGCCGGGATGTGCCACGTCACCCCGCGGGGCCGCTCCGAGGGACGTCGAGGACGATGTCGGCGGCGCCGGCGATGACCGTGGCGCGGGTGGTGCCGGGGTGGTCGGCGGCGAGGAAGTGGCTGCCGATGGCCGTGCAGAAGGCGAGCAGGGCCCGGGCCTCGACCTCGTCCGGGTCGGCGCAGAAGGTGCCGAGCGCGTCGCGCAGGAGCTGGATGCGCTTGTTGTCGACGCGGCGCAGGCGCTCGGCGACCGTGTCGTCGCGGCGGGACCACTCGCGAACGGCCAGGTCGATGGGGAGCAGACGGTCACTGGAGAAGGTGAGCCGTCCGGCCAGACGGACCTTGTCCCGCACGTCGCCGCTCTCGCGCTCGATCCGGGCGATGACCTCGTCGACGCTCTCGCGCTCCCAGGCGTCCAGCATCGCCGTCAGCAGTGCCTCGCGGTCGGCGAAGTACCCGTAGAAGCCGCCCTTGGTCACCCCCATCGCCTTGGCGAGCGCCTCGACCCGCACCGAGTCCACCCCGCCCGAGGCCAGCGCCTGCAGCCCTGCCTCGATCCACTTCTCCCGCGGTGTGCGCAACGCGCCCATCCGTGACCCACCTCACCCGTCAACCCGATTGTACGTAGCCGTATAACGCTCTAGCTTGGCGTTATACGGTATCGTATAACCGCTGAGGAGGGGCGCCCATGGCGTTCGGATTCGTTGCCTTCCACTACCCCGCCCGCGAACACCTCGACGAGTTCGTCCGCGAGGCCCACAAGGTCGCCGACGCGGCGCGGCACCAGCCCGGGTTCCTGTCCGTCGGGGTCTGGGTCACCCCGGACGAGGACGCCGTCGTCACCACCGGCGCTTATGAATCGGAAGCCGATTTTCTGGCGGCGTCGCGAGTCGGCCGCGAAATGGGCGCGACGCCCGACGGCATCAGCGACCTGGAAATCCGGCCCCGTGAGGTCCACTTCCTCTTTTCGCGCTAGGTCCGGTCTCCTTGGCCGCTGTCGGATCGACCGCTGTCGGATACGGAGGAGTCGCGGAATGCCGAACGGGAGCGGATGCCCCGGCCCGGCGTTCCGCGACTCGATCACCCGGCGGCCCCGCGGGCGGGTCAGCCGATCGGGAGCTCCCGGAGTTCGAGCGCGGTGACCGCTCTTCTGACAAGTCCCCGCACGATTCCCCCTGTTGTCCGACCGGCGTAGGTCATTCCGCTCTTGTGAGCGGCGGCCCGCGCACACTGTAGACAGAGTTTGATCATGTGACGGCGAAGTCCCCGAAGGATTTCGGCGCCCTTGCCCCAGGAGTGGCACACAGCCTTTTCGGGCGCCGCGGACCAGCCCTTACCGGCGGTTCAACGCCGCAAACAAGGAGTGTCGATGGTTGATTCCACGCCCCGTTCGCGGGTTTCCGGCAGGGTGCGCCACGTCCCGGTGCCGCCTGCCGCCCATGCGCTCAGCACGTTGTCGCGGATCGACTACGAGAACGCCGTGCTCGCCGATCTCGGTCCGGCGCCGTACCGCACCGCCGAACAGTGGGCGCGGGCCGTCCTGGAGGACGCCGACGCCGGCACGCGGCAGGCCCTCAGAGAGGGGTGGACGTCGCTCGGCCTGGCCCTCGGCCCGGCCCGGTCCGACGGACACGTGCTCGGCTGGCCGGTGCGCCGCGACACCCCGGACGCCGTACTGCTCGCCGCCGACCCCACCCTCGGACTCCGCGGTGAACTGCTCTTCCAACGCGGCCCTGGCACACTCCTGTTGGCCTGCTTCATCCGACTGGACGACGACGCGGCGCGCGCCCTGTGGGCCTCGGCCGAGAGCCGCCACCCGCAGGTCATGCACCGGCTCCTCGAACAGGCTGTATCCCGGACGACGTGACCGGGCCGCCTCTCCCCGAGCGGGGGCGCCCGCCGGTCCGTCGCCGTCGGACATCTGTCGGCCCCGCACGCGGTCTGTCGGCGGTACGTCGGTGGAGGCTGCGAGCGTGGACGGGTCGGTACCGAGCGCTAGGAGCCCGTCATCGTGTTTTCCGCCTCCCCGAGCCGAGCCTGGGACGTCCGCCGGCTGCCCTCCGCCGAGGACAAGGTCTTCCTGGTCACCGGCGGCAACGCCGGGATCGGGTACTTCGTCGCGGAGCAGCTCGCCGCCACCGGCGCCGTCGTCCTGCTCGGCAGCCGGGACGCCGCGAAGGCCGGCGCCGCCATGGCCTCGATCGGCGCGCGCGTGGCCGGTGCGCGCGTGCGGCACCTGCCGCTGGACCTCGCCGATCTGTCGTCCCTGGCGGCCGCCGTGGACGGGTCGGACCTCGACCACCTCGACGCGGTGGTCCACAACGCGGGGGTCGCGCTCGACGACCCGCCGCGCCTGGAGACCGCGGACGGCCACGAGCTGATGTTCGGCACCAACCACCTCGGTCACTTCGCCCTCACCCGGTGGCTGGCCCCTCTGCTGTCCGCGGCGCCAGCCGGCCGCGTCGTGACGGTCGGCAGCTTCGCGGCGCGGTCCGAGCGGCTGGACCTGGACGATCCGCAGTCGACCCGGGACTACCGGCCCAAGCGCAGCTACGGCCGGTCCAAACTGGCGCAGATGTGCTTCGGTTTCGAACTCGACCGCCGCCTGCGCGCCGCCGGCAGCACGGTGCTCAGCGTGGTCGCGCACCCCGGCGGAGCGCTGGACTCCCTCACCCCGTCCCGCCCGCCGGTACACGTGACGAGCCCCGGCCAACGGCTGCGCGCCCTGCCCGCCGGACTCCTGGTGCAGGGCAAGGAAGCCGGAGCCTGGCCCATCGTCCGCGCCACCCTCGACCCGGACGTACGGGGCGGCCAGCTGTGGGGACCGCGACTCTTCGGCCTGCGCGGCCTCCCACGGCACGAGCCCGTCCCCACCCATATGGCAGACGGGGCCGTGGCCGCCCGCTTGTGGGCGGTGAGTTGTGTGCTGACCGGCACCGAATCGCACCTCGGGTTTCCGGCCCGGTAGGCACGGGGCGCAGCCTGCGCGGGCCCTGCTGCTTCCCGGGGCCGGCGGCACGATCAGGCCCGAGGGGGGGCGTTCACCCTTGGCGGAGCTATGAGCGCCCGGCGGCCCCGACCATCGGTCGCGCGGGTAGGCGCTGTGGGGAGGGGGCGCTCAGTCTTATCCGGCGGATCAGTGAGCGGAAAGCGCTCGGGCTGGTCCGTATGACCCGTTCGGGTTCGGTGTTCTCGCGCAGTGCGATGCCGCTCTTGGCGGCTGCGATCTCCAGGCAGTTGTTCCCGCCGCCCGCGCACAGGGACGAGCGTTGCCAAACGGGATGGCCCATAGAACGGCTCCTCACAGCTCACGTGCGATGGAACGGACGAGTCTCCGCGACGCGGCCGACGGAAGCGCGGTTTCTTCTCGATCCCGCGATGCGTAGGCGACTCGGCGCCGCAAGATATGCACAGGCAAGCACACCGCGTGGACAGACGCGGCAATCGGGACGCCGGCTCTTATCGCGCGTATCAGCGAGTGGAAGGCGCTCGGGCTGGTCCGTATGACCAGTTCGAGGTCGGTGCTCTCCCTTATTGCTATATCAGGCGTGTTCACGCGCACCTCTATGCAGTTGTTCCCGCCTGCGTCGGAGAACGATGACTTGAACCATATCGGCTCAGGCACGAGGCATACCTCTTACAGGTCCTTGACGATCCGATGGATGTAGTCGCGGGAATTCTCCCGACTCAACGCTGTCTGCTCGGCCATGTCCAGGCGCTTGCGGAAGTGTGCCAACTGGGTGGGGGAGTCGACGAAGACCGCCCCGGTGGGGGAGTCCATGTGGACAGTGTCCAAGTGGGCGTTCGGAGCTTCCGCGTACAAGACGGCGGAGTCGCCGAACAAGGGAAAGCCGCCCGCAGCGAAAGGAATCACCAGCAGCGTGACGTTCTCCCATTCGCTGGCTTCCAGAAGGCGGTTGAGCTGGCCCCGTGTGACATCCCTGCCACCGAGTTGCATGCGCAGGGCCGCCTCCTGGATGACTCCCACATAGGGAGTCGGGTTCGTCCCGGTGAGCACCTGCTGACGGGCGAGACGGTGTGCGACTCGGAGCTCCAGTTCCAAGCGGGGCAGCGGGGGTGTGAACAGTTCGAAGACGGCCCGCGCGTGGTCCTCCGTCTGGAACAGCCCGGGCAGATGTGCTGTCTGAACCGAGCGTAACCGCACGGCGTCATGCTCCATTTCGGAGACATCAAGGAATCCGGGAGGAATCTTGCCCCGGTATTCTTCCCACCACCCGCGCTTGCGGCCGCCTGTCATCCGGGCCAGAGCGTCGACCAGGTCTTTGTCGTCACACTCGTAGATGCTCGCCAGTCGGCGAAGACGCTCCTCACTGATACCGAAGCGGCCGGCCTCGATGTTGGAAACAACCGTCCGGGTCGTACCCAACAGATTCGCCACCGTCGGCGCGGACATGTCCGCTGCCTCGCGAAGACGGCGAAGCTCTGCGCCGAACCTGCGTTGACGGATCGTTGGGGCGTGCCTTGGTGCCACGTGCTCACTCCTCACTCGCGCCTAGTGTGCCGACGTGGGCGTACCAGGTCCACCGAGACGGCAAAGTTCACTCGTTCTGGGAAGTCGCGTAGAACTGTTATGTAGTAGCGCGCTACCGTTGTTCGGCGAGCCACCCGCTCCCCGCCCACCACGCCTCCCGGAAGCGCACCGCGCCCACCCCCGCAGCGGCACTGACACCGCGAGGCACCAGAGCTCTGGGCCCGTCCCGAAGAACCTCAACTCGCGCAACCTTCAACTCCGCGCGGCCTCAACGCCGTACAGCAGCCATCGCGCTCCGCATGGAGGTGCCCCCGTGGCCACACGCCCCCCACAGCCCGCTCCAGCCCCACAACCTCTCCCCTTCACCGCCCCCTGGGAGTACGAACTCGTCTTCCCGCACGATCCGCGCGGGCCCGGGATCGCGCGCGTCACCCTTCGCGCCGTACTGACCGTGCACGGGCTTGACGAACTGGCCGACCGGGCCGAGTTGTTGACGTCCGAGCTCACGACGAACTCCGTCCGGCACACGTGGGGGCCGGCCACGGTGCGGCTGGCGTGGGAGTACCCCGTGCTGCGGGTGAGCGTCGCGGACACCGGGCCGTACGTGCCGGCCGTGCCGCCCGATCCGTCGGCCGTGGCGCTGGACGCGATCCGGGGCAGAGGGATGCTGATCCTCGACCTCGTCGCGTACCGGTGGGGCGGCTTCCCGCTGGGCCTGCCCCCGTCGGAGTCGAAGGGGAAGATCGTCTGGTTCGAGCTGAGGCTGGACGCCGAGGCGCCGCCTCCGGGGGCCGTCCCGGCGCTGGTCGCCTGAGTGCGGTGAGCGCGGTGCAACGCAGGGCAGCGCCGCCGCCGGGCGGGGAGGGCCCCCACCCGGCGCCGGGCGCCGCGTCAGCGGGACGTGCGCGAAACGTTCGTCACCGGGCGCTCCAGTTGCAGTGTCATGGCGGGCCCTCCCCTCTGGTCCGGGTCGTCTGCCAGGTTGGCGACGTGGGCCCCGTCCTCGGCTGACGTCGTGACAACCGCGTGGGTTTCGTACAGAGGCACCGAACGATGTGAGCGTGACCGAAGAGGGGGGTTGTTGCATCAGACCACCCGCCAGGGCCGGGCAGCCGTCAGGCCGAGGCGGGCAGGACCGCGCGTACCCGGAATCCGCCGTCCACCGGACCCGCCGTGAACTCCCCGCCGAGCTGTTCGGCCCGTTCGCGCAGGCCGGTCAGGCCGTGGCCACCCGAGGGGAGGGCGGGCGGCTTCGTGCCGCCGTCCTGGGTGGCGGTGTTGGTGACCTCCACGGCGAGGGCGGTCCGGCCCGCGGCCCGGAGGATGCCGACGGAGACCGTGACGGCCGCGCCCTCGGCGTGTTTGCGGACGTTGGTCAGTGCCTCCTGCACCGTGCGGTACGCGGCCTCCTCCACCTCCGCCGGCCACTTCAGGGCGTCGAGGGCGGGCAGGTCGGCGTCCAGGCGGGCGTCGAGGCCGCTGCCGCCGACGAGGTCCGGGAGGGCGCCGAGGCGTGGGCGGAGGGCCGCGTCGCCGGGGGTGGTACGCAGGACGCCGAGCAGGCCGCGGAGTTCGCGGAGGGCGGTGGCGCCCAGGCCGCGTATCACGGAGGCGGTCTCGCGGGCGGCCGGGTCCTCCGTCGTCCGCTCCAGGGCGCCGGCCTGCACGGTCATCAGGCTGACCTGGTACGAGACGACGTCGTGCATCTCCCGGGCCAGCCGCGCCCGTTCGGCGACGACCGCCCGTTCGGCGATCAGCTCCGCCTCCCGGCGGTGGGCACGGGACAACTCCTCGATGTGGTCGGCCAGTTGCCGGCGGGCGCGGCTGAGCTGGCCCATCGCCGTCGGGCCGACCGTCATCAGGGCGGACGAGAGGACGCCGAACAGCAGCACGTCGTCCACGCGGTGCCAGGCGCCCGGTACCGCCGGCCACCAGGGGCCGAGCGCGGTGAGGAAGAACGCCAGGGACCAGCCGTAGACCGTTCGCCGCCGTTCCACGGAGCGCGAGACCTGGTACATCGCCACCATGGGGGCGATCAGCAGGTGCCCGCCGAAGGTGACGGGCAGGGCGGTCACCAGGACGGGGACGGGGAAGCGGCGCCGGACGAAGAGGGCGGCGACGGTCGCGGCGTAGAGGGCGGTCTCCGTCGGGCCGGCCACGGGGTACATGGCCGCCGTCTCGGCCGTCGCCACGGGGAGGAGGAGCAGGTCACGGCGGAAGTCCTGCCATGTCACCGATCGCTGGGGGCCGTTGAGCAGGTGCGCATCGCCGAGCCACCGCCGCCCGCTGAGCCACCGCGCATCGATGAGCCGGCGCGTACCGCTGAACCACCGCGCACCGCCGGGCCGCCGCACACCGTCGAGTCTCGCTCGGAACCGGCTCACGCCGGACCGGCCGCGTCCGGTTTCCCGCCGGGTTCCCCGTCGAGGCGGACCAGGCCGTGGTGGTGGGCGAGGACGGCCGCCTGGACGCGGTTGGCCGCGCCGAGCTTGGCCAGGATCGCGCTCACGTGGTCCTTGGCCGTGGCGGCGCCCATCAGCAGGGCGGCGCCGATCTCGGCGTTCGACTTCCCCCGGGCCAGCAGGGTCAGCACCGCGCGCTCGCGCTCGGTGAGGGAGGCCAGCCGGGCGGGCGGGGCGCCGACGCCGCCGGCGCGCAGGTAGCCGTCGATCACGCTGTCGGCGACGGCGGGCGACAGAATCGTTCCGCCGGCCGCCAGGACGCGGACGGCGCTGGCCAGTTCGTCGGGGACGGTGTCCTTCACCAGGAACCCGGCGGCACCGGCCCGCAGGGCGGGGGCGATGTGCTCGTCGCCGGAGAACGTGGTGAGCATCGCCACCACGGGCGGCTCCGGCAGCGCCAGCAGCGAACCGAGCACCGAGAGTCCGTCCACCTCGGGCATCCGGATGTCCAGCAGGACGACGTCGGGGCGGTGCGCGACCGCGAGTTCCACGGCGCGTACGCCCTCGCACGCCACCGGAACCTCGATATCAGGCTCCGCTTCCAGAATGCTGCGGATCCCCGCGCGCAACAGCTTCTCGTCGTCCACGACCATGACGCGGATCACCATCAACACTCCTGCGCTGGTACCGGTCAGGAAATATAACAACCGCCCGGTCGTTCGGTCCCCGTCGCCCCCGCCGACCGGCGGGGACGGAACCGACGGTCGGCGGGTACCGGAAGGCGCCCCCGGATCGCCACCATGAATGCGAGGGGATGCGGTCCGCGTCGCGCCGGACATTCCGGAAGCGGGCGGGCGGCCGCGCGTTCCACGGGGGGAGCGCGGCCGAGGAGCCGTACGGCCACGGGGGGAACGTACGGCTCCGGGGGCCGTCCCGACAGGGGACGGCCCCCGTCTCCGGAACGGGCCCGCCCCGGCCGCGGTGCTTTCCCGCCCCTATGGGGTCGCCGCCGCCGGGGCGCTCGACCCGCTCCGCCCGCGGGTTCCGGCCCGCGCCGCGTCCGCCGGGCGCCGGTAAGGCAAGCTGGACACATGGCAACACATGTGATCACCGGCGCCGGATCGGGCATCGGAGAGGTACTGGCCGAGCGGCTGCTCGCCCGCGGGGACGAGATCTTCCTGTTCGCGCGCGACGCCGGACGCGCCAAGGAACTGGCGGCCCGGTTCCCCGGCGCCCGCACGCTCGTCGGCGACCTCTCCAACCCCGACCGGCTCTCCTGGGCCCTTGACCACCAGACGCTCCCCGAGCGCGTCGACTCGCTGCTGCACGTGGCCGGCGTCGTGGACCTCGGCGGGGTGGGCGAGCTGACGCCGCGGACGTGGACGAACACGCTTGCGGTCAACCTCGTCGCCCCCGCGGAGCTCACCCGCCTCTTCCTGCCCCAACTGCGGGTGGCGCACGGCCACGTCGTCTTCGTCAACTCGGGCGCCGGCCTCAACGCGGGCCCCAACTGGAGCGCCTACGCGGCCAGCAAGCACGGCCTCAAGGCGCTCGCCGACTCGCTGCGCGCCGAGGAGCACGCCAACGGCGTCCGGGTGACCAGCGTCTACCCGGGCCGGACGGCCACCGCCATGCAGGCGAAGGTGCACCAGCAGGAGGGCAAGGAGTACGACGCGGCACGGTGGATCGAGGCCGGGTCGGTGGCGTCGACGGTCCTGCACGCGATCGACCTGCCGCGCGACGCGGAGATCAACGACATCTCGGTCCGGCCGGGACGCTGACGCGATGGCCCTGGGGCGCCGGGCGGTACGGACCCGCCCCCGCGCGCGGCGCACCGCCCGCGCGCCCCTCCCCGAGGCGCGTCCGCCCGTCGCGCGCCCCCGGGTGCGCCGGTCCGGGCCGGGGGAGTCTCGTACCCTTCCCGGGTGAGCGAGACGATCGAGACCAGCGAGCCCCGTGAGAACCGCCCCTGGGGGCCCGGCGCCGCGACCGGTGTCGGGTCGATGCCGGGAACGGATGCCAGGGAGGCGGCGAAGGCCGTCACCGGGTCCCTGGAGACCCTTCCGTACCTGCCGGAACTGCCGGCGCGAGGACCCGGCGCGGACATGATCGGCCGGACCGCCGGCCTCCTCGTGGAGGTCTTCGCCCATGTGGAGCCCAGCGGCTGGCGGATCTCCGACCGGCCCGGCCGCGACACCCGCCGGGCCCGCTCCTGGCTGCGCGAGGACCTGGACGCGCTGGAGGAGTTCACCCAGGGGTACGAGGGCGCCCTGAAGGTCTCCGCCGTGGGGCCCTGGACGCTGGCCGCGGCGCTGGAACTGCGCGGCGGCGAGGCCGCGCTGGGCGACCCGGGCGCCTGCCGCGACCTCACCGCCTCGCTCGCCGAGGGCCTGCGCGGCCACCTCGCCGAGCTGCGCCGCCGGGTGCCGGGCGCGACGCCCGTCCTCCAGCTCGACGAACCCTCGCTGACGGCCGTGCTCCGCGGTCAGGTCAGGACGGCCAGCGGCTACCGGACGCACCGGGCCGTCGACCGGGCCGTGGTCGAGGGCGCGCTGCGGGAGATCGCCGCGGTCGCGCGGGAGGCCGGCGCACCGCTCGTCGTGCACTCGTGCGCCCCCGGCGTTCCCTTCGCGCTGCTCCGGCGCGCCGGGGCGACCGGTGTCTCGTTCGACTTCTCGCTGCTCACCGAGCGTGAGGACGACGCGCTCGGCGAGGCCGTCGAGGGCGGAACGACGCTCTTCGCCGGCGTCGTGCCCGGCGTGGACGGCCCATTGTCCGACCCTGCCGGTAGCGTCATGGGTGTCAGGACGCTGTGGCGCAGGCTGGGGCTGTCACCTGGGACTCTCGCCGAGTCCGTGGTGGTCGCGCCCGCGTGCGGGATGGCGGGCGCGTCGCCCGCCTACGCCCGCTCGGCCCTCGCCCACTGCGTCCGGGCGGCACGATCACTCGTGGACAACCCTGAGTGACGGCGCCGGAGGGCGCACCAGAGGACAACGGGAGGACGAGACAGTGGCTGTCGAACAGCACGGCGGGCACGGTGGAAGCGGCGAGAAGCTGACCTCGGAGGCGGCGACGCCCGCGGCGGCGCGGGAGAAGCACGCCCTGCTCGCCGAGCAGGTCGAGGAGCACCGCTTCCGCTACTACGTGAAGGACGCGCCGGTCGTCAGCGACGCCGAGTTCGACCGGCTGCTGCGCGAGCTGGAGGCCCTGGAGGAGGAGCACCCCGAGCTCCGCACCCCCGAGTCGCCCACCCAGAAGGTCGCGGGCTCGTACGAGACGGAGTTCACGTCCGTCGAGCACCGCGAGCGCATGCTCTCCCTCGACAACGCCTTCGACGACGAGGAACTGGCCGCCTGGGCCGACCGCATCGCCAAGGACGTCGGCGAGGGCGCGGACTACCACTTCCTCTGCGAGCTCAAGGTGGACGGCCTCGCCGTCAACCTGACCTACGAGCACGGGCGGCTGACCCGCGCCGCCACCCGCGGCGACGGCCGCACCGGCGAGGACATCACGCCCAACATCAAGACCATCTCCGAGATCCCGCACCGCCTCAAGGGCGACCGGATCCCGGAGCTGGTCGAGGTGCGCGGCGAGGTCTACTTCCCGATGGAGAAGTTCCAGGAGCTCAACGCGCGCCTGGTGGAGGCCGGCAAGCCGCCGTTCGCCAACCCGCGGAACGCGGCGGCCGGCTCCCTCCGGCAGAAGGACCCGCGGGTCACCGCCACCCGTCCGCTGCACATGGTCGTCCACGGCGTCGGCGCCCGCGAGGGCTTCGCCATCGACTGCCAGTCGCACGCCTACGAGCTGCTGCGCGAGTGGGGCCTGCCCACCGCCGCGCACGCCGAGGTCGTCGACTCGCTGGACGGCGTGCGGAAGTTCATCGCGCACTACGGGCAGCCCAAGGTGCGGCACTCCATGGAGCACGAGATCGACGGCGTCGTCGTCAAGCTCGACGAGGTGCCGCTTCAGGGGCGGCTCGGCTCCACCGCGCGGGCGCCGCGCTGGGCCATCGCCTGGAAGTACCCGCCGGAGGAGGTCAACACCAAGCTCCTCGACATCCGCGTCGGCGTCGGCCGCACCGGGCGCGTCACCCCGCAGGCCGTCGTCGAGCCCGTCACCGTCGCCGGCTCCGAGGTCGAGTTCGCCACCCTGCACAACCAGGAGGTCGTCAAGGCCAAGGGCGTCCTCATCGGCGACACGGTCGTGCTCCGCAAGGCCGGCGACGTCATCCCCGAGATCCTCGGGCCCGTCGTCGACCTCCGGGACGGCAGCGAGCGCGAGTTCGTGATGCCGGCCGAGTGCCCCGAGTGCGGGACGGCGCTGCGCCCCATGAAGGAGGCCGACGTCGACCTCCGCTGCCCCAACGCCCGCTCCTGCCCCGGCCAGATCCGCGAGCGGATCTACTACCTCGCCGGCCGCGAGTGCCTGGACATCGAGAACTTCGGCTACGTGGCCGCATCGGCCCTCACCCAGCCGCTGGAACCGGCCACCCCGCCGCTGCTCAACGAGGGCGACCTCTTCGACCTGACCATCGAGGAACTGCTGCCCATCAAGTCCTACGTCCGCGACCCGGACACCGGGCTGCCCAAGCACGACCCCAAGACCGGCGAGGAGAAGGTCGTCACCTTCTTCGCCAACCAGAAGGGCGAGCCGAAGAAGAACGCCCTGGCCATGCTGGAGAACATCCAGGCGGCCAGGACCCGGCGGCTCGCCCGGATCGTCAACGGTCTGTCCATCCGGCACGTGGGCCCGGTCGCCGCCGCCGCGCTGGCCCGCGAGTTCGGCTCGATCGACCGGATCGCCGCCGCCACGGAGGAGGAACTGGCCGCGGTCGACGGCGTCTCCGACACCATCGCCACCGCCGTCCGCGAGTGGTTCGCCGAGGACTGGCACCGCGAGATCATCGAGAAGTGGCGGGCCGCCGGCGTCCGGATGGAGGAGGAGACGAGCGGCGACGAGGGCCCCCGTCCGCTGGCCGGCCTCACCGTCGTCGTCACCGGCACCCTCACCTCGTACACCCGCGACCAGGCCAAGGAGGCACTCCAGTCCCGCGGCGCCAAGGTGACGGGATCCGTCTCCAAGAAGACCGACTTCGTGGTCGTCGGTGACAACCCCGGCTCCAAGTACGACAAGGCCATGCAGCTCAAGGTCCCCGTACTGGAGGAGGACGGCTTCGGCGTGCTCCTCGCCGAAGGACCGGAAGCGGCGCGCGCCGCCGCCGTGCCACAGGCGCCCACCCCTGCGGAGTAATGCCCGCAGGGCCAGTGGGAATTACCCCTACAGCGCTTTCCGAACGCCACGCAGGCCGGATCCTGTTCGGGCAACCGCCGCCGATCGCTGCCCGTCGTAGCCTTCTGCGGCCTACTGTTGAGATGTGCGCCTGCCGTGGCGCGGGCACCGCCGGCTGTGAGAGGGACGGGCATGAAACCCACCGACAGCGCCGAACCGGCATCGCGGCTGCGCAGGGATCCACCACCCGCGCTGCCGGTCGTCTGTGTCCCCCTCGCGCTGCTCGTCCTCGCCCTGGGGATCGAGCGGGCCGCCGCCGCGGGCCACGCGGTGTTCCCCGGGCGGACGGTCGGCTGGTCCCTCGCCACCCTCACGGCCCTCATCGTCGCCCATCTGGTCGCCCTGGGCCGTGACCGGTGGTGGGGAGGCTCCGGCTCCGGCGCCGCCCTGACCCTGGCCGTCCTGCTGCTCCACGGCTGGATCCCGGCCGCCGTCATCGGCATCGCCGTCGTCACCTTCGTCACCACGGCCCGGCGGCACCGCTGGCGGCAGGCGTTACTCCACTGCGCCGTCGACGTCCTCGGCGTCGCGGCGGGCGGCGCCGCCCTCGGCCTGCTCGACGTGCACGCCTCCGTCGAACACCCCTGGCTGCCCAGCGGCTGGGAGCCGGCCGACGTCCCCCGGATCGCCCTCGCGGCCTTCGTCTACCTCACCGTCACCCGGGCCCTGCTCTGGCGCCATCTCGCCCCGCCACACTCCGGGTTCGCCGGCGGCCTCGCCCGGGCGGCCCTGCTCCGGCAGGCGCTCGTCGGCGGCGCGCTCCTCGGGATAGCCCCGCTGATCGCCGTCGTCGCCGAACACGCGCCGCTGCTGCTGCCGCTGTTCGCGATCCCCCTCATAGCCCTCGACTCCACCCTGTGGATAGCCCACGCCCGCGCGGAGGAGCAACTCCGCGACCCGCTCACCGGGCTCCCCAACCGGCAGTGGCTCCTCGAACGGACCTGGGCCGCCCTCGACGAGGCCGAGCAGGCCGGCGAGCGGACCGCGCTCGTCCTCATCGACCTCGACCGCTTCCGATCCGTCAACGACACCCTCGGCCACCTGGCCGGTGACCGGCTGCTGCTCCAGATAGCGGCCCGGCTCCGGGACGCCCTCCCACGCGACGCGGAGGCCGCACGCCTCGGCGGCGACGAGTTCGCCGTCCTCCTCCCCGCCGTGGACTCCCTCACCAGCGCCCAGCGCGTGGCCCGCGGCCTCGTCGCCGCCCTCGGCTCCCCCTCGACCTCGACGGCCTCACCCTCGTCCTGGAGGCCAGCGCCGGCGTCGCCGTCCACCCCGACCACGCCCTCGACGCCGAGGGGCTGCTGCGCCGCGCCGACGTGGCGATGTACCAGGCGAAACGTGACCGCAGCGGCGTCGAGGTGTACGAGGCCCGCCGGGACGGCAACACCCCCGACCGCCTCGGCCTCCTCGGCGACCTGCGCCGCGCCCTGGACGCGGGCGAGGTCGAGCTGCACTACCAGCCCAAGGTGGGCTTCGACGGGCACGTCGAGGGCCTGGAGGCGCTGGTGCGCTGGGTGCACCCGGAGCGCGGCCGGGTCTCCCCGGACGAGTTCATCGCCATCGCCGAGTCCTCCGGGCTGATGCCGCGGCTCACCGAGTACGTGCTGGAGACTGCCCTCGGCCAGGTCGCCCGCTGGCGGGCCATGGGCCTGGAGGTGCCCGTCGCCGTCAACGTCTCCCCCCGCGACGTCCACACCCCCGGCTTCGCCGGCTCCGTCGCCGCCCGCCTCGCCCGGCACGGCGTCCCGCCCGGCGCCCTCCAGCTGGAGATCACCGAACACGTCCTCCTGGAGGACCCGCAGCGCGCCGCCGACGCGCTCGCCGGGCTCACCGGGCACGGCGTGAAGATGTCCCTCGACGACTTCGGAACGGGGTACTCGTCGCTGGTCCATCTGCGCCGGCTGCCGGTGAGCGAGTTGAAGATCGACCGGTCGTTCGTGGCGCGGCTCGCCATCGACAACGAGGACGCGGAGATCGTGCGCTGCACGCTCGACCTCGCGCACTCGCTCGGGCTGCTCGTGGTGGCGGAGGGGGTCGAGGACGACGAGACGTGGGAGCGGCTGCGGGATCTGGGGTGTGACGCGGTGCAGGGGTGGTTGGTGGCGGCCGCGATGCCTCCTGAGGAGATGACGGCGTGGTTGCGGCTGCGGGAGGGCGGCTGGCGGCGGGAGGCCCCGCCGGCCGCCGCGCCGGCTCCCGCGGTGACGCCCGCGCCTGCGGCGCCCGCTCCCGCTTCCGCTCCGGCTGTCGCGGAGAAGGCGGCCGACCAGCCGGTGACGTAGGGGGTGTGCCCCGGTCCCGCCCTTTCACCGTTTCCTGGGGCTGCGCCCCAGACCCCTTGTCCTCAAGCGCCGGACGGGCTGAATAGTCAGCCCGTCCGGCGTTTGAGGACAGCGCCCGCAGGGCGCCTCGGGGGTCTGGGGGCTGGCCCCCAGGAAACGGTGAAAGGGCGGGACCGGGGCACCCCACCGCGCCAGCGGACAATCCGTTTCGCGGCGGACGCCCGCCGCGCCATAGGATTGGCCGCGAAACCTACACACTCCACCCTGAGGATCGCTGCATGCCTGGCATCACGCGCGAGGAGGTCGCCCACCTCGCCCGGCTGGCGCGCCTGGAGCTGAGGGGCGAAGAGCTCGACCACTTCGCCACTCAGCTCGACGACATCATCGGCGCGGTCGCCCGCGTCTCCGAGGTCGCCGACCAGGACGTCCCGCCGACCTCCCACCCGCTGCCGCTGACCAATGTCATGCGGCCGGACGAGGTCCGTCCGTCGCTCAGCCCGGAGGCGGCGCTCTCCGGCGCCCCCGCTCAGGAGCAGCAGCGTTTCAAGGTGCCGCAGATCCTGGGTGAGGAGTGACCACGATGACCACCGAACTGATCAAGCTGACCGCCGCGGAGATCGCCGAGAAGATCGCCGCCGGTGAGGTCACGGCCGTCGAGGTCACCGAGGCCCACCTGGCCCGGATCGAGGCCGTCGACGAGAAGGTGCACGCCTTCCTGCACGTCGACCGCGAGGGCGCGCTGAAGCAGGCGCGCGCCGTGGACGAGAAGCGCGCGCGGGGCGAGAAGCTCGGCCCGCTGGCCGGCGTCCCGCTGGCGCTGAAGGACATCTTCACCACCGAGGGCATCCCGACCACCGTCGGCTCCAAGATCCTCGAAGGCTGGATCCCGCCGTACGACGCGACGCTCACCAAGCGCCTCAAGGACGCGGACGTCGTCATCCTCGGCAAGACCAACATGGACGAGTTCGCGATGGGCTCCTCCACGGAGAACAGCGCGTACGGCCCGACCGGCAACCCCTGGGACCTGACCAAGATCCCCGGCGGCTCCGGCGGCGGCTCCAGCGCGGCCCTCGCCGCGTACGAGGCCCCGCTCGCCATCGGCACGGACACCGGCGGCTCGATCCGTCAGCCCGCCGCCGTCACCGGCACGGTCGGCGTCAAGCCGACCTACGGCGCGGTCTCCCGCTACGGCATGGTCGCGTTCTCGTCCTCCCTCGACCAGGGCGGCCCCTGCGCCCGTACGGTCCTGGACGCGGCGCTGCTGCACGAGGTCATCGCGGGCCACGACCCGCTGGACTCGACGTCCATCGACGCCCCGGTCCCGCCGGTCGTCGAGGCGGCCCGCAACGGCAGCGTCGCGGGCATGCGGGTCGGCGTCGTCAAGCAGTTCCGCGGCGAGGGCTACCAGGCGGGCGTCCTCCAGCGGTTCGACGAGTCCGTCGAGCTGCTGCGCGAGCTGGGCGCCGAGATCGTCGAGGTGGACTGCCCCTCGTTCGACCTCGCCCTGGCCGCGTACTACCTGATCGCGCCGTCCGAGTGCTCGTCGAACCTGGCCCGGTTCGACGGTCTCCGCTACGGCCTGCGCGCCGGCGACGACGGCACCCGCTCCGCCGAGGACGTCACCGCCCTCACCCGCGAGGCCGGCTTCGGCCCCGAGGTGAAGCGCCGCGTGATGCTCGGCACCTACGCGCTGAGCTCCGGCTACTACGACGCGTACTACGGCTCGGCGCAGAAGGTCCGCACCCTCATCACGCGGGACTTCGAGAAGGCGTTCGAGCAGGTGGACGTGATGGTCTCGCCGACCACGCCGACCACCGCCTTCGCGATCGGCGAGCGCGCCGACGACCCGATGGCGATGTACCTGGCGGACCTGTGCACCATCCCGACCAACCTGGCGGGCAACGCGGCCATGTCGCTGCCGTGCGGCCTCGCCCCGAGGACGGACTGCCGGTGGGGTTGCAGATCATCGCCCCGGCCATGAAGGACGACAGGCTCTACAAGGTCGGCGCCGCGGTCGAGGCCGCGTTCCGCGACCGCTGGGGCCACCCGCTGCTGGAGGAGGCACCCGCACTGTGAGCACTGCTGGCGAGAACAAGAGCAAGGGCAGCGCGCTGAAGAAGGCCAAGGGCTTCAAGAAGTCCAAGGCCGGCACGTACCTGTCCATCGGCACGACCCTGTTCGGCGCGGTCAGCGTCGTCAAGCAGGCGAAGACGGCGCGGGGTGAGCAGGACACGCTCCAGCTCGTCGACGCGGTCGTCTCGGCCGCCGCCATCGTCACCGGCGTCGCTCTGCTCGTCCGCGAGCTGCGCCGTATGAAGAGCGACGACGTCCTCGCGGGCTGAGCCGGGACTGAGAGGTAAGTTTTCCGTGACCGTCACTGAACTGGTGTCGTACGAGGACGCGTTGGCGTCCTACGACCCCGTCATGGGCCTGGAGGTCCATGTCGAGCTCGGCACCAAGACCAAGATGTTCTGCGGGTGCTCCACGGAGCTGGGCGCCGACCCGAACTCGCAGACCTGCCCCACCTGCCTCGGCATGCCCGGCGCGCTCCCGGTCGTCAACGCCGTCGGCGTCGAGTCCGCGATCAAGATCGGTCTCGCGCTCAACTGCGAGATCGCCGAGTGGTGCCGCTTCGCCCGGAAGAACTACTTCTATCCGGACATGCCGAAGAACTTCCAGACCTCCCAGTACGACGAGCCCATCGCCTTCAACGGCTACCTGGACGTCCAGCTGGAGGACGGCGAGGTCTTCCGCGTGGAGATCGAGCGCGCCCACATGGAGGAGGACACCGGCAAGTCCACGCACGTGGGCGGCGCCACCGGCCGTATCCACGGCGCGTCCCACTCCCTGCTCGACTACAACCGGGCCGGCATCCCGCTGATCGAGATCGTCACCAAGCCGATCGAGGGCGCGGGCGAGCGGGCCCCCGAGGTCGCCAAGGCGTACGTCGCCGAGCTGCGCGAGCTCATCAAGGCGCTCGGCGTCTCCGAGGCCCGCATGGAGATGGGCCAGATGCGCTGCGACGTCAACCTGTCGCTGCGCCCGAACGGCACCGAGAAGTTCGGCACCCGCTCGGAGACGAAGAACGTCAACTCGCTCCGCAGCGTCGAGCGGGCCGTCCGGTACGAGGTCATGCGGCACGCCGCCGTGTTGTCCTCGGGCGGCACGATCGTCCAGGAGACGCGCCACTTCCACGAGGAGGACGGCTCCACGACGGCCGGCCGCATCAAGGAAGAGGCCGAGGACTACCGCTACTTCCCCGAGCCGGACCTCGTTCCGGTGGCCCCCTCCCGCGAGTGGGTCGAGGAGCTGCGGGCGACCCTGCCCGAGCTGCCGCGCGTGCGCCGCAACCGCCTCCGCGAGGAGTGGGGGATCAGCGAGCACGACATGCAGTCGATCCTCAACGCGGGCGCGGTCGACCTGATCACCGCCACCGTCGAGGCCGGCGCCGACTCCGCCGCCGCCCGCAAGTGGTGGATGGGCGAGCTGGCCCGCCGCGCCAACGAGGGCGGCACCGAGCTGGCCGCCATGCCGATCACCCCGGCCCAGGTGGCCCGGGTGGCCGCGCTGGTCGCGGACGGCTCGCTCAACGACAAGCTGGCCCGCCAGGTCATCGAGGGCGTCCTCGCGGGCGAGGGCGAGCCGGACGTCGTCGTGGAGAAGCGCGGTCTGAAGGTCGTCTCCGACGAGGGCGCGCTCGGCACCGCCGTGGACGAGGCCATCGCGGCCAACGCGGCCATCGCGGACAAGATCCGCGGCGGCAAGGTCGCGGCGGCGGGCGCGCTCGTCGGCGCGGTCATGAAGGCCACGCGGGGCCAGGCGGACGCGGCGCGCGTGCGCGAGCTGATTCTTGAGCGGCTGGGCGTCGAAGGCTGACGCCCGTCTCCGGAATCAGAGGGCCGTTCCCCGGAAGGGGAGCGGCCCTCTTCCGTATCCTCCGGCGATTATTGGCTGACAAGTCGCATTTGGCCGGATTCGCTCGATCGCTTCCCCGCCCGCCGGAACGGTCCGGCATGATCCGGTGCAACGGGCCGGACCACGCGCCCGTACTCCATGGCTGGGGGTAGCAATGCGACGGTTGAGCACTGCGCTGGCCGCGCTCCTGCTGGCGGGCGCCGGGCTGGTGACGGCCACGGGGGCGATCGCGTCCGAGCCCGCGGGCGGCGGCACCACGGACGCGGCGGACTGCCGGGTCGGCTGGGGGAGCCGGCCCAGGAGCCACCCCGATTCCGAGTACCACCCGCTGACCGACATCAGAACCGGCCGCCACCGCTGTTTCGACCGGATGGTCTTCGACGTGCACACCTCGCACGGTCACCCGATCGGGTACCACGTGGGGTACGTCGACAAGCTGTATCAGGACGGTTCCGGGGACGTCGTCACCGTCGCCGGCGGTGCCCTCCTGGAGATCCGGGTGGCCGCGCCGAGCCACGACCCGGAGACCGGCGGCCCCCGCTACCCCGGGCGCGCCGGGCAGCAGCTGCCCGGGGTGGACCTCACCGGTTACCCGGCGTTCCGCGAGGCCCGCTTCGTGGGGAGCTTCGAGGGCGACACGATGGTGGGGCTGGGGCTGAAGGGGCGGCTGCCGTTCCGGGTCTTCCAGACGGGCAACCACGTGGTCGTGGACGTCGCCCATTCATGGCACACGTTCCGGTAGGGACCGCTGTGGCGCGGGCACTTCCGGGTCCTGTGGTGTGACCCACAAAAGGGACAAACGATCTCCCGGAGCTGTCAGAGTGGACGGCCGGAGGCCCGCACACTGTGGCCCGTCCGCCCCTCTCCGTCGAAGCGCTCCGAGCCGCGGCTCCCCCGGCGTGCGCGACGCGACACGACCCCCCGGGAAGCAGGGAATGACCGCACTCGCCCGGTGGTGCCTGCGCCGCCGCCTCGCCGTCGTCGTCCTGTGGCTCGTCGCCCTCGCCGGCACGGCCGGCGCGGCGGCGCTGGCCGGTTCGTCCTACTCCGAGGACTACCGCGTCCCCGGCACCGAGTCCGGCCGCGCCACCGCCCTGCTGGAACGGGACTTCCCCGGCCGCGGCGGCGGCGACACGATCGTCTGGCACACCACGTCCGGCACCGTCCGCTCCGCCGACGTCCGGCAGCGGATGTCCCACACCCTCCGCGAGATCGCCGCCCTGCCCGGCGTCGACTCGGTCGACGGCCCGTACACCGGCTCCGGCGGCCGGATCAGCCCCGACGGCCGGACCGCGTACGCCGATCTGACCTTCCGCGACGCCGACGGCGGCGGCGACCCCGACGCCGGACAGGTGCGGACGGTCGTCACCACCGCGCGGGCGGCGGCCGGGGACGGGCTGGAAGTGGCCCTCGGCGGCAGCTCCATCGGCCTCACCGAGGGCGCCAACGGCCACCTCAGCGAGCTCGTCGGCATCGTAGTCGCGGCCGTCGTCCTCTTCGTCGTCTTCGGTTCGCTCGCGGCCTGCCTGCTGCCCATCGCCACCGCGCTCGTCGGCGTCGGCACGGCCGCCGCGGGCACCGTTCTGCTGGGCCACCTCATGCCGGTCGCCGGCTTCGCGCCCATGCTGGGCACCCTCATCGGCCTCGGCGTGGGCATCGACTACGCCCTGTTCATCGTCACCCGCCACCGCAAGGGCCTGCGCCAGGGGCTGTCCGTCCCGGAAGCGGCCGAACGCGCGGTGGCGACGACCGGACGGGCCGTGGTCTTCGCCGGCGGGACCGTCTGCGCGGCGCTGCTCGGGATGCTCGTCCTCCGGCTGGACTTCCTGATCGGCGTCGCCCTCGCCGCGTCCCTCACCGTCGTCCTCACCGTGGCCGCCTCGCTGACCCTGCTGCCGGCGCTGCTGGGCCTCATGGGCCGGCGGGTGCTGGGCCGCCGCGAGCGGCGCTCGGCACTGCCCGCCGGGCCCGGCCCCGACGCCCCGACCGGCTTGGCCGCCCGCTGGTCGGCGCTGGTCGAACGGCGGCCGAAGCTGCTCGCCGCCGTCGCCGCCGCGGTGATGCTCGTCCTCGCCCTGCCCGCGTTCGCCCTCCACCTGGGCACCTCCGACCAGGGCAACAACCCCGCCTCGTCCACCACCCGGCAGGCGTACGACCTGCTCGCCGACGGCTTCGGCCCCGGCGTCAACGGCCCCCTGACGCTCGTCGCCGAACTCGACGGCGCGGGCGAGCGCCTGGCCTTCGACCGGCTGCCCGCGCGGCTGCGCGGCACGCCGGGCATCGCCTCCGTCGGCCCCGCCGCGCACGGCCGCGGCGGCGCGTCCGGCGTCATCGCCGTCGTCCCCGACAGCTCGCCGCAGTCCCGCGCCACCAGCGACCTCGTCCGCCGGCTGCGCGCCGAGACGCTGCCCCGCGCCACCGAGGGGACGGGTCTGCGGGTCCACGTCGGCGGGCCGACCGCCGCCTACGACGACTTCGCCGCCGTCATCCGCGGCAAACTGCCGCTGTTCGTCGGCACGGTGATCGGCCTCGGCTGCGTCCTGCTGCTCCTCGCGTTCCGCAGCGTCGGCATACCGCTGAAGGCCGCCGCGATGAACATCGCCGCCGTGGCCTCCTCGTTCGGCGTGATCGTCGCCGTCTTCCAGTGGGGCTGGGGCAGCGAACTCCTCGGCCTCGGACGCGCCGGGCCCATCGAGCCGTTCCTGCCCGTGGTCATGATCGCGGTCCTCTTCGGCCTCTCCATGGACTACCAGGTGTTCCTGGTGAGCCGGATGTACGAGGAGTGGCTCGCCACCCGGGACAACCGCCGCGCGGTCCGGGTCGGGCTGGCCGAGACCAGCCGCGTCATCAACTCGGCCGCGATCATCATGATCTCGGTGTTCCTGGCCTTCGTGCTGAGCGGCGACCGGGTGATCGCGATGTTCGGCATCGGGCTGGCGGCGGCCGTCGCGCTGGACGCGTTCGTGCTGCGCACGCTGCTGGTCCCGGCGCTGATGCACCTGCTCGGCGGCGCGAACTGGTGGCTGCCGGGGTGGCTGGAGCGACGGCTGCCGCGCATCAGCATCGAACCGCCGGAGCCGCGGCCGGAGACCGTTTCGCCGGCGTGGGCGGGGGCGCGGCCGGAGCGGGAGGACGTACGTCCGGTGGCGTGACGCCTTCGGGCCTGCCGGACGCCGGCGGCCCGTTACGCCGGGAACCGCTGCTCCGCCGCCGTCCGCTCTGCCGCTGCCCGTTACGCCGCCGTCCGTTACGCCGCCGTCCGTTCCGCCGCGCGCCGGACGGCGGCCTCCGCCAGGGCCCGGATCAGGGGATGGGCGCGCGTACCGTCCCCGGCCAGCTCCGGCTGGAAGAGGGTGCCGAGGAAGAACGGGTGGCCCGGCAGCTCCATGATCCGCGGCCGGCCCTCCTCGTCGGCGCCGCTGAAGCGCAGTCCGTGCGCGCGCAGCACGTCCTCGTAGGCCGGGTCGAGGGCGTACGAGCAGCGGTAGCGCTCGACCGTGCGGTCCGTGCCGAGCAGGCGCGCGGCGAGCGTGCCGGGGACGACCGTGACGGGACCCTCGTGGCCGACGAGGGAGCAGGCGAGTGGGGCGATGAGCGGACCGTCGGCCTCCGGCGCGACCTCCGCGTGCGCGGCGTCGCCGAGCCCGCACACCGAGCGCGCGTACTCCAGCAGCGCGTGCTGGAAACCGCCGCAGGTGCCGAAGAACGGCACGCCGCCCTCGCGCGCGGCGCGGACGGCGGCGATGGCGCCCGCCTCGCTGCGGTACGGGCTGCCGGGCAGCAGCCAGACGGCGTCGAACCCGTCGAGCGCGCCCGGGAGTTCGGCGTCCTCGGTGGGGACCCAGTACGGGTCGACCACGACGCCTTCGTGCCGGGCGAGGGAGGCGAGGAGGCCGGGGACGCGGACGTGGGAGCGGACGGCGGACGAACGGTCGCCGACGAGGGCGAGGCGGGCGGCGGGGGCGCTGTGCGCGGACTGCGGAAGGGTCATGCGGGAATCCTGACGCGCCGTCGTGGTTCAGCGCCAACGATGATCCCTGCACTCCGCATCAGAAATACTGATGCGCATGGACCCGCACCTGCTCCGCACCTTCGTGACCGTCGCCCGCCGCCGGTCGTTCTCGGCGGCGGCCGCCGAGCTCGGCTACACCCAGTCCGCGGTCTCGCAGCACATCGCCGCTCTGGAGGCGGACGTGTCGGCGGTGCTGCTGGGCCGCAGGCCCGTGGTCCCCACGGAGGCCGGCAGGCTGCTCCTCGCCCACGCGGGCCCGCTGTTGCTGCGGCTGGACGCGGCCCGGGCGGACATCGCCCGGCTGGTCGCGGAACCCGTGAGCCGGCTGACCTTGGGGGTCACTCCGCTCGCCCTGACGCCCGAGGTGGCGGACCGCCTCGCCGGGCTGCGGGCCGCGCACCCGCGCTGGGAGGTGACGGTCCGCGTCCTGGACCGGGACGCCGTCCCGGCGGCGGTCTCGGCGGGCGACCTCGACGCCGGCCTCACGGACGGCGTGACGGCCCCCAACGACCCGCTGCGCCACCCGGAAACGGGCCCCTTGACGTCGACCGCGGTCGCGGAACGCCCCCTTCACGTCACCCTCCCCACCACCCACCCCCTCGCCCGCCGCGCGGGCCTGCGCCTCCCCGACCTCGCCGACGCCTGCTGGCTGGACGCCCCCGCCACGGCGGCCCCCCTCGCCCACCTCCGCGCGGCATGCGCCCCCGGCACCTTCCGCGCCCGCCTCCGCTACGAGGGCACCGACGTCCACGGCCTCGCGGTGCTGATCGCCGCGGGGGAGGGGCTGGCCCTGCTGCCGGCGCTGGGCGGACCGGCCGGGGTGGCTCAAGTCCCGCTGTCCGAGCCGCGCTTGGTGCACCGCGTGGAGCTGCTGACGGGCGGGGTGGCGAGCGGCCCGGCGGCGGCCTTGCGGGAGGCGCTGGCCGGCCTTCCGGCGCGTTGAGCCGGCCTCGCCGTCAACCGCCACGATCCCGGGTGAAATCGGGCGCTGGGAGTGCGGGCGCCGGCTGCGGGCTGTCCACGGCCCGTCGCGCGGTCCCGCGCGCCCGTCGGGCGAGGTGCCGCTCCGGACTCCGCGCGAGCCCGCTCAGTGGGCGTCAGGACTGCCCGGCCGCCGGACCGGCTCCAGGAACTCGAGCCGGTTGCCCACCGGGTCCTCGGAGTAGAAGCGCTTGTGGCCCGGCAGGTCGTCGTCCCAGACGACCTGCGCGCCGTGCTCCTCCAGGCGGGCGGCGTACGCCTCGATCCCGGTGACCCGCAACCCCGGGTGGGCCTTCTTCGCGGGCCGGAAGTCCGTCTCGATGCCCAGGTGAAGCTGGACCGGGCCGACCCGGAACCAGCAGCCGCCCCGGGCGGCGAGCACGGGCGGCTTGGGGATCTCGGTCATGCCCAGGACCCCCGCGTAGTACCCGCGCAGCCGGTCCTCGCTGCCGGGCGGGGCGGCGAGCTGCACGTGGTCGACGGCAACGAGCATCGGCTCAGGTCTCCTTCTCGCCGGCGGAAAGGAAGCTGACGGCCCGGGTCACATGCCCGGGGGCGAATGTGAGGTCACCCGTGACATGGAAGGCGTTACCCGTCGACGCCGTCAACCGCTGGCCGTCGATTACGGGACCCGGGCACACGTCGCACGTCCTTCCGCGCGTCAGCCAGTGGTCACCACTCGAACAGGACGGCTCCGTGGCAGCCCTTGAGCCCCTGGCCGCCCTTCTTCCCCTGGTCGCCGCTGTCGCCGTTCTGAGCGCCGATCCGGGTGTCCGAGCCCTGGCCTCCGGAACCGCCGGCTCCGCCATCGGCACCGCGAGCCCCGGCTCCGCCGCACCCGAAGGTGCTGTGGCCTTCCGGCCCCGGCGCTCCCTTGCCTCCCCTGCCGCCCCGGCCTCCGACGTAGGAGTGCCCGCCGAAGCCCTGGTCGCGGCCGGAGCCGCCGGCCCGGCCTTCCTCTCCGTCGTCACCGCCCTTGCCCGCCGTTCCGGCGGTCCGCTTCAGCAGAACGCCTTCGCAGGAGGTCTCGTTCAGGCTGCCGCCCGCGCCACCGGAACCGCCCTTGCCGGGCCGGACCCCGGCCGCTCCCTTGCCGCGGGCACCGCTGCCGATACTGGCGTTCGTCCCGCCCTCGCCGCCGCTCCCGGCGGCACTGGCCTTCCCGCTGCCCCCGGGCCGACCCGACGCCGCCTCGGCCAGCGGCTTCCGCCAGTCGGTGGTCTCGTAAACGCGGGTCGACACGGGCTGAACCGCTGATCTCGCGTCCTGGCCACGGGTACCCGCCGTGCCGTCGGTGCCCCCGCCGAAGACGGTTCCTCCGCCTTTGCCCGCCGTGCCGCCGGAGCCCGCGCCCCCGGGAGTGCCTCCCTGTTCCGGCCGGCTCATGAAGATGACGAAGCGGCGG
Organism: Streptomyces sp. CA-181903; assembly: GCF_050937075.1. Taxonomy (NCBI): domain Bacteria; kingdom Bacillati; phylum Actinomycetota; class Actinomycetes; order Kitasatosporales; family Streptomycetaceae; genus Streptomyces; species Streptomyces sp. CA-181903. Next base: position 5,319,869 of record NZ_JBNJLY010000001.1, read on the forward strand.
TCCTTCGGAACGGGCATCAGACACCTGATGAACGCGCCTCCGCCGCCCCCGCCTCCCCCTCCGGTGCCGCCTGCCGCGGCTCCGCCGCCACCTCCGCCACCGCCTCCCTCGCCACCGCCGCCACCACCACCGCCGCCGGACCCTCCGGCCGTATTGCCGCCCGTGCCGCCGGCGCCCCACAGGGAGACGGTGACGGCGTCGACTCCCGTCGGTACGCGGAATCCCGCGTAAGCCGCGGTGATTTCCTTCCTGCCGTGCGGTGCCGCCGCGCGGGCGGGGACGGGGTCGGTGAGATCGCCGGTCAGCAGGCCGGCCAGTACCAGTGCCGGTACCACCCAGGCGGCCCGGTGGGACGTGCGCCGCCGCCGGGTGACGTCTTCGGGCGGGGAGGAAACGCTCGGCATGGTGGACTCCAATACGGGTGGGAATCGAGTGGGGGAGCCGTTTTCGGCCCTGCCGGGCCGACGTCCTGGGGTCATCGGAGGCGGGGGCGCCGCTCGCGAAAGGGCGAGTGGTGAGGTGGGCAACGGTGCGACAGGGCGTTTCCCGGGGCGGACGGGCCGGGCCTCAACGGCGGTTGGGAGCGGCACGTTGCCCGGGGTGGGGTGCCTCGCCGAGGCACCTGAGAGCCATCGGTTGAGAGCTATCGGTGTGATCACCGGGAAGTCAAAACCCCGGACCATCACACCGCCGCCCGCCACTCGTACACCGTGCCCACGGCAGAACGCGAGGGCGAAGCAGGGAGCCGCCGGGGGAGGGCCGGACGGCCGGGGGCGGTCCGGGTGTCACCCCAAACCCGCCCGGCGCACCTGACAAGAGGGAACTTCTCCGGCACCGGGACGCCGGACACCCGATCGGGCGGCCCGGCCCTGTTCCCGGCCTCCACGTCCCCCCTGGGGCGTCATGGCGTTCCGGCCTTGACCGCTTCCCCTACGTGACAGCCCGCCCAACAGCGCCCGTAGTCACGCCGGTTCACCGGCAGCCGTCGGCCGGGCGAGTCCCGCGGGCGCCGGCCGGCTGAACACGGCCGCACTCGTTCCGTAAGGAGCCTGAGAGAGGACCATAAGGCGGTCGGCGCCCGGCACCCGCGAATCTAAGGCCCCCTCGGGCCCCCGATATGAGGCACTCACCCGATGTCCCGCCCCCACCTCAGAGACGAGGCTTTTCCCAGGCCGGGAAAACGAGACCGGCCGCGAAGGACCGGATCACTTGAGGGGTCAGCCATGATCGACAACCTGCTCCACCACTTCCGCCTCGTCGAGTTCGCCCGTGACGCCGCCGACCAGCGGCTGCTGGCCGAGGCCCGGATCGCCGAGCGCCTGGAGGCCGGACAGGCCGGACAGGCCGGCGGGGGAACCGGGAGGCGGGTGAGGACGCACACGCTTCTGCCGCTCGTACCGCGGCAGCGGGGCGTGGCCGGGCGGGCCGGACTGTGATCAATTCGGCCGGGCCGTTGTCAGTGGGCTGTGCCATGCTCGGCGATGTGCAGAAGACCTCCGTCAGCCCCGTGTTCGTCGGCCGGACCGAAGAACTGGGCGTACTCGCCGACGCACTCGCCCGCGCCGCCACGGGCGAGCCGCAGTCCGTGCTCGTGGGCGGCGAGGCGGGCGTCGGCAAGACCCGGCTGATCGACGAGTTCCTGGCCGCGGCCGGCGCGGCGGGGGCCGTCACCGCGCTGGGCGGCTGTGTGGAGATCGGCAGCGACGGGCTGCCGTTCGCACCGGTCTCCACCGCCCTGCGCGGCCTGCACCGGCAGCTCGGGGACGAGCTCGCGCGGGCCGCCGCCGGCCAGGAGGGCGAACTGGCCCGGCTGCTGCCGGAGCTGGGCGAGACCGCGCGGGAGTCGGAGGACGGCCGCGCCCGCCTCTTCGAGCTCACCGCCCGCCTCCTGGAGCGCCTCACCGCGGACCGCACGATCGTCCTCGCCATCGAGGACCTGCACTGGGCCGACCGCTCCACCCGCGAACTCCTCTCCTACCTCTTCCGTTCGCTGCACACCGCGCGGCTCGTCATCGTCGCCACCTACCGCTCGGACGACATCCACCGCCGCCACCCGCTGCGCCCGTTCCTCGCCGAGGCGGACCGCATGCGGGCGCTCGGCCGCGTCGAGCTCTCCCGCTTCACCCGGGACGAGGTGCACGCCCAGCTCACCGGCATCAGCGGCAGCGCGCCCGACCACTTCCTCCTCGACCGGGTCTTCGAACGCTCCGACGGCAACGCCTTCTTCGTCGAGGAACTGGCCGCGTCCATCGCCGGAGGCTGCCGTTCCGGCCTCAGCGACTCACTGCGCGAACTGCTGCTCGTCCGCATCGAGGCGCTGTGCGAGGACGCCCAGCGGGTGATCCGCGTAGCGGCCGAGGGCGGCTCGGCGGTGGAGTACGCGCTGCTGCGCGCGGTCGCCGGGCTCGACGAGGACGCCCTGCTGGAGGCGCTGCGGCAGACCGTCGGGGCCAGCGTCCTCGTCCCCACCTCCGACGGGGACGGCTACCGCTTCCGGCACTCCCTCGTCCGCGAGGCCGTCGCCGACGACCTGCTCCCCGGCGAGCGCTCCCGCCTCCACCGGCGGTACGCCGAGGCGTTGGAGGCCCAGCCCGGCCTCGTCCGCGCGGACGAGCTCCCCGCCCGGCTGGCCGCCCACTGGTACCACGCGCACGAGCCCGCCAAGGCGCTGCCCGCCGTCCTGGAGGCGTCCGTGCACGCCCGCCGGCGCTACGCCTACGCCGAGAAGCTCCGGCTGCTGGAACGCGCGCTGGAGCTGTGGGAGGACGTCCCCGAGGAGGTCCGCGCGGCCCAGCGGCCGATCGACTTCGCCGACGTCTACCCGGCGTGCGGCTGCGACGACGAGGCGCTGCACCACACCGACCTGCTGGCCGAGATCGTCGTCGCCGCCAACCTCTCCGGCGACCAGGAACGGGCGCTGGCCGTCGCCAAGAAGGCGCTGCGCAAGCCGGAGATGGACCCGCTGCGCGGGGCCTGGTTCTGGTTGCAGTGCTCCAAGCTGAAGACCGGCCTCGGGCGGGGCGACGGCCGTCCCGAGCTCGACACCGCGCTCGGACTGGTCGCGGACCGGCCGCCGTCCGCCGTGCACGCGGAGGTGCTGGCCCAGCTCGCCGGCTGGGCCGCGCTGCACGACCCCGGGCCCGAGCTGCGCCCCATGGCGGAACGGGCGGTCGAGATGGCCCGGGCCGTCGGGGCGGAGAGCACGGAGCTGAACGCCCGCCTCACCCTCGCCGGCCACCAGGTCGACACCGGTACCGACGTGGACGGCGGCCTCGCCGAGATGGCCGAGGTCTGCGCGCGCGTCGTCGCCCGGGGCGTCGTCGGCGTCGTCGGCCGCAGCCACATCAATCTGGCCTCCGCGCTCCAGGGCGCGGGGCGTTCGGCGCACGCTGCCGAGGTCGCCCGCGAGGGCATCGCCCTCGCCGACCGCTACTGCCTCGACGACGCCCGGGCCTGGGCGCGCGACAACCTGGCGTCCGCCCTCTTCGTCCTCGGTCACTGGGACGAGGCCGAGCAGGCCGCCTCGGAGGCCCGGCGCGAGGCCCGCGGTGTCAAGCCGGCCGGCTTCGCCGACATCCGGCTCGCCGCCATCGCCCTCGCCCGCGGTGATCTGGAGCGCGCGGAGCGCCTCCTCGTCGCGGGCCGTGAGCGGTTCGGCGACCACGATCCGCAGCCGCAGAGCACCCTGGTCCTCGCGCGGTACGCCATCGGGCTGAGCGCGGCCCGCGGCCGGCACGCCGAGGCCCGGGCCGAGCTGGAGCGGGTGCTGGCGGCCGGGCTGCCGAGGGGCGCCAACCGCTACGTCTGGCCGTTCCTCGCCGCGGCCGCCGCGGCCGAGGCCGACGGCCGGGAGCTGCCGGAGACGGCCGCCGGCCGGGCCGCGACCCTGGCCGGGCTCCGCGCGGCGGCCGAAGGACGGTCCCGGTCGATACCCCTCCGCCGGGCCTTCGGCCTGCTGTTCGACGCCGAACTCGCCCGCGCGGAAGGCGTGTCCGACGCCGGCCGGTGGGAGGCGGCGGTCCGTGCCTTCGAACCGCTGGACCGCCCTTTGGAGTTGGCGCGCGCCCGCCACCGCTGGGCGGAGGCGCTGCTCACGGAGGGCGGCCCGGACGCGGAGCGGGCCGCCGGGCAGCTCGCGCGGGCGCACGCGGAGGCCGTCCGGCTGGGCGCCCGGCCGCTGCGCGAGGCGACCGCGTCGCTCGCCCGCCGCGCCCGGCTGCCCCTCGACGGGGAGGCCGTACCGGACGGCCGGACGCCGGGCGCGGCCGACGGCGCCGGCGCGCCGCCCCGGCTCACGCCGCGCGAGCGCGACGTCCTCCGGCTCGTCACCCTGGGCCGGAGCAACCGCCGGATAGCCGAGGAGCTGTTCATCTCGCCGAAGACGGCCAGTGTGCACGTCTCCAACATCCTGGCGAAGCTGGGCGCCGCGGGGCGCGGCGAGGCGGCGGCGACGGCGCTCCGGCTGGGGTTGTTGGACCTCTCCGCCGCCGGTTCTTCCGCGGCCGGTTCTTCGGCGGCCGGTTCTTCGGCGGCCGGTCCCTCCGGGGTCAGCCCTTCCGCGGCCGGATGACGATTCGGCCGGAGTCGAGGTCGACCGGCCCCCTCCCGGGGTCGGCGTCCCCGACGTCGTCCAGGCACAGTTCGTGCCGGTCGCGCTCCTCCTCGGTGTGCCGGCGTCCCGGGGCGAACAAATCGCTGAGCGCGTCGAACATGACAACTCCCGTCGTCCTTGCGGATTTTCCAGTGTAAGCACACGGTTGTGCGACGCTCCGGACGCGCGGGCCTGTCTTGTCGTTGTACCTACTGGTATGTACAGTCGCGATCATGGACACCTCGGAACGCCTCATCGAGAGCACCCGCGCCCTGCTCTGGGAGCGCGGCTACGTGGGCACCAGCCCCAAGGCCATTCAGCAGCGGGCCGGGGCCGGACAGGGCAGCATGTACCACCACTTCACCGGCAAGCCCGACCTCGCCCTCGCCGCCATCCGCAGGACGGCCGAGGAGACGCGCGCCCTGGCCGAGCGGCAGTTCTCCGGGCCGGGGACGGTGCTGGAGCGGATCTCCGCCTATCTGCTGCGCGAGCGCGAGGTGCTCAAGGGCTGCCCGGTGGGCCGGCTCACCCAGGACCCGGACGTCGTCGCCGACCCGGACCTCCGGCGGCCGGTGGACGAGACCTTCGCCTGGCTCCGCGACCGGCTCGCCGGCCTCCTCGCGGAGGGCCGCGACAGCGGCGAACTGGACGCGGCCCTCGACCCCGCCGCGACGGCGTCGGCGGTCGTCGCCGTCCTCCAGGGCGGCTACGTCCTGGCCCGCGCGGCCGACTCCGACGAACCGTTCCGGGAGGCGGTGCGGGGCGTGCTCGGGCTGCTGGGGGCGCACGCCCGGTGAGCCCGGCGCGCGCTTGAGCCCGCGCCCCCGACCCGCGCCGGGACCCCGCCGGACTCGCGCACCGGAACCACACTTACGCGATCACCACACGATCAGAAAGAGCCACCCCGTGTACGCGATGCAGTACGAGGTCACCCTGCCCGCCGACTACGACATGGGCATCATCCGCCACCGCGTGGCCACTCGCGGTCACGCCCTCGACGACCGCGCGGGCCTCGGGCTCAAGGCGTACCTGATCCGCGAACGCGGTCGCGGCGGCTCGCCGGTCAACCAGTACGCGCCCTTCTACCTCTGGCGGGACAGCGGGGCGATGGCGGAGTTCCTCGTCGGAGGCGGCGGATTCCAGGGCATCGTCGCGGACTTCGGCCGGCCCGCCGTCCGGCAGTGGACGGGCGTCGCCTGCCACTCCGGGCCGGCCCGTGGTGTCGTTCCCCGTGCCGCGTCGCGCCGGCTCGGGCCGCTGCCCCTTTCCGAGGACCCGGGTGCGCTCGCCGCTCTCGTGGCCGAGGAGGCCGGCCGGCTCGCCGAGACCGCCGGGCGCGACGGCGTGCACACGGCGGCGCTCGCCTTCGATCCGTGCCGCTGGGAGTTGATGCGGTTCGTGCTGTGGGAGCACGACGTGCCGGAAGGGGAGGGTGCGGCCGAGCGGTACGAGGTGGCGCACCTGTCGGCGCCTCACCTGGACGATGTCGCCGTCGGACGGCAGTGGTGATCCCGCGGGAATGCGGGCGGCGGGGCATCGCGCTGCATCCGGTATGCGGATGGGAGACATGGTGCGGCGGACCGGGGTCGGCGAACGGCTGCTGCGGTACTACGAGGAGCAGGGGCTGCTGACGCCCGCGCGGCTGTCGAGTGGGTACCGCGTGTACGGCGAGGCCGATGTCGTCACCGTCCGGCGGATCCGGGGGCTGTTGGCGGCCGGGCTCACTACTGCCGTGATCGCTCGGGTGCTGCCGTGCCTTGACGGTGATGGTTCGCGCTTGGTGCCGATATGTCCGGATCTCGTCGCCGAGTTGTGTGGGGAGCGGGCGCGGATCACCTCGGCGATCGACGAGTTGCGGGGTGCGCGGGATGTCCTGGACGCGGTGATCGCGGCCGGGCCGCGGGGGTAGGGAGCCCCGGCCCCGCCCCTTCACCATTTCCTGGGGCTGCGCCCCAGACCCCGAAACCGCGCTCCGCGCGGTTGTCCTCAAGCGCCGGACGGGCTGGGTGTGCGCCGGACGGGCTGAACGCGTCCCTCAGTACCACGACCCCAACGCCCTCGGCAGCTCCCCTATCTCCTCCAAGTCCTTCTCCGAGAGCCGCACTTCCGTCGCCCCCGCGTTCTCCACCGCCCACCGCGCCTTCTTCGTCCCCGGTATCGGTATGACGTGCCGCCCCTGGGCCAGCACCCACGCCAGGGCGATCTGTGCCGCCGTCGCGCCGTGGCGGTCGGCGACGCGGCGGAGGCCGGCGACTATGGGCTGGTTGGCGGCCATCATCTCGGCGGTGAAGCGGGGATGCCGGGCCCGGATGTCCTCCGGTTCGAAGCCCTGGCCGGGGGTGAGGGTGCCGCTGAGGAAGCCGTTGCCCAGGGGCATCGCGGCGAGGAGGCCCACGCCGCGCGAGGCGCACCACGGCGCGAGGGCGTCGAGGGCCTCCCGGGACCAGACCGACAGTTCGGCCTGGACGCAGCTGACGGGGAAGACCTGCTGGACGCGTTCCAACTGCCGGATCGTGGCGTCGTACAGGCCACCGGAGAAACGGCGGCGGGTGCGGGCGCCTATGGCGCACCACCCCAGGGCGCGTACCTTGCCCGCCGCGACGAGGTCGGCCATCGCCCCCCAGGTCTCCTCGACGGGGACCTCGGGGTCGGGCCGGTGGAGCTGGTAGAGGTCTATGACGTCGGTCTGGAGCCGGCGCAGCGAGGCGTCGCAGGCGCGTTTCACATAGCCGGGGCGCCCGTTGGCGACGATGTGCTGTTCGCCGACGAGCAGGCCGCACTTGGTCGACACGAACGCCTCGGAGCGTCGCTCCCGCAACACCCGCCCCAGGAGCAGTTCGTTGGTGAACGGGCCGTACATGTCGGCCGTGTCCAGCAGGCTGGCGCCGGCGTCCAGGGCGGCGTGCACGGTGCGGAGCGCGGTCTCGCCGCTCTGCTGGGAGGCGGTGTAGGCCCAGTGCATGGGCATGCAGCCGAGGCCGATCGCCCCCACTTCGAGCGCCGTGGCACCGATTGTCCTGCGCTCCACCGGCCGTATCCCTCCCGTTCCCTCCTGATCGGCGCGCGTCCAACTTAACCTTTGGCGCCCGTCCGTCCGTCAGCGGGCCGCCGCGGGTCGTCGCATAACCTCGCGGCATGAGCGCAGATCACAGCGGTGCACATGCGTCCACGGCCCGGCCCCTGGCCTGGCTGCCGTTCCGCCCCGAGGAGATCGGGGGGCTGCCCGACGGGCTGGAGTACGCGTACTGGGACGGCGGCGGCGACTACCCGACCGACCCGGCCCGGGTCGCCTTCTACGGGGTCCCCTACGAGATCGACGGCAGGCTGGCCCCGGCCGAGGTGTGCCTCCGCCCGCTGCCCCTGATGCGCGGCGTCCGGGTCGTCCAGGCCCTCACGGCCGGTGTCGACCACCTCAAGTCCGCGCTGTCGCTGCTGCCCTCGGGCGCGGTGCTGTGCAACGCGCGCGGGCTGCACGACGCCAGCACCGCCGAACTGGCCCTCACCCTGACCCTGGCCTCCCTCCGGGACATCCCCGGTTTCGTCCGGGCGCAGGACGCGGGGGAGTGGCGGCAGGGCTTCCGGCCGGCGCTCGCCGACAAGGCGGTCCTCATTGTGGGTTACGGCTCGATCGGGCGTGCCATCGAGGACCGGCTTGCTCCCTTCGAGTGTGCGCGGGTGACGCGCGTCGCGCGCTCACCGCGCCACACGGAGCGCGGTCCCGTGCACCCGGTCACCGCCCTCCCGGACCTCCTGCCGGACGCCGACGTGGTGATCGTCGTGACGCCGCTCACCGACGAGACCCGGGGGCTGTTCGACGCCGGCCTGCTGGCCCGGATGAAGGACGGGGCGCTGCTCGTCAACGTGGCGCGCGGGGCCGTCGTGGACACCGGGGCGCTGGTCGCCGAGCTGGAGGGCGGCCGGCTGCGCGCCGCGCTGGACGTCACCGACCCCGAGCCGCTGCCCCCGGGCCACCCGCTGTGGACCACTCCCAACGCCCTGATCACCCCGCACGTGGGCGGCCCGTCCTCGGCCTTCCGGCCCCGCGCGGAAGCGTTGCTCCGCGGCCAACTGGCCGGATTCGTCCTGGACGAGCCTCTGCGAAACGTCGTAGCCACTGCGCTCTGAAGCCACGTACAGATACCGTCTGGCTGCACTGCGTATCCATAATCCCGTAGCTAGTTACGCTATGTATATGAGCTATGTCCCTGAGTGACCAGTCTGGTGTATCGTCCGGACCGGGGGCTGCGCCGGGCACCGTACGGGCGCAGCGAAGTACCGCACTCAAGGGGGGCGACGGGCGATGCACGGCCAATGGACGATCAACCCGACGCGGCTCACGCACCAGCGGCTCACGTGGCAGCGGTCCATGTCGTCGGCGGGGCCGGAGGCGCTCCGGGCCCCGCTCGGGACGGCGGAGCGGTGACCGCGCAGGGAGCCGCCCTGCCCCGGCACGCCGCCCCGCCGGGGGGCCGGGCGGCCGGCCCGCCGGGGCCTCGGGCGTGGTGTCGCAGCTGCTGCTCGCCCTCGTCTGCGGCGGATACGCCACGGGGGCGGCGTTCGGCTGGGGTTCCCCCGATCTCGCCAAGACCATGGGCGACTTCGGGCTCAGCGGGGCGGCGGTCCTCGCCGCCGTCTCCTGCTTCTGGTACGCGCGCACCCGTACCACCCGCTTCCGTCCCGCGTGGCTGCTCTTCGCGGTCTCCTCGGGCATGGCGGGCTTCGGGAACGCGGTCTGGGGCTGGTACGAGGTCGTGCTGCGGGAGCGCGTCCCCACCACCTCGCCCGCCGACTTCGCGTTCCTCCTGTTCGCGCCGCCCGCCATCATCGGCCTGCTGGTGCTGGCCCGCCGCCCGGTCACCCGGGCCGGCTGGGTCTGCCTGGCGCTGGACTCCTGGCTGATCGGCGGCTCGCTGCTGACGCTCTCCTGGAGCCTGGCCCTCGCCCACACGGCGCACTTCGCCGACGAGACGGTGGCGCACGCCGCGCTGTCCCTGGCGTACCCGCTGCTGGACATCGTGCTGGTCTCCATGGTGCTGGCGCTGCACTTCCGACGCTCCTCCGCCAACCGGTCCGCCGTCAACACCGCGATCGCCGCGCTCGCCCTGACGGTGCTGTGCGACGCCCTGTTCACCTCGCCGCTGCTGCGCGAGAACTACCGCTCCGGCCAGATCCTCGACGCCGGCTGGTTCGCGGGCTACATGCTGATGGCCTACGCCCCCTGGGTGACCCGGCAGCAGGAGAACGCGTCCGGCGCGGCGAGCCGCCAGGCCCAGGCCCAGCCGTCGTCCGGCCGGCCCATCGCCGGCTCCCTCGCCGCCCTCACGCCGTACCTCGCGGCGGCCGTCTGCACCCTGGGCATCCTCTACAACGTCCTGGACGGCCACCACGTCGACCGGGTCGTGCTCTTCACCGGCTGCACGGTCGTCCTGGCCCTGGTCGTCCGGCAGGGCATCATGCTGCTCGACAACATCTCCCTCACGCAGGAACTGGCCCAGACGGAGAACCACTTCCGCTCCCTGGTGCAGGGCTCCAGCGACGTCATCATGATCGCCGCGCCGACCGGCGTCCTGCGCTACGTCAGCCCCGCCGCCGCTGGCGTCTACGGGCGCGCGGCGGAGGACCTGGTCGGCTCCGAGCTCGCCTCCCTGATCCACCCCGAGGACCTGGGCCGGGTCGTCCACGAGGTGCGCCGCTTCCTCGCGGCGCCGCCCGCCGACGAGCCGACCACCCGGATCGAGTGCCGCTTCCGCTCCGGCGACGGCGGCTGGCTGAACGTCGAGTCCACCGTCAAGCGGCACCACGGCGGCCTCATCTTCAACAGCCGTGACGTGACGGAACGGGTGCGCCTCCAGGCCCAGTTGCAGCACACCGCCGAGCACGACCCGCTCACCGACCTGCCCAACCGCTCGCTGTTCACCAAGCGCGTCCAGCAGGCCCTGGCCGGCCGCAGAATGACCGACCCCGGCACGGCCGTGCTCTTCATCGACCTCGACGGCTTCAAGGCCGTCAACGACACCGTCGGCCACCAGGCCGGGGACGAGCTGCTCGTGCAGGCCGCCCGCCGGCTCCAGGAGTCCGTCCGCGCCGGGGACAGCACCGCCCGGTTCGGCGGCGACGAGTTCGCCGCGCTGATCCTCGGCGACGGCACCCGCGACCCGTCGGCCCGCGAGTTCCGCATCCTGGAGATCGCCGACCGGTTGCGGCTCACCCTCTCCGAGCCCTACGTGGTGGAGGGCGGCACCGAGGTCCGGGTGGCCGCCAGCATCGGCGTCGCGTTCGCCGAGCCCGGCATCACCCCCGGCACCCTGATGCGCAACGCCGACCTGGCCATGTACCGGGCCAAGCAGGCCGGGAAGGGCCGCGTCGAGCTGTACGAGCCCCGCCTCCAGGCCGAGGTGGTCCGCCGTGCCGAACGCACCACCCGGTGGCGCACGGCCCTGCACGACGGCGAGTTCGCGCTGCTCCACCAGCCCGTGGTGGAGCTCTCCACCGGGCGCGTCACCGCCGTCGCCGCCCAGGCCCGCTGGCGTTCGCCGCAGGGCATCCTGTTCCCGCCGGAGGAGTTCCTGCCCGGCACCGACCCGGACCGCGGCGACGAGAGCGGGCGCACCGCCGAACTCGGCCGCTGGACGCTGGAGAAGGCCCTCGAACAGGCCGAGCGGCGGCGGGCCGCGGGCCACGCGGTGCCGGTGTACGTCCGGCTGTCCGCCGCCCGCCTGGTCGACCGGGCGCTGCCGGCCAAGCACTTCGAGTCCCTGCTCCTCCGGCACGGCATGCCCGCCGGCGGGCTGGTGCTGGAGCTGACCGGCGTCGACTCCCGCGTCCCCCTGGACGAGCTGGAGCGACGGCTCACCTCGCTGCGCCGGTTCGGGGTGCGCATCGCCCTGGACGGCTTCGGCAGCGGCCACGCGGCGATGAGCGCCCTGCGGCGGCTCCCCGTCGACGTCCTCCGGCTCGACCGGGACCTCGTCGACGGCGTGGCCGATTCCGTACGGCTGCGCAAGATCACCGCAGGGCTGCTGAGGATCGCAGGCGACCTCGGCATGCAGTCCGTGGCCGAGGGCGTGGACGACGCCGAACAGGCCCGCGTGCTGCGCGCCATGGGCTGCACCCACGCCCAGGGCTTGGCCTTCTCCGGGCCGCTCGACGAGCACCGGCTGCGCCAGGCGCTCGTCCGCGGCTCCTTCCCGGTCCCCGGCGGACCCCTGGACGGCGACGGCGGCCCCGCCCCGGGCGGGCCGCTGCCGTCGCCCGTGAACAGGCTGCCGGGTGGCGGGAAGCGGGTGCTCCTCGGCGGGCCGGTGCCCGTCAACGTGTTGTTGCCGTCCGCCATCAGGGCCGGGGGCGCGGGGGCCCTGGCCCATGCTCCATTGCGCTCAAATAGTGAGACGCCCATCCCACCCACTTGACACCTCGCCCGTGACAGGGAGAGGGTCGGTCCCATGCGCACCCGAATTCTCGTACTTGGACAGCGCGTCGGCTGAAGCAGGCCGCGGTACCCCGCCTGCTGACCCACACCGGCGCGCTCCCCTCGCTTGCCTTACGGCACGAGGGGTTTTTTGTTGCACCGATACCTCCACCGAGACTCCACCGTCCGACGGGACCGCGACGAAGCGGTTCCCCAGCAGCAGCTCGCGGCGGCCCGACCGGGGCCGCGGTGGCTCCTAGCCCGTCCGAAGCAGTCCGAAGCAGTCAGAAGCGGCCGACGCAGTCGCATCGGTCCCTCGAAGCGTCCGTCCAGCAGCCGTCCAGCAGTACGAATCTCCGAGAAGAGAAGGTCGATGTCCGAGCAGGCCACCGGAGTCCCCCATCCGCAGCCGCGCACCCGAGGCGGCGCGGCGCAGCAGCAGCCCGCCATCGTCGAGCCCGGCGTCACGGGCGCGCAGTCGCTCATCCGCTCGCTGGAGGAGGTGGGCGCCGACACCGTGTTCGGCATCCCCGGCGGCGCGATCCTCCCGGCCTACGACCCGATGATGGACTCCTCGAAGGTGCGGCACATCCTCGTCCGCCACGAGCAGGGCGCCGGCCACGCCGCCACCGGGTACGCGCAGGCCACCGGCCGGGTCGGGGTCTGCATGGCGACCTCGGGACCGGGTGCCACCAACCTGGTCACCCCCATCGCCGACGCCCACATGGACTCCGTCCCGCTGGTGGCCATCACCGGCCAGGTCTCGTCCAAGTCGATCGGCACGGACGCCTTCCAGGAGGCGGACATCTGCGGCATCACCATGCCGATCACCAAGCACAACTGGCTGGTCACCGACCCCGCTGAGATCCCGCGGACCATCGCCGAGGCGTTCCACGTCGCCTCCACCGGCCGCCCCGGGCCCGTCCTGGTCGACATCGCCAAGGACGCCCTCCAGGCGCGCACCACCTTCGTCTGGCCGCCCCACACCGACCTGCCCGGCTACCGGCCCGTCACCAAGCCGCACGCCAAACAGATCCGCGAGGCCGCCAAGCTGATCACCCAGGCCAGGCGGCCGGTCCTGTACGTCGGCGGCGGGGTGCTCAAGGCGCAAGCCACCGCCGAGCTCAAGGTGTTCGCCGAGCTGACCGGCGCCCCCGTGACCACCACCCTGATGGCGCTCGGCGCCTTCCCCGACAGCCACCCGCAGCACGTCGGCATGCCGGGCATGCACGGCTCGGTCGCCGCCGTCACCGCCCTGCAGAAGGCCGACCTGATCGTCGCGCTGGGCGCCCGCTTCGACGACCGCGTCACCGGGCGGCTGGACTCCTTCGCCCCGCACGCCAAGATCGTCCACGCGGACATCGACCCCGCCGAGATCGGCAAGAACCGCGCCGCGGACGTGCCCATCGTCGGTGACGCTCGGGAGGTGCTGGCCGACCTGATCGTCGCCGTCCAGGCCGAGCACTCCGCCGGGCACACCGGCGACCACACCGCCTGGTGGACCGACATCGACCGGTGGCGCGACTCGTACCCGCTGGGCTACGACCGCCCCGAGGACGGCAGCCTCGCCCCGCAGCAGGTCATCCAGCGCATCGGGAAGCTCGCCCCCGAGGACACCGTCTACACGGCGGGCGTCGGCCAGCACCAGATGTGGGCCGCCCACTTCATCACCTACGAACGGCCCGCCACCTGGCTCAACTCGGGCGGCGCGGGCACCATGGGGTACGCCGTCCCGGCCGCCATGGGCGCCAAGGTCGGCATGCCCGACCGGACGGTGTGGGCGATCGACGGCGACGGCTGCTTCCAGATGACCAATCAGGAACTGGTCACCTGCGCCCTGAACAACATCCCGATCAAGGTCGCCGTCATCAACAACGGCTCCCTCGGCATGGTCCGCCAGTGGCAGGCCCTGTTCTACAACGAGCGCTACTCCAACACCGTGCTGCACTCCGGCCCCGAGGCCGACGGCAAGCAGCCCTGCTCCGGCACCCGCGTCCCGGACTTCGTCAAGCTCGCCGAGGCCATGGGCTGCGTGGGCCTGCGCTGCGAGGACCCGGCCGACCTGGACGCCGTCATCGCCCAGGCCAACGCCATCAACGACCGGCCGGTGGTCGTGGACTTCATCGTCCACCAGGACGCCATGGTCTGGCCGATGGTCGAGGCCGGCACGTCCAACGACCGGATCCTCGCCGCCCGCGGGGTCCGCCCCGACTTCGGCGACGTCGTCGACGACTGACACCAGGAGAGAGAAGACCGACCATGACCAAGCACACGCTCTCCGTCCTGGTGGAGAACACCCCCGGCATCCTGGCCCGGATCGCCGCCCTGTTCTCCCGCCGCGGCTTCAACATCGACTCGCTCGCCGTCGGCGTCACCGAGCACCCGGACATCTCCCGCGTCACCATCGTCGTCAACGTCGAGTCGCTGCCGCTGGAGCAGGTCACCAAGCAGCTCAACAAGCTCGTCAGCGTGCTGAAGATCGTCGAGCTGGAGGACTCCGGCGCCGTCAAGCGGCAGCTCGTCCTGGTGAAGGTGCGCGCCGACAACGAGACCCGCTCCCAGATCACCGAGATCGTCCAGCTGTTCCGCGCCAAGACGGTCGACGTCTCCCCGGAGGCCATCACCGTCGAGGCCACCGGCGGCAGTGACAAGCTCAACGCCATGCTCAAGATGCTGGAGCCGTTCGGCATCAAGGAGCTGGTGCAGTCCGGCACCATCGCCATCGGCCGCGGCGCCCGCTCGATCACCGACCGCAGCCTGCGCGCCCTGGACCGCTCGGCCTGACCCCTCTCGCGCCCCTCTTGCCGGGTCCCGGATGGCGGGACCCGGCGACATCCCGCCTTCCCGCCGTCATACGGTGGGACGCAACACCTCGCATTCAAGGAGAAACCACACGTGGCTGCCGAGCTGTTCTACGACAACGACGCCGACCTGTCCATCATCCAGCGCCGCAAGGTCGCGGTCCTCGGCTACGGCAGCCAGGGCCACGCCCACGCGCTGTCGCTGCGTGACTCGGGCGTCGACGTCCGCGTGGGTCTGCACGAGGGCTCCAAGTCCCGGCAGAAGGCCGAGGAGCAGGGCCTCCGCGTGGTCACCCCCGCCGAGGCGGCGGCCGAGGCCGACGTCATCATGATGCTCGTCCCGGACCCGGTCCAGGCCGAGGTCTACGAGCAGTCCGTCAAGGAGCACCTGAAGGACGGCGACGCGCTGTTCTTCGGCCACGGCTTCAACATCCGCTTCGGCTTCATCAAGCCCCCGGCCGGCGTCGACGTCTGCATGGTCGCCCCCAAGGGCCCCGGCCACCTGGTGCGCCGTCAGTACGAGGAGGGCCGCGGCGTCCCGTGCATCGCGGCCGTCGAGCAGGACGCCTCCGGCAAGGCGTTCGAGCTCGCCCTCTCCTACGCCAAGGCCATCGGCGGCACCCGCGCCGGCGTCATCAAGACCACCTTCACCGAGGAGACCGAGACCGATCTCTTCGGCGAGCAGGCCGTGCTCTGCGGCGGCGCCTCCGCCCTGGTCAAGGCGGGCTTCGAGACCCTCGTCGAGGCCGGCTACCAGCCCGAGATCGCGTACTTCGAGTGCCTCCACGAGCTGAAGCTGATCGTGGACCTGATGTACGAGGGCGGCCTGGAGAAGATGCGCTGGTCCGTCTCCGAGACCGCCGAGTGGGGCGACTACGTCACCGGCCCGCGCATCGTCACCGACCAGACGCGCGCCGAGATGAAGAAGGTCCTCGCCGAGATCCAGGACGGCACCTTCGCCGAGAACTGGATGAAGGAGTACAAGTCCGGCCTGCCGAAGTACAACGAGTACAAGAAGGCGGACGAGGACCACCTGCTGGCGACCACCGGCCAGAAGCTGCGCAAGCTGATGAGCTGGGTCGACGACGAGGCGTGATCCTTTAGCGATCCGGGTCCGGTGGGGCCGCTTCCGGGCGGCCCCACCGGACCCTTCCCGCCGCTCCCGGCCCGCTTGTCCACAGTGGCCGGTTCCTCCCGGGTGATCCTTGCGAATCGGAGCAGAACACCGGCCCGTCCGCCGATACACTTCTCCGCAACAAAGCGCGTCAGGCTCACAGCGTCGTGCGTCTCCAACGCGGCTGCGCCCCTTCACCGCCTGCGGCCGTCGGGACGGCCGTCATTCCCCCGTGCCCCCCACGGCACGTCCGGGAAACCCATGGACCAGTGAGGACTGAGGACTCCGTGAGCACTGCTTCGACCCGCAAACCCGTCGTACTCATCGCCGAGGAACTCTCGCCCGCCACCGTCGACGCGCTCGGCCCGGACTTCGACATCCGGCACTGCGACGGCGCCGACCGAGCCGACCTGCTGGCCTCCATCGTGGACGTCGACGCCGTCCTCGTACGCTCCGCCACGAAGATCGACGCCGAGGCGGTCGCCGCCGCCAAGCGGCTGCGGGTCGTCGCCCGCGCCGGCGTCGGCCTCGACAACGTGGACGTCTCCGCCGCCACCAAGGCCGGCGTGATGGTCGTCAACGCCCCCACCTCCAACATCGTCACCGCCGCCGAGCTCGCCTGCGGCCTGCTCATCGCCACCGCGCGCAACATCCCGCAGGCCAACGCGGCCCTGAAGAACGGCGAGTGGCAGCGGTCCAAGTACACCGGCGTCGAACTGTCGGAGAAGACGCTCGGCGTGGTCGGCCTGGGCCGCATCGGCGTGCTCGTCGCCCAGCGGATGGCCGCCTTCGGCATGAAGGTCGTCGCCTACGACCCGTACGTCCAGGCCGCCCGCGCCGCCCAGATGGGCGTCCGCCTCTGCACCCTCGACGAACTGCTGGAGACGGCCGACTTCATCACCGTCCACCTGCCCAAGACCCCCGAGACGCTCGGCCTGATCGGCGACGAGGCGCTGCGCAAGGTCAAGCCGTCGGTGCGCATCGTCAACGCCGCGCGCGGCGGCATCGTCGACGAGACCGCGCTCGCCGCGGCCCTGAAGGAGGGCCGGGTCGCCGGCGCCGGCCTGGACGTCTACGCGTCCGAGCCGTGCACGGACTCGCCCCTCTTCGAGTTCGACAGCGTCGTCGCCACCCCGCACCTGGGCGCCTCCACCGGCGAG
This sequence comes from Streptomyces sp. CA-181903, assembly GCF_050937075.1. Taxonomy (NCBI): domain Bacteria; kingdom Bacillati; phylum Actinomycetota; class Actinomycetes; order Kitasatosporales; family Streptomycetaceae; genus Streptomyces; species Streptomyces sp. CA-181903. The sequence continues at coordinate 5,336,943 of NZ_JBNJLY010000001.1, forward strand.
GCCCAGGAGAAGGCGGGCATCTCCGTCGCCAAGTCGGTGCGGCTGGCCCTCGCCGGCGAACTGGTGCCGGACGCGGTCAACGTGCAGGGCGGCGTCATCGCCGAGGACGTCAAGCCGGCGCTGCCGCTCGCCGAGAGGCTGGGCCGCATCTTCACGGCGCTGGCCGGCGAGGTCGCCGTCCGCCTCGACGTCGAGGTCTACGGCGAGCTCACCCAGCACGACGTCAAGGTCCTCGAACTCTCCGCCCTCAAGGGCGTGTTCGAGGACATCGTCGACGAGACCGTCTCCTACGTGAACGCCCCCCTCTTCGCCCAGGAGCGCGGCGTCGAGGTCCGCCTCACCACCGCCTCCGAGTCCCCGGAGCACCGCAACGTCGTCACCGTCCGCGGCACCCTGTCCGGCGGCGACGAGGTCTCCATCTCCGGCACCCTCGCCGGCCCCAAGCACCTCCAGAAGATCGTCGCCGTCGGCGAGAAGGACATCGACCTCGCCCTCGCCGACCACATGGCCTTCCTCCGCTACGTCGACCGCCCCGGCGTCGTCGGCACCATCGGCCGCATCCTCGGCGAGGCGGGCATCAACATCGCCGGCATGCAGGTGTCGCGGGCGACGGAGGGCGGGGAGGCGCTGGTCGCCCTGACGGTCGACGAGTCGATCCCGCTGCCGGTGCTCGCGGAGATCGCGGACGAGATCGGGGCGGTTTCGGCTCGGGCGGTGAACCTGGCGGACTGACGTCCGGGGGGTGTCGCCCCGGTCCCGCCCTTTCACCGTTTCTTGCGGGGCCGGCCCCCGCCCCCCCCCGGACGGGCTGACTATTCAGCCCGTCCGGCGTCTGAGGACGAGCGACGGAGCCGCGACAAGCCGGGTCTGGGGCGCAGCCCCAGGAAACGGAGAAAGGGCGGGACCGGGGCACCCCACCCCGACGCCTTCCGCGGCAACGCCGCGATCCGCGCATGGAGCCCCTCCGCCGATTCCCCCAGCACCACCACGCTGATCAACAACTCCAGCGTCAGACAGTCGTGCTCGTCCCCACCACCCCGATACCGCTTCCGGTTCCGCTCCACCACGGCCGCGGTGATCCGCCGTCCCCCTCCGTCCACCGGAGCGAAGGTCGCCTGGAAGATCCCGTGCCCCGTCCAACTCCGGTACAGAGAAACGACATCGCCCTCGGCGAGGACGTCCCATCTCTCGGCCATGTCCCGGGAGCAGCGCCCGCGCCGGATGCGCTCCCAGTCCTCATCCGACCAGATCCGGCCCGGAAGGAGCGGCATCGGCCGGGGAGTGACGATCGGCTGCATGTGACCGGAAAACGAGGACCTGGTCAAGCGCTTGTCAGCGGGCATGCCGCGATCTTACGGATCGCGTCGGTCGCGATTATGTGGCCCAATCGACAGTGGCGAACGCCGGACGGCTGCTCCGGCCCGTCCGGCGTTCGAGGACACAGCGGCGAAGCCGCTTTTCAGGGGGCCCGGGGGCTCAGGCCCCGGGAATCGGTGAAGGGGCGGGGCGGGGGCTCGTCCCGGCGCGCTCCGCGCGCCCTCGCAGCAGTCGTACCGACACCGCCGCCCCGGCGAGGAGGACGAGCGCCGCCCCCACCGCGGCCACGTGCATCCCGTGCACGAACGCCTCCCGCGCGACGGAGAGCACCGCGTCCCCCGACCGTCCCGGCAGCCGGCCCGCGACCGCCGCCGCGCCGGTCAGCGTCTCGCGGACGGTGGCGAGTTCGCCGGGCGGGAGGGTGGGGGAGAGGTGGTCGGAGACGTCGTGGCGGTAGACGGCCATGCCGATGGTGCCGAACACGGCCATGCCCAGGGCTCCGCCGAACTCCTGGCCGGTCTCCAGGAGGGCGGCGGCCGAGCCGGCCTTTTCCGGGGGTGTGGCGCCGAGGGCCAGGTCGGAGACGAGCGCGGCGACGGTGACGATGCCGCAGGCGATGACCGCGCAGGAGATCAGGGTCAGGGCCAGGGAGCGGGTGCCGGTGCCGAGGAGGAGGGCGAAGCCGGCCGCGGTGACGACGAAGCCGGTGGCGATCACGTAGGCGCGGTCCACGCGTTGGGCGGCGACGGTGGCCAGCGGGCCGGCCGCGCCCACGGCGAGGGACGGGAGCGTGCCCCAGAGTGCCGCCTCCAGCGGGCCCTTGCCCAGGACCGACTGGAGGTACTGGGTGGTGAAGTACGAGGAGCCCATCATCGCGAACATCGCGAGGGTGTTGAGGCCGATGCCCGCCCCGAAGGCACGGTCGCGGAACAGCTCGCGGCTGATCATCGCGGACCGCCCGCCGCGCTGCCGCCGGACGAAGGCCACGCCGAGCGCCAGGCCGGCGAGCAGGCAGAGCAGCCGGGGGACGCTGAAGCCGTCGGCCGCCATCTCCTTGACGCCGTAGATCGTCGGCAGCACGGCGCCCGTCGACAGCACCACGCTCGGCAGGTCGAAGCGGCCGGGCCGCGGGTCCTTGAACTCCGGGACCAGCAGCGGCGCGCAGACCAGCAGCAGCACCATCGCGGGCACGTTCAGCAGGAAGACCGAACCCCACCAGAAGTGCCTGAGCATCACCCCGCCCAGCACCGAACCCAGCGCGATGCCGCCGGCCATGGCCGCGGACCAGATGCCGACCGCCTTGGCGCGCTGCGCGTCGTCGCGGAACATGTTGCGCACCAGTCCCATCGTGCTCGGCATCAGCGTCGCGCCGCCGATCCCCAGCATGAACCGCGCCGCGATCAGCATCTCCGCGCTCTGCGCGTAGGCGGCGGCCACGGAGGCCGTGCCGAAGGCGGCGGCGCCCAGCAGCAGCAGTTTGCGGCGGCCTATCCGGTCGCCCAGCGAACCCATCGTCATCAGCAGCCCGGCCAGGGCGAACGCGTAGCTGTCGAAGATCCAGAGCTGCTGGGTGCTGCTCGCGCCCAGGTCCCGGGTGATGGCGGGGACGGCGAAGAAGAGGACGGAGGTGTCCATCGAGACCAGGAGGAGGGGCAGCAGGAGGACGGCGAACGCGGTCCACTCCCTGCGCCCGGCGCGCGGCGGGCTGGGGTACGTCATGCGCTGGACTATACGGCTGTATTAAACGAGTGTCTATGACGTGCGTATAAGACGTTCGTCCATGACGGGCGTATGGGTGCCGGTTACGCTTCCGGTATGGGACATCGCGAAGACCTGCTGGAGGGCGCCAAGCGCTGCCTGCTCGACAAGGGCTGGGTGCGCACCACCGCGCGCGACATCGTGGCCGCCTCCGGCGCCAACCTGGCCTCGATCGGCTACCACTACGGCTCGAAGGACGCGCTGATGATGGCCGCGTTCCTTCAGCTCACGGAGGAGTGGGGGGAGCGGGTGGGGCGGGCGCTGGTCGCCGGCGCGCGGCCCGACGCCTCGCACGACGAGCGGATGGCGGCCTGCTGGGACTCGCTGCTCGACGGGTTCGCGAACGACCGCGCCTTCTGGGCCGCCCAGTTCGAGATGATCGGCCAGCTCCCCAACCGCCCCGAGCTGCGGGAGCGGATGGCGGCGGTGCTGCCGGACGGCCGTGAGGGCATGGTGGCGATCTTCGAGGGCGTCGAGGACGACCAGGTGCCCGCCGTCGCGTCCCGTACCGTCGGCTCCGTCATCCACGCCCTGTTCATCGGGGTGTGGGTGCAGTGGCTCATCGACCCGGCGGTCGCGCCGAGCGGCAAGGACATCGTCGAGGGGATGCGCCGCATCGTCGAGGGTCGGGCGCTCGACCCGGACGAGGCGTAGGCGGGTGCCCGATCCGGACGAGGCGCAGGCGTGAGCGCGGGGCGGGGCGTCAGCGGGGCGTCGGCGTCGGCGTGAGCGAGTCGCGGCCGTACGAGGAGGTGCGGCCGGATAGCGGTCCCGCGTGGCCGGATTCCGGTCACGCCCCATGGACGCCCCATGGACGGGGGCGGAACCCTCCGCTCTAATGGTTGCCCAAGGATACCAGTCCGCTTGTCGGAGGTCGTTCATGACCGAGACCGCGCAACCCCCGCCGTCCACCACCGACTTCACCCCGTCCGCCGCCCCGGGAGCCGAGACCCGGCCCTGGCCGCAGGACCGGGCCTGCCCCTACCACCCGCCCGCCGGCCACCTCCCGGCCCCCGAGGGCCGGCCGCTCTCCCGGGTGACGCTCTTCGACGGCCGGGAGGTCTGGTTCGTCACCGGCCACGCCGAGGTCCGGGCCCTGCTCCGGGACCGCCGCCTCTCCGCCGACCGGCAGCATCCGGACTTCCCCGTCACCGTGCCGCGCCTCGCCGAACAGGCCATCCGGCCGCTCCCGTTGCTCGGCGCCGACGATCCCCTCCACAACCGCCAGCGCCGGACCCTCATCCCGGGCTTCGGCCTCCAGCGGATCACGGCCCTCCGCCCCGCGATCCAGCAGGTCGTGGACGACCTCCTCGACCGCATGCTCGCCGCCGGCCCGGAAGCCGACCTCGTCACCGCGTTCGCCCTCCCCGTCCCGTCCACGGTGATCTGCTCCCTGCTCGGGGTCCCCTACGACGACCACGAGTTCTTCGAGACACACTCGCGGCGGCTGCTGGTCGCGGAGACCGCGGCGGAGGCCGGCGCGTCCCGCGAGGAATTACGGGCGTACTTCCGCGGACTGCTCGACCGCAAGCGCGCGGCGCCGGGCGACGGCCTCCTCGACACCCTTCTCGCGGACCCCTCCGGCACCCTGGACCGCGAGGAACTCGTCTCCATGGCGCTGCTGCTGCTGATCGCCGGCCACGAGACCACGTCCAACATGATCTCGCTCGGCACCTACACCCTGCTCCGCCACCCGGAGCAACTGGCCGCGCTGCGCGCCGATCCGGAGCTGATGCGCGGCGCGGTCGAGGAGCTGCTGCGCTACCTCTCGATCGCCGACTCGCTGGTACGGGTGGCCGTGGCGGACGTCGAGGTGGCCGGGGAGACGATCCGGGCGGGGGAGGGCGTACTGCTCGCCACCCCGGAGGCCAACCGCGACCCGGCCTCGTACGCCGACCCCGACACCCTCGACGTACGCCGCTCCGCCCGTCACCACGTGGCGTTCGGCTACGGGATCCACCAGTGCCTGGGCCAGAACCTGGCCCGCGCGGAGCTCGAAATCGCCTTCTCGTCCCTGTTCGCCCGTATCCCCACGCTGCGGCTGGCCGTTGCCCCCGATGAGGTGTCCGTCAAACCCGGCGGCACCGTGCAAGGACTGTTCGCCCTCCCGGTCACCTGGTGACCGCAGAACGGAGTACCCCCATGCGCGTCAGCATCGATTCGGACCTGTGCATCGGCTCGGGTCAGTGCGCCCTCACCGCCCCCGGCGCCTTCGACACGGACGACGACGGCTTCGGCGTCGTCCGGCCGGAGGGCGAGGGCGGCGCGGACCCGATGGTGAAGGAGGCGGTGCGGGCCTGTCCGGTCCAGGCGATCACCCTCGACGAGGGCTGAGGGCCGCCGGTTCCCGGGACGACCGGGTACGACCGGGTACGACCGGGTACGACCGGGTTCGGCCGGAAGCGGCCGGTGACGGCCGGGCGGGGATCGCGCCCGCCCGGCCGCCCCGGCGCGCCACGGCTCACGCGCCCGGCGGCATGACCTCCTGCGGGTGCGCCGGCGGAGCGATGAGCTGGGCGTGCTTCACCGCCGGGTTGACGTCGCCGTGGATGGCGCGGGCGACGGCCTGGATGGCGTCGATGCCGCCCTGCCAGGTGCGGTTGCCGTGGGTGAGGACGGACATGGTGTACGTCCGGCCGCCGACGGTGAAGGCACCGATGCTGTGCACACGCCACAGGTGGTCCCGGTCGCGCTGCAGCCAGCCGTTCTTGACGTGCACCTTGGTGCCCTTGGGGGCGCCGGCCGGGGTGCCCCAGCGCTGCGAGGAGATCACCTTGTTCATCAGGTCGAGGGCGTAGTCCCGGGACTTGTCGGTGATCAGCTTGTTGCGCGAGGTGAACAGGGCGAGGAGCCGCTGCTCGTCCCGCGCGGTGATCTGGGTGGTGCCCCAGGTCTGGTTGGGGACCGTGCGCTTCATGCCGGCGGCCTTGACGAACGACGTGATCTTCGCCGTGGTGAGGCGGTTGCGGAGCTCCGTCGTGGAGTCGTTGTCCGACTCGGTGATCATCTTGTGGGCGAGCGTCTTCTCACGCGACGTCAGCGAGCGCTTCGCCCGGTCGGCGTCCCACAGCAGGGTGCCGAGGACGATCGGCTTGAAGACGCTCGCGGAGTCGAACTGCCGGTCCGCGTCGTACGTGCAGGTCGTCTTCGTCGCCGGGTCGTCGAACGCGATGCCGGTGTGGCCGGCCCGGCCGCGCAGCGCCGCGGTGATGTCCTTGGTGAGCTTGGCGGCGAGTCCGGCCTTGCCCGAGGTGCAGACGACCTTCGGGCTCGCCGCGGCGGCGGGCTCGGCCACGGCGAGCGGCGCGGCGACGGCCGCGGCGGCCACCGCGGCGGTGAGGGCGAGACGCGGGAGGCGGCGCGGTCTCGGGGTGTCTTCGGGTATCGGGTGTGCGGTCACAACAAGTTCCCCCTGAGCTGGGCAGTGGCGGGTCGTACGTGGTGACGGCACACCGCTTGACCCGCCCTTGAATCGAATGACTGACCGATTCTCGCCCATGTCTCCCCTTGGGAGGGCGGGTGGTCGCCCACCCGCGCCGCCGGGCCGCCCGGAACGCTCTCCTCCGGTACGACGTCCGGCCGTTGGCCGACGGATGGCGGGTGATCAATACAGTTCGCGCATGACCGCGAACCCTCGGGACGAACTCCTCATCGATCTCATCAACCGCACCGACATGGAAGGCGCCGGCCCGCGCATCACGGTGATCGCCGGGGGCGTGGTGCTCGCCGGCTGCCTCGCGGCACACCGGCACTGGGCGGCCCACGTCGCCGGCCGGCTGGGCGACGGGGGCCTCCCCGAGGAGCGCTTCGCCGAGGACTTCGCCCGCGAGGCGGCCGAACTCCCGGCCTACCCACCGGAGTTCATCCACCTCCACGGCTGCCATCTGATCGCCGGTTCCAGTAGTCTGCCCGCACAGCTGGGCGAGTACTTCCGGATACCGCTGGCCGCGGTGAGCGCGTGGAGCGTCTGCTGAGCGACGTCCGCCCGCGGAACATTCGTCCAAGACGGGCCGGCCGGATTCGGCGACCGTAGGGGCATGCGCATGGACGACATGGATCCCGCCCCCTTGGACGGCAGTGCCGACGCCGGAAACGGCTGGGAGGCCGTCCTCGGCGGCACCCGCCTCCCCGGCGTCCGGATGGCGGGGTTCCGGGACCGTGCCGCCGGCGGACTGCACAAGCGGGTGCTCCCCCTGCCCGAAGTGGTCGTCGTGATAGGGCTCGGAGAGGACCCGTTCACGGTCGAGGGCGCCACCGGGCGGCAGTCCGTGCGGAGCTTCGTCGCCGCGTTGGCATCGGGACCGGCCCGCGTCGGCGGGGCACACGTCGAGTGCGTCGAGATGCGCTTGTCGCCGCCGGCCGCCTACGCGCTGCTGGGCGGTGTCTTCGCGCGTGGACCGGACGGGCCGGTGACCGGCCTCGACGAGGTGTGGGGGCGGGAGGGGGAGCGCCTGCGCGAGCGGCTGCCCGAGGCCGCGAGCTGGGAGGAACGCCTCGCGCTGGTGGACGGGTTCCTCATCCGGCGGGCCGCGCGAGCGCCCTCGATGACGCCCGAGGTCGCGGCCGCGTGGGAGCACATCGTGGCCCGCCGGGGCCGGGTGCGGGTCGGCGAACTCGCCGCGTCCTGCGGATGGAGCCGCAAGCGGCTGTGGTCCCGGTTCACCGCACAGATCGGCCTCACCCCGAAGCGCGCGGCCATGCTCGTCCGCTTCGACCACGCCGCCCGGGCCCTCCGCGCGGGCCGCGGCGCCGCCGACACCGCCCTGGCGTGCGGCTACGTCGATCAGCCGCATCTCCACCGCGACGTACTGGCGTTCGCGGGCTGCACCCCGGGCGCCCTGGCCGCCACCCACGTCGACTCACCACCCACCGCATGACGGAAGGAAGAAACCCGTGACGACCAACGAAATCGGGCCGGCGGACGCAGCCGACCGGAGCCTGATCGTCCGCACCGCCTTCGGCAGCATGGCCGCGCAGACCCTGCGCGCGGCGGTACAGCTGAGGGTGGTCGAGCTGATCGGCGACACCACGCGGCCGGCCGACGACATCGCCGCCGAGGCCGGGGCCGACCCCCGGTCCGTGCTCCGGCTGTCGCGCGCCCTGGCCGCCTTCGGCCTGCTGCGGGAACACGCCCCCGGCACCTTCTCGGTGACCCCCACGGGCATGCTCCTGGATCCCCGCCGCCCCGGCTCGCTCACCACGTTCGTGCGCGTGTTCACCGACCCGGTGGCGACGCGCGCCTGGGAGCGCCTGGACGACAGCGTCCGCACCGGCGACGTCGCGTTCGACGCGGTCTTCGGCACGGACTTCTTCGGCCACCTCGCCCGGCACCCTGAGCTGTCCGCGGCGTTCAACTCGGCGATGAGCCAGGCCACCAGGGCGGTCGCCGCCGTGCTGCCGTCCGCCTTCGACTTCGGCCGCTTCACCTCGGTCACGGACGTCGGCGGCGGGGACGGAACCCTCCTCGCCGCCGTCCTCACCGCCCACCCGGGCCTCACCGGCGCCGTCTTCGACACGGCCGAGGGCCTGGCCGGGGCACCGGCGACGCTGGAACGGCACGGGCTCACCGAACGCTGCTCCCCGCACCCCGGGGACTTCTTCGCCCCCGGATCCCTCCCGAAGGGCTCGGACCTCTACCTGATCAAGAGTGTCCTGCACAACTGGCCTGACGAGCAGGCCGTCACCATCCTGCGCCACTGCCGCGAGGCCCTGCCGCCCGGCGGCGGTCGCATCCTGATCGTGGAACCCGTCCTCCCCGACGTCGTCGGCGCGGGCCCCGGGGACAACGCCCCCGACACCGGAATCACCTATCTGAGCGACCTCAACATGCTGGTGAACGTGGGCGGCCGCGAACGCACCCGCGCGGACTTCGAGGACCTGTGCCGCCGGGCGGCCCTGTCCGTCACCTCGGTCACCCCGCTCGCGGGAGCCGCGCCGTTCTCCCTCGTCGAGGCCGCGCCCGGGGCCGCCGCCTGACCGGGGGAGAGGGAGGCGGGTCAGGGCTGCCAGGTCTCGGTGGCGTACTTCGACATCACCTCGGCGATGTCGGCCGGATTCAGGCCCTCCGGGCCCGGCTTGAGGCGCCGCAGGTCGCGGAAGTACTCGATGTACAGGTCGGGCGTGGAAGTGAACAGGATGCTCGCGTCCTGGTCCCGGTCGGGGTTGCCGAAGGTGTGCGGAGTGCCGATGGGCGCGGTGACGAGCTGACCGGGGCCGACGCGGTGGGTGTCGTGCCCGGAGGTGAAGTCGACGGTGCCGGAGAGGACGAAGAAGGTTTCCTCGTGCTCGCGGTGCAGGTGCTGGGGCGGCCCGCTGAAACCGGGGGCGAGCCAGAGTTCGGCGATGCCGAGCCGCTTGCCGGTGCGGGAGCCGTCCTCCAGGATCCGCACCCGGGTGGATCCCATGTCGAGGAGTTCGCCGTCGTCGCGGGTGACGAGGTTGATGGTCATGGCCGGGGACCTCTTTCGTGCGCGGGGAATACGCGGTGAGCCGTACGTGCACAGTTTCTGCCGGTGGGTGGCGGTTGGCGCGCTCACCGACCGTGCGGCGGTGGCGGGGCCGGGGCGGGCCGTGGCGCCGGTACCTCCACGGTAGGAGCCCGCGGAGGGCGGTTTCCCGGGCGAAAGCGGGTGGCCCGGCGGCGTGCGCGCGGGTCCGGCGGCGTGTACGCGGGTCCGGCGTGCGCGCGGGGCCGGCGACGTGCGCGTGGGTCCTGGCGGCGCGCTCGCGGGTCCCGGTCGCGCGCACGCGGGTCCCGTCACGTGTGCACAGGTCCCGTCATGTGCACGCGGGTCCCGGGGCGGGCGCGCACGCGGTCAGCCTTCGGCCCAGGCGTCTTCCTCGGCCCGTGCGGCGTCGTAGGCGCGGCGGGCGGCCTCTACGCGGGCGAGATGGTCCTCGCCCCAGGCGGTGAGGGTCCGGAAGACCGGTGTGAGGGTGTGCCCGAGGTCGCTGAGCGCGTACTCGACGCGCGGGGGGATGTCCGGGTGGTACGTCCGCTCGACCAGCCCGTCCCGTTCGAGCTGCCGCAGCCGGCTGGTGAGGATCTTGGGGGTGATCTCGGGGATCAGGCGCTGCAGGGCGTTGAAGCGCAGGGTGCCGTGGTGACCGAGCGTCCAGAGGATCGGTGTGGTCCAGCGGCTGAAGATGATGTCACCGACCGGGCTGACCGGGCAGGCCAGCACCGCCTCACTCGTCGCACGGGCGGCGTCCGAGGAGGCGCCGTCCGAGGCGGCGGCACCTGAAGAGGCGGGGGCATCCGAGGAAGCGACGGCCTCCGAGGTGGTGGGGGCGTTCGAGGCGGTGGGGGCCTTCGAGGGGGCGGCAGCCTTCGAGGGGGTGGAGGCGGGACGACGGGGCATGGCACAACTCCGGCGAGAGGACGGGACCGGGGAGCGGGTGAGCGGGGGAGTGGCGGGGGGAGGGAAGCGCGGCGGCCTCCCGGCCCTCGCGGTGGGCGGGCTCGGCACGCGCCTCCTGCGAGGGCCTGAGCCCCGCACCTGAGTCCCGCACCTGAGTCCCGGGCCTGAGTCCCGGGCCGAACCCCCGGGCCCGACCCTCCCGGCACTTCAGTTCACAGCACCCCGAAAGGCGCTTTCCCCCAGGAAACCACTATCCCGACGCAAGTAGCGTGGATGGTGCGCCGCGCGCCGGACGTCCGTCCGCGCCGGCCGCCGGGCGCCGCCGCCCCCGACCGGGTGACGGACCGTGCCGCGCCGCCGCCCCCGAGCCCCTGCGGGGCAGGCACCTCCCGAGCGGCTCCACCCCTCCCCGTCCAAGGAGTTCCTTCCCATGCCCAAGGCCATTCGTTTTTCCGAGTACGGCGACGCCGACACACTGCGGCTCACCGACGTCCCCCTCCCCGAGCCCGGTCCCGGGCAAGTGCGCGTCCGCGTCAAGGCCGTCGGCGTCAACGGCATCGACTGGAAGATCCGCAAGGGCTTCTTCGGCGACGGCGAGCCCCTGCGGTCCCCGATGGGCACCGGCAGCGAGCTGTCGGGCGTCGTCGACGCCGTCGGCCCGGGCGTGACCGCCTGGCGGGCCGGGCAGCCGGTGTTCGGCCGTTCCGCGCACCGCAGCGCGGCCGCCACCCACGACCTGGCCGCCGAGGACGACCTCATCGCCAAGCCGGACTGGCTCACCTTCGAACAGGCCGCCGCGCTGCCGATCGCGGTGGAGACCGCCCACCGCGCGCTGCGCGAACTCGGCGTCTCCGCGGGGCAGACGCTGCTGGTGCACGCCGCCGCCGGAGGCGTCGGCCTGACCGCCACCCAGTTGGCGGCCGCCCGGGGCATCACCGTCATCGGCACGGCAAGTGACCGGAACCATCCCTTCCTTCGGAAGATCGGCGCGACCCCCGTCGCCTACGGGGACGGCCTCGTCGAACGCGTCCGCGCGGCGGCACCGCAAGGCGTCGACGCCGTCCTCGACGCCTCCGGACGCGGTGTCCTGCCCGACTCCATCGCCCTCGCCGGCGGCCCGGACCATGTCCTGACCATCGCCGACGTCACCGCCGCCGAGCACGGCGTCCGCTTCTCCGCCACCCCCGGCCCCCTCACCGCCGCCTTCGAGGAGGTCCTGCCCCTCCTCCGCGAAGGCGGGCTCCACATGCCCGTCGACTCCGTCTACCCGCTGGACCGCACCGCCGACGCCCAGCGCCACAGCGAGAACGGCCACCTCCAAGGGAAGATCATCATCAAGGTCGAGGACTGAGCGGCCCACCCCGGCCGCCGTTCCACGAGTGGCGGGGGCGGGGTCCTCACCCGCGCGGGCGGCCTGGCGCCGCCTTGATGCCGAACAGGCGGACAACCGGCCGGTCCGGGCGGACATCCGGCCGGACCGGCCGCCGTCGCAGCCGCGGTTTCGCCCCCTTACGCGCGGAGACCGATGCACGCGCCCGGGCACTCCGCACACCCGGTGGCCGAATGGGCCGGCGGCCGTCGCGCATCCCGGGCACCCCGCGCGTCCCGGCCACCCCGCGCACCCCGCGCGTCGAGCACCGGCATCGCGTATCAAGCCGTGACCGCCGGCCGTGGCCCGGCCCTGACCCACCCACCCGCCCGCCCACCAACCCACCCGTCAGCCCAACCGCGCCGCCTTCAGCGTCATGTGCAGCAACAGCCGGTCCTCGCCGTTGTCCAGATCCAGGCCGGTGAGCTGTTCCACGCGGGACAGGCGGTAGTAGAGCGTCTGCCGGTGGATGCCGAGGGCGGCGGCCGCGCGGCCGGCCTGGCCGGCGCAGTCGAGGTAGACCTCGGTGGTGCGGGCCAGCTCCGTGTGGGAGCGCTCCAGGAGCGGGCGGACGGCGTGGTCGGCCGCCCGGTCGGCGGGGAGGCCGGTCAGGACGCGGTACGGGCCGATGGCCGCCCATTCGGCGAGCGGGCCGAGACGCCGTTCGGCCGCGGCCGCGCGGGCGGCGGACAGGGCCTCCGACCAGGCGTCGGTGAGCTCCGTGAGCCCCTTGCGCGGGGTGCCCAGGCCGGCGGCGGCCAGGCCCGGGCCGCCGTCCGCGCCGGCGCGCGGGGAGTGCAGCAGCCGGTCGGCGGCGGCGCGTGCGGGGGCCGGGGCGCTGAGGGCGCGCAGCCGGACCAGGGCGGCCAGGGCCGCCGAACCGTCCGGCAGGCTGTCCGGCACCGCGCAGAGCGCCGCCACGCCCGACCGGGCGGCGAACGCCGATCCGGGACGGTCGGCCTCCGTGTCGTCGGGGTCCGTCCGCCAGGGCGCCACCGCGAGCAGCGCCAGCGGTCCGTCCGCCGCCGGACCCAGGGCCTCGCGGAGGGCCAGGCGCGCCGCGTCACGGCCCGCCGGGCGGGCGGTCAGCAGGTCCCGCAGCAGTTCCCCCAGCTCGGCGCCCGCGCGGGCCTCCGCCGCCAGCAGGGCGCCGATCCGGGCGGCCGTCTCCATGGCCTGCGCCACGCGCGGGTCCGGCGCGGCGGGGCCCAGGTCGAGGCCGGCCAGGTGCGCGTCGTCCAGCAGCCAGATGTAGCCGTGCACCACGCCCCGGTGGCGTACGGGGAGGCAGATGCGGCCCTTGAACACGCCCGCAGCCGGGTCCGGCGGGATCCGCATCGGCGCCTGCGCCCGGGCGATGCCGAACGCCTCGAACCAGGCCCGGACGGCCGCCGTCGAGCGCCGCTGGAGGATCGAGCGCGTCCGCACGGGGTCCATGGAGACCTCCAGGTCGTCGTCGCCGCCGTGCGCGCCGAAGGCGATCAGGCCGAAGTCCCGGTCCTCCAGGGTCGCGGGGGCGCCGAACACCGCCGAGATCTCGTCCACGAGCTGCTGGTACTCGCCCCGCACGCGCCGCACTCCCTTTCCCCGGATGTTTCGTCCGCTTTGCCCTGTCCTCGCCGTCTCCGGGAACCATTGTCATACATGTGTCTGAGATCCCGGCCACGGATGCGTGACAGGTGTCGATGGCTCCAAGGGTGGCGCGAAACCTACGTTTCACGTCGAGTTGGTTATGCCGTCGTCCCGTGGGGGACCGGCCGTCATCGTGGAGGTGCCCGTGCTGGGTCCCGTCATCCTCGCCGCCTCGCGCAGCGACCGCATGCGTCGTTTCGTGTCGGCCGCCCCGGGCACCAAGCAGGTCGTCGACCGCTTCATCGCGGGCGAGACCGTCGGCCAGGTCATTCCGATCGTCAAGGACGCCACGGCCAAGGGCCTGGAGGTCACCCTCGACGTCGTCGGCGAGGACATCACCACCGTCGAGCAGTCGTACGCGGCCCGTGACGCCTACCTGGAGCTGATCGAGCGCCTCAAGGAGCTGGGCCTCGGCGAGCGCGCCGAGATGTCCGTCAAGCTGTCGATGTTCGGCCAGGCGCTGGAGGGCGGCCACGAGCTGGCCCTCGCCAACGTCCGTCCGGTCGTCGAGGCCGCCGCCGCCATCGGCACCACCGTCACGCTGGACGCCGAGGACCACACCACCCTCGACTCGATGTTCGCCATCCACGAGGAGCTGCGGAAGGACTTCCCGCGGACCGGCTGCGTCATCCAGGCGTACCTCTTCCGCACCGAGGACGACGCCCACCGGCTCGCCGCCGCCGGCAGCCGGGTGCGTATCGTGAAGGGTGCGTACAAGGAACCCGCCTCCGTCGCCTACCAGGACAAGGCCGAGATCGACAAGGCGTTCGTCCGCATCGTCAAGATACTGATGGCGGGCGAGGGCTACCCGATGATCGGGTCGCACGACCCGCGTCTGATCGCGATCACCCAGGAGCTGGCCCGGCAGGCGGGGCGCAAGCTCGACGAGTACGAGTTCCAGATGCTCTACGGCATCCGCGGTGACGAGCACGTCCGGCTGGCCGCCGAGGGCCACCGGATGCGGGTCTACACGGCCTACGGCACCGACTGGTACGGGTACTTCATGCGCAGGCTCGCGGAGAAGCCCGCCAACCTGCTGTTCTTCCTCCGCTCGATGATCACCAAGGGCTGAGACCCTCCAACCCCGATAAGGAAACGAGACTCATGGACGCTGTCACCCAGGTCCCCGCCCCGGTCAACGAGCCGGTGCACTCCTACGCCCCGGGCTCCCCGGAGCGCGCCCGCCTCGAGGCCAAGCTCAAGGAGCTGGCGGGCAACCCCATCGACCTGCCGATGACGATCAACGGCGAGAAGCGGATGGGCGGCGGCGAGCGCTTCGACGTCGTGCAGCCGCACAACCACCGGGCCCGCATCGGCACCTACGCCAACGCCACCGAGCAGGACGCCCAGGACGCGATCGACGCCGCCCTGGCCGCCGCCCCGGCCTGGCGCGCGATGTCCTTCGACGACCGCGCCGCGATCATCCTCCGCGCCGCCGAGCTGCTGGCCGGCCCGTGGCGCGAGACGCTGGCCGCCTCCACCATGCTCGGCCAGTCGAAGACCGCCCAGCAGGCCGAGATCGACACCCCCTGCGAGCTCGTCGACTTCTGGCGCTTCAACGTGCACTTCGCGCGCCAGATCCTCGCCGAGCAGCCGGTCGCCAACTCCGCCGGCGTGTGGAACCGCAGCGACCACCGCCCGCTGGAGGGCTTCGTCTACGCGATCACGCCGTTCAACTTCACGGCCATCGCCGGCAACCTGCCGACCGCCCCCGCCCTCATGGGCAACGTCGTCGTCTGGAAGCCGTCCCCGACGCAGACCCACGCCGCCGTGCTGCTGATGCAGCTCCTGGAGGAGGCCGGCCTCCCCAAGGGCGTCATCAACCTGGTGACCGGCGACGGCCTCGCCGTCTCCGAGGTGGCCCTGAACCACCCCGAGCTCGCGGGCATCCACTTCACCGGCTCCACCAAGACCTTCCAGTACCTCTGGAAGACCGTGGGCAACAACATCGAGAAGTACAAGGGCTACCCGCGCCTCGTCGGCGAGACCGGCGGCAAGGACTTCGTCGTCGCCCACCCGAGCGCCGACCGCGCCATCCTGAAGACCGCCCTGACCCGCGGCTCCTTCGAGTTCCAGGGCCAGAAGTGCTCGGCCTCCTCCCGCGCCTACATCCCCCGCTCCATCTGGGAGGACGGCTTCAAGGAGGAGTTCGCGGCCGAGGTCGACGGCATCACCATGGGTGACGTCACCGACCTGTCGCACTTCATCGGCGCCGTCATCGACGAGCGCGCCTTCGCCAAGAACAAGGCCGCCATCGACCGCGCCAAGGCCGACCCGACCTGCACCATCGTCGCGGGCGGCACCTACGACGACTCGGTCGGCTACTTCGTCCGCCCGACCGTCATCGAGTGCACCGACCCGTCCAACGAGGTCTTCACCACCGAGTACTTCGGTCCGATCCTCGCCGTCCACGTCTACGAGGACGGGGACTTCGACGCGATGCTCCAGCAGATGGAGTCCGTCTCGGCGTACGCCCTGACCGGCTCGGTCATCGGCCAGGACCGTGCCGCGGTGGCCGACGCGATGGAGAAGCTCCGCTTCGCCGCGGGCAACTTCTACATCAACGACAAGTCGACCGGCGCCGTCGTCGGCCAGCAGCCCTTCGGCGGCGGCCGCGCCTCCGGCACGAACGACAAGGCCGGTGCGGCCACCAACCTCCTGCGCTGGGTCTCGACCCGGTCCATCAAGGAGACCCTGGTCCCGCCGACCGACTACCGCTACCCGCACCAGGGCTGACCTGCCCCTTTTCCGGGTTCCCGCCCTCGTCCGGCTCGTGCCGGGCGGGGGCGGCGGCGTTTCCGTCCACGCGGCGTCATGGCGGCGCCACGGCGGCGTCACGGCTGCTAGGCCGCGACGGCGTACGCGGGCGAGCCGAGCCGCAGTTCGGCGAGCGTCCCGCCGCGCGCCGCGTCCAGGGCCGCCTTGACGCGGCGCGCCTGATGCGGGGAGCAGCGCTCGCCGAGCCCGCCGATGGGCACCCAGGCGTAGCCGGCCAGTTCCGGCGTCTCGGGGAGCCGCACGTCGACGTCGCCGTCGTGCGGGACGACGGCGTACACGAAGGTGATGCCGGCCTCGGCCCCGCCGCCCTTCCGTGCCCAGTCGGTGACGAGCAGCCGCGCGGGCCGGACGGTCAGACCGGTCTCCTCCGCCACGGTTCTGGCGACGGCCTCCCAGGCCGGCTCGTCCGCCGTGACCGGCCCGCCCGGCAGCCGGAAGTTGGTGCCTGGCACACCCGGGTGCGAGGGCGACACCATGAGCACGTCCCGCTCGTCCGCGCCGGCGGGGGAGGGACGGCAGATCAGCGCCCGCGCGGTCACCCGCACGCACGGCGCGGGTTCCGCGCGCGCCAGGCCGAGCGTCCGCCGGTGACCGAGCAGTTCCCGGGTGATCATCGCCAGGCTCCGGCAGTACGTGAACGCCGACTCCAGCCCGTTCCCGGGCCCGTGCACCTGGCCCGGTACGTGGCCTCGTCGGCCGCCCGCTCGGCGGCGACCCGCCGTGCGTCGTCCACCGGCAGCGACTCCCGTGCCGCGCCCTTGATCCAGGGCGCCCACTCGTTGATGAAACGGCGCAGCTCCGCCGCCGACGCCTCCATGATCTCCGCGGGCGGTGGCATGGTCGCGGTGAGCACCAGCCCGGCGACGCTCTCGATCTCCGCCTCGGCTTCGGGGCGGAGCGTCGGCGGGGCGGCGCGTCGCCCTCCGTTGGGCGGCATGGCTGTACCGGGCCAGACGGGCATGGGGGTCGGTCTCCTCCGTGGGGGGACGGCTGTCGGGAACCGATACACGCCGGCGCGAACACTGTCGTTCGCTTACGTGTGCGAGGCCGCACGGCGGGCATCACAGTGGGGTCGAACGCGGCGTCGGGCGACGGGAGTTACGTGCCCCGGTTCCGGTCTCCAGTATCCGCCTTGGCCCCTATGCTCACCCTCATCTCAGGGTTGAGTGCTCACCAAGTCGATTGGGGGATGCAACTATGGCTGGTGCTGCTCCACTTGATCCGTACCAGGCGCGCGTGGCCAAGCTTGCGGCGGCGATCCGCGAGTACCGGCTCGCGAAAGGGTGGAAACAGGCGGAGCTTGGTGACGCGGTCGCCTTGTCGAACACCGCGATTTCTCACTTCGAGAAGGGGTCACACGTGCCGAGGCGCGACGTCGCCCGCCGCATCGACGTGGTGCTGGAGGCGCGTGGCCGCATTTGGGAACTCCGTGACGAACTCGACGACAATCCCGACGCCAAGTCGATCCAACGGGCTTTCGGGTACGAGTCACGAGCGATCCGAATCCGTCATGCCAGTGGGGTCATCCCCGCTCTGCTCCAGAATCCCGAGTACGAACGGGCGATCATTGAGAAAAACAACCCGTTCTTCGGTGGCGACGTCGAAGAGAAGCTCATGTATCGGGCGCGTCGGCACGCGATTCTCAAGCGTTCCGATCCGCCCCTGTTCTCCGCGATTTTCACCGAGGCGGCCCTCTATGCGGTGATTGGCAGTGGGTCGATCATGCGGAGGCAGCTCATGGACTTGATCACCGTTTCCCAACGTCCGGGCATCGAGGTGAGGATCGCACCGTTCGACGGCAATGCCGACCTTCTGCAGTCCGTCGGAGAGTTCATGATCATGGACCTTCCCACAGGGAAAACAGTCGTGTACGCGTCGTCCGGTGTGCGCGGAGCCCTCGTCACCAAGCCGGGGGACGTGGCCGGATACGTCGGCATCTATGATCGGCTCCAAGCCGGGGTGCTCGACGCCGAAGCATCAAGGGTACTGATCGGCAAGGTAGTTAGGGAGATTTACGGTGCGCACCGAAACGTCTGACCTGTCCATAGCAGTCTGGCGTAAGAGCTCCCACAGCCAGAACAGCGCCAGCTGCATCGAGATAGCCGACCAGTTCCCCGGCATCCTCCCCATACGCGACTCCAAAACCCCCGACCGCTCCCCGATCGTCGTCCCCCGAGCCGCCTGGGCCTCCTTCGTGACCGCCGTGGCGTCCGGCGGGGGAGTGCCCGTCGATATGGGCTGAGATGCGTACGCAATCGAGCACGCCGAGCACCGCGGAGAGAGCGGTGCCGGTCGGTGCGGGTCAGCTCTCCTCGGTCCTCGCCCTGGGGCGCGAGGGGGTTATGGCTGGGGAGGCGGTGTAGCTGCCGAGGAAAAGCAGGGCCTCCTCGGCAGGACTTCCGGGCGGGGCCGTGTAGACCACAAGGAGGTGGTGAGCGGCGCCGGGGACCTGGAAGGTCTCGTAGTCGAGGGTTATGTCTCCGGCGGCGGGGTGCCGGAAGCGCTTTGATCCGTGGGTCTTCTCGTGCACATGGTGGCCGGCCCACAGCTTGCGGAAAGTTTCGCTGCCCAAGGCCAGTTCGCCGATGAGGCGCACGAGTTGCGGGTCGTGCGGCCGGCGTCCGGCTGCCATGCGCAGCATGCCGACGGTGGTACGCGCGGCTTCGTCCCAGTCGAGGTGAATCTTGGGCGCGTCCGGGTCCAGGAAGACGCGCCGGGCCATGTTCCGCTCGTCTGCCGGGAGGCGGGGGAAGTCGGCGATCAGCGCGGCTGCGAGGTGGTTCCAGGCCAGGACGTCGTTGCGGTCGTTCATGATGACGGCAGGGGCCGTGGGGATGGACTCGACGACCTGCCGCAGGGCAGAACGCAGGACGTCGCTCCGTCCGGTGATCGCTGTCGTCGCGCCGGCACGGCGGGGTGGTCGGGCCAGGTCGTACAGGTGGGCGCGTTCGGCGGGGCCGAGCATGAGTGCCCTGCCGAGTGCGTCGAGGACCTCGTCGGAGGGGTGATCGGCGCGCCCCTGTTCCAGGCGTACGTAGTAGTCGGTGCTGAGTCCGACGAGTTCCGCGACCTCTTCGCGGCGCAGCCCGGGCACGCGGCGGCGGCCGGTTGCCGGCAGGCCCACGTCCGCGGGTGATACCAGGGCTCGTCGGGCCCGGAGGTAGTCGCCGAGACTGTTGACGATCTTGTTCGTGCCGGCCATGCGCTCCAGTATGCGGGCGTGGCCGAGGGGTGCGGCGGCCGAAAGGTGGACCTGTCAGTCCCAGGGAAGCGCGGTCCCTTCATCCGCTGGTGGCCCAGGCGAAGGATCGAGTGCATGTCCACTCACTCTCGCCTCGACGGCTCACGCCGACCCGATCCGTCTCGCACATCCAGCGTCAGCGGTCCCAGGGCCGACCCGTCGCCGGGACCTGCCCCGGTCCGGCTGGGGGACGACGGCGGGCGCGGTTACCGGCCCACGGTGGTCGCGGTCGCGTCCGCCAGCATCATGCTGCCGTTCTCCGTGACCGGGGCCGCGATGGCCCTGCCGAGCATGGCGGCAGACCTGAGCTCTTCGGTCGGCGCCGCGCAGTGGATGCTGAACACCTTCAACATCACCTTCGCTGCCCTGCCGCTGGCAGCCGGCAGCATTGCGGACCGACTCGGCAGGCGCCGCGTACTGCTGACCGGCATCGCGCTGGTCGGCGGGCTGTCCCTCTTGATCACGCTGGCTCCTTCGATGGCCGTAGTCGATGTGGCCAGGGTGATCCAGGGGTGCGGGGCAGCGGCCATATTGGCCTCGGGAGCGGCGGTGCTGGCCCACTCCACCTCCGGACGCCGCCGCCGGTTGGCCTTCGGGATCCTCGGCACCTCCTTCGGCACGGGCCTGGCGATCGGACCGCCGGCCGCCGGGGCCCTGGCCGAAGCGACCGGCTGGCGGTCGGTATTCCTCCTGGTCGCGGCCATGTCCATACCCGCATGGCTGTGCGCGACCCGGGCCCCGGAATCCCGCAATCCCGACCAGCCTGCCCTCGACGTGGCGGGGCTGGTCACCTTCACCGCCGGACTGGCCTGTCTGTCCTTCGCCTTCGTCCAGGCCGGGGGCGCAGGCTGGAGCGCGCCGAGCACCCTGCTGATGCTCGCCGCGGCCGCGGCGCTGGTCGCCCTGTTCACCGTGATGGAGATCCGCCTGGCCGACCGTGCGATGTTCGATGTCCGCCTGTTCCGCAGGCCCGAGTTCGTCGCAGTGGTCTGCCAGCCCTTCACGGTCACCCTCGGCTTCGTCGTCTTGCTGGTCTACCTGCCCGCCTACCTCCAAGGCGTCGCCGGCCGCACCGTCGTGTCCAGCGGTCTGCTCCTCCTGCCGATGACCGCCCCGGTCCTGCTCCTGCCGCTGGCCGCCGGCCATCTGGCCGCGCGCACCTCCGTGCGCACCGTGCTGACCGGCGCTTCGGCACTGATCGTTGCCGGAGCCCTGCTCCTGGCGACCCTGCACGGCAACGGCTCATGGCTGGAGTTGGCCCTTCCCCTGCTTCCCTTCGGCGCGGGAGTCGGTCTGGCCTTCGGGGTCATGGACAACGCGGCCGTCAGCACTGTCCCGGTCGAGAACGCCGGAACCGCGGCAGGCATCTTCAACACCATGCGCATCACCGGCGAGTCCGTCGCCGTCTCCGGCGCCGCAGCCCTGCTCACCACCCTCACCGCCACCCGACTGAGCGGCAGCGGCCTCCCCTCCGATTCCGCCACCCGAATCGCCGGACAGGCCATCCAAGGCCAGGTGGCGGACGTGCATCGAACGGCCCTGGCCGCAGGATTCACCAGCGCATTCCACACACTCGGCCTCGTCCTCGCCGCCCTGTCCGCGCTCGGCGCGGTCCTCACCCACCTCGCACTCGCACCCCACCGAGCCGTCACGCGCCACTGAGCAGCCATAACCCGCCACACCGCACCACGCCCGCCGACCGGAAAGACACCCGTGCCCCATCGCGACGCTCCGTTGTCCGTGGAGGGACGCCGACGGCTCGTCCAGCGCTGCCAACACCGCCCGATCGCTCACGTCGCCGCCGAAACGGGAATCTCCCGTGCCCGCGCCGGCAAGTGGGTCAACCGGTATCGACAGTTCGGCGAGATCGGTCTCGAAGACCGATCCAGTGCACCGCGTCGCCGGCCCACCGCGACACCCGTCGAGGTCGTCAGCCGCATCGAGATGCTCCGTCGAGAGTCGCAAATCGACGGGTTCCCGCGCTGGTTGTGTGTTCTCCCCGACCTCGTCAGCCCTTTTCCGTCTTCCCCGGCAACGCCCGATCGAGGAGGATCTCCGCCGCCGCCCGCGCGTGCCGGCCGTAGTCCGCTTCGTCCAGGACCATGGCGCGGCTGGCCGCCCCGTCCGCGAGGATGGCCAGTTGCTCGGCGAGGGGGAGGGGTTCACGGCAGCCCAGTTCCGTCAGCACCGCGGCGATCAGCTGCACCATGCGCAGTTTCTGCTCCCGGGCGTAGGAGTGCACCGCGCTCTCCGGGTCGGGGAACTCCGCGGCGGCGTCGATGAACGGACATCCGCGTACCGGAGCCGCGTCCGCCGTCGGCTGGTCGAACAATCGGCGGATCCGCTCGCGCGGAGGGATGTCGTCGCGGGTCAGGACGCCTTCCAGAGTGGCCCCTGACTGCGCGAGGTCCCGCAGGTGGGCGATGACCAGATCGTTCTTGGTGCGGAAGTGCGCGTAGAGCGTCCGCTTGGAGACCGGTGCTTCCTCGGCGACCTGTTCCATGCCGGTCGCGCCGATGCCCTGGGCCGCGAACAGTCGGGCGGCGGCGGCCAGGATGCGCTCCCGGCCGCCGCGCCCTCGCCGCTGGGACGCCGCGGGCGGCGTGCTCACGCTCATGTTCATCCAGTAAGTATACGGGCTCGTTTACTTGCCGCGATGTGGCGCGTTAGGCTGGCGCGCATGTAAACGGAAACGTTTACTTAACGGTAAGGAGTCCCCCATGAGCACATGCGTCCCCACTGAGCTGAGCGGCTGCGCGGAGAAGCTGATACGCGGCCGCCGCGCGACCCGCGCGTTCCGTCCGGAGCCCGTACCCGAGGACACGATGCGCAGGATCTTCTCGCTGGCCGGCGCCGCGCCGTCCAACTCCAACGCGCAACCGTGGCAGGTGGAGGTGGTGAGCGGCGCGGCACGTCGGCGCCTGGCCGGTGCCCTGCGGGCGGCCCACGCCGAACGGCGCACCTCGGTGGACTTCCCGTATTCCGAAGGGATGTACGCGGGGGTGCACCATGAGCGTCGGGCGGCGTTCGGTGCCGAACTGTACGGGGCGCTGGGCATCGGCCCCGGCGATCACACGGCACGTGCGGCGTACGCCTCGGAAAGCCTGGGCTTCTACGGCGCGCCACACGCGGCCTTCCTCTTCGTCCACGGTTCCGTCCACGGTGAGGGAGCGGCCCGGTCGGCCGCGGACGTCGGCGCCTACATGCAGACGCTGCTCCTGGCGATGTCCGCGTACGGCGTGGACAGTTGCCCGCAGGGGCTCTTGAGCTTCTACGCCGACACCGTCCGCACCGAACTCGGCGTCACCGGAGGAAAGCTGCTCGTCGGCGTCTCCTTCGGGTACGCCGACGAGACGGCGCCGGTGAACCGGGTGCGGACCGAGCGGGCTCCGCTCCAGGCGACCACGGCCTTCCACGAGTAGGCGGTTCGTGCGAGCCGGCAGGCGGGGCACGGTCGTCCGGGTGGCGGTCCGGCCTGCGGACGGTCACGAGGACGGCCGTGGGGGCGGCCGCCCGCTGCGGCCTGATGCCGACGGGGCCGGCCGTCGCCGGGCGCCCCCGCGGCGGCACCCGGCACCCCCGCCCAGGCGCAGGTGCGGAACGAGGAGCACCGCCGACGCGACTCGCCGAACCAGGCCCTGCTGCCGGACGACGGCCCCACCGGTGGCTTCTTCTCCTGGGACGGAACGCCCGTGCCCTGGTGAGCGGCGCTGAGCCCAGGCGACGGCACTGACGCGCACGCCCCGAAAAACGCATTCCCACAGGCGGCGGTCCTCCGCTGGCAGGGCGCCGACGCGGGCCGGCCGTCTCAGATAGTAGGAAGCCCGAGTAAATACGGCGACAGCGCGGGAATGCTCGCTTAGCGTGGAGGAAGCCGAGCGTTCCGCTCCATCGAGCGACGGCGGACGTGGTCGGGCGCGTGAGCGCAGGTGATCCCTGCGAGCGTCCGGGCCCCCGCCCCTTCCCGGCTCACCTCTCTCACCAGACCGCATTCCTCGATTCCTCGCAGGACTTCTTCCGCAGGACTTCTTCCAGAGGAGACGTGACCCATGGCCGAGACCACCGCCGTCCGCAAGCCCCGCCGCACCCGCCGCGCCGAGCGCGACGCCGACCGCCTCAACGCCGCCGCCGCCCTCCAGCGGGCCCTCGACCGGCGCGACAACGGGGGCCCGGCGGGCCACTAGCCACAGCCGTCGCGTTCGGGGGCGGCTGCGGCGGGGTGGTCGCGGGCCTGCCGCCGCCCCGTCGCAGCCGGCTCCCGTTTCCGCGTGCGGGCGGGATCGTTCGTCAGCTCATGAACCAGCACACCGTCACCGCCGTCCGTGCCACCGGCGTCGTCCTGGCCCTCCTCGCCGGAGTCCAGGCCGTGGCGGCACCGGCGTGGGCCGGGACCGGAGGCGGTGGAACCCCTGCTCCGGTCGCCGGGGAGGACCTCCCCCTGCCCCTGCCTCTGCCCCCGCTCCGGCCCTTGTGCGCACCCGCCTCGGCCGACGCCCCGTCCCCGCCCCCGTTCCCGGCCCTGGTCAACGTGGGTGTCCAGGACATCGGCGTGCTGAGCGACATCGGTCCTCGGACGTGCACCGGCGGCCCGGTCGGCCGGTCCCTCTCGCGCGTCGCCGGCCTCCCGGTCCTGTCGGGGATCGTGCCCGCCGGCCCCTGACCCCGTCGCCGCCCCTTACCGTCCCGCCCGCACCACGTCGAAGTGGTCGACGCGCCTGCCGTTCTCCGCCAGCGCCGTGACCCGCAGCCGGGGGTGCGCTCCCGGCTCGCACTCCACCGCCAGGAAGGAGTGGCCCGTGTAGCGGACGCGCGACCACTCCACTCGTTCGGGGGACTTCACCCGGCCCTTCTTCCAGTGGTAGCTGGCGACGCTTTCGAGGTCGTGGACGTGGCCCTCGTAGCTGTCCGGGACGGGGAAGTCATAGAGGTCCGCGCCCGCGCCGCCGGCGGTGACGTAGACGGTGCCGTCGCGGGACGGGTCGACCGTCGCGCCGATGGGGACGCGGCGGCGGAGCCGGCCCGCGCGGAGGGCGTCCGTGCGTTCGTAGATGTGGTTGTGGCCGTTGATGACGAGGTCCACGCGGTGCTTGTCGAACAGGGGGAGCCACGCGTCGCGGACGCCGCCGTCCGAGGCGTGCGCCTTCGTCGTCGAGAAGGCGCAGTGGTGGAAGAAGACGATGACGAAGTCCACGTCCCGCTGGGCGCGCAGCTCGCGCAGCCGGCGGTCGAGCCAGGTGGTCTGCCGGCCGCCGCTGTAGCCGGTGTTGGCGGCGATCTCGTACGAGACGTCGTTGGCGTCGAGGGCGACGACGCCGACGTTGCCGTGGACGAAGGAGTAGGCGCCCGGCGACCTGCGCGGGTCGAAGCCGTTGGCGGGCAGCGCCCAGCGGGCGCTCTGGCCGCCGTAGCCGTTGGGGGAGTACCAGGCCTCCATGTCGTGGTTGCCGGTGGTCACCATCCACGGCACGCTCCGGGCCACGGACTCCGTCTGGGCGAGGAACTGGTCCCACACCCGCGCGTCGTACACGTCGCCGGGCCGGCCGGAGCCGCTGCTGTCGGCGTAGCAGATGTCGCCCGCGTGCAGGTGGAACGCCGGGTCCTGGCCGAGCAGCAGCTGGTCGTTGCCGAGCGCGTGGTAGCCGACGCCCTGGTCGCCGAAGGCCGTGAAGACGAACCGCTCGGGGTGCGCGGGCGCGGTGCGGAAGGAGGCGACCGTGCCCAGCCGGCGGGCGTCCGCCGGGTCGAAGCCGGTGTGCCCGACGCCGTAGTAGTACGTGGTGCCGGGCCGCAGCCCGTCCAGCGCGACGTGCAGGTAGTACTGGTCGACGGCGGGCAGCTTCCGGACCAGCGGCGGGGTGTGGAGGTGCCGCACCTCCGCCTCGACGCGGCGGCCGAGGTCCCACGGCTTCAGCCCGATCCGCAGGAACGGCTTGCGGACGGCGAAGGGCACCTGCCACGAGACGCGCATCTGGGTCTTCGGGTCGGCGCCGAAGGCGAGGTGCCGGCCGAAGGGGGCGACCAGGGAGCCGTCGACGCGGGTGGTGGCTCTCGCCGTCACGAGGGTGGGGGTGCCCAGGGCGGTGGTGGGCACCGCTCCCAGCAGGCCCGTCCCGGCGACCGCCCCGGCCGTCACCGCGCCCGTGCGCAGCAGGCCGCGCCGGGTGAGTCTGCTCCGCAGGTACTCGTGCTGCTCCGGCATGGTCATGCGCTCGGCGAGCGGACCGGGAATGCCTACGCGTGGAGTGTCCATGCCGGGAACGTGCCAGCAAAGGCCCGTCCCGTCACCCACTTCCGCCGAAATCCGCCGAACTGGCCTCAGCCGGTTACCCCTCGTCCATATGGTGGACGGAGAGTGTCATGCAGTGGGACGACGGAGTACGGTCCCGTCATGTCTCGCAGCATCCGCCTCGCAGTGATCCCCGGTGACGGCATCGGCCCCGAAGTGGTGGCCCAGGGACTCCGCGTCCTCACCACCGTCCTCCCCTCCGACGTGAAGCTGGAGACCCGGGAGTACGACCTCGGCGCCCGGCGCTGGCACGCCACCGGGGAGACCCTCCCCGACGCCGAACTGGAGTCCCTCAAGGAGCACGACGCGATCCTGCTCGGCGCGGTGGGCGACCCCTCCGTACCGTCCGGCGTGCTGGAACGCGGCCTGCTGCTCAAACTCCGATTCGCCTTCGACCACCACGTGAACCTGCGCCCCTCCCGGCTCTACCCCGGCACCACCGGCCCGCTCGCCGGCCGCCCGGACATCGACTTCGTCGTGGTCCGCGAGGGCACCGAGGGCCCGTACACCGGCAACGGCGGCACGCTGCGCACCGGCACCCCGGCCGAGGTCGCCACCGAGGTGAGCGTCAATACGGCGTACGGCGTGGAGCGCGTCGTCCGGGACGCGTACGCGCGGGCCCAGGCGCGGCCGCGGAAGAAGCTCACGCTCGTCCACAAGAACAACGTCCTGGTGTACGCGGGCCGGCTCTGGAAGTCCGTCTTCGACCGGGTCGGCCGCGAGTTCCCCGAGGTCACGACGGACTACCTGCACGTGGACGCGGCGACGATCTTCCTCGTCACCCAGCCCGAGCGGTTCGACGTGATCGTCACCGACAACCTCTTCGGCGACATCCTCACCGACCTCGCGGCGGCCGTCAGCGGCGGCATCGGGACCGCCGCCTCCGGCAACATCAACCCGGACGGTACGTTCCCGTCCATGTTCGAGCCGGTCCACGGCTCGGCCCCGGACATCGCGGGCACCGGCACGGCCGACCCCACGGCGACCGTCCTCTCCGTCGCCCTGCTGCTGCGGCACCTCGGGTACGAGGGGGAGGCGGCACGGGTGGAGGCGGCCGTCGCCGCCGATCTGGCGGGACGGGCGGGGGGCGGCGCCCGCTCGACGGAGGAGACGGGGTCCTCGCTCGTGAATCTGGTCTCCGAGGTACCGGGGGTACCCGCCTGACCCGTCCGCCCCGCGCGCGGCCGGAGTTCCCACCGTTCCACCGGGCCGCGCGCCTCCTCGGCGATCGCACAGGTATTTCGTTCACGCCCCCCTCCGAGCGATAATCGGACACGGGGCCGCGAGAAGATGGCGAAGAAGCTTGGACGTCCGCCAGAGCGGGGACGGCGTGAGCGCGGTCCGCAGCACCCGAAAGTTAAGGACACGCATCCATGACCACGCCCACGATCGAGCTCAAGCCCTCCTCGCAGCCGCTGTCCGACGCGGAACGGGAGCGCATCCTCGCGGACCCCGGGTTCGGCCGTCACTTCACCGACCACATGGTCACCATCAAGTGGGCGGACGGCGTCGGCTGGCACGACGCCCAGCTCGTGCCGTACTCGTCGCTGTCGATCGACCCGGCCAACATGACGCTCCACTACGGGCAGGCCATCTTCGAGGGCCTCAAGGCGTACCACCGCCCCGACGGCGGCGTCGCCACCTTCCGCCCGGACGAAAACGCCAAGCGCTTCCAGGCGTCCGCCCGCCGGCTGGCCATGCCCGAGCTGCCCGTCGAGACGTTCATCGAGGCGTGCGACGCGCTCGTCCGGCAGGACCGCGCCTGGGTGCCCACCTCCGGTGAAGCCTCCCTGTACCTGCGGCCGTTCATGTTCGCCACCGAGGCGGGCATGGGCGTGCGCCCGGCCAAGGAGTACCTCTTCGTCGTCATCGCCTCGCCGGCCGGCGCCTACTTCGCCGGCGGCGTCAAGCCCGTCTCCGTCTGGATCTCCGAGGAGTACGTGCGCGCCGCCCCCGGCGGCACCGGCGCCGCCAAGTGCGCGGGCAACTACGCCGCCTCCCTCGTCGCCCAGGCCCAGGCCGCCGAGAAGGGGTGCGACCAGGTGGTCTGGCTGGACGCGGTGGAGCGGCGCTGGATCGAGGAAATGGGCGGGATGAACCTGTACTTCGTGTACGGGAACCGCATCGTCACCCCCGAGCTGACCGGGTCCCTGCTGCCCGGCATCACGCGGGCCTCGCTGCTGCGGATCGCCTCGGACCTCGGGTACGAGGTCGCCGAGGGGCGGATCTCGGTGGACGACTGGCGGAGCGCGAACGAGGACGGCTCCCTGACCGAGGTGTTCGCCTGCGGCACCGCCGCTGTGATCACGCCCGTCGGGTCCGTGAAGTCCGCTCGCGGGGACTGGACGGTCGGGGACGGCGGGCCGGGGGCTGTCACGATGCGGTTGCGGCAGGCGCTGCTTGATGTGCAGACGGGGGCCGCGGAGGACACGTACGGCTGGATGCACCGGCTGGGGTGATGGGGTGGGGTGCCCCGGGCCCGCCCTTTCACCGTTTCTTGCGGGGGCGAGCCCCCGCAGCCCCGAAACCGCGCTCCGCGCGGTTGTCCTCAATCGCCGGACGGGCTGAATTCAGCCCGTCCGGCGATTGAGGACAAGGGGTCTGGGGCGCAGCCCCAGGAAACTGGGGGCACCTCCCAGCGGTAGCTGGGGGAGAAAGGGCGGGACCGGGGCACCCCCAGCCACCCGGCGACCACAACGCACGGAAGTACGCGGGATCGTTGCCAAGGGCCCCCTTGTCCGAAACCATGCCGTTCCGCCACCGTGCCCCCATGGAACAGCACTGGAAGAAGATCTGGATCGGCTCGGCCGGCAACATGGTCGAGTGGTTCGACTGGTTCGTCTACGCCAGCTTCGCGACGTACTTCGCGGGCTCCTTCTTCCCCGAGGGCAATGACACCGCCAAACTCATGAACACCGCCGGCATCTTCGCCGTCGGCTTCTTCATGCGGCCGGTCGGCGGCTGGCTGCTCGGGCGGGTGGGGGACCGGCGGGGGCGCAAGGCGGCGTTGACGCTGACCGTGACGCTGATGTCCGCCTCGGCGGTGCTGATCGCCGTCGCGCCCACCTACGGGGTGGCGGGGTACGGCGGTGTCGCCGTCCTGCTGGTGGCGCGGCTGTTGCAGGGGCTGTCGGTGGGCGGCGAGTACGCGGCCAGCGCCACGTACCTCACCGAGGCGTCCGCGCCGGGCCGCCGCGGGTTCGCGTCCAGCTTCCAGTACGTGTCCATGACGGCCGGCCAACTCCTGGGCCTGGGGCTGCTGATCGTGCTCCAGCACACCCTGACCTCCGCCCAACTGCACGAGTGGGGCTGGCGGATCCCGTTCAGCGTCGGCGCGCTCGGGGCGGCCGTCATCTTCTACCTGCGGCGCAGCATGCTGGAGACGGACACCTACCAGGAGGCGGACGACACCCCGCAGGGCGACCGCGGCACGGTCCGCGCCCTGCTGCGGCACAAGCGCGAGGCGCTGCTGGTCATCGCGCTGACCATGGGCGGCACGGTCGCGTACTACACGTACACCACGTACCTCACCAAGTACCTCTCCAACACCGCGGGTCTGCCCAAGCAGACGGCCACTCTCGTCAGCTTCTGCGCGCTGCTCGTCTTCGCCTGCCTCCAGCCGCTGGCGGGCGCGCTCTCGGACCGGATCGGCCGCCGGCCGCTGCTGATCACGTTCGCGGTGGGGTCCACCTTCCTCACCGTGCCGATCATGACGCTGCTGAAGCACGCCGGTTCGTTCTGGCCCGCGCTCGGTCTCGCGCTGCTCGCCCTGATCGTGGTCACCGGGTACACCTCCATCAACGCCTGTGTGAAGGCGGAGCTCTTCCCGACCGGCGTCCGCTCCCTCGGCGTCGCGCTGCCGTACGCGATCGCCAACGCCGCGTTCGGCGGCACGGCGGAGTACGTGGCGCTGTGGTTCAAGAAGAGCGGGATCGAGTCGGGCTTCTCCTGGTACGTGGCGGGGTGCGCGGCCGTGTCGCTGGTGGTGTACCTGACGATGCGGGAGACCCGGGACATCGACCTCAAACGGGTCGGGGACGCCCCGCCGGCCGGTCCGGCCGCGGAGCCCGGGGCGCTCGGGGGCGCCCAGGGGGCCGTGCCCGCGCCCTGACGCCCCGAACACGCATCCGGCATCCGGCCCCGCCGCCCGCATGGTGAGACGACTCCCCGGCGGCGGGGGCGGCTGTGCAAGACTCCGTCCCGTGTTCTCGCTCGCCATGATTACGGGCAGCAGGCGCGCCGGTCCGCAGTGACCGTTCCGTACGCACCTGGTACGGCACGGCCACCCTCGTCCCCGACCCGCGCGCAGACCTCTCGCACCCGCGAGGGGTTTTTTCGTTTCCGGCCCACCCTTCGCCGGGAGCGGAGCACGCGGGACCATGGAGGGACGGTGGAGCCGGTCATTCCGGTAGACCGAGATCCCGACAGGAGCTCAGCAGCATGACGGACACCCTCACGGACGCCCCCGAGGCGGCGCCGTCCGACGCGTTCCACGTCTTCGACACCACGCTTCGCGACGGCGCGCAGCGCGAGGGCATCAACCTCACGGTGGCGGACAAGCTCACCATCGCCCGGCACCTGGACGACTACGGCGTGGGCTTCATCGAGGGCGGCTGGCCGGGCGCCAACCCACGGGACACCGACTTCTTCCGGCGCGCCCGGGAGGAGATCACCTTCCGCCACGCCCGGCTCGTCGCGTTCGGCGCCACCCGCAAGCCGGGCGTCCGGGCGGAGGACGACCCGCAGGTGGCCGCGCTGCTCGCGTCCGGCGCCCCGGTCGTCACGCTGGTCGCCAAATCGCACGACCGGCACGTCGAACTGGCGCTGCGCACCACGCTGGACGAGAACCTGGCGATGGTCCGGGAGACCGTCGCCCATCTGCGGGCGCACGGCCGGCGGGTGTTCGTCGACTGCGAGCACTTCTTCGACGGCCACCGGGCCAATCCCGCGTACGCCACCGAGGTGGTCCGCGCCGCGCACGAGGCGGGCGCCGACGTGGTCGTGCTCTGCGACACCAACGGCGGCATGCTCCCCGCGCAGGTGGCGGTGACCGTCTCGGCGGTCCTCGCGGCGACCGGCGCGCGGCTCGGGATCCACGCGCAGGACGACACCGGGTGCGCGGTGGCCAACACCCTCGCCGCCGTGGACGCGGGCGCCACCCATGTGCAGTGCACGGCCAACGGCTACGGCGAACGCGTCGGCAACGCCAACCTCTTCCCCGTCGTCGCGGCCCTGGAGCTGAAGTACGACCGGCGGGTGCTGCCGCCCGGCAGACTGGCCGAGACGACCCGCGTCTCGCACGCCATCGCCGAGGTCGTCAACCTGACGCCGTCCACGCATCAGCCGTACGTGGGGGTTTCGGCCTTCGCGCACAAGGCCGGACTGCACGCCTCCGCGATCAAGGTCGATCCGGATCTCTACCAGCACATCGACCCCGAACAGGTCGGCAACACCATGCGGATGCTGGTCTCCGACATGGCCGGCCGGGCGTCGATCGAGCTCAAGGGCAAGGAACTCGGCATCGACCTGGGCGGCGACCGCGAACTCGTCGGCCGGGTCGTCTCACGCGTCAAGGAGCGGGAGGCGCAGGGCTACACGTACGAGGCGGCGGACGCCTCCTTCGAACTGCTGCTCCGCCAGGAGGTGACCGGCCGGGCGCTCCGCTACTACCGCGTCGAGTCCTGGCGCGCCATCGCCGAGGACCGCCCCGACGGCACCCACGCCAACGAGGCGACGGTGAAGCTTTGGGCCAAGGGCGAGCGGATCGTCGCCACGGCGGAGGGCAACGGCCCGGTCAACGCCCTGGACCGGGCGCTGCGTTCGGCCCTCGAACCCTTCTACCCGCAGCTCGGAGGGCTGGAGCTGACCGACTACAAGGTCCGCATCCTGGAAGGCAGCCTGGGCACCGGCTCGATCACCCGCGTCCTGGTCTCCACCAGCGACCAGGACGGGGAGTGGTCCACGGTCGGCGTCGCCGAAAACGTCATCGCCGCGTCCTGGCAGGCGCTCGACGACGCCTACGCGTACGGGCTGTGGCGCGCGGGCGTCGAACCGCGGGAGTGAGCGCGGGAATGGCCGCCGGGACGTTATGAGAGGCCACGGTGCTTCGCCCCGTTGAAGAATGGGCAGGCACCGTGGGTCAATTGGTGACTCAAGAGGAGGACAGGGCTTCTTCTACTCGGCCCACCAAATCCCGACATTTGGTTGTGTTCTTGAACAGCGGGGCCAGGTAGTTGTTAGGATAGGCTTCCTCGATAGCGGCTGTGAGTGATGCAAGGACTTCTCCGGTGACGAGGTGGACCCTGGAAAGCTCTTTGTCCCAGTTGAACCCCGGGTCGTTGATCTTTTCGAGTCTCACTTGATTGAAAACCAGCTGAAGGATCAGGCGGTTTCCGTGCATGGCGATTGCGTAATTCCGGTCGACGAGTCGGGTGCGGCGGTCCTGCAGGTCGGCTTCCACTCGGCGCATGACCTGTACACATCGCCACACTCTATGAGCGGTTGTGCCAGCGTTGAACAGGTTGGTGTACGGAGCGCGCTCGGTGTTTTCCGAGAGCCTGCCGACCGAGCTCTTGGCCATCACGCTGTAGTAAGGGTTGTTGTGCGCGCAGGCCAACGCGACCAGGGCGTCTTCGACCGTACACCCGTCGGTCTCGGCCGGCGCGTTTTCGCCACGCTTTACCGAGTACTGCTTTTGTAGAGACAGCAGCATGTCTCGCCGAATTCTTTCCTGCTGGCGGTCCAGGGCGACGAAGTCTCTGTTCTCTACGCTGTTCTGCGTATTGGTAGCCCGGGTGACGTCTGTGGCGAACCCGGGCGGGCAGCCCTCAAGGGAAATGAAGCGAACCCATACGCGGGCACCTTCCAAGGCCTCGCTGCCCTTCAGGCCTGCCCTATGGATACTGGCCACTGTCTGCGCGCCATTGACTACGCTTACGCCTTCGATGGCGAAATCGCCGTAGGTGTGCGTAGCTCCGCCTCTTGGTGTCTTTTTTATCGAATCACACAGAGCCGTAATGCCGTTGTTGAAGTACCAGAAGTGCTGCCCGTTGTGCAGGAGAGTGTCCGTCAGCCCTTCGTTCACCTCGGTGTTTCCAAGGGATTTCCGTAGGTTCTGCGAGAAAAGGCGATCGCCGTGCTTTTCGTACCAGGAGGATATCTCGGAAGCCTGGACCAGGCCGTAGTAGGCTTGGTAAGGGACATCCACCGTCCCCCATTGTTCGATGGGTACCGTCAGTTCGATTCTCGGACCGGCGGTGCCTTCGACCACCATGGAGTGGAACTCTTTCAGTCCAAGGACTTCCAAAGAGACCACAGGGTCGTTCTCGTTTACCTCGCGAAGGAAATCGCCGAAGACTGTACTTGCCTCTGTGGGTAGTTCGCTGCGGCCGGTAGTGGCGATGACTATGATGAATGTGACCGCCGGGTCGCTCAAGGCTTTGGCGATCTGGGGCTGGCGAGCCTGAAGCGCAGGGGAGAAGCGGTCGAACTTCATGTTGAACAGATCGCTACAACCGTTGCGAACCTTAAGGGCGTCGCCCTGCGAAAGGCCGGAATCGCCAGAGGAATCCCATTTTGATTGGACGATGACGATGCGGTGGTTGTCCTCATCCACGGCAAGGGCGTCGATGCCGTTGTCGCCGAAGGAATCGACTACGCAGTGCGCTGCTTCCTCGGCAGACAGACTCGTGAATCGCTGGATGGCTCGGGCGGCGAGAGCTCTGCTGAGGAACGCGGAGCGCTCCTGTTTGGTCGATCTCCCCTCGTAATCGGACAGATCGATCTTTTCTTTGAAATCCTGTGACAGTGAATCCTCGATGTGCCTGACACGCAGTGCACGCATGTCATCCCCACCCTTCGATCATTCGTTGACCACGGCAGACTACCGACCGATGGTGGGGTGGGTCACAGCTATGGGTCAATCTGGTTGCTGTGGGGGCTCGGTGCTGCTTGATCGGGCCACTTTGAAGGCGTGGCGCGGACGGCGGAGATGTCGAAGACCAGCTTCACCTTGTCGCTGATCATGACGCCGCCGGCCTCCAGGGCCGCGTTCCAGGACAGCCCCCAGTCGGAGCGCTGTATCTCGGCGCGGCCCTCGAAGCCGACGCGCTCGGCGCCGTAGGCGTCGGTGGCCGAGCCGTTGAACTCCAGGTCGATGGCGACGGGACGGGTGACGTCCTTGATGGTGAGGTCACCCGTGAGGCGGTAGCGCTCGCCGCCGAGGGCCTCGGCGGAGGTGGAGCGGAAGGTCATCAG
Organism: Streptomyces sp. CA-181903; assembly: GCF_050937075.1. Classification (NCBI taxonomy): domain Bacteria; kingdom Bacillati; phylum Actinomycetota; class Actinomycetes; order Kitasatosporales; family Streptomycetaceae; genus Streptomyces; species Streptomyces sp. CA-181903. Next base: position 5,370,941 of record NZ_JBNJLY010000001.1, read on the forward strand.
GGGGAACCGTTCGACGTCGAAGAAGTCCTCTTTGCGGAGGTGTGCGTCGCGGTCCTTCATGCCGGTGTCCACGCTCGCGACGGTGATGTCGAGGGAGGCGGTGGAACGGGAGGGATCGGTTCCGTCGAGGTGCAGCGCGCCCTGGTGCTCGTGGAAGGAGCCACGGACGTTGGTGACCATGGCGTGGCGCACGGTGAAGCCGATGCTGCTGTGGGCGGGGTCGATGGTCCAGTCGCCGGTGAGGGCGGCCAGCGCGGGGTTCGCGGCGGCCGGGGTCTCGGGGGCGGCGGAGTCGGAGGCGGACTTGCGGGTGAAGGGGCCCATGGCGTTCTCCTCGCGGGTCGACGGCCGGCCGGGCGGGGCCGGCGGGGTGGGTCGATCGGATCGCTCGATCCGGTTCCACGGTAATGCGGAATGGTTCATCATTCAACTGAATCGGTGGGGTTCCGGGCGGGATTCTCCGCGCCCGTGCGGACGCTTCGGGAGGGCGTTTCCGGCCGGGGTGCGTGGGTGCGGGGGTGCGGGGGTGTTGGGGTGTCGGCTCGCCGGGGCGTTACGGCGTCGGGGTGCCGGGTCGCCGGGATGCCGGGCCGTGGTCCTCGGGCCCCCGGGCCCCCGGGCCCCGGGCCCGGCTCGGGGGCGGCCCGGCGCGCGGCGAGTGCCCGCCCGCCGCGTCGGTAGCGGACGGTGGCGGGCGGATGCGGTCCGGAGCGGACGGCGCGGAACGGACGGCGCCCGCGCCCGCCTCATTGCGCCGCCCGGGCTCGTCCTGGCACGGTGTGGGCCGTCCCGCGCAGCCCTCCCGCACCGTGAGGACCACCATGCCTCCACCCTGGACCCGCCGCGCCTTCCTCGCCACGGCACTCGCCACCCCCCTCGCAGGCGGCCCACTCGGCCCCGGCGCCCCCTTCACCCCCCTCCGCCACCGCTGGCGCGACCTCCTCCTCGGCACCGGCCTCGACCCGGCCGCCGAGCCGTACCGCGCGGTCCTGCGGCGCACCGGCGAGACCGCCCGTGCCCACCGCGCCCGGATGCGGTCCGCTCCCGGGTCGCTCTGGCCCGACGCCCCGTTCGACCCGCCCGCCGGGATCACCCTCAGCCACGCCCGGCTGCACGTCATGGCGCGGGCCTACGCGCAGCCCGGCACCGGGCTCACCGGCGACGCGGCGCTCGCCGCCGATGTCCTCGCCGGCCTGGACCACGTCCACCGGACCGTCTACCACCCCGGCACCGAGCGGTACGGCAACTGGTGGGAATGGCAGATCGGCACCCCGCGCCTGCTGCTCGACACGCTCACCCTGCTGTACGCCGAGGCCGGGCCCGCCCGGCGCGCCGCCGCGCTCGCGGCCGTCGACCACTTCGTCCCGGACGCGCTGCTCGGCCCGTACACCGGCACCAGCACCGGCGCCAACCGCGTCGACCTCTGCCGCGTCGTCGCCCTGCGCGGCGTCCTGGGGGAGGCGCCGGCGAAGCTCGCCCTCGCCCGCGACGCCCTCACCCCGGTCCTCGCCCATGTCGACCACGGCGATGGGCTGTACGCCGACGGATCGTTCCTCCAGCACACCGCCGTCCCCTACACCGGCACCTACGGCTGGGTGCTGCTCGACGGCCTCGCCCGGCTCCTCGCCCTGCTGCGCGGCTCCGCCTGGGACGTCGCCGGCCCCGGCCGCCGCTTCGTCCACGACGCCGTCGACCGGGCGTTCGTCCCGCTGATCCACCACGGGCTGGTGACGGACACCGTCTCCGGCCGCGCCGTCAGCCGGGGCCTGACCGACGACGGGCCGCCGCAGAGCGACCGGCAGCGCGGCCACGCCCTCGTCGCGGCCATCGCCCTGCTCGCCGAGGACGCACCCGCCGCCGCGCGCGCCCGGTGGCACGGGCTGATCAAGGGCTGGGCCGCCCGCGACCCGGCCGCCCCGCTCCTCGCCGACCCCCAGTTCGACACCGGCGACCTGGCCCGGCTCGCGGCCGTCCTCGCCGGGCCGGAACCCGCGGCGCCCGAGCCCGCCGGGCATCGGCTGTTCCCCGCCATGGACCGGGCCGTGCACCGCCGCCCCGGCTGGACCGCAGCCCTCGCCATGGCCTCCGACCGCGTCGCCCACTACGAGAACGGCAACGGCGAGAACCCGCGCGGCTGGCACACCGGCGCCGGGATGCTCCTCTGGTGGGGGCCCGGCGGCGAGGACCAGTACGGTGACGGCTTCTGGCCCACCGTCGACCCGTACCGCCTCCCCGGAACCACCGTCTCCGCCAAGCGCCTCGCCGACGACGAGGGCGGCGCCTGGGGCAAACCGAGACCCGACGCGCGCTGGGTGGGCGGCGTCTCGGACGGCACGTACGCGGTCCTCGGCCAGCACCTCAAGGGGCTCGGCTCCACCCTGGAGGCGCGCCGGATGTGGGTGTACGCGGACGACGCCGTCGTCTGCCTCACCGCCGGCGTCACCGCCCGCGACGGCACACCCGTCGAGACCGTGCTCGACAACCGGCGGATCACCGGTCCGCCCCGGCTCACCGTGGACGGCGTGTGCCGCACGGGGGACGCCTTCTTCCGCCGGGCGCACTGGATCCACCTGGAGGGGCACGGCGGCTGGGTGCTCCCCGGCGGCGCGCCCGTGCGCGTCCTGGACGAACACCGCACCGGCGCCTGGCGGGACGTCAACTCCGGCGGCTCCGCCCGCCCGCTCACCCGCCGCTACCTCACCCTGTGGCACCCGCACGGCACCGACCCCCAGGGCGCCGCCCTCGTCCACCTGCTGATGCCCGGCGCGAGCCGGGCCGCCGTCGCCGCCCGTGCCGCCGACCACGGTCGGCTGACGGTCCTCGCCAACACCGCGGACCTCCAGGCCGTGCGTCTCGCTACGCCCGCCCTCACCGCGGCTGCCTTCTGGCGCCCCGGCACTGTGGGCACCCTCACGGTGTCCGCCCCCGCCGCCGTCCTGATCCGCCGGCACGGCCGGCGCGCGACCCTCCACCTCGCCGAACCCCCGCGCACGGGTGCTCCGGTGGACCTCGCCTGGGCGCGGCCGGTGCGCCGGGTGGTGTCCCACGACCCGTCCGTACAGGTACGCGCCACCGGGGCCGGACTGCGGCTGCGGATCCGGCCGGGAACCCGGTGCCTGCCCCACCGCTGCGAGGTCGAGACCGGCTGACGCCCCGGCCCGCCCCCGGCCGGGCGGCGGTGTGTCCGAGTGGTTTTGTGGACTACCCACAGCGTGGGAAGACCAGACGAACAGGGGCAACTGGTAGGGGCGCAGTGCGATTCTGTGCTCCTTGCCCACCAAATCGAGCACTACCTTGTGCGGAGTCGACATGATGTTCCGGCATGGGTCCCACGTACCGTCTATCCATGAGCAATCTCGAAGGTGCGCCCGAAGAGGCGAGTGACGTCCGTGGGCGCGTCGCCGAGCTGCACGCCATCCGCGAGCAGGTTCGGCGTGGTCCCAGCGACCGGGCTACCCAGGCACAGAAGGCCAAGGGAAAGCTGACGGCGCGCGAGCGTATCGATCTGCTGCTGGACGAGGGCTCTTTCTCCGAGGTCGAGCCGCTGCGCCGGCACCGCGCCACGGGCTTCGGCCTGGAGGCGAAGAAGCCGTACACCGACGGGGTCGTCACCGGCTGGGGCACCGTCCACGGCCGGACCGTGTTCGTCTACGCCCATGACTTCCGGATCTTCGGCGGCGCGCTGGGCGAGGCCCACGCCACCAAGATCCACAAGATCATGGACATGGCCATCGCGGCCGGCGCGCCCCTGGTGTCGCTCAACGACGGCGCCGGCGCCCGCATCCAGGAGGGCGTCTCCGCCCTCGCCGGCTACGGCGGCATCTTCCAGCGGAACACCAAGGCGTCCGGCGTCATCCCGCAGATCTCGGTGATGCTCGGCCCGTGCGCGGGCGGCGCCGCCTACTCGCCCGCCCTGACGGACTTCGTCTTCATGGTCCGCGAGACCTCGCAGATGTTCATCACCGGCCCGGACGTGGTCCGCGCGGTGACCGGCGAGGAGATCACCCAGAACGGCCTCGGCGGCGCCGACGTGCACGCCGAGACCTCCGGCGTGGCCCACTTCGCGTACGACGACGAGGAGACCTGCCTGGAGGAGGTCCGCTACCTGCTGTCCCTCCTCCCGCAGAACAACCGCGAGAACCCGCCGCGGGTCGTCTGCGAGGACCCCGTCGACCGCACCGGCGAGGCCCTCCTGGACCTCGTCCCGGCCGACGGCAACCGCCCCTACGACATGCGCAAGGTCATCGAGGAGATCGTCGACGACGGCGAGTACCTCGAGATCCACGAACGCTGGGCCACCAACATCATCTGCGCCCTGACCCGGCTCGACGGCCAGGTCGTCGGCATCATCGCCAACCAGCCGCAGTCGCTGGCCGGCGTCCTGGACATCGAGGCGTCCGAGAAGGCGGCCCGGTTCATCCAAATGTGCGATGCGTTCAACATCCCCATCGTCACCCTCCTGGACGTCCCCGGCTTCCTGCCCGGCGTCGACCAGGAGCACGGCGGCATCATCCGGCACGGCGCCAAGCTGCTCTACGCCTACTGCAACGCCACCGTGCCGCGCATCTCGGTGATCCTCCGCAAGGCGTACGGCGGCGCCTACATCGTCATGGACTCCCAGTCCATCGGCGCCGACCTCACCTACGCCTGGCCCACCAACGAGATCGCCGTCATGGGCGCCGAGGGCGCCGCCAACGTCATCTTCCGCAAGCAGATCGCGGACGCCGACGATCCCGACGCGATGCGGGCCCGCATGGTCAAGGAGTACAAGGCCGAGCTCATGCATCCGTACTACGCGGCCGAGCGCGGCCTCGTGGACGACGTCATCGATCCGGTGGAGACGCGGCAGGTGCTGATCCGGTCGCTGGCGATGCTCGCGACGAAGCACGCCGATCTGCCGTCCCGCAAGCATGGCAATCCGCCCCAGTAACCGAAGGACTCAGCAGACATGACTGACACGCTTGTTCGCGTCGAGAAGGGGACGGCCGGGCCCGAGGAGCTGGCCGCCGTCACCGCGGTGCTGCTCGCCCGGGCGTCCGCGGGGTCCTCGGCCCCGGTGCCCGGTCCGCGGCGGTCCGCGGCGTCCTGGCGGCGCCTGGAGCGGTCCGGTGGCTTCACCGCGGCTCACAGCTGGCGGGGCTGACGCCCTGGCCCATGGAAAGGGCCCCGCACTCCGGAAGGAGTGCGGGGCCCTTTCTTCGGCTTCGCCGGGGGATGCCCCAGTCCCTCCCCCAGAGGGGGGACCCCCACTTCGCCGATTCCTGGGGCTGCGCCCCAGACCCCGAAACCGCGCTCCGCGCGGTTGTCCTCAAACGCCGGACGGGCTGAAGTGCCCGCCGAGGCGCGAAATCCAGCCCGTCCGGCGTTTGAGGACCTCGCGGCGAAGCCGCGATGCGGGGGTCTGGGGGCTCGCCCCCCAGGAATCGGCGAAGGGGAGGGACCGGGGCACAGCCCGCCGCAGGCGCTACCGCAGCCGCGCCATCAGCGCGTGCTCCACCAGCGTGATGAGCGCGCTCTTCGCCTCGTTCCGATGCCGAGCGTCCGTCGTGATGATGGGCGCGTCCGGCCCGATCTGCAGCGCCTCGCGCACCTCGTCGGGCGTGTACGGCTGGTGCCCGTCGAAGCCGTTCAACGCGATGACGAACGGCAGCCCGCTGTTCTCGAAGTAGTCGACGGCGGGGAAGCAGTCGGCGAGACGCCGCGTGTCCACCAGGACGACCGCCCCGATGGCACCGCGGACCAGGTCGTCCCACATGAACCAGAACCGGTCCTGCCCGGGGGTGCCGAACAGGTAGAGGATCAGGTCCTGGTCCAGGGTGATCCGGCCGAAGTCCATCGCCACGGTCGTCGTGGTCTTGTCCGGCGCGTGGGTGAGGTCGTCGATGCCCGCCGAGGCGGACGTCATGACGGCTTCGGTGCGCAGCGGGTTGATCTCCGAGACCGCGCCGACGAACGTGGTCTTGCCCACGCCGAAACCACCGGCCACCACGATCTTCGCGCTGGTGGTGGAGCGGGCTGCCTCGCCGCTAGAGGTTCCGAAGTCCACTGAGCACCCTTTCGAGCAGTGTCACGTCAGGCTGGCCGCCGGCGGACGCGTCGCCGCCGGGCTGATGAATGGCGACGAGCCCGGCCTCGGCCAGATCGGCCACCAGGATTCGGGCGACGCCGAGCGGGATGGAGAGGAGTGCCGAGATCTCGGCTACCGACTTGATCTCGCGGCACAGGTGGCAGATGCGCTGGTGTTCCGGCAACTGCCCTTGGAGCTGGGCCGGCTGGGCCGTGGTGTGCACCAGCGCCTCGATGGCGAGCTGGTAGCGCGGCCGGGTCCGGCCGCCGGTCATGGCGTAGGGGCGGACCAACGGGTTGCTCTTGCCACCCGACGGCGACCCCGAACGCCGGTGCTGCGGCCCCTGTCCCGCGTGCCGGCCCTGCCCCGCGGGGGCGGGACGTGGCCGGTCGGGACGTGACCGGGCGGAGCGTACCCGCCGCCGGGCACCGCGTGCGGCGGTGCCGGGGGCTGCGGGGTGTAGGGCACCTGTGAGGGGTGCTGGGCCTCCGACCGGTCCCTGGGGGTGGGCGCGGAGGGGAAGTTGAAGCGGTTCAGCGGCGGGTTCTCCTGCTGGTCATTGCCATACGGGTAACCGCCTGGGGGCGTTGCCACGGCTCCTCCTCCGACTTTCCTGTCTGCTGCTGGTCGCGCCACCGCACCTTAAGGCGCGGTGGCGCGAAACGCACTGTCTCTCTGCTAGTTGAGAAGGCTCCCCTGCAGTTCGGCGCGGAGGTCGGGCGTGAGCACGTTGCCCGCGCGGTCGACCAGCAGGGCCATCTCGTAGCCGACGAGGCCGATGTCGCACTCGGGGTGCGCCAGCACGGCCAGCGAGGAGCCGTCGGAGATGGACATGATGAAGAGGAAGCCGCGCTCCATCTCCACCACGGTCTGGTTGACGGCGCCGCCCTCGAAGATGCGCGAGGCACCCGCGGTCAGGGAGGTCAGGCCGGAGGCCACCGCCGCCAGCTGGTCCGCGCGGTCCCGCGGAAACCCTTCGGACATGGCCAGAAGGAGTCCGTCGGCGGAGACCACGACGGTGTGGGACACCCCTGGGGTGTTCTCCACGAAACTGGTGATCAACCAGTTCAGGTTCTGCGCCGCCTGGCTCATCGGGCTCACACTAACGCTCCTGCTCGTAGGTGCCGCCGGGGCCGAAGCCCTGGTCGTGTTGCTGCTGCTGCTCCTGCGCGGTGATCGCGGGGAACTCCGAGGAGTCCGTTCCCGCGCTGCGCCCCTGCTGGACACCGCGGCGCAGGTTGGCGAGCCTGCCGCGGACGTCCTCGGGTGCCCGGGATATCTGCGGGCCGCCCTGGGAGGTCTCCACCGCCTTGCCCTCGACCAGATTGGCCCTGGGCACCCGGCGCGGGAGACCGGAGGAAGTCGTTCCGTCCGCCTTCGGCACCCGGAGCCGCTCGGCGCGCTGCCAGCGCTCGTCGTTGGCCGACTGCCCGGCGGACGTGTCCCCCTCGTTCCGAGGCCGGGAGATGTCCTGCTGGGACCGGTCCGGTTCTGCGCCGCCCCTCGTGGCCTCCTCGCCCGTCTCCGGCTGCTGCCACTGCCGATCGCGGCGCGGCAGACCGGACCCGGTCAGCGAGGGAGGGCCGCTCGAAGCGGGGCCCGGACGGTCGAACTCTACGCGCTCCGGCTGCGCCGTGTCAGCGGACGGCTGAGATTCCGATTCCGCTCCGTAACCCGACGCGTACCCGTGCTGGTACGGAGTGGCCTCCGGAGCCGTCCCGCCCCACTCGCCTTGGTAGGCGGGGGCGTTGAAGTCGCCGTAGGTCTGCTGGTCGGTGAAGCCCTGTTCGCTGTAGGCGGCTTCCGTATACGGCTGCTCACCCGTGGCCTGCGGGGCGAACGGAGTCTGCTGGTCCTGGTGCGGCGAGACCCGGTCCTGTCCGGACTGCCCGGTGGTGTGCGCCCCGAGGGCGCCCTCCAGGGCGGCCCGCCGCTCCTCGCGCAGCCGCGAGCGGCCGAGCGGGTCGAGCACCGGGGCGCCGGCCGCGCCCGCCTCGTAGCGCGAGTCGTCGAAGCCCAGCTCCGCGGCGGTACGGACGCCGCCGGCCGGCCCGACGGCGCCGGCCTGCTGCTCGGGGACGATCCGGGAGACCGTGAAGTCGTCGCCCGACTGCTCGTCCTCGCCGCCGCCACCATGGGTGATGGGCTCGGGGAGCATGACCAGCGAGGTGGTGCCGGCCTGCTCGCCCGAGGGGCGGAGCTGGACGCGGATGCCGTGCCGCATGGCCAGCCGGCCGACCACGAAGAGACCCATCCGCTGGGAGACCGTGGCGTCCACGGTCGGCGGGTTGGCCAGCTTGTGGTTGATGTCCGCGAAGTCCTCGGGGGTGAGGCCGATGCCCTTGTCGTGGATCTCGACCATCACGCGGCCGTCGGGCAGACGCGTGGCGTTGACGCGGACCTTGGTGTGCGGGGAGGAGAACGTGGTCGCGTTCTCCAGCAGCTCGGCGAGGAGGTGCACGAGGTCGGTCACGGCGAGACCGTGGATCTCGGCCTCCGAGACGCCGTCCAGCTCGATGCGCTCGTACGCCTCCACCTCGGAGGAGGCCGCGCGCAACACGTCCACCAGCGGGATCGGCTGGTCCCAGCGGCGGCCGGGCTCCTCGCCCGCGAGGATGAGGAGGTTCTCGCCGTTGCGGCGCATACGGGTGGCCAGGTGGTCGAGCCGGAAGAGGTTCTCCAGCTGGTCCGGGTCGGCCTCGTTGTTCTCCAGCCCGGTGATGAGCTCCAGCTGGCCCTCGATCAGGCTCTGGTTGCGGCGGGAGAGGTTGGTGAAGATCGCGTTGACGTTGCCGCGGAGCATGGCCTGCTCGGCGGCGAGCCGGACGGCCTCCCGGTGCACCTGGTCGAAGGCGCGGGCGACCTCGCCGATCTCGTCCTTGGTGTCGATCGGGATGGGCTGCACCCGGGTGTCGATCCGGCCCGGCTCGGTGCGCGAGAGCTGGTCGACCAGGGCCGGCAGCCGCTGCTCGGCCACCTCGAAGGCGGCACCGCGCAGCCGGCGCATGCTGCGGCTCATCGAGCGGGCGATGCGCCCGGCGACGAAGAACGCGGCGAGCAGCGCGACGATCATGATCGAGGCGTTGACGATGGCGTCCTGCCGGGCGTCCGAGGCGACCTGCGACGCCTGGTCCACCGCGTGGTCGGCGAGGTGCGACTCGACGTCGCGGTAGGCGTCGAACTTCCCGGTGGCCGTGGTGTACCAGGACTCCGGGGTGATGCCCAGGGTCTTCAGCTTCTCCGGGGACTCGCCGGACATGATGGCGAGCGCCATCTTGTTCTGCTGCTCGACCTGCGCCTTCTCCTTGAAGGTGTTCTTCAGCCGGTCGATGTCCTCCTGGGTGCCACCCGTCGTGTACTCGTCGGAGGCGATGTACTCCAGGAAGTTGTACGAGGAGAAGGAGGTCAGCAGGAAGCGCCGGTCCTTGGCGGACATGTCCGGCTTGGCCAGCAGGTGCGTACCCATGGACCGCTGCAGCGACTCGGCGGCCTTGGCCAGCGAGACGGCGTAGACCATGCGGCCGTACGAGGTGACGGTGCCGGTGCCCAGGCCGAGTTCGTTGGTGAACGCCATCAGCGGACGCTGGATGGAGCCGTACGCGTCCTCGGTCTTCGCGGCCTCGGAGGCGTAGGCGGTCTTCCGGATCTGCGGCAGCTTCTTCTCCGCGTCCCGGACCGCCGCCAGCCGGCGCTGCAGGCTGGGGGTGTCGGGCATGGAGCGGACGGTGTCGTTGAAGGCGGCCTGGGCGGAATCCGTCGCCTCCCGGGCCTTCTTGACGTTCTCGTCCTCGTGCTGCTTCGCCAGCAGGGGGATGACGCTCTTGTCGCGCTCGTCGACGATCGCCTGGGCGTAGTCGGCCGCGGCCCGCACCACGCGGGCGGTGTCGGCCGCGTCCTCGGCCTCGGTCCAGGTGTCGACCGAGTTCTTGATGCCGAGACCACCGAAGACCAGGGCGACCAGCACCGGGATGAGGAGGATCGCGTTCAGCCGGGTGGCCACCCGCCAGTTGCGGGGCGAGAGCCGTCCGCCACCGCCGCTGGGTGCGCCGGGGGTACGGGGAACGTCCGAGGACTCCACCGCGGCCTGCGACGGCGGTGTGAAGTTGCCCCGCGCGTCCTTCGCCTGCTGCGCGGTGCCGGTCTTTCTTCGCCTCACTCGTCCAACAACCTCTCGGCGTCGGCACCGACGTCGGGGACGTCGTGCCGTCTTTCGGCTGGGCCACGACGGCCCAGTTCGGGAAATTCCAGCACGCCGGACCAGTGCGTTCCAAACAGTGGGCAGAACCGACGGCCGGGGGGATCCGCCCGACATAAAACGGGCATTAAGAGCGAGCGGCGCCAAAAGGCGGGCGAAACATGTGCGGAGGGGAACCGGACGGCTGCGGCCCGTGGTGGCGGGCCTGTCGCGCCCCGGTCAATTCTCTGTCGAAACGTTATGAAGCCCGGGGGCGGCCCGTGGCACATCCCACATGGCCGCCCGCTCCCGCCGGCTACTTCAGCCGCGCCATCAGGGCGTGCTCGACGAGCGTGATGAGCGCGCTCTTCGCCTCGTTCCGATGCCGCGCGTCGGTGGTGATGATGGGCGCGTCCGGCCCGATCTGCAGCGCCTCGCGCACCTCTTCGGGGGAGTAGGGCTGCTCTCCGTGGAAGCCGTTGAGGGCGATGACGAAGGGCAGGCCGCTGTTCTCGAAGTAGTCGACCGCGGGGAAGCAGTCGGCGAGGCGGCGGGTGTCGACCAGGACGACCGCGCCGATGGCGCCGCGGACCAGGTCGTCCCACATGAACCAGAACCGGTCCTGCCCGGGGGTGCCGAACAGGTACAGGATCAGGTCGTCGTCCAGCGTGATGCGGCCGAAGTCCATGGCGACGGTGGTCGTCGTCTTGTCCTGGACGTGGCTCAGATCGTCGATGCCCGCCGAAGCGGACGTCATCACGGCCTCGGTGCGCAGCGGGCTGATCTCCGAGACGGCGCCGACGAACGTGGTCTTGCCCACGCCGAAACCGCCGGCCACCACGATCTTCGCGGAGGTCGTGGCGCGACCGGTGGTCCCGCTAGAGCTTCCGAAGTCCACTGAGCACCCTTTCGAGCAGTGTCACATCCGGCGTTCCGCCGGCCTCGCCGCCGCCGCCCGGCTGATGGATCGCCACCATCCCGGCCTCCGCCAGGTCGGCCACCAGGATCCGCGCCACGCCGAGCGGCATGTTCAGCAGCGCGGAGACCTCCGCGACCGACTTCACCTCACGGCAGAGGTGGCAGATCCGCTGGTGCTCGGGCAGCAGATTGCCCAGCTGGGCCGGGTCGGCGGTCGAGCTGACCAGCGCCTCGATGGCGAGCTGGTAGCGCGGCCGGGTCCGGCCGCCCGTCATGGCGTAGGGACGGACCAGTGGCTGGTCGCCTTCACTCCCGTACGGCATGTGGTGCGAGGCGCCGTACGGGCCGGGCGAGACGGGCGGGGTCATGAATCCTCCGGGCGGGACAGCAGGAAGGCAATGATGCCGTCGAGCGGGGGCCGGTGGGAGCTTTCGGCCGTACGGTCGGACGGGGCTTGCGGTGGGTCTACGGTCAGTTCAGCAGGCTTCCCTGCAGTTCGGCGCGGAGGTCGGGCGTCAGCACGTTGCCCGCGCGGTCGACCAGCAGGGCCATCTCGTAGCCGACGAGGCCGATGTCGCACTCGGGGTGCGCCAGCACGGCCAGCGAGGAGCCGTCGGAGATGGACATGATGAAGAGGAAGCCGCGCTCCATCTCCACCACGGTCTGGTTGACGGGCCCGCCCTCGAAGATGCGCGAGGCACCGGCCGTCAGGGAGGTCAGGCCGGAGGCCACCGCCGCCAGCTGGTCCGCGCGGTCCCGGGGGAACCCCTCGGACATGGCCAGCAGCAGTCCGTCGGCGGAGACCACGACGGTGTGGGACACACCTGGGGTGCTCTCCACGAAACTGGTGATCAACCAGTTCAGATTCTGCGCCGCCTGGCTCATCGGACTCAACTAACGCTCCTGCTGGTAGGTGGGGCCACCGTGGTGGCTACCGGTGGCCGGGCTGGTGCCGGCCTGACGTCCTTGCTGGATGCCCCGACGGAGGTTGGTCAGCCGGCCGCGCACGTCGTCGGGCGCGCGGGAGACCTGCGGCCCCTCCGGCAGGGCCTGCTGCTGGGCCGTTCCCTCGACGAGGTTGGCCCGGGGCACCCGGCGGGGCAGACCCGACGAGGTGGTTCCGTCCGCCGCGGGCACCCGGACCTGCTCGGCCCGGCGCCAGCGCTCGTCGTTGGGCGACTCGCGCCAGTCCGGCAGCGGGGTCTGCGCCGTGACGTCGGGGGCGGTGGGGCCGCGGGGGCCTCCGCGCGCGGGGCCCGGCGCGGCAGGCCGCGGGGCGCCTCGGGCTCGGCCGCCGGCTCCGGCGCCCGCTCGCGGGTCTCCTGGTCCTGGAACCAGTGCGACTCCAGCTCCTGGAAGAGCGGTGTCGTCTCCTGGGTGCCGTCGTGGCGCGTGCCGCCGTCCCGCGTGTTGGACCCGACACCGTTCCGGCCGGTGTCGAACTGCCCGGTGTCGAACCGGCCCGTGTCGAACTGCCCCGTCTCGAACTGCCCGGTGTCCTGCCGTCCGGTGTCCTGCTGCCCGAAGCGGCCGGCACCGGCAGGCGGAACGATCCGCCCGGTGCCGTCGGCGTCCGGCACGGGTGCCAGCTGCGGGAAGGCGGCGGTGCTGCCCGGGTCGGCCGGGGAGGCGGTGTCACGGGAGGGCAGCGCGTGCCGTCCGGTGCTGCTGCTCTCCGGCTCGGGCACGGGCGCCAGGCGCGGGAACTGCCCGGTGTGGCCCGGACCGTCCGCGTCACCACCGGGGGCGGTGGGCAGCGCGTGGCGTCCGGTGCTGCTGTTCTCGGGCTCCGGTACGGGCGCGAGCTGCGGGAACTGCCCGGTGGCGGACGGTCCTTCGGCGCGCTCGGGGGCCTCGACGCTGTCGTGGCCGCGCGGGGTGTCCTGCGCGGCGCGCGAGGAACCGTTCGAGGCCAGCGGCCAGTCGTCCACCGGCGCGGCGGGGGAGGGGTCGTTGCCCCAGCTCGGCGCCGGACGGGCCGGCGGCTCGGCGGGGTTGGTCTTGCGGTCGCCGCGCTTGGGCAGTCCGGAGAGCGCGTTGCGCGGGGGCAGGCCGGTCGCGGCGGCGCCGCGCTGGGGCAGGCCGCCGGTGCCGGGCTTCTCCTCGCCGCCGCGGCCGGGCAGTTCGGGCAGGCCGGACGGCGTACCGGCGCCCCGGACCGGGAGCCCGCCGGGCGTGGTCGTACGGTCGCCGCGCTTGGGCAGGCCGCCCTTGCCGGCCCCGCCGGCCTCGTTCCCGCCGCGGACGGGCAGGTCCGGGCCGGTGCCCTCGCCGCGCTGCGGCGCCTGCGGGCGGCGGCCGTTGCCGACCGGCGCGATCACGGCGGGCCGCTTGCCGCGCGGCGGCAGCCCGGACCGGCCGTCGGCGCCCTTGCCGCCGGAGGAGGCGTCGTCACCCGCGCCGGCGTGCGGCGGGGCGTCGAAGAGGCTGGGGCCGCCGGTCGGCGCGCCCGCGCCCGGGGTGGCGCCGGGGACGCGCGTCGGCAGACCGCTCTGGGTCAGGCCGCCGGCCCGCGACGGATTGGCCGGCGGGCGCGGGCCCTTGGGCGGCAGCTGACCGCGGTCGCGGGCCGGCGCCTGCGGGGCACCGCCGGGACCGTTGGGCAGGCCGGGACCACCGGGCAGGCCGGGCGCGGCCTTGCCGCCGGGTATGCCCGGGGCGCCCGGGATGCCCGTGCCGGGCATGCCGCCGGGGGCGCCGCCGCCGGGCAGACCGGGGCCGCCGGGCGCGCCGGGGCCGGGCTTCTTGCCGCCCTGGGCGACGTCGACCGGCAGCATGACGAGCGCGGTGGTGCCGCCGGAGTCCGACGGGCGGAGCTGGATGCGGATGCCGTGTCGCAGGGACAGGCGGCCGACCACGAACAGGCCCATGCGCCGGGAGACGGAGACGTCCACGGTCGGCGGGCTGGCCAGCCGCTCGTTGATCGCCGCCAGGTCCTCCTGGGACAGGCCGATGCCGGTGTCGTGGATCTCGACCAGCACCCGGCCGTCGGGCAGGGCGTGGCCGGTGACCTTGACCTTGGTCTGCGGCGAGGAGAACGACGTCGCGTTCTCCAGCAGCTCGGCGAGGAGGTGCACGAGGTCGTTGACGACGCGGCCGGCGACCTCGGTCGGCGGCACACCGGTGAGTTCGATGCGCTCGTACTGCTCCACCTCGGACGCGGCGGCGCGGAGCACGTCGACGAGCGGGACGGGCCGGGTCCACCGGCGGCCGGGCTCCTCACCGGCGAGAACGAGGAGGTTCTCACCGTTACGGCGCATGCGGGTCGCGAGGTGGTCGAGCTTGAACAGCGAGGACAGCTGGTCCGGGTCGGCCTCGCGGGACTCCAGTTCGGAGATGAGCGAGAGCTGACGCTGGATGAGGCCCTGCGACCGCCGCGAGAGGTTGGTGAACATCGCGTTGACGTTGCCCCGGAGGAGGGCCTGCTCGGCGGCGAGGCGGACGGCCTCGCGGTGCACGTCGTCGAAGGCCGCGGCCACCTTGCCGATCTCGTCGCGGCTGTGCACGCCGACGGACTCCACGGAGGTGTCCACGTCCTGCGGGTCGGCCTCGGAGAGCTGCTTGACCAGCTCGGGCAGGCGTTCCTGGGCGACCTTCTGCGCGGTGTCCTGGAGCCGGCGCAGCGAGCGCACCATGGACCGGGCCACGACGAAGGCGCCGACCAGCGAGATGCCGAGGACGAGGATGATCAGCGCACCGTTGAGGTACGCCTCCTGCTGGGCGTCGTCGCGGAGTTCGAGGGCCTTCTGCTCCATCTCGTTGAGGAGCGTGGTCTCGATCTTGGACATCTCCGCGATCTTGACGCTGTCGCGGTCGAACCAGTCGCGGTAGGTGAGGCTGTCCGCGCCGCGCAGGCCGTCGCCGCGCATCAGCACGCGCTCGGCGTAGGCGTTGGCCTGCGAGATGTCGTAGGTGCCGCCGTTCAGGCCCTGGAGCAGCTCCCGGTCCGTGTCGCCGTGGACGCGGAGGAAGCGCTTGTACGCCTGGTCCTCGCCGGTGAACGCGGACTGGCCGAAGAGGCGGTCGTTCGGGGAGAGGTCGTGCGGCGAGCGGGCGAGGGCGGCGCTGATCAGCGCGCGCTGCATGGACGCGTACTCCTTGGCGGAGGAGAACGAGGCCAGGGCGCGGGTGGAGGCGATCATCTCGCTGTTGCTGGACGCCAGGGCCATGTCCTGGGAGAGCGTGATCAGCGAGCTGACGAGACCGTTGTAGGCGTTGACGGTCCGCGAGATCTGGTTCGGGTCGTCGTACGCGGTGTTGCGGTACTTCTGGATGTCCTGGAGCTGCCGGGAGATCTGCACCAGCGTGGCGTTGACGCCGATCGTGGTGTCGTCGTCCGGCTTGACCCGCTCGGTGAGCTTCTTGAACTCCTCGATCGCCTTGTCGGTCCGCTGGCGCGGGGCCACGACGTCGTCGTTCTTCGGGTCGTGGAGGATCAGCGGGGCGGCGGACCGGTCGCGCTCCTCCTGGAGCGCGTTGGCGAGGTCGGTGGCCACGCTGGTCATGTCGGTCAGCAGCTTCATGTGATCGAGCTGATCGACGTCCTGCAGCGAGCTGTCGATGCGCAGCGCGCCCAGGGTCGTCGCGGCGACGACGGGCAGGGCGAGCAGGGACACCAGACGGGTACTGATTCGCCAGTTGCGCAGGGCTATTCGTGAGCCCGGCCCGCTGGGGGCCTTCGCCTTGCCCTTCGCCTTGCTGCCGTCGGCGGATTCGCCGCCGGCCGGCGCGTCGACGGGCGTGCCGCGGTCGCCGCCTGTCGCCGCACCGTGCGGCTCCGGCTCCGCCGCAGCGCTGCCATCCCTCTTGAAACGTCCCTGCACTAGCGTCGCAACCTCTGGACCAGGCGTTCCCCCGGCGAGCGGAGGAACGGTGTCGAGTCGTGGGGGGACCGCGGTGCCCCCCTGGCGGTCCGTGGAATTCCAGCACAGTGCCGGATGCGCCAACAAGGCCGGTGCGTCCCACCGCGGATCGGTCACGGACGGTAGCTCGTGCCGTCGCTCTCCGTGGAGGGTCCACTCCTATCAATTCGGACTTACGCGGGCGAATGTTCCGCATCTCATCGCGCTGTGCGACCTGTCCCAGTCGCCATGATCAGGAGCGGAACGTCAGCTTCAGTCCGGCGATGTCCGTTTCGTACAGGCAGCGGTGGTGACGGTTATGCGACATTTATCCCAAGGTTCGTGAGGAAACTCACAGGTGACACCTCGCATCCCGCTCGGTATGGCGGGGAAAGGCGCGCCTAGCCTGGATCCTTGCGCGGACGTGACGACGACCTGCCGGCACCCGCGGACGACCCGTGAGGCCGCGGCCGGCCGCCCCGAAGCCCGCGACGACCGCGACGATGAGACCGACGACACCAGAGACAACGCGAGGCAACCGCACAGTGAAGACCACCAGCCCCTCCCGGAAGACCGCCAACCCGCGCCGCACCACGCTCGCGAACCTCGAGGATGCCAAGGCGCTCTTCGAGGCCGAGCGCCCGCAGCACGCGGTCGAGCTCCCCACGGTCACCGCCAACCCGCGCCGCACCATCCTGATGACCGCCCCCGCGCCGGTCCTCGTCGAGGACTGACGGGCCCGCGCCCCAGGAGCCCCCGAGGGGCCCGCCGGATCCGGCGGGCCCCTCGTCCGTCCCGTCCCGGCCGGATCGCCCGGCCGAACGCCGCGCACGGAGCGCGCACGGCCCCCGCGATAGCCTGAAGTGTCAGACTCCGGCCGGATCAGTGAGGGGCTCAGCTTCCCGTGCGCATCGCCAGATTCTCCATCGACGGCAACGTCGGCTACGGCGTGGTCGAGGGGGACGCCTCCACCGAGGGCGGTCCCGTCCTCGACATCATCAAGGGCATTCCCTACGGCGACTTCGAACGCTCCGGCACCAAGGTGCCGCTGAGCAAGGTCCGCCTGCTCCCGCCCGTGCTGCCCAGCAAGGTCGTGGCCATCGGCCGCAACTACGCCGAGCACGCCGCCGAGCTGGGCAACGAGGTCCCCGAGGTGCCCGTCGCCTTCTTCAAGCCGTCGACCTCCGTCGTCGGCCCGGGCGACCCCATCGCGTACCCGTCCTTCAGCAGCGACCTCCACCACGAGGCCGAGCTGGCCGTGGTCATCGGCCGCATGTGCCGCGAGGTCCCGCGCGAGCGCGTCAAGGACGTCATCCTCGGCTACACCTGCGCCAACGACGTCACCGCCCGCGACGTCCAGCAGCGCGAGAAGCAGTGGGCCCGCGCCAAGGGCTTCGACTCCTCCTGCCCGCTCGGCCCCTGGATCGAGACCGAGGTCGACCCGAGCGACCTGGCGATCACCTGCACGGTCAACGGCGAGCTGCGGCAGAGCGGCCGCACCGCCCAGATGCTGCGCTCCGTCGAGGAGCTCATCGTCCACATCACCGAGGCGATGACGCTGCTCCCCGGCGACGTCGTCCTCACCGGCACCCCCGCCGGGGTCGGACCCCTGCACGACGGCGACGAGGTCGCCGTCACCATCGAAGGCATCGGCACTCTCACCAACAAGGTGATCAAGCGTGGCTAACGCGACCCCCCGCGTACGTTTCTGTCCCTCGCCGACCGGCAACCCCCACGTGGGCCTGGTCCGCACCGCCCTCTTCAACTGGGCGTTCGCCCGCCACCACGGCGGCACCCTGGTCTTCCGCATCGAGGACACCGACGCGGCCCGCGACTCCGAGGAGTCGTACGAGCAGCTCCTCGGCGCGATGCGGTGGCTGGGCTTCGACTGGGACGAGGGCCCCGAGGTCGGCGGCCCCCACGCGCCCTACCGCCAGTCGCAGCGCATGGACATCTACCGGGATGTGGCGCGGAAGCTGCTGGACGCGGGCCACGCCTACCACTGCTACTGCACCACCGAGGAGCTCGACGCCCGCCGCGAGGCCGCCCGCGCCGCCGGCAAGCCGTCCGGCTACGACGGCAAGTGCCGGGTCGTGAGCCCCGAGCAGAAGGCCGCCTACGAGGCCGAGGGCCGCCCGTCGATCGTCCGCTTCCGGATGCCCGACGAGCCGATCACCTTCACCGACCTGGTCCGCGGCGAGCTCACCTTCACCCCGGAGAACGTGCCGGACTTCGGCATCGTCCGGGCCAACGGCGCCCCGCTGTACACGCTCGTCAACCCCGTCGACGACGCGCTGATGGAGATCACCCACGTGCTGCGCGGCGAGGACCTGCTGTCCTCCACCCCGCGGCAGATCGCCCTCTACAAGGCGCTGATGGAGCTGGGCGTCGCCAAGGGCGTCCCGGAGTTCGGCCACCTGCCGTACGTCATGGGCGAGGGCAACAAGAAGCTCTCCAAGCGCGACCCGCAGTCCTCCCTCAACCTCTACCGGGAGCGCGGCTTCCTGCCGGAGGGTCTGCTCAACTACCTCTCGCTGCTCGGCTGGTCCCTCTCGGCCGACCAGGACCTCTTCTCGATGGACGAGATGGTCGCGGCGTTCGACATCAAGGACGTCAACGCCAACCCGGCCCGCTTCGACCTCAAGAAGGCCGAGGCCATCAACGCCGACCACATCCGCCGGCTGGACGTGAAGGACTTCGTCGCGGCGTGCGAGCCGTGGCTGCGCGCCCCGCACGCCCCCTGGGCGCCTGAGGCGTTCGACGCCGCCGCCTTCGCGGAGCTGGCCCCGCTGGCCCAGACGCGCCTCACGGTCCTCTCCGACATCACGGCCAACGTGGACTTCCTCTTCCTCGACCGCCCGGTGGAGGACGAGGCGTCCTGGGCCAAGGCCATGAAGGAGGGCTCGGACGCCCTGCTCCGGACCGCCCGCGAGAAGCTGGCCGGCGCCGAGTGGAACGCCGAGGCCCTGAAGGCCGCCGTCGTCGCCGCCGGCGAGGAGCACGGCCTCAAGCTCGGCAAGGCCCAGGCCCCGGTCCGGGTGGCCGTCACCGGCCGCACGGTCGGCCTGCCACTCTTCGAGTCGCTGGAGGCCCTCGGCCGCGAGCGGACGCTGGAGCGCGTGGACGCCGCCCTGGCGAAGCTGGCCGCCTGACGGCCTCCACGCGCGCCCCGAAGGGCCCCGGAAGCCGCGCAGGCGGCCTCCGAGGCCCTTCGCCGCGTCCCGGAGGCGGCCCGGGCACCGGCCCGGGTTATCGATTTTGGTGCCCCGTCCACCTTCGGGTAATGTTCTTCCTGCGCCGCCCGGGAGGGCCGAGAGGCCGGAGCGGAGGGCGCGAGCCGAGCAAGACCCCTTCAGGGGGGTCGAGTTCTGGTGGGGTATGGTGTAATTGGCAGCACGAGTGATTCTGGTTCACTTAGTCTAGGTTCGAGTCCTGGTACCCCAGCAAGAGAAATTCACTGGAAATTCTCTGGCGAATCTACTGATAAAGTAGAAGCCGCGCGAAAGCGCAAAATGCGAAGTGCGAGCCCCCGTTGTGTAGCGGCCTAGCACGCCGCCCTCTCAAGGCGGTAGCGCCGGTTCGAATCCGGTCGGGGGTACTGATCCTGAATCCGTCACCATCCGGAGAAATTCCGGAGGCGATGTCGATGGATCGCTAGGGCCCCCGTTGTGTAGCGGCCTAGCACGCCGCCCTCTCAAGGCGGTAGCGCCGGTTCGAATCCGGTCGGGGGTACTGGTCATCACCATGGGCTATGGTGTAATTGGCAGCACGAGTGATTCTGGTTCATTTAGTCTAGGTTCGAGTCCTGGTAGCCCAGCGCAAGACTTCCGAGTCTGCAAAAGAGCAAGCCCCCGTTGTGTAGCGGCCTAGCACGCCGCCCTCTCAAGGCGGTAGCGCCGGTTCGAATCCGGTCGGGGGTACGCACACGGAAATGCCCCTCGCGATACGCGGGGGCATTTACCGTTCCCGCCCGGTTTTCCCGTTCCCACCCCGTGCGCCCTTCTCGCCCCGGGGCGCCGTCGCCATAATTCCCCGCATGGCCCTTCCCCGTGGCGCGCTCCACCGGACCCCCGTCGGCGACCTCCGGCCCGGTGACCACGCCTGTCTGCTCTTCGCCTCCGACGAGGAGCGGACCGCGGTCCTGCGGGAGTTCGTCCGCGGCGGCCTGGACGCCCAGGACAAGATCCTCTACCTGGCCGGCCGCCGGGACCCCCACGACCCCGCGGCCCTCCTCGACCGGTACCGGCTGCCGTGCCCGCGCGCCGGCGTGGAAGTGGTCCCCCTCGACGAACTCCGCACCGGAGACGGCCCGTTGGAGCCCGCCGCCCTGCGGGACCGGTTACGCGCCGCCGCCACCCGCTCCCGCGCGGAGGGCTACCGCGCCCTGCGCATCGCCGGGGAGCCCTGCCCGGCCCCGCACGACGGCCGCGACGTACGCCGGCTGCTGCGGTACGAGTCCCTGCTCGGCGAGGAGTTCGCCGCCGGCCGCGCGCTGGCCGTCTGCCAGTACGACGTCCGGCGCTGCGCCCCCGAGGCGCTCGACGCCGCCGCCTCGGCCCACACCCGCGGCGTGGGCCCCGACCCGCTGGTCAGAACCCCCGACCTGCTCGTCGTCCGCACCTACCGGCCGCCCGGCCTGCGCCTGGAGGGCCGGGTCGACGCCTCCGCCCACCGGCAGCTGCGGGACGCCCTGCGCTCGGTGGCCGCGGTCCGCGGCGACCTCCGCCTGGAGATGTCCGGCGTCGAGTTCCCCGACCTCGGCGGCCTCCGGCTGCTGATGTCCTTCGCCCGGGCCCGCGCCGCCCGCCACCGCTCCGTCGAACTCACCGGCCTCGCGCCCCGGCTGTGCGAGGTCATCACGCTCATCGGCTGGGACCGGACTCCCGGTCTCCGGCTGCCGGAGTCGGTCGGCTGAGCTCCGCGGGGCCCCCGCCCGCGCCTCCGATGCGCCGCGCCGACTCCTCCCCGTGCGCCAGGCGCCGCAGACTGAGCAGCACCGGCTCGTAGAGCACGGTGAGCGCCACCGCCGCCTCCACCTGCCCGCCCACCGTCGGTTCCGCGAACACCAGGTCCAGGTCGGTGACGGCCAGCTCCGCCGCCAGCCGCCCGTACGGCAGCAGGTGCTCCGTGCCGCACGGGTAGCCCAGCCGGGCCAGGGCGGCGACCGAGTGCAGCAGCGTCCGGTAGGCGGGGGAGACCGCCACCTCCGCCGGATCCCAGCCCAGCCGCGCGAGCAGGCCGTCCACCGCCCCACGGGCGGCCTCCACGGCCTCGTCACCGCCCTCCGGCGCCGGCACCCCCGGAAGGGTCCAGGTGGCCGCTCCCAGGCGCGTGTGGTGGTCCAGGGACGTGTCCTCCGCCGCGGCGATCACCTCCCGCGCGGCGGCCACCGAGACCCCGCCCACCTGGATCAGCGCCCGCACCAGCCGCAGCCGCCGCAGATGGCCCTCGTCGTACACGGCCTGGGTCGCCGACACCCGGTGGCCGGGCTGCAGCAGGCCCTCCCGCAGGTAGTACTTGATCGTCGCGGTGGGAACGCCACTGCGTTCGCTGAGCTCCGCCAGTCGCATGGCTCTTGCGCCCTTCCATGGATAGTGCGACTATCCAAGCATGGATAGCGCCGCTATCCAACGAGTGGTCGTGGGGGGTTGTGACATGAGTACGTCACCGATAACGGGCCGGGTCACGGCGGCGGCGGAGGGAGACGCGGTGGTCTTCCTGATCGGCATGCGGATCAACCGTTGGCGTTCCGTGCGCCACTGGGTGCCGCTGCTCGGCATGATGCGGCGGATGGTGACCGAACTCGACCGGGACCCGGACGCCGGGCTGCTGGGGTACCGGCTGCTGACCGCCGGGCCCCGGGAGTACATGGCGGTGCAGTACTGGGAATCCAGGGAGAAGCTGCTCGCCTACGCGGTCGACGGGCAACGGCTCCACCGGCCGGCGTGGGCCGCGTTCAACCGGCGGGCGCGGAACGCGGCGGGGCGGGTGGGGATCTGGCACGAGACGTACGTCGTGCCTCCGGGGTCGTACGAGACGATCTACAGCGGGATGCCGGCGTACGGGCTGGGTGCCGCGCACGGCGTCGAGCCGGTGGCCCGGCGGGGCGAGCGGGCCGCGGAGCGGCTGGCCGCGCCTGCGGCGGGCTGAGCCCCGGTCCCCCCTTCGCCGTTTGCTGGGGCTGCGCCCCAGACCCCCTCGTCCTCAAACGCCGGACGGGCTATATCAGCCCGTCCGGCGTTTGAGGACAACCGCGCGGAGCGCGGTTTCGGGGGTGCGGGCCCTCTCGCGGAAACGGTGAAAGGGCGGGACCGGGGCACCTCACCCGTTGCGCCGCAACGCCTCCGTCAGCCGCACCGCGGCATCCAGCACCGCCTGGGCATGCATACGCCCCGGATGCCGGGTGAGCCGCTCAATGGGCCCGGACACCGAAACCGCCGCCACCACCCGATTCGAAGGCCCCCGCACGGGCGCGGAGACGGACGCGACGCCAGGCTCCCGCTCCCCGATCGACTGCGCCCACCCGCGCCGCCGCACACCGGAGAGCGCCGTGGCCGTGAACCGGGCCCCCTGCAGCCCGCGGTGCAACCGCTCGGGCTCCTCCCAGGCCATCAGGACCTGGGCGGCGGAGCCGGCCTTCATGGGCAGGGTGGATCCGACCGGGACCGTGTCCCGCAGTCCGGACAGCCGTTCCGCCGCCGCGACGCAGATGCGCATGTCGCCCTGGCGCCGGTAGAGCTGGGCGCTCTCGCCCGTCACGTCCCGCAGGTGCGTGAGGACCGGGCCGGCCGTGGCCAGCAGCCGGTCCTCGCCCGCCGCGGCCGCGAGTTCGCTCAGCCGGGGGCCGAGGATGAAGCGGCCCTGCATGTCGCGCGCCACCATGCGGTGGTGTTCCAGGGCCACCGCGAGCCGGTGCGCGGTCGGGCGCGCCAGGCCGGTGGCCGTCACCAGGCCGGCGAGCGTCGCCGGACCCGACTCCAGGGCGCTCAGCACCAGGGCCGCTTTGTCGAGTACGCCCACTCCGCTCGAGGCGCCACCAGAATTGTCCATGCAACGATACTCGCGTCTCACACTATGAAACGCAAGTTCACGTTTCCCCGGAAGCCGCCAACCTGTATCCCACGGCACCCCGATCCGGAGGGACAGCGATGGGACGCACACTGGCCGAGAAGGTCTGGGAAGAGCACGTCGTGGCGCGCGCCGAGGGCGAGCCCGACCTCCTCTACATCGATCTCCACCTGCTGCACGAAGTCACCAGCCCCCAGGCGTTCGACGGACTGCGCAAGGCGGGCCGGCCGGTGCGCCGCACCGACCTGACCATCGCCACCGAGGACCACAACACCCCCACCCTCGACATCGACAAGCCCATCGCGGACCCGGTCTCGCGCGTCCAGCTGGAGACCCTCCGCCGCAACTGCGCCGAGTTCGGCGTCCGGCTGCACCCGCTGGGCGACGTGGAGCAGGGCGTCGTCCACGTAGTGGGACCGCAGCTGGGACTGACGCACCCCGGCACCACCGTGGTCTGCGGGGACAGCCACACCTCCACCCACGGCGCGTTCGGCGCCCTGGCCTTCGGCATCGGCACCAGCCAGGTCGAGCACGTGCTCGCCACCCAGACGCTGCCCATGTCGCCGTTCAGGACCATGGCCGTCACGGTCGAGGGCGAACTCCCCGAAGGGGTCACCGCGAAGGACCTGATCCTCGCGGTCATCGCGGAGATCGGCACCGGCGGCGGCCAGGGGCATGTCATCGAGTACCGCGGGTCCGCGATCGAGAAGCTCTCGATGGAGGCCCGGATGACCGTGTGCAACATGTCGATCGAGGCCGGCGCCCGGGCGGGCATGATCGCCCCGGACGAGACCACCTTCGCCTATCTGAAGGACCGGCCGCACGCCCCCCGGGGCGCCGACTGGGACGCCGCCGTCGCCCACTGGCGCACCCTGCGCACCGACGACGACGCCGTCTTCGACCGTGAGGTGGTCATCGACGCGTCGGCCCTCTCCCCGTTCGTCACCTGGGGCACCAACCCGGGGCAGGGCGCGCCGCTGTCGGCGGCCGTCCCGGACCCCGCCTCGTACCAGGACGCCTCGGAGCGCTCGGCGGCCGAACGCGCCCTGGAGTACATGGGGTTGACGGCTGGTCAGGCGCTCCGGGACATCCGGGTGGACACCGTCTTCGTGGGCTCCTGCACCAACGGCCGGATCGAGGACCTGCGGGCCGCCGCCGACGTCCTGCGCGGCCGCGCGGTCGCCGACGGAGTGCGGATGCTGGTGGTCCCGGGGTCCGTCCGGGTGGCGCTGCAGGCGGTCGACGAGGGGCTCGACGCGGTGTTCACCGCGGCGGGTGCCGAGTGGCGGCACGCCGGGTGCTCGATGTGCCTGGGCATGAACCCCGACCAACTGGCGCCGGGCGAGCGGTCGGCGTCGACCTCCAACCGCAACTTCGAGGGCAGGCAGGGCAAGGGCGGCCGGACGCACCTGGTCTCACCGCAGGTCGCCGCCGCCACCGCCGTGCTCGGCCGGCTCGCCTCGCCCGCCGATCTGCCGGCCGGTCCGGTCCTCGCCGCCTGAACGGCGCAGGGCACCCTACCCCAGCACTCCACCCAGCGAGGAAGAGCAGCTCATGGAAGCGTTCACCGCACACACCGGCCGGGCCGTGCCGCTGCGCCGCAGCAACGTGGACACCGACCAGATCATCCCGGCGCACTGGCTGAAGAAGGTCACCCGCGACGGTTTCGAGGACGGCCTCTTCGAGGCGTGGCGCAAGGACCCGGACTTCGTCCTCAACGAGCCCGCCCGCGCGGGCGCCTCGGTCCTGGTCGCCGGACCGGACTTCGGCACCGGCTCCTCCCGCGAGCACGCGGTCTGGGCGCTGCAGAACTTCGGCTTCAAAGCCGTGATCTCCGCACGGTTCGCGGACATCTTCCGGGGTAACTCGCTCAAGAACGGTCTGCTGACGGTCGTCCTGCCGCAGGAGACCGTCGAGCGGCTGTGGGAGCTGACCGAGGCCGACCCCACCGCGGAGGTCACCGTGGACCTCGTCGCCCGCCAGGTGCGGGCCGAGGGCATCACGGCCGATTTCAGCCTTGACGAGAACGCCCGGTGGCGGTTGCTGGAGGGGTTGGACGACATCGGGCTGACCCTCCGGCACGAGTCGGCCATCGCCGCCTTCGAGGCCCGCCGACCGGCCCACAAGCCGTCCACGGCCCAGGTCTGAGGCCGTTTTCGGCCCGGCCGGCAACCCGATTTCCCGCCCGTTCGGCCCAGCGCCCGGACCCCGGAGCGACCCTCGATTTCCGCTGTTCACCCCAGGTTTGGCATGATGCGCCCCCTGTCTTCGGACAGGGGGCGCACCGCGTTGTTGAGGCCCTGTGAGGCGACAACTCGCCTCAGATGGCACAATCGGTGCATGGAACGCGACAGCCAACTCGGGCTCTACCGGCTCGTCGCCGACCAACTCAAGGAAGCGCACTCCCGAGTGCGCGCACTGCAAGTCCCGGAGGGCGTACGGATGGCGCTGTCCCGGAAGCTGCTGGCCATCACGGCCGCGGCGAAGCACGATCTCTCAGGCGCGGCAATGCGCCTGGACCGGCTGATGAAGGACCTCGACGAGGGCCGTTTCCCTTCAGAGCGCGGCACCGACGGAACTCCGTGATGGGTCGGGTTCGTTGCGGCACAAGGGTGATTAGACCGTTTCGTGTTTGATTTGCGGTATATATCTGCCTAACGTGCGAAAAGGCTGGAACAAATTCCAGCAGGTGTCTCCGAAGGGGAAGACGTGAACAAGGCGCAGCTCGTTGAAGCGATTGCCGACAAGCTCGGCGGCCGTCAGCAGGCCGCTGACGCGGTCGACGCGGTACTCGACGCGATCGTCCGTGCGGTCGTCGCCGGCGACCGGGTCTCGGTCACCGGCTTCGGCTCGTTCGAGAAGGTCGACCGCCCGGCCCGTTACGCCCGCAACCCGCAGACCGGCGAGCGCGTCCGGGTCAAGAAGACCTCGGTGCCCCGCTTCCGCGCCGGTCAGGGCTTCAAGGACCTGGTGAGCGGCTCGAAGAAGCTGCCCAAGGGCGGCGAGGTCGCGGTGAAGAAGGCGCCCAAGGGCAGCCTTTCCGGTGGCAAGGCCACCACCAAGGCCGCGGCCAAGAAGGCCACCGCCAAGAAGACGGCCGCCAAGAAGGCGACCACGGCCAAGAAGGCGACCACCGCCACCAAGGCCACCACCGCCAAGAAGACGACGGCGACGGCGAAGAAGACCACCGCCAAGAAGACCGCGCCCGCCACCAAGGCGGCAGCGGCCAAGAAGGCGACGCCGGCGAAGAAGGCGACCGCCGCCGCGGCCAAGAAGGCCACGGCGAAGAAGACCGCCCCGGCGAAGAAGGCCACGGCGACCAAGGCTCCGGCGCGCAAGACCACGGCGCGCAAGACCACCGCCAAGAAGGCCGCGGCCAAGAAGAAGTAAAAAGCCGCTGACGGCGTCACGCGCCGGGCCGGGCTCCCTTCGGGGAGCCCGGCCCGCGGTGCGTTCAGGGCGGGAGCACCAGGCCGTAGCGGGCCCGTACGGGCCGCTGTACGGCCTCTGAGGCCCTCCGCGCCCGCTCCGGGGTTCCCGGATGCCGGAGGAGCCAGGGGAGTTCACACCGGCCGCCGGAGGCCGCGGGAGGGCCACGGCCCCGACGGGGGCCGCGCCGGCGTCAGAAGGTCTGCAACGTCACCAACGTCACACGCCGCCGCCCCGGCCCGCCGGTACGCCCCTCCGCCGCGTCCGCGAGCTCGATCCGCACCCGCTGCCCCGGCCGCAACAGCCGCAGACCGCCCGCGTCGAACGCCTCGGCGTCGAACGGCACCGGGGTGCCGTCGTCGAGGAGAACGCTTCCGCAGCGGGTCTCGGGGTCGTAGGTGTACGCGGTGGCCTGCATGCCCGAGAGCCTAGTCCGTCGCCGTCCCGGCGGCCCCGCGCGGCGGCCCGGCGGCCGCCCACGCCCCGGCGGCCGCGGCCGTGCGCGGCCCCACGCCCAGGGCCAGCGCGGCCCGGAGATCCGCCGGCGTGTCCACGTCCCGGCGCACGGAATCCACCCCGGGCAGGCCGATTTCCCGCGCCCCGGAAGCTTGGTGCCGGGCGCGCGAGCGGCCCTCGAACGCCGGCGCCAAAAGCATTCCGGGAGCCGCCGCCAACAGCGTCGTCCCGATTCCCTCGGCATCCGCGAGAAATGCGCGCGGGAATTCCGCCGCCGAATCGAGCACCCGCCCGAGTTCCACCGCGCGCAGCGCCGGGAGATCCGCGTTCAGCGTCGCCACACCCGCCCGCGGGCGGTGCGCCCGGACCGTCCGCGCCCCGTGCGCGAGCGCCGCGTTGAGGCCCCCGCCGCCCGCCGGTTCGGCGACGGTACGGGCACCGGCCGCCCTCAGTTCCGCCCCGGCCAGCGGGTCGTCGGTGACGACCACCACATCGCGTACCGCCGCGCAGGACAGCGCGGCCTCCACCGTGTCCAGCGCGAAGGCCAGCGCCAGCGCGGGCCGGCTCGTACCGGATCCCGCGACCGCCGCCAGCCGGCTCTTGGCCCGCGCCAGCGGCTTCAGCGGCACCACCAGCGTCCAGCGCACGGCACTCCCTCTCTCCTCCGCCCGGGGGCCACCCCGGTCCCCCCGGGCCCCGCCCGGTCGTCACCGGCCCCTGCCGGGCCCATTGTCGCCCTCGGCCGCGCGCCCCCGCCGCGGGACTCCGGCCGCTGCCGCCGGAGGGGCGCGGGGTTACGGTGTTCTCGACAGACCGGGTACCTGGCGCCACACTTGTCCGGCCCCGGGAGAGCAGCAGGCCCGTGGAAGCTTCCAGGTCCCAAGAGAAGGGTGTACGGGTGTCCCGCCACAGAATCGGCTTCTGGTACCGCTTTACGGCGGTGTTGGCGAAACCGCCGCTCGTGGTTCTGTTCAAGCGGGAGTGGCGCGGAATGGAGCACATTCCCGCCGACGGCGGCTTCATCACCGCCATCAACCACAACTCGTATCTGGACCCGCTGTCCTACGCCCACTTCCAGTACAACACCGGGCGCGTCCCCCGTTTCCTGGCCAAGGCCGGCCTCTTCCGCAACGGATTCGTCGGCACCCTGCTGCGCGGTACCGGCCAGATCCCCGTCTACCGGGAGAGCACCGACGCGGCCAACGCCTTCCGCGCCGCCGTCGACGCCATCAACAAGGGCGAGTGTGTGGCCTTCTACCCCGAGGGCACCCTGACCCGCGACCCCGACCTGTGGCCCATGGAGGGCAAGACCGGCGCCGCCCGGGTCGCCCTGCTCACCAAGGCGCCCGTCATCCCGGTCGCCCAGTGGGGCGCCCACGAGGCCATGCCGCCGTACGCCAAGGAGAAGAAGGTCCGCCTCTTCCCGCGCAAGACCCTGCGGGTGATGGC
Organism: Streptomyces sp. CA-181903; assembly: GCF_050937075.1. Classification (NCBI taxonomy): domain Bacteria; kingdom Bacillati; phylum Actinomycetota; class Actinomycetes; order Kitasatosporales; family Streptomycetaceae; genus Streptomyces; species Streptomyces sp. CA-181903. The sequence goes on from NZ_JBNJLY010000001.1 coordinate 5,399,343, forward strand.
CGGCCCGCCCGTGGACCTCGCCGAGTTCCACGACAAGGAGCCGACCGCCGAGGTGCTGCGCGCGGTCACCGACAAGATCATGGCCGCGATCACCGAACTCCTCGCCGAACTCCGCGACGAGCCGGCCCCCGCCGAGCCGTACACCCTCAAGAAGGCCCGCGCGGCCGCCGCCGCCCGCCGCGCAGCCGGTACCGACCGCCAGGAGGACGGCAAGTGACGCGCTGCGCCGTCTTCGGCACCGGATCCTGGGGCACCGCCTTCGCGATGATCCTCGCGGACGCCGGCTGCGAGGTGACCATGTGGGGCCGCCGCGCCGCCGTCGTGGACGCCGTCAACAAGGGCGCCAACCCGGACTACTTCCCCGGCGTCGAACTGCCCTCCGCCGTCCGGGCCACCACCGACCCCGCCGAGGCCGCCGCCGGGGCCGCGTTCACCGTGCTCGCCGTGCCCTCCCAGACGCTCCGCGGCAACCTCGCCGCCTGGAAGCCGCTGCTGGCCGACGACACCGTGCTGGTCTCCCTGATGAAGGGCGTCGAACTCGGCACCGCCAAGCGGATGAGCGAGGTCATCGAGGAGGTCGCCGGGGTCTCGCCGGACCGCGTCGCCGTCCTCACCGGCCCCAACCTGGCCAAGGAGATCGCCGACCGGCAGCCCGCCGCCGCCGTCGTCGCCTGCCGTGACGAGGACGTCGCCAAGCGCCTCCAGGCCGCCTGCCACACCGCGTACTTCCGCCCCTACACCAACACCGACGTGGTCGGCTGCGAGCTCGGCGGCGCCGTCAAGAACGTCATCGCGCTCGCGGTCGGCATCGCCGACGGCATGGGCCTGGGCGACAACGCCAAGGCGTCCCTCATCACCCGCGGCCTCGCCGAGACCACCCGGCTCGGCCTGACGATGGGCGCCGACGCGCACACCTTCGCCGGACTCGCCGGGATGGGCGACCTCGTCGCCACCTGCTCCTCGCCGCTCTCCCGCAACAACACCTTCGGCCGCAATCTGGGCCGCGGGCTGAGCCTGGCGGAGACCATCGCCGTCACCAAGCAGACGGCGGAGGGCGTCAAGTCCTGCGAGTCCGTGCTCGATCTGGCGCGGAGGCACCATGTCGACATGCCGATCACGGAGACCGTGGTGGGCATCGTCCACGAGGGCAAGCCGCCCATGGTCGCCCTGAAGGAGCTGATGGCGCGCAGCGCCAAGCCGGAGCGGCACTGAGATCCGGCGGGGCCACCAGGTAGTCTCAACGCGATATGAGCAGCGAGAACCCCACCCAGAGCCCCGGCCGCAAGCCGCGCGTCGCGGTCGTCTTCGGCGGCCGCAGTTCCGAGCACGCCATCTCCGTGGTCACCGCCGGAGCGGTGCTGCGCGCGATCGACCGCACCACGTACGACGTGCTGCCGATCGGCATTACGCAGGACGGCCGTTGGGCGCTGACCACCGACGATCCCGAGCGGATGGCCATCTCCGGCCGCACGCTGCCCAGCGTCGACCGGCTCGCCGAGTCGCCGGAGGGCGAGGTCGTGCTGCCCGTCGCGCCCGCCAACCGCGAGGTCGTCTACACCGAGCCCGGCTCGGTGCCCAAGGCGCTCGGCGAGGTCGACGTGGTCTTCCCGGTGCTGCACGGCCCCTACGGGGAGGACGGCACCCTCCAGGGCATGCTGGAACTGGCCGGCATCCCCTACGTGGGCGCCGGCGTGCTCGCCTCGGCCGTCGGCCAGGACAAGGAGTACATGAAGCGGATCTTCATCTCCTACGGGCTGTCCGTCGGCCCCTACGAGGTGATCCGCCCGCGCGAGTGGGAGAACGACCGCGAGGCCGCCCGCCGCAAGGTGCTGGACTTCGCCGACGAGCACGGCTGGCCCCTCTTCGTGAAGCCCGCCCGTGCCGGCTCGTCCATCGGCATCAGCAAGGTGGACGACGCCTCCGGCCTGGACGAGGCCATCGAGGAGGCCCGCCGCCACGACCCCAAGATCCTCGTCGAGGCCCTGCTGCGGGGCCGCGAGATCGAGTGCGGGGTCCTGGAGTTCGAGGACGGGCCGCGCGCCAGCGTGCCCGCCGAGATCCCGCCCGTGGAGGCGCACTCCTTCTACGACTTCGAGGCCAAGTACATCGACTCGGCCGCCGGCATCGTCCCCGCGCCGCTGACCGACGAGCAGACCCGCCGCGTCCGGGAGCTGGCCGTCCAGGCGTTCGAGGCCGTCTCCTGCGAGGGCCTGGTCCGCGCGGACTTCTTCCTCACCGAGGACGGCGAGTTCGTCATCAACGAGATCAACACCATGCCGGGCTTCACGCCCATCTCCATGTACCCGCGCATGTGGCAGGAGAGCGGCGTCGAGTACCCGGAGCTGGTGGACCGCCTCCTCCAGGCCGCGCTGCGCCGCTCGACGGGCCTGCGCTAGGGGGTCTTCGGAGCGGGGGAGTCGTCCGGGTCGTCGGACGGCACCGCCTTCCGGACGGCGGCGGCGAGATCGACGAGCGCGCTCATGTCGCCGCCGCCGCCGGCCACCTCCTTCGGCAGCGTGACCTCGACGTACACCGGCCGCAGAGGGGTGGTGCAGCGGATGCTCCCGTCCGGCAGCCGCTCGGGGGACCACTTCACCCCGTCGATGTCCACGGCCTGCGTCCGTACATCGTTGAAGATCTCCGGCCGCGGCACCCCGCAGCGCAGTTCGATCCACGGGCCGTCGCCCCAGGCGGCGGTGAAGTCCGAGACGGGATCGGTGGCACGGCGCTTCAGCCCGCCCACCTCGTCCGGCAACTCCTTGTGCAGCGCCCGGCAGAGGGCCGCCTGGTGTCCGGACGGGGCGGGCACCGCGGGCCGCGGGGCGTCGTCCGCCGCCGAACAGCCGACGGCCGCGCACAGCAGGGCCGCCGCGACGGACAGGGCGGCCCGCCGGCGCGGCCGGACGGGACGGAGGTGCGGGACGAGTGGGACAGTACGGGCGAACACAGTGCTCACGGGCCGAGCATACGAGGGGCTACAGGTGGACGACCGGGCAGGTCAGGGTCCGGGTGATGCCCTCCACCTGCTGGACCTTGGCGACGACCATCCGGCCGAGCGCGTCCACGGTGTCGGCCTGGGCGCGGACGATGACGTCGTAGGGACCCGTCACGTCCTCGGCCTGGATCACGCCGGTGATCTTCGAGATGACTTCGGCCACGGTCGACGCCTTGCCGACCTCGGTCTGGATCAGGATGTACGCCTGTACCACGGAACCTCCAGGGCGGCTTCGAGGATCATGTGGGGAGAAGAGACGCCACCGTACCGCGCCGCCGCATGGCACGGGGAGACCCGCGCCACCTGCGCGGCGCGCGGTTCCTCGGGAACCGCGAGACCACAGCACCGGATACTCCGAGGAGGAGCGCAGTGAAAGGCACCGTCGGCGAGTTGGGGGAGTTCGGCCTCATCAGGGAGCTGACCTCCCGGCTCACCACCACCCCGGCCGTCCGGCTGGGACCGGGCGACGACGCCGCGGTGGTCGCAGCGCCCGACCGGAGGGTCGTGGCCAGCACGGACGTGCTCCTGGAGGGGCGGCACTTCCGCCGCGACTGGTCCACCGCCTACGACGTGGGCCGCAAGGCCGCCGCCCAGAACCTCGCCGACATCGCCGCCATGGGCGCCGTGCCCACCGCCGTACTGCTCGCCCTCGTCGTCCCGGCCGAACTCCCCGCCACCTGGCCGGTGGAGCTCATGGACGGAATCCGCGACGAATGTCAGGTCGCCGGTGCGGCGGTGGTCGGCGGGGACGTGGTGCGCGGCGAGACCATCACCGTCTCCATCACGGCCCTCGGCGACCTCCGCAACCACGAACCCGTCATGCGCTCCGGCGCCCAGCCCGGCGACGTCGTCGCGGTGACCGGCTGGCTCGGCTGGTCGGCGGCCGGACTCGCCGTCCTCTCCCGGGGCTTCCGCTCCCCCCGCGCCTTCGTCGAGGCGCACCGCCGCCCCGAACCCCCGTACCACGCGGGCCCGGCCGCCGCCTCGCTCGGCGCCACGTCCATGACCGACGTCAGCGACGGACTGATCGCCGACCTCGGGCACATCGCCGAGGCCAGCAAGGTCCGGATCGACCTGCACACGGCGGCCATCGACGTGCCCACGCAGATGTGCGACATCGGGCAGGCCGTCGGCGTCGACCCGTTGCAGTGGGTGCTCACCGGCGGCGAGGACCACGCCATCGTCGCCACCTTCCCGCCGGACGTGAAACTGCCCGCCCGCTGGAAGGTGATCGGCGAGGTGGTCAACCCGTCCGCCCTGCCCCAGGTGACCGTCGACGGCGCCCCCTGGGAGCGGGCGGGCGGCTGGGACCACTTCGGCGACGAGGACCTGCCGGAGGCCGAGGAGGACTGAGCGGCGCGTAGGTTGGTCCTCATGCCGATACCTCCGCGCGTGCTGACCGTCGCCGGCTCCGACTCCGGCGGCGGCGCCGGCATCCAGGCCGACCTCAAGACGATGCTCGCCCTGGGGACCCACGGCATGAGCGTCCTCACCGCCGTCACCGCCCAGAACTCCCGCGGCGTACAGGGCGCCTGGCCGCTGCCCGCGGAGGCGGTACGGGCCCAGTTCCGCAGCGTCGTCGACGACATCGGCGTCCAGGCCGTCAAGACCGGGATGCTGGCCTCGGCGGAGCTGGTGGAGACCGTCGCCGAGTTGCTGACGGGGGTCGGGGCGCCTGTCGTGGTCGATCCTGTGGGCGTCTCCAAGCACGGGGATCCGCTGCTGGCCGCGTCCGCGCTCGACGCGCTCCGTCTGAAACTGCTTCCTCTGGCCACGGTGGCCACGCCCAACCTCGACGAGACCGCGTGGCTCACGGGCGTCCGCGTCACGGGCGAGAACGATCTCCGGCGGGCCGCCGACGCTCTGCTGGCCTTCGGCCCGCGCTGGGTCCTCGTCAAGGGCGGCCACCTGCCCGGCGACGCGGTGGACTTGCTGACGGACGGGACGTCGGAGCACTTGCTGCGTGCTCCGCGCCACGACAACCGGCACACGCACGGGACAGGGTGCACGCTGGCGAGTGCGATCGCCTGCGGGCTGGCGAAGGGGTTGTCCGTACCGGACGCGGTGGGGGCGGCGAAGGAGTACGTCACCGGGGCGATCGCTGCCGGTTTCCCGCTGGGGGAGGGGATCGGGCCGGTGGATCACGGGTGGGCGCTGCGCTGAGGGCGCCTGCGGCGGGTTGGTGCCCCGGTCCCTCCCCTTCGCCGATTCCTGGGGGCAAGCCCCCAGACCCCCGAAGCGCGCTGCGCGCGCTGTCCTCAAGCGCCGGACGGGCTATTCAGCCCGTCCGGCGCTTGAGGACGAGCGGCGAAGCCGCGATTACGGGGTCTGGGGCAGAGCCCCAGGAAACGGCGAAGGGGAGGGACCGGGGCACAGCAAAAAGCCGGCCCCCGAAGGGACCGGCTTCAAGCAACCGGAAAGGGCTGCGCCACTGGCACAAAGCCGCTAGCGCGAGACCTTGCCGGCCTTGATGCACGAGGTGCAGACGTTGAGCCGCTTCGGCGTCGCCCCGACCTTCGCACGCACCCGCTGGATGTTGGGGTTCCAACGGCGGGAGGTACGGCGGTGCGAGTGCGAGATGTTGTTGCCGAAGCCCGGCCCCTTGCCGCAGACGTCGCAGTTGGCAGCCACGGGTTACTCCAAAGACGGGTCACCCTCGCTCACGCGAGGACGACAGGCACGTACGGTGAATCCCTGCGTGCCGAGATCTCAGAGAGTGACCGGCAGTGTCAGGGGGATGGCCTGACTCTCATCAGGCAACCGGAGCAGCATACAACGACCGCTCCAGGACAACGAAACTACCATGACCGGCCCGTATCCCGCCCGGCCGGCCCGGTGGAGCGGCCCGCACGACTACTGTGCCCACCGTCACCGCCGACCGCCACCGCCACCCACCGCCACCGCCGAGGAGGACTCCCAGGTGCCGCATCCCCTCGACGCCGCCGCGGTACGCGCCTGGTGCGCTCTGGCGCTCGACGCCCTGGGCCGGGCCCGCGAGGAGATCGACGCGATCAACGTCTATCCCGTGGCCGACGGCGACACCGGGACCAATCTCTACCTGACCGCCGAGTCCGCCGGCCGCGCCGTCGAGGCCGTCTTCGAGGCGCACGCCACCGCCGGGCCCGGGGCCCGTCCCGGGCTTTCGGAGGCGGTCCGGGCCATGGCGCACGGCGCCCTGATCGGCGCGCGCGGCAACTCGGGCACGATCCTGGCGCAGCTGTTCCGCGGCATGGCGGAAGTGCTGAAGGACAGCGGCGAGAGTGACCAGGGTCACCTGCTGGGCCGCGCGCTACGCCGCGCCGTCGACTCCGCGTACGAGGGCGTCGCCCGGCCCGTCGAGGGCACGGTCCTCACCGTGGCCGCCGCGGCGGCCGACGCCGCGGCCCGTACCGAGGGCGACGCCGCCGCCGTGGCCCGCGCGGCGCACGCCGCCGCCCGTACGGCCCTGGAGGCCACCCCCGGCCAGCTGGAGGCGCTCGGCCGGGCCGGGGTGGTCGACGCGGGCGGGAAGGGGCTGGTGGAGGTCCTGGGGGCGCTCGTGGCGGCGCTGGAGGGCGGCGCCGCGCCGGCCGGCCGGCCGGCACGGACACCTCGTGCCGCCCGGCCCGTCGACACCTGCCCCGCCGGGGCCGCGCACGGCACCGCGCCCGGCGCGGGCCCCGCCTTCGAGGTGATCTACCTGCTGGAGGCGGACGACGCCGCCGTCGCCCGGCTCCGCGCCCGGCTGGACGCGCTGGGGGAGTCGCTCGTCGTCGTCGGCGGCGACGGGCTCTGGAACGTGCACGTCCACGTGGACGACGCGGGGGCCGCCGTCGAGGCCGGCGTCGACGCCGGACGCCCGTACCGGATCCGCATCACCCACTTCGGCGCCGCCGCCGACGGGCGCCCCCGCGCCCCCGAGCCCGTCCAGCGCGCCGTCGTGGCCCTCGTCCCCGGCGAGGGGCTGGCCGCCCTGTGCGCGGAGGCCGGCGCGACGGTCGTGCCGGTCCGGCCCGGGGAGCCGCCCGCCAGCGGGGAGCTCGTCGAGGCGGTCCGGCGCGCGCACGCCCGCGAGGTCGTCCTCCTGCCGAACGACCCCGACCTGCGGCACACCGCCGCCGCGGCGGCCGAGCAGGCCCGCGCCGAGGGCGTCCGGGTCGCCCTCATCCCCACCCGCTCCCCGGTCCAGGGCGTCGCCGCCCTCGCCGTCCACGAGCCCGGCCGCCGCTTCGACGAGGACGTCGTCGCCATGACCTCCGCCGCCGGCGCCACCCGCTACGCGGAACTGACCGTCGCCGAGAGCCGATCCTGGACCATGGCGGGCGTCTGTCAGGCCGGCGACGTGCTCGGGCTGATCGACGGGGACGTCGCCGTCATCGGCGCCGACCTGGCCGCCACCGCCGCCACCGTGCTGGACCGGATGCTCGCGGCCGGCGGCGAACTGGTCACCCTCGTCGTCGCCGACGACGCCCCGGCCGGCTTCGCCGACGGACTGGAACGGCACGTCCGGGACGGCCACCTCGCCGTGGACACCGTCGTCTACCGCGGCGGCCGGCAGCCGGCGCCGCTGCTCATCGGCGTCGAGTAGGCGTCGGGCGGGGGTCGAGAAGCGGTGCTGCCCGGCGTTGTCAGTGCCGTGGTGTGCAATGGGACCGTGCCCGTATCCGACGTCCGGAGAGCCCGGAGAACACTGTGCAGCTCGATCAGCCCCTGAAGAAGATCCTCGGCGGCACCACCGCGAAGGTGATGGCCGAGCACCTCGGCCTGCACACCGCCGGCGACCTCCTGCACCACTACCCGCGCCGCTACGCCGAGCGCGGCGAGCTGACCCGCCTCGCCGACCTGCCGCTCGACGAGCACGTCACGGTCGTCGCGCAGGTCGCCAAGGCCGCGATGAAGACGTTCAACCAGGGGCGCGGGGTCCGGCTGGAGGTCGTCGTCACGGACGGCAGCGGCGCGCTGACCCTGGTGTTCTTCGGGCGCGGCGCCTACGCGCGCGAGAAGGAGCTCGTCCCGGGCCGCCGCGGCATGTTCGCCGGCAAGGTGTCGGTGTTCAACCGCGCCCGGCAGCTGCTGCACCCCGACTACGAGCTGCTCGACCGGGACAGCGGCGCGGACGCCGCCGCCGACTTCGCGGGCCGGCTGCTGCCGCTCTACCCGGCCTGCAAGCAGTTCCAGTCCTGGAAGCTCACCAAGGCCGTGGACACCCTCCTCGACCTCTTCGAGGCCGACGGCTGGCGGGGCCTCGTCGATCCCCTGCCGCCCGCGCTCCGCGAGGGCCGCGGCCTCGCCGAGCTGCCGGACGCCTTCCGCAAGGTCCACCGGCCGCGCACCAAGGCCGACATCGAGGACGCCCGCGCCCGCCTGAAGTGGGACGAGGCGTTCGTCCTCCAGGTCGCCCTCGCCCGCCGCCGGCACGCCGACACCCAGCTCCCCGCCGTCGCCCGCAAGCCCGCCCCCGGCGGCCTGCTCGACGCCTTCGACGCCAAGCTGCCGTTCACCCTCACCGACGGCCAGCGCACCGTCTCCGCCGAGATCTTCGACGACCTGGCCACCGAGCACCCCATGCACCGGCTGCTCCAGGGCGAGGTCGGGTCGGGGAAGACGATGGTCGCGCTGCGCGCCATGCTCGCCGTCGTGGACGCGGGCGGGCAGGCGGCGATGCTGGCGCCCACCGAGGTGCTGGCCCAGCAGCACCACCGGTCGATCACCGAGATGATGGGCGAGCTCGCCGAGGGCGGCATGCTCGGCGGCGCCGACCTGGGCACCAAGGTCGTCCTCCTCACCGGGTCCATGGGCGCCCCGGCCCGCCGCCGCGCCCTGCTCGACCTGGCCACCGGCGAGGCCGGGATCGTGATCGGCACCCACGCCCTGATCGAGGACAAGGTGCAGTTCCACGACCTGGGGCTGGTCGTGGTGGACGAGCAGCACCGCTTCGGCGTCGAGCAGCGGGACGCGCTGCGCGCCAAGGGCAAGCAGCCGCCGCACCTGCTGGTGATGACGGCCACACCGATCCCGCGCACGGTCGCCATGACCGTCTTCGGCGACCTGGAGACCTCCGTCCTGGACCAGCTTCCCGCCGGCCGCTCGCCCATCGCCACCCACGTCGTCCCCGCCAAGGACAAACCGCACTTCCTGGCCCGTGCCTGGGAGCGGGTGCGCGAGGAGGTCGAGGGCGGGCACCAGGCGTACGTGGTGTGCCCGCGCATCGGGGACGAGGAGGAGAACGGGAAGCAGAAGTCCGGTGAGGGGCCGGACGACCCCGAGAAGCGGCCGCCGCTCGCCGTCCTCGACGTCGCCGGGCAGCTGGCCAAGGGGCCGCTGGCGGGCCTGCGCGTGGAGGTGCTGCACGGGCGGATGCAGCCCGAGGCCAAGGACGACGTGATGCGCCGCTTCGCGGCCGGCGAGGTGGACGTCCTGGTGGCCACCACCGTGATCGAGGTGGGCGTCAACGTCCCCAACTCCACCGTCATGGTCATCATGGACGCGGACCGGTTCGGCGTCTCCCAGCTGCACCAGCTGCGCGGCCGGGTCGGCCGGGGCTCCGCCCCCGGCCTGTGCCTGCTGGTCACCGAGGCCGGCGAGGCGAGCCCCGCGCGGGCCCGGCTGGGCGCGGTCGCCGGCACCCTGGACGGCTTCGAGCTCTCCCGCATCGACCTCGAACAGCGGCGCGAGGGCGACGTCCTCGGCCAGGCCCAGTCCGGCGTCCGGTCCTCGCTGCGGATGCTCACCGTCATCGACGACGAGGAGGTCATCGCCGCCGCCCGCGACGAGGCGGCGGCCGTGGTCGCCGCCGACCCCGAGCTGGAGTCCTTCCCGGCGCTCCGCACGGCCCTGGACGCCCTGCTGGACGAGGAACGGGAGCGGTACCTGGACAAGGGGTGACGCCTGTCGGGGCGGCGTTGCCATTCGAGCAACAAAGGTTGCCCGTCCGGCCACGGCGGCCGCAGCCTGATGCCCGGTCCGAAGGGGCCGCACACCACCAGGGAGGCAGACGATGACCGTGCAGGAGAACGCCGCGACCACGCAGGGCACCGACGGGGACGCGCGGCCCAACAACCGCGTCCACCACGTCCGCGCGGGCGAGCTCGACGGCTACGCCGCCATCAGCGGCCACACCGTCGGCTCCAGGAAGCTGTGGATGGGCATGGTGGAGAACCCTCCGCTGAGCGCGACCGACAACCACCACCACGGCGCCTCGGAGGCCGGCATCTTCGTGGTCGGCGGCCACCCGGTGTTCGTCTTCCACGACGGCACGGAGGAGGTGCGGATCACCGCCCACCCCGGCGACTTCCTCCTCGTCCCGCCGTTCGTCCCGCACCGCGAGGAGAACCCCTCCGCGGACGAGACCGTGGTCGTCGTGATCGCGCGCACCACCCAGGAGCCGATCAAGGTCTCGGTCCCCGAGCTCTACCAGCTCACCGAGGTCCCGGCGGAGTAGCGCGGCGGGCGGCGCGGGGGAGAGCCCCGGGCGGGCCCCCGGGGCACGGCCTACGCTGAGGGCAGCGGCGGACCCCCGCCGCCCTCCGCCCGCACCCCGAAGGACCGCACCCCCATGACCCGCGTGATCGCCGGAACCGCCGGCGGACGCCGCCTCGCCGTACCGCCCGGCACCGGTACCCGCCCGACCTCCGACCGGGCGCGCGAGGGCCTGTTCTCCACCTGGACGGCCCTGCTGGGCCCGCTGGAGGGGGCCCGCGTCCTCGACCTCTACGGCGGCTCGGGCGCCGTCGGCCTGGAGGCGCTGTCGCGCGGCGCGGCGCACGCGCTGCTGGTGGAGGCCGACGCCCGGGCGGCGAAGGTGATCCGGGACAACGTCCGCACCGTCGGCCTGCCGGGCGCCGAGGTGCGCACAGGCCGCGCCGAGCAGATCGCGGCGGGCCCCGCCCCCGCCGCCCCCTACGACATCGTCTTCCTCGACCCGCCCTACGTGGTCACGGATGACGAACTCCGGGAGATCCTCCTCACACTGCGCACCGGCGGCTGGCTCGCCGAGGACGCGCTGGTCACCGTGGAGCGCGCCACCCGCGGCGGCGAGTTCCGCTGGCCCGAGGGCTTCGAGGGGCTGAGGGCCCGTCGCTACGGCGAGGGAACCCTTTGGTACGGTCGCGCCGCCTCGGCGTGCGGCACCGACAACGCTCCGAGCACGTCACGCACGCCATGAAAGCACCGGAGAGCGAGGAACCACCGTTGTTGCGCCGCGCCGTCTGTCCGGGGTCGTTCGATCCCGTCACCAATGGACACCTCGACATCATCGCCCGCGCTTCCAGGCTGTACGACGTCGTGCACGTGGCCGTGATGATCAACAAATCCAAGCAGGGCCTCTTCACGGTGGACGAGCGGATAGACCTGCTCCGCGAGGTCACCGCCGAGTACGGGAACGTGGAGGTGGAGTCCTTCCACGGCCTGCTGGTCGACTTCTGCAAGGACCGCGGCATCCCGGCCATCGTCAAGGGCCTGCGGGCGGTCAGCGACTTCGACTACGAGCTCCAGATGGCCCAGATGAACAACGGGATGTCGGGCGTCGAGACCTTGTTCGTCCCCACCAACCCCACCTACAGCTTCCTCTCCTCCAGCCTGGTCAAGGAGGTCGCCGCCTGGGGCGGTGACGTCTCCCACCTGGTCCCGCCGGCCGTGCTGGACGCCCTCACCGGGCGCCTCGCGCGCGACTGACCCGCCACCCGGAACTGACGACTCGTCAGTAGCTGCCGGGCGGCGGCCGACGGCCGTACAGTCGTGGCGTTCGTAGCCGTCGTCCGGGAGAGAGTGGCGATCGTCAAGGTGGACGTCCAGAAGAAGCTCGACGAGATCGTCGCGACGGTCGCCGGGGCCCGTTCGCTGCCCATGTCCGCGTCCTGCGTGGTCAACCGGGCCGAGCTGCTCGGCCTCCTGGAGGAGGTCCGGGCCGCCCTGCCGGACTCCCTCGCGCAGGCGAGGGAGCTGATCGGCGGCCGGGAGCGGATGGTCGCCGACGCCCGCGAGGAGGCCGAGCGGATCATCGAGTCCGCCCGCGCCCAGCGCGGCTCCCTGATCTCCGGCACCGAGGTCGCCCGCGAGTCCCGCGAGGAGGCCGACCGCATCCTCGCGGAGGCCCGCCGGGAGGCCGCCGAGATCCGTGCCCAGGCCGACGACTACGTCGACGGCAAGCTCGCCAACTTCGAGGTCGTCCTCACCAAGACCCGCGGCTCGGTCGAGCGCGGCCGGGAGAAGCTCCTCGGCCTCGGCGACGGCCGCGCCTTCGACGACCCCGACGACCCCGGCGCCGACGTCCCCGAGCGCAGCGGCGACCCCGCCACCCAGCGGCACAACGCCGACGCCTACGTGGACGCCAAGCTCACGGCCGTCTCCGCGGTGCTGGCGAAGACGCTGGAGGCGGTCGGCCGCGGCCGGGAGAAGCTGCTCGGTGCCCGCCCGGCGGACGAACTGGGCGCCCACCTGGCGGCCCAGGACGGCCGCCCGGCCGAGCGCCCCGCCACGGACGCCGACTTCCTCGCGGAGCTCGCCGCCCACCCGGACCCCGCTGCCGGGTCGCGCTCCGACTGGGCCCACCAGGCACCCCCCGCCCACCGGGAACCGGTCCAGGAGGCCGCCGCGTACGGCTGGCAGCCGTACGCGGGCCAGACGGACCCGTACGCGGCCGGCGGGACCGCCGACGGCCACCCCGGCCACCCCGGGCAGACGGCGGACTACGGCTGGCCGGCCCATGACGCGGGCCAGGGGTACGGGCAGGGGCACGGGTGCGGGCAGGGCTATGACCAGGGTTACGGCCAGGGGTACGGTCAGGGTCCCGCTCAGGGCTACCCGCCGGCCGACCCCGGCAGGACGCCCCGCTGGAGGGCGTGGTCGTCGTCCCGCCCCAGAGCGCCGGCGCGCTCGACGAGACCAGCTTCTTCGACACGAGCATGATCGACCTGGAACAGCTCCGGCGCTACGAAGAGGGTCGCTGAGCCCGCCCCGACCGGTCTCGTGGGCGGTCCGGGGCCGGGTCCGAAGTGGGTGCGGAAGGCACGATTGGGCCAGGGGCGGACCGTCCAGTATCCTGACTGTTCGGTCGCGCGTACATTCGCGATCCCGGCTGCCCGCGTCGTGGCGTACGAGGTTTCGTACGGCGCGTGATCACGGGCCGCCTTCGCCGCAGCGTAGAAAGCAGGAAGCCCTGAACGCCCGCCTCGATCACCGTTCCCCCCTCGTGTTCGACACGCACGAGCTGGGCCGGCGTCCCGGTGCGCAGAAGCGGCTCTCCCGCTCGATCCCGGCCCCCGCCGACCTCGGTATCGAGGTCATCGGAGTCCCCGAGGGCGCGACCGTGGAGCTCGGCCTCCGACTGGAGTCGGTCATGGAAGGGGTGCTCGTCACAGGCACCGCCCGTGCACCGCTCACCGGGGAGTGCGTAAGGTGTCTGGAGCCGCTGGAGCGAGAGCTCGAAGCGGACTTCCAGGAGATGTACTCCTACCCCGACGCCGACAGCCGGAACCGCCCCGTTGCGGAGCCCGCTGACGACGACGAGGAAGAGGAGGACACGCTCTTCCTCGAGGGCGACCTGTTCGACCTCGAACCCGTGCTGCGGGACGCGGTGGTGCTCTCACTGCCGCTGCAGCCGGTGTGCCGGGAGGACTGCCCGGGCCTGTGTTCCGAATGCGGAGCGCGGCTCGCGGACGACCCGGACCACCACCACGACGTCCACGACATTCGCTGGGCGGCACTGCAGGGACTCGCCGTATCCGACCAGGACGGCGAGATGGACAACGCACCCCGGTCCGCCGGGGATGACTCACAGGAGAAGTAGCCGTGGCTGTTCCGAAGCGGAAGATGTCGCGCAGCAACACGCGCCACCGCCGGTCGCAGTGGAAGGCTGCGGTCCCCACCCTGGTGGCGTGCGAGCGCTGCCACGAGCCGAAGCAGCAGCACATCGCGTGCCCGAGCTGCGGCACCTACAACAAGCGTCAGGTCCTCGAGGTCTGATCGGCGGGTGACAGGCTCCATGTCAGACGCCAATTCGCCGTCCCGCGGACGCGGGACAGGATCCGGACCGGCGCCACAGGACGCAGCCTCGTCTCACACGCTTCTGGAAGGGCGGCTCGGGTACAGACTCGAGACCGCCCTTCTGGTGCGTGCGCTGACCCACCGCTCCTACGCCTACGAGAACGGCGGTCTGCCCACCAACGAGCGGCTGGAGTTCCTCGGTGACTCCGTCCTCGGCCTGGTGGTCACGGACACGCTGTACCGCATCCACCCCGACCTGCCCGAAGGCCAGCTGGCCAAGCTGCGGGCCGCGGTGGTCAACTCGCGGGCGCTGGCCGAGGTGGGACGCGGTCTCGAACTGGGCTCGTTCATCCGGCTCGGCCGGGGCGAAGAGGGGACCGGCGGCCGTGACAAAGCCTCCATCCTCGCCGACACCCTGGAAGCGGTGATCGGCGCCGTCTACCTCGACCAGGGGCTCGACGCCGCCGCCGAACTGGTGCACAGGCTCTTCGACCCGCTGATCGAGAAGTCCTCGAACCTCGGCGCCGGCCTGGACTGGAAGACCAGCCTCCAGGAGCTCACGGCGACGGAGGGGCTGGGCGTGCCCGAGTACCTCGTCACCGAGACGGGTCCGGACCACGAGAAGACCTTCACGGCTGCTGCCCGCGTCGGTGGTGTCGAGTACGGCACCGGCACCGGCCGCAGCAAGAAGGAGGCCGAGCAGCAGGCGGCCGAGTCCGCCTGGCGCGCCATCCACGGCGCGGCGGAGGCCCGGGCCAAGGCCGCGGAGGCCGAACGGACCGGGAAGCCGGCGAAGGCCGAGAAGGCCGGGAAGGCGACGGCCGAGCAGCAGGACCAGGCCGTCGAGGCCGACGGGACGGCGGCACCCGCCGCGACCGGCACCGCGTCCGCGCGGGAGTCGGCCGTCGACGGGGACACCGAACCCACCACCGGCGGAGCACAGCAGCCCGCCGCGCAGTGAACACCGGCCGGCCCGGGGCGCTTTCCGCGCCCCGGGCCGGCCGTTTCACGTCCCACAGAACCCCGCCCGGAGGAGCGCCGTGCCCGAACTGCCCGAGGTCGAGGTCGTCCGGCGCGGGCTGGCCGCCTGGGTGTGCGGCCGCACCGTCGCCTCCGTCGAGGTCCGGCACCCCCGGGCCGTCCGCCGGCACCTCGCCGGCGCGGCCGACTTCGCCGCGCGGCTCACGGGGGAGCGGCTGGGCCTCGCGCGGCGCCGGGGCAAGTACCTGTGGCTGCCGCTGGAGGGGCCCTCGGGCCGTGCCGTCCTCGCGCACCTGGGCATGAGCGGCCAGCTCCTCGTCCAGCCGGAGGACGCGCCGGACGAGAAGCACCTGCGGGTGCGGCTGCGCTTCGACGACGACGCCGGCACCGAGCTGCGCTTCGTCGACCAGCGCACCTTCGGCGGGCTCTCGCTCCACGACACCGTGCCGGGCGACGACGAGGCGCTCCCCGACGTCATCTCCCACATCGCGCGCGACCCCCTGGACCCGGCCTTCGACGAGGCCGCGTTCCACGCCGCGCTGCGCCGCCGCCGCACCACGGTGAAGCGCGCCCTGCTCGACCAGTCGCTGATCAGCGGGGTCGGGAACATCTACGCCGACGAGGCGCTGTGGCGCTCGCGGCTGCACTTCGACCGTCCGACGGCCGGCCTGACCCGGCCCCGCACGGCCGAACTCCTCACCCACATCCGCGAGGTCATGAACGAGGCGCTGGCGGTCGGCGGCACCAGCTTCGACAGCCTCTACGTCAACGTGAACGGCGAATCGGGCTATTTCGACCGGTCGTTGGACGCCTACGGGCGGGAGGACGAGCCCTGCCGGCGCTGCGGCACGGCCATGCGGCGCAGCCCCTGGATGAACCGGTCCAGCTACTTCTGCCCGCGCTGCCAGCGGCCGCCGCGCGCCTGAGCCGTCAGGCCGGCCGGTGGCAGGTGTCGTACCGCTCCCGCGCGGCGTCGATGTCCGCCTGCCGGGCCTGCACCAGCTCGATCACGCCCATCAGCCGCTCGGCGACCTCTTCGCCCAGCGGCGTCAGGCTGTAGTCCACCCGCGGCGGGTTGGTCGGCTGTGCCGTGCGGTGCACCATCCCGTCCCGCTCCAGTGCCTGGAGGGTCTGCGACAGCATCTTCTCGCTGACGCCCTCGACGCGGCGGCGCAGCTCGTTGAAGCGGAGGGTGTTCTCCAGCAGGGCGGTGAGGGCGAGCGAGCCCCAGCGGCCGGTGATGTCGAAGAGGGTCTCCCGGGACGGGCAGTCGCGGGAGAAGACGTTGAAGGCGAGCGCCTCGGTACAGGTGATCTTCCTGGTCGGTGCTGCGGTGCCGTCGGCTGTCATGAAACCAGCGTACTCGCCCACAGCGCTTCCCCAGGGGTTGCGCTAACCAAAAGTTAGTGCTTTCCTTTGGTTATCGGCGCGGCCCGCAGCGGCCGGTCCGACCCCTCACTTCTGCTTCAGGAGACCCCCATGACCACGCCCGTCGTCTCGATCGCCTTCCACTCCGGCTTCGGCCACACCGCCGTCCTCGCCGAGGCCGTCCGCGCCGGCGCCGCCGAGACCGGCGCGACCGTCCACCTGATCAAGGTCGACGAGATCACCGAGGAGCAGTGGGCGCTGCTCGACGCCTCCGACGCGATCGTCTTCGGCTCGCCGACCTACATGGGCACGGCCTCCGGCGCCTTCCACGCCTTCGCCGAGGCGACCTCCAAGCGCTGGTTCACCCACGCCTGGCGCGACAAGCTGGCCGCCGGCTTCACCAACTCCGGCTCCATGAGCGGCGACAAGCTGCACACCCTGCAGTTCTTCAGCCTCCTGGCCGGCCAGCACGGCATGCACTGGGTGAGCCTCGGCCTGCACCCGGGCTGGAACACCTCCGAGGCGTCGGAGAACGACATCAACCGCCTCGGCTTCTACCTCGGCGCCGGCGCCCAGAGCAACAACGACCAGGGCCCCGAGGGCGTCCACAAGGCGGACGTCGAGACCGCCGCGCACCTCGGCAGCCGCGTCGCCGAGCAGGCCCGCGTCTTCGCGGCCGGCCGCGCCGCCCTCTGACGGCGGCGCCCCCCCACGGCGCCGACCGCTGCCCCCACACGCCGGCGGGCGGACCGCACCCCGGAGATCCGGGACGCGGTCCGCCCGCCGGCGTTCGCGGTCCTCGTCGGGCGACGGCCCCCTCAGTACCCGAAGTCCTGCGTCCACCACGGGCCGCCCGCGCCGTGCCGGACGCCCACGCCGAGGGTCCGGTAGTCGCAGTTGAGGATGTTTTGCCGGTGCCCCGCGCTGCGCATCCACGCGTCGACCACCGCGTGCGCGTCGGCGTGGCCCCGGGCGATGTTCTCCCCGCCCAGGTTCCGCACGCCGTGCCGGGCCGCCCGGTCCCAGGGGGAGCGGCCGTCCGGGTCGGTGTGGTCGAAGAAGCCGCGCCGCGCCATGTCCTCGCTCATCGACTGGGCGAGGGAGGTGAGCCGCGCCTCCGTCCGCAGCGGCCGGCAACCGGCCTTCGCCCGTTCGGCGTTGACCAGGGCGACCACCGTCCGCGCCGCGGCGCTCCGGGTGTCGGCGGCGGCCTCCGCGGACGCCCGCGCGCCCGCCTCGGCGGCATGGTCGGCCCGCAGCCGGGCGGACGCCGCCTGCTCCGCCCGCGCGGCCGCGACCGGTGCCGCGTCCTGCCGGTGCGCGTCGACCGCGATCCGGGCCGCGGCGGAGCCGGGGACGGCGACGGAGGCCGACGCGGCGGACGCGGTGGTCGCGGACGCGGCGGACGCGGTGGTGGAGGCCGTCGTGGTGTCCGCGCCGGCCGCCGGGCGCTCGGCGGGCGCGGACGTCCGGGCGACGGCCTGGACCAGCGAACGGGCACTCCCGCGGTCGTACGCCGTCCCGACCGCCGACCCCGGCCGCGCCACCGGGACGGTCGGGCCGGTGTGCCCGGCCGCCGGCGGCTGCCCGGGCCGGGCGCCGGGCGGCACCTCGATCGGGGCGTCGGCGCGGACCTGGCCGCCGGGGACCCCGCCGCGCCTGCCGCCGCTGCTGTCGCCCACGGTCAGCGGGTTGCCGGGCAGCAGGCCGGAGACCATGGCCACGGCCCTATGGCCACGGCGGCGGAGGCGCCGAGCAGGCCGGTCCGGGCGGGGGCCTTCGCCTTCTGTGCCTTCGGCGGCCGGACGGCACCGCCGCCGACGGCGCCCGCCTTCGCCGCGGCGCCCCGGCCGGGCTCCCGCCTCTCGCGCGCCGCCTTCTTCTCCTTGGGCTGTTTCTCCGGCCGGGGCGCGGACGCCTTGTCCGGCCCCTCATCCGGCCGGTACCGGCCGTTCACGGGCGTCGCGGCCCGCCGTTCCCCGCGCCCGGCCCGGCGCCGGCCGCGATGCCGGCCGGCGGCCGGACGGTGCTCGTCCGGCGCCGCCGCGCCCGGTCCGGTGCGGGCGTCACCGGTAGGGAGGGGGACCTCCACCGGCACCGCCACCGGGAGGGGCACGGTGGGCGCCTCGTCCGGGTCGTACGGCACGACGGCCGCGTGTGAGGGGGACGTCGGGGGCGATGTGACGGCCTTGGCCGGCTCGGTCGTCTCGCTCGTCAGGGGATCCCTGGATGCCCGGGGACTCGCTGTCGCTTCTTCGGAGGTCACGGGGGCAGAGCGTCGATGGCGACCCATCCGCTGCCTTCCTTGGGTGCTCGGCGTCACGGTGCGTGGGGTGTCACTCGTACGGGCTAGTCCTTTTCGAGGCGCGACTGTACGGCACGAAATCCGGGGTCGAAGTGCCGCTTGTCTAATTGGCCGGTTAGCGTGCGGACATGAACGACTGTGTCCGTCTCACCGCCTGGGTTCGTGGTCATGTGCAGGGTGTGGGCTTCCGCTGGTTCACCCGGGAGAACGCATTGCGCATCGGCGGGCTGATCGGTTTCGCCTCGAATCTCGCCGACGGCCGCGTCCAGGTGGTGGCCGAGGGCCCGCGCGCGGCGTGCGAGGGGCTGCTCGACTGGCTGCGCAACGGGGACACGCCCGGGCGTGTGGACGGCGTCACCGAGATCTGGGCCACACCGCGCGGTGGTTACGACGGCTTCGAGATGCGCTGACCGGGTACCGCCGAAAGGGCGGGAGAAGGCGGATCCGGGTAGGCCCAGAGCGCCGTTTATATGCCATTGGCATATGCGCTCAGGGAATATTGCCTGATGGTTGCCAAGACGGCGCCGCCATGGAAGGCTGCACCCCAACGGATGATCTCCCCGCCCTCCGGGCCCGGTCAGCGAAAGGCGCCGCGCATTCGACCGCCGCGCACCGCCGGGACGCCCGTCGATACGCGGTGTGATCGTGTTGACCGTCAAACCATTTGGTGAGACTCTGGAAGCCCCGCGCACCTTAGCTGTTTGGCATGGAAGACACGAGCAAGAGCGAAGGCCAAGCACCGCGGGTGCGAATCCCTCACGACCCACACCGCTTAGGTCGGTCACTCAGTGTGGAGGACCATCCATCATGGCAAAGGCGCTTCTCGGTTACGTCGGCGGCTCCGACCCCCGAGTCCTCTCCGAGATGCGACGGCTTCAGCAGCGAGTCCAGGACCTGGAATCCGAGCTCATCCGGATGCAGGCCGAGAACGACGCGCTGTCTGCCGCCGCTCACCGCGGTGACTCGCTGCTCGACAGCATCGACGTTTCCAAGGCGGAGCCTGCGCTCGCCTGACCGCAACGGCCCCGCTCCGGGGGTCCGGTCGGGCTGCACTGTCAGCCGCTCGAGAATCTGCAAGGGACGCTTCGGCGTCCCTTCGTCGTACCCGCCTCCGCCGACGGCGTCCGCCGCCCGGCCGCCCCGTTCCCCGGGCGTCCCCCGTCGTTCCTTCCGTCGTCCACCGGCGTTCGCCCCCCGTCCCGTACCGCAACTGTGCCCTGCCCGTTCCGGGGTGAAACCACGGCCCGCGGATCCCGTCGCGGCGCGCCAGCGGCCCGAGCGGGCCCGGAACGGCGCAGGACAGAACGGTAAAGTCGGTCCGCGTGCACCTCAAGAGCCTGACCCTGCGCGGGTTCAAGTCCTTCGCCTCCGCCACCACCCTGCGCTTCGAGCCCGGCATCACCTGCGTCGTGGGCCCCAACGGCTCCGGCAAGTCGAACGTCGTGGACGCCCTCTCCTGGGTCATGGGCGAGCAGGGCGCCAAGTCGCTGCGCGGCGGCAAGATGGAGGACGTCATCTTCGCCGGGACGACCGGCCGGCCGCCGCTCGGCCGCGCCGAGGTCTCGCTCACCATCGACAACTCCGACGGCGCCCTCCCCATCGAGTACGCCGAGGTCACCATCACGCGGATCATGTTCCGCAACGGCGGCAGCGAGTACCAGATCAACGGGGACACCTGCCGCCTCCTCGACATCCAGGAGCTCCTCTCCGACTCCGGCATCGGCCGGGAGATGCACGTCATCGTCGGCCAGGGCCAGCTCGACTCCGTCCTGCACGCCGACCCCGCCGGCCGCCGCGCCTTCATCGAGGAGGCCGCGGGCGTCCTCAAGCACCGCAAGCGCAAGGAGAAGGCGCTCCGCAAGCTCGACGCGATGAAGGCCAACCTCGCCCGCGTCCAGGACCTCAGCGACGAACTGCGCCGCCAGCTCAAGCCGCTGGGCCGGCAGGCCGCCGTCGCCCGCCGGGCCGCCGTCATCCAGGCCGACCTGCGCGACGCCCGGCTGCGGCTGCTGGCCGACGACCTGACGGTCCTCCGCGAGGCGCTGCACGCCGAGATCGCCGACGAGGCCGCCCTCAAGAACCGCAAGGACGCCACCGAGACCGAGCTGCGCGAGGCGGCCCGCCGGGAGGCCGAACTGGAACGGCAGGTCGGGGAGCTGGCGCCGCGGCTGGCCACGGCACAGCAGACCTGGTACGAGCTCTCCCGCCTCGCCGAGCGGGTGCGCGGCACCATCGGCCTCGCGGACGCCCGGGTCACCAGCGCCACCGCCGCCCCCGCCGAGGAGCGGCGCGGCCGCGACCCCGAGGACCTGGAGCGCGAGGCGGCCCGCGTCCGCGAGCAGGAGGCCGAGCTGGAGGCCGCCGTGGAGGCCGCGAGCCGAGCCCTGGAGGACACCTCCGCCCACCGCGCCGACCTCGAACGCCGCCTCGCCGACGAGGAGCGCCGGCTGCGCGACGCCGCCCGCGCCCTCGCCGACCGGCGCGAGCAGCTCGCCCGGCTGCAGGGCCGGGTCACCGCCGCCCGCGGCCGGGTGGCCTCCGCCGAGGCCGAGGCCGGCCGGCTGGCGACCGCCCGCGACGAGGCCCGGGAGCGCGCGGCGGCGGCCCGGGAGGAGTACGAGCTCCGGCAGGCCGAGGCGGACGGCACCGACGCCGGCGACGCCGAACTCGCCGGCCGGCTGCGGGCCGCCAAGGAGGCGCTGGCCGAGGCCGACGCCGCGCTGGCCGCCGCCCGCGAGGCCGCCACGGACGCCGAGCGCCGCCGGGCCGCCGTCACCGCCCGGCACGACGCCCTGGCCCTGGGCCTGCGCCGCAAGGACGGCACGGGCGCCCTGCTGGCGGCGGGGGAGCGGTGGGACGGGCTGCTGGGCCCGGCCGCGGAACTGCTCACCGTCGCCCCCGGGTACGAGCTCCCGGTGGCCGCCGCCCTGGGCGCCGCCGCCGACGGCGTCGCGGTCACCGGCCTCCCGGCCGCCGCCGAGGCCCTGCGGCTGCTGAAGAAGGAGGACGCGGGCCGCGCGGTCCTGCTGCTCGGCGGCGCCCCCGGTCCCGCGGGTCCGGAGCGCCCCGCGCCGCCCGTCGGCCGGTACGCCGCCGGCCTGGTCACCGGCCCCGACGAACTGCTGCCCGCCGTGCGGCGGCTGCTGGACGGCGTCGTGGTCGTCGACTCCCTGGAGGACGCCGAACGCCTGGTCGCCGGGCGGCCGGAGCTGACCGCCGTCACCGCCGAGGGCGACGTGCTCGGCGCTCACCTCGCCCAGGGCGGGTCCGAGGGCGCGCCCAGCCTGCTGGAGGTGCGGGCGGCCGTCGACGAGGCCGCCGCCGAGCGGGCCGAACTGGACGAGCGCTGCGCCGCGCTGGCCCGCGCGCAACAGGAGGCGGGGGAGGAGCGCGCCCGCCGCGCCGCCGCCGTCGAGGAGCTGGCCGCCCGGCTGAGCGCCGCCGACCGCGAGAAGTCCCGGTCCGCGCAGCTGCTCGGCGGGCTCGCCGGGCAGGCCCGCGCGGCGGCGGGCGAGGCCGAACGGGCCGCCGCCGCGGCGGCCCACGCGGAGGACGCGCTGGTCCGGGCCCGTGAGGAGGCCGAGGAGCTGGCCGCGCGGCTGGCCGCGGCCGAGGAGCTGGACGAGGACGAACTCGGCGAAACTTTTGACGAGCCCGACACCGCCGCCCGCGACCGGCTGGCCGCCGACGGCGCCAACGCCCGGCAGACCGAGATGGAGGCGCGACTCCAGCTGCGCACCCACGAGGAGCGGGTCAAGGCCCTGGCGGGACGGGCGGATTCGCTGGACCGGGCGGCGCGTGCGGAGCGGGAGGCGCGGGAGCGCGCCGAGCGGCGGCGGGCGCGGCTGCGGCACGAGGCCGAGGTCGCCACGGCCGTCGCTGCGGGTGCCCGGCAACTGCTGGCCCACGTCGAGGTGTCGCTGGTCCGCGCGGACGAGGAGCGGCGGACCGCGGAGGCGGCGAAGGCGGAGCGCGAACGCGAGCTGGTCGCCGGCCGCAACCGGGCCCGCGAGCTCAAGTCCGAGCTGGACAAGCTCACGGACTCGGTGCACCGCGGCGAGGTGCTGGGCGCCGAGAAGCGGCTGCGCATCGAGCAGTTGGAGGCGAAGGCGCTGGAGGAGTTCGGCATCGAACCGGCGGCGCTGGCCGCCGAGTACGGTCCGGACCAGCCGGTGCCGCCGTCGCCCCCGGCGGAGGGCGAGGAGCCGCGGGAGCTCGCGCCCGTCCCGTACGTCCGGGCCGAGCAGGAGAAGCGGCTGCGCGCCGCCGAGCGGGCGTACCAGCAGCTGGGGAAGGTGAATCCGCTGGCGCTGGAGGAGTTCGCGGCGCTGGAGGAGCGGCACAAGTTCCTCTCGGAGCAGCTGGAGGACCTGAAGAAGACCCGGGCCGATCTGCTCCAGGTGGTCAAGGATGTGGACCGGCGGGTGGAGGAGGTCTTCACCGAGGCGTACCGGGACACCGCCCGGGAGTTCGAGGGCGTCTTCTCGCGGCTGTTCCCCGGCGGCGAGGGCCGGCTCGTCCTCACCGACCCCGACGACATGCTGGCCACCGGCGTGGACGTGGAGGCGCGGCCGCCGGGCAAGAAGGTCAAGCGGCTGTCGCTGCTGTCGGGCGGCGAGCGGTCGCTGACCGCCGTCGCCCTGCTGGTGGCGATCTTCAAGGCGCGCCCCAGTCCGTTCTACGTGATGGACGAGGTCGAGGCGGCGCTGGACGACACCAACCTCCAGCGGCTGATCGGGATCATGCGGGAGCTCCAGGAGAGCTCGCAGCTGATCGTGATCACGCACCAGAAGCGGACGATGGAGGTCGCCGACGCGCTCTATGGCGTGTCCATGCAGGGCGACGGTGTCTCAAAGGTGATCAGCCAGCGGTTGCGCTGACCGGATCTCGCCCCTGTCGGTCGGCTGACTGGTGATCGTTCACGCCCCGAACGGCCCCACATTCCGGGCATTTTTCATGATCGCCTTCAAGTATTGAAGGCAAACTACCCCAAAGGTGGGGGATAGTTCTTCGTCACAAAGTATTGACTTCGCCAAATGAAGACATAGGGTCTGCTGCGTCGCTTATGCCTTCAACTGGTGGGCACTTGGATCATGTGACCCACTGGAAAGGCCACCCCCACACCTTTCCCGGCAATGTCGCCGAGGAACCCAGGAGTACACGTTGACCAGCACTGCGATGGCGCAGGGGGCCGAGGGCCGCAAGGCCCAGCCGGACCACCTCGGCCACGTCATCTTCATCACCGCGGCCGCGGCCATGGGTGGCTTCCTCTTCGGCTACGACAGCTCCGTGATCAACGGCGCGGTCGAGGGCATCCGCGGGAAGTACGACATCGGCTCGGCCGCCCTCGCCCAGGTCATCGCCATCGCGCTGATCGGCTGCGCCATCGGCGCCGCCACCGCGGGCCGCATCGCCGACCGGATCGGCCGCATCCGCGTGATGCAGATCTCGGCGACCCTCTTCACCATCAGCGCCGTCGGCTCCGCGCTGCCCTTCGCCCTCTGGGACCTGGCCTTCTGGCGCGTCCTCGGCGGCATCGCGATCGGCATGGCCTCGGTCATCGGCCCGGCCTACATCGCCGAGGTCTCCCCGCCCGCGTACCGCGGCCGCCTCGGCTCCTTCCAGCAGGCCGCCATCGTCGTCGGCATCGCCATCTCGCAGCTGGTCAACTGGGGCATCCTCAACATGGCCGACGGCGACCAGCGCGGCAAGGTGCTGGGCATCGAGGCCTGGCAGCTGATGCTCGGCGTCATGGTCGTCCCGGCCGTCCTCTACGGCCTGCTCTCCTTCGCCATCCCCGAGTCCCCCCGCTTCCTGATCTCCGTCGGCAAGATCGACAAGGCCAAGGCCGTCCTCGCGGACGTCGAGGGCAAGGGCGTCGACCTCGACGGCCGCGTCGCCGAGATCGAGCACGCGATGCGCAGCGAGCACAAGTCCAGCTTCAAGGACCTCCTCGGCGGCAAGGCCGGCTTCCTGCCGATCGTCTGGGTCGGCATCGGCCTCTCGGTCTTCCAGCAGCTCGTCGGCATCAACGTCGCCTTCTACTACTCGGCGACCCTGTGGCAGTCCGTGGGCATCGACCCGAGCGACTCGTTCCTCTACTCGTTCACCACGTCGATCATCAACATCGTCGGCACCGTGATCGCGATGCTCCTCGTCGACCGGATCGGCCGCAAGCCGCTCGCGATCGTCGGCTCCGCCGGTATGGCCGTCTCCCTGGCCCTGGAAGCCTGGGCCTTCTCCTCCCAGGCCGGCGACGGCTCGCTGCCGACCGCCCAGGGCACCGTCGCCCTGATCGCGGCCCACGCCTTCGTCCTCTTCTTCGCCCTCTCCTGGGGCGTGGTGGTCTGGGTGTTCCTCGGCGAGATGTTCCCCAACCGCATCCGCGCCGCGGCGCTGGGCGTGGCCGCGGCCGCCCAGTGGATCGCCAACTGGGCCATCACGGCGAGCTTCCCGAGCCTGTCGGACTGGAACCTCTCCGGCACCTACATCATCTACACGGTCTTCGCCGTGCTCTCCATCCCCTTCGTGCTCAAGTACGTCAAGGAGACCAAGGGCAAGGCGTTGGAGGAGATGGGCTGACATCCCCCCGCCGCCCATCTCCACGGACAGGCCGTCCCGGTTCGCACCGGGGCGGCCTGTCCGCTGTCTACTCTGAGACCGTGCTGTCTGTCATCGTGGCCCCTTACGGCCGCCCCCCGGTGATCGAGCGGAACGCGGACGCGGTGCACTACGCCGCGAGCACCATGAAGGTGGCCGTCCTGGCCGCCCTCCACCGCTCCGGCACCGGCCTCGACCGGCCCGTCCCGGTCGTCAACCGCTTCGCCTCCGCGGCCGGCGGCACGTACGCCATCGACCCCGCCGAGGACAGCGACCGGCTGCCCTGGCGATGGCTCGGTGAGACGGTCCCGCTGCGCCGGCTCGCCGAGCGGATGGTCACCCACTCCTCCAACCTGGCCACCAACCTCTGCCTGGCCGAGACCGGGTACGCGGCCGTGGCCGACGTCTGGCGCCGGGCCGGCGCCACCCGCAGCACCGTCACCCGCGGCATCGAGGACCACCGCGCCCGCGCGGCCGGCCTCCACAACCACGTCACCGCCCGCGACCTCGCCGCCCTCCTGAACTCCCTGGAACCCCAGGTCCTGGCCCTGCTGGAACACAACGCCCACGCCGTCGACCTCGCCGCGGGCCTGCCCCCGGGCACCCGCCTGGCCGGCAAGAACGGCTGGATCACCGGCCTCCGCCACAGCGCCGCCGTCATCCACCCGCCCGACGCCCCGCCCTACACCCTCGCCGTCTGCTACACCGGCCCCCTCGGCTCGGGCGACGACGTCGACGACCCGGCGGCACGGCTGCTGGCACGGGTCTCGGCGGGGGTGTGGGCGCGGAGGCACGAGCTGGGGCGGACGGCGGGGGACTGAGCGCCGGTCGTTACGTCGGGTGACTCAAGGCGCGGTCGTAGGACTCAAGGCGCGACCGCGTGCCTCAAGGCGCGGCTGTACGACTCAGGGCGCGATCGTCCAGCGCTGTCGCGGGCTGTCGTCGCAGGACTCGACCGTCACGTAACCCGATTCCCGCAGCGGCGCCGCCAGGCACAAGTGCGCGGCCTCGTTTCGGAAGCGGAGGGTGCCGTCGCCGTACATCTCGGCCTGCCAGCGGTGGCCCGTGCCGTCCTTCTTGGCGCGGCGGTCGGAGCAGTCGCCCAGGACGGTACGGTCGCCGGGGCGCGGCCGGCCGACGTCGACCAGGTCGACGCACCGCTTGCCGCCGCCGAGTGCCCGGAGCCGGACGAGGTTGTCGCCGAACTCGGCGTACTCGGTGTCCCACCGCTGGGTGGTGACGGCGTTCTTCCGGCGGGCGGTCAGCGGGGTGCCGCCGCGGCCGCTCCCGTTCCGCAGATCCAGGTACAGGCCGTTGAACGCGCGCAGTCGGGTCCGCCCGTCACCGACGCGCCACTCCGGCTCGGGGACGGCGCGGGAGTTGTCCCACCACTGCTGCGCGGGGCTGTCGTCGCAGGGCAGCGCCCCGACCGGGTCCCCGATCCGTCCCGCGGTCAGGCAGAGCTCCGGTCGGCGGGAGTTGCGCCAGCGCAGCGGGCCTCCGGACGCGCCCGGGTCGTCCGGCGTCCACTGCGCCTCGGGCGCGTCGCAGGACCAGGCGAGCACGGACAGCGGGATCAACGGGTTGACGCCGGGGCACAGTTCGTCGTGCGCGGCGTTCCGGGCGGGGGTGCCGGGCTTCCCGGCGAGGGCCCCGGGCGCGACGCGGGGGCTGCCGCCGCGGACCATGCGGTACCAGTGCCCCTGCGTGGTCCGCATCCGGAACCGCTGGTTGGCGTTGTACGCCTGCCGGCGGGTGGTCACCCGGCTGCCGGGACGGTCCGTGACGTCCAGCGCGGCACCGGTCGCGGCGTTCTCCAGGCCGATGGGGAAGGCGTGCACCTGCCCGTCGGGCGCGGCCGGCACGGGCGTCGGGGCCGGTTCGAACTGGACGGGGTAGTGGTCCGAGCCCCGGCCCGCGGGGACGCCCGCGTTGAACCGGGGCATGCCGCGCGTGATCGCGTAGTCGAGCTCGCCGCCCCGCTGGTGGGTGGAGCGGCGGGACCGGACCAGCCGCTCGTCGGCACGCAGGTGGAGGCTCCGCTCCCGGGCCTGCCGGTCGGTGCGGTTGCGGATGTCGAGGTTGAAGTCGCCGACCATCACCCAGTTCTCGCCGGACCGGGTGGCGGCGCGGATCCGCCGGAGCAGCGGGCCGACGTCCGCGCCGCGCGCGTGGACGTTGTAGTAGACGGTGTTGCCGAACCGCACGCCGAGGGCGCGGCGGTAGCGGTACTCGTTCCTGGGCTCGTTCCGGTTGTACAGCGGGTTCTCGATGACGCGGACCTCGTCCGCGCGGGCCTGGGTGACCATGGCGAGATTGACCCGGCCGCCGGTCCAGCGGTCCTGCCCGGTCCCGCTGTGGCGCTGCGGGTCGGTCTGGAGGAAGTACACGTGGCGTCGGTGGTGGCGGTACTCCCACTGCGTGTGGTTCACGACCCCCGGCAGCCCCGCCGGGAACGGATGGGTGATCGGGATCGACACCCCGGTCCCACGCGCCTGACTCGGCTCGGCGGGCGGCCCTGCGCCGACTTCCTGAAGGGCGACGACCTGGTGCCGCATCGACAGCGGCCCCACCTCGCCGGTCCACCGCAGCCCGTTGTCGGAGCCCTGCATGTTGTACGTGGCGAACGGCCGGTCACTGCCGGCCGACTGGCTCGCGGCCCCTTCGTCAGCCCGCGCCGGCTGCCCGTCCGTACCGGCCCCGACCAGCAGGCCGGTCGCCAGCAGCGTGGTGGAGAGGACGGCGGTCAGCCGCGGTCTCCGGGTCCCGACGGAACGGGACAGGGCCCGGGATCGGGGCTGGGGCCCGGGTAATAAGGGTGTGCTCATCGTGGTCTCCTCACGGGAGTACGGGAATGGGCAACCTCGGGAACGATCCGTTCATGTTCGGAAGGTTGGCGTCAAGGGGTGGCTGTGCCACAACTCCCGTGCTTGACAAGGGTTTCGGTCAGGGTGCGGCCTCGTGACACCCTCGCCCCACCGCCAATTGAGGGAGCCCGTCCGCCCCGAGCCTGTCCACCACGGCAAGTACCGACATACGCGTGATTGCACGCTCTACGCTTGCCGTGTCGAGCCGCGCAGAGGAGGGCATCCCATGCCGGACGAGGCCGCCCCGGGCCCGTACGCCCATCCGCTGGTCTTCGGCCAGCGGATGCGGATCCTGCGCACTCGCCGCGGAATGAGCCGTCCGGTGCTCGCCGGGCTGCTCGGGCGGTCGCCGTCGTGGGTGAAGCAGGTGAAGAACGGCGTCCTTAACACGCCGTCCCTGTCGACGATCCTGCGCATCGCCGAGATCCTGCGCGTGCGCGACCTGGGCGAACTGACCGGTGACCCGGCCATGTCGGCCGAGCTGTTCACAGGGTCGGGACACCGGCTCCTCCCCGCGGTACGGGAGGCGATCGACGCGTTTCCGGTCCGGTGCGAGCGCGAGCCGGTGTCCGTCGCGCACCTGCGGCTGCGGCTCGACCGGGCCTGGGCGGCCCGTCATTCGGCGGCCAACCACCGTGAGGCCGTGGGGGCATTGCTGCCCGGCCTGATCCGCGACGGGCAGTGCGGCGCGCGGGCCGCCGAGACGTCGGCCGAGCGGCGGGCGATGCAGGCGATCCTGTCGCAGGTGTACTCCCTGGCCCAGTTCTTCGTGGCCTACCAGCCCGACCCGGCCCTCCTCTGGCGGGTGGCCGAACGGGGCATGGTCGCCGCCCAGGAGTCCGAGGACCCGCACGCCATCGGGGTGGCCGCCTGGCTGACCGTCCAGGCCCACCGCGACGCCGGACACTTCGACGCGGCGGAGACCGTCAACGCGGAGACGCTGCGGTTCCTGGAGCCGCTGCTCCCCGACGCGAGCACCGACGTGCGTGCCATCACCGGGGCCCTGCGTTTCGAGGCGGGGTACACGGCGGCACGGCGTGGTGAGTCGGGGACCGCGTGGGGCTGGTGGGACAGGGCACGTCGGGTCGCGGAAGAGCTGCCACCCGGCTACTACCACCCCGTCACCTCGTTCTCCACCGCCGTGATGGCCGCCCACGCCGTCACCGTCGCCGTCGAGTTGCGTGCGGGCCCCGAGTCCGTCAGGCAGTCCGCTCAGGCGAACGGGGACCTGATCCCGTCCCGCCCCCCGCAGGGCGCGGCACCGCATCGAGGAAGCCCGCGCCCACCACCTCGACGGCCGGCCGGACGCCGCCCTGGCAACCCTCGCCAACGCCCACGCGACGGCACCGGAGACGGTCGCCTACAACGGCTACGCGCGGCGGATCGTGCTGGAGGAAACCGAGTCCCGGAGCCCGGAACGGCGGCGGCGCGCGGGTGAACTCGTCGCGAAACTCAGCCGGGCGGCTGCCTGAGTCCGGAAGGAATGGTTTGCCGGGCTCTTCGCGGACCCTTCCGCCTCCGCGCCGTCGGCTCAGCCGCGTAGGCTGCCTCGCGTGATCGAGGCAGTGGTATTCGACATCGGCGAAACGATCATCAAGGACGACCGGGGCTGGGCCTCTTGGGCCGACTGGCTTGCGGTGCCCCGGCACACTTTGTCCGCGCTGGTCGGCGCTGTCGTGGCACAGGGGCGGGACAACGCCGACGCGATCCGGATGTTCCGGCCGGGTGTCGACCTCGTCGCCGAGACCCGCGCCAAGGAAGCGGCGGGGTTCGGCGAACGGCTGGACGAGTCGGATCTGTACCCGGACGCCCGACCGGCGTTGCGGGCGCTCCGCTCCGCCGGCCTGCGCGTTTTTCTGGCCGGCAACCAGACCGCCCGGGCCGGTGACCTGCTGCGGACCATGGAGCTTCCCGTCGATGCCGTCGCGACCTCGGGGGAGTGGGGGGTGGCCAAGCCGGCTCCCGCCTTCTTCGCCCGCGTCGCCGAGCTGGCCGGGACGTCGCCGGAGCGTACGGTTTATGTGGGCGATCACCCTGCCAACGACTGTGTTCCCGCGGCGGCGGCCGGGTTCCGCACGGCACATCTGCGGCGAGGGCCGTTGGGGCACCTCTGGGCGGACAGCGCGGAGGCCGCTGTGGCGGACTGGCGCATCCAGTCCTTGATGGACCTTACTGGTCTCCTGGTCCGATAGGGCCTTCGCGTGATGTGGAGCCGCGTGGGTGCCGTGGCGGAACGCGTTGCGAAGAGGGGTGGGGGATGCCCACATCACACTCCGGTGTAGGGAAGTACGTCGCGTTTCAGCGTCGCCTCGCCGCTATGACGCAGCAGCAACTGGCGGCGCGGGCCGGCTTGGCTCTCGGTACCCTTCGGAAGATCGAGCGGAACGAACGCGGGGCCAGTGAGACCACCCTGGAAGCGCTCGCCGAGGCGATGGGCGTCGACCTGTCCAAACTGCTGCCGCAACCGTCCCGGGCGGACGCACGCATCCATCTGGCCATGCCGGCCCTTTCCGCGGCTCTGGCCACTTACGACATGCCCGAGGAGGGGCCGGTTCGCTCACTGTCCGAGCTGCGTGAGGCCGTGAACAGGGCGGAAGGGTGGAGGCTTGGTGCTCAATACGTCTTGATCTCCCGGGAGCTACCCGCGTTGCTCGCTGAACTGGCGCGAGCACTGCACAGTGCGAGTCACGCCGAACGAAGGGCCGTCGCGGGCCTTTTGGCCTCCGCCTATCGCACGGCGGATGCGGTGGCTTACAAGTTCGGCGCCAGGGATCTCTCGGCCCGGCTGATCGGCCTGATGGAGTGGGCGGCCGAGCAGTCCGACGATCCCCTGCTGTGTGCGACCGTCGCCTATGTGGCCGCGGAGATCCATTTCGCGGCGCACACTTACCGAGCCGGTCTGCGTCGCTTGGAAGAGGCCATTGATGTCATGCCCCGGCCTCATGACGTCGCATCCGCTGCGGCTGTCGGAGCCCTGCACATGCGTGCCGCGGTCATCGCGGGCAGAGCCGGGGACACCGAGGCAGCCGGCTCCCATCTTGCGGAGGCCGGACATCTGAGCTGCCGTATGGACGAAGGCGTTTACGGAGGCACGGCGTTCGGTCCCGACTCGGTACTCGTTCACCGAGTGTCCGTGGCCGTGAGCCTTGACGGTGAACACCTGCAAGACGCAGTTTCCGTCGCAGACCAATGGACCCCACCACTGGCCATGCCGGCAGAGCGCCGCTCCGCGTTCTACATCGAGTCGGCCCGCGCTCAGCTGTGGACGGGACGCCATGAGGCCGCCTTCGTGTCTCTCAAAACGGCGCGTCGCATCGCTCCGCAGCACACGCGCGAACACCCCTGGGTCAGGGAAGACACCGCCGTCTTGCGTCGGCTGAAGCGTGCCGATGCCCGCGAGATCAGCCTCTTCGCCGAGTGGTGCCGCGCTACCGGATAGTGACACGGCAGTACCCCTCACAGGGGTACTTGTACCGGTCATGGCGGGCCACCATCTCCATGCCGACACACCACAGCGGTGAGGAGAAGCCAGTGGCCAAGAACATTCTTGCGCGGTCGACAGGTGATCGGGCACTGCCCGTTATCCGCTGTGCCGAGCCCCAGTTGACGGCTGACTGCCATATCGGCCTTCACAGGAGTTGCGCGGGCGCTACGACAATCCGCTGGATCTCCGGTGACTCCGATCAGGACCGGAGCGAATCCCTGCTCTGCACATGTCCGTGCCATGAAACACCGCCGCGGTGAGCTCAGGATTGCCGCCCCTGACAGCCAACCCCTTGGCATTTACCTTTCGCCCCCTCAACGGAAAGCCACGCCCATGACCTCTCTCACCCGCCTCCACCCCTGGCTCGCCACCGGCCCCGCCGCCTGGCTCGTCTCGCGGGAGGTGCATCCCGGGGTGGCCCGGGAGGCGTGGGCCAAGGGGCTGCCGGCCACCTTGCGGGCCGGGATCCACTTCGACGCCGTCCACATCTCCGCCGCGCTCGTCGCGAGCCGGGTCGCGAGCCGGGAGCGCGGCGCGGTGGAGGCGTGGTTCCGGGAGGGCGGGATCACCGCGGCGGTGATCGTCTCCCGGCTGCGGGACCGGTACACCGCGCTCGTGCCGCCGGACGCCGCCGTCGGATGGGACTTGGCGCACACGCACTGCCTCGGGGCGACTCGCCACACCCCTTACCTGGCCGTCCCGGTCCCCACGCGCCGCCGGCCGCCGGGCGCCTTCTGGTTGTTGCCCGCGCCGGATGGGGAGGGCATGTTGTGCGCTCCCGACCGGCTGCGGGAGTTGCTCGGGGGTGCGTCGGCGCGCTGAGTCGCCCTGCCTGTGCGTCGGGCGCTGTCGTACATCCCCTGGATGTTCCGAAGCCCTCGCTTCGCCGGTTCGGATGGCGACTCCCGTCACGGCGGGACGCGTGCGCCCGAGCGGAGCGGGCCGGGGCTTCGGCGGCGTGTGAACGGAGACGTTTCCGTAGGGGGCCTGCTCGGGTTCCGCCCGCAGGTGCGGACGGTGAGCGGCCGTCGCGCTCGGACCGGTTGGCCGTCCGATCGTCGCAGCGGTACGCAATCGCGCCGCCGCAATCGCGCCGGCGCGTCGACCGCGGGCCTACGGCCCGGTCCGTCTCGACGCCGACCCCGAGAACCCTCCGGATCGGCAGGGGCAAAGGGGGCCCGTCAGGTTTAGCGGTCAGAAGGCGGGACTGGGGGCGTCCACGGGTGTGGACCGCGCTGGTGGCCGGAGATCGTTGCTGGCGTCCGCCAAGAGCCGTAGCGCCGCGGCGGAGGGGGAGTCGTTGTCGGCGGTGAATATCGCCATGCGTTGATCCGGGTCATGGGACAGCTCCATGAGCTCGTTGTTCAGCGTCATCGAACCCACCAGCGGGTGGCGGAAGAGGCGGGTGGGGGCGATGCACTTGTGAACGGGGTGGGCTGCCCACAGTGAGGCGAACGCCGGGCTCTTCATGGTGAGTTCGCCGACGAGTTCGGTCAGCTCCGGGTCGTCCGGGTGGCGGGCCGCGGTCATGCGCAGATCCGCGACGGTGTCGCGGGCCTTGCTTTGCCAGTCGGCGTACAGCTCGTGTGTGTGCGGGTCCAGGAAGACGAGGCGGGTGATATTGGGCCGCTGCCGGGGATGCTCGGGAGCTTGATAGGGGAGGTGCCCGGCGAGCAGGGCGTGCGCGGTACGGTTCCAGGCCAGCACGTCGGTGCGGCGACCGATGACCAAGGCGGGTACGTCGCCCAGGGCGTCGACCATCGTCTTGGTGCTCTGACGGAGTCGTTCGGTACGGGGACGGCGGCGGGTCTTCGGCTTGTGGCGAGCCAGGCTGTGCAGGTGGGAGCGTTCGGCCTCGTCGAGCCGGAGGACACGGGCGATCGCGTCGAGCACCGCGTCGGAGGCGTTGGGACTCTGGCCTTGTTCAAGGCGCGTGTAGTAGCCGGCGCTGACGCCCGCGAGCTGCGCCAGTTCCTCGCGACGCAGGCCGGGAACGCGGCGTCGGCCGCCGTAGTCGGGCAAGCCGACGTCTCCGGGCCGAAGTCCGGCCCGCCGGGTGCGCAGGAATTCGCCAAGCTGTATGCGCTGCTCCATGACCTCCAGGATGCCGCCTGCTGCCGCATCTTGCCTGGACCTGTCAGGTGTAGCCACGGCAGGGATACCCCTGGCAGAGGGGTGGGGAGCGCGCGACGCGGTGGCACAGGCTGAGGGCGCGGACGCATTCGGCACCGCGATCCCTGTGTCTGTCCATCGACTCTGTTCCCCTGGAGGCAGCCCGTGGCGGCAACCGACGCATCCCGCGCACACCCTGACGCGGATGCCGACGAACTCGGCGTCAGGGATTGGCTGATCCTGCTCACGCTGTGCGGCGCCACTTTTGTCACAGGTCTCGATTTCTCGGTCGTGACCGTTGCCCTGCCGGAGATCGGGCGCGATCTCGGTTTCACGAATACCGGGTCGCTGCAGTGGGTGGCGACGGCGTGCCTGCTGCCGACGGCGAGCCTGCTGCCGCTGTTCAGCCGGGTCTCCGATCTCGTCGGCCGCCGTCGGCTGTTCACGACGGGGATTGCCCTGTTCACAGGGTTCTCTCTGGTCGCAGGGCTGGCCGCGGGCCCTGCCGTCCTGATCGCGGCCCGCGTGGGCCAGGGTGTCTCGGCCGCCATGATCGCGCCGAGCGCCATCGCCTTGATGACGACGGTGTTTCCCGAGGGGCCCCAGCGGACCAAGGCGCTCGGCGTCAACGGCGCGGTGCTGTCCTTGGGATTCGTCCTCGGCACTCTCGGCGGCGGTGTGGTCACCGCTGGTCTGACCTGGCGTGGGAGCATGCTGATCCTGGTCGTCATCGGTGCGCTGGTACTGGCCGGCGCGATGGCCCTGCTCCCCAGGACGATCGACACACGGGTGGCGGTCCGGCTCGACATACCGGGTGCGGTCCTCGCCGGCGGCGGCCTTTTCGCCCTCGTGTACGGGATCTCGACAGGTCCTGAGGCCGGATGGGGCAGCGGATCCACGCTCGCCTCCCTCGCGGTAGCCGTGGCGGCTTTCGGCATCTTCCTCCTGGTCGAGCGAAGGCAGGCGGTCCCGCTGATCCCGTTGGGCCTGCTGAACAGGCCGACGGTCAAGTGGAGTGGGCTGATCGGTTTCATCACGCTCGGCATGTGCGGCGGTACGACGGTTCTGCTGAGCCTCTACATGCAGGACGTGCTGCACTACTCGGCCCTGGCCACCGGCGCGGGCTTTCTCGCGGAGGGCGTCACCGCGCTCATCGGGGGCATGCTCGCCGATCGGGTGATCGGTGCGCTCGGCAAGGCGGGGGCCATGGCCACCGGCCTGGTCGTGCAGGCGCTCGGCACCGGCACGATGTTCCTGCTGCCCGGGACCAACGGACTGGCGATCCTGCTGGTGACGTCGGGTGTCATGGGCTTCGGACATGTACTGACCGTGGTCTCGTTCATCGCCACCATGACGTCCGGGTTGCGGGCCGACGAGCAAGGCGTCGTAGGCGGCCTGTCACAACTGCCGCAATTCCTCGGCGCCATCGGCACCGCGGGCCTGGCGGCCATCGTCACCGCGCGCGTGAAAGCCCTCTCCACTGGTACGAGTCCGACGCTCGCGCTGCTCGGTGGTCTGCACGCGGCGATGTTCACGGCCGGCGTCGTCTGCCTCGTCGGCGCTGTGCTCGCCGTGCTGCTCCTCCGTCGTCCGGCGGCCTGAACAGCCGAAGCCGTACACCCACGCAAGCGACGAGACGCCAAACCTCTCCGCGGCGATTCGCAAGCTCAGCCGCCGGCGCGTCGGCAAGCCGCACCGCTTCATCCACATCAAGCGCTTCATCGACAAGACCGGGAGTAACCCGTGAGCACCAAGAACATGAAGATCGAGGCCCTCCAGCGCTTCTTCACCGCATACGCGGCCGATGACGTGGACGGCATCGCACAGGTGCTGTCCGAGGACATCGAGTGGACGATCCCCGGCCATCACCCGCTCGCGGGCACCAAGCACGGCATCGCGGAGGTGCGATCGTTCTTCGAACAACTCGGCAAGACCGGGTTCCGGGCGGAACCGCTCTTCCTGGAGGCCAGTGCGGAGTACGTCGTCGATGTGCACCACGGCTGGTCAACGGAAGGGATCGGCAAGGTCGAGGGTATCTGGGCGCTGATCTGGCACTTCGGCGCCGATGGCAAGGTCGACCGCGTGGTGAACCTCAGTTCCGACCAGCACCGGATGGACAGCTTCGTCTGGGCCGAATTCAGCCTGGCGGCACTGCCCGACCGTCTCGCGTGACGGCGGTGTCACCGGCTCCCGACCGCACGCGCGACGCCCCCGCACCGGAGGCCGGTGCGGGGGCGTCGTGGACACGGACGGGGGAGCCGTCAGACGGTGGCCTTCGGCCGGGCCGTCTCGTTCTCGCGCTGGGACGGGACCGGGGCGGCGCCCGTCTCGCGCGGGGTGGGGAGGACGGCCATGATGATCGCGGAGATCACGATGGTCGCGGCCCAGCCCAGGCCGTACTTGCCGATGAAGGTGGTGGCCAGCGGGCCGGTGAACCAGGCGCAGTCGGTGAAGCAGAGGCCCGCCAGCAGGGCCACGGCCCAGGACGTCATGGCCTGCCAGCAGAAGCCGCCGACGTACCAGTAACGGCTGGTGCGGCCGGTGTCCATGAGGGCCTCGGGGTCGTAGCGCACCGCACGCGTGCGGCGGCGGAACATGTCGACCGCGTAGACGCCGATCCAGGCGGAGAAGGAGACCGCGAGCAGGATCAGGAAGGTGATGAAGGAGCTCAGGAAGCTCTTCGCCACCAGCATCAGCATCAGGCCGCCGACCAGCGAGATCACCGCGTTGATGCTCACGGCCATGGCCCGCGGCAGCTTGACGCCCATGGTCTGGGCGGTGAAGCCGGCCGAGTACATCGAGAGGCTGTTGATCAGCAGCATGCCGACGATGGCGGTGATCAGGTACGGGACCGCGAGCCAGGTCGGGAGGATGTCGCCGAGGAAGGAGACCGGGTCGGCGGCGTTCGCCAGGTCCGGGGTGGAGACGGCCATCACGGCACCCATGAGCACCA
Organism: Streptomyces sp. CA-181903; assembly: GCF_050937075.1. Classification (NCBI taxonomy): domain Bacteria; kingdom Bacillati; phylum Actinomycetota; class Actinomycetes; order Kitasatosporales; family Streptomycetaceae; genus Streptomyces; species Streptomyces sp. CA-181903. The sequence goes on from NZ_JBNJLY010000001.1 coordinate 5,435,970, forward strand.
TCGGCACCATGACGAGACCCGCACCGGAGATCGTCGTCCCGACGATCTTCTTGCCGGAGGCCGAGTGCGGCAGGTAGCGCGCGAAGTCCGGGCCGGTGGGGACCCAGCTGATGCCGCCGGCGGCGATGGTACCGATGCCGGCGACCATCATGGCCGTCGTGCCCGCGGGCTTCGAGAAGACCTCGTGCCACTTGATGTTGGCGATCAGGTAGCCGAGGACCAGCACGCTGAAGATGCCGAACAGGTACGTCGAGTAGGTGTTGCAGACGTTGAGCGCCTTGCGGCCCATACCGCTCACCAGGAACGTGCACGCGACGAACGCGAGCAGCGTGACCACGATCAGCGCGGTGTTGCTCTTCACGCCGAAGACCAGGTCGAGGACGGTCAGCACGGCGTACGCGCCGGTGACCGCGTTGATCGTCTCCCAGCCGAAGCGGGCCACCCAGAGGATCGCGCCCGGGAAGAGGTTGCCCCGCACACCGAACGTCGCGCGGGAGAGCATCGCGCCCGGCGCGCCGCCCCACTTGCCGGAGACCGACAGGACGCCCACGAGACCGAAGGAGACCAGCGCCGCGCAGGCGGCGACGATCAGGACCTGCCAGAAGTTCAGGGAGTTGAAGACGATCAGCGCCGCGCCCATGGTGAGCAGCAGGACGCTGATGTTGGCGGCGACCCAGGTCGGGAAGAGCTCCCGGACCCGGCCGTGCCGCTCGTGGTCGGGGACAGGCTCGATGCCGCGCGTCTCGATGGCGCTCGCGACGCCGTCGGTGCTGGACACGTTGGCGCCTTCGGCAGCGTTGTCCATGGTGGGGGCCATATCGGGGGCTCCGTGCGGGGTGTGAACAGGGCGGGCCCTGAACAGCGGGGGACAGAAAGGAACAGTCGGACTCTACGCGCGTCGCGCAGCCTCGACCATCGTACTTACTTCCAACTTTGCGCAGTTAGTGCCATTGGTCCTTGTGGAAAAGCACAAGAGTGCCGCGTCGTCGGGCGTTGAGGCACCTTGACGGCAGGGTGGCCGATACTGGGTCCGTTATGGAAATCGTCATCCTTGCTGTAGTCATCGCTGTGGTCGCGCTCGGCGCGATCAGCGGGCTCGTGGTCAGCAGCCGCAAGAAGAAGCAGCTGCCCCCGGCTCCGCCGCCGAGCAGCCCGTCCGTCACCGCGCCGCCCGCCGAGCCCCACGTCGGCGAGGAGGCCGAGACCCCGCGCGAAGAGAAGCGCCGCACCGTCGAGGAGGTCGAGCTTCCGCCGGCCCGCGAAGAAGAGGCGGCCCCCGAGGCGCCCGAGGCGCCGGCGCCCGTCGCGGAACCCGAGGCGCCCGCCGTCGAGGTGCCCGAGCCCACCGCCGGCCGTCTCGTCCGGCTCCGCGCCCGCCTCTCGCGCTCGCAGAACTCCCTGGGCAAGGGGCTGCTCACGCTGCTCTCCCGGGAGCACCTCGACGAGGACACCTGGGAGGAGATCGAGGACACCCTGCTCACCGCCGACGTCGGCGTCGCGCCGACGCAGGAGCTGGTCGAGCGGCTGCGCGAGCGCGTCAGGGTGCTGGGCACCCGTACCCCCGAGGAACTGCGCGCCCTGCTCCGCGAGGAGCTGCTGAACCTCATCGGCACCGACGCCGACCGCGCCGTGCACACCGAGCCCGGCGTGGGCGCCAACGGTGAGGAGAAGCCCGGCATCGTCATGGTCGTCGGCGTCAACGGCACCGGCAAGACCACCACCACCGGCAAGCTCGCCCGCGTCCTCGTCGCCGACGGCAAGTCCGTCGTCCTCGGCGCGGCCGACACCTTCCGCGCCGCCGCCGCCGACCAGCTCCAGACCTGGGGCGAGCGCGTCGGCGCCCGTACCGTCCGCGGACCCGAGGGCGGCGACCCCGCCTCGGTCGCGTTCGACGCGGTCAAGGAGGGCATCGCGGAGAGCGCGGACGTCGTCCTCGTCGACACCGCCGGCCGCCTGCACACCAAGACCGGGCTCATGGACGAGCTCGGCAAGGTCAAGCGCGTCGTCGAGAAGCACGGCTCGGTCGACGAGGTGCTGCTCGTCCTCGACGCCACCACCGGGCAGAACGGCCTGGTCCAGGCCCGGGTGTTCGCCGAGGTCGTCAACATCACCGGCATCGTGCTCACCAAGCTCGACGGCACGGCCAAGGGCGGCATCGTCGTGGCCGTCCAGCGCGAGCTGGGCGTGCCCGTGAAGCTGGTCGGCCTGGGCGAGGGCGCGGACGACCTCGCGCCGTTCGAGCCGGAGGCGTTCGTCGACGCCCTGATCGGCGACTGACGGACGGTTCGCCAAGGCGTGGGAACGGGTTCTGCCGCGGAGACGCGCGGCAGGGCCCGTTTCGCGTTCCGGGGCGGCGGTACGAGGCCGGGGTGCGGCTGCGTGTGGTCAGGGTGCGGCCGTACGGTCCGGGGCTCGCCCGGCGGCGGAGGAGGTGCGGGAGCCGGCGGCGGGCGACTCGGGCGTCAGGCCGCGCCCGAGCGGTGGCAGACGTACGCGAGGGTGCCCAGCAGCAGCCGGGCCTCCGGCGGCCGGTAGGCGGTGTCCAGGGCCGGCGGGCGCAGCCAGCGCATCGGGCCGAGCCCGGCGAAGTCGGACGGCGGCGCGGTGATGTGATCGCCGACGCCGAGGCCGTGCAGGTCGAGCCGGGCGTCGTCCCAGCCCATCCGGTAGAGCAGCTGCGGGAGTTCGGCGGCGGCCCCCGGGGCGACGAAGAACAGGGCGCGGCCGTGCGGGGTGAGGGCGACCGGGCCCAGCGGGAGCCCCATCCGCTCCAGCCGGGCGAGCGCGTGCCGGCCGGCGGCCTCCGAGACCTCCAGGGCGTCGAACGAGCGCCCCACCGGCAGCAGGACGGCGGCGCCGGGCACCCGCGCCCAGGCGGTCGCCGCCTCGTCCAGGGTGGCGCCCGCCGGGACGAGCGGGGCGAAAGGGAGGGGGTGGGCGCCGGGGGAGGGGCAGTCGCCGGCCCCGCACGAACACGAGACCTGCTGCCCCGCGCGCACCGCACGGGCGCCGGGCGTCACGTCCCAGCCCCACAGCCCGGTGCACTCGGCGACCACGGTCACGTCATCGGACGTACGGCCCCGGCGCCGAGAACTCGCACGCAGGTCCCGGATGCCGCCGATTGTGAAGCCCATGCCCCCTCCAACGGGTCCTCTATGCGGTTGGTTACGGGTCGGAGTGTCCTGGACACGTACCGTCGCGGGACCTGCTTCATGGCGGCGCGACGGTGCGCGGCAGGGGGTGTGACCTGCGGCGCGCGCCGTGGCGTGCGCCAGTTCACCCCTTGCCGGATGCCGGTTCCCGTGCCCTCCGGTGCCCATGTCAAGTCAATCGCGCGGCGGGCGTGGCGCGTTCATTCCTTGGGGTGGCGAATGGTGGCGTTTACTGGACTGCACTCGCTTAGACCGTGATCGTAGGATTACTTTCGGTGTGTGAACCGCGGCGGCGCCACGGGGTGCCGCCACCACGTTCGCACCCGTTCTCCCTTTGCCCGTGCGGCCGTTGTGCCGCGACGGTGCGGTGTGGGCGGCGGGCGGCGTGAGCGGCGCGGTGCGCCGGTGGTTCGCGACTCAGCGGTCCCGTGCGGGTGAGTGCGGGAGCGGACGGTCTGGATGGGGGCGTTCCAGTGGACGGCAGCGTCAGCGGCACCGGCGGTGCCGACAGGGCTGAGCAGGCAGGGAAGAAGGCGGAAGACGCGGCGGAGAAAGCCGGGAGGGCCGAGGGGCCTGAGAAGGCCGAGAAGGCGGAGAAGCGCCCCAACGAGCAGCTCAACTCCTGGTTCCTGCGCAGCGGCTGGTCGAAGGGCGAGCTGGCGCGGCAGGTCAACCGCCGGGCCCGGCAGCTGGGCGCCCACCACATCAGCACCGACACCTCCCGGGTCCGCCGCTGGCTGGACGGTGAGCAGCCGCGCGAGCCCATCCCGAAGATCCTCTCCGAGCTCTTCTCCGAACGGTTCGGCTGCGTCGTCGGCGTGGAGGACATCGGCCTCCGCACCGCCCACCTGTCACCCTCCGCGACCGGCGTCGACCTGCCCTGGGCCGCCCCGCAAACCGTCGAGATGATCAGCGAGTTCTCGCGCAGCGACCTGATGCTCGCCCGGCGCGGCTTCCTCGGCACCTCGCTCGCCCTCTCGGCCGGGTCCGCCCTGATCGAGCCCATGCAGCGCTGGCTGGTCCCCACCTCGCCCGTGGGCACCGCGCCGCCCGCCGGCGGCGACCGCTCCCGCCGCGGCCGGCTCTCCAAGCCGGAACTGGACCTGCTGGAGTCCACCACCAAGATGTTCCGTGCCTGGGACGCCCAGTGCGGCGGCGGCCTGCGCCGCAAGGCCGTGGTCGGCCAGCTCCACGAAGTCACCGACCTGCTCCAGGAGCCGCAGGCCGACGAGACGTCCAAACGCCTCTTCAAGGTGGCCGCCGAACTCGCCCAGCTCGCGGGCTGGATGAGCTACGACGTCGGCCTGCACCCCACCGCCCAGAAGTACTTCGTGCTCGCCCTGCACGCCGCCAAGGAGGCCGGCGACCGGCCCCTCGGCTCGTACGTCCTCTCCAGCATGAGCCGGCAGATGATCCACCTCGGCCGGCCCGAGGACGCGCTCGAACTGATCCACCTCGGGCAGTACGGATCACGTGAGACGGCGACCCCCCGCATCCAGGCCATGCTGTATGCGATGGAGGCCCGCGCGTACGCCACCATGGGCCAGCCCGCCAAGACCAAACGCGCCGTCGGCATGGCGGAGGACTGCTTCTCCGACTGCGCACCGGCCGACGGCGACCCCGACTGGATCCGCTTCTTCTCCGAGGCCGAGCTGAACGCGGAGAACGCCCACTCCTATCGCGACCTCGCCTACGTCGCCGGCCGCAGCCCGATGTACGCCTCGCTCTCCCGCCCCAAGATGCTGCAGGCCGTCCACCTCTTCGAGGAGGACGGCGAACACCAGCGCTCCTACGCGCTGAACCTGATCGGCCTGGCCACCGTCGACCTCATGGAGCGGGAGCCCGAGGCGTCCACCGTCCATCTCGGCAAGGCCCTCCGGATCGCCAAGCAGGTGCGCTCCGAGCGGGTCAACAACCGGCTCCGCAAGACCGTGGACACCGCGATCCGCGACTTCGGGGACGTCGACGAGGTCCGCGACCTCACCGAGCAGCTCGCCCTCCACCTGCCGGAATCCGTGGAGACAGCTCCTGCCTGACCCCGCCTGCTCCTGCCCGACCACGCTCCGGGCCCTCGGCCCCGCAGGACGCACCGGCCCCCAGACCCCGGCCGCGGCGACCGTCCCGTACAGCCCGACTCGGCTCCCCCACGCCAGTCAGACGTCGGACGGCCGCCGCGGTCGGCCTTCTCCTCGGAGAGCGCGACCCGGCCGTACGGTCACCCGACCGCGCCCCGGAATCCCCGCGCGCTTCACCCGCCCGTAACACTCCCGCCGCCTTCGTCACCGGCGCGAAACAACCGGCTGCCCTGTCCGAAACCGCGCTGCGTCAGCCTCGAGGCAACACCGGCCCACAGCGAACCCCGCCCGCACGGGGGCACGGGCCCCGCTGCGAGGAGACACGGATCGTGAATGGAGCGGATACCGCGTTCGTACTGATCAGCGCCGCGCTCGTGATGCTGATGACGCCCGGTCTGGCCTTCTTCTACGGCGGCATGGTCCGGGTGAAGAGCGCCCTGAACATGCTGATGATGTCGTTCGTCTCGCTCGGCATCGTCACCGTGCTGTGGGTGCTCTACGGCTACTCGCTCGCCTTCGGTGACGACATCGGCGGAGGGCTGCTCGGAGACCTCGGCCATGTGGGGCTGAAGGGCATCACGCCGGAGACCCTCACGGGCGGCAAGGAGGGCATCCCGGTACTCGCCTTCGTCCTCTTCCAGCTGATGTTCGCGGTGATCACCCCTGCCCTGATGAGCGGCGCCCTCGCCGACCGGGTCCGGTTCAGCGCCTGGTGCCTGTTCATCACCCTCTGGGTGAGCCTGGTCTACTTCCCGGTCGCCCACTGGGTCTGGCACGCCGACGGCTGGCTGTTCAAGCTCAAGGTGATCGACTTCGCCGGCGGCACGGCCGTCCACATCAACGCGGGCGTCGGCGCCCTCGCCGCCCTCCTCGTCGTCGGCAAGCGCATCGGCTTCCGCAAGGACCCCATGCGCCCCCACAGCCTCCCGCTGGTGATGCTCGGCGCGGGCCTGCTGTGGTTCGGCTGGTTCGGTTTCAACGCCGGCTCGGCGCTCGCCGCCAACGGCACCGCCGCCACCATGGCCCTCAACACCCAGGTGGCCACCGGAGCGGCGATGCTGGGCTGGCTCGCCTACGAACGCGTCCGGCACGGCGCCTTCACCACCCTCGGCGCCGCCTCCGGAGCCGTCGCGGGCCTCGTCGCCATCACCCCGTCCGGCGCCGCCGTCAACGCCTTCGGCGCGATCCTCATCGGCCTCGTCGCCGGAACCGTCTGCTCCTGGGCCGTCGGCCTCAAGTTCCGCCTCGGCTACGACGACTCGCTCGACGTCATCGGCGTCCACCTCGTCGGCGGCGTCATCGGCACCCTCCTCGTCGGCGTCCTCGCCGTCGACGGCGTCGGCGGCGCCACCCAGCTCGGCCGGCAGGCCGTCGGCGCGTTCTCCGTCATGGCGTACTCGTTCGCCGTCTCCTGGCTGCTCGCCAAGCTCGTGGACCGTATCGTCGGCTTCCGTGCCACGGAGGACGACGAGGTCGCCGGCCTCGACCGGGCGTTCCACGCCGAAACGGCGTACGACCACAGCGCGGTGGGCGGCACCACGGCCCTCCGCGGCGCGCCCGCCCCGGACCGGCGGCCGGAGGATCCCCTGCCGGATCATGAGCAGGGCAACCAGCCGGACAACAAGAAGGTGGACGCATGAAGCTCGTCACCGCCGTCGTCAAACCGCACCGCGTCGACGAGATCAAGGACGCCCTGCAGCGGTTCGGCATCCAGGGGCTGACCATCAGCGACGTGCAGGGACACGGCAGGCAGCGCGGCCACACCGAGGTCTACCGGGGTGCCGAGTACCGGATCGACACCCTTCCCAAGTCCCGCATCGAGATCCTGGTGGAGGACCCGGACGCCGCCGACGTCGTCGACGTCATCGTCCGCACCGCGCGCACCGGCAAGATCGGCGACGGCAAGGTCTGGGTCGTCCCCGTCGAGACCGTCGTCCGCGTCCGCACCGGCGAACGCGGACCCGACGCACTCTGAACCACCCACCAGGGAGCCCGAGTTGACCGAAACCCACCTGCGATCCGCCGACTCGGGCACCGACTGCTACGCGGCGGCCCGGCTGCGCCTGCTGCACGACCGGACCCGCAGCGGGCCGGCCCTGCGCGCCGAGCTCGCCCGGCTCACCGACGGCTGGCTCGCCGGCCTCCTCGGCCGCGCCCACGGCGTCGCCCTCGCCGCCGTCGGCGGCTACGGCCGCGGCGAACTCTCGCCCCGCAGCGACCTCGACCTCCTGTTGCTGCACGCGCCCGGCGCCGACCCGGCGCACGTCGCCGCCGTCGCCGACCGTCTCTGGTACCCGGTCTGGGACCTCGGCCTCGCCCTCGACCACGCCGTCCGCACCCCGGCCGGCGCCCGCCGGACCGCCGCCGACGACCTCAAGGTCCACCTCGGCCTGCTCGACGCCCGCCACCTCGCGGGCGACCCGGGGCTCACCGCCGCCGTCCGCGCCACCGCCTACGCGGACTGGCGCGACCGCGCCCCCGCCCGGCTGCCCGAACTCCGCGAACTCGGCGAGGAACGCGCCCGCCACCACGGCGACCTGCGCTTCCTCCTCGAACCCGACCTCAAGGAGGCCCGCGGCGGCCTCCGCGACGCCACCGCGCTGCGCGCCGTCGCCGCCACCTGGCTCGCCGACGCCCCCCGCGCGGGCCTCGAACCCGCCCGCGAGCTGCTGCTCGACACCCGCGACGCCCTGCACCTCACCACCGGCCGCGCCACCGACCGCCTCACCCTCCAGGAACAGGACCAGGTCGCCGCCGCCCTCGGCCACCCGGACGCCGACGCGCTGCTGCGCCGCGTCTACGAGGCGGCGGGCACCGTGGCGTACGCGGCCGACGTCGTCTGGCGTGAGGCCGGCCGGGTGCTGCGGGCGCGCTCCGGGCGCCCCCGGGTACGGCGGGTGCTCGGGGGGCGGGGCGGGCGCGGCGGCTTCGTCGAGCCTGAGCGCCTCCCGCTCGCCGAGGGCGTCGTCGAACAGGACGGCGAGGTCGTCCTCGCCCGGACGGCCCGGCCCGAACGGGACCCCGTCCTGCCCCTGCGCGCCGCCGCCGCGGCCGTCCGCGCCGGGCTGCCGCTCGCCGCGCACACCGCCCGCCGACTGGCCGCCGCGGGCCCGCTGCCCGAACCCTGGCCCGCCGAGGCGCGCGAGCACTTCGTCACGCTCCTCGGGGGCGGCCCGCACACCGTCGCCGTCTGGGAGGCGCTGGAGGCGGAGGGCGTCATGTCCCGGCTGCTGCCGGAGTGGGAACGCGTCCGCTGCCGGCCGCAGCGCAACCCCGTCCACCGGTGGACCGTCGACCGGCACCTGATCGAGACGTGCGTCCGCGCCGCCGCCCTGACCCGTCGGGTCGACCGCCCGGACCTCCTGCTCGTCGCGGCGCTCCTGCACGATCTGGGGAAGGGGCTGCCCGGTGATCACTCCGTGACCGGGGAGGCCGTCGCCCGCGAGGTCGCGCCGCGGCTCGGGTTCGGTCCCGGGGACGCGGCCACTCTCGCCGTTCTCGTCCGGCACCATCTGCTGCTCGTCGAGACCGCGACCCGGCGGGACCTCGACGATCCGGCGACGGTACGGGTGGTGACGGAGGCGGTTCCGGACGCGTCGACGCTGCACCTGCTGCACGCCCTCACGGAGGCGGACGCGCTCGCGACCGGGCCGGCGGCGTGGAACTCCTGGCGGGCGTCGCTGGTTTCCGGCCTGGTGCGGCGGGCGGCGGCGGCCCGGGCGGGGGAGTCGGCCGCCGGGCGCGCGGAGGCCCCGGAGCCCTCCGCCGCGCAGGAGCGCCTCGCGGCCGAGGCGCGGGGCTCCGGCTCACCGGCGGTGACGCTGTCCGCCGGGTCCGACGGCGTGGAACTGCTGATGGCCGTCCCCGACCAGCCCGGCGTGCTGGCCGCCGCCGCGGGCGTGCTCGCGCTGCGGCGGCTCACCGTGCGGTCGGCGGATCTGCGGGCCGTGGACGGCGGCGTCCTGCTGCTGCGGTGGCGGGTGGCGGCGGAGTACGGCGATCCGCCGTCGGGGGCGCGGTTGCGGGACGATCTGGTGCGGGCGCTGGACGGCTCGCTTGACGTCGGGGCGCGGCTGGCCGAGCGCGAGGCCGCTTATGCGGGCCGGCGCCGTGGGCTGCCGCCGGCCGCGCCTTCGGTCTCCGTCTGCGACGGCGGCTCCCATGACGCGACGGTCCTGGAGGTGCGGGCCGAGGACGCTCCCGGGCTGCTGTACCGGATCGGGAGGGCGTTGGAGGGGCGGGGGTGTGGGTGCGGAGTGCGCATGTGTCGACGTTGGGGGCGAGTGTGGTGGATGCGTTTTATGTGACGGGGTGGATGGGGGTCCCCTGCGGGAGGCGGGGGTTGTGGCTGAGGCGGTGGAGCGGGCGTTGCGGTAGCGCCTGCGGCGGGCTGGTGCCCCGGTCCCTCCCCTTCGCCGATTCCTGGGGCTGCGCCCCAGACCCCACTCATCGCGGCTTCGCCGCTCGTCCTCAATCGCCGGACGGGCTGAAATAGCCCGTCCGGCGATTGAGGACAGCGCGCGCAGCGCGCTTCGGGGGCCTGGGGGCTCGCCCCCAGGAAAAGGAGAAAGGGCGGGACCGGGGCCACCCCCACCGCCGGTGCGGATACCCTGGAGGGCGATTCCACCGCCCCCGACCCCGAGGACCGACGAGCGCCGTGTTCGATACCCTCTCCGATCGCCTCTCAGCGACGTTCAAATCCCTGCGCGGCAAGGGTCGGCTCTCCGAGGCGGACATCGACGCCACCGCTCGCGAGATCCGCATCGCCCTGCTGGAAGCGGACGTCGCCCTCCCGGTCGTCCGGGCCTTCATCAAGCAGGTCAAGGAGCGCGCCGGCGGCGAAGAGGTCTCCAGGGCCCTCAACCCCGCCCAGCAGGTCGTCAAGATCGTCAACGACGAGCTGGTCGGCATCCTCGGCGGCGAGACCCGCCGCCTCCGCTTCGCCAAGACCGCCCCCACCGTGATCATGCTCGCGGGTCTCCAGGGTGCCGGTAAGACGACCCTCGCCGGCAAGCTCGGACTCTGGCTGAAGAGCCAGGGCCACAGCCCGCTGCTGGTCGCCTGCGACCTCCAGCGTCCCAACGCCGTCAACCAGCTCAGCGTCGTCGCCGAGCGCGCCGGAGTGGCCGTCTACGCGCCGCAGCCGGGCAACGGTGTGGGCGACCCGGTGCAGGTGGCCAAGGACTCGATCGAGTACGCGAAGTCCAAGGTCCACGACATCGTCATCGTGGACACCGCCGGCCGCCTCGGCATCGACGCCGAGATGATGCAGCAGGCCGCGGACATCCGCGACGCGGTGAACCCGGACGAGACGCTGTTCGTCGTCGACGCGATGATCGGTCAGGACGCCGTCAACACGGCGGAGGCGTTCCGGGACGGCGTCGGCTTCGACGGCGTCGTGCTGTCCAAGCTGGACGGCGACGCCCGCGGTGGCGCCGCGCTCTCCATCGCGCACGTCACCGGCAAGCAGATCATGTTCGCCTCCAACGGCGAGAAGCTGGACGACTTCGACGCGTTCCACCCGGACCGCATGGCGTCCCGCATCCTCGACATGGGCGACATGCTCACCCTGATCGAGAAGGCCGAGCAGACCTTCAGCCAGGCCGAGGCCGAGAAGATGGCGGCCAAGCTGGCGAAGGGCCCCAAGGAGTTCACGCTCGACGACTTCCTGGCCCAGATGGAGCAGGTCCGGAAGATGGGCTCCATCAGCAAGCTGCTGGGGATGCTGCCGGGCATGGGGCAGATCAAGGATCAGATCAACAACCTCGACGAGCGCGACGTGGACCGCACGGCCGCGATCATCAAGTCGATGACGCCGGCCGAGCGCCAGGACCCGACGATCATCAACGGTTCGCGCCGGGCACGTATCGCCAAGGGTTCGGGCGTGGACGTCAGCGCGGTCAAGAACCTGGTCGAGCGCTTCTTCGACGCCCGCAAGATGATGTCGCGCATGGCGCAGGGCGGCGGTATGCCGGGCATGCCGGGGATCCCCGGGATGGGCGGCGGCGCCGGCAAGAAGAAGAAGCAGCAGAAGCAGGGCAAGGGCAAGCGGCAGAGCGGCAACCCGATGAAGCGCAAGGCGGAGGAGCAGGCCGCCGCCGCGCGCCGGGAACAGGCGGCGGCCAACCCGCTGGGCCTGCCCGCCGGCGAGGACGCCAAGAACTTCGAACTCCCCGACGAATTCAAGAAGTTCATGGGCTGAGGCGTACGAGCCGAGACCGAACAAGCCCCCGGCCGCCGGCCGGGGGCTTTTCACCTGCCCCCAAGCGCCCCGCCGTTGCTACACGCGTGCGATGAGATAGCGGAACACATTCGGCATCCACACCGTGCCGTCCCCGCGCACATACGGGTGGACGGCCTCGGTGAGTTCCTTCGACACCTGCTCCGGGTCGGTGGTCCGGGTGGCCGCGTCGAAGGCGCCCGTCGAGAGCAGCCCGCGGACCGCGCTCGCCAGATCCGCGTAACCGTACGGGCAGGAGACGCGCCCGGAGCCGTCCGGCCGCAGCCCGGCCATCCGGGCCAGGTCCTCCAGGTCGTCCCGGCCGCTCGGCCGCCAGTGCGCCGCGGTGGCCATCGGGTCGGCCAGCCGGGCCGCGACCCGCAGCGCTCCGGAGGCCGCACAGCGCTCCGGCGGCCCCCAGCCGGCCAGCACGACCGGCGCCCCGTGCCGGGCCCGGGCCGCGGCCTGCCGCAGCGCCTCCGCCATCTCCCGGACGCCGCCGCCCGCGCAGTAGAGCGGGTCGAAGGCGGTGACGAGGGTGAACGGGGGGTCTGCGGGATCCGCGACGCCGTTCACGTCGCCGTGCCCCAGCCGGACCGGCGCGCCGGAAGGGTGGGCCGCCAGCCGCTCCCGGGCCAGGTCGAGCCGGTGTTCGTCCGTGTCGATGCCGCTGACGGTGGCTCCGCGGGAGGCCGCCATCAGCAAGGCGAGTCCCGATCCGCAGCCCAGGCTCAGCAACCGGGTCCCGTCATCGACTTCCAGCCGCTCGTAGACCGCTTCGTACAGCGGCACGAGCATGCGTTCCTGGATTTCCGCCCAGTCGCGGACCCGCGACCGGGGCGGCGACGGGGACGGCCGGTGCCGTCGCACGAGCGTTGGTGTCATCGCATGCGCCCCAATCCGCCGAATTCGGTTTCCTGACCGAAGTGCCGCCCCCCATGTGCTGTCGTGCACGCGGTTGTGCCAAACCGCCCCCCAAGCCAGGGAACCCCGCATCCGCCCGAGAGTCCAGGGGGTACGGCGAGAAGTTCCCCCACCGCCCAAGATGGCATGTGCCGCGCCGGACCGCATGAGATGAATACCCAGCCGCAAACCCTGAACGGGCCGACGACGCGGGGTCGCGGGCGGACGGATTCACACTCGGCCCGACGGGGCCCGTACCATTCGCCCCATGGCAAAGGCTCCCATTCTCACTCCGCAGGCGGAAGACTTCCCGCGCTGGTACCAGGACCTGATCAACAAGGCCGAACTGGCCGACAACGGCCCGGTGCGCGGCACCATGGTCATCCGCCCGTACGGCTACGGGCTGTGGGAGCGCATGCAGCAGGAGATGGACGCGCGGATCAAGGACGCGGGCGCCTCCAACGCGTACTTCCCGCTGTTCATCCCGCAGTCGTACCTCACGCGCGAGGCCGAGCACGTGGAGGGCTTCGCCCCGAGCTCGCGGTCGTCACGCACGGCGGCGGCAAGGAGCTGGAGGAGCCGGTCGTCGTCCGGCCCACCTCCGAGACGATCATCAACGAGTACTTCTCCAAGTGGGTGCAGAGCTACCGCGACCTGCCCCTGCTGATCAACCAGTGGGCGAACGTGGTCCGTTGGGAGATGCGCCCCCGCGTCTTCCTGCGCACCAGCGAGTTCCTCTGGCAGGAGGGCCACACGGCGCACGCGACCTACGAGGACGCGCGCGACTACGCGGCGCGCATCCACCGGGACGTGTACTACGACTTCATGGTCAACGTCCTGGGCATCGACGTGGTCCTCGGCCGCAAGACGCCCAAGGAGCGGTTCGCCGGCGCGATCAACACCCTCACGCTCGAAGGCATGATGCGCGACGGCAAGGCCCTCCAGATGGGCACCAGCCACGAGCTCGGCCAGAACTTCGCCAAGGCGTTCAACACCTCGTACCTGTCCAAGGACGGGCAGCAGGAGCTCGTCTGGCAGACCTCGTGGGGCGTCTCGACCCGCATGGTCGGCGGCCTGATCATGTCGCACGGCGACGACAGCGGCCTGCGCGTCCCGCCGCGCCTGGCGCCGGTGCAGGCCGTCGTCCTGGCGATCAAGGGCGACGACGCCGTCATCGCCAAGGTCCGCGAGATCGGCGACCGGCTGAAGGCCGCGGGCGTCCGCGTCCAGGTCGACGACCGCACGGACACCCCGTTCGGCCGCCGCGCCGTGGACTGGGAGCTCAAGGGCGTTCCGGTCCGCATCGAGATCGGCCCGCGCGACCTGGAGAACGGCACCGCGATGCTGGCCCGCCGCATCCCGGGCGGCAAGGAGCCGGTGCGCATCGAGGATCTGACCGCGCTGCTGCCGAAGGTGCTGGAGGAGGACCAGGCGCTGCTGCTGAGCCAGTCCCGCGAGCGTCGCGAGGAGCGCACCTCGGACGTCTCGACGCTGGAGGAGGCCGCCGAGGCCGCCGTGGCCGGCGGCTGGGCGCGGATCCCGTGGTCCGTGCTGGGCGCCGAGGGCGAGGCCAAGCTGGCCGAGCAGGCGGTGACCGTGCGCTGCCTGGTGACCGAGGACGGCGGGGTGCCGGAGACGGACGACGCCCCGGGCGCGCTGGCCATCGTCGCGCGGGCCTACTGAGGCCCGGACGGGCCCGCTGAGGCACGGACACGGTTGAACCCCGGCCGGGGCGGAACTGACTCATGCGTCAGTTTCGCCCCGGCTTGCGAACAGGTGCACGTACTTCTGCGGCTTCTCCGTACTTCTGTGCAGATCGGGGCACCCGCCCTCGACGCGGCGGGTGGCCCGGTATCGCAGGGATACTGACTGGTACGTGCAAATTATTTGGGATGGCCCGGTATCGGAACACCGGGCGGTCCCGACTCGTTGTCACGACGTGAGCACGACACCACCTGTTCTCGCCGCAGAACTGGCGCAGGCGTGGGCCGACATTCAGCGGTTCCACCCCGAGCTGCCGGATCTCGCCGCGCCCGAATCCTTGATCGGGGAGTCGTCGTCCGCGTGCGGCGCCGAGCTCTCCTTCGAAAGGCTGCTGCACGAGGCAGTGCACGGCATCGCGGCCGCCCGCGGTGTCCGGGACACCTCACGCGCCGGCCGCTACCACAACCGCCGGTTCCTGGCGATCGCCGAGGAGCTGGGCCTCGACCACAGTGACGAGCCGCATCCCAGCAGCGGCTTCTCCCTGGTCGTGCTCAACCCGGAGGCGCGTCGCCGCTACCGCGCCACCATCGACAGACTGCAGCGCGCGCTCAAGGCGCACACGATGGCCACCGCGGCCGACACCGCGCGCACCTTCCGCGGACCCGCCGCCCGGCACGGATCGTCGGGCGGCGGCGTGCGGGTCAAGGCCGTGTGCGACTGCGGGCGGAACGTCCGCGTGGTGCCGTCCGTGCTCGCCCAGGCGCCGATCATGTGCGGGGGCTGCGGCCAGCCGTTTCGCATCCCCGAGGCGATGTCCGTGGGGTGACGGGGGCCCCGGCCGGCGCCCTCCGGCCGGGGTCGGGTGATGTTCGTGCGCCCGGGCGCGTATGGCACAATGGGGGCTGTACCCGACAGTCGTACAGGACCCCTCTCTCCTCCGGCTGACGCGTCCATCGGGCACTCCGAGTACCGCAACCCCACGTGGCATCTTGTTGTGCCCACCACGTCAAGACCAGGAGACACCACTCCAGTGGCAGTCAAGATCAAGCTGAAGCGTCTGGGCAAGATCCGTTCGCCTCACTACCGCATCGTCGTCGCCGACTCCCGTACCCGCCGTGACGGCCGGGCCATCGAGGAGATCGGCCTGTACCACCCGGTGCAGAACCCCTCGCGCATCGAGGTCGACTCCGAGCGTGTCCAGTACTGGCTGGGTGTCGGCGCGCAGCCGACCGAGCCCGTCATGGCCATCCTCAAGGTCACCGGCGACTGGCAGAAGTTCAAGGGCCTCCCGGCCCCGGCCCCCATGCTGGTGGCCGAGCCGAAGAAGGACCACAGCGGTCTCTTCGAGTCCGTCGTGAACGCCGCCGACCAGTCGAAGGGTGAGGCCATCACCCCGAAGGCGAAGAAGGCGGAGAAGAAGGACGAGGCTGCCGACGCCGCCGAGTCCGCTGAGTCGACCGAGGCCTGAGCATGCTGGAGGAGGCCCTTGAGCATCTGGTCAAGGGCATCGTCGACAACCCCGACGAGGTGCAGGTGGCGTCACGCACCCTGCGCCGCGGGCGCGTGCTGGAAGTCCGGGTCCACCCGGACGACCTCGGCAAGGTGATCGGCCGCAACGGCCGTACCGCCCGAGCGCTGCGGACCGTCGTGGGCGCCATCGGCGGCCGGGGCATCCGCGTCGACCTCGTCGACGTGGACCAGGTTCGCTGAACGGGCGGCAGGCATCGGCACGGGCCGGGAAGGGATCCCCTTCCCGGCCCGTTGTCGTGTGGGAGGGGCGTTTCGGGGCGCCCCAAGAACGTGGAGAAGGAACGGAATCGTGCAGCTCGTAGTGGGCAGGATCGGCCGCGCCCATGGCATCAAGGGCGAGGTCACCGTCGAGGTGCGGACGGACGAGCCCGAGCTGAGGCTCGGCCCGGGCGCCGTACTGGGCACCGACCCCGCCGGAGTGGGACCGCTCACCGTCGAGAGCGGCCGGGTGCACAGCGGCCGGCTGCTGCTGCGGTTCGCCGGCGTCCCCGACCGGACGGCCGCCGAGGCGCTCCGCAACACCCTCCTGATCGCCGACGTCGACCCGGACGAGACCCCCGAGGACCCCGACGAGTTCTACGACCACCAGCTGGTGGACCTGGACGTCGTCACGGTCGACGGGACCGAGGTCGGCCGGATCACCGAGATCGCCCACCTGCCGTCGCAGGACCTCTTCATCGTCGAACGTCCCGACGGGAGCGAGGTGATGATCCCCTTCGTCGAGGAGATCGTCACCGAGATCGACCTGGACGCGCAGCGCGCCGTCGTCGACCCGCCGCCCGGGCTGCTGGACGCCGAGCTGGCCGTGATCGCCGGCAGCCGGGACGAGGCCGGCGAAGAGTCCGGTGAGTCCGGTGAATCCGGGGACAAGAGCGGCGACGAGGGTGACCGCTGATGCGCCTCGACGTCGTCACGATCTTCCCCGAGTACCTCGAACCGCTGAACGTCTCGCTCGTCGGCAAGGCCCGCGCCCGCGGGCAGCTCGACGTCCGCATCCACGACCTGCGGGAATGGACGCACGACAAGCACAACACCGTCGACGACACCCCGTACGGCGGCGGTCCCGGCATGGTGATGAAGCCGGAGCCGTGGGGCGAGGCGCTGGACTCCGTCATCGACTCGGGCTCCGGCTCCGGTGACGAGGCGCCGACGATCGTCGTCCCCACGCCCAGCGGCCGGCCCTTCACCCAGGAACTGGCCGTCGAGCTGTCGGCCAAGCCCTGGCTGGTCTTCACCCCCGCCCGCTACGAGGGCATCGACCGCCGGGTGATCGAGGAGTACGGCGAGCGGTTCGACGTCCGCGAGGTCTCGATCGGCGACTACGTGCTGGCCGGCGGTGAGGCCCCGGTCCTGGTCATGGTCGAGGCCATCGCCCGGCTGCTGCCCGGAGTCCTCGGCAACGCCGAGTCGCACCGCGACGACTCCTTCGCCCCCGGCGCCATGGCCGACCTGCTGGAGGGCCCGGTCTACACCAAGCCGCCCGAGTGGCGCGGCCGGGGCATCCCCGACGTGCTGCTCAGCGGCCACCACGGGAAGATCGCCCGCTGGCGCCGCGACGAGGCGTTCCGCCGCACCGACGTCAACCGGCCGGATCTCATCGAGCGCGCCGACCCCGCGTCCTTCGACAAGAAGGACCGCGAGATGCTCTCGATCCTCGGCTGGGCCCCGGGTCCCGACGGCCGATTTGGGCGAGTGGCCCCGGACGTGGAAGAATAAGCCGTTGCCTTGCGTCCGGCGCGCGCCCCTGCCACAGGGGGAACGACGTCCGCCGGGGCAGTACGGCACTCCTCACTTTCCGCACGAATTCCGCCGATGACCTGTGGCATCGGCGAGGAAGAGACGACTCATGTCCTCCCTGCTCGACAACGTCAACGCCGCGTCGCTGCGCACCGACGTCCCGGCCTTCCGTCCCGGTGACACCGTGAACGTCCACGTTCGCGTCATCGAGGGCAACCGCTCCCGCATCCAGCAGTTCAAGGGTGTCGTCATCCGCCGCCAGGGTGCGGGCATCAGCGAGACCTTCACCGTCCGCAAGGTCTCCTTCTCGGTCGGCGTCGAGCGCACCTTCCCGGTCCACAGCCCGATCTTCGAGAAGATCGAGCTCGTGACCCGCGGTGACGTCCGTCGCGCCAAGCTGTACTACCTCCGTGAGCTCCGCGGCAAGGCCGCGAAGATCAAGGAGAAGCGCGACAACTGAGCTTCCGCCCGGCGTCCGGGTCCGGCCGGATAGGCTCTCGGACCGATGGACACCGACGCACAGCTTTCGGAGCGCGACCGCTCTCCCCACCCCGAAGGGGGCGAGGAGCAGCGGTCGCGCTCTTCGCGCATACCGGACCGTTCGACGCTCGCCGGGCTGCCCCGGCGGGCATGGCGGTGGGTGACCGGCGGCGGGCCGCTGCGCAGGGCGGGGGTGCTGCTGGTCTGCTGTCTGGCCGTCGTGATGCTGGTCAGCGCGTATGTGGTGCAGCCCTTCGTGATCCCGTCGGCGTCGATGGAGAACACGCTGCGGCCCGGTGACCGGGTGCTGGTCAACAAGCTGGCCTACCGCTTCGGTGACGAGCCGCGGCGCGGTGACGTGATCGTCTTCGACGGCCTGGGGTCGTTCGTCCAGGAGGAGCCGGCCGAGAACGCGGTGACGAAGGCGGTGCGCAAGGTCGCCTCCTCGGTCGGCCTGATGCAGCCGGCGCCGACGGACTACGTGAAGCGGGTCGTGGGGGTCGGCGGGGACCGGGTGGTGTGCGACCACCGGGGCCGGCTGTCCGTCAACGGCCGTGTGATCACCGAGGACTACCTCTTCCCGGGCGACACGGCCTCGCGGGTGCCCTTCCAGGTGGTGGTGCCGGAGGGACGGCTGTTCGTCCTGGGCGACCACCGCGGCGCGTCCCGGGACTCCCGCGACCACCTGGGGGAGCCGGGCGGCGGCATGGTCCCGGTGGACCGGGTGATCGGCCGGGCGGAGTGGATCGGCTGGCCGCTCGGCCGGTGGACCGCGCTGGACCGGCCGGACGCCTTCGACGAGGTGCCCGAGCCGCGCGGTCATGGCGGGGGTGAGCGTGGGGCACCATAGCGGCCGGCCTCCGCGGCGGACCTGGAGGATGCGCGCGCGATACGGGCGGACGGGCGCGCGGTACGGGCAGACGCGCGCGCGGTACGGCGCCCGGCCGTCGGGTCCCGCGCCGGGCGGGCCGGGTGGACGGGCGGCGCGTCGTCTGGCGGCGCGGCGGGTGCGGCGGAACCGGCGGAGGTCCCTGGTCACCGAGGTGCCCGTGCTGCTGTCGGTGGCGCTGCTGATCGCTCTGGTGCTGAAGACGTTCCTGGTGCAGGCGTTCGTCATCCCGTCCGGCTCCATGGAGCAGACGATCCGGATCGGCGACCGGGTGCTGGTCGACAAGCTGACGCCCTGGTTCGGCGACCGGCCGGGGCGGGGGGACGTGGTGGTGTTCAAGGACCCGGGGCACTGGCTGGGGGAGGCGGGGGAGCCCGAGGAGGGGTCGGCCGGGATCCGGGCCGGGCGGCGGGTGCTGTCGTACGTCGGGCTGCTGCCCTCGGCGGGGGAGCAGGACCTGATCAAACGGGTGGTCGCGGTCGGCGGGGACAGGGTCAAGTGCTGTGACGTGAGCGGCAAAATCATGGTCAACGGTTCGCCGATCAGTGAGCCGTATGTGCACCCCGGAAACCCTCCGTCCGAGCTGCCGTTCGACGTGCGGGTGCCGCGCGGGCGGCTGTTCGTGCTGGGGGATCACCGTTCCGACTCGGCCGATTCACGGTTCCACCTCGCCGGTCCCGGGCACGGTACCGTCCCGGAAGACCTGGTCATCGGGCGTGCGATGGTGATCGCCTGGCCGCCGGGGCACTGGCGCGGGCTGTCGGAGTGACGGAGGCGGCGGCTGCCGCCCGGCACCGCCGGGCCCGTTCCGGAGAGTGAGGACGTTCCGGGGCGGGTGGGGTGAACGGGATGATCCGGACCCCGACCCCTGTGGAACTCCCGCTCGTTAAGTGAGTGGCGGGCCTGCGGCGGATGACGACAGGCGACAGCGCGGAGTGAGGAGTGGATGTGGGGGATGTGGCGGTCGGCGCCCGGTCCGGCCATGGAGAGCCCGAGAAGCGTCCGGACGGTGCCGGGGACCCGGCCGCGGGGGAGCGCGTACCCCCGCCGCCGCCGATGCCTCCCTCGCCTTTGTCGCCTCCTTCGCCCCAAGGGCCCCATGAGAGTTCGGGAGGCCCACCGCCACCGGAGGATCCGGGGCGGGTTCCGGCGGGCGGTGGCCTGCCGGACGGCCGGGATCCCGGGGAGCCGGTGTCATTGCACAAGGGTGGTAAATCCGGCAAGTCTTGCAAGAATGACAAATCGGGTAAGCAGCGGTCCTTCTGGAAGGAACTGCCGATCCTGATCGGCGTCGCGCTGATCCTCGCGCTCTTCATCAAGACGTTCCTCGTGCAGGCGTTCTCCATCCCGTCCGAGTCGATGCAGGACACCCTCCAGCGCGGCGACCGGGTGCTGGTCGACAAGCTCACCCCCTGGTTCGGCGCCGAGCCCGAGCGCGGCGAAGTGGTCGTCTTCCACGACCCGGGCAGCTGGCTGAAGGACACCCCGGGCGAGCAGTCCGGGCCGGTGGGCAACGGGGTGCAGAAGGTCCTCAGCTTCGTCGGGCTCATGCCGTCCGCCGGGGAGAAGGACCTGATCAAGCGGGTCATCGCGGTCGGCGGCGACAAGGTCGAGTGCAAGGGCGGCAACAACCCCGTCGTCGTCAACGGCAAGGCGCTCGACGAGCCGTACATCTTCCCGGGGGACACCCCGTGCAGCGACAAGCCGTTCGGGCCGGTCACGGTGCCCAAGGGCAAGCTGTGGGTGATGGGCGACCACCGGCAGAACTCGATGGACTCGCGCTGGCACCAGGACGAGGACGGCGGCTTCGTGCCGGTGGACGACGTCGTCGGCCGCGCGATCGTCGTCGCCTGGCCGCTGAACCGCTGGGCGACGCTGCCCGTCCCCGACACCTTCGACCAGCCCGGTCTGGGCGCGGCCGCCGCGGCGGCGCCCCCGGCGCTGGGCCTCGCGGGGGCCGTCCCGCTGGTGCTGTGGCGCCGCCGCCGGCTGCTCGCCTCCCGCGCCGCCGACGTGCGGGGCTGACGGGGCGTTCCGGTCCTGGCCTGGTCGGCGGCGCGTTCCGGCCCCGGCCTGGTGGTGTGTTCCGCCCCCCGGCCGCCCGGCCGGGAGGGCTGACGCCGCTCCCGTACCGCGGGTAGGGTGCGATTCCATGCCCCGGCGCGGGGAGCGGATCGTCTACGGGTGGGGGACGCGATGGGCGGAGCGGAACGCGGTGGTCCGGGACGTGCCGGCAGGCTGGTGTCCGGGATCGCCGTGGCCCTCGGCGCCGTCCTCTTCCTCGGCGGCTTCGCGTGGGCGGCCCTCGTCTACAAGCCGTACACCGTCCCCACCGACTCCATGGCGCCGACCATCGCGCGCGGCGCCCGCGTCCTCGCCCAGCGGATCGATGGCGACGACGTCCGTCGTGGGGACGTCGTCGTCTTCCACGACAAGGTGTGGGGCGACATGGCCATGGTCAAACGCGTGGTCGGGGTCGGCGGTGACACCGTCGCCTGCTGCGACCGGCGGGGGCGGATGACGATCAACGGGACTCCCGTCGAGGAACCGTATCTGCACGGTGGCGGCGCCGCTTCCGGCAGTCTCGGCCCGGCCTCCGGCAACTTCTCCGCCACTGTGCCCAAGGGCGAGCTGTTCCTGCTCGGCGACCACCGCGCCGACTCCGTCGACTCCCGCTCCCACCTGGGCAAGGACCAGGGCGCGATCCCGCGCGACGCGGTGAACGCGCGGGTGGACGCGGTCCTCTGGCCGGCCGGTGACCTGGGCGTGCTGTCCCGCCCCGCCGCGTTCGACGCCCTGCCCGGCGGGACGTCGCGGCCCGGCCCGGTGCGGCTGCTGGCCATCGCCGTCGTGGCGGGCGCGGCGCTCATCCTGGGAGGGGCGGCGTACGGGCCGCTCGCCCGGCTGCTGACGCGGCGGACGGCTGCGGGCGGGCCGGCATCCGGCGGTTCGGCATCCGGTGGGTCGGCTTCCGGCGGAACGGGACAGGCGGTGGCTCCTCATGGCTGACGCGGCGGCACGGACGGCGGGAGCCCGGCGGCGGGCGGCCCGCGTCGTCCTGCTCGACGCCCGGGACCGGATCCTGCTGCTGCACGGCTTCGAGCCCGCCGACCCCGGGCGGACCTGGTGGTTCACCCCGGGCGGCGGGCTGGAGGGCGACGAGGACTGGGAGGCGGCGGCCCGCCGCGAGCTCGCCGAGGAGACCGGGATCACGGAGATCGAGCTCGGCCCGCCGCTGTGGCGGCGCACCTGCTCGTTCCCCTTCGACGGCCGCCGGTGGGACCAGGAGGAGCGCTACTACCTGGCCCGCACCCGGCAGAACGCCGCCTGGACCGGCGGCGGGACCGAGCTGGAACGCCGCAGTGTGACCGGACTCCGCTGGTGGACCTGCGGTGAACTCCTCGCCACCCATGAGACGGTGTATCCGACCAGGCTCGCCGAGCTGCTGAGCACGCTGCTCCGAGACGGTCCCCCGCAGGTGCCGGTGCGCCTGGAGACGGAACGCGCCTGACGCACAATGGGGGGACGCACGGCTGAAGGGGAACATGCCATGAGCGCCGAGGACCTCGAGAAGTACGAGACCGAGATGGAGCTGAAGCTCTACCGGGAGTACCGCGACGTCGTCGGTCTGTTCAAATACGTGATCGAGACCGAGCGGCGCTTCTACCTGACCAACGACTACGAGATGCAGGTCCACTCCGTCCAGGGCGAGGTCTTCTTCGAGGTCTCGATGGCGGACGCGTGGGTCTGGGACATGTACCGGCCCGCCCGCTTCGTCAAACAGGTGCGGGTCCTGACGTTCAAGGACGTCAACATCGAGGAGCTCAACAAGAGCGACCTCGACCTTCCGAGTGGCTGAGTTGTCCACAACCGGCGGGTTGTCCACAGCTTTCGACCAAGATCCCCCACCACCGCCCGGAGGCCGCACCGTCGGTCCCGGGAGGTGGTGCGGATGGACGCGCGACGGGCGCTCGGGCGCTACGGGGAGGACCTGGCGGTACGCCGGCTGACGGAGGCCGGGATGACGGTGCTGGCCCGCAACTGGCGCTGCCGCGAGGGCGAGATCGACGTGGTCGCGCACGATCGCGACGCGCTGGTCGTGTGCGAGGTGAAGACCCGCAGGGCGGGCCCCTACCAGCATCCGATGGCGGCCCTCACGGCCGTCAAGGCCGAGCGGCTGCGCCGGCTCGCGGAGCGCTGGCTGGAGCGCTACGGCGGCCCGCCCCCGGGTGGGGTCCGTATCGACCTGGTCGGCGTGGTGCTCCCCGAGCGGGGCGCCCCCGAGGTGCAGCACGTCCGGGGGGTGGCGTGATGGGCTTCGCCCGTACGTGCTCGGTCGCCCTGGTCGGGGTGGAAGGGGTGGTGGTCGAGGTCCAGGCCGACCTCGAACCCGGCGTCGCCGCCTTCACCCTCGTCGGGCTGCCCGACAAGAGCCTCTCCGAGAGCCGGGACCGGGTCCGCGCCGCCATCTCCAACTCGGGTGGCGAGTGGCCGCAGCGGAAGTTGACGGTGGGTCTGAGCCCCGCGTCCGTCCCCAAGGGCGGCAGCGGCTTCGACCTGGCCGTCGCCTGCGCGGTGCTGGGCGCGGCAGAGCGCATCGACCCGCGGCGGATCGCCGACCTGGTGATGATCGGGGAACTGGGCCTCGACGGCCGCGTCCGCCCGGTGCGGGGCGTGCTGCCGGCCGTCCTCGCGGCGGCGGACGCCGGGTACCGGCAGGTCGTCGTCCCCGAGCGCACGGCCGCCGAGGCGGCGCTGGTGCCCGGCGTCGCGGTGCTCGGAGTGCGCAGCCTCCGCCAGTTGGTGGCCGTCCTCACCGACGAGCCCGTGCCCGAGGAGGAGGACCCCGGACGGGACGGCCGCCCCGACCCGCTGCTCGCCGGGCTGGCGGTGCCCGGCGCGGGCCAGGGCATGGGCGCGGCTTCCGGTGGGCACGACGGGCACGCGCCCGACCTCGCGGAGGTCGCGGGCCAGCAGCGGGCGCGCCGGGCGCTGGAGGTGTCCGCCGCCGGGCGGCACCACCTGTTCCTGCTGGGCCCGCCGGGCGCCGGCAAGACCATGCTCGCCGAGCGGCTGCCCGGCCTGCTGCCGCCGCTCACTCCGGAGGAGTCGCTGGAGGTCACGGCGGTCCACTCGGTGGCGGGCACGCTCCCGGCCGGCCAGCCGCTGATCGACCGGCCGCCCTACTGCGCCCCGCACCACTCGGCTTCGATGGCCTCGCTGGTCGGCGGGGGCTCGGGAATGCCCCGGCCGGGCGCGGTGTCCTTGGTTCACCACGGAATTCTCTTTCTGGACTTTTCCAACCACGCTGAGACCGACCGTGTCGCTCGTTTGGGCGCTTCTTCGCCCCATGCCGTTCTCGTTAACCGACTGTCTTCGCTGCGTACAGCACGTAGCGGACTACGTTCGGGGAGGCCGGGGTGGCGCGAAGCCGAGTGGTGCTTGATGACTTTCGTGTCCAAACGCTGCGGCGAGCGGGCGGCGGGGTGTCGTACGCGATCGTCTGGCCGGACTGCTCGGTCGACGAGGAGGCAGATCGCTACCTGCGGCTGTACGAGGGTTCAGGAACTCAAAAGACGTACGCGTATGCCTTGGTAGATCACCTTCGTTGGCGCATCCGGGAAGGGTTGACCAGCGACACCATCACGGTCCTGGACGTGCAGCGCTACATGGGGGCGGTGGGCGCTAAGATCCCGATGCCCTATGGGCAACCGTGGCGGACGCCGCCGAAACGTCCGTACGGGACGTCAGCACTGCAGGTGACGGCCGCGTGCTTGAAGGGTTTCTACCTGCACACATGCTCGCGGAGTGGATCGAATCCCGAGCTGGTGGCAGCGCTCTCGGCGGAGCGACTGCCGACCAAGGCGGACAAGGGCCGCGCCCTGCTGGGGCACGTCAAGAAGACGATGCCGATCAACCCCCTGGCGCCCGCGACGACAGTCCGCCGACGGCATCCGAAGATGCTGCCGAAGCAGGCCAAGCCCGGACTGCGGGACGTGGTGAACACCGCTCGCGACGCCATGGTCGTGCAGTGGCTGGCGGACACCAGCTTGCGCATCGGCGGCCTGACCGGGCTGCATCTGGTCGACCTGCATCTGCGGGACAACGCGGCCTGCAACGAGTGCCAGAGCCCCCACCTGCACGTCTGCCACCGATGGGGCAACCCGAACAGGGCCGCGGCGAAGATCAAGCCAGACTGGAAGATGGTCGACGGAGTGATCACCGGCGGGGAGATCTACCGGGTCAGCCCGGCCATGATCAGCAGCTACTTCCAGTACATGACGACGGAGTACGCGAAGTACGCCACGGGGCACGGCATGCTCTTGATCCAGCTGACCGGACCGAGGCAGGGGGAGCCGTGGACGGCGGATGCCGCCCGCGGCGTGCTCCGGCGGGCCGGCCGACGGGCACAGCTGCCCGGGCGGATTCGGCCCCAGGCGTTTCGCCATCAGTTCACCAACGACGTCATGGATGCCTCCGACGGGGACGCTTTGGTGGCCAAGGCGGCGGGGAACTGGGCCTCGATGCAGATGGTTGACGAGGTCTACGGCCACCCCGACCTGCATTCACCTGCGTTCACCACCGCGCTGAAGACCGTCTGGGGTGAGGAGGAATGAGGTCCCTCCACCTCCTCACCATGACGAGCGGCACCTCGGGCTCGCGGACCACTTCCGATCGCTTGGAGCTGCTACACGCCCTGATCGCGGCACCCACCTTTGACCCGCTCTTCCGGGAAGACGTCATCGTCGTCCCCGGCGACCATCCCACCTACGGCTGGATCTGCCAGGTCGCAGCCTGTCAGCGGGCCGCGGACAACTCCCGGGAGTACTGCCAGGTCCACAAGCGCCAGTGGTCCGAGGTGAAGGCCAAGGGCGGCAACGTGACCGAGTTCCTGCGCGTCGCCCAGCCGTTGGAATCCGCCTCCTGGCATGTCATCCCAGACTGCCTCGTCTGCCCAGACGTCCCGGCGTTCAGCAAGACCCAGCTCTGCTACCTCCACGAGCGTCAGTGGGACGCGCGACGCCGGGACTACGAAAGACGCAAGGGTCATCCGCTTGAGTTCGATACGTGGCTTGCCCGAGCCACGGCCTACCCCGCGTTCGGCGACTGCCAGATCACCGGATGTCCCGAACGCGCGGGATCTGCCCTCCGTCTGTGCTACCGACACGAGCGTCAGTACCGGCGCGAGGGTCGCCCCGGCAATGCTCGGATGCCGACGAACTGGTCCCGAACCCTGGCGAAGGGCGGGCAACCCAAACTCCTCTACACCGACGAGGAACGCTTCCGCATCTGGTGCTCAGAGCCCAAGACACCCACTCGCCGGATCAACGGCAGGCTGTCGCTGTTGGGCCTCCGGCCTTTGGCCAAGGCGGAGCTCCAATGGGTGGCAGTCCAGCACGCCCAGACCGCCGAGGAAGGCGCCAACTGGCCGCTGCTCTGGCTCCAGGCCGCCGCCGACTGCTGCCGGGAACAGGACGTGAGCTCCCTGGTCGATCTTGACCTGGACGCTTGTCCGCACCAAGCCCGACAGCTCATCAAGGCCATGCTCAAGCATCTTCGGTTGATCTACTTCAGCCGCCAGGACACCAAGGACGCTGGCTTCATCGAAACCGACCATTTCGGCGTCCGCTTCCCCCACACCGAAAGCCACATCGACCTCACCGGAATCTCCCAGCGGTGGTTCCGTGACCTGCTCTGGGACAACCTGGCCGCTGAACTCACTACCAAGCCGCCCCGCTCCCGCAACCCATTCGATAGCCGGCGTCGTGGCTGCATCGAGTTGTCCGCCTTCCTGGAGGCCCAGGCTCCAGGCGGCGGCCACGACCCCACCCTCCTCACCGAGAACCACATGGTCGACTTCATCGCCGACCAGCGGCACCGCGCCAAGCACAAACTGTCGTCGCTCGGACTTCGCAGGCAAGGACGCGACGGCACCAGCTTCATGACCGACGGCATCGTCTGCGACAACCTCAACGGAGCACGTCGGTTGCTTCGCGACGCGTTGGAGACCGGGGCAGCGATGCAGATCGGCCTCGACCGCGCCTTCGTCGTCATCTTGCCGCGCTCCCAGAAGAAGGTTGGCCGGCGCAAGCCGTTCTCCGACGACGTCGCCAAGGCCCTGGCCGATCCGCAGAACCTCGACGACCTGGAGGCCATGGACAGCGAGGACCACGGGCTGAGGGACATCTGGGAAACCCTCGCCGTCACCGGCCGACGCTGCAGCGAGGTCCTGGAAGTCCGCCTGGAGTGCATCGCCCGGCACGGCAAGATCCCCATGTTCTGGCATGACCAGACGAAGGTCGGGAACTTCGACGAAGGCATCCGCATCTCCGAACGTTGCTTCCGGCGATTGCAGGAGCGACAGAGCAAGACCATTGACCGCTTCGTCCAGCGAACCGGCCGTCTCCCCTCCGCCGACGAACGGCTGCAACTGGCGCTCTTCCCCCGCCGTCCCACGAACCGACGGGGCCTCAAGGGCGTCTCCTATGGGTGGTTCTCGACCCTGTTCAGCGCCTGGGTCAAAGGGTTGGATCTCGGGAAGGCAGTCCCTCATCAGGCCCGCCACACCCTGGCGACCAATCTGCTCAAGGCCGGAGCGAACCTTACTCACGTCAAGCGCTACCTCGGCCAGATCTCCGAGGCGATGGCAGAGCACTACGTCCACATCGCCAACACCGACCCGAGGCTCAACGCCGCCCTCGAAGCAGTCTGGGTCGGCGGCCCCGGAGCAGCCGAACCCGGAATCCTCCTGGCCGGTGGCGAGCCCCTGAGCCGCGCGGAGGCAGAGGCCCTGGCCATCGACCTCGCCCGCAGATCAACGCCCGCCGAGGGCGGCTTCTGCACCTTCCAGCCGGTCGTCAGCGGCGACGCATGCCCATGGGGCATGAACTGCCACAACTGCCAGGAGTTCGTGATGTCTGGAGCGGACCTCGTCTACTGGCACCGCAAGCGCGAGCAGTGGCGGATGGTGGCCGAAGGTGCCCCCGACAGCAAGACAGCCGACTATCTGCACGAGCTCTTCGAGCCCACGGCCCGGGCCATCGCTGGCCTGGAGAAGGCCCTGGAGAGCTTCGGGCTCCTTGAAGAGGCGCTCGCGCTCGACCTTCGCCGCCCGCAGGACTACTTCGGTCGCGTTTGGAGCACAGCGTTCCGGGCTCGTGAGCTCGCGGAACTCGACGCGGAATCGGAAGAGGCTGCATGAAGCCGCACGCCACGACGGCGGCGATCGAGGCCCGCCGCCGTCAGACAACGCAGAAGCTTAAGCAGGTCGAGAAGGCCATCGGGCAGCTTCGCCGGGAGCGCGGTCGGCTGACGGTCCGGGCCGTCGCCCAGCGGGCAGGAGTGTCCGTCACGTTCCTCTATGAGAACACCGACGCCCGGAAACTCGTGAACAACGCGGTCGACGACGGCCGCACTCGCCAGATCAGAGTGGCCCAGGCCGAGCACGAGCAGATCGAGGCGTCCTGGCGCGAACGCGCGCTGAACGCGGAAGCCGAACTCGGCCGCACGCAGAAAGAGGTCTTTGCCCAGCGGCAGCAGATCGGCGAGCTGATGGGCAAGCTCCGAGACTTCGACCAGATGGTTCCGGGAGAGTCCGTCCAGGCGCTGGCCTCCGAGAACATCACGCTCAAGCGCCGCGTTCAGCAGCTCATGCGGGAGCACCGCAGCCTGCAGGAACGCCTCGAAGGCGCCCGGTCGAACCTGCGCTTCTCCGACAAACGCATCGCCGACCTCGAAGCCCAACTCCTCGAACGGGACCAGCCATGACCGATACCCTCTCCTCCGAGCCGATCCACCTCGACCGCGACCAGGCCGCCTCAGTCACTCGCCCGCCTGCTGCGAGAAGTCGAACGGTTCCTCGACGAGTGCGACGAGAATGTCGAGGAAACCCTTGCCACCCACTTCAGCCTCGATCCCGCTAGCGAGGCGTTCAGCGCCGCACTCTGCTTCCACGCTGACACGATCGAGACCGCCCTCGCCGACGAGCCCGCCACGTCACGGACACTTACGCGACGCATCTGTGCAGCTCACAGCCCACCTGGTCAGTTCAGCGGTCGGTAAACAGGACGAGGCGCCCGAATGCTCCCCTCGTGTCCTGGACGCCCTGCGGCAGCCGCTGGAGTCGGGGCATGTGGTCGTGGCCCGCTCGGGCGGGGTGATGCGGCTGCCGGCCCGGTTTTTGCTGGCCCTGGCCGCCAACCCCTGTCCGTGCGGCCGGCACGGGCTCAGCGGGGACGGCTGCGACTGCTCGCCCAGGACCGTACGGCGCTATCTGGCCCGCCTCTCCGGGCCGTTGCTCGACCGGGTCGACCTCCGGGTGACCGTCGAACCGGTGGCCCGCGCGGAGCTGGTGGGGCTCGGCCCGGGCGCCGAGAACTCCGAGACGGTCGGCGCCCGCGTGCGGGCCGCCCGCGAACGGGCCACCGCGCGGTACGCCGGCACGCCCTGGCGCACCAACAGCGAGGTCCCGGGGCATGAACTGCGCACCCGCTGGCTCGTCGAGCCGGAAGCCCTGCGGGAGGCCGAACGGGACATGGAACGCGGCCTGCTCACCGCGCGCGGGCTGGACCGGGTGCTCAGGGTCGCCTGGACCGTCGCCGATCTGGCGGGCCACGCCCGGCCGTCGGCGGACGACGTCCGCCAGGCGCTGGAGCTGCGCACCGGCGTCCGGCGGGGTGTGGCGGCCGTCGGGGCCGGGATCGAGGCCGGGGGGATGCCATGACGGGGGAGTGGGCCGCGGACGGGGCGCCGGATGGCACCGGGGAGAACGACGGGGAACGGCTGGCCCGGGTCGCGCTGACGCGGCTTACGGAGCCCGGGGACGAGGTCGTGGGGCGCTGGTTACGGGAGTTGGGCGCCGCCGCGCTCGTGCGCGGGCTCGTCGGGGACGGGCCGCCGCCCAAGGGGGCCCGAAGCGAGCGGCTGGCCGGCTGCCGGGCCCGGGCCGCCGCTCTCGACCCGGCCGGCGACCTCGCCGCCGTGGCCCGGCTCGGCGGGCGGTTCGTCTGTCCCGGCGAACCCGAGTGGCCGACGCAGCTCGACGACCTCGGGGACGCCCGGCCGCTCGGCCTCTGGGTGCGGGGCCCTGCCGACCTCCGGCTGTGGGCGCTGCGGTCCGTGGCCGTGGTGGGCGCCCGGGCGTGCAGCGACTACGGCTCGCACGTGGCCGCCGTCCTCGGCGCCGGGCTCGCCGAGCGCGGCTGGGTGGTCGTCTCCGGTGCGGCCTACGGGGTCGACGGCGCGGCCCACCGCGGGGCGCTCGCGGCCGGCGGGGCGACCGCGGCCGTCCTGGCCTGCGGAGTCGACGTGCCCTACCCGCGCGGCCACGCCCAACTGCTCGGCCGCATAGCGGAACAGGGCCTCGTCCTCGCCGAACTGCCGCCGGGCGGCCACCCCACCCGCGGCCGATTCGTCCTCCGGAACCGGGTCATCGCCGCCCTCACCCGCGGCACGGTCGTCGTGGAGGCCGAGTACCGCAGTGGCTCGCTCGTCACGGCGCGGCGCGCCCGGGCGTTGGGCCGGCACACGATGGGCGTCCCCGGCCCGGTCACCTCCGGTCTCTCGGCCGGCGTGCACGAACTGCTGCGCGAGGGCGCCACACTGGTGACCGACGCGGACGAGGTCGCCGAACTGGTGGGCGCCATGGGGGAGCTGGCGCCCGAACGCCGGGGCCCCGCCGTTCCCCGCGACCTCCTCGCCCCCGAGACGGCCGCCGTCCTGGAAGCCGTCCCCGGCGTCGGCGGCGACGCCGCCCGGATCGCCCTCAACGCCGGGCTGAGCAGGGACACCACGCTCGGCAGGCTCTACGAACTGCACGGCCTGGGCTTCGTCGCACGCCGGGGCGACCACTGGCGCCCGGTCGCGCGGGCGTCAACATCCGTCCCCTCCAAGCCCCTCGGACGGCGCCCCTCCATGCGGCGAGGCGGTTCTTGACCTGGGGCGATCGGGTGAAAGGGTTAAGGACATGACCGCCAAGACCGCGGTGAACCCGGCGGCCCCGGCGCCGGGCCGCGTCCCCGCCGGGCCCCGCACGGTCCCGGGGCACGGCCGCCGGCCGAGAGCACGGCCGGTGGCTGTGCTCTCGGCCGGCGGCCGTGCGGACCGCCGAGCGGGCCCGAGGGACACGGTCGCTCCCCGCAGCGCGCCGGTCACGCTACGCTCACGGGATTCCGGCCATGCGGATGGATCCTGTCGCACCTGATCCACGTCACAGCAGAACGGCTCAAGACGACGAATGCCCCAGCAACCCTCCGGATCGGACCGCGCGGCGGCGGCGCCGCCCGCGGCGCGCGGCGCCTCCCGCCCGCCCGCACCCTCGACCCTCGACGAGCTGTGGCGCTCGTACAAGGCCACGGGTGACGAAAGGCTGCGGGAGCAGTTGATCCTCCACTACTCGCCGCTGGTGAAGTACGTGGCGGGGCGGGTCAGCGTCGGGCTGCCGTCCAACGTGGAGCAGGCGGACTTCGTCTCGTCCGGGATCTTCGGACTGATCGACGCGATCGAGAAGTTCGACCCCGCCCGCTCCATCAAGTTCGAGACCTACGCGATCACCCGCATCCGGGGCGCGATGATCGACGAACTGCGGGCCCTGGACTGGATCCCCCGGTCCGTGCGGCAGAAGGCGCGGGCCGTGGAGCGCGCCTACGCCACCCTGGAGGCCACCCTCCACCGGACGCCCTCCGAGGCGGAGGTGGCGGCCGAGATGGGCATCCAGATCGACGAACTGCACACCGTCTTCAGCCAGTTGTCCCTGGCGAACGTCGTCGCCCTGGAGGAGCTGCTGCACGTCGGGGGCGAGGGCGGCGACCGGCTCAGCCTGATGGACACCCTGGAGGACACGGCGGCCGACGACCCCGTCGAGGTCGCCGAGGACCACGAACTGCGCCGGCTGCTCGCCCGGGCCGTCAACACCCTCCCGGAACGGGAGAAGACGGTGGTCACCCTCTACTACTACGAGGGACTCACCCTCGCCGAGATCGGCCAGGTGCTCGGCGTCACCGAGAGCCGGGTCAGCCAGATCCACACCAAGTCGGTGCTCCAGCTGCGGGCCAAGCTCGCGGATGTGGGCCGCTGAGGGCGGGCCGGAGCCGGCCGGGACCGGGCCGGACGCGGTGTCGAACCGCTGCTCCGACCTCGTCTCTTTCCTCCCGGGTCCGTAAAGTGGAACCGTGCCCAGGATTCGAGCGGCCTCAGTGGCCGAGCACCGGACGATGCAGCGCGACGCCCTGCTGGACGCCGCCCGCTCCCTGTTGTCCGAGGGCGGTACGGAAGCGCTCACCTTCCCCGCCCTCGCCGAGCGCACCGGACTCGCCCGGTCCTCCGTCTACGAGTATTTCCGCTCCCGGGCGGCCGTCGTCGAGGAGCTGTGCGCCGTCGACTTCCCCGTCTGGGCGGCCGAGGTCGAGTCCGCCATGGCGATGGCGGATACGCCCGAGGCGAAGATCGAGGCGTATGTGCGGCGGCAGCTGGCGCTGGTCGGGGACCGGCGGCACCGTGCTGTCGTCGCGATCTCCGCTGGGGAGCTGGACGCTGCCGCGCGGGAGAAGATTCGGGCTGCGCATGGCGGGTTGATCTCGATGGTGGGCGAGGCGCTGGTGGCTCTGGGGCATGAGGAGCCGCGGCTCGTCGCGATGATGTTGCAGGGGGTCGTGGACGCTGCTGTTCGGCGGATCGAGCTTGGTGTGGAGGAGCCTGAGCGGGTCACCGCTGTCGCGGTGGGGATGGCGTTGCGGGGGGTTCGGGGCTGAGGCCCCGGGTGGGGGTGCCCCGGTCCCGCCCTTTCACCGTTTCTTGCGGGGGTGAGCCCCCGCACCCCCGAAGCGCCCTGCGGGCGCTGTCCTCAAACGCCGGACGGGCTGACATCAGCCCGTCCGGCGTTTGGGGACAAAGGGGTCTGGGGCGTAGCCCCAGGAAACGGCGAAGGGGCGGGACAGGGGCAACAACCTCGACGGCCCCCGCCGCAGCATCCACCCCGGCAGCAACCCCAACGGATCCAGATACTCCCGCCCCCGCAACAACCCCCAGTGCAGACAGCCCGCGGCGCAATGCCACCGCCCGGGCCCCAGCTCACCCAGCACCACCCCCGCCTCCACCCGATCCCCCTGCCGCACCCCGGCCGCCACCACCGGCTCGTACGTCGTCCGCAACGGCGGATCACCGGTCCCCGCAACCTCCACGGCCACCACGCCCCGCCCCGCGACCGTCCCCACGAAGGAGACGACGCCGCCGGCCGCCGCCCGGACCGGGTCGCCGGGAGCGGCGGCCAGGTCGACGCCCCGGTGGCCGCGGGCCCAGGGCACGGCGGGGGGATCCCAGCCGCGCAGGACCGCCGGCCGGGTGCCCACCGGCCAGGCCCGGGTGGCCGACGGGGCCGGGGCCCCGTCGCCGGCCGCCGCCGGCAGCGCGCAGACGAGCGTGACCGCGGCCACCGCCGCCGCCAGAAGAAGCTGCAAGATCCTTCGCATGGTCATGCGCCCACCGTGGCGGACCCCCGCGATTCCAGGGGATCTTGACCCGTGCCTGTGGACTACTCGCCGGTTGTGGACAAGCCCGTCACCCGCCCCTTCCCCGGTCCCGTACACTTCTCTTGGCGATCCGGGTCACCGGGTCGACTTCGCACGCCCCGCCACCGTCGCGTCAGACCCTTACCGGGCAGCGCGGTGGCCGCGTCCCTCGGTCCGTGAACGGCTTCCCAGCAGGGAAGCGGCGCACGGCGGACGCTTCGGGGCGTCAGGAGCGGCGGCCGGCCGGCCGCCGTGGAAACCGAGTATCACAAGGAGCACGGCCATGGCCGTCGTCACGATGCGGGAGCTGCTGGAGAGCGGCGTCCACTTCGGTCACCAGACCCGTCGTTGGAACCCGAAGATGAAGCGTTTCATCTTCACGGAGCGCAACGGCATCTACATCATCGACCTGCTCCAGTCGCTGTCGTACATCGACCGCGCCTACGAGTTCGTGAAGGAGACCGTCGCGCACGGTGGCTCCATCATGTTCGTCGGTACGAAGAAGCAGGCCCAGGAGGCGATCGCCGAGCAGGCGACCCGCGTCGGCATGCCCTACGTCAACCAGCGCTGGCTGGGCGGCATGCTCACCAACTTCTCGACCGTCTACAAGCGCCTGCAGCGCCTGAAGGAGCTCGAGCTCATCGACTTCGAGGATGTGGCCGCCTCCGGCCTCACCAAGAAGGAGCTCCTGGTCCTCTCCCGCGAGAAGGCCAAGCTGGAGAAGACCCTCGGCGGTATCCGCGAGATGCAGAAGGTGCCCAGCGCCGTCTGGATCGTGGACACCAAGAAGGAGCACATCGCCGTCGGTGAGGCGCGCAAGCTCCGCATCCCGGTCGTCGCCATCCTCGACACCAACTGCGACCCCGACGAGGTCGACTACAAGATCCCGGGCAACGACGACGCGATCCGCTCCGTCACCCTGCTCACCCGTGTGATCGCCGACGCCGTCGCCGAGGGCCTCATCGCCCGTTCCGGTGCCGCGACCGGTGACCAGAAGCCGGGCGAGAAGGCCGGCGAGCCGCTGGCCGAGTGGGAGCGCGACCTGCTCGAGGGCGAGAAGAAGGCTGAGGAGGCCCCGGCCGCCGCCGAGGCCCCCGCTGCCGAGGCTCCCGCCGCCGAGGCCGAGGCTGAGAAGCCGGCCGCGGACGCCGAGCAGGCCTGACCCTGCCGTACCGGACGGCGGGGGCCACGCACAGCGTGACCCCGCCGTCCCTGGTGGATCCACGGCCGGATTCCGTCCGGTGGACGGGGACCGGCCGTCGTGGTGACCTCAAGACGGACCTGCCCCGCCGGGTGCCGAGCGGCACGGCGGGGCACAGTGCACAAGAAGGATTTCAACGATGGCGAACTTCACCGCCGCTGACGTCAAGAAGCTCCGTGAGCTCACCGGCGCCGGCATGATGGACTGCAAGAAGGCGCTCGACGAGGCCGAGGGCAACCTCGAGAAGGCCGTCGAGATCGTCCGCGTCAAGGGCCTGAAGGGCGTCGCCAAGCGCGAGTCCCGCACGACCGAGAACGGCGCCGTCGTCTCCTCCATCGCCGACGACAACACCTCCGGTGTGATCGTCGAGCTGAAGTGCGAGACCGACTTCGTCGCCAAGGGCGAGAAGTTCATCGCCGTGGCCGACGCGCTCGCCGCCCACGTCGCCAAGACCGCCCCCGCCGACATCGAGGCCCTGCTCGCCTCCGAGATCGAGGCCGGCAAGACCGTCCAGGCGTTCATCGACGAGGCCAACGCCACCCTGGGCGAGAAGATCGTCGTGGACCGCTTCGCCGCGTTCGCCGGTGGCTACGTCTCCGCGTACATGCACCGCACCGCCGCGGACCTGCCCCCGCAGGTCGGCGTCCTGGTCGAGCTGGACAAGGAGAACGCCGAGGTCGCGAAGGACGTCGCGCAGCACATCGCCGCGTTCGCGCCGAAGTTCCTCTCCCGTGACGCCATCCCGGCCGACGTCGTGGAGAACGAGCGCCGCGTCGCCGAGGCCACCGCGCGCGAGGAGGGCAAGCCCGAGGCCGCCCTTCCGAAGATCGTCGAGGGTCGCGTCACCGGCTTCTTCAAGGAGCAGGTCCTGCTGGACCAGCCCTTCGCCAAGGACAACAAGAAGACCGTCCAGAAGATCCTGGACGAGGCCGGCGTCACGCTGAAGCGCTTCGCCCGCATCCGCGTCGGCGCCTGAGCCCCGGCAGGGCAGCGATTGACCCGCGACCCGCTAGGGTCGTACGCAGCCGACCGGTCACCGGCCGGCCGCTGATGTGACGAGGAGGCCATTGCCGCACAGGGAACCGAAAGGACCCACCGGCAATGGCCTTCTTCGTATGTGCACGAGGAGAACTCCAATGAATCAGGGTGCGGACGCCCACAGGGCCGCCGACGGCAAGAGCGACGACCACGGGAAACCCCGCCGGTTCCTGCTGAAACTGTCCGGCGAGGCCTTCGCCGGCGGCGGAGGGCTCGGTGTCGACCCCGATATCGTGCACGCCATCGCCCGGGAGATCGCGGCCGTGGTCCGCGAGGGCTACGAGATCGCCGTCGTCATCGGCGGCGGCAACTTCTTCCGCGGCGCCGAGCTCCAGCAGCGCGGCATGGACCGGGCGCGCTCCGACTACATGGGCATGCTCGGCACGGTGATGAACAGCCTCGCCCTCCAGGACTTCCTGGTGAAGGAGGGGGTCGAGACCCGCGTCCAGACCGGCATCACCATGGGCCAGGTCGCCGAGCCGTTCATCCCGCTGCGCGCCGTGCGCCACCTGGAGAAGGGCCGCGTCGTGATCTTCGGCGCCGGCATGGGCATGCCCTACTTCTCCACCGACACCACCGCCGCCCAGCGCGCCCTGGAGATCCACGCCGAGGCGATCCTCATGGGGAAGAACGGCGTCGACGGGATCTACGACTCGGACCCGAAGAAGAACCCCGCCGCGGTGAAGTTCGACGCCCTGGAGTACGGCGAGGTGCTGGCGCGCGGCCTGAAGGTCGCCGACGCCACCGCCATCAGCCTGTGCATGGACAACAAGCTGCCGATCCTGGTGTTCGAGCTGCTCGCCGAGGGCAACATCGCCCGCGCCGTCAAGGGTGAGAAGATCGGCACGCTCGTGAGCGACCAGGGCACGCGGGACTGAGACGCCCGTACGGCCGTCCGCCGCGCCCCCGGGCACCGGCGGACGGCAACCCGGAGCCGTGGGAAGACCACGGCCCGGGGATGGACAACCGCCTGCCGGTCGGACACCGTGCAGGAGAAGACGCGCGCAGGGGCGAGGCTCTGCTTACTGATAACACCAGGAGCAAGTGGTGATCGAAGAGATCCTCCTCGAAGCCGAGGAGAAGATGGAGAAGGCCGTCGTGGTCGCCAAGGAGGACTTCGCGGCGATCCGCACCGGGCGTGCCCACCCGGCGATGTTCAACAAGATCGTGGCGGACTACTACGGTGCGCTGACGCCCATCAACCAGCTGGCGTCGTTCTCGGTCCCCGAGCCGCGCATGGCCGTGGTGACCCCGTTCGACAAGAGCGCCCTGCGCAACATCGAGCAGGCCATCCGCGACTCCGACCTGGGCGTCAACCCCAGCAACGACGGCAACATCATCCGGGTGAACTTCCCCGAGCTCACCGAGGAGCGCCGCCGGGAGTTCATCAAGGTCGCCAAGGGCAAGGGCGAGGACGCCAAGGTCTCGATCCGCTCCATCCGCCGCAAGGCCAAGGACGCCCTGGACAAGCTCGTCAAGGACAAGGAGTCCGGCGAGGACGAGGTGCGCCGCGCCGAGAAGGAGCTCGACGACACCACCGCCAAGTACGTGGCGCAGGTGGACGAGCTGCTCAAGCACAAGGAAGCCGAGCTGCTCGAGGTCTGATGAACGACGCATCCTGGGGAACCCCGCCGCGCGCCGGGCAGTGGGGATCCGCCGACCGGCACACCCCGTTCCCGGCGGGTCCAGTGCGCGAAGCGGCCGTCGCGGCGCAGACTCGGCCCATGCCGATCGTGCCCGACGCAGGCGGAGACCAGGAGGACCGTGACCAGGGGGCCGCTCACCTCGGTGGCCCCCTGTTCCGTGACGAACGCGACGAGCGTGACGTTCACGACCACCGCGACGAACGTGACCGAGGGGAGCCCGTCATCCGGCCGCACGAACCCGCCGCGCCCCAGGCGCCCAAGGCGGGGAAGAAGAGCGCCGGCCGCGATCTGCGGGCCGCGATAGGGGTGGGCCTGGGGCTCGGCGCGGTCATCGTCGCCTCGCTCTTCGTCTACAAGCCCGTCTTCCTCGGCGTGATCGTGATCGCCGTGGTGGTCGGCCTGTGGGAGCTCACCTCCCGGCTCGCCGAGCGCAAGGGCATCAAGGCGCCCCTGGTGCCGCTCGCCATCGGCGGGGCCGCGATGACCGTCGCCGGGTACGTCGACGGTGCCGAGGGCGCCTGGGTGGCCATGGCGCTCACCGCGCTCGCCGTGCTGGTCTGGCGGATGACCGAGCCGCCGGACGACTACCTGAAGGACGTCACGGCGGGCATCTTCGCCGCGTTCTACGTGCCGTTCCTGGCCACCTTCGTGGCCCTGATGCTCGCCGCCGACGACGGTGCCTGGCGGGTGCTGACCTTCCTGGTCCTCACGGTGGTCAGCGACACCGGCGCCTACGCGGTGGGCTGGCGCTTCGGCAAGCGCAAGCTGGCGCCGCGCATCAGCCCCGGCAAGACCCGCGAGGGCCTGATCGGGGCGGTGCTGTTCGCCATGGTGGCGGGCGCGCTGTGCATGCGCTTCCTGATCGACGACGGTGTGTGGTGGCAGGGTCTGCTGCTCGGCTTGGCCGTCGCGGTGAGCGCGACCCTGGGCGACCTCGGCGAGTCGATGATCAAGCGGGACCTGGGCATCAAGGACATGGGCCGGCTGCTGCCGGGCCACGGCGGGATCATGGACCGGCTGGATTCGCTGTTGCCGACGGCGCCGGTGGTGTGGCTGTTGCTCGTCGCCTTCGTCGGCGCGGGCTGACGAGGGCGCCGGTGGTGTGACCGTCGCCGATCGCTTTCGTCAGCGCCGGCTGAACCTCGGCTGACCTGCGTATTCCCCTCGGGCGGGGCCCGTTGTCCACAGGACGGCGGGCCCCGCCCGCACATCTGCGACACTTGAAACATCATGCCTAAGCCCGGAGAACTGACTTTCGTAGCCCCCCGCGGAGCCAAGAAGCCCCCGCGGCACCTCGCCGACCTCTCGCCCGCCGAGCGCAAGGAGGCCGTCGCCGCCATCGGTGAGAAGCCTTTCCGGGCGAAGCAGCTGTCCCAGCACTACTTCGCGCGGTACGCGCACGACCCCGCGCAGTGGACGGACATCCCGGCCGGCGCCCGCGAGAAGCTCGCGGGCGAGCTGCTGCCGGAGCTGATGAGCGTCGTGCGGCACATCTCGTGCGACGACGACACCACCCGCAAGACGCTGTGGCGGCTGCACGACGGCAAGCTCGTCGAGTCCGTCCTGATGCGCTACCCGGACCGGGTCACCATGTGCATCAGTTCACAGGCCGGCTGCGGCATGAACTGCCCGTTCTGCGCCACCGGCCAGGCCGGTCTGGACCGCAACCTGTCGACCGCCGAGATCGTGCACCAGATCGTGGACGGCATGCGGGCGCTGCGTGACGGCGAGGTGCCCGGCGGGCCCGCGCGGCTGTCGAACATCGTCTTCATGGGCATGGGCGAGCCGCTGGCCAACTACAAGCG
Source organism: Streptomyces sp. CA-181903 (assembly GCF_050937075.1). Classification (NCBI taxonomy): domain Bacteria; kingdom Bacillati; phylum Actinomycetota; class Actinomycetes; order Kitasatosporales; family Streptomycetaceae; genus Streptomyces; species Streptomyces sp. CA-181903. The sequence goes on from NZ_JBNJLY010000001.1 coordinate 5,474,854, forward strand.
CGTCGTCGGCGCCATCCGCCGGCTGACCGACCCGGAGCCCGACGGCCTCGGGCTGTCGCAGCGCGGCATCACCGTCTCCACCGTCGGCCTGGTGCCGGCGATGCACCGGTTCGCCGACGAGGGCTTCAAGTGCCGCCTCGCGGTCTCGCTGCACGCGCCCGACGACGAGCTGCGCGACACCCTCGTCCCGGTCAACACCCGCTGGAAGGTCCGCGAGGTCCTGGACGCGGCCTGGGAGTACGCGGAGAAGTCCGGCCGCCGGATCTCCATCGAGTACGCCCTGATCCGGGACATCAACGACCAGGCGTGGCGCGGCGACCTGCTGGGCCGGCTGCTCAAGGGCAAGCGGGTGCACGTCAACCTGATCCCGCTGAACCCCACGCCGGGCTCCAAGTGGACGGCGTCCCGCCCGGAGGACGAGCGGGCGTTCGTCGCGGCGATCGCCGCGCACGGCGTCCCGGTCACCGTCCGGGACACGCGCGGCCAGGAGATCGACGGCGCCTGCGGCCAGCTGGCGGCGACCGAGCGCTGAGCCCCGCCGAGGGCGGGGGAGCGGGCGGGCGCACTGGTACGGTGCACTCGCACCGCTCGTACAAATGAACAATCCGACAGGGGAGCGCACACAGCGCTGAGAGTGCGGCCCGCGCCGCAGACCCTCGGACCTGATCCGGTTAGTACCGGCGTAGGGAGTCAGCTCGACCATGAACACCACCCTCCGGCGTGCCCTGGGCGCCGCCGCCGTCACCGCCCTGGCCGTCCCGGCCCTCGCGGCCTGCGGAGGCTCCGACGAGGCCAAGGAGACGGACGGCGGCAAGACGGTCACCCTCGTCTCGCACGAGTCGTTCGTCGCCTCCCCGGACGTGCTCAAGGAGTTCACCGCACGGACCGGCTACAAGGTCAAGACGCTCAAGAGCGGCGACGCCGGGCGGGCGGTGAACCAGGCGATCCTCTCCAAGAGCCACCCGCAGGGCGACGTGTTCTTCGGCGTGGACAACACGCTGCTGTCCCGCGCCCTCGACAACGGGATCTTCGAGCCGTACGAGGCCAAGGGCCTGGACCGGGTGACGAAGGAGTTCCGGGCCGACGACGCCGAGCACCGGGTGACACCGGTCGACTCCGGTGACATCTGCGTCAACTACGACCGCGCCTACTTCACCGACCACAAGCTGACGCCGCCGAAGACCCTCGACGATCTGGTGAAGCCCGAGTACAAGGGCCTGCTGGTCACCGAGAACGCGGCCACCTCCTCCCCGGGCCTCGCCTTCCAGCTCGCGACCGTCGGCAAGTACGGGGACGAGGGCTGGCAGGACTACTGGAAGAAGCTCAAGGACAACGGCGTCGAGGTCGTCGACGGCTGGGAGCAGGCGTACAACGACCGCTTCTCCGGCTCCGCCGCCGGCCGCAAGGCCAAGGGCGACCGGCCGCTCGTCGTCTCCTACGCGTCCAGCCCGCCGGCCGAGGTGCAGGGCATGAAGCAGCAGCCGAAGTCGGCGGACGAGGCGCCGACCGGCGTCGCGACCGGCACCTGCTTCCGGCAGACCGAGTACGCCGGGCTGCTCAAGGGCGCGAAGAACGCCAAGGGCGGCAAGGCGCTGCTGGACTTCCTGCTGAGCAAGCGGTTCCAGGAGGACGTGCCGCTGAGCATGTACGTCAAGCCGGTGGTGACGGACGCGAAGCTGCCCGAGCTGTTCACCAAGTTCGGCGCGACGGTCGACGCCCCGCAGACGCTCGCCCCCGAGAAGATCGCGAAGAACCGTGATCAGTGGGTCAAGGCATGGTCCTCGATCGTCCTGAAGTAACCGCACCGAAGGACCGCGGAGCGCGGGGGACGGGCGTCCGCCTCGGCCTGATGGCCGTCCCGCTCGCCTTCTTCGGCCTCTTCTTCGCCTATCCGGTGGCCGCGATCGTCACGCGGGGGCTGAAGGCGGACGGGCGGTGGCGGTTCGGGCGGATCGGCGAGGTGCTCACCGATCCGGCGACCGGGCACGTCCTGTGGTTCACCACCTGGCAGGCGGCGGCCTCCACGGCGCTCACGCTGGTGCTCGCGCTCCCCGGCGCGTACGTCATGGCTCGCTTCGACTTCCCCGGCAAGGGGCTGCTGCGGGCGGTGGTCACCGTCCCGTTCGTGCTGCCCACGGTGGTGGCCGGGTCGGCCTTCCTGGCGTTGCTCGGGCGGCGGGGGCTCCTCGACGAGCTGTGGGGCGTCAGGCTCGACAACTCCGTCTGGGCGATCCTGCTCGCCCACGTCTTCTTCAACTACGCCGTGGTCGTCCGGACCGTCGGCGGGCTCTGGGCCCAGCTCGACCCCCGGCAGGAGGAGGCCGCGCGGGTGCTCGGCGCCGGCCGGTTCGCGGCCTGGCGGCGGATCACCCTGCCCGCCCTCGCCCCGGCCGTCGCCGCCGCGGCGCTGATGGTCTTCCTCTTCACCTTCACCTCCTTCGGCGCCGTCCAGATCCTCGGCGGCCCGCGCTACGCCACGCTGGAAGTGGAGATCTACCGGCAGACCGCCGAGCTGCTCGACCTGCCGACGGCCGCCGTCCTCACCCTCGTCCAGTTCGCCGCCGTCGCCGCGCTGCTCCTGGTGCACGCCTGGACCGTGCGCCGACGAGAATCCGTCCTGCGCCTGGTGGACGCGCGCCGCACCGCGCGCCGGCCGCGCGGCGCCGCCCAGTGGGGACTGCTGACCGCCGTCCTGGCCAGTGTGGCCGCCCTGCTCGTGCTGCCGCTCGCGGTGCTCGTGCTGCGCTCCTTCGACGGACCCGACGGCTACGGCCTGGCCTTCTACCGCGCCCTGGCCTCGGCCGGGGACGACGGCGTGCTCGGCGTCGCCCCGCTGGAGACGATCGGCAACTCGCTCGCGTACGGCCTCGCGGCGACCGCCATCGCGGTCGTCGTCGGCGGCCTGGCCGCCGCCGCGCTCACCCGGCGCGAGGGCCGGCTGGTCCGCGGCTTCGACGCGCTGCTGATGCTGCCGCTGGGCACCTCCGCCGTGACCGTCGGCTTCGGTTTCCTGATCGCTCTGGACGAGCCGCCGCTGGACCTGCGGACGTCCTGGATCCTGGTGCCGCTGGCCCAGGCGCTGGTCGGGGTGCCGTTCGTGGTGCGGACGATGCTGCCGGTGCTGCGCGCCGTCGACCCCCGCCTGCGGGAGGCCGCGGCGGTGCTCGGCGCGTCCCCGCTGCGGGTCTGGCGTGAGGTGGACCTGCCGATGGTCGGCCGGGCGCTGGCCGTCGCGGCGGGCTTCGCCTTCGCCGTCTCCCTGGGCGAGTTCGGCGCCACCGTCTTCATCGCCCGTCCCGACAACCCCACTCTTCCCGTGGCCGTGGCCCGGCTGCTGGGCCGTCCCGGGGAGCTGAACTACGGGCAGGCGATGGCCCTGAGCACGATCCTGATGCTGGTGTGCGCCGTGGCGCTGCTGGTGCTGGAACGCGTACGCACCGACCGCACGGGGGAGTTCTGATGCAGCCCGCCCTGAAATCGCCCGCTCCGATGCTGCGCCTGGAAGGCGTCACCGTCCGGTTCGGCGACCGGACCGTTCTGGACGCCGTCGGCCTCGACGTCGCCGAACACGAGGTCGTCTGCGTCCTCGGCCCCAGCGGCAGCGGCAAGTCCACGCTGCTGCGGGTGGTCGCCGGGCTCCAGCGGGCCGACGCCGGGCGGGTCTTCCTGTCCGGCGAGGACGTCGGCGGGGTGCCCGTGCACCGGCGGGGCGTGGGGCTGATGTTCCAGGACCACCAGCTGTTCCCGCAGCGGGACGTGGCCGCGAACGTCGCCTTCGGGCTGCGCACCCGCGGCGCCGGACGCGACGAGGCCCGGCGGCGGGTCGCCGAACTCCTCGACCTGGTGGGCCTGCCGGGCGCCGGGCGGCGGTCCGTCGCGGCGCTGTCCGGCGGCGAGCAGCAGCGCGTCGCGCTGGCCCGGGCGCTCGCCCCGAGCCCCCGACTGCTGATGCTCGACGAGCCCCTGGGCCAGCTAGACCGGAGCCTGCGCGAGCGGCTGGTGACCGAGCTGCGGCAGCTGTTCGGGCGGCTCGGCACGACCGTGCTGGCGGTCACCCACGACCAAGGCGAGGCGTTCGCGCTCGCCGACCGGGTGGTGGTGATGCGGGACGGCCGGATCGCCCAGCAGGGGACGCCCCTGGAGGTCTGGCGGCGGCCCGCCTCGGAGTTCGTGGCCCGCTTCCTCGGTTTCGACAACGTCGTCCCCGCGACCGTCACCGGCGACCGGGCCGACACCCCGTGGGGCAAGGTGCCCGTCCCGGCGGGCGCGGCGGAGGGCCCGTGCTCGCTCCTGGTGCGCCCCGGCGGCGTCCGGCTGGTGACGGACGGCCTCCCGTGCGAGGTCACGGCCCGGACCTTCCGGGGCGACCACGTGCTGCTCTCGCTCCGCCCGGAACGGGGCCCGGCGCTTCAGGCGGCGTGCGCGCTGGCGTGCGCGCCGGAGGTGGGTACACGTACCGGGGTCGCGTTCGACGCCGAGCACGTGGTAGTGCTGGGCAGCTGAGCGATACGGCGAGAAGGCGCCCTCTTTTTTTCTTGACCTTTTCTTGACCCTAGGCAACTTCGGCGCCGCGTTGAACGTCTGGTTCAGGAGCAGGCGGTTCATTGGCGAACGGAGCAATTGGTGATCATCGGCCTGGTGACGGCTGTCGCGGCCTCGGCGTGCTACGGCACGGGTTCGGTCCTGCAAGCCGTCGGATCGCGGAAATCCGCCCTGCGGGAGGCGGCCTCGTCCCCCGAGGCGGGCGTGACCCAGCACGGCGGACCCAGCCTGTCCTCCACCGCCAAGGCCGCCGTGACCTGGGAGTTCATGGTCGGTTCGGTCCTGGACTTCCTCGGCTTCGGTCTCGGCGCCCTCGCGGCCCGGATGCTGCCCCTCTTCCTCTCCCAGACGGTCATCAGCGCCAACCTGATCGTCACCGCGCTGCTCAGCATCAAGCTGCTCGGCGTCCGGCTCAAGCGTCCCGAATGGGCGTCCATCGCCGTCGTCTGCGCCGCTTTGGTGCTGCTCGCGACGGCCGCCGGGCACGAGGGAAGCGGTCATACCGCGCGGTCCACGCACTGGTGGCTGCTGATCATCTCCGTGGTGCTCATGGCCGGTGGCACGGTGGCGGTGCGTCTGATGGGGTCTCGGGCCGCGATCCTCGCCGGTCTGCTGTCCGGACTGGGCTTCGGCGCCATCGGGGTCGGGGTGCGCATCCTCGACGGCATCGACCCGTTCCACCTGCCCACCCTCCTCGCCGACCCGGCTCTCTACGCGATCCTGATCTCCGGTGGCGTGGGCATGTACCTGCACACGGTGGCCCTGCAGATCGGTTCGGTCAACGGTGCGACGGCGGCGCTGGTCGTCGGCGAGACGATTCTGCCGGGCATCATCGGCGTGCTGCTGCTCGGGGACGCTTCTCGGGAGGGGTTCGCCTGGGTGGCCGTCCTGGGATTCATCCTGGCCGTGGCGGGCGCGGTCGCCGTTGCCTGGTTTGGGGAGCCCGACAGTCACGGGGCGACACCGCCCGCTGTGGACGAGGCGAAGGCGCCGGTGCAGCGCGTGTAGGAGTGCCCCGGTCCCGCCCTTTCACCGTTTCCTGGGGCTGCGCCCCAGACCCCCTTGTCCTCAAACGCCGGACGGGCTGAATCAGCCCGTCCGGCGTTTGAGGACAACCGCGCGGAGCGCAATTTCGGCGGTGCGGGGGCGGAGCCCCCGCAAGAAACGGCGAAAGGGCGGGACCGGGGCACCCTCACCGCGTCAGCGGCAACGCCGCCAACTCCGCGACCACCCACGTCAGTGGAGCCAGCACGACCACCAGCGCGGCCATCCGCACGGCGGCGGCGCCGCGCAGCAAAGAGCCCGGCAAGCCGAGCCGCAGCAGCGCCGCCGTGGTCTCGGACCGCACCTGCCGCGTATCCAGCGCCGCCGTGATCGCCGTGGCGGTCGCGCAGGCCATGACCACGGCCGCGCCCAGCCCGGTGAGCGGGCCGAACGGCCGGGGGCCCGCGCCCTCCCAGGCCACCCCGTAGAGCTCGGCGGCGGCCAGCGAGCCCGCGGCGACCGCGCAGAGCACGCCCAGCGGCCGGCCCAGGCGCGTCGCCGCGTCCTGGAGCATCCGCCCGGCCAGCATCCGGACCGGACCGGGCCGGCCGGCCGCGAGCGCGGCCCCGCACCAGTGCGTCAGCCCCGGGCCGGCCAGGACCAGGCCGAAAACGGTGAGCAGCCAGCCGCCGAGGAGGCCGGGGGAGGCACCGCCGTCCTGGCCGGGGAGAGCGAGCAGCCGGCCCGGTTCGGGTACGGGCGCGTGGCCCACGTACGCCACCAACGCCAGGCCGGTGGCGATGACGGCGATGCCCCACGGGAGCCCGGCGTACGAGGGCCGGGGGACGCGCCGCGCCGCGGCGCCGGGGCGCCGTCCGGCTGCGGCCGGGCGTGTGCCGGGCCCGGGCGGCGTTTGCGCTGCTCCTCACGCGGGCGCAGGACGAGGGCGCACACGCCGGCGCTCACGGCGGGCAGCAGGGCGAGCAAGGTCACGGTGGCGGCCCACGGCAGGGCGTGGCCGCCGTCCAGCAGCCGGTTCGCCGTACCGCTCAGCGGGGTGCCACCGAGGTCACCGCGCAGTTCGAGGTAGGCGAGCAGGGCCGCGCCGCTGCCGAGAGCGCAGGTGACGGCCGTCGAGGCGGCCGCCAGCAGGGCGAGCCGCACCGGGCCGAGACCGATCGCGTCGAGCCCGTCCCGGGGCCGGGTGGCGGGGTCCGTCCGGGCCACCGCCAGGGCGAAGTGCACGACCGCCGCGCAGGGGACCGCGCACCACAGCAGCCGCACGACCCCCTCCTCCGGCCGCTTCGGGTGCGCGACGGCGTACCCGAGGGCGCAGAGCAGCAGGAAGGCGGCGCCCGCCGCGGCGGCGGCGACCAGCACGCGCCGCAGCAGGACGAGCGGGTGCGCGCCCCGGGTCAGGCGGAGACTGAGCACGCGGCCCTGCCCTCCCCGTCGGGCGCGTCCGGTGCGGGGATGCCGCCGCCCCGGCGGCCGTCGGCGAGGCCGACCGCCCGGTCGGCGAGCGCGGCGCCCTCGTCGTCCGGCGTCGCGAGGACGACGGTGATGTGGTGCGAGCGGGCCGCGGTGATGAGGGTGCGCAGGACCTGGGCCCGGTCGGTGCTGTGCAGCGGCGCGGTGGGGTCGTCGGCGAAGACGACGCTGGGCTCGCAGGCCAGGGCGCGGGCGACGGAGATCCGCTGGCACTGGGCGCGGGAGAGCGCGGCGGGCCGTTTGCGGGCGCAGTCGCCCACGTCGAGGCGTTCCAGCCACTCGGCGGCGGCCTGTTTGGCCGTGCGGTGGCCGGCGCCCCGGGCGAGCAGGGGGAGCGCGGCGTTCTCCCAGCCGGTCAGCTCGGGCACCAGGTGCGGGGTGCTGTCGATCCAGCCGAACCGCTCGCGCCGCAGGCGCTCACGCCCCGCGCGGGGGAGGGTGTGCACCGGCGCGCTGTTGAACCAGACCTCGCCGGAGTCGGGGACGAGCTGGCCCGAGAGGCACTTGAGGAGGGTGGTCTTCCCCGCGCCGCGCGGCCCGGTGACCGCGAGGACCTCGCCCTCGCGGATGCCGATGGACACGCCTGCGAGGGCGGGAGAACCGTTGTAGGAGTAGTGCAGGCCGCGTGCCCAGAGCACGTCGTTGTCCGGCGGGGCCACCATTTCGAGCACACCTCGGGTCGCTGGAGGGTCCGTTCCCCTGTCCGGGTGAACGAACCGGGGGCCATTGGGTCACTGGCACCGTACGGAACGGGGATCCTGGCCCCGGTCCAGGCTCGGCGCGGGAGTGGTCCACTTTCCTCCCATCGGGCTCATGGCGCGAGGGTGCGAAGAGGGTGTGCGGGTGCGGAAACGGCCTCAAGGGGCGGGAAGGAGCGGACGGCACATCGGCAGGGGCCCGCGCACACCGCCGACGTGGCGCGCGCGGGCCCCCGCCGGACCCGTCAGGACGTCAGATGCGCGTCCACGCCTCGGTGAGGACTCCGCGGAGGATCTGCTCGATCTCGTCGAACGTGCCCTGGTCGGCGATGAGCGGCGGGGCGAGCTGGACGACCGGGTCGCCGCGGTCGTCGGCCCGGCAGTAGAGGCCCTCCTCGAACAGCCGCTTGGACACGAAGCCGTAGAGCAGCCGCTCGCACTCCTCGGGCGTGAACGACTCCTTGGTGGCCTTGTCTTTCACCAGCTCGATGCCGTAGAAGAAGCCGTCGCCGCGCACGTCGCCGACGATCGGCAGGTCGCGCAGCCTCTCCAGGGTGGCGCGGAAGGCCGGCTCGTTGTCGAGCACGTGCCGGTTGAGGCCCTCGCGCTCGAACAGATCGAGGTTGGCCAGCGCGACGGCGGCCGAGACGGGGTGGCCGCCGAAGGTGTAGCCGTGCAGGAAGGTGTTCTTCCCCTTGAAGAACGGCTCGGCGATCCGGTCGGAGACCACGGCCGCGCCGATGGGGGAGTAGCCGGAGGTCATGCCCTTGGCGCAGGTGATGATGTCCGGGACGTAGCCGAACTTGTCGCAGGCGAACATCGTCCCGAGCCGGCCGAAGGCGCAGATGACCTCGTCGGAGACGAGGAGTACGCCGTACCGGTCGCAGATCTCGCGCACCCGCGCGAAGTAGCCGGGCGGCGGCGGGAAGCAGCCGCCGGCGTTCTGCACCGGCTCCAGGAAGACGGCGGCGACGGTGTCGGCACCCTCGAAGAGGATCTGCTGCTCGATCTGGTCGGCGGCCCAGCGGCCGAACGCCTCGGGGTCGTCGCCGTGGATCGGCGCGCGGTAGAAGTTGGTGTTGGGCACCTTGTGGGCGCCGGGGACCAGGGGTTCGAAGGGGGCCTTGAGAGCCGGGAGTCCGGTGATGGCCAGCGCGCCCTGCGGGGTGCCGTGGTAGGCCACCGCGCGGGATATCACCTTGTACTTGCCGGGGTTGCCGGTGAGCTTGTGGTACTGCTTCGCCAGCTTCCACGCCGTCTCGACGGCCTCGCCGCCGCCCGTGGTGAAGAAGACCTTGTTGAGGTCGCCGGGCGCGTAGTGGGCCAGCCGCTCGGCCAGTTCGATCGCCTTGGGGTGGGCGTAGCTCCACACCGGGAAGAAGGCCAGCTCCTGCGCCTGCTTGGCGGCGGCCTCGGCCAGTTCGGCGCGGCCGTGGCCCGCCTGGACCACGAACAGCCCGGCCAGGCCGTCCAGATAGCGCTTGCCCTTGTCGTCGTAGATGTACGTGCCCTCGCCGCGCACGATCGTCGGCACGGGGGCGTTCTCGTACGACGACATGCGGGTGAAGTGCATCCACAGGTGGTCGTACGCCGTCTGGGAGAGGTCCTTGCTCACGGCTATCGGGTTCCCCATGTATAGGTCTGTTTGCGGAGCTTGAGGTAGACGAAACTCTCGGTGGAGCGCACACCGGGCAGCACGCGGACGCGCTTGTTGATGACGTCCAGCAGGTGGTCGTCGTCCTCGCAGACGACCTCGATGAGCAGGTCGAAGGAGCCGGCCGTCACCACGACGTACTCCACCTCGTCCATCGCGGTGAGGGCGTCGGCGACCGGGTCGAGGTCCCCCTCGACATTGATCCCGATCATGGCCTGCCGGCGGAAGCCCACGGTGAGCGGGTCGGTGACCGCGACGATCTGCATCACGCCCTGGTCCAGCAGCTTCTGCACGCGCTGCCGGACGGCCGCCTCGGACAGCCCCACGGCCTTGCCGATGGCGGCGTAGGGCCGGCGCCCGTCCTCCTGGAGCTGCTCGATGATCGCCAGGGAGACGGCGTCGAGGGGCGGCGCGCCGTGGGCGCCCTTCGAAACCGCTGAAACCGCTGAATCCGCGTTGCGAGTGGCCACCCGGCCACTCTGCATGAGGAGTCCGCCGTGTGACAAGCGACCGACGATGAAATCCGTTGTGACCGGCCCCCTGAATCACCGATTCCGTTGCTCCTGGCTGGTGGGTATATCGAAAACGTGGTCCTCCTGGCTAGGCTGGACGTCTCACCCTTCGGACATCTCACAGGAGAGGTGCACACCGTGACCACCGAGCCGCGCCGGTTGCGCAACTACATCAACGGGGAGTTCCGGGACGCCGCGGACGGGCGGACCACCGACGTGGTCAACCCGGCCACGGGCGAGGTGTACGCCACCGCTCCGCTGTCCGGCGCCGCCGACGTGGACGCCGCGATGGCCGCCGCCGAGGAGGCGTTCCCGGCCTGGCGCGACCTGGTCCCGGCCGAGCGCCAGAAGGTCCTGCTCAAGATCGCCGACGCGATCGAGGCGCGGGCCGAGGACCTGATCACCGTCGAGTCGGAGAACACCGGCAAGCCCCTCGCCCTCACCCGCAGCGAAGAGGTCCCGCCGATGGTGGACCAGATCCGCTTCTTCGCGGGCGCCGCCCGGCTGCTGGAGGGCCGCTCGGCCGGCGAGTACATGGAGGGGATGACCTCCATCGTCCGCCGCGAGCCGGTGGGCGTCTGCGCCCAGGTCGCCCCCTGGAACTACCCGATGATGATGGCCGTCTGGAAGTTCGCCCCGGCCCTCGCCGCGGGCAACACCGTCGTCCTCAAGCCGTCCGACACCACGCCCGCCTCCACCGTGCTGCTCGCCGAGATCATCGGCGGCGTGCTGGAGGAGCTCGGCCACCCCAAGGGCGTCTTCAACGTCGTCTGCGGCGACCGCGACACCGGCCGCCTGATGGTCGAGCACCCGGTGCCCGCCATGGCCTCCGTCACCGGCTCCGTGCGGGCCGGCACGCAGGTCGCCGCGTCCGCCGCCAAGGACGTCAAGCGCGTCCACCTGGAGCTCGGCGGCAAGGCGCCCGTCGTCGTCTTCGAGGACGCCGACCTCGCCAAGGCCGTCGAGGACATCGCCATGGCCGGCTACTTCAACGCCGGCCAGGACTGCACGGCCGCCACCCGCGTGCTCGTCCACGAGTCCGTCCACGACGAGTTCGTCACCGCCCTCGCCAAGGCCGCGGCCGACACGAAGACCGGCCGGCCGGACGACGAGGACGTGCTCTACGGCCCGCTCAACAACGCGAACCAGCTGAAGCAGGTGGCCGGCTTCATCGACCGCCTCCCCGCCCACGCCAAGGTCGAGGCCGGCGGCCACCGCGTCGGCGACAAGGGCTACTTCTACGCCCCGACCGTCGTCTCCGGCCTCAAGCAGGACGACGAGATCGTCCAGAACGAGGTCTTCGGCCCGGTCATCACCGTCCAGTCCTTCACGGACGAGGACCAGGCCGTCGCCCACGCCAACGGCGTCGAGTACGCCCTCGCCTCGTCGGTGTGGACCAAGGACCACGCGCGGGCCATGCGGATGTCCAAGCGGCTGGACTTCGGCTGCGTGTGGATCAACACCCACATCCCGCTGGTCGCGGAGATGCCGCACGGTGGCTTCAAGAAGTCCGGCTACGGGAAGGACCTGTCGGCGTACGGGTTCGAGGACTACACGCGGATCAAGCACGTGATGACGTCGCTGGGCTGACGTCCCACGCGTCCGAACGCGGGTTCCGGGACAGGCCGTGTCCCGGGCCCGCGTTTATCGTTTTACCGTGCGGCTGCGCGTACGTACGCGCGGGAGGGGGAGGAGCGGCACGATGACAGTCGAATTGACGGACAGGATCGCCGTGACCGACAACGATGGCCTCAGCCTGGATGAGCTGTTCGACCAGCTGGAGCCGGTCCCCGAGGGATACAGGGTCGAGGTTGTCCGGGGGGTCGTCCACATGTCGCCGCAGCGTCGTACGCACTGGAAGATCATTTTTGAGATCGCCTGTCGGCTCCGTCAGCACTTCGGCGAAGACGCCGAAATCGACTCGGACGTGCGCATCGACTTCCCGGGCTACCTGAACGGGTTCTGTCCCGATCTCGTGAAGATCGCCGACGGGGCGACGCCCGACGGCAAGGGAAGGTTCTCCCCGTCCGACGCGGAACTGATCGTGGAGGTCATCTCCCAGGGAACCGCGGTCAACGATTACGGACCCAAGAAGCAGACGTACGCCGAGGCGGAGGTACCCGTCTACGTGATCGCCGACCCGTACAGCGGGCAGTGCCACGTCTTCACGTCTCCGAAGGGCGACACCTACCGGAGCGAGGTCACCGTCGACTTCGGCGATCCGATCGACCTCACCTGCACCCCGCTCGGCCTGACGATCGCCACCGACAAGTTCCCCCGCGACTGACCCTGCCCCCGGCGTTCCCGTATCATCGACGGCCCGGCGAAGCGTCTGCCGGCACCCCCGGTCTCCGGACACCCCGCCCCTTGTCCGTGAAGATCGCCTCCCCCATCCTGCCGTCATGCGAGAGAAGCCCGTGAAGCACCTGTCCCGCCGCTCCCTGCTGCGCGCGACGGTCGCCGGCGCGGGTGCCGCCGCGCTCGCCGGCTGTGGAGTGCCGGCCGCCTACATCGCCCCCGGCGACCGCGCCGCGAAGGATCGTTCCGCCACCGACCGGCGCCTGTCGTTCGCCAACTGGCCGCTGTACATCGACACCGACGAGAAGCATCCCGGCCGCCGGCCCACGCTGGAGGCGTTCGAGAAGCGCAGCGGCGTCTCGGTGAAGTACACCGAGGAGATCAACGACAACGACGAGTTCTTCGGGAAGATCAGCCCCGCCCTGATGAACCATCAGGACACCGGCCGCGACCTGATCGTCGTCAGCGACTGGATGTGCGCCCGCTACGTCCGCCTCGGCTGGGTGCAGGAGATGGACCGGGCCGCGCAGCCGAACGTCGCCCGGCACCTCGACCCGCTGCTCCGCAAGCCGTCGTTCGACCCCGGCCGCAAGCACACCGTGCCCTGGCAGTCCGGGATCACCGGCATCGCCTACCACCGCAAGAAGCTGGGCCGCGAGATCCGCAGCACGGCCGAGCTGTGGAAGGACGACCTGCGCGGCCGGGTCACCCTGCTGTCCGGGATGGACGAGGCGTTCACCCTGCTGATGCTGGGCGACGGCGTCGACGTCACCCGGTGGACCGCCGACGACTTCCACCGCATGACGGACCGGCTGCGCCGCCTGGTCGCCAAGCGGCACATCCGCCGGTTCACCGGCAACGACTACATCAAGGAGCTGTCGTCGGGCGACGTGCTGGCCTGCCAGGCGTACTCCGGTGACATCATCCAGCTCCAGGCCGACAACCCGGACATCGCCTTCGTGGTGCCGGAGGAGGGCGCGGAGCTGTGGGCGGAGAGCCTGATGATCCCGGACCTCGCCCGGCACAAGGCGAGCGCCGAGCAGCTGATCGACCACTACTACCGGCCCGAGGTGGCGGCGGAGCTGGCCGCGGCGGTCAACTACGTCTGCCCGGTGCCCGCCGCGCGGGACGTGCTCGCCTCGTCGAAGGACAAGGACCTCGCCGAGCTGGCGGGGAACCCGCTGATCTTCCCGACGGACGACATGCGGAAGCGGCTGGCGACGGCACGCGACATCACGGCGAAGGAACGGCCGGGGTTCGCGAAGGAGTGGAACGAGATCGTGGGCCTCTGACACGTCCCGGCCGCGCCGTGCGGGCGGTGTGGTTCAGGAGGCCAGCAGCGACCGGAGGGTGCCCACCCGGTTCGTCGTGATCGAGTCGACGCCGGCGGCCAGCAGGCGCCGCATGGAACGCCGGGTGTCGGCCGTCCACGCGGAGACCAGGTAGCCGTCGGCGTGGTGCCGGGCGACCAGTTCCGGACTCACCAGCCCGAAGCGGTAGTTGAGCCAGTGCGGGCGGACCGCGGCGAGCAGGGTCGCGGGGGGCGGGGTCAGGGTGGTCCGGGTGAGGGCGATCTCCGCCTCCGGGTCGGCCCGCCGCACCTCGCGCATGGAGTCGGTGCCGCCGCAGTAGTAGACGCGGCCGGCGGCCCCCGACGCGTGCACCTCCGCGACGGCCGCGGACGCCGCCGAGGGGTCCGGGAGATCGACGAACAGCCGCCCGGGGCCGTCCTCCGCCAGCGTCTCCCGCAGCGTCGGCACCCCGCCGCCGGTCAGGGCGCGCAGCTCCTCGGCGGTCACCGAGGCGAGGGCGCGGTCGTGGCCCCACAGCCGGCGCAGGGTGGCGTCGTGCAGCAGGACGGGCACCCCGTCGCGGGTGAGGCGGACGTCGATCTCCACCGCCGCCGCCCCGGCCCGCCGGGCGGAGCGGATGGACGGCAGGGTGTTCTCGCGGTGGACGTACGGGTCGCCGCGGTGGGCGACGGCCTGGAAGGCGCGGGTGATCGGCATCCGCCCATTGTGGCCGGAGGGCGCGCGGTCCGCCGGACGGGCCCCGGCGGCCCGGCCGGGCGCCCGCCACCGGTCAGCCCGCGTGGGCCGCCGTGTACGCGTCCGTGTACGCGTCGATCTCCGCGGCGAGCCGCGCCTTGCCCGCCGCGTCCATGAACGACGCCTCGACGGCGTTCTTGGCGAGGTCCGCGACGCCGCGGGCGTCGAGCTCCAGCAGCCGGGCGGCGACCGCGTACTCGTTGTTGAGGTCGGTGCCGAACATCGGCGGGTCGTCGCTGTTGACGGTGACCAGGATGCCCGCGGCGGCCATCTCCCGGATCGGGTGCCGCTCGATGTCGGTCACGGCCCGGGTGGCCAGGTTGGAGGTCGGGCAGACCTCCAGCGGGATGCGGTGCTCGGCGAGATGGGCCAGCAGCCGGGGGTCCCGCGGGGCGCTGGTGCCGTGGCCGATGCGCTCGGCGCGCAGCGCGGTCAGCGCGTCCCAGATGGTCTCCGGGCCGGTGGTCTCGCCGGCGTGCGGCACGCTGTGCAGCCCGGCGGCGATGGCGCGGTCGAAGTACGGCTTGAACTGCGGGCGGGGGACGCCGATCTCCGGGCCGCCGAGGCCGAACGAGACCAGGCCGTCCGGCCGCAGGTCGCAGGCGATGCGGGCGGTCTCCTCGGCCGCCTCCAAACCGGCCTCGCCGGGGATGTCGAAGCACCAGCGCAGCACCACGCCCAGCTCGGCCTCGGCCGCTTTGCGGGCGTCCTCGATCGCCTCGACGAAGGCCACGTCGGGGATGCCGCGCCGCACCGAGCTGAAGGGCGTGACCGTCAGCTCCGCGTAGCGGATGTTCTGCCGGGCCATGTCCCGGGCGATCTCGAAAGTCAGCAGCCGGACGTCCTCGGCGTCGCGGACGAGGTCGACGACCGAGAGGTAGACCTCGATGAAGTGCGCGAAGTCGCGGAAGGTGAAGAAGTCGGCCAGTGCCTCGGGGTCGGTGGGCACCGGGGAGTCCGGGTGCCGGGCGGCCAGCTGGGCGACGATGCGCGGGGAGGCCGAGCCGACGTGGTGCACGTGCAGCTCGGCCTTGGGCAGGCCGGCGATGAAGGGGTCGAGCGCTGACATGCTGGCCTCCGGGGGCTGGTCGGTCGGCGGGTGCCGATCATCGTATGCGGGGGGTCTCGGCCGCCGTCGGGGAGGCCGTAGCATGGCGGGTGAGCAGGGGAGGGTCAGTGTCCGACACGGGCAGTGCGCAGCAGGAGCCGCGGGACCGCGACCCGTGGGCGCCGCCGGAGCGGGGAGCGCCGCTCGACGGGCGCGTCCCGCTCGGCAAGGGCCCGGACGCCGTCCGCCCGCCGGGGCACGCGGCCGTGCCGCCGCAGGCCCCGCCGCCGCAGGCACCGCGGCCGACGGAAGGCGTCGTGCCGCCCGTCCCCCTGGCGCCGACGGGCCCCGGCACCCCGAGCGCATGGCGGCCGCCCGCTCCCTACGGGACGCCGGCCGGCTTCCCGAACGTTCCGCGGCCCGGCGCGCCGTACGGGCCGGCGTACCCGGCGTACGGCGCCGCGCCCCAGGGGCCCGGCCCCTACGCGGGCCCCGGCCCGGCGTACGCCCCGGGCTACCCCGGCGGCCCGGGACTGCCGGTGTACCACGGGCCGGTGGCGCCCATGGCGCCGGCCGTCCCCGACAACGGCTTCGGCACGGCCGCCCTCGTGCTCGGTATCGTGTCGCTCGTCCTCGCGGTCTCCGTGGTGTTGGGGCTGGTGCTCGGTGTCCTCGCCGTCATATTCGGCGCCGTCGGGCGTGCGAAGGCCGTCCGGGGCGTGGCGACCAACCGGGGCCAGGCCCTGGCCGGGCTGATCCTCGGGGCGCTCGGGCTGGCCGCCTCCGTCGCCATGCTCGTCCTGGTCCTCAACACCCCGGACGACCCTTCGCACGACGACCCCTACGGTGACGATCCCGACATCACCGAGATCACCGACGTGACCTACCGGGCGTCCGGCCCGCCCGGCGCTGTCGGCGGCTACGCGGCGGGCGCCTCCGGCCGGGGGCCGCTGGTGCCGTCGGCCAGCCGCTGACGCGCCTCCATCAGGGCGAAGCCCAGCAGGTTCAGCCCGTTCCAGCGGGCCGGGTCCGCGGCGCGTTCGTCGTCCGCGGCGAGACCTATGCCCCACACCCGGTCCAGCGGGCTGGCCTCCACCAGCACCCGGCTCCCGGTGCCGAGCAGGTACGCGCGCAGCTCCGGGTGGTGGCCGAACTTGTGCACGCTGCCCGCCACGACGAGCTCGAAGCGGTGCCGCCGCCACTCCTCCTCGTCGAAGCCGCGTACCGTCCGGCCGGCGTCCTTCGCCTGCTTGGGGTGGCCCGCCGCCAGCACCCGGGCCTCGGCCTCGGCGTCGCCGAACAGCCGGGCCTTGCCCGCCATCATCCAGTGCTCCGCCGTCGCGTAGACCGTGCCGTCCACCGTGAAGGGCGACGGCCACCACTGGCTGAAGCAGCCCGGCCCCGCCGAGCCGTCCCGCCGCGGCCGGTGCCCCCAGAAGAAGACGTACTTCGGGTGCTCACCATGCGTAATGGCCGCCGTCAGCTCCTCGACGGTCCGCGCGCCCGCCACACCCCTGTTCACCATGTCATTCCCCGTTCCCCTCGACATGCCGACCATTCTGGCACCCGCCACTGACAACGCAGAGTGAATATGGCGGCGGGCCGGCGCAAGGAGCACGAGGCGGGCAATGAGAAGATCGTCTCGTCCGGTCCGAGCGCCCGTCCGGCGGTCGATGCCGTACCGACGGCGGACCGGCGGCGACCCGGTGACGTGCCGTCGGGACCGCACCGCGTGACCCTCACCCCGCAGCACTGATTCCGTCGTGGATCCAAATCTCCACGACGGAATCTCTTGTTGTGGCCCGCCTCCTCTGCCAGGATCGGCGATCACATCCGTTAGGAACGACGGCTGGGACCGCTCCGGGCCCGGGCCGGGCGGGCAGCGGAGGAGTGAGCGATGCGGTACCCGCACGGCCCGTACGCGGACACCCCCGTCCGTATGTCACTGTTATGTGCTCTACGCCCCCACATCCGATGGATCCACACCCATGACTGCAACCGCCCCGAGCGGCCCCGGCGGCAGCGGAACCGACGTCCGCCTGGCCGGGATCAGCAAGCGCTACGGCGCGTTCACGGCCGTGCACCCGCTGGACCTCTCCGTCCCCGCGGGTTCCTTCTTCGCCCTGCTCGGGGCCTCCGGCTGCGGCAAGACCACCACCCTGCGCATGATCGCCGGCCTGGAGACCCCCACCGCGGGCAGCGTCGTCCTCGCCGGCCGGGACGTGACCGCCCTGCCGCCGTACAAGCGCCCGGTGAACACCGTCTTCCAGAGCTACGCCCTCTTCCCGCACCTCGACATCCACGAGAACGTCGCCTTCGGCCTGCGCCGGCGCGGGGTGAAGTCGGTGCGCAAGCAGGTCGGCGAGATGCTCGACCTCGTCCAGCTCGGTGACCTGGCCCGGCGCCGGCCGCACGAGCTCTCCGGCGGCCAGCAGCAGCGCGTGGCCGTCGCCCGGGCGCTCATCAACCACCCCCAAGTGCTGCTGCTCGACGAGCCGCTGGGCGCCCTGGACCTCAAGCTCCGCCGCCAGATGCAGCTGGAGCTCAAGCGGATCCAGACCGAGGTCGGCATCACCTTCGTGCACGTCACGCACGACCAGGAGGAGGCCATGACGATGGCCGACACCGTGGCCGTGATGAACGCCGGCCGGGTGGAGCAGCTCGGCGCCCCCGCCGAGCTCTACGAGACCCCGCGCACCACCTTCGTCGCCAACTTCCTGGGCACCTCCAACCTCATCACCGCGGACGTCCTCGACGCCTCCGGCGACGACCTCGTGCTGCGCGCCGCCGACGGCAAGCTCGCGCTGCCCGCCGCCCGCTGCCAGGTCCCCGCGCGCCCGGGCGGCAAGGTCCTCGTCGGCATACGGCCGGAGAAGATCGCGCTCACCCATGCCGACGACGCCGGGACCGTGCCCGAGGGCCGCAACCGGCTGCGCGGACGCATCAGTTCCGCGAGTTTCATCGGCGTCTCCACGCAGTACCTCGTGGACGCCCCGGTCGCCACGGGCGGCACCGGCCTGTCCGTCTACGCCCAGAACGTCGACCGCGACCCCCGGCTGGTCCCCGGCGCCGAGGTGCTCCTGCACTGGAACCCCGGCCACGGCTTCGGACTGGACGCCGCGCAGCGCATCGAGGCGGGCACCGACGTGGACCTGGGGGAGGCCCCCTCATGACGACGGCCGCCCCCGACACCGCCCAGGACGTCACCCCTGCCCGCCCCTCCGGCACAGGCCGGCGCGTCCCCTACTGGCTGCTCCTCCCCGGCGTCCTCTGGCTGCTGGTCTTCTTCGTGGCCCCCCTCGTCTACCAGGCGTCGACCTCCGTCCAGACCGGCTCGCTGGAGGACGGTTTCCGGGTCACCTGGCACTTCGCCACCTACTGGGACGCCCTGAGCACCTACTGGCCCCAGTTCCTCCGCTCGATCGGCTACGCCACCGCCGCGACCGTGCTCTGCCTGCTGCTCGGCTACCCGCTCGCGTACCTCATCGCCTTCCGGGCCGGCCGCTGGCGCACGTTGCTGATGGTGCTGGTCATCGCGCCGTTCTTCACCAGCTTCCTGATCCGCACGCTGGCCTGGAAGACGATCCTCTCCGACGGCGGGCCGGTCGTCGGCGCCCTCGACTCGCTGCACGTCCTCGGCCTGACCGACGCGCTCGGCGTCACCGAGGGGCACCGGCTCCTCGCCACCCCGCTCGCCGTCGTCTGCGGCCTCACCTACAACTTCCTGCCCTTCATGATCCTGCCGCTCTACACCTCCCTGGAACGCATCGACGGCAGGCTCCACGAAGCCGCGGGCGACCTCTACGCGGGGCCCCTCACCACGTTCCGCCGGGTGACCTTCCCGCTGTCCACGCCCGGTGTCGTGGCCGGCACGCTGCTCACCTTCATCCCGGCCGCGGGCGACTACATCAACGCCGAACTGCTCGGCTCCCCGGACCAGAAGATGATCGGCAACGTCGTCCAGTCGCAGTTCCTGCGCGTCCTCGACTACCCGACCGCCGCCGCGCTGTCCTTCCTGCTGATGGCCGTGATCCTCGCGCTGGTCACCGTCTACCTGCGCCGGGCCGGGACGGAGGAGGTCGTCTGATGCGCACCGTCGCCCGCCCGCTCCGCCGGCTCCGCCGCCACCTGGTGGTGATCGCCGGCCTGGGCACCCTCGCCTACCTGCTGCTGCCCAACGTCATCGTCACCGTCTTCTCGTTCAACAAGCCCGCCGGCCGCTTCAACTACGAGTGGCGGGAGTTCTCCACGGACGCCTGGACGCACCCCTGCGACGTCGCCGGCCTGTGCGGCTCGCTCTCGCTCAGCCTCTGGATCGCCCTCTGGGCCACCGTGGGCGCCACCGTGCTCGGCACCCTCGCCGCGTTCGCCCTGGCCCGGCACCGCTTCCGGGGGCGCGGCGGGGTGAGCGGTCTGGTGTTCCTGCCGATGGCGATGCCCGAGGTGGTGATGGCCGCCTCGATGGCCACCCTCTTCCTCAACACCGGGGTCGCGTTCGGCTTCTGGACGATCCTCATCGCCCACATCACGTTCTGCCTGAGCTTCGTCGTCACGGCTGTCAAGGCCCGGGTGGCGAGCATGGACCCGCGCCTCGAACAGGCCGCGCAGGACCTCTACGCCACGCCCCTCCAGACGTTCCTCCGCGTCACCCTCCCGATCGCCGCGCCCGGCATCGCGGCCGGGGCGCTGCTGTCGTTCGCGCTCTCCTTCGACGACTTCGTCATCACCAACTTCAACGCCGGCTCCACTGTGACCTTCCCCATGTACGTCTGGGGAGCCGCCCAGCGGGGCACTCCCGTTCAGATCAATGTCGTCGGCACGGCGATGTTCGCCGTCGCCGTCCTGTGCGTCCTGGCCGGACAGCTGGCCGGACGCCGGAAGAACAGACGAAGAGGCAGCCGAAGGAGCTGAGAACATGGCCGCTCGTGCCATGAACCCTGCCCAATCACTTTCCGACACCGCCCTGCGCCCCTACTGGCTCGACGACCCCGGCCGGCCCGACCCCCGCCCCGCCCTCGTCGGCGACGAGCACTGCGACCTGCTCGTCGTCGGCGGCGGCTACTCGGGGCTCTGGACCGCCCTCAACGCCAAGGAACGCGACCCCGCCCGCGACGTCGTCCTCATCGAGGCCGAGGAGACCGGCTGGGCCGCGTCCGGCCGCAACGGCGGCTTCTGCGCCGCCTCCCTCACCCACGGCGTCGCCAACGGCCTCGCCCGCTGGCCCGGTGAACTGCACCGCCTGGAGGAGCTCGGTCGCCGCAACCTGGACGGCATCGAGGCCGCCCTCCGCCGCCACGGCATCGACTGCGACTTCGAACGCACCGGCGAGATCGACATCGCCACCGCCCCGCACCAGGTGGCCGAACTCCGCGAGGCCGCCGAGGAGTACGCGGCCCACGGCATCACCGGCCACGAGTACCTCGACCGCGACGCCCTGCGCGCCGAGGTCGACTCCCCGACCTTCCTCGCCGGCCTCTGGAACCGCGACGGCGTCGCCATGCTGCACCCCGCCAAGCTCGCCTGGGGCCTCAAGCGCGCCTGCCTGGAGCTCGGCGTACGGATCTACGAGCACACCCCGGGCAGCGGCCTGTCCTCGCGCGGCGCCGGCGTCGCCGTCCGCACCCCCTACGGGCGGGTGTTCGCCCGTAGGGCCGCCCTCGGCACCAACGTCTACCCGTCGCTCGTCAAGCGGCTGCGCCCGTTCATCGCCCCCGTGTACGACTACGTGCTCGTCACCGAGCCGCTGACCGAGGAGCAGCTCGCGGCCGTCGGCTGGAAGCGGCGGCAGGGGCTCAGCGACTCCGCCAACCACTTCCACTACTTCCGGCTCACCGCCGACCGGCGCATCCTGTGGGGCGGCTACGACATCGTCTACCACTACGGCGGCGAGGTCCGGGCCGAGTACGACCACCACCCGGCCACCTACCAGCGGCTCGCCGAGCACTTCTTCCGCTGCTTCCCACAGCTGGACGGCGTCCGTTTCTCGCACGCCTGGGGCGGGGCCATCGACACCTGCTCCCGCTTCTCCGCCTTCTTCGGCACCGCGCACGGCGGCCGGGTCGCCTACGCCCTCGGTTACACCGGGCTCGGTGTGGGGGCCACCCGGTTCGGCGCCGACGTGATGCTCGACCTGCTGGCGGGGGAGCGGACGGAGCGGACCGAGCTGGAGATGGTCCGCAGCAGACCGCTGCCCTTCCCGCCTGAGCCGGTGCGGTCGGTGGGGATCGGCATCACCCAGTGGTCGATGACCCGGGCCGACGAGAACGGCGGGCGCCGCAACCTCTGGCTCAAGGCCATGGACAAGGTCGGGCTGGGCTTCGACAGCTGAGACCGGTCGACGCCGACCGGTGAACCCGGTCGGGGGAATCCCGCCGGAACCGCGTAACCGCCGACCGGCCGCCCCCTCCCACCCGTGGACGCACCCACGCGACACGGAGGAGGAAGGCGTATGAGCGGCGGTACGGGGAGGACGAGCGCGCTGGAGTGGCTGGCGTCGGCCGCGCCCGATCCCGAGAGCTGCCGGTGGGAGTGGGAGCGCAATCCCTTCGGGATCGCCCTGCTGCCCGCCGGCCGGCTCTGGGACGTCCTCATTCTTCCCGGCGGCCTCGGCCGCCCCACGGCGGACGTCCTGGCCGAGCGCGCCGGCCGGCTCGGGCCCGTCCTCGCCGACGAACGGGCCGGCCGGATCGGCTTCCTCGTCCCGCCCGGGACGGCCGCCCGGTGGCTGGCGACCGGGGTGCGCGGTGCCGGGCCCGGCACCTGGATCGTGGTCCCGCACCCGGCCCGCAACGCCTCCCTCGTCCGCTGGCTGGTGCCGCCCGACGGATCGGGGGTGCTCACCGATCCGGTGGTGCTGGAGCTCTCCCTGCACGAGGCCGCCGCCCGGCTCGCCCGCGGCTGAGTGCCCGGGACAGGCACCACAGCACGAGCGCCGCCAGGCACCAGGAGCCCAGGACGTCCAGCGGCCAGTGGTAGCCGCGGTGCACGAGCCCCGCTCCCACCGCCGCGTTGAGCAGCACGTATCCGGCGGCGGCGCGGCGGGAACCGGTGAGCAGCAGCAGCGCGGCGCCGTACGCCACGGCGGCGGTGGCGGCGTGGCCGGAGGGGAAGAAGCCGTCGTGCGGGCCGGCCCCCATCGCGGGCGGGCCCGGCCGGTCCACGAGCGTCTTGAGGGGGACGACCAGGGCGGGCACCGCCGCCATGGCGAGGGCGGCGGCCAAGGCGTGCGACCACGGCCGGCCGCGCCGCAGGACCGCCCAGAGCGCCGCGGCGACCAGCACGGGTACGGCGACGGAGGCGTTGCCGAGGTCGGCGAGGAAGCCGGTGACCGCCCGCGGGAACGCCGTGCCGGCGACGGCGCGCCCCGCCCGCTCGTCGAGCGCGCGCAGCGGGCCGTGCCCGGCGACCTGCCAGGTGACCAGGGCGAACAGGACGGCGGAGAACGCCGGGAGGAGGGCCCTGCGGAGCGGGGACGGCCGAAGGGCCGGCGGCTCCGGAACAGGGGGGAGGTTCCGAGGCCGCCGGCCTGGCCGGCGTGCCGCTCGTCCCGGGGGTGTGGAACGGGCGGCCGTCCGATCGGTGAGGAGCCCCGGGGCCCGCTACTGCCGCGGCCCCGGTCGCGTGCGCGGTGGCACGGCCGCGCCGGCACTGGGGACGTACCGGCGGGGCGTCGTCCGCAGTCCCCTGCGGACGGGGTGTCTCACTCATCTGCAGAAACCGTACGGCAGGGCGGGCGGCGGACGGTAGCCGTGTCACCCGTCCACCACCCGCCCCGCACAGGTTCTTCACGGGCGCCCGTGCAGACGCCCGCGCACGCCGGATCGGAAGGAGCGGGACCGGCGGATCAGAGCTGCCCGAGGGCCGCCTCGATGATGTCCAGACCCTCGTTGAGCAGGTCCTCGCCGATGACCAGCGGCGGCAGGAAGCGCAGCACGTTGCCGTAGGTGCCGCAGGTCAGCACGAGCAGGCCCTCGGCGTGGCACGCCTTGGCCAGGGCGCCGGCCGCCTCCGGGGCGGGGGCCTTGGTCTCCGGGTCCTTGACCAGCTCGACCGCGATCATCGCGCCGCGGCCGCGGATGTCGCCGATGACCGGGAACTTCTCCTGCATGACCGCGAGGCGGGCCTTCATGACCTCCTCGATGCGCTTCGCCTTCGCGTTGAGGTCCAGCTCGCGCATGGTCTCGATCGCGCCGAGCGCGGCGGCGCACGCCACCGGGTTGCCGCCGTAGGTGCCGCCCAGGCCGCCCGCGTGCGCCGAGTCCATGATCTCCGCGCGGCCGGTGACCGCGGCCAGCGGCATGCCGCCCGCGATGCCCTTGGCGGTGGTGATCAGGTCCGGGACGACGCCCTCGTCCTCACAGGCGAACCACTGGCCGGTACGGCAGAAGCCGGACTGGATCTCGTCCGCGACGAAGACGATGCCGTTGTCGTTGGCGAACTGCACGATCGCCGGCAGGAAGCCCTTGGCCGGCTCGATGAAGCCGCCCTCGCCGAGCACCGGCTCGATGATGATCGCGGCCACGTTCTCCGCGCCGACCTGCTTGGTGATCTGGTCGATGGCCTGCGCCGCGGCCTCGGGGCCGCAGTTCTCCGGGCCGGTCGGCCAGCGGTAGCCGTAGGCCACCGGCACCCGGTAGACCTCGGGGGCGAACGGGCCGAAGCCGTGCTTGTACGGCATGTTCTTGGCCGTCAGCGCCATCGTCAGGTTGGTGCGGCCGTGGTAGCCGTGGTCGAAGACGACGACCGCCTGGCGCTTGGTGTACGCGCGGGCGATCTTCACCGCGTTCTCGACGGCCTCGGCGCCCGAGTTGAACAGCGCCGACTTCTTGGCGTGGTCGCCCGGCGTCAGCTCGGCGAGCCGCTCGCACACCTCCACGTACCCCTCGTAGGGGGTGACCATGAAACAGGTGTGGGTGAAGTTCGCCAGCTGTGCCGACGCCCGGCGGACCACGGCCTCGGCGCTGGCGCCCACCGACGTCACGGCGATGCCCGAACCGAAGTCGATCAGCGAGTTGCCGTCCACGTCCTCGATCACGCCGCCGCCCGCGCGGGTCGTGAACACCGGCAGCACCGAGCCGACGCCCCCGGCGACCGTCGCCGTGCGCCGCGCCTGGAGCTCCAGCGACTTCGGGCCGGGGATGGCGGTGACGACGCGGCGCTCCTGGGGGAGGGCCGAGCCTCCGGTCAGTTCGGTCATGGTGGGCTCCCGGGGAAGAACGCGGACTTTTGACCGCAGGCTAAGGGCGGGCCGACGGGCCCGGCATGTTCCGTTCGGGAGAAGTACGGGCGCGCCGTTGTCCGGACGGTACATGGCGGGACCGGCCGCGACCGGCGCCCCGCCGCCCGGGCCCGACCCCGCCGAACCGGGCGGCGCCGTCTCCCGGACCACCCCGAGTCGGCCCCGAGACGACCCGGAGTCACCCCGGAACTCCGCCCGGAGACGCTGAACTCCCCGCTCAGGGCCGCTAGATTGGCCACGCGACGTCGGTCCGGCCGCAGCCGGGCCGCACGGCGGGCAGGCAGCAGCAGTGGTGGCAGCGACGGCAGGACCGGCCGGCGGGGGCAAGGGGCAGCGATGGCGACCGAGGACACGTACGGGGACGCGTACGGCGCACCTCCCTTCCACGGCGGACGGGCGGCCCGGCCCGTCCCGCCGGCGCCGCGCCGGCCGCCGGCACCCGCGCCGGCCGAGGCCGAGCACCCGTTCCTGACCTGGCTGCGCACCCCCCGGCCGGCCGCCCAGCCCGGCGTCTGGCGCTTCGGCCACCGCCCCAAACCGCCGGAGGAGCCCGGCCGCACCCCCGGCCGGCAGCTCGCCGGCGGCGCGGTGATCTCGATGCTGTGCGGCTGGCTCGTCTGGTCCCTGCTGTGGCACGGCTACTTCGGCCCGTACTGGAAGTGGCCGCTGAAGGCCCTGGTCCCCGGCGACTGGGACGAGATGTCCCGCGAGTGGATGCTGTCCTCCTACGTCTACTACGCCCTCTGGTTCTGCGGCCTGGTCGTCCTCTTCGCCCGCATCGGCCGCGTCCCCGAGCTGTGGCGCCGCTACGGACGTCCCGCCTGGTCCGCCCTCAAACGCAGGACGGGCGTCCGGCTGCCCCCCGTCCTGCTCCCCGAGCGGCCCGACCGCATCCCCCGGCCCATGCTCGTCCGCCGCGCGGCCCTGGCGCTGGCCGGCGCCGTCGTCGCCTGGGAGCTCTGCTACGACGTGTTCGGCGAGATCTGGCTGTGGCCGCTGATGCGGGTGATGCCGGTCTCCTGGATGCAGCCGCCGATGTTCTTCTACGCCAGCTACGCCTACTACACCCTCTTCATCGGCCTCTTCCTCACCCTCGCCGCCCGGTTCGGCTGCTGGGGCGAGCTCTGGCGCCGGTACACGGCCCCCGACCGGCCGCCCCGGCTCCCCGGCGGGCCGGCCGGGACCGTCGCCCCCGCCCCCGACGAGGACCCGGCCGACTGGCCCCGGCTGCGCGCCGAGGGCGCCCCCGACGCCGCCGAGCGGCTCGCCGCGGACGCCCGCCGGGGCCTGATGAACGACGTGGACCGGGCCCGGATCGAACGCGCCTGGGAGGCCGTCCGCGACCGGCCCGAGTGGCGGCCCGCCTTCACCGACGCCGTGCTGCGGGCCGGCGCCGCCGCCTGCGCCCACCCCTCCGGCGCCCGCGACCTGCCCGTCCGGGCCGCCCGGCACGACCTGGCCACAGGCCAGGTCCGGATCGGCACCGCCGCCGAGGACCGGCGCAACCCCTACGACCACCGCGGCGTCGGCTGGGCGCTGGAGCCGGGCCTGCTCGGCACCTCCCTGCTCGCCGTCGGCCCGCCCGGCTGCGGCAAGACCGCCGGGCTGGTCCGGCCGGTGCTGGAGTCGCTGTGCCTCCAGGCCCTGGCCGGGCGTGCCGCCGTCGTCGCCGTCGGAGCCGCCGGCACCGACCTGGCGCCCGACGAGGCGTTCGACGTGGTGATCCGCATCGGCCGGCCGGACTCGGCCTACGACCTTGACCTGTACGGCGGCACCGAGGACCCCGACGAGGCCGCGGCGATGCTCGCGGAGGGGCTGGTCGGCGACCTCGCCGCCGCGCTCCCCGGCGGGGACGGACGCCGCGCGGCCACCGCCCTCGCCCAGATCCTCGGCCCGTACCACGGCGCCCACGGCCGCTTCCCGTCCGTCCAGGAGCTGCGGGAGTTGCTCGACGGCTCGCCCGCGGCGCTCGACGCGCTCCGCGACCGGCTCGCGGCCACCGGCCAAGACGCGCTGGCCCGCGAGCTGGACGCCCGCGAGCGGCAGGCGCGACGGCCCGGCGATCCGGCGCCGATGCTCGCCGACCGCGTCGCACTGCTCGACCGCCCGGCGTTCGCGGGCTTCTTCGACACCGGCGACCCCCGGCGCACCTTCTCCCTCCGCACCCTCGAACACCCGTTGCGGGTCCGGATCGACCTGCCGGAACGCGGGCACGCGGAGGCGTCCCGGATGCTGGCCCGGCTGATCCTCGCCCAGTTCACCGAGTCCGCCGCCGCCCGCGCCGACCGCTCCCTCTTCGCCTGCCTGGTGCTCGACGACGCCACCCACACGGTGACGGCCGAGTCGGTGCGCGGCCTCCAGCGGCTGCGCTCGGCGCACGCCGGCGCCGTCCTCACCCTCCGCACGCTGGACGACGTGCCCGAGGCGCTGCGCAGCGCCCTCCTCGGCACCGTCGGCTGCCGGATGGCCTTCTCCGGCGTGACCACCTGGGACGGCGCGCGGTTCGCCGAGGTCTGGGGAAGGAGTGGGTGGAGACCCGCGACGTCACCGACCGCCAGATCATCGCCCACGAGCCGCTCACCCGCGCCCTGCACGTCCTCCGCCGGGTGGTCACCGGCCGCGCGGTCACCGCCCAGTCCGTCACCGTGCGCACGGTGGAACGCGAGCGCTGGTCCGCCTCGGAGCTGGCGCACGGGGTGCCGCCGGGGCACGCGGTGCTGTCGGTGACGTCGGTACGGGGGGCGATGACGCCGCCGGTGCTGGTGAACCTGCGGGACTGAGGGCCGCCCTGCGCGAGACCGCGCCCTTTGCTCCGCTGAGGCAGAATCGGTCACAGCAGTTCATACGGGACGGCCCGGTCGCCGTGCCGTCCCGCTCTGGTCGTTCGGGTTCCTCCGAAGCCGCCCATCCGAAGGTGCCATGCCCCCCACGCTCGCCTCGCTCGTCCACCACTCCTCCCTCAGGCTCACCGTCCTCGCGGGCCGGGAGCGGCTGGACACCCCCGTCCGCTGGGCGCACGTCAGCGAACTGGCGGACCCGGTGCCCTGGATGGAGGGCGGCGAACTGCTGCTGATCACCGCCATGAAGATCGACGCGGCGGACCCGGACACCGTGCGCCCCTACGTCAGGCGGCTGGTCCGGGCGGGCGTCGTCGGCCTCGGGTTCGCCGTCGGCGTCAACTACGAGCAGGTGCCGGCCGCCCTCGTCGAGGCCGCGGAGGAAGCGGGGCTTCCGCTGCTGGAGGTGCCCCGGCGCACCCCCTTCATCGCCATCAGCAAGGCCGTCTCGGCCGCCATCGCCGCCGAGCAGTACCGGGCCGTCACCGCGGGCTTCGCCGCCCAGCGCGAGCTGACCCGCGCCGCCCTCGGCCCCGACGGCCCGGCTGGGCTGCTCGCCCGGCTCGCCGCGTACCTCGACGGCTGGGCCGCCCTGTACGACGCGTCGGGCGCGGTCGTCGCCGCGGCCCCCGACTGGGCCGCCCGGCGCGCCGCCCGCTTCGGCCCGGACGTCGAGCGGCTGCGCGGCCGGCCCGCCCCCGCGAGCGCCGTCGTCGCGCCGGAGGAGGGCGACGACCGGGTCGAGCTCCAGTCCCTCGGCACCGGCCGGCGCGCCCGCGGCGTCCTCGCCGTCGGCACGGGGGCGCCGCTCGGCACCCCCGAGCGGTACGCCGTCCACTCGGCCGTCGCCCTGCTCACCCTCGCCACCGAGCGCTCCCGCGCCCTCCAGGCCGCCGAGCAGCGGCTCGGCGCGGCGGTGCTGCGGATGCTGCTCTCCGGCGAGGCGGAGCACGCGCGGACCGTCGCCGGGGAGCTCTACGGTTCCCTGCTCGACCGGCCGTTCCGGGTGCTCGTCGCCGAGCCGGTGCCGGCGGAGGGCGCCGACCCGGACGCCGGCGACCCGCTCGCCGCGCTCGCCGACGCGGCGGAGGCGGCGGGGAGCCGGGCGGCGGAGCCGGTGCTCGCCGTGCCGGACGGGGGGCGGCTCGTCCTGCTGGCCCCGGACGGCGGGGCTGCGCTCGCCGCTTGCGCGGAGGCCGCGCGGGGGGAGCGCGCCGGTCTGGTGCTCGGCCTGTCCGCCGCCACCGCGCCCGCGGACACCGCCGCCGCCCTCCGCCAGGCGGAACAGGCCCTCTCCGTCGCCCGCCGCCGCGGCAACCCTCTCGTCGAGCACGAGGACGTCGCCCTTGGGTCCGTCATTCCCCTCCTCGGCGACGACGCCGTACGGGCCTTCGCCGACGGGCTGCTGCGAGCGCTGCGGGCACACGACGCGGCAGGGCGCGGCGATCTCGTCGCTTCGCTGCGGGCTTGGCTGTCGCGGCACGGGCAGTGGGACGCGGCCGCCGCGGATCTGGGGGTGCATCGGCATACGTTGCGGTATCGGATGCGGCGGGTGGAGGAGATTTTGGGGCGGTCGCTGGATGATCCTGATGTGCGGATGGAGTTGTGGCTGGCGTTGAAGGCTTCGCCGGGGGCGGGGGAGTAGGCCCCGGACCCTCCCCCAGAGGGGGCACCCCCATTCGCCGTTTCCTGGGGCTGCGCCCCAGACCCCCTTGTCGCGGCTTCGCCGCTCGTCCTCAATCGCCGGACGGGCTGGATTCGGCCCGGGCGCGCACTTCAGCCTGTCCGGCGTTTGAGGACAACCGCGCGCAGCGCGGTTTCGGGGGGTCTGGGGCGCAGCCCCCAGGAATCGGTGAAGGGGCGGGACCGGGGCACCCCCCACCGCGCCGATCCGGCGCGCCGCCCCCGCGCTCCGCTCCACGGCGGACAAATGGCGCGCCCCCGTCCGCCCCCTACGGTGAGGGGGCACGCACCCACCCCCGTCCCGGAAAGGCGGCCCCATGACCACCCCCGCCCCGCACGCGTTCTGGCTGGCCGGCCGCAAGGCCACCGGCGAGGAGACCTTCGACGTCACGAACTCCTGGGACGGCCGCCTGGTCGGCACCGTGAGCGTGCCCACCGAGGCGCAGGTGGAGGAGGCCGTGGCCGCCGCGCACGCGGTGCGCGAGGAGTTCGCGGGGACGCCCGCGCACGTCCGTACGGCCGCCCTCGACCACGTCGCCAAGCGGCTGGCCGAGCGCACGGAGGAGATCGCCCAGCTGATCTCGGCCGAGAACGGCAAGCCCATCAAGTGGGCGCGCGGCGAGGTCGGCCGGGCCGTCTCCGTCTTCCGGTGGGCCGCCGAGGAGGCGCGCCGTTTCAACGCGGGTGACGCGCAGCGGCTGGACACCGACCCGGGTTCCACCGGCCGCCTGGCCCTCACGCGCCGCTTCCCGCGCGGCGTCGTGCTCGGCATCGCGCCGTTCAACTTCCCGTTGAACCTGGCCGCGCACAAGGTCGCGCCCGCCATCGCGGTCGGGGCGCCGATCATCCTCAAGCCGGCCCCGGCGACCCCGCTGTCGTCGCTGGTCCTCGGCGAGCTGCTGGCCGAGACGGAGCTGCCGGCCGGTTCGTGGAGCGTCCTGACCGTTCCCAACGACCGGATGCCGGCCCTCGTCCGGGACGAGCGGCTGCCGGTGATCTCGTTCACCGGTTCCGGCCCGGTCGGCTGGTCCATCCTGGACTCCGTGCCGCGCAAGCACGTCACCCTGGAGCTGGGCGGCAACGGCGCGGCCGTCGTCCTGGCCGACTGGTCCTCCGAGGCGGACCTGGACCGGGCGGCGCAGCGCATCGCGACCTTCTCCAACTACCAGGGCGGCCAGTCCTGCATCTCGGTGCAGCGCGTCATCGCCGACGCGTCGCTGTACGAGCGCCTGGTGCCCAAGGTCGTCGCGGCCGTCGAGGCCCAGGTGACCGGCGACCCGTCGGACGCGGCCACCGACGTCGGCCCGCTGGTCAGCGAGGACGCCGCCAAGCGCGTCGAGTCGTGGGTGGACGAGGCCGTCGCCGCGGGCGCGAAGCTGCTCGCCGGCGGCAAGCGCGAGGGGGCCACCTACGCCCCGACCGTGCTCGCGGACGTCCCGGCCGGTGTGACCATCGCCTGCGAGGAGGTCTTCGGACCGGTGCTGACCCTCTCCAAGGCCGACGGCGAGGAGGCCGCCTTCGGGGCCGTCAACGACTCGCCCTACGGCCTCCAGGCGGGCGTCTTCACCCACGACCTCCAGACCGCCTTCCGCGCCCACCGCGCGCTGGAGACCGGCGGCGTGGTCATCGGCGACGTCCCGTCGTACCGCGCGGACCAGATGCCGTACGGCGGCGCCAAGCAGTCCGGCGTGGGCCGCGAGGGCGTGCGCTACGCGATGGACGACTACACCTACGAGCGGGTGCTCGTCCTGACGGGCCTGGCTCTGTAGGCACGTCAGTGCGCTCCGGGCCCGTGACCCGGAGCGCACTGTTCCCCCGTGCCGTCGGCACGTTCCCCCGATTTCCCCGTGAAGCCCCGGGGTGCCGACGGGAACGACTCTAGGGACCCGGCGGGCGGGACCCATCCCCTCGCCGGTTGAATCCCGGGTCAACCCCTGCGGTATCCCGGCGCCCCGCCTCCACCCGCCGCGGCAGCCGGCACCGCCCGCGCCCGGCCGATGCCGGGTCCGGCCGCGCGCGGGTACGCTGCGGCGGTGCGGACGGCAGGGGCGGCAGGAGCGCGGTCACGCGCGTGGATGCGGGCGCTGGAACGGCGGTCCGCCGCCTGGCCGTTGTGGGTGCGGGACGCTCCGCTGGCGCTGTGCTGCACCGCCGCCACGGCGGTCTACGTCAGTACGCCGTCGCCCGCGAACGACCTCTGGAAGCGGCCCGACGCGCTGGCGTACGCGCTGATCTGCGTCATCAACCTGAGCCTGGCCGCCCGCCGGCTGGCGCCCGTCCTCACGTTCGCCCTGACCAGCACCTTGTGGATGGTGTTCGTCGCCGCGGGGTACTGGCCGATCGTCAACAGCCTCTGCCCGATGGTGACGCTGTACGCGGTCGCGGCCAGCCGTCCCGCCCCGGTGGCCATGGTCTGCGGTGTCTGCTGTGCCGGATGCGCGGTCCTCTCCTCGGTGCTCGGCGACACCGACGATCTGGTGACCACGATCGCCCAGGCCGCGGTGATGCTCGGCATCATCCTGAAGTTCGGCGGCAACGCGCGCCAACTGGCCCAGCGCAACGCCGACTTGTCCCACCTGGCGGCCCAGCTGCGCCGGGAGCGCGAGGAGAACGCCCGCCGCGCCGTCGCCGAGGAGCGGGTCCGCATCGCCCGGGAGCTGCACGACGTGGTCGCCCACCACATGTCCGTGGTGTCGGTGCAGGCCGGGCTCGCCCGCTATGTCTTCACCAGCGATCCGGCCACCGCCCAGGACGCGCTGGGCACGATATCGGCCAGCAGCGGGGAGGCGCTGGAGGAGATGCGCCGGCTGCTGGCCGTGCTCCGCGTCGGCCCGGAGGGCGGGGACGAGAGCGGCCACCCGGAAGGCGACTGCCCGTACCACCCGATGCCCGGCCTGGACCGGCTGGAGGCGACCGTGGAGCGGATGCGGTCGGTGGGCGTCCGGGTGGACCTGCAGGTCACGGGGGAGCGGCGGCCCCTGGCGGCCGGCCCCGACCTGTGCGCGTACCGCGTGGTCCAGGAGGCGCTGACCAACATCATCAAGCACGCGGGCGCCGCCAGCGCGGTGGTCCGCGTCGCGTTCCGCCCGCACGAACTGGAGCTGAGCGTCACCGACGACGGCCGGCCCGCGCCCCGGCGGCGGCGCAACGTTCCGGCCAACCCGGTGCGGTCCGGCGGCCATGGATTGATCGGCATGCGCGAGCGCGCCAGGATCTACGGGGGGAGACTCGCGGCCGGCCCGCGGGCGGACGGCGGCTTCGAGGTCCGGCTGACGCTTCCCCTCCAGTGACCGGCGGGGGCGGAGCGGATCATGACCGGCGAGCACGGCGGCGGTACCGGCATACGCGTCCTCGTCGTCGACGACCAGGTCCTCATCCGCGCCGGCGTCGCGGCCCTGCTGCGCGCGGCCCCCGGCGTGACCGTGGCCGCCGAGGCCGCCGACGGGCAGGAGGCCGTCGACCTGGCCGTCGCCCACCACCCCGACGTCGTCCTCATGGACATCCGGATGCCCGGCCTCAGCGGCATCGCCGCCACCGAGCGCATCCTCGCCGCCGGCCTCGTCCCCGCGCCCAGGATCCTCGTCCTCACCACCTTCGACCTCGACGAGTACGTCTACGCCGCGTTGCGCGCCGGCGCCTCCGGCTTCCTGCTCAAGGACGCCGGGCCGCAGCGGCTGCTGGCCGCCGTCACCGCCGTGGCGGGCGGGGACACCCTGTTCTCGCCCAGCGTCACCCGCCGCCTCGTCGAGGCGTTCACCCGGCCGCGGTCCGCCCCCGAACCACCCCGGAGCGAGGTCCTCGACGCGCTCACCGGCCGCGAACGGGAGGTGCTGCGCCACACCGGGCGCGGCCTGTCCAACGGCGAGATCGCCACCGAGCTCGTCATCAGCGAGGCCACCGTCAAGACCCACCTCAACCGCGCCATGGCCAAACTCGGCCTCTGCAGCCGCGCCCAGGCCGTGGTCGTCGCCTACGAGAGCGGTCTGGTGACGCCCGGCGCACGGTCCTGACGGCCGCCCGGCCCGGCCGGAATCCCGCGCGCGGTCTGGTAGACACCCGGCGGATCGGGTACATACGGACCGGTAGCACCGGTCGGTATCGACCGTGACAACCGCGACGACTGAAGCGGCGAGGTGCCCCATGACCGCACCATCCGTACGGCCGGTCTCCGAGCGTGAGGCCCGCCGGGTCGCCGAGGCGGCCCGCGAGCAGGGCTGGCAGAAGCCCAGCTTCGCCAAGGAACTCTTCCTCGGCAGGTTCCGGCTCGACCTGATCCACCCGTACCCGACGCCCGAGCCGGAGGACGTGCGGCGCGGCGAGGAGTTCCTCGCCCGGCTGCGCGCGTTCTGCGAGACGGGCATCGACCCCGCCCGCATCGAACGCGAGGCGCGCATCCCCGACGAGACGGTCGCGGGCCTCAGGGAGCTCGGCGCCTTCGGAATGAAGATCGACGTCCGGTACGGCGGCCTCGGCCTCACCCAGGTGTACTACAACAAGGCCCTGATGCTGGTCGGCTCGGTCAGCCCGGTGGTCGGCGCGCTGCTCTCGGCCCACCAGTCCATCGGCGTCCCGCAGCCGCTGAAGCTCTTCGGCACCCAGGAGCAGAAGGACGCGTTCCTGCCGCGCTGCGCCCGCCACGACATCTCGGCGTTCCTGCTCACCGAGCCGGACGTCGGCTCCGACCCGGCCCGGCTGGCCACCACGGCCGTGCCCGACGGCGACGACTACGTCCTCGACGGCGTCAAGCTCTGGACGACCAACGGCGTCGTCGCCGACCTGCTGGTCGTCATGGCCCGGGTGCCCAAGAGCGAGGGCCACAAGGGCGGGATCACCGCCTTCGTCGTGGAGACGGCGACCGAGGGCGTCACCGTCGAGCACCGCAACGCCTTCATGGGCCTGCGCGGCATCGAGAACGGCGTCACCCGCTTCCACGGGGTCCGGGTCCCGGCGGCGCACCGCATCGGCCCCGAGGGCGCCGGCCTGAAGATCGCGCTGACCACGCTGAACACCGGACGGCTGTCCATCCCGGCGATGTGCGTCGGCGCCGGCAAGTGGTGCCTCAAGATCGCCCGCGAGTGGTCCGCCGCCCGCGAGCAGTGGGGCAAGTCCATCGCCCGCCACGAGGCCGTCGGCGCGAAGATCTCGTTCATCGCCGCCACCACCTTCGCCCTGGAGGCGATCGTCGACCTCTCCGGCCAGATGGCCGACGAGGACCGCAACGACATCCGCATCGAGGCCGCCCTCGCCAAGCTCTACGGCAGCGAGATGGGCTGGCTGATGACGGACGAGCTGATCCAGATCCGCGGCGGCCGGGGCTACGAGACGGCCGCCTCCCTCGCCGCCCGCGGCGAACGCGCCGTCCCCGCCGAGCAGATGCTCCGCGACATGCGCATCAACCGGATCTTCGAGGGCTCCACCGAGATCATGCACCTGCTGATCGCCCGGGAGGCCGTGGACGCCCACCTGTCGGTCGCCGGCGACCTCATCGACCCGGAGAAGACCCTGGGCGACAAGGCGCGGGCCGGTGCCCGGGCCGGCGGCTTCTACGCCCGCTGGCTGCCCAAGCTCGTCGCGGGCCCCGGCCAGCTGCCGACCAGCTACGCCGAGTTCCACCCGGCCGGCCACACGGATCTCTCCGGGCACCTGCGCTACGTCGAACGCGCCTCGCGCCGGCTCGCGCGCTCCACCTTCTACGCCATGTCCCGCTGGCAGGGACGGCTGGAGACGAAGCAGGGGTTCCTGGGACGCGTGGTGGACATCGGCGCCGAACTCTTCGCCATGAGCGCGGCCTGCGTCCGGGCCGAGCAGCTGCGGACCCAGGGGGCGCACGGCAGGGAGGCGTACGGCCTCGCGGACGCCTTCTGCCGGCAGGCGCGGATCCGCGCCGACGAGCTCTTCGCCCGGCTGTGGACCAACACCGACGCCCTCGACCGCTCGGTGGTGAACGCGGTGACGGCCGGGGCCTGCACCTGGCTGGAGGAGGGCATCCTCGACCCGAGCGGCGACGGCCCCTGGATCGCCGACGCCACCCCGGGCCCGGCCAAGTACGACAACGTGCACCGGCCGGTCCCCTGATCCGAGCCCCTCCGGTCCGCCGGGACCGGAGGGGGCCTGGGCGCCCGGGCCTCCCCAGCCCCCACAATGGGGGGATGACCGACTCCCTCGCTGACCCGCATCTGCGCTACTCCGCCCCCACGCACCGGAGCGGCGGCCCGCGCGAGATCGTGATCCTCGGTTCGACCGGTTCGATCGGAACCCAGGCCATCGATCTCGTGCTGCGCAACCCCGACCGGTTCACGGTGACGGCCCTGTCCGCCGCCGGCGGCCGGGTCGAGCTGCTCGCCGAGCAGGCGCACCGGCTGGACGTACGGGCGGTGGCCGTGGCGCGGGAGGAGGCGGCTCCGGCGCTGCGGGCGGCGCTGGCCGCCCGGTACGGCGCCCGGCCGCTGCCGGAGGTGCTGGCGGGGCCGGACGCGGCCACGGAGCTGGCGCGTAGCGAGTGCCACACGGTCCTCAACGGCATCACGGGTTCGATCGGCCTGGCGCCGACGCTGGCCGCGTTGGAGGCGGGCCGGTCGCTGGCGCTGGCGAACAAGGAGTCGCTGATCGTCGGCGGTCCGCTGGTCAAGGCCGTCGCCAAGCCCGGCCAGATCGTCCCGGTGGACTCCGAGCACGCGGCGCTCTTCCAGGCGCTGCTGGGCGGTGCCCGCAGCGAGGTCCGCAAGCTGGTGGTGACGGCCTCGGGCGGTCCGTTCCGCGGACGCACGAAGGAGCAGTTGGCCGCCGTCACCCCGGCCGACGCCCTCGCGCACCCCACGTGGTCCATGGGCCCGGTGATCACCGTCAACTCCGCGACGCTGGTCAACAAGGGCCTGGAGGTCATCGAGGCCCACCTGCTCTACGACATCCCGTTCGACCGCATCGAGGTCGTCGTCCACCCGCAGTCGTACGTGCACTCGATGGTGGAGTTCACCGACGGCTCCACCCTCGCCCAGGCCACGCCGCCGGACATGCGCGGTCCGATCGCCATCGGCCTGGGCTGGCCGGAGCGGGTGCCGGACGCGGCTCCGGCCTTCGACTGGTCGAAGGCGTCGACGTGGGAGTTCTTCCCGCTGGACGAGGAGGCGTTCCCCTCCGTCGCGCTGGCCCGGCACGTGGGCACGCTGGGCGGCACGGCCCCGGCGGTCTTCAACGCCGCGAACGAGGAGTGCGTCGACGCGTTCCTCTCCGGCGGCCTGCCGTTCAATGGCATCGTGGACACCGTCGCCGAGGTCGTGGCGGAGCACGGCACCCCCGACCGGGGAACCCTCCTCACGGTCCCGGACGTCCTGCAGGCGGAGACCTGGGCCCGCGCCCGGGCCCGCGAACTGGTGGCGCGTACGGCAACCGCGGTCCGTACGGCCGGAGCGACCTCGGAGGCCCGCGCATGACCCTTCTGATGACGGTCCTCGGGATAGTCGTCTTCGTGGTGGGCCTGCTGTTCTCCATCGCCTGGCACGAGCTGGGCCACCTCTCGACCGCCAAGATGTTCGGCATCCGCGTGCCGCAGTACATGGTCGGTTTCGGCCCGACGATCTTCTCCAGGAAGAAGGGCGACACCGAGTACGGCGTCAAGGCGATCCCGCTCGGCGGCTACATCCGCATGATCGGCATGTTCCCGCCCGGCGAGGACGGCAAGATCGCGGCCCGGTCCACGTCCCCCTGGCGCGGCATGATCGAGGACGCCCGGTCGGCGGCGTTCGAGGAGCTCCAGCCGGGCGACGAGAGCCGGCTCTTCTACACGCGCAAGCCCTGGAAGCGCGTGATCGTGATGTTCGCCGGGCCCTTCATGAACCTGGTCCTCGCCGTGGTGCTCTTCCTCGGCGTGCTGATGACCTTCGGCGTCCGCACCGAGACGACGCAGGTCGGCTCGGTCCAGGACTGCGTCGTCAAGGCGTCCAGCGCCACCGACACCTGTCCCAAGGACGCCCCGAAGTCCCCGGCCAACGCGGCCGGCCTGCGGGCCAAGGACAAGATCGTCGCGTTCGACGGCGACCCGACGCCCGACTGGAAGACGATCCAGAAGGACATCCGGAAGACCACCGGACCCGCGACGATCACCGTCGAGCGCGACGGCAAGCGCCTCGACCTGCACGCCAATCTCATCAAGAACCAGGTCCAGAAGTACGACGGCGACGGCAACCCCGTCCGCGGCGAGTACATCACCGCCGGCTTCCTCGGCTTCGCGCCCGCCAGCGGCATCGTCCAGCAGTCCTTCGGCCAGTCGGTGAACCGGATGGGCGACATGGTCCAGTCCGGCGTCGAGTCCCTGGTCGCCCTCCCCGGCAAGATCCCCGACCTTTGGAACGCGGCCTTCGACGGCGGCGAGCGCAAGGCCGACTCCCCGATGGGCGTCGTCGGCGCGGCCCGGGTCGGCGGCGAGGTGTTCACCCTTGACATCCCGCCGTCCCAGCAGATCGCGCTGATGCTGACCCTGGTGGCCGGCTTCAACCTCTCCCTGTTCCTGTTCAACATGCTGCCGCTGCTGCCCCTGGACGGCGGGCACATCGCCGGCGCCCTGTGGGAGTCGGTGCGCCGGATGTTCGCCAAGGTGTTCCGCCGCCCGGACCCCGGCCCGTTCGACGTGGCCAAGCTGATGCCGGTGGCGTACGTCGTCGCGGGTATCTTCATCTGCTTCACCCTGCTCGTCCTCGTGGCCGATGTGGTGAATCCGGTGCGCCTCACGTGAGAGGGGGCGGGGGCTCGCCTCCGTCCCGCGCCCCCGGCGCGTGGAACCCGTCCCGCCACCGTTCGTTCGGGCGGTGTTCGGGGCGGGATGTGCTTCGGGGGAGGCGCTTGCCGTAATCTCGGAAATCTCGGAGACCGGAGCCCGCCGATCTCGGGACCATGATTCAGACCTTGGGGTTGCTCGCCAGATGACCGCGATTTCGCTGGGAATGCCGTCCGTTCCGACCAAGCTCGCCGACCGCCGGGTCAGCCGCAAGATCCAGGTCGGCTCCGTGGCCGTGGGCGGGGACGCGCCGGTGTCGGTGCAGTCGATGACGACGACGCGGACGTCGGACATCGGTGCGACGTTGCAGCAGATCGCGGAGCTGACGGCTTCCGGTTGTCAGATCGTGCGGGTGGCGTGTCCGACGCAGGATGACGCGGACGCGTTGAAGGTGATCGCGGCGAAGTCGCAGATCCCGGTGATCGCGGACATCCACTTCCAGCCGAAGTACGTGTTCGCGGCGATCGACGCGGGCTGTGCGGCGGTGCGGGTCAACCCGGGGAACATCAAGCAGTTCGACGACAAGGTCAAGGAGATCGCGAAGGCGGCCTCCGAGGCCGGGACGCCGATCCGCATCGGTGTGAACGCGGGCTCGCTGGACCGCCGTCTGTTGCAGAAGTACGGCAAGGCCACGCCCGAGGCGCTGGTGGAGTCCGCGCTGTGGGAGGCGTCGCTGTTCGAGGAGCACGGCTTCCGCGACATCAAGATCTCCGTCAAGCACAACGACCCGGTCGTCATGGTCAACGCCTACCGGCAGCTGGCCGCGCAGTGTGACTACCCGCTGCACCTGGGCGTCACCGAGGCCGGTCCGGCCTTCCAGGGCACGATCAAGTCGGCCGTCGCCTTCGGCGCGCTGCTGTCGGAGGGCATCGGCGACACCATCCGCGTCTCGCTGTCGGCGCCGCCGGCGGAGGAGGTCAAGGTCGGCATCCAGATCCTGGAGTCGCTGAACCTGCGCCAGCGTCGGCTGGAGATCGTCTCGTGCCCGTCGTGCGGGCGGGCGCAGGTGGACG
This sequence comes from Streptomyces sp. CA-181903, assembly GCF_050937075.1. Lineage (NCBI taxonomy): Bacteria > Bacillati > Actinomycetota > Actinomycetes > Kitasatosporales > Streptomycetaceae > Streptomyces > Streptomyces sp. CA-181903. The sequence goes on from NZ_JBNJLY010000001.1 coordinate 5,513,670, forward strand.
TCTACAAGCTGGCGGATGAGGTGACGGCGGGCCTGGAGGGCATGGAGGTGCCGTTGCGTGTGGCGGTGATGGGTTGTGTGGTCAACGGTCCGGGTGAGGCGCGTGAGGCGGACCTGGGTGTGGCGTCCGGCAACGGCAAGGGGCAGATCTTCGTGAAGGGCGAGGTCATCAAGACCGTCCCCGAGTCGAAGATCGTCGAGACACTCATCGAAGAGGCCATGAAGATCGCCGCCCAGATGGAGAAGGACGGCATCACCTCCGGCGAGCCCGAGGTCAGCGTCAGCGGCTGACGTACGCGACCCCGCGGTGGGAGGCCCGTCGTCCTCCCGCCGCGACGGGGTATGCGCCGAACCGGAGAGGTAAAGTGCCAGGAATCTGTTTTCCCGGCTCCCGGCCGCGACGGTGAGGCAACCGCACACGTGTTGACGACGACCACGACCAAGGTCCTGGAACCCGGCGACCTCGACGCCGCCCTCGCGGTACTCGACCGAGACCCCGTCGCCAACGCCTTCGTCGCCGCCCGTGTACAGGTCGCCGGCCTCGACCCCTGGCGGCTCGGCGGCGAGATGTGGGGCTGGTACGTCCTCGGGCGCCTGGAGGCGCTCTGCTACGCCGGGGCCAACCTCGTCCCCATCTGCGCCGGCCCCGAGGCCGTCCGCGCCTTCGCCGACCGCGCCCGCCGGGCCGGCCGCCGCTGCTCCTCCATCGTCGGGCCCGCCGAGTCCACCGCCGCCCTCTGGGCGCTGCTGGAACCGCACTGGGGGCCGGCCCGCGAGGTCCGCGCCCACCAGCCGCTCATGGTCACCCGCTCGATGCCCGCCGACGTCGACCCCGACCCGCTGGTCCGCCGCGTCCGCAAGGACGAGATGGAGCTGATCCTCCCGGCCTGCGTCGCCATGTTCACCGAGGAGGTCGGCGTCTCGCCGCTGGCCGGCGACGGCGGGCTCCTCTACCAGGCGCGCGTGGCCGAACTGGTGGGCTCCGGCCGGTCGTTCGCCCGGATAGAGAACGGCGAGGTCGTCTTCAAGGCCGAGATCGGCGCCGCCACCGCCCGCGCCTGCCAGATCCAGGGCGTCTGGGTCGCCCCCGGACACCGGGGCCGCGGGCTCTCCGTGACCGGTATGGCCGCCGTCCTGGACCACGCCCTCCGCGAGGTCGCCCCGGTGGTCAGCCTCTACGTCAACGACTACAACGCCGCCGCGCGCGCCGCCTACCGCCGGGTCGGCTTCCGGGAGACCGGCGCCTTCATGAGCGTCCTCTTCTGACCCCGGCCTCCCCGGCCCGGCGGGAAGACCGGCCGGCCGGGTAGCCTCCCCGCATGGATGACATCGTGGTCGGCCCGCTGGACCTCGCCGCGCGGGTCGACGACGCGCTGGGCGTGCAGGCCGTGGCCTTCGGGCTCAGCCCCGAGGAGGTCGGCGTCCGGCGCCACATCGTGCTCCGCCACCTCATCAGCCCCGGTGCCCGCGCCCTCGGCGCGACGACGGCGGACGGGCGGCTCGTCGGCTTCGTCTACGGCATGCCCAACGACCGCTGCCACTGGTGGTCCACCGTGGTCGAGCCGTACCTGCGGGCCACCGGGACGGAGGAGTGGCTGGACGACGCCTTCGTCATCACCGAGCTCCACGTCCACCCGTCCTTCCAGAACCGGCGGATCGGCCGGACGCTCATCACCGCGCTCACCGCGGACGCGGCGGAACCGCGCTCGATCCTCTCCGCCATCGACGTGGAGAGCCCGGCCCGCGCGCTCTACCGCAAGCTCGGCTACCGGGACCTGGCCCGGCAGGTGGTCTTCCCCAGCGCCGTCAGCCCGTACGTGGTGATGGGCGCGGAACTGCCGCTGCTCGACTGACGGGCCGGACGGAAAACCCGGTGAGATCCGCCCGGCCCGCCGCTACCCTCCGGGCATGTCACCCGCACAGCGCCCCCTGCGTCTCTCCCGGTCGATGCTCAAGACCCTGCGCGACGACCCGGCCGACGCCGAGACGCCGGGCCACCGGCTGCTCGTCCGCGCCGGCTACGTCCGCCGGAGCTCCGCCGGGGTGTGGACGTGGCTGCCGCTCGGCAAGAAGGTGCTGGACAACGTCGCCCGCGTGGTGCGCGAGGAGATGGACGCCATCGGCGGCCAGGAGGTCCTGCTGCCCGCACTGCTGCCCCGGGAGCCCTACGAGGCCAGCGGACGCTGGACCGAGTACGGGGACCTCCTCTTCCGGCTCCGCGACCGCAAGGGCGCCGAGTACCTGCTCGGGCCCACGCACGAGGAGGTCTTCACCCTCACGGCCAAGGACCAGTGCGCGTCCTACAAGGACCTCCCGGTCACCCTCTACCAGATCCAGACCAAGTACCGGGACGAGGCCCGGCCCCGCTCCGGGGTGCTGCGCGGGCGCGAGTTCCTGATGAAGGACGCGTACTCCTTCGACCTCGACGACGAGGGGCTCGCGGAGTCCTACCGCCGCCACCGCGAGGCGTACTTGAGGATCTTCGGACGCCTCGGGCTCGACCACCGCGTGGTCTCCGCGGTGTCCGGCGCCATGGGCGGTTCCGCCTCGGAGGAGTTCCTGGCCCCGGCCGAGGCGGGGAGGACACCTTCGCCGACTGCCCCGGGTGCGGCTACGCGGCCAACACGGAGGCCGTCACCACGGCCGTCCGGCCCGTCGATCCCGCCGGTCACGGGCCGCTGGAGGAGCTGGACACCCCCGACACCCCCACCATCGACACCCTCACCGCCCACCTGGGCGTCCCCGCCTCGGCGGTGCTCAAGAACGTCCTCGTCAAGGTCGACGGCGAGATCGTCGCCATCGGCGTACCCGGCGACCGCGAGGTCGACCTCGGCCGGATCGCCGAACGGCTGGCCCCCGCCGAGGTGGAGCTCGTCACCGCCGACGACTTCGCCTCCCACCCCGACCTCGTGCGCGGCTACATCGGTCCCCGGAAGCTGCCCGTCCCGTACTGGGCCGACCCCCGGGTGGCGCCCGGCACGGCCTGGGTCACCGGCGCGAACAAGCCCGGCACGCACGCGCGGAACGTCGTCTGCGGCCGGGACTTCACCGTCGACCGCCACCTCGACGCCGTCGTCGTGGAACCCGGCGACCCCTGCCCGCGCTGCGGCACCGGCCTCCGGCTCGGACGGGCCATCGAGATCGGCCACATCTTCCAACTGGGCCGCAAATACGCGGACGTCTTCGGCTTCGACGTCCTCGGCCCCGAGGGCAAGCCGGTCCGCGTCACGATGGGGTGCTACGGCATCGGCGTCTCCCGCGCCGTCGCCGCCCTCGCCGAGCAGACCCACGACGAGCGCGGCCTGTGCTGGCCGCGCGAGATCGCCCCCGCCGACGTCCACATCATCGTCGCGGGCAAGGCCGTTCAGACGGAACTGGCCGACGCCCTCACCGCCCGGCTGTCCGACGCGGGCGTCCGCGTCCTGCTCGACGACCGTGCCGGCGTCTCGGCGGGCGTCAAGTTCGCCGACGCCGAACTGATCGGCGTCCCGGCCCTGCTGACCGTCGGCCGCGCCGCGCCGGACGGCCGGGTGGAGCTCAAGGACCGGCGCACGGGGGAGCGGGAGGAGCTGTCCGCGGACGAGGCGGTGGACCGGATCGTGGCCCGGCGGTAGCCCGTCCCTCAGAGCAACGCCGCGAACTCCAGCAGGAGTTCGCCCGTCTTCCCCGCGCCGGCGGCCCGTTCGCGCAGGCCGTCCGCCACCGCGCGGAACAGGGTCCAGCCGCGCAGCCGTTCGGCGTCCACCTCCAGGGCGTCCGCGAGGCGGGCCCCGCGGCGGCGGACGATCGCCGGCGCGCCGGGGGAGGCGAGGAGGGTGTCCGCGCGGTCGCGGACCAGGCGGGCCAGGTCGTAGGCGCGTTCGCCGGTCAGCGGACGGGGACCCACCGCCAGCCAGGGCAGCCGCTCGCCCGCCAGCACCTTGCCCTGGTGGTAGGCGCCGTGCAGCAGGCTCGGCGGCTCGTCCGCCGGGCCCGGCGCCAGGGCGTCCCGCAGGTCCAGGGCCTCGTCGACGAGGGGCCGGGCGTCCGCCGCCCAGGGCTCCTCCCGCCAGGCGCGCAGGGCGCCGACGAGACTCGCCGTGTGGTCGGCCACCGAGGGGATCGCCGTGCCGCCGGGCGGCGCGACCCACAGCCGCTGGAGCGTCGCCGACGCCTCCAACTGCGCCTTGGCCTCGGCGAGCGAGCGCAGGCCGACGTCCGGGTGCAGCCGCTCCAGCAGCAGCGCGCCCGCCTCCGGAGCGGCCGTCAGGACCCGGACCGCGCCCAGTCCGGCCCAGTGCTCCAACGCGGTGTGCTCGGCCGCCGCCGCGCCGCCGGGCGGGAGGAGTTTGAGCGCCGCCGGGGTGCCGTCGGCCCGGTGCGCCAGGACCACCAGGCCCGAACGCCCGCCCGGTGCCTGCACCCGTTCGGGCGTCAACTCCCAGCGGTCCAGCCACTCCTGGGCCGTCGCCGGGAGCCCGGCCAGCCACCGGCGGGCGGCCTCGGCGCGGGCGGGGTCGGGGTCGGAGCCCAGGGCGTGAACCAGCCGGTCCGGCGGTTCGAGGCGGTCGTTCGCATGGCCCATCCCTGTGCTGTCCCTTTCGTCCGTCAGTCGCTGCCGGTGGGGCGTCCGTGCCGGTGGAGCCGGCCGAGGACGGAGGCTACGCGCCGGCCGGGAGCCGCCCGGCGAGCCCAGGGAAGGCTACGCTGCTGCCCCGCCAGCGCGTTCCCCGCACCGCCGCCTCGCGCAGCGCCGCCGCGGCCTCCCCGCGCAGCGCGCCCTCCGCCGCCGCGACCAGGTCGGCGTAGACGGCCGTCACCCGGCTCTCCAGCTCCGCCGCCAGCCGCACCGCGGCGGGCGCGTCCGGCACCGGGAACGGCAGCGTGTACGCCGCGTCGGCGGCGACCGGCGCGCCGCCCAGGTCGCGGACGGTACGCCGCAGCGCGTCCCGCCGGCCCTGGTGCGCCTCGTACGCCTCACGGGCCTCCTGGGCCCGCTCCTCCCCGGCGCGGGCGCCGACGACCCCGTACCCGTACACCGCCGCGTGCTCGGCGGCCAGGGCCGCCTGTGCCGCCGTCAGCACGGCCGGATCCGTCATGCGTCCGCTCCCAGCAGGTAGGCGTGGGCCGCGCCGGACGCGGCCACCGAGGCCAGCAGCCGGGCGAGTTCGGGCGGGGCCGCGGCGAGGGCAGCGGTGTGGCCGTCGGCCGTACGGCGCTCGGCGGCGGCGAGCGTGGCGAGCGCCTGGTCGGGGTCGTCCGGGACGGCGGGCGGGGGCGCCGAAGAAGAAGGGACGGGGGCGGCGGTGGCGCCGAACGCCGCGGCGTGGCGGGCGGTTTCGGCCCGCAGCGGGCGCAGCCGGGGCGCCAGTCCGGGGTGCGCGGCGAGCGTCGCGTCGTAGCGGGCGAGCAGTGCCGCCGTGTCCCGGACCGCGGCGGCGCGGGTCCGGCCGTCGGCACCGTCACCGTCCCGGCCGCCGGCGCAGCCGGTGAGCAGCAGCGCCGCAGCGCCCGTCAGCAGCGCGCGTCTGCGGGGGCCGCGGGCCCGCGCCGTCGTCGTGAACGCCACGTTCCACTTCCTGCCGGTGGTCGTCGGGGCACCGTCGCGGGACCAGGGGTCGTGATCACCGTTCGTGAGCGTACCGGCGCCCGGCGGGTGTCCCGCGGACGAAGGCACCGAATCGTCAGCCGGGTGCCGGAACGGATAGGCTTTGACCTGACACGCGACTTTCCCACAACAGCACACGCGGCCGAGGAGTCACCCGGATGAGCACCACCCAGAGCGAGCGGCTCCGCGAGCTGCTCGCCCCTCTCGTCAGCGCACGGGAGCTGGATCTGGAAGAGGTCGAAGTGACGCCGGCCGGAAAACGGCGTGTGCTGCGCATCGTGGTGGACTCCGACGACGGCGTCCAGCTGGACGAGTGCGCCGAGGTGAGCCGCGAGATCTCCGCGAAGCTCGACGAGAGCGACGTCATGGGCGGCGCCCCGTACGTCCTGGAGGTCACCTCCCCCGGCGCCGACCGCCCCCTCACCGAGCACCGGCACTACGTCCGGGCCACCGGCCGGCTGATCAAGGCCCGGCTCACCGAGGGCGGCGAGCTGGTGGCACGGATCATCGCCGTCGACGACGAGGGACTGGACCTGGAAGTGCCGGGGGTGAAGGGGCGCAAGCCCACCGCCCGGCGGCTCGCCTTCGACGAGATCGCGAAGGCCCGCGTGGAGATCGAGTTCAACCGACCGTCCGGTGCGGGGGCCGCGCAGGCCGCAGCAGATACCGACGAGAACCAAGAGGAGGCGTAGCCGTGGACATCGACATGAGTGCCCTGCGGGGCCTGGTGCGAGAGAAGGAAATCTCCTTCGACCTGCTGGTCGAGGCGATCGAGTCGGCCCTCCTCATCGCGTACCACCGCACCGAGGGAAGCCGCCGCCGGGCCCGCGTGGAGCTGGACCGGTCCAGCGGCCACGTCACGGTCTGGGCCAAGGAGGACCCGCAGGACCTCGCCGAGGGCGAGGAGCCGCGCGAGTTCGACGACACCCCGTCCGGCTTCGGCCGGATCGCCGCGACCACCGCCAAGCAGGTCATCCTCCAGCGTCTGCGTGACGCCGAGGACGAGATCACTTTCGGTGAGTTCGCGGGCCGCGAGGGCGACGTCGTCGCCGGTGTCGTCCAGCAGGGCAAGGACCCCAAGAACGTCCTGGTCGACATCGGCAGGCTGGAGGCCATCCTGCCGGTGCAGGAGCAGGTCCCCGGCGAGGACTACACGCACGGCACCCGGCTGCGCACCTACGTCGTCCGGGTGGCCAAGGGCGTCCGCGGTCCGTCCGTGACGCTGTCGCGGACCCACCCCAACCTGGTGAAGAAGCTCTTCGCCATGGAGGTCCCGGAGATCGCCGACGGGTCGGTGGAGATCGCCGCCATCGCCCGCGAGGCCGGTCACCGCACCAAGATCGCCGTCCGTTCGACCCGCTCCGGGCTGAACGCCAAGGGCGCCTGCATCGGCCCGATGGGCGGCCGCGTCCGCGCGGTGATGGCGGAGCTCAACGGCGAGAAGATCGACATCGTCGACTGGTCGGACGACCCGGCCGAGCTCGTCGCCCACGCGCTGTCCCCCGCCCGGGTGAGCAAGGTCGAGGTCGTGGACCTGGCCGCCCGCTCGGCGCGGGTGACCGTCCCGGACTACCAGCTGTCGCTCGCCATCGGCAAGGAGGGGCAGAACGCCCGCCTGGCCGCCCGGCTCACCGGCTGGCGGATCGACATCCGGCCGGACACCGAGCAGCAGGACAAGCCGGAGTAAGCCCACGCCCGGCGCGGGCGGACGGAAGCACTCGGGGGCGCGCGGCGAGCAGTCGGCGCCGGTTCACGACGTCGTGCCCCCGGCGCGATCCGCAAGCGGAACCATCGGAAAACCGCCCTCCACGCGCCACGAGTCAAAAAGCATACGTAGCCGATCTGTGCCCCAAAGGGGTGAGCCCGGCTCGGGGAGGTAGACTTAACCAGTGTCTGGCCGGACGCATGCCCGCGCATGCCCTCAGCGCACCTGTGTGGGGTGCCGGGAGCGAGCGGCCAAGGGCGATCTGTTGCGGATCGTGCTGATCGAGGGCGCCTGCGTCCCCGATCCGCGCGGTACGCTGCCCGGCCGGGGTGCCTCCGTGCACCCCACACTGGTCTGTCTCGACCTGGCGGTCCGCCGCCGGGCGTTTCCCCGGGCCTTCAAAAGCCCGGGACCGCCGGACACCGCGGAACTGCGCCGCCACATCGAGACGATCGGGCGGTAAGAAGAGTTGGACCCCGCGTCAGCGGGGATGTCCCAGGCACGGGTACCCGGTACCCGTGCGGTCAGGTACCTCGCGATTTGGAAGTAGGTCGAGATTGCGATGAGCACTCGATGAGTACGCGATGAGTACGCCCATGAAGTAGCGACGGTCCGGTTGACAACCCGGACCTAGAAGGAGCGAAGTGGCTAAGGTCCGGGTATACGAACTCGCCAAGGAGTTCGGAGTGGAGAGCAAGGTCGTCATGGCCAAGCTCCAAGAACTTGGTGAATTCGTCCGTTCGGCGTCCTCGACGATCGAGGCGCCGGTCGTCCGTAAACTGACTGACGCGCTGCAGGGGCCCGGCGGCAACGCCGGCAAGTCCGCTGCCAAGCCCGCGGCGCCGCGCAAGGCGGCCCCCGCGAAGCCGGGCGCGCCCACTCCGGGTGCCCCGCGCCCCGCCGCACCGGCCCCCAAGCCGGCCGCGGCCCCCACCACCCCCAGCACGCCCAAGCCCGCCGGTGGCGCCCCCGCCCCGGGCCCCCGTCCGGGTCCGAAGCCGGCCCCGGCGAAGCCCGCCCCGGTCACCCCGGTGCCCGCCGCGGAGTTCTCCGCGCCGGCTCCGGCCCAGCCCGCCGCCCCGCAGCAGTCCGGCGCCCCGCGTCCGGCCGCTCCCGGCCCGCGCCCCGGCGCGCGTCCGGGCCCGGCGGGTCAGCAGCGTGACGGACGTGACGGCGGCCAGGGCCAGCGTGCCCCCCGTCCGGGTCAGGGCGGTGCCCGCCCCGGCGGTCGTCCGGCCGGTCCCCGTCCGGGCAACAACCCCTTCACCTCCGGTGGCTCCACCGGCATGGCCCGCCCGCAGGCCCCGCGCCCGCAGGCACCCCGCCCCGGCGGCGGTCCGGCCGGTCCCGGCGGCGCCCCGCGTCCGCAGGGCGGTCCCGGTGGTGCTCCCCGTCCGCAGGGTCAGGGCGCTTCCCGTCCGACCCGGGCGGCATGCCCCGTCCGCAGGCTCCCGGCGGCGCCCCGCGTCCCGGCCCGGCGGGCAACCGTCCGAACCCCGGCATGATGCCGCAGCGTCCCGCTGCCGGCCCGCGTCCGGGCCCCGGCGGTGGCGGTCGTGGTCCCGGCGGCGGTGCCGGTCGTCCCGGCGGCGGCACCGGTCGTCCCGGCTTCGCCGGCCGTCCGGCCGGTCCCGGCGGCGGCGGTCGTCCCGGTGGCGGCGGCGGCTTCGCCGGCCGTCCCGGTGGCGGTGGCCCCGGTGGCGGCGGCGGCTTCGGCGGCGGTCGTCCCGGCTTCGGCGGGCGTCCCGGCGGCCCCGGTGCCCGTGGTGGCACGCAGGGTGCCTTCGGCCGTCCCGGCGGTCCGGCCCGTCGCGGCCGCAAGTCCAAGCGTCAGCGGCGCCAGGAGTACGAGGCCATGCAGGCCCCGTCCGTGGGCGGCGTGATGCTGCCGCGCGGCAACGGCGAGACCATTCGCCTGTCGCGTGGTGCCTCCCTCACCGACTTCGCGGAGAAGATCGGCGCCAACCCGGCGTCGCTCGTCGCCGTGATGATGAACCTCGGCGAGATGGTCACGGCCACGCAGTCCGTCTCCGACGAGACGCTGCAGCTCCTCGGCGGCGAGATGAACTACACGGTTCAGATCGTCAGCCCCGAGGAGGAGGACCGCGAGCTCCTCGAGTCGTTCGACATCGAGTTCGGTGAGAACGAGGGCGGCGAGGAGATGCTCGTCGCGCGTCCGCCGGTCGTGACCGTCATGGGTCACGTCGACCACGGCAAGACCCGACTCCTCGACGCGATCCGCAAGACCAACGTGGTCGCGGGCGAGGCCGGTGGCATCACCCAGCACATCGGTGCCTACCAGGTCGCGACCGAGGTCAACGACGAAGAGCGCAAGATCACCTTCATCGACACCCCGGGTCACGAGGCGTTCACCGCCATGCGTGCCCGTGGTGCCAAGTCGACCGACATCGCGATCCTCGTGGTGGCGGCCAACGACGGTGTCATGCCGCAGACGATCGAGGCCCTGAACCACGCCAAGGCGGCCGACGTGCCGATCGTGGTCGCGGTCAACAAGATCGACGTCGAGGGCGCGGACCCGACCAAGGTGCGCGGTCAGCTGACCGAGTTCGGCCTGGTGGCCGAGGAGTACGGCGGCGACACGATGTTCGTCGACATCTCCGCCAAGCAGGGTCTGAACATCGACAAGCTGCTCGAGGCCGTCGTCCTCACCGCCGACGCCGCGCTCGACCTGCGCGCCAACGCGGAGCAGGACGCGCAGGGCATCGCGATCGAGGCCCACCTCGACCGCGGCCGCGGCGCCGTGGCCACCGTCCTCGTCCAGCGCGGTACCCTCCGCGTCGGCGACACGATGGTCGCGGGCGACGCCTACGGCCGCGTGCGGGCCATGCTCGACGACAAGGGCCAGAACGTGGAAGAGGCGGGTCCGTCGACCCCGGTCCTCGTCCTCGGTCTGACCAACGTCCCGGGCGCCGGCGACAACTTCCTGGTTGTCGACGAGGACCGCACGGCCCGCCAGATCGCCGAGAAGCGCGCGGCGCGCGAGCGCAACGCCGCCTTCGCCAAGCGCACCCGTCGGGTGTCCCTCGAGGACCTCGACAAGGTGCTCAAGGCCGGTCTGGTCCAGGACCTCAACATCATCATCAAGGGCGACGCGTCCGGTTCGGTGGAGGCTCTCGAGTCCTCGCTGCTCCAGCTCGACGTCGGCGAAGAGGTCGAGATCCGCGTGCTGCACCGCGGTGTGGGTGCGGTCACCGAGTCGGACATCAACCTGGCGACCGGCTCCGACGCGATCGTCATCGGCTTCAACGTCCGCGCCGAGGGCCGTGCCACCCAGATGGCCGAGCGCGAGGGCGTCGACGTCCGGTACTACTCGGTCATCTACCAGGCGATCGAGGAGATCGAGGCGGCCCTGAAGGGCATGCTGAAGCCGGAGTACGAAGAGGTCGAGCTCGGTACGGCGGAGATCCGCGAGATCTTCCGCTCGTCCAAGCTGGGCAACATCGCGGGTGTCCTCATCCGCTCCGGCGAGGTCAAGCGCAACACCAAGGCGCGCCTCATCCGCGACGGCCGGGTCGTCGCCGAGGACCTCACCATCGTCGGTCTGCGTCGTTTCAAGGACGACGTCACCGAGATCCGCGAGGGCTTCGAGGGCGGTATCAACCTCGGAAACTTCAACGACATCAAGATCGACGACGTCATCGCGACGTACGAGATGCGCGAGAAGCCGCGAGGCTGATGACGCGGCCCGCGCGGAGCGCGGTCCACCAGGGGTGGTGGCCGGGCGACGGGTGGGCAGCTCCTGGGGCCGGTCGACGGGGATATCCCGTCGATCGGCCCCGGCCGTTGCGTGTACGGTTTCGAATGAGCCGTACACATGACGGATCCCCAAGGCCCCCGGGTGGCATGAACCCGCACCACATGTACGTAGGGACGCTGTCCTTCGACCTCCTCCTCGGCGACGTCCGGTCGCTGAAGGAGAAGCGCTCCGTCGTCCGCCCGATCGTCGCCGAACTGCACCGCAAGTACGCGGTGAGCGTGGCGGAGGTCGGAGACCAGGACCTCTACCGCAGGGCCGTGATCGGCCTGGCGGCGGTCTCCGGCGACATGGGGCACCTCACGGACCTGTTGGACCGCTGCGAGCGCTGGGTCGCCGCACGTCCCGAAGTGGACCTGCTGTCCGCGCGGCGGCGGTTCCACGGCGAGCACGACGACTGAAACACCAAGAAGGAGACGGACCAGTGGCCGACAATGCGCGGGCTAAGAAGCTGGCGGACCTCATCCGGGAGGTGGTGGCCCAGAAGCTGCAGCGCGGCATCAAGGACCCGCGGCTCGGCAGCCACGTGACCATCACGGACACCCGGGTCACCGGCGACCTGCGGGAGGCTACGGTCTTCTACACGGTCTACGGCGACGACGAGGAGCGGGCCGGCGCGGCCGCCGGGCTGGAGAGCGCCAAGGGCATGCTCCGGTCCGCGGTCGGCAAGGCGGCGGGGATCAAGTTCACCCCGACCCTGACCTTCGTGCCGGACGCCCTGCCGGAGAACGCCCGGACCATCGAGGACCTCCTCGACCGGGCCCGCAACCTGGACGCCAAGGTGCGCCAGGAGGCGTCGGGCAAGGACTACGCCGGCGAGGCCGACCCGTACCGCAAGCCGGACGAGGACGACAACGGGACCGCCGAGGGCGGCGCCTCCGCATGAAGCGCAAGTCACCGCCCGGCCCCGACGGTCTCGTCATCGTCGACAAGCCGGCCGGCTTCACCTCGCACGACGTCGTCGCCAAGATGCGCGGCATGGCGAAGACCCGCCGCGTCGGGCACGCCGGAACCCTCGACCCGATGGCGACCGGCGTGCTCGTCCTCGGCGTCGAGCGGGCCACCAAGCTCCTCGGCCACCTCGCGCTGACCGAGAAGGAGTACGTGGCCACCATCCGGCTCGGGCAGAACACCGTGACGGACGACGCCGAGGGCGAGATCACCTCGTCGGCCGACGCCTCCGGGGTCACCCGCGAGGCGATCGACGCCGGGGTGGCCAAGCTGACCGGGGCCATCATGCAGGTCCCGTCCAAGGTCAGCGCCATCAAGATCGACGGCAAGCGCTCGTACAAGCGGGCGCGCGAGGGCGAGGACTTCGAGATCCCCGCCCGCCCGGTGACCGTCTCGTCCTTCGTGGTGCACGCCGTGCATCCGGCGGAGGCCGAGGACGGCACGCCGGTGCAGGACGTGCTGGTCTCCGTGGTCTGCTCGTCCGGCACCTACGTCCGCGCCCTGGCGCGCGACCTGGGCGCGGACACCGGCGTCGGCGGCCACCTGACGGCGCTGCGGCGCACCCGCGTCGGCCCCTACGGGATAAGCGAGGCGCGCACCCTGGACCAGCTCCAGGAGGAGCTGGCCGTGATGCCCGTCGCGGACGCGGTCTCCGCCGCGTTCACCCGCTGGGACGTCACCGAGGAGCAGGCGAAGCTGCTCGGCAACGGCGTCCGGGTGCGGATGCCGCTCTTCGAGACCACCGGAGCGGTCGCCGTCTTCGGGCCGGACGGCACCTTCCTCGCCCTGGTGGAGAACCAGGGCGGGCGGGCGAAGAGCCTCGCCCTCTTCGGCTGATCCCGCGCCGGGAACGCCTCGGGAACACCGTGGGGCGGGGACCGCGTCACCGCGCTCCCCGCCCCACGACCCCCCTCCTCCCATCTCTATCCATCTGATACGCACGATTCACCCCAACGGGCAGGCGCTCGGAGTGAACCACGGGGGTGCAAGGGGGCGCGTTCGGCTCGCGATCTGTCCTGCCGATCACCGGCTGCCTACCTTCGGAACGTACGGGCGTACGCACGTACGGTCACGCGGGGAGGTTCGGCGGATGAGCGGTCGGCGGGCCGACGCGGACGAGTCCTTGGTGCGCATCAGGGATCTCGCCGGGCGGCGGCGCGGCACGGGCTTCCCGGTCGACGACAGGTCCACCCTGATCACCAGCCACGAGGCGGTCGACGGCCTCGCCTGTCTGGTGCTGCACGCCGCGGGCGACCGCACGGTGGTGGTCGGCGCCGACGCCGTCACGCCGCTGCCCGACTGCGACCTGGCCCTCGTCCGCACGGAGGGCCTGGACCTGCCGCCGCTCGCCGTCGCCGCGACCGAGCACATCGAGGGCGGCACCGAGGTCCGGCTGCGGGCCGGCCGCTGGCACGACGCCGCGGTCGTCGGCGAACCCCTGGTCACGTACACCGCCACCGACCGCTTCCACCTGCTGCGCACCGCCCTGGAGCTGTCCCTGCCGGAGCGGACGCCGCTGCGGCTGGGGGAGGAGGCCACCGGCGGCCCGGTGCTCGACGCGGGCACCGGAGCGGTCGTCGCCGTCCTCGGTACCGCGCTGCACGCCGAGCGCCGGGCCGGCGGCTACGCGATCCCGCTGCGGGCCACGGCCGCCGCCGACCCCGACGGGCCGCTGGCCAGGCTCCTGGACCGGAACGCGGCGACGGTCCCCGCCTACGGCCGCGACCTCAACCTCGCCGGCGCCCTCCAGCTCACCGGCACCTCCCTCGGCTCGGTGGTCACCCCCCGCACCTGGCGCGACCCCGTCGAGCGGCCCGAGACGATCCGCGAGTTCGACTGCTTCCTGGCCGGCGGGTCGCCCGGCGCGCGGGCCCTGACCCGGGCCGCCGGCGGGCACGGGCCCGGCGGGCCGTACGTCCTCGGCCTGGTCGGCGAGCCCGGCACCGGGCGCACCACGGAGCTGGGCGCCCTCGCCGCCCGGCGCTCGCGCGGCGCGGAGCCGGCGCCGACGCTCTGGCTGCGCGGCGCCGACCTCCGCGCCGACGACGGGAGCCTGCGCGACGCCATCGCCCGCGCGCTGCAGGCCGCCGGCCGCATCGTCACCGCCTCGGCGGGCGCCCAGGGCACCGTCGGCGACACCTCCGCGGCCACCCCGGAGGCCGTCGCCCGGCTCGGGCACCGGGTGGGCCGGCCCCTGCTCGTCCTCCTCGACGGCCCCGAGGAGATGCCGCCGCTGCTCGCCCACGCGCTGCCCGCCTGGACCGCGGCCACCGCCCGCTGGCTGGAGCGGACCGGCACCCGGCTCGTCGTCGCCTGCCGCCCCGAGCACTGGGAGACGGCCGGCGCCCTCTTCCCGCCGGACGCCCTGCACTCCCCGGCCACCGCCCTCGGCACCGGCGCCCCGGCCCTCACCGCCGCGCCGCCGGCCGCGCTGCCCGCCTGCGTCCGGCTCACCGGCCTCACCCCCGAGCTCGCCGAGCGCGCCCGCGCCTCGTACGGCGTCCCGGCGGGCGGGCTCGCCCCGGCGGACGCCGGGCATCCGCTCGCCCTCCGGCTGCTCGCCGAGGTCCACGCCGCGCTCCCGGACGGCGCGGACCGGCCGGAGGGCGCCCCTGCCCCCGACCGGTGGGACGTCTTCGCCGCCCACCTCGACCTCGTCTGCCTGCGCATCGCCGTCCGCCTGGCCGCCGCCCGCCGGCCCCCGCTGCGCGGCACGGCCGTCCGCCGGCTGGCCGCCAAGGTGGCCGGGCAGGTGCACGAGGCGGCCCGGCAGTGCCTCGGCCCCGGCCAGGGGGAGCTGGAGCGGGAGACGTTCGAGCAGCTCTTCCCCTGGCGCACCGGCTGGGCGTCCGCCGTGCTCACCGAGGGGCTGCTCGTCCCGGCGGGCAGCGGCTACCGCTTCGCCCACGAGGAGTTCGCCGACTGGCTGCACGGCACCCACCTCGACCTGGACGCCGCCCTGCACGCCCTCGTCCACCGCTGGTACGAGCCGGAGGGCCCGCCCGCCGAGGCGGCCGTCCGGCTGCCCTCCCGCCGGGGCGGCGGCCCGGCCCGGGCGCCCGAGGGGCACGTACCGCCGCCGCCCGGCTCCCGGCCGCCGACCAGACGCCGGGGCCGGCGCGGCGGCGACCGGCAGGAGCGGCCCACGCTGCTGCCCGTCCCACGGCACCGCATCGGCCCGGTCCTCCAGTCCCTCCTGCTGCTCGGCCGCCGCTCGGGCCCCACCGAACTCTCCCGGCGGCTGACCGCGCTGGTCCACGCCGTGGAGACGCTCTCCGGCCGGGAGGGCGCACCCGCTCCGGCCGCGGACGGCGGGGCGGAAGCCGCCGGCCGGCCGCCGGTGCTCACCGACCCGGCCTGGTGGGCGGCGCACCTGCTCTCCGAGACCCTGCTGCGGGTCCCGGACGCCACCCCGTACCTCGGGGTGCTGCGGCTGCTCGCCGAACGGGTCGCCGAGTGCGCCCGCGCGGCCGGCGGCTTCGACTCCACGGCCACCGAGGCGCTCGGCGGCCTGACCCGGTTCGGCCCGCCGTTCTGGCTCCGGCTGCCTCTGGGCCTCGGGGACCGCCTGGACCTGCTCCGCCGCCTCGTCCCCGCCGACGCCCCGCCGCCCGGCGCGGCCGGCGGGACGCACCAGCCGCCCGCCGCCGACCGCTTCCTCCCGGCGGCGGCCGCCCTGCTGGGCGACGAGCCGTGCGCCGCCCAGGCGCTGATCTGCCGGTGGTTCGACGACGACCGGCCGCTGCTGACCGCGCCGGACGGCGGTGGCGAGTTCGCGGCGCCCACCGTGGCCACGGCCGCCCAGGCCATGCTCCACACCCACCGCAGACGCGCCCTCGACGACCTCACCGATGCCCTCGTCGGCGCCGCCCACCCGAAGGCCGACGAACTGCTGGCCGCCCTCGCCGAGGACGAGCCGTCCGCCGTCTGCCGCGCCGTCGACCGCTGGGCGCACGACGACCGGGTGGAACTGCACGTCGCCGCCGCCGCGTACGGCCTGAAGGCCGTGCCGTACGTCACCACCGAGGCCGACCGCGGACTGCTGCGCTACTCCGCGCTGGCCCTGCTCGCCCGTCCCGCCGAGACCGCCCTGCGCGGGCCGGCGCTGGCCGTCCTGGTCCGCGACCCGCTGACCCGCGCCAAGCACCTGCCGGAGGCCGTCGCCCGGTTCTCCGCCGGCGACCCACAGGTCCCGGCCGCGGCCCTGGCCGCCGCGCTGACCACCCACCCCGAACCGGTGCTCGGCGCCTTCCGCGCCCGCCTCTACCAGCCAGGGGACGGGCCGGCGGACGTCCTGCGGATCCTCGCCGAGGTCGCCGACCCGGCGCTCGCCCGCCGCGCGGCCTCCCTGGTCCGCGAGCACGTCGAGCACCGGCCGGACAGCGCCCCGCACGTGGCCGCGTTCATCGACCGGCGGCTGGAGGACGGCCCGTCCGCCCGCGCCGTCCTCTTCCCGCTCGTCACCCACCTGCTGCGCACCCGCCCCGCGCCCGTCCGCCGAGCCCTCGCCCCGGTGCTCGCCGCGCCCGGCACGGCCGCCTCCCGGGCGCTGCGGCGCGAGCTGCTGGAGGTGCTGCTGGAACGGGAGGAACAGGAGCCGTACGAGCGCGGCGGCGACATCCTCGACGCGCTGCTGCGGGCGGTGGCCGAGGGCGCGTCCGAACGCTCCGAGGCGCGCACCCGCGACCTCGTGCTCCGGGTCGGCGAGCTGCTGGCCCGCACCACGGAGGGCGCGGCCCGCTTCGACCGCCGGCTGGTGCAGCTCGCCGCCGAGATCCCGGCGTTCGGCGCCCGGCTGCGCCGCTGGCTGCGGACCGCGCCCGCGCGGTGGGCGCCGGTGGTGGGCCCCGGAGCGCGGATCCGGCTGACGGCGGGAGGCGGGAGTGACACGCGTGGCGTGGACGATGCGGGGGTCCCGGCCGATGCGGACCGCCGCCAACCGGCATGGCACTCTTAGACCTGCGTAATCGACAGAGACAAGAGTTCGGGTTCGGGCGAGGAGCGGGCACAGTGCAACGCTGGCGTGGCTTGGAGGACATCCCCCAGGACTGGGGGCGCAGCGTCGTCACCATCGGCTCGTACGACGGTGTCCACCGCGGACACCAGCTGATCATCGGCCGTGCGGTGGAGCGGGCGCGCGAGCTGGGGGTGCCGTCGGTCGTGGTGACCTTCGACCCGCACCCCAGCGAGGTCGTACGGCCGGGCAGCCACCCGCCGCTGCTGGCGCCGCACCACCGGCGCGCGGAGTTGATCGCGGACCTCGGCGTGGACGCGGTCCTCGTCCTGCCCTTCACGGCGGAGTTCTCCAAGCTGTCGCCGGCCGACTTCGTGGTGAAGGTCCTCGTCGACAAGTTGCACGCGAAGCTCGTCGTCGAGGGCCCCAACTTCCGCTTCGGCCACCGCGCCGCGGGCACGGTCGCGCTGCTGGAGGAGCTCGGCACGACCTACGACTTCGGCGTCGAGGTCATCGACCTCAAGCTCACCGGCGAGGCGGGCGGCGACCTGCCGTTCTCGTCGACGCTGACCCGCCGCCTGGTCGCCGAGGGCGACGTGGCCGGCGCCATGGAGATCCTCGGCCACCCGCACCGCGTCGAGGGCGTCGTCGTCCGCGGCGCCCAGCGCGGCCGCGAACTCGGCTTCCCCACCGCCAACATCGAGACCCTGCCCCACACCGCCATCCCCGCCGACGGCGTCTACGCCGGCTGGCTCGTCGTCGAGGGCGAATCCATGCCCGCGGCGATCTCCGTCGGCACGAACGTGCAGTTCGACGCGACGGAGCGGACGGTGGAGGCGTATGCGATCGACCGGGTCGACCTGGATCTGTACGGGCTGCACGCCGCGGTCGACTTCCTCGCCTATCTGCGGGGGATGGAGAAGTTCGAGACGCTTGACGCGCTCTTGGAGCGCATGGCGGATGACGTGAAGCGGGCGCGGGAGCTGGTGGCTGCTGCGGGGTGAGGGTGCCCCGGTCCCGCCCTTTCGCCGTTTCCTGGGGCTGCGCCCCGGACCCCCTTTTCGCGGCTTCGCCGCTCGTCCTCAAGCGCCGGACGGGCTGATATTCAGCCCGTCCGGCGCTTGAGGACAACCGCGCGGAGCGCGGTTTCAGGGGGCGCGGGGGCGCAGCCCCTGCAAGAAACGGTGAAAGGGCGGGGCCGGGGCGAATCCCCCGGCCCCGCCGGACCTCACTGCTGCTGCGGCCAGCCCCCGGGCGCGGGATACGGCGGCGCGGGCTGAGCGGGAGGCTGCCCACTCGTCCCCCACAACCCCTGCTGCTGCTGGGCCCGCACGAAGTCCTCGGCCACCATCGCCGACAGAGTGAAGTAGGACTCCCGCGTCTTGGGCCGCATCATCTCCAGGTCCAGCTCCGCCCCCGCCGCGAGGTGCTCGTCGAAGGGCACGACCACGACCCCCGGCAGCGGGTCTCGAAGTGGGACACGATGTCCTCGACCTTGATCATCTTGCCGGTCTCGCGGACCCCGGAGATGACGGTGATGCTGCGCCCGACGAGCTCGCCGTAGCCGTGCGCCGCCAGCCAGTCGAGCGTGGTGCTGGCGCTGCTCGCGCCGTCGACGGACGGGGTGGAGACGATGATCAGCTGGTCCGCGAGGTCGAGCACGCCGCGCATCGCGCTGTAGAGCAGGCCCGTGCCCGAGTCGGTGAGGATGATCGGGTACTGCCGCCCCAGGACGTCTATCGCCCGCCGGTAGTCCTCGTCGTTGAAGGTCGTGGAGACGGCCGGGTCCACGTCGTTGGCGATGATCTCCAGGCCGGACGGCGCCTGCGAGGTGTAACGGCGGATGTCCATGTAGCTGTTGAGGCCGGGGATGGCCTGCACCAGGTCGCGGATGGTCGCACCGGTCTCGCGGCGCACCCGGCGGCCGAGGGTGCCGGCGTCCGGGTTGGCGTCGATGGCCAGGATCTTGTCCTGGCGCTCGCTGGCGAGGGTGGCGCCGAGGGCGGTCGTCGTCGTGGTCTTGCCGACACCGCCCTTGAGGCTGATGACGGCGATCCGGTAGCAGGACAGGACGGGCGTGCGGATCAGCTCCAGCTTGCGCTGCCGCTCCGCCTCCTCCTTCTTCCCGCCGAACTTGAACCGGCCCGAACTCTGCTTCTTCGGCTTCGGCTTGCTCTTGAGCAGCCGCTCGGAGGACAGCTCGACCGCGGCCGTGTAACCGAGCGGCGCGCCGTGCACGGAACGCTGCCGCTGTTCCGGCGTCACCGTCGGCCAGCCGCCGGTGCGCGGGTCGACGGGACCGGCGGGCGACGCGTCGGCGGCCTGGCCGGGATGACCGGGCTGACCGGCTTGTACGGGCTGACCGGCCTGGACGGGCTGTGTGCCGGGAGCGCCCTGGGGGCCGTGGGAGAAGGCGCCGGTGTCGGCGGGGCCGGCCTGCGGCTGGGGCGCGTACGGGCCGGCGGCCGGGGCGCCTTGAGGCGCGGCGGGCGGCTGGGGCTGCGTCTGGGGGAGGGGGTATGCGTGCTGCGCGGGGGACGGGGGTGTCTCCCCGGCGGGGGTCCCGGGATGCGGGAAGCCGTAACCGCCCTGGGGGGCGGCGCCCGTCGGCTGCGGGAACCCGTATCCGCCCTGCGGAGTGGACGCGGGCGCGGGCGCTCCGGCAGTGGGCGCCGCGGGGGGCGGGAAGCCGTAACCGCTCCGAGGCGCTGACGCGGGCGCCTCGGGCGAAGGCGCCGTCGGGTGCGGGAACCCGTAACCACCCTGCGGAACAGGCGAGTTGGCGGGCGCCTGCGGTGCGGCGGCCGGAGCGGGCGGGGCCGGGGCCGCCGCCGGGTCCGGCTGCGGGACGCCGTACCCGCCGTAGCCGCCGTACGCGGGCGGCGGCGTCGGGGCCGTCGGCGCCGGCGGGGGAGTGGGCTGTCCGGCCGCGGGCAGCGTGAAGTCGCCCTGGGCCGGCGCCGCTTCGGTGGCCGGGGCAGGGGTGCTCGGCGCGCCGTACGCCGGGAGCGCCTGCGGTGCGGGCGGGGCGTACGGGCCGGGCTGGGCGCCGCCCTGCGGAGCGGGCGCCGGTGCCGCGGCGAACGGGGTGCCCGGGCTCCCGGCGTAGGGCGCGGCCTCCGGACCGGGCGCCGTCGGCAGCGCGAAGGCACCCGAGCCCTCTGCCACAGCGGGAGCGGGAGTGCCCGAGGTCTCCGCCTGGGCCGCCTGGGGCGTCTGAGTCGTCTGGGTTGCCTGGGCCGGGGGAGCGGTCGGGGCGGCGGGCGGCGCGGACGGCATCGCCGGGGCCTGCGGAACCGCCTGCTGGGCTGCCTGCGGTGTCGCAGGCGGGGCCCACGGGGCGGGCGCGGCCGGCGCGGCCTGGCCGTCGGCGGGCTCGGCGGGGCGGAAGTCCGGCGGCAGGGGCGGCAGGGACGCCGGCGGCACGGAAGGCGGCGTCCAGGACTCGGTGGACGCGCTGGGGGTCTCGGCCTCCGTCTCCGCCTCCTCCGGCGGCACGGAAGCGGAGGGGGAAGCGGACGCCGAGGGTGCGTCCCCAGCCCCCGCCGCCCCCGTCCGGTTGCGTAGCGAGCTCGCCGAGAACCGCATGGTGCCCTCGCTGCACAGGGTGCCGCTGCTGTCGGATTCGCCCGAAACCTCCGCCGACTCCGCCGACTTGTCCGACCCGTCGAATGCCGGGATCGCTCCGGGTTCGCCCGATTCATCGGACTTCGGGGCGTGCGCGGTGATTTCGTCGCGCAGTGCCGCGGCCGAGAACCGTACGGTCGCGGGCGTCGCCGGTCCCTCGGCCGGCGCGGGATCCGTGCCGGCGCCCGTTCCCGAGCCGTCGAGGCCATGTCCGGCCACGGCGCCGGGCCGCGCGTCGCCGCCGCCGTCCGCACTCCCGTCGGCGTCCTTCCCGCCCACGGCGTGAGGGTCGACGACGGGGGCGTCGACGGTCCGCGTGCCGGCGGCGGAGACGTCAGCAGCAGAGGCGCCAACGGCAGAGGCGCCAACGGCAGGGGCGTCAACGGCAGGGCCGTCGACGGCCCGGGTGTCGAAGGCCCGGTTGTCGACGGGAGAGGCGCCGACAGCAGAGGCGTCAACGGCCTGCGCGCCGACGGTGGACGCGTCCGCCGCACCTGCTCCCCCCGCGCCTTCGGCGATGGACGGCGCCGCGTCGGCGCCCGCCCCCGCCCCCGAGGCGGGCGGTGCCGGAGGGGTCGGAGGCGCCGGGGGGACCGCCGGAGCGGGCGGGGAGGTCTGGACGTACCAGGCGGGCGGCGTGTAATCGATGGTGAACTCGCCCGTGTGCTCGACTTCCTGATCCTGGTCCAGCTCGTGGTCGGCGTCGGACCGGTTCTCGCCGCCTGTGGTCCCGGCCGCGCGGATCTCGTTCCGATCGCTGCTCACAATGCCTCCTGCTGGTGTGGTCCGGCGCTTCGGGGAATCGCCTGCCGGCACCGGGCCGTTCCCGGGGCACGACCGCCCGATTCCCCCATACGTCACGCTGCGGGCCCCCGGCGTCGGGTTCTCCATGCGTACGGTCATCAAGACTAATCGTCATCCGTAGCACTGCGGCAGGCCCGCACGCTCCCGCACCATCCCCGCGGGTCACGGCCTGGTATCGCCTCCGATGCCGTCGCCGAGCCCTCGTCACCGGCCCGCCCCCGGCCCCCGTCCACGCAGGACGAACGCATGAGTAGGCTCCTGTGTCCGGCCGCCGTACTCGCGTACGACGGCCATCGGTGCTCGTCATTCCATCAGTGCCGTCGTCCATGCGCACGGCGTCCGCGGGAGGCGACAAGGGGGACCAAGGGAAGGGGCCGGAATGGAACCGCCGCGTCCGGGCGACTCCGGGTGGATCGGCCCGTACGCGGTGCTGGGCCGGCTCGACGCCCACGCGGGCGGTCCGACGGGTGATGTCCCTGCCACACCGCACCGGTTCGTCGCACGCTCCCAGGACGGCGACCGCACGGTGATCCTCACCACGCCCCCTCAAGGCGCCGACCCGGACCGCTTCCGGGGCGAGGCGGAGGCTGCCCGGCGGCTGTTCGGCCCGTGGACGGCCGTGGTCGACGAGGTCGAAGCGACGGGTGCGGCAGGCGAGGGAACCACGGGCGGCAACTCCCCCACCTGGTACACCATCCCGTACCTCCCCGCCCTCCCCCTGCCCATCGCACTGGCCGCGCACGGCGGCCCGCTGCCCGAACGGACCGTCCGCGCGCTCGGCACCGCCCTCGCCGAGGCCCTGGCGGCGGTGCACGCGTTGGGCACGGCGCACGCGGGAGTCTCCCCGGAGGCCGTCCTGCTGACGGCCGACGGCCCGCGCCTCACCGGTTACGGCGCGGTGCGCGCCGCGACCCCGGCGGGAGCGGACGGCGCCGGTCCGGTCGGCCTCCCCCCGGGCACGGTGGCCCCCGAACAGCTCGCCGGGGCGCGGCCCGAGCCGCCCGGCGACGTCTTCGCCCTGGGTGCGGTCCTGGCCTACGCGGCGACGGGACACACCGTCCCGGAACGTGACGAACTCCCCGAGGGCCTGCGCTCCCTCGTCTCCGCCTGCCTCGTCCGCGACCCCGCCCACCGCCCGTCGGTCCACCGGCTGCTGGACGAACTCCCCGGCACCGCGCCCGGTTTCGGCCCCCCGCCCGTCATGGACGGCCCGCCGCGGGCCACCGTGCTGGACGGCGGCCCGGGTCGGGCGGCCGCGCTCCTCGCCCCGGCTGGCTGCCGGCCCGGGCGGTCGCCGAGCTCGCCCGGCAGTCCGCCGCCGTCCTGGCCGCGGAAGCGGCACTCCCGGCCGTACCGCCCCACCCGTCCCCCTCAACCCACCGCGGACCGTCCTGATGCCCCTGCCCCTCCACCACGACGACCCCCGGCAGCTCGGCCCCTACCGGCTCGTCGCCCGGCTGGGCGGTGGCGGCATGGGCACGGTGTACCTCGCCCGTTCCGCGGGCGGCCGGACGGTCGCGCTCAAGGCCGTACACCCCCGGTTCGCGTCGGACGAGGCGTTCCGGGCCCGGTTCCGGCTGGAGTCCGACGCCGCCCGGGTGATCGGCGGGGAGTACGGCGCCGGGGTCGTCGACGCCGACCCGTTCGCGCCCCGGCCCTGGCTGGCCACCGAGTACGTCCTGGGCCCGCCCCTGGACGAGGCCGTCGAGCTGTGCGGCCCGCTCCCCGAGCGGACGGTACGGGCCCTCGGCGCCGTACTGTGCCGTGCGCTCGGCCAGTTGCACCGCTCGGACGTCGTCCACCGCGACCTCAAGCCGTCCAACGTCCTCGTCACCGCCACCGGCCCCAAGGTCATCGACTTCGGGGTGGCGCGGGCGCTCGGCGACGACCGCCTGACCCGCCTCGGCGCCGCGGCCGGCACCCCCGCCTACATGTCACCCGAACAGGCGGCGGGCACCGAGCACACCTCGGCGGGCGACGTGTTCGCCCTCGCCGGCGTCCTCGTCTTCGCGGCGACCGGCCACGGCCCGTTCGGCGGCGGCCAGGCCGCGGACCTCCTCTACCGGGTGCGCTACGCGGCCCCGGACCTGACCGGCCTGCCCCCCGCCCTCGTTCCCACGCTGACCCGCTGCCTGGACAAGGACCCGACCCGCCGCCCCTCGACGGCCGAACTCGCCGAGCTGCTGGCCGAGACGGAGGCGGGCAGGGAGGCCGACGCGGAGGAATTCCGCGGTGCGAAGGGATTCGCTGGTGCGGGGAGGTTCCCCTCCGCGGAGAGATGGCCCACCGCGGAGGGATTCCCCACTGCCCTCCCCGACACCCTCCTCGCCGAAATCGCCCGTCGCGCCACCGAAGTCTGGCGCCACCAGCCACACCGCCTGCCCCCACCCCCGGAGCCGGACGCCACCTCGATCACCACCGGCCCCACCTCACCCTCACCCGCCGCCGCCTCCTCGGCATCGCCGGCGGCTCGACCCTGGGCGTGGCGGCGGCAGGCGCGGGCGGATGGCTCTGGTGGAACAACCGCAAGCACACCGACACCCCTGGGCCCAGCCACTTCGCCCGCCCCGCCAACATCCCGGCCCGCGCCACCTGGTGGACCCGCCTGCCGAACGCCGACGACAGCCGCCCTCCGCTCGTCCTGGGCGACCTGGTGGCGGTGCGGGCCCGCGCGGGCCTGGTGGCCCTCGACGCGCGCACCGGCGAGAAGCGGTGGACGGCCTCGGCCGTCAAGACGCCCTACGAGTTCACCTCGGACGGCACCCGCATCTACACCTACGCTCCCGGCGGACAGAAGGCCATGGGGCTGAAGATCTTCACCGTCACCGGTACGGGCGCCCTGGAGATCGTCGCCGGGCCGTTCGACGACCTGTCGTCCGCCGCCCTCGCCGCGCAACCCGTGGCCGCCGCCGACGGAGTCGTCTATCTCGCCGCCCGCAAGGGCAACGACCCCGACAACGACCACAGCTGGCTCTTCCTCGCCGTCGACACCAGAACCGGCAAGGAGCGCTGGCGGCAGGCGTTCCGCTCTTCCTACCTCCCCGGCTCGACCAGCGGCGCCGCCGCCACGGTGGCCGGCCGGCACTTCGTCTATGCCCGGGCCGGCTCCATGGGCGACCCCAACGTCCTGAAATCCCGTGACACGGCCGACGGCCGGGACGAATGGTCCTGGGACGTCCCGCGGCGACGGCTCGACGAGGGCTTCGTGGGCACCGGCCAGGTCGCCGCCGACGACCGGCGCGTCTACGTCGCCAGTACGGTCGTGCTCGCCGTCACCCTGTCCGACGGCAAACGCGCCTGGGAGTTCGGCGCGGGCCGCGACACCGGGAGCGCTTCCCAGGATTCCAGCCCGTACGGTCGCCCGACCGTCAAGGACGGGGTGCTCTACGTGGCCGAGAGCACGCGCGGCATCGTCGCCCTGGCCGCGGACACCGGCACGCTCCTCTGGGAGACGCCGTTCCCCGACACGCCCCCCACCTCACTCCCTCCGGTGGCCGGCCGGAAGTACCTCTACGTTGCCGCGACGGACGGTGCTCGGGACCGGATCCGGGCCGTCGACCTGCGCAGCCACCGCATCGCTTGGTCCATGGACGTACCGGGGCGCATCGGCGCCCCGCCCGTCGCTCACGAGCGGTCCGGCCGCCTCGTCTGGACGGCCGGCGACTACGTGTGCGCGCTGCCGCTGGAATGACCCTGCGGAGCCGATGGTGTGCGCGGAACGCACACGGCGAGTGCCGGGGCGCGCTGCCCGGTGCCCCGAGGACATCCTGACCGCTCATCGGCGCCGGGCACGTCGCCCACGCGGCAGCGGCCGATGCGCGCGTCGGGCCGCCGACCGCGCGGGAACGCCCGAGACGGCCGCTGCCCGTGGCCCACGCCGGCTGTCGTGATGCTGCCGACAGCGCCCCGAACAACTGCGCCGCTTGGGCGAGCCGCCCTACTCCAACCGCCGCGCCGCCCCCAACAACCCCGCCTCCGGATCCGTCGGCTGCGTGGTGACGTACGTCCGGGACGAGCGCGTGCACCACAGGGTGACGCCGTCGGGGAGGGTGGAGAGGGACTCCACGTCCTCCCGGGGCAGGTTCATGGTGCGGCCGATCCGGACGGCCTCCTCGGGGGCGACCCGCTGGACGCCGACGAGGTCCGCCTGCGACATCAGGCGCGCGGTCGTGGGGCCGGGGTAGGGGAGCAGCGTCAGTACCGGCTGCCAGGGCGCGGAGCGGACGCGGCCGAGCGGCGGGCGTATGCCGCAGTCGCGGATGACGAGGACCGGGCTCGGCACCGAGGGGCCCTGCGGGGGACGCGGCCCACGTCGTGCAGGGTGATGGACTGCTGGCCGGTGTTGGCGGCCTGCGCCAGCGCCGTCCACAGCTGCGGGCGTCCGCTCTCCACGGCGACCCGGGCACCCGTGCCCACCGCGCGCAGGGCGATGACCTGCGCCGTCCAGGCGCCGCCCACCAGGACCACGTCGAACGCGGCCGGGCGGACCAGTCCCAGGACGGCCGGGGCGCCCTGGGCGTCCGTCCCGACGACCACGCCGTCGTCGCCGACCGGCAGGCCGAGCTCCGCGAAGCGGTCGGGGTCCAGCTCGTGCCGCTCGTGGCGGGGGCCGAGCAGCCCGAAGCCGGACGCGGGACGCCGGGCCGGGGAGGCCGGCGGCGCGGGAGCGGACGGTGATCCGGCCGGCGGCGCCGGGGCCCGGCCCGCCCGCGTCGTTCTCGACAGCAGACCCATCAGCGCGTACCTCCCAGCGGCAGTGTGGCGAGAACGCCCGGAACCTGCTCGTGGTCCAGCCGGACGAGCCCGACCTTCACCCCGCGCGCCGTCCGCTCCAGCTCCCGCCGGACCTCGCCCAGTTCGTCGGCGCTGCGCCCGCACACCCGTATGTGCCCGGTGACCGTCGGCACATGTCCGCCGTCCCGGGCGCGCCCGCGGCCGAGGGTCAGGCTCAGCGTCGTCGACAGCGCGGGCAGCGACGTCAGCAGCGCGGCCAGCTGCGGCAGGGACGCCGCACCGGGGCCCAACTGCGGCCAGCGGCCGACCCAGTAGGAGGTGTGCCAGCGGTCGTCGCACCGCCACGTACGGGACGTCTCGGCGGTCCGCCGCGCGCCCGTGCCCGAACGGCTCGCCTGCGCCGTGGCGGCCGGGTTGACGTTCGCCGCGGTCGACAGGGCCGACGCCAGCTCCTCCTCCGCGAGCAGCACCGCCCGGAACCCGGCACTCCGCAGCCGGCTCGTCAGCTGGTCCGCCGCGCGCAGCACACACCGCCGGGCCCCCGGACACCGCCGCCCCGGGCCGCGACGGCCTCCGGGCACAGCTCCGGGTCGAGCTTGAGCGCCACCCAGGTCATCCGGACCGCCGGGGCGCCCGTCAGCGCCTGCAACGGCGCGTAGTTCCGCGCGGCCAGCGCCTGGGCGGAAAGGTGCGGGGCGGGCGAGGGCAGCGCGCTCTGCACCACCTGCACCGACTCCAGCCGGACGTCCGCCGAGTCCAGCGCGTCCCGCAACAGGTCCAGCGGCAGCGCCTTCTCCACCCGCAGCGGGCGCAGCGGCTCGTCCACCGCCTCGACCTGGAGGACGACGGTCACGAACGTCCCGTCGCCCACCACGCCTATGTGCCGGCCCTCGCGGTCCGTGAACGACTCCACGCGCAGCGCCGGTTCGCACTCCACGAGCGGGGCCAGGGCGGGCGCGACATCGGCGGAGCCCGGCGCGCCGGCGGCACCGCGCGTACGGCGGCGCAGCGCCAGGACCGCCCCCAGCCACTCCGATATCGGCCGCTGCCGCCGCCGCGCGAGCGCCAACGCCGCGAGGACTGCGGCCACTCCGACGGCGGGGGCGGCCAGCAGCGGGTCGACGGCGTACCCCACGAGCACCAGTGCCGCCGCGACCTCCAGCAGCACGAGCTGCTGCAGCCGCACCGGGCCCAGCCGGCCCGCCCCGGACCGCCGGCGCACGACCGTGGCCTGCTGCGCCGATCGCGCCGCGGACGCCATACCCGCGCACCCCCCTCGCCGTTGTCAGAACACTTCACCGGAGCCGGCCCCGAGACGCGTCCTGGAACGCGCCCCGGGACATGCCTTGGGACACGTCCTGGAACTCGCCCCGGAAAACCTGACGGAACACCTGCCGGAACACTCACCGGAACCACGCCGAACCGTCCGAGCACCGCGCCCCGCCACGGGCACGGACCGGCCACCGCGGACCCCGGCCCGTACGGCGACCGCACCCGGACGGCACGACCGGATCGTCAACAGGCATAGTAGGGGGCCGGTCTGACAACGCGGACCGAGGGCAGGTCCGACCAGCGGGTCCGGCCGGTCCGACGGCGGGCCCGGCGGCGGGCCCCGGACGGAACCCGGCGACGGAACCCGGCGACGGGGGGAGTACTTCGGCACATGGCAACACGGCGGGACGAGCTCAACGCCTACACCTTCGCGCGCAAGCGCATGGTCGCCGCGTTCCTGCAGCCCTCGGCGGCGGGAACGGACGAGGCGGCGCCGCGCCCGGTGCGCGCCATCCTGCCCGGAATCGTCGTCGGGGCGCTCGTCCTGGCGGGCTTCGGCGGCTGGGGCATCTTCAAACCCAAGGCGCCGGCCGGCTGGTCGGAGCCCGGGGCGCACGTCATCGTGGGCAGCAAGTCGACCACCCGGTACGTCGTCCTCAAGACCGACGGCACCAAGCGGCTGCACCCGGTCCTCAACTTCTCCTCCGCGAAGCTCCTCCTCAAGCCCGAGAAGTCCTCGGTGATAAAGGTCGACGAGGGCGAGCTCGACAACGGGAAGATCCAGCGCGGCCCCACCCTCGGCATCCCCTACGCGCCCGACCGGCTGCCCGCGCCCGAGGACGCCGGCAAGGAGAAGAGCTGGGCCGTCTGCGAACAGCCCGGCAGCGGCGGCAAAACGGTACAGAAGGCCGTCTTCCTCCTCGCCGCCCGCGACGCGGCGAAGGTCGCGGGGAGCGGGAAACTGCGCGACGGCCAGGCCCTGTACGTCGAGGGGCCCACCGGCGACCGCTACCTCGTCGACCCCGGCGGCACCAAACACCTCGTCGGCCTGCCCGACGGCGACCACCCGTCCCCGCGCGACGAGGTGCTGCGCCGCTCCCTGTTCAGCGAGGGCGCCCGCCCGCAGAAGGTCGACAAGGAGTGGCTGGCCACCCTGCACGAGGGCACGCCCATCACCTTCCCCCGGCTCCCCGGCCGGATCGGCGCCCCGGCGGGCGTCGGCAGCCTCGATCCGCGGCTCGACCGGGTCGGCACCGTCATCCGCGCCGTCGCCGGCAAGGGCATGCAGCACTACGTGGTGCTGCCCGGCCGGGTGGCGCCCGTCTCCGACCTCGTCGCCCGGCTGCTGCTCACCAGCCCGGACGCGGTGGTGCTGCACCAGAACGCGCGGGCGGAGGAGGTCGGTCCGCAGTCCTTCACCTCGTCCCCCGACTGGTTCTACGGCCAGTACGGCTGGCCGGGGCTCGTCCCCACCCAGGTCAACGACGCGGGCACCGGTGTCCGTACGGTCTGCAACGTGATGCACGGCGTGGACGGCAAGGGCGTGCCCCAGCTGACCACCTGGGCCGGGGCCAAGTACCCCGCCGAGATCCTGGACGGCGCGACCAGCGCCTACGTCACCCCGGGCAGCGGCCTGCTCTACCGCCAGATCAACGGCTCCTCCACGAGCGTCGGTTCGCTGTTCCTGGTGACCGACACCGGACTGCGGTACGCGGTGCAGACCAACAACGACAGCAGCGCGGGCCGCTCGGGCATCGGCGACGACGACAGGCCGAAGACGCCGGAGGAGCGGGCGGCGCAGGCCAACGAGGCGCAGATCCGGCTCGGGTACAAGGACGTCAAGCCGGTGCCGGTGCCGGACGACTGGTCCGCCTTCCTGCCCAAGGGGCCCCGGCTGGACGTCAACAGCGCCGGCCAGCCGCAGAGCTCGTGAAGGGGGCCGTTCGATGACGGTACTGAGAACGGCCGTGACGTCCGCCATGGCCATGGCCACGGTGCTGACGGTGGTGGGTGTGGGTGCGGGTGCGGCCGGGCCGCGCGCCGGGGCCCCGGGCCCGGCCCTGGTCCTGAACGGCAGCGGCGAGTGCACCTTCCCGATGAAGCAGCAGATATCGGGCATGCCATGGGCCCTGCAGCGGGTCGTCTTCGACCGGCTCTGGCAGGACACCAAGGGCAAGGGCGTCCGGGTCGCCGTCATCGACACCGGTGTCGACATCGACAACCCGCAACTGACCTCCGCTGTCGACCGGTCCGCCGGCCTGGACCTGCTGCCCAAGGACAAGAACGCCCCGCCGGAGAAGGGCGCCCGCACCGACGGCACCACCGACCCGGTCGGCCACGGCACGAAGGTCGCGGGCATCATCGCCGCCCGCCCGCGCGAGGGCACGGGCTTCGTCGGACTCGCTCCCGAGGCCACGATCCTGCCCATCCGGCAGAACGACGAGAAGGGCACCGGCACCGAGCGCACGCTCGCCACCGCCATCCGGCACGCGATCAGCAGGCACGCCCGCGTCATCAACATCTCGCAGGACACCGCGAAACCGCTGCACGCCGACTCGGACCTCGCCCAGGCCGTCCGGGAGGCCCTGAACGAGGACATCGTCGTGGTCGCCTCGGCGGGCAACGACGGACTCCAGGGCAAGGTGAAGAAAACGTACCCGGCGGCATATCCGGGCGTACTCGCCGTGGCCGCCTCCGACCGGAACAACGAACGCGCCGCCTTTTCCCAGACGGGCGATTTCGTGGGAGTGGCGGCCCCCGGCGTCGAAATGGTCTCCACCGTGCCGAAGGGCGGCCAATGCGTGGACAGCGGAACGAGTTTCTCGGCACCGTACGTCGCCGGAATCGCGGCGCTTCTCCGCGCGAAACACCCGAATTGGAAACAGCAGCAGGTCGTCGCCCAGATCGAGCAGACCGCGGAAAGGGCCGTCAAGGGCCGTGACGACTTCGTCGGCTGGGGTGTCGCGGATCCGGTGCGTGCGCTGACGGAGGACGATCACCCCATCGACGCCCCGGTGGCGGACCGCGCCGTCTCGGCCGGCCGTGCCGTACCGAAAGCCGCCCCGCTCACCATCGGCGAGACGCCGCGCGAACGCGACGAACGCCTCGCCACGTACGCGCTGATAACGGCGGGTGTCCTCATCGCGGCGGTCGCGGGAACGGCGGTGGCGCTACGGGATCGGCGACGGCGTGGGTGACGGCCTGAGTGAGTGATGGCGTGGTGACGGCTTGGTTGATGTCTGGACCAATGACCGCCTCACTCGTGTGACGGGAGTGCGCGAACTCACGTCAAAGGCATACCGGTTGGACGCCCTCGTGTGAGTGGCTAGAGTGGCAGCCGACAACTTCGGTCTGATGCAAAGGGGGAGCCGCGCGAAGGGCTCCCGCAGAACATCCGATTCATGGGGGGTAGGTGTAACGATGGCCGACCTTCGGCTTGAAGTAGGAAACCTGGATCAGCTGGTCAAGGATCTGGGGACGATGCACGACACGCTCGAGGCCAAGATCAACAGCCTCAAGGGTGTCGTCGCCACCGTGCAGGGCGGCTGGAAGGGCGATGCGGCGTCCGCTTACCACACCCTCCAGGAGCGTGTGAACGAGGACACGCGCCGGCTGAAGGAGCTGCTGGCCTTCACCAAGGACGCGATGCAGTCGAGCCGTCAGGGCTTCGACCAGGAGGAGCAGGAGCGCCTCAACAGCTTCAAGGGCGTGGGCGACGGCGGCACCACCGGCACGGGCGGCGTCACCGGCGTCCTGGGCAGGTTCCACGGCTGACTGCCGCTTCCCGTTTCCGCATCGCGCCAGGAGGGACAGTATTCATGGAAATCAAGTACGGCACCGTCGTCGAGGCCTCGAACACGGTCAAGTCGACGGCCAACAACATCAAGAGCGAGCTGGAGTCGCTCGACGCCCGCGTCGAGGCGCAGGTCGCCCAGTGGGACGGTGAGACCCAGCAGGCCTTCCACTCCCGCCACAAGAGCTGGAAGAGCAACGTGGACGACATGCACCAGACCCTGCTGAAGATCTCCAGCCTCCTCATGGAAGCCACCGACGGCTACCAGGCCAACGACAAGCGCCAGGCGGCCCGCTTCGGCCACTGAGGCGACCTCGCACTCGTTCTCCGTCCGTGGGCGCGGATGCGGCCGGTTGTCCGCAGACCGCGCCCACGGGCGTTTCCAACTGACTTCATCGTGCATACACATTCACCAACAGGGGGCTGACTCATGGGATCCGGGGATCCGGCACAGCACGGCGGGGGCGGTGGCAGTCCGTCGGATCTGGATGTGGGCGACGAGGACAACCTCCAGGGCCTGAAAAAGCGTGTGGACCGCCTCCTCGGCAAACTGGACAAGTCCGCCGCTTCCCATCAGCACATCGCCAACCAGAAGGTCAGCAAGGAGGCGTTCGGCAGCTTCGGGGAGGCGGAGGCCCTGTCGGACGCGTACGACAGGGTCCATCAGCGGCTGGAACTCCTGTCCCGGATGCTGGGGGACCAGCTGGAGGCCATGAGCCTCGCGGTGGGCATGGCGGACCGCGACTACAAGAACGTCGACCACGAGCACGCGCGACGGCTCGCCGAAATCCAGAAGCGGTCCATCGCGAACTGGGAACAGCAGCAGAAGCTGAAGCAGCAGGACGAGCAGAACAAGAATGGAAAGCCCGGAGACCACTCCGGTGAGGGCGGAGGAGAGGAATCCTCCGATCAGGCCACGCCGTGACGCGGGGGAGGAAGATCATGGGTGACCGTTCCAAGAGCGTGAATGACATGTCCTTCGAGGACATCTATTACTCGTTCATTCACGCCAAGGGCGAGGAACTGAGCGGCAAGGGGCTCGCTCTAGAGCAAGCCAAGCCGGAGATCGAAAGCATCGGCGACGAGCTGAAGAAGCATGTCGGCCGGACGGAGTGGAAGGGCGCCGGAGGCGACGCCTTCCGCGAGTGGGGCGACGCTTTCGCCAAGCAGATCATCAAGTTGGCCCATGTCGCCGGGGCGACGGGCAAGGAAATGGTCGAAGCCGGCGGCGACATCAAGGCTGCCGTCGAAGAGCTCATGAAAACGCCGCCCGGCGACATCTCACAGTGCTACGCGGACGCGGACAAGGAAAAAGCCCGCCTCAAGGCGGTGGCTGACCAGCGCAAAGCACTCATGGGCCATGATGGCGCCGTCAAGAAGGCGGCTGACAAATGCGTGACGGCCCAGAAGACGATCCAGGCGCTGGAGATTCCGGAGTTCCGGCCGATGCCCAGCCTGGACGGCGGTCTCGAGATCGGCGATGAGTGGGACCAGCCGTACGGTAGGTCAGGCGGTTCCACTGCCGCTGGTTCGGGTGGGGGGCAGCCGTACGGCAGCGCGACCGGTGCCGGCGGCGGGAATGGGGCCGGGGGCGGCGCGGGAGCGCAGGCGACCCGTGTCGCGGACCCGGGCGCATCGGGAGCACAGCTCCCGCCCCCGGCGCACGGGGATACCGGAACAGGTCCGGTGCACGTACCGGCAGGTGGACATGATGGAACGGGTTCCGATCAGGGCACGACGGGCACTCGCATCGACAGTGGACCGGCCGCCCCTCCTGCCCCCGCCCCTACGGCCCCGCCCAGCACGGGACCGCAGGGTCCGGCCGACCATTCCAAGTCCTTGCCACCGTTGCCGCCGCTGCCCACGGGGCCGAGCACTCCTGGGTACCCCGTCGAGGTGGCGGCCGACCGGAAGGGCCCGGCGGGCCTGGGGCCCAGCGCACTTCACCCGTCAACACGGGTGGGCCTGGCCGCAGTCCTGGTACTTCCGGCCGTATCGGTGTTCCCGGGATCGGAAAGGTGCCGGCTCCGCCAAGGGTTGACACCGGCGTTATCGGCGGTACCCCTCTGACCGGGCCTGGAGCCGGAAATGGCCGAGGCGTTCCGCGCGGGACGGTCATCGGCGGCGAACCGCAGCAAACGGGACGTGGAATGATGGGCGCGCCGGGGGCCATGGGCGCGGGCTCTCCTTCTCGCGGACCCGGTGGTACCGCGAAGCGATACGCGTCGCAACCGGGTGGCGTAGTGGAAGGTCCTTCAGGCACCCAGGGAGCGCGACGCGAATTCACACCGGGGGCAGCGGACTCGTCCGCGGTGGCGGTGCCGCCGGCATGACAAACCGTCAGGGGGAGAAGGAACGTAAGCGGTCTCAAGGTCCCGGCTACCTGACAGAGGACGAGGAAACCTGGACCGGGGCCGGGCCGGAGAACGTTCCACCCGTGGTCCAGTAATACCCGTAGTGATGCCGGATGGTGAGCAGAGGACACGTGAACAAGACGACAACTAGGGCCATTCGCCGCCGAGCTGCGTTGTTGGTGCCCGCCCTGGGTTCTCTGCTCGCCGTCAGCGGTCTCGTCGCTCCCTCTGCGTATGCCGGCACCGTCCGTGAGGGCCAGTGGTACCTGAAGACGATGCAGGCCGAGCGTATGTGGGAGAAGACCACAGGGGAGGGTGTCACTGTCGCGGTTCTGGACGGTGGTGTGCGTCCGTCCCAGCCGGAGCTGCGAGGCAAGGTGCTGGCGGGGAAGAGTTTCGTACCCGCGGATGCGACTGGGGACGGCCGCCAAGCCAGCGAGTCGCACGGCACCGCCATGTCGACGCTTATAGCCGGTGACGCGCAAGATGACATGCAAGTAAAGGGAATCGCGCCCGGCGCCCGCATTCTCACGGTGAAAGTCTCCACAGGGGGTGGCGGCCCCGAGGCACTTGCCAACGGCATCAGGTACGCGGCTGACAGCGACGCCAAGATCATCAACATGTCCGTGGGCGTTGATGCGGTCTCGACGGACGACAAGCGTAAGGCGTTGATCCAGCGCGCCGTGGATTATGCGATCAAACGGGGGAAGCTCCTCATCGCAGCCTCGGGGAATGACGGAAGCGACACCAATGTAGTTTCCTATCCAGCGGCGGCACGAGGCGTCGTAGCGGTCAGTGCTGTCGACTCACACCTGCGGATGGCGAAGTTCTCGACGCATGGGCAGCAGGTGGTCCTGACTGCCCCCGGGGTCGACATCCCTACGGTATGTGACGGGAAGACGGGATATTGCCGTGGCAGAGGCACCAGCCAAGCCACCGCCATCGCTTCCGGTAGCGCGGCCCTCGTCTGGGCCCTGCACCCCGAGTGGACCGGCAACCAAGTTCTGCGCGTTCTCCTGGGTACCGCCGGCAGGCCGTCGCACGGCAAGGTGCCCAGTGAATACATCGGCTACGGCATGATCCGCCCGCGTGAGAATGTGCTGGAGAACAAGGGCAACCCCGGCCCGCCCGACGTCAACCCGCTGATCGCCGCCGCCGAGAAGTCCGACAAGTCGTCCGCGAAGAGCGCGCCCCCGACCGCCCCGGCGACCCATGAACCCGCAGGCGTGACCGGCAAGAAGCACAAGTCCAAGGGCAAGGACGACAACCTGCCCTGGTTCATCGGCGGCGCCGTGGCCGTCGTCGTGCCCGGGGCCGTGCTGGTGGCGTTGATGGTACGTCGGGCGCGACGCAAGGCCAGGATGCGAAAGCAGCAGGCGCAGCAGATGCAGCCGGCGCAGCAGTCGGCCGCCGCCGGACCGTACGGCGGCACGGCGCCGATGGATCCGTCGTATCCGCAGCAGCCCCCGCAGCCCGCACGCCCCCCGCAGCCTCCGCACCCCCCGCAGAACAGCGGGCGCCCGCCCGGCGGCAACTGACCGTACGCGCGCGTGGCGCGCGCGACGACCGTGGCCCCCTGCCGGCTCCTCAGGAGACGGCAGGGGGCCACGCCGTACCGCCGTCACGCGTCACTCGATGTCGAACTCGCCGTCCCGCACTCCCAGGACGAACGCCTTCCACTCGCTCGCCGTGTACCGCAGCACCGTGTCCGGGTCCTCGGAGTTGCGCATGGCGACGGCTCCGCCCGGGAGGTAGGCGATCTCGACCCGCTCCTTGGTCGGGGTGTCCGGAGCGCTGAGCCATTCCACGCCGGAAATGTCCATGGCGTACAGCTCTTCCGTCTCACGCTGGGTAGCCATCAGAGGAGTTCCTTTCCACACGGATGACGAACACCGCGGGCCGCACCCGCGAGCCCGCGGTCAGGCTACCGGCCACCAGGCCTGCGTCACCGGGCCTTTCGCCAACTGCCGTGGTGGCCGACGGAGGTGTGCGCTCCGCCACGGGCAACGAAATTGAGGACGAACGGATTCTTGCCTAAGGTCGGAGAGCTCGGATCTTGAGCGAAGAACTTGACAGTGTTCTGACGGGGGAACAGAGATGGGAGTCGTCCTACCGGACAAATTGGCCTTCGTGTTCGACCTGATCGGCGTCAACTGGCCGAACGTCGACGAGGACGACTACCGGGAGATGGCCAAGTCGCTCCGCAGCTTCGCGACCGACGTGGACGCGGGCCGGGGAGACTCCAACGTCGCCCTGAACCGGCTCATCTCCACCAACCGCGGCGAGATGACGGAGGCCATCGAGGGGCACGTCCGCAAGCTCAACGGCAAGCATCTGCACAATCTCGCGGAAGCGGGGCGGCTGCTGGCCGGTGGTCTGGACTCGGCGGCGGTCGTCGTGGCGGGTGCCAAGGGTGCGGCCATCGTCCAACTCGGCATTCTGGCGGCGGAAGTGGCGTCGGCGCAGGCCGCGGCGCCGTTCACCCTGGGGCTCTCGGAGCTCGGCGCGTTGGGCGGGGTCGCGGTCACGCGGACGGTCGTCAAGCGCATCCTGAAGGGGGCGGCCGAGGCCGCCGTGCAGGAAGTGATGTCCGTGGTGACGGGGCCGGTCTTCGCCGCCCTGGACTCGATGACGACGGACCTCGTCGTGCAGGTCGTCTCCGACGGGCTCGGCGCGCAGGACGGCATCAACCTCAAGCAGACGCTTCAGGCGGGCAAGGACAATCTGAAGATCGCCAGTGCGGGCGGCGGAGGAGGCGCAGGCGGCGGCCTCGTCCTCGCCAGTGCCGGCGGTGACGGCGGAGGTGGCGGCGACCTCGTCTTCGACGAGCACGAGCACAACACCTTCACCGGCAAGGTGCACGAGCACTCCAAGCACCTGGACGAGAAGGGCGGCAAGCACCTCCACGCCTCCCGCCACCACTTCGGCCGCACGCGCGGACGCGGTTCGCTGGCCAAGGCGATCGAAGAGGTCACCGAGAAGGCGATGAAGTCCCTCGGCGACGCGCACGGGCAGCTCAAGAAGCACCTGAACGACGTCGGCGACGGCCTCTCCGAGGCGGGCAAGGCCCAGAAGAAGCACGACAAGCACGTCCAGGACACCATGGACGGCGTCAAGAACCGCCACCCCGACCAGAAGCCGGCGAACGGCTCGGGGGAGGCAAGGGCGGAAGCGGCTCCGATGGCCACGGGGGCGGTTCCGGCGGTCACGGGGGCGGCTCCGGTGAAGGAGGACCCCAAGGCCGGCGCATCGACCCGCAGCCCAAGGGGCTGGGGAAGACGGCTGGCGACAACCGGTACCACAGCCGGGACGCCCTCGACGTGTCCCATCTGGACCTGGCCCAGCAGGAGAAGGTGCTGGGGCGTGAAGCGCGGCAGCTGGCCGACGACGCCAAGGACGCGCGCGGCGAGCCCGGGCAGGAACTGCCCCAGGACAAATCACGGATGAAGCAAGGCTGTGCGGGAGCCCTGCTGCACAATGGCGTCATCACCAGTCACAGCAGCCTCCAGGCTCCGAAGGTCGGAAAGCACGCCACCGACGAGCAAAAGGCCGAGCACGCGCGTAAATACGCGCCGAAAACCCATCCGGCGGTCGCCGCTCTCTACCAAAAGGTCAAGGACGACGGCCACAAGGTCGGCGTGGGCCATGGAAGGTGCTCCGAAGTGGCCCTGCTTTCCGACCGGCTGCACCAGCTCGATCCGACGGGTACGAAGATACGGACCGCGGACGACGTCAAAAAGGCGCTCGACGGTGCCGTGATCGACACCCGCGTCGTCGTCAAGGCGTGGGATCAGACGAGCGGGACGCAACTCGACCACGGCGCGCACTACCCGCCCTGCGACTCCTGCAAGCACGTGCTGCC
Source organism: Streptomyces sp. CA-181903 (assembly GCF_050937075.1). Classification (NCBI taxonomy): domain Bacteria; kingdom Bacillati; phylum Actinomycetota; class Actinomycetes; order Kitasatosporales; family Streptomycetaceae; genus Streptomyces; species Streptomyces sp. CA-181903. Next base: position 5,551,087 of record NZ_JBNJLY010000001.1, read on the forward strand.
CGCCATCGGCGTACGGGTCCACAAGTAGGATGACCGGAGCGAAAGGAGAAGGAAACCCGATGGAGTTCAGGATCACGCCCGAAGAGGTCGACGCCCGGCTGCGGGCCGCGGGCTGGACGCCCGGGCGTGACGCGGGACCGGAGGCGGCGGCCCTGGCCGACGAGATCGCTGCGGCTCTCACCGCCAATGGCTACGAGGTGACGCCCTTCCCCGCCGCCGTCGAATTCATCCGCGAGTTCGCCTTCCTGGAGGTTCCGCACCCGGATGAGCCGAACGCCGAAAAGGGCATCTCCTTTACCGTCCGGTACTTCGACGAGGACTCCGCCGAGTCCGTTTCCGAACTTTCCGAGTGGGCGGAACAGCCGCTCTTCCCGGTGGCCTTCGACAGGTCCGAGTTCGCCCTCGCGCTCATCGACCCGCTGGGCCGGTTCTACCTCACCCACTGGAGCGGTGACTACTACCTGGGCAAGAACAGGTACGAGGCATTCGCCTGTCTCTTCATGGGTGACCACTTCGACCTCACGGAGATGCCCAGTGACAGCTGACCGGACCGCACCCGGCACAGCCGCCAGCCTGCTCGTGCAAGGCAAGATCTTCAGCATGACCAACCTGTCCGGCCCGGGCACCCCCGATCTCCACCCGGCCGTGCGGCACTTCTTCGACACGCTTCCCCCCGAGCTCCGCGAGCCCTACATCGGTTACTGCGCCGAATCCGCCCTCGTCTCCGACCAGTTCTGGGGACTGGACGAGGGACGGAGCGACGGCGGGCACACCACCCTCGACGAGGGGCCGCGCATTTCGCCGGGGCGATGGTGATGTCGGTGAAGATCCGTGAGGAGGGCGACCCGGAGCACGGGGAGACCACCGTGCCGTGCCGCTCCTGCACCGCCCTCCTCGACCGCCTGGGCGTCGGGATCAGTCGCCCATGAGCGGAAGAGGTCGCGAAGCACTGCTCGCGGCGGGTTGGACCCCCGACCGCGACGCCGGATACAACGCCCTGCACGGCATGCTGACGGCGGTCAGCACCGTCTCGCCGGACGGCACCGCCTCCTGGGAGCCCTTCCCGGCGGCGGAGAACGCGCTGCGCTCGTTCCACGGCCTGACCGTGCGGCCGGCCGGCCCCGGGGCCGAGGTGGCGGCGCGTGGCTGCGTCGTCGATCCGGCGCGGGCCCGCTTCACAGTCCGCGCCGCGGCCGACTTCGGCCGGGAGATCGGCGCGCGGTTGTTCCCGCTGGGGGTCACGGACACGGAGACGCCGCTGTTCGTGGACGAGGAGGGGCGGCTGTTCGTCGCCGACACCGGCGGCTGGTGGGTTCTCGGGGACTCCGTGGAGGACGGCTTGGCGGCCCTCGCCGAGGGCCGCGCCCCCCGCCGGATCGCCGCCGTCGACCAGGGCTGGCGGCTCGGCCGCCTGCCGGAAGAGGACGTGGTGGCCGACCTGGTCAAGACGGGCATGGTGCTCGTCTACGTGCTGCACCGGCACGGCCTCCTCGCGACCCGGGCCGTCCGCTTCCGCGTCGTCGGCCTGCGCGGGCACGGACCCGTCCGGCTGGAGGAGGTCTTCCGCCTGGCGCCGGGCTCGCTCGACCACAGCGCGGAAACGCTGCTCGCGAACGTCCGCGAGGCCGTCGGCGAGATCCCGCTCGGCGCGGCCGAGAAGTGCGTCGAGCTCCTCCCCGGCACCTCGGGCAGACGCCCGCACCCCGGCGTGACCTGCACGGTCTCCGCCGGCCGGCAGGGCGCCGAGGGCATCGGCGTACGGCTGACGGCACAGGCCCGCACCGCCCTGGAGAAGGGCGACGGCCTCACCGGCGCCCTCGACGAACTGACCGGCTACGCGAGCCAGCGCGTGCACGCCCCTGCCGGCACACCGGCCGCCACCGTCGCGTCGGGTACGCCCCAGGGCTGACGTGTGCCGGGACAGGACCACCACACCGCGCCCCACGGCCCGTCGTCCGACGACACCACAGCGTGGCTCACGGCCCACGGCTGGTACCCCGGCCGCGACACCGGGGGCACCCTCGCGCAGCACATCGCCAGACGCGTCCGCGACTTCCATGACCAGGGCGAGGAACTGACCCCCACCCATACAGCGGTGACGTTCCTCCGTACGTACGGCGGCCTGTGCCTGCCCCTCTCGGGCCGGGTGCGCCTCGTCACCGAACCGGACGGCGGACACGTCGAGATCGCCGAGGACGTCGCGGAACTCGCGGCGCACCTCGGGCAGCGCCTCTTCCCCGTGGCCTACGAGACGTACGAAGGGTCGGTCCACCTCGTGGACGAGACCGACCGCTTCTTCCTCCTCCACCCCTCCGGCATCTCCTACCTCGGCACCGGAGCCCGGGAAGCGTTCACCAACCGCCGCCGCCACACACTCGTCGACGCCTGGAGCTCGACGCCCGGAGCCCCCACGCCCGCCGGCCCGGGCCCCTGACCCCCGGCCCGGCGGCTCGTGGCACGACCGGATCCGGTCGCCGCTCCCACTCCGCCGCCGCCACTCCTACTCCGTCACCCACCCCGTCTGCACCAGCGAAGCCCCGCCCCGCCGTGACACGAACAACCCCCGCCCCGGCGGCAGCGGGCGCGGCTTGATGTTGCCGAGGAGTTCGCCCTCGCTCGAGTTGCCGGACAGCAGGACGCCCTGGGCGCCGAGTTCCTTGAAGCGCTGGATGAACTGCTCGTACGCGGAGCGGCCCGCGCCCGCGCTGCTGCGGGCGATGATGATGTTGACGCCGGCGTCGCGCGCGTAGGGCAGGTTGTCGACGAGCTGCGCCATGGGATTTCCCGACGAAGTGGCGACCAGGTCGTAGTCGTCGACGATGATGAACGCCCGCGGGCCCTTCCACCAGCTCCGGTCCCGGAGCTGCTGCGGGGTCACGTCCGTGCCCGGGATGCGGCTGCCGATCAGGGTGTTCATGTCGGTGAGGTACTCGTCGAAGGCGTTCTGGGTGGTGGCGTAGCCCACGAGGTAGGACTCCGGCACGCACTCGAGCAGGCTGCGCCGGTAGTCGGCGACGAGGAACAGCGCCTCCTCGGGCGTGTACCGCTCGGTGAGCTGCTTGATCAGCAGCCGCAGCAGCGCCGTCTTCCCGGACTCGCTCTCGCCGTAGACCGCGAAGAACGGGTCGGTGTCGAAGTTGACGAAGACGGGCGCGAGGTTCATCTCGTCGAGGCCGATGGCCACGCCGCGGCCCGGCTGCGCGTGCCCGTCGGGCAGTTCGCGGGCGGACAGCATCCGCGGCAGCATCCGGACCTGCGGCGCGTGCGGGCCGGGCCAGGCGTCCACGGCCGTCTTGACGAAGTCGGCGGTGGCGTCCGAGAGGTCGTCGCCGCCGCCCGAGCCGCCGTCGATACGCGGCAGACCGGCCAGGAAGTGCAGCTTCTCGGCGGTGATACCGCGGCCGGGGACGCCCACCGGGACGTTCACCGCGACCTTCCGGTCGAGTTCGGAGTCGAGCGGGTCGCCGAGCCGCAGCTCCAGCCGGCTCAGGAACTGGTCCTTGAGCGCGGCCCGCATCTCCATGTAGCGGGAGACGGTGACGACGAGGTGCACGCCGAGACCGAGACCGCGCGTGGTGATGTCGGCGATGTACGGCTCCAGCGCCTCGTAGTCCGTCTTGAACGACTGCCAGCCGTCGACGACGAGGAAGACGTCGCCCCACGGCTCGTCGGGCAGCCGGCCGGAGGCGCGCAGCCGACGGTAGGTGGCGATGGAGTCGATGCTGTTGTCGCGGAAGAACTCCTCGCGCCGGTTGAGGATGCCGGTCACCTCGGCGACCGTCCGGCGGATCTTCTCCGGGTCGAGCCGGGAGGCGACGCCGCCGACGTGCGGCAGCCCCTCGACGGCGCTCAGCCCGCCGCCGCCGAAGTCCAGCCCGTAGAACTGCACCTCGTGCGGGGTGTGGGTGAGCGCGAACCCGGCGATCAGGGTGCGCAGCAGCGTGGACTTGCCGGAGCGCGGACCGCCGACGATCAGCATGTGGCCGGCCGCGCCGGAGAAGTCCCGGACCAGCACGTCGCGCCGCTGCTCGAACGGCTTGTCCAGCAGGCCGAGCGGGACCCGCAGGCCGCCGGTCGTCTGCGGGTCCGGGCAGTGCAGACCGCGCTCGGGGGACGCCGTGAGGCGGGGGAGCAGCTGGTCCATGGAGGGCGCCTTGTTGAGCGGCGGCAGCCACACCTGGTGGGCGCCCGGGCCCTGGCCCTCCAGCCGGCGGACGATGACGTCGAGGACGGTGTCGGCGAGCGCGTCGTCGTCCGGCCGCGTCGCGGTGTAGCTGAAGTCGGGGTCCGGCGCCTGGTAGCGGACGGGCACCGGCGCCGCCGTGAAGAGGACCGGACGGCGGTCGGCGGGCAGCGGGCCGGTACGGGTCAGGGCGCCCGCGCCGTTGCGGTACGTGCCCGACACGTAGGCGGCCTTGAACCGCGTCATCTCGTCGGTGCCGAACTTCAGGTAGCCGGAACCGGGGACGGACGGCAGGTGGTACGCGTCCGGCACGCCCAGCGCGGTACGGGACTCGGCGGCGGAGAAGGTCCGCAGGCCGATCCGGTAGGACAGGTAGGTGTCCAGACCGCGCAGCCGGCCCTCCTCCAGCCGCTGCGAGGCCAGCAGCAGGTGCACGCCCAGGGACCGGCCGATGCGGCCGATCTGGATGAACATGTCGATGAAGTCGGGTTTGGCGGTGAGGAGTTCGCTGAACTCGTCGATGACGAGCACCAGCGAGGCCAGCGGCTCCAGCGGCGCCCCCGCGGCCCGCGCCTTCTCGTAGTCGTTGAGGTTGGCGTAGTTGCCCGCGGCGCGCAGCAGCTCTTGGCGGCGCTGGAGCTCACCGGTGATGGAGTCGCGCATGCGGTCGACGAGGGTGAGGTCGTCGGCGAGGTTGGTGATGACGGCCGCGACGTGCGGCAGCTCGGCCATGCCGGAGAACGTCGCGCCGCCCTTGAAGTCGGCGAGGACGAAGTTCAGGTTCTCGGACGAGTGGGTGACGGCCAGGCCCAGCACCAGCGTCCGCAGCAGCTCGGACTTGCCGGAGCCGGTGGCGCCGACGCACAGGCCGTGCGGGCCCATGCCGTCCTCGGCGGCCTCCTTGAGGTCGAGCATGACGGGCATGCCGTCCTCGCCGACGCCGATCGGCACCCGCAGCCGCTCGGCCCGGGACCGCGGCCGCCACGTCGTGGCCGTGTCCACGGAGGCGGCGTCGCCCAGCCCCAGCAGATCGGTGAACTCCAGGTTGGCCAGCAGCGGTTCCTCGTCGTCCCCGGCGGCGCCCAGGCACAGCGGGGCCATCTGCCGGGCCAGCGCCTCCGCGACCGGCACCGGCAGGTCGTCGGGAACGCCCTGGTAGACGGCGGTCGCCGACTCCAGCCGCAGCGCGCCCGGCCGGACGGTGACGCACAGCCCGCCGCGCGGCTCGTCCTCCTCGCCCGGGGCGATCTCCAGGACGGTGACGCCCTGCAGGCCCTCGGGCGAGGCGAGCAGCGACTCCGGCGGCACCGCGCCGCCGTCCAGCACCACCACGACGTGCGGCTGGTCCAGCAGCGGCTGGGCGTCCCGGCTGAACCGGGTGCGGCCCTCCAGCCGCTCGCCCAGCAGCTCCTCGACCTCCGGCAGGTGGTCGCTGAACAGCCGCTTGGTGCCCGCGCCGTCGGCCGTGCCGGGCGCCTGGGTGTGCGGCAGCCACTTGGTCCAGTCCCACTCCGGCGCCGCCTCGCGCTCCGCGACCACCGCGATCACCAGGTCGTCGGGGAGTGCAGGGCGGCCAGGCCCGCCACCATCGACCGCGCGGCGCCCCGCACGGCGTCCGCCTCGCCGGTGACGACCACGTGGTAGAAGGCGCGCATCGACACCGCCACCGGCAGCCCGTCCAGCGAGCCGTGCGTCGCCAGGAACTGCTGCATGGCACCGGCCGACAGCGGCTCCAGCTCGTCCACCGGCGCGGTCGTCGGCGCCACCAGCGGCGTCCAGAGCTGCTGCGGGCCCAGCCCGATCCGCACCTGCCCGAAGTCCTTGTCCGAGGCGCGCCGTTCCCACAGCCGGCTGCGCTCGGCGACCAGCGCCCACAGCTGCTCGGGGCCGGGGTGCAGGTAGAACTGCGCGTCCCGCTGCGCCCGCGCCGTGCGCCGCACCTTCCGCCGGGTCTGCGCCAGGTACTTGAGGTAGTCGCGCCGGCCGTCGACGGCCGCCCCCTGCGAGCCCTTGCGGTAGCGGACGGCCTGCGCGACCGCCATCGCGACCGTCGACAGCAGCATCATCGCGCCCATGATCTTCATGAACGGCTGGGTGCCGGGCATGAAGAAGAAGACGACCGACGAACCCATGCCGAGCATGGGCAGCAACTGCATCGCCATGCCCTCCTGCTGCCCGCGGGGCAGTTCGGGAGGGGATTCGAGCTGCAGCTCATCCGCGTCGGGCTCGGGCGGCAGCACCCGGGGCGGACGTTTGACGACGATCTGACTCACCGGAGTATCAATCCCTCGCGTGCGGACTGGGCGGTTGCGACCGGCGCCCCCCTGGTGGTGGCCTGTCTCCGCGCGACGATGATCCTACGTGCATAACACAGCGGTGGGCCCCGGTATGGTGTCGGCCCGTCAACACGCGGGACCACCGGCGGCAGACCGCGGGACCGGCGGGTGGAACAGCAGGCAACGAGGGGGCCCTCCAAGGTGAGTCCGACCACAACGACCGGTTACAGCCGAGTGACGGTCGTCGCGCCCGACAGCCGGATCGACGTCGCCCTCCCCGACGACGTCGCCGTCGCCGATCTCCTCCCGGAGATCCTCCGGCTCACCGGGCACACCACCGAGGGGACCACGCCGCCCGGCTACCAGCTGGTGGGCACCGACGGCACCGCGCTCGAACCGGCGCGTTCGCTCGGCGCGCAGCGCGTACTCGACGGCGCGCTCCTGCGCCTGCGTCCGTTCACCGAGTCGCTGCCGCCCGCCGTCTACGACGACGTCGCCGACGCGGTCGCCGCCGCCGTCACCCGCGACCGCACCCTGTGGAACGAGCGGCTGCTGCGCGCCTCCGGCCTGGCGGGCGGCTCGCTGCTGCTGGTCCTGCTGGGCTTCGTCCTCTGGTTCGCCGACCCCGCGCGGCACGACATGCACAGCCTGCCCGGCATCATCGCCGCCGCGGTCGGCATCCTGCTGACGGCCCTCTCCGGGGTCCGCGCCCGCGTCTACGACGACCGGCCCTCCGCCGTCGCCATGGGCCTCTCCGCCCTCCCGCACCTGATGATCGCCGGATCCGGCCTGATCGCCCTCCGGGACGGCGAGGGCGTCGGCCGGCTGCAGTTCCTGCTCGGCTGCGTCACCGTCCTCGTCGCCTCCGTGGTGCTCGCCGCGGTCATGCCCAGCGGGGACGCCCCCTTCGTCGCCGCCGTCTTCGCCTCCGCGGTCGGCACCCTCGCCACCTTCTGCGCGATCCTGGCCGGCGCGAGCCCCACCGACACCGCCGCCGTCTGCGCCGTCGTCGCGGTCGGCGCCCTCGCCTTCCTCCCCGGGCTCTCCGCCCGCGTCGCCCGGCTGCCCATCGGTTACGCCGCGCCGCGCTCGGCGACCGCGGGCGACCCCGACCGCGAGCCGGGCGTCCCGGCCGGCGGGCCCGTGGAGCCCGTCAACGCGGACCGCGTGGCCGCGCAGGCCCGCCGGGGCCACGAGATGCTGCTCGGACTGGTCGGCGGCAGCGCGGCCGTCGTCGTCGGCGCCTGTGCCGTCCTCGGCTTCTCCCACGACGTATGGGCGCAGCTGCTGGCCCTGGCGACCGGCGCCGCCATGCTGCTCCGCGCCCGCCTCTTCCGCTACACCGCGCAGGTCGCGGCCGTCCTCACGGCAGGTCTCGCGGGCCTCGGGCTGCTGGTGCTCGGGCTGTCCCTGAACCCGCCGGGCGAGGCGGTCCGGAAGATGGTCATGGAGGGCGACCGCGGCCCGCTCGACGTGCACACCGTGTGGCTGGCGGCGGCCGTCGCCGCCGGGGCGGCGCTGATCGTGGGCATCGCGCTGATCGTCCCCAAGAAGGGGCTGTCCCCGTTCTGGGGCCGCCTCTCCGATCTCGCCGAGAGCGCCTTCCTGCTCGCCCTGGTGCCCCTGTGCCTGGCGGTGCTGGACGTGTACTCCGCGGCCCGGAGCATGACCAGCGGGTGACGCCCCGGTCAGGGCTGCTGGTACGCTGTGTGACGGCCGTATGTGTACGCGCCCCCGGACCGCCCTCCGCGGTGTCTGGGGACAGCGCCCAGCGGACCCCGCCTCCCGAGTAACGGAAGCTCCCCTGAGACCAAGACCAGGGGCACTCGGTGGCCAAACGAGACTCTGAAGGAGTATCGCGTGTCGCTCGACGCCGCTACGAAGAAGCAGATCATGTCCGAGTTCGCCACCAAGGAGGGCGACACCGGCTCCCCCGAGGTCCAGGTCGCGATGCTCACCCGCCGCATCTCGGACCTGACCGAGCACCTCAAGAAGCACAAGCACGACCACCACTCCCGCCGTGGTCTGCTGCTGCTGGTCGGCCAGCGTCGCCGCCTGCTGCAGTACCTGGCGAAGAAGGACATCACGCGCTTCCGCGCCCTGGTCGAGCGCCTCGGCATCCGCCGCGGTGCCGCCGGCGCCAAGTAAGACGTGAACGAGGGAGCGGTTCCCACTTCGGGGGCCGCTCCCTTCGCGTATCTCATGGGACGCGGAAGCTTTGTACTCTGGTCCCACAACGGCACAACGCACGGCATAACGAACACGACGCATGTCAGGAGGAGCGCGGACTCTCCGCCGGTCCTCGGTAGTGGCCCCCGGAACGGGGAATTCCGGGTGCTTCGATCGAAGACCGGCCCGCACAGAGCACAGCGCGCCCCTCCACCACCGTCCCCGCCACACGGGCGCGGACGGCACATGGATCCGACGAGGAGATATCCCTGGTGGAGAACGAGACCCACTACGCCGAGGCCGTCATCGACAACGGCGCCTTCGGCACCCGCACCATCCGCTTCGAGACGGGCCGCCTGGCCAAGCAGGCCGCCGGCTCCGCCGTCGCGTACCTGGACGACGACACCATGGTGCTGTCGGCCACCACCGCGTCCAAGCAGCCCAAGGACCAGCTCGACTTCTTCCCGCTCACGGTGGACGTCGAGGAGCGGATGTACGCCGCCGGCAAGATCCCCGGCAGCTTCTTCCGCCGCGAGGGCCGGCCCTCCGAGGACGCGATCCTCACCTGCCGCCTGATCGACCGCCCGCTGCGCCCCTCCTTCAAGAAGGGCCTGCGCAACGAGATCCAGGTCGTCGCCACGATCATGGCGCTCAACCCCGACCACCTGTACGACGTCGTGGCGATCAACGCCGCCTCCGCGTCCACCCAGCTGGCCGGCCTGCCCTTCTCCGGCCCGATCGGCGGCGTCCGCGTCGCGCTGATCAACGGCCAGTGGGTGGCCTTCCCGACGCACACCGAGCTCGAGGACGCCGTCTTCGACATGGTCGTCGCGGGCCGCGCCCTGGAGGACGGCGACGTCGCGATCATGATGGTCGAGGCCGAGGCCACCGAGAAGACCATCCAGCTGGTCGCGGGCGGCGCCGAGGCGCCCACCGAGGAGGTCGTCGCCGCCGGTCTCGAGGCCGCGAAGCCCTTCATCAAGGTGCTCTGCAAGGCCCAGGCCGACCTGGCCGCCAAGGCCGCCAAGCCCACCGGCGAGTTCCCGGTCTTCCTGGACTACCAGGACGACGTCTTCGAGGCGCTCGCCGCCGCCGTCCGCCCCGAGCTCGCCCAGGCGCTCACCATCGCCGGCAAGCAGGACCGCGAGGCCGAGCTGGACCGCGTCAAGGCGCTCGCCGCCGAGAAGCTCCTGCCGGAGTTCGAGGGCCGCGAGAAGGAGATCTCCGCCGCGTACCGCTCGCTGACCAAGCAGCTGGTCCGCGAGCGCGTGATCAAGGAGAAGAAGCGGATCGACGGCCGTGGCATCACGGACATCCGCACCCTGGCCGCCGAGGTCGAGGCCATCCCGCGGGTGCACGGCTCCGCGCTGTTCGAGCGCGGCGAGACCCAGATCCTGGGTGTCACCACGCTGAACATGCTCCGCATGGAGCAGCAGCTCGACACGCTCTCGCCGGTGACGCGCAAGCGCTACATGCACAACTACAACTTCCCGCCGTACTCCGTCGGTGAGACCGGCCGCGTGGGTTCGCCCAAGCGCCGCGAGATCGGCCACGGCGCGCTCGCCGAGCGCGCGATCGTGCCGGTCCTGCCGACCCGCGAGGAGTTCCCCTACGCGATCCGCCAGGTGTCCGAGGCCCTCGGCTCCAACGGCTCGACGTCCATGGGCTCGGTCTGCGCCTCCACCATGTCGCTGCTGAACGCCGGTGTGCCCCTGAAGGCCCCCGTCGCCGGCATCGCCATGGGCCTGATCTCCCAGGAGATCGACGGCAAGACCCACTACGTCGCCCTCACCGACATCCTCGGTGCGGAGGACGCCTTCGGCGACATGGACTTCAAGGTCGCCGGCACCAAGGAGTTCGTGACCGCCCTCCAGCTCGACACCAAGCTGGACGGCATCCCGGCCTCCGTTCTGGCCGCGGCCCTCAAGCAGGCCCGCGATGCCCGTCTGCACATCCTCGACGTGATGATGGAGGCCATCGACACGCCGGACGAGATGTCCCCCAACGCCCCGCGGATCATCACCGTCAAGATCCCGGTGGACAAGATCGGTGAGGTCATCGGCCCCAAGGGCAAGATGATCAACCAGATCCAGGAGGACACCGGCGCCGAGATCACGATCGAGGACGACGGCACCATCTACATCGGTGCCCAGGTCGGCTCGCAGGCCGAGGCCGCCCGCGCCACGATCAACGCGATCGCCAACCCGACCATGCCGGAGGTCGGCGAGCGGTACCTGGGCACGGTCGTCAAGACCACCACCTTCGGTGCCTTCGTCTCCCTGATGCCCGGCAAGGACGGCCTGCTGCACATCTCGCAGATCCGCAAGCTCGCCGGTGGCAAGCGCGTGGAGAACGTCGAGGACGTGCTCGGCGTCGGCGCCAAGGTCCAGGTCGAGATCGCCGAGATCGACCAGCGCGGCAAGCTCTCCCTGATCCCCGTGATCGAGGGCGAGAACGACGACACCGGCGACGAGACCAAGGACGAGTCCGCCAAGTGACGTCCCGTAGTACACGGAAGACGGCCCGCACCTCCTCGGAGGGGCGGGCCGTCGCCCGTACCCAAACGCTTCTCAAGGGCGAGAACGGCATCGGCACGGTCCGCAGGACCACCCTCCCCGGCGGCCTGCGCGTCGTCACCGAGACGCTGCCGTCCGTCCGCTCCGCCACCTTCGGCATCTGGGCCAACGTCGGCTCCCGCGACGAGACCCCGACGCTCAACGGTGCCACCCACTACCTGGAGCACCTGCTCTTCAAGGGCACGGCCAAGCGCAGCGCGCTCGACATCTCGGCCGCGATCGACGCGGTCGGCGGCGAGATGAACGCCTTCACGGCCAAGGAGTACACGTGCTACTACGCGCGTGTCCTCGACACCGACCTGCCGCTGGCCATCGACGTCGTCTGCGACATGCTCACCGGCTCGCTGATCGACCCGGCGGACGTGGACGCCGAGCGCGGGGTGATCCTCGAAGAGATCGCCATGACCGAGGACGACCCCGGCGACTGCGTGCACGACCTGTTCGCGCACACCATGCTGGGCGACACCCCCCTCGGCCGCCCGGTGCTGGGCACCGTCGACACCATCAACGCGCTGGGCCGCGACCAGGTCGCGCGCTTCTACAAGAAGCACTACGACCCCACCCGCCTCGTCGTCGCCGCCGCGGGCAACGTCGACCACGCCAAGGTCGTCCGCCAGGTCCGCGCCGCGTTCGACCGGGCCGGCGCGCTGTCCCGTACGGACGCCGTGCCCGTCGCGCCGCGCTCCGGCTCCCGCACCATCCGCACCGCGGGACGCGTGGAGCTGCTAGGCCGCAGAACCGAGCAGGCGCACGTCGTCCTCGGCATGCCCGGCCTGGCCCGCACCGACGAGCGCCGCTGGGCGCTCGGCGTGCTCAACACGGCGCTCGGCGGCGGCATGAGCTCCCGCCTCTTCCAGGAGGTCCGGGAGAAGCGCGGCCTCGCCTACTCGGTCTACTCGTACACCTCCGGGTTCGCCGACTGCGGCCTCTTCGGCGTCTACGCCGGCTGCCGGCCCAGCCAGGTCCACGACGTGCTGCGGATCTGCCGCGACCAGCTCGACCAGGTCGCCTCCGAGGGCCTGTCCGACGAGGAGATCGGCCGCGCGATCGGCCAGCTCGCCGGCTCCACGGTCCTCGGGCTGGAGGACACCGGCGCGCTGATGAACCGCATCGGCAAGAGTGAACTGTGCTGGGGCGAGCAGATGTCTGTCGACGACATGCTGGCCCGCATCTCGGCCGTCACCCCGGACGAGGTCCGCGCGGTGGCCCGGGACGTCCTGGGGCAGCGCCCCTCGCTGTCCGTGATCGGCCCGCTGAAGGACAAGCAGGCCGCCCGCCTGCACGAGGCCGTCTCCTAGTGTCACCGTCGAAGGAAGCAGGAACGATGAGCAAGCTGCGCGTGGCGGTCATCGGCGCCAAGGGCCGCATCGGCTCCGAGGCCGTCCGGGCCGTCGAGGCCGCCGACGACATGGAACTGGTGGCCGCGCTGGGCCGGGGCGACGACCTGGAGGCCATGACGGCCGCCGGGGCCCAGGTCGCGGTCGAGCTGACGCACCCCGACTCCGTCATGGACAACCTGGAGTTCTGCGTCCGCAACGGCATCCACGCCGTCGTCGGCACCACCGGCTGGACGGAGGACCGCCTCGCGCGGCTCCGCTCCCTGCTCGACGACTCCCCGTCGACCGGCGTGCTCATCGCGCCCAACTTCTCCATCGGCGCCGTGCTGACCATGGCGTTCGCCCGGCAGGCCGCCCGGTTCTTCGAGTCGGTCGAGGTCGTCGAACTGCACCACCCGAACAAGGCGGACGCGCCCTCCGGCACCGCCACCCGCACCGCGCAGCTGATCGCCGCCGCACGGCGCGAGGCCGGCTGCCCGCCGCAGCCCGACGCCACCACCACGGCGCTGGACGGCGCGCGCGGCGCCGACGTCGACGGGGTGCCCGTGCACTCCGTCCGGCTGCGCGGCCTGCTGGCCCATCAGGAGGTGCTGCTCGGCGACATCGGCGAGACGCTCACCATCCGGCACGACTCGCTGCACCACAGCTGCTTCATGCCGGGCATCCTGCTGGGCGCCCGCCGCGTGCCGCAGAACCCGGGGCTGACCTTCGGCCTCGAACACTTCCTGGATCTGGGCTGATCGACGATGCGCGCGAAGATCGTCTACTTCGGGCTGGCCGCCGTCCTGGTCGTCTACTTCGTCCTGGTCGGCAGCCGCGGCGTGATGCTCATCGAGCAGGGCACGGCGATCACGGTCGCCTTCGGCATCGCCGTCCTGATCCTGCCGTTCATCGGCGCCTGGTTCCTCTACCAGACCACCAAGTTCGCGCGGGACGCCAACCGGCTGGCGCGCGAACTGGAGGCCGAGGGCGGACTGCCCGTCGACGAGCTGGAGCGGACCCCCAGCGGCCGGGTGGACCGGGACTCGGCGGACGCCGTCTTCGCCCGCCGCAGGGCCGAGACGGAGGCCGCCCCGGACGACTGGCGCAGCTGGTTCCGGCTCGCCGTGGCCTACCACGACGCGCGGGACACCCCGCGGGCCCGCAAGGCCATGCAGCGGGCCATCGCGCTGCACGACGGGAAGCCGGTGCGCGCGGCGCACTGAAACCCCCAGGGGTACGGAAAAGGGCCCGGTCGCCTTGTCGACCGGGCCCTTTTCGGGTGAACCGCCCTCAGCGGTTGGACGCCTGAGTGCTCTGCGAGTGGTGGGTGTTCTGCGGGCTGGTGTCCATCGCGGGCATGCCGAACAGAAGCGCTCCGGCCAGCCCGGCGGTGACCGTCAGCCCCATCAGCACCCGCCCGACGATCTGCGAGCGGCTGGCGCGCTGAGGAGGCGGCGTGACGTTGCTGCGATACCGCTCGGCTTCGGCGACGAAGGCGAACGGTACGGGCTCTCGCCGGCCAAACATGCTGGGCTCTCCTAGGAACCTTGAGGTGACTGTCACCCGTAAAGACGCTCGAACGCCCGATTTGGTGCCCGATTTCTGGGACGTCTGTGAAAAATCTCAACCGCCGGACATCTGGCGGGCGGACGCGGTCGGTGCCGTCGGTCCCGGGCCGCCGCCGACCCGGAAGGGGTGTGCCGCTCCGCAGCGCGGGAGCCCGGCCGAGGGACGGGCGCCCCGATGAGCCCCGGTGGCGGGTTGTCCGTATTGCGGGCTTTCGACCTCTTCATTTAGGCTGAATAAACGGACCCGGCACTGTTTGAACCCCCGAGCAGGCAGTGCCGGGATCCATTGCACACTCCCCGAGGGAGTACCTCACGGTGAGCAACGAGTAGCGTGGCCCCCATGGCTCCGATCTCCACACCGCAGACGCCCTTCGGACGGGTCCTGACCGCGATGGTCACCCCCTTCACCTCCGACGGCGCTCTCGACCTCGACGGCGCGCAGCGGCTCGCCGCCCACCTGGTCGACGCCGGCAACGACGGCCTCGTCGTCAACGGCACCACCGGCGAGTCGCCCACCACCAGCGACGCGGAGAAAGCGCAGCTCGTACGGGCGGTTGTGGAGGCCGTCGGCGACCGGGCGCACATCGTGGCCGGAGCCGGCACCAACGACACCCGGCACAGCGTCGAGCTGGCCCGCGCCGCCGAGCGGGCGGGCGCCCACGGCCTGCTGGCCGTCACCCCGTACTACAACAAGCCCCCCCAGGAGGGCCTGTACCGGCACTTCACCACGGTCGCGGACGCCACCGGCCTCCCGGTGATGCTCTACGACATCCCGGGCCGCAGCGGCACCGCGATCGAGACCGAGACGATGGTCCGGCTCGCCGAGCACCCCCGCATCGTCGCCAACAAGGACGCCAAGGGCGACCTGGGCGCGGCGAGCTGGGCCCTCAGCCGCAGCGGACTGGCCTGGTACTCCGGCGACGACATGCTGAACCTGCCGCTGCTGTCCGTCGGCGCGGTCGGCTTCGTCTCGGTGGTCGGCCACTTCGTCGCCCCCGAGCTGCGTGCCCTGCTGGAGGCCCACCTCGCCGGTGACGTCACCAAGGCGACGGCGATCCACCAGCGGCTGCTGCCGGTCTTCACCGGCGTCTTCCGGGCCCAGGGTGTGATCACCACCAAGCGGGCACTGGCCCTCCAGGGCCTGCCGGCCGGACCGCTGCGGCTGCCGCTGGTCGAGCTCGGCCCAGAGCAGACCGAACAGCTCAAGCGCGATCTGGCCGCCGGCGGGGTACAGCTCTAGAAGAGAGGGCGCGCCACCGTCCGCGCCACCGCGCGACGGGCCGCCCGCGGACTTCACAACTGAACAAGGTCGACAACCGAACACCGGTAACCCATAACTGCAAGTGCACGAATGTCACGCGCGCCATGTGTCCCCGGGACATGTGGCGTGCGTGGTGAGGAGAGTCTTTTGAGTCACCCGCACCCTGAACTCGGTCCCCCGCCGAAGCTCCCCGAGGGCGGCCTGCGCGTCACGCCGCTCGGCGGTCTCGGCGAGATCGGCCGCAACATGACGGTCTTCGAGTACGGCGGCCGTCTGCTGATCGTCGACTGCGGAGTGCTTTTCCCCGAGGAGGAGCAGCCCGGAGTCGATCTGATCCTGCCGGACTTCACGTCCATCCGGGACCGCCTGGACGACATCGAGGGCATCGTGCTCACGCACGGCCACGAGGACCACATCGGCGGCGTCCCCTACCTGCTCCGCGAGAAGCCGGACATCCCGCTGATCGGCTCGAAGCTGACCCTCGCGCTGATCGAGGCGAAGCTCCAGGAGCACCGGATCCGTCCGTACACCCTGGAGGTCGTCGAAGGCCACCGCGAGGCCATCGGCCCGTTCGACCTGGAGTTCGTGGCGGTCAACCACTCCATCCCGGACGCCCTGGCGGTCGCCATCCGCACCCCCGCCGGCATGGTGGTGCACACCGGCGACTTCAAGATGGACCAGCTCCCGCTGGACCGCCGCCTCACCGACCTGCCCGCGTTCGCGCGGCTCGGCGAGGAGGGCATCGACCTGCTGCTGGTGGACTCCACCAACGCCGAGGTCCCCGGCTTCGTCCCGCCCGAGCGCGACATCTCCAACGTGCTGCGGACGGTCTTCGCCGGCGCGCAGAAGCGCATCATCGTCGCCAGCTTCGCCAGCCATGTGCACCGCATCCAGCAGATCCTGGACGCCGCGCACGAGTACGGCCGCCGGGTGGCCTTCGTGGGCCGCTCGATGGTCCGCAACATGGGCATCGCCCGTGACCTGGGCTACCTCCGTGTCCCGGCCGGCCTGGTCGTCGACGTCAAGGCACTGGACGACCTGCCGGACGAGCAGGTCGTGCTGGTCTGCACCGGCTCCCAGGGCGAGCCGATGGCCGCGCTGTCCCGGATGGCCAACCGCGACCACCAGATCCGGATCGTCCAGGGCGACACCGTCATCCTGGCGTCGTCCCTCATCCCGGGCAACGAGAACGCGGTCTACCGCGTGATCAACGGCCTGACCCGCTGGGGCGCCAACGTCGTTCACAAGGGCAACGCCAAGGTCCACGTCTCCGGTCACGCCTCCGCGGGCGAGCTGCTGTACTTCTACAACATCTGCAAGCCGCGCAACCTGATGCCGGTGCACGGTGAATGGCGCCACCTGCGCGCCAACGCCGAGCTGGGCGCGCTCACCGGTGTGCCGAAGAACCACATCGTCATCGCCGAGGACGGCGTGGTCGTCGACCTGGTCGACGGCGCCGCGAAGATCGTCGGCAAGGTCCAGGCCGGATACGTGTACGTGGACGGCCTCTCGGTCGGCGACGTGACGGAGTCCTCCCTGAAGGACCGCCGCATCCTGGGCGACGAGGGCATCATCTCCGTCTTCGTGGTCGTCGACTCCACGACCGGCAAGGTCGTCAGCGGCCCGCAGATCCAGGCCCGCGGCTCCGGCATCGACGACGCGTCGTTCAACGCCGTGGTGCCCAAGATCGAGGAGTCGATCGCCAAGGCGGCCGCGGACGGCATCGCCGAGCCGCACCAGCTCCAGCAGCTGATCCGCCGCGCGGTGGGCCGCTGGGTCTCCGACCAGTACCGCCGGCGCCCGATGATCCTGCCCGTGGTCATCGAGGTCTGACGCACCTCCGGTTGACGCCTCGTCAGCCGCACGGACGGCCGCGCCCGCCTCGATTTGCATCCGGGCGCGGCCGTCCAGTACGTTTACGGCTCCACCGCGACGGGAACCCTGAAACGCTTCGGCGTGTGGGGGACAGCGTCAGGCGGTAGGAAAAACCGACCGAATCGGATCTGATAAAGTCGGAATCGCCGGAAAGCGAAAGCAAGAAGGCGAAACCCCCTCTCCAACGGGGATCGGATTTCGAATCCGGGCCGGAAACGGAACGGAAAACGGATCTGGTAAGGTTGGAAACACCGAAGGGAAGCGCCCGGAGGAAAGCCTGAGAGAGTCTCTCGGGTGAGTACAAAGGAAGCGTCCGTTCCTTGAGAACTCAACAGCGTGCCAAAAGTCAACGCCAGACTATAAAACAACCCCGTCCACGGATCCTTGTGGTCCTGGATGAGGTTCCTTTGAAAAACACAGCGAGGACGCTGTGAACGACCGGGCCTATTCCGCCTGGTCGTTCCGCTCAACGCGAGTGTCACCCGATTACGGGTAAACATTCACGGAGAGTTTGATCCTGGCTCAGGACGAACGCTGGCGGCGTGCTTAACACATGCAAGTCGAACGATGAACCTCCTTCGGGAGGGGATTAGTGGCGAACGGGTGAGTAACACGTGGGCAATCTGCCCTGCACTCTGGGACAAGCCCTGGAAACGGGGTCTAATACCGGATACGACTACTGAGCGCATGCTCGGTGGTGGAAAGCTCCGGCGGTGCAGGATGAGCCCGCGGCCTATCAGCTTGTTGGTGGGGTGATGGCCTACCAAGGCGACGACGGGTAGCCGGCCTGAGAGGGCGACCGGCCACACTGGGACTGAGACACGGCCCAGACTCCTACGGGAGGCAGCAGTGGGGAATATTGCACAATGGGCGAAAGCCTGATGCAGCGACGCCGCGTGAGGGATGACGGCCTTCGGGTTGTAAACCTCTTTCAGCAGGGAAGAAGCGAAAGTGACGGTACCTGCAGAAGAAGCGCCGGCTAACTACGTGCCAGCAGCCGCGGTAATACGTAGGGCGCAAGCGTTGTCCGGAATTATTGGGCGTAAAGAGCTCGTAGGCGGCTTGTCGCGTCGGATGTGAAAGCCCGGGGCTTAACCCCGGGTCTGCATTCGATACGGGCAGGCTAGAGTTCGGTAGGGGAGATCGGAATTCCTGGTGTAGCGGTGAAATGCGCAGATATCAGGAGGAACACCGGTGGCGAAGGCGGATCTCTGGGCCGATACTGACGCTGAGGAGCGAAAGCGTGGGGAGCGAACAGGATTAGATACCCTGGTAGTCCACGCCGTAAACGTTGGGAACTAGGTGTGGGCGACATTCCACGTCGTCCGTGCCGCAGCTAACGCATTAAGTTCCCCGCCTGGGGAGTACGGCCGCAAGGCTAAAACTCAAAGGAATTGACGGGGGCCCGCACAAGCAGCGGAGCATGTGGCTTAATTCGACGCAACGCGAAGAACCTTACCAAGGCTTGACATACACCGGAAAGCGCTAGAGATAGTGCCCCCCTTGTGGTCGGTGTACAGGTGGTGCATGGCTGTCGTCAGCTCGTGTCGTGAGATGTTGGGTTAAGTCCCGCAACGAGCGCAACCCTTGTTCTGTGTTGCCAGCATGCCTTTCGGGGTGATGGGGACTCACAGGAGACTGCCGGGGTCAACTCGGAGGAAGGTGGGGACGACGTCAAGTCATCATGCCCCTTATGTCTTGGGCTGCACACGTGCTACAATGGCCGGTACAATGAGCTGCGATACCGTGAGGTGGAGCGAATCTCAAAAAGCCGGTCTCAGTTCGGATTGGGGTCTGCAACTCGACCCCATGAAGTTGGAGTTGCTAGTAATCGCAGATCAGCATTGCTGCGGTGAATACGTTCCCGGGCCTTGTACACACCGCCCGTCACGTCACGAAAGTCGGTAACACCCGAAGCCGGTGGCCCAACCCTTGTGGAGGGAGCCGTCGAAGGTGGGACTGGCGATTGGGACGAAGTCGTAACAAGGTAGCCGTACCGGAAGGTGCGGCTGGATCACCTCCTTTCTAAGGAGCACATAGCCGACTACGAGCGAATGACTCGTACGGTTGCTCATGGGTGGAACGTTGACTATTCGGCACAGTTGCAAGGGACTTGTTAGTACTGCTTCGGCGTGGAACACAGGATCTGACGTGACTGGGTCGGGCACGCTGTTGGGTGTCTGAGGGTGCGAGCGTGAGCTTGTTGCCTTCGGTCCGGCCCCGGTGAAGCGCCAGCTTGTCTGGTGTGTGACGGGTGGCTGGTCGTTGTTTGAGAACTGCACAGTGGACGCGAGCATCTGTGGCCAAGTTTTTAAGGGCGCACGGTGGATGCCTTGGCACCAGGAACCGATGAAGGACGTGGGAGGCCGCGATAGGCCCCGGGGAGCTGTCAACCGAGCTGTGATCCGGGGGTGTCCGAATGGGGAAACCCGGCAGTCGTCATGGGCTGTCACCCGCTGCTGAACACATAGGCAGTGTGGAGGGAACGCGGGGAAGTGAAACATCTCAGTA
This sequence comes from Streptomyces sp. CA-181903, assembly GCF_050937075.1. NCBI lineage: Bacteria > Bacillati > Actinomycetota > Actinomycetes > Kitasatosporales > Streptomycetaceae > Streptomyces > Streptomyces sp. CA-181903. The sequence continues at coordinate 5,570,825 of NZ_JBNJLY010000001.1, forward strand.
CCCGCAGGAAGAGAAAACAACCGTGATTCCGGGAGTAGTGGCGAGCGAAACCGGATGAGGCCAAACCTTCGACGTGTGATACCCGGCAGGGGTTGCGTCGTGGGGGTTGTGGGATCTCTCTTTCATAGTCTGCCGGCTGTGAGACGAGTCAGAAACCGTAGTGATAGGCGAAGGACATGCGAAAGGTCCGGCGTAGAGGGTAAGACCCCCGTAGCTGAAATCATTGCGGCTCGTTTGAGAGACACCCAAGTAGCACGGGGCCCGAGAAATCCCGTGTGAATCTGGCGGGACCACCCGCTAAGCCTAAATATTCCCTGGTGACCGATAGCGGATAGTACCGTGAGGGAATGGTGAAAAGTACCGCGGGAGCGGAGTGAAATAGTACCTGAAACCGTGTGCCTACAAGCCGTGGGAGCGTCGCGTTGCATGCTTGCATGCAACGTCGTGACTGCGTGCCTTTTGAAGAATGAGCCTGCGAGTTTGCGGTGTGTTGCGAGGTTAACCCGTGTGGGGAAGCCGTAGCGAAAGCGAGTCCGAATAGGGCGACCTGAGTAGCGCGCCCAAGACCCGAAGCGGAGTGATCTAGCCATGGGCAGGTTGAAGCGGAGGTAAGACTTCGTGGAGGACCGAACCCACCAGGGTTGAAAACCTGGGGGATGACCTGTGGTTAGGGGTGAAAGGCCAATCAAACTCCGTGATAGCTGGTTCTCCCCGAAATGCATTTAGGTGCAGCGTCGTGTGTTTCTTGCCGGAGGTAGAGCACTGGATAGGCGATGGGCCCTACCGGGTTACTGACCTTAGCCAAACTCCGAATGCCGGTAAGTGAGAGCGCGGCAGTGAGACTGTGGGGGATAAGCTCCATGGTCGAGAGGGAAACAGCCCAGAGCATCGACTAAGGCCCCTAAGCGTACGCTAAGTGGGAAAGGATGTGGAGTCGCAGAGACAACCAGGAGGTTGGCTTAGAAGCAGCCACCCTTGAAAGAGTGCGTAATAGCTCACTGGTCAAGTGATTCCGCGCCGACAATGTAGCGGGGCTCAAGCGTACCGCCGAAGTCGTGTCATTGCAGCATGAGGGCCAACGCCCGCTGTGATGGGTAGGGGAGCGTCGTGTGCCGGGTGAAGCAGCCGCGGAAGCGAGTTGTGGACGGTTCACGAGTGAGAATGCAGGCATGAGTAGCGATACACACGTGGGAAACGTGTGCGCCGATTGACTAAGGGTTCCTGGGTCAAGCTGATCTGCCCAGGGTAAGTCGGGACCTAAGGCGAGGCCGACAGGCGTAGTCGATGGACAACCGGTTGATATTCCGGTACCCGCTTTGAAACGCCCAATATCGAATCAGGCGATGCTAAGTCCGTGAAGCCGTTCCGGATCCTTCGGGTGATGGAAAGTGGTGGAGCCGACGACCCAGACTTGTAGTAGGTAAGCGATGGGGTGACGCAGGAAGGTAGTCCAGCCCGGGCGGTGGTTGTCCCGGGGTAAGGGTGTAGGGCGCTGTCTAGGCAAATCCGGACAGCATGAAGCCTGAGACCTGATGCCGAGCCGATTGTGGTGAAGTGGATGATCCTATGCTGTCGAGAAAAGCCTCTAGCGAGTTTCATGGCGGCCCGTACCCTAAACCGACTCAGGTGGTCAGGTAGAGAATACCGAGGCGTTCGGGTGAACTATGGTTAAGGAACTCGGCAAAATGCCCCCGTAACTTCGGGAGAAGGGGGCCATGTCCGGTGATGGGATTTACTCCTTGAGCTGGGTGTGGCCGCAGAGACCAGCGAGAAGCGACTGTTTACTAAAAACACAGGTCCGTGCGAAGCCGTAAGGCGATGTATACGGACTGACGCCTGCCCGGTGCTGGAACGTTAAGGGGACCGGTTAGCTCTGTTTCGACAGGGCGAAGCTGAGAACTTAAGCGCCAGTAAACGGCGGTGGTAACTATAACCATCCTAAGGTAGCGAAATTCCTTGTCGGGTAAGTTCCGACCTGCACGAATGGCGTAACGACTTCTCGACTGTCTCAACCATAGGCCCGGTGAAATTGCACTACGAGTAAAGATGCTCGTTTCGCGCAGCAGGACGGAAAGACCCCGGGACCTTTACTATAGCTTGATATTGGTGTTCGGTTCGGCTTGTGTAGGATAGGTGGGAGACTGTGAAGCATGCACGCCAGTGTGTGTGGAGTCGTCGTTGAAATACCACTCTGGTCGTGCTGGATGTCTAACCTGGGTCCGTGATCCGGATCAGGGACAGTGTCTGGTGGGTAGTTTAACTGGGGCGGTTGCCTCCTAAAGGGTAACGGAGGCGCCCAAAGGTTCCCTCAGCCTGGTTGGCAATCAGGTGTTGAGTGTAAGTGCACAAGGGAGCTTGACTGTGAGACCGACGGGTCGAGCAGGGACGAAAGTCGGGACTAGTGATCCGGCGGTGGCTTGTGGAAGCGCCGTCGCTCAACGGATAAAAGGTACCCCGGGGATAACAGGCTGATCTTCCCCAAGAGTCCATATCGACGGGATGGTTTGGCACCTCGATGTCGGCTCGTCGCATCCTGGGGCTGGAGTCGGTCCCAAGGGTTGGGCTGTTCGCCCATTAAAGCGGTACGCGAGCTGGGTTTAGAACGTCGTGAGACAGTTCGGTCCCTATCCGCTGTGCGCGTAGGAGTCTTGAGAAGGGCTGTCCCTAGTACGAGAGGACCGGGACGGACGAACCTCTGGTGTGCCAGTTGTTCTGCCAAGGGCATGGCTGGTTGGCTACGTTCGGGAGGGATAACCGCTGAAAGCATCTAAGCGGGAAGCCTGCTTCGAGATGAGGACTCCCACCCACTTGATGGGGTAAGGCTCCCAGTAGACGACTGGGTTGATAGGCCAGGTGTGGAAGACCGGTAACGGTTGGAGCTGACTGGTACTAATAGGCCGAGGGCTTGTCCTCAGTTGCTCGCGTCCACTGTGTTGGTTCTGAAACCACGAACAACCAAAGTGCCGGTTGTTGAAATTGTTTCATAGTGTTTCGGTGGTCATAGCGTTAGGGAAACGCCCGGTTACATTCCGAACCCGGAAGCTAAGCCTTTCAGCGCCGATGGTACTGCATGGGGGACCGTGTGGGAGAGTAGGACGCCGCCGAACTAAATTTCAGAAAAGCTCTGGTGTTTGAACCTCTGGTTCAGACACCAGAGCTTTTTTGTTTTCCCAAAAAAGTGCGGAGTGTCATGCCCGGTTAACGTCGCACCGCCATCCTGTGGAGGTATGGGCGCAGGGAGCACACAGACCACGGGAACAGGGACGGCGGACCTCCTGGCGGCGGCCGGCGTGGGCTTCGGTGACGAGGTGATCGTGCCCTCGTACGGCACCACCGAGATCGCGGACGCCGTACGGGCCCTCGGGGCCATACCGGTGTTCGCGGACATCGACGCCACGAGCTACTGCCTCGCGCCGGCCTCCGTCGCCGAGGCGATGACCGAGCGCACCGCCGCGATCGTCCCCATCGACCTCTTCGGACACCCCGCCGACGTGACGGCCCTCCAGGCCCTCGCCGGAGCACGGCCGTTGCCCGTCATCCCGCACATCGAACAGCGCCCCTCCGAGTCCGCGGGAGCGCTCCAGCGGCGCCGGTCCAACGCCGCCTACCTGGACGGCCGGCTGACCGGCGTGCTGACACCCCGTACCGCACCCGGTGCCGAGCACCGCTACCACTCCTACGTCGTCCGCGTCCCCGGCAACGGGCGGCCGGACCGCGACGCCTTCGCGCGGGCCCTGCGGGCGCGCGGCGTGCGGTGTTCCGTACCCGTCACCACACCCGTGCACCGAATGCCCGCGTACGCGCGGGACATGACGGACGCGCTCCGGGAGGTGCGCCTCCCCGAGACCGAGCGGGCCGCCGAGCAGTGCCTGGCCCTGCCCGTCGACGCCGGGATGACCCGCCGCGAACTGCACCATGTGGCGTCCGCCTGCAACGCGTTGGGCGGACTGCTGCCGTACGGTGTCGCCGCCTGAACCGGTATCGCCAGGTCGAAGACCGGGGCCGGCGCCCGGATGGTCAAAAGCACGTCCGAACATCCGGTATGCTTTATCTCGTTGCCGGCCCCAATAGCTCAGTCGGCAGAGCGTCTCCATGGTAAGGAGAAGGTCAACGGTTCGATTCCGTTTTGGGGCTCCATAAGAAAAGGCCCCCGCCTCACGGCGGGGGCCTTTTCCATACCCCGGAGGGCTCACTCCGTCGGCCGCTCCGGCATCCGCATGGCCAGGATCGCCATGTCGTCGGACGGCGGCTCGGCCGCGAAGCGCTCCACCGCGCGGAGGATGCGCGCCGACACCGCGCCCGCGTTGAGGCCCGTACAGGTCGCGAGGACGTCGGCGAGACCGTCGTCGCCCAGCATGCGCGAGCCCTCGCGGCGCTCGGTGACGCCGTCCGTGACGCACAGCAGCACGTCGCCCGGATCCAGGGTGACCGGCTGCTCGTACAGCTCCAGGTCCTCCATGACGCCCAGCAGCGGCTGCGGGTCGGCCGCCGGCTCGACCGTGCCGTCCGGGCGCAGTCGCAGGGGCAGCGGGTGGCCGGCGCAGACGACCTTGAGGAGGGCGCTGCCGTCCTCCTGTGGCCACAGCTCGCCGTACAGCAGGGTGAGGAAGCGGCTGCGGGCGCCCTCGTCCAGGATCGCCGCGTTGAGGCGCTCCAGGACCGCCGGGCCGCCGAAGCCCTCCCGGGCCAGCAGGCGCAGGGCGTGCCGGGCCAGGCCGGTGACGGCCGCGGCCTCCGGGCCGGTGCCGCAGACGTCGCCGATGGCGAAGCCGTACGCGCCGTCCCGGATCGGGAAGATGTCGTAGAAGTCGCCGCCGACCTCGTTGCCCTCGCCCGCCGCGCGGTAGATGACGTCCACCTCGACGCCCGGGACGTCCGGCAGGCCCGGCGGGAGCAGGCTGCGCTGGAGGCTCTGACTGATCGCCGTGCGCTCGCTGTAGAGGCGGGCGTTGTCCAGGGCCAGCGCGGCCCGGCGGGACAGGTCCTCGGCGAGCTCGACGATCTCCTGGCGGAAGTGGTCGTCGGTCGGCTTGCCGAGGGTGAGCATGCCGATCACGCGGTTGCGGGCCACCAGGGGCAGCACCACGGTCTCGCCGCCGACGGCCGCCGCCGTGGTGAGCGAGACGCCGGGGGCGGGTGAGGACTCCGGGACGTCGGTGAGCCCCACGCTCCGCAGCGAGCTGCGCAGCGCCTCCGAGTGCGCCGCCCGGGCGGGGGCCGTCCAGATGCGGGCGCCGGGGGTGGGGACCGGGTCCGGCGGGGCGACCTTGGCCAGCAGCGCCTTGAGGCCGTCGATGAGGTCCTCGTCCTCGTGCAGGACGTAGGAGAGCTCCGGCTCGGAGGACTGGTCGGCGATGGTGTAGACGGCGCACCAGGTGGCCAGGGTCGGGACGGTCATCTGGGCCATCAGGGCCAGCGTCTGGTCCCGGTCCAGGGTGCCGGCCAGCAGGTCGGACGCCTCGACGAGGAAGGACAGCGAGCCGCGGCGCAGCCGTTCGAGCTCGCCGAGGCGGGCGGACTCGACGGCGAGGGCGATCCGGTCGGCGGCGAACTGGAGCCGCAGCGCCTCCTCGTTGCCGTACCGGTGGGGGGCCTCGGCGGCGACGCCGAGCGAGCCGGTGAGGCGGCCCTCGACCTTGAGCGGGACGGTGACGACCGAGCGGAGGCCGGTGTCGGTGAGCAGCGGCACGGCCCCGGGACCGCGTTGAGGTCGTCGTGGACGGAGGGCAGCCGGGCGGAACCGTAGCGACCGGTGCCGGCCTCGACCGGGACGCGGGCGAAGCGCTGCCGGGCGGAGGGCAGGCCGGTGGAGGCCCGTACCTCCAGCTCGGTCTCGTCGTCGGTGGCGAGGAGGAGGTAGGCGGCGTCGCCGTCGAGCATGTCGCGGGCGCGTTCGACGGTGCGCTGGAGCAGGCCGTCGAGGTCGTCGGGGGCGGGGGAGCCGATGAAGACCTCGAAGGGGTCGGCGGCGGTGCCGCGGTCCGTCGAGGCGTCGGAGCCGGAGGAGCGCGGCGGGCTGGCGAGCACGGCCCGCTCCTCGTCGCGGACCAGCAGGCAGACCGTCGAAGGCGCGCCCTCGTTGTCGCGGACGCGCAGGTGGGAGGCGTAGACGGGGATGACGCGGCCGTCGGCGCCCCTTATCCCGTACGAGCCCTCCCAGCGGGAGAGGCGGAGGGCCTCGGCGATGCCGGTGGAGGTGCCGGGGGTGTGCGGCCAGGCGGCGAGGTCGGCGAGGGGCTTGCCGGTCACCTGGTCGGCGGTGTAGCCGAAGAGGTGCGCGGCGTCGTCGTTCCAGGCGTTGATGCCGCCGGTGCCGTCGATCTGGACGACCGCGACGCGGACCCGGGGTCGGCGACGGGGAGGGCCTCGACGGGCAGGGCGGGGCCGGCCGACCGGGTGCCGGCGGGGCGGTCGTCGAGGTCGAGGCGGAACCAGACCTTCTTCCGGGTGGCGCCGTATTCGACGCCCCAGCAGGCGGCGAGGGCGGTGCAGAGCATCAGCCCGCGGCCGCCCTCGCGGTCCACGCCGCCGAACTGGCGCGTGGGCGTCTGGAGCGGAAGCTCACGTTCGGGGTAGCGGTCGCTGACCTCGATGCGGATGCCCGCGTCCGTCCTGACGCAGAGGACGTCCGCGGAGGTGCCGGCGTGGACGACGGCGTTGGTGACCAGTTCGCTGGTGAGCACCACGGCGTCGTCGATGACGTCGGGGAACCCCCATCCCTGGAGGGTGTCCCGGACGAAGGCCCGGGCAGCGGCGACCGAACGCCCGACCGGCTCGAAGGTGGCGGCTGCCCGCGCGGTGATCACAGCACTCCCCATTGGCCTCTCATCGCTCCCCCGAGTCCTGTGCCCGATTCCCATGACGACGATTCGTCCGCCAGGCTAAACCGTCGGCAGAGGGGATGGGGAACGATGGGGGAAGGACGGGGAACGGGAGGGGGGAATCCCGTGGGGAATGCGGAGGTGTGGAAGGGGCCCGGAAGGAGCGGAACCGTACGCGCTTTCCCCTTGGAATGGCGGGGGTGCGGAAGCGGTCGGGGGCGGTGTGGTCTGCGGGGACGGCTTCTGGGTAGGGGGCGTATGGGGAAGAGGAAAGTGCCGTCGGTATGTGCGGTTCCGTCGAGGCTCCGGCAAGCGTGGGTCAGGTTTTCCTGTTCATCTTTAACGAGCTGTCCCGTCACCTGGTTACGCTCTGACGGGCAGCCGCTCCGGTGCGCTTGAGTGAAACACTGGGAAAGCTGGAAGCGAAAACCCCTACGAGGATCAGCGACCCTGCGGGAGGGCCACGGTGGAGTCTGGCGGAGCGACGCGAGGCACAAGCGCGCGCGCGAAGGGCGGACGTTCCCGGCCCCAGGGAACGACGGAGGTGGACAGCGCGGCGCTGCACCGCCTGCTGGGGGCGTTGGAGGCGATGCGGGACGGAAACTTCCGGCGCCGTCTGACGATCTCCGGTGACGGGATGATGTCCGAGATCGCGGCCGTCTTCAACGAGGTCGCGGACCGGAACCTCCAGCTCACCGGAGAGCTGGCACGGGTGCGGCGGGTCGTCGGGCGGGAGGGCAAACTCACCGAGCGGCTGGAGGTCGGCTCCTGCGAGGGGGCCTGGGCCGCGGCCATCGACGCCTCCAACGCCCTGGTCGACGATCTGGTGCGGCCGGTGTCCGAGGTCGGCCGGGTGCTGTCGGCGGTGGCCGAGGGCGACCTGGACCAGCGGATGGACCTGCGGTCGCACGCCGCGGACGGCTCCGCGCACCCGCTGCGCGGCGAGTTCCTCAAGGTGGGGCGGACCGTCAACGGGCTGGTGGACCAGCTCTCCGCGTTCACCGACGAGGTGACGCGGGTGGCCAGCGAGGTCGGCACCGAGGGCAAGCTGGGAGGCCAGGCGCGGGTGCGCGGGATGTCGGGTTCGTGGAAGGACCTCACGGACTCCGTCAACACCATGGCGTCGCGGCTCACCGCTCAGGTGCGTGACATCGCGCTGGTGACGACGGCGGTCGCCAAGGGTGATCTCTCCCGAAAGGTCACGGTGCACGTGGCCGGGGAGATGCTGGAGCTGAAGAACACCGTCAACACGATGGTGGACCAGCTGTCGTCCTTCGCCTCCGAGGTCACGCGGGTGGCCCGGGAGGTGGGCACCGAGGGCGAGCTCGGCGGACAGGCCCAGGTGCCCGGCGTCGCGGGCGTCTGGAAGGACCTCACCGACTCCGTCAACCTGATGGCCGGGAACCTCACCGCCCAGGTGCGCGGGATCGCCCAGGTCACCACCGCGGTCGCCAACGGCGACCTGTCGCAGAAGGTGACGGTGAGCGCGCGCGGCGAGATCGCGCAGCTCGCCGAGACCATCAACCAGATGACGGAGACGCTGCGCACGTTCGCCGACGAGGTGACGCGCGTGGCCAGTGAGATCGGCGCCGAGGGCCTGCTGGGCGGCCAGGCGCAGGTGCCGGGCGCGGCGGGGACGTGGAAGGACCTCACCGACTCCGTCAACACGGCGTTCCGGAATCTCACCGGGCAGGTGCGTGACATCGCGCAGGTGACGACGGCGGTCGCCAACGGCGATCTGGGCCAGAAGGTCACGGTCGACGTCTCGGGCGAGATGCTGGAGCTCAAGAACACCGTCAACACCATGGTCGATCAGCTCCAGTCCTTCAGTGGCGAAGTGACGCGCGTGGCGCGGGAGATCGGCGTCGAGGGCGAGCTCGGCGGCCAGGCGCAGGTGCCGGGCGCGGCCGGGACGTGGAAAGACCTCACCGACTCCGTCAACACGGCGTTCCGCAACCTGACCGGGCAGGTGCGCAACATCGCGCAGGTGACCACGGCCGTCGCCAACGGCGACCTCGGGCAGAAGGTCACCGTCGAAGTGTCCGGCGAGATGCTGCAGTTGAAGAACACCGTCAACACGATGGTGGACCAGCTGTCGTCGTTCGCGGACCAGGTGACCCGGATGGCGCGGGACGTGGGCACCGAGGGACGCCTCGGCGGGCAGGCGCGGGTGGACGGGGTCAGCGGCACCTGGAAGGAGCTGACCGACTCCGTCAACTTCATGGCGGGCAATCTCACCTCCCAGGTGCGGCAGATCGCCCAGGTGACCACGGCCGTGGCGCGCGGTGACCTCTCCCAGAAGATCGACGTCGACGCGCGCGGCGAGATCCTGGAGCTCAAGAACACCATCAACACCATGGTCGATCAGCTCTCGGCCTTCGCCGACCAGGTCACGCGGGTGGCCCGGGAGGTCGGTACGGAGGGCCGGCTCGGGGGCCAGGCGCAGGTGCCGGGCGTCGCGGGCGTCTGGCGGGACCTCACCGACTCCGTCAACGGCATGGCCGGCAACCTGACCGCGCAGGTGCGCAACATCGCCCAGGTCGCGACGGCGGTGGCGCGCGGCGACCTGTCGCAGAAGATCGACGTGGACGCGCGCGGCGAGATCCTGGAGCTCAAGAACACCCTCAACACGATGGTGGACCAGCTCTCCTCGTTCGCCGAGCAGGTGACCCGGGTGGCCCGGGAGGTCGGCACCGAGGGCATCCTGGGCGGCCAGGCCGAGGTGAAGGGCGTCTCGGGTACCTGGAAGGACCTCACCCAGTCCGTCAACTTCATGGCCAACAACCTGACGTCCCAGGTGCGGAACATCGCCGAGGTGACGACGGCGGTGGCCATGGGCGACCTCTCGAAGAAGATCACGGTCGACGCCAAGGGCGAGATCCTGGAGCTGGTCACCACGGTGAACACCATGGTCGACCAGCTGTCGGACTTCGCCGAGCAGGTGACGCGGGTGGCTCGCGAGGTCGGCACCGAGGGGCAGCTGGGCGGCCAGGCGCGGGTCCGTGACGTGACCGGCATCTGGAAGGACCTCACCGACAACGTCAACCTGATGGCCAACAACCTGACCAGTCAGGTGCGCAACATCTCCCAGGTGGCCGGCGCGGTCGCCAACGGTGACCTCACCAAGAAGATCACCGTGGAGGCGCGCGGCGAGGTGGCGCAGCTCGCCGACACCGTCAACACCATGGTGACCACGCTGTCGTCGTTCGCCGACGAGGTGACGCGGGTGGCGCGGGAGGTCGGCACGGAGGGCCGGCTCGGCGGCCAGGCGCGGGTGCCGGGCGTCAGCGGCACCTGGAAGGACCTCACCGAGTCGGTGAACTCGATGGCCTCCAACCTCACCGGCCAGGTCCGCAACATCGCGATGGTCACCACGGCCATCGCCCAGGGCGACCTCACCAAGAAGATCGACATCGACGCCCGGGGGGAGATCCTCCAGCTGAAGACGACCATCAACACGATGGTCGACCAGCTGTCCTCGTTCGCCGACCAGGTCACGCGGGTGGCCCGGGAGGTGGGCACGGAGGGGCAGCTCGGCGGGCAGGCACGGGTCCGCGACGTGGACGGCACCTGGCGCGACCTCACCGAGTCCGTCAACGAGATGGCCGGGAACCTGACCCGGCAGGTCCGCGCGATCGCCAAGGTGGCGACGGCGGTGACCCGCGGCGACCTCGACATGCGGATCAACGTGGACGCGGCCGGCGAGATCCTGGAGCTCCAGGACAACATCAACACGATGATCGTCAATCTGCGCTCGACCACCCTGGCCAACAAGGAGCAGGACTGGCTGAAGGGCAACCTGGCCCGGATCTCCGGCCTGATGCAGGGCCGCCGGGACCTGGAGGACGTCGCGCAGCTCATCATGAGCGAGCTGACGCCCGTCGTGGACGCCCAGCACGGCGCCTTCTTCCTGGCGATGCCGGCGGCCGAGGGGGAGAGCGGCGAGGACGCGTACGAGCTGCGGATGCTCGGCGCGTACGGCTACTCGATGGGCTCGATGCCGACCTCCTTCCGGCCCGGCCAGTCCCTGATCGGCACCGCGGCCAAGGAGAAGCGCACGATCCTGGTGGAGAACGTGCCCTCCGGCTATCTGAAGATCGCGTCCGGGCTGGGGGAGGCGCCGCCCGCCCATGTGATCGTGCTGCCGGTGCTGTTCGAGGGGCAGGTGCTCGGTGTCATCGAGCTGGCCTCGTTCAAGCGGTTCACGCAGATCCAGCGGGACTTCCTCAGCCAGATCGCCGAGATGATCGGCACCAGCGTCAACACCATCAGCGTCAACACCAAGACGGAGATGCTGCTCAGGCAGTCGCAGGAGCTCACCGAGCAGCTGCGTGAGCGGTCGGCGGAGCTGGAGAACCGGCAGAAGGCGCTGGAGATCTCCAACGCCGAGCTGGAGGAGAAGTCCGACCGGCTGGCCCGGCAGAACCGGGACATCGAGGTCAAGAACACGGAGATCGAGGAGGCTCGGCAGGTGCTGGAGGAGCGGGCCGAGCAGCTCGCCGTCTCCATGCGCTACAAGTCCGAGTTCCTGGCCAACATGTCGCACGAGCTGCGCACCCCGCTCAACTCGCTGCTGATCCTGGCCAAGTTGCTGGCGGACAACGCGGAGGGCAACCTCTCGCCGAAGCAGGTGGAGTTCGCCCACACCATCCACGGGGCCGGCTCCGACCTCCTCCAGTTGATCAACGACATCCTCGACCTGTCGAAGGTCGAGGCGGGCAAGATGGACGTCAGCCCGACGCGGATCGCCCTGGTGCAGCTCGTCGACTATGTGGAGGCCACCTTCCGGCCGCTGACCGCGGAGAAGGGTCTCGACTTCTCGGTCCGGGTCTCGCCGGAGCTGCCGGCCACCCTGCACACGGACGAGCAGCGCCTCCTCCAGGTGCTGCGCAACCTGCTGTCGAACGCGGTCAAGTTCACCGACACCGGCGCTGTCGAACTGGTCATCAGGCCGGCCGGCGCGGACGTCCCGGACTCGATCCGCGAGCAGTTGCTGGAGGCGGGGGCGCTGCGCGACCCGGACGGCGAGTTGATCGCCTTCTCGGTGACGGACACCGGCATCGGCATCGCCGCGAGCAAGATGCGCGTGATCTTCGAGGCGTTCAAGCAGGCCGACGGCACGACCAGCCGCAAGTACGGCGGCACCGGGCTCGGCCTGTCGATCAGCCGGGAGATCGCCCGGCTGCTGGGCGGCGAGATCCACGCGGCGAGCGAGCCGGGCCGGGGGTCCACGTTCACCCTCTACCTCCCGCTCGACGCGGCCGAACCGGCGGACGAGGGCTTCCCGCAGCTGCCAGGCGGGGAGAGCGCCGAGCAGCGGGCCCTGCCGCCGGGCGGCGGGCCGGCCGCGGAGCGGCACGGCGGCGAGCCGCCGGCGCGCGGTGCGGCCGGGCTGTTCCTGCGCCGCCGGCGGGCCGCGCAGGCGGCGGCCGTCCAGGGTGCCGGGGCGGCGGCGTCTTCCGGGACGGGTCCGACGGGCGGCGGGGGCGTGCCGCAGCAGCCGGCGCCGGCCGCGCCGCACGACGAGTGGGCCGAGGACGGCCGTACGGCGGAGACCCCCGGGTTCACCGGCTCGTTCCACGGTGAGAAGGTGCTGATCGTCGACGACGACATCCGCAACGTCTTCGCCCTCACCAGCGTGCTGGAGCAGCACGGGCTGACGGTGCTCTACGCGGAGAACGGGCGTGAGGGCATCGAGGTGCTGGAGCAGCACGACGACGTGGTGGTGGTGCTGATGGACATCATGATGCCGGAGATGGACGGTTACGCGACCACGGCGGCGATCCGCAAGATGCCGCAGTTCGCCGAGCTGCCGATCATCGCGCTGACCGCGAAGGCGATGAAGGGCGACCGGGAGAAGAGCATCGATGCCGGGGCTTCCGACTATGTCACCAAGCCGGTCGATACTGATCAACTGCTGACGGTGATGAAGCAGTGGATGAGCGCAGAGTGACGATCTCCGGATCGAAGCTTCCTGCTTTGCTGACCGGGAGTGGCCGACGAGGTGTGGGACCGCGGCATTCCGGGAACTTTCACGTCCCGTGCCGCGTTTCCGCTACGTGCACAGTGACATCGCGGTGACAGGGTGTGGTGACAGGCGGGGTGCGGCTACCATGACCGGCACAAGGACGGGCGGCGCAAGGGAGTCGTCCCCTGGGGCGGCGCCCGGTGCACTTCCGGGGCGAGGAGGACGGGCCATGGTGCAGAAGGCCAAGATCCTCCTGGTCGATGACCGGCCGGAAAATCTGCTGGCGCTGGAGGCCATCCTCTCGGCGCTCGATCAGACACTGGTGCGGGCATCGTCAGGGGAGGAGGCGCTCAAGGCGCTGCTGACGGACGACTTCGCGGTGATCCTGCTGGACGTCCAGATGCCGGGCATGGACGGCTTCGAGACCGCGGCGCACATCAAGCGCCGGGAGCGGACGCGGGACATCCCGATCATCTTCCTCACGGCCATCAACCACGGCCCGCACCACACCTTCCGCGGCTACGCGGCCGGTGCGGTGGACTACATCTCCAAGCCGTTCGACCCCTGGGTGCTGCGCGCGAAGGTCTCGGTCTTCGTCGAGCTGTACATGAAGAACTGCCAGCTCCGGGAGCAGGCCGCCCTGCTGCGCCTCCAGATGGAGAACGGCCAGGGCGCCGCCCGCCCCGCCGTCGGCGAACCCCCGGAGACCGCCGGACTGCTCGCCGAGCTCTCCGCGCGGCTCGCCGCCGTCGAGGAGCAGGCCGAGGCGCTCTCCAAACAGCTGGACGAGACGGCCGACGCCGCGGCGGTCGCCACCGCCGCCCACCTGGAGCGCAAGCTCAACGGCCTGCGGCGGGCCCTGGACGCCCTGGAGCCCGGCACGGGCAGTAACGTGCCGCCGGTGGCCTCGCAGAGCTGACGGCCGGTGGCCGGAAGTCGCCTGACGGCATGTCAGCCGTGTCCGTGCGCGGCCGTGACACGAACGGACGAACGGCCGGGCCCACGTGTCCCGTCCGCCCGGCGACGGTAACCTCGGCACCATGGCCTCACGTACGTCCGGCAAGGGTTCCCAGAGCACGGCGGGCACCAGGCAGCGCACCGGACGCGCCGGGGGAGCCGCCAAGCCGTCCGCCAAGAAGAGCGCGGCGAAGCCCGTCCAGAAGCGGCCCGCGGCCCGGCCGGCGCGCAAGGCGCCCGCCAGGAAGGCGGCGCCGCCCCGCCCGTCCATGGCCGGCCGTGCCGGCCGCGGCCTGGCGCACGGCGTCGGCGCCCTCTTCCGGGGCGTCGGGCGCGGCGCCCGCAGCCTCGACCCCGCGCACCGCAAGGACGGCGCCGCGCTGCTCCTCCTCGGCCTGGCCCTGATCGTCGCCGCGGGCACCTGGTCGGGGCTGGAGGGGCCGGTGGGCGAGCTGGTGCGGATGCTGGTCACCGGCGCGTTCGGACGGCTCGACCTGGTCGTGCCGATACTCCTGGGCATCGTGGCGATCCGGCTGTTCCGCCACCCCGAGCGGCCCGAGGCCAACGGACGGATCGTCATCGGTCTGTCGGCGCTGGTCCTCGGTGTGCTCGGCCAGGTCCACGTGGCCTGCGGGACGCCCGGCCGCGGCGAGGGGTCGCAGGCCCTGCAGGACGCCGGCGGGCTCATCGGCTGGGCCGCCTCCAAGCCCCTGGTCTTCACCGTCGGTGACGTCCTCGCCGTACCGCTGCTGGTGCTGCTCACCGTTTTCGGCCTGCTGGTCGTCACCGCCACGCCCGTCAACGCCATCCCCCGGCGGCTGCGGCAGCTCGGCATACGGCTCGGGGTGATCGAGCCGCTGCCCGGCGAGTACGCGGTTCCCGCGGAGGACGAGTACGACGCCGAGTGGCGTGAGGCGCCGCCCAAGCGCCCCCGCCGCGCCGCCGCGAGCCGGTCCGCCGCGGAGGCGGACGGCGTCGAGGCCGCCGAGGAGGCCGCGTTGGAGGGGCGCAAGCGCGCCCGGAAGACGCCCGCCAGGAAGTCCGGCCCGGACGCCGTGGACCTCGCGGCGGCCGCCGCCGTGGACCTGGACGGCGCGGTGCTGCACGGCGTCCAGCCCTCACCGCTCGTCGCCGGGCTCAGCAGCGGCATCCGGCAGGACGCCGAGCGGACGCTCCCCGTGCCCTCCGGCCGGAGCGACACCGCGCCCACCGTGGCCGTCCCCGACCTCACCAAGCCCGCCCCCGAGCCGCCCGCCGGCCTCCCCCCGCGCGCGGAGCAGCTCCAGCTCGCCGGGGACATCACCTACGCCCTGCCCTCCCTCGACCTGCTGGAGCGCGGCGGGCCGGGCAAGGCGCGCAGCGCCGCCAACGACGCCATAGTGGCCGCCCTGACCACGGTCTTCGCGGAGTTCAAGGTCGACGCGGCCGTCACCGGCTTCACCCGCGGCCCGACGGTCACCCGGTACGAGGTCGAGCTCGGCCCCGCGGTCAAGGTCGAGCGCATCACCGCCCTCACCAAGAACATCGCCTACGCCGTGGCCAGCCCGGACGTCCGGATCATCAGCCCCATCCCCGGCAAGTCCGCCGTCGGCATCGAGATCCCCAACACTGACCGCGAGATGGTCAACCTGGGCGACGTGCTGCGGCTCGCGGAGGCGGCCGGCGACGACCACCCGATGCTCGTGGCGCTCGGCAAGGACGTCGAGGGCGGCTATGTGATGGCCAATCTGACGAAGATGCCGCACGTCCTGGTCGCCGGTGCCACCGGCTCCGGCAAGTCGTCCTGCATCAACTGCCTCATCACCTCGCTGATGGCCCGGGCCACCCCGGAAGAGGTCCGGATGGTGCTGGTCGACCCCAAGCGCGTCGAACTGACCGCCTACGAGGGCATCCCGCACCTCATCACGCCGATCATCACCAACCCCAAGCGGGCGGCCGAGGCCCTGCAGTGGGTCGTCCGCGAGATGGACCTGCGCTACGACGACCTGGCCGCCTACGGCTTCCGGCACATCGACGACTTCAACGCCGCGGTGCGCGAGGGCAGGCTGACCCCGCCGGAGGGCAGCGGACGGGAGCTGTCGCCGTACCCGTACCTGCTGGTCATCGTGGACGAGCTCGCCGACCTGATGATGGTGGCGCCGCGCGACGTCGAGGACTCCATCGTCCGGATCACCCAGCTCGCGCGGGCCGCCGGCATCCACCTGGTGCTGGCCACCCAGCGGCCGTCCGTGGACGTCGTCACCGGCCTCATCAAGGCCAACGTCCCCTCCCGCCTCGCCTTCGCCACCTCGTCGCTCGCCGACAGCCGCGTCATCCTCGACCAGCCCGGCGCCGAGAAGCTGATCGGCAAGGGTGACGGCCTCTTCCTGCCGATGGGCGCCAACAAGCCGGTCCGCCTCCAGGGCGCCTTCGTCAGCGAGGCCGAGGTCGCCGCCGTCGTCAAGCACTGCAAGGACCAGATGGCCCCGGTCTTCCGGGACGACGTGACGGTCGGCTCCGCCCGGAAGAAGGAGATCGACGAGGACATCGGCGACGACCTCGACCTGCTGTGCCAGGCGGCCGAGCTGGTGGTCTCCACCCAGTTCGGCTCCACCTCCATGCTGCAGCGGAAACTGCGTGTGGGATTCGCCAAGGCGGGCAGACTCATGGACCTGATGGAGTCGCGCAACATCGTGGGCCCGAGCGAGGGGTCGAAGGCCCGGGACGTGCTCGTCAAGCCGGACGAGCTGGACGGAGTCCTCGCACTGATCCGCGGGGAGACCGCGGGCTGACGGACGCCCGGGGCGGGCGCGCCGCCCCGGACCGGCCCCTCTCCCCGGGGCGTGCCCGGCGTTCCCCGGGGCCCGCGCGGCGCCTGCGGGAAGGAGGGACGATGTGCCACGGCCGGTACGGCAGAGCCGCCTGATACCCGGGTCTTCTGATGGCCTACAAAGACCGGCTTCCCGCTTGCCGGACCCTTTTGCGTCCCCCCTAGACTGAACTTCCAGCAGGTGGCTGCACGCTCGAAAGGCGCCCACGTGTCCATCGGCAACTCACCCCCGGAAGACGACCGGCCGTCCGTCGGCCGCGCTCTCCAGCAGGCCCGGATCCAGGCCGGGCTGACCGTCGACCAGATCAGCACGACGACCCGCGTGCGCATCCCGATCGTGCACGCGATCGAACAGGACGACTTCTCCCGCTGCGGCGGGCACGTCTACGCCCGAGGACATATCCGCACGCTGGCGCGCGCCGCCGGCCTCGATCCCGCCCACCTCGTCGAGCAGTACGACGCCGAGCACGGCGGGCGCCCCCGGCCGAGCCGGGCGGCCCCGGTCTTCGAGGCGGAACGGATCAGGCCCGAGCCGCGGCGGCCCAACTGGACCGCCGCCATGGTCGCGGCGATCGTCGCCGTCGTCGGCTTCGTCGGCTTCACCCTCTTCAACGGGGGCGCCGGCGGCCGGGACGACGCGGTCGAGGCCGGACAGGCGACGGCCAAGCCGTCCAAGGCCCCCGCGAAGGCGCCGCCGAACCGGCCGGCCGACGCCAAGCCGGAGCCGTCCGACAGCGCCATCGCCGGCGCCCCCGCGAACAAGGTCACCGTCAAGCTCACCGCCGAACGCGACCAGACCTGGATGTCGGCGAAGGACCACAACGGCAAGCTGCTGGAGGAAGGCGTCCTCCAGCGCGGGGCCTCCAAGACCTTCACCGACAGCAACCGCATCGACCTGGTGCTCGGCAACGCCGGGGCGGTGCAGCTGTTCGTCAACGGCAAGGAGATCAAGAACGTCGGGGACGACGGCCAGGTGCAGCGGCTGAGCTACACCAAGGGCGACCCGGCGGCCGGCTGACCGGGCCGCCGGGCCCGTCCCGGTGCGGAGAGCCGGCGGGTGACCAGGCTCTCCGCACCGGGCGGCCACTCGGCAGCGGAAGCGGCGCCCGGACAAAGTAGGCTGAGCCCTATGCCCGAACGCCGTACCGTCGCTCTTGTCACACTTGGCTGCGCCCGTAACGAGGTGGACTCGGAGGAGCTGGCAGGCCGTCTGGCGGCGGACGGCTGGGACCTCGTCGAGGACGCCGCCGACGCCGACGTGGCCGTCGTCAACACCTGCGGCTTCGTCGAAGCCGCCAAGAAGGACTCCGTCGACGCCCTTCTCGAAGCCAATGACCTCAAGACCGCGTCCTCCGAGGGGCGCGGCGGCCGCACCCAGGCCGTGGTCGCCGTCGGCTGCATGGCCGAGCGGTACGGCAAGGAGCTCGCCGAGGCCCTGCCCGAGGCCGACGGCGTGCTCGGCTTCGACGACTACGCCGACATCTCCGACCGGCTCCAGACCATCCTCTCGGGCGGCGTCCACGCCTCCCACACCCCCCGCGACCGCCGCAAGCTGCTGCCGATCAGCCCCGCCGCGCGGCAGGACGCCGCCGTCGCGCTCCCCGGCCACGCGCAGGAGGCGCCCGCGCCGGCCCCCGAGGACCTGCCCGAGGGCGTCGCCCCGGCCTCCGGACCCCGTGCGCCGCTGCGCCGCAGACTCGGCACCAGCCCGGTGGCCTCCGTCAAGCTGGCCTCCGGCTGCGACCGCCGCTGCTCCTTCTGCGCCATCCCCTCCTTCCGCGGCTCCTTCGTCTCCCGCCGTCCCTCGGACGTGCTGGGCGAGGCCCGCTGGCTCGCCGAGCAGGGCGTGAAGGAGGTCATGCTGGTCTCCGAGAACAACACCTCGTACGGCAAGGACCTGGGCGACATCCGGCTGCTGGAGACGCTGCTGCCGGAGATCGCGGCGGTGGACGGCCTGGAGCGGGTGCGCGTCAGCTACCTGCAGCCCGCCGAGATGCGGCCGGGCCTGATCGACGTCCTGACCTCCACCGAGAAGGTCGTCCCCTACTTCGACCTGTCCTTCCAGCACTCCGCCCCCGGCGTGCTCCGGGCGATGCGGCGCTTCGGCGACACCGAGCGCTTCCTGGAGCTGCTGGACACCATCCGCTCCAAGGCTCCGCAGGCCGGCGCCCGGTCCAACTTCATCGTCGGCTTCCCCGGCGAGACCGAGGAGGACGTCGCCGAGCTGGAGAAGTTCCTCACCGCGGCCCGGCTGGACGCCATCGGCGTCTTCGGCTACTCCGACGAGGACGGCACCGAGGCCGCCGGGTACGAGGGGAAGAACGACCCCGAGGTCGTCGCCGAGCGGCTGGCGCGCGTCTCGCGGCTGGCCGAGGAGCTGACCGCGCAGCGCGCCGAGGAGCGGATCGGAGAGACAATCGAAGTACTGGTCGACCGCGTCGACGACGAGGACGGCGTGATCGGCCGGGCCGCGCACCAGGCGCCGGAGACCGACGGCCAGGTCAGGCTGCTCACCGAGGGCCTGGACAGCCCGCCGGTGCTCGGACGTATGGTCGTGGCCACGGTCGTGGCGAGCGAGGGGGTCGACCTCGTCGCCGAGCCGGTCCGATACGGCGGACGTACCGAGGAGGCGGGCAGATGAGCGGAGTCCCGGCATCGGCCGCGGGCCGTCCCGCCCCGGCGCCGGGCGTGCGGCGGGTCAGGCTGTGGAACATCGCCAACATCCTGACCATGGGGCGCCTGTTCCTGGTGCCCGGTTTCGTGCTGCTGATGCTCCACAACGGCGGGTACGACCCGGCCTGGCGCTCGTTCGCCTGGGCCGCGTTCGCCATCGCCATGATCA
Source organism: Streptomyces sp. CA-181903 (assembly GCF_050937075.1). Taxonomy (NCBI): domain Bacteria; kingdom Bacillati; phylum Actinomycetota; class Actinomycetes; order Kitasatosporales; family Streptomycetaceae; genus Streptomyces; species Streptomyces sp. CA-181903. The sequence continues at coordinate 5,590,222 of NZ_JBNJLY010000001.1, forward strand.
CCGACCTGTTCGACGGGCACCTGGCCCGGACGTACAACCTGGTCACCGACTTCGGCAAGATCGCCGACCCGATCGCCGACAAGGCGATCATGGGCGCGGCGCTGCTCTGCCTCTCCGTCCTGCACGACCTGCCCTGGTGGGTCACCGGTGTGATCCTCGCCCGCGAGATCGGCATCACGCTGATGCGCTTCTGGGTGATCAAGCACGGTGTGATCCCGGCCAGCCGCGGCGGCAAGATGAAGACGCTCGCCCAGGGCGTGGCCACGGGGATGTACATCCTCGCCCTGGAGGGACCGCTGGCCACCCTCCGCTTCTGGGTGATGGCGGTGGCCGTCGTCTTGACGGTCCTCACCGGGCTGGACTACGTACGGCAGGCGATCGTGCTGCGCCGCGACGCCGGGGCCGCGGGGTCCGGGCGGTGAGCGCCGGGGTCCCGCGGGAAGCGGAGCGGGCTCTGGCCGCGCTGGTCTCCCGGGACCGGACGGTGGCGGTGGCCGAATCGCTCACCGGCGGACTGGTGGCCGCCGCGCTGACCGCCGTCCCGGGCGCCTCCCGCGCGGTCCGCGGCGGGGTCACCGCGTACGCCACCGACGTCAAGCGCGAGGTGCTGGGCGTCGACGGCGGGCTGCTGGCCACGCGCGGAGCGGTCGACGCCGAGGTCGCCCGGGGAATGGCCCGGGGCGTCCGCGCGCTGCTGGCCGCGGACTGGGGTCTCGCGACGACCGGCGTCGCCGGACCCGACCCGCAGGACGGCAAGCCCGTGGGCACGGTCTTCGTCGCCGCGGCCGGCCCGGACGGGACGTGCGCGGTGCGCGAGCTCGCGCTGGATGGCGGCAGGGAAGCGATCCGGACAGAAAGCGTGCGCGCCGTTCTCGGCCTGCTGCTCGACGAATTGACGGGGAACGCGGGGGCAAAGGATACGGAACACAAGGGGGGAATGGATGTTTGCAGCCCTGAGTGAACACGACATAGCTCCCCGCACGGCCGCACCCCGAGGCGGTACGGTGGGGCGTGAAGGATCCGGATTCGCGGTCCAAGGAGGGAGCCACCGATGATTCTGCTCCGTCGCCTGCTCGGTGACGTGCTGCGTCGGCAGCGCCAACGCCAGGGCCGCACTCTGCGCGAGGTCTCCTCTTCCGCCCGGGTTTCGCTCGGCTATCTCTCCGAGGTCGAGCGGGGGCAGAAAGAGGCGTCCTCCGAGCTTCTCTCCGCAATCTGCGACGCTCTGGACGTCAGGATGTCCGAGGTCATGCGTGAGGTGAGCGACGAGCTGTCGCTCGCCGAGCTGGCGCAGTCGGCGGCGGCGAGCGAGCCGGTACCCGCGCCGATGCGGCCGATGTTCAACCCGGTGTCCGTGACGTCCGTGACCGGCGTACCCGGCGAGCGCGTCACCATCAAGGCGCCCGCCGAGGCCGTCGACGTGGTCGCGGCGTAGCGCGGGGCGGCGGGGCGGGCCCTCCCGGCCGGCTGTCCCGTCCGTTTTCGACTCCCCGGTCCCCGCAGACCCCCGTGGTCTGCGGGGACCGGTGCGTTTACCGTTTCGTGGCCGATGCCGGGCATTTCCCGATGTGGCGTATCACTCCGCATTTCCGGCCCGTTTCGAGTGGCTGTGGGATGGTAGGTGCAACGGAGGAAAGCGAAACGACGTCGACGGTGAAGGAGCAGCGCATGTCTGTCGTCAAGAGCCCTCTGTCCGAGCAGGACCGCAAGACCGTCGGTGACGCCCTTCAGGGGGCCCTCGTCGATCTGGTGGACCTCTCGCTCGTGGCCAAGCAAGTCCATTGGACTATCGTGGGCCCGCGCTTCCGCTCGGTGCACCTTCAGCTGGACGAGGTCGTGACCACGGCCCGGCAGCACGCCGACACCGTCGCCGAGCGCGCCTCCGCCCTGGGGATCGCCCCGGACGGCCGCGCCGAGACGGTGGCCAAGACCAGCGCCATCGACACCGTGGGCGGCGGCTGGAACAAGGACGTCGAGGCGGTGCGCATCATGGTCGAGGCGCTGGGCGCGGTGATCACCCGGATGCGCGAGCGCATCCGCGACACCGACGAGCCGGACCCGGTGACCCAGGACATCCTCATCGGGCTCACGGCCGATCTGGAGAAGCACCATTGGATGTTCCAGGCGGAGAACGCCTGAGCGGGGGCGCGGTGTTGACCGCCCGCGGACGCGGGGCGGTGCGGGTGAGGGCCTTCCGACCGGATGCCGGTCGGGGGCCCTCCGGCCTGCTTCGGGGCTGTTCACGGTCATTCCCAGGGGATGGGGATGGTCGGTGTGCGCGTGTGTCCCTCTGGGACGACATGCACTCCTTCGGAGGGTTTCGCCGCACGACGGCGGTCACGCGCGGTCAGGCCGTGGACCATGGTGCGGAGGGTGCCGTCGTCGCGAGTGAGTGCCGCGCAGGTGTGGAACGTGTGGTGTCGGCTGCGGAAGTACCGGGGTGCGCCGATGTCCTCGACGGGCAGTCGGGGACGAGGAGTTGGCGGGTGCACCGGAGGGCACTGCGGCACGACTGGGGCCGTACCGGCGCGGTCGACGGCGTCGTCGGGAGTGGCACGGGGAGGGCGCTGCGGCGGCGGATGCGGGGTGCGGGGCGGGGCTGCGGCGGGGCGGTCAGCGGGACGATGGGTGGGGCGATGGGCGGGGTGATGAGTGGGGTCGTCGGGCCGGAGACCGGGGTCGCGTTCCAGCGGTTCGCCGGCGCCTGCGTCACTGGGTGCCGGCAGGGGATCGTCGTGTGAGGCGAGGCGGTGCGGTCGTGTGAGGTGTGGCGTGTGAGGTGAGGCGGTATGGCGTGTCCTGCGCGGGGCCCGGCGGGCCGGGGGCGAATCCGGGTGAGGCGGTGGTGGCGGGAATGCGAGGCCCTAATGTGAGACGCATGTCTGCCGACCCCGCGGACGGGCCCTGTCCCGCCGAGGAGATCAACCGCGCCATCCGCGCGTTCCTGACCGACCGCGACGGCCGGCCCCTGACCCCGGCCGAGCGGCGGCAGTACGAGCAGTTGCGGGCGCGCTGGCTGGAGGCCGTGCGCCGGCGCAGGGGGTGTGCGGCGCCCGCGCCTTCGCCTTCGCCCGCCTCGCCTTCGTCCTGAAGGGGCCGGCGTGCGGCGGTTCGGCGGGGCCGAGGACGCGGGCGGGTGCCTGGGCGGGCCGCTCGGGTGGCGGAGCGCGGCGCGGCGGGGTCTCCTGGGGGCATGGACGAGCACCCGGTGATTCGGTTCACGAACGAGCTCATGGTGGTGTCGGAGCTCGATCAGCGTGCCGCCGGCGCGTTCGTGCGCAGCGTCTACCAGGAGGGTGCGCGCGAGGGCGAGCAGCGGGTGATCGTCGAACTGCACCGGCGCGACCGCAGGATCGCGGAGCTCGAAGGGGAGCTGGCGCGGCTGCGCGGCGAGGACGGGGAGACGGCCGGCTGACGGGCGGCGCCCGATGGGCGCCCCGCCGCGGGGACGCGGGTTCCGGCGTCCCGCCGAAGGAGGCGGCATGCTCTGGCGCGGGATACGCGAGATACGGCGGCGGCGTCCGCTCCTCCGGCTGCTGCCCTTGGCGATGGGCGGGGTGTGGTGGTGGGCGGTCTGCCGACTGGTCGACGAACCGGAGCGGGCGGGCTCCGTGGAGGGGCTGGTGGTGACCGGGGGTGGGGGCTGAGCCTGCTGCCCGTGCACTGCGTGCCGTGGACACGGGGGCGACGGGGCGGGACGCGCACCCGCAGGGAGGAGGGGGAGAAGCGGGGACGGGGGACGAAGGGCGGTAGCGATGAAGGGGGGTAGTGGGGCGGTCGGTACGGACCCGGGTCACCCGTATGGGTGAAGGACTGTGGTTGGGGGAGGGGGTACGAGGAGCGTGCGCGCCGGCTTGGCCGACCCGTTGGGGGCGACTGGGTCTGTCGGGTTGTCTGGGGCTGCCCGGAGCCGCACTTCTTCGGACGCGGTGGGCGTGCGGTCCGCTCCGGCGGGCTCGGCGGATCCGGTGGGGCCGTCCGACCGGCCGGGCTGGGTGCGGTGGTTGGGGCGTCCGGGGCTCGCATTGCCTCGGCCGGACAGGCATGCGGTCCGGCCGGCACCGGCCCGCGTGGGCCGGTGCCGCGGTGCTCAGGGTGCTCGTAGCCGCATCCCCTTCGGTGTCGCGTGGAAGCCCGCCGACTCCAGCAGCGAGCCCAGCGGGGAGCCCAGGGCCGGGGATCCGTTGATCCGTTCCACGGTGACCGTGCCGAGGGCCCCCGCGCGGGCCGCGCCGGCCAGGGACTCGGCGGCCTCGCGCAGGCCGGGGTCGTCGGCGTCCGCCGGCTCCGCGCCGTCCCCGCCCGCCGTGCCGGGCCAGGCGAGGAGCGTCTTCCCGCCGCGTTCCATATACAGGGCGAGCGCGCCGTCGAGGAGGACGACGAGCGAGCCCGCCTTGCGGCCCGGTTTGTGGGTGGCGCCGGACGGTGGGTCGGGCCAGGGGAGTGCGGCGCCGTACGCGTTGGCGGGGTCGGCGGCGGCCAGGACCACCGCGCGGCGGCGGGCCGGACGGCCGGGCGCGGCCGGGGCGGGACCCGCCGCGCCGCCCTCGGCGCGCTCGCGGGCGGTGGCGACGGCGCGCAGCCGGTCGATCGCGCCCTCCATGGCGAACTGGGCGGCGCCCAGGCCCTCGACGACATAACCGCGGCGGGCCTGGCCGCTGTCCTCGAAGGCGGAGAGCACCCGGTAGGCGGCGGAGAAGCCGCCCGCCACGCCCTCGGCGGCGACGGCACCGCGGGTGACGACGCCGTGCCGGTCGAGGAGGGTGCGGGCCAGGGCGTGGGCGCGGTGGGTGGTGTCGCCCTCGGGCTCCGGGAGCAGCGACCAGCGGCCGGCGACGGTCGGGGGGCCGCCGCGCGAGGCGGTGGGGCGGCCGGTGGCGGCCAGGGCGGTACGGGCGGCGAGCGCGCCGTAACGCCCGCGCGGGACCGCCCGTTTGGCGCGGTGCGCGGTGGAGCCGGCCGTCCGGCCGGAGCCGAGGAGCGCGCGCAGCGGCGCGAGGGTGTCGTTGGTGAGCCGGCCCGACCAGGCCAGGTCCCAGAGGGCGTCGGCCAATCCGGCGTCGTTCGGCGGCGTTCCGTCGGACTCCTGGTGCACCGCGCGGACGCGGTCGGCGATCTGGCGGAAGAACAGGCCATAGCCGCCGGAGAGCGCGTCCAGTACCGCCCGGTGCAGCGGCGTCAGCTCCAGCGGGTGCGGGTCGGGCAGCAGCAGCGGTGCCGTGTCGGCCGGCAGCAGGGAGACCCAGCCGTCCTTGCCGGGGAGCGCGCCGGCGCCGGCCCAGACCACCTCACCGGCGGCGGTGAGTTCGTCCAGCAGCGCCGGTGAGTAGTCGGACACCCGCGCGGGCAGGACGAGCTTCTCCAGGGCGGACGCGGGGACGGGCGCGCCCTGCAACTGCTCGACGGCGCGCAGGAGTCCGTCGACGCCGCGCAGCTCGTGGCCGCCGATGTGCTGCCACTGGGGGAGGAAGGCGGCGAGCGCCGTGGGCGGTACGGGCTCCAGCTCCTGCCGGAGCGCCGCGAGCGAGCGGCGGCGCAGCCGGCGCAGGACCGTGGCGTCGCACCACTCCTGGCCGGTGCCCGCGGGGTGGAACTCGCCCTGGACGACCCGGCCCCCGGCCGCCAGGCGCTGCAGGGCGCCGTCGGTGACCGCGGGCCCCAGGCCGAAGCGGGCGGCGGCCTCGGCGGAGGTGAACGGGCCGTGCGTGCGGGCGTAGCGGGCGAGGAGGTCGCCCAGCGGGTCCTTCACGGGCTCGGTGAACGCCTCCGGGACGCCCACCGGGAGCGCTGTGCCCAGGGCGTCGCGGAGCCGGCCGGCGTCCTCGATCGCCGCCCAGTGGTCCCGGCCGGCGATCCGTACCCGCAGGGCGCGGCGGGCGCCGGACAGCTCCTCCGCCCACGCCGGGTCGGCGCCGCGGGCGGCCAGCTCGTCGCCGGTCAGGGGGCCGAGGATCCGCAGCAGGTCGGCCACGCCTTCGGCGTCCTTGACCCGGCGGTCCTCGGTGCGCCACTGGAGTTCGGCCTCCAGCTCGGCGAGGACGTCGGCGTCCAGCAGCTCGCGGAGCTCGGCCTGGCCCAGCAGTTCGGCGAGCAGCCGCGAGTCGAGGGAGAGGGCGGCGGCGCGGCGCTCGGCGAGCGGGGAATCGCCCTCGTAGAGGAACTGGGCGACGTAGCCGAACAGCAGCGAGCGGGCGAACGGAGACGGCTCGGGCGTGGTGATCTCGACGAGGCGGACGCGGCGGGCCTCGATGTCGCCCATGAGCTCGGTGAGTCCGGGGACGTCGAAGACGTCCTGGAGGCACTCGCGGACGGCCTCCAGGACGATGGGGAACGATCCGAACTCGCTCGCCACCTCCATCAGCTGGGCGGCCCGCTGGCGCTGCTGCCACAGCGGGGTGCGCTTGCCGGGGTTGCGGCGCGGCAGCAGGAGCGCGCGGGCGGCGCATTCCCGGAACCGCGCGGCGAACAGCGCGGAGCCGCCCACCTGTTCGGTGACGACGCCGCCGATCTCGCCGCGGTCGAAGACGACGTCGGCTGCACCGACGGGCGACTGCTCGGCGTCGTACTCGGTGCCGGGCCGGGCCGGGTCGGTGTCGAGCAGGTCGAGGCCCAGCAGGTCGGCGTCGGGCAGGCGCAGCACGATGCCGTCGTCGGCGTGCATGACCTGGGCGTCCATGCCGTACCGCTCGGCGAGGCGGGCGCCGAGGGCCAGCGCCCAGGGGGCGTGCACCTGGGCGCCGAACGGGGAGTGGACGACGACCCGCCAGTCGCCCAGCTCGTCGCGGAACCGCTCGACGACGATCGTCCGGTCGTCGGGCACGTGGCCGCAGGCGCGGCGCTGTTCGTCGAGGTAGGCGAGGACGTTGTCGGCCGCCCAGGTGTCGAGGCCGGCGGCCGTGAGCCGGGCGCGGGCGTCCTCCGGGCGGGCGCCGCCGATCTCGCGGAGGAACGCGCCCAGTTCCCGGCCCAGTTCCAGCGGGCGGCCCAGCTGGTCGCCCTTCCAGAAGGGCAGCCGGCCGGGGACGCCGGGGGCGGGGGTGACGAGGACGCGGTCGCGGGTGATGTCCTCGATGCGCCAGGAGGTCGTGCCGAGGGTGAACACGTCGCCCACCCGCGACTCGTACACCATCTCCTCGTCCAGCTCGCCCACCCGTCGCCCGCCACCACCCCGAGTGGAAGTGCTGCGCGCTGCCGTATCCGATGGGCCGCCGCCCTTCTTGGGATCCGTGCCGGCGAGGAAGACGCCGAACAGGCCGCGGTCGGGGATGGTGCCCCCGGAGGTGACGGCCAGCCGCTGGGCACCCGGGCGGCCGGTGACCGTACCGGCGACGCGGTCCCAGACCAGGCGGGGCCGCAGCTCGGCGAAGGCGTCGGAGGGGTAGCGCCCGGCGAGCATGTCGAGCACCCCGGTGTAGGCGGACTCCGGCAGCGCGGCGAACGGGGCGGCGCGCCGCACCAAGGCGAGCAGTTCGTCGACGTCCCAGGTGTCCATGGCCGTCATGGCGACGATCTGCTGCGCCAGCACGTCCAGCGGGTTGGCGGGGACGCGCAGCGACTCGATGGCCCCCTGGCGCATCCGCTCCGTCACCACGGCCGCCTGCACCAGGTCGCCCCGGTACTTGGGGAAGACCACACCGGTGGAGACCGCGCCGACCTGATGCCCGGCGCGGCCGACGCGCTGGAGGCCGGAGGCGACCGACGGCGGCGACTCGACCTGGACGACGAGGTCGACGGCGCCCATGTCGATACCCAGTTCCAGGCTGGAGGTGGCGACGACGGCGGGCAGCCGGCCCGCCTTGAGGTCCTCCTCGACGAGGGCGCGCTGCTCCTTGGAGACCGAGCCGTGGTGCGCGCGGGCGAGGACCGGCGGGGCGCCGTGGGCGGCGCCGGACTGGGCCATCAGCTGGGCGGGGGCGTGGTGTTCGGGCAGCGGCTCGCCGGTGGCGCGCTCGTGGGCGATCTCGTTGAGCCGGTTGCACAGCCGCTCGGCCAGGCGGCGGGAGTTGGCGAAGACGATGGTGGAGCGGTGCGCCTGGACGAGGTCGGCGATGCGCTCCTCGACGTGCGGCCAGATCGAGGGCTTCTCCCGCTCGTCCCCCTCCTGGACGGGCGAGGCGCCCAGCTCGCCGAGATCCTCCACCGGGACGACCACGGAGAGGTCGAACTCCTTGCCCGACGGCGGCTGGACGATCTCCACCCTGCGCTGCGGGGACAGGTAGCGGGCCACCTCCTCCACCGGGCGGACGGTGGCCGACAGGCCGATGCGCCGGGCCGGGCGCGGCAGCAGGGTGTCCAGCCGCTCCAGGGACAGGGCGAGATGCGCGCCCCGCTTCGTACCGGCGACGGCGTGCACCTCGTCGAGGATGACCGTCTCCACCCCGGAGAGCGCCTCCCGCGCGGCGGAGGTGAGCATCAGGAACAGCGACTCGGGGGTGGTGATCAGGATGTCCGGAGGCCGGGTGACCAGCGCGCGGCGCTCGGCGGCGGGGGTGTCGCCGGAACGGATGCCGACCCGGATCTCCGGCTCGGGCAGCCCGAGCCGGACGGCCTCCTGCCGGATGCCGGTGAGCGGGCTGCGCAGGTTGCGCTCGACGTCGACCGCCAGGGCCTTGAGCGGTGAGACGTACAGGACGCGGCAGCGCTTGGCGCGCTCGGCGGGCGGCGGGGTGCTCGCCAGCCGATCCAGCGAGGCGAGGAAGGCGGCGAGCGTCTTGCCCGAGCCCGTGGGGGCGACGACCAGCACGTCCGAGCCCGCGGAGAGGGCCCGCCAGGCGCCGGTCTGGGCGGCCGTGGGCGCGTGGAAGGCGCCCGTGAACCAGGAGCGGGTCGCGGGGGAGAAGCCGTCGAGGGCCGCGTCCCCCGCCGGGGCCGCCGCCGGTTCCGTCGAGTCGGCCGGTTCTTCCGTCATGCCCCCCATCGTGCACCGGGGCACTGACAATGCCCCTGAAGCGCAGGTCAGGCCATGTCAGAGCTGATCGGCGCAGATCCGGGGGGAGGGGAGAGAGGCGCCGCGGCCGTGGGCGCGCAGGGTCAGGAGTGCGTCGATGGTGGCCATCGGGCGGCCTTCGAGGGCGGTGCCGGGCGCCCAGGCGCGCCGCCGCAGCGGCCAGCCGCCGTCCTCCTGCTGGGCGGCGGCGAGGTGGTCCAGCGACCGTTCGAGCTCGGCGTCGGTGAACCAGGGGCGGGCCCGGGAGTCGGGGCTTCGCGCGTAGTCGTGCGGGAAGTGCGCCGGGGGCCGGGTCTGCGGGCTGCCCTCGCCCGGTCCGGCGCCGGACCGGTCCGGGTCCAGCACGGCCAGCCGCTGTTCCCGGACCACCCGGCCGAGCCGGTCCGCGGCGGCCTCGGCCCGCTTGCGGTCGGGGACGCCGTCGAGGAAGGCCACGGCCGCCTCGATCTCGTAGGGGTGCGGGCGGGCCCCGGCGGACAGCGCGTCGATCGCGGCCCAGCAGAAGTCCGTGGCGCGGAACAGCCAGGCGTGCCACACGGCGTTGCGGTGCAGCAGGCCCACCACCGGCCCGGTGGTCAGCAGGGAGCCGGTGCCGGCCCGGGCGCCCGCGGCCGGGTGCCAGGGGGCGGCCGGCCAGCCGGCGGACGCGGGGTGCAGGGCGGGCAGGGCGCCGTCGGGGGTGGAGATCGCGGTCAGGAACCGGCAGACGGCCTCGGCCCGGCGGTCCCCGCAGCGGCCGATCTCGTCCAGGACGCGCAGGGCGTGCGCGGTGTGGTGCGGCTGGCTCACCGGACCGCGGAGATCGGGGTCCAGGGCGTGCCCGTAGCCGCCATCGTCGCCCCGGTAGGCCGTGAGCGCCGCCTCGACGGCGTCGGGGCTGCCGTCGCGGAAGTGGAAGGCGAATCGGCGCTGTTCGAGGACGCGGGCGGTCAGCCAGACGAAGTCTTCGGCGCGGGCTGCGGGGGATGCTCCGGACGGTGCCATGGAACAGACCGTAGGGCCCGGAACGCCGCCGGTCAGCGGCTCGTGCCCGGCTGCACCCGCAGGGGCGGCGGACGGGAGGCGCGCGGTTGACGGGCGGGGGCCGGAGGGCGCCCGGGTGGACTGTTCCGGGGGGTTCTAGGATCGGGAACCCTCGGGGGCGGAAGGGGCGGTCGTGGACGAGGGACGAGCCGTGGTGTCGGTGCTGGCGAGCGCCGCCGCGGACGGACGCGCGGCCTCCGCGATCGGGGCCGGGAACGCCGTCGTCATCCTGGGGATCACCGGGCTGGTGCTGTTCCTGCAGTTCCGGGCCCGGCGGGTGCGGGCGGTGATGTTCGTCTGGGTCGCCCTGCTGACGGCCCGCGGCCTGCTGCCCCCGGGGCCCGCGCGGACGACCGCGGCCGGCCTGGCGTTCCTTGCGGTGGGGCTCGTCGTCTCCGCGGTGTTCGGGTGGCTGCGGGGCCGGACCATGCCGCTGTGGCGGGACCGCGACGGGGTGGTGTGGCGCCGGGGCGACTCCGTGACGCTCCGGCTGTGGCTGCTGACCATCGGCGCGCGGTTCGCGCTGACGGGCGTGGAGTACGCGCTGTTCGACGAGCCGTTCAACGGCGGTTCCTTCCTGCTCGGCTTCGGGCTGACGCTGGCCGTCCAGCAGGTGGTCCTGATGCGGCGGGGCCGGGCGTCGGCACCCGGCGGGGCGGACGCGCGGGGCGGCCTCGGTCCGGCCGGCGTGCTGGGCTCCGTCGGGTGACGCCTTACCCTGCGTACATGCGGTTGACGGACTTCTGGCGGCGAATGGCCGACCACTTCGGGGCGGCGTACGCCGACTCCTTCGCACGCGATCACGTGATGTCCGAGCTGGGCGGCAGGACGGTGCGCGAGGCGCTCGACGCGGGCTGGGACGCCAAGGACGTGTGGCGCGCGGTGTGCCGGGCGATGGAGATCCCCGCCGACCGGCGCTGACCGTCGCCGCCTTCTCGGGCGCCCTCGCCCGGCCCCGTCCACGCACGGGACTTCCGTTCCCTCCGACCCGCGTGGCGCGTTTGACACAAAAATCGAACATCCATTCTCATGGGTGGACCGGGCCTGTGGGGAGAAGGCGTTTTTCCAGGTCAGCGCGGTGCCCGGGCCCGTTGTCAGTGGCAGGCGCTAGCGTCGTGGACGTGAAGCGATCGACTCAAACGAACCGGGTGGAACCCATGGCAGGCACGGACCGCGAGAAGGCGCTCGACGCCGCACTCGCGCAAATCGAACGGCAATTCGGCAAGGGCGCCGTGATGCGCCTCGGTGAGCGTCCCAACGAGCCCATCGAGGTCATCTCCACCGGGTCGACCGCTCTCGACGTCGCGCTCGGCGTCGGCGGGCTGCCGCGCGGCCGCGTGGTGGAGGTCTACGGTCCGGAGTCCTCCGGCAAGACGACCCTCACCCTGCACGCGGTCGCCAACGCGCAGCGGGCCGGCGGCACGGTGGCCTTCGTCGACGCGGAGCACGCGCTCGACCCGGAGTACGCCAAGAAGCTCGGCGTCGACATCGACAACCTGATCCTGTCCCAGCCTGACAACGGCGAGCAGGCGCTGGAGATCGTCGACATGCTGGTCCGCTCCGGCGCGCTCGACCTGATCGTCATCGACTCCGTGGCCGCCCTGGTGCCGCGCGCGGAGATCGAGGGCGAGATGGGCGACTCGCACGTGGGCCTCCAGGCCCGGCTGATGAGCCAGGCCCTCCGAAAGATCACCAGCGCGCTGAACCAGTCCAAGACCACCGCGATCTTCATCAACCAGCTCCGCGAGAAGATCGGCGTGATGTTCGGCTCCCCGGAGACCACGACCGGTGGCCGGGCGCTCAAGTTCTACGCCTCGGTGCGGATCGACATCCGTCGCATCGAGACCCTGAAGGACGGCACGGAGGCGGTCGGCAACCGCACCCGCTGCAAGGTCGTCAAGAACAAGGTCGCGCCGCCCTTCAAGCAGGCCGAGTTCGACATCCTCTACGGCCAGGGCATCAGCCGCGAGGGCGGCCTCATCGACATGGGCGTCGAGCACGGCTTCGTGCGCAAGGCCGGCGCCTGGTACACGTACGAGGGCGACCAGCTCGGCCAGGGCAAGGAGAACGCCCGCAACTTCCTCAAGGACAACCCCGACCTCGCCAACGAGATCGAGAAGAAGATCAAGGAGAAGCTGGGCGTGGGCGTGAAGCCCGAGGCCCAGGGCGGCGAGCCGGGCGCGGACGCGGCGGGTGCCGCGGCCGAGCCCGCCAAGGCCGTGCCCGCCCCGGCCGCCAAGGCCACGGGGAAGGCCAAGGCCGCGGCCAAGGGCTAGCCGCCCATGACACGGCGAAGCGACTGGTCTGAGCAGGCCGTTGAGCACCGTGCCGGCCGCGGGGACCGCGGCGACCGTACGGGCGGTGGTGCCGCGTCCCCGTCGAGGGCCGGGGACGGGGCACCACCGCCGCCGGAGGAGCAGGCGCGGGCGATCTGCCTGCGCCTGCTCACCGGGAGCGCGCGCACCCGGAAGCAGCTCGCCGAGGCGCTGGCCAAACGCGGGATTCCCGACGAGGTGGCGGAGGAGGTGCTGTCCCGCTTCGAGGAGGTCGGGCTGATCGACGACGCCGCGTTCGCCGGCGCCTGGGTGGACTCCCGGCACCGCGGCCGGGGCCTGGCCCGCCGGGCCCTGGCCCGCGAGCTGCGCACCAAGGGCGTCGACGCGGCGCTGGTCGACGAGGCCGTCGGCCGGCTCGACGCGGACCAGGAGGAGCGGACCGCCCGCGATCTGGTCGAGCGCAAACTGCGCACGACCCGCGGCCTGGACCGGGAGAAGCGGCTGCGGCGGCTCGTCGGCATGCTCGCCCGCAAGGGCTATCCGGAGGGCCTCGCCTTCCAGGTCGTGCGACGGGCGCTGGAGGAGGAGGGCGACGACCCCGAGACGCTGGACGCGTACCTGCCGCCGGGGGAGTAGGGAGCGGAGCGGCGGTGGCGCCCGTACCCCCGGCTCTCCGGACCGTTCGCTCCCCGGCCTGTTCGCGACCTCGGAACTCGAATCTCGGGCCTCGGACCTTTGACCTCGTACCGCGCGGGCGCGCCGCCGGGCCGCCGGGGGAGTGGTCGGCGCGGACGTGCCCCGTACCTCCCGCTCCCCGGCCCGTTCGGCCCATGGACCCCGTATCGCGCGGGCGCGCCGCCGGAGGAGTGGCCCGCACGCGCCCGTACGCCCGGAGCCGTGGGGTCAGCGTGCCACCGGCAGGCCCGCCGCCCGCCATGCCCGGAAGCCGCCGGCCAGGTCGGTGGCGCGGCGCAGGCCCAGCCGCCGCAGGGAGACGGCGGCCAGCGACGAGGCGTACCCCTCGTCGCAGACGACCACCACCGGCAGGTCGTGGCCGGTGGCCTCCGGCGCCCGGTGCTCGCAGGCCGGGTCGAGGCGCCACTCCAGTTCGTTGCGTTCCACGATCAGGGCGCCGGGGATCGTACCGTCGCGTTCCCGGAGGGCGGCGTAGCGGATGTCGACCAGCAGTCCGCCGCGTGCCTGGACGTCGGCGGCCTCGGCCGGGGACAGCCGGTCCAGTTCCGCGCGGGCGGCGGCGAGCAGTTCCTCGACCCTCATGCCCACTCCTCCGGCCACTCGACCTGTTCGAGCCGCAGCACCGGCCCGGTCCTGCTGTAGCGCCGCATCATCGGCAGCGGCGGGTGGTAGGCGTGCGCGGACACCGCGTGCCCGGCCTCCGCGTTGAAGACCTGGTGGACGTGGTGCGGGCCGAACGCCCGGCCGTCCCGGTCGGCGAGCCGGCGTTCGCGGTCGACGCCGTCCGCCAGTTCCAGCGTCTTCCACCCCTCGGTGGGCAGCCGGGCGGCGAGCGACTGCTCGGTCAGGACACCCCGGGCGGTGACGAAGGCGCCGTGCGAGCCGCCGTGGTCGTGCCAGCCGGTGCCGGCGCCGGGCGGCCAGCCGATGAGCCACGCCTCGCAGCCGCCCGGCCCGTCCAGCCGGATCCAGGTGCGGCCGGCGGGATCGAGGGGGAGTGAGGAGACGAGGGCCGCGTCGGCGGCCACCTCACGGACGAAGTCGAGGAGTTCGGCGGCGGAGGGCCCACCGGCCTGGGCGGCAGGGGAGGTTGAGGCGGAAACAGACAACGGAACCGTCCTGGAAGATCGCGGAGGAGCGCGCCGCGGCCCGGGGTACGCACGGAACGGGCACCCGGGCCGTCGGTCGGCGGCGCGCGATGGCAGCGGATCAGCGGGACGGACGACAGACACAGCCCGCGTAGCGGAGCAGGTCGACATGGACCCTCCGCCAGAAACGCGCGCCTCCGTCAGTCATGCCCCGGAGTGAACCACCGACCGTCCACCCCGGTCAACGCTTGGCCGAAGCCTCACGGGTGGCCGCCTCCACGGCGCCCTCCCCCTCGCTTCCCGAAGTCCCCGGAGCGCCGCCGGCCGGCTCCTTGACGAGGTCCGTCCCCGTCGCCGGGGCCGGTTCCGGGGCGCCGCCGCGGGTGGCGTCCGCGCATGCGGAGAGCTCGGCGGCCCGCACCCCGGAGAGCGCGGCCACCAGGTACCCGTCCGGCCGCACCACCAGCACCGTGTGCGCCGCGGCCCCCGGATACTCCTCCGCGACGAGCAGTTCGGCCCGCATCGGCAGCCCCTCCACGGCGGCGGCCAGCCCGGGCATCAGCCCCGCGCCGAGCCAGTGCCGGCGCTCCCAGACCCCCGTCCCCGGGGCGATCAGCACCACCAGCAGATCGCCGTCGAGCCGGTCGTGCAGCCGGACCGACGACCCGTCCGGCGCGGTCACCGGCACGTCCTCCACCGGGGCCCCCACCGGGGTGCCGACGGGCACCGAGCCGGCGGGCGGCGCGGGGGGCGCCAGGGGCGTACGGCCGTACAGCACCGGACCGGCCAGCTCCCCCCGCCCGAGATGCCCCTCCGTCAGGATCGCGTCGGAGGCGCGCACCGAGCCCGGCACGACGCTCCGCCGGACCGCGCGCCAGCCGCCGGTGCCCCGGACCGCGGGCAGCGCCCGGTCGGCGGACCGCAGCAGACAGCCGACCGCCTCCCTGCGCTCCTCCTCGTAGCTGTCGAGGAGCGCCTCCGAGGCGCCGTGGTGCCAGGCCAGGGCCAGCTTCCAGGCGAGGTTCCCGGCGTCCCGCAGGCCCTCGTCCAGCCCCTGGGTGCCGAAGGTGCCCAGCAGATGGGCGGCGTCCCCGGCGAGGAAGGCGCGCCCGACGCGCCAGCGGCGCGCGAGTCGGTGGTGCACGGCGTGCACGCCGGTGTCCAGGAGCTCGTAGGGGGGCACGTCCCCGCACCACGCCCCCAGCGAGTCGTGAATGTGGCCCAACAGGGTTTCGGGCGTGACCAGTCCGCCGTCCGGCGGCAGCAGCCAGTCGAGCCGCCACACCCCGTCGGGCAGTGGACGGGCCGTCACTTCGACGCCGCGCAGCGGCGACCGCTGCAGTACGGCCTCGCCGGGCCACGGCAGCTCGGTGCGCAGCGCGGCGACGGCGTACCGCTCGACGTTGGTGCGCCCGGGGAAGCGCGCGTCCAGCAGCTTGCGCACGGTGGACCGCGCGCCGTCGCAGCCGACCAGGTGGCTCGCCCGCCACGCCACCCCGCGCTGGGTCTCCACGGTGACCCCGGCACCGTCCTGCCGGAGCGCCGTCACCCGGCTGTCCGGGACGATCCGTACGGTCTCGTGTGCGGCCAGCGCCGCCCGCAGTTCGCGGACCAGCGCGTGCTGCGGCAGGTGGAGGGGCGGCGGCTCGCCGGGGCCGCCGTCGGGTACCTCCCCGTCGGGCGCGCGCTCGTCGTCGGGGGCGAACACCCCGTCCTCCGCCGGGACTTCCTTGCCCGCGTCGGGCCCGGTGAAGGCCACCCGGGCGACCGTCGAACGCCGGCGCAGGGTGCGCCAGCCCGTCCACCGGGCGCCCTCCGCCGTGGTGCAGCCGAGGCGCTCCAGCATCGCGGCGGTGTCCGGCCGCAGCACGGCCGTCCGGGCGAGCCGCCGCTCGCCGAGGTCCGCGTCGCCGGCCGGTCTCTCGTCCAGGACGACGACGGGCACCTCGTGACGGGAGAGGGCCAGGGCGAGCGCGAGGCCGACGGGGCCGGCCCCGACGACGGTCACCGGGTCCACGGCGCGAGGGTGGTGAGGAGACGGAGCGCGATCACAGAACGTATGCAACCCATTGCCGGTGCTTGCGTCAAGTGATCAGTGGTCCCCCGGCGGCGCGCCGGTGGCGTACGCCCCCCGGTCCGCGGTGGGACCGGGAGCCGTCGTGCGCCACCGGGGCACCACCCGCTCAGGCGGCCGGACCTGCCCCGGCGGCGCTCCCGAGGTCCGCGGTCACGGGGGAGCGGGAGGGGCGCCCTTGCGGGAGCGCTTCGTGCGCCGTTCGATCCAGTTGGCGATGCCGGACAGGGCGAGGCAGAGCAGGATGTAGATCGAACCGAAGACGATGACCATGGGGATGAACGGGTAGACCCCGCCCACCGGCACCTGCTGCTGTGCGAACGACTTGCCCACGAAGAGCAGTTCCTCGTAGAGGATGATGAAGCCGAGTGAGGTGTCCTTGAGCGTCACCACCAGCTGGCTGATGATCGACGGCAGCATCGAGCGGACGGCCTGCGGGACGAGGATGCCCGTCATCACCTGGGTCTTGCGCAGCCCGATGGCGTAGGCGGCCTCGCTCTGGCCCTTGGGGAGGGCCTTGATGCCGGAGCGGAAGATCTCCGCCTGGACCGAGCCGTTGTACAGGGTCAGGCCGATGACCAGGGCCCACATGGGTTCGGTGGTGAAGAACGCCGCGTACAGCAGGAAGATCATGATGAGCAGCGGCATCGCGCGGAAGAACTCCACCAGCACGGTGGCCGCCCAGCGCACCGGCGCGTGGTCGGAGAGCCGCCCGGTGGCGAGCAGCGCGCCGAGGGCGAGCGAGAGGACCGCGGCGATGGCGAACGTCTTGAGGGTGGTCAGCAGGCCCTCGACGATGCGTTCCTGCGTGTCGTTGTACTGGTAGGTGTCCCACAGGCCGTGCTGGAACTGCCCGGTGACGTCCAGTCGGTGCAGGATGAACGCGATCAGGCCGAGGATCGCGAGGGCCGCGAGGACGCCGTAGACGCGGTTGCGGACGCGGGCCTTGGGGCCGGGGGCGTCGAAGAGGACGTTGGTGCTCATCGGGCCACCGCCATCCGGCTCTCCAGCAGCCGGAAGAGGCCGCTGATGGCGAAGGTGACGATGAGGTAGCAGAGGGCGATCCAGAGGAAGATGACGTAGATGTTGTACCCCTCGTCCGCGTTCAGCTGCTTCTGGAGGGCCCCGAGTTCGGCCACGTTGAAGCCCGAGGCGATGGCCGTGTTCTTGGCGAGGGCGATCATCAGGCTGCCGATCGGGGGTATCGCGGTCCGCAGGGCCTGCGGGAGGACGACCTGGCCCAGCGTCTGGCTGAAGGTCATCCCGATCGAGCGGGCGGCCTCCGCCTGTCCCATCGGCACGGTGTTGATGCCGGAGCGGATGGCCTCGCAGATGAACGCCGAGGTGTAGCAGCCCAGCGCCAGCACGGCGAGCCAGAACGAGTCCCAGCCCTTGAGGCCCAGCGCCGGCAGGCCGAGGGTCACGGCGAGGAAGAGGAGCACGAGCGGGGTGTTGCGCAGCAGCGTCACCCAGGTCGTGCCGAAGACGCGCAGCGCGGGCACCGGAGAGACCCGGAACGCGGCGATCAGGGTGCCCAGCACCAGGGCCAGCAGTGCGCTCAGCACCGTCAGTTCCACGGTGTTGAGGAAGCCTTCGCGGAACTCCGCGAAGTGGTCCGTCAGAACGTTCAAGTCACTTCTCCGGAATCGCGTGGCGGTCGTCCCCGGGGCCCCGGCCCCCGCTCAGGGGGCCGGGGCGGCCCGGCGGGCGGCAATCGGTGGCGTCAGTACCGGTCGACGGCGGGCGGCTCCTGGGCGGCCGCGCCCGACTGGCCCAGGGTGGCGTCGTACGCCTTCTTCCAGTCGCCGTTCTTCATGTGCGCCTCAAGGGCGTTGTTCACCGCGTCGCGCAGCGCCTTGTCGCCCTTCTTGAGGCCGACGCCGTAGGGCTCCTTGGAGAACGGGTTCCCGACGACCTTGAGCGCGCCCTTGTTCTGCGCGGCGTAGCCCTTGAGGATCGCGTCGTCCGTGGTGACCGCGTCCACCGTGCCGTTGATCAGCTCCTGCACGCAGAGCTGGTAACCCTGCTGCGCCTTGACCTCCTTGGCGCCGTACTTGGCCTCCTTGATCCGCTTCAGCGGGGTGGAGCCGGTGGCCGAGCAGACCTTCTTGCCCTTGACGTCGTCCGGGCCCTTGATGTCGCTGTCCTTCTTGACGAGCAGGTCCTGGCCGGCGATGTAGTACGGGCCGCCGAAGTCGATCTGCTTCTTGCGCTCGTCGTTGATCGTGTACGTGCCGACGTACAGGTCGACGCCGCCGTTGGCGATCTGGGTCTCGCGGCTCTCCGAGGGCACCGTCTTGAACGTGATGTGGTCCTTGTCGAAGCCGAGGTCCGCCGCGATCATCCGGGCGATCTCCACGTCGAAACCGGAACGTGTCTTGTCGCTGGGGTTCTCGAAGCCGAGGAAGGGCTGGTCGGCCTTGGTGCCGATGGTGATCTTCTTGCCCTTGATCTTCTCGAAGACCGGCGAACCCTTCACATCGGCGGCCGTGTTGACCTTGTAGGTCGGGACCGCCGGGGCCGAGGAGCCGGCTCCGGGGTCGGCCTTCTTGCCGTCGTCGGTGTCGCGGTCCTTGCCGCAGGCGGTCGCGGACGCGGCCAGCGCCACCACCACGGCGGCCACGGCGGCGGTCTTCCGGAGCTTCATCGTGAACATCCTTTGTGTCGGCGGGTGTTCGCCCTGCGGGAGGACGGCGTGGGGGTGGCGGGGAAAGGGCTCAGTGGTGGAGGATCTTGGAGAGGAAGTCCTTGGCGCGGTCGCTGCGCGGGTTGCTGAAGAAGGCGTCCGGCCGCGCCTCCTCGACGATGCGGCCGTCGGCCATGAAGACCACGCGGTTGGCGGCGGAGCGGGCGAAGCCCATCTCGTGGGTGACGACGACCATCGTCATCCCGTCCCGGGCGAGCTGCTGCATCACCTCCAGCACCTCGTTGATCATCTCCGGGTCCAGGGCGGAGGTCGGCTCGTCGAAGAGCATCACCTTGGGGTCCATGGCGAGCGCGCGGGCGATGGCCACGCGCTGCTGCTGGCCGCCGGAGAGCTGGGCCGGGTACTTGTCCGCCTGGGCGCCGACGCCCACCCGGTCGAGGAGGGCGCGCGCGGTGGCCTCGGCCGACTTGCGGTCCTTCTTGCGGACCTTGACCTGACCCAGCGTCACATTGTCCAGGACGGTCTTGTGCGCGAACAGGTTGAAGGACTGGAAGACCATGCCGACGTCGGCGCGCAGCCGCGCCAGCTCCCGGCCCTCCTGGGGCAGCGGCCGGCCGTCGATGGTGATCGACCCGGAGTCCGTCGTCTCCAGCCGGTTGATCGTCCGGCACAGCGTCGACTTCCCGGAACCCGACGGGCCGATGACGACGACCACCTCGCCGCGGGCGATGGTGAGGTCGATGTCCTGAAGGACGTGCAACTGCCCGAAGTGCTTGTTGACCTTGTCCAGGACGACCAGGGGGTCCCCCGCGGGGGCGGTGCCCTCGGCGGCCGTGGCGTCCTTGGTCACCGGTGCTTCGCTCATCGGCGTTCCTCGCTCCGTCCTCCTCGAATGAGAGGACAGTAGTGAGCCGCCCCGACCAGCGTCATTACATCTGAGCTGAAATTGAGCATAACGATCCGGCCGCGACCGGACACCGAGGGTGAAGGGGGGCGCGAAGCGCGCGCGGGGCGTACCGGGTGCATAACGGAAGCCCCCGGCCGGGCCGCACCCCCTTGACGCGCGCCGCGTCCATCGGAGTGGATGCGGTGTCGCCGCACAAGGGCGCGCGGCACGACGGAGGGCGACGAGGACGAGTGAGACTGCTGCTGGTGGAGGACGACGACCACGTCGCCGCGGCCCTGTCGGCCGTACTGGCCCGGCACGGCTTCGCCGTCACCCACGCCCGCAACGGCGAGGAGGCCCTGCAGGCCCTGCTGCCGGGCGACGCCGCGCCGTTCGGCGTCGTCCTGCTAGACCTCGGCCTGCCCGACCAGGACGGCTTCGAGGTCTGCGGCAGGATTCGCAAGCGCACCGGCACCCCCGTCATCATGGTGACCGCGCGGGCCGACACCCGCTCCAAGATCCACGGTCTGAACCTGGGGGCCGACGACTACGTCGTCAAGCCGTACGACACCGGCGAACTGCTGGCCCGCATCCACGCCGTCGCCCGGCGCACCCCGCCGGGCCCCGGACCCGGCCCCGGCCCGGGCCCGGCCCCGAGCCGGACGACACCCTGCGCCTGGGCGGCCTGACCATCGAACTCCCCACGCGGCGCGTCTCGGTGGACGGCCTGGCGGTCCCGCTCACCCGCAAGGAGTTCGACCTCCTGGCGCTGCTCGCGCAGCGGCCCGGCGTCGTCTTCCGCCGGGAGCAGATCATCAGCGAGGTGTGGCAGACCAGTTGGGAGGGGACGGGCCGGACGCTGGAGGTGCACATCGCGTCGCTCCGGGGCAAGCTCCGCATGCCCGCCCTGATCGAGACGGTCAGGGGCGTCGGCTACAAAATCGTCGTCCCCTCGGCGTGACGGCCGGCCACACCCGTGCGCGCCCGACTCCTCCCCCTGCTCATCGTCCTCATGGCCGGCGTGCTGCTCGCCCTCGGCCTCCCGCTCGGCGCCGGCCTCGCCAATGTGCAGCAGCAGCGCCTGGTGGTCGACCGCATCGACGACACCGCCCGGTTCGCCTCGCTCGCCCAGTACGTCGCCACCCGGCCGTTCGAGACGCCCGCCGACGTGGACGAGCGGCTGATCACCCTGCAGGCCGAACTCAACCGCTACGAGGACCTCTACGACATACACGCCGGCGTCTTCAACCGGAACGGCAGCGCCATGGCCGCGGCCCCGCGCGGCTGGGAGGGGCCGCCCGACGCGGAGGGGCGGCGGGCGTTCCAGGAGGCGCTGGCCGGACGGCGCAGCCACGACCCCGATCAGGTCTGGCCCTGGGACCACCGCCGGATCACCGTCGCCTCCCCGGTGATCCGCGACGGCGACGTCGTCGCGGTCGTCGTCACCGACTCGCCCACCGGGGCGATGCGCTCCTGGATCCTGCGCAAGTGGCTGCTGATCCTGGCGGGGGAGTCGGCGGCCATGCTGCTCGCCGTCGCCGCCGCGTTCCGGCTCACCGGCTGGGTGCTGCGGCCCGTCCGCACCCTGGACGCCGCCGCGCACAGCATGGCCACCGGCCGCCTCAACTCCCGGGTGGTGGCCGATCAGGGCCCGCCGGAACTCCGGCGGCTCGCCCGCTCGTTCAACGAGATGGCCGACAACGTGGAGGAGTCCCTGGAGCAGCAGCGCGCCTTCGTCGCCGACGCCTCGCACCAGCTGCGCAACCCGCTCGCGGCACTGCTGCTGCGGATCGAGCTGCTGGCGCTGGAACTGCCCGACGGGCACGAGGAGATCGCGTCCGTGCGCACCGAGGGCAAGCGGCTGGCCCGGGTGCTGGACGACCTCCTGGACCTCGCCCTCGCCGAACACGCTGCCAGTCATCTCCGGTTGACGGACGTCGCGGAGCTCGTCGCGGACCGGGTGGGCGCCTGGTCGCCGGTGGCCGAACGGGAGGGGGTCGCCCTCGCCTACACCGGCCCGGCGGCGGCCACGGGCTGGGCCGACCCCGTCGCGCTGTCCAGCGCGCTCGACGCCGTCGTGGACAACGCCGTCAAGTTCACGCCGGAGGGCGCGCGGGTCGAGGTGTCCCTGGAGGCGGCCGGGGACCGCGTCGTCGTCACCGTCACCGACGAGGGGCCCGGCCTGACGGACGAGGAACTCACCCGCGTCGGCGACCGCTTCTGGCGCAGCGGCCGGCACCAGAACGTCTCGGGGTCCGGCCTCGGCCTCTCCATCGCCCGCACCCTGCTCACGGCCGGCGGCGCGGGCATCCGCTACGGGCGCAACGATCCGCACGGGCTGCGGGTCGTCATCGACGTACCGCGCGAACGTCCTTGAGGGCGCCGGGCGTCAGGGCTTCGACGACACGTAGTACCGCCGCGCCCCGGAGTGCAGCGGCAGCGGATCGGTGAAGACCGCCGTGCGCAGGTCCACCCGCTGCGCCGCGTGCACCACCTGGCCGATCCGGTCCCGGCTCGCTATCACCGTGCGGGTCACGCCCTCGGTGAGCCGTGCGTCGGTGTCCTCGGTGGTGATGAGCAGGTTCGCGACCGCGATGGTCTTCACCACCTCGGTGGCCCGCATGGCCGGATAGGCGTCCGCCGGCATCACCGCGGCCCGGTAGAACCGCGTCTCGCGGCCCAGGGTGCGCAGCGGGCCGATCATGTCGCCGAGCTGCACGAGCCGTACCGGCATCCGCTTGCTGAGCGACAGGACGGCGCTGGTGGGCAGCCCGCCCGACCAGAAGAAGGCGTCGATGTCGCCCTTCTCCAGGAGGTCCGGCATGCGGTCGATGCCGACCTGGACGGGCGTGACGTCCCTGGTGAAGTCCATCCCGGCGGCCTGGAACAGCCTCTTGGTGATCAACTGCACCCCGGAGCCCTCGGCCCCCACGCCGACCTTGAGCCCCTTGAGGTCCCGGATCGACTGGGCCGGGGCGTCCCTGGGCACCACCAGCTGCATGTAGTCGTCGTAGAGGCGGGCGCAGGCGCGCAGCCGCCCGCTGCCCGGACGCTTGTTGTCGACGTAGTCCGCGGCGGCGTCGGCGGTCGCGATCGCGAAGTCCGCGTCGCCGTCGGCGAGCCGGCGCAGATTGTCGACGGAGCCGGTGCTGAGCCGCAGGCGGACGTCCAGCGCCGGGAGGTCGCGGTGCAGATCCTCCTTGAGGAGCGCGCCGTACTTGGCGTAGACGCCGGTCGGCACCCCGGTGGCGACGGTGATCCGGCCGCCGGGCACCGGGTCCTCCGGCGGGGCGGCCAGTGACCAGGTCAGCAGCGCGAGCAGGGCGGCGGACAGCGCGCCCGCCCATACGGTGCGGCGCCTGCCCAACGGGGTACGGGGGCCATGGGCGGATCCTGCCAGCGCGCGCCGGGGGGCGCCAGGCCCGTGCGGGGCCGGTGCCGGCTCTTCGCGGGAGGGCACCGTCCGCTTCGCGGGAGGGAACCGTCAGCGGTACGGAACCGCCGCGGACCCGGAACGGAGGGGGATGTTCCGGCACGGAAGAGGTCCTCCGGGACACCGCCTACCCTTGTGTGCATGACCAGCAGCGACCGGAGCCACGACGTGCCCTCGACCAAGACCTACCTCATCCGCACCTACGGGTGCCAGATGAACGTCCATGACTCCGAGCGGCTCTCCGGCCTGCTGGAGGACGCGGGCTACGTCCGCGCCCCCGAGAACACCGCGGAGGGCGACGCCGACGTCGTCGTCTTCAACACCTGCGCCGTCCGCGAGAACGCCGACAACAAGCTGTACGGCAACCTCGGCCGGCTGGCCCCGATGAAGACCCGGCGCCCCGGCATGCAGATCGCCGTCGGCGGCTGCCTGGCGCAGAAGGACCGCGACACCATCGTCAAGAAGGCGCCCTGGGTCGACGTCGTCTTCGGCACGCACAACATCGGCAAGCTGCCCGTGCTGCTGGAGCGCGCCCGCATCCAGGAGGAAGCGCAGGTCGAGATCGCCGAGTCGCTGGAGGCGTTCCCGTCGACCCTCCCGACCCGGCGCGAGAGCGCCTACGCCGCGTGGGTCTCGATCTCCGTCGGCTGCAACAACACCTGCACCTTCTGCATCGTCCCCGCGCTGCGCGGCAAGGAGAAGGACCGCCGCCCCGGCGACATCCTGGCCGAGGTGGAGGCGCTGGTCGCCGAGGGCGTCAGCGAGATCACCCTGCTCGGCCAGAACGTCAACGCCTACGGCTCCGACATCGGCGACCGCGAGGCGTTCTCCAAGCTGCTGCGCGCCTGCGGGAAGATCGAGGGCCTGGAGCGCGTCCGCTTCACCTCGCCGCACCCGCGCGACTTCACCGACGACGTGATCGCCGCGATGGCCGAGACGCCCAACGTGATGCCGCAGCTCCACATGCCGCTCCAGTCGGGTTCGGACACCGTGCTGAAGGCGATGCGCCGCTCGTACCGCCAGGAGCGCTTCCTCGGCATCATCGACAAGGTGCGCGCCGCCATGCCGGACGCCGCGATCTCCACCGACATCATCGTCGGCTTCCCGGGCGAGACCGAGGAGGACTTCGAGCAGACCATGCACGTGGTCCGCGAGGCCCGCTTCGCCCAGGCGTTCACCTTCCAGTACTCCAAGCGCCCCGGCACCCCGGCCGCGACCATGGAGGGCCAGATCCCCAAGGAGGTCGTGCAGGCGCGCTACGAGCGGCTGGTGGAGCTCCAGGAGCAGATCTCCTGGGAGGAGAACAAGAAGCAGGTCGGCCGGACGCTGGAGATCCTGGTCGCGGAGGGCGAGGGCCGCAAGGACGACGCCACGCGGCGGCTCTCCGGCCGGGCGCCCGACAACCGGCTCGTCCACTTCACCAAGCCGGAGGAGCCGGTCCGGCCCGGCGACGTGGTCACCGTCGAGATCACCTACGCCGCCCCGCACCACCTGCTGGCCGAGGGCGCGGCCAAGGGCGTGCGCCGCACCCGCGCGGGCGACGCCTGGGAGAAGCGCAACGCCGCCGCCGCGGAGAAGCCGAAGGGCGTGCTGCTCGGCATCCCGACGATCGGCGCCCCCGCGCCCTCCCCGGCGCCGGCCGCCGCGGGCTGCGGCTGCGACTGAGCACGGGAAGAGCGTTAAGGTTCCGAGCATGCTCGTCGCCGCCGCCGTGTGCCCCTGCCCGCCGCTGCTCGTACCCGAGGTCGCGGCCGGGGCCGCCCCCGAGCTCGACCCGCTGCGGGCCGCCTGCCTGGACGCCGTCGCCGTCCTGGCCGCCGCCCGGCCCGACCGCCTCGTGGTGGTCGGGACGGCGCCGGAGGACGGCGCGGGCACGTACCCGGCGGGCGCCCGCGGTTCGTTCCGCGGCTTCGGGGTCGCCCTCGACGTCCGGCTGGGCCGGGACGACGACG
Source organism: Streptomyces sp. CA-181903 (assembly GCF_050937075.1). Taxonomy (NCBI): domain Bacteria; kingdom Bacillati; phylum Actinomycetota; class Actinomycetes; order Kitasatosporales; family Streptomycetaceae; genus Streptomyces; species Streptomyces sp. CA-181903. The sequence continues at coordinate 5,615,244 of NZ_JBNJLY010000001.1, forward strand.
GTACGGCCGGGCAGCCGCTGCCACTGTCGCTGGCCGTCGCCGCCTGGCTGCTGGAGCGCACCGGCTGGTCGGCCGCCCCGGTCACCGGCCTCGGCGTGGCCGAGTCGCTCGCCACGGCCGACTGCCTCGCCGCCGGCCGTGAACTGGCCGTTCCGGAAGGCCGCCTCGCACTGCTGGTCATGGGCGACGGCAGCGCCCGCCGCACGGTCAAGGCGCCCGGCTACCTCGACGAACGGGCGGAGGGCTTCGACGCGGCCGCGGCGGCGGCCCTGGGCTCCGCCGACACCGCCGCCCTCGCCGCCCTCGACCCCGCCACGGCCCGCGAGTTGCAGGCCGTCGGCCGGCCCGCCTGGCAGGTGCTCGCGGGCGCGGCGGAGGACGCCGGCCTGAGCGGTCGGCCGCTGTACGAGGACGCGCCGTACGGCGTGGGGTACCACGTCGCGGTCTGGTCCTGAGCGTCCGGTTCTGAGCGTCCGGTTGGGGCAGGGCATCCGGGCGCGTCCGGGTGGGGTGAGCGCCGCCCCACCGACGGCCCGTACGGCGTCCCGCCCGTACGGCGACGGCCGCGGAGCGAGCTGCTCCGCGGCCGTCGCCGTTCGCCGTACATCGCTGGTACATCGCCCTACAGGGCGTCTTCCCAGGCCCAGGCCGGACGACATTCGACGAGATTTGACGAGACCCGGGTCAGACGGTCAGGAGGCCGGGGAACCGGCACCGCCCTTGGGACCCTCGGGCTTGGGACCCTCGGACCCGGGCTCCTCGGCGAGCCGGCCGAGCGCCTCCTTGGCCTTGCCGGCCCCGGTCCGGATCTGGTCGCTGTACTTGCCGTCGGTCTTGGAGTCGACCACCCGCGCGGCCTTGTCCAGCCCCTGCTCGATCTTGTCCCCGTGCTGCTGCACGAGGTCGCCGACCTTGTCCTTCACCGGACCGATTTTGGCCTTGAGATCATCGAACAGGCCCATGGGCACCTACCCTCGCTTCGTTCCGCGCGCGGTCCGCGCACTACTGGCGGGCGCCCTCACCGGCCTCGCTGTCCGCCGCCTCGTCCGCGGACTGCTGCTTCGGGATGTCGACGCCCTCGACGCCCTCGCCCCCCTCGGCAGCTTCGGCCGCCCCGGTCTCCTCGGCGGAGCCGGCCTCGGCGGCCTTGGCGGCCGTCGCGGTCCCGTCAGCCGCCTCGTCCGTCCCGGCGCCGCCGACCGGTTCCGCCGTCAGGGTGTCCGTCGCGGCCTCCTCCGTTGACGCCTGCGACGGCTTGCGGCGAAGCCATGAAAACACGCCCATATCTACTCCATTACCTTACTGGTGTGAGCGAAATCCCGGGTCGCCCGGAGCGTCCCATTGCGCCGCTCGCGGGCTCCGGCCCGTGAACCGGCGGTCGGAACCTCGCAACAGGCAACGAGGGCGGGAGCGTCGCGTCACGTCGCTCGTTCGAGGGGAGGCCCGGTGTTTGCGAGACTGGTGGGGTGAGAAACGCAGCCCCCGCACCGCAGGTCATCGCCGTCGTAGGCCCCACCGCGGCCGGCAAGTCCGACCTCGGCGTCGCGCTCGCGCGGCACCTCGACGGCGAGGTCGTCAACGCCGACTCCATGCAGCTCTACCGCGGCATGGACATCGGCACCGCCAAGCTGACGACCGAGGAGCGGCAGGGGATCCCCCACCGGCTGCTCGACATCTGGGACGTCACCGAGGCGGCGAGCGTCGCCGAGTACCAGCGGCTGGCCCGCGCCGAGATCGACCGGCTGCTGGCCGAGGGCCGCACCCCCGTGCTCGTCGGCGGCTCCGGCCTGTACATCAAGGGGGCCATCGACGCCCTGGAGTTCCCCGGCACCGACCCGGCCGTCCGAGCGCGCCTGGAGGACGAGCTGGCCGAGCTCGGGCCGGGTTCGCTGCACGCCCGGCTGGCCACCGCCGATCCGGACGCGGCCCGCGCCATCCTCCCCGGCAACGGCCGCCGCATCGTCCGGGCGCTGGAGGTCATCGAGATCACGGGGAAACCGTTCACCGCCAACCTGCCGGGGGAGACGGCCGTCTACGACGCCGTGCAGATCGGCGTTGACGTCGAGCGGCCCGAGCTCGACGAGCGGATCACCACGCGCGTGGACGTCATGTGGGAGGCCGGACTGGTCGACGAGGTGCGCGAACTGGAGCGGGCGGGGCTGCGCGAGGGGCGCACGGCGTCGCGCGCGCTCGGCTACCAGCAGGTGCTCGCCTTCCTCGCCGGCGAGTGCACCGAGCAGGAGGCGCGCGACGAGACCGTACGCGCCACCAAGCGCTTCGCGCGCCGCCAGGACTCCTGGTTCCGTCGGGACTCCCGCGTCCACTGGCTCAGCGGCGCCGCCGACCGGCGCGCGGAACTCCCGGAGCTCGCGCTGGCGTTGGTCGAACGGGCGGTCACAGCCTGATCACGTGATGGCATCGGGACGCGCCACCTGTCATCGGGGTCTGTCCGACCGTGCCATCATCAGTCTTCGATCGAGCCGTGAAGTCCGGTTGGGAGGGCGCGTGGCGATGGAGGCCGGCCCTCGTGACAGACCGCAGCAGCCGCTCGAGGACGGGCCGGGCGGCCTCACCCCCGACGGCCCGGACGCCACGGACGGCACCGTTCCCGAGCCGGGCGCCGACGGTGCGGCGGAGTCCTTCCGCGAGCTGCGGCCCCCGCGCCGGCTCCGCGTCTGGCAGCTGGCGCCGATCGTCGTCCTCGCCGTGACCGGCTCCCTGATGTTCGCCTTCCCGCTCGCCTTCGAGGTCGGCGACGGCGGCCCGGTCGTCGCCATGCTCGGCCTGCTGATCTGCGGCTGCGCCGCGGGCTGGGGCGTGATGGCGGCCCGCCGCGTGGGCTACACCTGGCCCGGTTTACCGCCGCGCGGCTCCGGGCGCCGTCCTGACTGGCGGTACGTGGCCGCGTACGCCGTGCTGGTCGTCCTGGTGACCGTGCTGGCCGTCTGGCGCGTGGCGCGGCTGCGCTGACGGACCCGGCGGGTCCGACGGCCGGGCGGGCCTGACGAGCCGTCGCGCGGGCCGTCCGGAAGGGTCCGGGGCCTCGCGGGGGGCGGGTCGGCCGCGCTCGTCGTACACGGCCGTGATCACCCCGTCGTCCGCCGGCCGGAGGTGCCCGGCGGGTGGTCCGAGCGCCGCGCGCCCGTCGCGGGCGAAGGCCGCCGGGGCGCTCCGGGGCCCCGGCAGGGACCGCGAAGGATCTCCGGGCCCGCCCGCGCGGGACCGCCGGACGGCAGGGGCGCCGCCCGCCGTACCATCGACACGTGAGCACCGCGCAGACCGCCTTCCTCAAGGGCCACGGCACCGAGAACGACTTCGTGATCATCCCGGACCACGACGGGCTGATCGACCTCTCCCCGGCCGCCGTCGCGCGGCTGTGCGACCGCCGGGCCGGCATCGGCGCCGACGGGGTGCTGCGGGTCGTCCGGTCCGCCGCGCACCCCGAGGCGCGGGCCATGGCCGGCGAGGCCGAGTGGTTCATGGACTACCGCAACAGCGACGGCAGCGTCGCCGAGATGTGCGGCAACGGCGTCCGCGTCTTCGCCCGCTACCTCCAGCGGGCCGGGCTCGCCGAGGCCGGTGACCTGGCCATCGCCACCCGGGCGGGCGTGCGCCGCGCGCACCTCGCCAAGGACGGCCCCGACGGCGAGCCGGGCCCCGTCACCGTCTCCATGGGCCGGGCGGCCCTGCCCGCCGGCGAGGTGACCGTGACCGTCGGCGACCGCAGCTGGCCCGCGCGCAACGTCAACATGGGCAACCCGCACGCCGTCCTCTTCGTCGAGGACCTCGCGCACGCCGGGAAGCTGTTCGACGCCCCGGCCGTGAGCCCGGCGGACGCCTACCCGGACGGGGTCAACGTCGAGTTCGTCGTCGACCGCGGCCCCCGCCACGTCGCCCTGCGCGTCCACGAGCGCGGCTCCGGCGAGACCCGCTCCTGCGGCACCGGCGCCTGCGCGGTGATGGTCGCGACGGCCCGCCGCGACGGCTTCGACCCGGCCGCCGACGGACGGCCCGTCACCTACACGGTGGACGTTCCCGGCGGGCGGCTGGTGATCGGCGAGCTCCCGGACGGCACCGTCGAGATGACCGGCCCCGCCGTGATCGTCGCCGAGGGGCACTTCGACACTTCCTGGCTGACCGCCTCCTGACGGACCGGAGCCCGGTGACGGTATCCGCTTCATCGGTTTTCCGGATGAACGCCTCCCTCGAATGGGTGATCCGGTTCACTCTGCGCGAGAGGGGGTGAGCGGTGCGTGATGGGCTCGGTAGCATCAAGCACCGGCCCGGACGGCGTGAGCCGACCGCCGGTCGACGCTGCCGGAGGTGCCCATGAGCGCAGAGGCCACGAACGAACGCCCCAGCCGCCGCAAACGCGGCCCCCGGATCGACCTGAGACGCCTGGGCCGCGCGGCGCTCGGCGGCTCGGGGGCCCGCGGCCGGCTCCCCGACGCCCTGGAGCACGTCGCGAAGGCGCACCGGGCCCACCACCCCGGCGCCGATCTGGACATCCTGCGCCGCGCCTACCTGTTCGCGGAGTCCTCGCACCGGGGGCAGACGCGCAAGAGCGGCGGCCCGTTCATCACCCACCCGCTCGCCGTCACCCTGATCCTCGCCGAACTCGGCGCCGAGACCACGACGTTGACGGCCTCCCTGCTGCACGACACCGTCGAGGACACCGAGGTGACCCTCGACCAGGTGGGCGAGCTGTTCGGCGCGGAGGTGCGGTTCCTCGTCGACGGGGTGACCAAGCTGGAGAAGGTCGACTACGGCGCGGCGGCCGAGCCCGAAACGTTCCGCAAGATGCTGGTGGCCACCGGCAACGACGTCCGTGTGATGTCCATCAAGCTCGCCGACCGGCTGCACAACATGCGCACCCTCGGTGTCATGCGCCCGGAGAAACAGGCCCGGATCGCCAAGGTGACGCGGGACGTGCTGATCCCGCTCGCCGAGCGGCTGGGTGTGCAGGTGCTCAAGGCCGAGCTGGAGGACCTGGTCTTCGCCATCCTCCACCCGGAGGAGTACGCCGCCACCCGGGAGGCCGTCCTCGCCCACGCCGGCCGCCCGGATCCGCTGCGGGCCACGGCGGCACGGGTCCGCGAGGTGCTGCGGGAGGCCGGCGTCACCGCCGAAGTGCAGGTCCGGCCCCGGCACTTCGTCTCCGTGCACCGGGTGCGGCTCAAGCGCGGCGAGGTGACGGGCTCAGACCTGGGGCGGCTGCTCGTCCTCGTCGGGGAGGACGCGGACTGCTACGCGGTCCTGGGCGAGCTGCACACCTGCTTCACCCCGTACATCTCGGAGTTCAAGGACTTCATCGCCGTCCCCAAGTTCAACCTGTACCAGTCGCTGCACACCGCCATCGCCGGCGAGGCCGGCCAGGTGGCCGAAGTCCTCATCCGCACCCACCAGATGCACCGGGTCGCCGAGGCCGGTGTGATCGCTCTCGGCAACCCCTACGCCGCCGCCGAGGACGCCGACGCGGCCGAGGGGGAGCGCGTCGACCCCACCCGCCCCGGCTGGCTCTCCCGCCTCCTGGAGTGGCAGCGGTCCGCTCCCGACCCGGACACCTTCTGGACCTCGCTCCGCGACGAGCTCGCCCAGGACCGGGAGATCACCGTCTTCCGCGCCGACGGCGGCACCATCGGCCTCCCCGCCGGCTCCAGCTGCGTCGACGCCGCCTACGCGCAGTACGGGCAGGGGGGCCACACCTGTATCGGCGCCCGGGTCAACGGGCGGCTGGTCGCCCTCGGGACGGTCCTGCGCGACGGCGACACCCTCCAGCTGCTGATGTCCCCGGACACCGCCTCCGGCCCGTCCCCCGACTGGCGCGAGCACGCCCGTACGCCCGCGGCCCGGATCGCCATCGGCCGCTGGTTCGCCACCCACCCGGCGCCCGACCCGGCGGCGGACCACGGCCCCGCGGGCCCTGTCGGCCCCGCGCTGCCGCTGCCCACCGCCGCCCGGCCCGGCGTCCGCGGCCCGGCCCCCGCGGCCCGGGAGCCGGTCGTGCTCGGCTGCGCCGAGGCGGGCCTCACCGACGCCGGCGCGCGGCTGGCCGGATGCTGCACCCCCGTGCCCCCGGACGAGGTCACGGGCTTCGCCGTACGCGGCGGCGCCGTGACGGTGCACCGCGCCGAGTGCCCGGCGGTGGCGCGGATGACCGCGGCTGGCCGACGGCGGATCGCCGTACGCTGGCGCCGCCCCGACGGCTCCGGGCCCGGCGACTTCCGCGTCACCCTGCGCGCCGAGTCGTTCAGCCGCCCGCACCTGCTCGCCGACCTCACCGAGGCCATCGCCGCGGAGGGCGTCGCCGTCATCTCGGCGGCCGTCGAACCACCCCACGAGCAGCGCGTCCGCCACACCTACACGCTCCAACTCCCCGACGCCTCCCACCTGCCGGACCTGATGCGCGCCATGCGCCGGGTGCCCGGCGTGTACGACGTGGGGCGCGCCGGGCGGCCCGCCGCCGCGCCCCTGTGACGGGGGCGTACGCGCCCCCGGCGCACCGCCCGTACGGGTGGGGCCGCGCGCGCCGCGCCCCGGAGACGCCGGCGCGCTGATAGCGGTACACGCATGCCGCACTCTCCCGGGGCACGCCCCCCGCAGCACCGCCGCAGGCTCCGCCGCGCCGCCCTCGCCGCCACCGTGCCGCTGCTGCTCCTGACCGCCGCCGCGCCGCCGCCCGTCCCGCTGGGCATCGGCGACCGGCTCTTCCCCTACCTCGGCAATCCGGGCTACCACGTCACCGACTACGCCCTCGCCTTCGACTACCGGGGCAACGACAGGCCGCTGGACGCCGTGACCACCATCGAGGCGCGGTCCACCGAGCGGCTGGAGCGGTTCAACCTCGACTTCGCCCGGGGCACCGTGCGCTCGGTCGAGGTGAACGGGGCACGCGCGGAGTTCACCCCCGTCGAGGAGGACCTCGTCGTCACCCCGGCCCACCCGGTGCTCCGCCACACGCCGTTCACGGTCACCGTCCACCACACCAGTGACCCCCGGGGCGGGGACGGCGGCTGGGTCCCCACCAAGGACGGGCTGGTCATGGCCAACCAGGCGGATGCGGCGCACCGCGTCTTCCCGAGCAGCGACCACCCCTCCGAGAAGGCGGACTTCACCTTCCGGATCCGCGCCCCCAAGGACCTCACCGTCGTCGCCAACGGCGTCGCCGCCGGGCACACCACCCGGGGCGCCACCACCACCTGGACGTACCGCACCCGCCACCCCATGGCCACCGAGCTGGCCCAGGTGGCCATCGGCCGCTCCGCGATCCTGGAGTCCACCGGACCGCACGGCCTCCCGTTGCGCAGCGTCGTGCCGGCCGGCCGGCGGGACGGGCTGGCGCCCTGGGTCGCCAAGACCCCGGAGCACCTGGCCTGGCTGGAACGCCGGCTCGGCCCGTACCCCTTCGAGAACTACGGCGTGCTGCTGGCCGAGGCGACGACCGGATTCGAGCTGGAGACCCAGACCCTCTCCCTCTTCGAGGCCGACCTGTTCACCAAGCGGTCCTTCCCCGCCTGGTACCTGGAGTCGGTCATGGTCCACGAGCTGGCGCACCAGTGGTTCGGCGACAGCGTCACCCCCGCACCTGGGGCGACCTCTGGCTCAACGAGGCCCACGCCACCTGGTACGAGTCCGAGTACGCCGAGGCCAAGGGCGGCCGCAAGCTGGTCGACCGGATGCGCCGGGCGTACGCGTACTCCGACCTGATGCGCGCCGACGCCGGCCCGCCCGCCGCCCTCAAGCCGCCCGCCCCCGGCAAGAAGGTCGCCATCTTCCGGCCCGTCGTCTACGACGGCGGCGCCCTGGTGCTCTACGCCCTCCGGGAGGAGATCGGCGCCCGCGCCTTCGAGGAGCTGGAGCGCGCCTGGGTCGACCGGTACGCGGACCGGACGGTGACCACCGCCGACTTCGTCGCCCTCGCCTCGAAGACCGCCCACCGCGACCTCTCCGGCTTCCTGCGCCCCTGGCTCTACGACGCCACCACCCCGCCCATGCCCGGCCACCCCGACTGGAAGGTCGCCGAGAAACCCGCGTGACGGCCCCTTCGCGGCATGGGACCATCTTCGGGTCGGCCGGCACGGCGCGGACCCGGGAATCACCGGGGAGCGTCCGGCGTTGTCGACATGTGGGTCCCCGCCCGGGGACGCCACCGTGCGGGACGAGAGTGTGCGCCCGGCACGACCCGACGAAGCAAAGGATCACATGACCTCCACTTCTTCCCTTCCCCAGGACCGGCAGAGCCTCCCGGAGAGCCTTCGGGCCGACGCCCTGATGGAAGAGGACGTCGCCTGGAGCCACGAGATCGACGGGGAGCGGGACGGGGACCAGTACGACCGCTCCGAGCGCGCGGCGCTGCGCCGCGTCGCGGGCCTGTCCACCGAGCTGGAGGACGTCACCGAGGTCGAGTACCGGCAGCTGCGCCTGGAGCGCGTGGTGCTGGTCGGCGTCTGGACGTCCGGCACGGTGCGGGACGCCGAGAACTCCCTGGCGGAGCTCGCCGCGCTCGCGGAGACCGCGGGCGCCCAGGTCCTGGACGGCGTGGTCCAGCGCCGCGACAAGCCGGACCCGGCCACGTACATCGGCTCCGGCAAGGCCCAGGAGCTGCGGGACATCGTCCTGGAGTCCGGTGCCGACACCGTCGTCTGCGACGGTGAGCTCAGCCCCGGCCAGCTCATCCACCTCGAGGACGTCGTCAAGGTCAAGGTGGTCGACCGCACCGCCCTGATCCTCGACATCTTCGCCCAGCACGCCAAGTCCCGTGAGGGCAAGGCGCAGGTCTCCCTCGCGCAGATGCAGTACATGCTGCCCCGGCTGCGCGGCTGGGGCCAGTCGCTGTCCCGGCAGATGGGCGGCGGCGGTTCCGGTTCCTCGGGCGGCGGCATGGCCACCCGTGGTCCCGGTGAGACGAAGATCGAGACGGACCGGCGGCGGATCCGCGAGAAGATGGCGCGGATGCGCCGGGAGATCGCGGAGATGAAGACCGGGCGCGACCTCAAGCGCCAGGAGCGCCGCCGCAACAAGGTGCCCTCGGTCGCCATCGCCGGCTACACCAACGCCGGCAAGTCCTCGCTGCTCAACCGCCTCACCGGCGCCGGTGTCCTGGTGGAGAACTCGCTGTTCGCCACCCTGGACCCGACCGTCCGGCGGGCCGAGACGCCCGGCGGCCGGCTCTACACCCTGGCCGACACCGTCGGTTTCGTCCGTCACCTGCCGCACCACCTCGTCGAGGCGTTCCGCTCCACCATGGAGGAGGTCGGCGACTCCGACCTCATCCTGCACGTGGTGGACGGCTCGCACCCGGCGCCGGAGGAGCAGCTCGCGGCGGTCCGCGAGGTGATCCGGGACGTGGGCGCGCTCGACGTGCCCGAGATCGTCGTCGTCAACAAGGCGGACGCGGCCGACCCGCTCGTCCTCCAGCGCCTGCTGCGCGTCGAGCGGAACGCGATCGCGGTCTCGGCCCGCTCCGGCGAGGGCATCGACGAGTTGCTCGCGCTGATCGACGAGCAGTTGCCGCGCCCGGCGATCGAGCTCGAGGCGCTGGTGCCGTACACCCAGGGCGCGCTGACCGCCCGGATCCACTCCGAGGGCGAGATCCTGTCCGAGGAGCACACGGCGGAGGGCACCCTGGTCAAGGCCCGGGTGCACGAGGAACTGGCCGCGGAGCTGCGGCCGTTCGTCCAGGCCGCCTGACGCGGTACGTACATACGGTGAAGGGCCCGCCCCCCTCGGGGACGGGCCCTTCACCGTTGCGCCCGTCGTCAGCGCCTGGCCGCGAACTTCCTGCTGACGGCCTGGTAGATGCCCTTGGCCTCCGGGCCCAGGTGCGGCCCGGCGAGCCAGCGGCTGTCGGACGGGCCGACGGAGGTGTTCGACACCAGCACCGCCTTGCCGCCCGGGCCCACGCGGAACCAGCCGCCGCCCGAGGAACCGCCGGTCATCGTGCAGCCGATGCGGTACATGGTCGGCTGGGTGCTGTCCAGGGTGAGCCGGCCGGGGCGGTCGACGCAGTCGTACATCCGCTGGCCGTCGAAGGGCGGCGCGGCCGGGTAGCCCCAGGCGCCCATCGACGAGATGGACTTCACCTGCGGGGCGTCGAAGTCCACGGCCAGCGCGGTGCCGACGGTCTCCTCCAGCGACTTGCCCGACCCCTGCTCCGGCTTCACGTGCAGCACGGCGAAGTCGTACGGGGCGCCCGCGCCGCCGCTGGACGCGCCCTGGGCGATCCACTGGCCGGACGTCTGCGCCCAGTCCGCCCACCACACGCCGTACGGCGCGACCTGCTGCACCGGCGCGCTGTTGACCTGAGAGGAGGGCAGGCCCTGGTTGTTGTAGGACGGCACGAAGGCGATGTTGCGGTACCAGCCGCCCTTCTGGCCCGCGTGCACGCAGTGGCCTGCCGTCCACACCAGGTTGGACTTGCCCGGGTGTGCCGGGTCCTTGACGACCGTCGCCGAACAGACCATGTGGCCCTGCGGGCTGTCGAAGAAGACCTTGCCGACCGGGGCGGCGTTGTCGCTGTACGGCCGCTTCACCTCGCGGGCCTTCACCGCCTGCGGCTCCGGGTCGGTGACCCCCTGGTCGCCCTGGGACGAACCGCCCGGGGGAGTCCCCGGCGCGTCCTTGACGGTCTTGTCACTGGATCGGGCGTCCTTCATCGAGTCGGGCTTCCAGTGCCCCTCGATGATCGGGTTGATGAAGTCCCGGGCCTCCCGCAGCCACCGGTCCTTGTCCCACTTCTTCCAGGCGCCGCCCTTCCACTTCTCCAGGTCCTGGAGGGTGAGCCCCTTGGGGAGCTTGAACCCGTCCAGGCCCTGGGCGCTCGCCGACGCGGTGGGCTTGTCGCCACCGGCCGCGTCGTCGTCGGACGGGCCGCAGGCGGCGGTCAGCGCCAGCACGGACGCGACGGCGACCGCGGCCAGGGTGCGCGGCCCCCGCCGGCGGGCGACGGGCGGGCGTTGGGATGACATGGAGTGTTCTCCCCCGTTCGGTGACACAAGTGCGGGTGCGTGACCGCGTCCGCGGAACCGGCCGCGCGGACTTGTCATGCACCGCCCCGGTGGCGGGGCAGGGACACCCTACGCCGACGCCGCGGGGGACGGGTCGGGGCGGCACGCCGCCGACCGGTGTGGCACGCGCCGCACCTTCCCTCCCGCGCACCCGTGATCCGGACGGCCCCGCGTCGTTGGTACGTACGGGGACGTCCGGCGTTCAACAGGAGGAGGACACAGGTCGTGGCCTTGACCCAGCCACCGGCGGTGCTCTCGGCGGGACGCGGCGCCCCGCGCCGGGAGCCGCCCGCCCGCGCGCACGCCTGCCCGCTGCCCGTCGTCCCCGCGCGCGCCCGGGGCCTGACGGTCGAGACGGCCGACGGCCGCCGCTACCTCGACTGCTTCCCCGGCGGCGGCGCGCTCGTCCTCGGCCACCACCACCCGGTGGTACGCGAGGCCGTCCGCTCCGCGCTCGCCCGCGGCGTCCCGCCGGCCGAGGTCTTCGCCGACGAACTGCGGGCCACCCTCCCCGGCCGGCCGGCGGACCTCGCCCGCCTCCACTTCTGCCCGCCGACCCGCGCGGCGGCGCTCGCGGCGGCGCGGGCGCTGGCGGAGGGCGCCGGAAGGCTCGTCGAGATCGTCCCCGGCCGGGACGGAGCCGACGGTTCCGAGGGTGGCGGTGTTGTCGGCAGCGCGGGCTTCTTCGGAGCGCACGGTCTCGCGGCGGGCCGCCCGGCGGCCGGGCGCGACGCCGCCGCGGCCCGGGTGCTTGCCGGCGGTTCCGGGGGCCCTGCCGGCGCGGTGCCCGGCGGGGGCGGACGAGGCGGCACGCCGGCCCACGACCCCGCCGCCGCCCGGGTGCGGCCCCTGGGCCCGCCCGGAACCGACCCCGAGGCCGGTCACACCCTCCTCATCGCCGACGAGACGCGCACCGGCCTCGGCCGGACCGGCGCCTTCTGGGACGTGGAGCACACCGGCCGCGTCCCCGACGTCATGGTCCTGGCCGGCGCGATCGGCGGCGGACTGCCGCTCGCCCTCCTCGTCCACGGCGCCGACGTGCCCGCCGCCCTCCCGGAGCGGGACGCCCGCGGCAACCGGCTGGCCATGGCGGCCGGCGCGGCCACGCTGCGGTACGTCCGGGAGAACGGCCTGGCCCCACGGGCCGCGGACCTGGGCGCGCGGATGCTCTCCCGGCTCCGCCGGGCCGTCGCCGACCGGGCCCCGGTCACCGGCGTGCACGGCCGCGGCCTGCTGCTGGACGTCACCTGCGCCGACGCCACCGCCGCCGAGGCGGTCCGCCGCGCCTGCCTCCGCCGCGGTCTCCTCGTCGGAACGGACGACGACGAGCCCCGCCTGCTGCGCCTCCTGCCGCCCCTCACCCTCACCGACGAACAGGCGGAAGCCGTACTCGACCGCTTCACCGACGCGGTCGGCGCCGTGCGCGGGGGCTCCCGGGCGGGCGGACCGGTGGCGCTCGCCGGCGCGGGCCCGGCACCGCTCCGGGACGACGCCCGCCCGTACGTGCCGGAAACGATCGCCGCCCCAGGGAAGCCCGCCGCCCCACGGAAGGAGGCAGGCGCGGCCCCGGCCTGACGGCCCGGCCCGCCGCACCGTATGAACGCACGCCCCGCCACGTCGTCGATCCCCGCCCCAGCCCGTCCGAGCGCACCGGTCGCCGCCGTGCCGCGCCCCGGCGGGCAGCCCCGGACGGCCCCCGGCGCTCCGGCCGACCCCCTCGACCACCCCGACCCCGCGACCGCCGCCGACAGCGCCGCCGTCGACGCCCTCCTGCGCTGCTGGGTGCGCGAGCACGACGTCGACCGGCCGCCGGGGCACTGCCTCCAACTGCCGCTCGCCATCGACGGGAACGTCCTCCACGTCCCCGTCCGCTACTGGTCGCCCACCGGGCGGCACCGGTTCGGCGCCCCGACGCTGCTGAACGCCCCGGACGGCGCCCCCGCCCTGGACGCCGTCACCCTGGCCGCGCTGCTCGGCCGGGAGGCGGCGTACGGCGGGGGCCGGGGGCACGCGGCCGGTCTCGCCGCGCTGGTCGGCCGGGTCGCCGACTCCGTGCGGCGGACGGCGGTGTTCGTCGAGGAGCGCCGGGCCCGCCCGGCCGACCCCGCCACCGACGCCCTCTTCCTGCACGGGGAGCAGGCGTCGTTCCTGGGCCACCCCTGGCACCCCGCGCCGCACAGCCGCGAGGGCTTCTCCGCCGCCGAGTCCCCGCGCTACGCGCCCGAGTGCCGGGGCGCCTTCCCCTGCACTGGCTGGCCGTCCACCGGTCCGTGCTGGCCGCCGACTCGGCCTGGACGGAACGCGGCCGGCCCGTCGAGGCGGCGACCCTCGCCGCCCGCCTCCTCGCCACGGAGCCAGCGCCGCACCTCCCGCCCGACACCGTGCCGCTGCCCCTCCACCCCTGGCAGGCACGCGACGTCCGCTGCCGTCCCGCCGTCGCCGAACTCCTCGGCGCCGGGCTGCTGCACGACCTCGGGCCGCACGGCGCGCCCTGGTACCCGACCTCCTCGGTCCGCACCGTGCACCGGCCCGACGCCCCGGTGATGGTCAAGCTCGCGCTGGGCGTACGCCTCGCCGGCCGCACCCGTGAGCCGGGCCGGGCGGAACTGCGCCGCGGCGTCGCTCTGCACCGGCTGCTGCGCGGCGGCCTCGCCGAGCGCTGGCGCGCGGCCTGCCCCGGCGGTCTGGGCTTCGACGTGATCCGCGACCCCGCCTGGCTCGCTGTCGACACCCCTGGCGGCGGCCCGGCGCCCGGCCTCGCCGCCGTCCTCCGGCACAACCCCTTCGGCCCCGGTGACGACGCCGTCTGCCTCGCCGGCCTGACCTCGCTCCGCCCCTGGCCGGGCCGCACGACACCGGCCGGGCACCCGGCCGTCTCCTCCCGGCTCGCCGAGACCGTCCACCGGCTCGCCCGGCGCACCGGCCGGCCGCCGGCGGTGATCGCCGTCGAATGGTTCCTGCGCTATCTCCACGCGGTCGTCCGCCCGCTCCTCTGGCTCGACGGCGAGGCGGGCGTCGTCCTCGCGGCGCACCAGCAGAACACCCTCGTCCTGCTGGACCCGGACGGCTGGCCGGTCGGCGGCCGGTACCGGGGTGGGCAGCACGCCGGATTCCGGGAGTCCGCGCGGGACGCGCTCACCGCCCGGCTCCCGGCCCTCGCCGCGGACGGCGAGGAGGCGTTCCTGCCGGACGGCACGGCCGACGAGCGGTTCGCCCACCACCTGGGCTGCGACAACGTCCTCGGGCTGATCGGCGCCTTCGGTTCCGGGCGGCTCGCCGACGAGCGGATCCTGCTGGCGGCGCTCCGCCGGTTCCTCGCCCGCGTCGCCACCGGTCCGGACGCCACCCGCTCGTCCCTGCCGCGCCGCCTGCTGGACGCGCCCACCCTGCGCTGCCCGGCCCACCTGCTGGGCGAGCCGGCCGGGGACGGTGCCGGGCCGCCGTACGTCACGATCGCCAACCCCTTGCGGCGCCCGGGCGATGAGCGGGGCGGAGGCGGTGGCGAGGGGTGGCGGAGCGGGGCGGTTGTCGTGGACGGGGCCCGTGATGTCGGTGCCGCCCCGTAGGGTGGAAGGGCTATGACTGCCACCCCCGCGCCCTCCGCGTCCCCCGCCCCGTCCGGGTCCCGGCCCGACCTCACCGCCCTGCTGCACGCGGCCGTCACCGCGGTCGGCGGCACCGAGCGCCCCGGCCAGGTGGCCATGGCCGAGGCGGTGGCCGAGGCCATCGACGGCACCTCGCACCTGCTGGTCCAGGCGGGGACGGGCACCGGCAAGTCCCTCGGCTACCTCGTGCCCGCCCTGGCGCACGGGGAGCGGGTGGTGGTCGCCACCGCGACGCTCGCGCTCCAGCGCCAGCTGGTCGAGCGCGATCTGCCGCGGACGGTCGAGGCGCTGCACCCGCTGCTGCGCAGGCGCCCCGAGTTCGCCATGCTCAAGGGCCGCTCCAACTACCTCTGCCTGCACCGGCTGCACGAGGGCGTGCCGCAGGAGGAGGAAGACGGCCTCTTCGACCCCTTCGAGGCGGCGGCCCCCACCAGCAAGCTCGGCAAGGACCTGCTCCGCCTGCGCGACTGGTCCGACGAGACGGAGACCGGCGACCGGGACGACCTCACGCCCGGCGTCTCCGACCGTGCCTGGTCCCAGGTGTCGGTCACCTCGCGGGAGTGCCTGTCCGCCTCGAAGTGCGCCTACGGCGCCGAGTGCTTCGCGGAGGCGGCCCGGGAGCGGGCCAAGCTCGCCGACGTCGTCGTCACCAACCACGCCCTGCTCGCCATCGACGCCATCGAGGGCGCCCCGGTCCTGCCCCAGCACGAGGTGCTGATCGTCGACGAGGCGCACGAGCTGGTCTCCCGGGTCACCGGCGTGGCCACCGGCGAGCTCACCCCGGGGCGCGTCAACCAGGCCGTCCGGCGCGCGGCCAAGCTCGTCGACGAGAAGGTCGCCGACGCGCTCCAGACGGCGGCCGAGAGCTTCGAGCGGCTGATGGAGCTGGCCCTGCCCGGGCGGCTGGAGGAGGTCCCCGAGGACCTCGGCTACGTCCTGGTGTCGCTGCGGGACGCGGCGCGGACGGTCGTCTCGGCGCTCGGCACGACGCGCGACAAGTCCGTCCAGGATGAGGACGCCGTCCGCAAGCAGGCGCTCGCCGCTGTGGAGAACGTGCACGCGGTCGCCGAGCGCATCGTGGCGGGCTCCGAGTACGACGTCGTCTGGTATGAGCGGCACGACCGCTACGGCGCGTCCCTGCGGGTGGCCCCGCTCTCGGTCTCCGGGCTGCTGCGGGAGAAGCTGTTCGGCGAGCGGTCCGTGGTGCTCACCTCCGCCACGCTCAAGCTCGGCGGCGACTTCAACGGCGTCGGCGCCTCCCTCGGCCTCGCCCCCGAGGGCGTCACCGGCGAGGACCTGCCCGAGTGGAAGGGCGTGGACGTCGGCTCGCCGTTCGACTACCCCAAGCAGGGCATCCTCTACGTCGCCCGGCACCTGTCCCAGCCCGGCCGGGAGGGCGGCCGGGCCGACATGCTGGACGAGCTGGCCGAGCTCATCGAGGCGGCGGGCGGGCGGACGCTCGGCCTGTTCTCGTCGATGCGCGCCGCGCAGGCCGCGGCCGAGGCGCTGCGCGGCCGGCTCGACACGCCGATCCTGCTCCAGGGCGAGGACACCCTCGGCGAGCTGATCAAGAACTTTTCGGCGGATCCGGCGACGTGCCTGTTCGGCACGCTGTCGCTGTGGCAGGGCGTCGACGTGCCGGGGCCGAGCTGCCAGCTCGTCGTGATGGACCGGGTGCCGTTCCCGCGCCCCGACGACCCGCTGATGAGCGCCCGGCAGCGGGCGGTGGAGCAGGCGGGCGGCAATGGCTTCATGTCCGTCGCCGCGACGCACGCCGCCCTGCTGATGGCCCAGGGCGCGGGCCGTCTGGTCCGGGCCACGGGTGACCGGGGTGTGGTGGCGGTGCTCGATCCGCGGCTGGAGACGGCGCGCTATGGGTCGTTCCTGCGCGCTTCCCTGCCGGATTTCTGGTACACGACCAACCGCAATCAGGTCCGCCGCTCGCTGGCGGCCATCGACGCGGCGGCGAAGGCGGAGAATCGCTGAGCGGGTATTTCCGTTCGCAATGCGGGCGTTCGCAATGCGAACGGGGAATTCGGGTGTGCCCCGTTACCCCGCCGCACTCCCGGACCGGTCGGGGAAAGAGCGGGGTGAACACCGGACCGGTCGCGGACAGCGGCGAGCCCCGGAACCGGCGCAGTGATTCCGGGGCCCGGTCTCGGTCCGCTCAGACCCGCCGCAGGACGGCCACGACCTTGCCCAGGATGGTGGCCTCGTCGCCGGGGATGGGCTGGTAGGCGGAGTTGTGCGGCAGCAGCCACACATGGCCGTCCTCGCGCCGGAAGCGCTTGACCGTCGCCTCCCCGTCGAGCATCGCGGCCACGATGTCACCGTTCTCCGCGACCGGCTGGCGGCGGACCGTCACCCAGTCCCCGTCGCAGATGGCGGCCTCGATCATGGAGTCGCCGACCACCTTGAGGACGAACAGCTCGCCGTCGCCCACCAGCTGCCGGGGGAGGGGGAAGACGTCCTCGACCGACTCCTCCGCGAGGATCGGGCCGCCCGCGGCGATCCGGCCGACGAGCGGCACGTAGGACGCGGCGGGCTTGCCGGTGGTGTCCGTCGGCTGGGAGCTGGGCTGGTCGGAGCCGCGTACCTCGTAGGCGCGGGGACGGTGGGGGTCCCGGCGGAGGAAGCCCTTGCGCTCCAGCGCCATCAGCTGGTGAGCGACGGAGGAGGTGCTGGACAGCCCCACCGCCTGGCCGATCTCGCGCATGGACGGTGGGTAGCCGCGCCGCTGCACCGAGTCCCGGATGACCTCGATGACGCGCCGCTGCCGGTCCGTGAGGCCGGAGCTGTCCGCGCGGATTCCGGGTGGCCGCCCGGGGAGCGCACGGGCCGGCTTCTGCCCGTCGTTGTTCATGCCGGTGTCGTTCATCGGGTGTGTCTGGTCGAGTCGGCTCTGGGAGCGGTCCTGGGCGGTGATGGTGGCGCTGTTTGCGGTGGTGGTCACGTCGGCCCCTCTCGAAATGTTCTCCCTAGCTGGACAACGGTAGTTGCTTTCGAAAGGTTGCGCCAAACACACGTTCGAGTGAAATATCGCTGATTCGCTGACTTGATCAGGCGTGAGGGTGTACGAGCGAAGATCAATTCCGCTCGCGACCGTCCCCGGCCGACTTCGCACCGTCCGTGGCGGGCGCGTGATTCCGCGGAATTCCGGGATTCCCGGAGTCCGGGGCCCGCCCTTCCGCGACCCGCTCGCCCCGCCGTTCCCGGCCGCGCGGGAATTCCCGCAATTCACGGCTCCGGCGAGACCGCGTTCGACGGGACGGGGTGGAACGCCCCGCCGCGTGCCCGGGCCGGCGACGCGCCCGGAGACGGCGGTGCGTTCCCGGGCGACGTGTGGTGCGTGGTGGCACCAGTGTGGCATCCGCCCCGACGCCGGCGCCCCCGAGGGTCCGCCGCCGCGCCGCTCGCGTACCCTCGACGTCGGCCCCGCCGAGTCCGGCGTCCGGCCCCGCCGCGACCTTCGGCCGCTCTCCGTCGCCGACCTCGCGGACGGCCGCCGGGCGTCTCCGGCCGACCCCGCGGACGGCGCTCCAAGCGCCTCGCGGCGAGCCGCGCGCGCCACGCCCTCCGCCGCGTTCCGACGGCCTCCAGACGGCCGTCCGGCGCGTCTCCGGAGGCCCTTCGCCGGCCTCCGCCCCGGGCCGCGTTCCGCGACACGCGCTGGGCCCGCTTGGCGACCGGACACCAGATCTAGTGGTTTGATGGCGGCAGCCGCCCACAAGTTGTGGTCGGTGGCCGATCCCGGTCATCCCCACCCATGGCCATCGCCTATGCTTGGGGCTGCTTCGCGGGGCCCTGCCTTCAGGGCCGGCCGGAGCCGTGGATCGTGCACGTCCCCCGGGTCTCCCGGGGATCTCGTCGAGGGTGAAGGAAGGTGGAGAACCATGCACTGCCCCTTCTGCAGGCACCCCGACAGCAGGGTCGTCGACAGCCGGACCACGGACGACGGCTGCTCGATCCGCAGGCGCCGCCAGTGCCCCGACTGCTCCCGCAGGTTCACGACGGTCGAGACCGCGTCCCTGATGGTGATCAAGCGGAGCGGCGTGACCGAACCGTTCAGCCGCACCAAGGTGATCTCCGGTGTGCGGAAGGCGTGCCAGGGCCGCCCCGTCACCGAGGACGCCCTGGCCAAGCTCGGCCAGCGGGTCGAGGAGGCCGTGCGCGCCACCGGCAGCGCCGAGCTCACCACGCACGACGTCGGCCTGGCCATACTCGGTCCGCTGAAGGACCTCGACCTCGTCGCCTACCTGCGGTTCGCGTCCGTGTACCAGGCGTTCGACTCGCTTGAGGACTTCGAGGCGGCCATCGCCGAACTGCGCGGCGGCGCTCACGTCGCCGGCCAGGAGGGCCGGGACGGCCCCGCGAAGGACGCCGGCGGTCGCGGCGGGGACCTCGGTGTCCCCGCGCCCGCCACGGCCGCCGACTGAGCGGCCCCATACGAGACCTGCCCGGTGCGCCCCCGCGCACCCGGGCGAACGACACACATCGCGCCATGGAAGAAATGTGCGCACAAGGGCGTTTTCGCCCGGTAGAGGGAGGCGTGGCATGACAGAGACGACGAGCGGCCCGGCACGAGGTTCCCGCTCCAAGGGGAACAAGGGCGGCAAGGGCCTGCGCATCGAACGCATCCACACCACCCCCGGCGTGCACCCCTACGACGAGGTGGTCTGGGAGCGTCGTGACGTCGTCATGACCAACTGGCGCGACGGCTCCATCAACTTCGAGCAGCGCGGCGTCGAGTTCCCCGACTTCTGGTCGGTGAACGCGGTCAACATCGTCACGAGCAAGTACTTCCGCGGCGCGGTCGGCTCCCCCGAGCGCGAGGCGAGCCTCAAGCAGCTCATCGACCGCGTGGTGCTCACCTACCGCAAGGCCGGTGAGGAGCACGGGTACTTCGCGTCCCCCGCGGACGCCGAGATCTTCGAGCACGAGCTGACCTACGCCCTGCTCCACCAGGTGTTCAGCTTCAACTCGCCGGTCTGGTTCAACGTCGGCACCGCCCAGCCGCAGCAGGTCTCCGCCTGCTTCATCCTCTCCGTCGACGACTCCATGGAGTCGATCCTCGACTGGTACAAGGAAGAGGGGATGATCTTCAAGGGCGGCTCCGGCGCCGGCCTGAACCTCTCCCGCATCCGCTCCTCCAAGGAGCTCCTCTCCTCCGGCGGCAACGCCTCCGGCCCGGTGTCGTTCATGCGCGGCGCCGACGCCTCCGCCGGAACCATCAAGTCCGGCGGCGCCACCCGCCGCGCGGCCAAGATGGTCGTCCTCGACGTCGACCACCCGGACGTCGAGGCCTTCATCGAGACCAAGGTGAAGGAGGAGGAGAAGGTCCGCGCCCTGCGCGACGCCGGGTTCGACATGGACCTGGGCGGCGACGACATCACCTCCGTCCAGTACCAGAACGCCAACAACTCCGTCCGCGTCAACGACGAGTTCATGAAGGCCGTCGAGACCGCGTCGAAGTTCGGCCTGCGCTCCCGGATGACCGGTGAGGTCATCGAGGAGGTCGACGCCAAGGCGCTGTTCCGCAAGATGGCCGAGGCCGCCTGGGCCTGCGCCGACCCGGGCATCCAGTACGACGACACCATCAACCACTGGCACACCTCGCCGGAGTCGGGCCGCATCACCGCGTCCAACCCGTGCAGCGAGTACATGCACCTGGACAACTCCTCGTGCAACCTCGCCTCGCTGAACCTGATGAAGTTCCTCAAGGACGACGACCAGGGCAACCAGTCGTTCGACGCCGAGCGCTTCGCCAAGGTCGTCGAGCTGGTCATCACGGCGATGGACATCTCCATCTGCTTCGCCGACTTCCCGACCGAGAAGATCGGCGAGACCACCCGCGCCTTCCGCCAGCTGGGCATCGGCTACGCCAACCTCGGCGCGCTGCTGATGGCCACCGGCCACGCCTACGACAGCGACGGCGGCCGCGCCCTGGCCGGCGCCATCACCTCGCTGATGACCGGCACCTCCTACCGCCGCTCCGCCGAGCTGGCCGCGATCGTCGGCCCGTACGACGGTTACGCCCGCAACGCCGACGCCCACCAGCGCGTCATGAAGCAGCACGCGGACGCCAACGCGGTCGCCACCCGCATGGACGACCTGGACACCCCGGTCTGGGCCGCGGCCACCGAGGCGTGGCAGGACGTGATCCGCCTCGGCGAGAAGAACGGCTTCCGCAACGCCCAGGCGTCCGTGCTGGCCCCCACCGGCACCATCGGCCTGATGATGGACTGCGACACCACGGGCGTCGAGCCGGACCTGGCCCTGGTCAAGTTCAAGAAGCTCGTCGGCGGCGGCTCGATGCAGATCGTGAACAACACGGTCCCCAAGGCCCTCAAGCGCCTGGGCTACCTGCCCGAGCAGGTCGAGGCGATCGTCGCCCACATCGCCGAGCACGGCAACGTGATCGACGCCCCGGGTCTGAAGGCCGAGCACTACGAGGTCTTCGACTGCGCCATGGGCGAGCGCGCGATCTCCGCCATGGGCCACGTGCGCATGATGGCCGCCGCGCAGCCGTTCCTCTCCGGTGCGATCTCCAAGACCGTCAACCTGCCCGAGACGGCCACCGTCGAGGAGGTCGAGGAGGTCTACTTCGAGGGCTGGAAGATGGGCCTGAAGGCCCTCGCGATCTACCGCGACAACTGCAAGGTCGGCCAGCCGCTCTCCGCCAAGAAGAAGGAGGAGGAGAAGAAGGCCGAGGCCGTTCCCGCGGTGGCGGAGAAGGTCGTCGAGTACCGCCCGGTCCGCAAGCGCCTCCCGAAGGGCCGCCCGGGGATCACCACCTCCTTCACGGTCGGCGGCGCCGAGGGCTACATGACGGCCAACTCCTACCCGGACGACGGCCTGGGCGAGGTCTTCCTCAAGATGTCCAAGCAGGGCTCGACCCTCGCGGGCATGATGGACGCCTTCTCCATCGCCGTCTCCGTCGGCCTCCAGTACGGCGTGCCGCTGGAGACCTACGTCTCGAAGTTCACCAACATGCGCTTCGAGCCGGCCGGCATGACGGACGACCCGGACGTGCGGATGGCGCAGTCGATTGTCGACTACATCTTCCGCCGCCTGGCGCTCGACTTCCTGCCGTTCGAGACCCGCTCGGCGCTCGGCATCCACTCGGCCGAGGAGCGCCAGCGCCACCTCGACACCGGCTCCTACGAGCCGGCCGACGAGGACATGGACGTCGAGAGCCTGGCCCAGTCCGCCCCGCGCCAGGTCGAGGCCCCGAAGGCCGAGTCCACTCCGGCCGCGGCCGCCGTCCCGGCGCCGAAGCAGCCGCACAACTCCACCGAACTGATGGAGATGCAGCTCGGCCTGAACGCGGACGCCCCGCTCTGCTTCTCCTGCGGCACCAAGATGCGCCGCGCGGGCAGCTGCTACCTGTGCGAGGGCTGCGGCTCGACGAGCGGCTGCAGCTGACACCCGGCGCGGGTGTGACAGCTGACGCGTAGTCAGACGGAGGGGACCGGCCACGCGGCCGGTCCCCTCTGGCGTTCCCCCCGGCGGAGGTGCGCCGGGCGCGATGACAAATGTCATGGGCGAACAAGGGGCGATCTCACTGCTCGGGCGCCGATGCCCGCGAAGACGATGGTGGGTATGGATAAGCAGCAGCCCGGCCCCGTACCGGAGGCAGACCTTCGTCATCCCGTCAGCCGGAAGGCGTTCCGCACCGTGAAGGTGCTCGTCGGGGGGTATGTGGTCCTCAGCGTGCTGACGCTCGTGGCCATCGCCCTGTTGCGCGACGACGCGGACGCGGTGAACTCCGCCGTCTGGGTCCGCGCCGGCATCGTCGTCGCCAGCGCCCTGTTCACCCGCGCCTTCGCCGTCCGCGCGGCACGCGGCTCGCGCGGGGCGTACCGCAGGCTGCGTGTCGTCTCCGGCGTCATGGTGATCGCCATCATCGTGATCGTCGCGCTGCCCGGGACGTTTCCGCTGTGGCTGAAGACCGAGCAGGCGGTCTGCGGGCTGTTGCTGTCCGGCGTCGTCCTGATCGTCAACGGGCGGCACCTGCGCGCCCTGTTCGCGGCCCGGTGAACCACGTGACCGGACGGTGTTAGCGTGCCCGGCATGGGCGACGTCGCGGAGGCACGCGGAGGAGGCGTGCCAGGGGGTGACCCGCTGCGCTGGACGCGGGGCTGGCGGCGCACCGTCCTCGCGTCCGGGATGCTCGTCTATCCGGGAGTGACGGCCTTGGGCGTCGCCCAGTACGCGACGGGCGGCACCGCCGTCGTCGGCTACGCCGTCGTGGCCGCCTTCTGCGGGGGGTACGCCCTCGCGGGCGTCTCCTTCGTCTCGGGCCACCGGGCGCGGACGGGGGCGCTGCTCTGGAGCATGGCCGTGCTGTGCGCGGCCGAGGTACCCGTCGCCCGGAACTACGCCTTCTTCCTCGCCGCCGTGGTCGTCTCCTTCGCGGCCATGGCGCTGCGCCGGCACCGGGCCCTCATCGTGACGACCGGCGCTCTCGCGGCGCTCGTCGTGCCCTGGGCGGTGCGGCCGTGGCACCGCGGGCCCGGCTGGGGGGAGGCGCTCGTGATCGTCTTCACCAGTCTGATGGTGCTCGGGTACTCCGAGATCGCGACCGCCCACCGCGCCCTGCTGGAGGCCCGCGCCGAGGTCGCGCACCTGGCGTCGGAGGCCGAACGGGCCAGGATC
Organism: Streptomyces sp. CA-181903; assembly: GCF_050937075.1. Lineage (NCBI taxonomy): Bacteria > Bacillati > Actinomycetota > Actinomycetes > Kitasatosporales > Streptomycetaceae > Streptomyces > Streptomyces sp. CA-181903. The sequence continues at coordinate 5,638,513 of NZ_JBNJLY010000001.1, forward strand.
GCGCGGGACCTGCACGATCTGCTCGGGCACTCGCTCACCGTCGTCGCGGTCAAGAGCGGCCTGGCCCGCCGCCTCGCCGAGAGCGGATCGCCGGGGGCGGTGGAGGAGATCACGGCGGTCGAGGGCCTGGCCCGGCGGATGCTCACCGATGTGCGGGCGGCCGTGTCCGGCTACCGCGAGGTGACGCTCGCCGGCGAACTCGCCCGCGGCAGGGAGCTGTTGCGCGCGGCGGGCGTCACGGCCGACCTGCCCACGGCCACCGACGTCGTCGACGCGGCGCACCAGGAGCTGTTCGGCTGGGCGGTCCGGGAGGGCATCACCAACGTCGTACGCCACGCCCGGGCCACCCGGTGCACCGTGCGCCTGGCCCCGGACGGCGTCGAGATCCGCGACGACGGGACCGGCGCCGGCGCCGGCACCCCGGCCCCCGGCGGCAACGGACTGACCGGCCTGCGGGAGCGGATCGCCGCCGCCGGGGGCACGGTGGCGGCGGGCCCGGCCGCCCCGCGCGGCTGGCGGCTCCGCGTCACCCTCGCCCGTCCCGGACCACCGGAACCCCGCCGCACCACGAAGGGCGCCTCCTCATGACGATCAGGCTGCTGCTCGCCGACGACCAGGACCTGATCCGGGGCGCCCTGTCCGCGCTGCTGGGACTGGAGGAGGACTTCGAGGTCGTCGCCTCCGTGGACCGCGGCGACAAGGTCGTCGCCGCCGCCCGCGCGCACCGGGTGGACGTGGCCCTGCTCGACATCGAGATGCCCGGCCTCGACGGCCTCGCCGCCGCGTCCGTCCTCGCCGAGCAGGTGCCCGAGTGCCGGGTGGTGATCCTCACCACCTTCGGCCGCGCCGGATACCTGCGCCGGGCGATGACGGCCGGCGCCGTCGGCTTCGTCGTCAAGGACGCCCCGCCCGAAGCCCTCGTGGACGCCATCCGCCGCGTCATGCGGGGCGAGCGCGTCATCGACCCCGCCCTCGCGGCGGCCACCCTCGCGGCGGGCCGCTCCCCGCTGACCACGCGGGAGACCGACGTACTCAACGCCGCCCGCTCCGGCGCCACCGTCGCCGAGATCGCCGCCAGGCTGTACCTCTCCGAGGGAACCGTGCGCAACTACCTGTCGGCCGCGATGGCGAAGACGGGCACGCGCAACCGCGTGGCGGCGGTGCGCGCCGCCGATGAGCGGGGGTGGCTGTGACTCTCCCGCGCCTGCGTTCCCAGGCGGAGGAGCACGTAGGCAGGCGTCGCGCGCTCCTCCATCGCGCGGGGCGCGTTCCCGCCCGCCGGAGGGGGCGGTCTCTCGTTATCGGCGCATTCGCGTCGGCCGGGTGTCTACGGGACGTTGTGCAGCGGGCGGATGCGGAGTCGCGAGGGGCGGTGGCGGGGCCGGGGAGTGCTCCGGTGGCGCCGTCGCCGAACGGTGAGGTTCGGGACGGGAGTTGACGCCGGGGGCCGAGTCGTGCGGATGGGCGCGGACGGGGGCCGGTGCGCCGCGCGGGCCGCCCGGTGGCGCTCGTTCGCGGCGTGACGCGGGCCACTTCGGGCGCCGTACGATGAGCCGGTGCTGATCAAGTGGATTCGCTGCGTCGTGGTGGACCGCCGGGGCTTCGACCGGGCGCAGCGGAAGTGGGCGGGGCTGCTGGGGGAGCCGGGATTCCTGAGTCAGGGCGGCGGGACGAGCCGGAGCCGTCCCGGTGTGGCGCACCTCTTCTCCTTCTGGGAGAGCAGGGCGTTCTACGACTCCTTCATGGCGCGATCGCACGACAGGCTGGCCGCGGCACAGGCGGGCACGTACAAGGACCTCCGGGTGCGGCTGTTCGAGCACTGCCTGGACGTGAAGGTGGGATTCCGCCCGGAGTTCACGGACGCGGACGTGGTACGGATCGCGCACTGCCGGGTCCGGGAGGAACGGGAGGAGCACTTCCGCACCGTGCAGGAGAAGGTGTGGAACCCGGCGATGGCGGGCTCGCCCGGGATGCTGCGCGGCATGCTCGGCGTCGCGCCGGGCCCGGAGTTCCTGATCCTCTCGATGTGGAACTCCGAGGCCGAGCACGGGAAGTACCGCGCGGAGCGCGTGGAACGGCTGGCGCTGCGCGCTCAGATGGAGGCGGACGTGCGGGCCGTCGACGGCGACGTCGTCGGGGTGGAGCCGTCCTGGACCGTGTGACCGGGGCCGATCGCCCGGGTGGTCACGCCGTTCGTCCGCCCGCGGTGTCCGCGGTGGCGGCGTACACGCCCGCCCGGGCGGCGGCGAGGGCCGCGGCCGCGGCCTGGTCCGCGGCGGCGGCGTCCACGGGCTCCCGGGTGATGAAGAGGCGGAGGAACAGGGGGGCGCCGACCGCCCGGACGAGCGCCCCGGGGTCGGTGCCGGCCGGGATCTCGCCGCGCTCCGCGGCGCGGGCGACGAGCGGGGCGCAGCGCCGGAAGCGCTCGTCGTAGAAGCCGCGGAGGGCCCGCGCGGCACGGTCCGACTGGAACGCGGCGGCGATGAAGGCGGCCGGGGCCGCCGCCGTCGCCGGGTCGGTGAAGGTGTCCAGGATCTCCTGGGCGAGGGCTCGCAGGTCGCCGTCGAGGGAGCCGGTGTCGGGCGGCGTCCAGGTGTCCTCGCCCGCGAGGTCGAGGGCGTCCGCGAGCATTCCCTCCACTCCGCCCCAGCGACGGTAGAGCGTGGTCTTGTGGACGCCCGACCGCTCGGCGACGTACTCGACGGTGAGACCCGGATAACCGTGTTCGACCAGGCCGGTGAGCACGGCGTCCCGGACGGCGGCGCGGGTGCGCGCGGTGCGGCCGCCGGGCCGGACGGTGCCCGGGGTCGGGGACTGGGCGGGGGGCGGGGCCGGCGCCGGAGTCCCGGGGGAATGCTGATCCGCAGACAAGTGCAACTCCAGTTGTATTAGGCGGCGGGCCGTGTCATGCTGTCAGGGTAACGCCATCGAAGTTGCGTTTGGCGGTCTGTATGCCGCCGGAGGGGGAGATCCGCATGCCTGCTCAGCTTTCCTTGTGCGAGGTGTCCGTGTCCCGGGGCGACCGGCCCCTGCTGGAGCGTGTGTCCATGACCGTGCGGCCGGGGGAGCGCGTCGGTCTCGTCGGCGAGAACGGGGCGGGCAAGTCCACGCTCCTCAAGATCCTCGCGGGCGTCGAACCGCCCGACGAAGGCTCGGTCGTGGCCCAGGCGGACGGCGGGATCGGCTACCTCCCGCAGACACCCCGGTTCCCGCCCGGCGGGACGGTGGCGGACGCCGTCGACGAGGCGCTGGCCGAACTCCGGGCGATCGAACGCGCGTTGCGCGAGCTGGAGCCGACCCTGGCCACCGGGGACGCCGGAGCGCTGGAGGAGTACGGGCGGCTGCTCACCGCCTTCGAGGCGCGCGGCGGCTACGAGGCGGACGCCCGGGTGGACAAGGCGCTGCACGCCCTCGGCCTGGCCGACGTCGGCCGCGACCGGCGGCTGGACACGCTGTCCGGTGGCCGGCAGGCGCGCCTCGGCCTGGCCTGCCTGCTCGCCGCCGCGCCCGAGACCATGCTCCTGGACGAGCCGACCAATCACCTCGACGAGACGGCCCTCGCCTGGCTGGAGGACACCCTCCGCTCCCACCGCGGCACCGTCGTCGTCATCTCGCACGACCGGGCCTTCCTCGAACGGGTCGCCACCGCCATCCTGGAGGTCGACGCCGACCGGCACACCGTCGTCCGCTACGGCGGCGGCTACGCCGGCTACGTCGCCGAACGGCTGGCGGCCCGCCGCCGCTGGGAGCAGGAGTACGAGCGGTGGTGCGCCGAGACGGAGGCGCTCGCCGAGGCGGCGGCGGAGACCGCCCGCCGCGTCGCCCCCGGCCGCGCCATGAAGGACGGCAACAAGATGGCGTACGACCGGGCCGGGGGCCGCGTCCAGGCATCGGTGGCCGGCCGGGTCCGCAACGCGCGGGAGCGGCTGCGCAGGCTCCGGGCCGACCCCGTCCCCCGGCCCCCGGAGCCCCTGCGCTTCACCGCCCGTCCGGTACGAGCGGAGGCGGACGGGCTGCTGGCGACCCTCGACGGCGTCCGGGTCGGCGACCGCCTGCGGGTCGACTCGCTGCACGTCGAGGCCGGCGGCCGGCTGCTGGTGACCGGCGCCAACGGGGCCGGCAAGTCCACGCTGCTGCGGGTGCTCGCCGGCGAGACCGACCCGGACGCGGGGACGGTGACCCGGCGCGGCCGGATCGCCCACCTGCCGCAGGAGATTCCCACGGGCCGGCCCGCCGACCGGCTGCTCACCGCCTACGCGCGCGACCTGCCCGGAACCCCCGACGAGCGGCGCGAGGCCCTGCTGTCCACCGGCCTCTTCCGGGAACGCGACCTGCATGTGGCGGTGGGCTCCCTCTCGGACGGCCAGCGCCGCCGGCTCGCCCTCGCCCGCCTGCTGGCCCGCCCCGCCGACCTGCTGCTGCTCGACGAGCCCACCAACCACCTGGCGCTCGCCCTGGTCGAGCAGTTGGAGGAGGCGCTCGCCCAGTGGACCGGGGCCCTGGTCGTCGTCTCCCACGACCGGACCCTGCGGGACCGCTTCGCCGGGCGGCGCTGCGAGATACGGGACGGCCGGCTGCTGGACGCCCGGTGAGCCCAGGCGGGCGCCCGGTGCGCCGCTTCCCGCCATAGGGTGGCGTCATGGCACGGCCCCGGCGCATCGTCCTCCTCCGCCACGGCGAGTCGGAGGGCAACATCGACGACACGGTCTACGAGCGCGAACCCGATCACGCCCTGGCCCTGACGGCACTGGGCCGCCGACAGGCGCAGGAGGCCGGGGTCCGGCTGCGTGAGCTCTTCGGGGACGAACGGGTCTCCGCCTACGTCTCCCCCTACCGCCGGGCCCACCAGACCTTCCGCGCGCTGGGACTCGACCCCGCCCGGGTCCGGGTCCGCGAGGAGCCCCGGCTGCGCGAGCAGGACTGGGGGAACTGGCAGGACAGGGAGGATGTACGCCGGCAGAAGGCGTACCGCGACGCCTACGGCCACTTCTTCTACCGCTTCGCCCAGGGGGAGTCCGGGGCCGACGTCTACGACCGGGTGGGCAGTTTCCTGGAGAGCCTCTGGCGCAGCTTCGACGACCCCCGGCACCCGCCCAACGTCCTCCTGGTCACCCACGGGCTGACCATGCGGCTGTTCTGCATGCGATGGCTGCACTGGACCGTCGCGGAGTTCGAGAGCCTGTCGAACCCGGGCAACGGGGAGAGCCGGATGCTCGTCCTGGGCACCGATGGGCGGTACCACCTGGACCGGCCGTTCGAGCGTTGGTGTACCCCTGAATCGTATGGCTTCACCGATTAGAGTTCGCTGCGATGACCGCTGACCGATTCCCCCGGGCCCTCGCCAGCCTGCGCGGGCTGGCCGTGGGCGACGCCCTCGGCTCCCAGTTCTTCGTCCCCGCCAACTACCCCTCCCTCAAACGCCGCGCACTGCCGCCCGCCCCCTGGCAGTGGACCGACGACACCGAGATGGCCTGCTCCGTCGTGGCGGTCCTCGCCGCCCACGGCCGCGTCGACCAGGACGCCCTGGCCCGCTCCTTCGCCGACCACCACGACTTCGACCGCGGCTACGGCCCGGCCGTCGGCCGGATGCTCCGGCTGATCAGGGAGGGCGGCGACTGGCGCGAGCTCGCGGCGGCCCTCTTCAAGGGGCAGGGCTCCTGGGGCAACGGCGCGGCCATGCGCATCGCCCCGCTCGGCGCCTGGTACGCGGGCGACCCGGAGCAGGCCACGCACCAGGCGGAGATCTCGGCCTATACGACCCACCAGCACCGCGAGGCCGTGGCGGGCGCCATGGCCGTGGCCGCCGCCGCCGCGGTCGCGGCGGAGGCCGACGGCACGGCGGCCACCGGCGAGCGGCTGCTCGACGAGGTGATCGCCCTCGTCCCGCGCAGCGCCGTGCACGCCGGGCTGCGCAGGGCGCGCGACATGCTCGACTACGACGACGCGACGACGGTCGCGGCCGTGCTCGGCTGCGGACGCCGGACCAGCGCGCACGACACCGTGCCGTTCGCCCTGTGGTCAGCGGCCCGCCACCTGGGCGACTACACGGGCGGTTTCTGGACGACGGCGTCGGTCGGCGGGGACGTCGACACCACCTGCGCCATCGTCGGCGGAGTGATCGCCGCGGCCGACCGCGGCGCACCGCCTACTGCCTGGCAGGACGCCACCGAGGCCCTTCCCGGCTGGCTGCCGGCCGCCCCGGAATGATTCCGCCGACGGGCCCGCCGGGCGTCGCCCCACCGGCCCGCCGGCGTCTGCGAACCGGCCCGCCGGCCGCCCCGGACCGGCCCGCGAAGGAGGAGTGAGGGGGCCGGGGCGGCGATGACCGCTTCCGGGGCGTACCCTTGCTGGCGCCATGCCCTACGAACCGCCTACCCACAGCGTCGAGCGCTCCCTCCGGGCGACGACCGGAGCCAAGATCGTCGCCGGCGTCGACGAGGTCGGCCGGGGCGCCTGGGCCGGCCCGGTCACCATCTGCGCGGCCGTCACCGGCCTGCGCCGCCCGCCGGAAGGGCTCACCGACTCCAAACTGCTGACCCCAAGCGCCGCCGGGCGCTCGTCGGACAGCTGGAGTCGTGGGTCACCGCCTACGCCCTCGGTCACGCCTCCCCGAGGAGATCGACGAAATGGGCATGACGGCGGCGCTCCGGCTGGCGGCGGGGCGGGCCCTCGACGGCCTCCCGGTGCGGCCCGACGCCGTCATCCTCGACGGCAAGCACGACTACCTCGGCGAGCCGTGGCGGGTCCGCACGGTCGTCAAGGGAGACCAGTCCTGTGTGGCCGTCGCGGCCGCGTCCGTGATCGCCAAGGTGCGGCGCGACGCGATGATGGCCGAACTGGGCGCGGACCACGCGGAGTTCGGGTTCCCCGACAACGCGGGGTACCCCTCGCCCGTCCACCGGGACGCCCTGGAGCGGCTGGGACCCACGCCGCACCACCGGCTGTCCTGGGCCTATCTGGACGCGCTGCCCCGGTGGCAGCATCTGAAGCGGACGCGTCTCGCGGCCGGGGGCCCGGAGGGTCCCGCGGGCCGCGGAACGGCCGCCCTGGAAGCCGGCGGTCAACTCGGTTTCGAGTTCTGACCGCGGAAGTGCCACCCGCCGATGCGACTCGCACCGGCGTTTGATAGACATCGACCTATGCCTCTCATCCCCGAGGAGCCTCAGATTCACGAGAGTGTCCCGGGTCCCCGCGCTGTTCCGGCCGCCGGCCGCACCGCGTCGACCCCCCGCCCCGTTCCCGGCCCCCGCCCGGCCCCCCGGCCCGGCCCCCGCGCCGCACGCCCGGTGCCCGCGCCCCCCGGCCCGCGCACCCCGCCCCCGGCGGCACCCGCCGCCCCCCAGGTCCAGCTGATCCCCGTTCCGGCGGAGGGTGCCCTGGACGCCGCCGACGAGGCCGTCGACCTGCTGCTCGACAGCGGCCGCGCCCCCGGCGACGTCCTGGTGCTGACCACCGGGGAAGCACACCCCTGGGCCGCTCACGAGCTGTCCTTCGGCGAGGCTTCCTACTGGGCCCAGCACGATGCCGCGGACGACGTGTTCTACGCCGACGCCGGTGCCGACCGCGTGACGGGACGCCCCGTCGTGGTCGTCGCCGTCAACGGCGGCCCCGACGCGGCGGTGCAGCGCGCACTGCCCGCGGCCCTGCGGCGTGCCGGTGCCCTGCTGGTCGTCTGCGGGGACAGCGCCCGCGTCAACTCCGCTCTGTCGGCGGCCGTCTGACCCGGCGCCTCCCCGAGGCGCCGGTCCCGGCCGCACGGGCCCGGCGCCGGGTGACCCGTGTGCGTCACCCGGCCGCGGCGTGCCGCAGCGCCGGCGCCGGACGGACGGAGCCGGCCGCGGCGGCGCGGTGCTCGGCGGAGCGGGGACTGCGCCCGTTCCTGCCCTCGCCGAGGATCCGCCAGCCGTCGTCCGTGAGCGTGATGTACGCCCCGCAGCGCAGCCCGTGGAGCACGCAGGCGTCGCGCAGGGCCCACATCCAGGCGCCGTCCTCCACGGTCCAACGGCCGTCCCCCTCACGGCAGTAGAGCAGTACCGCCGTGCGCACCGGGGAGCGTCTGCGCAGGTCGTGCGGGATCACCCGGCGCAGCCGCGCCAGCAGCGCGTTGCGCAGCTCCCAGCCGTCCCGGACCGCCGCCCGGCGGGTGAAGGAGGCGCTGGCCACCAGCCGTTCGTCCGGATCGAGGACGGCGACCACGGCCGTGCGAGGCGTCGGCAGATGCCGGGCGTGCAGCCCGGTGACGACCTCACGGGGGCTGCGCAGCAAGGGAATTCCGGCGGCGGCCCACTCAGCGGGCTCCACCACGCGGACCGGCCGCCCGGGGGCGAGCCGGGACAGGGACGGGACCGGGCCGAAGGCCATGACTCTCCCTTCGCCTGCGCACCCGCGGCGGCCGCGGGGGTCGGCAACGAGGAACAGCAGACGGCAGCCCAGCGGGCCGTGGGGGACGGGAGCGGGGAGCCGGTCCCATTCTCGTGGCCCCACCCGCCGCACGGCAACGATCAATTGACGTCACCGGCCGGAACCGGGCGGCACTCCTTCCGCTTCCCGTGTAGCCACACCCCCCTCCTCCGTCAGCCCTGCACGGCCAGCACCAAGGGGAACACCTGGGACGCGCCCGCCCGGCGCAGCAGCCGCGCCGCCACCGCCAACGTCCAGCCGGTGTCCGCCAGATCGTCGACGAGCAGCACCGGGCCGCGTGCCTCCGCCAGCCGGGCCGCGAGCTCCGGCGGAACGGTCAGCGCCCCGTCCAACGCCCGCAGCCGCTGCGCGCTGTTGGTGCGCGGCACCCGCGAGTCCTCCGCGTCCGCGCGGTAGGAGACGGCACCGAGGAACGGCATCCGGCCGACCGCCGCGATGTGTTCGCCCAGCGAGCCGATCAACTTCGGCCTGGTGCGCGAGTCCACGACGACGACGCCCACCGGCCGGTCCGGCGCGTCCGGCGCCCCGGAGGCCCAGCCGCCCGGCCCCTTGGCCCAATCGGCGAGCACGGTCACCACGGCGCCCGCCACATCGTCCGGAACAGGACCGTCCGGAGCCTGCGCGGCCAGCAGCGGACGCAGCCGGTTGCCCCACCCGATGTCGGAGAGCCGCCCCAGCGCCCGGCCGGGAGCCGCCTGCTCGCCCGCCGGAATACGGCCCTTGAGGTCCACCCCCACCGCCGGCATGCCGGTCGGCCACATCCTGCGCGGCTCCACCTCGACCCCGGGCCGCCCCAGCTCGCCGCGCGAGGCGTCGAGCGCCTGCCCGGACACCTCCGCGGAGAACCGGGCCCCCGCGCAGTTGTCGCAGCGCCCGCAGGGAGCCGCCTGTTCGTCGTCCAGCTGACGGCGCAGGAACTCCATCCGGCACTCCGTCGTCGTCGCGTAGGCCCGCATCGCTTCCTGCTCGGCCTTCCGCTGCCGCGCCACCCAGGCGTAGCGCTCCGCGTCGTACGTCCACGGCCGGCCGGTCGCCGTCCAGCCGCCGCGCACCCGGTGCACGGCCCCGTCCACGTCCAGGACCTTGAGCATGGTCTCCAGCCGCGACCGGCGCAGCTCCACCAGCGGCTCCAGGGCCGGCAGCGACAGCGGCCGGTCCGCCGCCGCCAGGACGTCCAGGGTGCGCCGGACCTGCTCCTCGGGCGGGAACGCCAACGAGGCGAAGTACTGCCAGATCGCCTCGTCCTCCCGGCCCGGCAGCAGCAGCACCTCCGCGTGCTCGACCCCGCGCCCCGCGCGGCCCACCTGCTGGTAGTAGGCGATGGGGGAGGAGGGCGAGCCCAGGTGGACGACGAAGCCGAGGTCGGGCTTGTCGAAGCCCATGCCGAGCGCGGACGTCGCGACGAGGGCCTTCACCCGGTTGGCCAGCAGATCCTCCTCCGCCTGCTGCCGGTCCGCGTTCTCCGTCTTGCCCGTGTACGCCGTCACCACGTGCCCGCGCCGGCGCAGGAACGCCGTCACCTCCTCCGCCGCCGCGACGGTCAGCGTGTAGACGATGCCCGAACCCGGCAGCTCGTCCAAGTGGTCGGCGAGCCAGGCCAGTCGGTGCGCGGCGTCCGGCAGGCGCAGGACGCCGAGGCTCAGGCTCTCCCGGTCGAGCGGCCCCCGCAGGACCAGCGCCCGCTCGGCGCCCTCGCCCGTCCCCAGCTGCTCGGCGACGTCGGCGGTGACCCGGGCGTTGGCCGTCGCCGTGGTCGCCAGCACCGGGACACCGGGCGGCAGTTCGGCCAGCATCGTGCGCAGCCGCCGGTAGTCCGGCCGGAAGTCGTGGCCCCAGTCGGAGATGCAGTGCGCCTCGTCGACGACCAGCAGCCCGGTCGCGGCGGCCAGCTTGGGCAGCACCTGGTCCCGGAAATCGGGGTTGTTGAGGCGCTCGGGGCTCACGAGGAGCACGTCTACTTCACCGGCGGCGACCTCCGCCTGGATGGTGTCCCACTCCTCCGGATTGGCCGAATTGATCGTGCGGGCGTGGATGCCGGCCCGCGCCGCGGCCTCCACCTGGTTGCGCATCAGCGCCAGCAGCGGGGAGACGATCACCGTCGGGCCGCTGCCGCGCTCGCGCAGCAGGGCCGTGGCGACGAAGTAGACGGCGGACTTGCCCCAGCCGGTGCGCTGGACGACCAGCGCTCTGCGGCGGTCGGCGACCAGCGCCTCGATCGCCCGCCACTGGTCCTCGCGCAACCGGGCTCCGCCGGTGGCATCACCCACCAGCCGGGCGAGGACGGCGTCGGCGGCGGTACGGAGCGCTTCGTTGGTCATGGACCCATGCAACACGAGGCCACTGACATCGCGCGACCGAGGTCCGTCGGCGGCCGATATCCACAGGCATTCGTACGATGATCTGCCGTGTGTCCACAGGGCTGGTGGACCCGGAACGTCCTGCGGGACGCTCGGCGCATGACCGACCACGACGCATCGGCCGGCCCTCCGCGGCCGCCCGCCTCCGACCGGGAGCCGTCGGCTCCCACGCACGTCACCCTCCGCAGCCCGGCGGAACTGGCCGACGCGCTGCCCTACCTGCTGGGCTTCCACCCGAACGACAGCATCGTCCTCATGGCGCTGCACGGCGAGGGCAGACGCTTCGGCGGCCGGCTGCGCCTGGGCATCCCCGTGCCGGACGACTGGCCCGACGCCTCCGACGAGCTCGCGGAGACCCTCGTCACCGGCTGCCTCAGGCGCGGCACCCGGCCCGACGGGATCGTCCTCTACCTCTGCCAGGACCCCGCGGACGGCGAGACGTCCGCGGCCGTGATGGAACGCCTGCGCCCGCTCGCCCAGCGCCTGCGGATCGCCTGTGGGGCCCTGGACGTCCCCGTCGTCGAGGCGCTGTGCCTCTCCGACGGCCGCTTCTGGTCCTACTGCTGCTCCGACCCCCGCTGCTGCCCGCCCGAGGGCACGCCCCTGGCACTGCCCGGCACCACGGTCATGGCCGCGGCCGCCGCCTACGCCGGCATCCGCGTGCGAGGGACCCTGCGCGAGATGGAGGCCCGTCTGAGCCCGCGCACGGGCCGGTGGGACGAGGAGCAGCGGCGTGCCCTGGACACCGCCACCTCCCGCCTGCTCCCCCGCGTGATCGCCGGCGAATGCGAGGTGACGCGCCAGGAGACCCTGGACCTGGCGGAACGGCTGATCGACCGCCTCCACGAGACCCCGGCCACGGCCGACGGGGCGGAGGCCGACGCCCGGGACGACGCGCTCCTGACGACCGAGGAGACCGCCACCCTCGTCCTCGGCCTGCAGGACCGCGTCGCCCGGGACCGCGCCGCCGAGTGGATGGAAGGCCCGCGCACCCAGGCGGTGCTGCGCCTCTGGCGCGCCCTCGCCCGGCGCTGCGTCCCGCCGTACACCGAGCACGCGGCCGCACCGCTGACCCTCGCCGGCTGGGTGGCCTGGTCCAGCGGCGAGCAGGCCGAGGCGAGGGTCGCGCTCGGCCGCGCCCTGACCGCCGACCCCGACTACCTCTTCGCCCAACTCCTCCACCACGCCTGCAACGAAGGGCTGGACCCGGAAGCCCTGCGCGAATGCCTCCGGCAGGAACGCGCCGACCGCGCCGTCTGCCAGGCCGCCCGCGCCGCCGCCGATACGCGGCCGCCCGCCGGGGAGGCGGACGGGACCCGGTCCGCCGCACCTTCCGGAGGGAAGGCATCCGTGCCGCGGGCGCGCCGGCGCAAACCGGCCGACGACGCCACGCATCCGAAGCGGGCGGCCGGCGGCGCCGCCGCCGGCGGTCCCGCGGGCAAGCCCCGGGCGCGGCGGCAACCGGCCCGCCGCACCACCCGCGAGCGCCGGTGACGGTGATCGCGCGCCCACCGCCGTGACCTCGGCGGCGCCGCCGCCGTTCACCTGTGTGGCCCTCCTTCCCGTCCGACGTCCCGGCCCGTGACTCCCAGGGAGCGCAGACCCGTGCAAGGCACCGCCGCCCATGCCCAGCCCGCCCCCCGCCCGGCCGCGCCCCGGCGCCCCGGTGACGCCCGCCCGCAGGGGCCGCGCCCGGTGCACACGGCACTGATCTGCGTCGCCCTGCCCGCCCTCGCCATCTCCGAGGAGCACGGGCAGCTCACCGGCCACGGTCTGGACGGCTTCTACCGCAACGGCCACCGCCTGCTGGCACGTTGTGTGCTCCGGGTGGACGGGACCGAGCCGGTCCCCCTCCAGGGCCGGCTGGTCGACGCCGGGCGGGCGCGGTTCGTGGCCGGCCTCCGCACCCCGGTGGACGAAGGGCCCGACCCCGCCGTCACGGTGGAGCGCGTCCGGGACGCCGAGGGCGTCGAGCGGGTCACCCTGCGCAGCGCGGCGCCGCGCGAGGCCCGGCTCCGGGTCGAGATGTCGCTCGGGACGGACCTCGCGGACCTCGGCCTGATCGCCCACGGCACGGCGGCCCCCGAACTGCCCGCCGCCGTCCATGGATCCGGCCTCCGCTGGACGGCACCCGGCCTGCACACCGTCGTGACCGCCGACCCGCCGCCGGACGACGCCCTGGCCTCGGCCGGACTGCTCTGCTGGGAGATACGGCTGCCGCCCGGCGGCACGCGCAGCGTCGAACTGCGCGTCCGCCCCGAGATCCCCGGCAGGCCCCGCCCGCCCGAGGGCCCCCGCACCCGGACACGCGCCCCGGCGCCCTGGGGTGACGCCCAGGCGGAGGGCGACGACCCGCGGGCCGCCGCCCTGCTGGCCGGCAGCCTCGACGACCTCGGGGCCCTGCTCGTCCGCGACCCCAAGATCCCCGGAGATGTGCACGTCGCCGCCGGCGCCCCCTGGCGCTGCGGCGGCCTCGCCCCCGCCGAGGCCCTGTGGGCCGCGCGGATGACCCTCCCGCTCGGCGTCCGGCTCGCCGCCGGCACACTGCGCACCCTCGCCCGCACCCAGCTCCCCGGCCCCGGCCCGGAACGGGGCCGCGTCCCCGGTGCCCTCCGGCACACCGGGGCGCACCTCCCGCCCGGGTGCACCGGGATCGAGGCCACCCTGCTGTTCCCCACCGTCCTCGCGGAGGCCAGGCGCTGGGGGCTGCCCTCCCAGGAGATCGAGCCGCTGCTCCCGGCGGCCGAGCGCTGCCTGGCCTGGCTGCGTTCGGCCGCCGACGACCGCGGCTACCTGGCGGACCCGGTGCCCGGCGGCCCGTACCGGTGCGAGGTGCAGGCCCACGCCCACCGGGCCGCCCTGCTGGGCGCCGACCTCCTCGCGGCCCACGACCGCCCGGGGGCGGACGAGTGGCACGCCTGGGCCGCCGGTCTGAGGCGCCGCTTCCGCGAGGACTTCTGGGCCGACGACCGCGGCGGCGGCCGCCCGGTGGCCGCCCTGGCGCCGGACGGCGAACCCGTTCCGCACCTGGGCTGCGCCGCCGCCCACCTCCTCGACACCGGCCTGCTGGGCGAGGGCGAGTACGCCCCCGGCCTGCTGGACCGGGCCCGCACCGAGCAACTGGCCAGGCTGCTGGGCAGCCCCGCCCTCGACTCCGGCTGGGGCCTGCGCAGCCTGGGGGTCAAGGAAGGCGGCCACAACCCCTTCGGCCACCGCGGCGGAGCCGTGCGCGTCCACGAGACGGCCGTCGCGGTCGCGGGCCTGGCCGCGGCCGGTTTCGAGAAGGAGGCGGGCTCCCTCGCCCGCGGCGTACTGGACGCCGCCGAGACCTTCGGCCACCGGCTGCCGGAGATGTACGCGGGCGAGCAGCGCACCGCCGGGAGCGCCCCGCTGCCCCATCCGGCGGCCTGCCGTCCCGCGGCCGTCGCGGCGGCAGGCGCCGTCCAGTTGCTGACGGCGTTCGCGGGAGTGCGGCCCGACGTCCCGGCGGGCGGCGTGACGGTCCGCCCGCCCGGTTCGGCGCCCCTCGGGGCGCTGCGGTTCACCGGGCTGAGGGTGGCCGAGCAGCCGTTCGCCGTACGCATCAGCCGGCTCGGCCTGGGCATGGTCGAGGAAGCCGCCGACGGACTGCAGCTGGGAGTGTGAGCGCCGTGCGCGCCGTTCCGCTCGAAGGGCCCCGTGGCGCCTCCGGTGGCGCCGTGTTCTCCACCGCGGCTCACGTGGGGCAAGAACCTGTTTATCGTCAGGCAGACGACTATGATCGCGTCATGCCCTACGACCCGTCGGCCTTCCCGCCCTTCGCCGTCACCGTCGACCTGGTCGTGCTCACCGTGCGGCGGCACTCCCTGTGCGCGCTGGCGGTGCGCCGCGGCGAGCCGCCCTTCCAGGGCCGATGGGCGTTGCCCGGGGGCTTCGTCCGGTCCGACGAGGACCTGGCGACGGCCGCGGCCCGCGAGCTGGCCGAGGAGACGGGGCTGCACGTCCTGCACGACCCCGCCTGCCCGGCCACCGCCCACGCGGCCCACCTCGAACAGCTCGCCACCTACGGCGATCCCAAGCGCGATCCCCGTATGCGCGTCGTCAGCGTGGCGCACCTGGCGCTCGCTCCCGACCTGCCCGCGCCCCGCGCCGGCGGCGACGCGCACAGCGTGCGCTGGGCCCCCGTCGAGGACCTGCTCGACCAGGACGGCCACGCCCGGGACGGCGAACAGGCCGCCCCGCTGGCCTTCGACCACGCCCGCATCCTCGCCGACGGGGTCGAACGCGCCCGCTCCAAGATCGAGTACTCGTCCCTCGCCACCGCCTTCTGCCCCCAGGAGTTCACCGTCGGGGAGCTGCGCCGGGTCTACGAGGCCGTCTGGGGCGTCGCCCTCGACCCCCGCAACTTCCACCGCAAGGTCACCGGCACCCCCGGTTTCCTGGTCCCCACCGGCGGCACGACGACCCGGCAGGGCGGACGCCCCGCACAGCTCTTCCGCGCGGGCGGCGCCACGCTCCTCAACCCGCCCATGCTCCGCCCGGAGGCGTAGCGCCCGGCACGTTCTCCCCTCGGGCGCGGGACGGGACACGCCGCCCGCCCCGCTGCGTAGCAAATAGGACATATCGGGTTACGGTGCTGCGGTACGTCCCGTGCTCCCGCGCCACCCTTCCCCTTCCGCGCGGGACCGTCTCACGCCCCGCGAGGGAAGTCATGATCCAGGCCATCGGACTGACCAGCGTCCCCCGCCGCAACCGGCCACCCGTCGTCGACGACCTGACCTTCGAGGCCCGCCCCGGGCGCGTGACCGTCCTGCTCGGAGAGGCGGGCGCGGGTAAGACCAGCGCCCTGCGCCTCATGCTGCGGCTCGACCCGGGCCGCGGCGTCGCCCTGTTCCGCGGCCGCAGCCTCGACCGCGTCGCCCACCCCGTGCGCGAGGTCGGCGTGCTCCTCGGGGACGTCCCGGGCCACCCCGGCCGCACGGCCCGCGGCCACCTGCGCATGCTCAGCGCGGCCGCCGGGGTCCCCGCCGCCCGTGCCGACGAGGTACTCGACGTCGTGGGCCTCAGCGGGCTGGCCGACCAGCGCATCGGGGACTTCTCCCGCGGCATGGACCGCCGGCTGGGCATCGCCGCCGCCCTCCTCGGCGACCCGCACACCCTCGTCCTGGACGAGCCGACCGGCGGCCTCTCCCCCCGGGAGACCTCCTGGCTCCACGGGCTCCTCCGCGGCTACGCGGCCCAGGGCGGGGCCGTGCTCGTCACCTCGTCCTCACCCGGAGAAGCCGCCCGCGTCGGCGACCAGATCGTCACCATCCACCGCGGACGCCTCGTCGCCGACCAGGAGACCGCGGTCTTCGCCCGGGCCCGCCTCCGACCACGGGTCGCCGTCCGGTCACCCTCGGCGGCGCGGCTCGCGCACATCATCTCCGCGGAGGCGCAGGCCGCCTGCCCACCGCCCGAGGCCCCGGCCGTGGAGGTCGTCCACGAGGGCGGCAGCGCTCTCGCCGTCTACGGCAGCAACTGCGCCGCCGTGGGGGAGACGGCCTACCGGCACGGCATCCTCGTGCACCGGCTCGCCGAGGAGGTCGAGTCCGGGCCCGTCCCCCCGCTCCAGCGCGCCGACGGCCGCCGGCCGGCCGACGCCGCGACCACCCCCGACGCCCCGGCGGGCGTCCCCGCCGCACCGGGGCGCGACGCACCCGAGGGGCCGCTCTCCCGGGTGCGGCCGCCCCTGCCGGCGCCCGGCCCGGCCTGGCCGCTGCGCTACGAACTCCACCGCTTCACCGGAGTGCGCACCGGCTGGGTCGTGGCGGGCACGGCGCTGCTGCTCTCCCTGCTCGCCTCGGTCCTGCTGGCCCGTGCCGGGGCGCCGGAGCCCGGCCTGCTCGCCGGGTGGCCCGCGCCGCTCCCGCTGCCGCCTGCCGCGCTCGGCGCGGGGGTGCTGGGAGCGCTGGCCTTCGGGCAGGAGTACCGCTACCCGGCGCTGGCGCCCGACGCGGGGGCCGTCCCCCGGCGGCTGGCGCTCCTCGGCGGCAAGCTCACGGTCACGGCCGCCGCCGCGCTGCTGCTCGCCCTCGCCTCGGTCGTCCTGGACGCCGTGGTGGTGCGGCTCCTCTTCGGGCGGTCCGTGGCGCTCTTCCCCGACGCCTGGCCGGGAGCCCTCACCGGATGGCTCGCCCTCGCCCTCGGCTGCGCGTGGGCCGGGCTGCTGGCCGCGGGCCTGTTCCGGTCCACCCTCCTGGGGCTCGTCGCCGTACTGGTGGTCCCGACGCTGGTGGTCCCGGTGGTGAACGCCGTGCTCGCCCGGCCCGCGGCCCGGTCGCTTGCCGGGCTGCCCGGAAGGCTCCGCTCCACGGCACCGCTCCAGTGGCCGGCCGGACTGGACGAGGGCGTCTCGACGGCCTTGCGGCTGGTGTCCCAGCCCGTCGGCTGGGCGCTCGCGCTGTCCCTGACGGGGCTGCTCGGGGCCTACGTCCTCACGGTGTTCCGGGGGAGGCCACGGTGAGCCGTGTGCTAGGGCGTCACCGACTCGTCGCGAGCCGGCCTCCGGGTGCGGGGGATACGGAGCGTAGCCGCCGGTCGGCCGGGCCCGCGGAGAACGTGGACGTCATCGGCGCACCCCGCGTCCGCCGGTGCCCGTGGGGAGACGTCCTACGACACGCTCCGGAACCGGGCCTCTATAGCCGTCCGTACGCGCTCGACCTCGAAGAGTGCCCAAATCTGTCCGTTTGGACGTCAATTGTGAGGTAATGGGCGATCACCCTTTCGTGTGCTTTTCACCAAAGACCTCAAGGCCCGTCGGCCCGTCGCCGACAAAGGAAGCGTGAGTACCCTTGCGCACACCATGATGACCGCGGCTCGCCCCGCCGACTCCGGCCTGACGGGCCCGGGCGAGCTCGACCGCTACTCCTACGCGGAGGCCCCCGGGGCCGACCGCGGCTCCGCGCACGTCTGGGACGGTGACGCGGAGCTGGGCCGCGCCGGCCGCCGGGCGGCCGGCAGCCGCGGCCGGGGGCTGCACGGACAGCTCGTCCAGCAGCTGGGGCAGATGATCGTCTCCGGCGATCTCGGTGCCGACCGGCCGCTCGTCCCCGAGGAGATCGGCCAGCGCTTCGAAGTCTCCCGCACCGTCGTCCGGGAGTCGCTGCGCGTCCTCGAGGCCAAAGGTCTGGTCAGCGCCCGCCCCAACGTCGGCACCAGGGTCCGTCCGGTCAGCGACTGGAACCTCCTCGACCCGGACATCATCGAGTGGCGGGCCTTCGGGCCCCAGCGCGACGACCAGCGCCGGGAGCTCTGCGAGCTTCGCTGGATCATCGAACCGCTGGCCGCACGGCTCGCCGCCGGACACGGCCGCGAAGACGTCCAGCAGCGCCTCGCCGACATGGCGGAGATCATG
Source organism: Streptomyces sp. CA-181903 (assembly GCF_050937075.1). Classification (NCBI taxonomy): domain Bacteria; kingdom Bacillati; phylum Actinomycetota; class Actinomycetes; order Kitasatosporales; family Streptomycetaceae; genus Streptomyces; species Streptomyces sp. CA-181903. The sequence continues at coordinate 5,656,666 of NZ_JBNJLY010000001.1, forward strand.
GGGCACGCCCTGGCCCAGGGTGACTCGCTCACGTTTTCCCGCGCCGACGCCGAGTTCCACGCCCTGCTGCTCCAGGTCGCGGGCAACCGCATGCTGGAGCACCTGTCGGGCATCGTCTCGGCGGCCCTGCACGTCTCCGGCGCCTCGGCCGGCGGGTGCGACCGCCCCACGGACGCGGGCGTCGGCCACCACCTCCGGATCGTCGACGCCGTCGGGGCGGGCGACGCGGGCGCCGCGGAATCCGCCATGCGTCAGCTGCTCGTCTCGCACCCCGAGGTCGAGCGGGCCGTGCCCGCGCCACGCGAGCACTGATCCGCGGGAACGGGCCGTACGGGCAAGGAGAGGTGCGCGCGGGACTGTTCGTCCGCCCCGCGCGTGCGACCGCGCGGGGAGTCGCAGAACCGCGCGGGGCGATCCGTACAGGCGCGTGCGAGAGGAAATGCGCCGCCGGTCTTGGGTCGAGCTGCGGAGGAGCGCGTCGTTCTGTCCCGGTCAGTGGCATTTCACACCCGTATGGGGTGTGACTCGGGCCACGGGGATTGGGCGTAACGCTCCCTGAGGCAGCGCGATGACTTAAGAGGTGGTGGCCGTGGAGGGAATACAGGCCTCGAACGAGGCGCTGTGTTGCTACCGCACTATCGCCCGCGCCGTCGGTTCATCCTTGCCGACGGTCGTCGGCTCCGATCCCCAGTGGATGGAGCCGGAAGCCGTTTCCATCGTTCCGAGAGGTTGTTCGTGTCGGCCAGCACATCCCGTACGCTCCCGCCGGAGATCGCCGAATCCGAGTCTCTGATGGCGCTCATCGAGCAGGGAAAGGCCGAGGGGCAGATCGCCGGCGACGACGTGCGTCGGGCCTTCGAGGCTGACCAGATTCCGCCAACCCAGTGGAAGAACGTTCTGCGCAGCCTCAACCAGGTCCTCGATGAGGAAGGTGTGACGCTGATGGTCAGTGCGGCAGAGGCGCCCAAGCGCACCCGCAAGAGCGTCGCAGCGAAGAGCCCGGCGAAGCGCACCGCCACCAAGGCCGTCTCGTCCAAGACGGTCACGTCCCGCCCGTCGTCCACGGCCGCCGCCACGTCCGCCGCGGGCTACGGCGACGAAGCGGGTGACGAGGCCGTGACGCCCGCCAAGAAGGCCGCCGCGAAGAAGACGGCCGCGAAGAAGACGGTGGCCAAGAAGGCCACCGCCAAGAAGACCACGGCCAAGAAGGCCACCTCGAAGAAGGACGCCGACGAGCTCCTCGAGGACGAGCTCGTCGACGAGACCCCCACCCCCGGCAAGGTCGACGAGGAGGAGGAGACCGGCGAGAACAAGGGCTTCGTCCTGTCCGACGAGGACGAGGACGACGCCCCGGCGCAGCAGGTCGCGGTGGCCGGTGCCACCGCCGACCCGGTCAAGGACTACCTCAAGCAGATCGGCAAGGTCCCCCTCCTCAACGCCGAGCAGGAGGTGGAGCTCGCCAAGCGGATCGAGGCCGGTCTGTTCGCCGAGGACAAGCTGGCCAACGCGGACAAGCTCGCTCCCAAGCTCAAGCGTGAGCTGGAGATCATCGCCGAGGACGGTCGGCGCGCCAAGAACCACCTGCTGGAGGCCAACCTCCGACTCGTGGTCTCCCTGGCCAAGCGCTACACCGGCCGCGGCATGCTCTTCCTGGACCTGATCCAGGAGGGCAACCTCGGTCTGATCCGTGCGGTCGAGAAGTTCGACTACACGAAGGGCTACAAGTTCTCGACCTACGCCACTTGGTGGATCCGCCAGGCGATCACGCGAGCCATGGCCGACCAGGCCCGCACCATCCGCATCCCGGTGCACATGGTCGAGGTCATCAACAAGCTCGCGCGCGTGCAGCGCCAGATGCTCCAGGACCTGGGCCGTGAGCCCACCCCGGAGGAGCTGGCCAAGGAACTCGACATGACCCCCGAGAAGGTCATCGAGGTCCAGAAGTACGGCCGTGAGCCGATCTCCCTCCACACCCCGCTGGGTGAGGACGGGGACAGCGAGTTCGGTGACCTCATCGAGGACTCCGAGGCGGTCGTCCCGGCCGACGCGGTGAGCTTCACGCTTCTGCAGGAGCAGCTGCACTCGGTTCTGGACACGCTCAGCGAGCGCGAGGCCGGCGTGGTGTCCATGCGCTTCGGTCTCACCGACGGTCAGCCGAAGACGCTCGACGAGATCGGCAAGGTCTACGGGGTGACGCGTGAGCGCATCCGGCAGATCGAGTCGAAGACCATGTCCAAGCTGCGTCACCCCTCGCGTTCGCAGGTGCTGCGCGACTACCTGGACTGATCCTCGACGTCCCGGTCGCAGGGCCCGGTTCCTCTTCGGAGGGGCCGGGCCTTCGCCGTTCGGCGGGTGCGGCGGACGGCGGACTCCGGATGCGGTGGACGGTGCCCGGGTTGACTCTGGGAAGGCAAGTGCTTCCGCTGCGTCAGGAGACCGTATGCGCGCCCTGGGCTGTTCGCTGACCGCCGCCTTCGCGCTGCTGCTCGCGGTGCCGAACCCGGTGGCGGCCGACGAGCGGCTGGTCGTGGGAGGGCAGGAGGTGAAGACGGCGGACGCGCCGTGGGTGGTGGCCCTGGCGAGCCGGGAACGCTTCGGCGCGACGCGCTCGGGGCAGTTCTGCGGCGGCGTCGTGGTGGGGCGCAGCACCGTTGTGACGGCCGCCCACTGCCTGACCCGCGAGGTGCTCGGTACGGAACCGAGCGCGGCCTCCGACCTGCGGGTCATCGTCGGCCGTGACGATCTGAAGGGGAAGGCCGGGTCCGAGCTGGCCGTCAAGGAGGCCTGGGTCAACCCGGGCTTCGACGCGGGGACCAACGCCGGGGACGTCGGCGTCATCACGTTGGCGGAGCCGCTTCCCGACGGCCGCGCGATCGCGATGGCGCAGCAGGGCGAAGCGGTCTACGCGGCGAATACGCCCGCCATGGTGTACGGCTGGGGCGACACCCTGGGCAACGGATCGTACTCGGACACGCTGCGCGCCGCCTCGGTGCTCGTGCTCGGCGACGAGCTCTGCGAGCAGGCTTATCCGGGCGGGCTCGAAGGGGCCTACGACCGGAAGACCATGCTCTGTGCCGGCTGGCCGGAGGGCGGGAAGGACGCGTGCCAGGGCGACAGCGGGGGCCCGCTGGTGGCGGACGGACGGCTGGTGGGGCTGGTGTCATGGGGGAGCGGATGCGCCCAGCCCGGCCGTCCGGGGGTCTATACGCGCATCTCCGCCGTTTCCGCGTTGGTCACGGCGCACAGTGTCGACGCGAAGCCGCACGCCTCTCAGGGGCCCGCACAGCTCGCGCGTCCGGCGGTTCCGTCGTGAGGGCGGAACCGGGCCCGACGAGGACGGGCGGCCGCCCCCGGTGGGGGCGCCGCCCGTCGCTGCCCAGCCCACAGGGGTCGGACCTCGCTCGTCGTGGATGCGATGTGCCAGCGTTCCAGCGGTGGACTCAGCGGTCCTCGGGAGGACCTCAGCGGTCCTCGTCGGACGCGGAGGCCGGGACGGCCGTCAGTCGCTCGGTCTCGTCCTGTATCTCCGCGGCGATCTTCTTGAGCTCCGGCTCGAACTTGCGCCCGTGGTGGGCACAGAACAGCAGCTCACCGCCGCTCAGGAGAACGACGCGCAGGTAAGCCTGAGCGCCGCACCGGTCGCAGCGGTCAGCGGCCGTCAGCGGGCTCGCGGGGGTCAGAACAGTAGTCACGTCGCCTCTTCTCTAGCTCGACGAGCTGTCGTACCAGGGTCAACATCCAACCAGGCCGAAAACGTTCCCGCTCGTGGCTTTTCCTCGAAACTTCCTTCCGAGTGAGCCGGATCTTGACGTTTGGCGGCGAATGAGCCGTATTGCGTGGGTCTACGGTTTCACATCGCTGAGGTTCTCATCATCGGGGGGTGCGTCCACCCGGCCGGCTTGCCGGGTTGTTCTTCAGGACGTGCCCGGAGCCTAAATGGTTCATGCCTCCAAGGGAACGTGATGTGCACGTCACCCCATCGAGTCATCGAACGCTTATTCGAAATTCGACTAGCATGGTCGGCGCCGCGGGTGGCGGCACAAAGGCTCTACCGGGCCTCGGTACCCTCTGAACGGCGAACGAGCCAGCCATGCGCCCGCAGACGGGTGACAGAGAAATTCAGCGAGGAGCGAACCGCGTGACCGCCGATACGTCCGTGCCGTCCACCGCATTGCTGACCGGGGCAGACCGGGACGGATCCAACTACACCGCGCGGCACCTGCTCGTCCTCGAAGGACTGGAAGCCGTCCGGAAGCGTCCCGGCATGTACATCGGGTCGACGGACAGCCGCGGCCTGATGCACTGCCTCTGGGAGATCATCGACAACTCCGTCGACGAGGCCCTGGGCGGTTACTGCGACCGGATCGACGTGATCCTGCACGACGACGGCTCCGTGGAGGTCCGCGACAACGGCCGGGGCATCCCGGTGGACATCGAGCCCAAGACGGGGCTGTCGGGCGTCGAGGTCGTCATGACCAAGCTGCACGCGGGAGGGAAGTTCGGCGGCGGCGCGTACGCGGCCTCCGGCGGCCTGCACGGGGTCGGCGCCTCCGTCGTCAACGCGCTCTCCGCGCGACTGGACGTCGAGGTGGACCTCCACAGCAGGACCCACACGATCAGCTTCCGCCGCGGCGTGCCGGGCATCTTCACCGAGTCCGGTCCCGACGCGCCCTTCGACCCGGCCAGTGGGCTGCTCAAGGGCAAGAAGGTGCCCAAGAACCGGACCGGCACCCGGGTCCGCTACTGGGCGGACCGCCAGATCTTCCTCAAGGACGCCAAGCTGTCCTTGGAGACGCTCTACGGGCGCGCCCGGCAAACGGCCTTCCTGGTGCCCGGACTGACCATCGTGGTGCGGGACGAGCGCGGCCTGGACGGCGCGGACGTCACCGAGGAGACGTTCCGCTACGACGGCGGGATCAGCGAGTTCTGCGAGTTCCTCGCGCAGGACAAGGGCGTCTGCGACGTGTTGCGGCTGAGCGGACAGGGCACGTTCAAGGAGACCGTGCCCGTCCTCGACGAGCGCGGGCACATGATGCCCACCGAGGTCACCCGGGAGCTCGGAGTCGACATCGCGCTGCGCTGGGGGACCGGTTACGACACCACGATCAGGTCTTTCGTCAACATCATCGCCACCCCGAAGGGCGGCACGCACGTCACGGGCTTCGAGCGGTCCGTCACCAAGACCGTCAACGACGCGCTGCGCGCGAGCAAGCTGCTGCGCGTCGCTGAGGACGACGTCGTCAAGGACGACGCCCTGGAGGGCCTCACAGCGGTGGTGACCGTGCGGCTGGCCGAGCCGCAGTTCGAGGGGCAGACGAAGGAGGTGCTGGGCACCTCGGCCGCCTCCCGGATCGTCGCGAACGTCGTGGCCAAGGAGCTCAAGGCGTTCCTGACGTCGACCAAGCGCGACGCGAAGCAGCAGGCGCGGGCCGTGCTGGAGAAGATCGTCGCGGCGGCCAGGACGCGGATCGCCGCCCGGCAGCACAAGGAGGCGCAGCGCCGCAAGACGGCACTGGAGTCCTCGTCGCTGCCTGCCAAGCTGGCCGACTGCCGCAGCGACGACGTGGAGCGCAGCGAGCTGTTCATCGTCGAGGGAGACTCGGCCCTGGGCACCGCCAAGCTGGCGCGGAACTCGGAGTTCCAGGCGCTGCTGCCGATCCGCGGCAAGATCCTGAACGTGCAGAAGGCCTCGGTCTCGGACATGCTCAAGAACGCCGAGTGCGGGGCGATCATCCAGGTGATAGGAGCGGGGTCCGGCCGGACCTTCGACATCGACGCCGCGCGCTACGGCAAGGTCATCTTCCTCGCGGACGCCGACGTCGACGGAGCGCACATCCGGATCCTGCTGCTCACCCTCTTCCAGCGCTACATGCGGCCGATGGTGGAGGAGGGGCGGGTGTTCTCCGCGGTGCCGCCGCTGCACCGGGTGGAGCTGACCCGCCCCAAGAAGGGGCAGGACAAGTACATCTACACCTACTCCGACAACGAGCTGCGGCAGACGTTGCTGGAGCTGGAGCGCAAGGGCATCCCGTACAAGGACTCCGTCCAGCGCTACAAGGGTCTGGGTGAGATGGACGCCGACCAGCTCGCGGAGACCACGATGGACCCGCGCCACCGCACCCTGCGCCGGATCAACATCAGCGACCTGGAGGCCGCCGAGCGCACCTTCGACCTGCTGATGGGCAACGAGGTCGCGCCACGCAAGGAGTTCATCACCAACTCGGCGGCGACGCTCGACCGCTCGCGGATCGACGCCTGAGTCTCCACCCCGGGTGGAGAGAGGATCTCCACCCGGGCTCCACCCCTGATCCACCCCTGCTCCGATCCGTGCCGGGCGCCGGGTCCGTAGCGTCGGATGTGTCGGCCGGCAGCGTGTTCATCCGCGGTCGGCCGCCGTGTCCACGCTCAACGGAGGGGCCTTCCATGTCCGCTGTGATCGACGCAGGGGTGATCGTCGCTGTCGTCGCGCTCGTCGTCGTGCGGCAGTTCAAGCCGCAGAAGGTGACCTCGGGTGAACGACGGTGGTGGATCGTGCCCGCGGTGCTGGTCTTCGTGGCCGCCAGGGAGCCGGGGATGGTGGACGCCGGGCATCGGGCGGCGTCCGTGGGGCTGTTGGCGGCGGGGGTGGTGGTCGGGCTCGTGACCGGTGCGGGCTGGGCCTGGACCACACGAATATGGACCGACAAATCGGGAGCGGTCTGGGCGCGGGGCACGAAGGCCGCGGTGGCGATCTGGGCCGGCGGGCTGGTGCTGCGGCTGGGGCTGTCCGGGATCGGCGCGCTGATCGGCGTCCATCAGGGGACCGCGGCCACTCTGGTCACGCTCGCGGCGATGCTGCTGGCCCGCACCGGGATCGTGGTGCTGCGGGCCCGGCAGACGCTTCCGGCGTACGGTGTCGTTGCCGGTGGCTGAGACCGCGATGTGTCGGACCGCTGTGCGTCAGACCGCGGTGCGTGAGGCCGGAGCACGGGTGAAGGAGCCGGACGTGCCCAGGGAGAACTGGACCGCGTGGCCCGCCCGGGAGGCGCTCGCCCGGACCGGTGTGCCGCGCCGTCGCCAGGTGCTGACGTGGATCGTGCGCGCCGTGCTGGTCGGGGTGTTCTTCGCCGGCGTGGTGCGGGAGCACACGCTCAGCGGCTGGGAGTACGCCGTGGTGGCCGCGGGGTTCGCGGTGTGCGGCGCCGCGATCTGGCGGTGCTACACCACGACGCTCGACCGGCGGCTGTGGGCCTCGGTCGGACTGCTGGCGGTGCCGGTCGTGGCGGGCATCCCGGCCGAGTGGGCGGGGACGCATGTCACCGCCGCCGGACTGTGGTGCATCTCCGCGGTCGTGGCGGTGGAGCGGCTGCCGCTCGGGCCCGGCCTGGGGCTGGCGGCGGCCCCGCTGGGGGCCTATGTCCTGACGACGCGGGACTCCTGGGCCGGAACGGCCGGGACGGTGGCCATGGTGCTGCTCATCGGGTACTCGCTGAGGCTCGACGAGGAGGCGCGCGGGGCCGGGTTCCGGATGCTGGCCCAGGAGCGGGCCGCGCGCCGGGCGGAGGCGGAGACGGCGGCGCTGAACGAGCGGGCGCGGATCGCACGCGAGATCCACGACGTTCTCGCGCACAGCCTCTCGGCCCAGCTGGTGCACTTGGAGGCCGCGCGGCTGCTGGTCGAGAGCGGCGCGGAACACGAGCGGATCCTCGAACGGATCGTGTCGGCACGGGGGATGGCCCGAGAGGGGCTGGCCGAGACCCGGCAGGCGCTGTCCGCGCTCCGGGGGAGATGACACGCCCGGAGGAGTTCCTGCGGGACCTCGCGGCCGCGCAGGGGGCCGACCTCCGGGTGACCGGCGAGCCGCGCCGGCTTCCGGCGGAGGCCGGGCTGGCGGTGCGCCGGGTCGCTCAGGAGGCGCTCACCAATGTGCGCAAGCACGCTCCGGGGGCGCGGGTGGAGATGGAGTTCTCCTATTTGGAGGGAGAAGTGGAGCTGGCGGTTCATGACGGTGGGGCGCGGGGGAAGAACACCGAGCTGGCCGGTTCCGGCGCCGGGTACGGACTGCTCGGCATGCGGGAGCGGGCCGAGCTGCTGGGGGGCAGTCTGGAGGCCGGTCCGGTGGCCGAGGGGCGTGAGGGCTTTGTGGTGCGCCTGAGAGTGCCGGCGTGATGAGAAGCATGGGGAGTGTCAGGTGGGGGGAGTGGGAGTGGTTCCGGGAGGCGGGAGCGGTGTGAGCGGAGCAGGTGAGGCGGAGCGGTCGCCGGCGCGGGTCCTGGTGGTGGACGACCAGACCGTGGTGCGTGAGGGGATCGTGATGCTGTTGGGGCTGTTGCCCGGCATTGAGGTCGTCGGGTCGGCGGCTGACGGGCTGGAGGCCGTGCGGCTCGTCGCCGAGCACGCCCCGGACGTGGTGCTGATGGATCTGCGCATGCCGCGCTGCGACGGCGTCGAGGCCACCCGGCGTATCCGTGAGAACCACCCGGACACCCAGGTCGTGGTGCTCACCACCTTCGGGGACGACGACTCGCTGTTCCCCGCCCTCCAGGCCGGGGCGCGGGGGTATCTCACCAAGGACGCCGGAGGGGAGGAGATCGTCCGGGCGATCGAGGACGTGAGGTCAGGGGCGGCGGGGCTCTCGCCGCAGGTGCAGCGGAGGCTGCTGGAGCGGCTGGCGACGGCGGCGCCCGCCAAGGCGCCAGGGGCGTATGGCGCGTTGGCGTCGCCCGGTCCGTACGCCGATCGTCGGGCGGCGGGGCCCGGGGGAGCGCCGGAGGCGCTGCCCGACGGGCTGACCGCACGGGAGGCGGAGGTCCTGGCGCTGGTCGCGGAGGGGCTGTCGAACACGGAGATCGCCCGGCGGCTGCACGTCAGCACGGCCACGGTGAAGACGCACATCAACAACCTCTTCGCCAAGACGGGGGTACGGGACCGGGCGCAGGCCGTGCGGTACGCGTTCCACCATGGCATCGCGGGGCCCCTCGGGCCGGGGGCCCGGGGCTGAGGGGGTGGAGGGGGGCGTCGTCCGGGGCAGGTCGGTCAGCGGCCGGACCAGGTGTAGCGGTGTTCGGGGCGGCCCGTGGAGCCGTAGCGCAGGGTCAGACTCAGTCGGCCGGACGTCTCCAGGCGCTTGAGGTAGCGCTGGGCGGTGGAGCGGCTCAGTCCGGCGCGGGTCGCGACCTCGTGGGCGGACAGGGGATGGGCGGCGTCGCGGAGCACCCGGCGAATCAGTTCCGCCGTCGGGGCGGAGTGGCCCTTGGGCAACGGCGGTGAGGCGGCGGCCGTACGGAGGGTGGAGAAGATCCGGTCCACTTGTTCCTGCTCGGCCTCCTCGGTGCCGTCGAGGGCCAGTCGCAGCCGGGCGTATGCCTCCAGCTTCGCCCGCAGACCCGGGAAGGAGAACGGTTTGACGAGATACTGCAGGGCTCCGTAGCGGATGGCCGTGCGGACGGTGGCGATGTCCCGGGCCGCGGTCACCATGATGACGTCCGTCGGATGCCCCGACTGCCGGACGCGGCCCATGAGTGACAGGCCCGTCTCGTCGGGCAGGGAGTGGTCGAGCAGCATCAGGTCGACGTGCTCGCGTTCCAGAACGGCCATGGCCTGGGCCGCGTTGTGGGCGGTGGCCCGTACGCGGAAGCCCGGAACCCGTTCCACGTACGCCGCGTTGACCTCCGCCACACGCAAGTCGTCGTCCACGACGAGGACTTCGAACATGGTGCACCCCTTCGAGCGGTGTGGCCGGACGGCCTTCGGCTCCGCCGTCTCGCGGCCCCGTCGTACCGTCACCTGTTCTAGCGTGCGCAGAACGAGCAGAACAGGGTTCGGGTGCTCAAGCGGCACAACGCGCGGAAGGCCCGGCCTCCGGAGCTCCTCAGGTGAGCGGGACGACGGCGACGACGTCCATGCGGGCCGGAGAGCCGAGGGCCCGGCCGCAGCTCTCGGGGCGGGGCGGTTCGGCGGCGCCCTGCTCGACGACGACCCGCCAGGAACGGCCGTCGGTGTGGGTCACGGTCACCTCGTGGCGAGGGGCGGCGCCGCTGGTGGCGGTGGTGCCGGCCACGTCCAGGGCGTTCGCGTCCGTCTCGCCGGTCAGGGCGCGTACGGCCAGTTCGGCGGCCTGGGCGGGGCGGTCCCAGGCGGACCGGCCGCGGCAGTTCGCGGTCACCATCCGGCCCTCGCGCGCGGCCTCCAGTACCTCCTTCACGCCGTGCGCGGTGGCCCGGCCGTACGCGTAGCCGAAGGGCAGCACGAAGAGGGTCGGCGCGAAGCGGTGGCCGCCGATGTGGGTGACCTCCCAGACCCCGGTGCCCCCGGCGGTCGTCAGCTCCGCGGCGAGCGGGCGGCCCAGCAGGGCGCAGCAGCGGTCGCGCTTGCCGTTGGTGCACACCAGGGCGAGCGGATCGCCGGTGTACGGCTCCCACAGTCCGTCGTGGCGCCCGGCTCCCAGGGCGGGAAGGTCGAGGTCCAGGAGGAGCGCCGGGTCGTCGAGTTCGGTGGTGCGGATCCAGGAGCGGCCGGGGGCCGTGTGCGCGACGAAGATCCGGCGGCCGGCCGGTGGGCGGCAGTCGGCGTGTCGTCCGGGGCGGCGGATCAGGGCGGCCCGGACGCCCGTCCCGGCGGTCGCCCGCTCCAGGGCCCGGCCGACGGCGGGGTCGAGGCGGCTGCCGGTGAGGGCCTTGGCTCCCCAGGGGCCGGGCTGTTCGATCAGCAGCCAGGTGGGGGCGGTGACGGCGGTACCGGCCAGGGGCTCGGTCAGCAGTCGGGAGGCGGTGGCGCACGTGCTCACATAGGTGAGCCTAACCTGGGGCGGAGGGCGCTGCGCGCCCGGTCGGTCCCGGCTTCCGGTACGACCATATCCTGGGGCGGGCGGGACGCAGGGGCCCGCCGTGCTCTCCGACCGGCGGCGGAAAGAGCACGGAAAGACAATGGAAAGGCGCTCGGGTGGCCAGACGACAGATCCCCGTCATCGTGCTCGCGGGCTTCCTCGGCTCGGGCAAGACCACGCTGCTCAATCATCTGCTCGCGCACAGCGGGGGCAGCCGGATCGGTGTGGTGGTCAACGACTTCGGCAGCATCGAGATCGACGCCCTGAGCGTGGCCGGCCAGGTGGACTCCATGGTGTCGCTCGGCAACGGCTGCCTGTGCTGCGCGGTCGACACCAGCGAGCTGGACGGCTTCCTGGAACGGCTGGCCCGTCCGGCGGCCCGGATCGACGTCATCGTGATCGAGGCCAGCGGGCTGGCCGAGCCGGAGGAGCTGGTCAGGATGATCCTGGCCAGCGAGAACGAGAGCATCGTCTACGGCGGTCTGGTCGAGGTGGTGGACGCCGCCGAGTTCGGCCGGACCCGTGAGCGGCACCCCGAGCTCGACCGGCACCTGGGCATCGCGGACCTGGTGGTGCTGAACAAGACGGACCGGGTGACCGACGCCGAGCGCGAGGAGCTGGAAGCGGTCCTCACCGGGCTGGCGCCCGGCACCCCCGTCGTCGCCTCCTCGCACGGCCGGGTCGACCCCGAGCTGCTCTTCGACCGCAAGCCGCGCGAGGACCGCCTGGAGGCGATCCGGCAGCTCTCCTTCGAGGACCTGGCCCACGAGGAGCACGACCACGACCACGGGCACGACGGGCACCTGCACGCGGCGTACGAGAGCGTCGAGTTCGTCTCCGACGACCCCCTGCACCCCCGCCGTTTCATGGAGTTCCTGGACCGCAGGCCGGAAGGGCTCTACCGGATCAAGGGGTTCGTGTACTTCGGGGTGCCCGGGCACCGGCAGAAGTTCGCCCTGCACGCGGTCGGGGACTTCCTGCGGATGTACCGGTCGCCCTGGGCGCGGTCGGAGCGCCGCCTCACGCAGCTCGTCATGATCGGCAGCGGCATCGACGGGGGCGCGCTCCGGGCCGGCCTGGACGCCTGCCGCAACGAGGCGCCACAGGACGCCGACGACCACAGCATGTGGGGCGTCCTGCGGTACACCCAGGGCTGAGCCGCGTCAGCCCCGGGTGTACCCGGCCGGTCACACCGGTCCGGCCACCACCGCGACCGGCTTGGCCAGCGGCGTGCCCGAGCCGTCGCGGCGCGGGTCGGGCTCCGGCAGGACCGTGGGCGTGCCGTTGGCCGTGGCCGCCCGGGCCGGAGCGGCGCCGGCCCAGGCCAGGACCAGGCAGTCCTCGCCCTTGAGGAATCGCTGGCAGCGCACGCCGCCGGTGGCCCGGCCCTTGCGCGGGTACTGGTCGAACGGCGTCAGCTTCGCCGTCCCCTCGGAGGCCGCGCCGGGCAGGCCGCCCGTGGCCCCGGCCACCGTGAAGACCACGGCGTCCTCCGCCGGGTCGACGGCGGTGAAGGAGATCACCTTCGCCCCGGAGGACAGCTTGACGCCCGCCATGCCGCCCGCGGGCCGGCCCTGCGGACGCACCTGCCCGGCCTGGTAGCGCAGCAGCTGGGCGTCGTCGGTGATGAAGACCAGGTCCTCGTCACCGGTCCGCAGCTCGGCCGCGCCCACGACGCGGTCGCCGTCCTTGAGGGAGATGACCTCCAGCTCGTCCTTGTTGGCCGGGTAGTCGGGGACCACGCGCTTGACGACGCCCTGTTCGGTGCCGATGGCGAGGCCGGGCGAGGACTCGTCCAGCGTGGTCAGGCAGACCACCCGCTCGTCGTCCGCCAGCGAGAGGAACTCCGACAGCGGCGCGCCGCCGGCCAGGCTGGGCGCCGCGGCCGTCTCCGGCAGCTGCGGCAGGTCGATCACCCGCACCCGCAGCAGCCGCCCGGCGGAGGTCACCACGCCGACCTCGCCCAGCGCGGTGGCGGGCACCGCCGAGACGATCACGTCGTGCTTCACGCGCTTGGTCTCGCCCGCGCCGGGCGCGAACGGCTCGCCGGTGGCGGTGCGGGCCAGCAGGCCGGTCGAGGAGAGCAGCACCCGGCAGGGGTCGTCGGCGACCTGGAGCGGCACCGCCGACGCCGTGGCGCCCGCCGACTCCAGCAGGACCGTGCGCCGGTCGGTGGCGAACTTCTTGGCGACGTCGGCCAGTTCGGAGGAGACGAGCTTGCGCAGCTCGGCGTCGGAATCGAGGATCTTCGTCAGCTCCTCGATCTCCGAGGTCAGCCTGGTCCGCTCGTCCTCCAGCTCGATCCGGTCGAACCTGGTCAGCCGGCGCAGCGGGGTGTCGAGGATGTACTGCGTCTGCACCTCGGAGAGGGAGAAGCGCTCGACGAGTGACGCCTTCGCCGCCGCGGCGTTGTCGCTCGATCGGATGATTCTGATGACCTCGTCGATGTCAACGAGCGCCACCAGCAGACCCTCGACCAGGTGAAGCCGGTCGCGCCGCTTGCCGCGGCGGAACTCGCTGCGCCGCCGGACCACCTCGAAGCGGTGGTCGACGTAGACCTCCAGCAGCTCCTTCAGGCCCAGCGTCAGCGGCTGGCCGTCCACCAGCGCGACGTTGTTGATGCCGAAGGACTCCTCCATCGGGGTCAGCTTGTAGAGCTGCTCCAGCACGGCCTCGGGGTTGAAGCCGTTCTTGATCTCGATGACCAGCCGCAGGCCGTGCGCCCGGTCCGTGAGGTCCTTCACATCGGCGATGCCCTGGAGCTTCTTCGAGCCGACCAGATCCTTGATCTTGGAGATGACCTTCTCCGGGCCGACCGCGAAGGGCAGCTCGGTCACCACCAGGCCCTTGCGGCGGGCCGTCACGTTCTCGACGGCGACGGTCGCGCGGATCTTGAAGGTGCCGCGGCCCGTCTCGTACGCGTCCCGGATGCCGCTCAGCCCGACGATCCGGCCGCCCGTGGGCAGGTCGGGGCCGGGGACGTACCTCATCAGGGTGTCGAGGTCGGCGTTTGGGTGCTTGATCAGGTGCCGGGCGGCGGCGATCACCTCGCCCAGGTTGTGCGGCGGCATGTTCGTCGCCATGCCGACCGCGATGCCCGTGGCGCCGTTGACCAGCAGGTTCGGATAGGCGGCCGGCAGGGCGGCCGGCTCCTGCTCGCTGCCGTCGTAGTTGGCCGCGAAGTCGACCGTGTCCTCGTCGATCGACTCGGTCATCAGCGAGGTCGCGGACGCCATCCGGGCCTCGGTGTACCGCATGGCGGCCGGCGGGTCGTCGTTGCCCAGCGAACCGAAGTTGCCGTGCCCGTCGACCAGCGGCACGCGCATGGAGAACGGCTGCGCCATGCGTACCAGCGCGTCGTAGATGGAGGCGTCACCGTGCGGGTGCAGCTTGCCCATCACCTCGCCGACCACGCGCGCGCACTTCACGTAGCCGCGCTCCGGCCGGAGGCCCATCTCGTTCATCTGGAAGAGGATGCGGCGCTGCACCGGCTTCAGGCCGTCGCGGGCGTCGGGCAGGGCGCGGGAGTAGATGACGGAGTAGGCGTACTCGAGGAAGGAGCCCTGCATCTCGTCGACGACGTCGATGTCGAGGATGCGCTCCTCGAACTCTTCCGGCGGCGGGGTCTTCGTGCTGCGGCGGGCCATCGCGGCTGCGGCTCCTTCGGTCGATTGCCGGGGGCGGACTGACGCCGACCATTGTGGACCTCCCCACTGACAACGCCGACCGCGACCCGTCCGCGGCGTCCGCGTCGTCCGTGGGGAGGCCCCGGGAACTTCGCCGGATGTCGGTGCGCTTGCATACAGTGACAGCAGTGTTCATCACGCGAGTCGTCGCGGGCGCCGCGGGCGGGTAACGGCGGCGCGGGATGCAGCGAGATATCGAGCGATCGAAGGGACGTACATGCCCATGGGTCACACGGCCGCGCAACAGGCCGGCACCGGCGGCCTGACAGCGACCGAGCACCGCCTGGCCAACGGCTTGCGAGTGGTGCTCTCGGAGGACCACCTGACCCCGGTCGCGGCAGTCTGCCTCTGGTACGACGTCGGCTCGCGCCACGAGGTCAAGGGCCGCACCGGCCTCGCCCACCTCTTCGAGCACCTGATGTTCCAGGGCTCGGCGCAGGTGAAGGGCAACGGCCATTTCGAGCTGGTGCAGGGCGCCGGCGGCTCGCTCAACGGCACCACCAGCTTCGAGCGGACCAACTACTTCGAGACCATGCCCGCCCACCAGCTGGAGCTGGCGCTGTGGCTGGAAGCCGACCGGATGGGCTCGCTGCTCACCGCGCTCGACGACGAGTCCATGGAGAACCAGCGCGACGTCGTCAAGAACGAGCGCCGCCAGCGGTACGACAACGTGCCCTACGGCACCGCGTTCGAGCGGCTGACGGCGATGGTCTACCCCGAGGGCCACCCCTACCACCACACGCCCATCGGCTCGATGGCCGACCTGGACGCCACCTCCCTGGAGGACGCGCGGGAGTTCTTCCGCACGTACTACGCGCCCGGCAACGCCGTCCTCGCCGTGGTCGGCGACATCGACCCCGAGCAGACGCTGGCCTGGATCGAGAAGTACTTCGGGTCCATCCCCGCCCACGACCGCAAGCAGCCGCCGCGCGACGGCGCCCTGCCCGACGTCGTCGGCGAGCAGCTCCGCCAGGTGGTCCGCGAGGAGGTGCCCTCGCGGGCCCTGATGGCCGCCTACCGGCTCCCGCACGACGGCACCCGGGAGGCGGACGCCGCCGACCTGGCGCTGACCGTCCTCGGCGGCGGCGAGTCCTCCCGGCTGCACAACCGCCTGGTCCGGCACGACCGCACCGCCGTCGCGGCGGGCTTCGGCATGCTGCGCCTGGCGGGCGCCCCCTCGCTGGGCTGGCTGGACGTCAAGGCGTCCGCCGGTGCCGAGGTCGCCGACATCGAGGCGGCCGTCGACGAGGAGCTGGCCCGCTTCGCCCTGGAGGGGCCCACCGCCCAGGAGATGGAGCGCGCCCAGGCCCAGCTGGAGCGCGAATGGCTCGACCGGCTGGCCACGGTCAGCGGACGCGCGGACGAACTCTGCCGTTTCGCCGTCCTGTTCGGCGACCCGCAGCTCGCCCTCACCGCGGTCGAGCGGGTCCTGAAGGTCACACCGGAGGAGGTGCGGGCCGTCGCCCAGGCGCGGCTGCGCCCCGACAACCGCGCGGTGCTCGTCTACGAGCCGACCGGGCCCCAGACCGCGGGCGCCGACGAGGCCGACGTCATCGACGGTGCCGTCGCGCAGGAAGCCGACGCCAACGCACAGGAACAGGAGACGGCCCAGTGAGCGAAGCCGCAGTCGTGGGCGCCACCGGCACCGCCGAACCCACCATGCAGTTCCACCCGCGGCCCCGGCCGGGCACGGCCACCCCGTGGAACTTCCCGGCCCCGGCCGTGACCGGCTGCCCAACGGCCTGACCGTGCTGCGCTGCCACCGCCCCGGCCAGCAGGTCGTCGCCGTCGAGGTCAGCCTCGCCGCGCCGCTGGAGGCCGAGCCGGCCGGGCTGGAGGGCGTGGCCACGATCATGGCCCGCGCCTTCTCCGAGGGCACGGACAAGCTCAGCGCCGAGGACTTCACGGCCGAACTGGAGCGCTGCGGCGCCACCCTGGACGCCCACGCCGACCACCCCGGCGTCCGGCTGTCCCTGGAGGTCCCGGCCTCCCGGCTGGCCAAGGCGCTGGGCCTGCTCGCCGACGCCCTGCGCGCCCCGGCCTTCCCGGACAACGAGGTCGAGCGCCTCGTCCGCAACCGCCTGGACGAGATCCCGCACGAGCTCGCCAACCCGGCCCGCCGGGCGGCCATGGCGCTCTCCGCCGAGCTCTTCCCGGCCGGCTCGCGGATGTCCCGGCCCCGGCAGGGCACCGAGGAGACCGTCGAGCGCATCGACGCCGCCTCCGTCCGGGCCTTCTACGAGGCACACGTCCGCCCGGCCACCGCCACCGCCGTGATCGTGGGCGACCTGACCGGCGTCGACCTCGACGAGGCCCTGGCCGACACCCTCGGCGCCTGGACGGGCTCCCCGGCCGAGCCCCGGCCCGTCCCGCCCGTCTCCGCCGACGACACCGGCCGCGTGGTCATCGTGGACCGCCCCGGCGCCGTCCAGACGCAGCTGCTCATCGGCCGCGTCGGCGCCGACCGGCACGACAGCGTCTGGCCCGCCCAGGTGCTCGGCACGTACTGCCTTGGCGGCACGCTCACCTCCCGCCTGGACCGCGTGCTGCGCGAGGAGAAGGGCTACACCTACGGCGTCCGCTCGTTCGGCCAGGTGCTGCGCTCCGCCCCCGACGGCACCGGGATCGCGATGCTCGCCATCAGCGGCTCCGTGGA
The DNA here is from genome assembly GCF_050937075.1 of Streptomyces sp. CA-181903. Lineage (NCBI taxonomy): Bacteria > Bacillati > Actinomycetota > Actinomycetes > Kitasatosporales > Streptomycetaceae > Streptomyces > Streptomyces sp. CA-181903. The sequence continues at coordinate 5,673,812 of NZ_JBNJLY010000001.1, forward strand.
CACCCCCAACACCGGTCCCGCGCTGGCGGATCTGTGGAAGGTGCTGCGCACCCTCGCCGCCGAGGGGCTGACGGACGCCGAACGCGATGTCGCCGTGCAGAACCTGGTGGGCGTCGCACCGCTCAAGTACGAGACGGCGGCGGCCGTCGCGGGCACGCTGGCCGACCAGGTCGAGCAGTACCTCCCGGACGACTTCCAGGCGCGGATGTACGAACGCCTCACGGAGACCGGGACGGTGGAGGCCACCGCGGCCGTCGTGAACGCCTTCCCGGCCGACCGCCTGGTCACCGTGCTGGTCGGGGACGCCGCGGAGATCGCGGAGCCCGTCCGGGCGCTCGGCATCGGCGAGGTGACGGTCGTTTCGGCCTGACGGGAGCTCAAGCCTCCGCGTGCGCCCCGGCGCACGCGCGAGGGCGGAGAGGCGCGTGGTTCCTTCGGGGGCCACGCGCCTCCGTTATGCCCGATTTATAGGAGCGGTTGCATCGTTCTCGTGTGGCGTGCGTCACTAAAACGGGGTTCCGTTTGCCGTTCGAATCTGACGGCGATTAGCTTCAGGGCGGCAGTCCGTCGGATCGGAGCCGCAACCGCGGCCCCGGGCAGCCATCGCCGAGTCCCCGTACGGCGCGAGCCAGGGGAGCCGGGGAACCACATGTTCCCTGGGGTGAATCGGGTCCCTCTCCGGAGGGAGCCGTAGGAGACCTTCCTGCTCCGAACCCGTCAGCTAACCCGGTAGGCGAGAAGGAAGGAAAGGAACAGCCGCAACCATGGCGTTCACCCGTGCCACCGGGAAGCACCGTCGTCCGAGCCGTGCCGTGCGAGTCGGCGCCAACGTCGCCGGCATAGCCACCCTGAGCGCCGCGGGCGTCGTCGCCGGTGTCGCCGCCCCGGCCTTCGCCGCCTCCTCTCCCGACGACGCTCCCCGCGCGCAGGACACCGGCCTCACCCAGGCCGTCGTCATCTCCGACCACCTGGCGCACAGCGTCGACGAGCAGGCGCAGATGCAGCGCGGCGTGGCCGAGCAGGACGCCGCCACCCAGAAGGCCGAGGACGCGGCCAGGGCGCAGGCCGCCCTGGTCAAGAAGCGCGCCGACGAGGCCAAGCGCAAGGCCGACGCCGAGCGTGCCGAGAAGGAGCGCGCGGCCCGTGAAGAGGAGCGCAAGCGCCTCAACACCTTCGTGATGCCGATCACCGGCTCCTTCGTCTCCACCCAGTACCACGCCTCCAGCGGCCTGTGGTCCTCCGGCAGCCACACCGGCGTCGACTTCCACGCCGACGAGGGCACCAGCGTCCACGCCGTGGGTGCCGGCACCGTCGTCGAGGCCGGCTTCGGCGGCGCCTACGGCAACAACATCGTCATCAAGCACAACGACGGCACGTACACCCAGTACGGCCACCTCTCGTCGATCGGCGTCAGCGTCGGCCAGACCGTCACCCCCGGCCAGCAGATCGGCCTCTCCGGCTCCACCGGCAACGTCACCGGCCCGCACCTGCACTTCGAGGCCCGCACGGCGCCCACCTACGGCTCGGACATCGACCCGGTCGCGTACCTGCGCGCGCACGGCGTCGCCATCTGACCGCGGCCGTCCCCTTCCTTCCGCCGAGCCCCGCCCGGACCACGCGTCCCCGGCGGGGCTTTCGGCCGTCCGGAGGTGGAAGGCTTTTCCCGTTCTCTCGGCTTGTCCCCGCTCGCTCCGCTTGGCCAAATCATTTCCATGGCCTTCCGGTGGCCATCGGAAATCGCGGGGGGTTGCCATAGAGTCGAGCGAATCCTGAAGAAGCGTCCCCCGCCCGCGAACCGTCGCTTATGCGCGATGCCGCGCCGGGGTCGATCCGGAGGTTCGTCCAATGCGGGGACGTTTGTGAACGGCGGGACCGAAGCGGTTCCCGACAGCCGCCGTGTTTCCGCGCAGGCGGTGTGCACGGCCATTCGCGACGACATCGTCTCCGGCGCCTTCCCGCCCGGCAGCCGGCTCATCGAGGAATTGCTCGCCCGCCGGTACGGGGTCTCGCGCGTCCCGGTGCGGGAGGCGCTGCGCACCCTGGCCTCCGAGGGCTTCGTGACCACGCGCCGGCACGCGGGCGCCTGTGTCGCCGAGCCGACCGAGCAGGAGGCGGCCGACCTGCTGGAGGTGCGGGCGCTGCTGGAGCCGCTGGGGGCCGCCCGGGCCGCTCAGCGGCGGACCGAGGCGCATCTGAAGGTGCTGCGCGGACTGGTCCGGCTGGGCCGGGAGCGCGCCCGCGCGGGGCAGCCGGGCGAGCTGTGCCCGCTGGGCGACTGGTTCGACGAGACGCTCGCCCAGGCGTCCGGCAGTCCGAGCCTGGCCGCGCTGCTCACCCAGGTGCGGCGCAAGATCGCCTGGATGTACGCGCCCGAGCCGCCGGCCCGGCCCGTGGAGACCTGGGAGACGCACGCGGCACTGGTCGACGCGGTGGTCAGGAGGGACGCGGGACGCGCCCGGGAGATCGCCGCCGGACGGGTCGGGCGGGCACCCGGGGAATTCCGGTTCCGGCGGGCGGTGCCGGCTTCTTCCGTGCCCCCGGCCGTCGTTCGGAAACGCGCCGTTCACACGGCGGGCGCCGGAATGTGACGGCCTTCCGGCATTCCGGGGCCGATGAATAATTCACCGATGCGGAACGCCCGGTGCTTTCCGGCCGGAATGAGCGCGCGGGACGAAACGCGCGAGCGGGGCCGCGGGGGCCGGGTTCACCGGCCGCCACGGCCCCGCTCGCGCCCCGCCGGAAGCCTGCCGGAACCGGCGGCTCCGCGGGGCGAGGGCTCAGACGGTCTCCGGAAGCTCCTCGAGCCCCTCGGCGACCAGCTTGGCCAGGCGGTCGAGCGCGGCCTCGGCACCCGCGTCCTCCGAGGCGAGGACGATCTCCTCGCCGCCCTGGGCGCCCAGGCCCAGCACGGCCAGCATCGACGCGGCGTTGACGGGGGTGCCGCCGGCCTTGGCGATGGTCACGGGGACGCCGGCGGCGGCGGCCGCACGGACGAAGATCGACGCCGGACGGGCGTGCAGGCCGTCGGCCCAGCCGACGTTTACACGGCGCTCAACCATGGTGTTGCCCTTCGAGTCGCGAATGGGGTTGTCTAGACCAGTGTCGCACGGTGCGGGCAGTGCTCCGCCGCGCCCATGGCCCTGTCAGTGGCCGGTCGTACGCTGATCCCATGCAGACGCCGTCCGAGCACGCGTACCCGGCCCACTGGGAAGCCGATGTCGTCCTCCGCGACGGCGGGACCACCCGCGTCCGGCCCATCACCCCGACGACGTCCAGCGCCTGGTCAGCTTCTACGAACAGGTCTCGGACGAGTCCAAGTACTACCGCTTCTTCGCGCCCTACCCCCGGCTGTCCGACCGCGACCTGCACCGCTTCACCCACCACGACTACAACGACCGGGTCGGGCTGGCCGCCACGATCGGCGGCGAGTTCATCGCCACCGTCCGCTACGACCGCATCGACTCCCGCGGCCGGCCGGCCCACGAACCGACCGACGAGGCCGAGGTCGCCTTCCTGGTCCAGGACGCCCACCAGGGCCGCGGGGTCGCCTCCGCCCTGCTGGAGCACATCGCGGCCGTCGCCCGGGAGCGCGGGATCCGGCGCTTCGCGGCCGAGGTGCTGCCCGCCAACACCAAGATGATCAAGGTGTTCACGGACGCCGGCTACACCCAGAAGCGGAGCTTCGAGGACGGCGTCGTCCGCCTGGAGCTCGACCTGGAGCCGACGGACCGCTCGCTCGCCGTCCAGCGCGCCCGGGAACAGCGCGCCGAGGCCCGCTCGGTGCAGCGCCTCCTCGCCCCCGGCAGCGTCGCGGTCTTCGGCACCGGCCGCGAGCCCGGCGGGATGGGCCGGGCCGTGCTGCGCAACCTGCTGGCCGGCGGGTTCACCGGCCGGGTCCTCGCGGTCAACACCTCCTTCCCCGACGGCCTCACCACGCTCGACCCCGAGGGCGTCCCGGCCCTCCGCTCGCTCCGCGAGGCCGAAGGGCCGGTCGACCTCGCCGTCGTCGCCGTGCCCGCCGACCGCGTGCCGTCCGTCGTCGAGGACTGCGGGGAGCACGGGGTCCAGGGCCTCGTGGTGCTCTCCGCCGGGTACGCGGAGGGCGGGGCCGACGGCCGGGCCCGCCAGCGCGAGCTGGTCCGGCAGGTCCGGTCGTACGGCATGCGCATCATCGGCCCCAACTCGTTCGGCCTGGTCAACACCGCCGCCGGGGTCCGCCTCAACGCCTCCCTCGCCCCCGAACTGCCCCCGCCCGGACGGGTCGGCCTGTTCAGCCAGTCCGGCGCCATCGGCATCGCCCTGCTCTCCGGACTCCAGCGGCGGGCGGCCGGGCTGGCCGGCCTCGCCTCCGTCTCCACCTTCGTCTCCACGGGCAACCGCGCGGACGTCTCCGGGAACGACTTCCTCCAGTTCTGGCACGACGACCCGGACACCGACGTCGCCCTGATGTACCTGGAATCCATCGGCAACCCGCGCAAGTTCACCCGCCTCGCCCGGCGCACCGCGCGCCACAAGCCGGTCGTCGTCGTCAAGGGCGCGCGGCACGGCGGCGTCACCCCGGCGGGGCACACCGTGCCCACCACCCGCATGCCCGACGCCACCGTCTCCCACCTGCTCCGGCAGGCCGGCGTGATCCGCGTCGACACCGTCACCGAACTCTCCGACACCGGGCTGCTGCTCGCCGCCCAGCCGCTGCCCGCGGGCCCGCGCGTCGCCATCCTGGGCAACTCCCAGTCCCTGGCGCTGCTCACCTACGACGCCTGCCTCACCGACGGCCTCCGCCCGCTGCCGCCGCAGGACCTCACCACCGCCGCCGGCCCCGAGGACTTCCGCCGGGCGCTCGCCGCCGCCCTGGCGGACCCCGCCTGCGACGCCGTCGTCGTGACCGCCATCCCGCGGGTCGACGGCGAATCGGCCGCCGGGCTCGCGACCGCCCTGCGCGACGCGGTCGCCGCCGCCCCCGTGGCCAAGCCCGTCTGCGTCGTCCACCTGGAGATCCCCGGTCTCGCCGAGGCCCTGGCCGCCCCGCCGGACGCCGGCGCGCCCGCCGGCCGGGGCTCGGTGCGCGTCCCCGCCTACCCCGCCGCCGAGCGGGCCGCCCGGGCCCTGGCCCAGGCCGCCCGGTACGCCGAGTGGCGGCGCCGCACCGAGGAGCGGCCCGGACGGGTCCCCGAGTACGAGGACATCGACGAGGCGGGCGCCGCGGCCGACATCGAGGTGCTGCTCGCCGCCCACGGCGTCACCGAGGGCGACCCCGGCGGCCCCCGCGCCGTCACCCTGTCCGCCGCCGACACCCAGCGCCTCCTCGCCCGCTACGGCATCGCCGTCCTCCCCGCGCTGCCCGCCCCCGACCCGGACGCCGCCGTGGCGGCGGCCCACCGGCTGGGCTTCCCGGTCGCCCTCAAGCCCACCGCCCCGCACCTGCGGCACCGCGCCGACCTGGGCGGCGTCCGCCTCGACCTCGGCGGCGAGGCCGAACTGCTGCGGGCCTACAGCGAGTTGACCGAGCTGCTCGGCAAGCCCTCGGCGACCCGCCTGGTGGTGCAGTCGATGGCCCCGCGCGGCGTCGACACCGTCGTCCGGGCCACGATCGACCCGGCGGCCGGGGCGGTGCTCTCCTTCGGCCTCGCCGGAGCCCCCTCGCTGCTGCTCGGCGACACCGCGCACTGCCTCGTCCCGGCCACCGACCGGGACGCGGCCGAGCTGATCCGCTCGGTGCGCACCGCGCCGCTTCTCTTCGGCTGGCGCGGCGCCGCCCCCGTCGACACCGGGGCGCTGGAGGAGCTGCTGCTGCGCGTCTCCCGCCTGATGGACGACCATCCGGAGGTCGTCGGCGCCGACCTGGAGCCGGTGATCGTCGCCCAGCACGGCATCCACGTCCTGGGCGCCTCCATACGGCTGGCGCCGCCCCCGCCGCGCACCGACCTCGGGCCGCGGAGCCTGCCGACGTACTGAGCGGGGCCCGCCCGGGCACCGGGGCGGCTCGGCCCGGATCACGGGCCCCGGCCCGGGCATCGGCGGCGGCAGGGGTCCGTACGCCCCGTAGGATGGGCGTATGGCGAAGACCGGTACGACGACCCAGGGGCTGCGCGCGGCGATCGAGCGCAGCGGCTACTACCCGGCCCTCGTGGCCGAGGCCGTGGAGGCGGCCGTGGGCGGGGAGCCGGTCGTGTCGTACCTGGTCCACCAGGAGACCACGTTCGACTCCAACGAGGTCCGCCGCCATGTGACGGTCCTCGTCCTCACCCGGACCCGGTTCATCGTCAGTCACACCGACGAGCAGGCGGCCGACGGCACCTCGCCGTCCCCGTACGCCACCACCTCGACGGAGTCCGTGAAGCTGGACCGGATCTCGTCGGTCGTCGTGAGCCGCGTCGTGGCCAACCCCGAGTCGTACACGCCGGGCGCGCTGCCCCGCGAGGTGGTCCTGACCATCGGCTGGGGCGCGGTCTCCCGGATCGACCTGGAGCCGGCCGCCTGCGGCGACCCCAACTGCGACGCGGACCACGGCTATACGGGCTCCTCGACCGCCGACGACCTGAGCCTGCGCGTCAGCGAGGCGGGCGACGGCCCCGACAGCGTCCGTCAGACCCTCGCCTTCGCCCAGGCGATCTCCGAGGCGACCGCGGTCACCGGCCGCTGATGTCCTACCCGAGCACCGCGGGCGCCGCCTGGCACGAGCCCGCCACGCTGGACCCCCGTACCGCGCCGCTGCCGCGCTACGGCTCCGGCGCCCTCTCCGACCTGCTGCCCGCCGCGGTGGCGGGCATGGGCGTCCCGGGCTTCCGTTCCGGACTGGAACTGGCGCCCGCCGACCGGGTCTGCGTCTTCCTGATCGACGGCCTGGGGTGGGAGCTGCTGCGCGCCCACCCGGCCGAGGCGCCGTTCCTCCACTCGCTGCTCGGCAGTTCGCTGAACGGCACCGGCGCCCCCCTGACATCGGGCTTCCCGTCCACCACCGCGACCTCACTGGCCTCGGTGGGCACGGGCCTCCCGCCCGGCACGCACGGCCTGCCCGGGTACACGGTCCTCGACCCGGCCACCGGCGAGCTGATGAACCAGCTGCGCTGGCGCCCCTGGACGGACCCGCACCACTGGCAGCCGTACCCCACCGTCTTCCGGCTCGCGGACGACGCGGGCGTCCACACCTGCCAGGTGTCGGCCCCCGACTTCCAGCACACCCCGCTGACCCGGATCGCCCTCAGCGGCGGCACCTTCCACGGCCGGCTGTCCGGCGAGGACCGGATGGACCTCGCGGCCGCGCAGCTCGGCGCCGCCGACCGCTCGCTCGTGTACACGTACTACAGCGAGGTGGACGGCAAGGGCCACCGCTTCGGCGTCGACTCCGAGGAGTGGCGCGGGCAGCTGATGTACGTGGACCTGCTGGCCCGGCGGCTCGCGGAGCAACTGCCCCCGCGCTCGGTGCTCTACGTCACCGCCGACCACGGCATGATCGACATCCCGTTCACCCCCGAGGCCCGCATCGACTTCGACGAGGACTGGGAGCTCCGCGCCGGCGTCGCGCGGCTCGGCGGGGAGGCCCGGGCCCGGCACGTCTACGCCGTACCGGGGGCCGCCACCGACGTCCTCGCGGTGTGGCGCGAGGTACTGGGGGAGCAGATGTGGGTCGCGGGACGCGACGAGGCCATCGAGGCCGGCTGGTTCGGCCCTCCCGGGTCGGGCGTGGACGACCGGGTGCACGCCCGGATCGGCGACGTGGTCGCCGCGGCCCGGGACGACATGGCGATCGTCGCCACCGAGACCGAGCCCAACGAGTCCAAGATGGTGGGCCTGCACGGCTCCATGACGCCCGTGGAGCAGCTGGTGCCGCTCCTCGAAGTCCGCACCTGAGCACCACCCCGTACCTTTTCCCGCCCCACGAAACGAAAGGCGTTGGCCTTCCCATGCCCGAGCTGGTGTTCTTCTCCGGAACGATGGACTGCGGAAAGAGCACCCTCGCTCTGCAGATCGAGCACAACCGCTCGGCCCGCGGTCTGCAAGGGATGATCTACAGTCGCAACGACCGCGCGGGCGAGGGCAAACTGTCGTCCCGGCTCGGCCTGGTGACGGACTCCGTCGAGGCGGGCGAGGGGTTCGACTTCTACGCCCATGTGGTCGGCCGGCTCTCCGCGGGCGGCCGGGTGGACTACGTCATCGCGGACGAGGCCCAGTTCCTCGCCCCCGAACAGGTGGACCAGCTCGCCCGGATCGTCGACGACCTCGAACTCGACGTCTTCGCCTTCGGCATCACCACCGACTTCCGCACCCGGCTCTTCCCCGGCTCCCAGCGGCTGGTCGAACTCGCCGACCGCATCGAGGTCCTCCAGGTCGAGGCCCTCTGCTGGTGCGGCGCCCGCGCCACCCACAACGCCCGGACGGTCGGCGGGCAGATGGTCGTCGAGGGCGCCCAGGTCGTCGTCGGGGACGTCAACCAGCCGGAGGCGGTGGTGGGTTACGAAGTGCTGTGCCGCCGTCACCACCGCCGGCGTCTCACCGCGGCGGCGGCCCGGGCCGCCGCGCTCTCCCCGGACGTCCTGCCCGTGGACCCCGAGCCGGTGGCCCCCGAGCCGGCGGGCGGCGCGGCTAACGAGGTGACCGCACCAGCGTGAGGACGGCCCCCTCCGGGTCCGCGACCGACGCCGTCCGCCCCGCCGGCCCGTCCTGCGGGGGCTCCAGCATCCGCCCGCCCAACTCCTCCGCCCGCCGGACGGCGGCGTCGGTGTCGGCCACCTCGAACCAGGTCGTCCACCGCGGGCGCCGCACCGCGGCCCCGACCCCGCGCACGGAGGCGACGGGCCGGCCGTCCAGGTGCAGGGTGAGCCGGTCGGAGTCGACGGAGCCGGCCGGCTTGACCTCGTAGGGGAAGAGCGCCTTGTAGAACTTCACGGCGACGGCCGCGTCATGGGTCAGCAGCTCGTGCCACACGGCCGTCCCGGGCACCCCGGGTGCCGTCGGCGCCGGGGGCTCGTGCGGCTGCCGGACGCCGAAGGGGGCGCCGGCCGGGTCGGAGGCCAGCACCAGGCGGCCCACGTCCCCGGTGGCGAGCGGGCCCACCCCCACCGTGCCGCCCGAGCAGCGGATCCACTCCGCCGTCACATCGGCGTCGGAACTGGCCAGATAGGTGGTCCACTCCCTCGGCAGCCGCCGGTCAGGCGGCAGTTCGCCGAGCCCGGCGACCTCGCGGCCGTCGAGCACGGCGCGGACGCAGGGGCCGAGCCGGCACGGCCCGGGGTTGTCGTAGCTCCAGCCGAAGAGGCCGCCGTAGAACTCCTGCGTCGCCCCCAGGTCGTGCACCAGCAGGCTCGTCCAGCAGGGAGTGCCCGGGACGTGCCGGACCTGCCCCTCGCTCCGCTGCGGGGCGGACCCCCATACCTCGGTCATCGTCGCTCTCTCCTCGGACCATCGTGGTGGCCGCGCGGCGCTCCCATGGCCTGACGGCACGGGCGGAACTCCCGTGGACCGCGGCGCGCGGGGTGGTGCGGGACGGTGCCTGGACAGATCGTTGCACCACCGGTCGTGTCATGCCCCCCGGCCGCGCCGGATGACACTGGTTCCCGCGGGATCCAGCAGGAAGAGGCCGGAAATCGTGTTTCGCTTCCGTTTCGGGGCCCTTGCCGTCCAGTATCGATCGGTCGTGCGCTGTCCCGCCAGGGTGCCTGTCGGACGCAGAGGTGACTACGCCAGGATGGCCCGCATGAATCCGATCATCAGCGCAAGGGAATTGGCGGAGCTGTCGGCGGCGGGGGAGCGGCCGCTCCGGCTGCTGGACGTCCGTTGGCAGTCCGGCGGCCCGTCGTGCCGCCCCGAGTACGCCGCCGGTCACCTCGCCGGGGCCGTCTACCTGGACCTGGAGGAGGAACTGACGGGCCCCAAGGTCCCCCCGGGCACGGGCTGCCGCCACCCGCTGCCCGACCCGGCCGCCTTCGGGGCCGCGATGCGCCGCGCCGGCGTCCGCGCGGACGACGACGTGATCGTGTACGACGGCGGCCAGAACTGGGCCGCGGCCCGCACCTGGTGGCTGTTGCGCTGGACGGGTCACCGGTCGGTACGCGTCCTCGACGGCGGCGTGGCCGCGTGGACGGCCGCGGGCGGCGAACTCACCGACGAGGTACCGGAGGTCGCCGAGGGCGACTTCGTCCCGGCGCCGGGCGCGGTGCCGCTGCTCGACGCGGACGGCGCCGTGGCGCTCGCCCGCCGGGGCGTGCTGCTGGACGCCCGCGCGGCGGAGCGCTACCGCGGCGAGGTGGAGCCGCTGGACCCGGTCGCCGGGCACATCCCGGGCGCGCTCTCCGCGCCGACCACCGAGAACGTGGCCGCGGACGGGCTGTTCCGGCCGGCCGCCGAGCTGGCCGAGCGCTTCTCGGCGCTCGGCGCGGTGCCGGGGGCCGAGGTGGGCGTCTACTGCGGGTCCGGGGTCTCCGGGGCGCACGAGGTGCTGGCGCTGGCCGTGGCGGGCGTTCCGGCCGCGCTGTACGCCGGTTCGTGGAGCGAGTGGACGGCGGACCCGTCCCGTCCGGTGGCCACGGGGGCACAGCCGGGCTGAGCCGGGCTGAACCGGGCCGCGCCGGGCTCCCGGGCCGAGCAGGCCGATCGCCGGGCGCGGCCGCCCGGCGATTCAGGCAAAAGGGTTACGGGGGTTCGATCGCAAGGAACCACGCGAAAGGGGCGGACCGGCGGAATCAGGCCGCCCGGTCCGGCCTCAGTCCTGTTTCTTGCGCCGCGTCCCGAAGACGATCTCGTCCCAGCTCGGGACCGCGGCCCTGCGGCCCGGCCGGACGCCGTCCGCCTCCGCCTGCCGGTCCGTGGTGCCGACCAGCCGCTCCCGGTGCCCGGCCACCGACCGGGGCATCAGCACGTCCGCGTACGCCGAACCGGCGCTCGCCGCCGGAGCGGGCGGCTCCACGGCCTCCGCCTCCTCCGCCGGGACCTCGACCGGCGGTGCCGACGGCGGCTCGGGTACGACCATGTCGCCCCGGAAGCTGGGCACGGCCTCCAGCAGGCTGGTCAGGGAGTCGCGTTCCTTGGCGGCCTCCTCGGCGGCGGGCGCCGCGACGGCCGCCGGGGCCTCCACGGGCTCCGGCGCCGGGCGGTCCTGCGGCCGCTCCCGGGGCAGCCGGGCGATGCGCGGGACGAAGGGGAAGCTGGGCTCCGGGGTGTCCTCGGTCTCGCCGATCAGCGCCCGCGCCTCGTCGTCCAGCGCAGAGACGATCCGGCGCGGCGGATCGTAGGTCCAGCTCGCGGCACGCGGCTCGCCGGCCATGCGGTAGACCAGCAGCACCTCCCAGGTGCCGTCGTCGCGCCGCCACGAGTCCCACTGCGCGGAGTCCTTCTCGGCGCCGCGCAGCAGCAGCCGCTCCGCCACGGCCTCGCCGAGCTGCGGCCCGGTGCTCTCGCCGAGGCGGCGCACGGGGGTCTTGCGGGCGCGCTCGGCCATGAAGGCGCGCTCCGCGAGGACCGGGCCCTCGAACCGGCGCACGCGTTCGACGGGGATGCCGGCCAGCTGGGCGACCTCCTCGGCGGAGGCGCCGGCCCGGATCCGGGCCTGGATGTCACGGGGCCTGAGGTGGCTCTCCACCTCGATCTCGATCTGCCCCAGGCGTGCGCGGTCGTTGCGCACGGCGGCGCGCAGCCGCTCGTCGATGGGAAGGGTGTACTCCGTGCTGTCCGCAGCCTTGAGCACCAGCCGTGTGCCGTCGTTGGAGACGGCCACGACACGCAGTTCGGGCATGGGGACCTCCCGGGTGGTGCCTGCCGACGTCACGTGCGTCGCTGCTTCCGCTGGTCGAGTGTGGCCTGCCCGGGTAGCAGCCTGCCACAACATTGCCGAGTTGACGGGGCGAGAGCCGCCCGGGCCCCTCCCGTTGGGTCCGGGCAACCGGACGGGATACCGGGGCCGGGCTCGCCACAGTACTCCATTCGGACCACTGGGGGTGGAGCGGCGCGCCATCGATGTTCACGTCCGGCAAGGGAGTTGATTGCCCCCTCTTGCGCCGGAGACCTTCCCACGGGTGGTGAGGTTCACACAATCACCGGATTCGGAACTGTTCGTTACGCTCGAATGTCCTTTCTGAGTGCAAGAGGCGCGAAAGGATCGACAGAGGCTGGAGATGGACGACAAAGCCGAAAGTGGCGCAAAAGCCAAGGGCAAACGCCTGGACTTGAGCGTCGCCCAGGTGGCGGGCAGCGCGCTGGCCGCGGTGGTCGCCGCCCTGCTCGCCGGCAAGCTCGGTGTCTACGGCACGGTGATCGGCGCCGGTGTCGTCAGCGTGGTCGCCACCACGGGCGGCACGGTCTTCCAGCACCTGTTCAGAAGGACCGGCGAGCAGGTGCGGGACGTGGCTGTGCAGGCCGCGCGACCGAGGCTGCGCCAGGTCCCGCTGGGCGACGCGGAGCGCGCCGTCGGCCGGGCGCGCGCCGCCGACACCTCCGACGCCACGGCCGGGCACCCGGGCGCGGCGCTGCCGCCGGACCCGGACCGGACCGCGCTGTTCGCGCGGATCGGCACGGACCGTGACGAGGATGCGACGCGGATGCTGCCGGAAGCGCACGCCGGTGCGTACCCCGGCGCGTACGACAGTGCGCACCCCGTTCACGGCTCCGAAGCGTTTTCCGGGGAGTTCTCGGCCGGTACGACGCACGGCACCCGGTGGCGCGGCTGGAAGCGGCCGTTTCTGGCCGCCGGCGCGGTCTTCGTCCTCGCCATGGGCGCGGTGACGGCGGTCGAGCTGGTGTCCGGGGAGAGCGCCGACGGCACCAAGGGCGGGACCACGATCATGCGCTCCTTCCAGCAGGACAAACAGGAGAAGGGGAAGGAGCCCAAGGGCCCCGAGAACGACGGCAAGCGGGGGACCGGCGGCGACAACGGCCGGGACGGCTCCCACGGCACCGGCCCCGGGACCGGCGAGGGGACGGACGGGCGTCAGGACCCGTCCCGTTCACCGGGCACGGACGGCGGCGAGGGCTCGGACAAGAGCGGGGGCGCGACGCCGTCCCCCGACGCCTCGCGGCCCGCCGGCGGCTCCGGCGGGCAGACGCCGGACCCGGGGAAGTCCCCGTCGGGCGGCGCCTCGCCGAGCCCGGACCGGACCCCGGACCCGGGCGGCTCGCCGGACGCCGGCAAGGGCGGCACGGCCGAGGGCAAGGGCGGCGCGAGCGCGCCGCCGGCCCAGGGAAAGGGCGGCGGCGCCTGAGCCGGCGTGCGCCCCGGCGGCTCAGTCCCCGAGCACCCGCCGCAGATACGGGTTGCCGAACACCCGGTCGGGGTCCAGCCGGTCCCGTACGGCCGTGAAGTCGGCGAACCGCGGGTAGACCCCGGCCAGATAGGCGGCGTCCCGGCCGTGCAGCTTCCCCCAGTGCGGCCGGCCGCCGTGGGCGAGCATGATCTCCTCCGCCGCCGAAAAGTACGCCCGGTGCGGCGCGCGCCGGTACATGTGCACCGCGAGGTAGACGGTGTCGCGCCCGGAGGCGGTCGACAGCCAGACGTCGTCGGCGGGCGCGGTCCGGACCTCGACGGGGAAGGCGACCCGCAGCCGCCGCCGCTCGATGACCGCCCGCAGCTCGCGCAGCGCCGGCACGGCGGCCTCGCGCGGCAGCGCGTACTCCATCTCCACGAAGCGGACCCGCCGGGGGCTGGTGAAGACCCGGTAGGGGATGTCCGTGTAGGTACGGGCGGACAGGGCGCGGCCGGTGACGCGGGCGATGGAGGGCACCGCCGGGGGCACCGCCCGGCCGACCGCGCACACCGCGCCGAACAGCCCGTTCGACAGCAACTCGTCGTCCACCCAGGCGCCGAGGCGGCCGAGCGGCGCGGCGGGGCCCTGGCTGCGGTTGTTGCGTTTGGTGGTGCAGCACTCGGTGTGCGGGAACCAGTAGAACTCGAAGTGCTCGTTCTCCGTGGCGAGCCGGTCGAACTCGGACGTGACCTGTGCGAAGGACATCGGTTCCTCGCACGCCGTGAGCAGGAACTCCGGCTCCACGGCGAAGGTGATCGCCGTGATCACGCCCAGCGCGCCGAGGCCCACCCGGGCCGCCGCGAACACCTCCGGGTGCTCGGCCGCCGAGCAGGAGAGCACCGAACCGTCCGCGGTGACCAGTTCCAGGGCCGTGACCTGCGCGGCGATCGAGGCCGAGTCGCGGCCGGTGCCGTGGGTGCCGGTGCTGACGGCGCCGGAGACCGTCTGCTCCATGATGTCGCCCATGTTCGTCAGCGACAGGCCCCGCGCGGACAGCGCCCGGTTCAGGTCGGCGAGCCGGGTGCCGGCCCCGACCGTCACCGTGCCGGCCGCGCGGTCGACGGACCGTATCCCGGCGAGCCGGTGCGGGCGGACGAGTATCCCGTCCGTCGCGGCAGCGGCCGTGAAGGAGTGACCGGAGCCCGCGGCCTTCACCCGCAGCCCGTCGGAGGCCGCGGACGCCACCGCCCGGGCCAGTTCCGGAACCGTGTCCGGAGTGATCGTCCGCAGTGGGAAGGCGGTGACGTTCCCCGCCCAGTTACGCCACACGCTCGTCTTTGCCGGCGTCCTTCCCGGCGTCCGCGCGGGCGTCCTTGATGCTGTCCTCGCTGGTGTCTCCGTCATGTGCGCCAGACCCTCCCCTAGGCCGCGGGACGGACGTCCCGGTGCGCCGGGACACCCGCTCCGGCGCCGACCGCAGTCGGCGGTACCCGAGGAACGCCCCGACGGCCGCCAGCGCTCCCGCCACACCGGGCACCGCGTACCCCGTGCCGGCGCCCGAGGCGTCCACCACCGCTCCGGCGGCGGACGAGCCGAGTGCCGCCCCGACCGCCATCCCGGTGCTCGTCCAGGTCATGCCCTCGGTCAGGTTGGCGCGCGGTACGTGCTGCTCGACCAGGGCCATGGTGGTGACCATCGTGGGTGCGATGGCCAGGCCCGCGAAGAAGAGCGCGACGGTCAGGGACGGCAGGTTCCCGACCAGTTGGAGGGGGATCATACTCACGGCCATCACGCAGACCCCGACGAGCCAGCGGCGGGCGGGATCGCCCTTGGGGCGCAGCAGGCCGAACACCGTGCCCGCGATGCAGGAGCCGAGCGCCCACACGGCCAGGACCACGCTGGACAGCGCCTTGTGACCCAGTTCCTCGGCGAACGCCACGGTCACGACCTCGATGGAGCCGAACAGGGCGCCCAACGCCACGGCCGTCCCCACGAGGACCCGCAGCCCGCCCGAGCGCAGGGCGGAGCCGCCCCCGCCGTGGGCCGTCCCGGACGGCGGGGGCTCGGTGGCGTGCTGGGCGGTCAGCCAGAAGACGCCGAGCAGCAGGAAGACGCCCCCCAGCAGCGGTCCGGCCTCCGGGAACCAGCCGGTCGACAGGCCGATGGCGAGGAGCGGGCCGACTATGAACACGAGCTCGTCGATCACGGACTCGGCGGAGTAGGCGGTGTGCAGGTGACCGGGGGAGTCGCGGTAGAGGGCCGCCCACCGGGCCCGCACCATCGCCCCCACGCTCGGCACCGCGCCCACGCCGATCACTAGGACGAAGAGACTCCAGTGCGGCCAGCGCAGCCGCGCGCCCAGCAGCAGGCAGGCCGTCGCGGCCACCGAGAACAGGGTGGCCGGCCGCAGCACGCGCCGCTGCCCGTACCGGTCGACCAGCCGCGAGACCTGCGGCCCCATCGCCGCGGTCGCCAGGGCGAGTGCCGCGGAGAGCGCCCCCGCGAGCCCGTACTCCCCGGTGATCTCCGAGATCATCGTCACGATGCCGATGCCCATCATCGACAGCGGCATACGGGCGAAGAGACCGGCGGCGGAGAAGCTCTTGGCACCGGGTGCGGCGAAGATCGCGCGATACGGACTGGACAAGCCGGCTCCGCCCTGAGGAAGAGGAACGAGGGGTTCATGACGAGGGTGCCGCAGGTGCCTTCGATGGCCCATACAGGTTACGGGTGAACCTCTGTTCGCCGCGTGGTATTTCCCGCCGTCCCCAGGAGGCCCGGCGCACCGGCCCGCCGTGCCGGGTGACGCGGCTGTCAGTGGGGGTGGCAGGATCGTAGCCATGTCGGATCAGCCAGCCCACGCCCCGTACGACGCCCTGCTGCTGCTCTCCTTCGGTGGCCCCGAAGGCCCGGACGACGTCGTCCCGTTCCTGGAGAACGTGACGCGCGGCCGGGGCATCCCCCGCGAGCGGCTCAAGGAGGTCGGGCAGCACTACTTCCTGTTCGGCGGCGTCAGCCCCATCAACGACCAGAACCGCGAGCTGCTGCGCGCCCTGCGCGAGGAGTTCCCGGCGAGCGGCGTCGACCTGCCGGTGTACTGGGGCAACCGCAACTGGGCGCCGTACCTGACCGACACCCTCCGCGAGCTGGTACGCGACGGCCGGCGCCGGGTGCTCACCCTCGCCACCAGCGCGTACGCCTCCTACTCCGGCTGCCGCCAGTACCGGGAGAACCTGGCCGACGCGCTGGCCGCCCTGGAGGCCGAGGGGCTGCCCGTCCCGCGCGTCGACAAGCTGCGCCACTACTTCAACCACCCCGGCTTCGTCCGCCCCATGACCGACGCCACCCTGGCGGCCCTCGCGGAGCTGCCCGAGGAGGCCCGGGCCGGGGCACACCTCGCCTTCACCACCCACTCCATCCCCACGGCCGCCGCCGACACCTCCGGCCCGCCCGAGGACCACGGCGACGGCGGCGCGTACGTCGCCCAGCACCTCGACGTGGCCCGGACCATCGCCGACGCGGTGCGCGAGGAGACCGGGACCGACCGGCCCTGGCGGCTGGTCTACCAGTCCCGCAGCGGCGCCCCGCACATCCCGTGGCTGGAACCCGACATCTGCGACCACCTGGAGGCGGTGCACGCCGAGGGCGCCCCCGCGGTCGTGATGGTCCCCATCGGCTTCGTCTCCGACCACATGGAGGTCAAGTACGACCTCGACACCGAGGCCAAGGCCAAGGCCGTCGAGCTGGGCCTGCCCGTCGCCCGCGCGGCGACCGTGGGCGCCGACCCGCGCTTCGCCGCCGCCGTCCGCGAGCTGGTCCTGGAGCGGGCCGCCGCCGAGCGCGGCGAGCGGCCCGAGCGCTGCGCGCTGGGCGCCCTGGGCCCCTCGCACGACCTCTGTCCCGTCGGCTGCTGCCCGGCCCGGGCGCCGCGCCCCGCCGCCGCGGGCGCGGACAGCCCCTACGCGTGACCCCGCCGCGCCACCCCTACCAGGCAAGGAGCACCCGTGAACGCCCCCACCGACGCCCTCAAGGCCGAACTGCTGTCCGTGGCCCTGGAGGCCGCAGAGCGGGCCGGCGCGCTGCTGAGGGACGGCCGCCCCGCCGACCTCGGGGTGGCGGCCACCAAGACCAGCCCCATCGACGTCGTCACCGAGATGGACCTCGCCTCCGAGAAGCTGATCACCGGCTTCCTCGCCGAGCACCGGCCCGACGACGGCGTCCTGGGCGAGGAGGGCGCCAGCACCCCCGGCACCAGCGGGGTGCGCTGGGTGGTCGACCCCCTCGACGGCACGGTCAACTACCTCTACGGACTGCCGTCCTGGTCCGTCTCCATAGCCGCCGAGTACGCCGGCGAGACGGTCGTCGGCGTGGTGGCCGCGCCCCTGCGCGGTGAGACCTACCGGGCCGTCCTCGGCGAGGGCGCCTGGCTCGGCGACCGCCGGCTCCGGGTCCGTCCCGCGCCCGCCTTCGAGCAGGCCCTCCTCGGCACCGGCTTCGGCTACCTCACCGCCCGCCGCACCGCCCAGGCCGAGGTGGTCCGCCGGCTGCTGCCCGAGGTCCGGGACATCCGGCGCGGCGGCTCCGCCGCCATCGACCTCTGCGACGTGGCCTGCGGCCGGCTCGACGGCTACTACGAGCGCGGGCTCAACCCCTGGGACCTCGCGGCCGGTGACCTCGTCGCCCGCGAGGCGGGGGCGCTCACCGGCGGCCGCCCCGGCGCGCCCGCGTCCGGCGAGCTCGCCGTCGCCGCCCCGCCCGGCTTCTTCGAGCCCCTCCAGACCCGCCTGGAGGAACTGGGCGCCTGGCACGACTGATTCCGGCGCCTCCGGCGTACGGCGGCACACACGGCGGAGCGCCCCGGCGCACGAGGCACCGGGGCGCTCCCCCCGTTGGGCCGGGTCAAGGGTCAGGCGGCGCTGACCTCGACGCCGTGCTCCGCGGCGAGGCGGTGCAGGTCCTCCAGCTCCGCCTGTTCCATGTCGACGAGAAAGTCGTCTCCGCTGCGGCGGGCCCGGTCGAGATCACTCCGCGTGGTCTCTATGCGCTGCAGAATGCCGGCGGTGAACGCGTCCATGCTGCGCCCCCTCCTGGGTCGGCTCGGTGGCACGGGGGTGTGCCGGGGGTTCCCCGGACGGTGGCCGGGGAAGACGATCACGTGCGTGGTGGTCCCCCGCGGTGCCGCGTGGTCATGGCGCACCACGGGATGGGGGTCGTGATCGCGGGTGTGCAGACGTCTTCCCCACCCCCGTCCGCGCGGAAACCTCCCGTCCGCAAACGGACGGGAACCCGCCTCCGGCGGCGGCCCGGGAGCCCCTTACAGCCGGTTTATCGGTGTTCGGGGCAGGATGGAGGGCATCACCGGTGGCCGCCCCGGCCTGCCCGCGGGGCCGCCGGAACCACCCCCGAACCCCCAGGCCCGTCGGGCCCTTGAGGAAGGAAGAGCCCCGTGCGCGTACTCGTCGTCGAGGACGAGCAACTGCTCGCCGATGCCG
The DNA here is from genome assembly GCF_050937075.1 of Streptomyces sp. CA-181903. NCBI lineage: Bacteria > Bacillati > Actinomycetota > Actinomycetes > Kitasatosporales > Streptomycetaceae > Streptomyces > Streptomyces sp. CA-181903. The sequence goes on from NZ_JBNJLY010000001.1 coordinate 5,692,476, forward strand.
TCGCCACCGGACTGCGCCGGGAGGCCATGGCCGTCGACGTCGTGTACGACGGAGCCGCCGCCCTGGAGCGCATCGCCGTCAACGACTACGACGTGATCGTCCTCGACCGCGACCTGCCGCTGGTCCACGGCGACGACGTCTGCCGCAAGGTCGTCGAGCTCCAGCTGGCCACCCGCATCCTGATGCTCACCGCCTCCGGCGACGTCAGCGACCGCGTCGAGGGCCTGGAGATCGGCGCCGACGACTACCTGCCCAAGCCCTTCGCCTTCAGCGAGCTGATCGCCCGCGTCCGGGCGCTGGGCCGGCGCACCACCGTCGCCCTCCCGCCCGTCCTGGAGCGGGCCGGCATCCGGCTCGACCCCAACCGCCGCGAGGTGTTCCGCGACGGACGCGAGGTGCAGCTGGCACCCAAGGAGTTCGCGGTGCTGGAGGTGCTGATGCGCAGTGAGGGCGCCGTCGTCTCCGCCGAGCAGCTGCTGGAAAAGGCGTGGGACGAGAACACCGACCCGTTCACCAACGTCGTCCGCGTCACCGTCATGACGCTGCGCCGCAAGCTCGGCGAGCCGCCCGTGATCGTCACGGTCCCCGGCTCCGGATACCGGATCTGACCCGATGGCCTCCACGCCCCCCTCCTCGGCGAGCACGCCGCCGGCGGCCTCCCAGCCCCCTCCCCGGCCGACGGCCCCGCCACGGCCCGCCTGGGACCCGCGCCAGCCCGTCGTACGCCCCTTCCCCTGGCTGCGGCCCACCATCCGGATACGGCTCACCCTGCTCTACGGCGGGATGTTCCTGATGGCGGGCGTCCTGCTGCTCACGATCATCTACCTGCTGGCGGCGGACGCCATGCGGGAGGGCAGCTATCTGCCGTTCCGCTTCATCGACGGCAACCTGGAGAGCACCAGCAACGCCTGTCCCTCCCTCCGCCCCGGCCGAATCGACGCCCGGGAGCTGGAGAACGCCGTCCAGGTGTGCATGAACCACCAGCGCGCCATAGCCCTCAACGGCCTCCTCCGGCGCTCGCTGCTGGCCCTGCTCGGCCTGGCCGTGATCGCGTTCGCCTTCGGCTACGCCATGGCCGGACGCGTCCTCTCGCCGCTCGGCAAGATCACCCGCACCGCCCGCCGGGTGGCCGCCACGGACCTGACCCGGCGCATCGAACTGGGCGGCCCGGACGACGAGCTGAAGGAGCTCTCGGACACCTTCGACGAGATGCTGGACCGGCTGGAACGGGCCTTCACGGCGCAGCAACGTTTCGTGGCCAACGCCTCGCACGAGCTGCGCACACCCCTGGCGATCAACCGGACGCTGTTGGAGGTCCACCTCTCCGATCCCGGGGCGTCACCCGAGCTCCAGCAGCTCGGCAAGACGCTGCTGGCGACCAACGAACGCAGCGAGCAGCTCGTGGAGGGCCTGCTGCTGCTGGCCCGGAGCGACAACGAGATCGTGGACCGCAAGCCCGTCGACCTGGCCGAGGTGGCCTCGCAGGCGCTGGACCAGGCCCGCGGGGAGGCCCAGGCCAAGGGCGTGGAGCTGCGGGGCGAGCGGCTGCCCGCCGTGGTGCAGGGCAACGGCGTCCTGCTGGAGCGCGTCGCGCTGAACCTGGTGCAGAACGCCGTCCGGTACAACGTGCCGGAGGGCGGCTGGGTGGAGGTGACCACCGAGTCCCGGCCCGGCGAGGCCGTGCTGGTGGTGGAGAACACCGGTCCCGTGGTCCCCGCCTACGAGCTGGACAACATCTTCGAGCCGTTCCGCAGGCTGCGGACCGAGCGCACCGGCAGCGACAAGGGGGTGGGTCTCGGCCTGTCCATCGTGCGGTCGGTGGCCAGGGCCCACGGCGGCCGGATCACGGCGGAGCCCCGCGAGGGCGGCGGGCTCGTCATGCGGGTGGTGCTGCCCGCCTGAGAGGAACGCGCCAAGGCCGTGGCAGGCACCTGACAGACTCCACGCGTCGCGGAATTCTGCGACAATGGCGCGGACACGGGTTCGCTTTGGGCGGAATTTTCCTGGTCTGATGAACGCTGTCTTCGTGTGTGATCGATCACACGGAGGGACATCCGGCCATCCACTCTCCGTGATCGGATCCCCTGGGGGAACGCCTGGAAAATGGGGGTTTCCGGGGGTCTTGATCACGGGAAGTACAGGAGATGGCGCTGCCACGAGCGGCCTGCGGACCGTGTACGGTCCCGTTCGCCACCCGATCCCATCACCTCTTCAGGTGTGCGGTTGGGTGTCGATTGAGTAACAGACCTTGATGTGAGGCAAAATCTCCGCCTTGGGTCGGGCACAAGTCCGGCCTCTCGCGCGTTACGTGCGCTGGAGACACCGCAGACACCCAGAGGGGGAGAGCGACATGGCAACGGACTACGACACCCCACGCAAGACCGACGATGACGTCAACGAGGACAGCATCGAGGAACTGAAGTCCCGGCGGAACGACAAGTCGGCCTCGGCAGTCGACGTCGACGAGTTCGAGGCCGTCGAGGGCCTGGAGCTGCCGGGCGCGGACCTTTCCAACGAGGAGCTGTCCGTCCGCGTCCTGCCCCGACAGGCCGACGAGTTCACCTGCATGAGCTGCTTCCTCGTGCACCACCGCAGCCAGCTGGCCGGAGAGAAGAACGGCCAGCCGATCTGCCGCGACTGCGAGTAGGCAAGGGTCTGCGATGGCAGGCTCGGAACCGTTCCGTAAGCGGCTCGCACGGCGGTCCGGGGCTCTTGGGCGTACGGGGGACGCCACCGGGCCGGACCGCGCCGTGACGGGCGCGCACGAAGCGGCCGGCGCGCACGCCGAGCGGGGCCCGGGGCCTCGCTCGCCGCCGCGGGCGGCCGCGGTGAAGGGCCGTCCCAAGAGGCGGGTCCTTCCAAGGGCAGGGCCGGACGGTGGAGCCGGGGCGCGCGGGCGGGTCTGACCGCCGTCGTCGACCGGATCATCGCCACCGCGCCTCGCGTCCAGGTACGCGATCTGGCGACCCTGCGCCGTCAGTTCCCGGGCCTCGGCCCGGAGGAGATCGCCGACAAGCTGGTGACCGGCGCCGCCAACGGCACGTCCACCGTGGGAGCCGGCATCGGGGCGGCGGCCATGCTGCCCGTCCCGCCGGCCATGCCGGCCGAGCTCGCCGCCGAGATCGTCGGCGTCGCGGCCGTGGAGCTCAAACTGATCGCCGAGCTGCACGAGGTCTACGGACTCCGGGCGCCCGGCACACTGCGCCAGCGCACGTTCGCCTACCTCGCGGCCTGGGCCGACGAGCGCGGGGTGGACGTCACCAAACCGACCAGCGTCAACGCGGCGCTCGGCGGGCAGCTCCGCCGCGAACTGCGCCAGCGGGTCCTCAAGCGCACCTTCCGCAACCTCCCCAACCTCACGCCGTTCATGATCGGCGCGACCGTCGGGGCCGTCATGAACCGCCGGGACACCCGCAGACTGGCCGAGAAGGTCCGCGCCGACCTGCGCCGCCACCAGGTGCCCTGGGCCGCGCTCCCGGCGCCGGAGGGCCCCCAGGACGCGCCCTGAGCCCCGCCCGGGGGACCTGGGGAACCTCCGGCCGGCCCGGGCCGGCTCCTCGTCAGCCTTGGATCAGCCCTGGTCGGCCTTGGCGGCCGACTCCCGCCCCGCCGCCACCGCCGCCGCCAGCCGCTCGGGGGAGCGGGTCGACAGGTACAGGTACGGCGTCGGGTCGGCCGGGTCCGTGACCTCGATCCGCAGGGCGGTCGGCACATATCCGCGCAGCAGCATGAACGCCCGGCTGTCGGCCTTGTGGCTGCGCCAGGCCCGCGCCTCCTCCGGGTCCAGGACCTCGGCGGCGCCCAGCACCGCGCACGGGATCCGCGCGTCCCCGGCCAGCAGGGTGTCGCCCACCACCCGGATCCGCACCGAGCCGTAGGCGCTCACGGCGATCGTCGCCAGCGCCCCGCCGACGACCAGTCCGCCGAGCATCGGGATGGTGCCGAGCGGCAGCGTGATCAGGGCGCAGGCCACCCCGATCAGAACGGCGATGGTCCACCAGGAGCGCGGCGCGGTCAGGCGTTCTTCGTAGTGCTGCATGGGCTCAAGCTTGGCACGGGCGGGACCGGGCACCGCTCGCGCGGGTAAGGTCAGCCCCTGTGAGTGGACGAACGACAGCGCTGACACCGCCGGCCGACGCCGGGCCGCCGGTGCGGCACCCCGAGGCCCCCGCGCCGGGCGAGGTCATCGGGGCGCACTACGAGAACTGCTTCGGCTGCGGCCAGGGCGTGCCGCACGGTCTGCACCTGGAGGTGCGGGCCGGCGAGGGCGTGGCCGTGACGGCCGAGTTCCGGGTCAAGGAAGCGCATCAGGGAGCCCCCGGCCTGGCGCACGGCGGCGTGCTGGCGACGGCGCTGGACGAGACCCTGGGGTCGCTGAACTGGCTGACCCGGGTCATCGCCGTGACCGGCCGGCTGGAGACGGACTTCCTGCTGCCCGTCCCCGTGGACAGCGTGCTGTACCTGGAGGCGAAGGTCCTCGCCGTCCACCACCGCAAGATCTACTGCACGGCCACCGGGCGGCTCGGCGGTCCGGACGGGCCCCTCGCGGTCCGCGCGGACGCCGTCTTCATCGAGGTCAAGGTGGAGCACTTCATCGACAACGGCCGCCCCGCCGAGATCAACGCGGCGCTCGCCGACCCGGATCAGGTCAAGGTCGTCCGAGCCTTCGAGGTGAACCCGTGAACCGTCCGCCCGTCGACGTCCTGCTCCGCCGCCTCGACCCCGAGGTGCCGGTCCCCGCGTACGGTCACCCCGGTGACGCCGGCTGCGACCTCGTGACCACCGAGGCGGCCGTGCTCGCGCCCGGGGAACGCGCCGTTCTCCCGACGGGGGTGTCGATCGCGCTGCCCGATGGGTATGCGGCCTTCGTGCATCCACGTTCGGGTCTCGCGGCCCGGTGCGGGGTCTCCATGGTGAACGCCCCGGGGACCATCGATGCCGGGTACCGTGGAGAGATCAAGGTGATTGTGGTCAATCTGGACCCGCGCGAGAGCGTGCGGTTCGAGAGGTTCGACCGCGTTGCCCAGTTGGTTGTCCAGCAGGTCGAGAAGGTCCGCTTCCACGAGGTGGCGGAGCTTCCCGGCTCGGCGCGGGGCGAAGGGGGCTTCGGGTCCACCGGGGGCCACGCCGCCGTGGGGCATGGATTCGCTTCGGTCGCCTCTGACCGGGAAGGACAGTGACGTGTTCGGTCGTCGCCGCAAGCGCAGCGAGGACGCCGTCGAGCAGTTCGACGACGTGACCTCCGAGGAGTCCGCCGAGGGTGCGGAGTCCGCACAGGACGCCGCGGCCGAGAGCCGGGTCCGGCTGGAGCCGGAGCCGCGTCCGGACGGGCCGTGGGACGTCTCCGAGGTCCACGCGCCCGCCGAGGGCCGGGTCGACCTGGGTGGCCTGTTCGTGCCGGGCGTCGAGGGAATGGAGCTGCGGGTCGAGGTCGCGGGGGACGCGATCGTCGCCGCGACCGTGGTGCTGCGCGACAGCGCGGTGCAGCTCCAGGCGTTCGCCGCCCCAAGCGCGAGGGCATCTGGCACGAGGTGCGGGACGAGATCGCCGGCGGCATCACCCAGCAGGGCGGTGTCGTGGACGAGGTGCAGGGCCCGCTGGGCTGGGAGCTGCGGGCACAGGTGCCCGTCGCCCTCCCGGACGGGACGAACGGGGTGCAGCTGGTGCGCTTCGTGGGCTGTGACGGGCCGCGCTGGTTCCTGCGCGGTGTGATCTCGGGCCAGGGCGCGGTGCAGCCGCAGACCGCCGGCATGCTGGAACAGATCTTCCGGGACACCGTCGTGGTGCGCGGCGAGTCGCCGATGGCACCCCGCGACCCGATCGTCCTGAAGCTGCCCGACGACGCCCAGATGGTCGCCGAGGGCATGCAGGACGACGAGCAGCAGGGCTCCCGCTTCGCCGGGGGCGTGGAGCGCCTCCAGCGCGGTCCGGAGATCTCCGAGGTCCGCTGACACCCCGCGTCAACGGCCGTCGTCAACGGCCTGATTACGACCCTCCACCGGGCCGGAACCCTTCCCCAAGGGTTCCGGCCCGGTGGCGTTTCCGCAGGTCCCCGGCGCTTCCGTATGGAACTCGTCAAGGGGGTGCTAATGGCCGTAAGGGAGGCGTCAACGAACGCCCCGCGCACCGATCGCGGGGGTTTCCTCTAGAGGTCCGTTCCTGTCCGATCTCTCTAGGAGCACACGATGGCCGACGCGGCCTTCGTCGCCACCGCGATCGCGGTCTTCGCGCTGGTGGCTCTCGTCGCCAAGGGGGTGACGAAGCTGTGAGCACCGAGAACATCGTCGGCCTGATCGTGGCCGTCGCCCTGCTGGGCTACCTGATCCTCGCCCTCGTCTTCCCGGAGAGGTTCTGAGCACAGTCATGAGCCCCGTCCTCTCCGGAGTCCTCCAGCTCACCGCGGTCGTCGCGGCGCTGGCGCTGGCGTACCGCCCGCTCGGCGACTACATGGCCGGCGTCTACAGCTCCGAGAAGCACCTGCGCCCCGAGAAGTGGATCTACCGCCTGATCGGCGCGGACCCGCGGGCGCAGATGCGCTGGCCCGCGTACCTGCGCGGCGTGCTGGCCTTCTCGCTGGCGAGCATCCTGTTCCTCTACCTGCTCCAGCGGATCCAGGGCGTCCTGCCCGGCCGGCTGTCGCTCGGCTTCACCGCGATCGCGCCCGACCAGGCGTTCAACACCGCCGCGTCGTTCGTCGCCAACACCAACTGGCAGTCGTACAGCGGCGAGCAGGCCATGGGCCACGCCGTGCAGACGCTCGGCCTGGCGGTGCAGAACTTCGTCTCCGCCGCGGTCGGCATGGCCGTCGCCATCGCGCTGGTCCGGGGCTTCGCCCGGGCCCGCACCGGTGAACTGGGCAACTTCTGGACCGACCTGGTGCGCGGCACCGTCCGCATCCTGATCCCGATATCCGTGGTCGGCGCGCTGGTCCTGGTGGCCTGCGGCGCGATCCAGAACTTCGCGGGGATCCACGGGATCGGGCAGCTCACCGGCGGCACGCAGCAGGTCAACGGCGGTGCCGTGGCCTCGCAGGAGGTCATCAAGGAGCTGGGCACCAACGGCGGCGGTTACTTCAACGCCAACTCGGCCCACCCCTTCGAGAACCCGAACGCGTTCTCCAACCTCTTCGAGATCTTCCTGATCCTCGTCATTCCGTTCGCACTCACCCGCACCTTCGGGAAGCTGGTCGGCAACGTCAAGCAGGGCTACGCGATCCTGGCCACCATGGGCCTGATCTGGCTCGGCTTCACGGCGCTGATGATGTGGACGGAATACGCCCACCACGGCGCCGCGCTCCAGGCGGCCGGCGGGGCGATGGAGGGCAAGGAGCAGCGGTTCGGCGTCGGGGCGTCGGCGATCTTCGCTACCACCACGACCCTCACCTCGACCGGCGCGGTGGACTCGTTCCACTCCTCGTTCACCGGTCTCGGCGGCGGGATCACGCTGCTGGGCATGATGCTCGGCGAGATCGCGCCCGGCGGCGTCGGCTCCGGCCTCTACGGCATGCTCGTCATGGCGGTCATCGCGGTGTTCATCGCGGGCCTGATGGTCGGCCGGACGCCCGAGTACCTCGGCAAGAAGATCGGCACCCGCGAGATCAAGCTCGCCGCCTGCTACATCCTCGTCACGCCGACGCTGGTGCTGGGCTTCACCGCCCTGTCCATGGCGCTGTCCTCGCCGCCGGAGTCGATCCTCAACACCGCGGGGAACTCGGTGCACGACAGCGGGGCGCACGGCTTCTCCGAGGTCCTGTACGCGTTCACGTCCGGCGCCAACAACAACGGCTCGGCCTTCGCCGGCCTCAACGCCAACACGCCCTGGTACAACACCACGATCGGCCTCGCCATGCTGCTCGGCCGCTTCCTGCCGATGGTCTTCGTCCTGGCCCTGGCCGGCTCGCTCGCCGAGCAGCAGCCCGTGCCGGAGACCGCGGGCACCCTGCGCACCGAGAAGCCGCTGTTCGCCGGGCTGCTCGTCGGCGCGATCATCGTCATCACCGGCTTGACCTACTTCCCGGCCCTGGCCCTTGGCCCGATGGCGGAGGGACTCTCATGAGCACGACCACCCCTGTCCGTACCGCCTCCGAAGGCCCGCAGGGCGAGGAGGGGGCGCCGGGACCCGAGGAGCACGGCCGGGTCTCCGGCGGCCTCTTCGACCCCGCGCAGCTCGTCAGGTCGCTGCCGGACGCGTTCCGGAAGCTCGACCCCCGGGTGATGGTCAAGTCCCCGGTGATGTTCGTGGTGGAGGTCGGCTCGGTGGTCACCACCGGGCTGGCGCTGAAGGACCCGGGCGACTGGTTCGGCTGGACGATCACCGTCTGGCTCTGGCTGACCGTCCTCTTCGCCAACCTCGCGGAGGCCGTCGCCGAGGGCCGGGGCAAGGCGCAGGCCGACACCCTGCGCAAGGCCAAGACCGACACCGTGGCCCGCCGGCTGAACGGCGCCGACGAGGAGTCGGTGCCGGGCACCGAGCTGCGCGTGGGGGACCTGGTCGTCTGCGAGGCGGGGGACGTCATCCCGGGCGACGGCGACGTCGTCGAGGGCGTGGCCTCCGTCGACGAGTCGGCGATCACGGGCGAGTCGGCGCCGGTGATCCGGGAGTCCGGCGGCGACCGCTCGGCGGTCACCGGCGGCACCAAGGTGCTCTCCGACCGCATCGTCATCAAGATCACCACCAAGCCGGGCGAGACCTTCATCGACCGGATGATCAACCTGGTGGAGGGTGCGGCCCGGCAGAAGACGCCCAACGAGATCGCGCTCAACATCCTGCTGGCCTCGCTGACCATCGTCTTCCTGCTGGCGGTGGTCACCCTCCAGCCGTTCGCGATCTACGCGGGCGCCGAGCAGACGATGATCGTCCTGGCGGCCCTGCTGGTCTGCCTCATCCCGACCACGATCGGCGCCCTGCTGTCGGCGATCGGCATCGCCGGCATGGACCGGCTGGTGCAGCGGAACGTCCTGGCGATGTCCGGGCGCGCGGTGGAGGCCGCGGGCGACGTCTCGACGCTGCTGCTCGACAAGACCGGCACCATCACCTACGGCAACCGGCAGGCCGCCGAGTTCGTGCCGGTCAAGGGCACCATGGCGGCCGAGGTCGCGGACGCGGCGCAGCTGTCGTCGCTCGCCGACGAGACGCCGGAGGGCCGCTCGATCGTCGTCCTCGCCAAGGAGAAGTACGGGCTGCGTGAGCGGCACGAGGGCGAGCTGGTCGGCGCCGAGTGGATCCCGTTCACGGCGCAGACCCGGATGTCGGGCGTGGACGTCGAGGGCCGGAAGGTCCGCAAGGGCGCGACCGGTTCGGTCATCGCCTGGGTCGAGGAGCGCGGCGGCACCGTCGCCTCGGACGCCCGGACGCTCACCGACGAAATTTCGCAGGCCGGCGGCACGCCGCTGCTCGTGGCCTTGGAGGACGACAAGGGCGCGCGCGTCCTGGGCGTCATCCACCTCAAGGACGTCGTCAAGGACGGCATGCGGGAGCGGTTCGAGGAACTGCGCCGCATGGGCATCAAGACCGTCATGATCACGGGTGACAACCCGCTGACGGCCAAGGCCATCGCCGAGGAGGCCGGCGTCGACGACTTCCTCGCCGAGGCCACCCCCGAGGACAAGATGGCCCTCATCAAGCGCGAGCAGGCCGGCGGCAAGCTCGTCGCGATGACCGGCGACGGGACGAACGACGCGCCCGCGCTGGCCCAGGCGGACGTCGGCGTCGCCATGAACACCGGCACCTCGGCCGCCAAGGAGGCCGGGAACATGGTGGACCTGGACTCCGACCCCACCAAGCTCATCGAGATCGTCGAGATCGGCAAGCAGCTGCTCATCACGCGCGGCGCGCTCACCACCTTCTCGATCGCCAACGACGTCGCGAAGTACTTCGCGATCATCCCGGCGATGTTCGCGGTGGCCTATCCGGGCCTGGACAAGCTCAACATCATGAGCCTGCACTCGCCCCAGACGGCGATCCTGTCGGCCGTGGTCTTCAACGCGCTGATCATCGTGGCGCTGGTGCCGCTCGCCCTCAAGGGCGTGCGCTACCGGCCGATGAGCGCGGACGCGATGCTCCGCCGCAATCTCCTGGTCTACGGGCTGGGCGGCCTCGTCTCCCCGTTCATCGGCATCAAAATCATCGACCTGCTCATCTCCCTCATCCCTGGCATCGGGTGACGACACCATGAACATCTCCGTACGCAGCGCCGCCCGGGTCGCGGGAGCCGGGCTCCGGGCCCTGCTCGTCCTCACCCTGGTCTGCGGCGTGATCTACCCGCTGGTCGTCACGGGCCTGGCCCAACTGGCCTTCCACGACAAGGCGAACGGCTCCGAGGTGACGGTGGACGGCAAGTCCGTCGGCTCGGCGCTGCTCGGCCAGAGCTACACGCTCGACAAGAAGGACAAGGACGGCAATCCGCTGCCCGACCCGAAGTTCTTCCAGCCGCGCCCCTCGGCGGCCGGGCCCAACACCGAGAACACCAAGTACAGCCTGCTCGTCTCGGGCGCCTCCAACCTGGCGGCCGACAGCAAGGTGCTGCTGGAGAGCGTCGAGAAGCGCCGCGCGGACGTCGCGGCCTTCAACGGGGTCTCCCCGTCGGCGGTCCCGGTGGACGCCCTCACGGCGTCGGCCTCCGGCGTGGACCCGGACATCTCCCCGGCGTACGCCCGGCTCCAGGCGGCCCGCGTCGCCAGGGCCAACGGCCTCTCCGCCGGCGCGGTGGAGCGGCTGGTGAAGGACCACACGGACGGGCGGCAGCTGGGCTTCATGGGGGAGGAGCGCGTCAACGTCCTGAAGCTGAACGTGGCGTTGAAGGAGCTGGCCGCCTCCCGGTGAGACGGCGTCGAAGGGCCGCGCCGGATCCGTCCGGCGCGGCCCTTCCGCGCGTTCCGGCGGAGGCGTTCCGTCAGCGCGTGGTGTAGCCGCCGTTGACGAACAGCGTCTGCCCGTTGAGCCACCAGCCGTCCGTGAGCAGGAACTTCACATACGGGACGATGTCCTCGATCTTCGTCAGATCGCCGTTCATGGCGGACGACTTGTGGTACGCGATGGAGTCGTCCGTCTCGGCCGGGTAGAAGAAGCCGGTGTCCATGGGGCCCGGGGCGATGTTGTTGACGGAGATGTTCCGGCCGAACAGCTCCTTGGACAGGGCGCGGGTGAAGTGCTCGACGGGCGCCTTGCTGCCGGCGTACACCGAGTACAGGCCGGTGTAGGCGGCCAGCAGCGAGGTGACGATGGTGATGATCTTCCCGCCGTCCTCCACGCGCTTGGCGGCCTCGCGCATCATGAAGTACGCCGCCTTGGTGTTGACGGCGAACATCTTGTCGAACTCCTCCTCGGTGGTCTCGGTCATCGGCTTCTTGATGACCATGCCCGCGGTGTTGACCACGCAGTCGACCCTGCCGAACTCCCGCACCGCCGCGTCGAAGAGCTTCTCCACCTCGGCGACCCGGGTCAGGTCGCCCTGGTGCGTGACGGCCTCGCCGCCGGCCTTCCTGACGTCCCCGGCCGTCTGTTCGGCCTTGTCGCGCGAGGAGTCGCTGTTGTAGTGGACGACCACCTTGGCGCCGTCCGGAGCGATCTCGCGCGCGATCAGGCCGCCGAGGTTGCGGGAGGCGCCGCCGATCACGACGACCTTGTCCCGGAGTGTGCGATCGGGTCGAGCGGACATGTGTCCTCCTCGTCGTGAGGGTCGTGAGGGTCGTGAGGGTCGTAAGGGTCGTGAGGGTTATGAGGGTCGTGAGAGGCCGTGAAGATCTCGAAGGTCTTGTGAGGAGAGCTGTGGGCGATACCTTCACGTTATTCCGGAACGTCCCGGTACGCCCGCCGGTGCGTCCGCACCCCGCCCTCCGGGCCGGGCAGGCGTCAGAGCTGCGTCAATACCCGGCACACGCTCCCCGCACGCCCGATATGTCCGGACCGCCCGCCGTAAGCTTCCCCTGCGCGCCGGTGCGGCACCCAGGACGGAGAACCGGCCCGGTCCCCGGCGCGACGCTGAAAGACAATGGGGCCATGGGACGCGGCAATCTCCGGATCTACCTCGGTGCGGCACCGGGCGTCGGCAAGACCTACGCCATGCTCTCCGAGGCCCACCGACGGGTCGAGCGCGGCACCGACGTCGTCGTGGGGTTCGTGGAGCACCACGGCCGCCCGCGCACCGAGGTCATGCTGCACGGCCTGGAGGAGGTGCCCCGCCGGGAGATCCCCTACCGGAACGGCGTCTTCACCGAGATGGACGTGGACGCCGTCCTGGCCCGCCGTCCCGCCGTCGCCCTCGTCGACGAGCTGGCCCACACCAACGTCCCCGGCTCGCGCAACACCAAGCGCTGGCAGGACGTCGAGGAGCTGCTCCAGGCCGGCATCGACGTCGTCTCCACCCTCAACATCCAGCACCTGGAGTCGCTGGGCGACGTCGTCGAGTCGATAACGGGCGTGCGCCAGCAGGAGACCGTCCCCGACGAGGTCGTCCGCCGCGCCGGCCAGATCGAGCTCGTCGACATGTCGCCACAGGCGCTGCGCCGGCGCATGGCGCACGGCAACATCTACAAGCCGGACAAGGTCGACGCGGCCCTCTCCAACTACTTCCGCCCCGGAAACCTCACCGCCCTGCGCGAGCTGGCCCTGCTGTGGACCGCCGACCGGGTCGACGAGTACCTGCGGCAGTACCGCTCCGACCACGACGTCTCGACGATATGGCAGGCCCGCGAGCGCATCGTCGTGGGCCTCACCGGCGGCCCCGAGGGCCGCACCCTCATCCGGCGGGCCTCCCGGATGGCGGCCAAGGGCTCCGGCAGCGAGATCCTCGCCGTCTACATCGCCCGCAGCGACGGGCTGACCGCCGCCTCGCCCAAGGAACTGGCGGTCCAGCGCACCCTCGTCGAGGACCTGGGCGGCACCTTCCACCACGTCATAGGCGACGACGTGCCCGCCTCCCTGCTGGAGTTCGCGCGCGGCGTCAACGCCACCCAGATCGTCCTCGGCTCCAGCCGCCGCAAGACCTGGCAGTACATCTTCGGCCCCGGCGTCGGGCAGACCGTCGCCCGGGACTCGGGCCCCGACCTCGACGTCCACATCGTCACCCACGAGGAGGTCGCCAAGGGCCGGGGGCTGCCCGTCGCCCGGGGCGCCCGGCTCGGCAAGGGCCGCATCGTCGCCGGCTGGCTCGTCGGCCTCCTCGGGCCCGTCCTGCTCACCCTGCTGCTCACGCACGTCCTGCCGGACCTGGGCCTGGCCAACGACATGCTGCTGTGCCTGTGCATGACGGTGGCCGCGGCGCTGCTGGGCGGACTGCTGCCGGCGCTGGCCTCGGCGGCCTTCGGCTCGCTCCTGCTGAACTGGTTCTTCACCCGGCCGCTCCACGAGCTGACGATCACCGATCCCAAGAACATCGTGGCCATGGCGATCTTCATCTTCGTCGCCGTGTCCGTGGCCTCCGTCGTCGACCTCGCCGCCCGCCGCACCCACCAGGCGGCCCGGCTGCGCGCCGAGTCCGAAATACTCTCGTTCCTGGCCGGCAGCGTGCTGCGCGGCGACAACAGCCTGGAGGCGCTGCTGGAGCGGCTGCGGGAGACCTTCTCCATGGACTCCGTCGCCCTCCTGGAACGCGCCAGCGACGTCGACCCCTGGACCTGCGCCGCGAGCGTCGTCGGCAACTCCGGCAAGCCGCTGCTGCGCCCCGAGGACGGCGACGTGGACATGCCCGTCGGCGACACCATGGCGCTCGTCCTCGCCGGGCGCGTGCTGCCCGCCGAGGACCGCCGGGTGCTGGCCGCCTTCGCCGCCCAGGCCGCGCTCGTCCTGGACCGCCAGCGGCTGGTCGGCGAGGCCGAGCGGGCCCGCAGGCTGGACGAGGGCAACCGGATCCGCACCGCCCTGCTCGCCGCCGTCAGCCACGACCTGCGCACCCCGCTGGCCGCCATCAAGGCCGCCGTCAGCTCGCTGCGCTCCGACGACGTCGCCTGGTCCGAGGAGGACGAGGCCGAGCTGCTGGCCGGCATCGAGGACGGCGCCGACCGTCTCGACCACCTCGTCGGCAACCTCCTCGACATGTCCCGCCTCCAGACCGGCACCGTCACCCCGCTCATCCGCGAGATCGACCTCGACGAGGTCGTCCCGATGGCCCTCGGCGGCGTCCCGGAGGGCAGCGTCACGCTCGACATCCCGGAGACGCTGCCGATGGTCGCCGTCGACCCGGGCCTGCTGGAGCGCAGCGTCGCCAACATCGTCGAGAACGCCGTCAAGTACAGCCCGGCCGGCACGCCCGTCCACGTGGCCGCCAGCGCCCTCGGCGACCGCGTCGAGGTACGGGTGGCCGACCGCGGCCCCGGCGTCCCCGACAGCGCCAAGGACCGCATCTTCGAGCCCTTCCAGCGCTACGGCGACGCCCCGCGCGGCGCCGGCGTCGGGCTGGGCCTCGCGGTGGCCCGTGGCTTCGCCGAGGCCATGGGCGGCACGCTCGCCGCCGAGGACACCCCCGGCGGCGGCATGACGATGGTGCTCACGCTGCGGATGGCGGCGGGACGTCCGCCCGTGCGCGCGGACCTGCCGGCGCAGGCGACGACGTGAGCCGCCGCGCGGGCCGTCCGGCCGCTCCCCGTCGATTTCTTCCCGGGCCCCAGGGCGGGGCCCGCTCGAACAGCAGAGGTGGTTCCGCATGAACCGGGTGCTCGTGGTGGATGACGAGCCGCAGATCGTCCGCGCTCTTGTGATCAACCTCAAGGCCCGCAAGTACGAGGTCGACGCGGCCCCCGACGGCGCCACCGCCCTCCAGCTCGCCGCCGCCCGCCACCCCGACGTCGTCATCCTCGACCTGGGCCTGCCCGACATGGACGGCGTCGAGGTGATCAAGGGGCTGCGCGGCTGGACCCGGGTGCCGATCCTGGTGCTCTCGGCCCGCCAGACCTCCGACGAGAAGGTCGAGGCACTGGACGCGGGCGCCGACGACTACGTCACCAAGCCGTTCGGCATGGACGAGCTGCTGGCCCGGCTGCGCGCCGCCGTCCGCCGCGCCGAGCCCACGGGGGCCGCGACCGCGGGCGACGACGCGATCGTCGAGACCGGGGCCTTCACGGTCGACCTGGCCGCGAAGAAGGTCAACCGCGGCGGCCGGGACGTCCGGCTCACGCCGACGGAGTGGCACCTGCTGGAGGTGCTGGTCCGCAACACGGGCCGGCTCGTCAGCCAGAAGCAGCTGCTCCAGGAGGTGTGGGGGCCGTCGTACGGGACGGAGACGAACTACCTGCGGGTGTACATGGCGCAGCTGCGGCGCAAGCTGGAGCAGGATCCGTCGCATCCGAAGCACTTCATCACCGAGCCGGGGATGGGGTACCGGTTCGAGCTGTGAGGCGGCGGGGCCGGGGCTCCTGAGTCCTTCGGGAAAGCCGTGACCGGAGACTGCAAGGGCCCCGCCCGGCCCCGGTACGCTGGGTTCATGAGTGCCGTATCCCGTTCCGACAAGCCGACCGGCCGCTTCCGCCGGATGCTCGACCGGCTTTCCACCTCGCAGGAGGAGCTGCACGACGCGGAGCTGCAGCAGGACGCGGAAGCGGTGGGCTGCACCAAGATCGGCGACTGTGGTGACCGGCAGATCGTCAAGGTCACCGGAACGCTGCGGACCGTCACCCTGCGCCCCCGGGCCGGGGTCCCCGCCCTGGAGGCCGAGCTGTTCGACGGCTCCGCCGCCCTCGACGTCGTATGGCTGGGGCGCCGTTCCATCGCGGGGATAGAACCGGGCCGTAAGCTGATCGCCTCCGGCCGGATCTCCATGAGCCGCGGCCGGAGAGTGCTGTTCAACCCCCGATACGAACTCCGACCGCTCGGACAGGAGTAGCCCTTGTCGTCTCTCGACGAACCGATGGACCGGCCGACCGGAAAGCACCGGGACGACGGTTCCCGATCGGCCACCGAAGCCGCTCTGTTCGAGGCGTTCGGCGGGGTGCGGGGCATGGTGGAGACCACCGTGCCCGGCCTGGTGTTCGTCGCGGTCTTCACCGTCAAGCGGGACATCCACACCGCGGCCATCGCCGCCCTGGCGCTGTCCCTGGTGCTCGGTGTCGCCCGGCTGGTCCGCAAGGACACCCTCAAGCACGCCTTCGGCGGCGTCTTCGGCGTGGCCTTCGGCGCGGTCTTCGCGATGATGTCCGGCGACGCCAAGAACTTTTACCTGCCGGGCATGCTTTACAGCCTCGGCCTGGCGGTCGCCTACATCGTGACGGCCGTGCTCGGCTGTCCGCTGCTGGGCCTGATCCTGGGGCCGGTGTTCAAGGAGAACCTCTCCTGGCGCACCCGCAACCCCGGCCGCAAGAAGGCGTACACCAAGGCCAGTTGGGCCTGGGGGCTCATCCTCCTCGCGAAGTCCGCGATCCTCTTCCCGCTGTACTGGTGGGGTGACGCGACTCAGCTCGGCTGGGTCAAGGTGGCGCTCGGCATCCCGCCGATGCTGCTCTCCGTCTATCTGACCTGGATCTTCCTGGCCAAGGCGCCGCCGCCGATCGACGTGTTCGCGGAGATGGAGGCGGCGGAGGCCGCCGAGCGCGAGGCGAAGGCCGCGGGGAGCACCGCGGAGGACAGGGTGACCTCGTGACGCCGATGACCTCATGGCGCCGGTGACCTCGTGGCGCCGGGCACCCCGTGACGTCCGCGGCGCCCGCCGCCCGTACCACCGCGAGCACATGTGTGAGAGCCCCCGGGACACGTCGTCCCGGGGGCTCTCGCACACCGTGCTCAGTCCGTGGGCTCCTCGCGCCGGACGGACAGCAGGTCCTCCAGCTGCTCCTCCCGCGCGGGCGCCGCGACGAACAGCAGCTCGTCGCCGGCCTCCAGGGCGTCCTCCTTGTTGGGGGTGAGGACGCGGTTGCCGCGGATGATGGTGACCAGCGAGGTGTCCTCGGGCCAGTCCACGTCGCCGACGCGCGTCCCGGCCAGCGCCGCCTCCGGGGCAGCGTCAGCTCGACCAGGTTGGCGTCGCCCTGGCTGAAGCGCAGCAGCCGGACCAGGTCGCCGACGCTCACCGCCTCCTCGACCAGCGCCGACATCAGGCGCGGCGTCGAGACGGCGACGTCCACGCCCCAGGACTCGTTGAAGAGCCACTCGTTCTTGGGGTTGTTCACCCGCGCCACGACGCGGGGGACCCCGTACTCCGTCTTGGCGAGCAGCGAGACGACGAGGTTGACCTTGTCGTCACCGGTCGCCGCGATGACCACGTTGCAGCGCTGGAGCGCCGCCTCGTCGAGCGAGGTGATCTCGCAGGCGTCGGCCAGCAGCCACTCGGCCAGCGGCACCCGCTCCACCGAGATGGCGGACGGCGCCTTGTCGATCAGCAGGACCTCGTGCCCGTTCTCCAGCAGCTCGCCGGCGATGGAGCGGCCGACGGCGCCCGCTCCCGCGATTGCGACGCGCATCAGTGGCCACCTTCCTCGGGGCCCTGCGCGAACGCGGCCTCCACCGTCTCGACCTCGTCGGTGCGCATCATCACGTGCACCAGGTCACCCTCTTGCAGCACCGTCGAGGACGACGGGAGGACCGCCTCGCCCAGCCGGGTGAGGAAGGCCACCCGGACCCCGGTCTCCTCCTGGAGCTTGCTGATCCGGTGCCCTATCCACGCCTCCGCGACGGGGATCTCGGCCAGCTGGACGCCCCCGGTGGGGTCGCGCCACAGCGGCTCCGCGCCGGACGGCAGCAGGCGCCGCAGCATCTGGTCGGCGGTCCAGCGGACCGTGGCCACCGTGGGGATGCCCAGCCGCTGGTAGACCTCCGCGCGGCGCGGGTCGTAGATGCGGGCCGCGACGTTCTCGACGCCGAACATCTCGCGCGCCACGCGGGCCGCGATGATGTTGGAGTTGTCGCCGCTGCTGACCGCGGCGAAGGCGCCGGCCTCCTCGATGCCCGCCTCGCGCAGGGTGTCCTGGTCGAATCCGACCCCGGTCACCCGTCGCCCGCCGAAGCCGGAGCCCAGGCGCCGGAAGGCGGTCGGGTCCTGGTCGACGACCGCGACCGTGTGGCCTTGCTGCTCCAGGGTCTGGGCCAGGGCCGAGCCGACCCGCCCACAACCCATGATCACAATGTGCACGACGCCTGCCCCGTACTCCGGAATTCCGCGTTGACCTGCACCAACACCCTGCTCACTTCTTCCTGCTCATCCGAGCCCCTACGGCGTCCCCCGGCCCGCCGCTCCCCCTGCGGGCGGCCGGCGTCACCGGTTCGACCGCGCCCACGGGTGTCTCGTCCCCGTCGGCGCACGCCACCACGGTAGCCGCAACGTCCCGCCGCCCGGTCCCCCGGACCCGCCGACCGGCCGCACGGGCGTCGTCCGCCGGGGCGCGGCCGGGGCCGGCCCAGGGGCGCGGCGGCTCGGATACGCCCCTGGGGCCGCGCCGCGCGCCCCTGCCGTCCCCTCCGCGCCGCCCCGTCCCCTCCGCGCCCTCCCCATGCCCTCCACGCCGCCCCGATGCCCTCCGCGCCGCCCCGATGCCCTCCGCGCCGCCCTGGTGGCCGGACCACCTCCCGGCGGGCCCACCGGGTGCCCGGCACACCTGTGCCCGCCGGGGGCCCTGGGGTGAGGGTGATGACCGGACCGGCCGCCGCACGACGGCGCCGGCGGCACGACGAGGCGGGGGACGGGCACATGGGCGGGACGGCCGCGGACACGACGGGTGCGCACATGACGGCTGTGCGTCCGATCACGGCCGGACGGCGACCGCCGGTGCCCGGACCGGACGCGGGTGAGCCGGTGTCCGGACCGGACTCGCGTGGGCCGATGCCCGGACCGGACGCGTACGAGCCGGTGCTCGCCGACCTCGGCGCGTCCCTCTTCGCCTCCCTGCCCCGCACCGACCAGCGCCGGCACGGAGAGGTGTACCTGCGCGGGCTGCTGGGCGCGCGGGGCCGCAAGTCCATCCGCAACATCGCCGCGCAGGCCGGCGGCCCGGCCGCCGAGCAGAGCCTCCACCACTTCGTCGCCGCCTCCCCCTGGGCGTGGGGGCCGGTACGCCGCGAGCTGGCGCATTACGTGGCGCGGGCCGCGCCCCCGCAGGCGTGGGTGGTGCGGCCGATGACCATCCCCAAGGCCGGCGACAACTCCGTCGGCGTGGAGCGCCGCTTCTGCCCGGGCGCCCGCCAGGTGCTCAACTCCCAGCAGGCCGTGGGGGTCTGGGCGGCCGGGGCGGGCCTCGCCGTCCCGGTCGGCTGGCGGCTGCACCTCTCCGGCGCCTGGCTGGACGACCCGGCGCGCCGGCGCCAGGCCGGCATCCCGGACTCGGTCACCGAGGAGACCTGGGGGGAGTGCGCGGTCGAGGCGTTCACCGGCATGACGCGGGGGTGGGGCCTGCCGGTGCGGCCGGTGGTCCTGGACGCCCGGGAGGCGGACACCCTGGCGGCGCTGCCCAGGCTGCGGGCCGTCGGGGTGCCGGTGCTCGCCCGGGTCGGCGGCTGCCTGCGGCTGACGCTGTCCGAGCCGACGCTGCCGGGCCGCGGCGGCACGTTCACCGCCCAGCACGTCATGGCCACCGCCCGGGACCTGCGGCGCCCGGTGCTCTGGCGCGACGGGACCCCCGGGGCGCCGGGGGCCGCGCGGACCGCCCTGACGGCCGCCGTGCGCGTCGGACTGCCGGTGGCGCGGGCGGGGGCGGGCGCGCCCGTCCGGCGCCGGGAGATGCTGCTGCTGGGCATCGGGGACGGGTCCGACCGGGACGGCCGGTGGCCCTCCGAACTGTGGCTCACCGACCTGCTGAACGCGCCGCCTGCCGCGCTGCTCCGGCTGACCCGGCTGCCGGCGCGGGTGGACCGGGACTTCCACGAGATCTCGGACCGGGTGGGCCTCCGGGACTTCGCCGGGCGCTCGTTCGCCGGCTGGCACCGGCACACCACGCTCGCCTCCGCCGCGCACGCGGTCGTCGCGCTGACGCGACGGACGGAGGCGGGCGGGGCGGCGGCGGAGGTGCGGCTGGAGCGGGCCTCCTGAGAGGTCAACCGCCTTGCGATGGGCCCTCCGGGGAGCGGTCCGGCCCGGCCAGGCTGTTCCGGACGCGGAAGACGCGCAGGGCGAGCCGCACCTCCAGGGCCCGGTCCGGCTCCTGCCAGTCCGGTCCCAGCAGCTCCCCGATGCGTTCGAGCCGCCGGGCGACGGTGTTGGGGTGGACGTGCAGCCGCTTGGCCGCGTTGGTCGGGCTGCCGCCCGCCTCGAAGTACGTCTCCAGGGTGCGGGTCAGGTCGGTGAGCCGCCGCGCGTCGTAGTCGATCACCGGGCCGACGGTCGCGTGGACGAAGCCCTCGACGTCGTGGTGGTCCGACAGCAGCACCCCCAGGAAGCCCAGGTCGGCCAGGGACCCGGCGCGCCCGGTGGCGCCCAGCGCGGTCATCGCGTCCAGGCAGCGCAGCGCCTCCCGGAAGCCATGCCGGACCGACGCCGGATCGGCGACCGGCCCCGCCGCCCCCACCGTCACCGGGTGCTCCAGCAGCGGCGACAACTCCGCCGCGACCGCGCGGGCAGCCGCTCCCGGGTCGGAACCCGGCAGCAGCAGCACCGCGCAGCCGTGGTGCATGGCCTTCAGCCCCTTCTTCCGCGAGGCGTACGACGAGGCCCAGACGGCGGGCCGGCCGCGCGCCTCGCCCTCGGGGCGGGCGACGACCACGACGTGGTCCGCGCGGAGGTCGATCCCCAGCCGCCGCGCACATTGCTCCAGCTGCCGGGACGGGCGCGCCTCGCCGAACAGCAGCCGCCCGAGGAAGTCCTCGCGGGCCTGCCCCCGGGTGACCGAGGCCCGGCTGCTCTCCACCAGCAGCTGTACGGACACGACCTGGGCGACCAGCCGGACCAGCCGTTCCTCGGCGGGCGTCCACGGACGCCGGGGCCGGCGCGGTCGCAGCATCAGGGTGCCCAGGGGGCCGGCGCCCGCGGCGAGCGGCACGGCCCAGAACCCCGGGGCCACCTCGACCGGTTCGCGGGCCGCGTGCGCCCCCAGGCCGGACAGCAGCACGTCGTGGGCCCCGCACGGGGGCGGGTCGCCGGCGGTGGTGAGCGGGGTGCCGTCGGCGCCGAAGACGCGGACGTCGGCGTCCAGTTCGCGGCGCACCTCCTCGGCGAGGGCCGTCAGATCGCCGCCGTCCAGAATCAGTTCGATCAGCCGGTGGTGTGTCTCGGCGAGCCCGCGGGCACCGCGCAGCCCGGCCTCCACGCTGGTGGTACGGCGTTCGAGTTCCGCGATGAGCGACGCGTTGCGCTCGGCCGGCCGGGCCTGTTCGACGGCGGCCGCGGCCAGGTTGGCGAGCGCGCCGGCCAGCGTCACCTCGGCGGGCGTGTAGTGCCGCACGTTGCGTTCCCCCAGGTAGAGGACGCCCACCGGGCGGGTGCCGTGCACCATCGGCACGGCCAGGACGGCGCGCAGCCCCTCGGCCCGCACCACGTCGTCGACCTCCCGCCTGTGCTCGATGCGCCCGTCCGGGAGGTAGTCGGGGGTCCAGAACGGGGAGGGGTTGCCCCGGCGGGTGGCGGCGGAGCCCAGTCCGGCGCCGCGGGCGATCCGCAGCCCCATGTTGCGGTCGGTGACGTGGCCCTCCGAGGCGCGGACGACGTGACAGCCGAGCTCGTCGTCGCCCAGGCCGATCCAGGCCATGTCCGCGCCGAGCAGCAGGCGCGCCCGCCGGGCGACGACCTTCAGCAGGGCGCCGAGGTCCTGCTGGGAGGCCAGTTCGGAGGCCGTGTCGAGCAGGGCGGACAGGTCGTTGGCCCGCTGCTGCTCGGCCTCGATCCGGGACCGGACCGCCAGGCCGAGGCGCACGGCCCGCTCCAGGGCGGCCGACCGCGCGGGGGCGGCCCCGGCCCGCCGGGCGTCCGCGAGCAGCGCTTCGTAACGGTCCGGCGGCGCGCCGCCGTCCAGCAGTTCCAGGATTTCCAGGATCTCCGGGATTTCCTGGACCTCCGGGATTTCCGGGATATGCAGGACCTCCGGGACCCCCGGGACGTCGGGTGTCCCGTCGTCCGCCGTGCCCGGTTGCCCCGATGTGTCCGGTAGCCCGACCGCCTCCGGTGTCCCCGATGTGTCCGACGACACGTGCCCCTCCCTGGTACCGACCGCACCCCGACGGACGGGTCGCGCGTCGGCGGGCGCGGCATGGCGCGGGCCGCAGGTGCGCGGAGGTCCCCCGTAATCCCCGGACCCCGGTTGCGGCACCTACACGGCCAAGGCGCCAAGGTATGCGGAGGCATACAAGTGATGCAAGGGTCAAGGGTGGCTCGTGGGGCCGAGCTTGGGGTATGCGGGGGTGGCTACGGCCTGGAGGCACCCGGAGGCGCTCGGCGGAGGGCGGCGAGGGCCGCGGGCGCCCGGAGACGGCGCCGCGGACCCCTTCGGCGGCCCGGACGGGACGGGCGCGGGGCGGCCCGTAGCCAGGACGGCGTGTCGAGCCAGGGCGGCCCGGCATGCGGGGGACGGCCCGTCGAGCCAGGACGGACCGAGATGCGTGGACGGTCCGCCGAGCCAGGGGGAAGCGTCCTCGGCGGCCAGGGCGCGCAAGGGGCTCCCGGCCGTGCCGGACACGTGCCCCGCCATGGACGCGGCCTCCCCCTGGGGTCCCGCCGGGTGCTCCCGGCGGCGACCGGAGCCCGCGCCCGGCTCCGCCCAACTCCCGGTCCCCGCAGGCGCGTCAGAGAGGGCGTGCCTCGCCGGTGATCGGTCCGTTCCCGCTTCGTCCGCCACTCCGTCGCATACCGGTCCGTGCGGCGTCGGACACGGACGCGGCCGACGCGCCGCAGAGTTGACGTGGTGCGTGGCGCGGTCCGCCCTCGGCCCGTCGCCGTCGTCTCGCCCCGAGGAGCGCGATCGACCGCGGCGAGGCGTGGGCCGCTCGCGTCGAGGCGCGTGGTGTTCCCGGGGCGGCGGTGGCGGGCCCGGGCCGGCGGACGCCGCGCGGCATCCGGTTCCAGGGCGGGCCGGTCAACGCGGCGGTGTCGTCCTCCACTTCGACTCGACCGAATCCCGTACGGCGCGAGCGACGCCATCGGCGACGTCCCGGGCGGCGTCCTTCCGAACGGCCGGGCCTTCTGGTGGACGCTCGCGGCGCAGTGAATTCCGGCCGGATATCGGCCGGAAACCCCCTGTCACCTCCCGCTCGCCCTTCCAGGAGCGGACGGGAGGCGTTCGTGTGTTCGCAATTCGAGAAGGGGACCGGACTCGGGGTCACAGGTGTGGTTGGATGATCCGCGTATTCCGCTTTTGGACGGGAGGTCGGGACGCCGTGACCTGCTGACCTGTCCTGCCGTACGCGTACCCCGGTGTCCAAGAGGAATTGATGTCGCATCACATACCGGAGGCGGGGGTCTGGTGCCTGATCGTGGCACTGGCCGCCGTGGTGGTCCTGCTGGTCCGGCAGCGGACGGTCACCACCGCGCTGCGGGCCCGCGCCGCCGCACTGGAGGAGAACGTCCGGGCGCGTGACGAGGAGGCCGCGCGGCTGGTCGACGTGCGCCTGCCCGCCGTCGCCGACTCGATGGACAGGTCCGAGCCACTGCCCGGCCTGCTCGACGAGCGGCTCACCGGCACCGCGTTCGCCCACAGCCTCCAGGCCGTGATGGAACTCTTCGCGCAGTCCGTGGACAAGGCGCAGGAGCGCGCCGACCAGTCCGCCAAGGCGGCGCTCCGCGCGTCCATGCGCGCCCTGCAAGGGCTGGCGCACGAACAGCAACAGGCCATCTCCGGCATGCAGGAACGGCACGACGACCCCGCCGTGCTCCGCGACCTGCTGGAGATCGACCACACCAACTCGCAGTTCGGACGGCGCGCCCAGGCCATCGGCGTGCTCTGCGGCTCGTGGCCCGGACGGCAGCGCGTCGCCTCCCCGCTGACCGACGTCGTCCGCGGCGCCACCTCCCGCATCCGCGACTACCGTCGGGTGCGGGTGCACGGCGACGGGGAACTGGCCGTCGTCAGCCGGGCCGTGGAGCCCGTCGTGCTCGCCGTCGCCGAACTCCTCGACAACGCCGCCCGCCACTCGCAGCCCAACACCACCGTCGAGGTGAGCCTCCAGCCGGTGCACAACGGCGCCTGCGTCCTCATCGACGACGCCGGCGTCGGCATGGACGGCCAGGAGATCGAACGGGCCGTCGCCCTGCTCTCCGGACGCCGCGCGGTGGACGTCTCCCGGCTCGGCGACCCCCCGCAGTTCGGCTTCCCCGTCGTGGGCGTGCTCGCCGCGCGTTACGGCTTCAGCGTCTCCGTCGACACGCGCTCGCCCTACGGCGGCGTCCGCGCGGTCGTCTTCCTGCCCACCGCGCTCCTCACGCACCTGGAACTGGACGGGCCGGGCACCACACCGCTGGTCGCGCCGGGGCGCGCGGCGGGCGGGGAAGCGGCGCGCGGGGGAGCGGTGCGCGAGGGCGCAGCGCGTGGACGGGGCCGGGCGCCGGGCGGTTCCGACGGGACGACGGCCGGTGGTTCGGGTGCTCTCGGAGCACCCGGTTCGTCGGGGGACTTCGGTGGCCCGGGCGGTCTTTCGACGTCCGGTCCGGGGCGCTCGGCGTCCGGGGCTTCGGCGTCCGGTCCGGGCGGTGTTCCGGCGTCCGGCGCGGAGGGTGGGCGGCGCCCGTCCGCCGCGGGCACGCCGGCCTCCCGGCAGCCCGCTTCCGGGCCGTCCGGCCCCCGGACGTCCGACTTCCGTCCGTCCGCCCCCGGAGCGTCCGGGCCGTCCGGGCCGTCCGGGACCGATGTCTTCGGCGCCCGCCCCGGCGCCGCATCCTCCCCGGCCGCGCCCGCCGAGTCGCCGGCCCCCTCCGCCGGGACCACCGCCGGCGGCCTGCCCAAGCGCCGCCGACGCCGTCCCGCCGGGCCGCAGGCCGGCTCGGCGCCCCTGCCCCCCGAGACGCCGGCACCCGCCGCCCCGGAGCGCACGGCCGAGGAAACCGCCCGGCGCATGGGCGCGTTCGCCCGCGGTACGCGCTCCGGGCGCGCCGGCCGGTCCGCCGGTGCCGCCGCCGGCACGGCCGGGTCCACGGAAGGCGCCGGCCGGTACCCCGAGGCCGGCGGCTCTCGTCCCGCCGAGACCGCGTCCCCGGCCGCCCAGGACCAGGCACGTCCCCAGGGCCCGGCGCGTCCCCAGGACCAGGTGCGCCCCCAGGGCCAGGCGCGTCCCCAAGACCACGCGCGGGACCGGGCGCCGGGCAATGCGCCGGAGCACTTCTCGGGCCGCGCCACGGGCCGGGAGCCGGGCCGTGCGCCGCAGCGCCCCTCGGACCGCGCCACGGGCCGTGAGCCGCTGCCCGGCCAGGCCCCGGCCGTCCGGCCGCTCCGGGGGTGTACCCCGCCGCCCAGGACCCGTACGCCGGGTCATCCGGCCCGCACGCCGGTTCCCCCGGCTCGTACTTCGGTGCCCACGACCCGCACTCGGGCTCCCCGGTCCCGCACTCGGGCTCCCCGGTCCCGCGCCCGGGCTCCCCGGTGCCGCCCTCAAGCTCCCCGGACCCGCACCCGGGCGCCTCGCACCCGCACCCGGGCTTCCAGGGCCCGCACCCGGCCGCCCCGCGCCCGTACCCCGCCGCGCCGGTCCGCCCCGTCGGCGCCCCCGACCCGTACTCCTCCCCGAGCCCGCAGCCGCACCCCGAGCGCCGCTCCCGGCCGCACCACGCCTCAGACCCGCACTCCGCAGCCGCCCCCGCCCCCGAGCCCGCAGAAGACGAAGGGAACCCGCACGCGTGAACGACCACCTGAACAACGATCTGGCCTGGATGCTGGACGAGGTCGTGAAGATCCCCGAGGCCCGCCACGCGATCCTGCTCTCCGCCGACGGCATGCTGCGGGCCCACTCCGCGGGCATCGCGCGGGACGAGGCCGAGCGGCAGGCGGCGGCCCTCTCGGGGCTGCAGTCCATCAGCCGTTCCACGGCGGACTTCTGCACCCACCCGGCCCGGCACGAGACGCCCTGGCGGCAGACGCTCATCGAGTTCGCGCACGGTTACGTCTTCCTGATCGCGGCCGGGCCCGGCGCCTACCTCGCCGTCTCCGCGACCGAGAACGTCGACATGGAGGCCGTCACCTACCGCATGCAGAAGACCGTCGACCGGCTCGGCAAGGAACTCGTCAGCCCGCCGCGGCACGACGCCCAGTGGCAGGGCGGCCCGGGCAGCCCGGCGTGACCCCGGCCGTGCCCCGGCGCGACAAGGGGCTGGTACGGCCGTACGTCGTCACGGAGGGCCGGTCGCACCCGACCCGCAACACCTTCGACCTGGTCACCCTGGTCATGGCGCACGGCGACCGGCCGCTCGACGGGCTCAGCCCGGAGAAGTACCGCCTCATGGAGCTCTGCCTCGGCGGCGCCCTGTCCGTCGCCGAGATCGCTGGCCATCTCGAACTGCCCGTCAGCGTCACCAAGGTGCTGCTGAGCGACCTCGTGGACAGCGGCCACCTCAGCACCAGGGCGCCCATCCCCTCGGCACAACTGCCCGAGGCCCAGATCCTCCAGGAGGTGCTCGATGGACTCCGCGCTCGCCTCTGACACCGGCGTTCCGCACAGCGGCGTCTATCTGCGCGGAACCGTCCGCACCGCGGCCAAACTGCTCGTCGTCGGCCACTTCGGCGTGGGCAAGACGACGTTCGTCGGCGCGCTGTCCGAGATCCGGCCGCTGCGCACCGAGGAGACGATGACGCAGGCCGGCGCGCACGTGGACGACCTGGCCGGGCTCGACGGCAAGACCACCACCACGGTCGCCATGGACTTCGGCCGGCTCACCCTCAGCGACAGCCTCGTCCTCTACCTCTTCGGCGCCCCCGGCCAGCAGCGCTTCACCCGCCTGTGGCTGGACATGATCCAGGGCGCCCTCGGCGCGCTCGTCCTCGCCGACACCCGCCGGCTGGACCACTCCTTCGACGTCATGGGGCTGCTGGAGGAGCACGGCGTGCCGTACGCCGTGGCCGTCAACCACTTCGACGACGCGCCGGTGTTCCCGGAGGAGGAGATCCGCGAGGCCCTCGACCTGCTCCCCGAGACCCCGCTGGTCACCTGCGACGCCCGGGACCGGATCTCGGCCACCCGTGCGCTGATCACCCTCGTGGACCACCTGCACGCCCGCACCGCCCAGGAGCCCATGTGACCCGTGCTACCCCTGCGACCGGAGCGAACTCGGTGGCCGGAGCGAGCCATGTGACCGGCACGAGCGCTGTGACCGGTGTGAGCGCTGTGACCGGTGTGAGTGGGCAGCCGGCCGCCGGCCCGCCCGCCGGCTGCCCCGCCCACCAGGGCGCGGCACCCCTTCACGAGGGCACTCCTCTCCACGGCCCGGCCCACGAGGTCACCCCCCTTCACGGCCCGGACTTCGCCGCCGACCCGCACGCCGTCTACCGGCGGCTGCGCCGGTACGGGCCCGTCGCCCCCGTCGAACTCGCGCCGGGCGTCCGGGCCCACCTCGTCACCGACTACCGCGCCGCCCTGGACGTCCTGCGCAGCCCCGAGGCGTTCGCCAAGGACGCCCGCCGCTGGCGCGCCCTGGCGGACGGCCGCGTCGCGCCGGACAATCCCGTCGTGCCGATGATGGCGTACCGACCCAACTGCCTCTTCACCGACGGCGAGGCCCACCGGCGGCTGCGCCAGGCGGTCACCGACAGCCTGGCGCGCATCGACCCCAACGCCCTGCGCGGCTACGTGGAGCGCAGCGCCGACGTGCTCGTCGACCGGTTCACCACGGCCGGCGAGGCCGACCTGCTCGGCGACTACGCCAAGGTGCTGCCGCTGCTCGTCTTCAACCAGCTCTTCGGCTGCCCGCCCGCGCTGGGCGACCGGCTCGTCGAGGGCATGTCCGGCATCTTCGACGGGGTCGACGCCGAACGCGCCAACGCCCTCGTCACCAGCACCTTCACCGAGCTCATCGCCCTCAAGCGGCGGCAGCCCGGCGCGGACGTGACGTCCTGGCTGATGGCCCATCCGGCCGGGCTCACCGACGAGGAGATGATCCACCAGCTGGTGGTGCTCATGGGCGCGGGAACCGAGCCGCAGCAGAACCTCATCGCGGGCGCCCTGCGGCTGCTGCTCTGCGACGACCGGTTCGCGGGCGACCTCGCCGGCGGCAGCATGCCCGTCGACGACGCCCTCGACGAGGTCCTCTGGCTCGACCCGCCGATGGCCAACTACGGCGTGCACTACCCGACGGCCGACCTCGACTTCGCGGGTGTACGGCTGCGCGCCGGCGAACCCGTCGTCGTCAGCTTCGCCGCCGCCAACACGGACCCCGCCCTCCGCCCCGAACACCACTCCGGGCAGCGCACCGGCAACCGCGCCCACCTCGCCTGGAGCGCCGGCCCGCACCACTGCCCGGCCAAGGACCCGGCCCGGCTGATCGCCTCCGCCGCCGTGGAACGGCTCCTCGACCGGCTGCCCGACCTGGAACTGGCCGTCCCCGCCGACCGCCTGGTGTGGCGGCCCGGCCCCTTCCACCGGGCCCTGACCGCGCTGCCCGTCCGCTTCCCGCCGCAGCCCGTGCCCGCACCGGCGGCCGCGTCGGCGCCGGCCTCCGCTTCGGCGTCCGGTCCGGCTTCGGCCTTCCTGCCCGGGCGGCGTACGGGAACGGCGGGAGGCCGCCCCGGCGGTGACCCCGCGCGTACCGCCCCGCAGCCCTCCGCGAACGCTTCCGCTCCCGTCCCCGCTCCCACCCCCGAGACTTTTGGAGACCGCAGATGGAACGTCCCACCTGCCCCGTCACGATCGACCCCGCCGGCCGGGACATCCACGGCGAGGCCGCCCGCATACGGGCCCACGGGCCGGCGGTCCCCGTGGAGCTCCCTGGGGGCGTGGTGGCGTGGGCGGTGACCTCCCAGGCCCTGCTCAAGCGGCTCCTCACCGACCCCCGCGTCTCCAAGGACCCGCGGCGGCACTGGCCGGCCTGGATCAACGGTGAGATCTCCCCGGAGTGGTCCCTCTACACCTGGGTCGCCGTGCAGAACATGTTCACCGCCTACGGCCCCGACCACCGCCGCCTTCGCTCCCTGGTCGCCAAGGCGTTCACCGCCCGCCGCACCGCCGCCCTGCGCCCCCGCGTCGAGAAGATCACCGCCGAGCTGCTGGACGGCCTGGCCGCCGCCGCGCCCGGCACGGTCGTCGACCTCCGCGAGGGCTACGCCTACCCGCTGCCCATCCGCGTCATCTGCGAACTGATGGGCATCGAGGACGAGGCCGCCCGCGAGGGCCTGCGCCGCTGCGTCGACTCGATCTTCCACACCTCCGCCGACCCCGCCGAGGTCACCGCCACCTACACCGAGATCTACCGGCTGCTCGGCGAGCTTGTCGCCGCCAAGCGCGAGAAGCCCGGCGACGACATGACCAGCGTCCTCATCTCGGCCCGCGACGACGAGGACGGCACCCGGCTCAGCGAGCAGGAGCTGGTCGACACCCTGCTGCTGGTGATCAGCGCCGGCCACGAGACCACCGTCAACCTCCTCGACAACGCCATCCACCTGCTGCTCACCCACCCCGAGCAGCTCGCCCTCGTCCGCTCCGGACAGGCCGGCTGGGACGACGTCGTCGAGGAGGCGCTGCGCGTCGAGGCGCCCGTCGCCAACCTCCCGCTCCGCTACGCCGTCGAGGACATCACGCTCGACGACGGGACCGTCCTCCGCGCGGGCGACGCCATCGTCGCGGGCTACGCGGGGGCGGGCCGCGATCCGGAGCTGTACGGCGAGGGGGCGGCCGTGTTCGACGTGACGCGCGCCGTCAAGGACCACCTCTCCTTCGGCCACGGCGCCCACTTCTGCCTCGGCGCCCCGCTGGCCCGGCTGGAGGCGACCGTGGCGCTGCCCGCCCTCTTCGCCCGCTTCCCGGAGCTGCGCCTCGCGCCGGCGGCCGGCGGCGGGGAGGCGGGCGGCGGCGCAGCGGGTGGCGGCGAAGCGGGTGGCGGTGCGGCGGGCGTCGGCGAAGCGGGTGGCAAGGAGACCGGCGGCCTGGAGCCGGTCGACTCCTTCATCTCCAACGGACACCGGTCCCTCCCGGCGCTCCTGCACGGCTGACCGGCCGCCCTCCCCGGGACCGCGATCCCACCCCCCGCCCGCCTCCCACCAGCCCGTTCGCGGCCCCGGTGGGTGGCGGGTGGGCGACCGGGGGACCGAACGCTTACGATCCTCTGCGTGTCCAAATTGACCGACCTGCCGAAACGGATCCTGATCGGGCGGGCGCTGCGCAGCGACAAGCTGGGAGAGACCCTTCTCCCCAAGCGCATCGCCCTCCCCGTCTTCGCGTCCGACCCTCTCTCCTCTGTGGCGTACGCGCCGGGCGAGGTCCTGCTCGTCCTCTCCGTGGCAGGTGTGTCGGCCTACCACTACAGCCCATGGATCGCCGTCGCGGTCGTCGTGCTGATGTTCACGGTGGTCGCCTCGTACCGCCAGAACGTCCACGCCTACCCGAGCGGCGGCGGCGACTACGAGGTCGCCACCACCAACCTGGGCCCCAAGGCCGGACTCACCGTCGCCAGCGCCCTCCTCGTCGACTACGTCCTCACGGTCGCCGTCTCCATCGCCTCCGGCATCGAGAACCTCGGCTCCGCGATCCCGTTCGTCGTCGAGCACAAGACCGCCTGCGCCATCGCCGTCATCGTGCTGCTGACCCTGATGAACCTGAGAGGCGTCAAGGAGTCCGGCAAGCTCTTCGCGATCCCGACCTACGTCTTCGTCGGCGGCGTCTTCCTGCTGATCGCCTGGGGCGTCGTCCGGGGCGTGTTCATGGGCGACACCATGAAGGCGCCCACCGCCGACTACACCATCAACGCCCAACACCAGGGCCTGGCCGGCTTCGCGCTGGTCTTCCTGCTGCTGCGCGCCTTCTCCTCCGGCTGCGCCGCGCTCACCGGCGTCGAGGCGATCAGCAACGGCGTGCCCGCCTTCCGCAAGCCGAAGTCGAAGAACGCCGCCACCACGCTCGCGCTCATGGGCGGCCTGGCCGTCACCATGTTCTGCGGCATCATCGCCCTGGCCATGGCCACGCACGTGCGCATGGCCGAGAACCCGGCGAGCGACCTCCTCAAGGACGGCAAGCCGCTCGGCGAGGGCTACACCCAGAACCCGGTGATCTCGCAGGTCGCCGAGGCGGTCTTCGGCCACGGCTCGTTCCTCTTCGTCGTCCTGGCCGCCGCCACCGCGCTCGTCCTGTTCCTGGCCGCGAACACCGCCTACAACGGTTTCCCGCTGCTCGGCTCGATCCTCGCCCAGGACCGCTACCTGCCGCGCCAGCTGCACACCCGCGGCGACCGGCTGGCGTTCTCCAACGGCATCGTGCTGCTGGCCGGCGCCGCCATCGTCCTCACCTACATCTACGGGGCCGACTCCACCAAGCTGATCCAGCTCTACATCGTCGGCGTCTTCGTCTCCTTCACCCTGAGCCAGATCGGCATGGTCCGGCACTGGAACCGGCACCTGGAGACCGAGACCGACCCCGGCAAGCGCCGCCACATGGTCCGCTCCCGGGCGATCAACACCTTCGGCGGCTTCCTTACCGGCCTGGTGCTGGTCGTCGTGCTGCTCACCAAGTTCACCCACGGCGCCTGGGTCGCCCTGCTCGGCATGGTGATCTTCTACGCGACGATGACGGCGATCCGCCGCCACTACGACCGGGTCGCCGACGAGATCGCCCTCGAGGACGAGCCCGGCGAGGCGGCCGTCCGGCCGTCGCGGGTGCACTCCATCGTGCTGGTCTCCAAGGTCCACAAGCCGACCCTGCGGGCCCTCGCCTACGCCAAGCTGATGCGCTCGGACACCCTGGAGGCGCTGAGCATCAGCGTCGACCCGGCCGAGACCAAGGCGCTGCGCGAGGAGTGGCACCAGCGGGGCGTCGACGTCCCGCTGAAGATCCTCGACTCGCCGTACCGCGAGATCACCCGGCCGGTGATCGACTACGTGAAGTCGCTCCGCAAGGAGAGCCCGCGCGACGTGGTCAGCGTCTACATCCCCGAGTACGTGGTGGGCCACTGGTACGAGCACCTGCTGCACAACCAGAGCGCCCTGCGGCTCAAGGGCCGGCTCCTCTTCACCCCGGGCGTGATGGTCACCTCGGTGCCCTGGCAGCTCGACTCCTCCGAGGTCGCCCGCCGCCGCGCCCGCAAGCGCGCCGAGTGGAACGCGCCCGGCTCGGTGCGGCGCGGCCCGGTCGCCCCGCCGCAGAAGAAGGAAAAGGCCGCGGCGAAGAAGTAGAGGCTGCGGCGGGGCAGTAGAGGCCGCGGCGGAGAAGGAAGGCCGCCGCGGAGAAGAGGTGGTGACCGCGGCGGAGCGGTGGCGGTCACGGGGGCGGTGCGGCGGGACGTAGACTGGACGGCTGTTGTCCCGCCGCACCACCGAGCCCCTCAGGAGCCCTCCCCCCATGCAGACGGAACCGACGAAGTCGCTGGTCGGCGAGGAGTACGAGGTCGAGGTCGGCCCGGTGGCCCACGGCGGCCACTGCGTCGCCCGGACGGAGGCGGGCCGCGTCCTCTTCGTCCGCCACACGCTCCCCGGCGAGCGGGTGATCGCCCGGATCACCGACGGCGAGGAGACGTCCCGCTTCCTGCGCGCGGACGCGGTGGAGATCCTGGAGCCGGCCAAGGACCGCGTACCGGCCCCCTGCCCCTTCTCCGGCCCGGGCAAGTGCGGCGGCTGCGACTGGCAGCACGTCAAGCCGGGCGCCCAGCGCCGCCTCAAGGGCGAGGTCATCGCCGAACAGCTGCAGCGCCTCGCGGGCCTCACGCCCGAGGAGGCCGGCTGGGACGGCACCGTGGCGCCGGCCGAGGGCGACAAGGTCCCCGCCGGCCAGGTTCCCGCCTGGCGCACCCGCGTCCAGTACGCGATCGACGCCGAGGGCCACGCCGGCCTCCGCAAGCACCGCTCGCACGAGGTCCAGCCCATCGACCACTGCCTGATCGCGGCCCCGGGCGTGAGCGAGCTGGGCATCGAGAAGCGCGAGTGGCCGCAGATCGCCTCGGTGGACGCCATCGCCGCCTCCGGCTCCGCCGACCGTCAGGTCGTCCTCACCCCGAAGCCGGGCGGCCGCCTCCCGATCGTCGAACTCGACAAGCCGGTCTCGGTGATGCGCGTAGGCGAAAAGGACCAGCGGATCCACCGCGTCCACGGCCGCCCCTTCGTCCGCGAGCGCGCCGACGGCCGCACCTACCGCGTCGGCGAGGGCGGCTTCTGGCAGGTCCACCCCCAGGCCGCCGACACCCTCGTCAAGGCCGTCATGCAGGGCCTCATGCCGCGCAAGGGCGACATGGCCCTCGACCTCTACTGCGGCGTCGGCCTCTTCGCCGGCGCCCTCGCCGAGCGCGTCGGCGACAAGGGCGCCGTCCTCGGCATCGAGTCCTCCAAGCGCGCCGTCGAGGACGCCCGCCACAACCTCCAGGACCTCGACCGCGTCCGCATCGAACAGGGCAAGGTCGAGGACGTCCTCCCGCGCACCCGCATCGACAGCGCCGACATCATCGTCCTCGACCCCCCACGCGCCGGCGCCGGCCGCGCCACGGTCCGCCACCTCTCCACCCTCGGCGCCCGCCGCATCGCCTACGTCGCCTGCGACCCGGCCGCCCTCGCCCGCGACCTGAAGTACTTCGCGGAGGAGGGCTACCGCCCGGCGACGCTGCGGGCGTTCGATCTGTTTCCGGTGACGCATCACGTGGAGTGCGTGGCGATTTTGAAGCCGGTGGCTAAGGACGCCTGACCTGCGGTTTTGTGGGCGCGCGTTATGTGCGGTGTGGGCGTTACGGGCGATATCTTGACGCTGAAATGACGCTCGTTCTGATGGGTCGTCAGGCGCCCTGCGTCGCTGGTCAGGCGATTTGCTGGCTACGTGGTTGTGGTAGGGCGCCGGGGCCTTCGTGGTGCTTTGCTAAGCGGTCTCGCCGATCCACGTGTGCCCAACGCCGAACAGGTTCTGTGACCTTGCTGCGGCCGCGAACGTGTTGGCGAACCGGGGTCTCTCGGCTGGCCACTGACAGCCCGGCCGGTACCCCGTTCCCAGGTAGACGCCCCCCGTATCATCCTCTGAAAGGCCGTCCGGTTCGGCAGAAGCCACTTTCATCAGACTGGACCACAACCACTCTGAAAGCAGGTGCGCCGGCTGCCGTGCCAAGGTGCCTCACCGAGACCTGCTCGCGCGCATGCTCGGCCCAAGCGGGTAAGTTCCACCAGGACCCGTGGAATGAAGCCTAGTGCTGTGACTGCATAGGTTCGCCGGTTTCGTGGTCAGGCTGCGGCTTGTAGTGGCCTGCCACCCCAGCGGATTCCTTTCTCGCTGCGGACGCGTGCGCGTTCGCGTCGTTGGGCGGCCAGGACGTCGGGGTGGCGGGCGTTCTGGTTGCGCCAGCGGAGGTAGGCGTGCAGGGCCCGGGTCTGGGCGGTGTGGTGGGCGTGGTGGGAGTTGGCGAGGGTGAACTGCCGCAAGGGTCCGAAGTGGGCTTCGATGGGGTTGGCCCAGGACGCGTAGGTCGGGGTGAAGCACAGCTCGACCTTGTTCCGCGCCGCCCACCTGCGAATTCTCCAGTTCGCGTGGGCGGAGAGGTTGTCGAGGATCACGTAGATGGGGGCGCCGTCCGGGCGGGCCGCGCGGATCGACCGCAGGGCCGCCCAGGTATGGCCGATGCCCTTGCGCCGCCGGACCACCCCCAGAGCCGGTCGTCACCGACGGAGTAGCAGCCGTGAAAATAGGTGACGCCGTGGGTGCGGCGGTAGGTGGCGGGCTGCCGGTCCGGGTGGCCGGCCGGTGCCCAGCACGAGCCGCCGGTCGGACGGATGCCGAGCGGGCCGAACTCGTCGAAGGCGAAGGTGTGGTCCGGGCGTTCGTTGAGGGCGTACTCGATGCGGTCCAGCTTGGCGTCGAAGGATGGGTCCGGGGATTCCTTCCAGGTCTTGGTGCGTTGGAAGGAGATCCCGCGGCGGACCAGCAGGCCGCGGAGGGCTTCACGTCCGATCCGGACCGGCCGGGCGGTGTTGCGATGCAGGTGGTCGGCGAGCTTGCGCAGCGACCAGTGCGTGAACGGTTTGCCCAGCATGGTCGGGCGGGTGGTGGCCATCTGGGCGACGAAGTCCTCGTCGTCACTGCCCAGCAGGCGGGGACGGCCTCCCGCCCACCGAGGGTCCAGGCAG
Organism: Streptomyces sp. CA-181903; assembly: GCF_050937075.1. Classification (NCBI taxonomy): domain Bacteria; kingdom Bacillati; phylum Actinomycetota; class Actinomycetes; order Kitasatosporales; family Streptomycetaceae; genus Streptomyces; species Streptomyces sp. CA-181903. The sequence continues at coordinate 5,727,527 of NZ_JBNJLY010000001.1, forward strand.
GCCAGCCCGGTCTCGTTGAACCGGTGGATGACGTCGCGGACGGTGTCCTCGTCGGCCTGGACCAGGCGCGCGATGACGGGGACGGTGTTCCCGCCGGCCGAGGCGAGCAGCATCATCGCCCGCCGGAACCGCACCGCGCTGGTGGTGCCTCGCCGGACGATCCGCTGGAGCTTCTGACCTTCCTGCTCGGTCAGCCTGCGGACCCTAACTGGTGGTGCCATCCCCGCCCCTCACTGGTCGTTGCTTCCGACCAGCACAACGAGCAACCCGGCCAACCAATGCGGTCACAGCACTAGGAGGCTCTCCACCTCGCTATCGGTCACCAGGTCGGTGGGAACGTGGGTGTCTCGTAGATCGCGAGCGCTGGGGTACTGACCGTTGTCCTTGCGAGAATAACTGCTCGGGTGTCATCCGCTCCTCGCCCAACAGAGCGTCTGAGGAGATCGGTACCCCGAAGACCTGAGCCGCTACCTTCAGGATGGAGCCGGGGTCAACCTCGGGCCCGCCCTCGCCGAGGGGCGCCGAAGTCGCCACCGGCAATGGCTGATCGCGAATGATTTCGGCCAGCGACGGGTCAGTGACTGGCCATAGCCGTCGAGTGCACCGTTCGACAGCGACAGACTCACGTACGGTCTTCGGACCTGTGGGGCGATGTTGGGGGAGCGGTGTACATGACCGGGGCGGGGCGGCCTTATCCCGTCGAGGAGCTTCTAACGGCGGTGCGCGCCGAGATCCTCGCCGAACTCCGAAACGACGCCGAGGGCGCCATGAAGGTCGCTCTTTCTAAGGGGCGCCTTCTCTCGCAATCTGGGGGGACACGCGAGTATCTCTTCGAGTGCCGCACCTGGCACGACGGCCTGGACGGTGTTTCGGTCCTCGCCCGGCCGTCACGTTCCCGGAAGGCGTGGGACCCGGCCGAGGCGTCTCGCGCTCCGGACGGGACCGTCAGGCTCGTGACGAAGGCCGATCTCGGGGCGGCGCCCGCGAACATCCAGATCCGCAAGGACGACTCCGCGAACTGGGCCGCGCTGGCCGAGCGCTTGGAGACGGTCGGCGGTCAGGACAGCCCCGTCGACGCGGACCACGCGGGCTGGCTGGTCGGCCGGGGTACCCCGCGCACCTGCCGTGCCGAGAACCCGGGGCAGTGGGTGGCGAACTGGGCGGGGCTCCAGCTGAACCCACGACAGCGCGACGCCGTCGCACAGGCCCTCGCCAGTGAGGTGCTGTTCCTGTGGGGACCGCCCGGCACCGGGAAGACGGACGTCGTCGCTCACATCGTCGAGGGCAGCTTCCGCCAAGGACTCAAGGTCCTCTTTCTGGCCCCCACGAACATCGCGGTGGACCAGGCCCTTGAGCGGATGTGCTCCCTGCTGGAGCACGAGGAGGGCTTCGCAGAGGGGATCGTCCAGCGGGCAGGGGTCATCGTTCTGCCGTCGCTGCGCAGCCGCTACGGAGACCAGGTCGACCCGGCCCGGATTGCCGCCCTGCTCGTGGAGAGCATCGACCGACAGATCAGCACGGCGACCGACCAGCTCAAGGGCGCGAGGGCGGCGCTGGCCCTGCACGACCGGATCCGGGACCTGGAGTCGGACCTGGCCACCGGCACAGAGGAGATGGCGGAGGCCGACCAGGACCACGCCGCGGCGGCGAGGAAGGTCGCGGCCGCGGACACCCTGGCCGCGCAGCTGCGGCGGAAGATGGAGAAAGTGGGGCCACCGACCGGATTCCTCGCGGAGCGCAGAACGGCGAAGCTGAGCGACCTCTGGTCCGCCCTGGCGCACGAGGAGGACGAGGCGAAGCGGGCCAGGGCGGACGTGGCGCGCGCGGCCCGGCGTCGCACGGCGGGCGAGAAGCAGGCGGCCGAGGCCCGCCGAGCCCTCCCCGCAGCCTATGCCGCCGTCGTAGGGATCCCGCCCAGACAGATTGTCGCCGAGTCCGCTGCCTCGCTTCAGGAGCAACTTAACGAACTCGGGCGGAAACGCAAGCAGATCCAGGACGAGGTTCGCTCCCACTGCCGGGTGCTCGGAGCGACCGTGGCCAAGGCCGTCCAGTCGAGAAAACTGCTTGACGAAGTCGACGTCGTGGTGATCGATGAGGCCGGGATGGTCAACCTGCCGTCGGCCTGGTTCGCTGCCGGTCTCGCCCGCAAGCGGGTGGTCGTGGCGGGCGACTTCCGACAGTTGCCCGCCGTGACCAAGGGCGACGGTGACCGGGAGGCGAGCGAGGAGGAGCGCACCCACTCCCGCGAGTGGACCGCGCGGGACGCCTTCCACGCCGCCGGACTGGTCGATCCTTCCGGTCGGGTGCGCCAGGACCCTCGCCTGGTGGCGCTCGACACCCAGTACCGAATGCGAGAGCCGATCTGCGCGGTCGTCAATGAAGTGGCGTATCCGGACGCGCCGCTCAGGACCGGGCGCGGGAACACCAGCCGCCTGCCGTTCGCCCCGCTCATCGACTCCCCAGTGATCCTGATCGACACGTCCGGCCGCCGGATCCCCGGTGGCGGCCGCAAGCCCCACATGACGAACGCCGTCCACGCCGCGGTCATCCACGAACTGGTCCGAGGGCTCCAGTACGAGGGAACCCTGCCCGCACGCAAGTGGCCGGAGGTACCCGAGGGGGAGCGGGCGACCGACCGGCTCGCCGTCATCTCCCCGTACCGGGAGCAGGTCAAGGTCCTCAAGAGCAGCCTGGCCCACCGGTTTGGGGAGGACTACGACGGCCTTGTCGACACCGTGCACCGGTTCCAGGGCAGCCAGCGCCCCGTAGTGCTCCTCGACACGGTGGCGGGCGCCGGCAAGGATCCCGGCTTCTTCTACAGCGGAACGGGACTGTCCTCGCAGACCTGCCGCCTCCTGAACGTCGCTCTCAGCCGGGCCCAGGACCACCTGGTCGTCGTGGCGGACGTCGCCTTCCTGCGCAAGCACCTGGCCCCGCACAGCGAGGCACTGGCAATGGTTGACCATCTGGAGGCGCACGCGCAGACCATCTCCGCCGACCAGCTGATCCCGATCCGCGACGCGGACCAGCTGGCCACCCTGTCGGAGGAGGAACTGGCGCGACCCGCATTCTTCGAGCACAGCGAGGTCTTGGGGGCGGTGGCCTGGGATGTGGAGCGAGCACAGCGCAGCATCGAGCTGTACTCGGCGTTCATGGACGCACCTCCCGTCCGCCGGTGGGCCCGGATGCTCGGCCCGAAGGCGGCTGAGGGGCTCCAGATCACGGTCTTCACCCGCCCGCCGGAGGAGCAGCAGGAGCACTCCCGCGTGGCGCGGCACCGGGAGCTCGTCGGGCAGCTGGAGGCCGTCGGCTGTCGCGTCGAGTTTCGCGATCGTATGCACGAGAAGGTTCTCATTTTGGACGGTTCGGTCCTGTGGCACGGCTCGAAGAACCTGCTCGCCAACATCGGGCCCACGGACCTGATGATGCGCTATACCGACCCCGCCTCCTGCGACCGTGTACGGCGGCTGATGGAGCGCACCCGCATGGAACGCCCGGCACGAGGGCTGTGGCGTCCCGCCAGAGAGACGGCTCCAGCGTCCGAGATGCCTGCCCAGCGAGCCGAGGCGCAGGACGGCAAGGTGTACCCGGGCCTTGTGCGGGACGGCCGTTTGTACCTCGACGTCCCGTACGAGCAGAGGAACGAGGCCAAGCGCCTGCTCAGAGCCCAGTGGGACAGGGAGGCCCGGCACTGGTGGGTCGACGCGGACCGGATCACCCGGGAACAGGCGGCGCGCTGGCTGCCGTAGTGGCAGCTCACCACGAGCTGCGAGGGACGTTCGCCGCCAGACGCTTCCGGCCGCACCCTCAGGCTGGCCGGGCTGCCTCAGGGACGACTTGGTAGCTGGATCAACTGCGTCGGCGCGCCAGTGCGAGAGGCTGCACTTCCCACGGAGGGCTTGCCGGTGCGAACGCGTATGGCGGCGACCGCCAATCTGGTGAATGGGTCCTGTTCGGCCTGACAATGGGAGCGTACAGAGGGAGAGGCTGTCGTACTCATCTCGGAGAGCAGCTTGCAGGTGCCTGCCTAACTATGAGCAGTGCTCGAGCGGCTGTCCGGTGCAACGGCGAGCCCTTCGTGCCTGTCGCGATCAAAGGTGAGGTCTGTAGTCAGCCGGTTCTGAGGGGCTGGCCAGGCGGAATCGTTTGACGCTTGTTTGACGCTCACAGGGGGTCGCGGACCGGTGGGTTCGCCCGAAGTGCCGCCTGACCTGGGACGTTATGATGATCCGATTTTGAGACCTGTTTCCGGTGACGCATCACGTGGAGTGCGTCGCGATCCTGAAGCGGGTGGCGCAGGATTCCTGACCCGCGGTCTTGAGCGGGCGGGCGCATGATGTGCGGCGTGAGCGACGCGGGGCGGTACCCCGACGCTGAAAGGCCGTCCGCCTAGACCTATTTGACGCTCGTCCTGATGGGGTGCCAGGCGGCCTGCCGGACAGGCCGGCCCTGTCGGGGCGGCGTCTGTCGATGGAGGCCGGGTAGGCGGCGCTGAGCGCGGATCCGTGGAGCCCTGCCGCCGGCCGAGTGCTGGTAGGGACCTCGGCGAGTTCGGCAACACCGCGTGGTGGGACACCATCCACTGTCGAGCGGGCCGTCGGCAAGTAGAAGAACTCCCGGGCCGTTGCCACCCGGTACGAGAAGCGCGGTTGGGTTGTCTCGGCTCCGTCACCGTCGCCGCCCTGGTCATCGGGCCTCGCGCCGGGACAACTCGCCATGTGGGCGGGTCAGGGTTGGGCAGTGCCCTGCTCTCCTCCGGCCAGCCGACGGGCCCGCTGTTCGTCCGGCTCGTGACCCGGGGTCGAGCTCATAACCTTCCTTCGGCGGTCCGGACCACCAGGCCAGTCGAGTGCGTGGAAGGGGTACTTCTGCGATAGCGCCTCTGTCAGGCGCCCAACTCTTGGCGGCGATCGGCCGGACGGCTCCCAGCGGGTGCGTCAACTGGCCCCGGCGGCAGAAGCGGGCAGTCCAATGACGAGGATGTGGGACGAACTCCCCTGGAATAGCCTGGCGTTTCAACCACTGGGCGGCGGGTGGCTCGTGGGGTGAGTGATCGGCGGCTGAAACGAGGGATCGAAGCCCGAAGCTCAGCATCGAGAAGTTCGCTATTCATATGTCCAAGGATTAAGGGAAGGTTGGCGTGATCCCGTCGGTCCCTGCTTTGGGTTGTGAGGTGGTGTCAGGTGCATGTGACCGCTACTGTGGCGATGGGCTCGACGGGCCCGCATTCACTGGGGGTGGATAGTGCTCTGGCTTCGTGCCAATTTACGGCGCTCGCGCGGTGCGTTGTGCACGGCAGCACTGTCCACTTTGCTGACGCTTGCACCTGTGCAGGCCGTTGCCGTGTCCGGCGATGAACCCCCGAACGGCCCTCGGCTGGTGCTTGATAATGGCAGGTCGTATGAAGTCGGAGACGACGTCGGACCGGTCATCGAGGGAATGGCCGGCCCGTGGGACGACGTGGTGGTCACTTCGCCTGCCCTGGTCAAAGCCCAACACTTGCACCCGAAGAGCAAGGGCGCGTCGCGCTCCGAAGATCCTGTCGGGCCCGGGATGAGAGTCAGCATTCGCAGCGACATTGCTCCGGGGAACTATCCGGTCACCGCGACGCTGAACGGGAAGACCGTGGCGACTGCGCAGATGAAAGTCGTAGCACAGAGGCCGGCCGAGATCCGGCGGTTCGCCATCGAGCCCAGGGACAAGAAGGTCCGCCCCGGCGAGAGCGTGGTGGTCGTTCTCTCGGACGACCATGCCGCACCGGATGAAGACTCAGTGGCCGTCAACTCCCCTGCATTCGAGGGCTCACAGCGTATAAAAGTGGACAGTCCCGATGACCCGGCCTGCAAGTGTGACGATGGCGCCACGGTCTATGCCGCACGCATCACCGTCTCGAAGGGTACGGGTACGGGAACCTACCGCGTCACGGCCGTCAGTCACCATGGCCGAACGGTATCGGTAGCGAAACTTACCGTGGCCGGTGATGAGAAGGGCTCCGGTGCCTGGGTGCTCTGGTCTTTCGTCGGTGGCACTGGGTCGGCTGTCGTGGCGGCGGGGGCGTGCCTCGCCGTGTCGAGTCGACGCCGCCGTGCGGAAGTTGGCTCCGACTGATCCTGTAGCTCCTTCTCTGCAATGGCTTACTGCTTTCAGGATTCCGCCCTGTGTCAAGTAGGGCGGTGACTCCGCATTTCCATTGGAATGCCGGAAATGCATCTCGCATGGAGGTGAATCTTGCACATGTTACGAATACGCCGCGTGGTGGTTGCGGCGGTCTGTGGCTCGCTGATCACCATCGGCGCTGCCGATATCGCTTCGGCGAATCCAATACCGACACCGACGAGGCCGGGCAGGGCGGTGCACCACCAAAGACCTGGGGTGCCGGGCCAAGCCACCTCACCGAGAACGCACACCGGCTTGCCGAATTCCGTCGGAGCAGACGAGGGTGACAGATGGACGCGAGAAGACGCCCTCCGCTTCTGGACTCCTGAGCGCATGGCTGCCGCGACCGATCCCGGACCTTTCGGTGAGGAGGCTCCGGCCCCCAACCCATCGCTGGTGAAGCCAGGTTCCAAGAAGCCGTTGCCGAAGCCCAGGGGCCCTCGCCAGGGAATCACGCACGAGGACTCCCACCACTTCGGAGGTATCAAATCGGTTGGCGCGCTCTACACGAGTGAGAAGGCCAAGACCCATCACTGCACAGCCTTCGTGGTGGATAGCCCAGGACGCGATCTCATCCTGACCGCGGGGCATTGCAAGGGCGGCAACGGGATGTTCATCCCCAAGTACGACAAGACGAAGCCCCTCAAACAGCAGCCTTATGGCTTCTGGATCGTCAACAAGTGGTACTGGGACGGCAACTTCCAGGCGGACACGTCAAGGGACGTATCCGACCTGGACTTCGCATTCGGCCGTGTTGACAAGTACGACGGCAAGAACATCCAGGACGTCGTCGGCGGCAACACCCTGCAGAGGACCTCGGGAGCCAAGCACCACGTGACGGTCATCGGGTACCCGATGACGAAGTATGACCCCGCCGACACGGCGATCAAGTGCAATACCCAGACCGGCGCTCTCCCGGGCTTCAACCAGATGCGCATCGACTGCGCCGGCCTCTGGGGCGGTGTCTCGGGTTCTCCGTGGTTCGCGTCGGTGGATTATGACCGCGGTGTCGGGACGGTCATCGGTAACGTGGGGGGTGCCAACAACGGCGGGCCCAATGTAGGAGCTGACAACCCGCTGTACAACCGCCTGACCTACAGCCCGATGTACATGGACCGGCTCTTCCTGCTGTACGAGGACGCCAAGAAGAACAGCGACGCCGGCCACGGCTCGTACCGCCAGCCCACGCCGCCGTACTCCGTCGGCACAGCAGCTACCTGGAAGCACGCCAAGCTCATGGCGGCCGGAGACTTCAACGGCACCGGCATGAGCGACCTGGTCGTCGTCTGGACGGATGGCGAGGTCACCCTCTACAACAGCGACCGCAACGGCGACTTCGCCTCCGAACGCCAGTTGACGTCGAAGAACGGCACCTGGGCCGATGCTCAGGCCGTCACCGCCGGCGACTTCGGTGGCGACAGTCAGTTCGACCTCCTGGCTGTCTGGCCCAACGGGCAAGTCGAATTGTTCACGGACATCGGCCGCAACGGCCTGGGCAATTCCAAAGAGATGGCTCCCAAAGGATCCATCTGGTCACACGCCATGTCGATCGCCGCGGGCCGGTTCAACGCCGACAAGTACGTCACGGACCTGATGGTGCGCTGGTCGGACGGCGAACTCACGCTCTACACCAACGTCAGTCCCGGTACGTTCGGCCAAGAGCATCAGCTCAAAGACCCCAAGAAGACGGACACTTGGAAGCACGCCAAACTGCTCACCGCAGGCGAGTTCTCGGGCAATTCCAAGTGGGATCTTCTGGTGAGCTGGACGGACGGCGAGGTCGACAGCTACGTCGGCACCACCACCTCGGCCCTGGGCGGCGAGCACCGCTTGCTGGACCCCAACGGCACGTGGGAGCACAACATGGCGATGACCACAGGCAGGTTCGTGTCCGGTGACCGGACCAACGACTTGCTGATCCGCTGGTCGGACGGTGAGACCACGATTTACAACAACACGCAGCCCGGCCGCCTCGGCACGGAGAACACATTGGTGTATCCGGTGATGTAAACCTCTGAGCACGCCCGGGGGTGTACGGATGGTCTCCGTACACCCCCTCGACTGCGTGCGAAACCAGCCCCCCGAGATTTCCATGGCCCGGCCTGGGGTGATGCGGCGTGCCTGTCCGAGGCGAAGGAACAGACGAGGGCTGGCACATCGCCGGTCAAGTGGGTCACCACGATGGCGGATGTCGCACGGCGTCAAGGCTGGAGTGCCGGGCGTGCGGGGGAGCTGTTCGTCCAGGCTGTGTCGAATTGCTCCAGTGCTATGGAGTAGAGGAGACCGGGGGCCTGGACGTATAGGCAGGGTGAGTTCCTTCCGTGAGCGGAGCTGCTGTAGAAGGTGAGGTAGGCGGCCTGGTCCGTCGCGATCACGCGGCAGGTGTGGGGCAGGTCGAAGCTGTGGAGGTCGACGTGGTGGAGGTCGCGGGTCGCGTGGGCCAGGTACTCCGTGTTCGCCCGGACCTGGCTCCTGAGCAGGCCGGGGGAGTAGCCGGGATCGAACCGGCACAGGTCCCGGGAGCGCCGGTCGAGCCAGGAGTCGCCTGGGGCGTCCGGGTCGGGCAGGAGTACCCGGACGAATTCGGGGGCCAGTTCGCCCGACCAGAGGGGTGAGAAGGTCTCGCGCGTGAGGAGGTTTCCGCGCCCCGCCAGGACCTTGACCCAGCGGGCCCGGCGCAGGTCGCGGGTGATGTCTTGTTCGGCGGACGACTGACGGCGGTACACGCGGCCGAGCCCGGTTCCGGTCCAGCGGGAGCAGACGGACACCACCCACCACAGGGGGCGTGAGCCGCGGAGGAGGCCGAGGACGAGTACGGTCGCGCTGGCTGCCAGGGAACTGAGGATCCCTAGAAGGAAAGCGGTCATGCGAGCCATCTCCCTTGGGGCGGGTGGTGCGCGTTTCCGGGCTCGCGGTCAGCGGAGGTGGGTAAGCAACCGCGCCAGGACGTACGCGGCGTTCCTGGCCGCCAGTTCGTGGTACGCGTGGCCCTTGTTCTCGTCGGCGTTGTCGGACACGCCCCGGATGACGATCCAGCCGGGATTGTGCTCGCCGGATACGGAGTTCTCCTGCCAGTACTGGCTCAGTCCTCCGGCTTCCATGTCCACCGCCAGGATCTTCTCGTGGTAGGTCTTGAGGTAACGCCGTTCCTCGGCGTCGCTGTCGGCGATGACCGCTTCGCCGGAGCCGATCACCCCCGGGTGGACCTCGAACTGCTCGGCGGCGTATGCGGGCAGTCGGCCGTTTATGCGCGCCGGGTTTCCGTGTTCGGTGAAGAAGGCGTTCATGGCGTGGACGACCGCCGCCGGAGCCTGCCGGTGCTCGCCGCGACGGCGGACGTCGCCGTTCGGATTGATCTTGCGGTTCTCGTAATAGACGATGTCGGTGGAGACGATGACGTTGCCGACGCGGGCGTACTCGTCGTGGATACCGCCGCCCACGCCGACCAGGACCCAGAGTCGGGGATCGTAATGGTGACGGAGGTTGCTCAGCGCGGCCATCGCCGAACGCTGTCCCTGGCTCTGGCTCTGGGTGGCCACGATCCGGAGGGGTGAATGCGATGTGCCGTATTCGCCCTCGTAGAAGTACAGGCCATTGGGCTTCTTCCGGCGTTCGAGCCGCAACTCGTCTTTGACCGCGCGTAGTTCCTCGCTGAGGATGGTCACCACTCCGACATCCCACATCGTGGCCCGCGCGTCGGCGGGTGCGTAAGGAGCGGGAGTTGGCGTGTTGGGGGACGCGGCGGGAGCTGATACGTGGGCGTGGTCCCCGATGGCGTTGTTGCTGAAGTTGTTGTTGTTTCCGTGGCTGATGATGCCTCGGTTGTCGATCATTGACTTCCTCCGCCATTGGCGTTGTTGGGACTGGCCGACTGGTCCGCCGTGCCACCGACTTGAGCCGCCTCCCCGACGGCATTGTTATTGAAGCTGTTGTTGTCACCGAAGTTGAAGATGCCGCTGTTGATGATTTTCAGTGCACGGTCGTCGAAGGCGGAAGTGTCCACCCCTCGGGCGGAGAGGAAGTCGCCGGCGGCCCGGAGCAGCCGCTCCTCTATGGTCTTCATCCGGCCCAGGATGTCGCTCTTCTCCAGCTGGACTTTGGACCACGCCTGAGACGATTCCTCGCGTATGCTCACGCGGCTGCCGATCAGGACGTTGCGGATCGGTGTCGAGGTGAGGTCATGGGGGAGGACGGCGGCCTTGGCCACGGCGTAGAAGTAGCGGACGACCCGCCATGCGCGCTGGATCTCCAGAGGGAGGGCGGACAGCTCACGGAACGCCGCCCATACGACGGCCACGGCTCCGTGCTGGCCGAATTCGTCCGTTCGTTGGAACGACCGCGGCGTGTGGGCGAGGACGCAGGCCGCGGTGGAGATAATCAGAGTGCGGCCACGCAGGCTCACATGCAACAGAACCGTCGCGACGAACTCCGAGCCCTCCACGGGTGTGGTCACTTCGAGGAAGTGGTGCTGCCGGGTCCCCGGCGTGTTGATGACGGCGCGAAGGCCGGCCTCGTCGAAGCCCTGGGGGAGGAGGGAGGGGTCCACCGCGACGTCGGTCTCCGCCACGTAGACGCGGTCGCGAACCTGGGTGGGAAGCCGGACGTCCACGCTGTCGGTGTCCAGCAGGCGTACGGCATCCCGAAGGTGGTCCACCAGTTCGTGTGCCTGGAACGGGGGTACGACATGCTCTCGCTCGTGCAGTGGCTCCTTGTCGTCGCCGGGGCGCAGCAGCTGGATGTTCATCGGCGGGTTCCACTGGTAGACGAGTTCTCCCGCGCCGATGAACGGTGACTTGTCCCCGAAGAGCGTGAACATGGTGAGGTCGTCCTCGTCCTCGCGTTCCTCCTCGCTGTGGCGTGGGCGGCGGTAGACGGTGCACACGTGGCGCTGCTGTGCGTCGGCCGCCCGTTGCCGGCCGGACAGGTGCGTGGGGCGGAGGGTCGGCGCGCGTCGTATGCGGTTGAGCATCAGCTGGCGTGTGGCTCCGACGCCGAGGTACATGAGCACGATGCCCGCGGCCACGTGGAGAGCGGTCGCGGCGTGGTCCGGATGCACGAGGGCGACGGTCAGGCCGGTCAGGCTCAAGGAGAGCGCGGTGACGCCGACGCGTCTGAACGCGCGCTGCCTTCTCGGATCGATCGGGCGTGTGAGCGGCCAGAAGTGGGTCTGGGGGTCCGGTGTCGTGCTCGGGCGGCGGCGTCGGCGGGTGCGCCGGGGCTTCGGCGTCCAGTCCGCGTCGCGGATCATGAGGGCGCGGTGCAGCAGCCACAGCAGGGCGAGGCCGCACGCGAGCAAGATGGTGACCGGCGCGGCACCCGCGCAGGCCGGCACGACCACCGACCCCAGCAGTGTCATGCGGAGGAGCGCGGTCAGCGCGGCGGCCCGCCAGGCGTGGCGCATGACGGGAACGATGTCGAACCCGTACGACGGGGCGACCCGTCGGTACGGCTTGGTGCACACCTCGTTGATCACGAGGTCGCGGAACCACTCGTCGACGTATACGCCCGAGCACAAGTGACGGGTGGCCGCGGTCGGCTCGCCGGTCACTTTCTTGGCCGGTGGTGCGGACGGTGCGACTGGTGCTGGTGGCGCATGGGACGTGGTCATGACCTTGCCCTCGCCTAGTAGCGTTATGGTCCGTGAGACCATAAGTCCCGGGGGAGTTCAAGTCAATGAGACCTTTAGGGGCTGTGGTGGATGACTGGCTGAAAGACTCCGCTGAGGTGGAGGCGTCGTGGGTGACCGTGGACTTGGTCATCTTCACCCTCAGGGACGACGGGTTGCGGGTGCTCCTGATCGAGCGCGGGGTGGAGCCCTTCCTCGGGTGGCCCGCCCTGCCCGGCGGCTACGTCCAGAAGACGGAGACCCTGCGGCAGGGCGCGCTGCGCGAACTACGGGAGGAGGCCGGGATCGACGGCAGTCGGCTCCACCTGGAGCAGCTCGGCGCGTATGGGGACCCCGGGCGCGACCCCAGGGGAAGGGTGGTCACCGTCGCCTACCTCGCCCTGGGACCGGATCTTCCCCTTCCGGTGGGCGGTACCGATGCCAGGCACGCCTACTGGGCCGCTGTCCCTCAACCTGGTGTCGAGGCGCCTGACTTGGCGTTCGACCACTCGGTCATCCTCGCTGACGCCTTGGAGGAGATCCGGAGGAAGCTCGAGTACACCGCTGTCGCCACGGTCTTCTGCGGAGAGTCGTTCACTCTCAGCGAGTTGCGCACGGTCTACGAAGTGGTCTGGGGGCAGTGCCTGGACCCCAGTAACTTCCGTCGCAAGGTGCTCAAGACCGCCGGGTTCGTGGAGCCCACCGGAGAGCAGCGCTTGCCGCCGACCGGGCGTCCGGCCGCCCTCTACCGCAGGGGGAGTGCGTGGCCGCTCAGCCCGCCCTTGCTGCGCGGAATGGGGAATTCCGCAGAATAGGGAACATCGCATAGCCGCCGGCTGCGGGGGCGGCCGGCCTGGGCGAGATGCGCCGATCACGGTGTGGCCGCGGGAGGGCCGCCCGACTCCCGCCCGCCTCCCGGGCGCCCGTCCGTTCAGTCCTCGCCACCTTGGTCAGTCCTCGCCGCCTTGGCGCTCGCGTACCGCCCGCTCGATGAACTCCACCAGTTCCGCGTGGGAGTTGCCGGACCGCCCGGCCCCCGTGATGTCACCGGAGTGCAGGGCGATGAGGTAGCGGAGGCGGAGGGCTATCTCGTTGACGATCTCTTCTCTGCTTCGCTGGAGGAAGAGGGGGTCGACGCCGAAGTAGTCGGCCAGCGCTGATAACCGGGCGTCCGTGGTGGCCACTTGCTCGCCCTTGCGGAGTTTGCCGAGCGTCACGTGAGAGATGACCGTCTCGCCTGCCTCCTTGTTGACGGCGTCGGCGATGTGGCGGTCCGACGGCGGTTCCGTGCCGTCGGGGCCGCCTCGCGACCGCAGGTACTCCAGCTTTTGCGCCAGGGGCAACGAGGCGGCGGCGCAAGCGGAGTTCGCGTCTTTCATGACCACCTTTTTACTCGGTTGCCGACGGTTACCTATAGGTCTGGTCCAAAGCTGTGGGGATGGTCACCGGATATTGGTGACAATTTGGTCATGGAAGGTTGCCTTCCGGTTGGTAGGTGTAGGCGGGAGAGGGGAGGGGGCGTGGGTGGACTGTGGTGTTCCGCTTATGGGGCAACGGAGTTGACTGGCATTCAGCAGCGCGGCGGGTATCGACACCGTGTTGTGCCGCGCGGGCAGCGGTCGGTCGAATCTCAGGGCTCTGGCGGGCGGTGTCGCGAAGAAGTGGCACCTACTGTCTGGTTGACCGCTGAACGGATACTGACCGGTTGGTCTAATGCCGTCCGGGGCGATCTTGCATTCTCGGCCCGGACTGCCTAAGCTCACCGGCGTTAAGTGGGGTTAACAGCCTGACTCGCCACGCTCACCGGGTAACGGGAGCGTGCGGGAGTGGGCATACGGGGGAGAGTCTTGAAAGGTATCGGGCCGGAATCCGTCCTTACGGGGATTCCAGGGGGATGTGCCTCGATCAATGAGCGGCCGAACGGGGCCGGCCGGTGTCGTGTCCCGGCTGTGGAAGTTTTCCGTTCCGCTCGTGTTCACCGTTCTTGCGGGGCGCCGTCAACGCGCCCGCCGCACGCCGATCTCCTCGCGCCCGGCGCGGGGGGCTAACTCATCGCCGATCCGGGCCCGTTAGGGCGGCTTCGGCCTGCCCTGCGGCGCCCGGATTCGGCAGGAACTTCTCATCGGTCAAGTCGTCGTCGATCCGGTGTCGTCCGGTTGCGTCGCGTTGCCGAATTCCCACGCCGATTCGTGCTGCCCGCATGCCGACCGGCGTCCCGTGTTCACGACGTCATGCGGTCATTCGCCGCGCCAAGGGGGACCTTTCGCATGCTCACGCAAGCGATGCCGAGTCGAGGAATCGGGGGAGTGCTCGACACCATCGGCGGCACTCCTCTGATAGAACTCGACAGGATCTTTCCGGACCATCTGTTCCGCGTCTTCGCCAAGCTGGAGAAGTTCAATCCGGGCGGCAGCGTCAAGGACCGGGTGGCGCTCAACATGCTGCTGGGCAAGGTGAGTTCGGGTGAGCTGGTGCCCGGCCGGTCTGCGGTCGTGGAGTCCAGCTCGGGTAATCTGGCGATCGGTCTCGCTCAGGTCTGCCGGTATTTCGGGCTGCGGTTCATCTGCGTCGTGGATGCCAAGACGACGGAGCAGAACATCGCCATCATCCGCTCCTACGGGGCGGAGGTGGAGGTCATCACCGAGCCCGATCCGGCGACCGGTGAGTATCTTCCGAGTCGTATTCGGCGGGTGCGGGAACTGGTGCGGACCGTGCCCGACGCCTACTGGCCCAACCAGTACGGGAATCCGCTCAACGCCGCCGCGCACGAACTGACGATGCATGAGATCGTGGAGGCGCTGGACGGCCGTCTGGACTACCTGTTCTGCGCGACGAGTTCATGTGGCACACTTCGTGGCTGCGCCGACTACGTAAGGAAGTCGGGACTGTCCACGAAAATCGTCGCGGTGGATGCCGTGGGCAGTGCGATATTCGGCGGGCAGTCGCCAACCACCAGGCTTCTGCCGGGACATGGCGCCGCCCTCCGGCCCGCCTTGTTCGACCCGCGGGCGGCGGACCACGTGGTGCACGTGTCGGACCTCGAATGCGTGAGCATGTGCCGGCGCCTGGTCGACCGCGAGGCCATTCTGGCCGGCGGCTCTTCCGGGGCGGTCATCGCGGCCGTCGACCGGATGCGCGACGCGATACCGGACGGTGCCCGGGTCGCGGTCGTCTTCCCGGACAGCGGCGAGCGTTATCTGGAGACCATCTATTCGGATTCCTGGGTCGCCCGGAAATTCGGTGACGTCTCCCATCTGTGGCAAGAGAACCCGGGCCCGGTGCCCGAGACCGTAGGAGCAATTCCGTGCTGATCGCCAGACACGCCGACGTCCACGAGGTGCTCGCCGGACGCGAGGAGGAGATCCTCGCGCTCGTCCAGGAGACCTACGGGGTCCACGAGGACGGCCGCACCGCCGTCCCGCACTCGACCTTCCTCCGCTTCCCCGGCGACGACCGCAACCGCATCATCGGGCTGCCCGCGTTCGCCGGCGGCGACCACCCGGTCGCCGGCATGAAGTGGATCGCCTCCTTCCCCGGGAATCTCGACGAGGGACTGCCGCGCGCCAGCGCCGCCATCGTGCTGAACTCCCTGGAGAACGGCTTCCCGGTGGCCCTCCTGGAGGGTTCGCAGATCTCCGCGAAGCGCACGGCCGCGAGCGCCGCCCTCGCCGCCCGGCTGCTCACCGAGGGCGACGAGCCCACCGGCGTCACCCTCGTGGGCGGCGGCGTCATCAACACCGAGGTGCTCCGCTTCCTCCTGGTGGCCCTCCCCACGCTGCGCGAGGTCACGGTCTTCGACCTCGACGCCGGGCGCGCCGAGGCGTTCGCCGCCCGCTGCCGCGAGCTGGGCCCGGAGCTGACGGTCGACGTCGCCACCGACCGTCCCACCGCGCTCGCCCGGCACGGCCTGGTCTCCCTCGCCACCACCAGCGGCACCCCCCACCTCGGCTCCGACGAACTGCGGCCCGGCACCGTGGTGCTGCACGTCTCGCTGCGCGACCTGCACCCCGAGGTGATCCTCGGCGCGCAGAACATCGTGGACGACGCCGACCACGTCTGCCGCGAGCGCACCTCCCTGCACCTCGCCGAACAGGAGGCGGGCCACCGCGAGTTCGTCGACGCGAGCATCGGCGCCCTCGTCCGCGGCACCGTGCCGTTCACCCGCGACCCCGGGCGGATCACCGTCTTCTCGCCGTTCGGCCTGGGCATCCTGGACATGGCGCTGGCCGAGTACGTCCGCGCGCAGGCCGCCGAGCGCGGTCTCGGCGTACAGATCGAGGGCTTCCTCGGGCACGGCGTGACGGGCTCCGGCCACGGTGCGACGGGATCCGGACGGTGAGCGGCGGCCCCACGGCGTCCTCGCCCTCTTCCCCGGCCAGGGCAGCCAGGTCCCCGGCATGGGCCGGGCCTTCGCCACCGCCCGCCCGGAGGCGGCGGCCGTCTTCGACGAGGCGTCGGACGCGCTCGGCCTCGACATGCGCGCCCTGTGCTGGGACGCCCCGGCGCCCGAACTCGCCTCGACGGACAACGCCCAGCCGGCCCTGCTGACCGCCTCGGTCGCGGCCTGGCGGGTGCTGGCGGCCGAGGGCGCGGCCGCGGCCGCCGCCGCGGGCCACAGCGTCGGCGCCGTGGCCGCCCTGGTGGCCACCGGGCGGCTGGAGTTCGCCGACGCCGTGCGCCTGGTCCGGCTGCGCGGCGAGCTCATGGCCGCCGCACCCGGCAAGGGCGGCATGTGCGCCGTCCTCGCCACCGGTGACGACCGCGAGAAGGCGCTGGCCGAGGCCGCCGAGCGCGGCCTGGACATCGCCGCCGACAACAGCCCGCGCCAGTTCGTCGCCTCCGGCGACCTGGCCGCGATCGAGGAGTTCGCAGCGGCCGTCGGCGCCCGCGCCAAGCCGCTGGAGGTCTCGCACGCCTTCCACAGCCGGCTCATGGCGCCCGCCGCCGCCGACTGGGAGGCGGCCGTCGCCGAGGCCCGGCTGCGGCCCGCCACCGCTCCCGTCGGGCTCATCACCACCGGCGCGTTCGGCACCGACGACGCCGCGGTGCGCCGCGACCTCGCCGACGCGCTGTGCGCGCCCGTCCGCTGGCGGGAGCTGATGGACGCGGCGGCCGGCCGGCCGGAGCCCGCCGCGCCGCTGGTGGCCGTGGGGCCCGCCAAGGCCCTCGTCGGCCTGGCCAAGCACTTCGCCGCCAAACCGCAGGTGTCCCTGGTGGACACGCCGACCTCCCTCACCGCGCTGCTGCGCCGCCTGGGGGCCTGACAACAGTGAGTACAGCCATGCAGTTCGAACCGTCCACCGTGGCCCTGGTCACCGGCGCCTCCCGGGGCATCGGCCGGGCCTGCGCCCTGGCCCTGGCCGAGGCCGGCTGCGACGTGGTCGTGCACTACGTCTCCCGGTCCGAGGCCGCCGAGGAAGTCGCGGCGCAGGTACGGGAGATGGGCCGCCGGGCGCTGGTGGTCCGCGCGGACGTCGGCGTCGAGGCCGAGGTCAAGGCGATGTTCCGGACCATCCGCGCCGAGTGGAAGCGGCTCGACGTCGTCGTCGCCAACGGCGGCATCACGGCCGACGGCTTCCTCGCCACCATGAGCCTCGACAAGTGGCAGCGGGTCATCGACACCAACCTCACCGGCGCCTTCCTCACCTGCCGCGAGTCGGTCAAGATGATGCACCGCACCGGCGGTTCGATCGTCCTGATGGGCTCCACCAGCGGCGTCACCGGCCAGCCCGGCCAGGCCAACTACAGCGCCAGCAAGGGCGGTCTGATCAGCCTCGGCAAGGGCCTCGCCCGCGAGGTCGCCGAGCGCGGGATCCGCGTCAACATCGTCGCCCCCGGGTTCACGGACACCGACATGGTGCGCGACATGCCCCCCGCGGTGCGCGAGCGGCTGATCGGCACGGTGCCCATGAAGCGCGCCGGCACCCCCGAGGAGGTGGCCTCGGCGGTCACCTTCCTGGCCTCGCCGGCCGCGAGCTACATCACGGGCAAGGTCCTCGTCGTCGACGGCGGACTCATCCCGTAACTCCCGGCAAGCCACCCACCACTAGACACAGGAGTACCGCCATGACCGCCACTTACGAGGAACTGCTGGCCACCGCCGAGGCGCGCACCGCCCTCAACAACCACGTCAAGACCCAGCTCGTGGAGAGCCTGGGCCTGGAGATCCGCCCCGAGCTGATCGGCGACGACCAGCCGCTGTTCGGCCGCGGCCTGGAGCTGGACTCGCTCGACACCCTGGAGATCGTCGTCATGGTCGAGGAGCAGCTCGGCGTGACGATCAGCGACGACGACCGCTCCGCCTTCGGCTCGGTCAACCGCCTCATCGACTTCGTCGTCGCCGACCGTGGCGAGATCCCCCAGGTGGAGGCGGCGTGACCACCCCCGGCTTGACCACCTCCGGCTCGACCACCCCCGGCGGGGCCGCCCCCGCCGCCCCACCCCCCTCAGCTTCGACGCCAACGCCATCCGGGCGCTGCTGCCGCACCGCTGGCCGATGCTGCTCGTCGACCGCGCCTACGACGTCATCCCGGGCAAGTCCGGCTACGGCATCAAGAACGTCACCATCTCGGAGCCGTACTTCGCCGGCCACTACCCGGACCAGTCGATCATGCCGGGCGTCCTCATCGTCGAGGCGATGGCCCAGCTGACGGCCGTCGTCTACGCCTCCGCGTGGCTCGCGGAAAGCCAGGAGAGCGGCGAGGCCGAGGTCGCGGCCCGGGTCGGCTACCTCGGGGCGATCCGGCAGATGAAGTTCAGCCGGCTCGTCGTGCCCGGCGACCGGCTCACGATGAAGGTCGAACTCGGCCGCGCCTTCGACCGGCTGACGCCCGTCACCGTGCAGGCCAGCGTCGACGGCGAGCTCGCCGCCAAGGGTTCGCTGACCGTCAGCGAACGCACCGCGGGGGACCCCAGTGGACTCCAGTGAGCTGGTGATCCGGCCCTACGAGGAGTCGGACGCGGCGGCGATCGCCGAGCTCTACAACCGCTACCCCGACGTCCCCAACCCGGTGGACCGGAAGCTCGACGCGGAGCTCGTCCGCGGCGAGCTGGCCGAGCGCGGCACGCGGCTGTTCCTCGTCGTCGAGGTGGACGGCGAGGTGCACGGCACCATCGGCTTCTTCCAGGGCAGCGTCCGCCGGGCGTACGCCCCGGGCGAGGTCTTCGGGGACATGTTCTTCCTGAGCCCCGCGCTGCGCGGCGGCTCGGTGGCCGGCCGGATCTTCTCGCAGGCCATCCGCACCCTGCGGCTGTCCGGCGTCGAGGTCATCCGGCTCACCGCCAACCCCGGCAACAAGCTGGCCTTCCCGCTCTACCGGCAGGTCGGCTGCAGTGTCACCGGTCCGGTGGAGGCCACCGAGGACGGCAACATCGAGCTGGTCAGCTACATGCCGCGGGTCATGGCACGGCTGCGCCGCGACTACGCCCACCTCATCCCGCAGTCGCTGCAACTGAACGCCAGCTGGCGGTACATGGTGGGCGGCGGGGACCGCGCCCTCGGCGACGACACCGAGGAGCTGGGCGGACGCACCGTCCTGCGCACGCGACTGGCCATCGAGGGCACGGTGTTCACCGTCCTGCTGGACCCCGAGGACGGCGAGGTGCTGCACGTCGGCACGGACCCGGACGAGACGCCGGCCCTGGCGCCCAAGTCCGCGCCCGAGCCGCCGGCCGTCAGCACGGTCGAGGCGGACGGCCTCCGCCTCGAACTGCACCACGGCGACGGCCGGATCGAGCTGCACGGAGCGGGTCACCTCGGCCCGCTGCTGCGCGAGACCTGGCCGGTCTTCGGCCCGCCCTACGTCACCGGCTTCCGCCGCGCCCTGCGGCGGGAGGACGGGCTGACGGTCACCCCGCTCGACGGCGGCTGGCTGGTCGCCGAGCGGCACCCCGAGGGCGTGCTGCACCGGGAGACCACGCTCGTCGGCGGCGTCCTGGAGAACCGTTTCCGCTGGGAGGGCGGCGAGCCGCCCGCCGGCACCCTGCGCACGCTCGTCGAAGGCGGCCTCCGCAAGGGGCTGCTGCTGACGGACGACGGCCAGGTGCCGGCCGGCCGCGGCCTGCACCCCGTCGACGCCACCGAGTTCGCCACCGCCGGTGCCGAACTCGCCCCGGGCGCCCGGGTCGGCTGGTGGGACGAGGAGTCCGCCACCGGCCTCGACGTCCGGCCGGGCGACGCCCGGGCCCGGCTCGTCACCGACGCGCTGCTGCTGCTGGACTTCGCCCCCGGGCACGGCCACGCCGTGGCGGTGGGCGCCGAGTGGCCCGGCGGTGCCCCCATGACCGTCGACGGCCTGGAACCGCTCGCACCGCGCACCCCGGAGACCGTTCAGGCCCCCGCCCCCCTGGGAGAGCGGGCGGACTGGACGGCCGGCCTGGTGGCCCGCCGGCCGGTCCACCGGGCCGCCGTCAGCGAGGACACGCTGCTGGTCAGCGCGGAGGCCGGCGGCATCGCCGCCTGGCGCTCGGCGGGCCGGTCCGTGCTGGCCACCCCGTTCCCCAAGGAACGCGTCTTCGGCAGCAACCCGCACTGGCGGGCCGGCCTCTGGGTCACCCGCCAGGGGCCGCGCGAGGACGCCGACCGCGGCCTCGGCTGGGGCGCGGAAGAAGCCGAGTGGCGCTTCGACGAGCCGGCGGGACGGCTGCGCTCGGCCGGTCTCGACTGGTCCGTCGAGGCCCCCGCCGCGGGCCCCGCCGACCGGCTGGGCATCGACCTGCGGGCCGAGCCGCGGGACGACGAGAGCGAGGCCGTCGTCTGGCTGACCCCGGCCGCCCCCAAACGGCCCGAGGTCCTGGTGCCCGGCCGCCCCGGCGACCTCTGGCTGATCCGGAAACCCGGCGCCTGGCAGCGCTGGACCGGCCGGCTCGCCCTTGGGCTGGCCGACGGCCGCTGGCTGGCGGTCGTCCCGCGGGACGGGCACGGCACCGAGATCCTCCACCGCAACACCAAGGCGGGACCGCTGCTCGGGCTGGTCGCCCGGCAGCCGCGCGGCACGGCCCTCGCGGCCGGCTGGTCGCTCGCCGTCCTGCCCGGCCCCGACGCCGCCGACGCGCTGCTCCGCACCGCCGCCGGCCGCTGAGACCGCCGCCCCGGGCCCAACCCCCGGCCCGGGGCGGCCCCCGACTTCGCACCACCCCCGACAACCCACACCCGAACACCCCAAGGAGACGACATGAGCAGCGCCACCCCGGAGACCGTCGCCGAGCAGTACGCGCACCTGCGCACCACCGTCGGCGTCTACACCCCGGGCGCCGGCCTGGTGGCCCTCGGCGGCCTGGAGCGCGGCGAGGTCCTCTCCGGCGCCCTGGCCCGCGACAGCGAGTACGTCGAGCCGGACACCGCCCGCGAGACCCTGATCCTCGACGAGGACGCCGGCGTCTGGGACGCCGTCACCCACATCGAACTCGACGACACCAGCTGGCTGCTCGCCCACTCCCGCGACGACCTGGCCGGCCTGCTGGAGAAGACGGCCGCCGACGCCGGCGTCCAGGACGTCGAGATCACCGACGCCGCCGCCGACCGCGTCGCCGTCGCCTTCGAGGGCCCCAAGTCCTGGCGGATCGCCGCCGACCTGCTGGACTTCGAGATCTCCAGCCTGGTGCTGCACGGCGCCACCACCGTCACCCTGCCGGGCGCGGACGGCGCCGAGGGCGTGCTCGCCCGCATCGGCACCACCGGCGAGTACGGCTACCTCCTGATCGCCCCGGCCGGTGCCGGCGCCGCCGAGTGGGTCGCCGCCCGCGCCGCCGAGCTGGACGGCGGCCCGGCCGGCGCCGAGGCCCTGCTGCGCGCCCGCACCGAGGTCCGCCACCCGCAGATCCCCGCCCAGTCCGAGGGCCTGACCGTCCGTGAGGCCGGCCTGGAGTGGCTGGTGAGCTGGGGCCGCGAGGACGAGTTCCGCGGCGGCGAGGCCCTGGCCGCCGCCGAGGAGGTCGGCCGCGGCCTGATCACCGTCCTCGCCGAGGCCGGGCAGGCGCCCGCCGCGGGCAGCCCGGTCGAGGCCGGCGGCCGCGCCGTGGGCACCGTCCACCTGGTCGCCCCGCTCGCCGGCACCGACCAGGAGATCGCCCTGGCGCTGCTCGACAAGCCCTTCGACGTGCCCGGCCTGGAGCTCACCGGCCGCACCGCCGACGGCGCCGCCGTCACGCTGCGCACCGCCGCCTCCCCGGTCGTCATCCCGCAGTCCTGGAACGAGCGGCTCGGAGCCTGACCATGCGCATCGTCATCACCGGCCTGGGCATGATCTCGGCCGTCGGCTCCACCGCCGACGAGTGCTGGAGTGCCATCCGGGCCGCCCGCAGCGGCATCGGCACGGTCACCGCGGTCGACACCACGGGCCTGATCACCACCCAGGGCGGCCAGTCGCCCGTCAAGGACGTCCCCGGCGTCGACCGCTGCCTGACACTGGCCGTCACCGCCGCCACCGAGGCCGTCGAACACGGCCGCCTCGCCGAGGCCGGCTACGACCCCGAGCGGGTCGGCGTCGTCATCGGCAGCAGCCTCGGCACCAGCCGCAGCGTCGGCACGTTCCACCAGCGGTGGATCCGCGACGGCCTGCGCAAGGCCGACGTCCGGCTCCTCAAGGGCTACGCCCTGCACAGCGTCGCCGACGCCGTCGCCGAGAAGCTGAGCCTGGCCGGCCCCCGTTCGCTGCTCTCCAACGCCTGCGCCGCCGGCGCCGTGGCCATCGGCTACGCGCTGGAGCTCATGTGGAGCGGCGAGGCCGACGCCGTGCTCGTGGGCGGCGTCGACCCGCTGGCCGAGCTGTCCTTCAACGGCTTCAACTCACTGGGCGCGCTGGACTCCGGCGGCTGCTCCCCCTACACCCGCTCCGAGGGCCTCAACCTCGGCGAGGGCGCGGGCTTCCTGCTGCTGGAGAAGGCGGACGCCGCCGCGGCCCGCGGCATGACCGCCATCGCCGAGGTGGCCGGCTACGGCCTCTCCGCCGACGCCTACCACCAGACCGCGCCGGACCCCGGCGGCGAGGGCGCCCAGCGCGCCATGGCCGCCGCCCTGCACAGCGCCGGGCACACCGTCGAGGACGTCGACTACATCAACGGCCACGGCACCGGCACCCCGACCAACGACAAGGTCGAGCCCAAGGCGATCAAGACGCTCTTCAAGACGCCGCCGCCGGTCAGCTCCACCAAGTCGATGATCGGCCACACCCTGGGCGCTGCCGGCGCGGTCGAGGCCGTGGTCTGCGCCCTGGCCGTACGCGACGGAGTGCTCCCGCCCACCGCCAACACCGGCGGCGCCGAGGCCCCCAGCGGCCTCGACATCGTCGCCGAGGCCGCGCGGGAGCAGGACGTCGACGTCGTCGTCTCCAACTCCTTCGCCTTCGGCGGCAACAACGCCGCCCTGGTGATCCGGCACCCCGAGCGCGTCACCACCGAGCCGCCGGCCGCCGCCGCGGCCGCCGCCGGCCGGGACGTCGTCATCACCGGCGTCGCGGGCATCGCGGGCACGGCCACCGGCAACGACCAGCTGTTCGCGGCCCTCGCCGAGGGCACGCCCGTCTACCAGGGCGAGGTCGACGTCGACGGCTACGGCACCCGCCGGGCCGGCACGGTCGACTTCAAGGCCATCGCCGCCGGCATCAACCCGGCCGTGCTCCGCCGGATGGACCCCACCAGCCGGCTGGCCGCGGCCGTCGTCGCCGAGCTGCACCGGGCGTACGGCAAGCCCAGCCGCCAGGAGGCCGCCCAGACCGGGCTGATCTTCGCCACCGGCCTGGCCCCGATCACCCCGGTCCAGGAGTTCGACAGCGGTGTGGTGCTCGCCGGCGGGCCCGCCGGCGCCAATCCGAAGTTCTTCCCGAACACGGTGGTGAACGCCGCCGCCGGGCACGTCGCCATCCTGCACCGCTTCAAGGGCATCACCGCCACCGTCTGCAGCGGCGGCACCAGCGCCCTGAGCGCCCTGCACTACGCCTACCGGCTGATCGCCCGCGGCGCCGCCGAGCGCATCGTCGTGGTCGTCGCGGACGAGTGCCCCGACGCCCTGGTCGCCGGGCACGTCAAGGTCCCGGGCTTCTTGGGGAGTTCGGACGTCCGTCCGTTCGCGGGCGGCGGCACGGTGCTGTCCGCCGGCGCGGTCGCCATCGCCCTGGAGTCCACCGACGCCGCCGAGGCGTCCGGCCGCCCGGTCCTGGGCCGGATCGCCGGCTTCGGGCTCACCGGCGACGACAGCGGCATCGCCGGCCTCCGGCCGGACGGCGCCGCGTGGGCCCGGTCGATGACCGAGGCGATCCGCGCGGCGGGCCTGACGCCCGAGGACATCGGCCTGGTCGCCTCGGCGGCCATGGGCCGCGCAGCCGTCGACGACGCCGAGATCGCCGCGCTCCGCGCCGGCGGCCTGGCGGAACGTCCCGTCACCGCGACCAAGTCGGTGTTCGGCGAGACCTACGGCTCCGCCCCGGGCCTGGCCCTCGCCGCCGCGCTGCGCGCGATGCACGACGGCGTGCTCCCGGGCACCGCCGGTGTCCCGGACGCGCCGGACGCACTGCCCGGCCTGATCACGCGGGGCGGACGTCAGGGGAGCGTCGACCACGCCCTGATCTCCAGCTTCGCCTACGGCGGCAGCTATGTGTCGCTCGTCGTCTCCAAGGCATCGAAGGGGGAGAACCGATGACCGTCACCGCGACGGCCACGCCGCCCGGCGTCCGGACGGACGACGTCCTCACCGCCACCGGCCTGGTCAAGAAGTTCGGCGACCGCGCCGTGGTGGACGGGGTCTCGCTGCGCGTCGGCACCGGCGAGATCCTCGGCTTCCTCGGCCCCAACGGCGCCGGCAAGTCGACGACCATCGCCATGCTGACCGGCGCCCTCAAGCCCGACGGCGGCACCATCCGGGTGGACGGCGCCGACTTCGCGGCCGGCCCGATGCGCGCCAAGGCGCTCATCGGCGTCGTCCCGCAGGAGATCGCGCTCTACCCGACGCTCAGCGCACGGCAGAACCTGACCTTCTTCGCGGGCGCCTACAAGCTCTCCCGCGCCGAACGCCGCGAGCGCATCGACTGGGCGCTCGACGTGGTCGGGCTCACCGACCGGGCCGGCGACAAGGTCGCGTCCTACTCCGGCGGCATGCAGCGCCGCGTGAACATCGCGGCCGCCCTGCTGCACATGCCCCGGCTGCTGTTCCTGGACGAGCCCACCGTGGGCGTGGACGCGCAGAGCCGCAACCAGATCTTCGAGACGGTGCTGCGCCTGCGCGCCGAGTTCGGCATGTCGGTGGTCTACACGAGCCACTACATGCCCGAGGTCGAGCAGCTCTGCGACCGCATCGTCATCGTCGACCACGGCAAGGTCCTCGCCGAGGGCACCCAGGAGGAGCTGCTCCGGCCGCTCGGCGCGGGTCTGCTCGAATGGGCGCCCACCCGCGAGGAACTGGAGCGGCTCCAGGGCGGCATGACGTGGCTGGAGAAGCGGTTCGCGGGCCACGGGCACCTCTCCGTGACCACGGCCGGGGACGGCACGTCCGTGCTGCGGATCCGGGTCAAGGACATGCCGACCACCCTCCGCGAGGTCTCCGACATCGCGGCCGGGACCGGCCTGGGCCTGGGCGGCATCCGGCTCGGCCGACCCGACCTCGAATCCCTCTTCCTCGACCTGACCGGCCGCCAGATCAGGGATGGTGCCTGATGTTTGCAATGATCCGTAAGGAGTTGCTGGTCCTGCTCCGGGACCGCGCCTCCCTGATCACCCTGTTCGTCTCCCCGATGCTCTTCATCACCGTGATGAGCCTCGCCCTGTCGAACTCCTTCGACACGCTCGGCTCCGCGCCGAAGATGAACATCGCGATCGTCGACCAGGACGGCGGCACCGCCGCCAAGAACGTCGTCAAGGCGCTCGGCGGCAGCGACGAACTGAAGGTCACCACCGGCCTGTCCGGCGACGCCGCGGACAAGCGGGTGCGCTCCGGCAAGGACTCGTTCGCCGTGGTCATCCCGGCCGGCTTCGAGAAGGAGGTGGAGAGCGGCCGGAAGCCGCACTTCTCCTTCGTGGTGGACCCCTCGTCGTCCCGCCAGGCCGTCGACCCGCTCCAGGCCGCCATCCGCAGCGCGGTGCTGACCGTCACCTCCAGCACCCGCACGGCGGTCTCGCTGGAGAAGCAGCGCGCCGCCGAGCACGACCCGGTCCGCAGGGCCCAGTTGCAGAAGCAGATCGACAAGATCGACGAGACGTGGAGCGGGGTGACCTCGACCAGCACCTTCCCCAAGGGCATGTCGGGCGTGAAGTACCCCTCGGTGTACCAGCAGAACGTCCCCGGCTACACCGTGATGTACGTCTTCTTCATCGTCACCGTCATGGCGGGCTCGATCATGATCGAGCGCCGTGAGGGCACCTTCCGACGGCTGCTGTCCGCGCCCGTCCCGCGCTGGCAGCTGCTGCTCGGCAAGGTGCTGCCGTACCTGTTCGTCGCGGTGGCGCAGGTGGGCGTGCTGATGGCCTTCGGCAAGCTCGTCTTCGGCATGGACCTCGGCGTCCACCCGCTCGCCCTGGTGCCCATCACCGTGGCGCTGGGCTGCTGCGCGGTGGCGCTCGGCCTGCTGCTGGCCTCGTTCGCCAAGAGCGAGTCCCAGGTCAACGGCATGGGCACGATCGTCATCCTGGTGCTGGCCGCGCTCGGCGGCTGCATGGTGCCCGGCGTCTTCATGCCGGAGTTCATGCGGAACATCGCCGAGTTCACCCCGCACGGCAAGGCGCTCAACGCCTTCCAGGAGGTCATGGTCAAGGGCGCCGACCTCCAGACGGTGCTGCCGGCCAGCGGCTTCCTGCTCGGCCTGGCCGCGCTGTTCTTCGTCCTGGCCGTACCGCGGTTCCGGTTCGTCAAGTGAGGCCCGCCGGGGGACGGACCGGAACGCTGTACGTCCGCCTCACCGCCGCCCCTCGGCTCCCACGCGACACCTTCGGCCGCCGCTCCAGCCCGTCCGGGCGGACGCTGCTCCGGGCGGCGGCAGAGGCGGTGGAGGCGGCAGAGACGCTGGAGGAGGTGGAGAAGGCGGAGGAGGGGGCGGCAGCGGCCGTGGCCACCGGCCTCCACGAGCCGCCGGAGCGGCTGCCGGACGGCCGCTGGCACTGGCCGGACTCCGGCTGGCGCGGCTCCGCCTCGCACACCGGCGCCCTGGGCCTGGCGGCCCTCGCCCGCGGCACCTGGGTCGGGGCCGACGTCCAGGAGCACCGCGAACGTCCGGCCGCCCTCCGCTGGCTGGCCCGCGTCCTGGGCCGGCCGCCCGGGTCGGCGGCCACGCTCCGCGAGTGGACCGAGGTCGAGGCCCTGCTCAAGGCCCGGGGCACGGCGGGCGTCCGGCCCGAACGGCTGGACCCGCTGCCCGCCTGGCGGCCGGGCTGGCGGGACGCGGGCGACGGGTGGTGGCTGTGGAGCGCCACCCTGACCGGCGCCCACGCCGGGACCTGGGTCGCGCTGGCGGCCCAAGTCCCGCTGTGCATCCGCCCGCTGCCGCCGGAGGGGCCGGGGGAGCGGTGGCCCGTACCGGAGTACGCGGCCGGGGGCATGCGCTGGTCCCGGAGCGCGTGGCCGGGGGGCATCCGCTGGTGCCGGCGGAGTACGTGCCCGCGGGGCACCCGCCCGTCCCCGAGCACGCCGTCGCCGTCGCGGGGCACCCCGAGCGCGCCACCGGGAGGCACTCCGAGCACGTCACCGGGTGGCACCCCGAGCACGTGCCCGGTGAACGCCCCGAGCCCCGCCACCCCGTCGGCGCCTCCGCTCCCACCCCCGCCCCTGCCCCCGCCCGCGCCTTCGCCCCCGCCCCCGACCCCGTCCCCGAAAGCCTCACCGGAACGAAAGGAACGCAGCGATGACCGCCGTCAGCCGCGCACGCCGCGCCGACGCCGGCTACAGCCGGCCGATCTCGCCCACCGAACGCGGGTATCTCGCCGGCGCGCTGGTGACACCCCCGATGGCCATCCAGATCTTCGTGGAGGGCCGGGGCGGCGTCACCGCCGAGGAGCTCCGGCGCGCCGTCGCCGTGGCGTCGGAGGCGTGCCCCGGCGCCCGTCTGGTCAAGCGGGGCAACCGCTGGGTGGACAGCGGGATCACCCCGCCCGTCGTCGAGACGGACGGCACCGCCCTCGACCGCCGGGCCTTCGACACGGCCGGCAGTGAGGTGCTGCGCCGCCCGTTCAGCCCGGTCAAGGGCCCCAACTGCGAGGTGCTGCTGCTCTCCGGCGAGCCCGCCACGATCGTCTTCCGGGCCTTCCACGCGGTCATGGACGGCAAGGGCGTGATGACCTGGGCGCAGGAGGTCTTCCGCGCCCTGCGCGGCGAGGAGCCCGAGGGCGCGCCGTCGGTGGAGACCGAGTCGGGCGTCGTCAAGCGCTTCGGCACCGCCGCGCCCGCCCCGGGCCCGGCCCCCGAGTGCCGCAACCCCTTCGACCGGCTGCCCGCCGGCCAGGACACCGGGGCCGCCTCCGACGTGCCCTGGGTGTGGCGCCGGAGGACCGTCGAGGGCAACCACAACGCCGTGGTGGCCAGGACGGCCGCCGCGATGTGCGCGCTGATGCCGGACGAGGACTGCCGCTTCATGGTCCCCGTCAACATCCGCCGCCACGACCCGTCGATCGCGTCCACGGCCAACCTCAGCCTGCCGCTGTTCGTCGACGTCCCGGCCGGCGCCGGCCGGGCGCAGATCCAGGGGCGGCTGCTGCGGGCCATGTTCGAGCGGCAGGAGCTGTCGTCGATCGGCGCGTTCCCCGTCACGTCGTCCGGCATGGCGCCCACGCTGGGCGCGGCCCGGGCGACCCGGGAGCAGCGGCAGACCTACCCCTGCACGCTGGTCGTCTCCGACCTGGGCAAGGTCGACGTGGACGCGCTCTCCGGCGGCGGCTTCACGGCCGTGACCGCGTACTCGCTGCCCATGCACGTGCCGTACGCCCCGGCCTTCCTCACCGTCTACCAGCCGCCGGGCCGCACCGAGATCGGCCTCTCGTGCCGCAACGAACCCGGCATGGCGGCCAGGGCGGACGCCCTGCTCGACCTGATCGAAGAAGAACTGACCGGTCTGCCGGCCCGGACCGGCTGACGAAGGAGTGACCACCATGGGGGACAACGGGCACCGCCCCGGGGAGCAGTGGGACGCAGTCGTCGTCGGCAGCGGTTTCGGCGGCCTGGTCTGCGCCGGCTACCTGGCGGCCTGCGGACGCCGGGTGCTCGTGCTGGAACAGCACGACGTGGCCGGCGGCAACGCCCACGCCTTCCGGCGCCGCCGCGCCTACGAGTTCGACGTCGGCCTGCACTACGTCGGTGACTGCGGACCCGGCGGCATCCTGCCCGCCATCCTCTCCGGCCTCGGTCTCGCCGACCGCGTGGCCTTCCGCGCCCTGGACCCGGACGGCTTCGACGAACTCGCCCTGCCCGGCCTCGGCCTGCGCGTCCCGGCGGGCTGGGACCGCTACCGGGAGCGGCTGAAGCGGGCGCTGCCC
This sequence comes from Streptomyces sp. CA-181903, assembly GCF_050937075.1. Classification (NCBI taxonomy): domain Bacteria; kingdom Bacillati; phylum Actinomycetota; class Actinomycetes; order Kitasatosporales; family Streptomycetaceae; genus Streptomyces; species Streptomyces sp. CA-181903. Next base: position 5,756,733 of record NZ_JBNJLY010000001.1, read on the forward strand.
GGGGACGCCGAGGGCATCGACGCGTTCGCGGCGATCTGCGCGGCCATCGGCGAGGAGAAGCACGCGGCCCTCCTCGCCGACATGGACCTCGACGACCCTCGGATGCTCAAGCTGATGCCCCTGACGGGACGTTGGGGACGCCGCACGCTCCACGACCTGTTCGACCACTGCGGGCTGTCGCCGCGTGCCCGTACGGTGCTCGCCGCCCAGTCCGCCAACTACGGCTCGCCGCCCAGCACCACCTCGGTCTTCACCCACGTCTCGGTGCTCGACCACTACCTGCGCGGCGCCTACTACCCGGTGGGCGGCGCCCAGGGGCTGGTGGCGGCGCTCGTCGAGGCGCTGGAGGCGCGCGGCGGCGAACTGCGCACCCGCAGCCGGGTGGAGCGGGTCCTGATTGAGCGCGGCACCGCGCGCGGCGTCCGGCTCGCGGACGGTACGGAGATCGAGGCGCCCCTGGTCGTCTCGAACGCCGACTACCCGCGCACCATCCTGGAGCTGGCCGGCGCCGAGCACTTCCCGCCCGCCCTCGTCAAGCGCACCCGCAACGCGACCATGCGACTGCCGGTCGCGGTGCTGTACGCGGGTCTGGACCGCGACTTCTCCGACCGCCCCAACGCCAACCTCTGGTGGCACAACGGCTGGGACGTCGAGGCCGCCTACCGCGAGGTGGCCGAGGGCTGCCCGTCCGGCGAACTCCCCTTCGCCTTCCTCTCCTTCGCCTCCCTGAAGGACCCCGAGTCGCCCCACGTCTGCCCGCCCGGGCACACCAACCTCCAGGTCATGGCGCCGCTGGCGTTGCGCTACGGTGTTCCGGAGCAGGGCGGTTACCGGCGTGACCCCGGTTACGCGGCGGAGAAGGAACGCGTCACCGAGCTGCTGCTCACCGCCGCCGAACGGGCCCTCGGCCCGATCCGCGACAGCGCCGTCCACCTGGAGACGGCCACCGCCCTGACCCACCAGCGCTACATCTCCTCGACCGGCGGCACCCCGTACGGGCTCGCCTCCTGGGGGCCGTTCGGCATGCGGCCGGAGGCCCGTACCAGCGTCAAGGGGCTGTACGTGGTCGGCCAGAGCAGCCGTTACGGCAGCGGCATCGCGGGCGTGGCGATCAGCGGCATCCTGTGCGCGGCCCGGGTGACCGGCCGCCGGCTGCTCGCCGAGGCCCACGCGGGCGCGGTGTTCACCGACCCCGCGCTGCTGCCCGAACGCCCGGCCGACTGGGACCCGATGGCGGTGTCCCGCGGCGCCGCCCGCCGGGACCGCTCGGTCGCCCGGGCGGGACGGGGGGTCCGTGCCGCAGCCGACACCCGGACCTCTTCCGACACCCGTGCTCCGGCCGTGAGTCACGCCTCGACTGAAACCCGTGCCCCGGCCGCGAGCCTCACCCCGACCGTCACCGGCACCCGCACTCCAACCGGAACCCGCACCCAAACCGCCACCCGCACCCCAACCGACAACCGACCGGCCACCGTGGGGGACCAGCCGACATGAGCAACACACCCGTCTACGACCTCCTGGCCAGGGCGGCCGGGGAGCACCCCGACCGCCCGGCCGTCCGCGACGCCGCCGGCCGCTGGAGCTACGCCCAGCTCGCCGCGCACAGCCGCCGCGCCGCCGCGTGGCTCGCCGGGCGCGGCGTCGGGCACGGCGACCGCGTCATGGTGCGCCTGGCGAGCGGCCGGGAGTACCTGGCGCTGCTGTACGGCACGGTGGCGCTGGGCGCCGTCCTCGTCCCGGTCAACCCCGCGATGAAGGACTTCCAACTGCGGGGCGTCGTCGAGGACTCCGAGCCCGAGCTGATCGTCACCGACCCCGCGCACGCCGAAGCGGTCCGCGCCCTCACCGCGCGCCCCGTGCTCGGCCTCGACGAGGCGTGGCGGGAGATCTCCGCCCAGGAGCCCGCCCCCGTCGCCACCGCCGCCATCTCGCGCGACGTGGCGCTCCTGATGTACACCTCGGGCACCACCTCCCGGCCGAAGGCCGTCGTCTCCGAGCACGCCCAGGTGCTGGCCGCGACCCGGGCCGTCGCCGCCCGGCTGCGCTACCGCGTCGACGACGTGGTGTACTGCCGGCTCCCGCTCTCCTTCGACTACGGCCTCTACCAGGTCTTCCTCGCGGCCCTGGCCGGCGCCGAACTCGTCGTGCCGGGCGAGGTCCCGGACGTGATGCTGCTGCGCGGTGTCCGCGAGACCGGGGCGACCGTCGTCCCCCTCGTGCCGTCCCTGGCCGAGATGCTCGTCCGGCTGGCCGAGCGCGACCCGGAGCCCACGTCCGTCCGGCTGTTCACCAACACCGGCGCCGCCCTGCCGCCGCCCTCGGTGGCGGCACTCCGCGCGGCCTTCCCGGGCGCCGCGGTGTCGCTGATGTACGGCATCACCGAGTGCAAGCGCGTCTCCGTCCTGGAGCCCGACGAGGACCTGGACCGCCCCGGCTCCGTCGGCCGCCCGCTGCCGGACACCCAGGTGCTGGTGGTGGACGACGAGGGCCGGCCGCTGCCGCCGGGCGAGACGGGCGAGTTCGTCGTCCGGGGACCGCATGTGATGTCGGGTTACTGGCGGGCCCCCGAGCAGACGGCCCAGCGCTTCCGGCGGTGCGAACGGACCGGTGAGGTCCGGCTGTTCACCGGCGACTACGGCCACCAGGACGCCGACGGTCACCTCTACTTTTCCGGCCGGCGCGACGACATCTTCAAGCGCCTCGGCATGCGGGTGAGCACCCTGGAGATCGAGGCCGCCGCCCTGGACGTCCCGGGCGTGCGGGAGGCCGTGGCCCTCGCGCCCGACGGCACCCGGGACCTCACCCTCTTCGTCGTCGGAGAGCCGGAACCGGCCGTCGTGCGACGTGAGTTGCGTAACCGCCTGGAGGCCGCCAAGGTCCCGGCCGCCGTCCTGGCCGTCCCCGCCATCCCGCTCACGGGGAACGGCAAGCCGGACCGCAAGGCACTCGCCGCACAACTGAGCTGACGAGCGGCACACACATGGGCAACAAGCAGTCACCGAACGAACAGGAACCGTACATGAGCACGCAGTGGGACGACCGTTTCGAGCAGGTCCTGCGCCGCAACCTCCCCGACCTCCCCGCCGAGGAGGCTCTCCTCCCCGAGGCCGACCTCATGGACCTGGGCCTTGACTCCATGGGCATGATCAGCCTGCTGATGGACCTGGAGACCGAGTACGGGGTGCGCATACCCGAGTCCGAGCTGACCTTCGAGGCGTTCGCCTCGGTCGCCGGCCTGTGGGCCGTCGTCGGCGCCGTCACCTCCTCGGCCGCGTAGGGGGCACCCGGATGACGACGACCACCCCGCCGCGGCCCGGCGACCGGCACCTCGCCCGGATGGCCCGCGGCGCCGAGGGCATCAAGCCCTCGGAGATCCCCACCCTCTTCGCCGTGCGCGGCCGCGCCGACGTGGTGTCGCTCGCCGGCGGCATGCCCAACCTGGAGGGACTGCCCCAGCGCGCGATCGGCGAGGAGACGGCCGGACTGGTCTCCCTCGGCGGCAAGGTCGTGCTCCAGTACGGCTCCGCCCAGGGTCTGCCCAAGCTGCGGGAGCAGATCTGCGAGGTGATGAGCCTGGAGGGCATCACCGCCGACCCGGACGACGTCGTCGTCACGGTCGGCTCGCAGATGGCCCTGGACATGGTCACCCGCATCTTCTGCGACCCCGGTGACCTCGTCCTCACCGAGGCCCCCAGCTACATCGGCGCCCTCGGCGTGTTCGCCTCGTACCGGGCGGACGTCGTCCAGGTGCCGGTCGACGACCAGGGGCTGGTCCCGGACGAGCTGCGCGCCGCGCTGCGGGAGGCCGAACGCGTGGGGCGGCGGCCCAAGTTCCTCTACACCGTGCCGAACTTCCACAACCCCGCGGGCGTCACGCTCGCCGTGGAGCGGCGCGCCGAGGTACTGGCGATCTGCGCGGAGCACGACGTCCTCGTCGTCGAGGACAACCCGTACGGCATGCTCGCGCTCGACGGACGGACGTTCCCCGCGCTCCGCTCGCTCGACGCCGAGAACGTCGTCTACCTGGGCTCGTTCTCCAAGACCATCGCCCCCGGACTGCGCATCGGCTGGGTCACCGCCCCGGCCGCCGTCCGGGAGAAGCTGGTGCAGGCCGCGGAGTCCACGACTCTCTGTCCGCCCGCCTTCACCCAGGCCGTCCTCTCGCGCTACCTGGCCCGGCACGACTGGCGGGCGCAGATCGAGACCTACCGGGACAGCTACCGCGTCCGCCGCGACGCCATGCTCGCCGCGCTCGCCGAGCACCTGCCCGAGGGCAGCCGCTGGACCCGGCCCGAAGGCGGCTTCTTCGTCTGGGTCACCGTCCCGGACGGCGTCGACACCGACGCGCTGATGCCGTACGCCGAGCGGCACAAGGTCGCGTACGTCCCCGGCAGCGCCTTCTACGCGGAGGGGAGCGGACGCGGCCGGAGCGAACTGCGGCTCTCCTTCAGCTACCCCACCCCGGAACGCATCGCGGAAGGGGTCCGCCGGCTGGGCCTCGCGATCACCGAGTACCAGAACCGGTAGACAGCCGGCCCCTCGGCCGAACGACCACTTCACAACCCCAGAATCGGGTGAACAACCACCATGTGCGGAATTGCAGGCTGGCTCTCCTACGGCCGCGACCTCGAGCGCGAGCGCCCCACCGTCGAGGCGATGACGGCGACGATGGCGCTGCGCGGCCCCGACGCGTACGGCGTCTGGACGGACCGCCACATCGCGCTGGGCCACCGGCGCCTGTCCATCATCGACCTGGAGGGCGGCAAGCAGCCCATGGTCGAGGAGACGCCCGCCGGCACCGTCGCCCTCACCTACAGCGGCGAGGCGTACAACTTCACCGAGCTGCGTGACGAACTGGGCCGCCGCGGCCACCGGTTCCGCACGACCAGCGACACCGAGGTCGTCCTCCACGCCTACCTGGAGTGGGGCGAGAAGGTCGCCGAGCACCTCAACGGCATGTACGCCTTCGCGGTGTGGGACGGCCGCACGGAGAAGCTGGTCCTGGTCCGCGACCGCCTCGGCATCAAGCCGCTCTACTACTACCCGACCGCCGACGGCGTGCTGTTCGGCTCCGAGCCCAAGGCGATCCTCGCCAACCCGCTGGCCGAGCGCGTCGTCGACGTGGCCGGCCTGCGCGAGCTGCTGACCTTCACCAAGGACCCGGGCCAGGCCGTGTGGGCCGGCATGTCCGAGGTCAAGCCGGGCACGATCGTGACTGTCGACCGCAACGGGCACCGGGAGCACACCTACTGGCGCCTGGAGGCCAACCGCCACACCGACGACACCGACAAGACCGTCGCCCGCGTCGGCGAGCTGCTGGAGGACGCCGTCGCCCGCCAGCTGGTGGCCGACGTCCCGCGCTGCGTCCTGCTCTCCGGCGGCCTGGACTCCAGCAGCATCACCGCCCTCGCGGCCGGGCACCTGAGCGCCAAGGGCGAGCGACTGCGCAGCTTCGCCGTCGACTTCACCAGCCACGACGAGAGCTTCACCCCCGACCAGCTGCGCGTCGCCCGGGACACCCCCTTCGCCCACGACGTGGCCGGACACGTGAACTCCGACCACACCGACATCCTCATCGACCACCGCCAGCTCGCCGACCCCGAGCTGCGCCGCGCCGTCGTCGCCGCCCGCGACCTGCCCGCCGGCATGGGCGACATCGACATGTCCCTGCTGCTCCTCTTCCGCGCCGTGCGCGAGCGCTCGACGGTCGCCCTGTCCGGCGAGTCCGCCGACGAACTCTTCGGCGGCTACCGCTGGTTCCACGACCCGGCGGCCCAGCAGGCGGACTTCTTCCCCTGGCTGATCAACCTCGGCGAGAACGGCGACTACAGCCCCCTCGGCGTCGTCCGCCCCGAGGTCCTCGGCGCCCTCGACCTCGGCGGGCACCTGCACGAGAGCTTCGCCCGGGTGAGCGCCGAGGTCGGCACCGTCGAGGGTGAGAGCGACTTCGAGTACCGGATGCGCCGCAGCTCGTACGTCCACCTCACCCGCTTCGTCCGCACCATGCTCGACCGCAAGGACCGCATGAGCATGGCGGCCGGCCTGGAGGTCCGGGTGCCGTTCTGCGACCACCGCCTGGTCGAGTACGTCTACAACACCCCCTGGTCGATGAAGACGTTCGACGGCCGGGAGAAGTCCCTCCTGCGCGCCGCCACCCGCGACCGCCTGCCGCGGTCCGTGGTGGAGCGGGCGAAGAACTTCTACCCCTCCACCCAGGACCCGGACTACGTCAAGGCCCTCCAGAAGCAGGCCCGCGACCTCCTCACCGACTCCGGCCACCCGGCCTTCCAGCTCGTCAACGAGGGCTGGCTGCGCCAGGTGCTGGCGATCGACGCCACGGAGATGCCGCTGGGCGCCCGCAACGGCATCGAGCGCGCGCTGGACGTCGCGGTCTGGTTCGACCTCTACAACCCCGAACTGCGCCTGGCCTGACGGCAGCGGGGGCGCGCCGGGACGACGGCGCGCCCCTCCCTCCCCTTACCCGACACAACCGGACTCGCCCATTCCGGCCGACGATAGGATCAGGCGCGTGACCAAGCTCGACAGAACCAAGCTCCGCATCGGCGACGACGAGCGCGAGGAAGCCCTCGATGCTTTGACCACGCACAGCCGCCAGGGCCGGCTGACCATCGACGAGTACGGCGAGCGCGCCGAGGCCCTCAACGAGGCCCGCACCCAGGCCGACGTCCAGGCCCTCTTCAAGGACCTCCCCGAACCCCACCCGTCCTTCACGAACACCACCCCGAACACGCCCCCGGCCTCCCGCCCCACCACCCCACCCCCTCACCGCGGCCCCCTCGGCCTCCCCACCCGCACCGACTCCGCCCGTCCGGCCCGCACCGACTCCACCCGTCCGGCCCGCACCGACCGCTTCACGGGCACCGTCCTGGGCGTCCCCATAGGCGCCATCGCCGCCGCGGGCGTCAGCTACGCCACGGGCAACTGGCTCTTCATGTTCCTCGCCCCACCCCTCGCCTTCGCGGCGGACCGGCTGTCGCGACGGGGGCGGAGGGGCTGAGATCACGCCACAGGTCCGGCTGGAAGCACGGCGGCGACGGCTGTTGTCCAACTGGTTGGTTCCACTGACCGGTGGCTCGGCCGGTTCGGTCTTGGGCAGTATCGCTTGGGACGTTGAACGAACCGGAGGGGCGGAGATGGATATCAGGGTTCTTCCAGTGACGGGTGAGCAACCAGAACTGCTGGGGGCCGCCATTTCTCTGGGCGATCGATACACCAAGTGGCTTGGACTGCTCACACCCCCGCATACCGCAAGTACGCAGATGACGGCGGGCTGCTCGTCGCAATGGCTGACGAAGAACTCGTCGGCTATGCGCTCTTCGGCCTGCCCAAGCGAAGTCAGCACGTGCGGCTGGTCCACCTCTGTGTGGCCGAGGAGCACCGGGGCAACGGGATCGCACGGATGTTGATCGCCGAGCTTCGCCGTCGTCAAGGACACCGGCTGGGGATTCGGGCCAGGTGCCGACGCGACTACGGGCTCAGCACCATGTGGAGCGGTCTGGGCTTCGTCCCGAAAGGCGAGGGCATCGGCCGGGGCGGCGACAAGGAGACCTTGGACACCTGGTGGCTGGACCTTGGCCACGAGCATCTGTTTCAGGAGGCGCAGAGCGACGCTCTGCTCGTCGTGACCGTCGATCACACCGTCTTCGCCGGGCTTCGTGGTTCGGGCGATGAGCGTGATGTCGATGAGTCGCGCGCTCTTGAAGCCGGCTGGCTCGCCGACCTTGTCGAGCTGGCCTACACACCGCAGCTCCTCCTTGACGTAAGAGAGGTGGAGGGCCGGGAGGAGCGGAACCATCAACGTGCCGGCCTTTCCCAACTGCGCGAGCTGCTGCCCGACGGGGGCATGGTCTCGGCCCGCCTGCAGGAGCTGCTCACAGCGGTGAGCCGAACCCTGCCGGAAGTCGTGCAGGATCGGAGGCTGCGCGGCCGCTTGCGATACGTGGCGGAGACTTCCTGCTCGGGACTTCAGGTATTGGTGACGCGCGACCCCGAGTGGGCTGATCTCGCCGGGCTCGCTTGGGACGTGGCCCGGGTCAAGGTCGTGTCACCGGCGGCGGTGACGCTTCATGTGGATGAGCTTCACCAAGCCCAGGTCTACCGTCCCGCCGACCTCATGGGCACGGCCTTCTCCGCCGAAGAGGTTGAGCCCGGAAAGGAGGAGGAGTTCGTCACCTTCTTCGACCAGTCCGGCAGCGACCGGGGAGCCGCGTTCATATGGCGCCTGAAGGACCTGTCTCGAAACGATGTGCTCTGGCGTCGAGAGCTGCTGCGGGACGGCGAGGGGAATCCCGTGGCCCTCTATGCCTGGGCGTTGGACGGTCGGACTCTGCACGTTCCGATTCTGCGGACCGCGTCCCACCCGCTGGAGGAGACCCTCGCTCGACACCTGCTCTTCATGTTCAAGCGGCTCGGGCGAGAGCGAGAGGCCGAGAGCGTACGCATCTCGGACCCGTTCCTCTCCCCGGCCGCGGTGGCCGCGGCCGCACCCGACGGTTTCACCGCTGACGAGACGGGCTTCGTGGCCCTGCTGGTGGACGTATGCACGACAGCTGAAATCGTTTCCGCGACCGCGGCGACGATTGGGGCGGGACTCGGGAGAAGGACGCCGTGCCTTGATGCCTCGATCTCACCGGAGGTCGCGAGTGTAGCCGAGCGTGTCTGGTGGCCTGCGAAGCTCGTCGACACCGCCCTCCCCTCGTTCATCGCACCGGTAAAGCCTCGTTGGTCGACGGAGCTCTTCAACGTGCCGGCCATGCTCGTGCCGCGCGACGACGTCCTCGGCATCAGCCGGGAGCACGTCTACTACCGATCCGCCGGCCGTCGAGGGGAGAGTGCCCCTGCCCGGCTTCTCTGGTACGTCAGCGGAGGAAAAGGCGGCAGGCAAGGCAAGGTGGTGATCGGCTGCTCACGGCTGGACGAGGTAGTCATCGACGCCCCTGACACCCTCTTCTCGCGATTCGAACACTTGGGCGTATATGGTCGTGCCGAACTGCGGGCGAACGCCGGGCCGGCAGGCAGGGTCATGGCGTTGCGGTTCTCGGACACGGAGCTTTTCCCCGTGCAGGTGACGCATGCGCGGTTGACCGCACTGGCCAAGGAGCTGGGGCTACGGTTGTCGCTGATGTCGCTGTCGAAGATCAGTAGCGCGCTGTTTCAAGCTGTCTATCAAGAGGGGCACCGAAAGTCGTGAGCGATCCGGAGCGCGCGATGCTGCTGTCCGTCCACCCCCGGTTCGCGGCGGCGATTCTGGCCGGGACGAAAACGGTGGAGGTTCGTCGCCGGCGCGTCGCAGCACCACCTGGGATTCCTGTACTTCTGTATGCGACGGCGCCGACGATGGCCATCGTCGGCGCGGCGCGGATCGCCTCGGTTCACGTGGCTTCCCCCCGTGAGGTCTGGTCGGCCGGTCGCGCGAGTGCCGGCATCAGTCGACGCGAGTACGACGAGTACATGTCCGGCGCCGCGCGGGCCAGCGGTCTGACGCTGGAAGGGGCCGTGTCCTTCGAGTTTCCCGTACCCCTCGCGGCGCTGCGAGCCTCCGGGGCGTTCCATCCGCCGCAGAGCTACCGGTACTTGACCGGAGACGACCTGCGGATGGTGGCCGCTGCCGTACCGCAGGGCAGCGTGGCGATCGAGAGTGCTTTGGGGGATTTGGCTCCGGCAAAGGCCGCCGTGTAGCCCTGGGGCGGCTCCGGGCGCCGGGAGGGCCGACAGGTTGATCACACTATCGTGTGAGTTGCTGCCGCGATCAGTGTCTCTCCGTAGTAGAGAACGTTTCCCTGGCGACGTTTCCTACGACAAGGGGAATTTATGACCAACAAGCCACGCTTCACTGCTGCCGAGCGCGCGGCCTTCGCGGACGAGGTCATCGACGGGCGTCGTATGGTCCGTGAAGTCGCCGACGAGTGCGGGGTTCCCCGGCAGACCGTGCAGAACTGGGTCAAGAGCCGCAGGATCGAGCGCGGTGTTCCGGTACCGCGGCGCAAGGGCGGGCTGTCGACGCCGGAGCGTATGGCTGCTCGGCAGGAGAAGCTGGAGAAAGCCAAGGCTGAGTCCGAGGCCCGCGCGGAGAAGGCCGAAGCGCGAAACGCGGTCTTGGAAGCGATGGTGTCTCGGCAGCGTTCCGCTATCGCGGCGCTCAAGCAGACTTTGCACCTATACATGGACCCGGATGGCTTCGACAACGGCCCCACGCCGGCCTGACAAGTGGATGCCCCGGGCGTGGTGCTCATTCGTGCCGCGCTCGGGCCAGTTGCCTTGTGCCGATGTCTTCCGTCGACCAAGGTGTTCCTCGCCGCCGACCGCTCGGCCGCTACGCGGAGGTAAGGTGAAGGCGTTCAGGGCCAGAGGCACTCGGCACGACACGAGAGTGAGGGCGACGAGGCGAGATGGCCGCGCTGGAGGACAGCAGCCAGGGGCGCACGCGGGACCGACGGTCGGTCTATGAGCGGTACCAGGATGTGGCAGGGGAGCAGGGAGCCGTCGGTTCCGACGACGCCTATGCCCGGGAGACCGCATCCGACGGCCAGCCCACCGACGTCGAGCGGGAGGACACCGACGAGGGTGCCGACCGGATCACCTCACCCTTTGATCCCGAGCACATTGATATCGAGACTCGGACGACCACTGTCGACCTGCTGCTCTCCCGGCTCCGGAACGAGATGATCGACCTCGCGCCCGACTTCCAGCGCCGGGCCGGCATCTGGACGGATGAGAAGCAGAGCCGCCTCATCGAGTCCCTGCTTCTGCGTATCCCCATCCCGTCCTTTTATGCGGCCGAGCAGAAGGACGGAAGCTGGGCCATCGTCGACGGTATCCAGCGCCTGACCTCCATCGCTCGTTTCTTCGATGCCGAGACAGTCAAAGCGGAACCGTTGAAGCTATCGGGCCTGGAATACCTTCGTAACTTCACCGGAGCCAATCTGGCGGACCTCTCCGGAAAGCTGCAGATCCGGTTGCGCGAGACTGAGGTCGTCGTGCACGTCATCCGGCGCGGCACCCCGGAACCAGTGATGTTCAACATCTTCGCGCGTATCAACACTGGCGGGGAGCCGCTGACCCGCCAGGAAATTCGGCACGCGCTCATTCCGGGGCGTGCTCGCACCTTCCTCGCCGAACTGGCCGGATCCGAGGAGTTCCGCAGCGCCACCGGCCACAGCGTGGTCGGCGATCGGATGGCCGACCGCGAAATGGTTCTTCGCTTTCTCGCCTTCCGTCTCACTCCGCCAGACGGATACCGCACCGGCGACTTCGACGGCTTCCTCGCGGACGCCATGCACCGCGTCAATCGTCTGCAACCAGAAGAACTCGACCAACTTGGACGTGACTTCACCAGGGCAATGGGGGCAGCCGAGGAGATCTTCGGGGCCCACGCCTTCCGGAAATACCGTCGACATCAGCAGCGTAAATCGCCCATCAATAAAGCCCTGTTCGAGACGATCGCCGTGAACCTGGCCGACCTCCGTCCGGACCAGCAGAGCAAGCTGAGACAACTGGATGCTCTCAGCGCCTTCTCGGATCTCATGGAGGACACCGAATTCGAACGGTCTATCTCTGTGGCCACTGGCGACCCCAAGAAGGTACGGATGCGATTCGGTGCCGTACATGCGCTGTTCGGTGACATCCTCGAATACGGAGACGGCCTGCAGTGATCAATCGACTCACACTGGTCAACTTCAAGGCGTTCCGCCGTCTGGAACTCCCCCTCGGACCGTTGACTCTCCTTACCGGCCTAAACTCGTCCGGAAAGAGCAGCGTCCTCCAGGCCCTCGCTCTGCTCCGTCAGTCATTCGGTGACGGTCGTGTGACTCTCCCGCAGGAGGGCTTGCTGCTCAACGGCGAGCTGGTGGAACTGGGGACGGCCCGGGACGTTCTGCATGACGACTTCGGTCATGCGGACGACCTGCTCGCCACGGAGGCGCCGGTCGTGGGCTTCGTACTCGAAGAGGACGCGCCCGGCCGTTTCATCGCCCGGTACGACCTTGAGCAGCCCGATGAAGACGCGATGGAGGCGTACGACTTCCCCGGCGACGTGTCCTTGCTGGAAGCGCCCTTTCAGTACCTCCATGCCGACCGAATCACTCCGGCGGTCACTTACCCACGCTCCCGCCAGATCGCCATTGACCGAGGGTTCCTCGGGGTGCGGGGTGAGCACACTGTCAACTACCTCCGGCATCACGCCGACCGCGAGATTCCGGACGGGCCGCTCCGTCACTCCGAAGCCACCTCTTCTCGGCTGCTCGATCAGGCCGTTGCCTGGATGCAGGAACTGTGCCCCGGGGTGAACGTCCAGGCCTCCGCAATCGAGGGGACCGATTTTGTCCGCCTCTCGTATGGCTTCGGCGGCACCGCCGGAATCAATGCCACACGTCGTCGTCGCCCCACCAACGTCGGCTTCGGGCTCACCTACGCTCTGCCGATCGTGGTGGCGTGTCTCACTGCGGCCCCTGGAAGTCTGATCCTGCTCGAGAACCCCGAGGCCCACCTGCACCCCAAGGGGCAGAGCAGGATGGCGGCACTGATCTCTGCGGCCGCGGCCACCGGGGCCCAGATGGTCGTCGAGACCCATAGCGACCATGTCCTCAACGGCATTCGCATCGCCGTCAAACGAGGAGCTTTGCGCCCGGATGACGCGATCATCCACTTCTTCCGCGGTAACGGTGCGGGTGCAGAGGTCATCACCCCTCGCGTCGACGAGGAGGGCATGCTCGCGCAATGGCCGGCCGGTTTCTTCGACGAGTGGGAGAACTCGCTCGAGCAGCTGCTTGACTGAGGGCGGGGAGATGGAAGTGAGGGGGAGCACGTGCCGCTGCTGTTCTTGAACGAGAAATCCTGGGCGACGGCCTGCGACCGGCCGCGTGCCGATGCCGCCATGGCGGGCTTTGTCGACGTGGTGCGTGCCGTTGCGAAGGAGGACCCGACGGATACCTCCTTGGTCAGCGAAGTGGATCTCAAGGCTCTGGAGGTAGCCGAGGGTTACTCGATCGGCAAATGGATCGGCAGCAGCCCCAAGAACCACGCTCGATGGCAGCGTCTTCTCAGCCTTCGGAACAGATCTCCGATCCGCAGCGTTTATCCGGCGCCGGACGCTGACGGCAATCTCGAATACCGTCACCATGGTGACGTGGCCCTGGGGCTGGGGGCCGCGCATTTCATGGACGGTATGGCCGTCAGCCTGCCGGTGGCCCCCCAGTGGGAAGCACCCTTCGTCATTCTCGACCGAAGTGAACTCGTCGAACTCGACGACGGAACGCTGAAGGTCGAACATGCGAATGTGGAAGCCCGTCATTTGTCCGCCGTTCCGCATGCCGACGATCACCGGTCCTGGATCCGAGAGTCGAGCCTGGCGAGAGCGGCCACTGGCCGCCAGATCTGGGAACGCAAGGACGGCCTGTACCCGCATCTCCAATTCCTGCCGTGTACCGAGGCTATGCTCACTGGCCTTGACCCGCACTGGATCGTGCCCGTCCGGCGCTGTTTGGAGCGTCTGGAGGCCGCTGTGGCTCTGTGGGACCCGGAGACAAGGCCCGAACCGGAGTGGCAGACCAAGGTCACTCCGGAGAGCCGGACACGGAAGAAGGTCTGCTGGTTCAGCGACATGGACGGCTTCACTCGGCTCTTCGAGCTGCATGCGCGCTTCACGCCGGGCATGGGCCGCGTTTACTTCCGTCTGGTTCCGGAAGAGCGGGGGATCCGGCTCGCACACATCGGCAGCAAGATTCGCCCCGATCTCTGACCCTCGTGGATAGCGCCTCTAGTGGCGCTGCGACATCCATGCCTCCGATGATGAAGAACCTGCGGCCGCCGGCAGTGTTGGTGGAAACGCACACGCGAGGTGTCAGAGAAGGTCCCTGAGCAAAAAGGCCAGAGCGATCTCTTCTTCCACCCGCACCCCGAGCTCCGTCAACGTCTGTGCCAGGGCAGGATCCCAAGGAGACGTGACCGGTACGCCTGTCAGGGGAGGCAGTCGGGGTGTGGACGTGGCAAGGATGCGGTAGGCGGAGGCTGTGTAGCGCCATGGGTGCCAGGGCACCTGTCTGAGCAGGACGTTGGCGATACGGAGGCCGCCCCAATCGAAGTCCCCGTGGTAGAGCACGCGCGTGCCGCCCGCATGGAGCCGGCGGAGCAGGGTCAGGGCCGCGGCGGAGGGTTGGCCCTGGAGGCAGATCAGCGGGGGGCAGTCGGCGCCCTGGGTTTCGGCTGCCGCCGCCAGGACGGCCGGGTTCTCACAGACCCGTACCACCGGGGGCGCCGCGACGAGGGAGCGGCCGGTGAGTTGGCGGAGGGTGAGGACGGTGGGTTCTCCGGTGTCCGCCAGCCAGTCCAGGGCCGGGGTGCCGCGCAGGTTCAGGGTGAGGACGGTGGAGGACAGGTCGTCGCGGAGCAGTCCCGCCGAGGCCCACGCGCCGCGCCGCCATTCCGCGCCGCTGCCGTCGGGGTGCCCGGTGAGGGCGCGGATCCCGGACAGGGTGAGGGTGGCCAGGGGCGTCCCGTCGTCCAGCGCGTGCGCGCTGCCCAGCACGCGGGCGGCAAAGGCCGGCAGGGAGACGGCGGGTTCGGCGGGGAGGAGCCGGAGCACCTTGGCTACGTCGGCGACCAGCGGGCCGGCGGCCCGGGGGGTGCGGGCGAGACGCCGTACGAGGCTCTCCGTGCGAGGCTCGGCGGCCCACTTGGCGAGGCCGGGCCGCTCGTCGGCCAGTGTACGGAGCGGACGGCACGCCTCCTGCCAGGCGCGGGATTCGTCCTCGCGCGCCCGGCGGAGCGGGGTGACGGTGCCCGTCAGCGCCTCGACGGCCGCGGCCAGACCGTCAGGGCTCACCCCTGAGCGGCGAAGGACCTCGTCCACGGCGTCGAACCGGACGGTCAGCGTCTGGCCCCCGCCCGGTGCGCGGCCCAGCAGCCGTTCGACGGCCGTGCGTTGCTCCTCCGTCGGGGACGCGAGCGAGACGGGTCCGGTGAGCGGCTGCTCGCGTGCGATGCGCCGACGGACGCGGTCGACCAGCCACACGAGCGCGGGGTCACCGAGCAGGCGGCGGAGGCGGTCCAGGTCCAAGTTCCGCTCCGGATAGGTGCTTTCGGCCGAGGGCGCGCTCATGTCCACAGCAGGTCCTGGCCGTTCGCCTCGGCCGCCGGCCGGCCGGACTCCCTCGCCGCGCCGTCCTCGGCGGCATCCCAGCAGCCCGTCTCCGCAGCATGCTCCCGCGCCACCTCCGGATCCTCCCCACGCATCCGCACCGACCCGTCCCACTCCCACCGGGTGACCAGGACCGCCGCCACCTCGTCCGTCCGGGAGAGCTGGGCGATGGCGATGCCGGGCACCTGCGGGTAACAGGCCCACTCCCGTTCACTGGTCATCACGACGTCCAGATCGAAGGCGTGCAGCAGGCCAAGGCACTTGGCCCGTGAATCGTCGTCGACTCCGGCGAACGCCTCGTCGAGGGTGACCAGCCGGGGCGCGTGCGGGTTGCCGGCGCTCGCGTAGTGCGAGGACGCGGCGGCGAACAGTGGCACCGACACGGCGAGGACGCGCTCGCCGCCCGAGGCCGGTCCGGTGGCCGGGACCCAACGCCCGTGCTGGTGCCGCTCGATGCCGAACTCGTGCCAGCCGCGGTAGTCGAGGGCGCTGGTGAGGTGTTCGAGCCAGCTCCCGGCGGCGTCGCCGGTCTGCTGTCGGGCGATCTGCGCCTGGAGGAACTCGCCGACCGCCGCCCGGTCCTCGGGGGTCCAGGCGTCGGCGGACTGCCGCAGCCGTTCCCGCGCCCGGTCGAGACCCGCCGGGGCCTTGCGGGAAGCCCGCCACACGAGGCGCAGCTTCATGCCCGTCGAGGTCGGGCGCTCCTCCAGCTCGGCGTTCATGGCCCGGACCTGCCGCTCCGCCGCGCCGATCAGCTCCTGGAGCGTGCCCGCCACCTCGGTGACCAGGTGGGTCTCGAGGATCTCCCGCTCATGGGCGGACAGGATGCGGGTGAGCTCGCCGACCTCGGTGGCGAGGGCCTCGGCCAGTTCCGGCACGGCGCGTTCCCGCCCTTGGTAGACGATGTCGACGACCATGCCGTCCTCGATCATGCGGGCCGACGCGGTGTGTCCGTGCCGGGACAGGGCGTCCTGGAGGGTCTTGAGTTCCTCGCTGAGACGTCGCTGTACGCGCTCCCAGGCGCCGTCCGAGTCGTCCGTCGCGGCCAGTTCACTTTCCATGGCCCGGGCCAGGGCGATGGCCGGGGTGGCCGCCCACGGTCCGTCGCCGGCCGGAGGCACGGCCAGGTCGGGCAGGGCGACGGCGATCAGGCCCGTGCCGGCGAACCGCTGGAGTCCGGCGATGGCCTCCGTCCGGGCCGACGCCGCCTCGGTGATCGCGTTCTCCAACTGCTCGATGCGGCCTTCGGCCCGGCTGGCCCGCCGGTCCGCCTCGGTGTGCTCCTCCCGTGCCCGGCGCTGCCCGTCCGTGCACATGCGCAGGGAAGTGGTGGTCTCGGCGAGGCGGCGCTGGAGTTCGGCGACGGCCGCGCCGACCGTGGAACGCAGGGTGGCGTGGCGCTCGGCGGTGGCGGTTGCCTCCCGGGCCGCTTCCTCGGCCCGGATCGCGTGCTCCGCGGCCCGCTGCCCGGCCTGTTCGGCCTCGTCGCGCTCGTCCGCGGCCTGCCGGGCCGCCTCGGCGCGCTCGCGCAGGGCGGGCCACAGGTCGGCGAGGACGAGGGCGAGGCCGGTGAGGGCCTGACGTACGGCGGCAAGCGCGCCGCGGTCGAACGGCAGGCCCACGTCGGCGGCGGTGGAGGTGAACTCCTCGGAAACCCGCTCGGCCTCCTCGGCGGCCCGGGCCAGGAGGGCGGCCCGCTCGTCGCGGCGGGCGCGGTCCCGGCGTACGGTCTCGGCCGCGGCGGACACCTGGGCGTACGCCTGCCGGAGCGGCGCGTCGTCGGGTACGGCGGACAGCTCGGCGTCCAGCGCGCGTCGGCGCGCGGCGACGGACGCCGACTCGGCCTCGGCGACGGTTAGTTCCTCCCGGAGCGAGCCGAGTTCGGCCTCCAGGGCGGTCATACGGGCGCGGCGCGCCTCCTCGCGGGCGCCCTCGCCGACGTACTCCGCCTTGGGTTTGGCCCAGCGCCCCGTGAGTGCGCCGACGCGGAACCGCCCGTCGGGGGCGACCCAGTCCGTCGCGTTGCCTTCCCCATCCCACCCGGTGCCCAGCCCGATCGCCGTGAGCAGCCGCGTCACCGTCGCTTCGGTGACGGCCGCGGCCCGCGGGTCGCCGTGGTCCAGGGCCGGGCGCAGCGCGTCGGCCAGGGTCGGCCCGGGGGCCGGTCCCGTCCGGGGCGCGAGCAGGACGTCGTGCCCGTCGGCACTGACGGCCGTGCCGTCCGGGCGTACCCAGGCGTCCAGCAGGCCGGACGCCTCCAGGGCCGCTTCCAGGCCGGCGCGGTCCGTGTCCCCGAGTTCGTCGCGGAAGTCGACGAGGCGCCACAGGGGGGCGCCTTCCGCGTGCTCCCGCAACTCCGGGTCGCGGGTGTAGGGGGCGCGCGGGCCGCGCTGCCCGCCGGTAGCGAGCGCGGTCAGCTCCCCTTCCGTGCCCGTGATCCGCGTCCGGAGGCCGGCCTTGCGCTGTGTCAGGCCGGCCGCCTGGTCGGCCAGCCGCTCCGACGCGGCGCGGTGGGCGCGCGAGGCGTGGGCGCGGGCCGGGTACGGGCCCTCCAAGTGCCGTGCCCAGTCCTGGAGTTCGTCCAGAACGCCCACCGGATCCTCGTAGACCAGCTCGCGGCACTCGCCGGCGTGGAGCCGCACCGCGTCCAGCAGGGCCTGCCCGGCCTCCGCCGCGTTCTCCTCCGCGCCGTGCCGCGCCTCCTCCGCGACGGCGAGGTCGGATTCCGCTTCGTCGAGCCGCTGGGCGGTCACCCCGCGTTTGTCGGCCGACCGGTCGGCCAGATCGGCGAGTTGTTCCACATGGGCCAGCGTGCGCCCCCTGCGGTCCATCGCCTCCTCGGCCGCCTCGCGGGCGGGTTCCTCAGGCAGGACGACCAGGGCCTCGCCGGCCGCCTCCCGAGCCCGGGCGAGCAGACCGTCCGCCCGGCGTCCGGCCGCGTTCAGCCGGTTCTCGGCCGCGCCGAGCCGGTCCAGGGCCCGCCGGTGGAGGCCGGCGGCCTGCCGGTGGTCGTCGTCCGCGCGCTTCCGCTCCTCCGCCGTACGGTCCGCCTCCCCGGCCGCCCGCTCCAGTTCCCGGGCGCTGCGCATCTCGGGCCCCGCGCGCAGGGCCGCGTCCTGGGCGCGCAGCCGGGTCTCGGTCTCCTCCAGCCCGGCGAGGCGTTCGGCGGCGGCGGACCGCTCCTCCTCAGCGCCGGTCCGGTGCGCCTGTGCCTCGGCGAGGTCGCGCTGGAGACGCTCGTAACGGGAGTGCTCGGTGCGGGGGAGCCGGGCCCGCCGGCGGGAGGCGATCCGGGCGTACCGGCGGTAGTGCTCCAGGAACGCCGACGCGGCGCGCTCGGCCTCGGCGGCGGCCCGCAGCTCCTCCTTTTCCTCGTCGAGGGAGCGGAAGGCCTCGGCTGCGTCGGCGACCACCGCCTGGTCCATGGGCGGCAGCGCCTCGGTGAGCGCCCGGGAGAGGGCGGCCTCGTTGGGCCGCTTGGACAGCTGGGGCTGACGCAGTTGGATCAGCAGGTTCACCAGCGCCGCGTAGCGCTGCTCGCCGAGCCCGAACAGCGCCTCGTCGACGGCTCTCCGGTACGTCCCGGCCTGGTCGTAGACCATCCCGTGCCCGGCGACGGCCTCGGCGAGCCGGTCGCGGCCGAGCGCGGTGCGGGTGGCGTCGAGGAGGCTGAGGTCCCGGCCGATCCGCTGGTCGGTGACCGCGTACCAGTGCCGGGCGATGCCCCGCCCGGCGACGGCCTTGAGCCCGCATGCGAGGGTACGGAAGTGGGTCTCGCCGGTCGTCGCGTCCCGGCGGCCGAACTCGATCCAGGTGTAGCCGAGCCGCTCGGAGTGCGGGTGTTCGCCGCCGAGGAGCAGGTTCCATTCCATGCGTTTGCCCGGGTCGCCGTCGGGCTCCACGCGGCGCGGGGTGAGGTCGCCGTCCAGCAGGAACGGCAGCGTCAGGGCGAGCACCTTGGACTTGCCGGTACCGTTGTTGCCACGCAGCAGCAGCCGCCCGTCGCGGAAGTGGAACTCCTCCTCCTCGTAATGGAAGAGGTCGACGAGGCCGATGCGCAGCGGCTGCCAGCGGGTGCGGAGGGGTACGGGGAGGGCGGTCACTTTCGGCCGGCCTTTCGCTGCTCGGGCATACGGGACGTGCGGGGCTCTCGGACGACGGCCTCGCCGACGGAGTACCGGGCGAGCGCCGGGCGGGGCGTGACGGTGTCACCCTGGCGGGTGATGAGGCCGAGGGCGGTGAGCTTGGTGAGCGCCTGCTCGACGAGTTCGCCTTCCGCGCCCGGCTCCTTGGCGGTCTTCGACCAGAACCCGCCGTACCGCTCGGCGAGTTCACGTACCTCGCGCCGGAGTTCGGCGACGGTGACCGGCCCGTCGGCCGCGGCCAGATGCTCGGTGAGGAGCAGCGTGACATGGCCGTGGGTGCCCTGTTCGGGCATCCGGACGTCGGTGAGGTCGTCGTCGGGGTCGACCATGGCGATGCCCTCGGCCCGTACCTCGGGGACCAGCCCGGTCAGTTCGGTGATGCGGGCGGTGAGGAAGCCGCGCTGGCGGGTGAGGTAGGCGAGTTCGGCGTCGCTCAACCGGTCGTAGTACAGCACCGGATCGTCGAGCAGGCGGCGGGTCAGCGAGCGGCGCATCGCGAGGAACCGCAGGTCGTCGCTGTCGAGCGCGGTCTCGGCGACGAGTTCGTCCAGCCGCTCGGTGAAGGGCTCGGCGAGTACGGTGGACGGCCCCCGGCGGGTGGCGAGCAGACCGGCCAGCACCCGGCGCTCGACGTCGTACAGCACGTCGCCCGCACCGTTGACGTACGCCTCCTCGTCCCCGGCCACCCGCCGCAGCACCCCGAGCTTCAGCAGGAGGCGGACGACGGCGGCGAGATCGAGGCGCTCGTCGCGGCGGTCCAGGGTGAACCGGATCCCGGCGGCGACGAGAGGCGGATCCGCCGCGTCCAGCACGACCTGATCGGCGAGCCGACCGAGGGCCACCTGCGCCTCACCCCGCTCCAGGGCGGCGAGTGCGAGACAGAGCAGCACATACCGTCGGCGGGTGAAGGGAGCACCGGCCCGGCCGACCTCCCGCGCGGGATGCGTGGGATCGGCGGGATGACCGGGGACCTTACGAAGACGGGCAGCCTCGGCGTCCACATGAAGGGCCCAGCCGGTATTGCGGTCGAACCAGGCGCGCAGCTCCGACGCATGCCGCCGGACCAGCCGGAACTCGTCCGCACACGGCCCGCAGGCAAGCAGCAGTGGCTCCTTGAGCAGCGCGCGCGCCGCCTTACGCAGCTCGGCGGCGTGCTGACCGTCCAGAACCTCAGCGAGCGGCGTGGTCATCGCCCGGCGTCCCTCTCTGTCAGGTCGATGATCTCGACGGTGTGGTCGGGTCCGCGGAACGTGCCCCCCGGCGTGGTGATCTCGGCGGTCGTGCCGTCACCGAGAGCGCTGAGGCGGATCTCCATTGAACCGTCGTTGCTCGTCGCGGACGTCCGCGTCATCCCCGGTCGCCAGGTGGCCAGGGCATCGCCCAGAAGCTGGAGGAACAGCCCGAACGCGAGCGGGTCCAGCTCGCCGAGGGCCGAGAGCCGCGTGGCGCCGTCGGTGGCCAGCCGCGCCCGTGCGGCGGCCGTCTCCGCGGCCTGCTTCGCGGCGATCTCGGCGAGATAGCGGCGGGCTTCGGACCGGTCTTGCACCTTGCGGGGTTTGCCGCGCCGTTCGTAGCTGCCGGTGCGCCGCAGTTGGGGGCTGATGCGCAGCGGCTCCGCCTCGGCCCAGGACATACCGGCGGGTACGGGGTGGGCGGCACGGCCGGCGAGGGTTTCGGCGTCCACCGTGAGGTGCCGGGCGGGGTAGAGCCCGAACGCGGTGCGCCACAGTCGGTGCCGGGCCTCGTCGTCGGGCGCCTCGGCGAACCAGCGGGCAAGGGTACGGAAGTCGGCGGACCGGTCGGAGCGGCCGGCCCTGCGCTCGTTCAGTACCCGGACGACGGCCAGCAGCTGGGGTATCGCCCCGAGCGCCCGCCCGCGCAGCAACCGAGCCTGCGACTCCCGCCCGTCCCTGCTGAGAAACCAGGCGGCGAGCCCGTTCCACCGCCCGACCCACCGCGCGTGCGCCTCCCGCTCGGCATGCCCGACGTCTTCGGGAGCGGCGTCGGCGGCCTCCCGGGCGGCGGCACCGCGCAGCAGCGGGGTGATCGTGCCGCCGTCCTCCAACTCCACAATGAGCTGGGCGATCCGCCCGCCAAGCGTGATCAAATCCTGAATGAACCGCTCCAGATACTGGATGAGGCGGTCCTTGTAGGCGAGGAAGACCTCTTCCTCGACATCATGCAGGTCAATGGTCCGTTGCAACGACCCCATGAACGCCCGCGCGTTCTCCGCGAGAGCCGCGAACCGGCTGGTGAGCGCGTCCAGCGCGAGATACGTCTTGGCCGGGTCCGGTTCCTCCTCGCCCGCCAGGACCAGCAACGCGCGCAACTGCGTGACGATGTCGCGCAAGGCCACCGCCTGCAGCGCGCCCCGCCTCCCGAGCGCCTCGTCATACGCGGCCAGTGCTTCCTCCGCCGCCTCCCCGGCCTGCGTCAGCTGATACACGAACCGTTTGCGGTAGAAATCCTCGACGGCGGTGACCCGGGCCGTATCCGGGTCGGCCCGCAGGTTGCCCCACTCGACGAGGCTGTCGAGTGCGTTGACGACGGCGTCGAGCCCGACCGGTAACCCGCCGGTGACAAGCGCCGCCTGCACGTCTTCGGGGCGCAGGTGCACCGCGAAGCGTTCCTTGGCGCTGAGGAAGGCCCGCATTGTCCGGCGGTACAGCGCGGAGTTGGGCGCGGCGAGATGAGCGAAGGGGGCGTAACCGGCCGGGGGCGGGGCTGGGGCCGGACGGTCGGGCGTCGGAGTCATTGCCGGGCCATTGTGTCGGATGGTCGGGGGTGCTGACAGGGGAAGTCGGAACTCTCACGGATCACAAGCGGTCACCTCTCCTACCGCATCCGATCGCACGTACGTGTACCGTGTCAACGGGTTACGCTCTTTGTTTTTTCGCTACACGTGTACAGTGGGAAGCATGTCAGACACGGCCTCGCCCCAGCCGGAACCCCTGGTCTCCGCATCCGAGATCGCTCGTCTCGCCGGAGTCACGCGAGCCGCGGTCTCCAACTGGCGCAGACGTTACGACGACTTCCCGGACCCCGCGGGCGGCGGCGCGGCCAGCCCACTCTTCGCGCTCTCCGATGTCCAGACATGGCTTCGTCGGCAGGACAAGGGCCAGGCGATCTCAGGCGAGGTCCGGCTCTGGCAGGCCCTCCGGGCCACCTACGGGGAGAAGATCGTCACTGGTGTCGCGGACGTCGCCCGGCATCTCGCATGCGCGGAAGGAGCGGAAGGAAGCGGCGTAGTACCCGAGCTGCCCTCCGACGCGGCCCGCCTGGCGGACGACCTCGCACACGCCGACTCCGCCGGCGCCGTGGTCGAAGCGCTGATCGCACGGTGCGTGACCGCCACGGGCCGCTCCGGGGCCGACCAGATGACCTCCGAGGGCATCGTGCGGGCCGTGCGCCACCTGGCGGCGGACCTGCCGTCCGAGGCCACGGTCTTCGACCCCGCCTGCGGCGTCGGAACGCTGCTGCTCGCCGTCGGGGCCGAACACGGACCGAAGAGGTACGGACAGGAGAAGGACCCGCGGAGCGCCTCCCTGGCACAGCTCCGGGCCGGCCTTTCCGGGCGCGAGGACGTCACCGTCGTCACGGGCGACTCCCTGCGGGCGGACCAGTGGCCAGGGCTCCGCGCCGACCTGGTCGTCTGCGACCCCCCTGCGGGGGAAACCGACTGGGGCCGCGAGTCCCTGCTGCTCGACTCCCGCTGGGAATGCGGCACCCCACCTCGCGCCGAGGCCGAACTGGCCTGGCTGCAGCACGCCTACGCCCACACCGCTCCCGGCGGGCAGGTCCTCATGGTCATGCCGGCCTCGGTCGCCTACCGCAAGCCCGGCCGCCGCATCCGGGCCGAGCTCGTCCGCCGCGGCCTGCTCATCGAGGTCGTCGCCCTCCCCCCGGGGATCGCCGCGGCGCACGCCCTCCCCGTGCACGTGTGGCGGCTCCGGCGCCCCCGGATGCCCGGCGACGTGCCGGCCTCCGTCCGCCTGGTCGATCTGACGGCCAACCGCCCGGACGGTGAGCTGGAACCGGCCCCGCATCAGATCACGGACGTCCCTCTCGTCGATCTGTTGGACGACCTCGTCGACCTCACCCCGGGCCGTTACACCCAGGCGACGCACCGCGACTACCAAGCCGAGTACGCGACCCTGTGCGAGCGGCTGGAGCGGGAGACCGCGCACATCGCCGCGCTGCTGCCCACCCTGGCCCGAGGGCCGGGCGCCGGGTCGCTCGACGGGGCGACCGTGAGCGTCGCCGAACTGGTCCGGGCCGGTCTGGTGGAGTACGGAGATCCGGAGCCCGCATCGGTGAGCGAGCAGCTCGACACCGACTACCTGCGTGGCTTCCTGCGCAGCACGGCGAACGTGAGGCGTTCGACCAGCGCGACGGGCACCTACCGGTTCGATACCCGCGGCGCCCGCGTACCCCAGCTGGCCATCGGGGAACAGCGCGCCTACGGGCGGGCGTTCCGGGCACTCCAGGAGTTCGAGGAGCGGATGCGCACCGTGGCGGAGCTCAGCCGCCGGATCACGGAGCTGGCGCGGGACGGACTGGGCAACGGAGCCCTTGCCCCGGCCGACGCGGACGAACGCGCCTGACTCAGCGCTCCCCGGAGAAGGGGACGAAGGAGCTGGGCGCCCCACTCCAGGAGACGGACAGTGCTTCGCGCGCCCGGGTGCAGGTGACGAAGAGCAGGCAGCGTTCCCGCAGCAGGTCCGACTCGTGCTGCAAGGCGTCGAGCGCAGCCGGAGTGACCTCCCGCGCGAACGGCAGCGCGCTCGCCGTCACTCCGAGCACGGCCACCGCGCGGAACTCCAGCCCCTCCATCGCGTGCATCGTCACCAGCCGGACCCCGTCCACGTCCGGCCCCGGCTGGTCAAGGACCTTAACCACGGGGATTCCCGCCGCGGACAGCTTCTCGTACACCTTGCCGAGCAGCAGGTTGAAGCGCGCGCAGACCCCGATCTCGGAGGGCCGGATTCCCTGGGCGATCCAGTCCCGCACCCGCTCGACGAGCGCCTCGGCCTCCGCCTGCTCGGACCCGTGCCCCTCCACCCGGGGAGCGCGGCCGTGCAGCAGCGAGCGGTAGCCGGCCAAACTGCACCGCACATGGCGGCCGTCCCCGACTCCCTACTGCTCCGCGGGTGACAGGGTTCGTCAGCCGTGCCTCCGGCTCAGCGGCGGCTCGGACACGTCGCTCCGTGTCGTTGCCGCCTGCCTGTCAGGCGCCACTGTGCCGTCGGTGCCCCAAAGAAGGTGTGGTGAATCGTGCTACTGGAGAAGTCCCGGCCTTGGAAGATCGGAGCGTCCTGTGTCCCACCACTGATGTAATTGCGCACATTGCCGCCGCCGGTGACGACGGGATGGGCGCGCTGCCACCACTCGTCGAGGTCACGGCGGAACTGGGCGTCCAAGGCGGCTCGGAGGCCCAGGGCCGTGGCCAGGGCCTGGGCGCGGGCCGGGTCGGCGGGGGCGTTCTGGGAGGCGGTGAGTTCCGGTTCGGCCGTGCTCACCTGGAGCGTGAGGGTCGGCTCCGGGGCGTTGTTGCGTGGAACGGGAGGCGTATCAGGGCGGCCAAGCTCTGCCGCATCTGGCGGCCGGTTTCTCCGCCCGCCCCGCCCGCGAGGGCCGCGAGTGCGCTCGCGGAGATCGGATCCATGGTGGCGATGCCCGGGTCGGTTGTGAAGGGACGCACACCCTAGGGCGTTCGGTGACGCCTCGACAGGGGCGCCGGTCGATGGTGGACCGAAACCGGGCGCAGCTTGCCGTTCGACCGTCAGATCCGTCCCGTGCTCGTAGAGTTTGCTTGTGGCCGACGATACGTACAACAGCGTGGACGGACAGGCGCAGCTGGGCTCGGTCGTTCAAGCCCGCGACATCGGTGCGGTGCATCACCATGTGCACGCCGCTCCGCCGCCGCCCGCGACGGTTCCGTATCAGCTGCCTCCTGCCTTCGTCCACTTCGTGGACCGGTGGAACGAGCAGCAGCGCATTCTGCGGGCACTGGACGGGCGTTCGGGTCGTGAGGACGGGCCGTTGGTCGTCGCGCTGACCGGGATCGGCGGGGTGGGGAAGACGGCGCTGGGGTTTCATGTCACCCGGCGGATCAGTGACCGGTTCCCGGACGGGGTGCTGTACGTCGATCTGGACGATCTGCGGCGGGACGGGGTGGTCGAGGTCGCGGACGTCCTGGGCGAGTTGCTGTCCGGGCTCGGGGTCGCCGCCGAGTGGCTGCACCGGTCGTTGGCGGGGCGATCGAAGCAGTATTGGACGCAGACGCGGGGCAAGCGTCTCCTCGTGGTGGTGGACAACGCGCGGTTCGCCCAGGAAATCCTGCCGCTGCTCCCGTCGTCCGGTGCCGGTCTGGTGATCGTGACGAGCCAGGGGCGGCTGCACGACCTCGGCGGTGTGGCCGCGCTGGAGGTGCCGATGAGTCCACTGGCCGTCGAAGACGCGGTGCGGTTGCTGCGGCACATCGTCGACGACGCGCGACTGACGGAGGAACCGGACGCCGCCGTCGAGCTGGCGCGCGGCTGCGGCGGGCTGCCGGTGGCGCTGCACGTGGCCGGCCGGTGGATCCGCAGACACCGGCGGCGTAGCCTGTCCCGGCTGGTCGCGGAACTCTCGGCGGAGTTGCACGAGAAGGGCGTCCCGATGGTGGAGGCGATTTGGGACGCGGCGTACGAGGGGCTGGGTGCGGAGGCGGCGCGATTGTACCGGCTGCTGCCGGAGTTCCCCGCTCCGGTCCTCACGGTTCCGGCCGCCGCCGCCCTGCTGGGCGACGGCACGCCGGCGGCCGAGGACGCTCTGGACGAACTGGAGGGCGCGGGCCTCCTGGAGAGCCGGCCCGAAGGGCCGGGCATCCACGACCTGGTGCGTGAACACGCCGAGCGCCGGTCCCGCGAGGAGGACCCCGTCGGAGGCAGCCGGCAGGAGGCCCGGGAACGGCTTGTCCGCTGGTACCGGCGCCAGGCGATCCATGCCGACCTCCTGGCGGCCGGCCCGCGTATGACGTTCGCCGAACCCGGCGATGCCCTCCCCGGCGTCCCCGACGTCGAGTTCGGCGGGAAGGCGGAGGCGCTGCGGTGGATGGAATCCCAGCGGCTCGCCCTGTACGGCTGCGTCAGGGTCGCCTATGAGAGCGGGCTCGACGAGGACGCGTGGGCGCTGTGCGAACCGCTGTGGACACACTTCCTCGACCATCCGCACTACGCGGACGTCACCGACGCGTTCGGCAGGGGACTGGCCGCCGCGCAGCGCATCGAACACCTCCCGGCGGCGATCCGCATGCGCTGCCAACTGGCCCGGCCCCTCTGGGAGCAGGAGCGGTACGAGGAGGCGGCCGAGCAACTGCGCCACGCCGTGAGTGCCGCCGGCGCCCTCGGCGACTCCGAGAAGGAGCGGAAACTCAAGGCGTCCGTGGTGGAGTTCCGCGGCAAGCTGGCGTCCGTCCAGGGTGACTGGGCGTCCGCCGTCGCCGACTTCGAGAGCGCCCGCCGGGAACACGCGGCCATCGGGAACGCGTACGGGGTCATGCTCCAGACGTATCTCCTCGGCGGCACCGCACTCGACATGGGCGAGTGTGGGCGGGCGGTCGGCCTGCTCACGGACGCGCACCGCATGGCCCGTGAGCTGGGCAGGGAGCGTATGACCGCTCGTACCGGCTTCGCGCTCGGGCGCGCGCTGCGCCACGCCGGGCGCGCGGCGGAGGCGTTCGCGCTGATCCGGGCCGCTCTGGACAACGCCCGGCGGCGCGGTTCTACCAGCGACGAGGCGCGGGTCCTGGAGGAGCTCGCCCGGCTCGCCGACGGGGTCGGCAGGGCGGAGGAGGCGGAGGAGCACCGGGCGGCGGCGCGGCTGCTGGCCGAACGCGGCGGGGGGCTGCCGAGCGTGGGCCAGAGCTCGTAGCCGCGCATCAGAGGACGTAGCCAGGGCCGGAGTCCGTAGCTGTGGTTCACAGCTCGTGGACGAGGTCGCAGTCCTCGGCGGGGGACACGACGGCGCGGACGGAGAACGGGCCGACGTCACACACCAGCGTGACCGGAAGCATCGGTTCCGGCTGGGTGCCCAGCCACGAGTGCACAGCCGACACCACCGCCGCCGGATCCGCGCGCAGGACGCGCCCGTCCGTCCGGTGCGGCTCGACGCGGACGCGGAACGTTCCCGCCGCGCGGTGCCGCAGCAGGCACCGTTCCGGCGTGAGGATCGCGGCCGCGGTGCCGCAGTACGGCAACTCGTCCAGCATCCGGGCCGTCCAGCCGCCCGCCGTCCACCTACTCGTGTGGGGGGTTCCGGGGGCGGGCCGGGAGCGGCGCCACAGCACCGCCGCGCTCTGCGTCTCGCGCGGCCCGGCGTGCGGGGACTCGGCGGCCAAGTAGTGCGTCGGCAGAGGGGTGTCGGCGGGGAAGCGCTCGACGGTGACCCGCCGGCCGGTCACTCCGGTTCGTACCGCGTAGGCCGCCGGGCCGTGCGGCATGGCCGGCCTCGTCGGGGGCGGCAGGGGACGCGGCCTTACCGGCACGGCCCGCGGCCGGAGGTCCAGCAGCCGGTACAGCTCGTCGCGGAGCCGCGGAAGCGACTCGCCCGGCAGGTCGAACGCGGCGTCGGCGCACTTGCGGATCTCCTGCGCCGAAGCCGCCCGCAGGGCCTCCTCCAGGCCGGCGGGGGCCTTCAGCCGGGGTGCCCGTTCGAGCAATGCGGCCATCGGGCTGCCCGGTATGAGCTCGTTCCCGCCGTCGTAGGCGCCGACGACGGGCCGGCCGAGGGCGGCGGCGTAGAGCGCCGTGGAGCCGTGGTCGGTGACCACGGCGTCGCAGGCGATCAACAGGGCGGCCCACTCCTCGTGCGGCCCGGCCAGCACCATGCCCGCGCGCAGGGCGGGTGCCAGGTGCCGCGTGAGGTCGTACGAACCGAGTCGGCTGTGCTCGTTGGGGTGCAGGACGAGCGCGAGCTGGTACGTGTCGTGGGGGAGGACGCGCGCGAGCGCGGCGGGCAGCTCGGGCCGCCGGGCCAGCAGCGACTCGCGGCCCCAGGTGGAGGTGAGGACGACAAGGCGGCGCTCCCCGGTGCCCAGGGCGGCGCGGTAGTCGTCGCGGTGGGGGAACGAGGCGAGGACGCGGTCGAGCGTCGGGTCGCCCACGACCGTGGCCCGCGCGGCGGCCGGTGGGCAGTGGGCGGCGAGGCGGTCGAGCTGGTCGCCGTGCGCGAGCGCGTGGAGGGCGGCCCAGGGCCTGCCGTCGACGAGCAGGTAGTGGGGGTCGAGGCCGGACGGGAGATGTGGCGACCCCTCGTCGGGCAGCGCCTTGTTGAAGCCGGCACCGTGCGGGAGCAGCACGTGCGGTCCCGGGAGGACGCGGATCGCGCCCTTGGGGCTCGCGGTCAGGACCAGGTCGTGCGCGCCGGAGCGGGCATCGTCCCAGGTGACGAAACGGGCGCCGGAGCGGTCGAGGGCGGCGAGGGCGTCCACGTCGAAGTCCGAACCGGGGACGAGGGTGAAGCGGCTGACGACGCGGTCATCGCCGTCGAAGACCGGCAGGACGTCGAGAAGCCGGTGCAGCGCGCCGGCCGAGCGCACGGCGAACAGCACACACGCCTCCGGCCCCTGCTGCCTGCTGCCTGCTGCCTGCTGCCTGCTGCCCGCTGCCCGCTGCCCGCTGCCCGCTGCCCGCTGCCCGCTGCCCGCTGCCCGCTGCCCGCTGCCCGCTGCCCGCTGCCCGCTATCAAAGCTTGTCATCGTACTGGGTGCTCCAGAAAGGAACAAATCGCCCATATCGATGCCAGGGGGCTAGTGAGGGGTCCGGTGTGCATGCTCGCGATCGTACTTGCGGACGGATCGGCCTCTCCTGGCTCCCCATGTGTGACGCGGCGGTCGGGCGCGCGGGGGAGGTCCTCGGGCAGTCGACCGCGACCGCCGGGTGGCCGGCCGGCCACCCGGTGATGCGGAAACGGTTCTCTCTGCCTCGCTACCCGACGTAACGCGACGGCTCCCGCCGGGGCGGCCCGCAGGGCGGTGAGCCTGACGTGGTGGCAGGGGTTGGTGAGGCGTCGCGGAGTCGACGCAGGAAGAGCAGGAGGCGGCCGAACGGCCGAGCGGTGCGGGGCTGCGGCCGCGCCGGCTCCGGAGCGGTGAGGGCGAGGGACGGTTCAGGGGCGGGAAAGTGCGCTTCCGTGGCGGTTTCCGGCCGTTCGCGCCAAGTGATGAACGGATCGGCGAGCGGGCGCGAGGACTCGGACTCGCTGTGTGAATCCGGCCCTACATCGGCACGGGAGGCGGAACGTGGATCCGCCAACGTCCCGGAACCGCCGTAAACGGAAGGGGAGTCGGCGGAAGATGGACGGAATTGATCGCGGTACGCCTGGGCGCGCAAATAGGCGCTCACGGCCCGCGCGGGGTCGAGCGGCATGACGTCTCTGCTCTCCTGCTCACTTGCCGGTGGTCGAGGGACGCGACGGCGCCGCCGCACGGCAGGGCGGCGCGGGTCACCTCAGCAGCGCAGGACGGCGTTCCGTGTGAGCCGCGGCGGGAGCGGGGGCGTGGTGGAGCTCGGGACGGCGGGACGGTCCGGGGTGACGTCGGAAGTCGCGGCGAGGGCGCCCCGCTCGACGCGGTGGCGGCGCTGCACGCCCGTCGACGCGTCCTCCGGGGTGACGGCGTCCACCGTGCGGTCGTCGGAGGCGCTGAACTCCGTGGAGGCGGAGCTTTCTTCCCGCCCCCGATCGTCCGCCGCGAGGGCGGGAGCGCCACCGGACAGCACCAGCAGCAGAGAGACCAGCACGGCGGTCACGGCCTGCAGGACAGGCCGTGTGCGCGCGGAACCCCACCGAGACATGCACGCATAGTAATCGCGCAACTACTCTGGCCGCAGTCCCTCCATCGGGTGAGAGGGTCGGACCTTCCATCCCGTCAGGTGTGCTCCAAGGCCACGACGATGACCGCGCCGGCCTCCAGGGCCTGGCAGAACGCGGGCACCCTTCTCGGCGCACTGGCCGGCCGGACGGTGGGCGACGCCAGCACCCTGGGGCTCGACGCCGCCGAACCCGTGGTCCTGCTGGCCCTGGTGCTCCCCGCGCCGCGCGAAGCCGGCCCCCGACGGGCCGCGTCGGTCGGCGCCGCGTTAGCGTTGGCCGATGTGCCCTTCTTGCCGGACGGTGTGCCGGTGCTGCTGGCGCTCATGGGGCTGCTGGCTGCGTTGTGGAGGGTGCCGTGGCCGGCCCGGAGCACGGCGCCCGTACGCGGCGCGGCACCCGCGCAGACCGCCCCACAGGCCATGCGCGCCCCACAGGCCACGCGCATCCCACACCGCGCGCGCCCCCGGCTGCGCGGGCCGGGCGCGCCCCGCCGGCGTCCTCGTCGGCGCGGTGCTCGCGCTCCGGAAGGTCTCGTTCCTGATCGTCGTGATGGCGGCAGCGGCCACGACCGCGTCACTCCGGTTGCTCGGAGTGAATTGAGGGGCGGCAGGCGTCCGCCGGGGCCCACGGGACAGGACTCGTAGCGCCCGGCGAGGCGCCACGCGTGTCATTGGGCCGAATGGAGGCGCCCTTTTCCCTAGAATCGCCGGATGTACATAACGAGCGCGTTCCCCGGAGGGGTGATCCGGTGAACAGGTCAGAGGCCACCGACGAGCAGTGGGAGGGGCTGGCCGAGGTCGTGCCCTTGCGCGGTCATCACACCTGGCCGTCCTGGTCCAACCACCGGTCGCTCCCCGAGGAGGAGCCGGAGACGGAACCGAACCAGCGGAGGCTCGTGGTCCTCCGGGTGCAGATCTTCGCGGACGCCCGCGAGGTGGCGGAGCACTTGATCAACGGCACGCCGGTGCTCCTCGACCTCACCAGCGCGGACACCGACGTCGCCAAGCGAATCCTGGACTTCTCCAGCGGCGTCGTGTTCGGGCTGGGTAGCGGCATGCACCGGGTCGACACCAATGTCTTCCTGCTGGCGCCGGAAGGTACGGAGGTCGCCTCGACGTACTCCGATCGTAGGAAGAACGACAGGCTGAAACGGTTTGGCTGATCCACCGCGCCATACGGTCCGGGCATGTCCGTCGCATCCCACGGCCCGGTCGCCGAGACGCGGGACGCGCGCGGCACCGGGTCCGCCGCCGAACAGCGGCCCCGGCGCCCCGCCGTCACCGAACTGCGGCTCTCCGCCTTCAAGTCGCACCGCAACGCCACCTTCGCGCTGGCTCCGCTGACCCTCTTCCGGGGCGCCAGCGGCAGCGGGAAGTCCAGCGTGCTCCAGGCGTACGAGGTGCTGGCCCGGCTCGCAGGCGGTGACGGGCTGGCCGAGGCCCTGGCGCCGGTGGCGGGCGGGGCCCCGGCCTGCGTGCCGCACCGGGCGCGCCCGGACGCGCAGGGGAGGCGGGGGTTCCGGATCGGCTGCACGGTCGACGGACCCGTCGGCCCGGTCCGGCTGGACCTGGCCGTCCAGGCGGAACCGGAGGTCCGGGTGGTCGGCGAACGCCTGACGGGTGCCGGACGGACGCTGCTGACCACGGCGCTGCGCGACCCCGGGCTGCCGACGGTGGAGGCGGCGTGGCACA
Organism: Streptomyces sp. CA-181903; assembly: GCF_050937075.1. NCBI lineage: Bacteria > Bacillati > Actinomycetota > Actinomycetes > Kitasatosporales > Streptomycetaceae > Streptomyces > Streptomyces sp. CA-181903. The sequence goes on from NZ_JBNJLY010000001.1 coordinate 5,788,577, forward strand.
CGGCCGGCGCGGTCCCGGTCACCCGGGCGCCCCTGCCGGGCGACCGGCTGGGTACCTCGCTGCTGCCGCTGCGGGTGGCGGGCAAGACGGCGGGGCAGCGGCTGGTGCTCGAAGCGGCGGAGCAGGCCGTCGTCGCCCTGCGCTCCGTCTTCCCCTGCGACCCCCGGCCCGAGTTGATGCGGATGCCCGTCGCCGCTCGGGACGGCTTACTGCGGAGCGCCTGTGACAACGTTGCCGCCGTGCTGGGCCGTACCGCGAGCGAGTGCTCGATCCGGCACGCGGCCCTGGTGAAGGCGGCGGACGCGGGCTGCCGCGGCCGGGTCGAGGGGGTGGAGGCGCGGAGGCTGGACGGCGGCTTCGTCCGGGCCGTCCTGGCGCGGGGCGCGGAGGCCGCGACCGCGCTCGAACGGCTCGGGGACGGCGAACTGCGCTACCTGGCCCTGTGCTTGGTGTTGCTGACGGGACCCGACGTGCTTGCGGTGGAGCCGGCCGCCGAGGTGCTGTCCGCCCTGCAGACGCTCACCGTGCTGGCGGACGGTCTGGATCGGTGCCTCGATCCCTGTCAGTCCAGGGAGTTGGTGGAACTCGCGGCGCGCATGTGTGAGCGGGGGCATATCAGGCTGGTGGGCACGGTGGGGCGGGAGATGGCAGAGGTGGCGTCGGGGCTGTCGGGAGTCTCGATGGTAGACCTGGGGGCATGACCGAGCACTACGACTCCGACCGGGACCTCGACGCCCTGCGGCGCCGGCTGGCGGACTTCGCCGCCGCGCGCGACTGGCAGCCCTTCCACACCCCCAAGAACCTCGCGGCGGCGCTCAGCGTCGAGGCGTCCGAACTCCTGGAGATCTTCCAGTGGCTGACGCCCGAGGAGTCCGCGCGCGTGATGGCGGACCCGGAAACGGCGGAGCGGGTGAAAGACGAGGTCGCGGACGTGCTCGCCTACCTCTTGCAGTTCTGCGACGTGTTGGGGGTCGACGCCCTGGCCGCGCTGTCCGCCAAGATCGAAAGGAACGAGCGGCGGTTTCCGGTAGCGGGGGAGCGGTCGAACATCCGTCAGGGTTCGCCGAATCGTCACTCTCCGGAGTGATTGAGTTGTCCACAGCCGATTTGGTATCCACAGATTTCTGAATTCCCCTGGCTTTTCCGGCGGTTACTCATCACTCTGGGTAGTGAGAGCGCACAGGCGGAAACTGGGGGACCGGCAATGGACGCACTGCGGTTGATCGAGGCCACCCGGCTCGCCCTGGCCGAAGCCAGGACGATGCAGGACATCGTCGCCGAGGCATGGCAGACCCAAGCCTTGGCCCAGGCTGTGGGTGGTCATCTGGCCGCACACGGTCCCTTCGAGGCGCGGGCCGCGGCGTGCGGGCTGTGTGAGGCCGGCGGCCGGGCCTCCGGGGCGCTGCGGCAGGTCGCCCTGCGCTCCGGAGGCTTACGCGCGGCGCGGCTCTCGGCCGTCCGCGACCCCTGGCGGGTGCTGACGGGCCTCGCCGCGCTCCTCGGTGACGTGGGTATCGCCCTGGTCGGCGTGGCCTGTGCCTGCGAGGAGGACGGCCTCTACTGGCAGTGCATCGAGGCGATAGACGCGGCCGACGAGACCGGGGACCGGGTGGGCGGGCTGCTGAGACGGCTCGCCCTGCGGGAGAGAGGGGGCGCCGCATGAGGTACGGCGCGGGAGTCCGGCCGGGGCGCGGCCGGGGATACGGGACGGGGCGCGGGGGATCAGCCGTCGGCGGTGTCCTCGCGGGAGGTCGCGGGCTTCTCGGCCGAGGACTGCAGGTCGGCGTCGAGCCGCGACAGATCGGCGTTCAGCGCCGCCATCAGCTCCTCCATCTGTTGCAGCAGGCCCTTGGGCGGGTCCTGGCGTGGGGCGGCGGCTTGTGGGGGCACCGCCTCGGCGGGCACGGCTTCCTGGTGCATACGGCCTCCTCGGCCCTGGGCTCCTCCCGGGTGGAGGAGCGGTGTCGCGGACGTCGCCTCCGGTGGGGAAAACCGGTGCGCGGGCCGGGCGGTCCGGCTCCGCCGAAGCCAACGATCACCATGCGGGCCGGACACTGGCCGGTGCCCGGACGACCGGTGTCACCGGGGGAGATTCACCCGGGAGGGGCTGGTGCGGCGACGCGGGGGCGGTGCGTTGACCTGTGTTCGAAGGTGCAGGATGGACGGTATGGACCTGCGCATCTTCACCGAGCCCCAGCAGGGGGCGAGCTACGACACCCTCCTCACCGTCGCCAAGGCCACCGAGGACCTCGGCTTCGACGCCTTCTTCCGCTCCGACCACTATCTGGCCATGGGCTCCTCCGACGGGCTGCCCGGACCCACCGACGCCTGGATCACCCTGGCCGGGCTGGCCCGGGAGACCCGGCGGATCCGGCTCGGGACGCTCATGACAGCGGGCACCTTCCGGCTGCCGGGCGTGCTGGCCATCCAGGTGGCGCAGGTCGACCGGATGTCGGGCGGCCGCGTCGAGCTGGGGCTGGGCGCGGGCTGGTACGAGGCGGAGCACACGGCGTACGGCATTCCCTTCCCCAAGGAGAAGTTCGGGCGCCTGGAGGAGCAGCTCGCGATCGTCACGGGACTGTGGGGAACGGAGGTGGGCGCGACGTTCGACTTCGACGGTAAGTACTACCGGTTGGCCGACTCGCCGGCCCTGCCCAAGCCCGCCCAGCCCAAGGTGCCGGTGCTGATCGGTGGCCTCGGGGCGTCCCGGACGCCGCGGCTCGCCGCCCGCTACGCCGACGAGTTCAACGTGCCCTTCGCGTCCGTGACGGACAGCGAGCGGCAGTTCGGACGGGTGCGGGCGGCCGCGGAGGAGGCGGGACGCGAGCCGGACGACCTGGTGTACTCCAACGCCCTGGTGGCGTGCGTGGGCAAGGATGACGCCGAGGTGGCGCGGCGGGCGGCGGCCATCGGGCGGGAGGTCGACGAGCTCAAGGCCAACGGCCTGGCAGGCTCTCCGGCCGAGGTGGTCGACAAGATCGGCCGGTACGCGGAGATCGGAGCGTCCCGGGTCTACCTCCAGATCCTGGACCTGGACGACCTCGACCACCTGGAGCTGATCTCCGCCGAGGTGCAGGCGCAGCTGGGCTGAGACCGGAAGGAGGAGAGACGGGCGCAACTCCGGCAGCACCCGGAGCGCTGAGAGCCCGGGCGCTGAAGATCCGGGGTGCCGCAGGCCCGGAGCGCTGGAGATTCGGGCACCGGAAGCGCCCGGAGCACCCAAAGGCCCGGAGAACGAGGACCGTACGCGATGACCCCACCCCGCACACCGCTCGCCGCAGCGCTCGCGCGCGGGCCGCTCGTTCTCGACGGCGGGCTGTCCAACCAACTGCAGGCTCAGGGCTGCGACCTGTCCGACGCGCTCTGGTCGGCCCGGCTGCTGGCGGACGGGCCGGAGCAGATCGAGCGGGCGCACACGGCCTATGTGCGGGCGGGCGCGCGGGTGCTCATCACCGCGAGCTACCAGGCCACCTTCGAAGGGTTCGCCCGGCGGGGCGTCGGCCGGGAGGAGGCCGCCGGGCTGCTGCGGCGCGGCGTCGCACTGGCGCGGCGGGCGGCGGCCGAGGGGGAGCGGGAGGTGTGGGTCGCCGCGTCCGTCGGACCGTACGGGGCGATGCTCGCGGACGGCAGCGAGTACCGGGGGCGGTACGGGCTGGGGGTGGCGGAGCTGGAGCGCTTCCACCGGCCGCGGATCGAGGTGCTGGCCGCGGCCGGGCCGGACGTCCTGGCGCTGGAGACGGTGCCGGACGCCGACGAGGGGCGGGCGCTGCTGCGGGCCGTGCGCGGGTGCGGGGTGCCGGTCTGGCTGTCGTACAGCTGCGCCGGCGGGCGGACCCGGGCCGGGCAGCCGCTGGCGGAGGCGTTCGCGCTCGCCGCGGGGAACGACCAGGTCGTCGCCGTGGGCGTCAACTGCTGCGACCCGGGCGAGGTGGAGGACGCCGTGCGGGTCGCGGCGCGAGTGACCGGGAAACCGGTCGTGGTGTATCCGAACAGCGGGGAGGGATGGGATGACGAGGCACGGCGGTGGCGGGGGCGGCCCGCCTTCGACGCCGGGTGGGTGGACGCCTGGGTGGCCGCGGGGGCGCGGCTCGTCGGTGGCTGCTGCCGCGTCGGGCCGGGGCGGATCGCGGAGCTGGCCGCCCGGATGGAGGGGCGGGACTGAGGGGCCGTCGGCGGAAGGCGGGCGCAGGCCGGCGAGCGGGTGGGGTCGGAAAACGGGTGGGGAAGAGGGCGGACCTGCGGCGATACTCGGACGCGTGTTCCTCACCATCAGTACGACCGGCCATGACGACGTTCCCGCGACCGACCTGGGTTTCCTGCTGCACAAGCATCCCGGGCGGGCGCAGCGGTTCTCGACCTCCCACGGCACCGCGCACGTCTTCTACCCGGAGGCGACGGCGGAGCGCTGCACGGCGGCGCTGCTGCTGGAGGTGGACTCCGTGGCGCTCGTGCGGCGGGGCGGCGGCAAGGGGCGCGGCGGTGCGCCCGACGCGGCGCTGGCGCAGTACGTCAACGACCGGCCCTACGCCGCGTCCTCCCTGCTGGCCGTGGCGCTGGGCGGCGTCTTCTCCAGCGCGATGAAGGGGAAGTGCGCCGCGCGGCCCGAACTGGTCGACCGGCGTTGGCCTTTGCGGATCGAGCTGCCCGTGGTGCCCGCGCGCGGCGGTGCCGGGCTGGTGGAACGCCTCTTCGCGCCGCTCGGCTGGACGGTGACGGCACGGCCGCTGCCGCTGGACGAACGGTTCCCGGAGTGGGGCGACTCCCGGTACGTCGCGCTGGTGCTGGAGGGCGAGCAGCCGCTCGCCGACGCGCTGCGGCAGCTCTATGTGCTGCTGCCGGTGCTGGATGACGCCAAGCACTACTGGGTCGCCCCGGACGAGGTGGACAAACTGCTCCGCTCCGGCGAGGGGTGGCTGGCCGGCCACCCCGAGCGGCGGCTGATAGCCGACCGGTTCCTCGCCCGCCGCCGCTCCCTCGCCAGGGACGCCCTCGAACGGCTCGCCCTGGCCCGGCTCGCCGAGGCCGAGGGCGCGGAGCCCGAGGAGCTCGACAACGCTGTGGACGAGACGGTGGACACCGAGGAGAAACCGGTGCCGCTGGCCGTCCGGCGCCGCGAGGCCATCATCGGCGCCCTGCGCACCGCCGGTGCCGCCCGGGTGCTCGACCTGGGATGCGGACAGGGGCAGTTGGTGGGAGAGCTGCTCAAGGACACCCGGTTCACGGAGGTCGTGGGCGTCGACGTGTCGATGCGCGCGCTGCGGGAGGCGTCGCGGAGGCTGCGCCTGGACCGGATGCACGAGCGGCAGGCCGCGCGGGTGCGCCTCTTCCAGGGTTCGCTCGCCTACACCGACCGGCGTCTGGCCGGTTACGACGCCGCCGTCCTCAGCGAGGTCGTCGAGCACGTCGACCCGGTGCGGCTGCCGGCGCTGGAGCACGCGGTGTTCGGGTCCGCGCGCCCCGGAACCGTCGTCGTCACCACCCCGAACGTGGAGTACAACGTCCGCTGGGAGTCCCTGCCCGCCGGGCACGTCCGGCACGCGGACCACCGCTTCGAGTGGACGCGCGAGGAGTTCCGCGGCTGGGCCGGCGCGGTGGCCCGGCGGTACGGCTACCGGGCGGAGTTCCATCCCGTGGGCCCCGACGACCCCGAGGTCGGGCCGCCGACCCAGATGGCGGTCTTCCGGCGCGACGCGTCCGGTGACCCGAACCCTGACGAAACCCCCACCGGTCCCGACACGACCCCGAAGGAGCCGAAGGCCGCATGAGCACCACCGTCACCCCGCACAGCGCACCGGACGCGGAGGTGCGCACCCTCGCCGTGCCCGACCTTTCCCTCGTGGCCCTCGTCGGCGCCACCGGCTCCGGCAAGTCCACCTTCGCCGCCCGGCACTTCGCGCCCACCGAGACGCTCTCCTCCGACACGTGCCGGGGGCTGGTCAGCGACGACACCAACGACCAGGCGGCGACCGCCGACGCCTTCGACGTCCTGCACTACATCGCCGGCAAACGGCTCGCCGCCGGGCGGCTCACCGTGGTGGACGCCACCAACGTCCAGCCGGAAGCACGCAAGCACCTGGTCCGGCTCGCCCGCGAGCACGACGTGCTGCCCGTCGCGATCGTCCTCGACGTCCCCGAGGAGGTCTGCGCCGCGCGCAACGCCTCCCGTCCGGACCGTGCCGTGCTCCCGCGCCGCGTCATCCAGCGCCACCAGCGCGAGCTCCGCCGCTCCCTCCGCCACCTGGAGCGCGAGGGGTTCCGCAAGGTGCACGTCCTGCGCGGCACGGAGCAGGTCGAGGCCGCCGAGATCGTCCGGGAGCGCCGCTTCAACGACCTGCGCCACCTCACCGGCCCCTTCGACATCATCGGCGATGTGCACGGCTGCCGCGCGGAGTTGGAGAGTCTGCTCGTCCGGCTCGGCTACCGCGTCGAGCGCGACGACCGGGGCCGGCCGGTGGACGCCGTGCACCCGGCGGGGCGCACCGCCGTGTTCGTCGGCGACCTGGTCGACCGCGGCCCGGACAGCCCCGGCGTGCTGCGCCTGGCGATGGGCATGGTCGAGGCCGGGCACGCCCTGTGCGTCCCGGGCAACCACGAGAACAAGCTCGGCCGCCACCTGTCCGGCCGCACCGTCCGGCACACCCACGGCCTGGCGGAGACGATCGAGCAACTGGAACGGGAGGAACCGGAGTTCCGGGAGCGCGCCCACGCCTTCATCCGGTCGCTGGTCAGCCACTACGTGCTGGACGGCGGGGCGCTCGTCGTCTGCCACGCCGGACTGCCCGAGAAGTACCACGGCCGCACCTCCGGCCGCGTCCGCTCGCACGCGCTGTACGGCGACACGACGGGGGAGACCGACGAGTTCGGCCTGCCCGTGCGCTACCCCTGGGCCGAGGACTACCGCGGCCGGGCCGCCGTCGTCTACGGCCACACCCCCACCCCCAGTGCCACGTGGCTCAACAACACCATCTGCCTCGACACCGGGGCCGTCTTCGGCGGGAAGCTGACCGCGCTGCGCTGGCCCGAGCGCGAGCTGGTGGACGTGCCCGCCGAACGGGTCTGGTACGAGCCGGCCAGGCCGCTGGCCCAGGACGCGCCGGGCGGCACCGACGGCCGGCCCCTCGACCTCGCCGACGTCACCGGGCGCCGCGTGGTCGAGACCCGGCACATGGGCCGGCTCGCCGTGAAGGAGGAGAACGCCGCCGCCGCGCTGGAGGTGATGAGCCGCTTCGCCGCGGACCCGCGCCAACTGTTCTACCTGCCGCCGACGATGGCGCCCTGCGCCACCTCCCGCGAGGACGGCTACCTGGAGCACCCGGCCGAGGCGTTCGCCGCCTATCGCGCGGAAGGCGTCCGTCAGGTCGTCTGCCAGGAGAAGCACATGGGGTCGCGGGCCGTGGTCCTGGTCTGCCGGGACGCGGCGACGGCCCGCGAGCGGTTCCACACGCCGGAAGGCGTCCCGGGGGCGATCGTCACCCGCACCGGGCGGCCGTTCTTCGACGACCGGGAGACCGCGCGCCGGCTGCTGACCCGCGTGGCGCGGAGCGCCGAAGGCGCCGGGCTGTGGCAGGAGCTGGGTACGGACTGGCTGCTGCTGGACGCCGAGCTGATGCCCTGGTCCCTGAAGGCGGGCGGACTGCTCCGCAACCAGTACGCGGCCGTGGGCGCCGCCTCCCGCGCCGTCTTCCCCGCGGCGCTGGCCGCGCTGGAGAGCGCGGCGGCCCGCGGCGTGGACGTCGACGGCCTGCTCGGACACCAGCGGGAACGCGCGGCGGACGCCACGGCGTTCACGGAGGCGTACGGACGGTACTGCTGGCCCGTCGGCGACACGACGCGCGGTTGGCCCGGCGAGCCGTCCCCCGACGAACTGCCGCGTCCCGCCGGCACCCGGCGGACGGACGGGCTCGACGGCATACGGCTGGCGCCGTTCCAGATACTCGCCGCCGAGGGCCGGTCCCTCGCCCGGCTGCCGCACGACGGGCAACTGGGCATGATCGACCGGATGATCGAGGCCGAGGAGACCGGCGCCGCGCTCAACAACCAGCCCTGTGGTTACCGCGGCCCGTGGGTGAACCGCGTCCTCACCCCCACGCGCCGGCTCGTCGTCGACACGGAGGACGAGGCGTCCGTGGCCGCCGGCGTCCGGTGGTGGCTGGACCTCACGGCCGACGGCGGCGAGGGCATGGTGGTCAAGCCCCTTCAGGCGTACCTCCGCAAGGAGGACGGCGGCCTCGTCCAGCCGGGCGTCAAGTGCCGGGGCCGGGAGTACCTGCGGATCATCTACGGCCCCGAGTACACCCGCCCGGACAACCTCGCCCGCCTCCGCAGCCGCCACCTCGGCCACAAGCGGTCGCTGGCGCTCCGCGAGTACGCGCTGGGCCTGGAGGCCCTGGACCGGCTGGCCGACGGGGAGCCGCTGTGGCGGGTGCACGAGGCGGTGTTCGCGGTGCTGGCTCTGGAGTCGGAGCCGGTCGACCCGCGGCTGTGAGGCGACGGGCGGGGTTCGGCCGGGGTGGGTTGCCCCGGCCCCACCCCTTCGCCGATTCCTGGGGCTGCGCCCCAGACCCCTAAGCGCGCTGCGCGCGCTGTCCTCAAACGCCGGGCGGGCTGAATGGTGCCCTAGCAAGGGGAGGCGCCCGTTCTACGCCGCCCGCCGGGCCCGGAACGTCCTGCGGTAGTCGTTCGGGGGCACGCCGACCGCCTTGGTGAAGCGGCGCCGGAGGTTGGCTGCGGTGCCCAGGCCGCAGAGTTCGGCCACGCGGTCCACCGACGCGTCGCTCGCCTCCAGCAACTCCCGTGCCCGGGTTATGCGCTGGGCCTGGAGCCACTGCATGGGTGTCGTCCCGGTCGCCGCGTGGAAGCGGCGGATGAGGGTGCGGGGGCTGGTGTGCGCCTGGCGGGCGAGGTCGGCGACGGTCAGGGGTTCGGCGAGCCGCTGCACGGCCCAGTGGAGGAGGGGTGCCAGGGAGTCGTCGGTGCGCTCGGGCAGTGGCGCCCGGATGAACTGCGCCTGCCCGCCCGGCCGGTGGGCGGGCGCGACCAGCCGGCGGGCCACCGTGTTCGCGGCCTCGACGCCGAAGTCCTGGCGCACCAGGTGCAGGCAGACATCGATGCTCGCGGTCGCCCCCGCGCCGGTGATGACGTCGCCGTGGTCGACGTAGAGCACGGACGGGTCCACCCGCACCGCCGGGTAGCGCTCGCCGAGCAGCCGCGCGTACCCCCAGTGCGTCGTCGCCGTCCGGCCGTCCAGCAGTCCCGTGGCCGCGAGCGTGAACGCGCCCGAGCACAGGGACACCACCCGCGCGCCCCGCCGGTGCGCCTCGCGCAGGGCCTCCACCAACTCCCCCGGTGGGTCGGCGTGGACGTCGGCGGAGGCCGGGACGAGGACCGTGTCCGCGGTGACGAGATCGTCGACGCCGTGCGGGGTCCGCGCGCGGAACCACGAGCGGGCGCGCGCGTCGCCCTCCGCCGTACCGATGGCGCAGACGCGCAGGTCGTACCAGCCGTCGGGAGCGACGTGGCGGTTCCACCCGGCCTCGTCGATGTCGGGACCATCTATGTCGGAACCGCCCATGTCGGGGCCATCCATGCTGGAATCGTCCATGCCGGAACTGAGCGAGCCGCCGCTGCCGAAGATGTCGGTCCCGAACACATGGCAGGGGATGGCCAATTCGAAGAACGGCATGCCATCAGTGGCTGCCACGGCGATCGAGGGCATGGCAGTAATGTACCGGGCGTTGTCGTTGCTGCCACTCGTGGTGGTGTGCCGTCCCTCCGATGCTGGGGTGCATGAAGTCCCTGCCGGAGCACGTGAAGTCGCTCGACCCGCCGTCCGCACCCCATCCCGCAGCCCGCCCCGCAGTCCACCCCTCACCCCGCCCCGTCCCAGCCGGTGCCCGCCGCTGGCTGGTTCTCGCCGTCGCGTCGGCCGCCCAGTTCCTCGCCGTGCTCGACGTCTCCGCGATCAACATCGCCTTCCCGGTGATCGGCGAGGACTTCTCCGCTGCCTCGGCGGCCGGGCTCTCGTGGGTGCTCAACGCGTACACCATCGTGCTCGCGGCACTGCTGATCCCGGCCGGGCGGCTGGCCGACGTCGTCGGCCGGCGGCGGTCGTTCCTCCTCGGCCTCAGCGTGTTCGGACTGGCCTCCGTCGGCTGCGGAGTCGCGCCGGGGCTCGGCTGGCTGGTCGCCGCCCGGGTCGTGCAGGGCATCGGCGCGGCCGTGCTCGTCCCCACCTCCCTCTCCCTCGCGCTGCCCGCGTTCCCCGCCGCCGAACGCGCCACGGCCGTCGGCGTCTGGACGGCCATCAGCGCCGTGGCGGCCAGCGCCGGACCGGTGCTCGGCGGGCTGCTCGCGGCGTCCGACTGGCGGTGGGTGTTCCTCATCAACGTCCCGGTCGTCCTGGCCGCACTGGTGGCGGGTGTCCGTCTGCTGCCCCGACCCGCTCCGGCCGGCCGGCAGAGCTGGGATCCGCCGGGGACGGCGCTGGTGTTCGTCGCGGTCGGCGCCCTGACCACCGCCGTCGTCGAGGCCGGCGACTGGGGCCGTACGTCGCCCGCCACCCTCGGCGTGCTCGCCGCCGGGATCGTCGCGACCGGGCTCGGCGTCCGGCACGTGCGGCGCGTCCCGGAGCCGGTCGTCGATCCGGCGCTGTTCCGCACCCGGGGCTTCACGGCCGCCGCCCTCGGGCTGTTCGGTTACTTCCTCGCTTACTCGGCCATGCTGCTCGCCGCCTCCGTGCTCTGCTCCGACGTCTGGAGCTGGTCGGTGCGGCGCTCCGGACTCGCTCTCGCGCCCTGGCCGTGCACGGTGCTCGTGGTCTCCTCCCTGGCCGGCCGCATCGTCCGGGCGCTCGGGGAGCGGGGAGCCGCCACCCTGGGCGCGGTCTGCTTCACGGCCGCCCCGCTGTGGTGGCTGACCAGCGTGAACGCCGCAGACCCGGGTTACGCCGGAACGCTCCTGCCCGGGCTCGTCCTCGCGGGCGTCGGCACGGCGCTCTGCCAGTCGGTGATGTTCGCGGCGGCCGGGCGGCTGCCGGAGCACCGGATATCCCTGGGGTCGGGGGTCCTCATGGTGTCCCGACAGGGCGCCACGGCCCTCGGGGTGGCCGTGCTCGTCGCCCTGGGCGGCGGCGCCCACCGCCTCGGGCTGGGCGCCCTCCGCGCGGGATGGGTCTTCGCGGCGGCGACCGCCGGGCTCGCCCTCGTCGCGTGCCTGACGCTCCCGCGCCGTGAGGCGCGTGCCTGACGCTCCCCCGCCGTGAGGCGCGTGCCTGATCCTGCCCAGCCGTGAGGCGCGTGTCTGACCCTCCCGCGCCGTGAGGCCCGTGCCTGACGCTCCCGCGCCGCGAGCCCCCCGCCGCCACGATGCGCGCCTGAGGCCCCACCGCGCGCCTGAGGCCCCACACCGCGCGCCTGAGGCCCCACACCGCGCGTCCGAGCCGCCCATCCGACGTTCCGCCGCGCCACTCGGGGTGATCTCGCCTGAATCAGGTGAGGATGGAGGGATGGGATTTCATGTCGATTCCGAGGCCGGGCGGCTGCGGCGGGTCATCCTGCACCGCCCGGACCTGGAGCTGAAGCGGCTCACCCCGTCCAACAAGGACGCCCTCCTCTTCGACGACGTGCTCTGGGTCCGCCGCGCACGCGCCGAGCACGACGGCTTCGCCGACGTGCTGCGCGAGCGCGGCGTCGAGGTGCACCTCTTCCGGGACCTGCTGGAGGAGAGCCTGCGGGTGCCCGCCGCGCGCACGCTCGTCCTGGACCGGGTCTTCGACGAGAAGGAGTACGGCCCGCTGGCGACCGGCCCGTTGCGCGCGGCCTTCGAGCGGATGCCCGCCCCCGAGCTGGCGTCCTGGCTCGTCGGCGGGATGACCAAGCGGGAGTTCCTGGAGAGGCACGCCGAGCCCGTCTCCGTCCGCTTCCACGTGATGGACCTCGACGGCTTCCTGATCAACCCGCTGCCCAACCACCTCTTCACCCGCGACACCTCCGCCTGGATCTACGACGGCGTGTGCATCAACGCCATGCGCTGGCCCGCCCGTTGGCACGAGACCGTGCACTACGAGGCGGTCTACCGGCACCACCCGATGTTCGCGGCGGACGACTTCCACGTCTGGTCGGAGGGCCAGGCCGCCTATCCGTCGACCATCGAGGGCGGGGACGTGCTGGTCATCGGGCGGGGCGCGGTGCTGATCGGGATGAGCGAACGGACCACCCCGCAGGCCGTGGAGATGCTGGCCCACCGGCTGTTCGCCACCGGTTCCGCCCGGACGATCGTGGCGCTGGACATGCCCAAGCGCCGGGCCGTGATGCACCTGGACACGGTGATGACCATGGTCGACGGCGACACCTTCACCCAGTACGCCGGGCTGGGCATGCTCCGCTCGTACACCATCGAGCCCGGGGTGGGCGAGCGGGAGCTGAAGGTCACCGACCACCCGCCGGGCCATATGCACCGGGCCATCGCCGCCGCCCTGGGGCTGGACTCGATCCGGGTGCTCACCGCGACGCAGGACGTCCACGCGGCGGAACGGGAGCAGTGGGACGACGGGTGCAACGTGCTGGCGATAGAGCCGGGCGTGGTCGTGGCGTACGAACGCAACGCGACGACCAACACCTTCCTGCGCAAGCATGGGATCGAGGTCATCACCATCCCCGGCAGCGAGCTGGGCCGGGGTAGGGGCGGGCCGCGCTGTATGAGCTGCCCGGTGGAGCGGGATCCCGTCGCCTAGCGCACGGTGTGCGAGTCCCGTCCCGCCGGAGTGGGTAGTGGGGCTGGAGGGCCGGTGGATGCTCATGAGACGATGAGTGCATAATATTGCGATCAAGCGCATATGATTCCAGCGCGGAGGCGCCGGCAACGCGCCGCACTCGGAGCGCACGGACGGCATTCAGGGAGCCCTCATGGCCACAGACCTCGCGGGCCGCGGCCTGCTCAAGGAGACGGATCTCAGCCCCGAGGAGTTCCACGCCCTCGTCGAGCTGGCCGCCGAACTGAAGGCGGCCAAGCGGGCCGGCACCGAGGTGCCCCGGCTGACCGGGCGCAACATCGCGCTGGTCTTCGAGAAGACCTCCACCCGCACCCGCTGCGCCTTCGAGGTCGCCGCCGCCGACCAGGGCGCCCGCACCACCTACCTGGACCCCTCCGGCTCCCAGCTCGGCCACAAGGAGTCCGCCAAGGACACCGCCCGGGTCCTCGGCCGGATGTACGACGCCATCCAGTACCGCGGGCACGCCCAGGAGACGCTGGAGGAGCTCGCCGCGTACGCCGGGGTGCCGGTCTTCAACGGCCTCACCGACATGTGGCACCCCACCCAGATGCTCGCCGACATCCTCACCGTCTCCGAGCACACCGCCAAGCCCCTGGAGCACGTGGCCCTCGCCTACCTCGGCGACGCCCGCTACAACATGGGCAACTCCTACCTCGTCACCGGCGCCCTGCTCGGCATGGACGTCCGCATCGTGGCCCCCGAGGAGCTCTGGCCCGACCCGGAGATCGTCGAGCAGGCGCGGCGGCTCGCGCGCTGGAGCGGCGCCCGCGTCACGCTCACCCAGGACGTCGCCGAGGGCGTGGCGGGCGCCGACTTCGTCGCCACCGACGTCTGGGTCTCGATGGGCGAGCCGCGCGAGGTGTGGGACGCGCGGATCGCGCTGCTCGCCCCCTACGCCGTCACCATGGACGTCCTCCGGGCCACCGGGAACGCGGCCGTGAAGTTCCTCCACTGCCTGCCCGCCTTCCACGACCTGGGCACCTCGGTCGCCCGGGAGATCCACGAACGGCACGGCCTCACCTCCCTCGAAGTGACCGACGAGGTCTTCGAGTCCGTCCACTCCGTCGTCTGGGACCAGGCGGAGAACCGGATGCACACCATCAAGGCGCTCCTCGTGGCCTGCCTGGCCCGTCCCGAGGAGTCCGAGGCGCCCGGAGAGGCCGCGGTGCCCATCGCGCACTCGTGACGACAGTCACACATCGGTGATAACTTCGCCGGGCAGGCACCAGCCCACCCGGCTGAAGGAGGCCGCGCCCGATGAGCCCGTCGCACATGAGCCCGTCGCACCCGCCGAACACGCCGCACCCACCGAACACGCCGCCCCCGCCGGACACGTCACATCCCACGAACCCGGCGAACCCCTTCACCGGCTCGGCGGCCACGACCGACGCATGGCGGCACCTGCGTCTGACCGTGGACTCCGGCGTCGCCACCGTCACCCTCGCCCGGCCGGACAAGCTCAACGCCCTCACCTTCGGCGCCTACGCGGACCTGCGCGACCTGCTCCCCGAACTCGCCCGGGACGGCTCGGTACGGGCCCTGGTCCTCGGCGGCGAAGGGCGCGGGTTCTGCTCCGGCGGGGACGTGGACGCCATCATCGGCGCCACCCTCGCCATGGACACCCGCCGGCTCCTCGACTTCAACCGCATGACCGGGCAGGTCGTCCGGGCCCTGCGCGAGTGCCCATTCCCCGTCGTCGCGGCCCTGCACGGCGTCGCCGCCGGTGCCGGGGCGGTGCTCGCCCTCGCCGCCGACTTCCGCGTCGCCGACCCCACGGCCCGGTTCGCCTTCCTCTTCACCAAGGTCGGCCTGTCCGGCGGCGACATGGGCGCCGCCTACCTGCTGCCGCGCGTCGTCGGCCTGGGCCACGCCACCCGGTTGCTGGTGCTGGGCGACACCGTCCGCGCCGCCGAGGCCGAACGCATCGGCCTGATCAGCCAGTTGGTGCCGGAGGGGGAGGCGGCCGACGCGGCCCTCGCCCTGGCCCGCCGGCTGGCCGACGGGCCCGCCCTCGCCCACGCCCAGACCAAGGCCCTGCTCACCGCCGAGCTCGACATGCCGTTCTCCGCCGCCGTCGAACTCGACGCCGCCACCCAGGCGCTCCTGATGAACAGCGCCGACTACGCCGAGTTCCACGCGGCGTTCACCGCCAAGCGGACGCCGCGCTGGCGGGGCGTCTGACGTGCGCGTCGCGGTCATCGGCGGCGGGCCCGGCGGGCTCTACGCCGCCGCCCTGCTGAAACGTCAGGATCCCGGGCGCGAGATCACCCTCTGGGAGCGCAACGCCCCCGACGACACCTTCGGTTTCGGTGTCGTCCTCTCCGACGAGACGCTCGGCGGCATCGAGAGCGCCGACTCCGACGTCCACGCCGCGCTGCGCCGCTCGTTCGTCCGCTGGGAGGCCATCGACGTCGTCCACCGGGGCCGCGCCCTGCGCTCCGGCGGCCACGGCTTCGCCGCGCTCGGCCGCCGGCGGCTGCTGCGGATCCTCCACGAGCGCTGCCGCGGCCTCGGCGTCGACCTGCGGTTCCGTACGGAGGCGCCACCCGCCGCCGAACTCGCCCGCGACCACGACCTCGTCGTCGCCGCCGACGGGGTCCACAGCGCCACCCGCACCGCCCACGCCGACCACTTCCGGCCCACCCTCACCACCCACCGCTGCCGCTACATCTGGCTCTCCGCCGGTTTCGCCTTCGACGCCTTCCGCTTCGAGATCGCCGAGACCGAGCACGGCGTGATGCAGCTGCACGGCTACCCCTACGCGCCCGACGCGAGCACGGTGATCGTCGAGATGCGCGAGGAGGTCTGGCGCCGGGCCGGCTTCGACCGGCGCACCGAGGGGGAGACGCTCCGGGAGTGCGCCGCCCTGTTCGCCGACGCGCTGGGCGGGCGCCCCCTGCGCTCCAACCGCTCCACGTGGACGGCCTTCCGCACCGTCGTCAACGCCCGCTGGTCGTACGGCCGTACCGTGCTGCTCGGCGACGCCGCGCACACCGCCCACTTCTCGATCGGCTCCGGCACCAAGCTCGCCGTCGAGGACGCCTTGGCCCTCGCCGGACGGCTCGCCGGGCCGGGTGGCCCCGAAGACGTCCCGGCGGCCCTCGCGGCGTACGAGGCCGAGCGCCGCCCGCTCGTCGAGTCCACCCAGCGCGCCGCCCGGGCGAGCCTGGAGTGGTTCGAGGAGCTGGAGTGGCGCCGGGACCGGACGCCGCGCCGCTTCGCCTTCGACCTCCTCACCCGCAGCCGCCGCGTCACCCACGACAACCTCCGGCTCCGCGACCCGGCGTTCGTCGCCGCCGTCGAGGCGGAGGCGGGCGTTCCGCCCGACACCCCGCCCATGTTCACCCCCTTCACCCTGCGCGGACTGACCCTGCGCAACCGCGTCGTGGTCTCCGCGATGGACATGTACTCCGCCACGGACGGCACACCCGGCGACTTCCACCTCGTCCACCTCGGGGCGCGCGCCCTGGGCGGCGCGGGGCTGGTGATGACGGAGATGGTCTGCGTCAGCCCGGAAGGGCGCATCACCCCCGGCTGCACCGGCCTCTACGCACCCGAGCACGAGGCCGCCTGGCGCCGGATCACCGACTTCGCGCACACCGCGGCCTCCGGCACGGCCGTCGGCGTGCAACTCGGCCACTCCGGCCGCAAGGGCTCGACGCGGCTGATGTGGGAGGGCATCGACGCCCCCCTGCCGGAGGGCGGCTGGCCGGTGGCGGGCCCGTCACCGCTGCCGTACCGGCCGGGCGTCAGTCAGGTGCCGCGGCGGCTCGGCACGACCGAAATGGGCGTCATCCGGCAGCAGTTCGCGGACGCCGCCGCCTCCGCCGCCCGCGCCGGCTTCGACCTGCTCGAACTCCACTGCGCCCACGGCTATCTGCTCTCCTCCTTCCTCTCCCCCCTCACCAACCACCGCGACGACGCCTACGGCGGCGACCTCCCGCGCCGGCTCGCCTACCCCCTGGAGGTCTTCGACGCGGTACGCGCCGTCTGGCCCGCCGACCGCCCGATGACCGTCCGGATCTCCGCGACCGACTGGGCCCCCGGCGGCACCACCGCCGACGACGCGGTCGCCGTCGCCCGTGCCTTCGCCACCCACGGCGCGGACGCGGTGGACGTCTCGACGGGCCAGGTCGTCCCCGACGAGCGGCCCGCGTTCGGCCGGTCGTACCAGACGCCGTTCGCGGACCGCATACGCAGTGAGACGGGCGTCCCGGTGATCGCCGTCGGCGCCATCTCCTCCTGGGACGACGTCAACTCGCTGATCCTCGCCGGCCGCGCCGACCTGTGCGCGATCGGCCGGCCGCACCTCTACGACCCGCACTGGACGCTGCACGCGGCGGCCGAGCAGGGGTACGCCGGGCCGGGGGTGTGCTGGCCGGTCCAGTACCGGGCGGGGAGCCGCCCGCCGCCGGTCGGGCGGCGAGTGTAGGGGGTAGGCGCATGGGCTGCCGCGCTGTACGCGGGCGCACGCCCAACCGCCGCGCACGCCCGACCGCCCCGCCGCACACGCCCAACCGCCCCGCGTACCCGCCCGGCTTGGGCGCGCCCGCCCCGCCGGCGCGCCCGTCTCCCTGGCGCGCCCCGTCCTGTTCGGGCACACCGGTCCGGCCCGGCGCGCCCCTTGGGACCAGGCGCCCAAAGAGAAACCCGGCGCCCATAGAGAGACCCGACGCCCATAGAGAAACCCGCACCCATAGAAAAACCTGGCCCCCACAGGTAAACCGGCGCCCATCGCCCGTCTCACTCTTCCCCCCTCAACACCCCCGCCACGAACTCCCCACCCCTGTCCCGCAGTCTCCGATGCAACGCTGTGAACACCCGCGCCGACCGCACCCCCGGCCACCCCGCGGGCAGGACGGCCGCCGGCAGGCCCGGGTCGGCGTACGGCAGGCGGCGCCAGGAGTCGAGCGCCGGCAGGTAGTCCCGGTACGCCTCCTCGGGCGGTGTCGGGCGCCGCCGCGCCCAGCGGCGCAGCACCGGCTCGTACACCTCCAGGAACGCGTGGTGTCGGCGGGCCAGCGCGTCCAGGTCCCACCAACGGGCCACCGCCTCCGCGGTCGGCTCGAAGCCGAGGTGCCGGCCGCGGAACAGGTCGACGTACGGGGCCAGGCCCAGCCGGTCGAGCGTGTGCCGGGTCTCCTCGTACACATGGGCCGGGGCGATCCAGACGCCCGGCGCCGCAGTTCCGAAGCCCAGCCGGGACAGTCGCGAGCGCAGCAGGTGCCGCTTGTGCCGCTCCTCCTCCGGCACGGAGAAGACCGCCAGCAGCCAGCCGTCGCCGGGGCGGGCGGCGGGTCGGCCGAGGATCCGCCGGTCGCCGTCGTCCAGCAACTGCCTTGCCGCATCCGACAGTCCGTAGCCCGCCGCGCCGTCCGCCGTCCGCCCGGAGGTCAGCAGGCCGCGCCGCTTCAGCCGGGAGACCGCCGACCGCACCGAGGGCGCGTCCACGCCCACCGCGCCGAGCAGCCGGATCAGCGCCGCGACCGGCAGCGGGCCGGCCGGTCGCCCGGCGGCCCCGCGGCCGTACGCACCGTAGAAGGAGACGATCAGCGAGCGGGGGGTGTGGGACGGCTGGTGGTCAGTCACGGGGAAACTGTAAAGCTCCCGAACGCAGCCGGAACCGCTGGAGTTTGCCGGTGGGCGTGCGCGGCAGCGCGTCGAGGAACACGATCTCGCGAGGGCACTTGTAGGGGGCGATCTCCTTTTTGGTGAACTCCCGCAGGTCGTCGGCGGTGTGCCCGGTGCGCGGGACACCGGCCCGGAGCACCACGTGGGCGACGACGGCCTCGCCGCGCCGCTCGTCCGGCCGCCCGGTGACGGCCGCCTCCAGGACGTCGGGGTGGCGGAGCAGCGCCTCCTCGACCTCGGGGCCCGCGACGTTGTGCCCGCCCGAGACGATCATGTCGTCGGCGCGGCCGAGGAAGGTGTGGCAGCCGTCGGGGTCCCGGACGTAGCGGTCGCCGGTGAGGTTCCAGCCGTTCCGGACGTACGTCGTCTGCCGCTCGTCGGCGAGGTAGCGGCAGCCCACCGGGCCGCGGACCGCCAGCAGGCCGGGCGTGCCGTCGGGCAGCGGCCGGCCCGCGTCGTCGACGATCCGCGTCTCGAAGCCGGGCACCGGGCGTCCGGTCGTGCCCGGGCGGGACGTTTCGCCGTCGGCGGCGAGAAAGATGTGCAGCATCTCCGTGGCACCGATCCCGTTGATCAACGGCAGCCCGGTGGCCGCCCGCCAGGCGTGCCAGAGCGCGGCGGGCAGGTGTTCGCCCGCGGAGACGCATCTGCGGAGGGACGACGTGTCGTACGAGCCGATCCGGTCGAGCATCGCCCGGTACGCCGTCGGGGCGGTGAACAGCACGGACACGCGCTGCCGTTGCACGTCCGCGAGCAGCTGTCCGGCGCCCGACCAGCTCGCGAGGACGGTCGAGGCGCCGGCCCGCAGCGGGAAGACCAGCAGCCCGCCGAGGCCGAACGTGAAGCCGAGCGGCGGGCTGCCGCCGAAGACGTCGTCCGGCCGGGGCCGCAGCACCCGCGCAGAGAAGGTGTCGGCGATCGCCAGGACGTCCCGGTGGAAGTGCAGGCAGCCCTTGGGTGGTCCGGTGGTCCCCGAGGTGAACGCGATCAGCGCGACGTCGTCCGCCGAGGTCGCCACCGCGGCGTACGATGGTGGTTTCTTTGCCGACAGCCGCAGCAGATCGCCCGGCGAGCCGCCGCCGAACGGCGTCGTCCGCAGCCCGGGCACGGCCGCCTTGACGAGCTCGCCGGTGGAGCGCGCGTCGCACAGCGCGTGCCGTATGCGGGCGATGCGGCAGATGTCGGCCAGTTCGCGGGCCCGTTGGGCGTCGGGCACGGTCACGGCGACCGCCCCCGCCTTCATCACCGCCAGCCAGCAGGCGGCGAGGAGCGGGGTGGTGGGGCCGCGCAGCAGCACGCGGTTGCCGGGGACGACGCCCAGGTCGGTGGTGAGCGTGTGCGCGAACCGGTCCGCACGCTCGCGCAGTTCGCCGTACGACCAGACGCTGCCCGCCTTGTCCCGCAGCGCCGGCCGGTCCTGGCCCAGCCGCGCCGCGGTCGCGTCCAGGAGCTCCGCGCCGCAGTTGAGCCGGTCCGGGTAGCGCGGGACGTCCGGTCCGGACGGCAGGTCCGGCCACCGGTCGGGCGGCGGGAGGCTGTCGCGGGGGAAGGTGTCGACGTGGGCCGACGGCATGAGCTCCATGACGGGTCGCGCCCCCTCGTGCCGGGGAAGGGTGGAGGTGCGGGGACCGCCGGCGGTGCGCGGGGGCCGGCGGTGGTGCGGGAGGTCTTGCCAGCCGTACGGATGCGCTGCCAGCGTAACGAGACCGTGACGACAGTCAACAGAGCGCGACAACGACGGAATGCCTCCGAAAGGACCGACGACGATGCCATCCGCCCAGGACGCCCCCGGGGAACGCCCGCCGGGCCGAGCCCCGCTCGCCTCGCTCACGCCCGAACAGCGCGCCTGGACCGCCACCTTACGCACCCTGGCCGCCCGCCGGCTGCGCCCGCTCGCCGAAGCGGCCGAACCCGGGCGCGTCAACCGCCCGCTGGTGGCCGCCCTCGGTGAACACGGGCTGCTGGCACGGCTGTTTCCCGCCGACGGAGTGGTCCGCGCCGTCGACCTCTGCCTGCTGCGCGAGGCGCTCGCCCAGGAGTGCACCGAGGCGGAGACCGCCCTCGCCCTCCAGGGCCTGGGCGCCCATCCGATCGCCGCGTCCGGCACGGAGGAGCAACGCGCCCGCTGGCTGCCGGAGGTCGTCGCCGGGCGGGCCGTCGCGGCCTTCGCGCTGAGCGAGCCGGAGGCGGGCTCCGACGCCGCGGCCCTGAGGCTGCGCGCCGAGCCGGTCGGCGCGTCCGGGCCACCAGGGCCGTCCGGGGCGTCGAATCCATCCGGCTGGACGCTGCACGGCGAGAAGCAGTGGATCTCCAACGCCCCGGAGGCCGACTTCTACACCGTCTTCGCCCGGACCCGCCCGGACGCGGGGGCGCGCGGCGTCACGGCGTTCCTGGTCCCGGCCGACCGGCCGGGCCTCGGCGGCCGGCCCCTGCGCATGCTCGCCCCGCACCCCGTCGGACTGCTCACCTTCGACGGCGTGCCCGTCGGCCCCGACGACGTCCTCGGCGAGGTGGACGGCGGCTTCGGAGTCGCCCTGCGCACCCTCGACCTCTTCCGGCCGAGCGTGGGCGCGTTCGCCGTCGGCATGTCCCGCGCCGCCCTGCGCGTGGCGCTTGCCCACGCCGGCGAACGCCACGCGTTCGGCGGCCCGTTGAAGGACCTCCAGGCCGTCTCCCACCAGCTCGCCGACATGGCCACCCGCACCGAGGCCGCGGCCCTCCTCGTGCACGCCGCCGCCACCGCGTACGACGCCGGCGAACCGGGCGTCGCCGGCCGCTCGGCCATGGCCAAGCTCTACGCCACCGAGACCGCCCAGTACGTCATCGACGCCGCCCTCCAGATCCACGGCGCCCGCGGCCTGGAACAGGGGCACCTCCTGGAACACCTCTACCGGGAGGTCCGTGCGACGCGCATCTACGAGGGCGCCACCGAGGTGCAGCGCACGATCATCGCGAGGGAGCTGTACCGGTGAGCGGGGCGGACGGGGATCCGGCCCGACCGACGCGCGTCAACCCGCCGGAGCTCTCCCCACCCCGGGGCTTTTCGCACGCGGTGGTGGCGGAGGGCGGCCGGCTCGTCTTCCTCGCCGGCCAGACGGCCCTGGACGCCGAGGGCCGTCTGCTCCCGGCCGACCTCCCCACCCAATTCGAACGTGCGCTGGCCAACCTCCTCACCGCCCTGGCGGCCAGCGGCGGTACCCCCTCCGACCTGGCCCGCGTCACCGTCTACACGACGGACGTCGCGTCCTACCGCGTGTGCGCGGGGGAGCTGGGCCGTGTCTGGCGCCGACTGGCGGGACGCGACTACCCGGCGATGGCGGTGATCGGCGTGGTGCGCCTATGGGACGAGGAGGCACTGGTGGAACTGGACGGGGTGGCGGTGCTGCCGCGACCCCCCGGATCCCGTGCCCGCCCCGGTTGTGGGAGAAATCCGGCCGTCCCGGACGTTGCGCTTCATACGGGTCCGGATGGGTCCTCCTCAGCGACGCACCGGTGAGACCGGGCCGCGCGGGCCGGCACATCTTCGACGACGGCGCCCACGTGAGCCTCGGCTCCCTGAAGGGCAACAAGGGCGACCAGAACTACGCCCTCCCACGGGACCTGGACCTCGACCGCTACACCAGCGTCAGCATCTGGTGCGACCGCTTCGACGTCTCCTTCGGAGCGAGTGCCCTCATGAAGACATGACAGCCACGACAGCCACGACAGCCACGGCAGCCACGGCAGCCACGGCAGCCACGACAGAAACGTACAAGACGACGCGGCGGGCCCCCGCCGAGACTCGGACCATGAACGACACCGAGCCCGTCAACCTCACCAAGGCCCTCGCCTCCTTCGACGACGTCTACAGTCCGCGCATCGTCGCCCGCATGAACGACTACGACGTCCGCGTCGCCCACACCCGAGGCGAGCACGTCTGGCACGTACACGAGGACACCGACGAGTTCTTCCTCGTCCTGGACGGCCGCTTCGACATCGCCCTCCGCGACTCCGACGGCACGGAACGCACCGTCCGGCTCCACAAGGGCGACACCTTCGTGGTCCCCAAGGGCACCGAACACAAGCCGTCCTCCCCGGGCGCCTCCATCCTCATGTTCGAACCCACCGGCACCCCGACGACGGGCGACCGCCACGAGGGCGAGATCCCGGCCCACGTGGACAGCACGACGGGCCACGAGCTGTAGCGACCTTCGAGGTAGGGGGGCCTTCGAGGTGGGGGGGAGGAGAGCCGGGCCCCGGCCCTCCTCCCCCCGCTCATGTCACGGCCAGCCCTGCTTCACCTTGTCGGGAGCGGTGTTCCAGCCCTTGGGGATGAAGGTGACCACGTAGGCTCCGCGGTCGAAGTCCGAGTAACCCGCCGACCAATTGCGGAACTTGCTCTCGTAGACGTGCATGGCGCCCAGGCTGCCATTGGGTGCGTGGTAGTGGTTGCCGTGGGTCCAGACGGTCTTGTCGGCGTCCGCCTCCGTCTGGGCGCCGAACCAGCCGTAGTCGAAGTTGACGAATCCCTCGCCGGGGCTGGTGGGGCTGCGCGGAATGTTCCTGTCCCTCGACATGTCGACCAGGCCGGTGCCCTGGTCGGGGCGGAAGGCTTCCGAGTCGCCGTATTTCCTCTTGTCGGCCGAACCCGACCGGTCCTGGCCGCTCCAGAAGTGCTTGGAGTAGATGACGGCCTTCATCCTGGACGGGTCGTGGTTGCCGCCGTTCCGCTCGTTGAAGGACGGGGTGTTCCGCAGCGCCGAATAGAACGGGGAACGGGCGTCCTCGTGGCGCAGGGCGTCGTTGCCGTTCGCCAATTCCTTCTTGAGGTTGTCGAGGTAAGCACTCTCGTCGTGGGCGTTCTCCAGGGCCCTGTTCATGACGGACGCCACCTCACGCGCTCGCTGGAAGCCCTTCTCCTCGTCGAAGCTCTCCTTCGCGACGCGGCCCTCGAACTCCGCCCGCGTTTCGCCGGACCGGGGCCTGCCGTTCTTCAGCTCGTTCCTGTACTTGTCCTCGTCGAAGGACGCGAAGGCCAACCTGTTCGTCGGGTACTGGCCCGAATTGACCCACGTGACACCGACGCAGCCGTAGGACAGCCACTCCCGCTGTTCCTCGGTCATCTGCTGTTTCTTGCCGTCGCGGTGGCTGTAGACCTGCTGCCACTTGCGTATGTAGTTGTTGACGATCGTCTCGGCTCTGCCGTACGAGGGGCGGTACGGGTCGGGCATCCTGTCGAGCGGTTCGGCAGGAGGCGTGACCCTGTCGTCGGAGTCGGGGGCCCGGAACGACGGGCCGGCGGCCGGGGCGGCCGGAGCGCTTTCGTTGAGCGCGTTGATGCTCGCGACGTCATCCGCCGAGAGGCGGTAGGTCTCGGCGTAGGACTTCGTCCCTTCCTCCGCACCGTTGCCGGCGGCGGCCTCGCTGGCCGACGGCATGAATCCGGCGGTGCATAACACCGCGCTCAGAGTGGCGAAGACGAGGGCTCTCCGGCGTATGCGCATGGAAAACTGCAACTCCTTTTTCCTGGGACGTCGTTGAACGCGGCCGTGCGGAAGCACGGCGCGGTGAAAGGGGTTCGTTACGCGATGCCGCGCATTCGGCGGCGGAAGGACACGGCCGGGAGGTGGGAAGAAGCGCGGGCGAGGCAGCCGCAGTCGATATCAGGCGGGGCGGGACCGGACGTGACCGCCCGCCCGGGGGGCCGGGGGGCCCGGATCGGATTCCGGCCGAGGCCCCGGCGCCCGCGTTACCGGGAGGCCGTCACCGAGGCGGCGAGGCGGGCCCGGGCCGAGTGGCCGTGTGGGGCCGTCCGTGCGAGAGGAAGAACGTGGGCCGCCGCCACGGCGACGGGGGTGGGGACGCGGACAGAGGGACGGCGTAACACTTCTCGACTCCCGGATGTGTGATCGGATGGATACGAGACGTGATCATGTCTTCGGTCCGGTTCCCCGGCAACACCATGGCGGTAAATCCGGCCAACCCGTCACAAGGGCGATATCCGGTCGCGCACCCGGTCCGGCACTTCACCCACACAAGCGAAGGGCGCCGCCGCACCCCCTCTTCCCGGCCCGCATGGACACGGACGGGGACGGGTGGCACGGCGGCGCCCTTCGCGCAGGCTCCTCCGACTGCCTCGGACTTCCTCGGACTCCTCGGATTACCTCCGGCGCCTCAGACGTCCCGGAAGAGGCCAGTCGGCGCCGTGACCTGCTTCACGAGTCGCTGGACGACGTCCTCGCCCTACTCCTCGGGTGTCTGTCGGTGGAGCAGCGGCGCGGCCCCGGCATGCCGCCCGGCAGGATGGCGGCGCCGGCCTGCGACAGCCTCCGTCCGGGGCGGGGGGTGACGAAACTGCCCCCGAGGCCTCGGGGTCCGGCGTGACGGAACCGGGTGTGCGGTCTGTGGCGGTTCGCTGTCCGCCGCCCGTACGGGCCGTCCCGCGCGGTGCTGTTCCGCCGCCTGTCGGCAGAAGACGCATCGCGAGCGGCGGCTGGGCGTGCTCCGGGGGTCGTCCGCGCAGCCGTCGTGGTCCCGCCGTCCAAGGCCGTTCCGCTCACGCGATTTGTGGTGCAAGCTGTTCCATAAATCGGTCGGTGAACGGAGGCGTCGAGCCATGGCGAGAAGTACCACCAAGGCAACTACCAAAAAGACCGTCAAGGAGAACGGCCGCCCGGGGCGTGGTCCCGATCCACGGGCGGAGCGCAGCAGGGCCGCGGCGCTGGCGGCCGCAGGTGATCTGCTGATCGAGGGCGGGTGGGCCGAGGTGACGCACGTGGCCGTGGCGGCGCGCAGCGGCGTAGGGCGGACCACGCTGTACCGGCACTGGCCGGAGCCGGCGATGCTCATCCAGGAGCTGCTCGCCGATATTTTCTCGGTGGACCACAGCGAACGCACGGGTGATCTGCGCAGCGACCTCCGCAGCGAAGTGGAGGTGATCGCCGCGATGTTGTGCAACCCGAAGCAGGAGCGGGCGCTACGGGTCATCATCGATCAGGCGCCCCTCGATCCCCGGTATGCGGAGGTTCTGGAGTCCTGCACCCGCAAGGGAATGTCGGCGCTCCGCGAGATTCTCGCGGAGGGCAGCGCACGGGGCGAGCTTCCCGGGTCGCTCGATATCGACGTGGCCGTGGACCGGCTCATCGGTCCGCTTGTCTTCCGGCGGCTGGCGGAGGGGGGTGACTTCGCCGGAGGCTATGTCGCCGAGCTGGTCGACGTCTTCCTGAGGGGGCACGCGGCCAAGAAGTGACGGCGTTGGCCGAACTCCCCATTCCGCGATCTTGATTGGCTCTCCAGCGGGACACCTGTGGCGCACCTGCGGGGCACCAATGGCCCGGCGGAACCTCAGGCATCATCTGTGGAACATCTTGTGCCACGGAGTGGGCCGTCGATGATTCGGCGGAGTGTATGGGGGCGAGGGGCACGGGTGGTCGACGCGGCATCCCCGGATGACGCGGTACCCGGACAACACAGCCCACTTGGGTGGCACAAGCCAACGAGGGGAGTTTCCGCGTGAGCCAGCTGATGGATTGCGGTGTCCGCGAAGAAGTGCGCGTGTGCCACGTACCGCGGCCATGCCGGGAGGCGCGGTTGTTCCGTGCACCGCGGCTGTACGGAAGGGAGGGGGACATCGCCGAGGTATCCCGGCTGCTGCGGCAGCCGGGAGTGCGGCTGCTCACCGTCACCGGCCCGGCCGGGGTGGGCAAGAGCGTCCTGGCGGAGGCGGTGGTCGCGGACGCCGTCCCGCAGGTCGCCGACGAGGTCGTCCGGGCCGACCTGGCCGCCGTCGGCAGCCTCACCGATGCATGGCGCGAGATCGCAGCCGCGCTGGGCCTGCCCGGCGCCGAAGGGGACGCGGCGCACGCGGCAGTCCCGGACACCGTCGCGGAGTGCATCGGCAACCGCCGGGTGCTGCTCGTCCTGGACAACTGCGACACGGTGGCGAGCCTGCTTGCCCCCGATCCCCCCTGCCTGCTGACCCGTTGCCCGCGGCTGCGGCTGCTGCTCACCAGCCGGTCCGCGCTCAACGTCTACGCGGAACACCTCCATCCGCTGGCCCCGTTGCTCGTCCGGACCCGCGACCGGGGCGACGGGAGCTCCGCGGCGGCGCAGCTCTTCCTCGACCGGGTAGGGGCGCACTACCGCAGCGATGTCCTCCAGGGCGCGGACCTGCGGAACATCGACGAGATCTGCGAGGTCCTCGACGGGCTGCCGCTCGCCATCGAGGTGACGGCGCGGTCCGTGGGCGCGATGAGCACGGGGGAGCTGCTGCAGGCGCTGCGCAGGGGCGAATACCCGTACCACAGTCGCTTCCTGGACGTGCCGACCAGGCATCACTCACTGTCGAGTGCACTGTCCTGGGGGGACGCGACGCTCACCGCCGACGAGCGGCTGCTGATGCAGCGGCTCGCCGTCTGCGAGTCCACGATCGACCTGCTCACGGTGCAGCGGCTGGGCCGCCTCAGCCGCATGCGGGCGGCCCGCCGACTGGACTCGCTGGTCCACAAAAGCCTGCTGGTGAGCGCCAAACGGCGGGACGGCGACCCGGAGTTCCGGATGCTCACCGTGGTACGCGACCACTACCGGCGCCAACTCGCGGCCGACACCGAGGCGTTCGCCGAGGCCCGGGAGCTTCACATCGACCACTGCATCCGGTTCGCCGCCGCGGCGCGGACCGGCCTGCGCACCGCTGATGACCGCTCCCGCCGGCTGGACCTGGTGCTCACCCGCATGCCGGACCTCCGTACGGCCGTGCGCGGGCTGCAGGCCCGCAGCCGCCACGCCGACGCGGTACGGATGCTGCTGGCCGTGGACGACGCCCTGACCGTGCACGATCTGCTGCCCGAGGCGGCCGCGCTGCTGCTCGGCTCCCTCGACGCGCTCGCGGCCGGACCGGACGAGGGCCCCGACGGGGCCCCGGACACCCTCTTCGCCGACGCGCTGGCCGCGGCGGGCCGTTGGACGCTGGCCGGCGACGACATGGAACGGGCGAGCGGGCTGCTCGACCGGGCGGCCGCACTCCACGAGGCCGCCGGGGACGCCGTCGGAGGCGCGGGCGTCGCGGTCCACCGCGCGGAGGTACGGCGGCGGGCCGGGGACCTGCGGGGCGCGGTGGCCCTCGCCCAGCAGGCCGTCGCGGTGCTCGATGCCCGGCGCGAGGTCGGGGGCGCCGCCGCCGCGCGGCGGCAACTCGGCCTGGCCCTCGCCGGCCAGGGCGCCGCGGAGGCGGAGGCACCCCTGCTCAGAGCGGTCGACGACCTGCGGTCACTGGACGATCCGCACGCCCGGGCGCTGGCATTGATCGACCTGGCCCGGGTCAGGGTCGCCCTGGGCCGGTGTGCGGCCGCGCACGCCGCCGTACGGGAGGGCATGGACCTGCTCCTGCTGCACTCCGGCAGCCCAACGGAGGTGGCGCTGGCGCTGGAGACCACGGGACGCGCGGTGGCCGGCCGGGGCGAGGCCGACCAGCGGGTGGTCCGCCAGGTGCTGGCCGCGGCCGCGGCGCTGCGCGGGCGATACGGGGCGGGGGCGGAGCAGGCCCGAACCGCCCCGCCGGAGGAGTGCCCCTCGCCGGGGTCGGCGCTCACCCTCGCTCTCTCCCTGCCGGTGGCCGCCCTGGAGGCGGAGCACCGGGCGGCGGCTGCGGGCGGGCCGGACGCCGAGCCGCCCGCAGGGCTCACCCCGCGCCAGTACCAGATCGCCGAGCTGGTGGCCGAGGGCATGACCAACCGGCAGATCGCCCGGACCCTGGAACTGTCGGAGTGGACGGTGGTCAACCATCTCCGTCAGGTGATGAACAAGCTGAAGTGCCCGTCACGGGTGCACGTGGCCCGGGTGATGCAGCAGCGGGCCGGCGCGGCGGGGTGACGCCGGCCGGGGCGGTGGGCCAGGGGGCCGCCCACCGCCCCGGCCGACGGGCTCGACGGGCCGGCCCGGCACGCCTGGTCAGCGCGTGGTCACCGGGGACCGCCAAGGCTGCCCGGCATGGCGAAGACCACGTCCTCCTCCACCGTGGTCAGGGTGTCCACCCGGTCGTAGCCCAGTTCGCCGAGCCGGTCGACGAGTTGCTCCACCAGGATCTCCGGGGCACTGGCGCCGGCCGTGACGCCCACCGAGTCGACGCCACGGAGCCAGCTCTCGTCGAGCCGGGAGACGTTGTCGACCAAGTGAGCGCGGACGCCGTGCCGTTGGGCTACCTCGACCATGCGGATCGAGTTGCTGGAGTTGTCGGAACCGACGACCAGAACCAACTGTGCCTTCGAGGCCAGCTCCTTGACCGCGTTCTGCCGGTTCTGGCTCGCGTAGCAGATGTCGTCGGATCCCGGCCCCTTGATGTCGGGGAAGCGGCGGACGAGCTCCTCGGTGATGTCGCGCGTCTCGTCGAGCGAGAGTGTGGTCTGCGTCAGATAGCTCACCGAAGTGCCCTCGGGGATCCGCACGGTGCGGGCGTCCTCGACGGTCTCGACCACGATGGTGTGCTCGGGGGCCTCGCCGACCGTGCCCACCACCTCCTCATGGCGGGCGTGGCCGATGAGCAGGATGGTGTGGCCGGTGGTGGCGAACCTTCTGGCCTCCTGGTGCACCTTCGACACCAGGGGGCAGGTCGCGTCGATGACGTCGAGCCGACGGGCCGCCGAGTTGTCCCGCACGCGGGGCGAGACCCCGTGCGCGGAGAAGACGCACACCGCGCCCTCGGGGACCTCCTCCTCCGATTCCACGAAGACGGCGCCCTTCTTCTCCAGGGACCTGACCACGTACTTGTTGTGGACGATCTCGTGGCGGACGTAGACGGGTGCGCCATGGATCTCCAGGGCGCGTTCGACCATGCCGATGGCGCGGCGCACCCCCGCGCAGAAGCCGCGTGGTTCGGCCAGGATGATGCGCTTGCGGGCGGGGTCCGGGATACTCACGGCACTCACGACGCTCGCGGCACTCACCTCATTCACGGCGTTCAGGTCTCCCTTCCCCATGGACTCAGGGGATCGATTCTGTGCGGCCGGTGCCGGGCGCAGAAGCGGCTGATTCTTGCTAGCCGGGACAGCCGCCAACTCAGGTAATTGTCAGGGCGCTTGTCATGGCCGCCGGGCCGGACCGGTTCCTATTTTGGGGAGCTCTCTGCGATCTCTCTCAAGAACGTTGCAATGGAAGGGGCCCGATGGGAAGGGCTGGAATACCGTTCCGTAAACATCCGACAAGTCTGGGAATGCTGTTCGACTGGCATGCGGAGGCGGACCGCCAGACCGTTGCCTGCCTCGACCGGCCCTTCGACATCGCCCCCGACCGGGGAACGTTCTACACCGGCAGCCAACTGGCCGAGCTGGTGCAGGAGTTCTCGGCGCAGTTGTATGCGGCGGGGGCGCGCCGCGGCGACCGGGTGGCGATCCTCAAGGACAACCACCTCGACATGGCCCTCGCCGCTGCGGCCGCCGCGCGGTTCGGTGCGTTGCCGGCGACGATTTCGGCCGTGAACTCGCCCGAGGTGCACCGGGCGTTGCTGGCCCGGCTCGACCCTGCCGTGCTCGTGATCTCGCCGGGGCCGCTCGCCCGTGCCGTCGAGGCCGGGGTGGAGCTGGTGGGGCCGCGCACCCGGGTGGTGTTGCTGGGCGAGCGCGACGAGGGGACGCCCGAGTCCGTGCTGACCCGGGCCGATCTGGCGGGCGGCCCGGTGCCGCCGGCCGCTCCCGCCGGGCGGGACGAGCCGATGCTCGTCATGCACAGCTCCGGGACGACCGGGGTGCCCAAGCTTGTCGTCCACTCCGCCGCCACGATGCTCGGCGGCATCGCACGGATGGAGCGCATCAAGTTCCCGGTGCTGGCGAGCAAGCACCGCGATGTCGCGGCGACGTCGGTGTCGTTTGCGCACGGCCGGATCGTGTCGTGGCTGATGGGCCAGTTCGTGCTGGCCCCCGGAAGATCGTGATCATCTCGAGGCATGAGCCGGAGGTCGCCGAGCGGATGCTGGCCGAGCACCGTCCGACGACGCTCGAGGCGTGCCCCAACATCTTCCAGCGGTGGGAGGGACTCGCTGTTCGGCGCCCGGAGTTGTTCCGCCGGGTGCGGCTGTACGTGGGGACGTTCGACGCGGTGCATCCGCGCACGGTGCGGACGTTCCTGACCGCCAGCAGGCGGCCGTTCCCGGTCTGGCTCCAGGGGTGGGGCCAGAGTGAGGTGGGGCCGGTGTGCTTCACCTTGTTCACCCGGGGGCAGATGCGGGGTGCGGCCGACGGATCGTCCGTGACCAGCGACATCGGCTGGCCCTCGCCGGGGTTCAACCGGGTCCGGGTCGTCGATGCGGAGACCGGCCGCCGGGTGAGTCGGGGCCGCCCCGGGATCATGATGGTCGCCACCAAGGCCCGCTGCCTCGACTACCTGGGGGAGAGCGACCGTTGGCAGGAAAAGGTCCGGGGAGCGTGGTGGAACACCGGCGACATCGGTGAGCTTGGCCGCTTTGGCCGGCTCCGGCTGGTCGACCGCGAGGTGGACATCATTCCGGGCACGAGCGGGATCGAGCTGGAGTCGGTGCTGCTGGACCGGCTCCCCCTGGTCTCCGATGTGACGGTCCTCGGGGTGCCCGGGCAACTGCCGGTGCCGGTGCTGTCGACGGAGGACGGCCGGCTCGACCCCGAGGAGTGGCGGCAGGCCGTCCGCGGCCTGCCGGAGCTGGCGGAGCCGCGGCTGATCCCCTTCGAGGAGGTGCCGCGCACGGCGACGTGGAAGGTGCGGCGCCTGGAGCTGCGCGAAAAAGTGCTCGGCGACAAGTCGCACATCGGCACGGGCCGTTGGACGTAACACCCCCCCGGTGGTGGGCGGTCGTTCCGCCAGGGGCGGAACGGGTGGGCGCCACCCGGCCCACCGGGCCGCACCCGAGAGGGGTGCCCCGGACCCGCCCCGACCCTCTTCTGCGGGGGCGAAGCCCCCGCGTCCCCTGTTGCGGGGGCTTCACCCCCTGCACCCCCGCAATCGCGCTTCGCGCGATTGTCCTCAAACGCCGGACGGGCTGAGTAGTGGGCCACCCGGCCCCCAAGGAGGCATGGAGACAGTGACCGATATCGACGTCGCCGTCGTCGGCGGCGGCATTGCCGGGCTGACCACGGCGTACCGGCTGAGCCGCCGCGGCCACCGCGTCGAGGTGTTCGAGGCCGCGGATGAGCCGGGCGGCCGGATGCGGTCCAGCCGGGTCGACGGCTGGACCATGGACACCGGAGCCGAGACGATCTCGCCCTACGGCTACCCGGCAACCTGGGAGTTGATCAAGGAGCTCGGCCTGGAGCAGGCCGGAGCGCTGCACCGGATCCGGCATCCGGTGGGCCTGTGGCGGGGCGGCCGTACCCACCCCTGGGTGGGCCACCCCCGCTCGTTGCTGGCCGGCGCCGGCATGACCGCCCGCGGCCGGGTGCAGCTGCTGCGGATGATGCTGGCGAGCGCGACCCGCTCGGGCCGGGTCGATCCGGACCGGCCGGAGGACTCGGGGTTCGGTACCCGCACTCTCGCCCAGTACGGTGCGGAGCACGGCCGTGAGCTGCTCGACAACCTGCTCGCGCCCGTCTCGTCCGCCGCTTTCGGCTGGCTTCCCGAACGCAGTTCCGCAGCACCGATGTTGGCGATCATGCAGGGCACGCATGGCATCTATCGGTGGCAGACCTACCGCGACGGGCAGGACACCATGGCGCGGATCCTTGCACAGCATGTCAAGGTGCATCTGTCCCGCACGGTGACCGCGGTGGAGCGGGACGGCCGGGGGGCGCGACTGGCCTTCGCGGACGGCACCGGGCTCACCGCGCGGGCGGCCGTCGTCACCCTTCCCTCGCCGGAGATTCCGGCGCTCCGGCCCGATCTGGAGGAGGGGGAGCGGGAGTTCCTCGAGGCGTCGACCTTCACGACCATGATCCGGGTCTGTGTCCGGCTCGACCGGCCGCTGGAGCCGCGACGGACCGCTGGGCAGCCGCGGCTGTACGCCTTTGTCATGGGCCCCGGTGAGGACTCCCTGCTCTCCGGTGGCACGGTGGAGCACAACAAGTGCCCGGCCCGCGTCCCGTACGGCAAGGGGCTGGTGACGCTGCTGATCTCGCCCCGCCGGGCCGCCGAGGTGTACGACCTCCCCGACGGCCAGGTGATCGACCGTGTCCTCGACGAGGGGGAGCGGTTCATCGACGGGCTGCGTGCGGCGTATGCGGGCCATGAGGTGGTGCGGTGGCGCAATGGCCTGCCGGAGGCGCCGCCGGCCGCGCTGGCGCTGCGGAAGGCGTTCGTCGGTCGTGCGCCGGGGCCTGTGGAGTACGCGGGCGACTGGATCTATCTGCGGCCGAGCAGCGAGGCCGCGATCGCGTCCTCCCGCCGGGCGGCCTCCCGGGTCGCCGCCTGGCTCGCCCGCTGACCGCGGACGCCGCGCTCGGCATGACGAAGGGCCGCCGACCGGTAACCGGTCGGCGGCCCTTCGCTGTTCGGGCCGCACGGGCCGTGCGGGCCGTTCGGGGCCGTGCGGCTCAGGAGCGGCTGCCCGCCGATGCGGGGCTGACCGCGGCGGCCCGCGCCGGCTCGGGCGCCGACTCGCTGATGCCGTACCGGTCGTGGAAGCGGCGCAGCGGGCCGGGGGCCCACCAGGTGGCTCCGCCGAGGAGGCGCATGGCGGCGGGGAGCAGGATGCCGCGGACCAGGGTGGAGTCCATCAGGATGGCCAGCGGGATGCCGAGACCCATGGCCTTCAGGTAGCTGATGCCGGAGCTGATCATCACGATGAAGACCAGGGAGAGGATGACGGCGGCGTAGGTGACGACCTTGCCGACCTTCTCCAGGCCGGTGGCGACGGAGAGTTGGTTGTCGCCGGTGCGGTCGTACTCCTCCTTGACGCGGGAGAGGATGAAGACCGCGTAGTCCATGGAGAGCCCGAAGGTGATGGTGGTGACGAGGATCGGGACGGTCCAGGTGATGGAGCCGGTGTTGATGAAGTCACCGACGAGCCACTTGAGATGGCCGTCCTGGAAGACGTAGACCAGGGAGCCGAAGGTGGCGCTGAGGCTGAGGAAGCTGAGGATCATGGCGATCAGCGGCAGCAGCAGGCTGCCTGTCAGCAGGAAGAGCAGGAGGTAGGTGCCGAGCGCCAGGATGCCGAGGGCGAGCGGGAGTTTGTCCTTGAGCAGGTCGAAGGTGTCGACCGAGGTGGCGGGCTGGCCGCCGACGGTGACGGGGAACGGGGCGTCCTGCGTACGGATCCGTTTGACGATGTCCTCGCCCTTGGAGCCGAGGCCGTCCACGGCGGGGACCACGGAGAGATAGGTGGAGTCGGCGGCGCCGTAGTGGCGGGAGAAGTCGGTGGCCGGGGCCACCTGCTTGCCTTGGACGTAGGAGCCGGTGAGGGCATCGACCCGGGCCACGTCGGGAAGGGCGGAGAGCTTCTCGGCGTACGAGCCGATCTGCTGTTCGTGTTGCGCGGGGTTGCCGATGTCCCGCGCGACGACGGTCATGGCCTGGGCCTCGCGGTTGTTGAACCCCTTCTGGATGATCTTGGCGACCTGGGCTGACTGGGAGCTCTTGGGGAGCATCTGCTCGTCCGCGAGGCGCATGTTGAGGTCGACGACGGGCGAGGCGAGGAAGGCCATCAGGGCGAGCACACCGACCACCAGGGGGTGGGGCGGCGCATCACCAGCAGGGCCAGCCGGTGCCAGTAGCCCTGGCCCTCGGCGGCCTCGGGGCGCGGCTTGCGGCGGATGAGCCGCAGCTTGTCGATGCGCGGGCCGGCCCAGACCAGCAGGGACGGGACGATGAAGAGCGTGGCTGTCGCCGCGATCAGGGTGGTGATGGTGCCGCCGATGCCGATCGTCTGGACCATGCCGAAGGGGATGGCGAGCAGGGAGAGAAAGGCCACGGCCAGGGTGACGGCGGAGAAGGTGATGGTCCGGCCGACGGTGCGCATCGTGGTGCGGACGGCCTCCTGGACATCGGCGCCGCGCCCCAGCTCCTCGCGGTAGCGGGTGATGAACAACAGGCTGTAGTCGATGGCCAGGCCGAGGCCGAGGAGCGTGGTGATGTTGGACAGCAGGTTGTTGACGTCGGCGACGAACGTCAGGGCGAAGACCAGGCCGAAGACGAGCAGCAGGGTGGCGAGCGCGACGGCCAGCGGCAGTGCGGCGGCCACCAGCGAGCCGAAGATGATGACGAGGACGATGAGGACGAGGGGGAAGACCATGCCCTCTGCGGTCGAGGCGTCCTTGGCTGCCGTCTCGGTGTTCTCGAGGTTCATCAGCGCCATGCCGCCGAGCTTGATCTTCAGCCCGTCGAAGTCGCCGGTGTACTTCTTCTTCAGGCCCTTCACACGGTCGTTGACCTGGTCGAAGTTGCCCTGGATGGTGCCGTTGACGAGGGCCTGGTCGCCCTTTTCGCTGCGCAGCGAGGCGACCTTGCCCAGGGACCAGTAGGACGTGACGCCGGCCAGGTCCTTCTCGGCCTGGAGCTCCTGGGTGAGGTGGAGGCCGGCCTTGGCGGCATCCGGGTCGTCGACGCCCCGGTCCGCGGTGACGACGATGGAGAGGTTGGGCCGGCCCTGCTTGAACTCCTTCTCCAGCGTCTTCTGGGTCTCTGCGGCCTCGGTGCCGGAGTTCTCGTAACCACCCATGGACAGGCGGTCGTTGAGTCCGGCCGCGGCGCCGCCCACACAGAGAACGATCACCAGCACGGCCAACAAGATTTTCTTGGGCCTGGGGAGGATGAGCCTCGCCAGTCTGTCGAGCATGTCGGTATCTCCTGTCAGGCGGCGGCCCGTCGGGGGCGGGCACTCGCACACGAGTTATGGCACAAGCTGTTTCAGAGTTGTGGAACAGTCTGCATCCGTCGAGCTTTCGGTGCAAGGTGTTCCACATCTCTGTCGGTACCTCACGAACCATGCAGCGCAAGCAGGTTGGCGATCATCAGAACGGGCACGCCCCAGCGGTGCAGCTTGATGCCCATGACGCGGGCCACCAGGACATCGCCGCGCACCAGGCCCGCCCGGGCCTGCCGCACCCGCAGCGCCAGCAGCGGCAGCACGAGCAGCGTGAACCATGCCGGTGCGGCACCCACGGCGACGGTGGTCGCCACCACGGCGGGTTCCACCAGGTGGAACCCGGCAACGACCCACCGGTAGGCGGCCGCCGAGGTGAGCGTGGCGAGGTTGCGCCGCCCCGCGAGGCGGTCCCCCGCCACGTCGTTCATGTTCGAGTAGGCCGACACCAGCAGGCTCCACAGCCCGAACAGGCAGGTCTCCGCGATGACGAGCCCCGTCGCCCGGCCGGTGAGCAGCGCGTACGGAAGGAGCACCGCCAGCCCCGGCGTCAGCAGGACGAGCTCCTGCCCGCCCCGGTAGCTGACCTTGAGCCCGTACGAGTACTGCACATTGCTGGCCAGCACCAACGCCAGCACGATGCAGGCCCACAGCGGACGGTGCGGGGCGACGGTCAGCGTCAGCGCCCAGACGGCCGCGCCCCACAGCGCCGCCCCCCAGCCGAACAGCTCCGCCTGCCGTACGGTCAGCGCGCCGCTGAGCAGTGGCTTGCGCGAGCGGTCGCGCAACGCCTCGTCCTCGGGCGAGTAGTTGCGGGCGTCACTGCCGTCCCGGATGCCGGTGACGTCGTCGAGGGCGACGGTCGCGGCGACCACGCCCACATAGCCGAGGATGTACAGCAGCAGGACCGCCCAGGTGCGCCCGGCCCACAGCCGGTCGCCCGGCAGCGCCGTCCAGACGACGAAGGCGCTCAAGTAGTAGTCGTAGAAGGAGAGTTTCCCCAGCTTGGCGTAGATCTTCAGGCGACCGGCGCGCCAGGCGGGCGACGATGTGGTGACCGTGGTCATCAGCGACCCGTTCCCTTGCGGCCGAAGGTCGAGATGAGCACCTGTGACAGCCAGCGGTGAGCCGGGTCGGCCATCTCCAGCAGCGCCTCGTCGATGCGCTCCCCGCTCACCCGCCCCTCGGCGACGATGCGCGGGCGCATGAACTCCAGCCACAGCATGTAGTGCCTGGCCTGCACCGAACCACCCTGCACCAGCACCGCCCGGCCCTCGGCCGAGACGTCCTCCAGCCCCGCCGCCAGGGCCGCCGCGACGTCGAAGTGGCCACCGCGCGGCTCATGGCCGGAGCGGCGCATCAGGTCGTACCCCGCCACCCGGACGTCCTGGAGGAAGTCCTCGGAGACGGCACTGCGGAACAGCGTCAGGGAGTCGGTGTCTTCGAGGAACAGCCACCCCCCGGGCTTGAGCGCCCGTACCAGCGCGGCGACGGCGCCCTCCCGGTCCTCGAGGTGCTGGATCACCATCCGGGAGTGCACCAGGTCGAAGGTGCCGGTGGGGAGTTCACCGGAGCGGATGTCGACCCTCGCCACCTCGACGTGCGGCGCCTCGAGCCAGCCGAGCCGCTCGGTCGACAGATCCGCCGCCACCACCCGGCCGGAGGGGCCGACCCGTTCGCCCAGCCAGTGCGCGATCGAGCCGGAGCCCGCACCGACCTCGAGGACGGACCAGCCCTCGCCGACACCGAGCCGCTCCAGCCGCTCGACGGTGCCGGGATCCCAGATCGCCTCGTTCGTCTTCAGCCGCTCCGTCTCCCGTTCCCAGGCCGGGTCGAAGACGTACTCATTCGCTTCCACGGTCATGGCAGCTCCCGCCGTTCGTCGCAATCCTGGTGCCACGCTAGGAACCGGCCGGGCGCAGGGACATGACAATTGAGTGCGGCTCCGCACACCGTCAGACAGTTATCTGCTACGGACCAACCACTCCGCTCCGCCTAGCGTTGGGCCCTCCACAGACGTGAAAGCCGGGAGGGTTCCCGTGTTCCACACCTTGCTGATCGGCCTCGGACGATCGGGGCGCGAACTCCACCTGCCCGTCCTGCGCAGGCTGCGCGCGGACCGGGGGACGACGGGAGCCGGCGACACCTGCGTGTTCGCACCGGACGACCCCTCGGCTACGACATCCGGCCCGAGGCCCGCCGGGCCGAGCCCGGACTGCGCACCGTCGGCTCCCTCGCCGGGGCCCGGGACCGCCTCGACCCCGCCACCACCGTCGTCCACCTCTGCAGCCCGCCCACCGAACGCACGGAGATCCTGCGCGACCTCGCCGGACTCGGCTTCCGCCGCTTCCTCGTGGAGAAACCCATCGGCGTCGACACCGTCGTCGTCGAGGAGCTGCGCACGCTGCGAGACAGCTACGGGCTG
Organism: Streptomyces sp. CA-181903; assembly: GCF_050937075.1. Lineage (NCBI taxonomy): Bacteria > Bacillati > Actinomycetota > Actinomycetes > Kitasatosporales > Streptomycetaceae > Streptomyces > Streptomyces sp. CA-181903. Next base: position 5,826,134 of record NZ_JBNJLY010000001.1, read on the forward strand.
CAGCTCGCCGTCGTCGCGCCCTGGCTGCACAGCACCCTCACCGAACGCCTCGACGGACTCGTACGCTCCGGCAGTCTCGGCCACCTCCGCCGCATCGACGTACGGCAGCACAAGCCGCGGCTGCACCGCTCGCTGCACACCCCCAGCCATCCCACCGCGTTCGACGTCGAACTACCGCACTCCGTCGGGGTGGTGCTCCGCCTCGCCGGTGCCGCCCGCGTCACAGGAGCCACCTGCACCGACGCCCGCGTCGGCGACACCGTGGTGCCCCGCATGGGCAGCGCCGCGGTGACCCTGGACCACGGCAGCGGGGTGACCAGCCGGATCACCACCGACCTCGCCTCTCCCCTGCGCGAGCGCCGCATCGACCTCGTCTTCGACGCGGGCACCGCCGTCGGCCACTACCCCGTCGGCAGCGACGACCTCTACGCCCACCTCCGCGTCACCCCGATCGGGCTGCCCGAGCAGTACGAGATCTTCCCCGACGCGGCACTCGACGCCTGCATCCTCCGTGCCTACCGCGGCTTCCGCCAAGGCGCCGACCTCCACCCCGAGTTCACGCTTCAGGCGCAGGTCGTCGAGGCACTCGAACAGGCCAAGCGGCACGCGGCCGGCAGGACCGCGGAAAGGAGCAGCGCCCATGTCCTGGGCCGATAGCAACGCATGGGCCGACAGCGACGGCTTCACCCTGTGCGGTATCGGCGACGAGGCAGGTGCCGCGCTCGCCGACCAGACCACCGCCCTCACCACCCTCGGCTGGTCCGCCATCGAGCTGCGCAGCGTCGACGGCACCGCCCTCGCCGACCTCGACGACGCCGCCTTCGACCGCCTCACCGACCACCTCGCCGACGCGGGCCTGCGCGTCGCCTGCGTCGACTCCCGCATCGCCAACTGGGCCCGCCCCGTCACCGCCGACCTCAAGGACGACCTGCGCGAGCTGGAGATCCTCGCCGGGCGCTGCGCCCGGCTCGGCACCCGGATGATCCGCGTCATGTCGTACCCCAACGACGGCCTGGCCGAGACCGAGTGGCGGGCCGAGGTGTTCCGGCGGCTGGCGGAGCTCACCGCGCGTGCCGAGGATGCCGGGGTGGTGCTGGTGCACGAGAACTGCGCGGGCTGGGCGGCCTCCAGGGCCGACCGGATGCTGGAGCTGCTCGACCACCTCGACAGCCCCGCGTTCCGGCTCCTCTTCGACATCGGCAACGGCGTGGCGTACGGGTACGAGGCGTACGACCTGCTGCCCGACATCGCGCCCTTCGTCGCCCATGTGCATATCAAGGACGCGCTCGGCACCTCCGAGGAGACCCGCTACACGCTGCCCGGGCAAGGCCGCTGCCGCGTCGTGGACGCCGTGCGGCTGCTGCGGGACCAGGGGTATGCGGGGTTCCTCTCCATCGAGCCGCACCTCTCCGTCCGCCCCCACGAGGGCGGCACCGCCCCGGACGGCGGCCTTGTGGCCGAGTTCGTCGCGTACGGGCGCGAGCTGGAACGGCTCCTCGCGGGCCATGGGACGGGCGCGTGACGGGCCGCACCGAACTGCTGCACGCCGAACGGGAACTGCTGCTCACCCTCCTCGAACTCCCCACGGCCGGGCCGCTGGAGACCGGGACCGACGGTCCCCGGCCGCTGCTGTGGGAGGCGCAGGCCACTTATGCCGAGGCGGCGGCCCGGCTGGGGTTCACCGTGGTCCACCGGGCCGCCCCCGACCCGTCCGTCCTCGACCGGGAAGGGGTGCCGGTCACGGTCCGCGAGGCCGCCGAGCGGATGCCGGGGTTCCTGGACTGCCAGCCCAGCACGGTGCTGCGGCTCGGGCCGGAGCTGCCGCGCGAGCGGACGGTGATGTTCAACGTGCACCTCGACACGGTGGCCGGCGGAGAGCCCCCCCGCTACCGGGACGGGCGCTTCCACGGCCGGGGCGCCATCGACGCCAAGGGGCCCGCCGTCGCCCTGCTCGCCGGGTTGCGCTCGGCGGTGGACGCCGTGCCGGGCCTGGGCCGCGACACCGGGGTGCTGGTGCAGCTCGTCTCCGGCGAGGAAGGCGGGGCCATGGGCGTCTTCGGCACCCGGCCCCTGGTGGAGAGCGGCTGGACCGGCCGGCTCAACCTGTTCTGCGAACCCACCCGGGCCGCATGGTGCCCCGGTCCACCGCCGCCGCGACCGCCCTGATCGAGGCGGCGGGGGAGGACGCCATCGACGACCACCCGGAGGCCGGCCACAACGCCACCGTCCTGCTGGGCTTCCTCGCCCAGCACCTCGCCGGGCGGCTCCCCGGAGGCGTGCCCGGCGCCCGGGTCTGCGTGGCCGGGCTGCACACCGGCGACCTGCACAACAAGGTGTACGGCGCCGGACGGCTGCTGCTGAACCTCGCCTACCCCACCACCGAGGCCGGGCACGCCCTCACCCGGGCCCTGGAGGACGAACTGGACTCCGGCCTCGCCGAGTTCGCCCACCGCTTCGCCGACCGCCCCGCCCTGGCCCGTACGGCCGCCGAGGCACGCGACGTGACCGCCCTGCACTGGCTCAAGCGGGGCCTGCCCGCCCTCGACGCCCACGACCCATGGGCGGAGCGGCTGCTCACCGACGCGGGCATCCCGTACGCCGCACCGGACGAACCGGCGTGCACCTGCGATGCGATCTGGATGCACGGCGTGCCCGACGCCTACACCGCCGTCTACGGCCCGGGCGACCTCGAAGCCAACCACGCCCATGCCGCAGGCGAGTTCGCCGACCTGCACGACCTCGAAGCATTCGCCACCGGCGTCGCCTCACTCCTGGAGCGCTTCGCCCGGGCGGCCTCACATTTTTAGGGAATCGTCATGACACCCACGATGAAACCGGCGACAAGCACCGCCACCACGGTGCGCATCCCGCACGGTGCGCTCACCGACTTCGCGACCGAGGTCCTCACCCGGCGCGGCGTGCCACCGATACGCGCCCGGACGGCCGCCGAGGCCCTGGTCTACGGCGACCTGACCGGTCTGCGCTCGCACGGCCTGGCCAACCTCACCCGCCTCTACCTCCCCCTCTTCGACTCCGGGCGGGTCCGGCCGGACGCCGAGCCGAAAGTGCTCGCCGACCGGGGCGCCTCGGTCCTCCTCGACGCCGGCCTCGGCCTCGGCCTCTGGGTGGCCTCCGAGGCGCTGGACCTCGCGGCCGAGCGCGCCGCCGAGCACGGCATCGGGCTCGTCTCCGTGCGCAACGCCACCCACTTCGGCTGCGCCGGCCACCACACCGGGCGGCTCGCCGAACGCGACCTCGTCGCCGTCCTCGCCTCCAACTGCGGCCGCCAGCGCATCGCCCGGCCGCCGGGCGGCCGGTACGCCATGCTCGGCACCAACCCGCTCAGCATCGCCGCCCCCGCCGGGCCCGAACTGCCGCCGTTCGTCCTTGACATGAGCACCACCGCCGTCCCCACCGGAAGGATCCGCCAGGCCGCCAGGGCCGGGCAGGAGATCCCCGAGGGCTGGCTCGAGGACGCGCACGGCCGGCCCGTCACCGACCCCGGCGCCCTCGACCGTGGCGAGGGGTACCCGCTCTGGCTCGGCGGCCGCCCCGAGACCGGCGCCTACAAGGGATACGGGCTCGCCCTGCTCGTCGAGGTGCTTGCCGCCCTGGTCCCCGGCGCCGGGCTCGGCCCCGCCCCGGAGGCGTACACCGGCAACGGCGGCCCCACCGGCCGCGACGACGACATCGGCTTCCTCGCCCTCGTCATCGCCCCCGGCGTGCTCCGCCCGGTGGACGGCTTCCTCGCCGACGCCGAGGGAATGTTCCGGGCTCTCACCGACTGCCCGCCGCTCGACGCTGCCGCACCCGTGGCCTACCCGGGCGTCCGCGAGGCCGAGCTCGCCGCCGCCGCGCGCGCCGACGGCGTCGTGCTCGACGCGGCGCTGTACGACGAACTCAAGGCGGTAGCCGGTGACCTGGGCATCAGCGCCCCCGAAGGGAGGCACGCATGACCGCGCTGCGCATCGGGATCGTCGGCCTCGGCGTCATCTCACGCTTCTATGTGGCCGCCTTCGATGAACTCCCCGACCTCGAACTCGCGGCCGTCTGCGACCTGCGGCCCGAGGCGCTGCGCCCCTTCGAGGGTCGCGCCGCCTGCTTCACGGACCACCGCACCATGATCGCCGAGGCTGAGCCGGACGCCGTCGTCGTCAACGTGCCCAACGACGCCCACGCCGCCGTCTGCACCGACCTCCTCGCCGCCGGCCTCGCCGTCTGCGTGGAGAAGCCGCTGGCCACCACCGTCGAGGACGGCCGGGCCCTGGTGCGGCTGGCCCGGGAGCGGGGGACGGTGCTGTTCACCTCGTTCCACCGCCGCTACAACGACAACGCCCTCGCCCTGCTCGACAAGATCAGCGGCACCCCCGTGTCCTCGCTCACCGTCCGCTACCTGGAGACGATCGAGGAGCACGCCGGGACCGATCGCTGGTACCTGGACCCGGCCCGCTGCGGCGGCGGCTGCGTCGCCGACAATGGCCCCAACGCCTTTGACACCGTGCGGCAGTTCCTCGGCCCCGTCGAGGTCACCGATGCCACCGTCGTCCGTGACGGCGACGGCATCGACCGGCAGGCCACCGTCCTGCTCCGCGCGGCGGACGGTGCCACCGCCCGGGTCGAACTGGACTGGTCCCACCCCGGGGAGACCAAGGACATCGAGGTCCGCCTCGCCGACGGCACCGTGCACAGCGCCGACATGCTCGCCGGGCACCCCGCCTTCAAGCAGTCGCTGTGGCACGAGTACGCCGGCGTGCTGAGCGACTTCGCCACCGCCGTGCGGGCCGGCGAGGACCGCTCCGAGGGCGGCCTCGCCGCCCTCGAACTCGTCGCCGAGACCTATCGGAGGGAACGGCGGTGAACCCTGCCGAGGACGGCGCCAAACGACCGGTCACCGGCGCCCTTGTCAAGGTCCTCACCCACCGTCGCGACGACCGGGGCATGCGCCTCGAGGAGTTCGCGAGCCGCTGCGTCCGGCGCGGCGAGATCCACGAACTGGTCACCACCGACCAGCACGACACCACACCCGGCGCGGTCGTCGACCGGGTCGGCTTCCTCGGCTTCGTCGAGATCGCCGCGGGCGGCGTCATCGACCGGGGCGACGAGGTACGGGCCGAAGGCCGCCTCATCGGCACCGTCCTCGGCTTCGACGCCTGCCACTTCCCCAACCACTACAACGTGCTGATCGCCGTCGATGCGACGGTCACCGGCCCCGAGGTCGGGCTCGGCCCCGAAACGGAGGTGCGCTTTGACCCCCCGAACTGAGACCCCACTGCTCCGTTCCGTGCGCGGCCCGGCCGACCTCCGTGGACTCGCCCCCATGAGCTGCCGCGACTGGCAGCCGAGATCCGGGAATTCCTCGTCGAAGCGGTCTCCCGCACCGGCGGCCACCTCGGCCCCAACCTGGGCGTGGTCGAGCTGACGATCGCCCTGCACCGCGTCTTCGACTCCCCCCGCGACCGGCTGCTGTGGGACACCGGGCACCAGGCGTACGTCCATAAACTCCTCACCGGACGTCAGGACTTCTCCGCGCTGCGCAGCCGCGGCGGGCTCTCCGGCTACCCCTCCCGCGCCGAGTCCGACCACGACGTGATCGAGAACTCCCATGCCTCCACGGCCCTCTCCTACGCGGACGGCCTGGCCCGCGCCCACCGGCTGCGCGGCCGCACCGACCGCCATGCCGTCGCGATCACCGGCGACGGCGCCCTCACCGGCGGCATGGCCTGGGAGGCGCTCAACAACATCGCGGTCGCCGACGACCTGCCGCTCGTCATCGTCGTCAACGACAACGGCCGCTCCTACGCCCCCACCCGGGGCGGCCTCGCCGAGCACCTCACCGCCCTGCGCACCAACCCCGGCTACGAGCGGATCCTCGCCCGCGGCAAGGACCTACTCGAACGCACGCCGGTCGTGGGCAAGCCGCTCTACGAGAGCCTGCACGGTGCGAAGAAGGGGCTGAAGGACTTCGTCGCCCCCCAGGGGCTCTTCGAGGACCTCGGCCTGAAGTATGTCGGGCCGGTCGACGGGCACGACATCGCGGCGCTGGAGACGGCGCTGCGCCGGGCCCGCAGGTTCGGCGGTCCGGTCGTGGTGCACTGCATCACCAGCAAGGGCAAGGGTCATGCCCCGGCCGAGCAGCACGAGGGCGACCGGTTCCACGCCGTCGGCGCGACGCCCGTCGCCACGAGCACCCCGTCCCGGCCGTCGTGGACGTCCGTCTTCGCCGACGAGATCGTCAAGGTGGGCGGAGAGCGGGAGGACGTCGTGGCCCTCACCGCCGCGATGCGCGAACCGGTCGGGCTCGAGCCCTTCGCCGCCGCCTACCCGGAGCGGGTGTTGGACACCGGCATCGCCGAGCAGCACACCGTGACCTCCGCCGCCGGGCTCGCCCTGGGCGGCCTCCACCCGGTCGTCGCCCTCTACGCCACCTTCCTCAACCGCGCCTTCGACCAGGTGCTCATGGACGTGGCCCTGCACGAGTGCGGCGTCACCTTCGTCCTCGACCGGGCGGGCGTCACCGGCAACGACGGCCCCAGCCACAACGGGATGTGGGACCTGGGGCTGCTCCAGCTCGTGCCCGGCCTGCGCATCGCCGCCCCCAGGGACGGCGCCCGGCTCCGCAGACAGCTGCGGGAGGCGCTGGACGTCGACTCCGCGCCTACCGTGGTCCGTTACCCGAAGGGTCAGGTCGCTCCCGATGTGGAACCCGTCGCCACGGTGGCCGGGATGGAGGTGCTGGCCCGCCCCGAGGGCCGCAGCGAGGTGCTGCTGGTCTCGGTGGGGGCGATGGCGCAGCCCTGCCTCGCCGCCGCCGAGGCGCTGCGCGGGCAGGTCGGGGTGACCGTGGTCGACCCCTGCTGGGTCAAGCCCGTCAACCCCGCCCTGGTCGACCTGGCGGCGGAGCATCGGCTGGTGGTCACCGTCGAGGACGGCGGCCGCACCGGCGGCGTCGGCTCGGCCGTCGCCCAGGCGCTCAGCGACGCCGGGGTGCCGGTCCCCGTCCGGGTGCTCGGACTCGACCAGCGGTTCTACGCGCACGGCAGCCGGGGCGAGGTCCTGGCCGAGGCGGGCCTCACCGCCGACGACATCGCGGCGGCGATTGCCGGCGCACGCCCCGACCGCCTCCAGGAGGTCTCGTGACCGCGCTCGCCCTCGGCATGCCCACGGTGCCGCCCCGGCTCGCCCCGCGCCGGAAGAGCCGGCAGATCCAGGTCGGTTCGGTGGCCGTCGGCGGTGACGCACCCGTGTCCGTGCAGTCGATGACGACCACGGTCACGGCGGACGTCGGCGCCACCCTCCAGCAGATCGCCCAACTCACCGCCTCCGGCTGCCAGATCGTGCGGGTCGCCTGCCCCTCGCAGGACGATGCGGATGCGCTGAAGGTGATCGCGGCGAAGTCGCAGATCCCGGTGATCGCGGATATTCACTTCCAGCCGAAGTACGTCTTCGCCGCGATCGATGCCGGGTGTGCGGCGGTGCGCGTCAACCCCGGTAACATCAAGCGCTTCGACGACAAGGTCGGGGAGATCGCCGCGGCTGCCTCTGCTGCCGGGACGCCGATCCGGATCGGGGTCAATGCGGGGTCGCTGGACCGGCGGCTGCTGGCGAAGTACGGCAAGGCCACGCCCGAGGCGCTGGTGGAGTCGGCTTTGTGGGAGGCGTCCCTCTTCGAGGAGCACGGCTTCAGGGACATCAAGATCTCGGTCAAGCACAACGACCCGGTGGTGATGGTCAACGCCTACCGGCAGCTGGCCGCCGCCTGTGACTACCCCCTCCACCTCGGTGTCACCGAGGCGGGGCCGGCCTTCCAGGGGACCATCAAGTCCGCCGTCGCCTTCGGCGCGCTGCTGTCGGAGGGCATCGGCGACACCATTCGTGTCTCCCTGTCCGCGCCCCCGGCCGAGGAGGTCAAGGTCGGCATCCAGATCCTGGAATCGCTGGGCCTGCGGCAGCGGCGGCTGGAGATCGTCTCCTGCCCGTCCTGCGGCCGCGCCCAGGTGGATGTCTACAAGCTGGCCGATGAGGTCACGGCGGGTCTTGAGGGTATGGAGGTGCCGTTGCGGGTGGCGGTGATGGGGTGTGTGGTCAACGGTCCGGGTGAGGCGCGTGAGGCGGATCTCGGGGTGGCCTCGGGCAATGGCAAGGGGCAGATCTTCGTCAGGGGCGAGGTCATCAAGACCGTGCCTGAGTCGCAGATCGTCGAGACCCTCATCGAAGAGGCGATGAAACTCGCCGAACAGCTGGAGAAGGAGGGTGTCCCCACGGGCTCGCCCGAGGTCACCGTGGCCTGACCATTACTCGGAAGAACACGGCCCCCGTTACGGCGCGAAATACCGCAACGGGGGTTTCCGCATGCCATGGGTCACCTCGCCCGATTATTGCCAACTCCCCTGTCATGCAGCAAGTTCTTGCCCGTGGCGGCGCGACTCCACGGCTCCGTATGGTCTGTGCATGCCGCTCCCGCTGCAAACGGACCGACGCGGGCACAGACCGAGAATTCGAGGTGAACGGGTTTGGCAAGCACGGCACTGGAAAACTCGGCGGAGCCGATCCCCTTTTTCGACCAGGCGGAATCCTTCGCCTCACTCTGGCCCCTCACCGCCCGCCACACCGACGACGTCTTCGACCGGGGGAAGTTCTCGCACGGCCGCAAAGTGGCCGAGCTGGAGCGGGCCATCGCCGAATACACCGGCGCCGCCCATGCCGTGGCGGTCAACAGCGGAACGGACGCGCTGGTGATCCTCTTGCGCGCCGCCGGGATCGGGCCGGGCGACGAGGTCATCGTGCCCACCTTCTCCTTCTTCGCCACGGCCTCCTCGGTGAGCATGGCGGGCGCCACCCCGGTCTTCGCGGACATCACCGCCGACGGGGACTACGGGCTTGACGCCGCCTCCGCCGAAGCGGCGATCACCGAGCGCACCCGGGCCGTGATGCCGGTCCACCTCTTCAGTCAACTCGCCGACCTGGGCGCCCTGTCGGAGCTGAGCGCCCGCCATGACCTGCTGCTGCTCGAGGACAGCGCGGAGGCCATCGGGATGCGGTGGGACGGCACCCACGCAGGGCTGATCGGGGCGGGCGGCGTCCTGTCCTTCTTCCCCACCAAGACCCTCGGGGCGCTGGGCGATGCCGGCATGGTACTCACCCAGGACGACGCCATTGCCGAGCAGGCCGCGGTGCTGCGGCACCACGGCCGCATGGGCAAGACCATCGACCACATCGCCGGTATCTCCAACCTCTCCGGGGTCTCCGGCACCAATAGCAAGATGGACGACGTTCAGGCGGCCGTGCTGCTCGCCAAGCTCTCCCGGCTCGACGCGGACATCGCCCGACGGCGCGTCCTGGCCGAGGCGTACACGGAGCGGCTGCGCGGCGCCGACGGGGTGCCGGCCGTGCCCCGGATCGTGGAGCGCGCGGTCCCCACGGACCCGGTCTGCTACGTCTACCTGGTGGAGGTCGAGCGCCGCGACGAGCTGGTGGCGCACCTGGCCGCGCGCGGCATCGGCACCGAGACGTACTACCCGCGCCCCCTGCACCTCCAGCCCTGCTATGCGGACCACCCGCAGCACCGCCCCGGCCTCTTCCCCCACGCCGAGGCCGCCTGCGAGCGGACCCTGGCGCTCCCCCTCTATCCGGACCTCACCGAGGAGCGGCTGGAGACGGTGTGTTCCGCGATCTTCGACTTCTACGCCGGGAGGCGGTGACATGGCCACCATCCCCTTCTTCCCGCCCGACCTCTTCGACTCGGACCGGCAGGCGTTCAAGGACCTGCTGTACGAGGTGGGGACCGACCCCGAGCAGCGCTTCATCCTCGGCAGGCGCACCGCCGAGCTCGAGGAGGAGCTGCGTCGCAGCACGGGCGCGGAGCATGTCGTCGCCTGCTCCAGCGGCACGGGCGGACTCAACCTCGCCGTGCAGGCCCTGGGAGTCGGCCCGGGCGACGAGGTGATCGTGCCGGCGTTCTGCTGCCAGCCGGTGGCCAGTTCGGTGGCGAACCTCGGGGCGACCCCGGTCTTCGCCGACGTCGATCCGCACACCATGGTCATCGACCCGGACGACGTGGCCCGGCTGATCGGGGAGCGCACCAAGGCGATCATGCCCGCCCATGTCTTCTCGATCATGGCGGACATGCCCCGCATCAACGAGATCGCGAAGGAGCACGGGATCCCGGTCGTCGAGGACGCGGCGGTGGCCGAGGGCGCGGTGCTCGCCGGGGTGCCGTCCGGGCGCTGGGGAGACCTCGGGGTCTTCTCGTTCTTCCAGGTCAAGGCGTTCGGCACGGCCGGGGAGGGCGGCGTCGTCCTCACCGACGACGCGGAACTGGCCGCCCGTGTACGGCGGTTGCGCAACCATGGCCAGGACGGCGTGCACCGCTTCCTCCACCACGAGATCGGGCAGAACAGCCGCTTCGACGAGATCGTCGCCGCGTTCCAGCTCCACCGCCACGCCGGTTTCGAGGAGCGCCTGGAGCGCCGGGCCAGGATCGCCGACTACTACACCGAGCGGTTCGCGCCGCTGGCCGACCGGGGGCTGCTCGCCCCGCCCGCGGGGCGCGACGGCCGCTGCTACTACGTGTATTCCCTGCTCGTCCGGCGCCGTGGCGACCTGCGGGCGTGGCTCACGGAACAGGAGATCGGCAGTCATGTCTACTACCCGGTCCCGCTGCCCGGGCAGCCCGCATTCGCGGCGTACGCCCCGGAGGGCGCCGAGTGGCCGGGTGCGCGGCACGCCAGTGACCACAACCTGGCCATCCCGATCTGGCCCCATCTCACCGATGCGCAGGTCGAGTACATCGCCGACGCCGTCTGTGACTTCTTCAACTGACCAGGGTTCAACTGACGAGGGAGAGAGCCAATGACCACCAAGCTGGTTGTCATAGGCCAGGGGTACGTCGGTCTGCCGCTGGCCGTCGCGGCGGCCGAGCACGGCTACCACGTCGTCGGGTACGACACCGACGTGTCACGGGTGACCCGGCTCGCCGCGGGTGAGTCGTACGTGGGGGACATCCCCGCCGAGCGGCTGCGCGCCGTGCTCGACGGGGGCACGTACCAGCCGAGCGTCGACCCCGACGACCTGGACGGGTTCGACATCGCGGTCATCACCGTGCCCACCCCGCTGCACGAGGGGGTGCCGGACCTCTCCTACATCGAGCAGGCGGGCGAGGAGCTGGCCTCCCGGCTGACGCCCGGGGCCACGGTGGTGCTGGAGTCCACCAGCTACCCCGGCACCACCGAGGAGGTTCTCGCCCCGATCCTGCAGAAGGGCTCCGGGCTCGGCCCCGGCCTCGACTTCCACCTCGGCTACAGCCCCGAGCGCATCGACCCCGGCAACGCCGAGTGGACCTTCGAGACCACCCCCAAAGTGGTCTCCGGGGTGGACGAGGAGTCGCTGCGGACCCTGGAGGCCTTCTACGGCTCCATCGTCCGGCAGACCGTGCCCGCGCCGTCCACACGCGTCGCGGAGCTCGCCAAGGTCCTGGAGAACACTTTCCGGCACGTCAACATCGCCCTGGTCAACGAGCTCGCCACACACGCCGCCGGCATCGGGGTCAACGTCTGGGACGCGCTGGAGATCGCCTCGACCAAGCCGTTCGGCTTTATGCGGTTCACCCCGGGCCCGGGCGTGGGCGGCCACTGCCTCCCCGTCGACCCGCTCTATCTCTCCTGGCGGGTGGAGCGGACCCTCAGCAAGCGGTTCCGGCTGGTGGAGCTGGCGGACGAACTCAACAACCAGATGCCGGAGTACGTGGTGCAGCGGCTCACCCGCGGCCTCGACCGGCGGCGGCAGACCGTCACCGGCTCCCGCATCCTCATGCTCGGCCTGGCCTACAAGGCGAACACCGGTGACGTCCGCGAATCCCCGGCCCTGCCCATCGCCCGGATGCTGATCGAGGCGGGCGCCTCGGTCCGGGTGGCCGACCCGTACGTCACCGAGAGCGTCGGCATACCGGGCATCACGCGGGTCGACCTGACCGAGGAGGAACTGACGGAGGCCCACGCCGTTCTGCTCACCACCGACCATGACGCCTTCGACTACGCCGCGATCGCGTCCTCGGCCCGCTACGTCTTCGACTGCCGCAACCGGCTCCGGTCCGCGGGGCCCGCGGAAAACATCGAATCCCTGTGAGCCGGGCCGGCGTCGGAGAGCCTGACCGGCGCCGACCCGGCACGGGCGAAGACGGTGTCCGGCCCGTCGTGTGCGTCGAGCACCGGATCGCAGAGCAGTATCGCCCGGTAGAGGTCGTGGATGCGCGGCGACGGCTCGAGGCCCAGCTCGTCGTGCATCACCTGCCGCAACTTCTGTGCGACGCCCAGCGCCTGGGTGCGCCGCCCCGACCGGTAGAGGGCCAGCATCAGCTGGGCGTGCAGATACTCGTGCGTGGGGTACTGCGCGGCAATCACGCTGAGTTCGCCGTTGAGGTCGCGGTAGCGGCCGAGGCGCAGGTCGGCGTCGACGCGCTGCTCCAGGGCACTCACCCGCTCCTCGTCGAGCCCCGCGACATGGGCCCGCAGCACCGGCCCGCCCTGCACATTGGACAGGGCCGGACCCCGCCACAGGCTCAGGGCGTCGCCCAGTGCGGCGGAGGCCGCCGCATCGTCGGCGCGCAGCAGGGCACGGCCCTCCCGCACCAGTGCGGCGAAACGCTTCAGGTCGAGCTCGTCATTGCGGACGATCAGGAGGTATCCGCCGTCCCGCGTCGCCAGGACGCCGCGTGCCGCCTGTGCACTGCCAATACGTGGAACGGTGCTGAGCGCTTTCCTGAGTTGGAGGATGTACGACTGGACGGTGGAGAGCGCCGAGTTCGGCGGCGAGTTCTCCCAGAGCTCGTCAATACAGGTGCTGGTGGGCACCACTTGGTTCGCGTTGAGCAGCAGGAGCGCGAGGAGTTGCCGCTGCTTGGGCGCCGTCGGTGTGCAGTCATGGCCCTGTTCACTCACGCGCAAGGGGCCCAGAACGGAGAATTCCATTGTGTCTTCGCGCACCTTCCGAGGCGGGCTAGACGGAGCGCCTCGGTCCGTGAAGCGCGTGATCTGGCCGGTACTGGCAGGAAACTGTCGGGCCTGCTGACAGGTCAGTGGAGATCTCTGGACTCTAGGGCAAGCAGATCGGCTTTTCAATGATCCACTGGCTTGCAGCCAGTAAACGAAAGGAAGTTGAGGATTGATCTGCGAACGGAATCCTCCGTTCAGTAACGGACCGATAGTGCAGAACGCCGATATCGGGGAAGCCAGATGGTGTGAAAGGCCAGGCGCGCGGCGGGGGAGAGCAGATTCAGGACATACCGGCGGGTGGATTCCGGCGCCCCGTCCAGCAGCCAGGGGTAGTACGGCGCCGAGCCGTCCCGGCGCATCCTGCGGGACTGTTCTGTCGTGTATGCCTGCCACTCGGCCGGGCTGAGCACGGCCAGGGCCATGGGGAAGATCTCTGTCTCCTCCTGGTCGAGGTGGCCCAGTAACGAGATACAGAAGTCCTCGCCGTAGCGGCGGAGATGCGACTCGTTGTGGACGGCCAGTGCGGTGCTGATCCCCAAGGCCAGCGAGCGCAGCCGCTCACGCTCCCGCACCAGCGCGGTGAGCGATGCCGCCTCGCCGCCCGTGCGGGCCGGCTCGATCCGCAGGGCCGGCCATAACGCGGCCGCCTCGGTGGTGTGGTGGAGCGCCAGATAGCACTTGAACGTCTCCCAGCCCGCCCGCACCCCGGGCCGCTGTGCGGCCCGTTGCTCGCCGATCGCGGCCATGAGCCGTGCCGTGTCCCGCCGGAACGCATCGTGTATCGCATAGACGATGGCCAGCGGGTGATCGGTCCGGGCGCGGTCGGTGGGGCCGGCAGTCATCGGTCGAATCCTCAGGGTCTTGAGGCCTTGTGGGCATGGCTGAGAACGAGGGGTGTGTCCGCACGGAACCAGTGCGGAGCCTCGCTTCCGAGTATCCGCCGCCGCAGACTCTGGGGCAAGCTGTTCCATAGATGTCTCCGCCCTCTGGCCTCGCTGTTCGGTTGCCGTGGTCAGGCGGGTAGTTGATCTCGTTCGATGGGTGTGCGGCTTGGCACTTGTAGGTGGGCATGGCTGTGTCCCGACGCTGCGGCCGGGGTCTCCGGAGTCCTTCGGTCGTGGGCAGAGACGGCAGCGGGTCAGGCTGCTGAGCAAGGCAGGATGGCGAGTCGGCCAAAGGCTCTGGCCAGGTCGTTGCGCCAGGGCCGGCCGGCGGAGATCCGCAGATGCGGGCGACGGGCACCTTTGGTGATGCGGGCGGCGGTGTGCGGCAGCCGGTAGCGGAGCCTTTTCGGCTCGGCTGTGGTCGACGCGCCGTCCAGCAGGAGGATCTGTGTCCAGGCGAGCAGGTCGATGGCGGCCAGGGACAGCTCCAGCCATGCCTGGTTGACCGGGTAGTGGCGGGAGGGGAAGCGGCCGAAGCCGGTGGATGTGCCGCAGCGGATGCGGTCTTCGACGCGGGCATGTGCCCGGTGGCGGGCCTCGAACGGTTATAAGGAGCCATGGCCGTATGGGGTGTCGGTGAGGAAGGACCTGCTCAACGCTCCTCCTCAGGAGCGATCCACCCGATGCGCGAGCGTCTGACACCCCAAGTGCCGTAGAGCGCCGTCTCTATCACCTTCCTAAAGGAGCTTCACCTGCCGGGCTACAGAGAAGACCGATGGCTGAAGAAGCGACCCGACTCGACCACCGGTAAACGCGAACGCACGGCGATGTACGGAAAGTGCACCCGCTATCGGGTCAAGGGCATTCCGGGCGTCAAGGACCGTCCGTTCGATACGCTTCAGGACGCCAAGACGTGGCTCGCTCAAGCTCAAACCGATGCCAGTCGGGGCGAGTTCGTCGATCCGCGCGACGGTGCCGTGTCCCTCAAGGAGTACATCGAGACGCACTGGTGGCCCACACGGAGCGGAGACCCGTCCACCATCGAGCACATCGAGCAGAGGGTGCGCCGTCACATCCTTCCGCACCTCGGTTCCCAGCCGCTGAACGGCATCGGCACCGAAGTCCTGCACAACTGGAAGAAGCGGCTGGAGAAAGCCCCTGGTCCAACCTCGATCCCTCTTGTCTGGGCGACGCTGTCCAACGTCCTCCAGGCCGCCGTCGAGGACCGTCGCCTCGGACGCAACCCGTGCCGGTCCAGCAGCGTCGGCCCTCCGGCCGCCGCACCCGGCAGGGTCGAGGCGTGACCGCAGGAACGGGTACTGGCGGTACGGGCGGCCATGCCGGACCGCTACCGGCTGCTCGTCTTGATCGGTGCGGGCCTTGGGCTCCGGCAAGGAGAGGCGCTCGGGCTCTCGGTGGACGACATCGACTTCGACAAGGAAGTCGTCCACGTCCGGCGGCAGGTCAAGTGTGGCCCGGGCCATCCGGCAGCACACGGACCGGTTCGCGCCGGTGCCGGTCACGCTGCCCTGGGACGACCCGCGTCCTGTGGAGACGCCGGTGGAAGCCAAACGCCGGCGGCCCAGGACCTACAGCCCTCCTGGTGACGGGCCGCGAGCGGAAGGCCATCAACCGGAACTACTTCACCTCCTACGTGTGGAAGCCGGCTCTGGCCGCGGCCTGCGTGATCGCTCCGCTGGAGGAGGCCGGCGCCAACGGCGCTCGTGTGTGGGAGCCGTCCCGGGAACGTGGCTTCCACGCCCTGCGCCACTTCTACGCCTCCGAGGAACTGGAGGCCGGCGAATCGATCGTCTCCCTGGCGCGCTGGCTGGGGCACTCCGACCCCGGGTTTACGCTGCGGAAGTACTCCCACTTCCCGCCTCGCGCGGGAGCACGGGGCAGCGCCGCGATTGACGCGATCTTCGCGTAACACAGCCGGACGGCACCAAGTGGCTTGCAGGGTCCGCCGCGGGCGCAAAGTCCCAGAGAAGTCCCACGGATGCCGCCGCACCCCTCCCTGACCCGCTAAGTAGCAGGTCAGGTGGGGTGTGGCGGCATTCGCGCATCAGATGTCCCGAAAGATCTCGATCTGCGCCCCGATCGAGTTCAGCCGGTCCGCCAGGTCCTCGTACCCCCGGTTGATCACGTACACGTTGCGCAGCACGGACGTGCCCTCCGCCGCCATCATGGCCAGTAGGACGACGACCGCGGGGCGGAGGGCCGGGGGGCACATCATCTCGGCGGAGCGCCAGCGGGTGGGGCCCTCGACGAGGACGCGGTGGGGGTCGAGGAGTTTGACGTCGGCGCCGAGGCGGTTGAGGTCGGTGAGGTAGATGGCGCGGTTGTCGTAGACCCAGTCGTGGATGAGGGTCTGGCCCTGGGCGAAGGCGGCGATGGCGGCGAAGAACGGGACGTTGTCGATGTTGAGGCCGGGGAACGGCATCGGGTGGATCTTGTCGATGGGGGCCCGGAGCTTGGAGGGGCGGACGGTGACGTCCAAGAGGCGGGTGCGGCCGTTGTTGGCGCGGTATTCGGGGCTGCGCTCGTGGTCGAGGCCCATCTCCTCCAGGACGGCCAGTTCGATCTCCATGAACTCGATGGGCACCCGGCGGATCGTCAGCTCCGACTCCGTGATCACCGCCGCGGCCAGCAGGCTCATCGCCTCCACCGGGTCCTCCGACGGCGCGTAGTCGACGTCGCGGTCGATGCGGGCCACGCCATGGACGGTGAGGGTCGTGGTGCCGATGCCCTCGACCTTGACGCCCAGCTCCTCCAGGAAGAAGCAGAGGTCCTGGACCATGTAGTTGGAGCTGGCGTTGCGGATGACGGTGACGCCGTCGTGCCGGGCGGCGGCCAGCAGGGCGTTCTCGGTGACCGTGTCGCCGCGCTCGGTCAGGACGATGGCGCGGGTGGGGGAGACGCTGCGGTCGACCTTCGCGTGGTACGTGCCGTCGGTGGCGGTGATCTCCAGGCCGAAGTGGCGCAGGGCCGTCATGTGCGGCTGGACGGTACGGGTACCGAGGTCGCAGCCGCCGGCGTACGGGATGCCGAACTGGTCCATGCGGTGCAGCAGCGGGCCGAGGAACATGATGACGCTGCGGGTGCGCCGGGCGGCCTCGCGGTCCATCGCGTCCAGGTCGAGGTCGGCCGGGGGAATGATCTCCAGGTCGTTGCCGTCGTTGATCCAGCGGGCGCGGACGCCGATGCTGCCCAGCACCTCCAGGATCCGGTAGACCTCCTCGATCCGGGCCACCCGCCGGAGGGTGGTGCGGCCGGCGTTCAGAAGGGTCGCGCAGAGCAGCGCCACGCAGGCGTTCTTGCTGGTCTTGACGTCGATCGCGCCGGACAGCCGGCGCCCGCCGACCACCCTCAGGTGCATGGGGCCGGCATAGCCCAGGGACACGATCTCACTGTCCAGCGCTTCACCGATACGGGCGATCATATCAAGACTGATGTTCTGATTTCCCCGCTCGATGCGGTTGACCGCGCTCTGACTGGTACCGAGCGCGTCGGCGAGCTGCGACTGGGTCCAGCCCCGATGCTGCCGGGCGTCACGGATGAGCTTGCCGATGCGGGCGAGGTAAGCGTCTGTCATGAGGTAGACGGTATCTCAGATATGAGATCTTTCGCGGGATCCCTCAATGATCTATCTTTGTTCTATTGGCATGCGAACAATTCGTCATCGAGTCATTGAGAGGTGGCCGGTGAACCTTCCCCTGCGCACCGCCGGGCGGCCCTGGCGCCCAGCCCTCCTCGTGCTGCCCTACCTCCTGGCGGCCACCGCCTTCCTCCTCCTCTTCGAACGCCGGCGCGACCGGCTGCCGGACCGGCTGGCCACCCACTTCAGCGGTTCCGGCCACGCCGACGGCTTCACCGCCAAGAGCTCCTTCGCCTACGAGGGCCTCACCCTCGTCCTCTCCCTCGCCGTCCTCTTCGCCGCGCTCGCCTTCTTCCTCGAACTCGAAGTCCTCTCCTGGCGCGCCCTCGCCGCCACCGCCTACGCCGCGGCCGCCCTGATCGGCTCGCTCATGATCTGGACCGTCCTCTGCAACGCGTCCGCCGACGCCCCCGCCGACGCCCGGCTCGGCCTCGCCACTCTGGTGACGGCCTTGCTCTCCGCCCTCGTGGCGGGCGTCCTCGGCGTCCTGCTCGCCGGCCTCACCGCCCCGCGCGCCCGCCAGGCGGCCGCCACCACCGCTCCCACCGCTCCCCGCCTGCCGCTCGGCGCCACGGAAGGGGCGGCCTGGACGCGGCCCGTGGTCTCGCGCCCGCTGCTCGGCCTCGGCGTCGCCCTCCTGGTCGTCGCGGCCGGATTCGGCTTCGCGGGCGGCTGGGCGGCCGGGCTGGGGATCGCGGTGGGCGCCGTGCTGGTCCTCCCGCTCTCCGGCGCCCGCGTCGCCGTCGACCGCCACGGCCTGACCGTCACACCCCTGTGGGCGCCCCGGCCCCGGCTGCGGATCGGGCTCGACCGCGTCGTCTCGGCCGACGGCCGCGCGGTGGACGCGTTCCGCGAGTTCGGCGGCTGGGGCTACCGCGTCCGCTCCGGCCGCAGCGGGCTCGTGCTGCGCTCCGGCGACGCCCTCGTGGTCCGGCTGACGAGCGGCGGCGAGTTCGTCGTCACGGTCGATGACGCCGCGACCGCCGCCGCCCTGCTCAACACCCTCGCCGACCGCGCCCGTCGGCGCGCGGGCACCGGGGCTGACGTGCTCGTCCGACTCGACCACGGGTCGCCCGTACCGCTCGGCGACCAGATCGCCGCCTCCGTCCGTGGCGCGGTCGCCGACGGCTCGGTGCGCCCGGGGGAGCGGTTGCCCGCCGCCCGCGCCCTGGCCGACTCGCTCGGGGTCAACGTGCACACCGTGCTCCGCGGCTACCAGCGGCTGCGCGAGGAAGGGATCATCGAACTCCGGCGCGGCCGGGGCGCCGTGGTCACCGCGGGCGACGCCGTCGCCGACCGCGCCCGGCTGCTCGCCGCCGCCGGCCGGCTCGTCGCGGAGGCCCGCTCCTCCGGCCTGGGCGACGAGGCCATCCTGAACCTCGTCCGGACCAGCCTCGACCCCGCCTGGTCCGGTGGTGGAGGTTCCGTCTGATCCCGGCGCGGAGAACCCGCCTGGTCCCGACACGGAGGACCCGTCTGATCTTGAGGCGTTGGAAGCGGAGTTGACGGTACCGCCGGACCGCCGTCCGGCGGGCCTCCTCCCGGCTCACCCGGCCCGATGCGCGACACTGGAAGGAAAGCGAAGGCCAGAGGTGACGGGAGCCGACCCATGACCGAACGCAAGCCGCCCGGCGTGGACTTCGAGACCTGGGCGGACCTGCAGATCCGCGAGGCGACGGAGCGCGGGGACTTCTCGGACCTCCCCGGCTTCGGCAAGCCGCTGCCCGGCCTCGACCGCCCCTACGACGCCATGTGGTGGGTCAAGGAGAAGATGCGGCGGGAGAACCTGTCGTTCCTGCCGCCCTCCCTCGTCCTGCGCAAGGAGGCGGAGGACGCCGTCGAGGCGGCGTCCCGGGCGGGCTCGGAGCGCGAGGTCCGGCGCATCGTCACCGCGATCAACGAAAAGATCACGGAGGCTCTCCGACGTCCTCCGGAGGGGCCTCCGCTCCGCCTCAAGCCCTTCGACGTGGAAACCGTGGTGCGCGAGTGGCGGGAGCGGCGAAGCGAGGCGTAGGAAGCGGGGGTGTCCGGCCCGTCGTTCACCTATCCGGACGTACCCCTCCCCACCGATTGCGCCGGTCGTCACCTGCGAGGATCGGGAGCGGCGGGAGCGACCCACGCGCGTACGGCAAGGGTGACGCCACACCGGTCGTCCTGCTCCCCGGGCTGAACGCGACACCGGCCGTCTGGGTCCCTGGTCGGGACAGCTGGGTCCCCGGCCGGAACAGCTGAATCCCTGGTCGGGGCAGGGGGCAGACCTAGGATCAACCGCCATGACCACGACATCAGAGGACGCTCCTGACGTCCCCCGCTGGATGAACGTCGTCTCGGTGACCGCCGACGTCCTCCTCTCCCTGTTCAAGTCCGTGAGCCGGGGGAGCGGCGGCCATGGCGGTGGCGGCGGCACGGGCGACGGCGGCGGGGGCGACGCCGGGTGACCCGACGCGCCCGGATCCACCGATTCCGCGGCCCGCTGCCCTGTCGAAACCGGGAAGCCGTTCCGGCGGGGGCCGGAAGTGGCCACCGTGAACCATGAGGTCGTTCAGAGCCCAACTCCGGTAGCCGCGTTCGCGTTCACCGGTCGATACCCTATGCACCAGATGTCCCCTCTGTGATTGCGACCCCGATGCCCGACCCCCGCCGACCGCTCCTGTCGTCGCGACTGCACTGGACCGTGCACCTCGCGCCCTGGGTCTTCCCCATCGACTACGACGGGCGCAAGTCCTGGACCTGGTGGAACCCGCGCTTCCTCCTGGTGCTGCTGCTGGGCCCCTGCCTGTTGATCGGGGCGCTCAACCCGCTGGCTTCCCTCTCCTGGCGGTACCGGGCCCTGGGAGGGCTCGCCGGGGTGGCCGTCACCGCGCTTCTGGCGCTCTGCGTCACCGGCTACCGGCGGCTCGCCGCGTTCGTGGACGAGGAGGAGCGCCGGGCGGCCGCCGCCGCTGCCCCCGGCTCCCCCGATGAGGCGGCCCGCGCCTGACCGGCCGACCGGCCTGCCGGCGGAGCGGGCGGCACTCCGGGCATGACCGATCCCCGGTGATGTACTAGAGTTATCTCGACATCGAGATATATGGCGAGAGAGGCGTACCGCTGTCGCGCCACTAAGGCTTGCCTAAGTTAGGGCAACCTTAGCGGACCGGCGCGACGTTGTCGCGGCAGGATGGCCGCAGTACGCGCGTACGCGCATTCATGCAATGAAGGAGACTGTCGTGTCGGCGAACAGCTTCGACGCCCGCAGCACGCTGCAGGTGGGCGACGAGTCGTACGAGATCTTCCGGCTGGACAAGGTCGAGGGCTCCGCTCGCCTTCCCTACAGCCTCAAGGTGCTGCTGGAGAACCTGCTCCGCACCGAGGACGGCGCCAACATCACCGCCGACCACATCCGCGCGCTGGGCGACTGGGACTCGCAGGCCCAGCCCAGCCAGGAGATCCAGTTCACGCCGGCCCGCGTGATCATGCAGGACTTCACCGGCGTTCCCTGCGTCGTCGACCTCGCCACCATGCGCGAGGCCGTCAAGGAGCTCGGCGGCGACCCGGCGAAGGTCAACCCGCTCTCCCCGGCCGAGCTGGTCATCGACCACTCCGTCATCGCCGACAAGTTCGGCACGAAGGACGCCTTCGGCCAGAACGTCGAGCTGGAGTACGGCCGCAACAAGGAGCGCTACCAGTTCCTGCGCTGGGGCCAGACCGCCTTCGACGACTTCAAGGTCGTCCCGCCGGGCACCGGCATCGTCCACCAGGTGAACATCGAGCACCTCGCGCGTACGGTCATGGTCCGCAACGGCCAGGCGTACCCCGACACCCTCGTCGGCACCGACTCGCACACCACCATGGTCAACGGCCTCGGCGTGCTCGGCTGGGGCGTCGGCGGCATCGAGGCCGAGGCCGCGATGCTCGGCCAGCCGGTCTCGATGCTCATCCCGCGCGTCGTCGGCTTCAAGCTGACCGGTGAGCTGCCCGCCGGCACCACCGCCACCGACCTCGTCCTCACGATCACCGAGATGCTGCGCAAGCACGGCGTCGTCGGCAAGTTCGTCGAGTTCTACGGCGAGGGCGTGGCCGCCACGTCGCTGGCCAACCGCGCCACCATCGGCAACATGTCGCCGGAGTTCGGCTCCACCGCCGCGATCTTCCCGATCGACGGCGAGACCCTGAACTACCTCAAGCTCACGGGCCGCAGCGAGCAGCAGGTCGCGCTCGTCGAGGCGTACGCCAAGGAGCAGGGCCTCTGGCTCGACCCGGCCGCCGAGCCCGACTTCTCCGAGAAGCTCGAGCTCGACCTGTCGACGGTCGTCCCGTCGATCGCCGGCCCGAAGCGCCCGCAGGACCGCATCGTCCTCGCGAACGCCGCCGCGCAGTTCGCCCAGGACGTCCGCAACTACGTCGACGACGTCGACGAGGCGGGCAAGGAGTCCTTCCCGGCCTCCGACGCCCCGGCCGTCTCCGCCGGCGTCCCGTCGAACCCGGTCACCGTGACCGCCCCCGACGGCTCGACGTACGAGCTCGACCACGGCGCCGTCACCGTCGCCGCGATCACCTCCTGCACCAACACCTCGAACCCCTACGTCATGGTCGCCGCCGCGCTCGTGGCCAAGAAGGCGGTCGAGAAGGGCCTGACCCGTAAGCCGTGGGTCAAGACCACCCTCGCCCCGGGCTCCAAGGTCGTCACCGACTACTTCGACAAGGCGGGCCTCACCCCGTACCTCGACAAGGTCGGCTTCAACCTTGTCGGTTACGGCTGCACCACCTGCATCGGCAACTCCGGCCCGCTGCCGGAGGAGGTCTCCAAGGCCGTCAACGACCACGACCTCGCCGTCACCTCGGTGCTCTCCGGCAACCGCAACTTCGAGGGCCGGATCAACCCCGACGTCAAGATGAACTACCTGGCGTCGCCGCCGCTGGTCGTGGCCTACGCGATCGCCGGCTCGATGAAGGTCGACATCACCAAGGACGCCCTGGGCACCGACCAGGACGGCAACCCGGTCTACCTCAAGGACATCTGGCCCTCCGAGGCCGAGGTGAACGACGTCGTCGCCAACGCCATCGGCGAGGACATGTTCAACAAGTCCTACCAGGACGTCTTCGCGGGCGACGCGCAGTGGCAGGCCCTGCCGATCCCGACCGGCAACACCTTCGAGTGGGACGCCGAGTCCACCTACGTCCGGAAGCCCCCGTACTTCGAGGGCATGACGATGGAGACCACCCCGGTCACCGACATCGCCGGCGCCCGCGTCCTCGCCAAGCTGGGCGACTCGGTCACCACCGACCACATCTCCCCGGCCGGTGCGATCAAGGCCGACACCCCGGCCGGCAAGTACCTCACCGAGCACGGCGTCGAGCGTCGCGACTTCAACAGCTACGGCTCCCGCCGCGGCAACCACGAGGTCATGATCCGCGGTACGTTCGCCAACATCCGCCTGCGCAACCAGATCGCGCCGGGCACGGAGGGCGGCTTCACCCGCGACTTCACCCAGGACGGCGGTCCGGTGTCGTTCATCTACGACGCCTCCCGCAACTACATCGAGCAGGGCACCCCGCTCGTCGTCCTGGCCGGCAAGGAGTACGGCTCCGGCTCGTCCCGCGACTGGGCCGCCAAGGGCACCGCGCTCCTCGGCGTCAAGGCCGTCATCGCCGAGTCCTACGAGCGCATCCACCGCTCCAACCTCATCGGCATGGGCGTCCTCCCGCTCCAGTTCCCCGAGGGCGCCTCGGCCGACTCCCTCGGCCTGACCGGCGAGGAGACCTTCACCTTCACCGGCGTCACCGAGCTCAACGAGGGCCGCACGCCGCGCACGGTCAAGGTCACCACCGACACCGGTGTCGAGTTCGACGCGGTCGTCCGCATCGACACCCCCGGTGAGGCGGACTACTACCGCAACGGCGGCATCATGCAGTACGTGCTGCGCAGCCTGATCCGCAAGTAAGCGGCAGGGCGCTTCGCGCCCGAGGGCCGCATTCCGTGTTCGCGCACGGGGTGCGGCCCTCGGTGCGTTCGGGGGCGGTTAGAGGGCGCCTTCGCCGACCGCGCCGACGAACGACTCCCAGCTCGCTCTCGTGAGGCGGATCGAGGTGCGCTCGGTCGCCTTGCTGTCACGGACGCGAACGGTATTGGGGACTTGGGCCGCTACTTCGACGCAGTTGCCGCCGGTTGTGTTGCTGTACGACGAGGCGCGCCATTCCTGTGCGCATATGTCAGATGTGGAGTCCATGCGTCGCCCAATCCTTCGCCGCTGATTCGATCAGGGCCATGGATGCCGCTGGGGAAAGCGCGTTAGCCCTGGCCAGATCGTATGACCGCTGGCATTGGGCGACCAGGAAGGGATCCTCGATGAGCTGACCCGTATCTGCGCCTTCGTCATAGACGACAGGCGGTGCGTCGCTGAAATCCATCAGCGAGACCATGGTGTTCAGGAAACGATGCGGACCGGCGGTGAAGGGCATCACCTGGATGACGACATTGGACATGGTGCGCATCACCTCGGCAAGGTGACTGAGCTGCTCACGCATGACCTCAGGGCCGCCCACGGCGACGCGGAGAGCTGCCTCGTGGATGATCGCCCAGTAAACGGGCGCGGATGGGCCCTCCAGCAGTTTCGCCCGTTCGACTCGGGCCTGTACGAGTCGCTCCACCACATCCGGCGAGGTGAACCGCTGCCCAGACCGAATCGCGGCCCGTGCGTACGCCTCGGTCTGCAAGAATCCCAGCACATACATCGACGAGAACTCGCTGATCGTCTGTGCCTGCCGCTCCAGCTCCGCCGCGTCGTCGAAGTAGTGGGCGACCTTGAACCTACGGGCGAGCCTGCACAGCCGTTGCATGTGCTCACCGGTCCCGAAGATCTCGTCGAACCGCTTCGACAGCTCCAACTGCGGAATGCGGAGGGCCGACTCGAACTGGCCGATGTACGAACCCGAGCAGAACGCCCGTGTCCCGAGCCCGGTCTGTGACAGGCCGGCCTCGTTGCGCAGGCGCTCCAGCTCGGAGCCGTAGAACGCGCGCGGGTTGGCGTACGGGTCCTTGGACTTGGTCGCGCTCACGCACCCAGCGTATCCATATGGGACCGCTGGGTTAGGTGAGTTCCGGGAGCGTCACTCAGAAGAGCAGCCGGTACTGGTTCCAGCCCGACTTCCCCACCAGCACCCGGGACTTGAACGGCGCGGAAGCCCGCCCCGTCCCCTTGTACAGCCACAGCGCGCCCTTGCCGTCCCGGGCGAGCAGGTCCGCGTGGCCGTCGAGGTCCACGTCGCCGGTGCCGAGCAGGGTGTTGAACTGGTTCCAGCCGTCACCGATGCGGGTGCGGGCCTTGAAGGGGCGGGACGCGTCGCCGGTGCCCTGGTAGAGCCAGAGGGTGCCCTTGCCGTCGCGGGCGACGATGTCCGTCCTGCCGTCGCCGGTGAGGTCGCCGCGGCCGGTGATCGCCGTGTACTGGCCCCAGCCCGGGCCCACCTTCTTGCGGCCCGAGAGGGAGCCGTCGGCCTTGGCCAGGTAGAGCCAGAGCACGCCCGCGCGGTCGCGGACGAGGATGTCGGACTCCTTCGAGCCGCCGAGGGTGCCGGGGGAGAAGAAGCTGTCGTACTGACCCCAGTCGGTGGCGACTTCCCGGGCGCCCTTCCTGGTGATGTACCCCACCGAGTCGTCCGGCCCGATGGCGTAGTTGGCCTCGAAGACCCCGTCGCGGTCGTGGTCGACCGCCGTCGCCGCCTTGATCGCGTTCCAGCCGTCGCCGGCGGACTCGCGCGGCGCCAGCCCGCCCTTGCCGTCGGGCAGGTAGCTGAAGTAGCCGCCCTTGCGGTCGACCGCCTGGACCGGGAAGAAGGGCGCGTCCGGCGACAGCCGGGCGTCGGCCCGGAGGGCCGGCGCGGCCGGTGCCGACGGCGGCCGCACCGCCGGGACGGACCCGGGGCCGGGGACGTCCGCCGACGCTGTGCCCGCCGTGACGGCGGCCAGGGCGACGGCGGTCGCGGCGGTGACGGCGCGCGAGACGGCGCGGCGACGGGAACGGCCGGGAAGGTGGGGCACGTAGGGCTCCGAACGGTAGGCGTAGGGGAACGGCACGACGGAGGTGTCACGTGCGTACCGCCACGCCCCCCCGCGTGATCAGGATGCTGCCACACCGCCCCCGTGCCCCGGAGCCGAGGTCCCCTTACGCTCGCGCGGAGTCCCCGAGGGACGGTTCCAGCAGGTTGAACGCGCGGACCGCCTCCGCTCCCACGACCTCGGCCACTTCGTCGTCGCCGTGTCCGGCCGATGTGAGGGCCTGGACGCGGCCGAAGAGGACCCGGTGCACGCCGCCCGGCACCGCGGCGGCGGCGCGTCTTCTTGGCGACGCGTGCGGCGTCCGCGATCTCGGCGAGGGCGGCCTTCGGCGGCCGGCCGGCCGGCGCGGCGCGGGGGAGTGACGCCGGACGGGCCCTGACGCGCCTGTGGCGCCCCTCCGGGTGGAGGGGCGCCACAGGCTGCCGTTGGAGCTGACGGTACGTCAGAACATCAGGCGGTACTGGCCGAAGCCCGTCCCCACCTTCACCGAGCCCTTGAAGGGCTCGTTCTGCTTGCCGGTGCCCTTGTAGAGCCACAGCGCGCCGGACTTGTCCCGCGCCAGCAGGTCCGCGTGGCCGTCGCCGTCGACGTCGCCGGTGCCGACCAGCAGGTCGAACTTGTTCCAGCCACCGCCGATCTTCGTGCGGCCCGCGAAGGGCTTGTTCAGGTCGCCGGTGCCCTTGTAGAGCCAGAGCGTGCCGGACTTGTCGCGGGCGACGATGTCCGTCTTGCCGTCACCGGTGAGGTCGCCGCGGCCGGCGACCGCCGTGAACTGGCCCCAGCCGCCGCCGACCTTCTTGCGGGCGGACAGCTTGCCGAGGATGTCGGCCTGGTAGACCCACAGGACGCCGGACTTGTCGCGCGCGAGCACGTCACCGTAGGCCGAACCGCCCAGGTTGCCCGGGGAGAAGACGGTGTCGTACATGCTCCAGCCGGTGCCGACGCGCTCGGTGTAGCCCTTGTCGGCGTACCACGCCTCGTTGTTCTTCTGGACGTAGTAGTGGCCGTCGCCCTCGCCGAACCGGTCGTGCCGCTGGGTCGCCAGCCGCATCTGCTTCCAGGCGTTGCGGGAGGCGTTGGTGTTCTTGCCCGCCTTGCGGGAGGTGAGGCCGCCCTTGCCGTTGGGCTGGTACGAGTAGTAGTCGCCCTTGTTGTCGATGGCGTTGAGCACCAGGAAGGGCGCCGCGCCGCTCGGGTCGGCGACGGTGGCCTTGGCGGTGGCCTTGGTGGCCGTCGCCGTGGAGGCGAGCCGGCCGGCCGGGGGCGCGGCAGGCCCGTCGGCCAGCGCCGTACCGGCGGTGCCGGCCACGAGGGCGGCGGCGATCGCCGTGGTGACGACGCGGGGGAGCGCGCGGCCGCCGGAGCGGCGGCCGTTGGTGTGGGTCATGTAAGACTCCGTACGAAAAATCCGAAGAACGAGAAAGTGTCTCAGAAGACCAGGCGGTACTGGTTCCAGCCCGACGCGTCGATCTTCATCCGCGACTGGTAGGGGGAGGACGCCTTGCCGGTGCCCTTGTAGAGCCAGAGGGCGCCCTTGCCGTCGACCGCGAGCAGGTCGGCGTGGCCGTCCCCGTTCACGTCGCCCGTCGCGACGAGCTTGGTGAACTGGTTCCAGCCGCCGCCGATCTTCGTCCGGGCGGCGAAGGGCTTGTCGATGTCGCCGGTGCCCTTGTAGAGCCAGAGCGTGCCGGACGTGTCGCGGGCGACGATGTCCGCCTTGCCGTCGCCGGTGAGGTCGCCGCGGCCGGTGATCGCGGTGAACTGGCCCCAGCCGCCGCCGACCCGCTTGCGCGGGGCGAGCTTGGCGTAGTCGCGGCCGAGCTTGCCGTTGGCCTGGTGGACCCAGAGGACGCCCTGCTTGTCGCGGGTGAGGAGGTCGGAACCATAGGTTCCGCCGAGCTCACCCGGGGTGAAGAAGGTGTCGTAGCCGCCGAAGCCGCTCGCCATCTTGCTGGAGTGGCCGGCGGTGCCCTGGTACGTCACGTCGCCGTTGTCGAGGAGGCTGTAATCGCCGTCGACGCGGCCGTCGCGGTCGTGGTCGACGAACGTCTCCGCCTTGGTGTGCGCCCAGTTCGCGGCAGTGTTGTCGCCGAGCGGCTTCAGACCGCCCTTGCCGTTGGGCAGGTAGATGCGGGCGACGGACTTGCCGACGGCGCCGACGGGCAGGACCGGCGCGGCACCGGTCGGCTTCTTGGCGGCGGCGGCAGCGGAAGCGACCTGCGCGCCCGAGGTCTGCGCGGCGGCGACCCCGGCCGTCCCCCGACCAGGGCCACGGCGACGGCGGCCGTGACGAGGCGCGAGAGACCGCGCCCGGAAACGCGCGGAACGTGAGAAACGCGCGAAGCGGTAGTCATGGAAAGTTCCCCCCAACCATGAAAAAAGCACTGCAGTGCTGCCCGCCGCACACCGGCGAGCAGCACTGGATCTTCACAGACTCTACACAGGCTTCCCGGCCTCAACTACCGCTGGGGCGACCCCAACAGCTCCATCTCGGCCAAGCTCGCCTCGCCACCCAAGACTTTCAGCCGGTAGTGGCGGTAGGCGACCGGAGCGCGCAGCGAGAACACCCGCGTCTGCCGGTCCCATGTGAAGGACTCGCCTTCCCGTCGATCGGTTGCGGTCCAGTCCCGCCCGTTGTCGGAACCTTCGAGCACCCACCCGCGCGGTGCCCGGGCCCGGTCGGCGGAGGTGAGGGTGTACGAGGTGACGCGGGAGCCGGCGGTCACCTCCAGTGGGACGGTGGTGACGGTGGCGGCGGTGCGGGAGGTGTTGTCGGTGAGGGCGGAGCCGTCCGGGACGGTGACGTCGGACAGCGGTGCCGGGACCTTGTCGTCCCGGGTGATCGAGGTGGGCCCGGCGTTCTCGCCGGAGGCCCAGGAGGACGGCTCGGGGCCCATGTCGAATTCGAGCGTGGCGCCGTTCGCCACCACCGAGTGCGGCAGCGCCGTCGAGTTCCAGGGCTTTCCGTCCACGGTCAGCCCCTGCACGTACACGTTCCGCGCGCTGTTGCGCGGTGCCTTGACCACCAGGTCGCGGCCGTTCTCCAGGTGCACGGTCGCCTTGGTGAACAGCGGCGACCCGATCGCGTACTCGCCCTGTCCCATCACCAGCGGATAGAAGCCGAGCGCGCTGAAGACGTACCAGGCGGACATCTCGCCGTTGTCCTCGTCGCCCGGGTAGCCCTGCCCGATCTCGCTGCCCAGGTACAGGCGGGAGAGCACCTCGCGCACCTTCGCCTGCGTCTTCCACGGCTGCCCGGCCGCGTCGTACAGGTAGGCGATGTGGTGGGAGGGCTGGTTGCTGTGTCCGTACATGCCCATGCGGACGTCCCGGGCCTCGGTCATCTCGTGGATGACCCCGCCGTACGAGCCGGCGAACTCCGGCGCGCCCGACTCCGGGGTGGCGAAGTAGGCGTCGAGCTTCTTCGCCAGCCCGGACCGGCCGCCGTACAGCGCGGCGAGGCCGCGGGTGTCCTGGGGGGCGGTGAAGGCGAAGTTCCACCCGTTGGTCTCGGTGTAGTCGTGGCCCCAGACCCGCGGGTCGTACGCCTCGGGGGACAGCCGCCACGAGCCGTCCTCGTTCCGGCCCTGGAAGAAGCCGATCCGCCGGTCGAACAGCTTGACGTAGCCGCGGGCGCGGTTGAGGAAGTACTCCGACTCCTCCCGGTACCGCTCCTTGTGCGTCTTCGCGTAGAGCGACTGGCCCATCCGCGCCAGCCCGAAGTCGTTGAGGTAGCCGTCCAGCGCCCAGGACATGCCCTCGTGCGTCTTCGTGCTCGTCCAGCCGAGGAAGACGGACGTGTCCATGCCCTTGCGGCCGGTGCCGGGGTCGGTCGGCGCGACCGTCGCGTTCTTCAGCGCCGCCTCGTACGCGGCCTCGGCGTCGAAGCGGACGCCCTTCGCGTGGGCGTCGGCGAAGGCGATGTCGGAGCTGGTGCCCGTCATCAGGTCGGCGTAGCCGGGGGAGGACCAGCGCGAGACCCAGCCGCCGTCCTTGAACTGCTGCACGAAACCGTCCACCATCCGCCCGGCCTGCCCGGGGGACAGCAGGGAGTACGCGGGCCAGGTGGTGCGGTAGGTGTCCCAGAAGCCGTTGTTGACGTAGACCTCGCCGTCGACGATCCGGGCACCGGTGCGGGTGGGGGTGGACGCGCCGGTGGGCGGGGAGAACGGGCTGGCGTAGCGGTACTTGGGACGTTCGGTCGAACCGGTGTTCTCGAAGCCGGAGTTGGGATACAGGAAGAGGCGGTAGAGGCCCGAGTACAGGGTGGTGAGCTGGTCGGCGGTGGCGCCCTCCACCTCCACCCGGCCCAGCAGCCTGTCCCAGGCGTCCCGGGCCCGGTCGTGGACGCGGGCGTACGGCGTCCCGGCCGGGATCTCCTGCTCCAGGTTGGCCTTCGCCTGGTCGGTGCCGATGAGCGAGGTGGCGATCCGCAGGGTGACCGTGCGGTCGGCGCCCGGCCGGAACCGCAGATAGCCGGTGACGTCGCTCCCGTCCCCGGCCCCGCCGCGCCCCAGCTTCCCGCCGCCGGTCACCGGGGCGTCGAAGGCGCCGTACACGTACAGCCGGCCGGCCCCCGTCGACAGTCCGCTCCTGACGTCCGACCAGCCGGTGAACGTCCCGTGCGCGGTGTCCAGCGTCAGGCCGCCGGCGTTGGTGACGTTGTCAAGGATGACGTTGGCGTTTTTCACGGAATCAGTCGGAAAGGTGAATCGCATCATCGCCGCGTGGTCGGTGGGCACGATGTCGGCCTTCAGCCCGTTGTCGAAGGTGACGCCGTAGTGGTGGGGCGTGGCCGTCTCGCGGGAGTGGTGGAAGGGGAGGGCTCGGGCGGTGCGCGAGGCGTCGGGGGTGCCGGCCGCGACCGAGGGCATCACCTGGAAGGTCTGCCGGTCGCCCATCCAGGGGCTGGGCTCATGGCTCGCCGAGAACGCCTGCAGGGTGGGCAGGTTGTCGGCGTTGTTCGCCGCCGCGTACCGGTAGAGCCAGCTGGTGGAGCCCGCGTCGGTCACGGGCGTCCAGAAGGTGAAGCCGTGCGGGACGGCGGTGGCGGGGAAGGTGTTGCCGCGGGAGAAGGAGGAGCTGGAGAGGGTGCCGCGGGTGGTGAGGGCACGGTCCGCGGGGTGCGCCGGGGTCTTCTCCTCGGGCGCGGGGGCCAGGGACACGTCGTCGATCCAGCCCCGGAACGGCGCGGGGCCGTCGGGGGCGTCGTAGGCGACGAGGACGCGCGCCACGGTCTTGCCCGCGGCGACGCGTCCGATCGCCGCCTCCTTGTTGTTCCACTGGTTGACGTACAGCGTCTTGGAGTCCGCCTGGCCGCGCGGTGTCAGCGGCGCGCCGTGCTGGTCCCGGGCGTCCAACTGGCTGAGGTAGGTGCCGTCGGTGAAGGCGAGGTCGAGGGAGACATGGGTGGCGGGGTAGCGGGGGTCACGCTCGGCCATGGCGGGGAAGATCCTGTACGCCAGCCGGGTGCGCGCGGTGACCCGCACGTTCACGGCGAAGACCTTGTTGTAGGCGTAGGCGCGGCCCTTGGCGCGGTGGGTGCCGCCGTAGCGCAGGGCGTGCTTTCCGGTGAAGCCGGCGCGCGGCTTGGCCGTGGGGGAGGCGGACGGGCCGGTGTCGGGGTACGTGCGCATGGCCGCGGGCGGGGGAGTGCCGGGGTCCGCCGTGGCGAACTGCACCTCGGCGAGCTGGGTGAGCTCGTCCCCGGCGTTGCCCGTGATCTCAAGACGGAAGTGGCGGTAGGGGGAGCTGCTTGCCAGAGTGAACTGCCGTGTCTGGAGCCGTTTTTCGAAGTCCTCGCCGTGCCGGGTGTCGAGGGCCGTCCAGCTCTTCCCGTCCGCCGAGCCGCGCAGCGTCCAGTCCCGGGGATCGCGGCCGGGGGCGTCATTGGCGGAGGTGAGGGCGTAGCGGGCGACGGCGACCGGCTCGGAGAGGTCGAACTCCAGCCAGGCCGTCCGCTGCCGGACCAGCCACTTGCTGCCGGGCTCGCCGTCGACCAGGTTCTCCTTGATCTCGCCGCCCTCGGCGTTCTCGCCGCTGGCCCGGACGGTGGTCACCTTGTCGGTGGCGTTGCCGGGGATGCCCTGGCCGTCGCCGCCGTCGACCCCCGACGACCTGGCCCGGCCGTCCGGGCCGGTCTCGGCCGTGTTGCGCCAGTCGGGGCGGGGGTCGCCCGGTTCGAAGGAGGACGCGAAGCTTTCCTCCGCCCGTGCGCCGCTTTCCTCCGTCTGCGCGCCGCTTTCTTCCGCACGTGCGCCGGCCGCCGTGTCCGCGGCCCTCCCGGTGGGCGCCGCGGCCGCGCCGGACGGGGCGATCTGAGGGGCCGTCACCAGTATGGCGGCGACCAGGAGGGCCGCGGGCCGGGCGAGCGCCCGCCGGCGACGTCTGAGTCTCTGTCTCATCCCTTGCCTCTCCCGAAGGCAGACAACGTTGTCACCCGGATCGCGCTCTGTTAAGTAGGGCGTGAGGCTCCAGTGCTGTCAAGGGTCACGGGGCTGGTGTCGCCCGGTGTCGGAGAGGTCTCAACTCGGGAAAGACTGACGGTCAAAGACGCTTCCGATCTTGCCCAGTTGGTGAGAAGTGGACTATACCTGTCGGCGTCCGGGGCGACCCCGCGTCGCCGTGGCCGGAACCGGGGGAACACCGGGGCCCATCGAGGGGGCGAGCCGACGGCTCCGCCCGGGCGCCTCCCCCGGCGTACACCCAGCGCACCCAGCACGTCCTGCACGCTCAGCACATCCAGCACGCCCAGCTTCCACCGAACCGCGGTGTCGTGCCCTACGTCGAGCCGACTGCACAGGGGAGACCGCCACACCGCCTGAGTCCTGGAGAAGGCGAGGACTTGAGCATGGGATCCACCTCGGAATTCAGCCGGCGCGACCTCATCAAACGCGCCGCGGCGCTCGGCCTGGTGGCCGTACCGGCGATGAGCGCGCTCAGCGCCTGCGCGTCCGGCGGCGACGACGATGACGCCAAGCCCGACAAGCCGGCCGGCGGCGGCGGTGGCGCGGGCGAGATGAAGCCGCTGAAGGTGAACGCCTCGGCCCCGCTCGACGTGGTCATCTTCGACGGCGGCTTCGGCCAGCAGTACGCCAAGGACGCGGAGGCCGAGTACAAGAAGGCGTACCCGCAGGCAGAGATCAAGCACACCGGCACCCAGGACATCGCCCCGCAGATCCAGCCCCGCTTCAACGGCGGCACCCCGCCCGACCTCATCGACAACTCCGGTGCCAAGCAGATGGACCTGGGCACCCTCGTCGGCCTCAAGCAGCTCACCGACCTCAACGCCCTGCTCGACGCGCCCTCCCTCGACGACCCCAAGAAGAAGGTGCGGGACACCCTCCGCCCGGGCGTCGTCGAGATGGGCCAGTTCGACGGCGACGAAGTGTGGGTCTTCTACTACGCCTACACCGTCTACGGCGTCTGGTACTCGAAGACCAATCTGGAGAAGCTCGACGCCCAGTACCCGGAGACCTGGGACGAGATGCTCAAGCTCTGCGAGAAGGCGAAGAAGAAGGGCATCGCCGGCTGGACGTACGCGGGCCAGCACCCGTACTACATCCCGTTCAGCCTCTACCCTTTCATCGCCAAGATCGGCGGCACCGAGGTGCTGGACCGCATCGACAACCTGGAGCCGGACGCCTGGAAGCACCCGGCCGTCAAGGCCGCCTTCGAGGCGTACTACGAGCTCTACAAGAAGGGCTACATCCTGCGGGGCACCGCGGGCCTCGACCACATCCAGTCGCAGACGGCGTGGAACGAGGGCAAGGCGCTGTTCATCCCGAACGGCTCGTGGGT
The DNA here is from genome assembly GCF_050937075.1 of Streptomyces sp. CA-181903. Lineage (NCBI taxonomy): Bacteria > Bacillati > Actinomycetota > Actinomycetes > Kitasatosporales > Streptomycetaceae > Streptomyces > Streptomyces sp. CA-181903. The sequence continues at coordinate 5,859,500 of NZ_JBNJLY010000001.1, forward strand.
GGAGAACGAGTCCAAGAAGATGACGCCGAAGGACTTCCGGATGGCGGTCGGCGCGCCGTCCAGCCTGGACAAGAGCGACAAGATGCCGTTCGGGACCATCTGGGCGTCCGGCGGCGAGCCGTTCATCGTGCCGAAGAACGCCAAGAACGCGCAGGGCGGCATGGAGTTGCTGCGGATCATGCTGGGCAAGAAGTCCACGCAGAACTTCATCAAGGCGGTCTCCTCCCTCACCTCGCTCAACGGCGGCACTGAGGGCCTCACCCTGCCGCCCGGGCTGGCGTCGTCCCAGGAGGCACTCGCCAAGGCCGGCCGGAACGTGGTCAACCCCCGGCTCCAGGACTGGTACGTCACCCTGGAGAAGGAGAAGATCGGCAAGGCGGCGCTCGGCCTGATGATGGACGGCCGGCTCACCCCCGACGAGGCCATCAAGAAGATCCAGAAGTACACCGACGAGACCCGCAAGGACGACTCCGTCAAGAAGTACAAGCACAAGTAACCCGTCACGCACCGTCCCGCGCCAAGGCGGCACCCGTCACGGAAGATCGGGGTCCGAGGTCATGCAGCACGGTAAGTACCGTTTCATCGCCGGGTTCCTGCTGGTCCCCCTGGCGATCTACGGGGTCTTCGTCGTCTCGCCGTTCGTCCAGGCCATCTACTACTCCTTCACCAACTGGACGGGCTTGAGTTCGAAGTTCAGGATGACGGGACTGAAGAACTACCAACGCCTCTGGGACGACGAGCTGTTCTGGAAGGCGCTGGGGCACAACCTCCTGCTGCTGCTCCTGCTGCCCTTGGTGACGCTGGGACTCGGCCTGTTCTTCGCCTTCATGCTCAACGTCGGGGGCCGCCGCCGGAGGAACGCGGCGGTGGCCGGCGTCCGCGGCTCCGGCTTCTACAAGATCGTCTACTTCTTCCCGCAGGTGCTGTCCATCGCCATCGTCGCCCTGCTGTTCAAGTTCGCCTACAACCCCAACAGCGGGGCGATCAACTCCTTCCTGGACGAGATCGGCCTGGGCTCCCTCCACCCGGACTGGCTGGGCGACCCGGACCTGGCGCTGTGGTGCGTGACGGCGGTGATGGTCTGGAGCAACGTCGGCTTCTACGTGGTGCTGTTCTCCGCCGCGATGAGCGCCATCCCCAAGGACTTCTACGAGGCCGCGCTGCTGGACGGCGCCAACCGGGTCCAGACCTTCTTCCGGATCACCCTGCCGCTGCTCTGGGACACCGTCCAGACCGGCTGGGTCTACATGGGGATCATGGCCCTGGACGGCTTCGCGGTCGTCCAGATCATGATGGACGGGCCGGGCCCGGACTACTCCACCGAACTGCTCACCTACTACCTCTACACCAAGGCGTTCACCGACGGGCAGGCCGGCTACGCGACGGCCCTGGGCGTGGCGCTGCTCATCGTCACCATGCTGTTCGCGGGCATCGTGATGAAGCTCGGACGGCGCGAACGGCTGGAGTACTGATGCGCGCGCCCGGCCCCGTCCGTCCGCCGGTGACGCCGGCCGTCCGTCCGCACAACCACCCGGGGGTGGCACCGTGACCGTGCAAGCCGAGCCGTCGGACCGTCCGGACGCCCCCGCGCCGGCCGCCCCGCCGGAGAAACGGACGCGGGGCGCGGGCGGCGAGCGCGAGGGCGGCGTCCTGAACGTCTTCTCGCACGGCGTCCTCGTCATCTGGGGCCTGATGGTCACCCTGCCGCTGCTCTGGGCGGTGATGAGCGCCTTCAAGACCGACAAGGAGATCTTCTCCTCGCCCTGGTCGCTGCCGAAGAGCCCGGACTTCGGGGCGTGGAGCCGCGCCTGGTCCCAGGCGCACATGAGCGAGTACTTCCTCAACTCGATCGTGGTGGTGGCCGGTTCGCTGTTCGGCACCATGCTGCTGGGTGCGATGGCCGCCTATGTGCTGGCCCGCTTCGACTTCCCCGGCAACCGCTTCGTCTACTACCTGTTCGTGGGCGGGATGAGCTTCCCGGTGATCCTCGCCCTGGTGCCGCTGTTCTTCGTGATGAAGAACATGGCGCTGCTCAACACGTATCACGGCCTGATCCTCGTCTACATCGCCTATTCGCTGCCCTTCACCGTCTTCTTCCTGACCGGTTTCTTCCGGACGCTGCCTTCTTCGGTCGCGGAGGCGGCGATGCTCGACGGCGCGTCGCACACCCGGACCTTCTTCCAGGTGATGCTGCCGATGGCCAAGCCCGGCCTGATCAGCGTGGGCATCTTCAACTTCCTCGGCCAGTGGAACCAGTACCTGCTGCCGGCGGTGCTCAACGTCGGCGACGACGACAAGAAGCTGCTGCCCCAGGGCCTGGTCGCGCTGGCGGCCAGCCAGCGGTACAAGGGCGACTGGTCGGGTCTCTTCGCGGGCCTGGTGATCGCGATGCTGCCCGTCCTGGCCGCGTACATCGTCTTCCAGCGCCAGGTGCAGTCCGGGCTGACGGCCGGCGCGCTCAAATAGGCGCGGGGGTCGCGGGCCCGGCTCCCGCCGCCCCGGCCGACGATACGATCATGCGCGTGACCCAGCTCGACAGCACCAAGCTCCGTATCGGCGACGACGAACGCGACGAAGCCATCGAAGCCCTGACGACGCACAGCCGCCAGGGTCGGCTGACCATCGACGAGTACGGGGAGCGGGTGGAGGCCCTCAACGAGGCCCGCACGCGGGCGGACGTCCTGGCCCTCTTCGAGGACCTCCCCGAGCCCCGCCCGGCCCTCGCCGGCGCCGCCCCGGGCACCGCCCTCGCCCGGCCCGGCTCCCCGGCGGCCCCGGCCCCCGCCCGGACCGCGGCCCCGGAGGCCGCCGACCGCCCCGGCCGCTTCACCGGCGCCTTCCTCGGCGTCCCCGTCGGCGCCGTCGCCGCCGCGGGCGTCAGCTACGCCACCGGAAGCTGGCTCTTCATGTTCCTCGCCGGGCCGATCGCCTTCGCGGCGGACCGCCTCTCCCACCGGATGCGGCGCGAGCGGGACTGAGCCGCGCCCGGGCGCCGCCGGAGAGCCCCGCCCGTCCGCCCCGACCGCCTCCGAGCGGTGATCCGTACCATGGGAGGGCCCCGCCCGACGCCGTCGCGGTGTTCGGAGCCTTGACGCGTTCCCGGGTGTGCGGCTGAGCTTAGAGTTCATATGTTGTACGGATACCGGGCTCCACTGTCGCAGCCCGGTGGCCGGGGCGGCGGTCGTGCCGTGCCGACGAGGCGGGAGTGGATGGGCGTGGAGACTCCGGGGTCGCAGTCGTCGCTGCACCGGGCCAACCTGGAGCGGGTCGTCCGCGCGGTGCGCAGGTCGGGGGCGCTCACCCAGGCGGAGATCGCCCGGACCACGGGACTGTCGGCGGCCACCGTCTCCAACATCGTCCGTGAGCTCAAGGACAACGGCACCGTCGAGGTGACCCCCACCTCCTCCGGCGGCCGGCGGGCCCGCAGCGTCTCGCTCTCGGGCGACGCCGGGATCGTCGTCGGCGTCGACTTCGGCCACACCCACCTGCGCGTCGCCATCGGCAACCTGGCCCACCGGGTGCTCGCCGAGGAGGCCGAGCCGCTGGACGTGGACGCCTCCGCCACCCAGGGCCTGGAACGGGCGGAGCACCTGGTCAAGACGCTGATCGCGGCCACCGGCATCGAGCCCGGGAAGATCGTCGGGGTGGGCCTGGGCGTCCCCGGGCCGATCGACGAGTCCGGCGTCCTCGGCTCGACGGCGATCCTGCCCGGCTGGGCCGGCACCAACCCCCGCGACGAGCTCGCCACCCGGCTCGACGTCCCCGTCCACGTCGACAACGACGCCAACCTCGGCGCGCTCGGCGAACTGGTCTGGGGCGCCGGCCGCGGGGCCGCCGACCTCGCGTACATCAAGGTCGCCAGCGGCGTCGGCGCCGGTCTGGTGATCAACGGACAGATCTACCGGGGCCCCGGCGGCACCGCGGGCGAGATCGGCCACATCACGCTGGACGAGTCCGGGCCCGTCTGCCGCTGTGGCAACCGCGGCTGCCTGGAGACCTTCACCGCCCACCGCTACGTCCTGCCGCTGCTGCACTCCGCCCACGGCCCGGACCTCACCGCGCCGCGCATGGTCCGGCTCGCCCGCGACGGCGACGCCGGCTGCCGCCGGGTGATCGCGGACGTCGGCCGGCACATCGGCAGCGGCGTGGCGAGCCTGTGCAACCTGCTCAATCCCAGCCGGGTGGTGCTCGGCGGCGACCTCGCGGAGGCCGGGGAACTCGTCCTCGCGCCGATCCGGGAATCGGTCGGCCGGTACGCGATCCCCAGCGCCGCACGGCAGTTGGAGGTCGTGCCGGGCGCGCTCGGCGGCCGGGCCGAGGTGCTCGGCGCGCTCGCCCTCGTACTCAGCGAGATGGGCGACTCCTCGCTGCTGGACGGATCGCCGGCGGCGGACGCGCCCGGTCACCTCTGATCGCTGTCCGGGTGCTTTCCACAACACGCCCCTTGAGTTCACGCACATAACGCATGGCATCGTTGCCATCTCGTTAAGGATTGACTTCTTGACGCCTCTTTGCGGTCCGAGTTGACTTCCGGTCACCTCGGCCGCAACGGCGCGGCCATGTCAGGGAGGTATCCGTACGTGAACACGCAACTGCGTCGCGCCGCGGTGGCCGTCGTCGCTCTGTCGACGGCCGTCACCCTCGCCGCCTGCGGCAAGGCCAAACAGGCCGGTGACAACGGGGACAAGAAGGAGAAGAAGGGGTCGCTCACCATCGGGCTGCTCCTTCCGGAGAACCAGACCGCGCGGTACGAGCGTTTCGACAAGCCGCTGCTCGAAAAGAAGATCAAGGAATTGGCGGGCACCAGCGCCACCGTCCTCTACGAGAACGCGAAGCAGGACGCCTCCGTCCAGCAGCAGCAGGTCGACACCATGATCACCAAGCGGGTCGACGCGCTGATCGTCGACGCCGTGGACGCCAAGTCGATAGCGAGCTCGGTGAAGAAGGCCCACGACAAGGGAATCCCCGTCGTCGCCTACGACCGGCTCGCCGAGGGCCCGGTCGACGCCTACACCTCCGTCGACAACGAACGGGTCGGGAAGATCCAGGGCGAGTCGCTGCTCAAGGAACTCGGCGACAGCGCCGGCAAAGGGCAGATCGTCATGATGAACGGATCGGTCACCGACCCCAACGCCAAGATGTACAAGGACGGCGCCCATTCCGTGCTCGACGGAAAGGTGAAGATCGGCAAGGAGTACGACACCAAGGAGTGGAAGCCGGAGAACGCCAACGAGAACATGAAGGGCGCGATCTCCTCGCTCGGCAAGGAGAACATCGTCGGCGTCTACTCGGCCAACGACGGCATGGCGGGCGGCATCATCACCGCGCTCAAGAGCGCCGGCTTCGACAGACTCCCCCCGGTCACCGGCCAGGACGCCGAACTCTCCGCCGTCCAGCGGATCCTCGCCGGCGAGCAGTTCATGAGCGTCTACAAGCCGTACGTACCCGAGACGGAGGCCGCGGCCACCATGGCCGTCGCGCTCGCGCAGGGCAAGAAGCTCGACGGCACCGCTAAGACCACCGTCGACAGCGGCAGCGAGAAGAAGATCCCCGCGATCATCGTCGACCCCTTCGCCCTCACCAAGTCCGACATCCCCAAGTACGTCGGCAAGGAGGGCTTCTTCACCCTCCGCGAGATCTGCACCGACAAGTACAAGTCCGCCTGCGACACCGCCGGCCTCAAGTAGGGCGCGCGCCCGAGGAGCTGATCCACATGTCCGCTGCGCCCGTACTGGCGTTGCGCGGGATCTCCAAGCGGTTCGGTGCCGTCCAGGCGCTGACCGACGTGGAGCTGGAGATCCGTCCCGGTGAGGTGGTCGCCCTGGTGGGCGACAACGGCGCCGGCAAGTCCACCCTCGTCAAGACCATCGCGGGCGTCGCGCCCGCCGACGACGGCGTCATCGAGTGGGAGGGGCGGCCCGTCACCATCGACCGGCCGCACACCGCCCAGGAGCTCGGCATCGCCACCGTCTACCAGGACCTCGCCCTCTGCGACAACCTCGACGTCGTCGGCAACCTCTTCCTCGGCCGCGAGATCTCCCGCGCCGGAGTGCTGGACGAGGTCGGGATGGAGCGCCGGGCCCGCGAGCTGCTCGCCGCCCTGTCCATCCGCATCCCCAGCGTCCGGATCCCCGTCGCCGCCCTCTCCGGTGGCCAGCGGCAGACCGTCGCCATCGCCCGCTCGCTGCTGGGCGAGCCCAAGGTCGTCATCCTCGACGAGCCCACCGCCGCGCTCGGCGTGGAACAGACCGCGCAGGTCCTCGACCTGGTGGAACGGCTCCGCGAACGGGGCCTCGGCGTGATCCTGATCAGCCACAACATGGCCGACGTCCAGGCCGTCGCCGACCGTGTCGCGGTGCTGCGCCTCGGCCGGAACAACGGGGTCTTCGCCGTGCGCGGCACCTCCCAGGAAGAGATCGTCTCGGCCATCACCGGCGCCACTGACAACGCTGTCACCCGCCGGAAGGCCCGCATCACGGAGGACCGGGCATGACCACCGACCTCTCCAAGAGCCCCGACGGCCCCCAGCCCGTCGCGCCCGCCGCCGTCACCCCCGTCGACCCCCGGCTGCTGGTCCGCGAGGAGGGCTTCGCCGGCTACTGGTCCGAATTCGTCCGCAAGCTGCGCAGCGGCGAACTGGGCTCGCTGCCCGTCGTCGTCGGCCTCATCGTCATCTGCCTGGTGTTCCAGCTCCAGGACTCGGCCTTCCTCGGCGCCGAGAACCTGTCCAACCTCTTCATCACCGCCGCCGGCACCGGCCTGATCGCCGTCGGCATCGTCTTCGTCCTCATCCTCGGCGAGATCGACCTCTCCGTCGGCTCGGTCAGCGGACTGGCGGCGGCCGTCTTCGCGGTCCTCAACGTCAACCACGGCATGCCCGAATGGCTCGCCCTGATCCTGGCGATCCTCACCGGCACGGTCGCCGGGGTGCTCCACGGCTTCTTCTTCGCCCGGATCGGCGTCCCCGCGTTCGTCGTCACCCTGGCCGGCCTGCTGGGCTGGAACGGCCTGATGCTGGAGGTCCTGGGCGCCAACGGGACGATCAACCTCGACGACTCCGGGCTGGTCGCCAAGCTCACCAACCACTACTTCGAGGACATCTCGGCCGCCTACGGACTGGCCACCGCCACCGTCCTGGCCTACTTCCTCGTCGCCTGGCGGGACGCCCGCCGGCGGGCCGCCGCCCAGGTGCCCAGCCGCCCGCTGCCCGAGATCGTGCTGCGCACGGGCGCCCTGGCGGTGCCCGCCTACGCGGTGGCCTGGGTGTTCAACCAGTACAAGGGCCTCCCGCTGGCCGTGGTGATCTTCCTGGGCATCGTCGTCGCCCTCGACCTGGTGCTGCGCCGCACGCGCTACGGCCGCAAGGTCTTCGCCGTCGGCGGCGGCGTCGAGGCGGCCCGCCGGGCCGGCATCGACGTGGGCGCCGTCCGGATCTCCGTCTTCGCCCTCTCCGGGACGATGGCGGCGCTGGGCGGGATGTTCCTGGCCTCGCAGATCAACGCGGCGAACCAGTCGTCGGGGGCGGGCAGCCTGCTGATGAACGCGATCGCGGCGGCGGTCATCGGTGGGACGAGCCTGTTCGGTGGGCGGGGGAAGACGTGGTCCGCGCTGCTGGGTGTGTTGGTGATCCAGTCGATTGCTTCCGGGATGGCGCTGCTGGGCATTGCCTCCGCCGTGCAGTACATGATCACGGGTGCGGTGCTGCTGGCCGCGGTCGTGATCGACTCGGTGTCGCGGCGGACGCAGCGGACGGCGGGGCGGGTGTAGCGCCTGCGGCGGGCTGTGCCCCTGGCCCGCCCTTTCACCGATTCCTGGGGCGCTGCCCCAGACCCCGAAACCGCGCTCCGCGCGGTTGTCCTCAAACCCCGGACGGGCTGAAAGCAGCCCGTCCGGGCATGCTTGCACCAGACACCCCCGGTCCGGCCCCGCCGGTCGCGGGCCGTCCGGGTGACATACAACCCCTCACCCGTTCACCGCCACGCCAAGCGGAAGATTAGACTCGACCGACCGGCAAAGCTCGACAGCTTAAGGAGGCACGGGTGGCCCTGCTGACCCGCATCAGGGAACCGCGCGATCTTGACCGGCTGAGCCCCGAGCAGCTCGACCGGCTGGCCGCGGAGATCCGCACCTTCCTCGTCGACGCCGTCTCCAAGACCGGCGGCCACCTCGGCCCCAACCTCGGTGTGGTCGAGCTCACCATCGCCCTGCACCGCGTCTTCGAATCGCCCAAGGACAAGGTCCTCTTCGACACCGGGCACCAGTCGTACGTGCACAAGCTGCTCACCGGCCGCCAGGACTTCTCCCGGCTGCGGGCGAAGGACGGCCTCTCCGGCTACCCCTCGCGGGCCGAGTCGGAGCACGACGTCATCGAGAACAGCCACGCCTCCACCGTCCTCGGCTGGGCCGACGGCCTCGCCAAGGCCAACCAGGTCCTCGGCCACGACGACCGGCACGTCGTCGCCGTCATCGGCGACGGCGCCCTCACCGGCGGCATGGCCTGGGAGGCGCTGAACAACATCGCCGTCGCCAAGGACCGCCCGCTCGTCATCGTCGTCAACGACAACGAGCGCTCCTACGCGCCCACCATCGGCGGCCTCGCCAACCACCTGGCCACCCTGCGCACCACCGACGGCTACGAGCGCTTCCTGGCCCGCGGCAAGGACCTGCTGGAGCGCACCCCGGTCGTCGGCAAGCCGCTCTACGAGACGCTGCACGGCGCCAAGAAGGGCCTCAAGGACTTCATCGCCCCCCAGGGCATGTTCGAGGACCTCGGCCTGAAGTACGTCGGCCCCATCGACGGCCACGACATCGAGGCCCTGGAGTCCGCGCTCCAGCGCGCCAAGCGCTTCGGCGGTCCGGTGATCGTCCACTGCCTCACCGAGAAGGGCCGCGGCTACCAGCCCGCCGAGCAGCACGAGGCGGACCGGTTCCACGGCATCGGCGTCATCCACCCCGACACCGGCCTGCCCGTCGCCGCCTCCGGCGCGAGCTGGACGTCCGTCTTCGGCGACGAGATGGTGGCGCTCGGCCGTGAGCGCGAGGACATCGTGGCGATCACCGCCGCGATGATGCAGCCGGTCGGCCTCGGCAAGTTCGCCAAGGAGTTCCCCGACCGCGTCTACGACGTCGGCATCGCCGAGCAGCACGCCGCCACCTCCGCGGCCGGCCTGGCCACCGGCGGTCTGCACCCGGTCTTCGCGGTCTACGCCACCTTCCTCAACCGCGCCTTCGACCAGGTCCTCATGGACGTGGCCCTGCACCGGTGCGGCGTCACCTTCGTCCTCGACCGCGCGGGCGTCACCGGTGACGACGGCGCCTCGCACAACGGCATGTGGGACATGTCGATCCTCCAGGTCGTCCCCGGCCTGCGGATCGCCGCCCCGCGCGACGCCGACCAGGTCCGCGCCCAGCTCCGCGAGGCCGTCGAGGTCGACGACGCCCCCACCGTCGTGCGCTACTCCAAGGGCACGGTCGGACCGGCCGTCGAGGCCGTCGGCCGGGCCGGCGGCATGGACGTGCTGCGCCGCCCCGCGGACGGCACGAACCGGGCCGACGTCCTGATCGTCTCCGTCGGCGCGCTCGCCCCGATGTGCCTGGAGATCGCCGACCTCCTCGACAAGCAGGGCATCTCCTCCACCGTCGTCGACCCGCGCTGGGTCAAGCCGGTCGACGAGGCGCTGCCCGGCCTCGCGCGGGAGCACCGCGTCGTCGTCACCGTCGAGGACAACGGCCGGGTGGGCGGCGTCGGTTCGGCCGTCGCCCAGGCGCTCCGCGACGCCGGCGTGGACTTGCCGCTGCGCGACTTCGGCATTCCGCCGCGCTTCCTCGACCACGCCTCCCGCAAGGAGGTCATGGCGGAGATCGGGCTGACCGCCCCGGACATCGCCCGCCAGGTCACCGGCCTCGTCGCCAAGCTCGACGGGACGTCCGTCGCGGTCGGCGTCACGGAGGCCGCCGAGGCCGCCGTGCTCCCGGGCGCGGACGAGCCGGGCGAGCCCGTCCGCGACTGACCGGGCCACCGGACCCCGACGAGGGCCGGTCGGACCATCCTCCCGGGTGGTCCGGCCGGCCCTCGCGCATACCCCCGGCCGCCCTCCATCGGGTGAATCCGGGGCAGGGAGGCTGTGGCCCCCGGGCCGGGCCCCGAACATCGCGGACACTCGCTCAGTTCAGGGACGACGCGGGGCGGCGCCGACGCGGCGCGCCCGCGGGGCGGCGCGAGCCGCGACTGGTGGAGGTGGGCCGATGACCACGGAGCGACCGACCCGGAACGACCGCGGCAGGAGCGGGGTGTTCCGGACCAAGACGGTGGAGCAGTCCATCCGGGACACCGAGGAACCCGAACACGTCCTCAAGAAGTCCCTCTCCGCCCTCGACCTCACCGTCTTCGGCGTGGGCGTCGTCATCGGCACCGGCATCTTCGTCCTCACCGGCAAGGTCGCCAAGGAGAGCGCCGGCCCGTCCGTGGCCCTGTCCTTCGTCCTCGCCGGCATCGTCTGCGCGCTGGCTGCGCTGTGCTACGCCGAGTTCGCGTCCACCGTGCCGGTGGCCGGCTCCGCGTACACCTTCTCGTACGCCTCGCTCGGCGAACTGCCCGCCTGGATCATCGGCTGGGACCTGATCCTGGAACTGGCACTGGGCTGCGCCGTCGTCTCCGTCGGCTGGTCCGGCTACATCCGCTCGCTGCTCGACACCGCCGGCTGGCACTTCCCCGCCGCCCTCTCCGGGCCGCACCACGGCGCGTTCGGCTTCGACCTGCTCGCCTGCGTGCTGGTGCTGGTGCTCACCGCGGTCCTGATCGGAGGGATGAAGCTGTCGTCACGCGTCACCGCCGTGGTGGTCGGCGTGAAGGTGACGGTGGTCCTCATCGTCATCATCGCCGGCTCCTTCTTCGTCAGCGGCGCCAACTACGACCCGTTCATCCCGCCCTCCCAGGGCACCGCGGGCGGCAGCGGCCTGGCCGCCCCCCTCTCCCAGCTCCTCTTCGGGTTCACGCCGTCCCACTTCGGCGTCATGGGCATCTTCTCCGCCGCCGCCGTGGTCTTCTTCGCCTTCATCGGCTTCGACATCGTCGCCACCGCCGCCGAGGAGACCCGCAACCCGCAGCGCGACGTGCCGCGCGGCATCCTCGGCTCGCTCGCCATCTGCACGGTGCTGTACGTGGCCGTGTCCGTCGTCGTCACCGGCATGGAGAAGTACAGCCGGCTCTCCGTCGACGCACCGCTCGCCGACGCCTTCAAGGACGCCGGACAGCCCTTCTGGGCCGGGCTGATCAGCTTCGGCGCGGCCGTGGGCCTCACCGCCGTGTGCATGATCCTGCTGCTCGGCCAGAGCCGGGTGTTCTTCGCGATGAGCCGCGACGGGCTGCTGCCGCGCGTCTTCTCCACCGTGCACCCCCGCTTCGGCACGCCCTACCGCTCCACGCTTCTCCTCGGCGCCGTCGTGGCCGTCGTCGCCGGGTTCACCTCCATCGACGTGCTGGCCGAACTGGTCAACATCGGAACCCTCTTCGCCTTCGTCGTCGTCGCCCTCGGCGTCATCCTGCTGCGCCGGGCCCGCCCCGACCTGCCGCGCGCCTTCCGCACCCCGTTCGTGCCCGTCGTGCCGGTGCTGTCCGTGCTGGCCTCGTTCTGGCTGATGCTCAATCTGCCGGCGGAGACGTGGCTGCGGTTCGCCGTGTGGATGGCTGTGGGCGTCGTCGTCTACTTCGCGTACGGAAAGCGGCACAGCAGGGTGGCGGCGGAGGCGGCGCGACCGGGGCCGGGAGGACGGTGACGGGGGCCCCGCCGAATCCACAGCCGTCCCCGCACCCGTCCCCGTCCCACCCCGTCCCCGATTCCTCCCCGGCGGCCCCGTATGTCACCCGCCGCCGGATCGGACCGACCCCTAGGTTGGCCGCATGCCCGCCGTCCAGCACGTCGCCGTCCCGGCCCCCGCGGCCGTCCCGCGCCCCCGCGCGAGCGCGGAGCCGCCGTCCGCGGGACCCCGGCGCGGGCTGCCCTTCTGGTGCGGACTGCTGCCCGTCCTGACCGCCCTGGCCCTCACCACCCGGCTGCCGTCCTTCCTCCGCCCGCTGTGGAACCCGGACGAGGGCTTCCTCGCCACGCAGGCCCGGATGCTCGCCCAGGGCGCCGTCCTCTACCGCACCGTCGTCGACCGCAAACCGCCCCTGCTGCCCTGGCTGTACGAGGCGTGCTTCCGCGCGTTCGGCGACGGCTCGCTGCTGCCCGTCAAGGGGCTCGCCGTGGCGGCCCAGCTGGTGACGGCCGTGCTGTTGGCCTCGCTCGCCCGCCGCCGCTGGGGCGAGCGCGCCGGGCGCACGGCCGGGGTGCTCTACCTGCTGGTCTCCATCGGCCTGGAGCCCGAGGACGCGCAGGCCGCCACCTTCGAGGTGTTCGCGGTGCCGTGGACGGCCGCCGCCATGTGGTGCGCCGACCGCGGCCGCTGGGGCCGGGCCGGCCTGGCCACGGCCGCGGCCCTGCTCACCAAGCAGACCGGGGGAGCGGTCCTGGCGCCCGTCCTGCTCATGCTCTGGATCGTCCGGCCCGGCGCGCTCAAGGGGCAGGGCCGCCGCGGCACGGCCGCGCTCGCGGCCGGCCTCACGCTGCCCGTCGCCGCGGTCGCCTGGGCGTGCGGCCCGGCCCGGCTGCTGTTCTGGTGCGTGACCGGCTCCGGCACGTACGCCTCGGTGGACGGCACCGTCGGCGCCTCGGCCGCCCGCGCGCTCACCAACGCCGGTGTGATGACCACCAGTTGCGCGGGCCTGCTCGCCCCCGTCTGCCTTCTCCTGCTGACCCGCCGCCGGGTCGCGCCGCCCGAACTGTGGCTGTGGCTGATCGCCTCGGCGGTGGCCGTCACCACCGGCTTCCACTTCTTCGGCCACTACTACCTCCAGCTGATCCCGCCCCTCACCCTGCTGGCCACCGCGGCCCTGCACACCCTCCCCGAGGCGGCCCGGCGCGTGGCCACCGGACTGAGCGCCCTGTCCTGTGCCGCCTTCCTGACCGCCGGACTCGTCGTCACCCCGCCCGAACTCCCGCACTCGCTACGGGTCGCCGACGCGGTACGGGCCCGGACCGCCCCCGCCGACCCGGTGCTGATCTGGGGCATGCACCCCGAGCAGTACTGGTTCGCCCACCGCCCGCCCGCCGGCCGCTTCCTGACGGCCGGACTGCTCACCAACTACAGCGGCGGCCGGGACGCCTCGGCCGTCGGCGAGGCGTACGGCGTACCGGGCGGCTGGCCCGTCCTCCGCCGCGAACTCCGGGCGCGCCCGCCGGCCCTGGTCGTGGACGACTCCCGCGGCCGGCCGTACGCGGTGGCCCGGGTGCCCTCGCTGCGGGCCTTCCTGCGGGGCGGGTACGCGCGGGTGGGGAGCGTGGAGGGGGCGGTGCTGTACGCGCGGCGGTGATACCGCCACGTCGTCGGGGCCGACGTCAGGGGCGTACCGTCCGCGGCCCCACCGTCTCCGCGCCCAGCGCCGCGACCCGCTCCCGCAGTTCCCGGTCGGCGGTCGCCACCACGCACCGCCGCCCCCGGGCCCGTTCCCCGGCCACCACCTCGACGATCCGGTCGTCCCCGCTGCCGTCCGCCGCCTCCACCCGCACCCCGGGCACCGGCTCGGTCCCGCGCGCCGCGCCCTCCACCACCAGGACGACGTCCAGCGGCCCGGGCAGCGGCGGCAGGACGTCCGGCAGCCCGTCGGACGCGTACCCGACCAGGGCGTCGCGCAGCCGCTCCGTGGCCCCGCGGCGGTCCCGCCACCAGCCGTCGGGGACGCTGCCCACGACGTTGGCGGCATCGACGACGAGGAGGGGCCCGGGCCCGGCCGCTTCGGCTGTCCTACCGGCGTTCATACCCACCAGGCTCGCACGCCGGGAGCGAACCGGAATGCGCTCACCTGCGCAATGTTATTGTCGGGGGTCGGAAATCGCCGGTGAAACGGCTCCGCGCGAAGCGGAATTGGGGCAGAGAGAGGCTGGCAGCGAGTCATGGCACGGACGGCCACCCCCACGACCGGCTGGCTGCTGCGGGGACAGGACGGTCGGCTCACGGCCTACGCGCCCGCCGCCAACGGCCTGCTGCGCTGGACCGAGACCGCTCCCGGCGGCCCCGACTGGACGGGCCCCGAGCGGATCACCGTCCCCGGCCTGGAGCCCCACCTCTCGCTCTGCCGCACCCCGCAAGGGTACGTGTACCTGTTCGGCGTCCGCACCCGGGAGACGGACGACGGCCGCACCGAGACGGACGTCGTCTACGCCACGCAGTTCCAGCCGGGCCGGGCCCTGACGCCCTGGCGCTCCATCGGCACCCCCTACGGGCAGGACCAGGAGCGCGCCGCCCGCATCGGGGCCCCCGCCGCCGTCGTGGACAAGAACGGCCCGCAGGTCTTCCTCCGGAACGCGGGCGGCGGCGTCTGCGGCCGGCGCCAGGACGCCAAGGGCGTCTGGGGCCCCTGGACGGACATGAAGGGCAGCAACGTCCTCGACTCCCTCGCCACGACGGTCACCGAGGACGGGCGCGCCGAACTCCTCGCCCCCTGCGACGGCAGCGTCCAGAGCTGGCGGCAGGAGGAGCCCGGCGGGCCGCTGAAGCGGGTGCGCAACATCACCGCCGAGCCGCTGGCCGGCTCCGCCGCCTGCCTCGCCGCCGGCGAGGGCCGCGTCAGCCTCTTCTGGCGGGACGTCGCCGACTCCGCCCTCCGCGTCCACACCCGCGCCCTCGGCGATCCCGAGGACGACGTCACCCCCGTCACCCTCGGCCCCTCCGACGACGAGGGCACCGGCCCCGTCGCCGCCCTCCGCACCACCATCGACGGCCACGACTGCACGGTCCTCGCCCAGCGCACCGCATCCGGCCTGCCGGCCGTCGCCGCGTACCCGACGGGGGACGAGAAGGCGGGCGCCTTCTGGTCGGAGACGGGGGAGGCGTGCGTCGGAGCGCCCGCGATGGCGCTCGATGCGGCGGGGCGGGTCGTTCTCGCCGCGTTCGCCCCCGATGGTGGGCTGTGCGTGACGCGGCAGAAGGATGAGGCGGGGCTGGCGTTGGGGCGCTGGGTGCGGGTGTAGCGCCTGCGGCGGGTTGTGCCCCGGTCCCTCCCCTTCGCCGCTTCCTGGGGCGAGCCCCCAGACCCCCTTTGTCCTCAAACGCCGGACGGGCTGACCAGTCAGCCCGTCCGGCGTTTGAGGACAAGAACGCGGCCGAGGGCCGCACGGACTCCGTCCGCACGGCCCTCGGCGCGAAAACCCGGCGTTACGCCGGCACGCTCGCGACACCCGGCTCCAGGAACCGCTTGCCGTTGACCCGCTCGGAGACGCCCTCACGGTCCAGGTAAGGCGTCACACCGCCCAGGTGGAAGGGCCACCCGGCTCCGGTGATCAGGCACAGGTCGATGTCCTGAGCCTCCGCCACGACACCCTCGGAGAGCATCAGGCCGACCTCCTCCGCCACGCCGTCCAGGACGCGCGCGCGGACCTGCTCCTCCGTCAGGACCGTGTCGCCCTGCTTGAGGAGGGCGGCGACCTCGGGGTCCAGCTCCGGCTTCCCGGAGTCGTAGACGTAGAAGCCGCGCTTGCCCGCCTTGACCACGGCGGCCAGGTTGGGGGAGACCTTGAAGCGGTCGGGGAACGCGCCGGCCAGCGTCTCGGAGACGTGCAGACCGATCGCGGGACCCACCAGCTCCAGCAGCACCAGCGGCGACATCGGCAGACCGAGCGGCTCGACGGCCTTCTCGGCGACGGCGACCGGGGTGCCCTCGTCGATGACGTTCTGGATCTCGCCCATGAAGCGGACCAGGATGCGGTTGACGACGAACGCCGGGGCGTCCTTCACCAGCACCGCGGTCTTCTTCAGCTTCTTGGCCACACCGAACGCGGTGGCCAGCGCCGCGTCGTCGGTCCGCTCGCCGCGCACGATCTCCAGCAGCGGCAGGACCGCGACCGGGTTGAAGAAGTGGAAGCCGACGACCCGCTCGGGGTGCTTCAGCTTCGACGCCATCTCGCTGACGGACAGCGACGAGGTGTTGGTGGCGAGGATGGTGTGCTCCGGCACGACCGCCTCGACCTCGGCGAACACCTGCTGCTTGACGCCCATCTCCTCGAAGACGGCCTCGATGACGAAGTCCGCGTCGCCGAAGGCGGCGGCCTTGTCGAGGGAGCCCGTCACCGCGGCCTTGAGGCGGTTGGCCTTGTCCTGGTTGACGCGGCCCTTGAGCAGCAGCATGTCGATCTGGTCGTGGACGTACTTCACGCCCTTGTCGACGCGCTCCTGGTCGATGTCGGTCATCACGACCGGCACCTCCAGGCGGCGGGCGAACAGCAGCGCCAGCTGCGAGGCCATCAGACCGGCGCCGACGACGCCCACCTTGGTGACCGGGCGGGCCAGCGACTTGTCCGGGGCCCCGGCCGGGCGCTTGCCGCGCTTCTGCACCAGGTTGAAGGCGTAGATGCCGCTGCGCAGCTCCTCGCCCATGATGAGGTCGGCCAGCGCCTCGCTCTCGGCGTCGAAGCCCTGCCGCAGGTCGCCGTTCCTCGCCGCGGAGATGATCTCCAGGGCGCGGTAGGCGGCGGGGGCGGCGCCGTGCACCTTGGAGTCGGCGAAGGCCCGGCCGCGCTCGACGGCCGCGTCCCACGCCTCGCCGCGGTCCACCTCGGGGCGGGAGACCTGGAGCTCGCCCTTGAGGACGGCGGCGGTCCAGGCCAGCGACTGCTCCAGGAAGTCGGCGCCCTCGAAGATCGCGTCGGCGATGCCGAGCTCGAAGACCTGCTTGCCCTTGAGCTGCCGGTTCTGGTTGAGCGAGTTCTCGATGATCACCGAGACCGCGCGGTCCGCGCCGATGAGGTTCGGCAGCAGGACGCAGCCGCCCCAGCCGGGCAGCAGGCCGAGGAAGACCTCGGGCAGCGAGAAGGCGGGGATCGCCTTGGACACCGTCCGGTACGAGCAGTGCAGCCCGACCTCGACACCGCCGCCCATCGCCGCGCCGTTGTAGTAGGCGAACGTCGGGACGGCGAGGGAGGACAGCCGCTTGAAGACGTCGTGCCCGCCCTTGCCGATGGCCAGCGCGTCCTCGCGGGTCTTCAGCAGCTCGACGCCCTTGAGGTCGGCGCCGACGGCGAAGATGAACGGCTTGCCGGTGACGCCGACGCCGACGATCTTCCCGGCCTTCGCCTCAGCCTCGACCTGGTCGATCGCCGCGTCGAGGTTGGCCAGCGACTGCGGGCCGAAGGTGGTCGGCTTGGTGTGGTCCAGGCCGTTGTCCAACGTGATCAGCGCGAACGTGCCGGCACCCAGCGGGAGGTCGAAGTGGCGCACGTGCGCCTGCGTGACGACCTCGCCGGGGAACAGCTCGGCCGCACCCTTCAACAGTTCGGTGGTGGTGCTCACTTGCCCTCCCAGTGGGGGTTCTCCCAGATGACCGTTCCGCCCATGCCGAGGCCGACACACATCGAGGTGAGGCCGTAGCGGACGTGCGGCTGCTCCTCGAACTGCCGGGCCAGCTGGGTCATCAGCCGGACGCCGGACGAGGCCAGCGGGTGGCCGAACGCGATCGCGCCGCCGTACTGGTTGACGCGCGGGTCGTCGTCCGCGATGCCGTAGTGGTCCAGGAGCGCGAGCACCTGCACGGCGTACGCCTCGTTGAGCTCGAACAGGCCGATGTCGTCGATCGACAGGCCGGCCTTCGCCAGGGCCTTCTCGGTCGCCGGGATCGGGCCGTAGCCCATGACCTCGGGCTCGACGCCGACGAAGGCGTACGAGACGAGGCGCATCCGGACCGGCAGGCCCAGCTCGCGCGCCACGTCCTCGGCGGCGATCAGCGAGGCCGTGGCACCGTCGTTGAGGCCCGACGCGTTGCCCGGGGTGACCCGGCCGTGCGGGCGGAACGGCGTCTTGAGGTTGGCCAGGCCCTCCATCGTGGTGCCCGGACGCATCGGCTCGTCGGCCGTGACCAGGCCCCAGCCCAGCTCCCCGCCCTCGGGCGTGGTGCGGCGCACGGAGATCGGCACCAGGTCGGCCTGGATCTTGCCGTCGGCGTACGCCTTGGCGGCCTTCTCCTGGCTGCGGACCGCGTAGGCGTCCGCGCGCTCCTTGGTGAGCTGCGGGTAGCGGTCGTGCAGGTTCTCCGCCGTCATCCCCATGACCAGGGCGGACTCGTCGACCAGCTTCTCCGAGAGGAAACGCGGGTTGGGGTCGACGCCCTCGCCCATCGGGTGGCGTCCCATGTGCTCGACGCCGCCGGCGAGGGCGACGTCGTACGCGCCGAAGGCGACACCGCCGGCGACGGTCGTCACGGCGGTCATGGCACCGGCGCACATCCGGTCGATGGACATGCCGGGCACGGTCTGCGGCAGACCCGCGAGCATGCCGGCCGTACGGCCCAGGGTCAGGCCCTGGTCGCCGATCTGCGTGGTCGCGGCGATGGCGACCTCGTCGATCTTGGCGGGGTCCAGGTTCGGGTTCCGGCGCAGCAGCTCACGGATGCACTTGATGACGAGGTCGTCGGCGCGGGTCTCGTGGTAGATGCCCTTCGGGCCCGCCTTGCCGAACGGGGTGCGGACGCCGTCGACGAAAACGACGTCCCTAGCGGTACGAGGCACGTTGGCTCTCCTCCAGGTGCGGATCGCTGCGCGCGGGCATGCCGGTACGGCTCCGCCGCGGTGCGGGCTGACAACCTCATGCTACTTACGGGTAACCAAGCTGCACAGTCCCCCCGGCGGGAGCGGTGAAGGTCACACCTGGGGCTGCGCCCCAGACCCCTTTGTCCTCAAACGCCGGACGGGCTGACCAGTCAGCCCGTCCGGCGTTTGAGGACAGCGCGCGCAGCGCGCTTCGGGGGGTGCGGGGGCGGAGCCCCCGCAAGAAACGGTGAAAGGGAGGGACCGGGGCGCCACCCCTCAGGCAGAAGCCTCCCGTAGCGCGCGGACGAGCACCGGCGTCACCTGCTCGACCTGCCAAGGCCGCGCACCGTGCGCAGCGAGCGCCGCCGCCACCGAATCCGCGTCGAGGGACGACGGCGGCTCCCAGCAAACCCGCCGCACCGTATCCGGCGTGATCACGTTCTCCTGAGGCATCGTCAACCGCTCCGCCAGCTCCGACACCGCGGCCCGCGCCGCCGACAGCCGAGCCGCCGCGACGGGATCCTTGTCGGCCCACGCGCGCGGCGGAGGCGGCCCGGTCAACGGCTGTCCGGGCTGCGGGAGCTCGGACTCGGGCACGGCCCGCGCCCGGTCCACCGCCGCCTGCCACTGCTCCAGCTGACGGCGGCTCATCCGCGGCCCGAAGCCGGGCAAGGCGGCCAGCGCGTGGGCGTTGGGCGGCATGTTGAGGGCGGCCTCGATGATCGCGCCGTCGCCGAGCACCTTGCCCGGCGAGACGTCGCGCTTCTGCGCGACCTGGTCGCGAGCGGTCCACAGTTCGCGGACGACGGCCATCTGCCGCCGCCGGCGCACCTTGT
Organism: Streptomyces sp. CA-181903; assembly: GCF_050937075.1. Taxonomy (NCBI): domain Bacteria; kingdom Bacillati; phylum Actinomycetota; class Actinomycetes; order Kitasatosporales; family Streptomycetaceae; genus Streptomyces; species Streptomyces sp. CA-181903. The sequence continues at coordinate 5,878,950 of NZ_JBNJLY010000001.1, forward strand.
GCATGCCGGAGGTGCGCCGCCACGGGTCCTTGCGGGGCGGGGCGGGCGGCGCGGCGGCGATGGCGTCGAACTCCTGGTGGGCCCACTCCAGCTTGCCCTGCCGGTCGAGTTCCTTCTCCAGCGCGTTGCGCAGGTCGACCAGCAGCTCGACGTCGAGCGCGGCGTAACGCAGCCAGGGCTCGGGCAGCGGCCGGGTGGACCAGTCGACGGCCGAGTGCCCCTTCTCCAGCGCGTAGCCGAGGACGTTCTCGACCATGGCGCCGAGCCCCACCCGCGCGAACCCGGCGAGCCGTCCGGCCAGCTCGGTGTCGAAGAGCCGGGCCGGTGTCATCCCTATCTCGCGGAGGCAGGGCAGGTCCTGGGTGGCGGCGTGCAGGACCCACTCGGCGTCGCCGATGGCCTCGCCGAGCGAGGAGAGGTCGGGGCAGCCGACGGGGTCGATCAGGGCCGAGCCGGCCCCTTCGCGGCGCAGCTGGACGAGATAGGCGCGCTGTCCGTACCGGTAGCCGGAGGCGCGCTCGGCGTCGACGGCCACGGGGCCGCGGCCTCCGGCGAAGGCGGCGACGACGGCGGCCAGGGCGTCGCGGTCGGCGACGACCGGCGGGATGCCCTCACGTGGTTCCAGCAAAGGGATCGGCGCCGATTCGACGTCGTCCGGGGGCCGCCCCCGGTGGTTCGCAGTGGTGGGTCTGCTGCGGTGTCTTGGGCGTCGGTCACCGGTCAAGGGTATCCGGGGATGACGGAAGCCCGCCGACGGAACGTTCCGTCGGCGGGCGTGGGGGCGGGCGGGGTCAGTGGATGATGCCGGTGCGCAGCGCGACGGCGACCATTCCGGCCCGGTCGCCGGTGCCCAGCTTGCGGGCGATGCGGGCGAGGTGGCTCTTGACGGTGAGCGCCGAGAGTCCCATCGAGACGCCGATGGCCTTGTTCGACTGGCCCTCCGCAACCAGCCGCAGGACCTCGACCTCGCGGCCGGACAGTTCGCGGTAGCCGCCGGGGTGGCCGGGCGCGCCGGGAGGGCGGCGCTGCATCCGCGCGGCCGCGGCGCCGATCGGGGAGAGCCCGGGACGGCCGGGCACGCCGAGGTTGGTCCGGGTTCCGGTGACGACATAGCCTTTGACGCCGCCCGCGAGGGCGTTGCGCACGGCGCCGATGTCGTCGGCGGCGGAGAGGGCGAGCCCGTTGGGCCAGCCCGCGGCGCGGGTCTCGGACAGCAGGGTCAGGCCGGAGCCGTCGGGGAGGTGGACGTCGGCGACGCAGATGTCGCGCGGGCTGCCGATGCGGGGGCGGGCCTCCGCGATGGACGATGCCTCGATCACGTCCCGCACCCCCAGGGCCCACAGGTGGCGGGTGACGGTGGAGCGGACGCGGGGATCGGCGACGACGACCATGGCCGTCGGTTTCGTCGGGCGGTAGGCGAGGCTCGCAGGTTGCTCGAGGAGAACGGACACCAGGCCTCCAGAGGGAGTGGCGGGGACGGGTGCCGACTTTTGGGTAAGCCGGGGCGATCCGTACGGGAAGGGTCACAAGTCCCTTCGGCAGACAAACCGCCCGGCTTTAGGGAATGATCACGAATTGATGAGTAACAATTCGGGCAATTCCGGCCTGGGGGTGGTCGCCCCGACGGTCACCCCGATGGCCGCATCGGCGCACGCCGGGCTCACCCCCCGGCGCGGCACTCCGTCTCCGTCCCCCCGCCGTCAGCGGCTCTGCGGCCCCCGGCGCTGCGGCAGCGTCACGATCCCGGCCTCCGGCGCCCCGCCCGGCGGCAGCCCCGCGATCTGGCAGAGCAGGTCGCACCAGGCCGACAGGTGCGCCGCCGTGTCCGGGACGGCCCCCTGCCCGCCCGGCTCGATCGGCGACCACGACGCGCGGATCTCGATCTGCGTGGACGGCGGACGCTCCCGCAGGCCCCCGAAGTAGTGCGAACCCGCCCGCGTCACCGTGCCGCTCGGCGCCGCGTACGGCACCCGGCGCGCCTCCAGCGCCCCGGTCAGCCAGGACCAGCACACCTCCGGCAGCAGCGGGTCCGCCGCCATCTCCTCCTCCAGATCCGCGTGCACCAGCGTGACCAGGCGGAAGGTCCCGCCCCACGCGTCGTGCCCGGCCGGATCGTGCAGCAGGATCAGCCGCCCGTCCGCCAGTTCCTCGTCGTCCACCACGACCGCCGCCTCCAGTGCGTAGGAGAAGGGGGCCAGCCGCTGGGGCGGCGGGGTGGCGTCGAGTTCGATCTCGGGCCGCAGGAGCACGCCCTGCAGCCCGGCGACCGCCTGCCGGAAGACGGACGGGGAACCCTCCCCACCCACGTCGTCCGGACTGTCCTCGTGGTGTCCGTGCGCCGCAGCCATGCCCGGAAGACTAGGCGGAACGGCCCCCGGTTCCGGGTAGGGACACCCACATGCGCGGGTCACTCGTTCGGCCCGTGCGAAGATTTGGGGCATGAGTGAGATGGGCGAGCAGCAGACGGGCCGCGGCGCGGCATACGATTCGGCGTTCCTGCGGGCGTGCCGGCGCGAGCCCGTGCCGCACACACCGGTGTGGTTCATGCGGCAGGCGGGCCGCTCGCTCCCCGAGTACCGCAAGGTCCGCGAGGGCATCCCCATGCTGGAATCGTGCATGCGGCCCGAGCTGGTCACCGAGATCACCCTCCAGCCGGTGCGCCGGCACGACGTGGACGCCGCGATCTTCTACAGCGACATCGTGGTGCCGCTGAAGGCCATCGGCATCGACCTCGACATCAAGCCCGGCGTCGGCCCGGTCGTCGAGCGGCCGATCCGCACCCGCGCCGACCTGGAGCAGCTGCGTCCGCTGGAGGACGGCGACGTCTCCTACGTGACCGAGGCCGTCCGGATGCTCACCGCCGAGCTGGGCGCCACCCCGCTCATCGGCTTCGCCGGCGCGCCCTTCACCCTGGCCAGCTACCTGGTCGAGGGCGGCCCCTCGCGCAACCACGAGCACACCAAGGCGCTGATGTACGGCGACCCGGAGCTCTGGGCCGACCTGCTGGACCGGCTCGCGGACATCGCCGCGGCCTTCCTGAAGGTCCAGATCGAGGCGGGCGCCTCCGCGGTGCAGCTCTTCGACTCCTGGGTCGGTGCCCTGGCCCCGTCCGACTACCGCCGCCACGTGATGCCGGCCTCCGCCAAGGTCTTCGACGCCGTCGCCGGCTACGGCGTGCCGCGCATCCACTTCGGCGCGGGAACGGGCGAACTGCTCGGCCTCATGGGCGAGGCGGGCGCGGACGTCGTGGGCGCCGACTGGCGGGTGCCGCTGGACGAGGCGGCACGACGCGTCGGGCCCGGCAAGGCGATCCAGGGCAACCTGGACCCGGCCGTGCTGTTCGCCCCGCGCGAGGCGGTGGAGGCCAAGGCGGCCGAGATCCTGGAGGCCGCCCGCGGTCTGGAGGGCCACGTCTTCAACCTCGGCCACGGCGTCCTGCCCACCACGGACCCGGCCGCGCTGACCCGCCTGGTGGAGTTCGTGCACGAGCGGACGGCGCGCTAGCGGACACTCGGGGCGCCGGCCCGGCGGCAGGGTGCGCGGCGCGTGGTGCCCACCGCCCCCGCCGGCCCGTCGGACGGCCCGTCAGATGAGGGGCGTGTCCATCGGCAGCCCCGCGTAGTTCTCCGCGAACTCGGCCGCCGCGGCGGTGGGCCCGGTCAGCCGGTCGAGCCGGGCCGTGCGCAGCCGCCGCTCGTAGGCGTCGGCGTCCGGCGCGGCGTGCAGCAGGACGGTCATGGCGTGCGAGAACTCCTGCACCTGCCACACCCGCCGCAGGCACAGCTCCGAGTAGCGGTCCAGGAGCGCGGCCGAGCCGGTCCGCCGCCGGTGGGCGAGGCCCCGGGCCATCGTGACGACGTCCGCGAAGGCCAGGTTGAGGCCCTTGGCGCCGGTGGGCGGGACGAGGTGCGCGGCGTCCCCGGCCAGCAGCAGCCGCCCGTACCGCATCGGTTCGACGACCTGGCCGCGCAGCGGGATCACGGCCTTGGCCGTCACCGGGCCGTGGTGGAGGGGGTGGCCGGGGACGGCCAGCCGGGCGTCGAGCTCGGCCCACATCCGGTCGTCCGGCCAGTCCTCCGGCGCGGTGCCGGCCGGCACTTGGAGGTAGAGCCGGGAGACCTCCGGCGACCGCATGCTGTGCAGGGCGAAGCCGCGCTCGTGCCCGGAGAGGATCAACTCGTCGGAGGCGGGCGGCGCGTCGGCGAAGACGCCCAGCCACGCGTACGGGTAGACGCGCTCGCGCAGCCGGGCCGCGCCGGTGGCGAGCAGCGCCCGGCGGCCGGTGCCGAACGAGCCGTCGCAGCCCGCCACGTAGGAGCACTCCAGCGTCTCCTCGCGGCCGTCGCGGGTGTACCGGAGCACCGGCCGGTCGCCGTCGAGCCCCTCGACCGCGGTCACCGGGGAGTCGAACAGCAGGGGTGTGCCGTCGGCCGTCACCAGCGCGATCAGGTCCTTGACGATCTCGGTCTGCGGGTAGAGCGTGTTCGCCCGGCCGCCGGTCAGCGCCGCGACCCCGAACCGGTGCCGCCGCCCGCGGTGCCGCAGCTCGAAGCCGTCGTGCCGGACGCCCTCCCGGTCCAGCCGGTCCCCCGCGCCGCAGGCCCGCAGCACGTCCACCGCGCCCTGCTCCAGCAGCGCGGCCCGCTGCCGCCGCTCGACGTACTCCCGTTCGCGTGCCTCCAGCACCACGCAGTCCACGCCCGCCCGGCGCAGCAGCCGGGCGAGCAGCAGTCCGGCCGGGCCGGCTCCGATGATGCCGACGGTGGTGCGCATGCGGGGATCGCCTCTCGATGAGCGGAGGGGCGGATCAGCGCTCCAGCACCAGCGCCTGCCCCTGCCCCACGCCGATGCACAGCGCCGCCACCCCGGTACCGGAACCGGCCGCCGCGAGCTGGTGGGCCACCGTGCCGGCGAGCCGGGCGCCGGAGCACCCCAGAGGGTGCCCGATCGCCAGCGCCCCGCCGTGCCGGTTGACCAGGGCGGGGTCGAGTTCCGGCCACTCCGCGAAGCATCCCAGCACCTGGGCGGCGTACGCCTCGTTGAGCTCGAAGTGTGTCAGGTCGGCGAAGGAGCGGCCGGCCCGCGCGAGGGCCCGGCGCACCGCCTCGACCGGGCCCAGCCCGTACAGGTCGGGTTCCGTGCCGGTGACGGCCGACGCCCGGACGCGGGCCAGCGGTTCCCGGCCGGTCGCCCGCAGCCCCTCCTCGTCGCAGAGCAGCAGGGCCGCCGCGCCGTCGTTCAGCGGGCAGGAGTTGCCCGCCGTGACGGTACCGCCCGTCGGCCGGAAGGCGGGCTTCAGCCGGGCCAGCGCCTCCTCCGACGTGGCGTCGCGGATGCTCTCGTCGCGGGTGAGATCCACGTCCGGCGGGAAGACCACCTCGTCGGCGAAGGCGCCCTCCGCCCAGGCCGCGGCCGCCTTCCGGTGGGCGGCCAGGGCGTACGCGTCCTGCTCGGCGCGGGAGATGCCGTGCTTGTCCGCGATCCGCTCGGCGCCCTCGCCCAGCGACACCGTCCACCGCTCCGGCATCGCCGGGTTGGTCATCCGCCAGCCGAGGGTCGTCGAGTACAGCTCCTGGTGGCCGGCCGGAAAGGCGCGGTCCGGTTTGGGCAGCACCCAGGGCGCGCGGCTCATCGACTCCACGCCGCCCGCCACGACCACCGACGCGTCCCCGACGGCGATGGCCCGGTACGCCTGGACGACGGCCTCCAGCCCGGACGCGCACAGCCGGTTGACCGTCGATCCGGGGACGGTCACCGGCAGCCCCGCGAGCAGGACGGCCATCCGGCCCACGTTCCGGTTCTCCTCGCCCGCGCCGTTGGCGTTGCCCAGCACCACCTCGTCGATCCGCGCCGGGTCGAGCGCGGGCGCCCGGGCGACCAGGGACCGGACGACGTGGGCGGCCAGGTCGTCCGGGCGGACGCCGGCGAGCGCGCCGCCGTAGCGGCCGAGGGGCGTGCGGACGGCGTCGACGACGTAGACGTCGCGGATGCGGTCGTTCATGCGGTCTCCGTAAGCGGTCGGGCGGACGGCGGGAGGGGCCGAACGGACGTCGGGCCTCGGCGAACGGCCCCCGAAGGCACCGACTGACCGTTCGGTAGAGAGTCTTGGCGGGGTCCCCGCCGCATGTCAACGGGGTGCGGAGCGGCGGTCCGGCGCCGTCTGAGACAGTGAGCCCATGAGCAGCGAAGCCCACACCCGCGCACCCCATGTGGCCGTCGTCGGCGGCGGCGTCTCCGGACTGGCCGCCGCCCTCCGGTTGCTGGAGGGGGGTGTGCGCGTGACGGTCCTGGAAGGCTCCGGCCGGGTCGGCGGCAAGCTGCTCGCCGGGGAGATCGCCGGCGTCCCCGTGGACCTGGGCGCCGAGTCGATGCTCGCCCGCCGCCCCGAGGGCGTCGCGCTCGCCCGCGCCGTCGGCCTCGGCGACCGCCTCCAGCCGCCGGCCACCGCCACCGCCGGCGTCTGGACCCGCGACGGCCTCCGGCCGCTGCCCAAGGGCCAGCTGATGGGCGTCCCCGGCGACCTCAACGCGCTCGCCGCCTCCGGGGTGCTCTCCCCGGACGGTCTGGCCGCCGCCGCCCGCGAGGCGGACCTGCCGCCCACCGAGCCGGGCGAGGACGTCGCCGTGGGCGCCTACGTCGCCGAGCGGTTCGGCCCCGAGGTCGTCGACCGGCTCGTCGAACCGCTGCTCGGCGGCGTCTACGCGGGCGACGCCTACCGCACCTCGATGCGCGCCGCCGTCCCCACCCTCTTCGAGGCCGCCCGCGGCCGGCGCTCGCTCACCGAGGGCGTCCGCGCCCTGATCGCCGCCGCTCCGCCGAACGCCGGACCGGTCTTCGCCGGCATCGACGGCGGCATCGGCAGGCTGCCGCTCGCCGCCGCCGACGCCGTGCGCGCGGCCGGCGGCGACATCCGCACCGGCACCCCGGTGGCCGGCCTGCACCGGACCGCCGACGGCTGGCGCCTTGACCTCGGCGACGCCCACCTGGCCGCCGACGGCGTCGTCCTCGCCACGCCCGCGCCCGCCACCGCCCGGCTGCTCGCCGGCACGGCGGACACCGCCGCGGCCGAGCTCGCCGGCGTCGAGTACGCCTCCATGGCCCTGGTCACCCTCGCCTTCCGCCGCTCCGACGTGGCCGGGCTCCCGGCCGGCAGCGGCTTCCTCGTGCCGCCCGGCGACGGCCGGCGGATCAAGGCGTCCACCTTCGCCAGCAACAAGTGGGGCTGGATCGCCGCCGCCGACCCGGACGTCTTCGTGCTGCGCACCTCCCTCGGCCGCCACGGCGACGACGACGACCTGCACCGCGACGACGCCGACCTGGTCAAGCTGTCCCTCGCCGACCTCCACGAGGCGGTCGGCCTGGACGCCACGCCCATCGCGACCCGCGTCACCCGCTGGGACCAGGGCCTCCCGCAGTACCCCGTCGGCCACCTCGACCGGGTGGCGCGCGTCCGCGAGCGGGTCGCGGCCCTGCCCCGGCTGCGGGTCTGCGGCGCGGCCTACGACGGCGTGGGCATCCCGGCCTGCGTCGGCGGCGCCCGCCGCGCGGCCGAGGAGCTGATGGCCACCCTGCCGCAGGGCGCCGGGGACGCGGGGGGACAATAGGGGGCATGACGACTGACGACCGGAAGACCCCGAACGCCGGCAAGAAGGCCAAGGACCTCAACGAGGTCATCCGCTACACCCTCTGGTCGGTGTTCAAGCTGCGCGACGTGCTCCCCGAGGACCGCTCCGGCTGGGCGGAGGAGGTCGAGGAGCTGTTCGCGGCCCTCGCCAAGGAGGACGTCACCGTGCGCGGCACGTACGACCTCTCCGGGCTCCGGGCCGACGCCGACGTGATGATCTGGTGGCACTCGGAGACCTCGGACGCGCTCCAGAGCGCCTACAGCCGCTTCCGCCGCACCCGCCTCGGGCGCGCCCTGGAGCCGGTGTGGTCGAACATGGCGCTGCACCGCCCCGCCGAGTTCAACAAGTCGCACATCCCGGCGTTCCTCGCGGACGAGAACCCCCGCGAGTACGTCAGCGTCTACCCCTTCGTCCGCTCGTACGACTGGTACCTGCTGCCCGACGAGGACCGCCGCCGCATGCTGGCCGACCACGGGAAGATGGCCCGCGGCTACCCGGACGTCCGGGCCAACACGGTCGCGTCCTTCTCGCTCGGCGACTACGAGTGGATCCTCGCCTTCGAGGCCGACGAGCTGCACCGGATCGTCGACCTGATGCGCCACCTGCGGGCGTCCGAGGCGCGGATGCACGTCCGCGAGGAGGTCCCGTTCTTCACCGGCCGCCGCAAGGCGGTCGCGGACCTGGTGGCCGGGCTGGCCTGAGCCCTGTGACGGCGTCCTGTGACGAACGTCCTGTGACGGCGTCCTGTGAGGGCGTCCTGTGACGACGAACGGCCGCCGGCCGGGCTCCCGTGGCCCGGCCGGCGGCCGTTCTCGTCGTCGCCTGTCAGGTGGCCCGCGGCTCCGGGCGGCCCGCGCACGTCACGTTCCGCGCCGGCACCTCGCCCGTGAGCAGGTACTTCTCGAAGTACCCGTTGACGCAGGCGTTCGGCCCGCCGCCGATCCCGTGCGTTCCCGCGTCCCGCTCGGTGACCAGGGCCGCCGAGCCGCGCAGCCGGTGAAGCAGCTCCAGCGCGCCCGCGTACGGGGTGGCCGCGTCCCGTTCGGCCGCCAGCAGCAGGACGGGCGGCAGCGCCTTGCGGGCCGTCCCGACCTCGAACGGCCGCTGCCGCGGCGCCTTCCAGTAGGCGCACGGCAGGTTCATGAACGCGTTGCTCCACGTCTCGAACGGCGCCCGCCGGGCGAGCTGTTCGTTGTCGCGGTTCCACCGTGACCAGTCGCGCGGCCAGGGCGCGTCGTTGCACTCGACGGCCGTGTAGACGGCGTTGCCGTTCTCGGCGGCCACGCCCCCGGAGGCACCGGGCCCGGCGAGCGCGACCAACTGCCCCTCGTCGCCGCGCAGATACGCGGCGAGCGCCCCCGCCGCCCGCGCCCAGGCGGTGTCGGTGTAGCCGGCCTTGAGGAAGAGGGCCTGGAGCTGCGCCGGCCCGACCTTCCCGCCCGCCGGCCGGCGGCGCAGCCGGTCGACGGCCTTGTGGTACGCGGCCAGCACCTCGTGTTCGGTGCGGCCCAGGTGGTACACGGCGTGGTGCCGGGCCGCCCAGCGGCGCCAGTCGTACCAGCGGCGCTCGAAGGCGGCGGACTGGTCGAGGTTGTTCCGGTACCAGATCTTGCGTGGGGACGGGTTGACGACGCTGTCGAAGACCATCCGCCGGACGTGCCCGGGGAAGAGGGTGGCGTAGACGGCGCCGAAGTACGTCCCGTACGACGCCCCGATGAAGTTGAGCCGCCGCTCGCCGAGGGCCGCGCGCAGGACGTCGAGGTCGCGCGCGTTGTTGCGGCTGGTGAAGTGTCTGAGGTCGGGGCCGGCCTTGCGGAGGCAGCCCCGCGCGTACGCCTTGGCCCTGGCGATCCGCTGCCGCTTGTACGCGGCGGTGGGGTGCTCGGGGGCGTCGCTCGGGCCGCGCTCGAAGTGGGCCGGGTCCACGCAGGACAGCGGCGCGGAGCGGCCGACGCCGCGCGGCGCGTAGCCGACGAAGTCGTACGCCTCGGCGAGCCTCTTCCACGCCGGGAGGCCGGCCAGCAGCGGGAAGATCATCCCGGAGCCGCCGGGGCCGCCCGGGTTGAAGACGAGTGCGCCCTGCCGGAGCGAGCGTTCGCCGGTGGCGTGGCCCCTGCTGACGGTGAGGCTGATGTGCTTGCCGTTGGGGCGGGCGTAGTCCACCGGGACGGAGAACGTGCCGCACTCCACGGGAGCGGGCAGGCCCTCGGCGGCCGGGCAGGCCCCGAACGCGATGCCCTTGGCCGCGGCCCGCTCGGCCGCGAGCGCCACGCCGTGGGCCTCGGCGGGGCTGTCGGCGACGGAGGGCGCTGCGGGGGCGGCTGGGGCTGCGGGGGAGCGGAGTGTTCCGGTGCCGTGGGCGGCCGGGGCGGTGGCGAGGGTGGTGAGGCCGGTGAGGAGGAGGGATCCGACGGTTCCGTAGAGGGCGACTGCGCGCACGGGCGTCCCTTCATATCTAATTGCGACAAAAGGGATATTCGATTCGCGGACCGGCGAAGTAAAGCACCGGGGGAGATGTCGGGGGAGTTGGGCCCGATGGGCTCCGGACGGACCCTGTGCGCGGCCCGCGGCGCGTCAGTAGCGGTGGGCCGCCAGCGTCTCGGCGAGGGCGGCGCGGAGCTCCGGGTCGCGGAGGGCGCGGCGGCCGTGGACGGCCAGGGAGGTGAGCAGGCCGACGTCCTCCTGCCCGGCGTCGCCGGCCGGGCGGGCCACCGGCGCCTGGTCGAGGAGCGCCCGGCCGGCGGTGGAGGCCCAGAGGGTGTCGGGGTTCACCTCGTACCGCGCGATGGCCAGGCAGCCGGCGGTCAGCACCAGCGGCACGGCCAGCCAGCCGGCGGTCCGCCCGAACGCGGCGCCGTCGGGCAGCGTCAGCAGCGTGGCCACCCCGGTGAGCAGCGACAGCACACAGGCCGCCCGGACCTGCCGGACGGCGCCCGCCACCTCCTGGCGGACCCGCGCGGGCACCGCGAGACCGGCGGCCGTGAGCCGTTCGGCGAGCGCGTGCACCGCGTCGGCCGTGCCGTGCGCGGCGCGTATCCGGGGGACGGGGGACTGCCCGTCGGGCCCCATCGCGGTGATCACCGACCGCTCGACCTCGTCCCGGCCCACCGGGTCGACGACGGTCGCCCACCCGGTGTGGGCCAGCAGCAGCCGCCGCTGCCGGGCCATCGCCACCAGCGTGAGGTCGGTGACCCGATGCGGGCCGCCGTTCAGGAACGCCGTCTCGTACAGCGTCAGGGCGTCGAATCCGGCGGCGGCCGGGCCGGGCGCGGGGCCCGCCGCCGCCATCGCGGCCTGGCACAGACGGGCGCAGGCGGCGACGGCGACCACACACGTCACGATCAGCAGAACGACCCACATACGGGTGTTCTACTCGACCGCCCGCCTCTCGCGCACCTCCATGCCCGGAATACGGGCTTTGGCGGCGGGGTGCGAAGGTTCCGCTTCCGACCCGGCGAGCGGCGTACGGGTCCGGCGCCGCCGTCCTGCGGCAAGATGGCGGGTGGGGGTGATGGGCGTGCGCGAGCGGCCGGGAACGGGAGCCGGAGCGGGTCATGGGGCGAAGGGCGGGGCGGTCGGCCGGAGGTACGACCCGGACCGGTTGTTCCTGCCGCCCGACGACGACCTGGCGCCCAACCGCCCCGGCGAGACCCTCCGCGCCCGCCTCGACGCGTCCCGCGCCGGCCGCTGCACCCTCCTGCTGGCCCGGCTGCTCGGCCGCCGGCCCGTGGAGGACCGCTGGCGCCGGGCCCTGGCCGCCGAACAGCAGGTCGGAGCGGCCCTGGACGGGCTGACCGCGGGCGGCTGGGAGGTACTGCACTCCGTCGTCCTGCCCGGCGACGCCGTCATCCCGCACCTGCTCATCGGCCCCGGCGGCGTCTTCGCCGTCCTCGTCGAACCGACCCGGCGCACCCCGGCGCGGACGGACGACGCCGTGATCCGCCTCCCCCGCGAACGCCACCCCCGCCCCACCGTCCGCCACGCCCGCCAGACCGCGGCCCGCGCCTCCCTCGTCCTCACCCGCGGCTGCGGCTTCCCGGTCCCGGTCGGCCCGGTCGTCGTCCTGACCGGCGCCACGGAGGTGCACGACGAGTCCGAGCGCGGGGACGTCCGGGTGCTGATGATGCGTCAGGTGGCGGGGCTCGGGGTGCTCGGGGGCGTCCTCCACCCGGACCGGGTGGACCGGGTGCACACGGTGGCGCGCAACAGGCGGCTGTGGTCGGGGTGTTGAGGGGCCGCCGACGGCGGTGCGGTCAGACCGCCGCGTACGCGTACGCGCGGCCCCGGGGTGTCCGGGTGAGCACGCGCTTGCCGTGCAGGCGGCGGAGGATGATCACGACGGTGCAGTAGGTGAGCGCGCCCGGCAGTTCCCGCTGGACCTCGCGTGGGGTGAGTGGGGTGCCGGCCCTGCGCAGGGCCGCGAGGACCTCGCACTCCAGCGCGCCGCTCGCGCGGCGGCGGCCGCGGCGTACCGCGGTGGCAGGTGTGCCCGCTCCCATGTCCTCGGTTCCTCCGCTGTACGACGTGCATGACGTGATCACGTGATGCAGGGGTCCGGTCACGGACCCGACAGACGAGTGTAAGGGGCCGCCCGGGAATGCGGCGGAACGGAGGGGGAGCGCCCGGGCGGCGCGGTCGCCGCGCCGGCGGGTCGCGTCACCGGTGTCCGCCGCCCTCCGGAGGGCCCTCCGCCCGGGCCCCGCCCCCGGTCAGCGTCCGGCGGACGGCCTGGCGGAGCCAGCGGTGGGCCCCGTCGGCGGCGTGGCGCGGGTGCCAGGCCATGCCCATGGTCACGGGCGGCAGCTGCAGGGGGATGTCGAGGAGGCGGAGGCCGAGGGCGGTGGCGGTCCGGGTGAGGGGCGAGGGAGCGGCGCCGGGGAGGGCGGCGGGGACGAGGCAGACGACGTCGCTGTGGGCGACGAGGTGCATCGCGGCCAGGTGGCTGGGGAGGACGGCGGTGACGCGCCGGCGGAGGTCCCGCTCGGCGAGGGCGGCGTCGAGGGGCCCGGTGAACCGGCCGCGGCGGCTGACCGTGACGTGTTCCGCGGCGGCGAGCCGGGCCGGGGTGAGCGGCTCCCCGGCGAGCGGGTGGCCGGGCCGGACGGCGGCGGCCATTCGTAGGGTGACCAGTTCCTCGACGCGGGTCTCGGGGTCGACGTGGTCGATCACACCGACCTCCAGGTCGATCCGGCCGTCGCGGAGGGCCGGTCCGGCCTCCAGTTCCTCGGCCCGCAGCCGCAGTGAGACCCCGGTGCCTCCTCCCGGGCCAGTCCCAGCAGCCCGGGGGCGAGCGCCGCGCCGACCAGGTCGGCGGCCTGGAGGGTGAAGGTGCCGCGCAGGGAGGCCGGGTCGACCTCCGTGCCGGGACCGAGCAGCGCTCCGAGGCGGCGTACGACGTCGGCGGCCTCGTCCCGCAGTTCCTGGGCCCGCGGGGTCGGCACCATGCCCTGTCCTGCCCGGACGAGGAGGGGGTCCTGGAGGACCCGGCGGAGGCGGGCCAGCGTACGGCTCATGGCGGCGGGCGAGGTGTGCAGGCGGGCGGCGGCGCGGGTGACGCTCCGCTCGGCCAGCAGGGCGTTCAGGGCGACGGCGAGCTGGGCGTCGATCACCGGTTCAGGGCTGTTCACCAGGGTCATTCCGTTCCGGGCAATGATTCGTTGCCGAAGTTCCCATTGTGGCAACAGGGTGCCACTTCCCAGGATGAGAGGCGTACCGATCCGGCAATGCCCATCCGACAAAAGGAATCACCGTGTCCACTCAGGCAACCGAAGCCCCCGTCACCGCCTTCATGCTCGTCAAGACCACGCGCGCATGGCTCGACAAGACCCCCGAGGAGCGGATGCACGCCCTCACCACCGAGATCGTCCCCGTGATCGAGGCCAGGACCACCGGCGTCCGGTCCCGCTTCTTCGACACGGAGTTCTACTCGACGCGCGTCACCGACGTCTGGCTCTGGGAGGCCCGCGACCACCAGGCGTACCAGCTCCTGATCGACGCGCTGCGGGAAACGCCGTTCTGGGACCACTACTTCGAGGTCGTCGACCTCCTCGTCGGCACCGAGAACGGCTACGCCCGCACGTACGGCTTCGACACCGTGGCCACCATCAGCACCTGACACGCGGGCCGGTGCCCCCTGAACCCCAAGGGGGCAGGGGCACCGGCCGGGTGGCGCGGCGGGCGACGCCGAGCGGGGTGGCCGCGGACAGCGGCCGCCCGAGGGCGCCCGGTTGCCGGGGACGCTCAGTTGCCGAGGGCGAGCTGCGCGATGCGGACGACGACCAGAACCACCGCGGCGACCAGGTAGACGCGCAGGGCGGTGAGGCCGACCTTGCGGCCGGTCGAGATGAGGGGCCGGGGCAGCTCGTGCAGCGGCGGCATCCGCCAGCTCTCCTTGCCCGCGCGGTCGACGGGCCCGGCAGGGGCCCAGCCCTTGCGGCGGCGGCGCGTCTCCGCGTAGCCGAGGGCGAGGATGCCGGCGACGCCGCAGACTCCCATGATGTCGAGGATCGCGGTGGAGCCGATGTCCGGGAAGAGGACGGCCGCGGTCAGGATGACGGACAGGGTGACGAGGACGGCGACGACGAGGGAGGTGAACACGTTCATCGCGCGCCCGTTGACCCAGGGCCCGAGGACGGCCTTGTCGTTGCAGAGCAGCAGCAGGAACACCGAGGCGGAGGGCAGCAGGACGCCGGCGAGGGTCTGTACGCCTTCGGTCAGCAGGCCCAGCGGTGAGCCCGGGATGACCACGATGACCGCGGCGGTGAGGATGAGCCCGGCGAAGACGGCGTAGAAGCCCTTGGCGCCCCTGATGCCGCGGTGCAGGGAGTGCTTGAGGCCCATGACGTCGCCGATGGCGTAGGCGGTGGAGAGGGAGACGGCGGAGGCGCCGATGATCGACGCGTCGAGCAGCGCGATGGCGAACAGCACGCCGGCGGTCTTCCCCGCGTACCTCTCCAGACCGGCCGCCACGTCACCGGCGTCGGTGAAGTGGCCGAACTCGCCGTGCCCGCCGAACGCGGCGGCGCAGAAGCCCATCATGGCGGCGGCGCCGATGACGACGATCCCGATGCCCAGCCACAGGTCGGCCTTCTCGTACCGCATGAAGCGCGGCGTGATGCGCTTGTCGATCACGTACGACTGCTGGAAGAACAGCTGCCACGGCGCCACCGTCGTACCGACGATCGCGATGATCAGCAGCATGACGTCCGACATCCGGGCGTGCTGCGGCATGCCGGGGACGACGAGGTCGTGCGCCATCCGCCCGGTGGCGGGGTGCACGATGAAGTAGACGGGGATGAGCAGCAGCGAGCCGGCGCACAGGAGGATCGCGGTGCGCTCGAAGCGGCGGAACGAGCCGGTCGACGCGGCGGCCACCACGATCACGGCGGCCAGCAGCACGCTCGGCACCTTCGGCAGACCGAGGTAGCCGACGGCCAGGGTGATGCCGATGAACTCCGTGACGATCGTGAGGGCGTTGAGCAGGAACAGGTCGATGACGGAGAACGCGCCCCAGAACTTGCCGAACCGCTCCAGGATCAGCCGCGCGTGCCCCACCCCGGTGACGGCGCCGAGCCGCAGCACCATCTCCTGGTTCACGTACAGCACGGGTATGAGCAGGACCAGGGTCCACAGCAGGCTGGTGCCGTAGTCCTGCCCCGCCTGGGTGTAGGTGCCGAAGGCGCCGGCGTCGTTGTCGCCGACCATCACGATCAGGCCGGGGCCGACGATCGCGAGCAGCGTCTTGAGCTTGGCGGACAGGCCCCGGCGCGGAGCCGTGTCGTCCAGCTTGATGGTGCCCAGGGCGCCGCGGATGTCGCCGACGTGGGCGTCGTCGAGCACGGCGGCGGTGCGGGGCGCGGGTACGGTCGGAGCGGTGGTGGTGACGTCGGTCATGACAGCCTCCCGGGTTCCCCCGTCGGGGGAGGTCTGGGCACGCGACAGCGATCCTCCCTGCGAGCGGGCAGCACGAGGACCCGGGGCGGCGGGGTGCCGCGACGGGAGCAGGCCGCGTCGGCTGTTGCGCGGGTGAGCGCGCAGGGAAGGTCGTTACCGTGTGCCGGAGGTCAACGAGGACATACGGATGAGGGGCCTACTGTGGCCCGGACTGTGACTGTTGCCGTCCATGTCTCTCGCCTCCTCCCGGCCGGGGCGCACGCGGGCGCCATAACGGACACGGCAAGGAGCCAGCCGGCCCGGCAGGACCGGCTCACCCCAACTCGTCAGAGCTTTGGCACTCCACGGCGTAATCCCCTGGTACGGGCAGCCACTTGGGATCACCCCTTAGGCCGGGGAGATCTGTCCTGACCCTGGGCGTCTCTCGACGTCGTGGGGTCAGTGGCCTGTGTCCGTGAAGACGCCTCACCGAACGAGGTGCCTCAAACGTTGTCGAACGTCCAGCAGCATAGCGCGACACTTGCGTCCATACGCAAGTGTTTGACCCAACCTTGACGGTGGGGTGCGGGGCGGGGTCCGCGGGGGCGGCGTCAGGGCAGAGCGAGGGGGCGCGACGCCGGGGTGATCGACAATAGGCCGTCCTCCAGGCGCAGGGCGAGCGGCACGGGCTCCGCGGTCGGTGCCGGACGGAGATCGTCGGGGAGGTAGTCCATGGTCGCCAGCCGCTGCGCGTAGTGGAGGAAGCGGTGACAGCCCACCGTGTCCAGCGCGGAGCCACGGGCGGCGGCCACCACTTCCGGCAGCCGGAACCCGCCCGGGCCGTCCGCCTGGATGATCTCGGCACTGTTCACATGCCGGTGACGGATCCGGCCGGGGAAGAACCGTGCGGCGAAGTGCCGGTAGAGCACGTATTCCGAGGCGCCCGTCCACTTGTCAGGGGCGGCGGTGGCCAGAAACGCCTGCCACAGGGGCACGCGGTGAGCGTGCCGGGCACGCCGCGCGAGGTCGGCCAGGACGAGGCGGTCGAACATCATGTGGTGCTGCATACCGCTGTAGGCGTCGACCGGACTCCAGCCGGGGACGAGCCGGGCAGCGGCCTCCACGGCCGAGTGACGCGCGGGAAGCCGGTGTTCGAGGGTGCCCGGACGCCAGGAGAGCGGATACCCGTAGGGCAGCAGGGAGCGCCCCCGTACGTCGGTGAACGCCACGTCGTGCAGGAAAGCGAAATCGGCGCCGACGACCAGGACGCGATCCGGTACGTGCGCCGGCAGGGTGTCGAAGCACAGCAGCTTCACCACCTGCTGGAAGTACCACGACGCGTTCGACGCGTCCCGCCCCAGAGCGTGCAAGAAGGCGCCGATGTCCCGGGCGCCGGGCGAGCAGCCGCGCTCGTCCCTCCAGACGACCGGCGCGCCGGGCACGCGGAACGGCGGGTCCGGTGCGCGCTCGGCCACCACCAGGACCAGGGCGACCGGGTTCCGGCAGTGGGTGAGCACGCCCTCGACACAGAGGCCCAGCCCGGGCAGGTCTTTCTCCGCGGCGAGGATCAGGACGCCGATCGGCGGAAGGCCGCCCCCTCCCGCCCCCTCGCATGACGCGGCCGTCATCGGTGCCGAAGGAACACGGAAACCTCCAGGCGAAGGTCTTGTGCGATCCCGGCGGCTACCGGGATTCCCCTGGCGGGCACCAGGGCAGCACAGCCGGGCGTGTCTGACCAGAGCCGCGTTCGGCACTTCACCCCAAAGAGCCGCCTGGGGTGCCGGTTTGGATCGCTTCGAGCCCGCCCACCGCTCGCTTTGCTTCGCGTCCTCGGAAGCGCGCGACGCCGTCAGCGTGGCTGTGCGGCGCGCGAAGACAGAGGACGGCAGGGCGGCCGTCGGCTCCCGCACGTTCCGAGCGAACACATCCGGCCACCGGCGCACCCGGCCACGGACGGACCCGTCCCTGGACACACCCGGCATTCGGGGAGAAGAACCGGACCCGCCCGCTCACGGGAAGCCAAGCCCGCCCCCGCTTTCGGCGCTCACCCTTCTCACCGCTGCCCTCTCGTTGTCCGGCCCGTCAGTTGACCGAGGCGGCCCTCACCCGCAGACGCCCGACGCACCAGGATGTCGGTGGTACGCGCTCACTCATGAGTCAGGGGAAAGAGATGACGAGAAACCGAGGCAAGTGGAGACTGACGGCCCTGCTCGGCACGGTCGCCGCGGCCACGCTGATACTGCCGTCCTCGGCACACGCCACGGCGGCGAGCGATCACGCCGCCACTCGGGCGGCACTCAACGCCTTCCAGGCCATCGGCGGGCCGGGTGCCGGACTGTACGCCGGCGACCGGACCGGCTCGTGGAGCCTCAGCGCGGGCACCGGCACCAACGGCGCCAACAAGCCCGTCCAGCCCGGCGACCACTTCCGCGTAGGCAGCCAGACCAAGACCTTCACGGCCGTCGCGGTGCTGCGACTGGTGGACGAGGGCAAGGTCGACCTCGATACGGCGATCGAGCGGTACCTGCCCGGCGTCGTCGACGGCAACGGTTACGACGGCAACGCCATCACCGTCCGCCACCTCCTCCAGCACACCAGCGGCATCCCGACCAACACCCCCAACCCACAGGCGGAACCTGACGGCACCTACACCCTGGCCGCGCTGGTACGCGACGGGCTCAGCCACGCCCCGGCCTTCCCGCCGGGCACCTCCTTCCAGTACAGCAACACCAACTACGAGATCCTCGGCATGCTCATCGAGAAGGTCACCGGCATGCCGGTGGGTGACGTGATCACGAGCCGCGTCATCCAACCGCTCGGCCTGACCGAGACCCGCTACCCCAAGCCGGGTGACCGCTCCCTCGCCGAGCCCGCGGTCCACGGGTACCGGGGAGTTCGGGTCGGCCCGTTCTTCCACTGGACGGACGTCACCGCGTCCCTGGAGCCGTCCCTCTTCCACAGCGCGGGGGCGATGACCTCCACCGAAAGCGACTTGGCCGCGTTCTACCAGGCGCTCGTCGACGGCAAGCTGCTCTCTCAGGCGAGCCTGGAGGCGATGGAGACGCCGGGCGCCCACGCCCCGTACGGCCTGGGGCTGGACCGGCTGCCATTGCCCTGCGGCGGGGTGGCGTTCGGGCACATGGGAGGCGTGCCGGGCTACCTGTCGTTCTCCGCGGCGACCTCCGACGGCCGGCGTGTGTCGCTGATGACCAATTCCGAAGTCTCGCTCAACAGCGAGGCGGCGATCGGCAAAATGACCGCCGCGGCGTCCTCCGCCCTCTGCGAGAACCGCTGACCCGGGCTCCTGTCCGCCCCGGCCGGGGCCAACGGCCCCGGCTGACCGGCTGACCGACTGACGTCCGCCCTGACCCGGTTCGGCCTGTACGGAGACCGGTTGCTCCCGCGATCCTCGCCGGTCGCCCGCGCATCCCGGGAACTGCGCGACGCCTTTCCGGCGACGGCTTCGGGCGGGCCGGCGATCGTCCTGCCCGGTCTGAACGCCGCACGGTCCGCCCGGGCCCTCGACGCGTACGCGCGTCGGCTCTCCCACGTCCCCGGCGTACGGCGGCTGGACACCGCGACCGGCATCTACCGTCAGGGGCGGCGCTCGGCGCTCCCGGCGGCCACGGCCGGCTCCTTCACCGCCGAAGCGGCAACGTGGCTGTCCGTCGTGCGGTCCTCGCCCGACCCTCTCACCCCGGAGGGCAGCCGGCTGGCCGAGAGGCTCCGCCGCGTCCCCGCACCGGTACCGGCGCTGGTCGGCGGGGGGGGTGCCCCTATGGGTTTCGTCAACCTGTGGGGGCGGGTTTGGGGTCGTAGAAGGTGCCGTCGCGGAGCATGGCGAAGAGGACGTCGGCTCGTCGTCGGGCGAGGCAGAGGAGGGCTTGGGTGTGGTGTTTTCCCTGGGCGATCTTTTTGTCGTAGTAGGCCCGGGAGACCGGGTCGGCCAGGGCGGCGAATGCGGAGAGGAAGAAAGCTCGTTTGAGCTGTTTGTTTCCTCTCCGGGAGGGTTGTTCGCCGCGGATCGAGGAGCCCGAGCTGCGGGTTGCCGGGGCGAGGCCCGCGTAGGCGGCGAGGTGGGCGGCGGAGGGGAAGCTGCTGGCGTCGCCGACGTCGATGAGGATCCGTGCTCCGGTCCTGACGCCGATCCCCGGCATGGACGTCAGGACCTTGGAAAGAGGGTGGGCCTCCAGCAGTTCCTCGATCCTTGATGCGAGGAGTTTTCGCTGGTCAAGCACTGCTTGGAGCGAGCCGGCGAGGCTAGGGACGATCAGTGCGGCCGCCTCCGTGCCGGGAACGATGACGGTCTGCTCGTCCAGGGCGGTGAAGATGTCCTCGACCAGCCGCTCGGCCATCCTCGGTGCCTTCGGGCGGATCAGGTTCACCAGCCGGCGCCGTCCGGCCTTGCGGATCAGGGCCGGGGAACCGAACTGGTCCAGGAGCTTGAGCACGGCCGGGTGCTGCACTCGTGGCCCAGCACCCGTTCCAGCGAGGGGTGGATCTGGGTCAGCAGGCCGCGGAGCCTGTTGCTGATGCGGGTGGCTTCGCCGGCCAGGTCGTCGTCGAAGCCCGCGATCATCTCCAGCTCGGCCACCGTCTCGTCGGCGGGCTCGATCGCCCGCAGGGTGTGCGGCATCGAACGGGCCGCGTCGGCGATGACGAACGCGTCGCGGGCGTCGGTCTTGGCCTCGCCCGGGTAGAGGTCGGCGATCCGCCGCATCGTCAGGCCCGGCAGATAGGCGACTTCGCAGCCCGTGTCGCGGGCCACCGCGAGTGGCAGGGCCCCGATCGAGGCAGGCTGATCGACCACGACCAGCACCGTTGCGTGCTTGGTCTTGAGCTTGGCGAAGACCTCGCGGAGCTTGGGTTCGCTGTTGGGCAGGCGCTTGTCGAAGGCTTTCTTCCCGGCCGGGGTGACGGCGGTGGCGTGGTGTTCGCCCTTGCCGACGTCCAGGCCGAGGAAGGCGCCGATCCCGCTGATGTCGATCACGTGCGTCCTCCGGTCGTCCTCGCCCGGCCGTCCCACGGCACCGATCGCCACATCCACATTACGAAGAGCCTCCCGACCTGTGGAAAGGCCGGTGGTCATGCCCCTAATCAGCGGTCTGTCGATGCCTCCGAAGCCGGTGACATCACCCCCCAGGCCATGCGTTCGACAGGGGGAGAAAGTCATGCCAACTCCGGAGGCCGGGCGCCCCATTGCGGGGCCACCAAGAAGGTAATGGGGGGGCTCAACTCGCGGACGTCCGGCACGCCTTGGCCGGCCGGCTGCCGCTCGCGGTCGCGTTCACCATCTGCTCCACGTTCGCGCTGCTGCTGCTCTTCACCCGCAGCGTGCTGATCCCGGTCAAGGCACTGTTGCTCAACGCCCTGGGACTGGCCGCCACCTTCGGCGTACTGGTCGCGTTCTTCCAGGAGGGATGGCTGGGCGGCGGGCCCACGGGGGTCACCGACGTGATCGCGCCCCTGATGTTCTCGGTGGCGTTCGGCCTGTCGATGGATTACGAGGTCTTCCTGCTGTCGCGGATCGTCGAGGAACACCGCCGGGGGAGCCCGACCCCGGTGGCCGTGGCCATCGGCCTGCAGCACAGCGGCCGGCTGTTCACCTCGGCGGCGGTCGTCTTTGCGACGGCCATGGCATCGCTCGCGCTCTCGGAGCTGCTCCGGCTCCAGGTGGTGGGCACCGGCCTGGCGGTCGCCGTCCTGCTGGACTGCACGCTCGTCCGCGCGCTGCTGGTGCCCGCCGTCATGCACCTCGCGGGCCGGGCGAACTGGTGGCTGCCCCGGCGGCGGAGAGCGAGCGCGGACGACGGTCCGGGTGCGGCGTGCGGCATACGGCGTCAACGCAAGAGCACCGGCAACGACTTGACGCCGTAGACGATCGAAAGCTTTCGGAACGCGATGTCCCCGTGATCGATCGCCAACCGCATGGAGGGAAAGCGCCGCACCAGGGCGGGATACGCCGCACGCAACTCCATGCGCGCCAGCTCGGCGCCGACGCACCGGTGGATGCCGTGGCCGAAGGCCAGATGAGGAGAGGGGCGGCCGGCCGGATCGAACCCGCGCGCGCCGGGGACGAGCGAGGGGTCGCGGTTGGCTGTGCTGAGCGAGCACAGCACAAGGTCCCCCCTGCGCATCTGGAAGGCAGCGACTTCGTCTCCGTCCACCTCGCCCTGGGCGACCGCACCCGCGGCCTGGTCGGTGCCGCCGAGCTGGCCCGGATGCGTCCGACCGCCTATCTGGTCAACACCTCACGGGCCGCCATCGTCGACCAGGACGCCCTGCTGTCCGCCCTGCACGCCGGGACCATCGCCGGCGCGGGGGTCGATGTCTTCGACACCGAACCGCTGCCCGCGGACCACCCCATGCGCACCGCGCCCCGCCTGCTGGCCACGCCGCACCTGGGCTACGTCACCCGGGCCAACTACGAGAGGTACTACGGCGAGGCCGTCGAGGACATCCAAGCCTTCCTGGCGGGCTCGCCCGTCCGCCTCCTCGGCTGAACCCCCTTGTCACCGACGAGCTTGTCACCGATGAGTCGTCCCGCACTCGCACGCACCGGGCCGCCCCTCCCACCGCCCACCCGTTCCCACCGGAGGACTCTGTGAGCACACCCCGTCGCATGATGAACCTCGGTGCCTTCCTGCCGGCGCCCGGACACCACGTGGCCGCCTGGCGGCACCCCAACGCCCGCCCCGACGAGGGCCTGGACTTCGCCTACTACCGCTCCCTGGTCCAGACCGCCGAGCGCGGCAAGTTCGACATGATCTTCCTCTCCGACGCTGCACGCCATCAGCCGGAACCGGGGTCGGATCCGCCGGATGCCTCCTTCGAGGCGCGGCGGTACTCGGCGTTTATGCGCTGGGCTTCCTCGAGCTGGTCCTCGAGGATGACGATGCGGCAAGCGGCCTCGATCGGGGTGCCCCGGTCGACGAGTTCGCGGGCGCGGGCGGCGACCCTCAGTTGGTAACGGGAGTACCGGCGGTGTCCGCCCTCCGAGCGCAACGGAGTGATCAGACGAGCTTCGCCGATCGCCCGGAGGAAGGCAGGGGTCGTGCCGAGCATCTCGGCGGCCCGGCCCATGGTGTACGCGGGATAGTCATCATCGTCCAGGCGGTCGCTGAGCGGTGTGTCTGCTGTCATGTCACCTCGTTGTGCAACGCGTCGAGGGGCCCTGGTGCCGTACGGCACCAGGGCCCCGAAGGAAATTCAACACCATCCGTCGGCCCTAATGCTCTGCCGACCTACTGTTTCCGCTACCCGGTCCCGTGAGGGGAGGGGTGCGGGGATCGCGGCTGCGTGACCGGGGACCACCATCCAATCGGGGGTCTTGCGGTACCCGGACCGAGGGCTTCCCGGGCCGGGCGATCCTGATGGCGTCTGCTCCTCCGTCCTTCTTCCGAACCGAACACTGGTGAAACGGGTACTGCGGTACTGCTTCGGTGATGCCGGTGGCGGCCCCTGGACCTGCGGGCCGCCCAGTGCGGTTCCCAGCCCCGTCGCCGTCCTGCGAACACCTTGGCTTCGGAGCTCCGGAGCCGCACCGACCTGCGAACTTCGGATGTCGCTACCCGCCAGTTCATGTCTGCCGGGTCTCACTTGACCGTGTCGATGTGAAAAAGAGTAACCACGCCGGGAGGCAATGTCTACTCCGACAAACACAGATTTTGGCGTTCGAGCGACGCAGGCATCGGTGGCCTGCGACAACGGCATCGCGGCCCCGAGCCGCCGGGGCCGCGAGAAAAGCGTGAGGGCCCTGCCGACACGTGTCGGCAGGGCCCTCACAGAGCTCTGGTGGCGGTCGACCGCCCGTCCTCACACCCCCGGGGAGGCGACGCCTCCGAGCAGCGCCGACGCGGCCTGGAGCGCCGACGCGGCCTGGAGCGCGGCGGGGACCTCCGGCGGCGCGGCCGCGGGGCGATCGTGGCAGGTGAAACCGAGGCAGGCCATGGCCCGGACCACTTCGCCGCTGGTGAAGTCGCGGCGGTCCTGCCGGGTGATGACCTGGCCCACTTGCTTGACCGGGTAGCGGCGGCGGCCGATGGTCACGGACGCGTCCGTGACGAGCTCGGGCGCGACGCCCTTCATCGAGGCCACCACCCCGCTCTTGGTCAGCTCGAACGGGTACCGGGCGATGACACAGCGCATGATGCCTCACAGCGAAGAGGACGGGCCGACTGGCGAGGTGGAGGGGTCAGCGGGCGAGGGCGAGGACGTCCGGGGCACGGCCGTGCCCGCCGACGGCCCCGGTCCGGGCGCCGGGCGGGACGAACGGTCCGGCGAGGACGTCCCGCAGGCGGAGCCGGTCCGTGTAGGTGAGGCTGCCGCGGAGAACGGCGAGCCGGGCCAGGGTGATCAGGCCGGTGCTCTGGTCGTCCCCGTCGCAGAGGACGAGGTGATCGACACCGGCGCCGGCCATGAGGGCCAGAGCCACCTCGACCGTCATGTCGTCACGGACCCTCGGTCCGGACGCGTTCCTGTCATCGGCCATGGCCACGGCCATGGCTTCGGGGGAGGGATCCACTCCGTGCTGCTGCGTTCGCGACGGTGTCATACGCGCCTCCTGGCGGACAGCGGAAAAGGGGGCAGTCGTGAGCACGGCGGGTGCTACGCGGCCGAGCCGAAGCCGGTCCGCCGCCGTGACCCACGGGACCCCGCTTCGCCGGCGGGACGGCCCTGGCCGGCGTGGCCACGGCGCCCCCGACGGCTCTGGGACGAAGACGGTCCACGGCGGCGTTCCACCTCCGGCGCGGTGATGACGACCGGGACACCGGAGGGAGCCTGGGCGCCTGTGATGCGGCTCAGCTCGGCCTCGCCCGAACGCACCTGGGCGACATGGGGGGTGATGCCCGCCGAGACCATCAGCCGGTTCATCTCGCGGCGCTGACCGGGGGTCACCAGGGTGACGACGCTGCCGGACTCGCCGGCGCGGGCCGTGCGGCCGCCGCGGTGCAGGTAGTCCTTGTGGTCGCCGGGCGGATCCACGTTGACGACCAGGTCGAGGTCGTCGACGTGGATCCCGCGCGCCGCGACGTTGGTCGCCACCAGGACCGTCACGTGCCCGCTCTTGAACTGGGCCAGGGTCCGCGTGCGCTGCGGCTGGGACTTGCCGCCGTGCAGGGCCGCGGCGCGGACACCGCTGCTCAGCAGGTGCTTGGTCAGCCGGTCCACCGCGTGCTTGGTGTCGAGGAACATGATCACTCGGCCGTCCCGCGCCGCGATCTCGGTGGTCGTCCGGTGCTTGTCCGCGTCGTGCACGTGGAGGATGTGGTGCTCCATCGTGGTGACCGCGCCCGCCGACGGGTCGACGGAGTGCACCACCGGGTCCGTCAGGTAGCGGCGGACCAGCAGGTCGACGTTGCGGTCCAGAGTGGCCGAGAAGAGCAGCCGCTGCCCGTCGGGACGCACCTGGTCGAGCAGGGCGGTGACCTGGGGCATGAAGCCCATGTCGGTCATCTGGTCGGCTTCGTCGAGGACCGTGACGTCGACGTCGTCCAGCCGGCAGTCGCCCCGGTCGATGAGGTCCTTCAGCCGCCCGGGCGTCGCGACGACCACCTCGGCCCCGGTGCGCAGCGCACCGGCCTGCCTGCCGACGGACATCCCGCCGACGACGGTGGTCAGCCGCAGGCCCACGGAACGGGCGTACGGGCTGAGCGCGTCGGCGACCTGCTGGGCGAGTTCCCGGGTGGGGACGAGGACGAGGGCGAGCGGCTGCCGCGGCTCGGCGCGCCGCCCCGCCGTACGGGCCAGTACGGCGAGACCGAAGGCGAGGGTCTTGCCCGACCCGGTGCGGCCCCGGCCGAGCACGTCACGACCGGCCAGGGAGTTCGGCAGGGTCGCCGCCTGGATCGGGAACGGCACGGTCACGCCCTCGTGGCCGAGCGTGGCCAGCAGCCGTGCGGGCATGGCGAGGTCGGCGAAGGCTCCGACGGCGGGCAGCGCGGGAGTGACCGTCTCCGGCGGCGCGAACTCGCCCCGCACGGCCTGTCGATTTCCGTGGGCCTTGGAACGGCGCGGGCCACCGGAGCGGTTGGCGGCGCCTCCTCCGAAACGGTCGTACGCGTGGGTGGGACGGGAACGCTTCATGCGGAACCTTCCTTGACGGGGCGCGTGGCAAGGAATTCCCGCAGCAGGCGATCGGCGCAGAGAATCTCGAGAGACGAGCCGTATGTGAAACGGGCCGGGCCGGACCGGTGGGAACGCGTCACCGGCCGGAAATGCGGAGGAGTCCTCCGCCGTGTGCCCTGAAAAGCGGCGAGCCGGGGCCCGCACCCCAGTGGTGCGGGCCCCGGCTGCGAAGTACGTCGGTGCCGGTGTCAGGCGATGACGATGTTCTCGGCCGTCGGGCCCTTCTGGCCCTGCGCGATGTCGAACGACACCTTCTGGCCTTCCAGCAGCTCGCGGAAGCCCTGGGCGCTGATGTTCGAGTAGTGGGCGAAGACGTCGGCGCCGCCGCCGTCCTGCTCGATGAAGCCGAAGCCCTTTTCCGCGTTGAACCACTTCACGGTGCCACTGGCCATGTCATTCTCCTCGGGAGACGGTGTCGGGAATTCACCCTGCGTGAATTCCGTGTCGCCGTGATGATTACCCCGTAGGAAATGAACCTTCTGGCAACCACACCTGCAACCGAGATCGACGGTAGCACGGTGCGATCGGCCTTGCACGGTCGATAATTTTGCCCGGGTCGGCGGTCGAAAAATATGCGAGAAGCCCCGCGCCCATTTTCTCGTGTCACGGGAACAGATATCGGTCCCCGTGGGCGCGGCCTTTTCTGCCCCGTGGCGTCCGCGCACCCCTGTGACCTCCGCCGACGGGAGACGTGCCGCCGCCCCGGCCGTCGGCGGATGGCGCGGTGGACGGACCCGCGAGACGGCCCGTCGAGAGGAGCGTCACATCGCCGACGGGGCGTGCGACGGCCGGTGTCCGGCACGCGTGGACACCTGTTTGTGGTGCTCGCGTCGGCATCCGCCGTCGGGCAGGGCGGGGGGCGTACCCGGCTACGGTCGGTGCGGGTGCGGTCAGCAGCGGCCGCGTAGTGCCGGGTGGTCGGCGATGACCGTTGCCGAGCCGGGGGCGATCTCGTTCACGTGCGGATGTTGCATTGTGTTGCAACCTACATACTATCTGTAATCAACTCGTGGCTGTGGACGTGTGGGGAGCTGGTCCTCAGAGGGGCGATGGGCAGGTTGCTTCGTTGGAACCGCAACGTGTCGGCTCTTCCCAGGCGGTGGTCGTCCGCGAGGAGTTGGGAAGGGCCGATCCTGCCGGTCGCGGGTGCGATGATCGACCGGTGATGAGATGGGTGGGGGCTCCTCTGGCTACACGTCACAGACGGCAAGCAGATGAGGCGATACGGAAGCTACGCGCGGACGTCGATGTGCTCGGCATCGGTCCTGTGCCGGGACCTGTTCGGGTGGCCCTACGGCACTACCACCAGCGCAAGTTGCGGACGTGGGTGCTGTGGGGCGTGTTCGCTTTCGTCTGCCTCGGGGTGGGCGGCAATGCGCTGTCGATCTATGTGAAGCAAGCAGACGAACATGCCGAGCAGGTTCCGTACTACAGTGACGCGAAGGCTCTCGCTACTTGGTTCATCGGCGATATCGGGGCAGGCGCTATTGCCTTGCTGCTGCTGGCATACCCTCTGTGGTCGCTTCTGGCTCATGTTGCCCGGATGTGCGGTGCAGGGGGTTACACCTTCGAGCGCGTAGACGTCTGGGCTCACTTGATCGGGCAGTGTGCGGACATTGTGCGCTCTTCCAGCAGCCGCGATGTGTACCTCCGGAACCTGTCCTTGCGGCTTCCCGTGATGCGCGTGCGAGGTGCTCGGATGGCCAGGGGGACTGTCCCTCTCTTCTCGCGGCGTAACGGACCGTTGAAGAGTCACGCCAGCCAGGTGGTGGGGCGTTGCGGGCTGCTGAGGCCGAACTGGACAAGGATGCGCGAAAGGCGGCGCGTGACCTCGCGCGTATGGCGTTGACGATCAGTGAGCGGTATGCCCTGGGGCAGGTTGGAGCGCTCTTGGACGAGCGTGACCTCAAACCACCACGCCGGATGGGCGACGCGTTGCGCCTGTCTCTCACTGCTGTCCTGGTAGCGGCGATGGTCATTGCGGCAGAGCGGCAGGGGGTGCCCGAGCCGGCCGCGATTGCCGCCGCTGTGGTGATCGCGGCGATCATCTATAGGAACGCTGCCGCTGGTGGAGTCGCTGGTATCGGCTTGATCATCCTCGAGCTCCTGCTGGGCTTCTTCTTCCCCGGCAAGTAGCGACTCTCGGGTGACATACAGGTCCTGCGCGGCGGCCGTCAACTGGGTCACTCCGCTGCACCGCCCATCGGTGGCGGAGCGGCGT
Organism: Streptomyces sp. CA-181903; assembly: GCF_050937075.1. Taxonomy (NCBI): domain Bacteria; kingdom Bacillati; phylum Actinomycetota; class Actinomycetes; order Kitasatosporales; family Streptomycetaceae; genus Streptomyces; species Streptomyces sp. CA-181903. Next base: position 5,906,796 of record NZ_JBNJLY010000001.1, read on the forward strand.
TGAGGGCCGGGACCGCCAGGAAGAATAGAGCGTCCCCGGCCAGAATCGCGGTCGGCACCCCCTCCTGGACCACAGCGCGGGCCGCCCGCGGCGTAACCGGTCACCGCCGATGAGGTCATCGTGCAGCAAGGAGGCGTTGTGGACCAGTTCCACCGCCATCGCCGCCGGCAGCGCCAGGGCCAGCGCGGGTCGCACCATCTTTCCCGCTGCCGCCTCCACCGGCGTCCCTGTCGCATCCCACGAGCCGAAATGACTCCCACCGCGTGCCGGATACGGGATGGCAGCCCCTCAACCGTCTCCCGCAGCACCGGCAACGTCGCCATCCCGGCATCCGCCAGTACCTGTTATGCGCTGCGCGCCGGCCGCGCCGATCTCGATCAGGCCCGCGTCGTCGAGCCGGTGCAGGACCGCCTCGTGCAGCCGGCCGCAGACGCCGGCACGCGACCAGATCGGGAACCGCCGATGGGCGGTCGACTTCGATATGCCGAAGCACGGCGGCAGCGTCCGCCAGGCGCACCCGCTGACCAGCACGTAGACGATCGCGGCAAAGACCGTCTCATCAGGCGTGTCCTGCTTCCCCCCGCCCTGCGGCCGCACCTTCGACGCCGGGATCAGCGGCTTCGCGATCTCCCACAACCTCTCCGGCACGACCCAATCCCACGTTCCCCGCCCCATCCCCTGAACGACGACGCCTCACCACATAGGACACGGTCTTGACCGAGCGCTCACAAGGCGATGGGCTTGTTCGCCAGCGAGCGCTCCCCCTGCCAGCGCTCCACGCGCTCCAGGAACATACGCCCCACCGAATGTGCCCCGCATGTGTATGCGAGCCAGTACAGCTGCTCGCACCCGACCACCGGCTCACCACGGGTGTCGACCCAAAGGCTGACTGTCCCGCCGTCCGCCGACTCGGTCACGTCCCACCACAGCCAGCTTCTGTTCTCCGGGTCGAAGGTGAACAGCCACTCCTGCAGCCCCCACCGCTCCTCTTCCCGCTCGGACACGTACACGGAGGCGCCAGCCTCAGCGACCGCGTCGTCCGGACCGGGCTTCCGGCCGGCTCCGCGGCCGTGCTCACCGGACACTTCAGCGAACCAGTCCGGCACCGTCTCCGTCGGCAGTTCGTCCGCCTCCTCGAAGCCCGGGTCCCCGGCGATGTTCAGCGCCGCCCAGAGAACCGACCTCAGACGGCGGGCGTAGTCCTCGGGGGCGCCGTCGACAGCCACCTCGAAGCGGCCGAGGAGCCGTCCGGAGTCTTCCTCCGACGGCCTCTCGTGAACCCTCCGCAGTTCAATTTCCCTTTCCCGCCTGGTCACGAACCGTCTCCCTTGAGTACTTTCCCGGAGCCTGGGACTATCGCCTTCTCAAACTCTTCGAGCATGTTCGGGGGTATGCCGTACAGACCGGGAGATACCTTGGGGTCGGCTATCTCCGGATGCGTCCGCCGGTAGATCTTCCATTCCTTCGCGCTGAGGTGCTTGAGGTCCTTGGGCTGACGCTGCGGAACTGCCGAGTCCCGGATCTTCTGAACGTACGACTCCGGGAGATCGAACGCAATCACCTCGCCCGTGCCGCCGCGGAACGTGAGCGAGTGCGATATGTCGCCACTCAGGTTGACGTAAAGCTGTCCGTCCCCTTTGAGGCTGACGTTCCCGCTTGAGTCGACCGACAGTCGTTGACTGTCCGGATGTTCCGACTGTGCACGGTATCCAGGGGTGCAGGGCGTGAGACCGAGGGGGTCCACCCAAGCGAAGGGATTGTCTACGTACGCCTTCGGGTTGGGAGCGGGATCGAGGCCCAGAGGGTCGTGGGTCAGATAGCAACCTGTCTCCGGGTCGTAGTGACGGAAATAGTTGTAGTGCAGGCCGGTTTCGGCGTCGTAGTACTGGCCGGGGAAACGCATGGGACACTCGGTACCGGAATCCGGCGGAGTGGGAAGATGGGTGCCCCACAGACCGGTGCGGCGCTGCCAGACCAGCTCGCCGTCCGGCGTCACCAACTCCGTCGGCGTCCCGATCAGGTCCGTGACGACCGCGTGAAAACGCGTGCCTCCATCACCCTCGGAATTCCCGGAGAAGTGAGAGATCAGAGACTTCTCCGCGGCACAGGTGACCACCACTTGGTGATCGGTCTGGGCCAGGGGCCGATACGTGCCCGGGACGTAGTCCCACGTGGTGGTCCGGCCGTCCGCAGCCGTCTGCTCGGCGAGGCGCGTGCCCTCCCATGCGAACGCGACCGCTTCCGCCGTCGAGCCGTCGTCCGACAAGCGGTGCTTGGACATGCGGCGGCCGAGCGGGTCGTACGCGTACCGCCACTGCTCGCCGTTCGGCGTGACCACCGACGTCAGACGGTCCTCCGCGTCCCAGCAGTACGTCCACGTGCGGGACTGGCCACTGAGGAGCTTGCGGGTCTTGCGTACCAGCCGGCCTTGAGCGTCGTGCTCGTACGTCGTGCGGCCGGCCCGACGGACCACGCCGGCCTCGAAGTCCCGCTTGCCCGGCGCGCCATGGGCGGGGGCGGAGGCATGAGTGAGGTTGCCCGCCGTGTCGTAGGCGTAGGTCTCCGTCCAGCCGTGGGCCCGTACGCCGGTGACACGGCCTGCGGTGTCCAGGTCGAAGCGACGGGTGCCCGACGTCAGTTCACGGATCTCGGCGAGGTGACCGTCCTCCCGGTACGCGTAGGAACGGTGCTGGAGGAGGCGGTCGGCCTCCGGGTGGTGGCCGGTGATGCTCTGCGCGGTCAGGCGGTCCGCCGAGTCCCACGTCTGGGTGAGGGTCGCCCCCTCACCCAGACGGCGTTCCGTCTCACGGCCCACCGCGTCGTAGGCGAAGGTCAGGGAACCGGCCTCGCTGCGCAGCCCGGTCGCACGTCCCGCCGCGTCGTACGTCCACTCCGTCCGCAGGCCGGACGGCGTGGTGCGCTGAGTTCGGCGCCCCAAGAGGTCATACGCGTAGAGGAACGCCCGGCCGTTGACGGCTTCCGACACCACGCGGCCCAGCGCGTCGCGCTCGAAGACGATCTCGGCTTCCCCGTCGGCCGTCCGGGTCAGCCGGCCCGACCCGTCGTACGCATAGGTGGTGACGCTCTGCTGTGACCCCGCGCTCTGCTCGATGGTGCGGCCGAGCACGTCCCTGCTGAAGCGGATCGTCTCGCCCGCGCCGTTGGTGCGGGATTCCAGTTGCCCCGCCGCGTCGTGGACATAGGTGAGGCGGCGGCCGCTGAAGTCGGTCTCAGCGGTCAGACGACCGGCTTCGTCGTACTCGTACGACCAGCTGAACGCTTGTGGGTTGGTCACGCTCACGAGACGCAGTTCGGTGTCGTAGGCGAAGTCATACGTCGCACCGTCGGGTCCGGTTCGAGACGTGGGCAGGTCGAAGGGGCCGTAGGCGTGCTCGGTGGCGTTACCCGCCGGGTCGGTGTGGGTGAGGAGGTTGCCCTCGCCGTCCCAGGTCCAGGTCTCACGCCTGCCGTCGGGGAAGACGCGACTGCGTGGCTTGCCCTCGGTCGTCCACTCCATACGCGTCGTCTGGCCCAGGGAGTCGATGGCCTCGGCTATCCGGCCGAAGGCGTCGCGGCGGACCGTCATGACGTTGCCGAGGGGGTCCGTAACGGTCAAGGGCAGACCGGCGGCATCGCAGGTGATGCGGCGGGTGTGGCCCAACGCGTCGGTGACGGAGACGAGCCCTCCGGACGCGTCGTACGCATAGTGCGTCTCGGCGCCGGTCGGATCGGTCGTGGTGAGGCGGTTTCCCCTCTCGTCGTACGCGTGGCGCCAGGTGGCGCCGCCTGCACCCGTGACCTCGATCGGTCGGCGGAGATCGTCGTGAGACGCCAGGACGGTGCTTCCGTCAGGCAGGGTGATCTCGGCCAGGTTGCCTGTCTCGTCGTAGGCGTAGCGGGTCGTACGACCGAGCGGATCGGTGCGGGAGAGGATGTTTTCGCCCCGGGAATCCCACTCGGTGCGCGTGGTGTGCCCCAGCGGGTCGACTTCCTCGACGACATGGCCGTCGGCGTCCCAGCGATAGAAGCTCTGCCGGCCCAGCGAACTGGTGACCGTCGTCGTCCGCGACCCGTCCCCGTACTCCAGCGTTCCCGAAAGGAAGCCGTCGCTGCCCTCCGTGCGCACGACGCGCCCGCGCTCGTCGTAGACGTAGCTGTACGACGCGCCGTTGCGGTCGGTCCACGAGGTGACGCGGCCCTCGGCGTCGTACGTGAACCGCAGCGGCTTGCCGCTGGAGTTGACGACCTCGGTGAGGTTGCCCGCGTCGTCGTAGCCGTAGCGGACCAGGAGCGTGCCGCCGCCGGGCGTCTGCTGGGGCTCGTACTGCGACGGTGCCTGGTCGAGCAGCCGCAGGGCGGTGACGCGCGGGCCGTCGGTATCGACCGCCACGTAGTAGCCGCCCGAGTGCCGGATGGCGGTCGGGGTGCCGCTCAGGGTGCGCTCGATGTCGACGCGCATCCCGTTGCGGTCCTGCACGCTCTCCAGCGGCAGCTGGGCCGCGCCCGGGACCGCGCAGGGCGCGGGGTGGGCGAAGGTTCGGATGACGCCGCTGTACGGGTCGGTGACGGTCATCATGCCGTCCGGCGTGCCGTCCCACTCCAGGGCCCAGCGCGGGCCCTTGACCGGCAGGACCGGCTCGCCGGGTACGGGAATCGGATAGACGAGCCGCATGCCGTCGGCGGCCGCGAAGACCACGCCCTCGGGGTCCAGCTGGACGCGCTCGTCGAGCGTGGAGGCCCAGGTCGGGCCGAACCAGTTGCCGGCCCGGTACGACGACACGTGCGTGCGCTCGACGACGAGCGGCAGGGCGCCTGGCAAGGTGACGTCGGTCTGCGGCAGCAGCATCGCGCCGGTGGCGACGTCGATGGGGTCGAGTTCGCACTTGATCTGCGAGGGGAGGCGGGCCGCCGCACCGAACTCCTCCGCGAGGCCGGGCCGGACGCCGTTGAGCAGGTTGCGGACGCCTCCCGCCTCGGCCGCGTTCTTCGCGAAGCTTCCGGCACCGCCGAACGCGCCGCCGAAGAGCATGCCGTCCTTGATGGACGTGTCGGCCTCGCCCCAGTCGAAGTCCTTCTGCAGGCCCAGGGAGATCTTCATCGGCTGGGCCACCGCGAGGTCCACGGTCACTGCTTCCAGCCCGCCGAACGCGGCCGCGGCCAGTGTGAATCCGGCGATCTCGGCCACCGTCGTGGTCACCGCGATCCCCACGGACGCGCCGCCGGCGATGATCACCTCGGCGGCGGCAGCGGCCGCACCCGACAGGGCACCTCCGGTGGCTATCGCCAGGGCGACGCCCGTCGCCAGCACCGCCAGGTCGACGGCGATCTTCTCCCACAGCTCTTTCACCGCGTGGTCGATCGCGGCGGCCATCTTGTCGCAGGCCTTCGCCATCTCCTTGGCGGCGTCGGAGACGTCGCTGAGCCATCCGGCGTCCTTGCCCTTGGCGTAGCGACCCCAGAAGGTCTCGAACGCCTCGATCGCCTCACCCTTGTTGTTGTGGATGAGGGCGCCGGCCGTGTTGTTGACCGGGCCGCGGATGTCGTCGACGCTCTCCGCGAACGCCCGCCACGCCTTCGCGGCCTTACGCAGCTTCGCCGCGTCCCCGTCTGGCCAGTACAGACCCATGTGGTGGACGAGGAAGCTCTGGACCTTGTGCTTGAGACTCATTCGCCGGACTTGCCCGCGTCCTGCCGGCCGCCGTCCTTGACGCCCTTCTTGCTGAACATCGAGCCGATCAGCTTGTCGTTGTCGACGTGACCGTCGGACATGTCCGCCATCGCCTCGTGGATGCTGGCGAGTCCGTCGATGAGGATCTTCGTGGCGTTCTCTATCTTCTTGCGCGCCGGCGTGTAGCCCTTCGCGAATTGCTTGCCCTGTTCGTCCTCACCCCACGGCGCCCCGAGGCCGTCCAGTGTGGTGGTCAAAGTGGTCAGAGCCTCGCGAAGCTTTCCACTCTGTTCACTGAACGTCGGCGCTGAGGACTTCAGGTCCTCCGCCTTGATGTCCAGGACCTTTCCGCTGCCGGCCTCGCTCACGGCAGTGCCTCCCCGTTCGATGCCCCGTGATGGGACCATCAAGACTAAGGTGTTGCCGATCAGCCCTCGATCATTCAACAGCGAATAGCGAACAAAGAACGATATGTGCGGTGTGATACCCGGCACATGAGGACTCGGCCCCTGGGCACGCCATGCATGGCCCCGCCCCGGGGGTGCGCCATGCCGACGCCGAATCCCCCGGGGCCGGCTTTCGGCGGCGCCTTTTTCCGTGGGAGAGAGCGTGGCGGACGCCCCGAAGACCCGCCATGGGAAGGGACTTGCTACGAATTTGCGGCCGGCCTTCCCGAGGGCCCGCCCCCGGGCCTCTTCCGAGGTCCCTCTAAAGCTCGTGATGCTGTAATCAGTGGCTGAGGGCGAGGTTGTGCGTGTAGGCGATGCCGCTGGTGGCCCAGAAGACGCCGTCGCCCGTGAGACGGCAGTCCCGCAGGGTCTTCCAGTTCTTCATGCGGGCGAAGGCGTGCTCGACGCGGGCCCGGACCCGCCGGTGAGAGGTGTTGTGCCGTTCTTTCCAGTCGGGGGTAGCCGGTCCTGCCCGGCCTGACGGCGGTGGGGCATGCGGGCGCCGGTGTCCTGGTAGCCGCCGTCGGCGAGGACGGTCGCGTTGCCGCAGGCGTCCTTGATGCCGGAGTCGGCGAAGGCGGTGCAGTCGGCCGCGCATGCTCGGTGCCAGTGACACTGCGAGTGTCTGGCGTCCGCACTCACGAACGGCGCCGGCACTCCGGCGGTCGGTCTCGGTACTGTCGCAGGACGATCAGGCCGCACCCCCAGCTTCTTCTCCAGACGCACAGGTGACCCCCTACGGTCGCCGCAGGCGCCCGACCGGGCAGTAGCGCTCGCCGCCCTCGACCGCAACAGTCAGCCCGGGGGCGATCTCCGTGAAGCCGGCGTCGCGGACGAGTGGGAGGCCGCTTGACGTCAGTTCCGTCCAGCCGGCGGGGGCGGCGGTGCGTACGGAGAGGGGGAAACCGTCCTCGCGCCACGCCTTGCGGGCCGGGTCGTCCAGGCGCCACCAGGCCAGTTGGGCGCCGTGTCCGGCCTGGGCCATCGTCTTGCCCGCGGACATCTCCAGCTCCGGGTTGAGCCAGAGGACCGGCCCTCCGGGGTCGGCGGGGCCGGGTGCGGCGGGGTCGTCCAGGTCGGTGCCGGACACCTGGAGCTTCACCAGCTCCGGCGGCCAGCCGTCGAGCGGGACCGGCGGGAAGACGCGTACCTCGGCCGTCTCGCCCGTCACCGTGATCCCGGGCAGGGCCGAGGCCCGGCGCCACTCCGCGCCCCGGGCCCGGCGGACGACCTTGCGGATGCGGGCGTCCTGCCAGTCCCGCACGGCCCGGGCCCACTCGCCTTCCCCGGTGGAGCGCTCGTCCGACAGCAGGACCAGCACCGCGCGGGCCGCCGTCTCCAGGGCGTCGGTACGGGCCGGCGGGGCGGCCTTCTCGATCCGTACCACCAGGGGCAGGACGAACTGCGGCGCGGCGTCGCGGGGATCCGCGGAGTCGGTCGGGATGCCGGTCTCTGAGCTGGTCACGGAGCCAGTCTGCCAGCCGTCCGCCGGGGCCCCGGGGCCGCTATGGTGATCCGGGAATCGGGGGTGTCGGGGAGGGGTGGGGATCCTGTGGAACTCCGGGACGTCGGCCGCCGTTACGGCGTGCGCGGCCGGTGGGTGCTCAAGGACGTCGGACTACGGGTGCCGGGCGGCGCGCTGTTGAGGGTCGAGGGCGGCAACGGCAGCGGCAAGTCGACGCTGCTGCGGCTGCTGGCCGGCATCGACGCCCCCAGCGCCGGACGGATCACCGGCCGGCCCCGCACCGCGTACGTCCCCGAGCGCTTCCCCGCGGCGCTGCCGCTCACCGCCCTCGGCTACCTCACCCGACTCGGCCGTATCCACGGCCTCGGCCGGCGCACGGCCGACCGCGCCGCCCGCGACTGGCTCGAACGCTTCGACGCAGGCCGGTACGCCCATCGCCCGCTGCGGGAGCTGTCCAAGGGCACGGCCCAGAAGGTCGCCGTCGCGCAAGGTCTGGTCGGCGCGCCCGAGTTGCTCGTCCTCGACGAGGCGTGGACCGGCCTGGACGACGACTCCCGCCGCGTCCTCGACCGGGCCGTGCTCGATCGCGTCGCGGGCGGGGGCGCCGTCGTGTTCGTCGACCACGATCCGCGCCGGCTGGCGGGGAAGTGCCGGTCGGTCCACCGGGTGGAGGACGGACGGCTCGTGGCCGTGGCCGCGGGCCCCCGGGCCCGTGTCCCACGCGTCCGCGTCGAGGCGGAGGGCGCCGGGCCGCCACCGGACGGGCTGCCCGGCGACCCGCTCCTCGAACGGCTCCCCGGCGCCGTCCGGCTCACCGTCGCCGCCGCCGACTCCGACGCGCTGCTCCACGCCCTGCTCACCGCCGCACCGCCCTGGCACATCCGCTCGGTGACCGCCGCGCCCGCCCCGGAGGAACCGCACCGATGACCGCCCTGCTGCGCTACCAGGCCGCGCTGCTGCTCCGCTCCCACCGCTGGCTCCCGCCGCTGATGCTGTACGCCGTCCTCCTGACGATCGGCGTACGGACAGGCGAGCCCGTCCTCGACTCCTTCGGGCTCGCCGCCGGCCTCCTGCTGCCGGTGGCCGCCTGGCTGGTGCGCGTCTGCGTCACCAACGAGCCGGACGCCGCCCGGGACTGCGCCGCCGCGGCGGCACGGCCGTGGCGCGTCCACCTGGCCGGGGTGCTGACCGGCCTGGGGGCCTCGCTCGTCCTGGCGGCGGCCGGGACCGCGGTCGTGGCGCTGATATCCGATCCGCACAGCTCCGGCGGGCGGGTGGCCGTACCGCTGGGTCCCGCCGCCGGCGCGGGGTTCACGGCCGCCGTGAGCTGCGCCCTGCTCGGCACGGCCGTCGGCGCGCTCTGCAACCGGCCGCTGCTGCGCAGCGCCGCCCGGTCCGTACCGGCCACCGTGCTGGCCGTGTTCCTGGTGCTGCTGCCCGGCGGCTCGCCCGCCAACGCCGCCGTCACCGAGCTGGTCAGCGCCTCACGCAGCGGAGAGGTCAGCTGGCCGCTGCTGCCGCTGGCCGTCGCGGCGGTGTTCGCGGCGGGGGCGGCGGCGGTGGCGTGCGCGCTGAGCTCGCGGCGGTGAGCGTCCCCGGCCGTCAGCCGCCGGCGATCAGGTCGGAGACGCGGACGAGCTCGTAACCGCGCTCCCGGAGCCGGGGGACGATCGTCCGGACGGCCGCCTCCGTGGCCGGGGCCGCGCTGCGGGTGCAGTGCATCACCACGACCGAGCCGGGACGCGCCTTCGCCAGCACCTCGTCCGCCACCGGCCCGGGCCGCTTGGCGAACGCGTCGCCGCTTATCACGTCCCACTGCACGGCCGTCACCTTCGCGGGACCCAACTCCTTGAGCACGGCGGGGTTGTGACACCCGCCCGGAAAGCGGAAGTACGGCACTGTTCTTTGGACGCCGGCGCGCCGGAACGCGGCGAACGCCTTCTCCACGTCCGCCCGTGCCCCGCCCGGCTTCACCGCCGGGAGGCCGTAGCAGGGGGACGCGAACGCGTGGTGGCTGTAGGAGTGGTTGGCGACCTCGAAGAGCGGGTCCGCGCCGATCGACCGCGCCTGGTCCGGGTATTGCTCGGCCCACCGGCCGGTCATGAAGAGGGTGGCGGGCACCTTGAGGCGGCGGAGGGTGGCGATGAGGGCCGGGTTGTCGAAGTGTTCGCCGCGGGCGGCGCGGGGGCCCTGGTCGGAGGTCATGTCGGCGTCGAAGGTGAGGGCTAGGCGTTTGCCGTGGTCGCGGCGGCCGTGTGCGAAGAGAGGGGCTGCGCCGCTCGGGCCAGGGGCGAGCGTCGGGGCGGCTGTCGGCGACGGTTTCGCCGTGGCCGCCGCGACGGGTGTCGGCTTGCTGCTGGGGCCGGCGGCCTCCGTCGCGCCTTCACCGCCGCCGCAGGCGGTTGCGCAGCAGAGGAGGGCGAGGGTGGGGGCGAGGGTGCGGGGTATGCGGGGCACGGTTGGGACGTTACCCCGGTGGGGGGTGCCCCGGGCCCGCCCTTTCGCCGTTTCCCGGGGTTGCGCCCCGGACCCCCTTGTCGCGGCTTCGCCGCTCGTCCTCAAACGCCGGACGGGCTGGAAAACCAGCCCGTCCGGCGTTTGAGGACAACCGCGCGGAGCGCGGGTTTCGGGGTCCGGGGCGCAGCCCCGGGAATCGGCGAATGGGGGTGCCCCCTCTGGGGGAGGGACCGGGGCACCCCACCCCTCAGCCGTCCGCCAAGGACTTCGCGTCGCGCGCCAGCGCCGTAAGCCGCGAAATGGCCCGGAAGTACTTCTTCCGGTAGCCACCCGCGAGCATCTCCTCGCTGAACAGCCGGTCGAACGGCCGTCCGGACGCCAGCACCGGCACCTCCCGGTCGTACAGCCGGTCCGCGAGGACGACGAGTCGCAGGGCGGTCGACTGGTCCGGTACCGGCTCGACGCCCGTGAGGCAGACCGCGCGGACGCCGTCGCAGAGGGCGCCGTAGCGGCTCGGGTGCACCTGGGACAGGTGTCCGAGCAGGGCGGGGAAGTCGTCGAGCGAGGCGCCCTCGACCGAGTGGGCCACCCGCTTGACGGTCTCGTCGTCGTAGGGCGCCGGTGCCTCCGGCAGGCCCCGGTGGCGGTAGTCCTCGCCGTCGATGCGCAGGGCGCGGAAGTGGGCCGAGAGGCCCTGGATCTCGCGGAGGAAGTCGGCGGCGGCGAACCGGCCCTCGCCGAGCTTGCCGGGCAGCGTGTTGGAGGTCGCGGCGAGCGCGACGCCCTGTTCGACGAGCTTGCCGAGCAGGGTGGAGACGAGGACGGTGTCGCCCGGGTCGTCCAGTTCGAACTCGTCGATGCAGAGCAGCTCGTGGCCGCCGAGCGTGCGTACGGTCTGCTGGAAGCCGAGGGCGCCGACCAGGTTCGTCAGCTCGACGAAGGTGCCGAACGCCTTCCGCTCCGGGGCGGCCGGCGCCGCGTGCCAGAGGGAGGCCAGCAGGTGCGTCTTGCCGACGCCGTAGCCGCCGTCGAGGTAGACCCCGCGCGGGCCGGCCGGCGCGGGCTTGGCCTCCCGCCTGAACCAGCGCTTCCGGCCGCTGCCGCCGGCCGGCGAGCCGAGCCCGGCCGCGAAGCCGGACAACACCCGTACGGCCTCGGTCTGGCTGGGCTGGTTCGGGTCCGGTATGTAGGTGTCGAACCGCACCGCGTCGAAGCGCGGCGGCGGCACCATCTCGGCGACCAGGCGTTCGGCCGGGACGTGCGGGGTGCGCGAGGTGAGCGCGACGGGCTGCTCGCCCGCCGGGCGGGCTTCTGCGGATGCTGCGGTGGAGGACGACACAACTCTCCAGGGTAGTTCGCCGACGGCCGCGGGACGGCCGGGAGCGGAGCGAGGCATGTCACACCCGGGGCGGCGAGCCGTGTCACACTGCGGCCTATGCGACGCCTGTTCCCCTCGCCCACCACCCCCGCCGACCTCGAAGACCGCGAATGGGGGCTCGACGAGCTGGCCGACCTCTACGCCTACCCCGGGACCGTCGAGGAGGGGCGCCCCTGGCTGCGCGCCAACATGGTCTCGTCGCTCGACGGCGCCGCCCACCACGAGGGCCGTTCGCAGCCGCTGTCCTCCGCCGCGGACATGCGGATCTTCGGTACGCTGCGCGCGCTCGCCGACGCCGTCGTGGTCGGCGCCGAGACCGTACGGCAGGAGGGCTACCGCCCGGCGCGCGCCCGCGAGGCGTTCGCCGCCCGGCGCGCCGGGCTCGGGCAGTCGCCGGCGCCGGTGATCGCGGTGGTGAGCGCCGGGCTCGACCTGGACTTCTCGCTGCCGCTGTTCGCCGAGCCGCTGGTGCCGACCCTGGTGCTGACCGGCGAGGCGGCCCCGGCCGAGCGGCGGGACGCGGCGGCCGCGGCGGGCGTCGAGGTCGTGGTGGCCGGCGAGGGGAGGACGGTGGACGTGGCGCGCATACCGGAGCTGCTGGCCGCCCGCGGGATGACGCGGCTGCTGACGGAGGGCGGGCCGCGGCTGCTCGGGCAGTTCACGGCGGCCGGGGTGCTGGACGAGCTGTGCCTCTCGCTCGCCCCGATGGTCGCGGCCGGGGTCGCGCCCCGGATCGCCGGCGGGCCCCCGCTGGAGGTGCCGCGGCGGTTCGCGCTGGCGTCGGTGCTGGAACAGGACGGGTTCCTGTTCACCCGGTACCGGGCGGGGACGGGCGGGGCGGTGGCCGGGACGGCGACTGGGGCGGCGGCCGCCGGGACGGCGATCGGGACGGTGCCCGGGACGGCAGCCGGGGCGACGATCGGGACGGCGTCCGGGGCCTGACGGCCGGGGCCGATGGCCGGCATCCGACGAATCGGCATCTGACAATCGGCGGAATCCCCTGTTCCGCTTATCGTCCGACGGGCAGAATTGTGTCGGACGCTCCCCCGGGGGCACGGGTTCGAAACAGCGAGCTCCGAGGGAGCACGCGCAGGATGGTTTCTGTGTGGGCCCGGGCCCACGGAGGAGAAGGGCGCCGACCGTGTTCACGAGCGTATTGATGATCGAACAACCGCTGTCCGCGACGGACGTCGATTTCGTCACCGGCCTGCACGACGACGAGATGTCCTTCGTCGTCCTGATGCAGCCCAGAGGCGCCGAGGACCGGCTGCTGCGCGCCATCGACGACGTAGCCTTGGGCGAGCTGGAACAGGCCGTCCACGAGGCGGACGAGCCGGAGGGCGAGGCCGCGCTGAGGCCGGCCGCCCTCGCCCTGGAGCACTCCCTGCGCCTCCTGCGGGGGCCGGCAGCGAGGCCGTCGGCCAGATCATCGACGACCACCCGCTGGACCTGCTCCGTTCCGTCGTCGAGCAGACCCACGCCGACGAGGTGATCGTGCTGACCGCACCCCACCTCGTCGAGGAGTTCTTCCACCGCGACTGGGCCTCGCGCGCCCGCCACAAGGTCGGCGTGCCGGTCCTCAAGCTGTATGCGCACGCGGACGCGGACGAGAACGAGGAGCGGCCCGCGGCCGACGCGGAGTAGGCGTCAAACGGGACCGTACGCCCGCCGCCATCCGGACAGGTGAGTTTCCGCCGGACGGGCTGACCGATCGGCCCGTCCGGCGTCTGAGGACTGGGGGCACCCCCTCTGGGGGAGCCCGCGGGGCGCTTCGGGGGTGTGGGGTCGGAGCCCCCGCGAGAAACGGTGAAGGGGGGTGCCCCCTCCGGGGGAGGGACCGGGGCACCCCGGCCGAAGGCCGCCCTGTCGGCACCGGGTGCGAGAATCGGCGCAGTCACCGTCCCCGGACTCCCGGGACGACAGCAGCCGAGAACAACCAGGGAGCACCGCACATGGCACCGGCCGTCCCCACGACGATGGACCGCCCCCACTTCATCGGCATCGGCGGCGCCGGCATGTCGGGCATCGCGAAGATCCTCGCCCAGCGCGGCGCCCGCGTGGCGGGCAGCGACGCGAAGGAGTCCGCGACCGCGGCGTCGCTGCGCGCCCTCGGCGTCACGGTCCACATCGGCCACGCCGCCGGGCACCTCGCCGAGGACGCCACCTGCGTGGTCGTCTCCAGCGCCATCCGGCAGGACAATCCCGAGCTGGCCGCCGCCGCCGAGCGCGGCATCCCGGTGGTGCACCGCTCGGACGCGCTGGCGCGGCTGATGGACGGACTGCGCCCGATCGCCGTCGCGGGCACGCACGGCAAGACGACCACCACGTCGATGCTGGCCGTGGCGCTGGACGCGCTCGCGCTCGACCCGTCGTACGCGATCGGCGGCGACCTGCACGGCCCCGGCACCAACGCCCGGCACGGCGCGGGCGAGATCTTCGTGGCGGAGGCGGACGAGAGCGACCGCAGCTTCCACAAGTACGCGCCCGAGGTCGCGATCATCCTCAACGCGGAGCTGGACCACCACGCGAACTACGCCTCGATGGAGGAGATCCACGAGTCGTTCGAGATCTTCGTGGGCCGGATCCGCCCGGGCGGCACGCTCGTCGTCTCCGCCGACCAGGAGGGCGCCCGGGAGCTGACCCGACGCCTCGCCGGGCGCACCGGCGACGTCCGGATCGTCACCTACGGCGAGTCCGAGGACGCCGACGTGCGCGTCCTCGACGTCACCCCGCGCGGCCTGACCAGCGAGGTCACCGTGCTCCTCGACGGCCGCGAGCTGTCCTTCGGCGTCTCCGTCCCCGGCCGGCACTACGCGAACAACGCGGTCGCCGCCCTGGCCGCCGGCGTCGCGCTGGGCATCCCGGCCGACGACCTGGCCGCCGCGCTCGGCAAGTACACGGGCGTGGGCCGCCGCCTCCAGCTCAAGGGCGAGGCCGCCGGCGCGCAGGTCATCGACTCGTACGCGCACCACCCCACCGAGATGACCGCCGACCTGGAGGCCATGCGCGGCGCCGCGGCCGGCTCCCGCGTCCTGGTGGTCTTCCAGCCCCACCTGTTCAGCCGCACCCAGGAGCTCGGCACCGAGATGGGGCAGGCGCTGGCCCTGGCCGACGCCTCCGTCGTCCTCGACATCTACCCGGCCCGCGAGGACCCGATCCCCGGCGTCACCAGCGACATGATCATCGACGCGGCCCGCGAGGCCGGCGCCGACGTGCGCGCCGAGCACGACATGGCCGCCGTCCCCGACGTCCTCGCGGGAATGGTCCGCCCCGGCGATCTCGTTCTCACCATGGGCGCGGGGGACGTCACGGACCTCGGTCCGCGGATCCTGGCCCGCCTGGAGAGCTGACTCCCGAGAGCCCCGAGAGGACGTACGGCCCATGCCCTACGAGGTCGAGAAGACGGACGAGCAGTGGCGCGCGGAACTGTCGCCGGCGGAGTACCAGGTGCTCCGCCGCGCCGGGACGGAACCGGCGTTCCGCGGTGAGTACACGGACACGACGACGGCCGGCGTCTACTCCTGCCGCGCCTGCGGAGCCGAACTCTTCCGCTCCACCGAGAAGTTCGCGAGCCACTGCGGCTGGCCGAGCTTCTACGACCCCAAGGACTCCGACGCCGTCGAGCTCCTGGAGGACCGCTCGCACGGCATGGTCCGCGTCGAGGTCCGCTGCGCCCGCTGCGGATCCCACCTCGGCCACGTCTTCGAGGGCGAGGGCTACCCGACCCCGACGGACCAGCGCTACTGCATCAACAGCATCGCGCTGCGCCTGGAGCCGGCGGAGGACTGAGCCGGCTGGGGGCGGTACGGCGGTCGTCGGCGGTCTTCGGTAAGGGGGCCGGTACGGCGACCGGCGCGGGAAGTGGACCGGCCGGAGCCGGCCGCCGGCGACGGGGGGGCGCCGACGGCCGGCTCCGGCCGGTGAACGAACGGGGGCCGTGGCCGGGACCGGCCGGCCGGGCGGGTGAGGGATGGCCGGCCGGCCCCGACCACGACCAGGGACGGCATTCCCCGGTCGGTCACCCACCACCTTGCCCTGCCCGCCCGCCCGCGTACGGGGGCCGAACGGGCCGTTCGGGGACCGTTCGGCCCCGGGACGGCGGGGTGACGGCCGGGTGACGGCTGCCTCCCGGCTCCCTCCCCGCTCACCCGCTCATCCACCAGTCCGCAGGACCGCCGCCGACTCCGGGGGCAGGTGGAGCAGGCCGTTCTCGTCCGGGGGCGGGAGGGGTCGCCACGCGGCGAGGACGCGGGTGCCCGGGGGACGGGGAGTCCGGCCGGGGTACGGGCGAGGTTGGCGGCCACGAGGAGGGGGCCGCGGTGGTAGGTGACGCAGCGGTCCGGGTGCACGGCCGGGTCCGTGTCGGTCCAGTCGGGGGCGGTCAGGGACGGTTCCGCGTGCCGGAGGGTGATCAACTGGCGGTGCCAGGCCAGGAGTTCGGCGTGCGGGGTGCGGCTCGGTTCGTCCCAGTCCAGGCAGGAGCGCAGCCGGGTGGCCGGGTCCTGGGGGTCGGGGATCCGCTCCGCGGGCCAGCCGTGGGCGGCGAACTCGCGGCGCCTGCCCCGGCGTACGGCCTCGGCCAGCTCCGGGTCGGTGTGGTCGGTGAAGTACTGCCACGGCGTCCGGGCCCCCCACTCCTCGCCCATGAAGAGCATCGGCGTGAACGGCGCGCACAGCACCAGCGCGGCGGCGCAGGCCAGGAGGCCGGGGGAGAGGCGGGCGGCGAGGCGGTCGCCGAGGGCCCGGTTGCCGATCTGGTCGTGCGTCTGGGCGTAGCCGAGCAGGCGGTGGGCGGGGGCGACGGCCGGGTCCAGGGGACGGCCGTGCGGGCGGCCGCGGAACGACGAGAGGGTGCCGTCGTGGAAGAAGCCGCCGCGCAGCGTCTTGGTGAGGGCGTACTCGGGGTCCGCCGCGAAGTCGGCGTAGTAGCCCTGGGACTCGCCCGTCAACGCGGTGTGCAGGGCGTGGTGGAAGTCGTCGTTCCACTGCGCGTGCAGACCGAGGCCGCCGGACGGGCGCGGGGTGATCGTGGCCGGGTCGTTGCGGTCGGACTCGGCGATGAGGAAGAGGGGGCGGCCGAGGCGCTCGGCCAGGTTGTCCACGGCCTCGGACAGGTCGGAGAGGAAGTGGCGCGGGCCGTCGTCCACCAGCGCGTGGACGGCGTCCAGCCGCAGGCCGTCGAGGCGGTAGTCCGTCAGCCAGGCCAGGGCGCTGCCGATGAGGTACGCCCGGACCTCGGCCGATCCCGGGCCGTCGAGGTTGACCGCCGCGCCCCACGGGGTCTGGTGGCGGTCGGTGAAGTACGGGCCGAAGGCGGGGAGATGGTTGCCGGACGGGCCCAGGTGGTTGTGCACCACGTCCAGGACGACGCCCAGGCCGTGCCCGTGCGCCGCGTCGACGAGGCGGCGCAGCCCGTCCGGGCCGCCGTACGGCTCGTGGACGGCCCACGGCGCCACCCCGTCGTACCCCCAGCCGTGCCGGCCGGGGAACGGGCAGACGGGCATCAGCTCGATGTGGGTGACGCCGAGGGCGGCGAGGTGCGGGAGGTGGCGGGTCGCCGCGTCGAAGGTGCCTTCCCGGGTGAAGGTGCCGGTGTGGAGCTCGTAGAGGACCGCGCCGGGGAGGTCGCGGCCCGGCCACGGGTGCTGCCATTCCCAGTGGGCCGGGTCGACGACGGCCGCCGGGCCGTCGGGGCCGTCCGGGAGGCGGCGGGCCCGGGGGTCGGGGAGGGGCGGGCCGTCGTCGAGGGCGAAGCCGTAGCGGGTGCCTTGGGTGCCGGGGGCTTCGCGCTTCCACCAGCCGGGGCGGGTGGCGTCGGTCGTCATGGGGTGGGTGCCGTCGTCCGTGTGCAGCGTGACGTGTGTGGCGTGCGGGGCCCATACCTCGTACAGCACCGGCGGCTCCTCGGGTCGTGGACGGGGCGGGTGCCCCATGGGGAGGTTGCCCCGGCCCCGCCCTTTCACCGTTTCTGCGGGAGGGCCCGCGCCCCGCAACCGCGCTTCGCGCGGTTGTCCTCAAACGCCGGACAGGCTGAATCAGCCTGTCCGGCGTTTGAGGACGCGCGCCGCAGGTGCGCTCGGGGTGCGGGGGCTTGCCCCCGTAAGAAACGGTGAAAGGGCGGGACCGGGGCACCAGCCCGCCGCAGGCGCCCTCCGCTCAGACCTGGTGCAACCCCCGCCCCGCGAGGGAGAGCATCACCTCGCCCACCGCCTCCGACAGCGTCGGATGCGGATGGATGTGCTGCGCCACATCGGACGCCTCCGCGTCCCAGCCGACCATCAATTGCCCCTCGGCGATCATTTCGGAGACGTGCGGGCCGACGAGGTGGACGCCGAGGACGCGGCCGCTCTTGTCCGCTACCGCCTTCACCATGCCGCCCTGGCCGTGGACCATCCCCTTCGCGGTGCCGGTCAGCGGCATGGAGTTGACGGTGACGTCGTGTCCGGCGGCGACGGCCTCCTCCTGGGAGAGGCCGACGGACGCGGTCTGCGGACTGGAGTAGGTGACGCGGGGCACGGCCGCGTAGTCGACCGGGCGCGGGGAGCGGCCGGCCAGGGTCTCGGCGACGAGCAGGCCCTCGGCGAACGAGGCGTGGGCCAGGCCGAGGGACGGCGGCGGCAGCAGGTCGCCCACGACGTGGACGCCGGGCACCGCCGTCTCCAGGCGCGCCCAGTCGGCGGGGCGAGGAAACCGCGGGCGTCGGTGGACAGTCCGGCCGCGGCCAGCCCCAGACCGTCCGTGACCGGCACCCGGCCGACGGCCACCAGCAGCCGGTGGACGGTCAGTTCGAGGGTCTCGCCGCGGGCGGTGCGGACGGTCGCCCGTACCCCGCCCTCGAAGGGGCGCGCGTCTTCGAGGCGCGCGCCCGTCCGGACGTCGATGCCGCGCTTCTTCAGGCCCCGGGTGAGGTGCCGGCTCACGTCGGCGTCCTCCAGCGGAAGCAGCCGGTCCGCGGCCTCCACCAGCGTCACGCGGGCGCCCATGGAGCGGTGCAGCGAGGCGTACTCGACGCCGATCGCGCCGCCGCCCAGCACCAGGACGGACGCCGGGAGCCCCGGTGCGAAGAGGGCGTCGTCGCTGGTCACGACATGCCGGCCGTCCGGCTCCAGGCCCGGGAGGGTGCGCGGGCGCGAACCCGTGGCCAGCACGACGCCGCGCCGGGCGCGCCACTCCGTACCCGCCTCGGCGCCGGTGTCCACCCGGACCGTACGGGCGGACGTGAGGGAGGCGGAGCCGCGGACGACGCGGACGCCCGCTTGGGACAGGTGGTTCTCGACGCCCTGGTGGTTGCGGCCGACGATGTCGTCGCGGGTGGCGGTCAGCGCGGCCCAGTCGACGGACTCCAGCGTGGTGCGCACGCCCCAGCGCTCGCGCGCCTCCGCGATGCCGTCCACCAGTTCCGCCGCGTGCAGCATCGCCTTGCTCGGTATGCAGCCCCGGTGGAGGCAGGTGCCGCCGACGAGGTCGCGCTCGGCGAGCACCACGTCCAGTCCGAGGTGCGCCGCGCGCAGTGCGGTGCTGTAACCGCCGGTGCCGCCGCCGATGACGATGACGTCTGTCTCATGCATGGCTCAACCCTCCGCCCGGCAGCGACTATGAGTCCAACGCAAGGTTTCGATCGGAACGATGAGAGATGTTCATGGGGGAGTCGTGAGTCTGCGGCAGATGGAATATCTGGTGGCGGTGGTCGAGGAGCGGTCCTTCACCCGTGCCGCCGAGACGCTCAACGTCACCCAGTCCGCCCTGTCCCACCAGATCAAGGCGCTCGAACGGGAGGTGGGCGGCAACCTGCTGGAACGGCTGCCGCGCGGGGTGGGGCTGACGCCGATGGGACGGGCCTTCCTGCCGCACGCCGAACTCGCCGTCCGCAGCGCGGGGCTGGCCCGCCGAGCGGCCAGGGCCGCGGCCGGGGCCGAGGGCGGTGAACTGCACATCGCGACGCTGCACGCGCTCGCGATCGGCGCGCTGCCGCCGGTCCTCGCCCGCTGGCGGCGCGAGTTCCCCGACGTCCGGCTTCACCTGCACGAATACCTGACCGCCGACGAACTGCGCGATCACGTGGACCGGGGTGTCGCCGACCTCGCGGTCGGCCCCCGGCCCGAGCGGTGGGAGGGACCGGTGGTCTCCCTGGGAACGGAAGAGATCATGATCGTCGTCGCCCGGGACGACCCCCTGGCGGAGCGTACGCGTCCGGTCCGCCTCTCCGAACTGGCCGACCGGGCCTGGGTGCGCTGCGTCCTGGAACCGGTGATCGGCGGCCAACGGTGGCTCGACCGCGAGTGCGCGCGACACGGATTCCGCCCGCTGACCGCCATGGAGGTACAGCACGCGTCCACGGCGGTCCGGCTGGCGGTGGCGGGCGTCGGCATCCTCGCCTGCTCGGTGGAGGTGGCCCGGGCGACGGCGGGGGCGGTGGCCGTTCCGGTGGAACCGGCGTGGCGGCAGGAACTCACGGCGTACGCACGCGTCGAACTCACGGGCGCGGCGCTGCGGTTCACCGAGATGTGCCGGGAGAACGGGCGGCGGGCGGAGGGGTCGGCGCCGGGGGCGCCCGCGCCGGAAGCACCGAGGTCGGGAGCGTCCACACCGGGAGGGCCTGCGCTGGGTGCGCCTACGCTGAGTGCGATTGCGCCGGAAACCGCCGCACCGGCCGTCGACCGCGCCGCCGCCGTCCTTCCCGCGCCGGGACGGTGAACAGGACGCGGGAGTACGACGCGTCGACGGGTTGTCCGACAGCATGACGCCGCTCGTCAGCGGCGTCGACGAACAGCCGACGGCGGAGATGCCGCCCTCTGGCTCGGGTGCGGATAATTCCTTGGAGGGAGGCGGCGCCTGCACCATTCGGCCTTCGAAATCTCGGATGCCTGGGCGAGTGAAGGGCCGCCAAAATGGTGAGATGCGGTTGCCCGAGCTCACTGAGGATGAATATGAGAGAACTGTCGAAAGTCTGCGCGGCACGCGCCTCGTAGAGGTGACCTACTACCCACTGACGTGGGGGACGATGGCACCGAGATCGAAGAGTGGGACTTCGGCGCATGGCACCAGCCCACCATGGGAATCGGCCTGCTCGCCGAGAACGGCACGCAGTATTCAGCGGTGTGGGGCCGTGGTTTCGGCGACTACGGCTTGGAAATCTTCCGAGAGCCCATGGTCGGCCTGCTGGTCGTGATCGGACAGCCCGGAGGGCCGGCGGCCGTGGCCGTAACAGGTCATCCCTCATGGTCGGGGCTCATCGGAGTGCCGCTGGTGGGCGCCGAAATCCATTGGGCCGAGGACGACTCGGAAATTCGGGTGCCGGTTGCCGTAGAGCTTCGTGCACCTGCTGCCACGGCGTGGCTTGTCTCGGGCCGTCCGGCACAGTGGCCGCCAGACGGTCGTTTCCACCTCGGAACCGACGATGTGATGACCGCTTTCACCAACGAGGCCGTTACTGCCATGGGTCTCTCTCGGGAAGGCGCAGAAGACTGGCTACGACCAGGGGCGCCGGTCGTGCGGCACGGTGAAGGCGGTGCAGGACCGAGCGCCAGGGAGTAAACGAGCGTGTGGGACGGGCCCTTCTTTCGGGTCGAATGCGCCGGCGTCCTCACTCCCGTGTCAGCAGTGCCACCGGATACCGGTGCAACAAACGCCCCAGCAGCACCCGTTCCTCGCACGCCCGGCCCGTCAGCAGTTCGCGCCAGCCGCCGCGCCCGCCTCCCGGCAGTGTCAGCGCCGTGTCGGCCCAGCCGCCCGTCGCCTCCAGCCCGCGCGCCAGCCGTGTCACCACCGTCACCACCTCGTCCGAGCGGGCGAAGGCGACGCAGTGGTCGGCGGTGGGGCCGGTGGCGGGCAGGGGGGTGTAGGTGGCGTCCGGGCCGAACCAGTTGGGGTGGGCGTGGCGGAGGCGCAGGGTGGTTCGGGTGAGGTGGAGTTTCTCCGCTGCCAGGCCGGTCGGCTCCTCGGCCGCGAAGTCCGGCGGGCGGCGGTTGTCGGGGTCGACGAGGGTGCGGGAGACGCGTTCGGTGCCCATGTAGACGTCGGGGACGCCGGGCATGGTGAGGTGGAGCAGTGCCGCGCCGAGCGTGTTGGCCCGGACGGACGCGGCGGCGGTGGCGGCGAAGGCGGTGAGCTCCTCGTGGGCCGGGCCGCACGGCCCCGCGACGACGAAGCGCTCGACCGCCTGTTCGTACGCCGTGTCGGGCTCGGTCCACGTCGTCCGCAGCGCCGCCTCGCGGACGGCCTTGAGGATGGCGGGGACGAGCCGCAGGGCGTCCGGTTCGCCCAGGCCGAAGGCGGTCTGCCAGGCCGTCCAGGCCACGTGCGGCTCGGGCGCGGGCAGCCGTTCCGCCAGCCGGGC
This sequence comes from Streptomyces sp. CA-181903, assembly GCF_050937075.1. NCBI lineage: Bacteria > Bacillati > Actinomycetota > Actinomycetes > Kitasatosporales > Streptomycetaceae > Streptomyces > Streptomyces sp. CA-181903. Next base: position 5,928,549 of record NZ_JBNJLY010000001.1, read on the forward strand.
CAGCAGCCGTGCCCACTCGTCCGGGTACTCGGCGAGCACCGCTATCCGCGCCCGGACGTCGGCGCCGCGCTTGGTGTCGTGGGTGGACAGGACGGTGCCGGCGGCGGGCCAGTCGCGCTGCAGCCGGGCGCAGAAGGCGTGGAAACCGCCGGGTGTGACGGCGGGCCGGCCGGGGGAGCCGCCGACCTCAGTGGCCGACAGCAGGGGCGCGTAGCGGTAGAAGGCGGTGTCCTCGACGGACTTGGCGTGCAGGGCGGCGGCGGTCTGGGCGAACCGGGCGCAGAAGTCCCGGTGTTCCGGCCCATCGCCGAACCGCCCCAGGGCCGCGTCCTTCACCACGTCCACCGCGTCCGCCTCCTCCGGCACGGCGAACGCCGCCCGTGCCTCCCGCGCCGCCTCCTCCAGCAGGACGGCGTCGGCGGGCGCCACGGGTGCGCCGGGCCGGGCGTAGGGGCGGTAGACGGGCAGCCGGACGAGGATCTCGCAGAGGGCGGTGCGCAGCGCCCAGGGGGCGTGGTCGCGGAGCGGCAGGGCGCCGTCGCAGATCCGGCCGGCGACGCGGACGAGGCGTTCGACCTCCGTCACCAGCTCGTGGGAGACCATCCGCCAGGCGGCCCGGCGGGCCGTGGCCGGCCAGTCGCCGCCGCGGTCGGGCGGCGGTGCGGCGAACGCCCGGTAGGCGGCGGTGAGCCGCTCGGCGCCGGCCGGGTCGGTGAACAGGCCGTCGATGTGGTGGAGGGCGTCGTAGCCGGTGGTGCCGGCCACCGGCCAGTCGGCGGGCAGCGCCTCGTCCCGGGCGAGGATCTTCTCGACGACCGTCCAGCGGCCTTCGGTGGCCTCGTGCAGCCGCCGCAGGTAGCCGGCCGGGTCGGCGAGCCCGTCCGGGTGGTCGATCCGCAGGCCGTCGGCCACCCCTTCGCGCAGCAGCTGGAGGACCTTGGCGTGGGTGGCGGCGAAGACCTCCGGGTCCTCGACGCGGACGGCGATCAGCTCCGAGACGGTGAAGAAGCGGCGGTGGTTGAGCTCGGTGCGGGCCAGCCGCCACCAGGCCGGCCGGTACCACTGCGCGTCCAGCAGTTCGGGCAGCGGCAGTTTCTCGGTGCCGGGGCGGAGGGGGAGGACGTGGTCGTAGTAGCGCAGGGTGCCGTCGTGGACGGTGAAGCGGTCGAGCTCGTCGCCGAGCCGGCCGGCCAGCAGGGGGAGCAGCACCCGGCCGCCGTGCTCGGCCCAGTCGATGTCGAACCAGCGGGCGTAGCGGGAGACCGGCCCGTCCCGCAGCACCTCCCACAGCGGGCCGTTGAGGTGCTCGGGCGCGGGGACGGCCATGTGGTTGGGCACGATGTCGAGGATCAGGCCGAGGCCGTGGGCGCGGGCGGTGCGGGACAGCGCGCGCAGCCCCTCCTCACCGCCGAGCTCGGCCCGGACCGTCGTGTGGTCCGTCACGTCGTATCCGTGCGCGGAGCCGGGGACGGCCTCCAGGACGGGGGAGAGGTGCAGGTGGGAGACGCCGAGGGCGGCGAGGGCGGGTACGGCCCGCTCGGCCGCGGCGAACGGGAAGGCGGGCTGGAGCTGGAGGCGGTAGGTCGCCGTCGGAGGCGCCGGGCTGTCGCGCTTCATGGGAACATCCGTACCCAGCCTGAGGGCTCATCTCGCAATCTCAGAGGGGGCGTTGCAGGACGGCCATGCTCCGGTCGGTCAGGGTGAGCCGGTCGCCGGCGGCGAGCTTCCGCCCGTCGTCCGTCACCCCGTCCGGGAGCGCCGTGTCGACCACGACCTGCCAGAGCCGCCCGTGGTCCGGCGGGATGACGAAGTCCAGCGGGCCGTGGTGGGCGTTGAACAGCAGCAGGAACGAGTCGTCGGCCACCCGTTCCCCGCGCGGTCCCGGTTCGGAGATGGCGCCGCCGTTGAGGAAGACCGTCAGGGACTTGGCGTACGCGGCCTGCCAGTCGGCGTCCCGCATCTCCTCCCCTTCCGGGGTGAACCAGGCGATGTCGGACAGCTCGTTGAAGGTGCCCTGCTCGGGGCGGCCGTGGAAGAAGCGGCGGCGGCGGAAGACCGGATGGTCGCGCCGGAGCCAGATGATGGCGCGGGTGAAGGCCAGCATGCGCCGCGCCCGCTCGGCCGCCGTGCCGTCGGGGCCCGGCCAGTGCACCCAGGACAGCTCGCTGTCCTGACAGTAGGCGTTGTTGTTGCCACGCTGGGTGCGGGCGAACTCGTCGCCGTGACTGATCATCGGCACGCCCTGGCTGAGCAGCAGGGTGGCGATGAAGTTGCGCATCTGCCGCTCACGCAGGGCGAGCACGGCCGGGTCCTCGGTCTCGCCCTCGGCGCCGCAGTTCCACGACCGGTTGTGGCTCTCGCCGTCCCGGTTGTCCTCGCCGTTGGCCTCGTTGTGCTTCTCGTTGTACGACACCAGGTCGTGCAGGGTGAAGCCGTCGTGGCAGGTCACGAAGTTGACGGAGGCGAGCGGGCGGCGGCCGTCGTCCTGGTAGAGGTCGGAGGAGCCGGTCAGCCGGGAGCCGAAGTCCGCCAGGGTGGCCGGTTCGCCGCGCCACAGGTCCCGGCAGGTGTCCCGGAACTTGCCGTTCCACTCGGTCCACAGCGGCGGGAAGTTCCCGACCTGGTAGCCGCCCTCCCCGACGTCCCACGGCTCCGCGATCAGCTTCACCTGGCTCACCACCGGATCCTGCTGCACCAGGTCGAAGAACGACGACAGCCGGTCCACCTCGTGGAACTGCCGGGCGAGCGTCGCCGCCAGATCGAACCGGAACCCGTCCACCCGCATCTCGGTGACCCAGTAGCGCAGCGAGTCCATGATCAGCTGAAGCACATGGGGACTGCGCATCAGCAGTGAGTTCCCGGTGCCGGTGGTGTCCATGTAGAACCGCGGGTCGTCCGCCAGCCGGTAGTACGAGGCGTTGTCCAGACCACGGAACGAGAGCGTCGGCCCCAGGTGATTGCCCTCGGCCGTGTGGTTGTAGACGACGTCCAGGATCACCTCGATGCCGGCCTCGTGCAGCGCCCGCACCGCCGACTTGAACTCCAGCACCTGCTGCCCCCGGTCACCCCACGAGGCGTAGGCGTTGTGCGGGGCGAAGAAGCCGATCGTGTTGTAACCCCAGTAATTGGCCAGGCCCAGGTCCACCAGGCGGTGGTCGTTGACGAACTGGTGCACCGGCATCAGCTCGATCGCCGTCACCCCCAGATCCTTGAGGTGATCCACGATCGCGGGATGCGCCAGCGCCGCGTAGCTGCCCCGGACGTCCTCCGGCAGCTCCGGGTGAAGCATCGTCAGACCCTTGACGTGCGCCTCGTAGATGACCGTGCGGTGGTACTCGGTGCGCGGCGGCCGGTCGTCGCCCCAGTCGAAGTACGGATTGACGACGACGGACGTCATCATGTGCGGAGCGGAGTCCAGGTCATTGCGGGCGTCCTGGTCGTCGAAGTGATAGCCGTAGACCGCCTCACACCAATCGACGGCACCGCTTACCGCTCGTGCGTACGGATCCAGGAGCAGCTTGGCGGAGTTGCACCGCTGCCCCCGCTCGGGGGCGTACGGGCCGTGGGCCCGGAAGCCGTACCGCTGGCCCGGCATCACCCCCGGCAGATAGGCATGGCGCACGAACGCGTCGCTCTCCCGCAGCTCGATCGCCGTCTCCGAACCGTCGTCGTGCAGCAGGCACAACTCGATCCGCTCCGCCGCCTCGGAGAAGACCGCGAAATTGGTGCCCGCACCGTCATAGGTGGCACCGAGGGGATACGCCTGTCCCGGCCAGACCTGCATAGGCTCGACTCTCTCGCGTCTCCGGCTCTCCCGGGCACCGTTGCCCTGGACCGTCGAGATACAGATCTTCCCCAAAAGCGCCGCCCCCACCGCCCGACGGACCACGTCCACTCGGGTGACGGGCCGGATTTCCCCCTCGGACCCACGCCCTCCGCAAGCAGGTTTCGGCCTTTCTCCGTGCTCCGTGCCGCATATCACTATGAGTCAGGTCACTACCGCCCCGGCGGCCGTGGACAACCGCCTCATGCGGCAGGCGAGTTCACCGGGCGGCCATCCGGCCCGTGTGCGCCGCCTCCCGCGGGCGCAGTAGTCTGCCTTGATCATTGAACGGGGGGCGGAAGGCGGTGGACTGGTGAGCTCGGGCGGGCTGGAGCTGCCCCCTGCGGACGGCGACGCGGGGGAGGAAGTGCCCGGCGGTACACCCCTCGGCGCGGTCTCGCTGGTACGCCCCGGTGAGATCGGGGCGGAGCTGGACTGGGACGCCGCCGCGTGGAGCGAGGTGCGCACCCGCGCCCGCCGCGCCGGCCGTGCCTACATCTGGCTGAATCTGGTCGAACAGCGGCTGCGCGCCGTCGTCGCCGCCGTGCTGCGTCCGGTGTACGAGCCGGTGCACGGCGAGGACGAGTGGGTCGTCGCCGCGGCCGGCCCCGCCGGACAGGAGTGGGTGCAGCGGGCCGTCGCCGTCCGCGAGGTCAGCCGCCGCAAGGGCTACCTCCTCGACCCGGCCGACGACAACGTCCTCAGCTTCCTCACCCTCCCCCAGCTGCGGGAACTCCTCGTCCAGCACTGGCCGTGCTTCGAGCCGTACCTCGACGACCGGCGCGAGCTCGAACTGGCCCTCGACGAGCTGGAGGTCACCCGGAACGTCGTCTCCCGCAACCGGGCCCTCTCCCGGACCGTCCTCGACCAGGCGGAGCGGGCGTCCACCCGGCTGCTGGACATCCTCGGCAGCGGCCCCGGCGGGCACTCCGTCGACCGGCTGCCCGTCGACGCGGTCGAGGACCTGGTCGGCGACCGGTACGCGGACGTCGTCGGCGTCCACCCCGACCGGGTGCGGCTCCAGCGGCAGCTGCCCGTCGAGGACCTCTTCGGCAGCGCCCGCCGCCTCGACGCGGTGGGCATCGGCCTGAACCTGCTGGTGCAGAACTACTCGGGGCGGCGGCTGGTGCGGCTCGCCGAGCACGGCTGCCGGGCACGGCTCCTCTTCCTCAACCCGGCGAGCAGCGCGGTCCGCCGCCGCGAGCGCGAGCTCGGCCTGAAGAAGGGCGAGATGAGCCGGTCCGTGGAGATGAACATCATGCACATGCGGCGGGTGCGCGACCGGCTGACCGACCCCACCGCGTTCGAGATCCGCGTCTTCGACGAGACGCCGCGCTTCACGGCCTACCTCGTCAACGGGGACGGGCCCGACGGGCTCGCCGTCGTCCAGCCCTACCTGCGCAAGGCGCGCGGGATGGAGGCGCCGGTGCTGGTGCTGCGCGGCGGCCGGCGCACCGAGGCGCGGGCGCAGGCGCCGGACGAGCACGGGCTGTTCGACACCTATCGCGAGGAGTTCGAAGGGGTCTGGCAGGACTCGCGGCCGGTCTCCTGACGTTCTGCCGCTTGCCTGGCGCCTCCTCCTCTTCCGCCTTGCCGGCCTTGCCTGGCGTCCCCGTGCTCGGTGCTCCCTTGCCTGTCAGCAGGCATGACCCGGCCTCAGCCCATTGTCAGTGCCTCGTGCGAGGCTGGTAATCCAACGGGGAAAGCACCACCGAGGGGGGATGTGCCATGGGCTGGCACGGGGAGCTGCTGGTCGGGTTCGACCTGGAGACGACGGGGACGGATCCGGCGGAGGCGCGGATCGTCACGGCGGCCATCGTGGAGACCAAGGCCGGTGAGCCGGTGGGCCGGAGGAGCTGGCTCGCCGATCCGGGCGTACCGATCCCGGCCGAGGCCGCCGCCATCCACGGCATCACCGGGGAACGGGCGGCGGCGGAGGGCCGGCCCGCGTACGAGGTGGTCGCGGAAATAGGGCGGGCACTGGCCGCCCACTGGGCGGCGGGCACCCCGGTCGTCGCCTACAACGCCGCCTTCGACCTCAGCCTCCTCGCCGCCGAGCTGCGCCGGTACGGCCTGCCACCGCTGCTGCCCGAGGGGCTCGGCCCGGTCGTCGACCCCCTCACCATCGACCGCGCCGTCGACCGTTACCGCAAGGGGCGCCGCACGCTCGGCGCGGTCTGCGCCGAGTACGGGGTCGTCCTGGACGCCGCCCACGAGGCGGGAGCCGACGCCCTGGCGGCGGTACGGGTCGCCCGCGCGATAGCCGAGCGGCACCCGAGCATAGGGGAGGCCGACTTGGCGGACCTGCACCGCAGCCAGGTGCGCTGGTACGGCGAGTGGGCCGCGGGCTATCAGGCGTGGCTGCGGAGGCAGGGGCACGAGGGGGCCGTGGTGGACGGGAGGTGGCCGTTGCGGTAGGCGGCGGCGGGGTGGTGGTGGGCGGTGTGGTCCGGCCGGGTGCTACGGGCGGGCGCTACGGGCGGGTGTCCCGGTCGGCGTCGCGGTCTGTGCCGCGGTCGGTGTCGCCCTGGGGGTCCGCGTCGGTTCGCTCCGGGGCCGGTGTCTGGGGCGGGGCTGGGGTCGGGGCCGGGGCCGGGGCCGCTCGGGTGTGGAGGATCTCGCGGGCCTGTTCCGCAGCGCGGGCGATGCTCTCGGAGACGAAGTCCAGGAAACGGGCGATGTTCTCCATGCGGTTCCCGGCCGGGGTGCCGGAGCCGAGGACGCCGACACCCTCCCGCGCGGTCTCGACGAGCTGGGCCGTCGACCGGGCACTGGCCATCATCGACTGGTACCAGACGTCGTCGTCGACGACATAGCGCTCACGGCGGCGCTCGTCGCGTTCCCGGCGGACGAGTCCCTGACTCTCCAGGAACCCGACCGCCTTGGAGACGGACGCCGCACTCACCCGGAGGCGCCGGACGAGGTCGGACGCGGTGAGGCTGCCCTCGTCGGTGAGGGTGAGCGCGGCCAGCACTCGGGCCGTCATCCTGGGCATGCCCGACTGCATGAGGACGGTGGTGAGCAACTCCTCGTACGCACTGACCGCCTCGGCGTCCCGTCCGTGCGCCTGCGGCGGCGCCTCCGCCGCCCGTGACGCGGCCTGGCCGCGCCGCCGGGCGCGGTGCTCGGTTGCGCGGTGGGCCAGGTCGGCGCGGTAGGCGGTGGGCCCGCCGTTGCGCATCACCTCGCGCGTGACCGTCGAGGTCGGGCGGTCGAGACGGCGGGCGATCTCCGCGTAGGCGAGGCCGTCGGCCAGCCCCAGCGCGATCTGCCGGCGTTCCTGCTGGGTGAGCCTGCCTCCCGGCATCACGGTCTCCTTCGCGGTCCTCGATCTTGGGTCATGAAGGCCGTCACCATAGCGTTCGCCTTCATTTCATTGCAACGAAAGGGTGGCTGATGTTGCGTTAGCTTCTAGGCTGATTGCAATGATTCATTGCGTCTGAGCTGCGGAAATGGGCTTTAGATGCAATGCGATCATTGCGGGAGATGTGAATGCAACGTAGCGTTTCATTCATCGGAAAGAGCACGCACAAGGAGAGCGCCATGCAGAAGTTCGCCACCCCCGCCCCCGTCGCCGCCGTCCTCGACATCCCCGCCGCACACGTCCGGTTCATCGCCGCCGACCGCGCCGACACCGTGGTCGAGGTCCTGCCCGCTGATGCCTCCAAGGGCCGCGACGTCAAGGCCGCGGAGCGGGTCGAGGTCGCCTACGCCGACGGTGTCCTGCGGATCGCGGCCGCGCCGGCGAAGAACCCGGTCCTCGGCAGCTCCGGGTCGGTCGAGGTGACTGTCCGGCTGCCCGCCGGTTCCCGGGTCGAGGCGAAGACCGCCGACGGTGAACTCCGGGGCGTCGGACGGCTCGGCGACGTCGCCTTCGAGAGCGCGCGGGGCGAGGTCAAGCTCGACGAGGCCGCGAGTGCCCGCCTCGTCCTCCAGGCCGGTGACGTCTCCGTCGGCCGCCTGGGCGGCGATGCGGAGATCAGCACCCGGAAGGGCGACCTCCGCGTCGCCGAGGCGGTGCGCGGCACGGTCGTGCTGCACACCGAGGCCGGTGAGGTGTCGGTCGGCGCCGCCCGTGGCGTCTCCGCCTCGCTGGACGCGGGCACCGCCTACGGCCGGATACACAACGCGCTCAAGAACAGCGAGGGCGCGGCCGCCGGCCTGACCATCCGGGCGACCACCTCCTACGGTGACATCACCGCGCGCAGCATCTGAGGCCGTACCCGGGGCCGCGTCCGGCGCCGCGTCCGGTGGAGTGCGGGTCGGGGCCCGTCGGCGGGGGCTCGTCGGCCCGTCGGCGGTCATCGGCCGGGCCGCGTGCGACGTGCCCCGGGTCCCCGGTCCCCGGGTCCCCGGCCGCCGGCCATCGGAAAGGCCGCGTCGCAAAGGCAGCCCCGGAAAGGCCGCCTCGTAAAGGCCGCCCCGAGAAGGCAGCCTCGGAAGGGCGGCCCGGAGAAGCCGCCTCAGAAAGGTCGCCAGCGCACCGCCGGGTCGCCGTCCCGCAGCGACGCGACCCTGCGGCGGAACTCGGCCAGCGCGGCCGGATTGCCCGGCGCGTGCTGGGCGACCCAGGCGCAACTGGCCGTCTCGCGCGCCCCGCGCAGCACCGCGCAGCCGTCCCACTCGCGGACGTCCCAGCCGTAGGCGCGGACGAAGGCGTCGTAGGCGCGCGGGTCGAGGCCGTAGCGGTCGCGGCTGAGGGCCATCACGACCAGGTCGTGCTCGCGCAGGTCCGCGGCGAAGGTCTCCAGGTCGACCAGGACGGGCCCGTCCGGCCCGACATGGACGTTGCGGGGGAGCGCGTCGCCGTGCACCGGGCCCGGTGGAAGGTGCGGGACGAGCGCGGCCGCGGCCGCGGCGAAACCGTCGCGGCGCTCGCGCAGGTACGCGGCGTCCGCCGGGTCGATCGCCTCTCCGGCCAGCAGCAGCCAGCGCTCGACGCCGTCGAGCAGTTCGCGCGGCGGCAGGCCGAAGTCCGGGGCGGGCAGGGCGTGGACGAGCCGGAGCAGCCCGGCCAGGTCCTCGGGGGCGGCGGGGCGGACGGCGTCGGGGAGGCGGTGCCAGAGCGTCACCGGGTGCCCGTCCGCCGGCACCACGTCCGCCTCGGCGGGACGCACGGCCGGGACCCCGCTCTCCGCCAGCCAGGCGGCGACGCGCAGTTCGCGGCGCGCGCGGTCGGCGAGCGAGGCGTGCCGCCCGACCTTCACCACCAGGCCGCCGGTCGCGAACACCGCGTTCTCGCCCAGGGCGAGCAGCGTCGCGTCGCGCGCCGCGGGTTCCGTCACCCCGGCCCGCGTCAGGAGGGCGCGCGCCCGCCGCTCCGTGAATGCCGCCTCCGACACGTCGGCCACCGTCCGTACCCTCGCTCTCGTTCCGTCCCCTCGGCCCCGCGGACGCGGGTGTTCCGCGCCCGGTGTTCCGGCGAGGGGTGTCCCCGGGCATTCTGCCGCCTGCCGGCACCGGGACCCGCACCGGCAACCCTCCGTGGGGGCCGCCAGCCGTCGAACGTCCGTCCCCGTGGACGGATCGCCGAGGCGCGGAAGGAACCGAACGCCGCCGCCGACCCCGTCGGACGCGCCCCGCGGTGCGCGGACCGCACGGAGCGGGCGGATCCGGGCCGTCCGGCCGCCGGCGTTCGGACGCGCGGGGTACCGACCGCCTGGTACGGTCCCCTCGGCCGCCGTGCCTCACCCCCACGGGGCACGGCGGCCACCTCCGTCACCGGAGGCTTGCGAAATCGCCGGCGCCCGTCCCTCCGGGCCCCATTAGGCTCCGATCACCGACGTGTGACTGGAGTGCTGCATGACGACCGCGATACTCGGCTTCGCCCTCTTCTCCCTCCTGGTGACGGTCTCCCCGGGCCCCGACCTCGTGCTCGTGCTGCGCAACTGCCTGCGCGGCGGGCGCCGCGCAGGCGCCGCCACCGGCCTCGGGGCGGCCGTGGGGTCGCTGGGCTGGGGCGTGGCCGCCGCGTTCGGCCTGGCGGCGGCACTGCAGCGATGGGACGCGGCGTTCACGTTCGTCAAACTCGCCGGTGCCGCCTACCTCGTCTTCCTCGGTGCCCAGGCGCTCTGGGCGCAGCGCCGCGCCGTCGCCCTGTCCAAGGAGCCGCCGGCCGTGGTGACCGAGGACGACGAGCCCGGAGCGCTCGGTGCCGGCGCGGCCTTCCGGCAGGGCGTGCTGAGCTGCCTGCTCAACCCCAAGGTCGGCGTCTTCTTCGTCGCCGTCGCCCCGCAGTTCCTGCCGGACGGCGCGTCCCCGCTGACCACCACCCTCCTCTTCGGGGTGATCGACGCGGTCATCGCCGCCGCCTGGCTGCTGCTCGTGACCCTCGGCGCCACCCGCTTCATGGCCTGGCTGCGCCGCCCCCGCGTCCACCGCAACCTGGAACGCGCCACGGGCGGCGTCCTGTTGGCGCTGGGCCTCGGGACGGCCGCCGAGTCGGTGGTCTGATCCCCGGCGCGCCCGGGCGTGACGTCCGCTCGGGCGCGAAGCCCGTTCAGGCGGTGAAGTCCGCCGCGTGTGCCTCGGCCCACGCCGCGAACGTACGGGCCGGACGCCCGGTCAGCAGCTCGACGCCGGCAACGACCTCGTCCCGAACCGGCCGCGGCCCCCGGCTCCCTTGTTACCGTCCGCACCGCGCGGGACGAACCGAGCCGGGCCTTCGCCGAGCTCCCGGCCGGCCGCATCGACGACGAGCCCGCCGTCATCCGCGACTACCTCCGCCGCGTTTCGGAGGTGGGCCGCGCCCCGGCCGACGCCTGCGAGCGGAGGCGACCGGCCGGAAGCTCGGCGTGCCCGGCCGGGCGGTGAGCCGGGCCATTACCCGTGAGGTCATCGACAGGGCGGCTCGGCGCCGCGGAAATTGGGGGCGGCCGTACTCATCCGCACGCACGGGAAGGGACACCGTGGCCGACGTCGGCACCTCACGGACCGTACGCGAACAGCAGGCGACCGGCCTACCCGGTCCGCTCGCCCTGCCGGTGATCCTGGCCGGCACCTTCATGGTCGTCCTCGACTTCTTCATCGTGAACGTGACCGTCCCCGCCCTCCAGCGGGAACTCCGCGCGGGCACTGACCAGGTACAGCTGATCGTGGCGGGATACGGCCTGGCCTACGCCTGCGGGCTCATCACCGCCGGACGGCTCGGCGACCTCTTCGGCCGGCGTCGCCTCTACGCGAGCGGACTGCTGCTGTTCACCGTGGCGTCGCTGGGGTGCGGGACCGCGCCGAACGCCTCGGCCCTGGTGGCCGCCCGGGTGGCGCAGGGCGTGGGCGCGGCGGTGCTCTCGCCGCAGGTGCTGACCATCCTCGGCGTGACCTATGCCGGCCCCGCGCGGGCCCGGGCCTTCACGGCGTACGGCATGGTGCTCGCCTCCGGTTCCATCGGGGGGCAGTTGATCGGCGGAGCGCTGGTCCAGGCCGATGTGGCCGGCCTGGGCTGGCGCGGCTGCTTTCTGATCAACGTGCCGGTCGGCATCGCGGCGTTGCTGCTCCTTCCCCGGGCGGTCCCCGAGTCGCGTGCTCCGGAGAGCGGCCGGCTCGACATCCCGGGCGCGGTGCTGGTCACCCTCGGTCTGGTCGCGGTGGTGCTGCCGCTGGTCGAGGGGCGCGAGCGGGACTGGCCCCCGTGGACGTGGGCCTGCCTGGCGGCGGCGCTGCCGCTGCTCGGGGCGTTCGCCTGGCATCAGCGCGGGCTGCGGGCGCGCGGCGGCTCGCCGCTGGTCGACCTCACGCTCTTCCGGCGGCGCGCCTTCACCGTCGGCCTGGCCGCGGTGCTCCTCTTCTACGCGGGGGTGACGTCGTTCTTCCTGGTGCTCGCGCTGTACCTGCAACAGGGCCTGGGGCTCGGCGCTCTGGATTCCGGTCTCACCTTCACCGTCATGGGAGTGGGCTTCTTCGTCACCACGGTCTCGGCCCGGAGGCTCGGCGCCCGGTTCGGGCGGCAGGCGTTGGTGCTCGGCGGGATCACGCTCGCCGTCGGTCATCTGTGGCTGTCGCTGACGGTTTCCCGCATCGGTGCCGGCGGGCATACCGGAGCGCTCGCACCCGCTCTGCTGACGGCCGGCGCGGGTCTGGGCATGGTGATGGCACCACTCAACGCGACCGTGCTCGCGGGCGTCGAACCCCGCCTGGCCGGCGCGGCCTCCGGCGTGCTGACCTCCGTGATGCAGGTGGGCAACGCCCTCGGAGTCGTGCTGATCGGCATCGTCTACTACGGCGGCGGCGACGGTACGCCGCAGGGCACGGCCGAAGGGCTGCGGGCCGGGCTGGTGTACCTGATCGTGCTCGCGGCGGCGACGGCCTCGGTCGTCCGGCTGCTGCCCGAGGGACGCTCGGACGGGACGGCGTGACGAGCATGGCGTCACGCCTCCGCTCGGCTTCGGCCTCTGCCCGTCGCGGGCGTTGCCGGCGGAGGCGTCGAACGGCCGGGTGCGGTTCAAGCCGCCGCGCGCACCCCGTTCGCCCCGGCGGCCGCCGCGGCCCCCTCTTCGTACCGCCGCACCAGCAGCGTCACCACCTCCCGTACCGCGCCCAGTGGTTCCGCCACCGTGTCGGCGCCGGCCGTGGCGGCGCCCGCGGCGATGCGGTCCGGGAGGCGGCCGGGGGCCAGCATGTAACGGGCCACGGCGATGTGCCGGCAGCCCTGGGCGCGGAGGGTGCGGATGGCGTCTTCCGTGCGGGGGCCGGTGGCGGAGGCGTAGGCGGGGTGGACGGTGTGCCAGCCGGTGGCCTGCCAGATGTGGGCCAGGGCTTCGATGGTGGCGGTGGCCGTCGGGTCGGAGGAGCCCGCGGCGGCCAGGACGACGCCCGTGGTGCGGCGGGCGTGTACGGGGGCGCCCGCCGCGCGCAGGCGTCTTTCCAGGGCGGAGAGGAGGAGGGGGGACGGGCCCAGCACCGGCGCCTGGTGGACGGCCAGTCCTGGCGGGGTGGCGGTGCGGAGTACGTCCGGGATGTCCGTCGACGCGTGGAAGGCGTGCGTCAGCAGCAGCGGTACGGCCACCGCCGTCCGTACCCCGTCCTCCGCCAGGCGGGTCAGGGCCGTCGGGACGTCGGGAGTGCGGAGGTCCAGGAAGCCGGCCGTGACGCGGACACCCGGGAGGCGGGCCGCGACCCGGGTGCGCAGGGCGGCGACGGTCGCCGCGTGGCGCGGGTCGCGGCTGCCGTGGGCGACGAGGAGCAGCGCGGGAGGGGTGTCCGTCACTTCGCCGCCAGTCCCCGGGTACGGAGCACCCGGCGTTCGAGGGGGCTGAAGACCGCCAGGTCGATGGCGATGCCGACGAAGAGGATCAACAGGATGCCGAGCAGCACCCCCGGCATGTCGGAGTCGGTGCGCGCGTTCTCCAGGTACTGGCCCAGGCCCAGGCCCAGGTCGGGGGAGGACGCGATGAGTTCGGCCGCCATCAGGGAGCGCCAGGAGAACGCCCAGCCCTGTTTGAGGCCCGCGATGTAGCCGGGCAGTGCCGCCGGCAGCAGGACGTGGCGTGCGCCCCGGGCCCCCGTCGCGCCCAGGGTGCGGCCGGCCCGCAGGTACAGCGGCGGCACTTGGTCGATGCCGGACACCAGCCCGTTGGCGATCGACGGGACGGCGCCCAGCAGGATCACCGCGTACATCGCCGCGTCCGTGATCCCCAGCCAGATGACCGCCGCCGGCACCCACGCCACCGAGGGCAGTGACTGGAGGCCGGAGAGGATGGGGCCGAGGGCGGCCCGGACGAAGGGCACGCGCGCCACCAGCAGGCCCAGCGGGGTGCCGAGGGCGAGTGCGGCGAGGAAGCCGAGCAGGCCGCGCGAGACGCTGGTCCAGATGATGTCGAACAGCGTTCCCTGGAGCCAGAGTTCGCGGAGGCTGTGCCAGACGGCGGACGGGTCGGGCAGCTTGTAGTCCTCGGTGACCCCGGCGACGACCAGCAGCTTCCAGACGGCGACGACGAGGACGACGGCCGTGACCGGTGGCAGCACCTTGTGCAGCAGTACGCGGCGCAGCGGCGGCCGTTCGACCGGGACGGCGTCCAGGGCGTCGAGCCCGGCCTCCAGCCCGGCCAGGTCGGAGGAGGCGGTCTCGGTGGCGGCGGTCCCGGTGGCGGCGGCCCCGGTGGCGGCGGTCTCAGTGCTTGCCATGGCGGCGGATCTCCCCACGCAGTTCCTCGGTGATCTCCACGGACAGGTCGGCGACCGCCGCGTCCTCGATGCGGCGCGGCTGCGGGATGCCGACCGTCCACTCCCGCGCCACCCGGCCCGGCCGGGACGACAGCAGCACCACGCGCTGTCCCAGCCGCACCGCCTCGCGCACGTTGTGCGTGACGAACAGCACCGACAGCGCGGACCCCGACTCCGACTCCGTCGACTCCGACCAGATCCGGGTGAGTTCGTGGTGCAGCACGTCCCGGGTGATCGCGTCGAGGGCGGCGAACGGCTCGTCCATCAGCAGCAGCCGGCTGTCCTGGGCCAGCGCCCGGGCGAGGGCGACGCGCTGCCGCATGCCGCCGGACAGCTCGTGCACCCGCTTGCGGTGCGCGCCCCCGAGGCGGACGAGGTCGAGCAACCGCTCGGCCTCCGCCCGCCGGTCGGCCCGCGGCACGCCCCGCAGCCGGAGCGCGAGTTCGATGTTGCGGCCGGCCGTCAGCCACGGGAACAGCGCGTGCTCCTGGAACATCAGCGCCGGCCGGCCGCCGGGCACCTCGATGGTGCCCGCGGTGGGCCGGTCCAGCCCGGCGACCAGGTTCAGCAGCGTGGACTTCCCGCAGCCGCTGGCCCCCAGCAGGCAGACGAACTCCCCGGGGCGGACGTCGAGCGTGATGTCCTCCAGGACCGGGCGGCCGTCGCCGGACCGGCCGAAGTTCTTGTGGACGCGGTCGATCCGGACGGCGGGCGGCGCGCCGCCCGCCGGTGCGAGGGGGGTGCCGGTCGCGCCGGTCGCGCCGGTCGTGTCGGTGGTCGTGGGGGTCGTGGTCGGGGCCATCCGGACCTCCTGGTGTGCGGTCGGTGGTGCGGGGACGTGTCGTACGCCTGCTGCCGGCGTCGTGCCGTTCCGGCGCCGGCGACGTACCGCCTACTGCCGGCCGAGCCCCGCCGCGTCGACGGGCGGCCGGCCCTCGGCCTTGAGGACCTTGTCGAGCGGAGCGAGGTCGTAGATGCCCGACAGGTCGGGCTTGTTCAGCAGGCCGGCGGCGACCGCGTGGTCGGCCTCGGCCCGCAGGGTGGCCGCCAGCGGGTCGTCGGTGGTCCGGATGGACGCCCACGCCGGATCGAGGACGTCGGCCGGCAGCGCCTTGCCGGAGAGCTTCTTCAGCGCCGCGTTGGCGGACGCCTTCGCCTTCGCCGGATTGGCCGCGATCCAGGCGTTGGTGCGCACCGAGCCGCGCAGCACGGCCTCGACGACGTCCGGGTGCCGGTCGAGGAACTTCCGCGACACGATGACGTTGGTGATCACGAACTTCCCGCCGGGCCACAGCGACGACTCGTCCAGCAGCACCTTGCCGCCCTCGGACACCAGCTTCGACGCCGTCGGCTCCGGCACCCACGCGCCGTCCACCGAACCGGACTTGAACGCGTCCGGCGTCACCTTGTTGTCCGTCCGCACCACCGACACGTCGCCCTTGCCGCTCTGCGGATCGACCTTCCAGCCCCTGCCCGCGATCCAGTTGAGGAAGGCCACGTCCTGGGTGTTGCCCTTCTGCGGGGTGGCGATCCGCTTGCCCTTGACGTCGTCGAGCGTGCGGATCTTCTTGGGGTCGACGACGAGCCTGACGCCGCCGGACGCCGAGCCGGAGACGATCCGCAGGTTCTCGCCCTTGGCCTTGACGTAGCCGTTGATCGCGGGTGAGGGGCCGATCCAGCCGATGTCGATCGAGCCGGCGTTGAGCGCCTCGATCTCGGACGGGCCCGCGTTGAACGTGGTCGACTTGAGCTTGGTGCCGCCGAGTTCCTTCCGCAGGATGCCCTCCTGCTCTCCGACCAGCGGGGTGGCGTGCGTGATGTTGGGGAAGTAGCCGATGGTGACGGAGTCGGCCGACAGCTTCGCCGCGCCGGCGGCGGCCTGGCCGGCGGGGCGCGTGTCGTCCTTCGCGGAGCCGTAGCCGCAGGACGTCAGGGCGAGGAGGAGGGAGAGGGCCAGGGCCGGCAGGGGGACGGCGGCCGCGCGTGGTCGGCGGCGGGCGGAGGCGGGCATGGGGGTGGTTCCTCTCGGCGGGGCGGCGGCGCGGAGCGCGGGGAGGGGGAGCGGAGGAGCGGTGGGGGCGGCGGGGGCTTGAACAGGAGGTTCCGGCAGGGGCGTTGCGCGGGTGTTGCACGGATATTGCGGGGCGGTGCGGGGTGCGGCGACGACGGGCAGGGCCGCCGTGCCGCGCGGGCCTCGCGGCCCGCGTGGTCCGGTGCGGCGGCGACCGTACGGGCGCCGGGCCGGTGCGGCACGGCGGTCCCCTGCCCGGAACCGGGCGCCGTCGCCGACCGGTCGGCACCGGACGCCGGGCGCGTCGCACGCGTGGCGGTACGGCGGTCGCTGCCGGAGGCCGGGGCCTCCGCGTACCGCGCGTCCGGCGGGACGGACGGCCCCCGGCGCCGGAGGCGCCCCGGACGGCGGCCGGTCGCGGGTGATGGACGAGCCCCCGCCACGCCCGTCACCCGGCCTCTGCGGAAGCGGCCTCCGCCGGAGCGGCCTCCACGAGGGCGGCCTGCGCCGAACCGCCCGCCGTCACCCGGCGTACGCCACGGGCCGCCCGCCCGCACATCGCGCGACGCCGCCCCTGCCGCTGCCGAGCGTCCCGCCGCCGACCCGGCCGCCCAGGCGCCCGAAGGTCGCAAAGACACCCGGAACGGGCTCCGGGCCCTCCGCCGCCGGAGAACCCGGCCGACGGCCGGGGCCCGACGATTCGTGACCGTCCGCGCTTGGGCCGCGCAGGCCGCTGCCGTCCGGCGCCGGAAGCCACGGGTCTTGGCCGGGGCCTGACGGTTGGTGGCCGTCCGTGCTCGGTGCCCGTCGGCCGCCGCCGTCCGGCGTCGGGAGGCCGGGCCGGGGGCCGGGGCTCCATGGTTGGTGATCGCCTGCGCCGGGCCTGCGTCGGCCGTTGCCGTCCGGCGTGGGAAGCCACGGGTCTTGGCCGGGGCCTGGCGGTTGGTGGCCGTCCGTGCTCGGTGCGCGTCGGCCGCCGCCGTCCGGCGTCGGAAGCACAGGCCGGGAGCCGAGGCTCCACGGTCCGTGACGGCCCGCGCCGGGGCCGCGCCGGCTGTCGCCCTCCGCCGTCGAATGTTCCGGCCGGCGGCCGGGAACCCGCCGGTCCCGCCTCCGTCCGCCCGGGCGCGGTTCGCGTCGGTCTCCTTCGCCGGGCATCAGAAGTCCCAGCCGTCGTCCGCGGCCGGGGGCGCGGCGTTCGGGCCCGGCCTCCCGGCCGCCGCCGCGAACGCCGGGCCCGCCATGCCGGCGGTCAGCGTCGTCCCGTCGGCCGGGTCGATGAGCAGGAAGGCGCCGGTGCTCCGGGACGCCGCGTAGTCGTCCAGGGCCAGCGGCTCGGCGGTGCGGAGTACCACGCGGCCTATGTCGTTGGCGGCCAGCTCGCCGGGGGACGGGCGAAGCGCCAGCTCCGCCGGGTCGAGTCGGGAAGGCAGCGCCTTGACCACGGCCTTCACCGTGCGCGTGGTGTGCTTCAGGAGGACCCGGTCGCCTTCCCGCAGCGGCCGGTCGGCGACGTGGCAGACGGTCGCCTCGACGTCCCGGACCGGCTCCGGCGCGCCCGCCGTCGGGGCGATGAGGTCGCCGCGCGCGACGTCGAGGTCGTCGGCGAGCCGCACGGTCACCGACTGCGGCGCCCACGCCACGTCCACCGGCGTGCCGAGCGCGTCGATCGCGGTGATGGTGCTCGTCCGGCCGGACGGCAGGACGGTGACCGGCTCCCCGACGCGCAGCACGCCGGAGGCGATCCGTCCGGCGTAGCCGCGGTAGTCGGGGTGGCCGGCGGTCCGCGGGCGGATCACGTACTGGACGGGGAACCGGGCCGGGTCGCCGGTGGGGTCGGCGATCACCGGGACGGTCTCCAGGTGCTCCAGGACGGTCGGACCGCCGTACCAGTCCAGGTGGGCCGAGGGCGTCACGACGTTGTCGCCCGCGAGCGCCGACACCGGGATGGCGGTCACGTCGGGGACGCCGAGCGACCCCGCGTAGGCCGTGAACTCCTCGGCGATCCGGGCGAACACGGCCTCGGACCAGTCCACCAGGTCCATCTTGTTGACCGCCAGCACCAGGTGCGGCACGCGCAGCAGCGCGGCCACGGCGGCGTGCCGGCGGGTCTGTTCGACGACGCCGTGCCGGGCGTCGACCAGGACCAGGGCCAGTTCGGCGGTGGACGCGCCGGTGACCATGTTGCGGGTGTACTGCACGTGCCCGGGGGTGTCGGCGAGGACGAACCGGCGGCGGGCGGTGGCGAAGTAGCGGTAGGCGACGTCGATGGTGATGCCCTGCTCGCGCTCCGCCCGCAGCCCGTCGGTCAGCAGCGCCAGGTCGGGCTCGTCGTGGCCGCGGTCGCGGGAGGCGTGCTCGACGGCCTCCAACTGGTCGGCCAGGACCGACTTGGAGTCGTGCAGCAGCCGTCCGACCAGCGTGGACTTGCCGTCGTCGACCGAACCGGCGGTGGCGAAGCGCAGCAGCGAGGTGGCGGCGGCGGGCTCCGTGGTGATGCCGGCGGTGCCGGTGGTGCTGGAGATGCTCATGATCAGAAGTACCCCTCGCGCTTGCGGTCTTCCATCGCGGCCTCCGACAGCTTGTCGTCGGCGCGCGTCGCGCCCCGCTCGGTGAGCCGGGAGGCGGCGATCTCCTCGATGACCCGGTCGACGGTGACGGCGTCCGACTCGACGGCGCCCGTGCAGGACATGTCACCGACCGTCCGGTAGCGCACCACGCGTCTCTCCACCCGCTCCCCGTCCCGGGGGCCACCCCACTCACCGGGGGTCAGCAACATCCCGGACCGGGCGAAGACCTCGCGCTCGTGGGCGTAGTAGAGGGAGGGGAGTTCGATGCCCTCGCGAGCTATGTACTGCCAGACGTCCAGCTCGGTCCAGTTGGAGAGGGGGAAGACGCGGACGTGCTCGCCGGGGGAGTGCCGACCGTTGTAGAGGTCCCACAGCTCCGGCCGCTGCCGGCGCGGGTCCCAGCCGCCGAACTCGTCGCGCAGTGAGAACACCCGCTCCTTCGCCCGCGCCTTCTCCTCGTCCCGGCGTCCGCCGCCGAACACCGCGTCGAAGCGGTGCCGTTCGATGGCGTCCAGCAGCGGCACGGTCTGCAGCGGGTTGCGGGTGCCGTCGGGGCGTTCGCGCAGCCGTCCGTCGTCGATGAACCGCTGGACGGACGCGATGTGCAGCCGCAGCGCGTGCCGGGCGACGACGCGGTCGCGGTAGGCCAGCACCTCGGGGAAGTTGTGCCCGGTGTCCACGTGAAGCAGCGCGAACGGCAGCGCGGCCGGGGCGAACGCCTTCAGCGCCGTGTGCAGCATGACGACGGAGTCCTTGCCGCCGGAGAACAGCAGCACCGGCCGTTCGAACTCGCCCGCCACCTCCCGGAAGACGTGCACCGCCTCCGACTCCAGCGCGTCGAGGTGCGACAGGGCGTACGGGCTGTCACCGCGAGCCGTCACAGCACTCCCCTCCCCGCCAGCAGCGCGTGCACCGCGTCCGCCGACTCCGCCACCGTCCGCTCGTGGGCGTCGATGCGCAGGTCGGGGTCGTCCGGCGCCTCGTACGGGTCGTCCACCCCGGTCAGACCGGTGAGCTCGCCGGCCGCCTGGCGGGCGTACAGGCCCTTGACGTCCCGGGCCGAGCAGACCTCGACGGGCGTCGCCACGTGCACCTCCAAGTAGCCGGTTCCCAGCGCCTGGTGGCGCTTGCGCACGGCCTCGCGGGTGTCGGCGTACGGGGCGATGACGGGCACCAGGACCGTCACGCCGTGGGCGGCGAGCAGCTGGGCGACGAAGCCGATGCGCCGGACGTTGACGTCCCGGTCGGCACGGGAGAAGCCCAGGCCGGCGGAGAGGAACTCGCGGATCTCGTCGCCGTCCAGCACCTCCACCGGACGCCCCTCGGCCCGCAGCCGGTCCGCGAGCGCGCGGGCGATCGTCGTCTTGCCCGCGCTCGGCAGGCCGGTGAGCCACACCGTGGCACCCGTCATCCGGTTCTCCCAGAAGTTCGGTCGGTTCGGTTCGTGGGGCGCGTACGACGCGTGGGGTGCGGGTGGCGCGTACGGCGCGTGGGATCCGGTCATCCGTGCAGCCCGCATTCGGTCTTGGCCCGGCCCGCCCAGCGGCCGGCCCGCGCGTCCTCGCCCTCCCGCACCCGGCGGGTGCAGGGCGCGCAGCCGATGGACGCGTACCCGTCCATGAGCAGCGGATTGGTGAGCACGCCGTGCTCGGCGACGTACGCGTCCACGTCGTCCCGCGTCCAGCGGGCGATCGGCGCGACCTTCACCTTGCCGCGCCGGGCGTCCCAGCCGACGACGGGCGTCGCGGCCCGGGTCGGGGACTCGTCGCGGCGCAGCCCGGTCGCCCACGCGTCGTACCCCGCCAGCCCCTCCCGCAGCGGACGCACCTTGCGCAGCGCGCAGCACAGGTCCGGGTCGCGGTCGTGCAGCGCCGGGCCGTACGCGGCGTCCTGCTCGGCGACGCTCTGCGGCGGGGTGAGGGTGACGACGTTGACGTCCATCACCGCCGCCACCGCGTCGCGCGTCCCGATGGTCTCCGGGAAGTGGTAGCCGGTGTCGAGGAAGACGACGTCCACGCCGGGTCGGACGCGGGAGGCGAGGTGGGCGACGACGGCGTCCTCCATGGAGGAGGTGACGCAGAAGCGGTCGCCGAAGGTGTCCACGGCCCAGCGCAGGATCTCCTCGGCGGGGGCGTCCTCCAGCTCGCGGCCGGCGCGGAGGGCCAGCCGTTCGAGGACGTGCGGCTCAGGGCCGGTCATCGGTTACTCCTTCCGTTCCGCGCTGCGCCCCGGTCGCTCCGGCGGCCGGTCCTCGGCTCAGCAACCCCAGGAACCTCAACTGGAACGCGCGGTTGCACGCGGCGCACTCCCACGCTCCGTGGCCCTCCTCGTGGGGCCGCAGGTCCTCGTCGCCGCAGTACGGGCAGTGGAAGGGGGCGGCGCGCTCGCTCACGACAGCTCCTCCTCGCCGGCCCGGGCCGCCCAGGCGGCGAAGCGCTCGCCGTCCGCGCGGCCGGCGAGGTAGCGCCGGAGCACCCGTTCGACGTAGTCGGCGAGTCCGTCCGCGGTCACCTTGAGGCCGCGCACCTTGCGGCCGAAGCCGGCCTCCAGGCCGAGCGCCCCGCCCAGGTGCACCTGGTAGCCCTCGACCTGGCGGCCCTGCTCGTCCGTGACCAACTGCCCCTTGAGACCGATGTCCGCCACCTGGATACGGGCGCAGGCGTTGGGGCAGCCGTTGAGGTTGATGGTGAGCGGCTCGTCGAACTCCGGAAGGCGGCGCTCCAGTTCGTCGATGAGGGACGCGCCGCGCGCCTTGGTCTCGACGATCGCCAGCTTGCAGAACTCGATGCCGGTGCAGGCCATCGTGCCGCGCCGGAACGGGGACGGGGTCACCCGGAGGTCCAGCGCCTCCAGGCCGGCGGTCAGCGACGCGACGCGGTCCTCCGGCACGTCGAGGACGATCATCTTCTGCTCGGCGGTGGTCCGCAGCCGGCCCGAGCCATGGGCCTCAGCCAGCTCGGCGATCTTCGTCAGGGTGCTGCCGTCCACCCGCCCGACGCGCGGCGCGAAGCCGACGTAGTACCGGCCGTCGCGCTGCCGGTGGACGCCGACGTGGTCGCGCCAGCGCTCCGCCGGCCGCTCGGGCGCGGGCCCGTCGAGCAGCGGGCGGCCCAGGTACTCCTTCTCCAGGACCTCGCGGAACCGTTCCGGCCCCCAGTCGGCGAGGAGGAACTTCAGCCGCGCCCGGTTGCGCAGCCGCCGGTAGCCGTAGTCGCGGAAGATGCCGATCACGCCGCCGAAGACGTCCGGTACGTCCGCCAACGGCACCCAGGCGCCGAGCCGGACGCCGATCCGCGGATTGGTGGACAGCCCGCCGCCCACCCACAGGTCGAAGCCCGGGCCGTGCTCGGGGTGGCGGACGCCGACGAACGCCACGTCGTTGATCTCGTGGACGACGTCCAGCAGCGGGGAGCCGGAGACCGCCGTCTTGAACTTGCGGGGGAGGTTGGAGAAGTCCTTGTTGCCGATGAAGCGGCGCCGGATCTCCTCGATGGCCGGGGTGCCGTCGAGGATCTCGTCCTCGGCGATGCCGGCGACCGGCGAACCGAGGATGACGCGCGGGGTGTCGCCGCACGCCTCGGTGGTGGACAGGCCCACGGCCTCCAGCCGCCGCCAGATCTCGGGGACGTCCTCGATGCGGATCCAGTGGTACTGGATGTTCTGGCGGTCGGTGATGTCCGCGGTGCCGCGCGCGAACTCCTGTGACACCTCACCGATCACGCGCAGTTGGGCGGTGGTCAGCCGGCCCCCGTCGACGCGCACCCGCAGCATGAAGAACTCGTCGTCCAGCTCCTCCGGCGCCAGGATCGCGGTCTTCCCGCCGTCGATGCCGGGCCGGCGCTGGGTGTACAGCCCCCACCAGCGCATCCGGCCGCGCAGGTCGGCGGGGTCGATGGCGGCGAAACCCGCCTTGGCGTAAATCGTCTCAATACGTGTCCGTACGTTGAGACCGTCGTCGTCCTTCTTCACCTGCTCGTTGGCGTTGAGCGGGGTGAAGTGGCCTGCGGCCCACTGGCCTTCGCCACGGTGGCGGCCGGCCTTGCGGCGGGGTGTCGCCGGCGCTGCGGCTGCGGGGGGTTGCGCGGTGGCGGCCATGGCGTTCTGTCCTTCGGATGGTCCGCCCGCCGGGCCGGCGCCGCACACCCGGGCGGCACGCCTGCCCGGCGGGCCGGCCGCCGGCGCCGCTCTACGGCGGCATGACGGAGCTGACCTGCGGGTATGGCGAGCGGCAGGGTGGGGAGGGTGCAGCGGACGGCCCGAGAACGGACGGAATCGGGTGGGGCCCGCCGGTCCGCGCCTTCGGGGACGGCGGTGAGGGAAGCGGTGGTGCTGAGCCTGTCAGCCCGCTGGACAGATGGCGCTGGACACGCGGCCGAGGTCGACGTGACGCCGACTCACCAAGGCAACTCCAGCTCGTGACATGAGGGAAGCGTGGCACGGGCGTTTGGGGGCAGTCCACTGTTCGCCGCATGGTGAGACGGTTCGTCTTGAAATGTGAGATATGGATGATGGTCAGGCGAGGGTGTCCGCGGGGGCCGGGGTGTGGCCGGGTGTGCGCCGGGCCAGGGGCCGGGGGCCGGCACGTCCGGCTCGTCCTCCGTCCTCGTCGCGAAGACGGTGAAGCCGCGGCGCTCGTAGTTGGCCATGGCGTGCTCGCCGTCCTTGGAGCAGGTGTGCAGCCAGACGCGTCGGGTCGGCGGCAGTTCAGGCCACCGTTCGGCCAGGTCCCAGGCCCGCCGGACGCCATGGGTCAGCAGGTGGCCGCCGATGCGCCGGCCCTGGAAGGCGGGCAGCAGCCCGAAGTAGACGATCTCGACGGACGCGGCGTCGCCCGGGTGGCCGGTGCCCCCGAACTCGGTGCCGGGGTCCCCGGGCGCCAGCTCCACATAGCCGGCCGGCGTCCCCCGGTCGTACGCCACCCACGTCTCCACGCCGGGCCGGTCCAGGTACGCGCGCCACCGCGCGTACGGCCATGCCAGCCGGTCCGTCCAGGCGTGGTCACCGCCGACGGCCGTGTAGAGGAACCGGCTGAACTCGGGCGACGGCACCTCCGACCGTACGAAGCGGACATCCGGGGCCGGACCGGGAGCGCCGGCGGGGACGAGGGCGTCAGGCGCGGTCATGTGGAGTGACCAGGTGGTCACCGGGGTCGTTCTGTTCTCCATGGCCTCACCCAACCACGCGCGCCGTGGCGGTTTCGGGTGGCCCCCGCACGGCCGTCCGGCGGATGAACGGACCGGTCGGAGACGGATACGGTTAGGGCGTGCAGGCAGCAACAAATGAACCACCGGGGCAGCGGAAGGGCCGGCTCCACCGAGCCCGGGCCCTGTACCGAAATGTGTCGAAGCGGAGGATGGCGTGGCTGCTCCTCAAGGACACGATCAATTCCTGCATGGAGTACCGCGTCACGGGCCTCGCCGCCGAAGCCGCGTTCTTCACCCTGCTGTCGCTGCCGCCGTTGCTCCTGGGCTTCATGAGCCTGCTGGGGTACCTGGACGACTGGACGGGCACCCACACCATCCAGAGCCTCCAGGACAACATCATCAAGGCGTCCTCGGCCGTCCTGTCGGACCGCGGCGTCAACCAGATCACCGTACCCCTGCTGAACGACGTACAGAACGGCGCCCGGCGGCCCGAGATCGTCTCGGTCGGCTTCGCCATCGCCCTGTGGTCGGGGTCGCGGGCCGTCAACGTCTTCGTCGACACCATCACGATCATGTACGGGCTGGAGGGCCGCCGCGGCATCGTCCGCACGCGGCTGCTGGCCTTCCTGCTCTACATCGTCGCCCTGCTGATCGGGGCGGTGGTGATGCCGCTGATGGTGGTGGGGCCGGAGGCGGTGGAGAACATCGTGCCGTGGAGCGCCGGTGTCGTGCAGGTGCTCTACTGGCCCGTCGTCCTGGTGCTGTCCGTCGCCTTCCTGACCACGCTGTACCACGTGTCGGTGCCCGTGCGGTCGCCGTGGCGGGAGGACATCCCCGGTGCGCTCGTGGCGCTCACGATCTGGGTGATCGGCAGCTTCCTGCTGCGGATCTACCTCACCCACACGGTGGAAGGTCTGACGATCTACGGCTCGCTCGCGGCGCCCGTCGCCGTCCTGCTGTGGATCGGCGTCTCGGCCTTCGCCGTGCTCGTGGGCGCGGCGGTCAACGCGGCCATGGACCGCGTCTGGCCGTCGGTGACCACCGCCGCCGCCCGCGCCGAGGCGGACCGCCGCAAGGCCGCCGCCGTGGCGGCGATGGCGGCCGAGCGGGCGGCGCTGGCGATGGTCCACGAGTACGAGGACGACCCCGAGGGCTACTCGGAGGACGGGCTCCGGGACCGTGAGCCGCCGTCGGAGTTCCCGGAGCGGTGGGCGCAGTTCCTGCCGCCCGAGGACGTGCGGACGCGGCTCCAGCACGTGCGGTCGGAGAAGGCGGGGAAGGCGGGGAAGACGGCGAGGGGGGCCAAGGGGGAGCCCAAGCACGCGAAGCACCGGAGGCGGTAGGGGGCCGGGCCGTGAGCGCACGCGCATGCTCGGAAAATCGCTCGCGAGCGCGGCCCGCCCCGCCCTAGAGTCCCTCCGACAGCCGCACGAAAGCGGCAGGAGACAGCGGCAGCGGTGCTGCCGCGCGCGGAATCAGGAGGTGAGCCCGGGATGACTGTCACCACGGCGGCCACGACGGCCCGTACCCGGCGATCGACCACTCTCACCTCCCTCCTTCCGAAGGAACACCGCGTTGTCCACCGAGCCGTTCACGCTCTCCGCACAGCACCCCCTCGCCCGCTACGGCTGGGACGAGGGGTTCGCTGACGCCTTCACCCCCCACGCCGCCGAGGGCCTCGCCCCCGGCCGGATCATCCGCGTCGACCGGGGCCGCTGCGACCTCGTCGTCGCCGACGAGACCGCCGACGACGGCGTCCGCACCGTCCACGCCGACACCTCGCCCGTCACCACGGGCGACCCGCTGCGCATCATGTGCACCGGCGACTGGGCGGCCGCGGACCTGACGACAGGTCATGTACGGGCGCTGCTGCCGCGCCGCACGGCGTTCGTGCGGTCCACGTCCTCCCAGCGGTCCGAGGGCCAGATCCTGGCCGCCAACGTGGAACTGGCCCTGATCGCCGTCCCGCTCTCCGCCGACCCGGACCTCGGCCGGGTGGAACGCTTCCTGGCGCTCGCCTGGGAATCCGGGGCCGAACCCGTCGTGGTCCTGACCAAGACGGACCTGGTCCCGGACCCGGTCGTCCTCGGCCACCTCCTCGCCGACACGGAGGCGGCCGCTCCGGGCGTCCCGGTCTTCGCCGTCAGCGCGGCCACGGGCGAGGGCGTCGACGTGCTCGCCGCCGTACTGTCCGGGGGCACGTCGGTGCTCCTCGGCCCGTCCGGCGCCGGCAAGTCCACCCTCGCCAACGCCCTGGTCGGCACCGACGTCCAGGACGTCCGGGCGATCCGCGACCGCGACGGCAAGGGCCGCCACACGACCACCACCCGCAACCTGCTTCCCCTGCCGTCCGGCGGCGTCCTCATCGACACCCCCGGACTCAGGGGCGTCGGCCTCTGGGACGCCGAGGGCGGCGTCTCCCGCACCTTCTCCGAGATCGAGGCCCTGGCCGAACAGTGCCGCTTCCACGACTGCGGCCACGACAGCGAGCCGGGGTGCGCGGTGACGGCCGCGATCGAGGAGGGCGCGCTCGCCCCTCGCCGCCTCGACAGCTACCGCAAGCTCCTCCGCGAGAACCAGCGCCTCGCGGCCCGCACGGACGCGCGCCTCCGCGCCGAGCTGCGACGGGAGTGGAAGCTGCGGCGGGCGGAGGGGGTGCACATGGTCGAGCGCAAGCGGGGGCGCTTGCGCTAGGCGCCTGCGGCGGGCTGTGCCCCTGGCCCGCCCCTTCGCCGATTCCCGGGGAGCACCCCGGACCCCCGGCATCGCGGCGAAGCGTGCTTCGGGGGTGCGGGGGCGCAGCCCCTGCAAAAACGGTGAAAGGGCGGGACCGGGGCACCCCCCGGAGGGCCAAACCCCGCGTCCGATTTCCGCCAGTCCCCCCACCTCCCCTCCCGCACACTGGAACACGTGACGACAACCGCACCCCACCCCGACGACCTCCGCTACCAGGCCGTAAGCAGCAGAGACGCCCGCTTCGACGGCGAGTTCTTCTTCGCCGTCGCGACGACCGGCATCTACTGCCGGCCGAGCTGTCCTGCGGTGACGCCGAAGCGGGTGAACGTCCGCTTCTACCCGTCCGCCGCGGCGGCGCAGGGGGCGGGGTTCCGGGCCTGCCGGCGGTGCCGGCCGGACGCGGCGCCCGGGTCGGCGGAGTGGAACATCCGGGCCGACCTGGTGGGGCGCGCGGTGCGGCTGATCGCGGACGGGGTGGTGGACCGGGAGGGCGTGGCCGGGCTCGCCGCGCGGCTCGGGTACAGCGAGCGGCAGGTGCACCGGCAGCTCACCGAGGAACTGGGCGCCGGACCCGTCGCCCTCGCCCGGGCGCAGCGCGCGCACACCGCCCGCGTACTGCTGCAGACCACGGACCTGCCGGTCACGGAGACCGCCTTCGCGGCCGGTTTCGCGAGCGTGCGGCAGTTCAACGACACCATCCGCGAGATCTACGCGCAGACGCCGACCGCCCTCCGGGCACAGGCCAGGACCGGCAGGCCGCCGCGAGCCGGCAAGGGCACCACCCCGGCGGGCGTACCGCTGCGGCTCGCCCACCGGGGCCCGTACGCCGCGCGACAGGTCTTCGACTTCCTGGAGCGGCGCGCGATCACCGGGATCGAGGAGGTCACGGGCGCCCCCGGTGCCCGCGTCTACCGGCGCACCCTGCGTCTGCCCTACGGCACGGGCATCGCCGAGGTCCAGGAGCCGCCCCTCGGGGACGGCCGCCCGGGAACCCAGGGATCCTGGCTCGCCTGCCGGCTGCACCTCACCGACCTGCGCGACCTCGCCAACGCCGTCCAGCGGATGCGTCGCCTCTTCGACCTCGACGCCGATCCCGACGCCGTCGCCGAACGCCTCGGCGCCGACCCCCGGCTGCATCCGCTCGTCGACGCCCGGCCCGGCCTCCGGTCGCCGGGGGCGGCGGAGGCGGAGGAACTGGCCGTCCGGGCCGTGCTCGGGCAGCAGGTCTCGGTCGCCGCGGCGGCCCGCCTCGCGGCCCGGCTCGTCGCCGCCCACGGCACCCCGCTGCCCGTACCCGACGGCACCCTCACCCACGTCTTCCCGGAACCCGGCGTCCTCGCCGAGGCCGCGCTCGACGGCCCCGACGACCCGGGCATGCCGGAGTCCCGCAGGCGCGCCCTGCGGACCGTGGCCGCGGCCCTCGCCGACGGCACGGTCCGGCTCGACCCGGGCGCCGACCGCGACGACGCCGAACGGCGGCTGCTCGCCCTGACCGGCGTCGGACCCTGGACCGCCGGCTACATCCGGATGCGGGCGCTCGGTGACCCCGACGTCTTCCTCCCCGGCGACGCCGGGGCACGCCACGGACTCGCCGCCCTCGGCGCCGGCCCGGACGCCGCCGACGACTGGCGGCCCTGGCGCTCGTACGCACTGCACCACCTCTGGAACCACACGCCCGCCGCGGCGGGGAAGTAAGGACGGCACCCGATGCTCCCGACGCTGTACACCGAGATCGACAGCCCCCTCGGCACCCTGCTGCTCACCGGCCGCCCCTCCGCGACCGCCCCCGGCGGCACCGCGCTCGCCTCCCTCTCCGTCCCCGGCCAGCCCAACGGCGCCACCGTCCGCCCCGACTGGCACCGCGCACCCGACGCCTTCGCCGAGGCGCGGCGCCAGCTCGCCGCCTACTTCGCGGGCGAGACCAAGGAGTTCGCGCTCGAGTACGCCGTCGAGGGGACGGAGTTCCGCCGCCGGGTGTGGGACGCGCTCGACGCCGTCCCGTACGGCGCGACCACCAGTTACGGCGAACTCGCCGCCCGCGTCGGCGCTCCCCGCGCGGCCGTCCGCGCGGTCGGCGGGGCCATCGGCGCCAACCCGCTGCTGGTGCTGCGCCCGTGCCACCGCGTCATCGGCGCGGACGGGTCGCTGACCGGCTACGCGGGCGGCCTCGACCGCAAGCGCCTGCTGCTCGCGCTGGAGGCGGGGGAGCGGCCGGTGCAGGACGGGCTGCCGGGGATGTGAGGGCGCCCGCGGGGGGCGCCCCCTCTCAACTCCGCGCCGCCGTCGGCCGCCGCTGAGCCGCTCCCGCCCCGGTCGGCCCGGGCCTCCCGTCGTCCAGCCCCGTTCCGCCGCCTTCCAGCCGAGCTGCAGCCGCGTCGTCACCCCGGCCAGTTCCATCAGCCGCTTCACCCGCCGCTGCACCGTCCGCAACCCCAGTCCCAGCTGCTTGGCGACGCTCGCGTCGGTCAGGCCGGACAGCAGCAGCGACAGGACCGCCAGGTCCGTGGCGTCCGGGATATCGGAGACGCCGCAGCCGCCGGAGACGGGCGGTAAAGGAGCGTCCTCGACGGACGGCAGCGGACTGGCCTCGCGCCAGACGGTCTCGAACAGTGCGGTCAGCGAGTCCAGCAGTTCCCCCGCGCCGACCACGAGCGCCGCGGGTCCCGCGCTGCCGGAGGGGAGGACAAGGAGCGCCTCCCTCCGGTCCGCGAGGAACAGTTCGGCCGGTATGCGGTCGGCGGTCCGGACCTGGTGCGTACGGGCGGCCGCGTGGGCGGGGACGCGGAAGGGGCTCCCCGCGCGGTCGACGACCGTACGGTGGCGGACGGGGCGTTCGGTGCCCGTGTCAACCCAGGGGCGGCCGATGTCAACCCAGGGACGGTCCTTCACCAGTGCGCACACTTCTTCGACGGCCCGCCGTCGCAGCCCCGTCAGACGGTCGGCGACGGCCGCCGCGCCGGTCACCGCCTCGACCGCCGCACCGGGGCCACCCGACCGGTCCTCCGACCGCTCCTGCCTGCGCTGTCCTGCGGCTCTTCCGCGTTCCAGGCCCCCGACGGCGGCCGGACCTATGGCACCGGGCACGTGACACCCCTCCCCACGACCGTGTTGCGACTCCCGCCATCATCGCCGCGTGGGGCCCCTCGTGCACTCTTCCCGTATACCCAGCAGTGTGGACAATAAGGGCATGAGTCAGCTGGGGGATCAGGGACAAGAGGACGCCTGGTGGGCGGAGTTGTACGGCCGGACCACGGACGGTCCGGCCGCCGCCGCCGAGGAGGACAGCCTCGACGACCGGTTCGCTTCCGCCGCGGCCATCGTCGGCGGCGACCCGCCGCCCCGGAATTCCGCCCGCCCGCCGGGCCGTCCGGCCCGTGGCGCGCCCCCGCCGAGCGGGCTGCCCGCCCGCGCGGCCTGGTCGGTCTCCCACGCCGGCGGGCCCCCGGACCCCTCCCGGCTGCCCCCGCTCCCCGACCTGGCCGGCCCGCTCCGCGGCACCCCGCCGCCTCCTCCACCTCCACCACCCCCGCCTCCACCGCCGCCGTCCGCGGCCTCCCGCTGGGACCTCAACGCACCGCCGCGCGGCACCCGGCCGGGGCCCGCGACGTTCGGTCGAAAGTCCGTGCCGCCGCCGTCGAACGGTGCGCGTCCGACGCCGTCGGCGCCCGAGCCCCCGGACCGGGCGGACGGCCGCTCCGACCGGTCCCGCCTCGCCGAGCGGACGCAACCGCCGGGGAGGCCGGAACGCTCGGGGGGAGGCGGCCGATTCACGAGCGGCGGTGGCGACGACCGGCCGGGTACCAGCGATCCGCGGGGGGCCGGCGAGCGGCGCGAGACGGGCGACCGGCCCGACGGGCCGCACCGGTCCGGGCGTACGGATGCATCGGGCCGTCGTACGGGCCCCCCACATTCCTCTGACCGCCCCGACAGGCCGGGGACGGCGACCCGCCCGCCCTTCTCCGCCAATCGGTCCGCAGCGACTGGTCGTTCAGGCCGCGCGGAGGAGGCCGAACGGCCGGGCGACCCCGAGGGCCTCTTTACCGGCCGGCCGACGAGGACCGGAAACCGGCCGGGACCTGCCGCCGCCGGCCCATCGGACGCCGACGGCTTCGACTCCGGCACGCCCGAAGCCTCCGGCCCCGCACGGACCTCCGGCGGTGCGGCGATGGACACACCGCGCACGCCGGACGCCGGGCAGCCGATGAACGGCGACGGAACCGGAACCGCCTCCCGCGAAGGCACCGGACGACGTGACGGCATGGGACGGCGCGAAGCCTCCGCACGGCCTCCCACCGGCGGCAGGCGGTCCACACCGCCCCCCGCCCCGGACGGCACCCCGGACCGCCCGCGAAGCGGACCGAACGCCACCGGCGCAACGCCCGCATCCCGGCCATCCGAAGCCCCCACCGGACCGGGCGTTTCCACCCGACCGGAAGGCTCTGCTCGGCAGGAGACCTCCGCACGACGGGACGTCTCCGCCGGGCCGGATGCCCCTCGTTGGCCGGAAGCGTCCACTGGGCCGGAGGCTTCCGGGCGAGGGGATGTCTCCGCCGGGCCGGATGCCCCCGGTTGGCCGGAAGCGCCCACCGGGTCGGAAGGCGTAAACCGGCCGGAGGCCCGCGAGCGGCCGGCCGCCTCCGCCGGGCCGGAAGTTTCTCCTCGGCGGGAGGCTGCCGCCGGACCGGCCGCTCCGAACCGATCGGATGCTTTCTCCGGGCCGGAAGCTTCCGGTGGGTCGGGCGGCCTCGCTCGGCGGCCTGACACCGCCGGGTCGGAAGCCTCCCCTGATGCCCCTCCCGGTCCGGACGCCGCGAATCGCTCGGGTGCCTTCGCCCGGCCGGAAGCCTCCGCTGAGGCCCGCGCTCGGCGAGGTGCCGCCGCCGGGCCGGAAATCCCTCCGCGACCAGAAGGCCCCGTTCGGCCGGAAACTCCCGCTCAACCAGACGCCCCGACGAGGCCGGGTGCCTCCGCCGGGCCCGGGGCCTCTGTGCGGGCCGGGGTCCCCGCGCTGCCCGAATCCTCCAGGGTGCCCGGAGCCCCTCCTCGCGCCCGGGACACCCCCAGCCCCAACACCCCCGCCCGCCCCGACACCCCCGCTCGCCCCGAACTCCCCACCCTGCCCGACCTCTCCGCGCTCGTCGGCACCACCCGGGTCCCCGAAGTCCACACCTTCCCCAATGTTCCCGCACCGCACGCCATCACCGGCCCGCCGGAAGGGTCGGCGGCGCTGCCGGAACTGCCGGAGGCGTCGGGGCTGTCGGACGCCTCCGATCCTCCCTCGCTCCCGGATGCCTCCGGCGCCTTCGGCGCCTTCGCATCCGATCCTCCGGGGGCGTGTGAGTCGGCCGCGTCGTTGGAGGCCGCCGTGGTGCCGCAGGTGCCCCGGCCGCGGCGTCGGGAGGGCGTCCGGTCCCGGGCGCAGGAGTACGTCGGGCAGGGGCCGCCGACCTACGAGGCGGAGCCGACCGCCTGGCCCGCCGCGGACCCGGGCGGGCTGGAGGACCTCGTACCCGACACCGTCCTTGACGGCGCCCGGTATGGCGCCATGACGCTGCGGGCCGTCTCCCTGCGCGGCGACTCCGCGCGCTACCGCGGCGAGCCGCGGCGGGACGCGCTGCTGACCGCGCGGTTCGGGAGCGGTGAGGGGGCCGTGCTGCTGGTCGCCGTGGCGAGCGGGGCCCGGGCCGCCGAGGGCGCGCACCGGGCGGCGCGGGACATCTGCGCCTGGCTGGGCGGCGCGGTCGGGCGCAGCCACGCCCGGCTGGGGGAGGACATCCGGGCGGGCCGGCGCGGCGAACTGCGCTCCGGGCTGCACCGGCTCACCGACCGCTCGTACGGGCGCCTCCGCACCCGCGCCGCCGAACTCGGCCTGCCGCCGGCCGAGTACACCGCCGCCCTGCGCTGCCTCCTGCTGCCGGCCGACCCCCGGTGCCGTACCCGCGTCTTCTTCGGCGTGGGCGGCGGCGGGCTGTTCCGGCTCCGTGAGGGCGCCTGGCAGGACCTCGACCCGGCGCCGCGCCCGGCAGGCGCCGATCAGGGCGCCGACGGCCCCGGCGGCGACGCGCTGTGCGACGACCGGATCACCGTCGACCTGGGCATTCCCACCCCCGGCACCACCCCCGTGATCGACCCCGAGGAGGTGCCGACCGAACCCTTCCGGTTCCGGGCGGCGGTCGCCCGGCCCGGCGACGCCCTGCTGCTCTGCAGCGCCGGCCTCGCCGAACCGCTGCGCGGCGAGCCGGCGTTGGCCGACGCCCTCGCCGAGCGGTGGGGCACGCGCGCGCAGCCGCCGGGACTGGCCGAGTTCCTGTCCGACGCGCAACTGCGCGTCAAAGGGTACGCGGACGACCGTACGGCCGCCGCGATCTGGGAGACGTAGGAGAGCACGGGAGGACGGCCTTTCCATTCGATCTCCGGTTGTCGTATCCGGAGATCGAATACCGGCGCCTTCCGCCGGTGCCGTGCGCACAAGAGGCCCCCGCATTTCCGCCTTATCACCATGTTGATGACTCAACAGGAGTCGTCTCTGTGCAGGCGGGGCATGCATTTGCCGTGAGCCTGTTCGATGCCGGGGCGCCGGGGAGGGGTCGGGGCGAACGGAAATGAAACGGCGGACTGCACACTGGGTGGGCGCGGGGAGCCGCGAAGGTCGGGAAGGGTCCGCGGGCGTCACGGCTCGGAATGAGGTGAACGGCGGGGAGGGCGAACCCTATTGGGAAAGACGGCTCGGGCGCGACGACTTGGCGGCGGTCGCGGGGGTACGGGCGGGGCTGCGCCGGTTCCTGGTCCACTGGGGCGCGCCCGGCCGGGCGGAGACCGCCGAGCTGCTGACGAGCGAGCTCGTGACCAACGCCCTGGTGCACACCGACGGCGGCGCGGTGGTGACGGCCGTGCTCGGCGGTGGCGCGTCGGCCGTCGTCAGGGGGCTGCTGCGCGTGGAGGTGCGGGACACGCTGCCCCGGCGTCCGGTGCTCCGTGCGTCCGAGAGCGGGCCACCGGTCCGGGAGGGCGGTTCACGGACGGACGAGGGCCGGTGCGCCGGTGACGAGGACCGGTGCGCCGGCGCGGCGACCTCCGGGCGCGGTCTGCTGCTCGTCCAGGCCCTGGCCGACGACTGGGGAGTGCGGACGCACGGCACGGGCAAGACGGTGTGGTTCGAACTGGCCGCGGAAGGGCGCTGATCGAGGACGGTGGGGGCGCAGGGAAGGGGCTGAAGGGCGCCGCGATGCCGCCCGTCCGCTCCGAGCCGGTGGACGCGCCCGGAGCGAACGGGTCAGCCGAACTGCCGCTCGATGCGTGCCAGTTTCTCCTCCAGGGAGTCGAGCCGCCGGATGGGCTGGGTGTCGTCCTCAGCGGTGAGGTCGATGGGGCCGGAGTGGCTTGTCGCGCTGGTCGCGGTGGCTGACGCGGCTGTGGTGTTCGTCGGGCCCGCCGTGTTCACCGCCTGGAGCGGACGGCCGCGTGCGGGGAGTTGCTCCTGCTCGGTTATGGAAGGGTCCGCCCCGGATTGCGAGCCGATCTGCGCCGGCTGGGGTGCCGCCGGCACCGCCGTCACCTCCACCTGCCGCCCGCCGCGGGCGCGTCCCCACAGCACGCGGTGCTGCCGGTTGTACGCCTTCAGTCGCGCGCGTTCCAGCTTGCCGGCCTCCCGGCGGCGCAGCCGGTGCTGGCGGCGCTGCCGCTTGTCCTCGCGGACCTCGTCCACGGCCTCGTCCAGTGTCCGTACGCCCTCCAGCAGCATCAGCGACCAGGCGCCGAACGTCTCGCGGGGGGCCCGCAGCCAGCGGACCATTCGGATCTGCGGCAGCGGGCGGGGGACCAGGCCCTGTTCACGCAGGGCGGCCCGGCGGGTCTGCTTGAGCGCGCGGTCGAAGAGGACCGCGGCCGACAGCGACATGCCGGCGAAGAACTGCGGGGCTCCCGCGTGGTCCATGCCGCGCGGCGCGTGCACCCAGTTGAACCAGGCGGCGGCGCCCGCGAACGTCCACACGAGCATGCGGGAGCCGAGCGCCGCGTCGCCGTGGCTGGCCTCGCGGACGGCCAGCACCGAGCAGAACATGGCGGCGCCGTCGAGCCCGAAGGGCACCAGGTACTCCCAGCCGCCCGTCAGACCCAGGTTCTGCCGTCCGAAGCCGACCAGGCCGTGGAAGGAGAGGGCGGCGGCCACCGCCGCGCAGCAGAAGAGGAGGACGTAGGACGCGCTGCCGTACAGCGCCTCCTTGCGCCTCCTGCGTTCCTCGGTGCGTTCCCAGGAATCCGTGGCCGTCGCGTCCTCCGGACCGCCGTGGCGGCCCCGGGAGAACACCGTCACCGCCACCACGGCGCCGGCGAGGGCCACGGCACTGGGCAATACCCAATTCAGCGGTATGTCGGTCACTCTCATCTTGCGTCCCTTGCATCGCGGTACCGGCCTTTCGCGCGCCATCCTGACGGAATCGGCCAGAGCGCCAAGCGGTTTCCGGGCAACTCGCCGCCAATGGACGCCAAGGACATACGGATAGGTGTGTATCTCTTCGAACGAGCTGCTGCGCCGCGGGAATTGGGTTCTAATCAATCCACCCGTTCGAGTGGATTGGAGATGATCGGCTTGTGCTCGGTCGGGTGATACGAAGGGTGCCGCGTGGTGCTCGTGTCGACCGGTGCGCCGCCGGCCGTCCACCCGGGGACGGACCCGGACATCCCTTGTTCCGATCTTGTTCCGAGACGATCGGGCCTTACTTCGTGACGATCGGGGTTTGAGCCGCCGGATCCTCCGCCTATGGTTCGAATGAGACATAGGAGGATCTCTCATGGAGCAGGGCAGACCCCACCCGGCGGTGCCGTACCCGCGCACCGCCGCGCCCGCGCGCCTGCCGCTCGCCGAGGGCGCCGGGGCGCGCGGCGAGCACGTGCACGGCGACCGCTGCGAGCACGGTGAGCGCGCCGAGCGCGGTGAGCACGGTCGTGGCGCCCCCGGTCATGGCGGCCACGCGCACGCGCACGGGACCGCCGGCGCGCCGGCGGCCGGTGTCGGGGTGGTGGCCCGGCGCATGCCGACGCGCTACTCCGTGCGCGGCCAGGTTCTCGAAGCCCTGCGCAAGGCCCTGGTCGGTGGGGAGCTCATACCCGGTGAGGTCTACTCGGGCCCCGCGCTGGCCGAGCGGTTCGGGGTCTCGGCGACGCCGGTCCGGGAGGCCATGCAGCAACTGGTCGCCGAGGGCGCGGTCGAGGCGGTGCCCAACCGGGGCTTCCGGGTCACCAGCCGGT
Organism: Streptomyces sp. CA-181903; assembly: GCF_050937075.1. Taxonomy (NCBI): domain Bacteria; kingdom Bacillati; phylum Actinomycetota; class Actinomycetes; order Kitasatosporales; family Streptomycetaceae; genus Streptomyces; species Streptomyces sp. CA-181903. The sequence goes on from NZ_JBNJLY010000001.1 coordinate 5,964,240, forward strand.
CCGCCCGCGACCTGGCGGAACTCGCCGAGGTCCGCGGCCTGCTGGAGGTGCCCGTCCTGCTCCGGCTGGCCCGTACGCTGCCCGCGACCCGCTGGCGGGAACTGCTGCCGCTGGCCGAGACGGCGGAGGCCGTCGCCCGGCGCGGGGACCGCGCCGCCTACGCCGAGGCCGACCGCGCCTTCCACCGCGCCCTGCTCGGGCTCGGGGGCAACCGCCAGCTCGTCACCGTCACCGACGAACTCCACCGGCGTGCGCAGTGGCCGACCCCCGACGGCCCGGTCCGGCACACGGAGGACCTCGTCGCCGACGCGGCCGAGCACGTCGCCCTGCTCGACGCGCTCGCCGCCCGCGACCTGCCGGCCGTCGAGGCCCTCGTCCGCGGCCACTACACGGGGGCCGCGGACTGAGCCCGCCCGCCGGGGGTGGTCAGGTGCCTTCCGCGCCCGCCGCGCCGTGCGCGGTGTCCGTCGCCGTCCCCGTCGGGCGCGGGGGCAGCCGGTCCACCAGCCAGGACGGGACCCCGCCCAGCAGCCGCACCAGCCGGCCCGCCTCCTCGCGCAGCCGGGCCGCCTCGGCCGGGTCCGGGAGGACGGCGGCGAGCGAGACGAGGGCCGGCGCGATCCCCACCAGGTAGCCCAGTTCCTCGCGGATGCGCAGCGACTCGGCGTAGCCGTGCCGGGCGTCGGCGGTGCGGCCGTCGTGCTCGGCCATGGCCGCCAAGTGCCGCCAGGTGAACGAGAGCAGCAGCCGGTGGCCCTGTTCGGTCGCCCCCGTGTGGGCCCGCCGGAAGGCGGCCGTGGCGTCGGAGGGATTTTCCGAGAGGTGCTGGGCGATCAGGCCCCGGCGGAAGTCGAGCAGGGGGCGGCCGGGTGAGTGGGGCGCGAGCAGTGCGGCCGCGCGCCCCAGAGCGGAACGTGCTTCGTCCGCTCGGTCGCGTACCCCCAAAAGGGTGGCCAGATAGGCGAGATGCCCGCGTTCGCAGGCCGCCGCGCCCCGTTCCTCGTCGTCCGCGGCCAGCGCCTCCGCGGCGCGCAGCGCGTCCTCGGCGGCGCTCCAGCCCTCCGCGGTGAACATGCAGCGCTCGATCAGCACGGCCGTACGCCACCGCGCGGCACCGGGGTCGGTCGCCGCGCGCGGGGCGATCAACTCGGCGGCGTCCTCCCAGCAGGCCCGCGAACGGAGCCGCCACACCGCGCGCTCCAGCGGTCCGTCCTGCGGGCTCGGCCCCTGTGGTCCCCATGGTTCCGTCAAGCCAGAATTCCGCATGGCGGTGTCCGCCACAGTGCCCTCCCCAAGCGCGCCGTCGAGCTGGAAGCCAAGCCTGCTCCGATCACAGCACGCGGAACCGGGCCCGGCCAAGAGGCCGGTGTGAACCAATTCACAAAGCCCGGGGTGGACTTCGGCCGGAAGTGCTGCGAAGATCACGGCCCTCCCGCCCGGGCCACCCGGTGACCAGGCCGTTCCGGCATGCGACGACGTCCGCCGCCCGGGCTGCGGAACGCATAAATCCCTCGCGCGCCACGCCTGCCCCTGGCACCATGGCCCGCGCGCACCACATCGCGCACATTCCATGCCGCACAAGGGAGACGACCGGACGATGCGCCAGGCCCTCGGAAACATCCAGCGCCCCGACCGGACGACCGTTTTCGAGGACTTCTCCCCTGATGCGTACCCCCAGCCCGGCCCCGACCACCCGGGGCTTCCTGAACATCGGCATCCTGGCGCACGTCGACGCCGGTAAGACCAGCCTCACCGAGCGCCTGCTGTTCGACACCGGCGTCATCGACCGGCTCGGCAGCGTCGACGCCGGCACCACCCGTACCGACTCCGGCGAGATCGAGCGCCGGCGCGGCATCACCATCCGCTCCGCCGTGGCCTCGTTCACCGTCGACGGCCTCCACGTCAACCTCATCGACACCCCCGGTCACAGCGACTTCATCGCCGAGGTGGAACGCGCCCTCGGCGTCCTCGACGGAGCGGTGCTCGTGCTGTCCGCCGTCGAGGGAGTGCAGGCACAGACCCGGGTGCTGATGAGGACCCTGCGCCGGCTCGGACTGCCCACCCTGGTCTTCGTCAACAAGATCGACCGGGCGGGAGCGCGCGAGGCCGAGACGCTGTCGGCGATCCGGACGCGCCTCACGCCGCGCGTCGTCCCCATGAACGCCGTCCACGCCATCGGCACCCGGAACGCCCGGACACTGCCCGGCTCCTTCGCCGACCCCGCCTTCCGCGAACGCGTCGCCGAAGCACTGGCGGAGAACGACGAAGCGCTGCTCGCCGACCTCGTCGAGGACCGCGTCCCCGACGCCGGACGGCTCTCGTCCGGCCTCGCCCACCACACGGCGCGTGGCCTGCTGCACCCCCTCTACTTCGGCTCCGCCCACTCGGGACAGGGCGTGACGGCCCTCCTCGACGGCATCGCACGCTGGCTCCCGGTCGGGGCCGTGCCCGAGCGGGGCGCCGAGGACCGTGTGTTCGCCGGCTCCGTCACGTCCACCACGTCCGTCACGTCCACCACGTCCGTCACGTCCACCACGTCCGGCGTGTCCACGACCTCCGCCGTATCCGTCACCTCCGCCGCGTCCGTCGCGCCCGCCACATCCGATGGTTCCGATGCGTCCGTCGCGCCTGCCCTGCCCGCCGACTCCGACGTCCCCGTCGGTACCGTGTTCGCGATCGAGCGGGGCGCGAACGGGGAGAAGACCGCGTACCTCCGCCTCTTCTCCGGCTCCCTGCACCGCCGCGACCGCGTCACCCTGCACCGGCACGGGCCCGACGGCAGTGCCGTCGAACATGCCGGACGCATCACGGCCCTTGAGGTCGTCGGGGCGCCGCCCGGCACCGACCACCGGCTGACCCCCGGCGGGATCGCCCGCCTCCGCGGCCTGCCCGGCGTCCGTGTCGGCGACCGGCTGGGACCCGTGCCCGAGCGTGAGACGAGCGGCGGGGGCACGGTGCCGCGGTTCGCCCCGCCGAGCCTGGAGACGGTCGTCCGGCCCCGGCGCCCGGAGGACGCCCCACGCCTCTACGCCGCGCTGGCCGCGCTCGCCGACCAGGACCCGCTGATCGGCACCCGCCCCTTGCCGGACGGCGCCGGCACCTCCCTTCTGCTCTACGGCGAGGTCCAGAAAGAGATCATCGCGGCCACTCTCGGCGAGGAGTTCGGGGTCGAGGCCGTCTTCGAGGAGAGCCGCACGGTCTTCCGTGAACGCCCCACCGGGACCGGCGCCGCATACGAGGGCATCGACCGCCACCGTACGCTCGCCTTCTGGGCGACGATCGGGCTCCGCGTGGAACCCGGCGCGCCCGGCTCCGGCGTCACCTTCCGCCGGGAGACGGAACTCGGCGCCATCCCCCTCGGCTTCGACCGCGCCATCGAGGAGACCACACGCCGCACCCTCGAACAGGGCCTGTACGGCTGGCCGGTCACCGATTGCGTCGTCACCCTCACCCACTCCGGCTACGCCAGCCCGGTGAGCACTGGTACGGATTTCCGGTCGCTGACCCCCCTCGTCCTGATGCGTGCCCTCGACGAGGCCGGCACCCGGGTGTACGAGCCGTGCCACGCCTACGAGGCGGAGGTGCCCGCCGACGCGCTGAGCGCCGTGACCGGGCTCCTCGCCGAGCAGGGGGCCCGGATCCGGGACACCGCGCCCGGCCGTGGCACCTGGCTGGTCAAGGGCACCGTCCCGGTGCGGCGGGTGGCGGCGGTGGAGCGGCGTCTTCCGGCGCTGACCCGGGCGAGGGGCTCTGGTGGTCGGCCCCCACCGACGACCTGCCCTGCCCCGGGACCCCGCCGGTCCGGGCCCGGACGGACGGCGATCCGCTCAACCGCGCCGCCTACCTGCGGCACTTGGGCCGGGGCTGAGCACCCCGGTGGCCCTGGGGCGGGTCTGCGCCGACGTTCCCCTCCTGATGTACGTCGGCGCCGGCCCGCCCCCGGGCTCCCCCCGGCCTGCCTCCTCGGCCTGCCCCCCGGATTCCCCTCCGGCTCGTGGGCTCAGTAGACGATCCGGTACTGGTTCCAGCCGGAGTTGCCTATCTTCTCCTTGGGCGCGAAGGGTGCGGACGCCTTGCCCGTGCCCTTGTAGCGCCACAGCGCCCCGGACTTGTCGCGGGCCACCAGGTCCGTACGCCCGTCGAAGTCCGTGTCGCCGGCGCCGTGCAGCAGGTTGAACTGGTTCCAGCCGCCGCCGATCCTCGTCCGGCCCTGGAACGGCTTGGTCCAGTCGCCCGTGCCCTTGTAGAGCCAGAGCACCCCGTCCTTGTCGCGGGCGACAATGTCCGTCTTCCCGTCGCCCGTCAGGTCGCCCTTGCCGGTGATCTGCGTGTACTGCCCCCAGCCCGGGCCCACCTTCTTCTTGCCGGTGAGCGACCCGTCCGCCTTGGCCAGGTAGAGCCAGAGCACTCCCTGACGGTCTCGGACCAGGATGTCCGGCTGCTTCGCCCCGCCCAGGTTCCCCGGTGAGAAGAACGTGTCGTACTCGCCCCAGCCGGACGCGACTTGACGCCGCACCCCCTCCAGCGGCTTGCCGAGGATCACTTTGCCGTCGGTGGTGAGGTAGTACGCGTCCCCGTCGTAGTAGTTGTCCGCATCGCTGTCCACCTGCGTCGCCGCCCGCAGCTTCGGTAGATCCAGCATCCCCTCCATGCGGGGCTCCAACTTGCCCTCCATGCCCCACATGTAGGTGAAGTCCTTGCCGTTCCCGTCGACCACCTCCAGCGGGAAGTGCGGCGCGTCACCGGGCAGCACGCGCGCGAGCTTCTGACGCGCGGTCATCGCGGACCGCGCCGGACCGTCATCGGCCTCGGCCGCACCCGCGGCCGTCACGACGAGCGCGGCGGCGGCGATCGCCGCGGCGAGGCGAGGGAGTCGGTTCACGTCTCTGTCTCCGTATCGGGTGGTGAACAAGGCGCAGCGGCACTTGCAGTTGACGCGTAGTCCTGCGCTTCTGTGTGCTCACATCATTTCACAGTCTCGATGGCTGTCAACCGAGTTCACACTCTCGTGGGGCCGTGGGGCCGTGGGGCCGTGGGGCCGTGGAGGCGCCGGGCATCGTGGAGGTGTAGGGCGGCACCCCGGGGGCCCCGGCTTGCCCACCTGAAGCCGAGGCTCTGCGAACACGGCGAGTCCCCGTACCGGTTCAGCCCCCCGTACGCGTCGTGCGGTGGCGGACGTCGGCGGTCAGCTTGGCCAGGAGGTCGACGAGCGTGGTGCGTTCCGAGTCGGAGAGGCCGTCGACGAGGGTGGCCTCACGGCCGAGGACCGTGTCGACGGAACGCTCGATGAGGGCGTGGCCTTCGGGGGTGAGGGTGACCAGGACGGCCCGTCGGCCCGTGGTGCCCGGGGTGCGTTCGACGAGCCCCTCGCGTTCGGCGCGGGCGACGCGTTGCGAGATGGCCCCGGCGGTCACGAGGGTGCGGCGGGTGAGTTCGCGGGTGGTGAGGGCGTAGGGCGGGCCGGAACGGCGGATGACGGACAGGAGGTCGAGGGTGGCCGCGTCGATTCCCGCCTGCCGGAGAGCCCGGTTGCGGTCGTCCGCGAAGAGCTTCGCCAACTGCCAGATGGGGGTGACGATCTCGATCGAACCGGTCGGTGTGCCCGGTCGTTCCCGGCGCCAGGCCGCGGCGATCTCGGCGGCGGAGTGGGCGGGTTCGAGCGGTCCGGATGCCGGGACCGCGGAGACGGCCGCGGCCGCGTCGGTCGCAGCGTGATTTTTCGGGTTGGCGTCCACTGGTGATCCCTTGGCTTGCGTCCACTGTTACGTTTAGATCTAAACGTAGTCCTGAACGTAGCAGTGAGCAGGAGGAACCCGTGACCCGCACCGTTCTCATCACCGGCGGCACCAGCGGCATCGGCCGGGCTGTCGCCGCGGCGTTCGCCGCCGACCGGGCCGAGGTCTTCATCACCGGACGCACCCCTGAAACCGTCGAGCGCACCGCCGGGGAACTGGGGGTGCACGGCGTCGTCTGCGACGCCACCGATCCGGGACAGGTCGAGGCGCTGGCCGCCCGGCTCGACAGCCTGGACGTGCTGGTCAACACCGCCGGAGGGCTGGCCCGGACGGGTGCCGAAGCGGGCTCCGGCCTTGACGCGCTCCTCGCGCAGTGGCAGGAGAACCTGGCGCAGAACCTGCTGACCGCCGTGCTCACCACGGCCTCGGTACGGGACAAGTTCACCGGCGGCGGCTCCGTCGTCAGCATCGGTTCGATCGGCGCCGAGCGCAGGGGCGGCGCCTACGGGGCCGCGAAGGCCGCCCTGGCGGCGTGGAACGCCTCGCTCTCCGCCGAACTCGCTCCCCAGGGCGTCACCTGCAACGTCATCGCCGCGGGATACGTCGCCGGCACCGACTTCTTCCACGGCGGCCTGAGCGAGGAACGCGAACGCGCGCTGGTGCAGGAGACGCACGTCAAGCGCGCGGGCTCGGTCGAGGACATCGCCCGGACCGCGCACTTCCTCGCCTCGCCGGGGGCCCGGCACATCACCGGGCAGACGATCCACGTCAACGGGGGCGCCTTCACCACGCGCTGAGGAACGCGTCGCCCGGCCGCCTCCCCCTCACCCGCCCGGCGCCAGCAGCAGCGCGAATCCCGACAGCGTCGCCATCGAGGCCAGCGTCGAGGCGACCACCGCGTCCCGCGCGAGGGCCGTGGCCGCGCCGTACTCGCGCGCGTAGACGTAGACGTTCTGCGCGGTGGGGAGGGCCGAGCAGACGACGGTGGCGAGGAGCTGGTGGGGCGGGAGGTGGAGGGCGAAGCGGCCGGTGGCGTAGGCCGCCGCCGGTTGGACCAGGGTTTTGAGGAGGACGGCGACCCCTACTTCCGCCCGGGACGTGGCGGCACCCGTCCCGGCGTCCGGGCGACGGCCGCGGCCGTGCAGCGACAGACCCAGCATGACCAGCGCCGTCGGGACGCCCGCCCGGCCGAGCAGGTCGCAGGAGCCGTTCAGTGCGCCCGGCAGCCGCCAGTGCGCGGCCGAGAAGACGGCACCCGCGGCGGCGGCCAGCACGATGGGGTTGCGGACGGGGGCCAAGAGCGCGTGCCCGGCCCGCCGGCGGCCCTCGCCCGTACCGGCGCCGAGTACCGCCAGCATCAGGGGCGTCACCACCAGCACCTGGAACAGGATCACCGGCGCCACCAGCGACGCGTCGCCCAGGACCTGTGCCGCGACGGGGATGCCGAGGTTGCCGGAGTTGACGTAGCCGGCGACGAGGCCGCCGACCGCCTGTTCGGCGGGCTTGCGGTCGAAGAGCCGGCGGGACGCGACCGCGCCCAGCAGGAGGGCGACGGCGGTGCCCGCCGCGAAGGCGAGCATCGAGGCGTTCACGAAGCCGGCGAGCGGGGCCCGGGCGAGCAGGGTGAACAGGGCGGCAGGCATGGCGATGTTGAAGACGAAGCGCCCCAGGACCTCCTCCGCGTCCGCGCCGAGCAGCCCCGTCCTGCCGGCGAGATAGCCGACCGCGGTCAGGGCCCAGAGCGGGACGAAGGCGGAGAGGAGCCCGGGGAGCGCGTGGGCGGTGGGCAGGGCGAGCGTGGTGGGCAAGGCGAGCAGGGCGGGCATGGGTCCTCGGACGGATGACCCGTCGCGGGACGGGGTGGGGCGGAGCTGAGCGGGTTGGAGCGGAGCTGAGCGGGTCGGAGCGGAGCTGATCGAGTCGGAACGGAGCTGAGGGGAACGGAACGAAGCTGAGCGGGTTGGATCGGGGTGAAATGGGCCAAAATGGAGCGGAATGGGGTGGGTCAGGGCAGGCGGGTGGGCGTCGAAGGCGGCGACGCCCCCGCTCACTCCGGCGGCTTGGCCTTCAGCCCGTTCCCGCACAGCGGCACCACGGCGAACGGACGGTCGCCCTCCACCGCGTGCTCCGGCACCAGCCCCTCCTGCAGCGCCGCCCAGCAGACGGCGGATGTCGGCTCCACGTACAGCCCGTGGCGGGCGAGTTCGCGGTGGGCCGCGACGATCCGGTCCTCCGGGACCGTCACGAACGTGCCCCCCGTCTCCCTTACCGCCCGCAGGACTTGGGGACCCCGGGCCGGCCGGGCGATGGCGATGCCCTCGGCGACGGTCGGTTCGGCGGTGATGCGTTCCGGTACCTCGCCGCCCAGCTCGGCGGCGCGCACGAGGGGCGCGCAACCGGCCGCCTGCACCGCCGTGATGGCGGGCAGCCGGTCGATCAGCCGCTGGTCGAGGAGTTCCTGACAGCCCAGGCGGGCGCCGAGCACGAGGGTGCCGTTCCCGGCCGGGAGGACGAGCGTGCCGGGCAGCCGGCCGCCCAACTGCTCCCACAGTTCGAGGACATAGGTCTTGGTGCCGTGCGGGAAGAACGGGTGGTGGACGTGGCTGGCGTAGAACGTCCCGGGCTCATCCGCCGCGCGGGCCGCCGCGGCGGCGGTGTCCTCGCGCGAGCCCCCGACCCGGTGCACTTCCGCGCCGTACGCGCGGAGTTGGGCCACCTTGCCCTCGGACGTGGCCGCCGGTACGTACACCTCGCAGGCGAGGCCCGCGCGCGCCGCGTAGGCGGCGACCGCCGTTCCCGCGTTGCCGCTGCTGTCCGCCATGACCTTCCGCACACCCAGCCGGGCGGCCAGCGCCACCAGCAGCACCGCGCCGCGGTCCTTGAACGAACCGGTGGGCATCAGATAGTCCGCCTTCAGCAGCACGTCCGGCCGGCCCGGCGCGCTGATCAGCGGGGTCATGCCCTCGCCGAGGCTGATTCGGGACGGGCGCGGCAGCGGCAGCGCCTCGGCGTACCGCCACAGGGTGGGCGGCCGCCGCCCGAGTTCGACGGCGTTGGGCATGGCGGGCGCGAAACCGTGGACGTCGAGCAGGCCGTGGCAGTCGGCGCACCGCCAGGCCAGATCGGTGAGGGCGTGCAGACGGCCGCAGGTGGTGCAGCGCAGCCGTATCGCGCCGCACGGGGCGTCCGGGTCGTGAGGGCTGTACGGGCCGTAGGTGCCGCCGTAGGTGCCGTATGGGTCCGAGGGGTCCGGGGAACCGTACGGTGAGTGGGTGGCGGGAGGGCGGAACGGGCCGGAGGGCCCCTCGGCCGGAAAACGCATCGTGCCTCTCCTCCTCGTGTCCTCCTCCTACGTCACGGGGCGGGGGAGCGGAAGCGGCGTGGCCGTCCCGCCGCGTGCGTACGGACGATCACGCACCGGTGGCCCTTCCTCCCGCGCCGCCTACGTGTCTCCGCATGCCATCCACTGTCCGGCGGCTCCTTGGAACCACGGAAAGGCCACGGACAGACCACATACAGACCATGTGCACCACAAGGACCTTGACAACCATGGCCAACTCCCCACCCAGGCAGAGTGTCCAGCGATCTGGACAGTTCGTCAAGAGTTGAAGGGCGTATCCCCAATGACGTACTTCTAGTCTCGTTCCGGACGCGCGGGACGGGATCGGACGGTCCGGCGAAGCCGATGGGCGTGCGGAGGCAGGGATGACATCACCGGCATCAGCGGGATCAGAGGCATCGGCGGGACCAGAGGGATCGGCAGGGCAACCGGAGGTACGGCCGGCAACGCCGGTGCCGCCGGCACCGCCGTCCGCACCGCCTTCCCACGAGAACGCCGCCGCCTCGGAGACACCGCGGGGACCGGAGACACCGCGGGGACCGGAGAAGCCACAGGCTCCGAAGTCGTCGCAGGATCCGGAGACGCCGCAGCGCCCGGAGACGCCGGAGGGCCCGGAGCACGGCACCGCGGACGCCGTGCTCCGCGCCCTGCGCCCGGTCGTCGACGGCCTCGCCGCCACGTTCGGCACCCAGTGCGAGGTGGTGCTGCACGACTACCGGACGCCCGACGCCAGCGTCGTCGCCCTCGCCGGATCCGTCACCTCGCGGTCCGTGGGCGGGGCCATGAGCGAGATCGGCCTGGAGATGCTCACGCGCGGCGACACCGCGCAGGACAAGGTCAACTACGTCACCAGGACGCCGGACGGGCGCACGGTGAAGTCGTCCACCCTGCTGCTGCGCGACGGCTCCGGGCACGTCTTCGGTTCCCTCTGTGTCAACCTCGACATCACCGAACTCCGGCTCGCCGCCAAGGCGATGGCTGCCCTGGTCGGCACGGCGGACCCGGCGCCGGCGGCCACGACGGTGTTCTCGGACGACATCGGCGAGGTCGTCACCGCCGTGATCGAACAGGAGGAGGAACGGCTCGGCCGGCCGCTGGCCCATGACTCGCGGCAGGGCCGGCTCCGGGTGATCGAGGCGCTGGACGCGCGCGGGGTGTTCCGGCTCAGCCGCTCGGCGCTGGTCGTCGCCGAGCGGCTCGGGGTGTCGCGGGCGACGGTCTACGCCGACCTGGGGCTGGTACGGGGGGAGCGGCGGGCACCGGACTGAGGAAGCCGCCGTGCTCCGCACGTCTTGACTCGCCCGCGGTGCCAGGCCCTCGCCTCCCTCGGCTCGTCCGCGGTGCCAGGCCCCACGCGCCCCTCGACTCGTCCGCGGTGCCAGGTCTCCCGCACGTCTCGGCTCGACCGCAGCGTCGGGCCCCCGGCCCCCAACTCGCCTGCGGTACCAGGCCCCTCGCACGCCCCTCAACTCACCCGGGCCAGACCCATCGCGCCCCTCAACCCACCCACGGCGCCAGCCGCCCCGCCTCCCCTCAACTGACCCACGGCGCCAGCCGCCCCGCCCCCTCAACTCATCCGCAGCGCCAGGAAGAAGTCCAGCTTGTCCTCCAGCCGCGACAGGTCGCGCCCGGTCAACTGCTCGATGCGGCCCACCCGGTAGCGCAGTGTGTTGACGTGCAGGTGCAGCCGCGTCGCGCAGCGCGTCCACGATCCGTCGGAGTCGAGGAACGCCTCCAGGGTCGGGATGAGTTCGGCGCGGTGCCGGTTGTCGTACTCGCGGAGGGGGTCGAGCAGCCGGGCGGTGAACGCGCGGCGGACGTCGTCGGGGACGAACGGCAGAAGCAGCACGTGCGAGGCCAGTTCCTGGTGGCCGGCCGCGCAGACGCGTCCGGGCCGGGCGGCGGCGACGCGGCGGGCGTGCCGGGCCTCCTCCAGGGCGCCGCGCAGTCCCTCCGCCGAGTGGACGGCGGCGCTGACGCCAAAGGTCAGGCGGCCGTCGCCGTCGAGCCCCCGGGAGAGCGGGGCGCGGACGGCGGACAGCAGCGCGTCGGCGTGCAGGCCGGTGTCGGCACCGGCCGGCCGGTCCTCGTCGGCGGTCGCGGAGACCGGGGCCGGGGCCGGGGGGAGAGGCACCAGGGCGACGGCCTCGTCGTCCGTGTGGGCGACGGCGATCCGCTCGGACGGCTCGGTCCCCGTCGCGTCCGGGGCGACCAGCGCCTCCTCCAGGAGGCTCTGGGCGATCGGCCCGGCCGGGAGGGCGGCGGCCGTCTCGCCGTCGGTCCACTCCACGCGGGCCACGACGACCTGCCAGTGCGGGGCGGCGCCCGTCCCCGGGGCCAGTACGGGCGCGGCGACCCGCAGCCGCGCGGCGATCTCGGCCGGCGCGGCGTTGGACTGGACGAGTTCCAGCACCTCCTGTGCCAGCCGGCGGCGGACCGTCCGGGCCGCCTCGCGCCGCTCCCGCTCGACGGCGATCAGCTGGGTGACGCCGTGCAGCAGGTCGAGGCGTTCGGCCGGCCAGTCGCCGGCGTCGGCCTCCACGGCGAGCAGCCAGTCCGAGAGGACGGTCTCGCGCGGGTCGGCGGGGCCGGTGGACGTGCCGCGGATGGGGAACAGGGAGTACGTGGCGCCGCCCGCCGTCACCCGGTGCGGGCCCCGGCGGCCCGACCGGGCCGCGGCCAGGTGCTCGCCCGCCAGGGCCGCGCTGACCTCGGACGGCAGCGCGGGGCCGGACCCGGCCAGTGAGGAGCCGGCGATCGGGCGGCCGGTGGGGGACAGGACCCAGGCCCGCAGGTCCAGGTCCGAGCCCAGCAGGTCGAGGACGACCTCCGGGCCGCCGCCCGCCGGGCCCGAGGTCATCAGCCGGCGGTGCCGGTCCACGACGGCGGCCAGATCGCCCGCGCGCTCGCCGGAGACCTGCCGGACGACGTGCTCGGTGATGGACGCGAACGACACCGTCTCGTCCACGGAGAACAGCGGCAGCCGGTGCCGGGCGCACGCCTCGATCAGGTCGTCCGGGGTGGAGCTGATCTCCGCCTCGCCCGCCGCGAGCCCGGCCACCCCGGCGGTGGCCAGGATGCGGACGAAGCGCTCCGAATCGGCCGGTTCCCGGCGCCACGCCAGGCCGGTGAGGACCAGTTCGCCGCCCGAGAGGTAGCGGCTCGGGTCGCGCAGATCGGTCGTCATCACGCCGCGGACGGTGCGGTCGAGCTCGTCCTCGCCACCGAGCAGTCGAAGGCCCAGCGCGTCGGTCTCCAGCAGTGCGCGCAGCCGCATGGTGGGTCGCCGCCGATCTTTCTCGTGTGCTGTCGTGTTACCGGTGCGAAGCCGTGAGGTTTCCGGACTCCGCCTTTCGTTCGAATCTACAAGACGGTGGAGGTGACCAGCCAACCGCTTCATGGTTTCGGTGACTGCTCCCTTCCGGTGAAGCCTCTGTGTACTGGCTGCACGCGGCATCGACCCGGCGCCGGCCCCCACCCGAAACCTCCCCCACGACCGACCCGCCCGGAGCCGTCCGAACGGCCCAAGCACGGCCCCCGTCCAGTCCCGCGCAGCCCGTACGGCCGTACCCGTCCCGCCGCGTCCGTCCCGTCGCCGGGCGGCCGGTACGGGCGGCGGGCGGTGCGGACCGGACGGATACGGCCGTACGGGCCGGACGGGCCACCGGCCCGGTGGCGGGACCAGAGCGAGAAGAGAAACGCCCATGGACTTCCTGCGCCCCGACCGCTGGGAGGACGCGCTGGCCGCCAAGGCCGAGCACCCCACGGCGGTGCCTCTGGCGGGCGGCACGGATGTGATGGTCGAGATCAACTTCGACCACCGCCGCCCCAGCCACCTCCTCGATCTCACCCGCATCGGCGAGCTCTCCGCGTGGCAGACCGACGGCCCCGACGTCCGCCTCGGCGCCGCCGTCCCGTACGCCCGCGTCATCGCGGAGCTGTCCGGTCCGCTTCCCGGCCTCGCCCTCGCCGCCCGCACGGTCGGCTCGCCGCAGATCCGCAACCGCGGCAGTGTCGGCGGCAACCTCGGCGCCGCCTCCCCGGCCGGCGACTCCCACCCCGCGCTGCTCGCGGCGGGCGCCGTGGTGGAGGCGGAGTCGGTGCGCGGCACCCGGCTCATCCCGATCGACGACTTCTACACCGGCGTCAAGCGGAACGCCCTCGCCCCGGACGAGCTGATCCGCGCCGTACGCGTCCGGAAGGCCGCCGGGCCGCAGCAGTTCGCCAAGGTCGGCACGCGCAACGCGATGGTCATCGCCGTGTGCGCGTTCGGTCTCGCCCTGCACCCCGACACCCGGACCGTCCGCACCGGCATCGGCTCGGCGGCGCCGACGCCCGTCCGGGCGCGGGCGGCGGAGGACTTCCTGGCCGCCGCCCTGGACGAGGCCCGCTGCTGGGACACCGGCCGGCCCGTACCGGACGCCGTCGCCGGGGAGTTCGCCGCCCTCGCGGCGGCCGCCTGCAACCCCATCGACGACGTACGCGGCAGCGCGGCCTACCGCCGCCGCGCGGTGGGGGTCATGGCCCGGCGCACGCTCGGCTGGGCGTGGCGGCAGTACACGGACGGGACGACGGGGGAGAGGGACGAACTGTGCGCGTGAACATGACGGTCAACGGCCGGCCGCAGCGGGCCGACGACGTGTGGGAGGGCGAGAGCCTCCTCTACGTGCTGCGTGAGCGCCTGGGCCTGCCAGGCTCCAAGAACGCCTGCGAGCAGGGCGAATGCGGTTCGTGCACGGTCCGCCTCGACGGCGTTCCGGTCTGCGCCTGCCTGGTCGCCGCCGGGCAGGCGGAGGGGCGCGACGTGGTCACCGTCGAGGGCCTGGCCGCCCGCGCGGGCGCTCCGGACGGTCAACTGTCCCCGGTGCAGCAGGCGTTCGTCGACGCGGGCGCCGTGCAGTGCGGTTTCTGCACCCCCGGCCTGCTCGTCGCGGCCGACGACCTGCTGGCCCGCGACCCGGACCCGTCCGACGCGGACATCCGCGAGGCCCTCTCCGGCAACCTCTGCCGGTGCACGGGCTACGAGAAGATCCTCGACGCGGTGCGCCTGGCGGCGGCGCGGGGTGGAGACGGCGGCGCTGGTGGTGCGGGTGGTGCCGGGGGCGGTGGGGGCGCCAGGTGCGGTAGAGGTGCCGGGGATGGCAGGGATGGCAGGGATGGCAGGGACGGCGGGGGGACCGGGGACGGCGGCGGGGACGGCCTGAGCGGCCGGGCCGGACGGGAGGACTGAGACGTGAGCGAACGACCTTTGCCTGGTGGGGCGGTTCCCGGCGCGTTGCCTTCCGGTGGCGGCCAAACCGGTGGCAGTCCCACCGCGAACACCCCCGCCCCCAGTGGCCCCACCACTCCCGGCAGGCCCCCCGGCCGCCTCGCTTCCGGCGGCCTCACGCAGGGCAGCCGCACCCGCGGCGGCATCGGTGAGTCGACGCTCCGCCCGGACGGCACGCTCAAGGTCACCGGCGAGTTCGCCTACGCCTCCGACCTGTGGCACGAGGACATGCTCTGGGGGCACACCCTGCGCAGCCCGCACGCCCACGCGCGGATCCGTTCCGTCGACGTCGCCGAGGCGCTGGCCACCCCGGGCGTGTACGCCGTCCTCACCCACGACGACCTGCCGGCCGCCACCCGCTACGGGCTGGAGCTCCAGGACACCCCGGTCCTCGCCGACGGCGTCGTCCGGCACCACGGCGAGCCGGTCGCACTCGTCGCCGCCGACCACCCGGAGACCGCGCGCCGCGCCGCCGCGAAGATCCGGGTGGTGTACGAGGAACTGCCGGTCGTCACCGACGAGGCGAGCGCGACGGCTCCCGGCGCGCCCGTCCTCCACCCCGGCCGCACCGACGGCCACGCGGCCCACGTCCCGCACCCCAACGTCGTCCACCGCCAGCCCGTCCGGCGCGGCGACGTCGCCGCCGCGAAGGCCCGGGCGGCGGCTGTCGTCACCGGTGAGTACGAGGTGGGGATGCAGGACCAGGCGTTCCTGGGGCCGGAGTCGGGCCTCGCGGTACCCGCCGAGGACGGTGGCGTCGACCTCTACGTCGCCACCCAGTGGCTGCACGCCGACCTCCGGCAGATCGCGCCCGTCCTCGGCCTGCCGGAGGACAAGGTGCGGATGACGCTCTCCGGCGTCGGCGGCGCGTTCGGGGGCCGCGAGGACCTGTCCATGCAGGCCCACGCCTGCCTGCTCGCGCTGCGGACCGGCCGGCCGGTCAAGATGGTCTACAACCGGTTCGAGTCCTTCTTCGGGCACGTGCACCGGCACCCGGCCCGGCTCCGCTACGAGCACGGCGCCGACCGTGACGGCCGGCTCCTCTACGTCACGGCCCGTATCGTCCTGGACGGCGGCGCGTACGCCTCCTCGTCCCCGGCCGTCGTCGGCAACGCCGCCTCCCTGGCCGTCGGCCCGTACGAGTGCCCGAACGTCGACGTCGAGGCACTGGCCCTCTACACCAACAACCCGCCCTGCGGGGCGATGCGCGGCTTCGGCGCCGTCCAGGCGTGCTTCGCCTACGAGGCGCAGATGGACCGGCTGGCCGCTGAACTCGGCCTCGATCCGGTCGAGTTCCGGCGCCGAAACGCGATGTCCCAGGGCTCGGTGATGCCGACCGGTCAGGTCGTCGACTCGCCCGCCCCCGTCGCCGAGCTGCTGCGCCGCGTCAAGGCGATGCCGATGCCGCCCGAGCGGCAGTGGGAGACCGCCGGCGGCGGCCCCGACCTGCGGGCGCTGCCCGGCGGCGTCGCCAACACCACGCACGGCGAGGGCGTCGTACGCGGGGTCGGCTACGCGGTCGGCATCAAGAACGTCGGCTTCTCGGAGGGCTTCGACGACTACTCCACGGCGCGGGTGCGGCTGGAGCACGCCGGCGGGGAGGCCGTGGCCACCGTGCACACGGCGATGGCGGAGGTCGGGCAGGGCGGTGTCACGGTCCACGCGCAGATCGCCCGGACCGAACTGGGCGTCTCCCGGGTGACCATCCAGCCGGCCGACACCCGCGTCGGATCGGCCGGTTCCACGTCCGCGTCCCGCCAGACGTACGTCACGGGCGGAGCCGTCCGGCACGCCTGCCGGACCGTCCGCGAGCGCGTACTGGACCTCGGCCGGACGAAGTTCGGCACGTACCACCCGGCCTGGGCGACCGCCGAACTCCTGCTGGAGGACGGCAAGATCGTCACCGACGGGGGTGAGGTGCTGGCGGCCCTCGCGGACGTCCTGGAGGGGGAGGAGCCCGTCGAGGCCGAGGTGGAGTGGCGGCACCGCCCCACCGAACCGTTCGACCTGCGCACCGGCCAGGGCACCGGCCACGTCCAGTACTCCTTCGCCGCCCACCGCGCGGTGGTGGAGGTGGACACCGAACTGGGCCTGGTCAAGGTCGTCGAACTGGCCTGTGCCCAGGACGTCGGCAAGGCCCTCAACCCGCTCTCCGTCCTCGGCCAGATCCAGGGCGGGAGCACGCAGGGGCTGGGGCTCGCCGTCATGGAGGAGATCGCGGTGGACCCGGCCACGGGCAAGGTGCGCAACCCCTCCTTCACCGACTACCTCATCCCCACCATCCTCGACACCCCGGCCATGCCGGTCGACGTCCTCGAACTCGCCGACCCCCACGCGCCGTACGGGCTGCGGGGCGTGGGCGAGGCGCCGACGCTCTCCTCCACCCCCGCCGTCGTGGCCGCCATCCGGCAGGCGACGGGACTGGCGTTGCGGAGGGTGCCGGTGCGGCCGGAGCATCTGACGGGGGGTTGAGGGAGGGGCGGCTGCGCGGGGGGCGGGTGTGTACGTGGCGGTGCGTGGTCCTCCGACGTTCCGGGGTGGCGCTGCCGGCGGCCGTGCGCCGGGGTGTGCGACCGGCGGATCTGCCCGGGGGCGCGCGCCGGCGGTCCGCGCTCGCGGTTCGGGATCGGCGGTACGTGGTCGACGGTTTGTGGCCGGTGGTTCGTGTCGGGAGGCGCGTGCTTGACGGTCCGTGCCTGACGGGTTCGCACTCGACGGGTGACAGTGCCCGGTGGCCCGGTGGCCCGGTGGCCCGGTGGCCCGGTGGTTGGCCGGTTGTCCGGGCGGCGGGGGTGGAGTGCCGCGCCTGCTCCCCGCGGTCCCCCACACGGCCGCCATCGGGCATCGCTTCCGCCCGGCCAGGTACCCGCCTGATCGGGTGCCAGGTCGGTCCAGGTGTCCGTCCGGCCGGGAATCCGCTCGGCCGGGAATCCGCTCGGCCGGGTACCGCGGGGCACCGACCGACTGCCCCGCTGACGCTGACCGCACCGCGCCTCAACATGCTCAACACTCCCAACGCCCCCATCCACCCCCACCACCCATCCACCTCGACTACCCCAACTTGCCCAGCCCCCACGACGCGTCCCCCCCGACCCGCCACACCTCAGCATCCACCCATCCTCCCCACCCGTAGCACCCATCCACCCCTTCCGTCCCTCACCCCCCGTCCACCCCCACCGGCATTGCACCGCCCGGCATCCAAGGAGCAGGCAGACACCATGACGCAGCCATCCGTGGAGCCGGCGGCCACGGCCGCGGGCGCGAGCGCGGGCTCGTGTCCCCGGCCGACAGGTCCCGGCTCGCCCGGCTCGACCGGTACTTCCAGATCTCGGCACGCGGTTCCACACCCGCCCGCGAGGTGCGCGGCGGTATCACCACGTTCATGGCGATGTCCTACATCGTGCTGCTCAACCCGCTGATCCTGTCCGGCAAGGACGCGTCCGGGCACACCCTCGGGCACGCCGCCCTCATCACGGCGACCGCGCTGGCCGCGGCCGTCTGCACCCTGCTCATGGGCCTTGTCGGCAAGGTCCCGCTGGCGCTCGCCGCCGGGCTAGGCGTCTCCGGGGTGCTGGCCGGCCAGGTGGTCCCGCACATGACCTGGCCGCAGGCGATGGGCATGTGCGTGCTGTACGGGGGCGTCATCGTCCTGCTGGTCCTCACCGGGCTGCGCGAACTCGTCATGAATGCCATCCCGTTGGCGCTCAAGCACGCCATCACCATCGGCATCGGGATGTTCATCGCCCTCATCGGCCTGGTGAAGGCGGGGTTCGTGCACCCGGCCAAGGGCGGCGGGCCGGTGTCCCTGGGACCCGCGGGCGAGCTCGCCGGCTGGCCGGTGCTGGTCTTCTGCGTGACGCTCCTGATCATCTTCATGCTCCAGGCGCGGAACATCCCGGGCGCCATCCTCATCGGCATCGTGACCGGCACCGTCCTGGCCGTCGCGGTCAACGCCGTCGCGGACCCCGGCCCCGGAACCTGGCAGTCCGGTGCACCCGAACTCCATGGGAGCGCCGTCTCCCTGCCCGACTTCTCCCTCCTCGGCGACGTCTCGTTCGGCGGCTGGGGCTCGCTCGGCGCGCTGAGCGTCGGGGTGATCGTCTTCACCCTCGTCCTGGCCGGTTTCTTCGACGCGATGGCCACGATCATCGGGGTCGGTACGGAGGCCGGCCTCGCCGACGACCGCGGCCGGATGCCCGGCCTCAGCCGGGCGCTGCTCGTCGACGGCGCGGGCGGGGCGATCGGCGGGCTCACGGGCGCGTCGGGCCAGACGGTCTTCATCGAATCCGCCACCGGTGTCGGCGAGGGGGCCCGTACCGGACTGTCGTCCGTCGTCACCGGCCTCCTCTTCACCGCGTGCCTCTTCTTCACCCCGCTCACCCGGATGGTCCCGGGGGAGGTCGCGGCGGCGGCGCTGGTGGTCATCGGCGCGATGATGATGAGCCATGCGCGGCACATCGACTGGAACGACCGGGCGGTGGCCGTCCCGGCGTTCCTCACGGTCGTCCTCATGCCGTTCACGTACTCGATCACGGCCGGGGTCGGCGCGGGGGTCATCGCCTACACCGCGATCAGAACGGCAGAAGGGAAGTGGCGGGAGCCGGGGGCCTTCATGTGGGTGCTGACGGCGGTCTTCACAGTCTACTTCGCGCTGCATCCCATCGAGAACTGGCTGGGCGTCAAGTAGGAGTCACGTAGGAGAGGTGACGCGGAAGCACAGAAGAGCGGAAGCACGCAGCAAGGAAGCACGCAGCAAGGAAGTACGCAGCACGGAAGCACGAGAGAGCAAAGAGCGGAAAGCGGAAGAGCAGGGAAGGAACGTTCCGTCATGCTGGACCTCGCGGAAGACCTGCAGCGCTGGTGCGCGGAAGGCCGCGACTTCGCCGTCGCCACCGTCGCCTCCGTCCACGGCAGCGCACCAAGACAGCCGGGCGCCGCCCTCGCCGTGGACGCGGCGGGCACGGCGATCGGCTCCGTCTCCGGCGGCTGCGTCGAGGGCGCCGTCTATGAGCTCTGCCGCGAGGCGCTGGAGACCGGGTCCGGCCGCCGCGAGCGCTTCGGCTACTCGGACGAGGACGCGTTCGCGGTGGGCCTGACCTGCGGGGGCGTGATCGAGGTCCTGATCACGCCGGTACGGGCGGCGGACCCCTGGCGGGGCGTGTACGAGGCGGCGCTGTCGGCGGCGGCCGGCGGGGAGCCCACGGCGTTGGTCCGCTCCCTGTCCGGCGCGGGTCCGGGCGCGCTCCTGGTCCGCCCGGATGGCACCTTCTCGGGCACGATCGGAGTCGCGCCGGAGCCAGCGCCGGGGCCGGGGTCGGGGCCGGCGGCGTGGTCGTCGGCGTCGGTGAGCGACCGGCGGGCGGCCGACGAGGCCGCCGCCTTCCTGGCCGCCGGCCGTACGGGCGCGCTGACGCTGGGCGCCGACGGCGCGTACTGCGGCCGGCCGACCGAGCTGCTGATCGAGACCAGTGCCCCGCCACCGCGCCTGATCGTCTTCGGCGCGATCGACTTCGCGGCGGCGCTGGTGCGCGTCGGAAAGTTCCTCGGCCACCACGTCACGGTGTGCGACGCCCGCCCGGTGTTCGCCACCCGCGCCCGCTTCCCGGACGCGGACGAGATCGTCGTCGACTGGCCGCACCGCTACCTGGACGGTCAGCACTCGGACCCGCGCACGGCCGTCTGCGTCCTGACCCACGACGAGAAGTTCGACATCCCGCTCCTGGTCCGCGCCCTCCGCCTCCCCCTCGCCTACGTCGGCGCCATGGGCTCCCACCGCACCCACCACGCCCGCCTCACCCGCCTCCGCGAGGCGGGGCTGGGGGAGGCGGAGCTGGCCCGCCTCCGCTCGCCCATCGGGCTCGATCTGGGCGGCCGGACGCCGGAGGAGACGGCCCTGTCGATCGCGGCGGAGATCGTCGCGGTGCGCAGGGGCGGCTCGGGGGCGCCACTGCGCGGGGCCGCGGTGCCGATCCACCGGGCGGTGGTGGGAGCGGGGTGCCGCTGACAAGGAGAGGACGGAGACCACAGAGGAAGGAGGAAGACGAAGAGCGCGGAGGAGAGCGGAGACCGCGGAGGAAAGAGGACGTGCCTCAGACGAAGAAGGCGTTCATCCCGTCGACGTCCGACAGGTACGTCTCGATGCCCGCTATCTTGCCGTCGCGCAGGCGGCAGACGGTGGACAGGTGTTCGTCCAGGCGCACGTCGCCCCGCCGGGCGGTGTTGTGCAGGGAGAGGGCCATGTTCTCGCGGCTGACGAGGATGTGCAGCAGCTTGAAGTCGACGCCGTAGGAAGCGATCTTCGCGGCCCGCTCCACCACCGCGTCGGCCCCCTCCGCCGTGCCGGAGATCGCGTTGTCGCCGGGCAGCGTCCAGGTGGCGTCGTCGGTGAGCAGCGTCCGGATGCCGTCCCAGTCGCCGGCGCCGAGGAAGGCGTGGAAACGGACGCCGAGTCGGTGGGCGGCTTCGTACCGGTTCATGGTTCCTCCACGATGATGAGCACGATGACGAGGTTAAAGCGATGGACTTCGCTTTAAATCCACTCAAGCAGGCGGGGAGCTAAAGCGCAATCCTTTGCTTTAAGGTGGAGGGGTGCCCGCCAAAAGCAAAGACAGCCGCCCCGGCGGCCGGAGCGCCCGCGTCCGCGCCGCCGTCCACCGGGCGGTGGTGGATCTCGTCGGTGAGGTCGGCGCCGACAAGGTGACCGTCCCGGCGGTGGCGCGCCGCGCCGGCGTCCACCCCAGTTCGGTGTACCGGCGCTGGGGGACGACCTCCGCCCTGCTCGCGGACGTGGCGGACAGCCGCCAGGAAGAGGAGGCACCCGAACTGCTCGGCGATCTCCGCCGGGACCTGGAACGGGTGGCGGAGTGGACGCTCGCCGACCTCTCCCGGCCGGGAGGCGTGGCCTTCTTCCGCGCCGAGGTGGCACCGGACGTGGACGACCGCAGGGCGGGCCTCCGCGCCTGCCTGGAACGGGTCAGCGCCCGCTTCCGGGCCCCCTTGGAGGCGGCCGCCGGGCGCGGCGGAACGCCGCCCTCCCTGGAGCGGGTGCTCGACCGCGTCGTCGCCCCCCTCTACTTCCGCGTGGTGTTCTCCGTCCCCGGGACGGATGAGCGCTACGCGCGGGACCTCGTCGCCGAACTGTGCGCCGAACACCCGGACGGCCTTTCCGGCCCTCCCGGCCCTCCCGTCCCCCTTGCACCCCTGACCCTTCCGGCTGACGGTTCCTGGCCGCGTCGAGGACGCCCGCCGGATGACCCCGCCCGCGAGGGTCCGCCTGCCCGCGGACCGTGACGGCCGCGGACCCGTGATGGCCGTGGAGAGGTCCCGTCCGGGCGGCCGGTAGAATCGACGCCCGTGGCGGACACCCAGTACGAAGACCTGTTGCGGCTAGTGCTCACCTCCGGAACGGCCAAGGCCGACCGGACGGGCACCGGCACCCGAAGTGTCTTCGGGCACCAGCTGCGGTACGACCTCTCGCAGGGATTCCCCCTGGTCACCACCAAAAAGGTGCACCTGAAGTCCATCGTGTACGAACTGCTGTGGTTCCTCCGCGGCGACTCGAACGTCGGCTGGCTGCGTGAGCACGGCGTCACCATCTGGAACGAGTGGGCCGACGAGAACGGCGACCTCGGTCCCGTCTACGGCGCGCAGTGGCGCTCCTGGCCCGCCCCGGACGGCCGGCACATCGACCAGATCAGCGAGGTCCTCGACACGCTGCGCCGGAATCCGGACTCCCGCCGGATGATCGTCTCCGCCTGGAACGTCGCCGAGCTGGACAGGATGGCGCTGGCGCCGTGCCACGCCTTCTTCCAGTTCTACGTGGCCGACGGCAAGCTCTCGTGCCAGCTCTACCAGCGCAGCGCGGACCTGTTCCTCGGCGTGCCGTTCAACATCGCCAGCTACGCCCTGCTCACGCACATGGTGGCGCAGCAGGTCGGCCTCGAACCGGGTGACTTCATCTGGACCGGCGGCGACTGCCACATCTACGACAACCACGTCGAGCAGGTGACCGAGCAGCTCTCGCGCACCCCGTTCGACTTCCCCACGCTGCGGCTGCGGAAGGCGGACTCGCTCTTCTCCTACGCGTACTCCGACGTCGAGGTGGTCGACTACCGGCACCACCCGGCGATCAAGGCCCCGGTCGCGGTATGAACGACGCGGTGGCGGACGGCGAGCGACCGGACAGCGGCAAAACGAACAGCGGCAGGACGAACAGCGGCGACCGAACGCCGAGCGGCCGGATACAGAGCGGCCGTACGAACGTCGGGCTGATCTGGGCGCAGGCCCGCGACGGTGTGATCGGCGCGGGCAACGCGATCCCGTGGCACCTGCCCGAGGACCTGGCCCACTTCAAGGCCGTCACCCTCGGCCATCCGGTCGTGATGGGGCGCAGGACGTGGGATTCGCTGCCCCCGAGGTTCCGTCCCCTGCCGGGCCGGCGCAACATCGTGGTCACCCGCGATCCGGACTGGGCGGCCGACGGCGCCGACCGGGCCGGTTCCGTCGCCGAGGCGCTGCGCCTCGCGGCCGAGCCGCAGGATGCGTCCGCGCCCGCCGAGGTGTGGGTGATCGGCGGCGGCGAGATCTACCGCGCGGCCCTGGAGTACGCCACGGTGCTCGCGGTGACCGAGGTCGACCTCACGGTGGACGGCGGAGACACGTACGCCCCGGCCCTGGACGGCTCGTGGACGCTCACCGAGGACACCGGCTGGCAAACGTCCGCCTCCGCTGCCGGACCGCGCTATCGCATGCGCGGATACGCCCGGTGAAGAGTCCGGCGGTGACGGGCGGTTCGACGGCGAGGTGACCCTCGTCGTACTGCCGCTGCGCGAGGCGGAGCGGTCGAGTGCCAGGGGTGCTGACCTGGTTTCTTTCCTGGCTGCCGACCGGTCGGGCCATGTCACGGGTCGACTGCCGGGAACCCAGGGCGAGTTGGCGTTCCGCACGGGGTTCCCCGGCACAAACGAGTCGCCGGCCATCCGTCTAGGCCATGGTTGCGCGCACGAGGAGCGTGCCCACGGCTTCGTCCGCCGGTGGCGGGATGATCCGGGCGTCGACGTCGTCGAAGCCGTGGCGTTCGAGCAGCTCGGCCCACATATGGGGGGCGTACTGCCGGCGCAGGACGGTCAGTTCGCGTTCGCGTCCCTCCAGCCACTTGCCCCCATCTGTTGCGGTCCGTACGCGTCGGGGACGGGCTCGGCGTGGCTGAAGACGAAGACGCCGCCGGGCGTGAGCCGTTTGGTGACCAGGGGGAGGAGCCGATCGGGGTCGGTGAACCAGACCGCGCCCCACACGGAGCAGATCGCGTCGTACTCGGTCGCCTCAGAGCCGAGGAACTCGCATGCGTCGGCATGGATGAAGCCGACGTCCGGCTCGTCTGCCCACCAGCGGCAGGCCCGTTCCACTTGGCCGGCGGAGAAGTCCACGGCGGTGACCCGGACGCCCCGGCGGGCGAGGTGTACGGCGCCGGTGCCCTCCCCGGGCCCGAGTTCCAGGGCTGTGCGGGGCGTGCCGAGCAGTTCCGGGCCGGGGCCGCTCTGCGACCAGTTGATCGCGTGGGTCTGAGCATCCCCGCCTACGCGGGGACCACGCCTTCACGCACCCGGACGACGCCATCGAGGACATCAACGACGGACCACCCCCGCGTACGCGGGGACCACGCCACCGGCGGCGACTGGCAGCGGGACGTGTTCGGACCACCCCCGCGAACGCGGGGACCACCCTTCACCACCTGCGCTTTCATAGCCACCAGGTGGCAATTCTATTCACCACCCACGCACGGCACGGGTACCGGGAGAGAGGTACGCCCACGACCCCGGGCTCCCCTCCCGTACACGCGAGCGTAGGTAGACGGGTGGACATCGGTGGCCGGTGGGACGACCCGTTGGTCCAAGGCGACTCGGTGCGTACACGCGAGCGGTATGAGCATGTCGAGCGTGGGGCGTCGTTTGCCCGATTCGCGGTGGGACAACGTACTCAGAGAGGTCCCGGTCCCGTCGGCG
Organism: Streptomyces sp. CA-181903; assembly: GCF_050937075.1. NCBI lineage: Bacteria > Bacillati > Actinomycetota > Actinomycetes > Kitasatosporales > Streptomycetaceae > Streptomyces > Streptomyces sp. CA-181903. The sequence goes on from NZ_JBNJLY010000001.1 coordinate 5,988,585, forward strand.
AGCGTTTCATGGCGAGGCCGCGGTCGTGCCACAGCGCGCGTGGTCGCGAACCGTTGGCCGCCAGGGTCTCGGCCAGTTCGGCGTCCGTGAGGTCCGTGGTGTCTGTGGGGTCCGCCGGGACCGTAAGGCAGGTGGGGTGGCAGGTGAAACCGGACAGAAGGTGGGCTCTGGTGACCACGACCACTCCTCCCGTACAACCGGACCGACCAGGGCCGCCCGCCCAGCCCACACCCCCCACACCCCCGCCCCACCCCACTCAGCACCCGCCGCCGCTGGACGATCCTCGTCGTCTGCGCGTTCAGCATGTTCCTCGTCGGCCTCGACACCACCATCGTCAACGTGGGCCTGCCCGAGACAGGCCGTGGTCTCGGCGTGGACACCCGCGGCCTGGAGTGGGTTGTGGACGCGTACACCGTGGTCCTGGCCAGTCTCCTCATCGCCTCCGGGGCGCTCGCGGACCGTTTCGGCCGTCGCCGGGTCTTCCGGGCCGGACTGAGCGTCTTCGGCGCCGCGTCCCTCGCCTGCGCGTTCGCCCCCACGCCCGGCCTGCTGGTCGCCGCCCGGGCGGTCCAGGGCGTCGGAGCGTCGATGCTGAGTCCGGTGGCCCTGGCGATCGTGGTGAACGCGATGCCTGATCCGCGGGAGCGGGCTCGGGCGATCGGCGTGTGGGGTGCGGTCTTCGGGCTCAGTATGGCGGCGGGCCCGGTCACCGGCGGCGGGCTCATCGCCGCGTTCGGCTGGCGGGCGGTGTTCTGGATCAACGCGCCGGTGATCGTCGTGGCGTTGGCGCTGGTCGCGGCGTTCGTACCGGAGTCCCGGGGGCAGCGTGCCCGGCGGGTCGACGTTCCCGGGCAACTCCTGCTAACCGTGACGCTGTTCCTGTCGGTCGGCCTCCTGATCGAGGGGCCCCGCGTCGGCTGGGCCTCGCCCTGGGCCACGGCCGCCTACGCGGCGATCGCCGCGTCCGCGTCAGCCTTCGTCCTGACCGAGCGCCGAAGGCACGAACCCCTCATGGATCCGGCCCTCTTCCGGCGACCACCGTTCGCCGCGGCCGTGCTCGGCGCGGTGGCGGTGTTCACCGCGCTGAACGTGACGCTGCTGCTCAACACCCTCTACCTCCAGCACACCCGCGGCTGGTCGCCGCTCGCGACGGGCGCGGCGACGCTGCCCATGGCGCTCGGCGCCACCGTGTGCGCGCCGTGGTCCGGCACGCTGGTGGCGCGCCTCGGCCCCCGGCGTCCGCTCCTCGCGGCGGGCGTTCATCGTCGCGGGCGGCCTGTGCCTGACCGATCTCAGCCGGGACACGAGTGTCCCGCCGCTCCTCCTCGCCTACCTGCTGATCGGCGCCGGCTTCGGCTTCGCCAACGCGCCGATCACCAACACCGCCGTCAGCGGCCTCCCGCCGTCGCGGGCGGGTGTGGCCGGGGCGGTCACCTCCACGGCGCGGCAGGTCGGTTCGGCGGTGGGCATCGCGGTCGCGGGCGGCCTGGTCGCGGGCGTCGCTCAGGCCCGGCTGGCGCACGCGACGCGGCCCGGCTGGGTGCTCGTGACGGCGTGCGGCCTTTTCCTCCTCGTCGTGGCCCGGGCGTCCCGGGCGTCTAGGACGGCACCGCGGCCGGCCGGCTGAACCGCACGTGCCACCCGCCCGCAGCCGCTACCCTGGCAGGCCCGCCGCCCACCACGCCGGGAGCGCCGCCCATGATCCGACGCCGTCACGGGAACGCGTTCGTCTGCTGCGACCTGTGCCCCGGGCGTCCCGTCCTCCCCACCCCCAACGACGAGGTCAACCCGGCCAAGTGCATCCGCTGCCAGGGGGATTACCGCTGGCTGCCGGTGCCGCACCCGGAGGACCACCTGTGCGACGTCTGCCGGCGGGAGTGCCCGGACTGCCAGGCGCCCTCCGCGACGGGCGGCCGGTGCCTGACCTGCCAGGGCAGGTGCCGCACCTGCCAAGGTTCGCTGCCGGAACGCGACTTCACCGTCCATGCGGTGGAGCCCGAGGCGCGCAAGGACCGCAAGCGCCGCTGGCGCCGCCACTTCTACCCGCACACCGCCGGCCGCGACCGCTGCGACCGCTGCCTGGAGCAGGCCGGTTCCCGCGACCCGCTGCGGGCGGTCCTGGCGGCCGTCCCGGACCGCCTCCTGCGCGCCTGCGGCGGCGCCTACCCACCGGAGGCGATGCGGACGATCTGGGCCCAACTGGACCACCGCACGGCGCGCCAGCTTGTCGAACGCGTCGAACGCCGCTGGTGGACGAGCTGGTCGAACCGTCCCCTCCGGCGGGACGCCGACGAGCGGCGGGACGGTTACGGGCCCGACGACGTCGTCCTGTGGCTCCTGGCCCCCGCCGGCTGCTACGCCGCCTGCGAGGACGGCTTCGACCCGGACGACCCGGACCTCCCCTGTCCCGCCTGCCGCGGCCACGCAGCCCTCCCCGGACCGTCCGCCACCCGCGGGGAACCCGCCGAGGATCCGTCCCGCACCGCGGACCGCACCCCGGCCGAGGCCGTCGCCCACCGCCCGCCCATGACCGAATGCACCGGCAGGGACGGCGCCTGCGGCGTCCCCGTCACCGCCCCCTACCGCCAGTGCCCCGCCTGCCTCGACTGGCCCTTGTGCGCCTGCGGCTACCGCCGCTACGACCCGGCTCGCGCCACGGCGTGCCCGGCCTGCTCGTCCGCGCCCGACAGGGGCTGATGGCGTCGTCGTTGCGTCCGGTGGTGCACCGGACGCAACCGGCCCTAGCATGCCTCCCGTGATCAGAGCTGTGGTCTTCGACGTCGGTGAGTGCCTTGTGGACGAGACGAGGGAGTACGGGACTTGGGCGGACTGGCTGGGCGTGCCGCGTCATACGTTCGCCGCCACGTTCGGAGCGGTCATCGCCCAAGGCCGGGACTATCGCGAGACGTTTCAGGTCTTCCGCCCTGGGTTCGACCTTCACGCGGAGCGGGAGAGGCGTGCGGCGGCCGGGAAGCCGGAATGGTTCGGTGAGGCCGACCTCTATCCGGACGTACGGCCCGCACTGCGGGAACTGCGTGCCGCCGGTCTGTGGCTGGCCATCGCGGGCAACCAGACCGTCCGAGCGGGGAGCCTGCTCCGTGAGCTGTTCCAGGAGGACGTGGATCTCATCGGCACCTCTGACGACTGGGGTGCGAGCAAGCCCGATCCCGAGTTCTTCGCCCGCGTCGCGAAGGCGGTGCCTTTCGAGGCCGAGGAGATCCTGTATGTGGGCGACCGGTTGGACAACGACATCCGGCCGGCGGTTGCGGCCGGCATGCGGACGGCTCTTGTCCGTCGCGGCCCGTGGGGCGTCATCCAACAGCACGATCCGCTCGCCTCGGAGCTGCCGACCTTCCGCATCGACCACCTCACCGAGCTGACGACCCACATTCGAGCGTTCAGCCGAGCTGAGTGCTGATCGTCAATCTCGGAAGTTTCCAGGCGCGATGAAGCCCTGGCAACTGGTACCGGGCTGAGGCACCGGACTCCGTCAAATCAGCGGGGGCCTCTCTCCTACAGGTCGTCGAACTCCCCTTTCGCCATGCCGTCCGCGAAGGCGGCCCACTCGCCGGCGGTGAAGAACAGGACGGGCCCTTCGCGATCCTGGCTGTCCCGTATGGCTCGCCCTCCGTCGGCTGTCCGGGCGACTTCCACGCATTCCTGGTACGGGCCCTGCGAGGCGGATGCCTTCTTGAACTCCGTTACGATGTGCCGGTTCTTCATCATTCAGCTTCCCCGCCTTCCGGGATGTCCTTCATTACGGTCCGGAGGAATTCCACGCTCTGATCGGGAGCAAGAGCGGACGAGCGCAGCGCTTCAAAGATGCGGACGTGCTTGGCGACGTCGTCCGGTTCCTCCAGGATGACAGTGTTCGTAGGGGTGTCGAAGGCGACGGCTTCCGGTGCGGGCTCCGGGCCGAAGCTGTAGACCACGAAGTGGCTTGCCATGTGCGCGGCTTTCCACTCGCTCACCGGAAGGACTTGAACCGTCACATTCGGCTGCTGTGCCATCTCTGCGATGTGACACAGCTGTTCGCGATGCACTTCGGCGGACGGCATGGGTGCCGTAAGGGCCGGCTCCCAGATCACCGCTGCGAAGTGCGCGCCCTTCTCGCCGATCGCGCGCCGCCGTTCTTCCTTGACCTTCAGGAAGGCCTCTTCGGCTTCCGCTGTGTAGACGTTGAGGCTGGAGTGCCGCGTCAGCGTGCGCACGTAGTCCGGGGTTTGGAGCAAGCCGGGGATGAACAGCGGCTGCCAGGTGCGAATGTATGAGGCGTCGCCTTCGAGGGTGACGAGGTCGGTGAACTGGTCCGGAAGCCGGTGGTCCATCCACCAGCCGCGTCGATTGCTGACCCGGGCAAGTCGCTCAAGGTGTTCACGAACGACGGGGTCGGTGACTCCGTACAGTTCGAGCATGAGGCGCACGTCGCCCGGCTTGGCGGTGACTTGCCCCGCTTCGATGCGGCTCACCTTGGACTTGGAGCCGGCGATCTTTTCTGCCGCATGCTCCTGATCCAACTTGGCCGCCTCGCGGTAGCGCCGCAGTGTCGCGCCAAGTCGCCTGCTGCGAACCGTCGGTCGCCCACCTGCGGGCATGGTCCCTCCCTGACTGTCTGTGTCCAGTCTGCACGCGTCGTGACGCTACACGCTAGCGAGTAACCTCTACGAGGTGAAATGCAACTTTGCGTTGACATTGAGTTGCAGTCTGCGTGAGTTGCACTCTAGCGTGAGGTGCGCCACATGGTGCCGACCGTGAGTGGCGCTCGTGGCCCAGGTTCCGTCTGCCTGCCCTGGGGGCTGCATGTCCGGACGCACGACCCGACGCGATTTCCGAACTGATCGGAGAGCTGTTTTCGGCGCTCGGAGGTATGTCGAATCGGTGTGCCGGGACTGGAAGGTTCGAGCCGAGCCGGCCGCGTCGGCTGTCCTTCTGGTCAGTGAACTGGCGACCAATGCCGTGCTGCACGCCACAGGGGGCGAGGGCGTGTTCGAGCTCTGCCTGCGTCGCAGACGCGGAGTGCTTGTCATCGAAGTGACCGACTGGTCTGGCCTGAGCATTCCTGAACCGACGCCGAACGAACCTGAGTTCGTTGCCGAGGTGCCATACGCAAGTTGTGAAGCCGGCTTTGACCTCGATCGTGTCGGCCAATCAGGCCGAGGTCTCCTGATTGTCGCCTGCCTTGCGACGAAGTGGGGGGTTCGGCAGCGGCTGGATGGTCCCGGTAAGACCGTGTGGGTCCACCTCGAATTGAGATAGACGAAGTGTCTGTGTCCGTCGGGCGGCCTCTGTGAGGCGCCGCTTTGCGCCGGGTGTTCTTCCCCAAGCCCGTGTCCCGGCCCGGGTGGCTGCTGACCGCTGTGGGAGCAGTCCCACCCGGTATGCCGCGCAATCGGCCTGCCCTTCAATCACCATCATTCGATCGGAGTCGACCGTGATCAGGTACAACGCCGACTGGCTCGTATCCCGCGACCCCCGCCCCCGCGAGATCCGCGAGACATGGATGCGCGACGCGCCCGCCATGCTCCGGACCGGTATGCACTTCGAAGCCGTCCGGCTGGCCGCCGGTGTGGTCGGGGTGCTGGCGGGCAGTGGCGAACGAGACGCTGTCGAGGGGGCCTTCAAGGCGGCCGGCGTCGCGAGCGCCGTGATCGTCGATCCGTCCGGACGCTGGTTCTACGTCCTCGTGCCACCGGGGACGGCCATGGGATGGGACGTTCCCGGCATTCACGTCCTGGCCGCCGACCACTTCCTCGGCGTTCCGGCGCCGTACCGGGCCGATCCACCCGGTACGCACTGGCTCCTCTGCCCACCGCAAGGAGAGGAGGAACTCGTCGACCCGGGGGCCTTGCGGCAGCTGATCGCGGCAGCGTGTGCTCGTGTGGCCGTCGAGTCGGCGGAGGCGCCGGGGGAGGGGAACCACCGTGCGAGCGAGCCGCCTTGGAGGTCCCGTCGCCACCCCGCCACGTGACCCCCCGACCCCGCATGACGGGATCCCACCCCCCGCTCCCGGCGGTACCCTCGTCCCGTCGGACTCCGTTACGTGAGGGAGTGGAGCGCATGACGCGCGAGTTGCGGCGGCAGCGGCGGTCGGACAGGGAGTTGAGCGGGCAGGAGGTGGGCGAGGAGCCGTTCACCCTGGGGGTCGCGTCCGGGGATCCGCTGCCGGACGGGGTCGTGCTCTGGACGAGGCTGGCGCCACGGCCGTTGGAGGCGGATGGCGGGTTGCCGCCGGAGTGCCGCATTCCGGTGGAGTGGACCGTAGCCGCCGACGAGGAGCTGCGGGACGTCGTCCAGAGCGGGGTCGCGGCGGCCGACGGGGCGGACGCGCACAGTGTGCACGTCGAGGTGGGCGGGCTGGAGCCGGGGCAGACGTACTGGTACCGCTTCCGCTGCGGGCCGTGGGCCAGTCCGGTGGGGCGGACGCGGACCGCGCCCCCGCCCGGGTCCGACGTCCGCCAGGTGAGGGTGGGGCTGGCCTCCTGCCAGCAGTACGACGAGGGGTACTACACGGCGCTCGCGCACCTCGCGCGGGAGGACCTGGACGCCGTCCTCTTCGTCGGGGACTACATCTACGAGAACGAGATCAACGCCCAGGCCGGCGCGCGCGGTTACAGCGGCGAGCAGCAGCTGCCGGAGGTCTTCAACCACTGGCTGACCACCCTCGACGGCTACCGGCTGCGCTACGCCCTCGGCAAGACCGACGCCGATCTCCAGGCCGCGCACGCCGCGCACCCCTGGATCGTCACCTGGGACGACCACGAGGTCGAGAACAACTACGCCGGCGCCGTCTCCCAGGGCAACCTCCCCACCGACGAGTTCCTGCGCCGCCGAGCCGCCGCCTACCGCGCGTACTGGGAACACATGCCGCTGCGCGAGGCGCAGCGCCCCTGCGGCCCGGACGCGTTGCTGTACCGGCGGTTCGATTACGGGGGGCTGGTGCGGTTCGACGTCCTCGACACCCGGCAGTACCGCTCCGACCAGGCGTACGGGGACGGCTGGCAATACCCCGGGCCCGAGTCGGAGGACCCCGCGCGGACGCTCACCGGGGCCGAGCAGGAGGGGTGGCTGCTGGACGGCTTCCGGGGGTCGTCCGCGCTCTGGAACGTCGTCGTCCAGCAGGTCGCCTTCTGCCGGCGGAAGGGGAACGTCGGGCGGGCCAAGGTGTCGATGGACGCCTGGGACGGGTATCCGGCCTCGCGCCGCCGGGTCCTCCAGGGGGCGCGGGACGCCGGGATCGCCAACCTCGTCGTCCTCTCCGGCGACGTCCACGTCCACTACGCGATGGACATCAAGGAGGACTTCGACGACCCGGCCTCCGCGACTGTGGGCGTCGAGATCGTGGGCACGTCCGTGTCCAGCGGGTTCGACGGGGTCGAGCGGCCGGACGACTGGGAGAACGTGATGCGGGTCAATCCGCACATCAAGTACTACGCGGAGCGCCGGGGTTACGTCGTCGTCACCTTCACCCCGGACGGGGTGAGGGCCGACTACCGCGTCCTGCCGTACGCCACGCGGCCGGGGCGCCCGTCGGTACCGACGCGAGCTTCGTGTCCCGGGCGGGGCGGCCGGGATTCGTCCCGGCGTAAGCGGGAAAGGGGCCCCGCGTAAGCGGGAACAGGTCTCCGCCCAAGCGGGGAAGGGGTGGCGGGCGGCGGCCCGGCCACCCCGGCGGCCCCGCCATCAACTGCACTGTGCAAATATTTGGTCGAATGTTTGTCCCCAGTTCCCTAGTGCAGTGAGTCGCCTTGACACCTCACAGATGGTCCCGGAGCCTCGCCACCGTCCTCGCCATGGCGGCCTGTGGCGCCTCCGCCACCGCCGCCGTGGCGGCCCCCGGCCCCGGCACGGGTCCCGGCTCCGGCACCACTTCGAAGCCCACGTCCTCCGCGTCGGCCCCCGCGACCCGCGCCACCCCGTCCGCCGTCGAGAAGTTCTGGACGGCCGACCGCCTCGCCGCGGCCGTGCCGCTGGACGCCGGCCGGGGCGCGCCCGCCGCGTCCCCACGCCCCGGGGTCTCCCGGCTGGCCCCGCCCGGACCCGTCGGCACCGCCCCCAAGGGCACCCCCAAGGGCGTGTACGGGGACGGCATACCCGCCGTCGGCACGTTCTTCTTCGACACCAAGGCCACGGGCGCCACGTACTGTTCCGCGAGCATCGTCCGCAGCGCGCACCGGAACCTCGTCCTCACCGCCGGGCACTGCGCCAAGCACGCGGCCGACAAGGGCATCTTCATCCCGCAGTTCCGCAAGGGCAAGGCGGTGAAGGACCAGCCCTTCGGCGGCTACCCGGTCCAGAAGGCGTTCACGTACGCCAACTACCAGCCCAACAGCATGCGCGCCGACTCCGACCTCGACTTCGCGTTCCTGCGCGTCGGCCCGGAGTACCAGCGCAAGAAGCAGGTGGAGGAGGTCACCGGCGCCGGGCTGCGGCTGCGCGACACCCCGCGCCTCGCCAACCAGGTCACCGTCCACGGCTACCCGCACCTCAGCGGCAACGGCCAGCGGGCGATCAGCTGCACCGTGCCGACCGAGCGGCTCACGGGCTTCCGCCAGATGCTCATGCGGTGCGCCGGGTTCTACGGCGGCGTCTCCGGAGGCCCGTGGGTCACCGGTTACAACGCCAAGACCCGCACCGGCGACGTCATAGGCAACGTGGGCGGCTACTACGGCGGCGGCCCGCCGCGCAGCTCCGGCCACGACGACTGGATGAGCTACTCGCCCGTTTACGGGCAGGAGATCCAGGACCTCTACCGCGCCGCCGTCGCGGACCGCGCCCCGGGCACCGCCCCGCTGCGCGGCCTGTACGAAGGCCGGCTGGCCGGTCCCGCGAGCGACTGGAAGTACGCCACCCACGTCATCGCCGCCGACGTCGACGCCGACGGCCACGACGACCTGCTGGTCATCTGGAAGGACGGCGAGGCCACGCTCTACCCGGGCGACGGCCGCGGCGGCTTCGGCGCCCCGCGCACCCTCGCGAAGCAGAAGAGCTTCTGGAAGAACGCCCGCTCCGTCACCGCGGGCGACTTCACCGGCGACGGCCGCCCCGACCTCATGGTCCTGTGGGCCAAGGACGACAAGAAGGACACCTCCACCGGCAAGGTGAGCGTGTACTCCGACATCAGCGCGGCGCGGCTGACCGGCACCAAGGAGTACGTCGTCCAGCAGGCCGGCTCCGAGTGGAAGTACGCCACCGCGATCACCGCCGGCGCCTTCAACTCGGGCAAGGCGAACGACGTCGTGGTCCGCTGGAAGGACGGCGACGTCACCCTGCACAGCGGCGTCACCGGCAGCGGCACCGGCCGCGAACGCACCCTGGTGACGAAGGACGCCGCCTGGAAGGACGCCGTCTCCCTCACCACCGCGCAGCTCTCCGGCAAGGGCGCCGACCTGCTCGTCCGCCGCGCGGACGGCAAGCTGGAGGCGTTCCCCGGCATCACCGCCACGTCCGGCCGCCTCGGCGGAAGCGCCGTCCTCCAGCCCGCCCACCCGTCGTACACCCGCAACTCCGCGATGGCGGCGGGCGACTTCACCGGCTCCGGCCGGCGCGCCGACCTGCTGGTCCGCTGGGTCGAGGGCGAGACCTCCCTCTACGAGGGCACGGGCCCGAAGCGGATCGGCACCTGGAAGACCATGGTGTCGCCGTGAGGTGACGCGTCCGGCGACGCACGCCGCGACATCGCGGCACGAACGGGGCGGCACCGGCGAACGAACCGGGGCCGCCCCGCTCGCTCGTCGTGGGCGGTGGCGTGCACTGGCCCGTGGCGTCCCCGGACGAGCTCCGGGCCCGGCCGGGCCCGGGCAGTCGTGCCTGGCGGCCCGGGAGCACATCGCGACCAGGAACCCATGGCGAGCAGCGCGTTCACTTCGTCCGCCCACACCCGGATGGGTACTGATGGCCGCTTCGGCTTCTTCCACGCCCGAACGCTCGGGACGGAGGCGCTCCTTCACGCTCGGCACTCTCCTCGCCGCGCTGTGGGTGCCTTTGGCGACCGCCGGCGGCGTGGTCACCTCGTGGCAGGTCCAGAGCATCGACAGCGACTGGGTGGACCGGCAACAGGCGGAGTGCCGGCACCTGCCCTTCCCGAAGGCGGAGCATGTCGCCGCGTGGGCGGGACCGGTCCTCGGTCTCTCGGCGGTCGTCGTCTGCGTCCTGCTCGCCCGGTGGTTCCGCCGGCGGCACGGTGTCCGGCTCGCGGGGACCAGGCCGGGCCTCGTGGCGTACCTCGGCGTATGGCCTGGTGTGCTGACGATCCCGATCGAGCTCTTCCTGCTGTACGCCACGTACTCGCCCGTCGACTCGGGTCCGGTCCTGGGCGACTGCGGATAGCGTCCCCCGGTGGGCGCGAGCATGTGCGTCGTCGGCGGCGCGGCGCCCGCTCAGGTTCGCAGTGAAGGCGCGGGCCCGCGAGTCCGGCGATGACCGCCTTTGACGGTGGCAGTCCCCTTCTGCCCGTTCGGCATGAAGATCGGTCTCCTGGGGCAGGCGAAGCCGCTGTGCGGCGAGCGGCTGTGCCACGGGTGCCATGCGCCACCGTGGGGCTGTGGTCCGGCCGGTCCGGTCACCGTCTGCCGGCGCGGACGCCGGTGGTCCCACCCACCCGTCCCGGCATGCCCCTCCCGCTCAACAGCCGGCCATGAGTCGCCGATATCAAAGCGACGCAGGAGACCACGGAGGAGGAGACGGGCGATGGTTCAGGAGTGGCACATGGCGGCCAATATCGGGGCCGGGCTGGGGCTGGGCTCGGTCATCGGGCTGGAGCGCCAGTGGCGGGCCCGGATGGCGGGGCTGCGGACGAACGCCCTCGTCGCCGCCGGGTCCGCCCTCTTCGTGCTCCTCTCCACGTTCGGCTTCTCCGACGCCACCAGTACCACCGGCTACGACGGGTCCCGGGTGGCGGCGCAGATCGTCTCGGGGATCGGTTTCCTCGGTGCGGGTGTGATCATGCGTGACGGTCTGCGCGTACGCGGGCTGAACACGGCCGCCACCCTGTGGTGTTCGGCCGCCGTCGGCGCGCTCGCCGGCACCGGGCTCTACGTGATCGCGATGCTCGGCACGGCCGGCGTCGTCGCCGCCAACACCCTGCTGCGGCCCCTCGCCCGGCGGCTGGACCGGGAGCCGAGCGGCGGGGCGGAGGTGGCGACCGACTACCACTTCGAGGTCGTCTGCACCGAACCCGAGGAAGCCCACGTCCGCACCCTCGTCGTCCAGGCCGTCGGCCGCCCCGGCTTCCGGCTGCGCTCGGTGCACAGCCGCGACGCGGAGGACGCCGGGAAGGTCACCGTCTCCGCCGACCTGACCACCGAGCGCCGCGACGACAGCCTCCTGGAGGAGGCCGTTAGCCGCCTCTCCCTCGAACCCGCCGTCTCGGCGGTCAGCTGGACCGTCCTGAACGCCCCGACGAGGAAGCGGAGGGACGGCGACGACGACTACGGGCCGGCCGGCCGGGCGCGGCGGCGGGTGCGGAATCTGTTCACGGGACGGTGAGCGGTCCGCGGCTTCCCGGTGGTTCGCAGTGGCCCGCGGCTTCCCGGTGGTTCGCGGTGGTCCGCAGTTGTCTTCGGCGGTCGCGGCGGTCGCGGCGGTCGCGGTGGTCTCCGGCGGTCGTCGGCAGACCCGGCGGCCCCCCGGCGGAGCTCGATTAACGGTTCGACGTGCCGCGTCCCCGCCCACCACACTGGCCCCATGCGCATACGCCCTCCCCACCCCGCCGAACTGCCGCTCCTCCAGGACGTCGAACGGGCCGCGGGCGAACGGTTCCGCGAGGTCGGCATGGCGGAGATCGCCGCGGACGAGCCGCCTCCGCTCGACGAACTGGAGGAGTACCGCCGGGCCGGGCGCGCCTGGGTGGCGACGGAGGGCGGGCGGGGGGACGCGGACGGGGACCCCTCGATCGTCGCCTACCTGCTCGCCGACCTGATCGACGGCAACCTCCACGTCGAGCAGGTCTCCGTCCACCCCGGTGCCGCCCGCCGCGGCGTCGGACGGGCGCTGCTGGAGCACCTCGCGACCGTCGCCCGCGCGGCGGGGGTTCCCGCGCTGACGCTCACCACGTTCGCCGACGTCCCCTGGAACGCGCCTTACTACGAGCGCTGCGGCTTCCGCCGATTGGCCGCGGACGAGATCACCCCGGAGCTCCGGGCGGTACGGGAACGGGAGGCCGCGCACGGGCTGGACCGGTGGCCGCGGGTGTGCATGCGCCGGGAGGTGTGACGCCACTCCCGCGCCGTACGTGAGCCGATGCGTGCGCCGGGCGTGTGGAACGCCCGGCGCGCCCCCCTATGGCGGGGCACGCGTGCCACTCCGCCGGTGGCTCATGCCTCCATCGGGTGAACGGACGGCCGTACCGGGCCGGGCGAGCCCGCAAGCCAGTAGGAAAGGCACATGCCGCCCAGAACGACACCCACCGAACGCCAGAAGAGGCTGGGGAGCGAGCTGCGGAAGATGCGCACCGCGGCCGGGGTTTCCACCGACTACGCCGCCCGCCTGCTCGGCGTCGACCGTACGAAGATCTCCCACATGGAGTCGGGGACGCGCGTCGTCTCACCGGAGAGACTGCGCATCCTCGCCTGCAACTACGCGTGTTCCGACGAGCGGTACATCGAGGCACTCGCCGACATGGCCACCGACCGCAAACAGGGCTGGTGGGAGCGGTACCGGGAGGACCTGCCGCCGGGCATGCTCGACATCGCGGAGCTGGAGTGGCACGCGGAACGGGTCCTGACCTCCCAGGTCATGCACCTCCCCGGACTCCTCCAGACCGAGGACTACGCCCGCTCGATCTTCGCCGCGGTCCTGCCGCCGCCGAGCCGGCTGGAGGTGGAACTCCGGGTGGCCTTCCGGATGGAACGGGCCCGCGTCCTCCGCGGGGACCGGCCGCTGGACTACGTCGGATACATCCACGAGACCGCGCTGCGGACCCGTTTCGGCGGCCGGGACGTGACTCGGCGTCAACTGGAGTACCTGACCGAGGTGTCCGAGCTGGACCACGTCGTCCTGCGGGTCGTCCCGGTCTCCAGCGGCGCGTTCCCCGGGGCCGGGCACTCGCTGCTGTACGCGGAGGGGCCGGTTCGGCAACTGGACACGGCGCAGCTGGATTCGGAGCTCGGGCCGCTCTTCTGGCATGCGGAGTTGCAGTTGGCGAAGTGCCGGGCGCAGCTCGCGTGGATGGAGAACGCGGCTCTGGACCGGGAGGAGTCCCGGGCTCTGATCCGCGCGGTGGCGCGGGACGTTTGAGGCGCCCCGGTCCCTCCCCTTCGCCGTTTCCCGGAGCGAGCCCCCAGGCCCCCGCATCGCGGCTGCGCCGCGAGGTCCTCAAACGCCGGACGGGCTGGACGGCGCCCCGGGCGCACCACTCGGCCCGTTGGTGGGTGCCCCCCTATGGGAAGGGCCGGGGTGCGCCTCCCTACACCCCGACGTCGCGGCTCCGCAGGTCCTCCGGCGTCTCCCGGCGGACCAGGAGCCGCGCCCGGCCCCCGGAGACGGCCGCGACGGGCGGGCGGCCGACGTGGTTGTAGGCGGAGGCCATCGAGAGGTGGTAGGCGCCCGCGGCGGGGACCGCCAGGAGATCGCCCGGGCGCAGGTCGGCCGGGAGCGGGACGTCCTCGGCGAGGACGTCACCGGCCTCGCAGTGCCGGCCGACCACCGTCACGGCCCGGGCCGGCGCCAGGGAGGAACGGTTCGCCGGGTGGACGGTGTAGCGGGCGCCGTAGAGGGCGGGACGCGGGTTGTCGCTCATGCCGCCGTCGACGGCGACGAAGGTGTGTCCGCCCGCCGTCTTCACCGCGAGCACCCGGTAGAGGGCCACCCCGGCGGGGCCCGCGATCCAGCGGCCCGGCTCCACCGTCAGCCGGGGACGGGGAGTTCGGCGTGGGCGCAGCGCAGGGCGAGTTCCGCGGTGACGCGGCCGGCGTACTCGGCGGGGTCCAGGGCCGGGTCGCCGGGGCGGTAGGCGATGCCGAAGCCGCCGCCCAGGTCCAGCTCGGGAAGGGTGACGCCGTGCCGGTCGCGCAGCCGGGCGAGCAACTCGACCAGCCTCCGGACGGCGGCCGCGTACGGGTCGGTGGAGGTGATCTGCGAGCCGAGATGGCAGTGCAGGCCCACGAGTTCGAGCCGGGGCTGCCCCAGGATGCGCACCACCGCCTCCTCGGCCGCGCCGTCCGCGATCGACAGCCCGAACTTCTGCCCCTCCACTCCCGTCCGTACCGCCGCATGAGCCCCCGCCGCCACGCCCGGGACCACCCGCAGCAGCACCCGCTGCCGGGTCCCGGCGGGTACGAGCGCGGCGAGCCGGGCGATCTCGCCCGCACTGTCCAGCACGATCCGGCCCACGCCGAACCGGAGCGCGGCACGCAGGTCCGCGGGGCTCTTGGCGTTGCCGTGCAGCACGGCGCGCTCGGCGGGGAAGCCTGCGTGCACGGCGAGGTCGAGTTCCCCGGCGGAGCAGACGTCGAGGTCCAGCCCCTCCTCGTCGATCCAGCGGACCATGGCGCGGCAGAGGAACGCCTTGCCGGCGTAGGCGATCCCGGCGTCCGGGAGCGCGGCGCGCCAGGCGCGCGCCCGGGCGCGCACCTCGTCCTCGTCGAGGACGTACGCCGGGGTGCCGAAGCGGTCGGCGAGCTCGGCCAGGGAGACCCCGCCCACGGCCACCTCGCCGGAGGGCAGAGTACGGGCGGAGGCCGGCCAGAGGGGCGCCGGGGCGGCGGTGTCGGGGACTCCGAGAGGTATGGGCGATACGGCGGTTGTGGGGGTTGTGGGAGGTGCGGAGGATATGGGCTCGGGTGAGAGCGGGGCAGGGTGCGGGAGGTCGAGGGGGAGGGGCACAAGGGTCACGGGGATTCCTTCGACGCCTTCGGAGTGTCGGTATGTCGGCATGTCGGTATGGAGGGGCGGCGGGGTTCGCAGGGGTGGGCGGAGGAGGCGGAGGCCGGGGTACCAGGGCGCGCCCGTGGTTTCGGTGGCTCTCTCTCCGGTACCCGCGTGTCTCCCTGCGGGCGTGGGGCGTTCACGCGCGGGTCGCGGGTCGCGGGTCGCGGGTCGCGGGTCGCGGGTCGCGGGTCGCGGGTCGCGGGTCGCGGGTCGCGGGTCGCGGGTCGCGGGTCGCGGGTCGCGGGTCGCGGGTCGCGGGTCGCGGGTCGCGGGTCGCGGGTCGCGGGTCGCGGGTCGCGGGTCGTACGGGCGCGGGGTGGCCGCGGCCCTGACGCTCCGGCCGGGTTCGCGCTACGCACACGCCGGTCCGGCCGTACGCGCCACGCGCCAAGAGCCGCGAGCCGGGCGCGCCCGACCCGCTTACGCGCCCGTACGAGCCCCGAGCCCAAGCCCCAAGCCGTGAGCCCGGCCCCCCAAGCCGTACGCGAACCCGCCCGCCGCCTCAGCCCGGAAGCGTAGGCAACAGCGCCGCGGGCGACGGCCCGTCAGGGGAGCGGCGGACCGCCGGGGCGGTGAGTTGTGGGTCGACGGAGACGAGAGTGACGCCGAGGGGCGCGGCGAGCGCTCGTACGGCCGGCAGGGCCAGTCGGATGGTCGGCTGGTGCGGGCCGAGGCACGCGGCGAGCCGTGCGCGCGTGGTGAAGGCGACGGCCGTGCGGCCTCCGAGGGGCGTGCGGAAGACGCGGAGCGCGAAGCCCACGGGACAGGGCCGGACGGGCACGTACAGCGTGGGGTCCGAGGGCGGGGGAGCCTGGAGGGCGGAGGCGGAGGCGGAGGCGGAGGCGGAGGCGGAGGCGGGGGCGGCGGAGGCCGGGAGCGGCGTCCCGCCGGGATGGGAGGGCTCTTCGGAGGACTCCCCGCCGTCGGCCACCGGGACGTGGGCGGCCGTCGCGGCCGCTGCCGCGGCGGCTTCGGCGGGAGTTCGGTTTACACGCATGACAGTCCTCGGGAAGGATGAGGGAAAAGCGAACCGGGGTGAGCATGGTCGGTCAGGGACAGTGCGCCCGAGCCGGCGGCCGGGGCGCCGCGCTGCCCACGGTATGCCCGGCCGGACACCGGACGACCGTTTCCTTGACAGCCTGTTGACCCGGCACACGGGAGCCTTGACGGCCCGTTGACGCAATGGGCGTCATATGAGCGCGCCCCCCGCCTCCCGGGACGGTCACCGACGGCGGACCACCCGGCGCGCGACCGACCGCCGTGAACCCGTGCGCCGGGTGTGCGCCCCTCCCGTGCGCCGGGTCCCACTACCACTCTGCCATGGACGGGCAAAGAATTCGGAAGGACTTGTGCGGGGACGGCCGTCCCCCGGGAACCCCGGCGGGAATCCCCTGTTCGCGTGGCGCGGACAGTCCCGCCCGGGGCTGGCGGGTCTTCGATCACCGACGCACGATGCTCACCTGCGGATCGACGGCTCGCGCGGCAACTGGAGGAACACGTGGCGGCAGAGAAGGCGGCAGAGAACAGGGCGGGAGCACCGGCCGGAGCGGCGACCGGTACGCCGGCCGGAGCGACGACCGGTTCCGAAACCTTCCGGGCCGCGCGGGACTTCCTGCTCGCCCACCGGGAGGACTACCGCGCCGCGTACGACGGCTTCGTCTGGCCCCGGCCCGCGGAGTTCAACTGGGCGCTCGACTGGTTCGACCCGCTCGCCCGGGGGAACGACGTCACCGCCCTGTGGATCGTGGAGGAGGACGGCTCCGAGACCAAGCTGTCCTTCGACGACCTGCGCCGCCGCTCCGACCGCACCGCCCGCCGGCTGCGCGCCCGCGGCGTCCGCGCCGGCGACCGGATCGTCGTCATGCTCGGCAACCAGGCCGAGCTGTGGGAGACCATGCTCGCCGCGATGAAGCTGCGCGCCGTCGTCATCCCCGCCACCCCGCTGCTCGGCCCCGCCGACCTCGCCGACCGGATCGGCCGCGGCCGGGCCCGGCACGTCGTCGTCCGGACGGCCGACGCCGGCAAGTTCGCCGAGGTGCCGGGCGACTACACCCGGATCGCCGTCGGCGGCACCCCGCCGTCCGGCTGGCTCCCCTACGAGGACGGCGCGGCGGAAGAGGCGGACGACGAGGGCTTCGTCCCCGACGGGCCCACCCCGGCCGACGCCCCCCTCCTCCTGTACTTCACCTCTGGCACCACCGCCCGCCCCAAGCTCGTCGAGCACACCCACACCTCGTACCCCATCGGCCACTTGTCCACGATGTACTGGATCGGGCTGCGCCCCGGCGACGTGCACCTCAACATCTCCTCACCCGGCTGGGCCAAACACGCCTGGTCCAACTTCTTCGCGCCTTGGAACGCCGGCGCGACGGTCTTCGTCGTCAACTACACCCGGTTCGACCCGGCCCGCCTGATGGCCGAGATGGACCGCTGCGGGGTGACGAGCTTCTGCGCCCCGCCGACCGTGTGGCGGATGCTCATCCAGGCAGACCTGCGGGCCCTGCGCACCCCGCCGCGCGAGGTGGTGGCGGCGGGCGAGCCGCTCAACCCGGAGGTCATCGAGGCCGTCCGGCGGGCCTGGGGCGTCGCGATCCGGGACGGCTTCGGGCAGACGGAGACGTCCGTCCAGGTCGCCAACCCGCCCGGGCAGCCGCTGAAAGCGGGTTCCATGGGCCGTCCGAGCCCCGGCTTCACCGTCGTCCTGCTCGACCCGGTCACCGGTGAGCCGGCCGACGAGGGGGAGATCTGCCTCGACCTCACGGGCGGCCCCGCCGCCCGGCCCGTCGGCCTGATGACCGGCTACGCCGGCGACCCCGAGCGCACCGCGGAGGCGATGGCCGGCGGCTACTACCGCACCGGCGACATCGGCGCCCGGGACGAAGACGGATATATCACCTATATCGGGCGTGCTGACGACGTCTTCAAGTCCAGCGACTACAAGATCTCGCCGTTCGAGCTGGAGAGCGCGCTCCTGGAGCACGAGGCCGTCGTGGAGGCCGCCGTCGTGCCCGCGCCCGACCCGCTGAGGCTGTCGGTGCCCAAGGCGTACGTCGTCCTCGCCGAAGGCTGGGAGCCGGGGCCGGACACCGCGAAGGCGCTGTTCGCCCACTCGCGGGCCGTCCTCGCGCCGTACAAACGCGTCCGCCGGCTGGAGTTCGCCGAACTGCCCAAGACCGTGTCCGGCAAGATCCGCCGCATCGAGCTGCGCGAACGCACCGCGCAGGGCGGCGGTACCGAATTCAGAGAGGAAGACCACCGGTGAGCACACCCTCGTACGCGGGCGGCCCCGTCGACACCCCCCTGCTTCGAGAGACCA
This sequence comes from Streptomyces sp. CA-181903, assembly GCF_050937075.1. Taxonomy (NCBI): domain Bacteria; kingdom Bacillati; phylum Actinomycetota; class Actinomycetes; order Kitasatosporales; family Streptomycetaceae; genus Streptomyces; species Streptomyces sp. CA-181903. The sequence goes on from NZ_JBNJLY010000001.1 coordinate 6,006,766, forward strand.
TCGGCACCAGCCTCACCCGTTCCGTGGCCCTCTTCGGTGCACGCGAGGCGCTCGTCGACGTCCAGGGCGGACGGCGGTGGACCTACGCGGAGTTCGGACGCGCCGTGGAGGAGGTCGCGCTGGGGCTGCTCGCCAAGGGGTGGCCAAGGGCGACCGGGTCGGCATCTGGGCCGTCAACTGCCCGGAGTGGATGATCGTCCAGTACGCGACCGCGCGCATCGGCGCGATCATGGTCAACATCAACCCGGCCTACCGGATCCACGAACTCTCCTACGTCCTGCGGCAGTCCGGGGTGTCGGTGCTGGTCTCGGCCGTCGCCTACAAGACCAGCGACTACCGGCGCATGGTCGAGCAGGTCCGGGGAGACTGCCCCGCCCTGCGCGACGTCGTCTACCTGGACGACCCGACGTGGACGGGCCTGGTCCGGCTCGGCGCCGGGACGCCCCGCGAGCGGCTGGCCGAACGGGAGGCCGGGCTGAGCCCCGAGGACCCCGTCAACATCCAGTACACCTCGGGCACCACCGGCTTCGCCAAGGGCGCCACCCTCTCCCACCGCAACATCCTCAACAACGGCTATTTCGTGGGCGAGACGCTCGGCTACACGGAGGAGGACCGGATCGCCCTGCCGGTCCCCTTCTACCACTGCTTCGGCATGGTCATGGGCAATCTCGCGGCCACCACTCACGGCGCCTGCGTCGTCATCCCCGCCCCCACCTTCGACCCCACCGCCACCCTGCACGCCGTCGAACGCGAGCGGTGCACCTCGCTCTACGGCGTGCCCACGATGTTCATCGCCGAACTCGACCTGCCGGACTTCGCCACGTACGATCTCTCCTCGCTGCGCACCGGCATCATGGCGGGCTCGCCCTGTCCCGCAGAGGTGATGAAGCGGGTCGTCGCCGAGATGCACATGGAGGAGGTCACCATCTGCTACGGCATGACCGAGACCTCCCCGGTCTCCACCCAGACCCGGCGCGACGACGACCTGGACCGCCGGACGGGCACGGTCGGCCGGGTGCTCCCGCACATCGAGGTGAAGATCGTCGACCCCGAGACCGGCGCCACCGCCCCCCGCGGCGAGCCCGGCGAACTGTGCACCCGCGGCTACTCGGTGATGCTCGGCTACTGGAACGACACCGAGCGGACGGCCGAGGCGATCGACGCCGACCGCTGGATGCACACCGGTGACCTGGCGGTGATGGACGAGGAGGGGTACGTCCGGATCGTCGGCCGCAGCAAGGACATGATCATCCGGGGCGGGGAGAACGTCTACCCGCGGGAGATCGAGGAGTTCCTGCACACCCACCCGAAGATCTCCGACGTCCAGGTCATCGGGGTCCCCGACGAGCAGATGGGCGAGGAGATCATGGCCTGCGTCATCCTCCACGACGACGCGGGCGGCCTCAGCCGCGAGGAACTGGCCCGTTACTGCCGAGGCCGGCTCGCCCACTACAAGGTGCCGCGCTACTTGAGGGTCATGGAGACCTTTCCGATGACGGTGAGCGGGAAGGTGCGGAAGGTGGAGCTGAGGGAAGAGGCTGTGGCGTTGTTGGAGGGGGCGGGGGCGCGGTAGCGAAGACTCCGGACTCCCTGAAACCGGGCTCCGCGCGGTTGTCCTCAAACGCCGGACGGGCTGATCAGTCAGCCCGTCCGGCGTTTGAGGACAGCGCCCGAAGGGCGCTTCGGGGGCGGGGGCGCAGCCCCTGCAGAAACGGTGAAAGGGAGGGACCGGGGCACCCTTATGCGGCAGCCGTCCGCACGAGCATCTTGCCCGTGTTCCGGCCGGCCAGCATGCCCAGGAACGCTTCCACCACCCGGTCGAACCCCTCCACCACCGTCTCGTCCCGCACCACCCGCCCGGCCGCGATGTGCGGGACGAGGAACTCCTCCCACTCCGCCTGCGCGTCCCCGTGCTCGCGGACCAGGAAGCCCTCCAGACGGATGCTCTTCTCGACGATGTCGTAGAGGTTGCGGGGCGCGGGCGGCGGCTCCGCGCTGTTGTACTGGGCCACCGCCCCGCACCACGCGATCCGTCCGTGCGGGCGCATCGAGGCGATGGCCGCCTCCAGGTGGTCGCCCCCGACGTTGTCCAGGTAGACGTCGATGCCGTCCGGGGCCGCCTTCGCCAACTGCTCGGCCACCGGCCCGTCGTGGTAGTCGAAGGCGGCGTCGAACCCGAGGTCGTCCACGAGGTGCGCGACCTTGGCGGCCGAGCCCGCGCTGCCGATCACCCGGCCCGCGCCCAGCAGCCGGGCCAGTTGCCCCGCGGTGCTGCCCACCCCGCCGGCCGCCGCGGAGATGAACACGGTGTCCCCGGGCCGCACCTTCGCCACCCGCGTCAGCCCGACGTACGCGCTGAGGCCCGTCCCGCCCAGCAGCCCGAGCCAGGCGCTCACCGGCACGCCCTCGTGGTGGGGCAGCGCCCGGGCGCCCTCCGCCGTGCTCACCACCGCGTGCGTCCGCCAGCCCGCACGGTGGAAGACCAGGTCGCCGACGGCCAGACCGGGGTCGCGGGACTCCACCACCCGACCGACCGACCGGCCCTCCAGCGGCGCGTTCAGCTCCCAGTCGGAGTCCATTGCCTCCCGCATGTACGGATCGACGGACAGCAGGAGGTTCTCCACCAGCGCCGCCCCGGGCGGCACCGCGGGCAGCGGCTCCTCGACGAAGGCGAAGTGGGCGGCGGTCGGCATGCCCTGCGGACGGGCGGTCTGGTGGACGGCGCGGAGAGTGCCGCGCGGGGCAGTGGCGGGGGCGGCGCTGGTCAGGACTGTGCTGGTCATGGGAGGACCGTAGGCCGGGGCGGGGCGTGGGACCCAGCCCCGGGTGTCGATGGTTCAGGGGCTTCCATGAATCCGGTTCATGGACGTAGATTCCCTCGGGTGCCGCGCAACGAGACCGCCCCCTCCGGAACCGTCCCCTCCGGCCTCGCCCTCTCCGGAACCGCCCCCTCCGGCCTCGCTCCCTCCGGATCCGCCTCCTCTGGAACGCTCCCCGGGACCACCTCCTCCGGAACTGGCCCCTCCGCAACCGCGTCCCCTGGGACGCTCCCCGGGACCACTTCCTCCGGATCCGGGTCCTCCGCAACCGCGTCCCCCGGGCCGCTCCCCGAGATCACCTTCCCCGAGCTCCGCGTCCTCGCCGCCGTGGACGCGGCGGGCAGCTTCACCGCCGCCGGTGCCCGGCTGGGTCTCACCCAGTCCGCGGTCTCGCACGCCGTGCGCACCTGTGAACGCAAGCTCGGCGCCGTCCTCTTCGACCGCGGCCGGCACGGCGCCCGCCCCACGGAGGCCGGGACACGGGCCGTGGCCCGGGCCCGGCGCATCCTGCGGCTGGTGGAGACCATGGGCGCCGAGACCCGCGGGCCGGGCCCCGAAGGGCTCGCCGGTCCGCTGCGGATCGCCGCGTTCCGCAGTGCGGCCGCCCAGTTGCTGCCCGCCGCGCTGGCCCGGCTCGCGGCACGGCACCCGGGGCTCGCGCCGGAAGTGCGCATCGTGCGGGAGATCGGCCGCGGTACGGCAGGTGAAGTCGCCGACGGCCGTGCCGACCTGGGCATCGCCACCCTGGACGGTACGCGGCCGCTGCCGCCCGGCCTGGTGGCGGCACCGCTGATCACCGAGCCGTACTCCCTCGTCCACCCGGCCGGCCATCCGGCGCCGCGCTCCCTGCCGTTGGTCGACTGGGCCGAGAACTGCGGCTCGTACACCCGGGACTGGTGGGCCGGGCAGGACTGGATCCCGCCCGCCACGATCAACGCGGAGGACGACAGCGTCGTCCTCTCGATGGTCGCCCAGGGCCTCGGCATGGCCATCATGCCGTCCCTCGCCCTGGCCATGGCGCCCGCCGGCGTCACCGTCGTGGACCTGGGCCCGACGGGCCCGCGGCGGAGCGTCGGTTACGTCACGACCCCGGAGTCGGCGGGCGGCGCGGCGGTCCGCGAGCTGATCCGCGCGCTGAGGGCGTGAGCGGGGGTGCGCGGGGTGTGCGCCCACCGGTGCCGCGCGCCCGAGCGCGCCGGCGTCGCGTCCCGTAGCGTCCGCGCCACGCCCGTACCGCGTCCGCTCCGCATGCGCCGACATGCCCGGCGATCTCTCCGCGGGAGGGCGAAATGCCGGACGGATCGTTTCGCCGGGCCAGGCAGCCACCGGCGGCTATCGGCGGCCTCCGGCGGCTACCTGCCGTTCCCATTGGCTCCTGGCGGATCCCGGAGGCTCCCCGGCGGCTCCCGGCCACCGAGGAGGCTCGGCGCGAGGACCAGCGTCCGAGCGTGCCGACGGCCCGAACTCCCGATCGGGAGAACGTTTCGGCGCCTCCCCGGCCACCTCGTGAGGGTGACGAGCGGCATGGGGCCGCAGAGCCCAGGGCAGTCGTGAGGTGTCTCGCCCGATGAGCGGATTAGAGGTACTTCATGCGCAGCTTCGCCGTAATGACCCTCCGTGCCGCCGCGTTCCTGGGTGTGCTCTCCGCCCCGCGCGGGGCGCCGCGCCGTCCGCCGCCGGCGGTTCGCCTGCCGCCGGGGCCGGCTTCTTCGACGGTGTCGTGAACTCGGGGAAGGACGCCCTGGAGGCGTGGAAGCAGGAGGCCGCCGAGACGGTCGGCAGCGTCATGGCCCTGCGGAAACCGGCCGGGCAGCAGGGCTGACCGCGGCGCATCACCGCCGCACCCCTCGGGGCGAGCACGGCCGGGCCGGGCGAGCGTCCCGACCCGATGACGGAATCAGCGCCGGCGGACCAGCTCCTCCGCACAGGCGTTGAGCGCGCGCGGCGCGCCCGTGAGGTCCATGACGAACAGCGGGAGCCGGCAGTCGTCCGCCCGGGAGCGGGCCTCGGTCGTGTAGCCGGCGAGCGAGAAGCAGACCCCGGTCGCGTCCTCGGCCATGGCGTGCAGCCAGAGGCACTCGACGTCCCGCGTGGTGGTGGGCAGGGTCGTGGGGTCGACCCGTACGACGATGCCGTTGGCGAGCAGGTCGATCAGGCCCGTCCCCGTCGGCCCCGACGGCCGGTCCGGCCGCCGGACCCGGGCGAAGCCGAGCCAGCGCAGGTAGCGCTGGGCGGCGGTGACGGCGTCGCGCTCGGTGCGGATGGCGACGGGCCGGAAGTCCGGCCGGGCAGTGCGCCGGGCCCCGGCGCGCCCCTCGGCGCCGCCGGCCGGCGCGGCGGACTCCACGGAGAGCTGGACCACGGCCCCGCACGAGCAGTCGAACTCCGGTCTGGGCCACTGGCCCTGGCGCCCGCAGCCCCCGCAGCGGACGGCGACCCAGCCGTTGCGCCAGGTGCGGTGGACGACCGGGCGCGGAACGGAGGCGGGGGACACGGGCAGGGTGAGGGGAGCGCCGCAGGCGCAGGGATAGGTGGGCGGAGTGAACGGGTGCTCCCGGCCGCACGTCGGGCAGTGCACCGGAACGCTCTTGGCCATGGTCGGCTCCAGCGAACGGGTCCGTAGGACTGAGGCACTCCATAGTCCACGAAGCGGACGCCGCGGGGGGCGCGAATGGCCGAAGCGGGGACCCGGACGGCGGCGCCGCGGCGCGACCCGGCGGTTGGGACGCCACCGTCCGGGGGTTTAGGGGGCGGGCAGCGGCTCGTACTCGCGGACGGCGTCGATGTCGGTGCCGTGCGGGGTGTTGGCCTCCCGCTCGATCATGATCTCGACCAGTACGGGACGCGAGGTGGCGACGGCTTTCTCGCGCGCCCACTCGATGGCGGGCCGGATGTCGCCGGGCCGGACGACCCGCCGTCCTGAACAGCCGTACGCCTCCATGATCTTGACGTTGTCCGTGCCCGTCTCGTCGTAATGGATGTCGACCTGGTAGTTCATGGCGTAGGGGAGGGACGCCTGTCGGATGAGGCCCAGGTACTCGTTGTTGAGCATGATCAGTACGAAGGGGATGGCGTACTGTGCGGCCACCGCCAGTTCCTCGACCGTGTACTGGAACCCGTAGTCCCCCACGACGCCCACGACTTCCGTACCGCCCCGGCCCATGCCCTCCAGCGCCTTCTTGACGCCGATCGCGGCCGGCACCTCCCAGCCGAGCGGTCCGGCCTGCCCGCAGACCTGGTAATGGCGGGGCCGGTGAGCCTTCTGGTGCTGGCCGCCCCAGATCTGGTAGAGGCCGATGGCGGTGACGAAGTACGTGTCCGCCCCGAAGACCTCGTTGATCTCCTTGTAGACCCGGGGCGCCTTGACGGGCACGGTGTCGAAGTCCTCGCGGCGGACGAGGGTCCGCTTCAGCTCGGCGCACCGGGCCCGCCAGGGCCCGATGCGCGGCCGGGCGGGCCGGGCCCGGACGGCGGCCAGGAGCGCGGCGAGGAAGGCGCGCGCGTCGGAGACGATCCCCAGCTCCGGCGCGACCACCCGCCCCAGCTGGGTCGGCTCGACGTCCACCTGCACGAACGTGCGCGTCCCCCGGTAGACGGAGAGGTCGGCGCCGGTGTGGCGGTCGCCGAAGCGGGCGCCGACGGCGAGCACGAAGTCGGCCTCCAGGAACGAGGCGTTGGCGTACCGCTGGGACGTCTGGATGCCGGTGGTGCCCATGTTGAGCTCGTGGTCGTCCTCGATGACGCCCTTGCCCATCAGCGTCACCTGGAACGGCAGCCGCAGCTCCTCGACCAGCGCCCGCAGTTCCGCTGCCGCGCCCGCGGTGACGACCCCGCCGCCGGCCAGCACGAGCGGCCGTTCCGCCGCGAGCAGCAGATCGAGGGCGGCCTCGACGGACGGCCCGTGCGGCGGGCAGGGGCGGACGGGCAGCCGGGCGTCGGTCCCGGGCGCGTACGCGATCTCGTGCCGGGCCACGTCCAGCGGGATGTCGACGAGCACCGGCCCCGGCCGGCCCTCGCGGGCCGTGCGGAACGCCTCGCGGAACACCCACGGCAACTGCGCCGCCTCCTTGACCTGCACGGCCCACTTGGTGACCGGCCGGGCCACCGCCACGATGTCCACCGCCTGGAACGCCTCCTGGTGCAGCTTGCCGGAGACCGCCTGGCCGGTGACGCAGACCATCGGGACCGAGTCCGCGTGCGCCGTGTAGAGGCCGGTGACCAGGTTGGTGGCGCCCGGGCCCGAGGTCGCCAGGGCCACGCCGACCCGCCCGTTGGTGCGGGCCCAGCCGTCGGCCATGTGCGCCGCGGCCTCCTCGTGCCGGACGACGAGGTGCTCGACGCCGCCGTCCGCCTCCAGCGCCTGGTACAGCGGGAGGATGGCGGCGCCGGGGCAGCCGAAGACGATGTCGACGCCCTCGTCCTTGAGGATGTGCACCACCGCGCGCATCGCGGGGATCCTGGGCACGGTGATTCCGCTCATGACGCCGACATCCTCTCCACACCGCGCAGCAGGGCCGAGTGGTCGAGCCCGCCGTCGCCCTGTGCACGTACCGCCGCGACCAGTTGGGCGACCAGCCCGCACAGCGGGAGGGCGACGCCCGCCTCCCGGGCGGCGGCGGTGACGATCCCCATGTCCTTGTGGTGCAGGTCGATCCGGAAGCCGGGGGTGAAGTCCCGGGTGAGGAAGGCGTGCCTCTTCCGGTCGAGGACGGCCGAGCCGGCGAGCCCGCCGTTCAGCACGTCCAGCGCGACGGCCGGCTCCACTCCGGACCGTTCGAGGAAGACGACGGCCTCGGCGCAGGCTTGCAGCGTCGCCGCGACGATCAGCTGGTTCGCCGCCTTGACGGTCTGGCCCGCGCCGTGCGGCCCGCACAGCGCGGCCGTCGACCCGAGGACGTCGAACAGCGGCCGCGCCGCCTCGAAGTCCGCGCGCTCCCCGCCGGCCATGATCGACAGAGTGCCCTCGACGGCGCCCGCTTCCCCGCCGGACACGGGGGCGTCCAGGACGCGCAGGCCACGGTCGGCGCCTTCCCGGGCCAGGGTGACGGCCGTGCTCGGCGTCACCGTCGACATGTCGATGAACAGTGCTCCGGGGCGGGCGTGTTCGAAGACGCCGTCCTCGCCGAGGGCGACGGCCGTCACCTCGGCGTCCGCCGGGAGCATGGTGATGACGACGTCGGCGTCCCGGACGGCCTCCGCGACGGAGGAGGCGGGGGTGCCGCCGTGGGCGGCGAGGTGGTCGAGTTTGTGCTGTTCGAGGGTGTGAGCGGTGAGGGGGTGGTGAGCTTTGAGGAGGTTGTGGGCCATGGGGGAGCCCATGATTCCGAGGCCGATCCAGGCGATGCGCACGTGTGGTTCCCTTCGGTTGTGGGATGTGCCCCGGTCCCGCCCCTTCGCCGATTCCCGGGGCTGCGCCCCGGACCCCGGAACCGCGCTCCGCGCGGTGTCCTCAGACGCCGGATGGGCTGAACCCAGGGGCGCGGCCGGGGCGAACCCCTACGGTCGGTGCTCCAGCGCGACCCAGCCGCCGTAACCCGCCTTGCGAAGCCGCGCGACCAGCGCGTCGAAATCCAAGCGCCCCGTCCCAGGCGCCCCCCGCCCCGGCCAGTCCGCGAACTGCACATGCCCGGCCGAGCCCCCGTACCGGTCGATGACGGCGTCCAGATCCGCACCGCCCATCGCCAAGTGGTACAGATCCATCAGGAACTTCGCGTTCCCCAGCCCGGTCACGGCATTGACCCGCTCCACGACGGCGATGGCCGCTTCGGCCGTCACGAGCGGATAGTCCGGAGATTCGGTGGAGTTGAGCGCCTCGATCAGCAGATCCGCACCGACCCGGTGCGCCGCGCGCGCCGCGAGGACGAGGTTGTCCAGGGCGAGCGCGTCCTGAGCGGCCGGGTCCGTGTCCGGCAGGCGGTTGCCGTAGAGGGCGTTGAGGCCCGTACAGCCCAGCGACCCGGCGAAGTCGGCGGCGACGTCGATGTTGGCGCGGAACCGCTCCGACTCCGGGCCGGGCAGGGACAGCGCCCCCCGGTCGGGTCCGGGCAGCCGGCCCGCGTAGAAGTTGAGCCCCACGAGCCGGGTGCCGGCCGACGTCAACGCGGCTCGAAGTGCTTGGAGTTCGGAGCGCGGCGGGCACGGCTCGTCCGGCCACGGCCACCAGAGCTCGACGGCGGTGAACCCGGCGGCGGCCGCGGCGGCGGGGCGTTCCAGGAGCGGGAGGCCGCCGTAGAGGAGGGAGAGGTTGGCGGCGGGGCGCCGCTCGTCGGGAGCCGCCATGAGGCAACACCTGCTTTCGTATCGTGGAATATAGAATCCACTTGACGGAAACGAAGGTGCCGGATTCTCGTCGGCCTGTCAAGAAGCCGCGGGGCAGCCCCCGTAAGGGAGGGCTGCCCCGCGGCGGTACCGTCAGCGGCCGTTACGGCTGCTTGCTCTGCAACGACTTCTCAAGGGCATCCGCGTACAGGCGGGCGCCCCCGATCTTCGGGTGGAAGGACTGGGCGGACAGCCCCACGGGTACCCCGGGCACCACCGGCTTGTCGGATTTCGTGAGCTTCGTGACGACGGCGTGGATCTGCTCCGGATCGCCGCACACCGCCTTGCCCGCGAAGTCCTCCGTCGGGTCGGAGAACACCACCTGGGCGCCCTGGTTGACCGCGTCGGTGGTCGCCTTCTTCATCGCCGCCGTCAGAGTGGGGGCGACGCTGTTGAGCCAGGCGGCGGACGCCTCGGAAAGGCCGATCCCGGGCAGGCCGGGGATGCCCTTGTTCAGGCACGAGCCGTTGTCGGAGAACAGCGGGGGGTACCCCATGAGGACGATCTTCGCGTTCGGAGCCCTGTCATGGATCTCCAGCAGGGTCTTCTCGATGTCCGGACGGACGATCCGGTCGATGATGCCCGGCACCGCCTCCTCCATGGGCTTCCCCAGGAATTCCGCGTCCCGGCTGCCGATGTAGTCCTTGTCCTGGGGGCTGAGGTCCTTGTTCGCCTTGTCGTCCCTGTCGAGCTTGCCGAACTCCTTGCCCTTGCAGTTGCCGTCGCCGACCGCCTTCATGCACTCCTCGACGATGTAGGCGAACCGCGAGTCGTTCCCGCCGATGGAGATCGTGACCAGGGTCGTGTTGTTGTCCAGGTACCCCTTGTCCATCTGCGGCATCTCGCCGCCGTCCGAGTTGTACACGCCGTCATGCCGCACGTTGTAGGTGCGGGCGCCCGAGCACGCGATCAGGTGGTAGTCCATGTTCGGGTCCTGCGAGTCGTCCAGGTCGCCGACGCTCTTCGTCGTCCAGGGCAGCGTCGCCTGGCGTGACCACGCCTTGCGGGACCGGTGGCAGGCGTCGCGCTGCTTCGGGTCGTTGTTGCGGTAGTTGGACTCGGGGTAGTAGTCCGCGTCGCCGTCCGACGCTCCCTCGCCCGAGGAGAACGAGTCGCCCATCGCGACGACCGAGTCCTGGGGCTTGCGCGGGAGTTCCTGGAACTCGATCGTGTCCCAGGCGATGTCCTCGTCGGCCGTGCCGTCCTTGGTGGCGTTCGAGAGCGCCACCATCGGCTGTCCGGTGAAGTGGAACACGCCCAGGCTCACCCAGCGGCCGGCGCGCTGCGCCACGTACCGGTCGGGGCTGGTGCTGTCGGTGTTGAGGACGGTGTAAAGCGCGTGCTTCGTCTGCGCGCCCGTGTCGGGGAGATAGACGCGGACCCGGGCCCAGCCGAGCTTCTGCTGGAGGCTCCAGACGCCGGTGATGGTCAGCGGGCCGTCGTTGCCGCCGCCGTGGGCCGCGTTGCGGGTGTGCGCGTACCAGGAGTGCCCGACGTAGCCGCTGCTGTCCGAATGCAGGTCCGCCTTGCCCTGGTAGTTCTTCCGGTCCCCGTACTGATGGCCGACGCCGTCGCCGGGGCTGCCGTTGAAGCGGAACTGGAAGGTGCCCGCCGACTTGACCTTGCCACACTTGGTCCAGGTCTCCGTCCCGTCAGGGACCGCCGCCACGACCTTCGCGTCCGGCATGGCGCCGGTGCACACCGGGGTGCCGTACTGCAGATCGCGGCCACTTCCGGGCTCCGGGACCAGCGACTCGTACTTGATGGACTCGATACCGCACGTGTCGGCACAGTCGGGCTTCCACGTCACATTGGGCTGGTTCCACCAGAACTGCCGGTAGCAAGCCTCGTCGGGGCACTTCGGCGGGACGTTCGGGTCACACCCGTTGGTGGAGTTGCAGAACGCCTCCAGCGGCGGGGTGACCCGGCTGCGGTATTCGGGCTTCTTCCACCACGCGGGCCGGTAGCCGGCCGTGGAGAACTGGGATTCGCCCGCCCTCTGCTGACGGCCGTCGGAGGTGTAGGAGAAGCCGGTGTCGATGGACCAGGCGGCCCAGCCCATCACCTTCTCCTCGTACGGCCAGTCCTGCGGGTGGGCGGCGTCCTTGACGGCCGAGGAGCCGTCCACGTCGGTGTCCATGAACGGGTGGCCCCAGCTCTTGGCGTAGAGCGGGTTGGCCGGGTTGTTGTACCAGCCCAGCCCCCAGTGCCCGCCGTTCTTGCCCGCCTCCGACGGCGGGTTGAAGCCGAGGTTGTAGTTCCAGACCGCGGTGAACCAGTTCTCCACCCGGGACGGGTCGTCGTTGTTGACGGTGATCTTCTGCCCGTCGGTGTGCACCTCGTTCCACTTGTCGGCGAGGATCTTCATCGAGGCCGCGACGTTGGTGGCGTAGTCGATCGCGACGAGCTTCTGCAGGGCCGGGGAAAGGCTCTTCTCCTTGTCCTTCTCGAAGCCCGCGAGGCGCATGCCGTCGGTGACCTGCCCCACGCCGTACCCGCAGTCGGACTTGTCCCAGTGGATCTGCCAGTAGGAGGCCGGGTCGTCCTTGACGATCTTGTGGCCGTAGTAGCCGTCCACGGCCGCGAGCGGGTTGCCCATCTGGCCGGGGATCGCACCGCCCTCGGCCTGCCACAGGTTGGACTCCTGCGCCATGATGCCGAGCATCACGTTGGCCGGGATGCGCCCGCCGCCGTTCAGCGTCGGGGGCGGGAACAGGCCCTGCGGGTCGATCGTGCCCAGCCCGGCCTGGTCGCGGTATCCGCCCTGGCGGAGGTACTTGCCGCGCAGTTGGCCGCGGACGGCCATGTCGACGGCCCACTCGACCTGGTTGGGCGTCGGCTGCAGCGCCCGCGCGCCGATGTCGTTGCGGGAGACGGCGCAGACGCGGTCGGTGTCCCGGGGGTCCGTCGCCGGGTCGGGGTCGTCCCCGGCCGTGAGCGACCGCCGGGCGGGCTTGCCGGTGGTGGCCTTGCCCTCGGCGGACGCGCCGTCGCGTGCGGGAAGGGCGGGGGACGGGGTCTTGCCGCCCGGGGACTTACCGCCCGGCACCGTCGCGTCGGCGACCGTCTGGCTGAGCTTCTTCCCGGTGGCGGTGGCCGTGCTGGTGACCGTCAGCGGTGCCGCCGCGGCCGAGGACTCGGGGGACCGCGCGGTGCTCCGCCCGGGATCGGGCTCCGCCTTGGTGAACCCCTTGCCCGCGTCCTTGATGCGGGTCAGTCCGGCACGGACGCCGGGAGTGAGCACCGGGTCGACGGCGAGGCGGCCGCGGGTCGAGACGTCCTTGCCCGCGGGGGCGTCGATCCGGGTGACACCGGTTCCCGCCACCTTCGGGGCGCCCTTGGGGCTGCCGGTGAGGAACACCCGGCCCTCGTCGCCCTGTGCGAGCCCGATGTCCCCGAGCTTCCCGGAGGCGACCACGGCCGGCTCGCCGTTCCCGTGCCACACCTTCGCCCGCGCGGTCCGGGCGTCCTTGCGGTCGACGAAGCCGATCCTCCCGCCCTTCGCGGGGCGGATGTCGAACGGGACGCTGTCGCCGGTGGCGAGGCGCTTGACCTTTCCCGAGCGGTCGAGGTGCACCAGGTCGCGTCCGCTCGCGGCCACGGCCCCGTCCTCGACCGGGACGGCACCGGTGAACTCGCCCTGCGCGGCCGCCTCGCCCACGGACTTCCCGGACGCGTCGACGGTCACCACCCGGGTCCGCGTCCTGCGCGGATCGTTCATGTCACGGAAGGCGGTGAACGCGGCCGTGCGCGTCTGCGTGTTGCAGGACGGGTCGAACGAGGCGAGGGAGACGGTGAACGGCAGCTTCTTCACCGCGCCGGTCGTGACGTCGACGATCGCGGCGAACGCGCCGCCCTGCATCAGGTCGGGCTTGTTGGTGAAGGTGCGCGGCGCGTAGACGGCGGCGACGTGGTCCGGGTCCATGACGCACTGGTTGCCGATCCAGGTGTCCTGGGACAGGCCCGGCTCGGCGAGGACGGCGGCGGCCCTCCACTCGTACGCCTCGCCGCTGTCGGCGACCAGGATCCTCAGCCCGCCGGTGTCGGCGGCCGCGGTCACGGCCCGGTCCCCGCTGCTCTTCCAGTCCTTGCCGAGGGTGCTGTCGGGGTTAGTGACGCGCCCGGGCGGCGCCGGTTCGGCGGGGGTGCCGCCGCCGGGGCCGGAGGCCGCCTGCGGCGCCGCGACGGCGGGCGCCGCCTGGACGAGTCCGCCGAGCAGGGCGGCGCAGGCCATGACCGCGGCCAGGGGCGCGCGGGTTCGTCGTCCGGGTCCCGAGCCGGGCCTCAAGCCGGATCTCGAGCCGGATCTCACGCTGGATCTCAAAAGGGCTTCCTGTTTCTCGTGGGGTGGTGTTCCGCGCCGGGGCACGGGTCGACCCGCCACGTCCCCAAGGGCGGGCGGTCGGTGGGTGGTTCGGCGGTGGCGCCGGAGAGCGGGCGGCGTCGGGAGCGCGCGGGGCGGCGGCCGGTTCCGACAGCCCCCGCCCCGCGCGGACGAGCGGTCGTCGACGGCGCCTCGAGCGCCGCCCACCGCCCCCGACGGCGGAGTTCCCCTCGCGGTCCATGGCCGAAGGGGGTCCGCCTCCCCGGCCGACCGCCGTTCAGAAAGCTAGGGCACCGCCCGGGAGACACCTAGGTTCCGAATGCACAGTGAACCGGCGGTTCCGGTGCGGTCCCGCACAGCGACGCGGGAGTTCCGGGGCGGGGGTGGACGGGGCGGCGTCCGGCCCGTACGGCGGCGCCGCCGCTCACTGTGCGCCGAGGCACCGGAACCGCGGCTTCACTGTGCGTTCGGAACCTGGGTGCCGCCGGGCCGGTGTCGTAGCTTTCCGGTCGGCGGTCGGCGGTCGGCGGTCGGCGGTCGGCGGTCGGCGGTCGGCGGTCGCGCGGTCGCGCGGTCCGTGGTCCGTGGTCACACCGTGCACACCGGCAACCGACGCCTCGCCGGGCGTCCTTCGACGTCCCCCGCCTTGCCTCGACTGACCGTGACTTTCCGCGACTTTCCCGACGAGGAGAAACCCGCATGCTCGTCTCCACCGCCGCACGCCGCCACCGGCTCCGCTCGATGACGCTCGCCGGCCTGCTCACCGCCGCCACCCTCGGCGGCATCGGCACCGCCGGCGCCGAGGGCAACCCCACCGGCAGGAGCGACTACGACTACACCACCTACCAGAACCCCGAGCGGTGCGCCGACCAGTCGGAGGAGTTCCGCTTCCGCTTCTACTTCAACTCCGGCTACGGCGGCGCCTGGACCAACATCGGCCACCCGATGCACGACCTGACCGTGATGCACGTCGGCGGCGACGCCGGAGACGTGCCGCTGCGGTACTGCGACAAGGGCAAGGGCGCGGGCCAGGTCGTGGGCAACAACTCCGCGTCGGCCTACAACTGGTACCGCGGCTACTGCGCCACCGTCTTCTACAACTCCTGGTACCGGGGCGCCAGCGACCGGATCGCCCCCAACAACGGCATGAACCTCTCCGCCACGTACAACAACAACAAGTCCATCGACTTCGAAGCCTGCTGACGACGGCGTCCGGTACCGACCATGCGACCGCGTCACCGCAGCGCCCTGCCCGCCGTCACGGCCCTGATCCTGTCCGTCCTGGCCGGCTGCTCCGGCACGTACCACGGGCCCGCGGTGGCCCCCGCGGCCCCCGCCGCCGTCCCCGGATCCGCCGACCGCCGGGCGGCGGACGACCCCGCCACCTGGTCCCTGCCGCTGATGCGCTACCTGCCCACCGAAGCACAGGCGCGCACCATCAGCCGGGCGCAGGAGACCCTCACCCGGCAGTGCGCCCGCCGCTACGGCATCACCCTCACCCCCGAGCCCGAACTGCCGCCGCTCGGGCCGAAGAACGTCATGGACTGGCGCTACGGCATCCACGACCGCGGCCTCACCGTCCGCCGCGGCTACCAGGTCGACGACGCCCAGCAGGCCCGCTACGACGCCGCGCTGCGCGCCCGGGCCAGGCTTCCCCGCCCGGCCCGGGACACCCCCGTCGTCGTGTCGGGCACGCACCTGCCCGCCGATGTGCTGGCCGCCGTCGGCACGGAGGCGCGGAAGGGCGTGGTCGCCGGCAAGCCCGTGCCCGACGGCGGGTGCGGCGGCGAGGCCCAGCGCGCGCTGGGCACGACGAACCAGGGGGTGTCCCCGTTCGTGGCCCGGCTCATGACCGCCTCCTACCCCCGGTCCATGAAGGAACCCGACGTCAAGCGGGCCTTCGCCCAATGGTCCGCCTGTATGCGCGAACGCGGCTTCCGCTACGGCGCGCCCATGGAGGCCAACGACGACCCCGCCTTCCACCCCGGCCCCCGGGGCGTCACCCGCAAGGAGATCGACACCGCCGTCGCCGACCTCGACTGCCGCGAGGCCCATAGTGTGGCCGAGGTCTGGCACGCCGCCGAGACCCGCCTCCAGAACGACGTCGTCATACGGGAGAAGGCCGCCCTCGCCGGCGAACGGCGCGCCCTGGACCGTACCCTCGCGGCCGCCCGGCAGGTCGTGGGCGGGGGATCGTGAGGATGAGTCCGAGCGGGCGTACTGGGGGTGCGTCCCAAGGCCGGGTGCGGAGGATGTCCTGACGGCGCGTCCCAAGGTCGGGTGCGGAGGATGTCCTGACGGCGCGTGCCAAGGCCCGAATGTGGGGAATGTCCTGACGGCGCATCCGGAAAACTCGTAGTGATCTCGATTCGGCTCTCCCTGTACCCTTTGCCGCCGGGGGGTGGCATGGACATGCAGGTGATGGCCGGTGGCGAGGGGACGCTCCGGCGCGCACAGCGCGCCGATGACGTGCTGGCCATGCAGCGCGCGGCGCGCAAGGACGGCACCCGGTCGCTCCTGCGCTGGCTGGCCGACCGGACCGGCGCCTGGGTCCGGCTGATCGCCGCCGGGGCCGCGGTGCCGGCCGACGGGCCGGCCGGCGGAGCCGCCGAGCTCATCCGGCGCGGCCTGGACGAACTCACCGCCAGAAGCCTCCGCTCCATGGCCATCGACGGCGACGGCCACACCGTGCTGCTCGTCCCCCTGGACGGCCCGCGCGGCACCCGCCCGCCGGTCCTCGCCGCGGTCGCCCCCCGGCCGGTGCCGGCCGGGCTGTCCGCGCTGCTCGCCGACGCCGCGTCGGTCCTGAGCCTGTGCTGGCGCGCCGAGCACGCCGAACTGCTGCGCCGACGGCTCGTCCGCGCCGAGGGCCGCAACCGGGAAGCCGTACTGCACCTGCTGATGAGCGGCCAGGTCACGACCGCGCGGCAGGTCGCCGGCGCGCTGTCCCCGCAGCTGCCCTCGGTGATCCGCTTCTACGTCGTCGAATGCCCGCCCCGGGAACGCGACGACCTCGCGGCCCGCTGCGCCGAGGCGGCCGAGGACGCCTGGGTCGTCCGGTGCCCGGTCTACACGGACCACGTCCTGGTGATCGCACCGGCCGCCGGCCCGGCGCTGGAGGAGACCTTCACCGCGCTCCGGGACGACTGCCTGGTGGGCGCGAGCGAGGAACTGCCGCTGCGCGACACCGCCACCGGCTACGCGCAGGCGTTCCACGCCCTCGCGGCGGCCCGCGAGCAGCCCGCCCGGCACGCCCGGTTCGCCGGCCGGCCGGACCTGGCGCTCGCCCTCGGAGCGGCGGCGGCGACCTGGGCGCGGGAGGTGCTGGCACCCCTGCGCGGCTACGCGGCGAAACGCTCCCAGGACCCCGACGGCGGGGTCCTGGTGGCGACGGCGGCGTCCTGGCTGGCCTTCTCCTCCCAGGCGACCGCCCACCTGAAAATCCACCGGAACACGCTGTCCGCCCGCCTCAAGCACATCGGGGAACTGCTGGACCTGGACCTCGACCGGCTGGCCGACCAGTCCCTCCTGTCCCTCGCCCTCCGCGCGGACGCCCTGCCGCCCGACCACCGGAGCACCGGGACCGCGCACTCGCTCGACGACCTCCTGACGCGCCCGGCCGCGGTGACCTGGGCCCACCAGCAGCTCCGCCCGATCCGGACGAGGCCCGCCGCGGACGGACTCGACCGCACCCTGACCGTCTACCTGTGCAACGACGGCCGGCTCGGCCCGACCGCCACCGCCCTCTCCCTCTCCACCACCGCCACCCGCAAACGGCTCGCACGCGTCGAGGCGGTCCTCGGGCGGTCGCTGCTCCGCTCCCCCAGCGTGCGGTACGACCTGTGGCTGGCGCGGCGCGCGGTGACGCTCGCGGACGGCGGCTGAACGGCGTCGTGCGGGCGGAGGGCGGACAGTCGGCCTACGTCGGGGCGCACGAACGGGACGCACGAACGGGACGCACGAGCGGGGCGCACGCCGGCCGGCCCGCGCGCGACGCGAGTCGCACACGGGCCGGCCGTGTCACCAAGAGGGCGAAGGTCCTACGCCGCCACCTCCTCCGCCTCCTCCACCGTGCCCAACTGCTCGGCCACGTACGCCGCGAGACCGCCCGCCGTCGGGTGGTTCCACAGCACCGTCACGGGCAGCCGGATCCCCAGCAGCTTCTCCAACCGGCCGCAGACGACCATCGACATCACGGAGTCCAGGCCCAGGTCGGTCAGCGGCCGGTCGCGGTCCAGTTCCGCCGCCGGGATCTTCATCTCGCGGGCCAGGCGCCCGCAGACCTCCTCGTCGACGCGGGCGGCCAGGACGTCGGCGGGCAGCGAGCGCCAGTCGACGGTCTCCGCGTCGCCCGCCTCGGCGGACGGCGCGGCCTCCGCCTCCGCCGTACGCCCGGCGGGCGCCTCCGAGCGCAGGGCGCCGAACCGCGTCCCCGGCAGCCAGGCGCACAGCCGCCCGCTCTCGTCGCTGATGACGATGTCGACGGTGTCCGTCTCCGGGTCCACGAGCCGGATGTCCACCACACCGGTCTCGGGCGCCTCGCCCACCACGCGTACCTCACGAATGTGGGCGGGCATCCGGACGGTGGGCGGCCCGCCGTAGATGACGGGGACGACGCCGAGGGCCGCGTCCAGCAGCGGCGCCCAGGTGACCTGGTCACCGGGTACGGCGGGGGCGTGGATCACGGCCCGCAGCACGTTCTCGCCCTTGAGGAGTTCGCGCACCTCCCACGGCCAGGCGATGCCCTCGACGCCGATCGCCTCCAGCCGGCCGATCACCACCGACGGATCGGCGGTCTCCAGGTCCTCCGGGGCCCGTACGGTCAGGAAGGCGTCCGGGAACGGTACGGCGCTGTCGGCCAGGGTCGAACCGGACGTGTGCGTCAGCCAGTTGCCGGGACCGCCCTTGGCGCCCACGGCCCGGGTGCTGAGCCGCAGTTCCAGCCCCTCCCGTACCACCTGCACCTCGCGTACCGAGGCGAGGGCGATGGGGAAGCGCAGCGAGAGGTCGAACAGCGCCTTGCTGCCGCCGACGCCCGGAGCGGCCTCCAGGAAGGTGTGGATGATCGACGAGGCGGGGACGATCGAGGCGCCGTGCAGGGAGTGCCCGCCGGGGAAGGGGCGGCTGGCCTCGTCCAGGACGGTGTTCCACACCCGCAGCGCGGTGCCGTTGGTGGTGGCGAGGTCCACGGGGGCGCCGAGGAGGGTGTGGCCGCTGATGTCGTGCTGGTGGGAGACGACCGCGGCGGCCGGCAGGACGGCGTCGAGCCAGTGCCTGCGGTGCTGCCAGACGACCGGAGGCAGCTCCGCCGGGGGTGCGGCCGGGTGGTGCGGCGACCAGTCGATCTCGGCGCCGTGGGCGTGCAGCCCGCCCAACTGGCCGAGCAGCGTCCGCACTTCGGGCTTGTCGCGGCGGAGGCTGTGCCCGATGTGCGCGCCGGTGACGTCCAGGTGGGCCAGCGTCTCGCCGATCGAGTGGGAGACGACCGGGTGCGGCGAGACCTCCAGGAAGCGGCGGTACCCGTCCTCGAGGGCCGCGGTCACCGCCTGCGCGAGCCGGACCGGTTCCCGCAGGTTGGCCACCCAGTACGCGGCGTCGTGCGGGGCGTCGGAGCGGGGGTCCGCGAGGGCCGTGGTGTAGAGCGGGACCTCGGGGGTGCGCGGGGCCAGCTCCTGGAGGGCGTCGCGCAGGCCGTCCGTGAGCTCCAGCATGTGCCGGCTGTGGAAGGCGACGTCGGAGTTGACGTTCCGTACCGGCAGGCCCTCGGCCTGCCAGTCGCGGACCAGCTCCGCCACGGCTTCGGCATCGCCGGAGACCACCGAGGAGAGGGGCGACGACGCGATGGCGGCGGAGATCCGCTCATTGCCGGACAGCCGCGCCGCCACCTCGTCGAAGGGCAGGCCGACCATGGCCATCGCGCCCTTGCCCGCCACCCGGCGCAGCAGCGCCGACCGCCGGCCGCTGAGCCGGGCGCCGTCCTCCAGGCTCAGCGCCCCGGCCACCACGGCCGCGGCGATCTCGCCGACCGAGTGCCCGATCACGGCCGACGGCCGGTGTCCGTGCGCCCGCCACACCTCGGCGAGGCCCACCTGCATCGCGAAGATCATGGACTGGGCGCGGTCGACGGAGTCGAAGTCGCCGTCCACCAGGGCCTGCCGGGCCGAGAAGCCCAGCTCCTCCCGGAACACGGGCTCCAGCGCGTCGATGGCGGCCGCGAACTCGGGGCGCTCGGACAGCAGTTCCGCGCCCATCCCTGCCCAGTGCGAGCCATGGCCCGAGAACACCCATACCGTTCCGGCGTCCGTCGCGCCCCCGGGTCGTACGGCACCGGTGACGACGCCGTCGAGTTGCTGCTCGCCGGCCTCATCGGCCGCCAACTCGCGGAGCCGCGAGACGAGTTCGGCGCGCCCGTCGGCGACCACGGTCGCCCGGTGCTCCAGGTGACTGCGGCGGGTGGCGAGGGTGTGGCCCACGGCGGAGAGCGGGGTGCCCGGGTGCTGCTCCAGCCAGTCGGCGAGGCGGGCGGCGTAGGCGGTGATCCCGGCGCGGGAGCGGTACGAGAGGGGGTAGGCGCGGACGGCGTCGTCCGGCTCGGCGACGGGTTCCTCGGCGGCGGCGGGCGCCTCCTCCAGGACGATGTGCCCGATGGTGCCGCCGTACCCGTACCCGGAGACGCCGGCCCGGCGCGGGGTGTCGCCCTTCGGCCACGGCTGGTGCTCGGTGACCAGCCGCAGCCCCCAGTCGTCCCAGGGGATGTCGGGGCTCGGCTCGCTGGTCAGGACCGTCGCCGCCAGCTCCGCCTCGCGCAGCATCAGCGTGGCCTTGATGATCCCGGCGACGCCCGAAGCGGGTTCGGCGTGGCCGATGTTGGACTTCACCGAGCCGATCCAGCACGGCTTGCCGTCCGGCCGCCCGCTGCCGAACACGGCGTGCAGGCCGGACGCCTCGACCGGGTCGCCGAGCCGGGTGCCGGTGCCGTGCGCCTCGATGTAGCCGGCGGTGGCCGGGTCCAGGCCCGCCTGCCGCCAGGCGAGGCGGAGCAGGTCGCGCTGGGCGTCGGGGTTGGGCGCCATGATGCCGTTGGTCGCGCCGTCCTGGGCGACGGCCGAGCCGCGGATCACGGCGAGGATCCGGTCGCCGTCCCGCTCGGCGTCCGCCAGCCGCTTGAGCACCAGGACACCGCAGCCCTCGGCGCGCCCGTAGCCGTCGCCCTCGGCGTCGAACGGCTTGCTGCGGCCGTCGGGGGAGAGGGCGCCGGCCGCCTCCAGGGTGAGGGTGTACGCGGGCGACAGGATGATGTTGACGCCGCCGGCCAGGGCGAGGGACGTCTCGCCGGTGAGCAGCGACTGGCAGGCCAGGTGCACCGCCACCAGCGACGCCGAGCAGGCCGAGTCCAGGACGAAGCTGGGGCCGTGCAGGTCGAGGACGTGCGAGACGCGGTTGGCGATGCCGGTCAGCTGGGCGCCGATGCCCGTCCACGGCTCGATCCGGGGCAGGTCCTCCAGCAGCCGCCGCCCGTAGTCGTCGGAGCAGGTGCCGATGTAGACGCCGGCGTCGGAGCCCGCCACCGAGCGCGGCGCCATGCCGGCGTGCTCCAGCGCCTCCCACGCCACTTCGAGGACGAGGCGCTGCTGCGGGTCCATGAACTCCGCCTCGCGCGGCGTGATTCCGAAGAACTCGGCGTCGAAACCGTCGACGTCGCCTATGAAGTTGCCCGGCCGGTCCGCGCGGCGCAAAGCCTCGGAGAACTCCGGGCTGATCTTCGTGTAGGGGCGCCAGCGGTCCTCGGGGGTGGGTTCGACGGACACCTTGCCGCCGGAGAGGAAATTCCAGAACGATTCCGGGGAGTCGATGCCGCCGGGGAACCGGCAGCCGATTCCGATGAGCGCGACCGATTCTCGCTGCTGAAGCATGCGCGTCATTCCGTTCGTTTGGAAGCGAAAAGGGTGGGAGGAACCGGGGGAGTGGCCGGAAACGGCACAGGTGTTTCCGGCGAGGGGGTGGTGGCTCGGCCCGAGGGAGGGGAAGGGCTCAGCGGGCCGTGGCGGGGGCTGTGGCGGCGACGGCGATCGGCACGCGCCGGAGGGCGTCCGGCGGCGGCGCGCCGACGGGGCGGACGGCCGGGACGGCGGGGGAGACCAACGAGCCGGATGAGCCGGACAAACTGAATGAGCCGGAGGAGCTGAATGAGCCGGACGAGCCGGACGGGCTCGCTGAGCCGGACAAGTCCGCTGAGCCGGGCAAGTCCGCCGAGCCCGATGACCCGGAGGACGCGGCGGCGCGGGCGCGGATGCGGCGGCAGACGGTGAGCGTCCAGTCGCCGCGGGCGCCGGCGGCGCGGTGTTCGGCGGCGGCGCACAGCAGGTCCCAGAGCCCCGCGGCGCTCCATTCGGTGAAACGGCGGTGCACGGTCTGCCAGGAGGCGCCGAACACGGGGGGCAGCCGGCGCCAACTGCAGCCGGAACCCGCCACGAACACGATGGCGGCCAGCACCTCGCGGTCGTCGGCCCGGCGCTGCCCGCCACCCTGCGGCCGTTTCGGTGTGGGCGGTATCGCCTCCTTCGCCAGGTGCCAGAGGTCGTCCGGGACGAGGCGTCCGGTGAGGACGGTCGGCGCGGGCGCGGGCAGGGAGAGGGCGAGGGGGTTACGGAAGTCCGGGGCCGACGGGCGGGTGGATAACGCGGGTGAGCTCACTTCGTTGCCTCCGTAATCACGTGTGCACGCGGTAGGGGAAACGGGGGGTGCGCGTCGTTCTTCGGCCGGTGCCTCGGCGGTGGGGACCGGGCCGGTTCCTTTCGGCAACTGCCGTTCTGCCAGCGGGGCATTCGGGACGTGTGGCCCGAGATCCCGAAAGAGCGCCCTTAAATCGTTGGCCAACACAATGATGGATGTACCGCCACAGAAGCGGCAATGTGATCCACGTCACCAAATGTTTTTCATGTCTCACTTGGTGGCACGCCGGCCTGCGATGTCGGGAAAATTGCCGAGGAACTCGCGCGCCCCGTCGTCCGACCCCGTCACCGAGCGTGGCAGAGGCGGCCGGGCGCCGCCGACGCAGAGTGAACCCTCTTCCGAACGTACGAACTTGGACGGCGGCCAAGTGAGACGCCGGGCCGGATACCGTGGCGGCATGGTGCGACTGAGAGTGGAATTCACCACGGAGCCGTTCGACCTCGACCGCCCGCCCTCGCACGCCGTCGTGGCCCGGGACGTGGTCCAGGCCGCCGGCCTCGACCACGTGGACGTCGGGCCCTTCGGCAACACGGCCGAGGGCGGGGCGGAAGCGGTCCTCGCCGCCGTGGGCGAGCTGCTGCGCCGCTCGATAGGCGCGGGCGCGACGCGCGTCTCGCTCCAGGTGAACGTCCTGGACGCGCCCGACGGCACCCCGAGGACCGGCCCGTGACGAACCCTTCCCCGAACTCTTCCGCGAACCCCGCCCCAAACCCTGCCCCGGGCTCCTCCCCGGACCCCTCCCACCCGGAAGCCGACCGCTTCCGCGCCGCCGTGGCCCCCCTCGTGGAGGCGATGGGCGGCCTCCTCCTCGACCCGGCCGAGGCCCTACCGGACGACGTGGTCCTCAGCTGGGAGGGCCACGAGGTCCTCGCCGTCCGCCTCCCCCACCTCGCCGACTCCCTCGACCGCATCCTCACAGACCTCGAACGCCGCCACGGCGCCCCCCTGGCGCAACTCGACCGCAAAACCAAGCAGTCCATCGTCCGCAACCTGGAATCCCGCGGCGCCTTCACCCTCCGCCACGGGGTGGAAAAGGTCGCGGCGGCGCTGGGGGTCAGCCGGTTCACCATCTACAACTACCTGAACCGGACGGAGTAGCCGAGCGGCCGGCCGGCCGACCGCGCCTCGCACGCACGCACGCACGCACGCACGTGCCTGCCGTCCCGGCGTCAGCCGAGAAGCCGCGCCGCCGCCCGCCACCCGCGGACCCGGGCCGTCGGGACGGCCGCGACACCGGCCCCGTCCGTCCCCCGCACCCGTGTCATTGCGCCGCCTCGCCCAGGGCGCGGTGCGGACCGGCCGCCGCCCTCGGGGCTCCGATCCGGTCGCGGCGGAACGCGAGTTCGGCCATCCGCCGTTCCGGGCCCCGGCGGCGCAAGAGCAGGTGGCCGGCGAAGGAGGCCGGGCCGAAGAACACCTGGGCGGGGATCAGCGCCGCGGCGTGCCCGGTGACCGCGCCGACGATGTGCAGGGCGGCCACCGGGGCCACGGCGCCGAAGAGCACGACCAGCACGATGCCGGTGCGCAGCCCCGCCTTCCCGTACGCCTTGTAGGCGGCGGTGGTGAAGAGGGCGTAGGCCAGCAGGTCGCCCATGCCGAGCACGGCGCCGAGGTCCCCGATGCGCAGCCCGGCCGCGGGGGCGAAGGGGTAGCCCTGGATCGCGTCGGAGAGTTCCTCGGTCAGGGGGACGACCCAGGCGAAGAACGCGTCGTAGGCGGTGAGCGCGAGCAGGAACCACGCGACGTTCTTCAGCCGCATCCCGCCCTGGACGTTGATGTTGGTGGCGGAGACGACGACCAGGCCGACGACGCAGCTGTTGGCGATCCAGTACGGCGCGGCGGTGTCGCCGAAGGCGAGGTGGGCGCCGAGCACGGCCGCGATCAGCGTGGCGATCAGCGTCCAGCGCAGCCTTCCGTCGCCGATGACGGGCTGGTAGCCGACGGACAGCCCGCCCGCGAAGGCCAGCGCGAGCACCACCGGCAGGACCGCGCCGGGCAGCGCCAGGTAGAGGTACGGCAGCGCCAGGACGAAGCCCATCATCACGAAGATGTCGGCGCCGTTGAAGACGCCGATCGGCGGCCGGGCGGTGCGGACGGTGCGGAAGTAGCCGACGGCGCCGACGCACACCGCGAGCGCCAGGGCGCAGCCGACCGCGAGTTGGAAGAAGACCGTCATGCGTGGCTCCGGGTGAAGGTGTGCTCCAGCAGGTCGCAGCGGAGCGGGAAGCGCAGCGCCGCTTCCGCGTCGTCCAGCGGCAGGACGGTGGCGTCGGCGTCGATGCCCTCGGCCCGCAGCCGTTCGGTCACGTCGGCCGGGCCGAGTTCCTTGGAGACGACCTCCACGTGCAGCCGGCCCCGGGCGGTGACCTCGGCCCGGTGGCGCAGCGGCCACGGCAGGCCGGGGGTGCCGTCCAGGGCCTCCACGATGTCGCGCGGGGTGACGACGGCGTCGGCGGTGCGGTACAGCCGTCCGGCCTTGCCGAGGATGTGGGACACGGCGGGGACCGAGGCGAGTTCGCAGGTGGGCTCGCCGTCCAGAGTGCGGACCAGGTCGCCGGTGTTGTACCGCAGGACGGGCATGCATTCGCGGTAGGGGAAGTACGGGGTGACCGTCAGCTCGCCGAGGCGGCCGGGCCCGGCGGGCTCGCCCGTCTCCAGGTCGAGGACCTCCGTGTACCCCATGTTGGGGTCGAGGTGCAGGTGGTGGTGGGTACAGGTGCGGCCGCTGACGGGCAGCAGCTCGGTCATCCCGAAGGAGTCGCCGACGGTGCGCGCGCCGAAGGTCTCGCGGAAGGCGGCCGCCAGGTTGCGGGACAGCATCTCCCCTCCCGCGTAGACCGCGCGCAGCCCGAAGTCCTGAGGCCCGTAACCGCGTTCGCGGGCGACGCGCACCATGCGGGCGAGGTAGCTGGGATTGCCGGTGAGCACCGTCGGCCGGGGGCCGGAGCGGCCGAGCAGGTGCTCGACGGACTCCTCGGGCGGGACCTGTCCCACGACGTGACAGGCGGCGTTGGCGAGGCGGCACACCTCGACGTCCTCCTGTACGGCGGCGGTCGCCCGCGAGCTGAGGTTGATCTGCATCCGGTCGCCGGGACCGAGGTCGCCGCGGAGCACCAGGGACAGCGCGATCAGGGCGGGCCACAGCTCCATCTCGTAGCGCGAGAGCCAGATCTGCACCGGTGCCCCGGTGGTGCCGGTGGTCTGCGTCACCAGGTACGGATCGCCGCAGAGGAAGTCGGCGGGGCGGGCGATCAGGTCGGCCTTGCGGGTCACCGGGACGCGGGTGAGGGTCTCGGTCGTGATCCCGGCCGGGTCCACTCCGGCGAGCCGTTCCCGGTAGAAGGGCGAGCGTGCGGCGAGCCTGCGCACCGTGCGCTGGAGCGCCCGGTTCTGCAGGTCACGGCGCTCGGCCGGATCGGTGAACGGTCCGTCGGCCAGTTCGTCGACGTCGTCGCCGAGCGAGCCGAACTCCTCCAGCGTGACGAGCGCGTCGGCGACCAGCCGCTCCACGGCCCGTACGTTCAGCCGCCGGCCGAACACCATGGCCGTGGCCACCCGCACCTGCCGGACAGCCGTCTCCAGCACTGATGCCTCCCTCGCACCTCGAACAGGACGAAGGGGTGGGGGCGGCTCGCCGCCCCCACCCCGGGGTTCACGTCAGCTGGCCGAGCAGGTGCCGAAGAAGACAGCCGTCATCGCACCGATGACGTACTTGAACTGCTTCGCGCTCGTCTTGATGGCGCTCATTGGTGCCTCCCCTGTTCGCTGTGCGTGGACGTCGGCCCGACTCCCGCGGGAGTGCCGGCGTTCCGTCCCTTGACGAGAGACACAGTGGCGCGGCCACCTCGCACGGGCAATGATCGGGTCCACTCAACGGACCGGGGGCGGCAGGGGAGCGATCCGCCGGGGCGGCTCCCGGCTCGCTGTGCACTTCGTCACCGGCGGTGGCGTCACTGTGCAGGCGTTTACTGTTCATCGAGCAGAGGCTGAAGTAGGTTCACGGCTGCCGGTGTTCGAGAACGAGGCGACACAGCGCTGCCCGGACAGTGACTGGAACAAGGATGTGCACCTCCCGGACTGGAACGACGGCCCATACCAGCTGTGGCGCCGCAGCGCGTCGCCCCGGCTGTCTCATGGGTCCGCCCGCCAGGCCGGACGGGCCGCGTGCCTCGTCGCCGACCACCAAGGCGAAGGGTTCTGACGGGGGAATGGGGCCGTCCGATCGACGGCCCGGCATGAGAGGGGGACCCTCATGGCGAGATCCGGCGCCGAGGGACGCGGCGTGCTGGAAGGCGCGTTCGCACTCATGGAGGTACTCGCGCACGACGACGAGGTGGGGCTGACCCGGCTGGCCAGCGACGCAGCGCTGCCGAAGGCCACCGCCCACCGGCTGCTCGGGCAGCTGGTCGCACTGGGCGCGGTGCAGAGTCACGAAGGCCGCTACCGGCTGGGCCCGCGGACGTTCCGGCTCGGGCAGGCCTGGCATCCGGCGCGCGCGCTGCGGGCCGCCGCGGCCCAGCCGTTGCGGGAACTCGCGGCGGTCAGCGGGGAGGTGAGCCTGAGCCTGTCAGTGCCCGAAGCCGGGCACATCATGGTCGTCGGGGGCATGCGGGGCGAGGTGGACGAGGTCTTGCCGCTGCGCTCCGGGGTCGTCCTGCCACCCGGCAGCGCGGCCGAATTGGTCCTGGCGGCGGCCGCCCCGGTGCCGGAGCCGCCCGCGGGGTGGACGGAGGCCGCTTGGGCGCGTGAGGCCGCGAGGGTCCGGGAGCGGGGGGTCGCGTTCGACTACGAGCAGTGCGTGGAGTCGCTGTCGTGCGTGGCGGCTCCGGTGCACTCGGCGTCCGGCGAAGTGGTGGCGGCCGTCGCGGTGACCGCCCTGGACGCGAAGCTGATCCCCCCGCTGTCCGACGCCGTGAGCCGTGCGGCGTCGATGATCAGCGGGAGGCTGGCCCGCCTGCCGGAGCCCGCGCCCAGGCCCCGCAGGGCCGGGCCGGCCCCGAACCGGACCGTGCGGCGCTTCGCGGGCGCGGCCGACCCGGGCCGCTGAGCCGACGGCCGGCGGCCGGGGCCCGCGAGTCGTACCCCGGGCGCCGGCCGCACCGTCACGTGTGCGGCCGCGCCTCGTGTACCGCGCGGCGCCTCGACCGTCCGCTTCCCGGCGGCGACCCCTTGCTTCACCGCGGCGATCCCCTGACCCGGCCCTCCGGGTGGGTGTGGCAGGGCCACCCTTCTCACGCTGCCGGCCCGTACGTTGGTCGGTATGAACGACAACCGGCTGAGTGAATTCCTGCGGGCCCGGCGTGCGCTGGTGCGTCCCGAGGACCACGGGATGCCTTCGGGCGCGCGTCGCACCCCCGGCCTGCGCCGTGAGGAGGTGGCCGTCCTCGCGGGGGTGAGCACCGACTACTACGTGCGGCTGGAACAGGGACGCGAGCGCAACCCCTCGTCCCAGGTGCTGCGGGCCCTGGCGGCCGCGCTCCTGCTGAAGGAGGAGGAGACGGCTTACCTGCGCGCCATGGTCGATCCGCCACCGCGCCCGCGTCCCCGGTCCGTTCGGGAGTACGCCGGTCCGCAACTGGTGTCCTTGCTGGACGCCTGGCCGGACACCCCGGCCCTGGTCTACGGCCGTTACCTCGACCTGCTGGCCGTCAACCCCCTCGGCGAAGCGCTGTTCTCCTGGCTCGACGGCGAGAACAGCCTGATCACCGCCATGTTCCTGAACCCGGCCGCGCGGGACTTCTACCGCGACTGGGCCGTGGTGGCGCAGGGCTGCGTGGCCGCGCTGCGCGCCGCGAACCCCGCCCCGGACGATCAGCGGCTGCGCGAACTCGTCGGCGAACTGTGCGTGTGCAGCGACGATTTCGCCCGCATGTGGGCGCGCCACGAGGTACGGGCCAAGACGGCCTCCGCCAAGCGGTTCCGGCACCCGCTGGTCGGCGATCTCACCCTGGACTTCGAGACCTTCTCCGTCAACAGCGCCCCCGGCCAGCA
The DNA here is from genome assembly GCF_050937075.1 of Streptomyces sp. CA-181903. Lineage (NCBI taxonomy): Bacteria > Bacillati > Actinomycetota > Actinomycetes > Kitasatosporales > Streptomycetaceae > Streptomyces > Streptomyces sp. CA-181903. The sequence continues at coordinate 6,034,951 of NZ_JBNJLY010000001.1, forward strand.
CCTGGTGGTCTACCGGGCCGAGCCCGGCAGCGCCGCCGACCGGTCGCTGACCCTGCTGGGCGACCTCGCCCCCACCGACAACCGGAACGTTCACGACACCGTCCAAGACGAAGGGCACATCCCGCATGAACACCTCTGACTCCCCTGTCGACTCTCCCGTGTGGTTCATCACCGGCTGCTCCTCCGGCCTGGGCCGGGCACTCGCCCACGCCGTGCTGGAACGAGGGTGGCGCGCCGTGGTCACCGCCCGGGACCCCGAGAAGGTCGCCGACGTGATCGCCGGACACGGCGAACGCGCCCTCGCCCTGCCGCTGGACGTCACCGACGCCGGACAGATCGCGCGGGCCGTCGACCGGGCACAGGAAGCCTTCGGACGGATCGACGTCCTCGTCAACAACGCCGGTTACGGGTACCTCGCCGCCGTCGAGGAGGGCGAGGACGACGAGGTGCGCGCCTTGTTCGACACCAACGTCTTCGGCCTGGTCGACGTCACCAAGGCCGTCCTGCCCGGCATGCGGGCCCGCCGCTCGGGCCACATCGTGAACATGTCCTCCCTCGGCGGCCTCGCCGGCTTCGGCGCCACCGGCTACTACCACGCGACCAAGTTCGCCGTGGAAGGTCTTTCGGAGTCCCTCGCCGCCGAGGTCGCCCCCCTGGGCATCGGCGTGACGATCGTCGAACCCGCCGCGTTCCGCACCAACTGGTCAGGCCCCTCCATGCGCCAGTCCGCCGCGGTCATCGACGACTACGCCCCCACCGCGGGCACCCGGCGCACCGGCACCCTCTCCACCTACGGCCACCAGCCCGGAGACCCCGCCCGCGCCGCCCGGGCCGTCATCGACGCCGTCACGGCCGAAAACCCGCCGCTGCGCCTACTGCTCGGCAAGGCCGCGTACGACATCGCCACCGCCAAGCTCGACGCCCTCAAAAAGGACTTCGACGGCTGGCGTGAGGTGACGCTCGGCGCCGACTTCCCCTCGGAACCCGCCGAGAGCTGACGGCCCCTCAGGTCGCGGCTCGTCGCGCATGACCGTCACGGTGGCGCCGCAGGGCTTCCAGCCGCTCATCGTGCTCGTGCCGGAGGAGCGCGACGCGGCTGCCGTCCTCGCGGCGCTCGGCCGCTCGCAGCTCCACCTCCAGGGCGCGGAGTTCGCCCTCCTGGACGTCGCAGGGCGGACACGGTGGTGTCGTGGGCGGGCGCGAGCCGCTGCTGTGCGGCAAGTGGATGGGGTGGGAAGGGTCATTCATCGGTTCCTCGGGTGGCAGGTGGGACAGGAGCACGGCGGAAAGCGGAGCGGTGAGTCCGGCGGGCGGTCGGCCTGGGGCAGATGCGTGACCGTGATCCCGTACGTCCGCCCACCGTCCCGGGAGACGCGCAGCGTGAGGCGGGAACGCGGCTTCTTCGGGCCGGCACTCATCGCCGCTCCCAGAGGCCGGCGTCCTTGAGCTCCCGCACGGTCGCGATGCGGTGGTCATCGAACGGGCAGTCCCATTCGCTCCCGCCGTCCGGCGAAGACAGCACGATGTACGTGGACTTCTGGCGCACCACTTGGCCGAGTCGGCCGTCGCGGGTGTCGGTGGCCCAGTTGCCGTATCTCACCACTGTCCGTCGCTCCTCTCGGCCGACCGAGCTTCCGTCGCCGGTTTTCTGAAGTGCACGAAGCCGTTGTGGGCCTCGATCGCGGTGACGAAGGCGCGGTACTGGTCTTCCGAGCGGGGCAACATGGCGGGGTGCACCGTCAGGAGAGCCTTGGCCCGGCCTTTTGAGAAGTAGTCGATGGCTCGGTCGAGGTTCCCGCGCTCCGCGGACCGGCACCGCTCGCCGGCCCAGGCGATCGTGCCGACGACGTGCCAGCCGAGGGCGTAGGCGCAGTCTCGGCACTCCTGGAGAGCAAGTGGCAAATCGCCCGCGGTCGCCGCGTGGACGTAGATCACGCAAGGGAACTGCTCGACGGACGACTCGAAGCCGGAGGCTATGTCCAGTAGGCGGCGACGACGCTCACGGTCGCGCGCCGAACGGTTTCCTGCGGGGGTGTGGTGCGGTTCGCCACGCTGTTTTCCCGGCATGCCCGCATCTTGCTGTGAGAGGCGGGGCGGGAGAACCGACGAAGCGTACGACCGCTCAAGGTCACCGAGGGTGACTCGTACGCTCCGTATGAGTCACGCGATCAAGGGCACGCCGATGAGCTCGCTGATGCTGCGGACCCTCGCCGAGGACACCTTCGCCAGGCGGCGCCCGATCACGCCGGGGAGAGCCTGGTGCCGTACCCACTCGGGTGCTTCGAGTCCCACCTCGATGAGCGTGTCACCGGCCTGGTCGTAGAGGCCGGCGGCACATTGAGCGAGGGCCACGTCGAGCCGGTACCGATTCCTCGCCACCATGGACATGTTGCGGGGAAGCCCCCGCATCCCGGGTTCCGTGGCGAGCTTCAGGGCACGCCCGAAGTTCTTCAGTGCCACATGGACGCCCACGGCCTCCGCCTTGGCCGCTGTCGGCCCGAAGCTCGTGCCGTAAAGGTCCACGTCCCGGCCGAGGCGGGCGGCCGCGGCCGTTGCCTGTGACAGGTAGTTCTGAGCCGACTCCTCGTCCTCATGACGGGAGGCGGCAACCGCGGCAGAGATCATCAACCGGCCGTAGGCGACCAGTTCCGGTTCCGACGCGCGGCTGAACCTGGGCTCCACCGTCAGAGCGGCGCGCTCGGCGACGGCCATGGCCCGTGGGAGCTTGGCGCTGCGGAGGTACACCCACGACAAGGTGGACTCCAGCAGGGCGAGGAGCACCGGGTCGTCGGCCGCGGTGGCCCACCGCTTCGCCGAGACCAGCGCCCCCAGGGCGAGATCACGCTGCCCGAACCCGTTGGCACACGACGCGGCCACGCGGTAGGTACTCGCCAGGATCGCCCCGAGCCGCTCGCGCTCGGCTTCCGTCGCGGTCGCGTAGCGGGTGTGCCCCTCCAGGAGCACCTTGGCGGCGAGTGTGCTGACGTGGATGTTGTCGCCGGCCCAGTACGCGGCCCATGCCTCGTCCCGAGCGTGGGCGAGTTCCGCGATGCTGCTCGGGTCCTCGATCGCCTCCCAGTCTCCCAGCGCACTTTCGTGGACGGCGTCCGAAAGGCGTCGCAGCGCCGTGCGGTCCTCGCGGTTCATGCCGTGCCGCGGCGCCTGCTGACCGAGGATCACGGACACATCCGTGCGGAGCGCGGCGGCGAACTTCAGCAGGGACCCCACGGAGAGGTCCCCTTTGTCCTGCTCCGCCTTCTGCACCAGGGCAACGGAGACGCCGGCCGCCTCGGCGAGGCCCTGTTGCGTCATGTCGGAGCCGCGCAGGGCCTTGATGCGCTTGCCGGTCGTGAGATCCGCCCAACTGGCCATGGCCACCCCAAGAGATCGGAGAGCTTGGTGACTTACCACCCGATGGTAGGCATTGCGGGGTCGGCCTCGTGCCCCGAGCGGCTGGGGTGGATGGAAAGGGCGAGCTGGGACAGCGGCGGACGTGGCCACTGCGCGACGTGCGGTCGAGGGACGAAGGATGGGTCCACCCGCGACCGTAGCGGCGCTACGGAGCGGCCTTGGCCGTCGCCGAGGACGGGTGGGACTCGACGCCCGGGCGCACCCCGATCAGCGCCGACACCCGGCGGACGCGGGCTGTCGACGCCCGTCCGACCTTCTGCACGATCACGCTGGGCAGCGCTTGGTGGCGGGCCCACACGGGGGCTTGGATCAGGGCCTTCTCCAACGTGTCGAGGGAGGCGTCCCACAGCCGGGCGTCGGCCTGGGCCATGGCCTTGTCCATCGCGAAGCGGTTGCGCGCGGCCTCGGTGAGGGTGTTCAGGCTGTTCTCCGGGATGCCCCGGATCAGCTCCAGGGCCTTGCCGGCCTGCCCGAGCGCCACGGCGATGCCGACCGCCTGCGTGTCCGCCGTGACCGGACCGAACAGGGTTCCGTGGGCGCGGTGTTCGGTGCCCAGCCGGGCGCCCGTCGCGGTCGCGAGGGACAGGAAGCCCTTGACCACGTCCTTCTTCTGCATGCGGCTCGCCACGACCGCCGCGAAATTGATGTGCGAGCCGTAGACGGTCAACTGGGCCGGGGTCGCTCGCGAGAACCGCGGCTCGATGTCCACCGCCGCCTTCTCCGCCAGGCGCAGCGCGTCCTCCAACCGCGCGTCGCGCAGGTACACCCAGGCGCGGCCGGACCTGACGAGGGCGGGCTGCAGCTCGTCGTCCGACCGCTCCGCGGCCGCCTGCGCCTGGCCGATCGCCGCGTAGGCGAGGTCGCGCGCCCCCATCAGGTTCGCGACGTACGCCGCCAACCTGTAGGCGTCGGCGAGGAGTCCCCACGCGGTGCCCTGTCCGCCGGTGGGACGTTCGCGGAGGTGAACGGCGGCCTCGGCGAGAACCGGCACCACCAGCGCCCCGGCCTTGGTGTAGTGCCCCTGCCAGTAGAGGTCCCAGCACTTGCCGATGGCCGTCCGGAGGGCGCGCTCGTCGCTCTCGGCGGCGGTCTCCGGGAACATCCCGGCCGCGGTGTCGTGCACGGCCTGGGAGAGGGCTCGCAACATCGTCCGGTCGGACTGCGCCATGGCCCGACGCGGGGCCTGCTGCCCCAGGAGGACCGACGTGTCCACGCCCAGTGCGTCAGCGATCCGCATGAGCGTGTTGAGCGAAAGCTGCTTGTCCTGCTCGGCCTTCTGGACGGTGGCGATGGACAGGCCCGTCATCTCGGCCAGAGCGGCCTGGTTGACGTCCCTGCCCCGCAGGATCTTGATGCGCTCGCCGTTGCTGTAGTCGCTCCACCGCATGGCCGATCACTCCGTTCCACCGTCGGTCACCTTCGAACGTACCCGTCCCGGCCTCTCGGAGCCCAGTGAAGGCCGGGAACGGGCGGCACAGTTGACGGTGGACGGGTGGCCTGGCAGGGCGACCCGCCGCAGCAGGGGCCGCGACGGCCGAGGCCCAGCCGACAAGTCACCTCGCCACCAGGCGCCGCGCCGTCGCCCGCAACGCGTGCGCCGTGTCGATGGCGGCGGTGCGGGACCGGTGGGCGGCTTCCCGGAGGGGGCCGAGGGTGCGTTTGCCCGGGCCGTGGGTCAGCAAGTCCTCGTACAGGGCCAGGTGTTGTGCGGCGATGCGGGACGGGGTGAAGCGGGACGAGTTCCGGTGGGCCGCCTCTCCCATGCGTCGGCGCGTCGCCTCGTCGCGGATCAGGGCGCACAGCGCGGCGGTGATGCCGTCCGCGTCGCCGGGGCGGACCAGGCGGCCGTCGACGCCGTCGGTGATGATCTCGCGCGGCCCGCTCGGGCAGTCGGTCGCGACGACCGGGAGGCCGCAGCGCATGGCCTCGACGATGGTCATGCCGAAGGATTCCCGGTCGGAGGTGGAGACGGCTATGGACGCCTTCGCCAGTTCGGATTCCAGGGTGCCTGTGTGGTCGTCGAGGGTGACGTGGTCGTTCAGGCCGAGGGCGTCGATGAGGGTGGTCAGGGCGCGTCGCTCGTCGCCGGTGGTGTCGCCGCGGCCGTAGATGCGGAGCCGCCAGTCGGGGTGGGCGGCGACGACGCCGGCGAAGGCCCTGATGAGGAGGTCGTAGCGCTTCACCGGGATGAGGCGTCCGGCGGCGACGACGACCTTGCGGTCGGGGTGCTCGGCCGGGGCCGCGGCGGGTTTCGCGGCGGGGACGCTGTTCGCTATCGCCCGTACCCGTACCCCCGGCAGGGCGAGCCGGCGGTAGGCGTGCGCGTCCGCTTCCGTCACGGTGGTGAGCGCGTCCAGCAGCGGGTAGCGGTGGCGTATCTCGTGGCGCATGCGCAGGCCGTGGCCGGAGAGGGTGAGGTGTTCCTGGCCCACGCGGATGGCGGCGGGGTGGGCCTGCCGGGCGATGTGCACGTTCAGGCCCGGCCGGGTGCCGACGATCACGTCCGTCCGCAGGCCGGACAGGCAGTCGCCGATGCGTTCGTCCGTGAGGCGGCTGTACTGGCGGTGCCGGCCGTCCGCGCGGGGAAAGATCCGGGCGGGACGGGCGTGGCGGGGATCGTCGCCGTCGTAGTGCGGGGAGTCGCGCCACAGGTCCACCAGATGGGTCAGCCGTACGCCCGGCGGGGCGCCCATGGCCGGCGTCCCGCGGTAGCGGAGGGCCGAGATGATCTCCACGTCGTGGTCGGCGGCGGCCAGCGCGGTGGCGAGGTTGAACGTCGATCTGATCGTGCCGCCGATGGTGTAGGCGTTGTGGAGGAGGAAGGAGATACGCATGGTTCGCACGCCTCCGGCGGTTGGCGGCTGGTGGGGCTTGGGTGGTGGGGGCCCAGCATGCGGGAACCAGGCCAAAGATGATCTAAAGAACCCAAAGGTCGTCTTCAGGGAGAATCCGCCCGACGTGACAGGCTTCCTCCCGTAAAGGCACCCCGCGGTGAAAGGCGCCCTGCCGTGACAGGCATCCTGGTCATCGAGGACGACCCGCAGCTCGGCCCCGCCCTCCGGCGCGGCCTGACGGCGGAGGGCTACCGCGTCGAGCTGGTCCGCGACGGCAACACCGGCCTGGAGCGGGCCCTGACCGGCGGCCACTCGGTCATCGTGCTCGACATCATGCTCCCCGGTCCGAACGGCTACCGCATCTGCTCCGCCCTCCGCGCCGCGGGCCTCACCACGCCCGTGCTGATGCTCACCGCGAAGGACGGCGAGTACGACGAGGCGGAGGGCCTGGACACCGGCGCCGACGACTACCTGGTCAAGCCGTTCTCCTCGGTGGTCCTCCTCGCACGGCTGCGGGCCCTGCTGCGCCGGGGCGCGGCCGGCACCGCCGCGGCCGACCGGTCCGTACTGCGCGTCGGCGACCTGTGGGCGGACGTGACCGCCCGCCGCGCCGGCCGGGGCGACGTGGAGCTGGCGCTGACGCCGAAGGAGTTCGCGATCCTCACCTGCCTGCTGCACACGCCGGACCGCCCGGTGTCGAAGGAGGAGATCCTCGACGAGGTCTGGGACCCGGCCTACACCGGGGGCACCGCCATCGTGGAGGTCTACATCTCGACGCTCCGCAAGAAGGTCGACGCCCCCTTCGCCACCCACAGCATCGAGACCGTCCGCGGGTACGGTTACCGCCTCACCCCTCGGGAGCAGCCCTGATGGCTCGCACTCAGCCCCCGACGGCTCGCACCCCAGCCCAGACGCCCCGTACTCCGGCCCTCCTGCGCCGGCTGCCCGGACAGGCGCGCATCGCGCTCGTGGCGGGGGCCGCCGCCCTCCTGCTGTGCGGAGCCGGGGCGTGGTGGCTGTACCGGCACGTCCGGGCCGACGCCCACCGGACGACGGACTACCGGGCCTTCGAGCTGTCCACCCAGCTCGCCGCCCAGGCGGCCGCCGGCAGGGAGATCCTGGGCGACCCGCTGCGGGGCTGGCCCCTCATCGAGATCGACCGGGAAGGCCGTACCGTCGTCGCGGCCGGCGGCACCCAGGACCTCGTCGGCCTGCCGGCCCTGCTGCCGCCGCCTCCCGCCCCGCCGCCCCGCCGGGCGACCGGCAGCCCGGAGCGCGGCACGGTCCACGTCGGCGCGGTCGACGAACGCGAGCACGACCGTTTCCACCGCCCCGACGGCACGCTGAAGCCGCCGCCCAGTAGTGACACCTCCGCCGAGCAGAAGGCGCTCATCGCCCACCGGCAGGCCCATGTCCTCGCGCACCGCACCCTCACCGTCTTCGCCACCGCCGTGCACACCCCCGCGCACGCGTGCGCGCTGCCCACCGAGGCCGACGGATCGTGCCGTGCCACCCTCTACGTCCTCGTGCCCTCCGACGACGCCGACCTGGCCGCCGCCCCCTTGCGCACCCCGCTCATGGCGGGCGTCCCGCTGGCCGCGCTGCTGGTCGCGGCCGTGGCCTGGGCAGCGGCACGCCGCTCCCTGCGTCCGGTCGAGGCGATCCGCCGGGAGGTCGCCGAGATCACCGACACCAGCCTCGACCGCCGGGTCCCCGTCCCCGACGCCCGCGACCCCGTCCGCCGCCTGGCGCTGACCACCAACACCACCCTGGACCGGCTGGAGACCGCCGTGGAACGCCAGCGCCGCTTCGTCGCGGACGCCTCGCACGAACTGCGTTCCCCCGTCGCCGCGCTGCGCTACGAGCTCGAGACCGCCCTCGCCCACCCCGACACCGTCGACGCGCACGAGACGCTCCACCACGCCCTCACGGCCACGCGGCGCGTCCACGCCCTCACCGAGGACCTGCTCCTGCTGGCCCGCCCCGACCGGCCCGCCGCCCACTCCCTGGTCGACCTGGCCGGCCTCACCGCGGAACTCGTCCACGAGTACCGCCACCGCGGCCACCCCGTCGCGCTGCGCACGAGCCCCGACCGGGCCCCCGTCCGCGGCGACGGCGCACAGCTCCACCGTCTGCTGCGCAACCTCCTCGACAACGCGGTACGGCACGCCCGCACCGCCGTCGTCCTGGACGTCACCACCGACGGCCGGACGCACACGGTCGCCGTCCGCAACGACGGCACGCCCCTGGCCCCGGACGAGTGCGAGCTCGTCTTCGAGCGGTTCACCCGCCTCGACGAGGCCCGCACCCGCGACGCGGGCGGCAGCGGCCTCGGGCTCGCCATCGCCCGCGACATCGCCGAGCGCCACCACGGCGCCCTCACCGCCCGCTCCGACCACCCGCGCCCCGGGACCACCTTCACGCTGACGCTCCCCGGCCCGCCGGACACGGCCCGATGAGCTACCAGGGCACCACGTTCCCCTCGTGGTCGACGAAGTGCAGGCCCCGCTTCCCCCGATGGGCCTCCATCGTCTCCACCACCCCCGGAACGCTCTCCTCCACGCTGAGTTCCGCCTCCGGGCCGCCCAGGCCGGTGCGGACCCAGCCGGGGTCCATCAGCAGCAGGGTCCTGGTGTCCGAGGCGTGGCGGGCGGCGTGGCAGCGCATCAGCTGGTTGAGGGCGGACTTGCTCGCCCGGTAGAGGTCCTGGCCGCCCTCCGTGTTCAGGGAGACGCTGCCCTGGTCGGACGACATGACGCCGATGGTCCCGGCCGGGGCGACCAGCGGGCGGAGGGTCTCCACGACGCGCATCGGGCTCAGCGCGTTGGTGACCATGACCTCCGTGAACATGTCCGTCGGGACCTCGCCGATCGGCAGGTCACCGCGCGTTATCGCGGCGTTGACGAAGAGGAGGTCAAGCGTCCGCGACGCCAGCCGGTCACGGAGGGCCGCGATCTGGTCCGGGTCGGTCATCTCCAGTGATTCGACGGTCAGTCGGCCCCCGGACGTATCGGTGTCGGCCAGCTCGTGCAGGCCCGTACGCCGGGTGCCGCGGACCGTGCCGACGACGTCCCAGCCGCGCCGCAGGTACGCGGCGGCGATCCCGAGGCCCAGGGTCCGGGAGGCCCCGACGACGAGGGCGGTCTTGCGGTTCTCGGTCATGCTGGTTCCTGTTCTGGGTACGGGCCGACGGACAGGCTCCCAGTCTCCGAGCGGGGTCCGCCGGGCGTCCAATACCCTTCCCTCCCCATTGATACCGTTCGGGCATGGATCTGGACCTGCGCAAGCTCCGCTACTTCGCCGCGGTCGCCGAGCACCGGCACTTCGGCCGGGCGGCCCAAGCGCTGTTCATCGCCCAGCCGGTCCTCAGCAGGCAGATCCGCGCCTTCGAGGACGAGTTGGGGTACCGGCTGCTCGACCGCACCACCCGCAGCGTCGAACTCACCGCCGCAGGACGGCAGCTGTACGACGAGGCGCGCAGGATCATCACCGTCGTCGACGCCGCGCTGCGGCGGGTGCGGGAGGCCGACCGCGGCGAGCAGCGGCTCGTCGTCGCCTTCTCGCCCGGCCTCCATGTGTCGGAGGCCATAAGGGAGTTCACGGCCCGTCATCCCGAGGTCGCCGTCGACGTGTTCCCGCTGCGCTGGTGGGAGCAGGACGCACCGCTGCGCGACGGCCGCGCCCACGTCGGCTTCCTCCGGCGCCCCTTCGACGACGCGGGACTGCGCACCGTCCCCATCGGGCGCGAGCACAAGGTCGTCTGCTTGCCCGTCACGCACCCGCTGGCCGGCCGGACCGCGCTCACGGTCGCCGACCTCGACGGCGAGCCGATCCTCGACGTCAGGAAGCGGCGCACGTCCTCGCTGGACGAGAAGTTCGAGCTCATCGCCTCCGGGCAGGGCCTCGCGCTCGTCCCGCTCAGCGTCGCGGGCTCGTACTCCCGCCCCGACCTGGTCTACCTCCCGGTCTCGGACGCCCTGCCCGTCGAAACCTGCCTGGCGGTTCCGGAGGGCGACTCATCGGGCCCCGCCTCGGACTTCCTCGGCATCGCCACCGCGACGCTGCGCCGGTGCTCCGGTGGGAACGAGGGGGAGACCGGCGGCGACCGCGGCTGGTTCGACGAGTTCCACGACCGCCGCCGATCGCGGCGGCACTCCTGATCGGCGGCGCCGGGCCCGCATGAGCGCGGCTGCGCCCGGGTATCCCGCCAGGCGTGGTTTTTCAACAAAGTGTTGACGCCGAGGTGTCCAGGGCGTTAGCTGTGCGCAGCGCGTCCGAGTGCGGCGAGAAGCGCCACGGAGGTTCCCGTGTCTTCGAGTTCGGTGCCGGGGCTCACCCGGTTCAACGCGGCGGACGACAGCGCGGCCAAGGCCGCGCTGTCGGAGGTGTGCGCGAGTACGGCGTGGGTCGCGGAGGTGCTGCGCGGCCGGCCCTATCCCGACGTCCGGGCGCTGCTCGCCGCCTCCGACGCGGCGGTCGGGCGGCTGGACGCGGCGGGGCTCGACGAGGCGCTCGCCGGGCACCCGCCCATCGGGCGGCCCACCCCCGGTGACGCCGTCTCGGCCGGTGAGCAGCGCGGCATGGCCGGCGCCCCGCCCGCGCTCGCCGCCGAGGTGCACGAGCTGAACCGCGCCTACCGGGAGCGGTTCGGCCACGTCTTCCTCGTCTGCGCCTCCGGGCTGACCGCCGAGGAACTGCGGGACGCCCTGCGCAGCCGGCTCGGCAACCCGCCCGAGCGTGAACGCGACGTCGTGAGAGCCGAGTTGGGGCGCATCAACCGGCTGCGGCTGACCCGGCTCGCCGAGACCACCCCCGCGGGCGCCACCCCCGCGGGCGCCCCCGCCACCGTCTCCACCCACATCCTCGACACCGCCGCCGGCCGCCCCGCCGCCGGCGTGACCGTGGCCCTCACCGCCCGTTCCCAGGGCGCCTGGTCGGCGCTCGGCGCCGCCGAGACCGACGGCGACGGGCGGTGCGGCGGCCTCCCCGCGCTGCCCGGGGACGCCACCCACGCGCGGCTGCTGTTCGACGTCGGGCCCCACCTGTCCCGTGAACGAGCCGGGGGCGCAGCGTTCTTCCCCGAGGTCACCGCGGTCTTCGCCGTGACGCCGGGGGAGCACTACCACGTACCGCTGCTGCTCAGCCCCTTCGGCTACTCCGTCTACCGAGGGAGCTAGCACGCCATGCCCGAAGCGCCCAGCCAGCCTGTCGATCGCGCCGTGCTCGGCCAGAACCAGTACGGCAAGGCCGAGTGCCACGTCGTCCGCGTCACCCGCGACGGCGCGACACACCACATCAAGGACCTCGTCGTCTCCGTCGCCCTCTCCGGCGACATGGAGGACGTCCACCGCTCCGGCTCCAACGCCAACGTCCTTACCACCGACACCACCAAGAACACCGTCTTCGCCTTCGCCAAGGAGCGCGGCATCGCCTCGGCCGAGGCGTTCGGCATCCACCTCGCCCGGCACTTCGTCACCAGCCAGGACGCCATCCACCGGGCGCGCATCCGCGTCGAGGAGCACGCCTGGGAGCGGATCGACGCGCCCGGCGCCGGGGACGCCCGGCACTCCTTCGTCAGAGCCGGCCGCGAGACCCGTACCGCGCAGATCACCTACGACGGGACGGCCTGGGAGGTGATCTCGGGCCTCAAGGACCTCGTGGTCCTCAACTCCACCGGCTCCGAGTTCCGCGGCTTCGTCAAGGACCGCTACACCACCCTCGCGGAGGCGGACGACCGCGTCCTCGCCACCGAGGTCAACTCCCGCTGGCGGTACGGCTGGACGGACGACGCCCGGCCCGCGCCGGAGTGGGACGGGTCCTGGTCCGCCGTCCGCGGCCACCTGCTGCACGCCTTCGCGGACACCTACTCGTACTCCCTCCAGCAGACGCTCCACGCGATGGGCAGCCGGGTCCTCGAACACCGCCCGGAGATTGAGGAGATACGCCTCTCCCTCCCCAACAAGCACCACTTCCTCGTGGACCTGGAGCCCTTCGGCCTCAAGAACGACCACGAGGTCTACTACGCCGCCGACCGCCCGTACGGCCTGATCGAGGCCACCGTCCTGCGCGCGGGCGCGGAACCCGGCATCCCCGTGGACCTCACCTGTCTCTAGGACTCTCCAGGGCCACGCCCCCACGGCACCACCGCACTTCCGGAGGAACCGCCAACGTGACAGCCGCACAGCCGAAGCGCCGCACCGTCATCGAGAACTGCGCCCTCGCGACCGTGGACGCGCACGGCACCGAACACCCCACCGGCCACCTCGTCATCGCGGACGAAAGGATCGAATCCGTCGGCCCCGGGCCCGCCCCCGCCGGACTCGACGGCGTCGTCCGCCGGGTGGACGCCGGCGGCCACCTGGCCACCCCGGGCTGGTCAACACCCACCACCACTTCTACCAGTGGCTCACCCGCGGACTCGCCCAGGACGCCGTCCTCTTCGACTGGCTGAAGGCGCTCTACCCGATATGGGCACGCATCGACGAGCCCATGGTGTACGAGGCGGCCCGCGCCTCCCTCGCCATGATGGTCCGCGGCGGGGTGACGACCGCCGCCGACCACCACTACGTCTTCCCGCGCGGCAGCGGCGACCTGCTCGGCGCCGAGATCCGCGCCGCCCGCGAACTCGGCGTGCGGTTCCACCCCACCCGCGGCTCGATGGACCTCGGCGAGTCCGACGGCGGGCTGCCGCCGGACTTCGCCGTCGAGACCCTGGACGCCGCGCTCGCCGCCACCGAGGAGGCGATCGACACCCACCACGACCCGTCCCCCGGCTCGATGCTGCGCGTCGGCGTCGCGCCCTGCTCGCCGTTCTCCGTCACCACCGACCTGCTGCGCGAGGCCGCCGCGCTCGCCCGCCGCAAGGGCGTCCGGCTGCACACCCACGGCTCGGAGACGGTCGAGGAGGAGCGGTTCTGCAAGGAGCGGTTCGGGATGGGCCCGACCGACTACCTGGACTCCACCGGCTGGCTCGGCGACGACGTGTGGATGGCCCACTGCGTGCACATGGACGACGCCGACATCGCCGCCTTCGCCCGCACCGGCACCGGCGTCGCCCACTGCCCGTCCTCCAACGCCCGGCTCGCCGCAGGCACCGCGCCCGTCCCCGCGATGCTCGCGGCGGGCGTCCCGGTCGGGCTCGGCGTGGACGGCACCGCCTCCAACGAGTCCGGCGAACTCCACACCGAGCTGCGCAACTCCCTGCTCGTGCACCGACTGGCGGGCGGCGCCGAAGCGTTGACGGTACGTCAGATGCTGCGCATGGCGACGCACGGTGGCGCGCGGGTGCTCGGCCGGGCGGACGAACTGGGCTCGCTCGAACCCGGCAAGCTCGCCGACCTCGTCCTCTGGCGCCTCGACGGACTCGGCCACTCCACCGTCGCCGACCCGGTGGCCGCCCTCGTCCTCGGCCCGCCCGCGCCCGTCACCCTCTCCCTCGTCCACGGGCGGACGGTCGTCGAGAACGGCCGGCTGGTCACCGCCGACGAGGACGCCATCGCCCGCGCCGCCCGCGCCGAATCCCGCCGCCTGGCCCGCATCGCGGCGGGGGACTGAGAGTCCTCCCCACCCCGCGACGCCTCCGGAAACCGTGCTGCCCATCGGCGGTGCGCACAACGACAGGAGGAACGCCCCCGTGACCGTGCCCAGCCCGTCCGCCGACGCCGCCGCCACCGAACCGCCCGAATCGGGGCCGCCCCCGGCGGGCGGCGAGCAAGTCCCCGGCCCGGAGGCGTCGTTACCGCCGGACGCGTCCGTATCGCCGGGTGCGCCCCCATCGCCGGATGCGCCTCCGCCGCCGGGTGTGCTCCCGCCTCCGGACGCGCCCTTACCCCTGACGCGCCCTCGCCGCCGGTGGCGCCCCCGTCACCGGAGACGCCACCATCCGTCCACCCCGTCGATGAACTCCCGCGCCCCGCCCGCCTGCTGGCGACCGGCTTGCAGCACGTCGCCGCCAGTTACGCCGGTGTCGTGGCCCCGCCGCTGGTGATCGGGGCCGCCGTGGGGCTGTCCGCGCGGCAGATCACCTTCCTCGTCGGGGCCGCCCTGTTCACGGCGGGACTGGCCACGCTGCTCCAGACCATCGGGTTCCGCGGGGTCGGCGCGCGGCTGCCGTTCGTCAACGGGGTGTCGTTCGCCGGTGTCGCGCCCGTCCTGGCCATCGCGGACGGGCAGGCGGACCGGCGGGACGCGCTGCCCGTGGTCTTCGGGGCCGTGATGGTCGCCGGGGTGCTCGGCTTCTTCCTGGCGCCCTACTTCTGCCGGCTGGTCCGCTTCTTCCCGCCGGTCGTCAGCGGCACGGTCATCACCCTCATCGGGCTCACCCTGCTCCCCGTCGCCTTCGGCTGGATCCAGGACGGCCACCCGGAGCGGCCCGCGACCGGCACCGGCCTCGGCCTCGCCGGGGCGACGCTGCTGATCGTGCTGGTGCTGCGCCGGCTGCTCCAGGGGTTCCTGCGGCAGATCGCCGTGCTGCTCGGCCTGGTCGCGGGGACGCTGCTGGCCCTGCCGCTGGGGGCGGTGGACGGCTCCGCCACCCGGCACGCGGCGCTCGTCGGCTTCCCCGAGCCGTTCCACTTCGGGAACCCGCACTTCCAGGTGTCGGCCGTGGTGAGCATGTCCATCCTGATGCTGGTGTGCATGACGGAGAGCACGGCGGACATGCTCGCGCTCGGCGAGATCGTCGGCCGGCCGGCGGACGAGAGGACGATCGCGGCGGGGCTGCGGGCGGACACCCTCGGCAGCGCCGTCGCGCCGGTCTTCAACGGCTTCACCAACAGCGCGTTCGCGCAGAACATCGGTCTGGTCGCCATCACCGGCGTGCGCAGCCGCTTCACCGTCGCGGTCTGCGGGCTGGTCTTCGTCGTCCTCGGGCTCAGTCCGGCGTTCGCCTCGCTGGTCGCGCTGGTGCCGCGGCCGGTGCTGGGCGGGGCCGGTCTGGTGCTGTTCGGGACGGTCGCGGCGAGCGGCATCGGCGTCCTCGTCAAGGCCGGGCTGGACCGGGGCGACAACGTGCTCGTCGCCGCCGTTTCGCTTGGCATGGGCATGATCCCCGTCGTGTCCAAGACCTTCTACGCCGGGGACGCCGTCCCCGAGGCGGTGCGGACCGTCCTCGGCTCGGGCGTCAGCGCCGGCTGCCTGACGGCCGTCCTGCTCAACCTCGCCTTCCAGGGAGCCGGGCGCGCCCGGCGGACCGTCGAACCGCCCCGCGTGGCGGAAGGGGAGAAACCGATGATCTAGTGATAATCGGGGCACATCTACTGCACCCGCCGTGCGGAGAGGGGCCCCATGGACGACCGGCCGCCGGAAGACGACACCGCCGCCCCCGCCGACAGCGAGCCCGGCGACCGCCGCTTCGTCTTCCCCAGCGCCCTCACCGTGCTCGTCGCCGTCACCGTCGTCGTCTGGGCCCTCGCCTTCGTCATCCCGTCCGGCAGTTACCGGCGCACCCCCGACGGCAACCCCGTCCAGGGCACGTACCACCGCGAGGCGGCGCCCGGCGGCTTCGTCCACCGGCTGGGCGAGCTGTTCCTCGCCCCCGTCAACGGCCTCTACGGCGTACGGGACCCGCGCACCGGCCAGGTCGCCGCCGACGCCGCCGGCACCCTCTACGGCAGCGCCGGAGTCTTCCTGTTCGTCCTCGCCATCGGCGCGTTCATCACCGTCGTCTTCGCCACCGGCGCCCTCGACCGCGGCATCGAACGTCTCGCCCACCGGCTGCGCGCCCGCGGCGCCCTGCTGATCGCCGGCGTGATGACCGTCTTCTCGCTGCTCGGCACGGTGGAGGGCTTCGCCGAGGAGACGCTCGGCTTCTACGGCCTGATCGTGCCGCTGATGCTCGCCCTGGGGTACGACCGGATGGTCGCCACCGGCACGATCATCCTGGGCGCGGGCGTCGGCGTGCTCGCCTCCACCGTCAACCCGTTCGCGACGGGCGTCGCCTCGTCCGCCGCCGACGTCTCACTCGGCGACGGGATCGCCCTGCGGTTCGCGATGTGGATCGTCCTCACCGGCGTCACCATCGCCTACGTCCTCTGGTACGCGCGCCGGGTGCGCGCCCGGCCCGAGCGCTCCCTCGTCGGCTTCCTGCCCGGCGACCGGGAACTGGCCGCCGCCTCCGCCGAACCGCCCGCCCTCACCGGGCTGCACCGGACCGTGCTCGCCCTGGTCACCGCCGTCTTCGTCTTCATGATCTTCTCGGTGATCCCCTGGGCGAGCGCCCTCACCGGACGCGCCGACGCCCGGCCCTACGGCTGGGAACTCGGCTGGTCCTTCGCCCAGTTGGCGGCCCTCTTCCTCACGGCCGCGCTGCTGGTGGGGATCGTGGCGCGGCTGGGGGAGCGGCGGCTGAGCGCGGTCGTCGTCCAAGGCGCGGCCGACTTCCTCGCGCCCGCCCTGACGATCGTCCTCGCCCGCGGCGTCACGGTCATCATGAACAACGCCCGCATCACGGACACCGTGCTGCATTCGATCGAGAGCGCCGTCACCGGCACCGCCGCCTCCCTCTTCGGCGTCATGGTCTTCGTCGTCAACCTCCCCCTCGCCTTCCTCATCCCCTCCACCTCCGGCCACGCCACCCTCGCCATGCCCATCCTCGCCCCGCTCGCCGACTTCGCCGGCGTCTCCCGGGCGGTGGTGGTCACGGCCTGGCAGGCGGCCAGCGGCTGGATGAACCTGTGGGTGCCGACGACGGCCGTGGTGGTCGGCGGGGTGTCGCTGGCGAAGGTGGGATACGACCGGTACCTGCGCTTCGTCTGGCCGCTGCTGGCCGTGCTGGCGGTGCTGATCTGCGGGTTCGTGGCGTTCGGCGCGGTCGCGACCTGAGCGGGGTGGCGGGGAGGGGCGGCGGGGGAGGGGCGGCGCCGAGCCGGTGGCCGGCGTGCCGGTGGCCGTCGTACGGTCCCGCCGTGTCGGCGGCGTGCCGGGGCGGGCTCGCCGCCGGCGGCCGGCGCGGTACGGCGGGGGCCCGTCCCGCGCCCCTTACGCCCGCGCGTCCCTTACGGCCCCGCGCCCCTCACGCCCCGCGCCCCTCACGCCCCGCGCCCCTTACGGCGCCGCGACCTCCGGCGCGGGCAGTGCCCGCTCGTCGCCCGCCGGTCCCTCCGCTCCAGCGAACTGCGTGCGGTACAGCTCCGCGTAGCGCCCGCCGAGCGCGAGGAGTTCGTCGTGCGTACCGCGTTCGACGATCCGGCCGGCCTCGACGACGAGGATCTGGTCGGCGGCCCGGACCGTGGACAGCCGGTGGGCGATCACGACGGCGGTCCGGCCCTCCAGCGCCTCCGCCAGGGCCTCCTGCACGGCGGCCTCGGAGGTGTTGTCGAGGTGCGCGGTGGCCTCGTCCAGGATGACGACGCGCTGGCGGGCCAGCAGCAGCCGGGCGATCGTCATCCGCTGCCGCTCGCCGCCGGACAGCCGGTAGCCGCGTTCGCCGACGACCGTGTCGAGCCCGTCCGGCAGCGCCCGCACCAGGTCGTCGAGGCGGGCCCGGCGCAGCGCGTCCCACAGCTCCTCGTCCGTCGCCCCGGGCCGGGCGAGGGCGAGGTTGGCGCGGACGGTGTCGTGGAAGAGGTGGCCGTCCTGGGTGACCATGCCGAGCGTGGCGCGCAGGGAGGCGGCCGTCAGGTCGCGGACGTCGACGCCGCCGAGGCGCACGCTGCCCTGGTCCACGTCGTACAGCCGGGGCAGCAGCTGCGCGATGGTGGACTTGCCGGCGCCCGACGAGCCGACGAGGGCGACCGTCTGGCCGGGCTCCGCGCGGAAGGAGACGCCGTGCAGCACCTCGGTGCCGCCGCGCGTGTCGAGGGCGGCGACCTCCTCCAGGGAGGCGAGGGAGACCTTGTCGGCCGACGGGTAGCCGAAGCGGACGTCCTCGAACTCGACCGAGACCGGACCGTCCGGCACCGGCCGGGCGTCCGGCCGCTCCGCGATCAGCGGCTTGAGGTCCAGCACTTCGAAGACCCGCTCGAAGGAGACGAGGGCGCTCATGATCTCGACGCGGGCGCCGGCCAGCGCGGTCAGCGGCGCGTACAGGCGGGTGAGCAGCAGCGCGAGGGAGACGATGGCGCCCGGTTCGAGGGAGCCGTGCAGCGCGAACCAGCCGCCCAGCCCGTACACCAGGGCCAGGGCGAGGGCCGAGACCAGCGTGAGGGCGGTGATGAACGCCGACTGGGACATCGCCGTCCGCACCCCGATGTCCCGCACCCGGCGCGCCCGGGCGGCGAACTCGGCCGACTCGTCGTCCGGCCGCCCGAACAGCTTCACCAGCGTGGCGCCCGGCGCCGAGAACCGCTCGGTCATCCGGGTGCCCATCGCGGCGTTGAGGTCGGCGGCCTCCCGCTGGAGCCGCGCCATCCGGGAACCCACCCGGCGCGCGGGCACCACGAACACCGGCAGCAGCACCAGCGCCAGCAGGGTGATCCGCCAGGACAGGGTCAGCATCACGGCGAGGGTGAGCAGCAGCGTCACCAGGTTGCCGACGACCCCCGACAGCGAGTTGCTGAACGCCCGCTGCGCGCCGATCACGTCGTTGTTCAGCCGGCTGACCAGCGCGCCCGTGCGGGTGCGGGTGAAGAACGCCACCGGCATCCGCTGGACGTGGTCGAAGACCGCCGTCCGCAGATCCAGGATCAGCCCCTCGCCGAGCGTCGCCGACAGCCAGCGGTTGAGCAGGCCGAGCGCCGCCTCGCCCAGGGCGATGGCGGCGATCAGCAGGGCGAGCCGGACGACCGTGCCCGGGTCGTCGCCGTGCACGATCGCGTTCACGACCCGCCCGGCGAGCACCGGCGTCGCCACGGCGAGCAGCGCGCCCGCGATGCTCAGGAGGACGAAACGGACGAGGTGCCGGCGGTGTGGCCGGGCGAAGGCGCCGATGCGGCGCAGGGTGGCCCGGGAGAAGGGGCGCTGGTCGCGCTGCGCGTTGATCAGGCCGTGCAGCTGCATCCAGGCGGTGGTTTCCATGCTCATGGGAGGAACCGTAGGACCTCAACCTTCGTCGAGGTAAAGCGGTGGTCGCGCCGGAGGGCGCACTACCGCCCGGCCCACCGCCCGGCCCACCGCCCGGCCCACCGCCCGGCCCACCGCCCGGCCCACCGCCCGGCCCACCGCTCGGCCCGCCGCCCGGATCGCCGTTCGATCAAGCCGCCGGACGTCCCGCCGGCCGGGTCAGAGGACCGACGCGACGGCGTGGGCGATCGGGGTCAGCAGGGTGCCGAGGGCAGCCGTCGCCATGGCGAGGGGAAGGGTGACGAGGAGCAGCACGATGTCTCCTTGCGCGGGGGCGAGTGGGTTCCCGCAAGGGCTGCCCCGGGCGCGATCCCTTCAGGCGCGGTCTCCCCCGTGTGGGCTGCGCTGTATCGATACCTCGCCGCTGTGTTCGAAGTGCGGCCGCTCCCGGCCGGTACTCAGTCGAGCAGCTCGTACGCGGGCAGGGTGAGGAACTCCGCGTAGTCGTCGTCCAGGGCCACCCTCAGCAGCAGGTCGTGGGCCTCGCGCCAGCGGCCCGCCGCGAAGCCCGTGTCGCCCAGCTCGGCGCGGATCGCGTCGAGTTCCTTCGCGGCCACCTCGCGGACGAGCGCGGGCGTCGCCTTCTCGCCGCCCTCCAGGACGACGCCGGTGTGCACCCACTGCCAGATCTGGGAGCGGGAGATCTCCGCCGTCGCCGCGTCCTCCATCAGGTTGAAGATGGCCACCGCGCCCTGCCCCCGCAGCCACGCCTCGATGTAGCGGATGCCGACCTGGACGGCGTTCCGCAGGCCCTCGAAGGTCGGCTTCGCCTCCGTCGCGCCGAGCGCGAGGAGCTGTGCGGCGGTGACGCGGACGTCCTCGCGCAGCCGGTGCTTCTGGTGCGGGCGGTCGCCGAGGACGGCGTCGAAGGCGGCGCGGGCGACCGGGACGAGGTCGGGGTGGGCCACCCAGGAGCCGTCGAAACCGTCGCCCGCCTCGCGCTCCTTGTCGGCCCTGACCTTCGCCAGGGCCGCCTCGTTGACCTCGGGGTCGCGGCGGGACGGGATGAAGGCCGCCATGCCGCCGATGGCGTGCGCGCCGCGCTTGTGGCAGGTGCGGACGAGCAGTTCGGTGTAGGCGCGCATGAAGGGGACCGTCATGGTGACGGCGTTGCGGTCGGGCAGGACGAACTCCGCTCCCGCGTCACGGAAGTTCTTGATGAGGGAGAAGAGGTAGTCCCAGCGGCCCGCGTTGAGGCCGGAGGCGTGGTCGCGCAGCTCGTAGAGGATCTCCTCCATCTCGAACGCCGCGGTGATCGTCTCGATCAGGACGGTGGCCCGGACCGTGCCGTGCGGCAGGCCGACGTACTCCTGGGCGAAGACGAACACGTCGTTCCACAGCCGCGCCTCGCGGTGCGACTCCAGCTTGGGGAGGTAGAAGAACGGCCCCTTGCCGCGCTCGGCGAGGCGGCGCGCGTTGTGGAAGAAGAAGAGGCCGAAGTCGACCAGCGCGCCGGGCACGGGCCGGCCGGCGACGGTGAGGTGGCGCTCGTCGAGGTGCCAGCCGCGCGGCCGGACGACGACCGTCGCCAGCTCCTCGTCCGGCCGCAGGGCGTACGACTTCCCCTCGGCGGTGGTGAAGTCGATGCGGCGCTCGAACGCGTCGATCAGGTTGAGCTGGCCCTGGACGACGTTCCGCCAGGTGGGGGCGGAGGCGTCCTCGAAGTCCGCGAGCCAGACGCGGGCGCCGGAGTTGAGGGCGTTGACCGTCATCTTGCGGTCGGTCGGCCCGGTGATCTCCACCCGCCGGTCGTCGAGCGCGGCCGGGGCGGGGGCCACCCGCCACGTCGGGTCCTCGCGGACGCGCGCGGTCTCCGGCCGGAAGTCCAGGGTGCCGGTACGGGCGATCTCCGCGCGCCGCTCGGCGCGGCGGGCCAGCAGGTCGTCACGGCGCGGGGTGAACCGCTCGTGCAGGGCGGCCACGAACTCCAGGGCCGGGCCGGTCAGTACCTCCTCCTGACGCGTCACGGTCGCGGTCCCGGCGGCGACGGACGGGGTCGGCGCTGCTGCGGGCATGGGCGGTCACTCCTCGCTCGGGGGCTTGGGAGGTGCGGAGCGGTGCGGCACGGAGTGCCGCACAGCGACGATCTCTTTGGAGGTTAGATTCCGCATGACGGAAATTCAATGCGGCGAGGTGGGGGTGGGGCGCTTTCCGGCCGCCGGGCGGCACTCCGGGTCACCGGCACCCGCCCGTAGAGCAGGCGCCGGTGACCCGGAGTGCCGTCCAAGGCGGGCCGCCCCCCGGCCGTTGACGCCGCCGGCCATGGTCCCGTCGCGTGCCACCGCCCGTGACGTCCCTCGCTCGCGGCCGGCGGCGCGCTCCCGTCGGCGCTCCTGGCCCGCGGTGAACGGGCCGCCCCACACCGGACGTTGCTCGGAGGTGGTGAGCCCGAGGGGCCGGGGCCCGGGCTCACCTCACCCGAGGATCCGGAGGAGATCCGCCGGGGCGTCGATGTCGTCCGGATCGGCGACGTCGTCGCACGCGACGGCGGTCACCGACGCCGCGTGCGCGCGCAGGTACGCACGCGCGCCCCGGTCGCCCGTGGCCGACGCGGCGACGCCCGCCCAGTGCGGGCGGGCGAAGAGCACCGGGTGACCACGCCGGCCCGCGTATGACGCGGTCACCAGGCCGGCCCCCGCGCGGTGCGCCGCCACCACCCGGGCCACCGCCGCCGCGCCGATCCCCGGCTGGTCCACCAGCATCACCAGGACCGCCGACGCCCCGGTCCCGGCGAGCGACGCCAGACCGCTCCGGAGCGAGGAGCCCATGCCGTCCGCCCAGTCGGGGTTCTCGACCACGGTGCAGCCCGCCCCCGCGAGCCGCCGCCGGACCTCCGCCGCCGCGGCGCCCGCGACGACATGCAGCGGCTCGCAGCCACCGGCCGCGAGCTCCGCGACCGCGCGCTCGGCCAGCGTGCGGCCCCGGTGCTCCAGCAGCGCCTTGGGCCGCCCGCCGAGCCGCCGCCCCCCGCCCGCGGCCAGCAGCAGCCCGGCGACGGGCGGGGCGCTCTCTTCCCTCGTCAGCGTCATGCCCCTTGCATAGCGCAATCCCGGCCGCCCACGCCTCGTACGGGAGTTCGCCGGCCGCTCAGGAAGACGCGGCCTGAATTTCGCTTTCCGTGTGGCGCGGCCCGCGGAAAGTGGCGTTAACTGATCGCGCGTGCGTGGGCAGGGGGAGATTCGTGGCGGAAGGCGCCGTGGTGGTGGAAGAGGGGCCGACCGGCCGGGCCGGCGAGCGGGACCCGAGGGTGGACGAACTGGGCGCCGCGGTCTCCCGGCTCCGCCGGGCACTGGCCGCGCACCCCGCCCGGTTACCCGACCGGGACGCCGCCGAGGACGAACTCGCCGCCCTCGACGCGATGACCCGCACGGGCACCCCGGAGGTCTCCCGCCTCCGCAGCTCCCTGCTCCTCGTGGCGGGCGCCGTCGGCTCGGTGAGCGCCCTGGCCCCGGCCTTGAACGAGGTCCGCGAGGCGGTGGACCGCTTCGCGGAACGCGGGCCGACGGCCTCCCGGCCGGAGGGGCCCGGTACGACGGGTTGACGGCTGTGCCGTTCGGCCGGGGCGGCCGGCCACTGGGTCCGCCCCGAACAGCCGTGGGCCCCGTCCGCTCTTCGGTGGAAAGCGACCGGAGCCCGGTGGGGATCAGGTCAGACCGCCTTGTCGCGCCAGGTGTCGAGAACGGTCCGGACGGCGCTGGACACCCGGTCCTGCTGGGTGCGGTCGGCCCACACGTGCGCGTCGTGCTCGGTGAGCGTGACCGTCTCGCCCGTGACCGTGGCGGTGAAGTTGAACTGACGGGTGGCGCGTCCACTGCCGGAGCGGTAGTCGAAGTGCCCGAGGTAGCCGCCGACGGCCGTGACCGTCAGCCCGGTCTCCTCGGCAACCTCCCGCCGCAGGGCCTCGACGAGGGTCTCGCCGGGGTCCACGCCGCCGGAGGGCAGCTCCCACAGTCCGCCGAGGTAGTCGTCGGCCGACCGGTGCAGCAGCAGGACATTGCCGCCCTCGTCGGGGATGACGGCGCCGACGACGGTCTTGTCGATGCCGTCGCGTGCGGCGGCGCGGGCGAGGTCGTCGAGCAGAGCGGTGTCGAGGGTACTCACAGCAGGTCCTTCGCGTGGGAGGCGACTTTGGTGATGGCCGCGGTGTAGGCGTCGGCGAGGTGGGTGTCCGCCTCGCGGTGCCAGACCGGCAGCTTGAAGGTGGTGGCGTGCACGTGCCCGGCCGCCGGAAAGTCGTCGGTGGTGGGGCCCTGGCGGTCAGCGTAGCCAGGAAGCAGGGCACCAGGAGCCCGGAACAGTGGATGAGTGCCCAGGGGGCAGGTCGAGCCCGGCCGGTCGGCCTCGGTGGCGCCTTCGGCGCGTACGGCGTCGAGGAACCTTGCCAGGGGCAGCCCGCCGAGCTCGGCCGGCTCGTACCGCAGCGGCAGCGCGTACCAGGACGGCCGGGCGGAGACCGGCACGTGCGGCACCCGAATGCCCGGCACGCTGTCCAGGGCGGCGCACATCCGGCCCGCGATCTCCTGGCGCCCGGTCAGGTGATGGCCGAGGCGGGTGAGCTGGGAGCGGGCGAGCGCGGCGGCGAGGGGGTGGATGCGCAGTTTGAGGCCCATGCCGGTCACCGCGAAGCGTGCGAGCGGGTGACCGGTGGGGATCTCGCGGCGGCACCGTTTGTTGTACTGGCCGTGCAGCAGGACCCGGTAGTACAGCTCGGTGTCGTCGGTGGCGACGAACCCGCCCTCGCCGGCCGAGAGCGGCTTGGGGCCGTTGAGGCTGAACGCCGCGGCGGTGCCGAAGGTACCGGTCATCCGGCCGTTCCAGGTGGCGCCGTGGGCGTGGGAGCCGTCCTCCAGCAGCATCAACTCGTGCTGATCGGCGAAGGACTCCAGCGCGTCCATGTCCTCGGGCAGCCCCCACAGGTGCACCGCGACCACCGCCTTCGTCCGGGCGGTGATGCGCCGGGCGGCGTCCTCCAGGTCGAGCCGGCCGTGGCCGTCGACGTCGGCGAGGACGGGGTGGGCGCGAGTGGCTGCCGGCCGGTTCCGTGCGCCTGGCTGCTTCACCCCTACGGGGCAACAGCACCTTCGACCGCGGAGACCTCGGCACCCGGCGGCCGTGTGCTTCGCCGGAGGACAGTGGTCCGCCGGGGCTCCACCGCGTGGCGCCCAGCGGGTGCGCCACGCGGTCACCCGCCTCCGTCCCAGTCCGTCGGCGCGGGACCCGCCCGCCGAACCTTCGTCCCCCGGCCGTCAGGCCGGCGTCGTGTCCGCCAGGGTCGCCGCGAGTTCCGCCGCGACCTGCTTCAGGAGGGGGACGATGCGTTCCGTCGCCTCCTCCGTGACGCGGCCCGCCGGGCCCGAGATGGAGATGGCCGCGGCCGTGGGGGAGTCGGGGACCGGGACGGCCAGGCAGCGGACGCCGATCTCCTGTTCGTTGTCGTCGACCGCGAAGCCGGAGTCGCGTACGCGGGCCAGGGCGTCGACGAAGACGTCCGGGGAGGTGATGGTCTTCTCGGTGGCGGCGGGCATGCCCGTGCGGCCGAGGATCGCGCGGACCTCGTCGTCGGGGGCCTGGGCGAGGAGGGCCTTGCCGACGCCGGTGGTGTGCGGCAGGACGCGGCGGCCGACCTCGGTGAACATGCGGACCGAGTGGCGCGAGGGCACCTGGGCGACGTAAACGACCTCGTCGCCGTCGAGCAGGGCCATGTTGGCCGTCTCGCCCGTCTCGTCGACCAGGCGGGTCAGGTGCGGCCGGGCCCAGGTGCCGAGCAGGCGGGCGGAGCTCTCGCCGAGGCGGATCAGGCGCGGGCCGAGGGCGTAGCGGCGGTTGGGCTGCTGGCGGACGTAGCCGGTGGCGACGAGGGTGCGCATCAGCCGGTGGATGGTGGGCAGCGGCAGGCCGCTGGCCGTGGCCAGTTCGCTCAGCCCGACCTCACCGCCGGCGTCGGCCATGCGCTCCAGGAGGACGAAGGCGCGCTCGAGGGACTGCACGCCCCCGGTGGCTGACGGGGTTCTGGGCTCGGACGAGGGCACTGGTCGCGGTCCTTCCGGGGTGGGGTGGGAGCAGCCTACCGGGCCGTGGCCGGTGGCTCACCCTTGGTTCTGGGCCGTGGAAGCCCGCTCCCGGCAGGCGGAAACCCGCTGGTGGGGGTGGAGGGGTTGACGGGGTCCCGTCAGAGATGGAAACTGCGGGCCAGTGCTGTTCAACAGAACGTTGAAATCCGCCTGTTGACCCTCGGGGGCGCCGTGTCCGACCGGCAGTTCGTCCTGCGTTCCCGGCGCGTGGTGACGCCCGACGGCACCCGCCCCGCCTCCGTCGCCGTCGAGGACGGCCGTATCGCCGCTGTCGGTGATCATGATGCCCCGGTCGCTGCCGGCGTTCCGGTCGAGGACCTTGGGGACGATGTTCTTTTGCCCGGGCTTGTCGATACTCATGTGCACGTCAACGACCCCGGCCGCACGGAGTGGGAGGGCTTCGCCACCGCCACCCGCGCCGCCGCGGCCGGCGGCGTCACCACCCTCGTCGACATGCCCCTCAACAGCGTCCCGCCCACCACCACCGTCGCGCACCTCCGGGTCAAGCGGGACACGGCCCGTCCCGCCGTCCACGTCGACGTCGGCTTCTGGGGCGGCGCGGTGCCGGACAACCGGGCCGACCTGCGCCCGCTGCACGACGCCGGCGTGCTCGGCTTCAAGGCGTTCCTCTCGCCGTCCGGCGTGGACGAGTTCCCGCCGCTGGACGCGGCCGCCCTCGACGCGGCCGCCGCCGAGCTCGCCGCCTTCGACGGGCTGCTGATCGTGCACGCCGAGGACCCGGAGCGGCTGGACGGCGCGCCCGGGCCGGACGGGCCCCGCTACGCCGGCTTCCTCGCCTCCCGCCCGCGCGACGCCGAGAACGCGGCGGTCGAACGGCTCGTCGCCGTCGCCCGCCGGCACGGCACCCGCGTCCACGTCCTGCACCTGTCCTCCGCCGACGCGCTCGGCACGCTCGCCGCCGCCCGCGCGGCCGGCGTCCGGATCACCGCCGAGACCTGCCCGCATTTCCTGACCCTCACGGCGGAGGAAGTCCCGGACGGCGCCACCGAGTTCAAGTGCTGCCCGCCCATCCGCGAGGCCGCCAACCGGGACGCGCTGTGGGCCGGACTGGCCGCCGGCACCGTCCAGTGCGTCGTCTCCGACCACTCCCCGTGCACCGCCGACCTCAAGGTCCCCGACTTCGGCCGCGCCTGGGGCGGCATCGCCTCCCTCCAGCTCGGCCTGCCCGCCGTCTGGACCGAGGCCCGCCGGCGCGGCCACACCCTGGACGACGTGGCCCGCTGGATGGCCACCGCCCCCGCCGCCCTCGCCGGACTTCCCGCCAAGGGCGCCATCGAGCCCGGCCGCGACGCGGACTTCGCGGTCCTCGCCCCCGACGAGACGTTCACCGTCGACCCGGCCGCCCTGCACCACCGCAACCCGGTGACCGCCTACGCCGGCCGGACCCTGAGCGGCGTCGTCCGGTCCACCTGGCTGCGCGGCCGGCGGATCCACCACCGCGGCGCCCTCACCGAACCCACCGGCCGACTCCTGGAGCGCGCATGACCACCAGCGGGACCGTCAGCAGAACCACCAGCGGGACATCCGCCGCCCTCACCTCGTTCGCCGGCCCCGCGCAGCCCTACCGGGGCGGTGACCCGTACGCCGACTACCGGGCCGCCGCCGAGACGCCGTTCGGCCACCTCCCCGACCTCGCCGACCGCCGCCTCGGCGGCGCCGTCATCGCCGCCAACGACGAGTTCTTCGCCGAGCGCGAGAACCTCCTCGTCCCCGGCCCCGCCCGGTTCGACCCCGAGCGCTTCGGCCACAAGGGCAAGGTCATGGACGGCTGGGAGACCCGCCGCCGCCGCGGCCCGTCCGCCGCGCACCCGTACCCCGCCGACGGCGACCACGACTGGGCCCTCGTCCGGCTCGGCGTGCCGGGCGTCGTCCGCGGTCTCGTCGTCGATACCGCCCACTTCCGCGGCAACCACCCGCAGGCCGTGAGCGTCGAGGCCACCGCGCTGCCCGGCACGCCGTCCCCCGGGGAACCGGCCGCGGACGGCGTCTCGTGGACCGTCCTCGTCCCGCGCGTCCCGGTCGGCGGCCACGCGGCCAACGCCTTCGCCGTCGACGACCCGCGCCGCTGGACCCACCTGCGCCTCAAGCAGTACCCCGACGGCGGCGTCGCCCGCTTCCGCGTGCACGGCGAACCCGTCCCGGACCCGGCCTGGCTCACCGCGCTGGGGACGGTGGACGTGGCCGCGCTGGAGAACGGCGGCCTGGTCGAGGACGCCTCCGACCGCTTCTACTCCTCGCCCTTCGGCACCATCCTGCCGGGCCGCTCGCGGCGCATGGACGACGGCTGGGAGACCCGCCGCCGGCGCGACCGGGGCCACGACTGGGTGCGCTACCGGCTGGCCGGGCAGTCGCGGCTGCGCGCCGTCGAGATCGACACCGGCTGCCTCAAGGGCAACGCGGCGGGCTGGGCGGCGCTCTCCGCGCGCGACGCGGCGGCGGGCGGCGACTGGACGGAGATCATCCCCCGCACCCGCCTCCAGCCCGACTCCGTCCACCGCTTCCCGCTGCCCGGCCACCCGGTCGCCACCCACCTCCGGCTCGACATCCACCCCGACGGCGGGATCGCCCGGCTGCGGGCGCACGGGACGCTGACGGGGGAGGGGGTGCGGGGGCTGGAGGAGCGGTGGGGCGGGTGAGACGGCGGGACGGGTGACGTCGTGGGCGGGCGACGCGGCGGGATGGGCGACGCGGTGGGGCGGGTGAGGCGACGCCGTGGGGCGGCAGTCGTCACGTCTCCGCGAGCGCGTTCCAGAACATCGTCTCGTAGTTCTGCAGCAGCCGGCCGTACCGGTGGGCCAGGCCCTCCGTGAGGAGGCCGTCCGCCAGCCCGGCCGCCACCGCCGCCAGGGCCGCGTCGGCGGCGTCCGGCGCGGGCCGGGCGAAGAGGTCGAAGAAGCCGCAGGCCGTGTCGTCGAACCCGTAGTGCGCGCGCAGCGCCCGGCCCAGCACGGCGCAGTAGCCGCTCCACGTCGCGAAGTTGACGGTCAGAGCCACCACCACGTCCACCGGCTCGGCCTGCAGCGCCAGCCAGGACGTGTACGCGGGGTACGCCTGGCAGCCCGGCGTCGGCTCGTACGCCCGTACCGACCGCTCGTCCAGGCCGCAGGCCGCCGCCAGCGGGTCCAGCAGCTCCAGGGCGGTGGTCTCGCCGTCCGCGAGCGGCGCGAAGAACGCCTCGACGGCGGGGCGGCCCGCCGACCGTTCCGCCAGGTGGCGGTACGAGATCCGGTCGGACGCGATGACGTGGTGCTGCTCCAGGGCGAACGCGGCGATCACCGAACGCGGCGCCGAACCCTCGGCGATCAGGGGGACGAGCCGGTTGGCACCGGTGTCCGGGGTCAGCTCGCGTACCGCGTCCGCGAGGACGTCCTGAGCCGAGCGCGCCATCGGCGTTCCGCCTTCCTGGGGGAGCCCGGGGTGCGGGGAAGGGCCGCCAGGATAGCGGTCCTTCCCGGCCCGGAGCGGTCACTTGCCCAGGTAGAAGAGGAGGAAGAAGAAGGCGGAGATGAAGTGGACGGCGACCAGGTAGATGAAGACCCGCACCGCCATGCCCATGGGCGCGCGGTCCTCCACCTGCGCCGCCTCCCTGACGGGGGCGGGCGGCTCCGGCGCGGCCGGTGCCGTCGCGGCCTCGTGCGCGGCCTGTCCGGCCGGCCGGCGGTGCGCGGTGTCACTCATGGTGTCCCCTCCGGTTGGGTCCGGCGTCGCCGAGGCACAGCCCGGCCGCGCCGCTCTGCATCAGCGTGTGCATGAACAGCAGGTCCACCCCGCCGGGCGTGGCGGACGCGATGCGGTGCGGGGTGAGCGAGTCGAAGTGGGCGGCGTCGCCCGGGCCGAGCAGGTGCGTCGTCCCACCGAGGGACAGCCGGAGCCGGCCGCCGGTGACGTACAGCCACTCCTCGCCCGGGTGCACCCGCACCAAGTCCTCCTGGCCCGCCGCGTCGTGGCCGTGCGGCACGTGCAGCCGCAGGGCCTGCATGGCGCGGCCGGAGCCGCCGGCGCGCCAGTATGTCCAGCCGCCCGCGCGCTGGGGCTCCATCCGGTCCGCGCGCACGATCGGATCGGCCGTCTGGGGCACTTCGCCCAGGAGGTCGGATACCGTCGTTCCATAGGTGCGCGCGAGCGCCAGCAGCATGGGGAGGGACGGCGTCCGGCGGCCGGTCTCCAGTCGGGACAGGTGAGCGGGCGACAGTCCGGCCCTGGCGGCCGCGGCCTCCAGCGTCAGCGCGCTGCGGGTGCGCAGCGCGCGCAACTGCGGGGCGACGGCGGGCAGATCCTCGGTCTCGGGGGCGTCCGTGCCGGTGTTCGGGCTCATGCTCCCGGTATAGCCCTGCCGTGCCTCAAAGGCAAAAGTTGTTGCCTCTGAGGCAAATACGCCGCGAACCCACTTCCTCTCCGGGTCGTCCCCGGATTCGGTGAACGATGAGCAAACATCGGGTCTTTGTCGTTGACATGACATGCGCTACGCGCGTCATCCTGGGCGCATGAACATCCCCCACCGTTTCGCACGCCTCGGCGCGCCCGCCGTGCTGGCCTCCTTCCTCTTCCTCGGCGCCCCCGCCGCCGCCATGGCGGCTCCCGCCACCCCTGCCTCCTCCGCCCCCTCCGTCTCGGCCGCCTCGCTCGCCGTGAAGGGCGTCGGCCACGTCTGTCAGTCCGCCCTGCCGTCGCAGGCCCACGACACGCTGGACCTGATCGACGAGGGCGGCCCCTTCCCGTACCCCAAGGACGGGACGGTCTTCTCCAACCGCGAGGGCGTGCTGCCGAAGCAGGGCAGCGGCTACTACCACGAGTACACGGTGATCACGCCGGGCTCGCCCGACCGCGGCGCGCGCCGGATCGTCGCCGGGGAGGCCGACCACGAGGACTACTACAGCGCGGACCACTACCAGTCGTTCGCCCGCGTCGACTTCTCCTGCTGACCGCCGCTTCTTCTGTTGACTGTCAACCGGCCGGGCGGGTGCCGCTCGGCCGGTTGGCGTCGTCCGGCCGGTCGGCGGCGCTCGGCCGGTTGGCGGCGCCCGCGCCGGAATCCGTGGCTCCGCGGGGTGGGCCGCTCCGGCGCGTGAGCTGATGGAGCGTCAGCTTCCGCGCGCAACAGGCCAGGTGTCGTCACACCCGGCCGTACTCCCGCACGCTCCCGCGGGCCGTTCCGGGTGCCCGGGGAACCGCGAGCCGGGGTCGGATGTCAGTCCCTGCCGTTACCGTTCTTCTCGTTCCGCGAACCGCGGCCGCGCGAGCCGTGAACCCGCGAACCGCGGCCACGCGAACCGCGAACGATCCGCGCGCGACGAGAAGGGCGGCGAACTGTCGTGTACCGCTGGGAGATCACCCGGGCCGCGCTGGGGCAACGCGTCCTCGCCATGGTGCGCGGCGACAGCTACGACCAGGCGACGCTGACGTCCGGCACGCTGCTCTCGGCCGGCCTCACCAGCCTGGAGATATCCCTCGCCACGCCCTTCGCCCTCGACGCCGTCGCCACCCTGGTCCGGGAGGTCGGCGACGAGGCGCTCATCGGGGCCGGCGCGGTCCTGGACGCGGCCTCCGCGCGGATGGCCGTCGAGGCCGGCGCCCGTTTCCTGGCCTCTCCCGCCCTCGACCCCGAGGTGCTGCGCACCGGCCACCGCTACGGCGTCCCGGTCTTCGCCGGCGTCTCGACGCCCGCTGAGATCGTCCGCGCCCTGGAACTGGGCGCCGACGCGCTGAAGCTGTTCCCCGCCGCCGGCCACCACCCCGGGCGCGTCCGCGAGATCCGTTCCGAACTGCCGCAGGCCGCCCTGGTCCCCAGCGGCGGCGTCGGCGTCGACACCGCCCCCGAGTGGATCGCCGCCGGAGCCGTCGCCTGCGGCATCGGCGGTGTCCTGGCGGAGGGCGACCGTGACGCGGTGGCGAAGCGGGTGGAGGACCTGATCGCCCGGCTGGCGGAGGCGGACCGGGGCGAAGGGACGGGAGAAGGGGTGGGAAGGGATTAGGCGCTGCGGGACGGGGGGCGGAGCGGGAGCGCGAGCCGTCGGGCGGCGCTTCCCCGGCCCGCGGCCCTGACCGGGAGCACGCTCCGACGTCCGCCCGCCCGCGCCCTGGCCCGGGGCGTCGGACGCGCCTGGTGCGCGGTCACCCGCCGAACGCCGTCGCCCGCGCCCGCCCGGGGCGTCGCCGCGCGCCGGCCCACCGGCTCCGCACCTCCGCCGCCCCCCTGGCCACGCCCCCGTCCCTCACCCGATCGCGCGGGCCCCGTCCCTCACCCGATCACCCGCGCCCCGAAGGTCACCAGCAGCAATGCGGAGGCGGCCAGCAGCAGCAGGCCCGACCCCGCGAGCAGCAGCCGGAAGACGCGGGTGTTCATGCGGTGCCGGGTGCGGGCCACCACCAGGGCGAGGAGCGCCTTGCTGCCGACCAGCAGCGCGTAGAAGGCGACGAGGAAGCCGACGGCGCCCCCGGGGCGCTCCCGCCACGCGTCGACGAGCAGCGGCGACCCCGTCGTCAGCCAGAACAGCCACGGGTGCGGGCTGAGGAGGTTGACCACCACGCCCTGCCGGACGGTCCGCCGGTCCGCGGCGGTACGAAGGGGGGCGTCCGGTCCGGGGGAGGCGTCCGGCGCGGCCGGGGCCTCCGGCGTCGGCAGCGTGGCCGTCCGCGCCTCCCGCAGCGTGGTGCAGGCCGGCCACAGGAGGAACAGGCCGCCGAGGAGGCCGCCCGCCGCGACCGCCCGGTCCGGCAGCGCGGAGAGCACCGTCACCGACAGCGCGATCACCGGCAGGTCGGTCAGCAGCGGCACGGCGGCCACGCGCAGCCCGACCCCGAGCCCGCCGCGCAACGTACCCGACAGCACCAGCGCCAGCAGCGGCCCGGGGCTGATGCCGGCGCTCAGACCGAGCGCCACCCCGAGGGCCAGAACCTTCATCGGTGCTCCTCTGCCGAGTCGTGGTCGTCCGCGTGTCGGGCTGTGGTCGTCCGCGGGCCGAGTCGTGGTCGTCCGCGGGCCGGGCTGTGATCGTCCGGGACGGCGGCGGCGAGGCCCGCGCCCGTACGCCGCAGCGATCCTCGCGCGCTCCCGGGACGCGCGCCAGAGCGCCCGCGACGAACCCCCGATGACCGGCCGGGTCCCATATGTCCGGACAATAGAACCTCCGGACTTCCCGTCATCAGGCCCCCCCGCTACCCTCCACGGAGTGGCGAAGCACCGACCCCCGCAGCACCAGACACCGCAGCACCAGGCGCCGCAGTCCCAGGCACCGCAGTCCCAGGCACCCCAACACCAGGCCCAGCGAGCCCAGTCCCCGCGACACCGGCCCCCGCAGCACCGGCCCCTCCAGTTCTCCCTGGACCGCGGCAGCCCCGTCCCGCTCTACTACCAGCTGGCCCAGCAGCTCGAAGCCGCCATCGAGCAGGGCGGGCTCGCCCCCGGCAGCCTGCTCGGGAACGAGATCGAGCTGGCCGCGCGGCTGGGCCTGTCCCGGCCGACCGTGCGGCAGGCGATCCAGTCGCTCGTCGACAAGGGGTTGCTGGTGCGCCGCCGCGGGGTCGGCACCCAGGTCGTGCACAGCCAGGTGAAGCGCCCGCTGGAGCTCAGTAGCCTCTACGACGACCTGGAGGCCGCCGGCCAGCAGCCCGCCACCCTGCTGCTGGGCCGGACGACCGAGCCGGCCACCGCCCGCGTCGCCGCCGCCCTCGGGGTGCCCGAGGGGACGGACGTCGTCCGCGTCGAGCGGCTGCGCCTGGCGCACGGGGAGCCCGTGGCCCACCTGCGCAACCACCTCCCCGTCGGCCTGCTCGACCTCGACGGCGACGTCCTGGCCGAGACCGGTCTGTACCGGCTGATGCGCTCCGCCGGCATCACCCTGCACAGCGCCCGGCAGACCATCGGCGCCCGCGCGGCCGACGCCGAGGAGGCCGAGCGGCTCGCGGAGCCGCCCGGGGCGCCGCTGCTGACGATGGAGCGGACGACGTTCGACGACACGGGACGGGCCGTGGAGCTCGGTTCGCACCTCTACCGCGCGTCCCGCTACTCCTTCGATTTCCAGCTGCTGGCCCGGCCGTGAGACGGTCCCCCGGAGCCGTCGGAGATCATCCGGTCGACAGAATGTTCTGACAAAGTATTGACGTGGTGTGGCGCACACCACTAGAACACCTGCACACCGCGCCGGGAAAAGCCCCGCCGGACGACCGTGACGGATCGTGACGGATACTTGGGCGGTCGGGCCCGCGGGACCGGGGCCCGGCCGCACCGTGACAGACAGTGGAAGGGCAAGTCCTCGTGGCAAGGGTTCGGACAGGCGTACGTGCGGTGAGCGCCGTGCTGGCAGCGGTGCTCGGCGCCACACTGGCGGGGTGCAGCAGTACGGGCGGCAAGCGCGCCGAGGAGCGGGCCGCCAGGGCCGCCCAGGGGCGTTCCGCGGTCGACACGCCCCGGTGGACCTTCGCGATGGTCACCCACTCGGGCGATGGCGACACCTTCTGGGACATCGTGCAGAGCGGTGCCAAGCAGGCGGCCGTGAAGGACAACATCAAGTTCCTCTACGCGCACGACGTGGAGGGGAACAAGCAGGCCCAGAGCGTCCAGGCCATGATCGATCAGAAGGTCGACGGCCTGATCGTGTCCCTCGCCAAGCCGGACGCCCTGAAGGACGTCGTCGCCAAGGCGGAGAAGGCCGGCATCCCGGTGATCACGGTGAACTCGGGCTCGGACAAGTCCAAGGAGTTCGGCGCCCTCACCCACATCGGCCAGGACGAGGTGATCGCGGGCGAGGCCGTCGGCGAGCAGCTCAACCAGCGCGGGAAGAAGAAGGCCGTCTGCGTCCTGCACGAGCAGGGCAACGTCGGCCACGAGCAGCGCTGCGAGGGCGTGAAGAAGGCGTTCAAGGGCGAGGTGGTGAACCTCTACGTCGAGGGCACCAACATGCCCAACGTCCAGTCCTCCATCGAGGCCAAGCTCCAGTCCGACAAGGACGTGGACGCCGTCGTCACGCTCGGCGCCCCCTTCGCGCCGACCGCCGTGAAGGCCGCCCAGCAGGCCGGCAGCAAGGCCGAGGTCGACACCTTCGACCTCAACGCCAAGGTCGCCGACGCCCTCAAGGACGGCTCCCTCGGCTTCGCCGTCGACCAGGACCCGTACCTCCAGGGCTACGAGGCCGTCGACCTGCTCTGGCTCTACCGCTACAACCGCGACATGCTCGGCGGCGGCCGCCCGGTCCTCACCGGCCCGCAGATCGTCACCAAGGACGACGCCAAGGTGCTGGCCGAGTACACCAAGCGGGGGACGCGATGAGCACCACCACCGCCACCGCCCCCGAGGCGGCCCCGCGGGTCCGGAGCCTGCCGCGCCGCGTGCTCGGCCGCCCCGAGCTGGGCTCGGTCGTCGGCGCCGCCGCGGTCTTCGTCTTCTTCGCGATCGTCGCCGACTCCTTCCTGTCCGCGCCGAGCCTCTCCACCGTGCTCTACGCGTCGTCGACCATCGGCATCATGGCCGTCCCGGTGGCGCTGCTGATGATCGGCGGCGAGTTCGACCTCTCCGCCGGTGTGATGGTGACCAGCTCGGCGCTGGTCTCCTCGATGTTCAGCTACCAGATGACGGCCAACGTCTGGGTCGGCGTCGGCGTCTCGCTGCTCGTCACCCTGGCGATCGGCTTCTTCAACGGCTTCGTGCTCACCCGCACCAAACTGCCCAGCTTCATCATCACGCTCGGCACGTTCCTGATGCTCACGGGCCTCAACCTCGGCTTCACCAAGCTCATCAGCGGAACCGTCTCCACCAAGACCATCGGGGACATGGAGGGGTTCGACTCCGCCCGCGCCCTGTTCGCGTCCCACTTCACCCTCGGTGACGTGGACCTCCAGGTCACCGTCCTGTGGTGGATCGGCCTGGTCGCCGTCGCCACCTGGGTGCTGCTGCGCACCCGGGCCGGCAACTGGGTGTTCGCGGTCGGCGGCGGCGTGGACGCGGCCCGCGCGGTCGGCGTCCCGGTCCGGCGCACCAAGATCGGCCTCTACATGGCGGTCGCGTTCTGCGCCTGGGTCTCCGGCCAGCACCTGCTGATGTCGTACGACGTGGTGCAGTCCGGCGAGGGCGTCGGCAACGAGCTGCTGTACATCATCGCGGCCGTCATCGGCGGCTGTCTGATGACCGGCGGCTACGGGTCGGCCATCGGCTCGGCGGTCGGCGCGTTCATCTTCGGCATGACGAGCAAGGGCATCGTGTACGCGCAGTGGAACCCGGACTGGTTCAAGTTCTTCCTCGGCGCGATGCTGCTGCTGGCGACCCTGCTCAACGCCTGGGTCAGGAAGCGCGCGGAGGCCAGCAAATGAGCGCTCTGGTCAGACTGGCCGGCGTCGGCAAGGACTACGGCAACATCCGTGCCCTGGAGGACGTCTCCCTGGAGGTCCACGCGGGCGAGATCACCTGTGTGCTGGGCGACAACGGTGCCGGCAAGTCCACTCTCATCAAGATCATCGCGGGGCTGCACCGGCACGACGCCGGCACCTTCGAGATCGAAGGCGAGGAGGTCCGTCTCGGCTCCCCCCGCGAGGCCCTGGACCGGGGCATCGCCACGGTCTACCAGGACCTCGCCGTGGTCCCCCTGATGCCGGTGTGGCGCAACTTCTTCCTGGGCTCGGAGCCGACCAAGGGCCGGGGCCCGTTCAGGCGCCTCGACGTGGCCGCCATGCGCGAGACCACCCGCACCGAGCTGGCCCGGATGGGCATCGAGCTGCACGACGTCGACCAGCCCATCGGCACCCTCTCCGGCGGTCAGCGGCAGTGCGTGGCCATCGCCCGCGCCGTCCACTTCGGGGCGAAGATCCTGGTCCTGGACGAGCCGACGGCTGCGCTCGGCGTCAAGCAGTCCGGCGTCGTCCTCAAGTACGTGGCCGCCGCGCGCGACGCGGGCCTCGGTGTGGTGCTGATCACCCACAACCCGCACCACGCGTACCTGGTCGGCGACCGGTTCGTGCTGCTCAAGCGGGGTGCGATGGCCGGCAGCCACGCCAAGGCCGACATCGGCCTGGACGAGCTCACCCGGCAGATGGCGGGCGGCAGCGAGCTGGAGCAGCTCAGCCACGAGCTGGAACGGGCCGCCGCCCCCGATCTGGCGGCGCGCGAGCCGGCGGACGGCGCCCCGGAGAAGCGCGAGAAGCCGGAGAAGCGCGCGACGCCCGAGCAGGGCGCGAAGCCCGAGAAGGGCGCCTAGCCACCCCGCGGGGCCCGGCACCGGAGGCGGTGCGGGGCCCCGCCGCCCGTCGTGCACCGGTCGTCCGCCCGTTGTGCGGCGGACACCGCCGGTGAGGCACAATCGGCGACGCGGGCAGCACCCGCACCGACCGCATCCGCGAGGCCCCCGGCCTCCCGAGACCACCGCAGGGACGACGACCTCGTGCGAGCACGCCCCCGATCTGCCGCCGGAGCCCACCGAGGCGCGGAGGTGCCGCGATGAGCATCTACCGCGAGCGGGTCCACCGGGGCTCCGCACGGGCCACCGTCCTCCGTACCACCGGATCGCGCGAACGCCGTTCCCACCTCACCGCGCCCCGGGTGCCCACGGTCGGCATCGACATCGGCGGCACCAAGGTCATGGCGGGCGTCGTGGACGCCGACGGCACGATCCTGGAGAAGGTGCGCACCGAGACCCCGGACAAGTCCAAGAGCCCCAAGGTCGTCGAGGACACCATCGTCGAGCTGGTCCTGGACCTCTCCGACCGGCACGACGTGCACGCCGTCGGCATCGGCGCGGCGGGCTGGGTGGACGCCGACCGCAACCGCGTCCTGTTCGCCCCGCACCTGTCCTGGCGCAACGAGCCGCTGCGCGACCGGCTGGCCGGCCGGCTGGCCGTGCCCGTCATGGTCGACAACGACGCCAACACCGCCGCCTGGGCCGAGTGGCGCTTCGGCGCCGGCCGGGGCGAGGACCACCTGGTGATGATCACCCTGGGTACCGGGATCGGCGGCGCGATCCTGGAGGACGGGCAGGTCAAGCGCGGCAAGTACGGCGTCGCGGGCGAGTTCGGCCACATGCAGGTCGTCCCCGGCGGCCACCGCTGCCCGTGCGGCAACCGCGGCTGCTGGGAGCAGTACAGCTCCGGCAACGCCCTGGTTCGCGAGGCCCGCGAGCTGGCCGCCGCCGAGTCCCCGGTCGCGTACGGGATCATCGACCGGGTCGGCGGCAACATCCCCGAGATCACCGGCCCGCTCATCACCGAGCTGGCCCGCGGCGGCGACGCCATGTGCGTCGAGCTGCTCCAGGACATCGGCCAGTGGCTGGGCGTCGGCATCGCCAACCTCGCCGCCGCCCTCGACCCGTCCTGCTTCGTCATCGGCGGTGGCGTCAGCGCCGCCGACGACCTGCTGATCGGCCCCGCCCGGGACGCCTTCCGCCGCCACCTGACCGGCCGCGGCTACCGCCCCGAGGCCCGCATCGTCCGGGCCCAGCTCGGCCCCGAGGCCGGCATGGTCGGCGCCGCCGACCTCGCCCGGCTGGTCGCCCGCCGCTTCCGGCGCGCCAACCGGCGCCGCGTCGAACGGTACGAGCGCTACGCGCGGGCCGGCCGCGGGTGATCACCATGGAGCACACGGACCGCCAGGAGGCCGCGGAGGCGCCCGGGGGCACCCCGGGCGGCCCCCGCCCGCGCCGCTGGCTCAAGCCGCTGATCGTCTTCCTGCTCGTCGCCATCCCGGCCGGGTACCTCTACATCTCCGCGCTGCAGAGCCGCGACGGCAACGGCGACAAGCAGGAGGAGCACACGATCACCGGCCTGGAGGAGGGCTGGCCCTCCCGGCTCCAGCGGCGGCTCTACGAGGTGACCGTCCCGGCGGACGCCGAGGACGTCGCCCACTACGAGACCAACTCCTGGAAGTCCAGCTCCCTCTTCCTCCAGTTCACCACCACCCACGACAAGTTCGGCCAGTGGCTGAACGACCACGGGATGAAGCCCTCCGAACTGGAGGAGGGCGACGTGACCATCGACGAGGACGAGGCGGCCACCGTCGGCTGGAAGTTCACCGGCAAGCACCACTGGGCGGGCACGGTCCGCGAGGAGGACAAGCCCAAGCCCAACATCGAGGTCACCGCGAACCTCGACGACCCGCGCTACCCGCGGGTGTTCGTCGTCTCCACGACGAGTCCCTGACGGTCCGTTCCGCCGCTCCGGGAGTTTCCTTCACCAAACCCGGGTCCCGACGGCCCCACCGGTTCTAGGCTCGGCCCATGGCCCGAGCGGCGGGCCGTGGTGGAGGACGGACCTCATGGATCAGATAGCACCCGAACTGCTGATGACCCTGGCCGGCGGGGCCGCCGGCGCGGCGGGGAGGCAGGCGTGGGAAACCCTGCGGAGCCTGGTCGTCCGGCGGCGGCCGGGCGGGGAGCCGGAGGAGGACGGCGAGCTGACCGCCCTGGCCGACGCGCCCGACGACGCCGAGCGGGCCGCCGAGTTGGCCGAGGCGCTGGCCCTCCGGGCCCGGCAGGACCCCGCGTTCGCGCAGGCCCTCGCGGACTGGCGGCGGGAGGCGGAGGCTCTGGAGACCGGCCGGACCGGCTCCGGCAATGTGAGCAACAGCTTCTCCAACAGCACCGTGACCACGGCCGTCCAGACCCGGGACCTGAACGGCTCCTTCACCATCAACAACTGACGGGGAAGGCGGAGCGGCCGCTCGGCTGACGTGCGATGCCCCCAGGGGCTACTGTGAGCGACGTGTCGGAACAAATCGAACTCAGTTCTCTCGCAGCCGAGTTCACCGAGGCCCTCGCCCGCCAGCAGCGGCTCGCCGAGCGCCGTGAGGCCATCGTGACCAGGCTGCACGACGAGGTCGAGCGGCTGCGGCAGGGCGAGATGGAGACGGCACTCGACCTCGTGCGCCACTCCCTCATCCGGCTCCACGACCAGATCCTCCGCCAGGCCGAGCACGTCGACGGCCCCCTCGGCGTCGACGAGCTGCGGGCCCTGCTGACCGCGCTGGCCGACGAGGCCGCGGACACCGTGGCCAGGACCGGCGTCGAACGGTACGTCCCCCGGCGCGGGGAGGCCTTCGACCGGGCGCTGCAGCGCCCGGTGGGCCGCGTGGCCGCCGAGTCACCCGAGGCGGAACGGACGGTGGCGCGGGTCGTGACGGCCGGGTTCGTCCAAGGGGAGCGGGTCGTGCGGAAAGCCGACGTCGTGGTGTGCCGGTGGGAACCGGACGCCACGCCGAACGCTTCTTCCCCGGCGACCACTGCGGTGACCACTTCCACCCCGGCGTCCCCTTCTTCCCCGGAGGGCACGGGGGACACGACGGCGTACCAGGACAACTGACGGACAACGGACGGGACCGCCCCGAACGCGGGCGTCCCGGTGGCGGGAGAGAGACCCTATGGCCGTGTACGGCATCGACCTCGGGACCACCTACTCCTGCGTCGCGCGGATCGACGACGTCGGCAGGCCGGCCGTGCTGCGCAACATCGAGGGCGCGGACACCACGCCGTCCGTCGTCTACTTCGAGAGCGCCGACAGCGTCGTCGTCGGACAGAGCGCCAAGGACGCCACCGTCCTTGACCCCGAGCACGTCGTCCAGCTCGTCAAGCGGGACATGGGGGAGTCGGTGCCGCGTGAGTTCCACGGCCGCGCCTACACCCCCGAGGAGATCTCCGCCCGCATCCTCCGCAAGCTCGTCGAGGACGCGAAGGCGGCCACCGGCGAGGACGCCCGCGACGTGGTGATCAGCGTGCCCGCCTACTTCGGGCTCGCGGAGCGGGACGCCACCCGCAAGGCCGGCGAGATCGCCGGGCTGCGCGTCCTGGACGTGGTGGCCGAGCCCATCGCGGCCGCCCTCGACTACGGGGCCCTGGAAGGCGCCGAGGAGCACGGGGGCCGGGCGATCCTCGTGTACGACCTGGGTGGCGGCACCTTCGACACCACCGTGCTGACCCTGCGCGGCCGCGAACTGACCGTGCTCTGCACGGACGGCGCGAAGGAGCTGGGCGGCAGTGACTTCGACGACCGCGTCGTGGCGCACCTGGCGGACCGGTTCCGCGAGCGCTTCCCCGACGCCGACGACCCGCTGTCCGACCCCCAGTCCGAGACGCAGCTCCGCAAGGACGCCGAGGAGGCGAAGAAGGCGCTGTCGTTCCGCGAGCGCTACACCGTCCGCGTCATGCACCAGGGCAGGGTCGAGGCGGTGGAGCTGACCCGGGGGCTGGTCGAGGAGCTGACCCGCGACCTGCTCGACCGCACCGTCGACATCACCCGCCGTACCGTCGAACTGGCCGCCGAGCGCGGCGTCGCGTCCTTCGACGAGGTGCTGCTCGTCGGCGGCGCCACCAAGATGCCGGCCGTCGCCGCCGCCCTGCGCGCCCAGTTCGGCTTCGAGCCCAGGCTGCACAACCCCGACCTGGCGGTCGCCCGCGGCGCCGCGCTGTACGCCCTCGACCGGGCGGAAGGGGCGTCCGGCGCGGACACGGCGGAGACCGGCCTCGCCCACCGCCCCTACGAGATCTCCACCGTCGCCTCGCGCGGCTACGGCATCAAGGTCACGGACATCGACACCGGCCGCGAGTACGTCACCCACCTTGTGCACGCCAACGACGTCCTGCCGGCGTCGGTGACCGACGACTTCTTCACCCTCCGCGACGACCAGCGGAAGGTGCGGATCCAGGTGATGGAGCAGGCGGGCGCGGTGGAGTCGGACGAACCGGCGCACAACACCGCCGTCGCGGAAGGGACGTTGCGGATCCCGCCGGGCAAACCGAAGCGCTGGCCCTTCCAGTGCGTCTTCACCCTCGACGCCTCCGGCCTGCT
The DNA here is from genome assembly GCF_050937075.1 of Streptomyces sp. CA-181903. Classification (NCBI taxonomy): domain Bacteria; kingdom Bacillati; phylum Actinomycetota; class Actinomycetes; order Kitasatosporales; family Streptomycetaceae; genus Streptomyces; species Streptomyces sp. CA-181903. The sequence continues at coordinate 6,076,043 of NZ_JBNJLY010000001.1, forward strand.
CAACGTCGTCGCCACCGAGCGGGAGACCGGCGAGCGGATCGAGATCTCCGTGCAGATCGGGGGGCTGTCGCAGGAGGCGGTCGACGAGGCGCGGGTCGCGATGAGCCGCCAGCGGATCGGCTGAGCGCGGGCGCGGGCGCGGGCGCGGGAGCGGACGGGGACGGGGACGGGATCGGGGGAGCACGCTCGTGGGTTTCGACGAGGCACGCTACCGGCGCGAGGTGCTCGACGCCGGGCCGCCCGTGACCGAGGATCTCCGCGCGCGGTACCAACTGCCGGATGACCTGGGTGCGGACGCGGTCGCCGAGGCGGTCGCGGCGGTCCGCGCCTGCTGGCGCAGGAGCCGGGCCCGGCTCCGCTACCGCCCGGTGATCGAGCAGTTGGAGGCCGGCTACCTGGCCCACCGGCCGCTCTTCGACGCGGCCGCCGCCGGGGACCCCGAACCGCTGAAGGCCGCCCTCCGGGAGCACGGCCGGCGCGCCGCGTCCGAACGGGCCCGGCTGCGCGCCGCCTTGGAGGAGGCCGCGGGCGGGCTCGGCCTGCTCGCGGAGAGCACGGTCGCGCACCTCGCCGCCGCCCACCGGGTGCACGAGGACGAGGTACGGGCGTCCCTGGCCGCCCTCGGGCTGCGCACCGCCGAGCCGGACGCGCTGCCGCGCTCGGTGCCGCACCCCGCGTACGCGCGCTGCCCCGGCCACCTGGAGGTGCTGGGGCTGCGCCACCTCGCCGACTTCCTCGCGACGGGCACCCCGGGCGGCCGGACCGACCGGCCCGTACGCGTCTTCGGCGCACCCCCGGCCGGCCCGCCGGCCGTCGAGGCGGCGGCCCGCCGCTGGGGCCGGCTGCCGCACGGCGCCGCGCACACGGCGGCCCAGGCCGTGATCGCCGCCGTCCGCGGCGTGCTGGCCGAACAGGGCCCGGAAGGGCTCGCCCGGGTCCTGCTCCACGAACTGGCGGTGCCGCTGCGGACGCGCCGCGCCGCCCGCGCGGCCCCGGCCACCCTCCTCGCCCACGCGGTGGGGGAGTTGTCCGTCGCCGAGGACGACGCGCGGCGCCTGGTGTTCGCGGTGCTGCACGAGCCGGCCGGGGACCCGGTGGCGGAGCGGCTGCGCCGCCTGGCCGCCGACGGGCGGCTCGCCGAGGCGGCGGCCGTGGCGGACCGGCTGCCGCCGGGCGCGCTCCCCGAGGACGTCCGCGCCCTGGCCGAGCACGTGCGCGGGAGGCTCGCCGACGCCCGCGCGGTCCTCGACCAGGCGCGCCGGCTGCCGCCGGAGGACGCGGACCGGGCCTGGGACCTGCTGGAACAGGCCGAGGCCGCCGTATCCGACCTGCCCGGGACCGACGCCGTGCGCCGCGGCCTCGCGGTCCGGCCGGTGTCGGGCCTCACCGCGACCCCGGACGGCGCGGGCGTCGCGCTCCGGTGGCGGCCCTCGCCGTCCACGGCCGGCGAGCCCGAGTACGTCCTGCTGCGCACCGAGCGGCGCGCGCCACGCGACGCGGCCGACGGCACGGTGCTGCCGCTGCCGTCGCCGCGCGCCCCCTCGTGCGTGGACGGCGCGCCCCCGGCCTGCGTCCCGCTGTACTACGCGGTCGCCGTCCGCCGGGCCGCCGAACCGGCGAGCGGGTTCTCACCGCTCGCGGTGCACGGACCCGTCGTGCACCGGCCGGAGGTCGCCGACGTCCGGGTGGAGCCCGGGGACGGCCGGGTCACCGCCGCCTGGACGTGCCCGGACCCCGCCCGGTCCGTCGAGGTCGTCCGCACCCCGCCCGACGGCGAGGACGTGCGCGTCACCACCCGCCGCGACGGCTTCACGGACGCCGGCCTCACCAACGGCACGGCATACGGCTACCGCGTGAGCGCCGTCTACCGCACCGACCACGGAACGACCGTGCGCACCCCGGGCGTCCGGCTCACCGCCACCCCGCTCCCGCCGCCCGAACCCGTCACCGGCCTGGACATCCGCCCGCTGGACGGCCACCCCGACGGCCGGCTCCTCGCGCGCCTCGACCCGCCGGCCGGCGGGGAGGTACGGCTGTACGGCCTCGACGACGTGCCCCCGTGGCCGGCCGGCACCCGGCTGCGCGCGGCCGGTCTCTCCGGCCGGCCGATCGCGGCCCGACCGGCGCCCGGGGGACTGTCGTTCGCGCCCCCGGACCGGCCGACCACGGTCGTCGCCGTGACGGTCGCCGGCGACCACGCCGTCGTCGGCGCCCACGCCGCCACCGGCGGGCCCGCGCTCGGCACCCCCACGCTCTTCCGGCACGGCGGCGCGGACGTGCTCGTCCTCTTCGACTGGCCGCCCGACGGCGGCGACGAGGCCGAGATCGCCTGGCGGACCCCCGGCGAGGCGGCGGGACGACGGCGTACGGTCACCCACGCCGCCTACCGGGACGAGGCGGGCGTACGGCTGCCGGTCGCGGACGGCGCCGGGGTGGAGGTCGAGGTGCGGGCGGTCGCCCGGCTCGGCGGACGGCCCGTGTACGGCCGGCCGAGCACGGCGGTCCTGCCGCCGCGCACCGAGGCCGGCTACCGGCTGGAGCGGCACGGCCTGCCCGGACGCCGCACGGTCACCGCCGTGTTCACCGCCCGCGCCACCGTACGCGCCGAACGCCTGCTGCTGGTGCGGTCGTACGGCCCGGTCTGGCCGCTGGACCCCGCCGACGGGCACGTCCTCGCGGAAGCCGCCGACGTGACGCTCGGCCCCGGGAAGGACGTACGGCTGTCGGCGCGCCTCGCCCGCGGCCCGGGCGGCCGGCTGCGCTGCTTCGCCGTCGGCGCGGCACTCGTGCTGCGCGACCCGCCGCAGCACACCCTCGACGTCACCCGGAGGGAGCGGGGGTGAGAACACCGTGGCGGCGCCGCACCCGGGTGTGCCCGCACTGCTTCCGGCCCCTCACGCGCGAGCGGATCGCCTACGTCTGCGCGAGCCGCCCCGCCTGCCCCGACGACCGTGCCCTGGCGTCCGCCGATCCCCGGGCCGGCTCCGCGGTGTGCGGCACCTGCCGCCGCACCACCACCCGGCTCCGCTGCACCGCGTGCGGCGGGCGGCTGCCGGAAGGCTATCTGCGCACCCCCGGCAAACTGGTCGCGCTCGTCGGACCGGCCGGCTCCGGCAAGAGCACCTACATCGGCGTCCTGCTCCACGAACTGCTGCACCACCTCGGCGCCGAACTCGACGCCGCGCTGCTGCCCTGCGACGACACCACGATCCTCGACTACCACGAACGGTACGCACGGCACCTGTACGAGGAGCGGCACACCGTCCCCGAGACCACCGGGCACGACGCCGGCCGGCCCCTCGTCCACCGCCTCGGCCGGGTCCGCCGGGGCCGCTTCGGACGGGAACGGGAACGGGTGCTGACGCTGGTCTTCCTCGACACGGCCGGCGAGCACTTCGCCTCCCGGGAACGCATGGAGACCGAACTGCGCTACCTCGCCGCGGCCGACGCCGTCGTCGTCCTCGTCGACCCGCGGGACCTGCCCGGGGCACCGGTGAGGGGCGGCGACGGGGTGCCGGGCCGGTCGGGCGAGGTGCTCGCCCGGGTGCTGGGCCGGCTGGCCGGCGGCGGGAAGGTGACCGTACCGGTCGCGGTCGTCCTCACCAAGGCCGACCTCCTGTGGCCGCACCTCCCGGAGCACTCCCCGCTGCACCGCGCCCGCCGCCCCGGCCCCGTCTTCGACGCCGACGACCGGGCCGCCGTCCACGCCGAGCTGCGCGCCCTGCTGTGGCGCTGGCAGGAGCACCAACTCGACGCGCGGCCCGCCCGGTTCTGCGCCGACTACCAGCTGTTCGCGGTGTCCATGCTCGGCACCGCCCCCCGGCCGGACGGCGGCCTCGGGCTCGGCGGCGTCGTCCGCCCGCACCGCGTCGAGGACCCCCTGATGTGGCTGCTGCACCGCTTCGGCGCCCTCGACCGGGAACGGAAGTGACGCGCGTGGCACCCGGCGGCGCGGACGGCGCGGCTGCCGGCGTACGGCGGCCGCGGGCCGGATGCGCCCTGCCGCCGGCCCCGGAGCCGTTCCGGCGGGGGCGGCGGGGGGAGACGGAGGTACACGAGACGCCGGGCGGGCGCGCGCCGGGGAACCGGGGAAGGCACCGCGGCCCTCGCGGCGGCGGGGGAGGGGGTGAGCCGTGACCAACCCCGTCGTGCTGCTCCTGGTGATCGTCCTCCTCGTCGTGCTGGTCGTCGGCCACGGCGTCTGCGTCACCCTCCCCAGGCTGGTGTGGGCCCAATGGCTCACCCTGTGGCGGACGTTCGGCCGGGCGGCGCCCGTCCCGCCCGATCCGCACGCCGAACCGGCCGTCCCCGCCTACCTCCCCGGCACCGCCTCCCGCGACCTGCGCGCGACCTGGTGGGACGGGCTCGAACAGCACGAACGGCTGATGGGCGACGCCGAGCGGTTCCTGGCCGACCGGCTGGGCGACGCCTTCCGCCGGCCACGGCAGGGCGGGACCGGCGGCCCGGGCTGCCTGATGGTCTTCCTGCGCCCGGCCTTCCTGCTCACGGCCGTCGGAGTCGTACTGGCCGCGACCGCGCTCAACATCCTCCCGGCGCTGTTCGCGCTGACGCTGTGGGCGCTGTGCCGCGCCCTGTGGACCCTGTGGTGGGCGGTGGGGGCGGCGGCCGCGCGGGCGGAGCGCGCGCTGCGCCGGGGACGGGCGCCGTGCCCGTACACGGACTGCGGGCGCGCCATCGACCGCCCGGTCAGGCTGTGCCCGAAGTGCCGCGCCCGGCACCGGCGGCCGGCGCCGGGCCGGTACGGCGTCTTCCGGCACCGCTGCCGCTGCGGCGCCCGCCTGCCCGCCGTGCTGCGCGTACACCGCCTGGACGCGTGCTGCCCGCACTGCGGGAAGGCACTGCCCGGCGGGTACGAACGGGCGCGCGTCGTGGTGCTCGTCGGCGGCCCGGCCGCGCGGCGCGCGGGGGTGCACCGGCAGGCGCTGGCCGGCCTCGGCGTCCCGCCGGGCACCGAACCGCCGCTCGTGCGCACGGCGGGGACGCCCGTCCTGTGGTTCGACCCGTCCGGTGACGCGTCCGGTGACGCTTACGGCAGTCAGGAGGCGGCGGCCGCGCTGGACGTACTGCGCCGGGCCCGCGGACTGCTGCTGGTCGTGGACGATCCCGCCGTGCACGGCGAGGCCGTGCGCGCCGTCACCCGGGTCCTGCACGTCCTCCACGCGCTGCCCCGGCGTTCCCGCCCGCGCCGGCTGGCGCTGCTGTACGGCCCGGCCGTACGGGGCGACGACACCGCCGTGCGCGCGCGGCTGGAGGCCGCGGGCGGCGGGCACCTGCTGCGCGCGCTGGACGGCACGGGCATCCCTGTCCGCTGCGTCCCGGCCGAGGCGCCCGGGGAGACGGTGCGGTGGCTGGCCGGTACGGACGACACCGCGGGCACGGGCGTGAGCATGGCACCGCCGCCCGCGCGCCCGCCGGTGAACACCGCGTTCCGCCTCCCCCGGCACCGCGTCCCCCGCCGCACCCTCCTCCTCGCCCACCTGGCCGGATACCTGGCCGTCCCGCTCGTCCTGACCCTCCTGGAGACGAGTGCGCTGCCGCCGGACTCCCTCGGGGGCCTGCCGCAGAGGTACGACAAGTGGCGCCACCCGCTGACCGGTTCGGTCCACCAGGTCGACCTCGCCGCGTCCGCCACCCGCGACTGGCCTAAGCTCAGGGCCAGTTACTCGGCGCCCGGCCACCCGCCGTCCGCGGCGCTGCCGGGCCGCGGGGGCTACTGGTCGATCAAGGGGTCCCCGCGGAAGGGCGGCTGGCTGCGGGCGGACTTCGGGATGCCGCTGCCGCTGGACGAGGTGTCGGTGGCCTTCGATCCGGACAGCGTCCCGCCGTTCGCGCCGCCGGCCGACGTGGAGGGCCAGGTCGGCGCCCGTACGGTCGCGTTCACCGAGAAACGTGCGCACAGCAGGAAGTCGGGGCCCGTCCTGTCCAAGACGTACGGCTACGACATCACGGTCCCGGAAGCCGTCGACTCCGTCCGCGTCGGCCTGGGGCCCGTCCTCGACAAGAGCGGCAAGGAGGCCCAGCGGCTCCGCCTGCGGGAGTTCCACCTCCGCTGGTCCAGCTCCGACGCCCTGCGCCTGCGCCCGGCGGACGGCGGCGGGCTCGTCGTGGAGAACACGACCGCACGCGACCTCGCCGTCACCGTACGCCCGCCCCTGCTGCCCGCGGGATGGCGCGCCACCCCGGCCGGACGCCCGCCCCGGATCCTGCGGGCTCACGCCGCGTACGAGGCACGCTGGCGGATCACGGCCCCGGGCGGGACCACGGGCCGCGCGCCCCTCGCGTACGCCGTCGACATCACCGAGGACGGCCGTACCGTGACGGCACGTTGCCTGGCCCTCCTCACGGCCTCCCTGCGGACCGAGCCGCTCTGCTGAGGAGGCCGGGAACGCCATGGACGCGGAGGCTTCACCCGCCGCCGGACGGCGACGTCCACCGGGGCCCGGCGAAGTCGGCCAGGGCCGCGGCGAGTCCGGGATCCACGTGCGGTGAGGGGCCGGTCGGCAGGACGAAGTACCAGCCGTCGCCCAGGCGGGAGCGCCGGGGCGGCCGCGGGGCGCCGGCGAGGAGCCGGACCTGGAGCGCGTGGAAGCGGGAGTCCCGGCCCCGGACGACGGCACGGCGCACGGCGATCTCCTCGACGTGCCGCCACTCGTACGAGCGCCGCCTGCGCCCGGCGACCGAGGTGACGCCGTCCCGGGTCAGCTCCAGCTCCAACGGCCGCGGCGGCATGAGGAATCCGACGACGGTGAGCAGGACGCCGGCGACGGGCCAGAAGGCCAGGCCCAGCCACACGACCGGCTTGTGCCACTGCCCGGTCACGCTCATCCGGACGGCGTAGGTGCCCAGGACCGCGCCGACCACGGCCCAGTGGGCCAGCGGAAGCCTCCGCGACCGGCCGCGGAGGCGGTAGTGGTCCGCCGTGTGCTCCACCGTGAAGTCGCGAGTGTCCGAGAGCTTGGGGAGCGGGACCGGCCCCGGGCCGGACGCGGCCGTTCCGCGTTCCCGGGCGCGCCGCCCCGCCAGGTGCTCCTGAAGCCTGCGGTTGCGGAAGCGGTAAGTACCGCCGGACAGTTGCAGCAGGCCGGCCGTGCGCGCGTCCCGGAGGAACGCCATCAGCGACCAGGGCACCCGGCGCGCCGCCGCGAGGGAGCACCTGGCCAGCACCCAGCGGCTCCACGGACTCAGCAGCACCAGCATGGCCGAGGCGCCCGCCCAGGAACCGGCCGCCGCCCAGCCGCCGCCCCCGCCACCGAGCCAGAGGAACGCACTGGTTCCCACCCCGATCAGCGGCGCCACCAGCGTCAGCGTCGTGACGAGCGCGCTCCGCTCGCCGCGCAGGAGTTCGTCGGGGGTGGCGGCGTCCACGGTGTCGGCGGGCGCCGCGTACACGATCATCAGCAGGACCGGCAGGACGCCGCCGACGGACAGCGACACCAGGATGGGGTCCCGCACCACGGCGTACAGGGCGAGGAGGAGGACGACGAGGACGGGCCCGCCCGAGAGCACCGCGAGCCGGGCGAGCGGACCGACGCGCGCGTGCCGGTCGAGGGAGCGCAGCGCCCTGACGAAGAGCAGCGGATTCGCGCTGCGGCGTGGTTCGGTCAGCCGCTGGCCGAACCAGGAGCCGGTCACCGAGCGGGCGACCGTCGCGGCGAGTACCCCGATTCCCACCACGGTCGTGCTGAGGAAGTCGTCCGACATCGAGGTGTCCGAGGAGCCGGACACCGCCGCCCTGACCGCGAAGGAGAGCAGGATGCCGGCCGTCAGCAGCGCGGGCAGGGCGAGCAGCCGGGGCAGGGGTGCCATGTGCAGCCGCCACCACGCCAGTTCGGACTCGCCGCGCCGGTTCAGCATGAGCGCCAGGTAGGAAAGCCAGGCGCCGGCCCGTTCGGCGTCCCAGGTGCGGGGCGGGTGCAGCCGGCCGGGGTGCGCGGGCAGCGGCGGGAAGGCGGCGGGCACGATCCGGTCGAGCAGGTGCGCCTCGACGGCGTCCCGGGTGGGGAACAGCTCGCGGTTCACCAGTTCCCCCGGGCCCTCCGGGTCCTTCTCGTACGCGCGGCGCACCAGCCACACCATCAGCGGACTGCCCAGGGCCCAGGCGGCCGGGGCGGCGGGTTCCGTCCGGAGGGTCGCCAGCAGCGGTGCCCAGGCGGCGGCGCGCGCCGGCGGCCGGGCCTTGCGGAGGTACTCCGCCACCTCGCCGGGGCGCAGCGGCAGCGACTCGATCACCGTGGCGTGCCGCAGCCCCCTGCCCTCCCGGTCGAGGGCGGCGTACTCGGCCGTGCGGGAGACCAGTACGGCGTCGCCCTCGCCGCCGAGGCCCGCGTCGAGCGCGTCGAGGACCTCGGCGCGGCGGTGTGCGGGCAGCTCGTCGAGCCCGTCGAGGACGGGCAGGACCCGGCGTTCGAGGACGAGCCGGCGGGCCGGGTGGACGCCGTCCACGGGCGGCAGGCCGGGGTGGTCCCGGTGCAGCCGGTCGATCAGCCACTCGGCGAGCGGCTGCTGCCGGGTGTTCCAGGACTCCAGCGACAGCATGAGCGGGACCGGCACGTCGTCCTCGCCCTGGGTGAGCCGGCGGGCGAGGAGTTCGAGGGTGAGCAGGACGGAGAGCACGGTCTTGCCGGACCCGGCGGTGCCCAGCACGACCAGCCGCCGCCGGGGCCGCAGCCGGAGGAAGGTCCCGGCGATGGTGTCGGTCCCCGAGCCCGCGGGCACATGCTCCCCCGCGGACGCCACGCGCCGGCTGGGCGTCCAGCGGACGGGCAGGGGCTCGGGGTCCGTCATGTCCCAGGCGTCCGCCTCCGCGCGCCACCGGTGCAGGAGGCTGCGGGCCAGTCTTCGCTCGGCCGCGGCGAGCGGGGCGTCGTCGTCGGGCGGCGGATGCTCCACCCGCATGGTGAGGTTGAGATCGCCCCGGAGGATGCCGATCTGGATCAGGTACTGGGCCGTGCAGTCGACCGCGGTGTTGATGATGTCCGGCTCGCCGCCGGAGTCCGTCCGCCTCACCATGTCCGTCCGCCCCCGTCGTCGCGCTTTCCGCCATCGCGCTTTCCGTCGTCGCGCCTTCCGTTGGTGTGCTTTCCGTCGGTGCGACCGATAAGACTCACGTGGTGCTTCTCAGGGTTTCCTCGGCTTGCCGTGGAGACGCACCGTGCCGAGGATCCGCATGATCGTCGAGTCCGGCAGCTCGTCCCGCACCCCTGTGGCGCCGTAAAGGCTCCAGGCGACGTAGCCGCCCGCGGAGTTCCTGAAGCCGAAGGTGACGGCCTTGCCGTCGGTGGAACACGCGTTCCTCCGGGGCGCGTTCCTGGACCGGGCCCAGGCGATGCTGCCCTTAACACCGGACTTGGTCGTGTAGGGCTTGGCCGTCCTGTCGGAGACGATGCTCTTCTTGTCCGGCTGTGTGTAGCCGCCGTACACCCACTTCGGAGCCCCGTTCAGGGCGACTTGGCCGGTGTCCCCGGCCCCCTGGGCGCCTTTGGTGCCGGCCCCCGCCAGCTCGCTGCCGACCACGCGCCCGTTCTCGTCGATGTCGGGCACGCACCAGTCGTCCCGGAGCAAGGCGTATCCGCTCATGGCGATGATGAACCTGCTCCAGTTGCGCGGGTCGTCGGGGTCGAGCTTGCGGTCCTGGAAGCCGTACGCCTCGGACGGAGGCTTGACGTCCCAGTCCGGCGGCACGTCGAAGGCGGTGCCGAAGTCGGGGTTGACGACGACCTTCCAGCCGGGGATGACGGGACGTTCGGTCTCCGCGACGTGGGGGGTGGCGCTCGCCGGTGCCGGCGCGGTCGGGCTGTGCGAAGTGCTTGCCACCGCACCCGCGTTGTCGCCGCCACCCCCCAACAGCAGCGAGCCCGCGACGCAGGCGGTGACGACCACGGTTGTGGCGGCGACGACCGCGACGGCCTTCGCCCGTCTTCCGGCGCCCACGGACGGCTCTCCCGACGGCATGGCCAGTACGATAGCGCCTGGTGTTTCCGAGGGCGCTGTTCCGCGGGTGAAGCGGTACGACGCAGGTGAAAGGGGCGCCCTGCGACGGCGGTTGCGACGCCGCAGGCGAAGCCCGCCGGCCCCTCCGCGGGCACCACTGCGGTCACGACTCCGGTCACCACCGCGGTCACGACTCCGCGACGTGCTCCGTCGGCGCGGGTGCGGCCACTGACCCCGCGGCACCGCGTCTCCCGACGCGGGCGCCGCTCCTCACTTCGGCCCCACCCGTCTCAGCCGCCTCCCTGGCGATGTGGGACCGGCCGCTCGTGCGCCCGCGACCAGGGCGCGACCGCCGCCTCGGCCTCGCGCGTCATCCGCGCGCCCAGGTGATCCACTGTGTCGGTTGTGTCGGTAGGCTGCGTGAAGTGCCCTGAGTGATCACACCGTTGACCTCGTGTTCTCCCCGTGGAGGGTTCACCGTGAAGGTTCTCGTCGCCGGCGGCGCCGGTTTCATCGGCAGTACCGTCGCCTCCGCCTGTCTCGACGCCGGCATCCGTCCCGTGATCCTCGACAGCCTGGTGACGGGGCGGCGCGAGTTCACCGAGGGGCGGGATTTCTACGAGGGGGACATCGCGGACGGTCCGCTGGTGGACCGCGTCTTCACGGAGCACCCGGACATCGGCGCCGTCATCCACTGCGCGGCCCTGATCGTGGTGCCCGACTCGGTCGCCGACCCGGTCGGCTACTACCGGGCGAACGTCGTCAAGAGCCTCGACTTCGTCTCCCACCTCCTGCGCAACGGCTGCGAGCGGCTGGTCTTCAGCTCCTCCGCCTCCATCTACCGTGCCAACGACGACCTGACCGTCGACGAGGACTCCGCCATCGACCCGCGGAGCCCGTACGCCCGCACCAAGGCGGTGTGCGAGGCCATGTTCGCCGACATCGCCGCCACGCGGCCCCTGCGCGTGCTGTCCCTGCGCTACTTCAACCCCATCGGCGCCGACCCCAAGATGCGCACCGGGCTGCAGCTGCGACGCCCCAGCCATGCCCTGGGCAGGATGATCCTCGCCCAGGAGGAGGGCGTCCCGTTCCCCGTCACCGGTACCGGGTACGCCACCCGCGACGGGTCCGGCATCCGGGACTACATCCACGTCTGGGACCTGGCCGCCGCCCACCTGGCCGCCCTGGAGGCGTTCGACGACCTGCTGACCGGCGGCACGACCTCCCTGGCCGTCAACCTGGGCACCGGCACCGGGACCACCGTGCGCGAACTCCTCGACGCGTTCAACAGCGTGACCGACCGGCCGATCGCGTCCGTCGACGCCCCGGAACGCCCCGGCGATGTGGTGGGCGCCTACACCCGCAGTGACCGCGCCCGCCGGCTCCTCGGCTGGCAGGCGCGGTACCCGGTCGCCGAGGGCATCCGCGACTCGCTGCGGTGGGCGGCCCTCCGCGACGAGATCCTCGCCCCGTAGACGGCCGGTGTTCCGTCCGGCGCCCCCACCGGCCGAAACCCGTACCGTCCCGGCCGTCACGGCCTTAACTTCTGTGCCATGAACAGTTCTGACGACACGACGTACGAAATCCGTATCGCCCGTCCCGAGGACACCCAGGCCATCGAGGATCTCGACGGCTCCTTCACCACCGGCACCATCTTCGAAGTCACCGTTTCCGAGCACGGGTTCACCCTGCGCGAGGTGCCCGTGGACCCGCCGCTGACCAAGGTCTTCCCCGACGACGAGCCCGACGGCGAGAACGACCGGGACGGCGAGGGTGACGAGGACGGCGAGGACGGCGACGCGTCCGGCAGCCGCACCTTCGTCGCCGTCGGCCCCGGTGGTGAGCCGGCCGGTTTCGTCGCCGTCTCCTACTCCCCGTGGAACCGCCGGCTCACCATCGAGGACATCGAGATCGGCCCCGGCCACCGTGGCCGGGGCGTCGGCCGCGCGCTGATGGGGCACGCCGTGGAGTTCGCCCGGGAGTGCGGTGCCGGGCACATCTGGCTGGAGGTCACGAACGTCAACGCCCCGGCGATCCACGCCTACCGGCGCATGGGGTTCGCCTTCTGCGGACTGGACACCACCCTCTACGACGGCACCGCTTCCCACGGTGAGCAGGCGCTCTACATGAGCATGCCCTGCCCCTGAGCCGACAGCAGACGGCCGACGGCGGGGCCGGAGCCGTCGCCCGGCGCGACCGTCACCGTCAGCAGCCAGGCCGCGAACCCCTCGGGGGCCGCGGCCGGCGCGTACCACTCCACCCGCGCGTCCAGCAGCCGGTCGCCGGCCGCCCGGCGGGCGGCGTACCACTCCCGGAACGCCGCCGACCGCCACACCACGAGGGGCACCGACCTCTCGCCGCCCGTGCGGCGGGAGCCCGGTCCGGCCAGGCGCAGGGCCGCGTCCGCCGCCCCCGGGAGCGTGCGCTCCACCGGCACCCCCAGGGCACCGGCGAAGTGCAGCAGGTACGCCATCCGTTCGGCCTCCGGCGGCGTGCCGAGCACCGCCCGGCCCGAGTCGCACCAGGCCCCCCACTTGATGTTGGAGACCAGCCCGGGCAGCCGGGCCATGTCCCGGGGGATCCAGAACAGGATGACGTCGGAACGGCGCATCGTCTCCTCCTCCCAGGCGATCTGGTCCGCGTACGCCGGGTAGGAGCCGCCGGCGGCCGGCTCGGGCAGGAACACCGCCAGCCGTCCCGGGCCGGTCCACGCCGCGCGCAGGGCGGCGACGGCGTCGGGGCGCCACGAGGGCTCCGCCGGGTCGGTGGGGGTCGGGCCGCACAGGTACACGGCCGCCGACCAGTCCTCCGGCGGCTCCTGGCCGACGTACACGACATGGACGCCGGCCACCCCGGAGCCGTCGGCGGCCTCGGCGGTCCGGCGTTCGGGGGTGGCAAGGGACTCAGCGGACACGGGACGCTCCGGGTTCGGTCGGGGAGAGGGGCGGGGAGAGGGTGGCGAGGAAGTCCAGCAGGACGGAGTTGAACGCTTCGGGCCGTTCCAGGAAGCCCAGGTGGCCGGTGTCCGGGAGCTGCTCGTAGCGTGCGCCGGGTATCGCCTCCGCCACCTCGCGGCCCAGCGGGGCGGGTGCCAGCACGTCGTCGGCGAAGCCCACCACCAGCACGGGTGTGGTGATCCGGGCGTAGTCGGCCGGCCGGAGGCGGACCGGCGGCAGCGGGCGGGGGGCGGCGGAGGTACCGCTGAACGCGGCCAGTTCGAACAAGTCGAGCCATTCCGCCGCCGCGCCCTCGTCGGCCAGGGTCCGGGGGAGAGGTTCTGCGTCAGGCGCACGAACGCCTCGTACTCCGGCGGCAGCCGGGTGCCGGCGTCGGCGAACGCGGCCTCCGCCCGGGCCATCGCCTCGCCGACCGGGTCGGGCCGGCCCCGGGTCGCGGCCAGCACCGCGCCGCTCGCCAGGTGCGGATCGGTGAGGAGCAGCTCCTGGACGGCGAGGGCCCCGAGGGAGTGACCGACCAGCGGGCAGGGCGGCAGGCCCAGTGCGGTGACCAGGTCCCGCACGTGGGCGGCGAGTTCGGTGACACCACCGGTCCCGGCCGGGTCGTGGTCGAAGGTGATCGCCTGCCGGCCCGCCGCGGTCAGCGCGGGCACCTGGTGGTGTTCCCAGATCCGGCCGGTGCCGCCCGAGCCCGCGACCAGCACCACCGGCTCGCCGGTGCCGTGCACGGTGTACGCCGGTCGCCCGGCGCAGGCCCGGTCCGTCCCGTCCGCCGGGCCCCTCATGACGCGATCCTGCTCATCGCCGTCTCCACCCACGCCGGGCGCCCGGTGTCCAGGCCGCGCAGCGCCACGTGGACCCAGAGGAAGGATCCCCGGGCCAGGATGTGGTCCCGCAGGCCGGCGCGGACCTCGCCGCCCGCCGCCCGGTAGGCGTCCAGCAGCCCGTCGAGAACGGCCGTCCCTCCGGCGTAGAGCATGTCGACGAAGTCGGCGGCGGGATCCCCGATGTCCGCGTTCGCCCAGTCCAGCAGGCCCGACAGGACCGGCGGGCCGGACGGCGGGCGCTCCACCAGGGTGTGGCCCGGGTGCACGTCCCCGTGGACGAGCACCAGGCGGTCCGGCCACAGCCGGTCGTCGTCCAGCCACTCCCGCCAGCGCCGCGTCCGGGCGGCGGGCAGTCCCAGCTCGGTACGGGCCCGGGCCAGCTTGTCCGCGATCCGGGCGCGGACGTCCTCCGGGGCCGCCGGCGGCCCGCCCGGCAGTTCCCGGGTGCGGTCCGGCGGGGTGGAGTGCACCGCCACCAGGGACCGGGCGAGCGGCTCCAGGTAGCGGTCCGGGTGGGCCAGCGGGTCCATCGACCAGCCGTAGACCAGGGTGTCCGGGTCCTCGCTGCCCGCCGCCTCGCCGGGAAGGCGGGGGTAGGCGACCAGCCCGGGGGTGTGCAGTCGCCAGTCGGGCACCGGCACCGGGACCCGGTCGCGGACGGCGGCCAGGACGGCGCCCTCCACGGCCAGCCGGTCCGCGGCCTCGGGCCGGCGCGGCTGCCGCAGGATCCAGGGGGTGCCGTCGGCGGCCCGGATGTGGGTGACCCGGAAGTCCCAGCCGCTGTCGTCGGCCCGCGCGGACGCCGGGTCGAGCGTCACGCCCAGCTCCCGCGAGGCGTACGCCGCCAGCTCCTCGGCTCCCGGGACCCCGGAGACCCCGGAGACCCCGGAGACCCCGGAGACCCGGGAGTCCTCGGAGGATGCCGTCGCGCTCATCGGCCCGCCCCCACCGGGCCCAGGTGACGGTCACGGGTCGCGTTCCGGTCGACCTTTCCGGTGTGGGTCCGCTCCAGCGCGTCGACCGGGAGGATCAGGCTCGGCACCAGGTGTGGCGGCGCCGTTCGGGACAGACGCTCGCGGATGCCCGCCGCGACCTCGCCGGGCGTGCGGTCCGGCAGCGGCACGAAGAACGCGGCCAGCGTGCCGGTCCCGTCCCGCTCCACCCTCGCGGCCGCGACCGCCGCCACCCCGTCGCACCGCCCGGCCAGCGCCTCCACGTCGAGCAGGTCCACCCGGAAGCCCCGGATCTTCACCTGGTGGTCCGAGCGGCCCCGGAACACCAGAACGCCGCCGTCCGCTTCGCCGACCAGGTCCCCGGTGCGGTACCAGCGGACGCCGTCCCGTTCCGTGAAACGGGCCGCCGTCGCCTCGGGGTCGTCGTGGTAGCCGAGCGCCAGCCCCGGCCCGGAGACGTGCAGCTCGCCCGCCTCGTCGAGCCACTGCCCGACGTGTGGCAGCGGGAGCCCGATGGGCAGGTCCCCGCCCGTCTCCGGCAGTGCGGGCGCGCCCGGCCCGGCCAGTTGGATCGCATGGGTGACCAGCGCCGTCTCCGTGGAACCGTAGGTGTTGAGCAGCCGGACGCCGTCGCGGCCCAGCAGCCGCCAGCGCTCCAGCATGTCGGCGCGGACCGCCTCTCCGCCGATGACCACGGTGCGCAGCGACTCCGGGAGCCGGGCGCCCTGGTGCAGCAGGTCCCCCGTGAGGTCGTTCCAGAACCCGGTCGGCAGCACCGCGACGGAGACCTGCTGGTCCTCCGCCACCCGCGCGAACCCCTCCCGCGCCGCGTCGTCGACGACGAGCGTGGCGCCACCGGTCAGGGCCGGGAGGATCTCCTCCAGGCTGGTGTCGCCGCCGGCGCCGTGGAAGTGCAGGACGTACTCGTCCGGGCCGGTGCCGTACAGGGCGCGCAGCCGCGGCACGACGGCGTCCAGCGCCCGGTGCGGGACCACGACCCCCTTGGGCTCGCCGGTGGAGCCCGAGGTGAACAGCATGTACGCGGGGTCCTCGGGCCGCCCGCCGGGCGCCGGGGGCGCGGCGGCCGAGGCGGGCGCTGCCGGGCCGGTGGCCCAGCGCGGCCGGATCACCGTCTCCACGGGCGGCTGCCAGCCGGTCTCGGCGGTCGCCACGGCCTCCCGGCAGCCGGCCCGCGCCAGGATCGTCTCCAGCCGGGCCTCCGGATGGTCGGCCTCCAGGGGCACGTACGCCCGTCCGGCCGCCAGCACCCCCAGGATCGCCGCCACGTCACGGGCCGAGTGGTGCACGACGACGCCCACGGGCGGCTGGGCGTCCGCGGTGCGCGGTGCGACGGCGCCGGCCACCGCCAGCGCCCAGGCGGCGAGGGTGCCGTAGGTGACGACGAGTCCGTTGTCGACCACGGCCGGCCGTGACGGGTCGTCGCGCGCCGTCCCGAAGAACGGTTCCAGATAAGAGACTTTCGCGGGCTGCATTGTGAAGTTCCTTGTTCTGATGGAATATTGGCGGGTGCATATCGTTGTGGAACACGACCTGAAAATACCCATGCGGGACGGCCGGTTATCGAGTGCCGATCTCTATCGCCCGGATACCGGCGGAGCGGTGCCGGTGCTCATCCGGCGGACGCCTTACGGGAAATCGGGGAATCCCGGCGGGGCCTCCGTCGACGGCCTGCGGCTGGTGCGCTCGGGGTACGCCCTGCTGGTGCAGGACGTCCGCGGCCGGTTCGGCTCCGACGGCACGTTCGACCCCTACTGGAACGAGGCGCGGGACGGCGCGGACACCGTCGCCTGGGCGGTCGCGCAGCCGTGGTGCGACGGCTCGGCGGGCATGTTCGGCCGCTCCTACGAGGCCATGGCCGCGCTGCTCGCGGCCGCCGAGCGGCCGCCCGGCCTGGCCGCCGTCGCCTCCCACATGGGCGGATCCGGGTTCGACGAGGGGTGGACCCGCCAGGGCGGCGCCTTCCAGACGGGCTTCGTCCTCTACTGGGTGCTGTACGACCTCCTGCTCGACGGGGCGGGGCTCGCCGGGCCCGAACGCGCCGAGGTGGCGGAAGCGGTCGACCGGATCGACGAGCTGTACCGGGACCCGGAGGCCGCCGCCGATCTCCTGGACCGGCTCGCGCCCTATTACCGGGAATGGTGTGAACACCCCACCGGCCACCCGTACTGGAAGCGCGCCGCACCCCGTGAGTCGTATCCCGCCGTGGAGATTCCCGTGCTGAATCTGACGGGCTGGTACGACATCTTTCTCGCCGGGGCCCTGGAAAACCACCGGGGATTCCGGG
This sequence comes from Streptomyces sp. CA-181903, assembly GCF_050937075.1. Lineage (NCBI taxonomy): Bacteria > Bacillati > Actinomycetota > Actinomycetes > Kitasatosporales > Streptomycetaceae > Streptomyces > Streptomyces sp. CA-181903. Next base: position 6,093,036 of record NZ_JBNJLY010000001.1, read on the forward strand.
AGCACGGCACGGAGACGTCCTTGGTGGTCGGCCCCTGGTCCCATTGCGTCACCGGCGGGATATTCCCCCGGCGCCGCTACGGGCTGGCCGCCGACGAACAGCGGCTCGACGTCACCGGCCTGCACCTGGACCACTTCGACCGCCATCTGCGGGGGCGGCGGGACGGCGGGGCCCCCGGCCGGGTACGGCTCTTCGTCACCGGCGCCGACGAATGGCGCGCCTTCGCCGACTGGCCGGTCCCCGGCACCGAGGAGTACGTCCTCCACCTGGACGGCCGCCGTCTCGTGCCCGGCCCCGCCCCGGCGGCCCCCGGCAGCGACCGGATCCGCCACGACCCCGCCGATCCGGTGCCCACCACGGGCGGTGCCACCGCCCTGCCCGGCCAGTTCACCGGCGGCGACTGCGGCCCGCTCGACCAGCGGGAGGTGGAACGGCGCGACGACGTGCTGTGCTTCACCGGCGCCCCGCTCGCCGAGCCGCTGACCGTGGTCGGCGACGTCACCCTGACGGTGTTCGTCACCCCCGACGCCGCGGGCGCCGACGTGACCGGCAAGCTCGTCGACGTATGGCCGGACGGCCGGGCGGAGCTGCTGTGCGACGGTGTCCGCCGGCTGGAGCCGGCGGACGCCGTGGCGGGCGGCGGGCCCGCCGCCGAGGGGTCCGGGGAGCCGGCCGAGGTCACCGTCCGGCTCGGCGCGACCGGCCACGTGTTCCGCGCCGGCCACCGGGTCCGCCTGGAGATCGCCGCGAGCAACGCGCCGCGCTTCGACGTCCACCCCCCGGTGGTCGCGCACCACACGGTCCACCACGGCGGCGAGCACCCCTCACTCCTGCGGCTGCCGCGCCTGGCCGGCGACTGAGCCGGCGGCCGGCCCGGCGGCGTCCGTGTCGTGGAAGACGGACAGGTCGGCCACCTTCTCGATCCGCCGGCCCGCCTCCCAGTGCGCCCGGCGCAGCCGCCGCGTCTGGGCCCTGGTGAGGCGGGTGCTGTGCTGCGGGATCGACCGCACCATCCGGGCCCGCTTGGCCGAGGCCGGGTAGCGGTCCCGCACCCGGTACGGGTCGTTGAGCAGGTGGTGGACGGTTCCCGTGTGGAAGGCGGCCTTCAGCAGCGCGTAGTAGGCCGCCGCGCCCACGCCCTTGTCGCGGGCGCAGTGCACCAGGGTCCTGGACGCCTCGAACAGCCGCCAGACCACCGGCACCGCCGGGGTGGTGAACACGCCCGTCTCCTGGGCGATGCCCTCGCCCACGCCGTAGCGGAAATAGCTGCGCATGTTCGCGAAGCCGTGCTGGGCGTCGTGGAAGATCCGGGCCTCCGGCAGGTACACCACCGGGATGCCCGCCAACTGGAGCCGGAAGTCGAACTCCCGGTCCTCGCACCAGTGGATGAGCTCGTCGAAGTGGTAACCGCCGATGTGGTCGACGATCGCGCGGTTGTAGATCAGCGGCGGGGACAGCGCGCTGATGTAGTCGCCTTCGTCGAACTCCCGTACCCGGGCGGTCAGCCTGCTGAGCAGGCCCTCCGACTCCCCGTACACCACCTGCCCCTTGACCACGGGGTCGGTCAGGACGGCGCGGACCATGGCCCGGACCACGCCCGGGGCGAAGGTGCAGTCGGAGTCCATCAGCAGCAGGTACTGCCGGTCGGTGGCGGCGGCCCCCGCGTTGTAGGCCGCGCCCAGGTTGCCGACGTCCTCGATCTCGGTGACGGTCAGCGGCCGCGGGTGCTCCTCGATCAGCTTCAGGATCGCCTTGCTGGGGCCGTTGAGCGCCAGGACGATCTCGACGTCCTCGTCGATCGAGTCGATGCAGTCCGCGATCCGCAGGTCGTCGCGCAGCGCGATGACCACGGCGGTCCGGGCGATGCCCTTGTCGACCGCGGCCTCGTCCACCGGGTCGGTGGCCATCCGTTCTCCCTCGTGTCGGTTGTCTCCGTGCGATGTGCGGGCTCCGCGCGGGCCGCCGGCCCGTGGCGTCCGCGGGGCCGTCATCCGGTCGCGGCCTTGAACCGCAGCGGCAGCGCGCGCAGGGTGCGCTCGGCGATCGCCTCCGCCTCGTCGGGCTCCTCCGCGTAGGCGATCACCCCCGCCAGGACGTCGGCCCCGCCGCGGTACGGCGGCACCACCGTGCCGGGCGCCAGCTCCATGCCCCAGAACACGTCGTGCACCCCGGCCCGGCGGGCGGCGTCGCGCGGGTCGCCGGCCCACTCCACGACCCCGCCGTTCGCCGGGAGGAACCGCTGGACCACCGCGCGGTCGCGCACCGGCTGCAGCTCGGTGAGGTCCAGGGGCCGGCCGAGTGCCAGCCGGACCACGTTGGGCAGCGGGTCCACCCCGGTGGCCAGCCGCATCACCTCGGTGGCGATCCGGGCGCCGGTGATCCGGCAGGTGATCTCCAGCAGCACCACCCGGCCGTCGTGCGTGCACAGGATGTCGGTGTTGATCACCGCCGGGTCCAGGCGCAGGGCCCGCGCCCCGCGCCGTACGACGTCGGTGACCTCCTCGATCCGCTCCGCGGAGAGCCGGCTGGGCAGGGTGTCGCCGCCCTCGAAGAAGTACGGGGCGAACTCCTCCTTGCGCCCGTACTCCCGGTCGGCGAACCCGAACCGGTGCAGCTCACCGTCGGCCATGAAGGCCGCCAGCGTGTGCTCGGTGCCCCGCAGGAACTCCTCGACGACGATCCGGCCGCCGGGGCTGAGCCGCAGTGCCTCGGCGGCGACCCCGGGCACCTGCTCGGCCGACTCCACCTTCATCACGCCGAGCGACCCGGTCTGGTCGCTGGGTTTGATCACGGCCGGCAGACCGGTCACGGCGACCGCCCGCACGGCCTCCTCGACCGTCCCGGCGGTCGCGAAGCGGGGCAGGTCCAGCCCCGCCTCGCCCAGGATCGCGAGCCGCCGGTCCTTGAGCGTGCAGTCGAGCGCCGTCTCCACGGGCAGGCCGGGGCAGCCGAACCGGTGCGCGAGCGCGCTGATCACCGGCGGGTTGTCCGCGCCCAGCGAGAACACCCCGTCCAACCGGTCGATGCCGGCCGCCGCCAGCTCCGCGAGGACCGCCCCGGCATCGCCCGGATCGCAGACCAGCAGGACGTCCGCGGCCGCCCGCGCACGCTCGGTGGGCGTGTCGGTGACCACCACCAACTCCACGCGGGACGAGTGCAGTTCGGCCAGCGAACGGTCCATGCCGGAGCCGAGCCCGCAGACCAGGAGCCGGTCAGTCACGGCCGGCTCCCGGCCCGCCGGAGGCCGGCGCGGGGCGCAGGCTCAGCACCTGGAACACCTCCGCGTGGCCCGAGCCCGAGGTCACCGCGCCCCGGTAACGGGCCAGCCCCCGGATGCCCTCGTCCCAGGCGGCGTGCCGCAACTGGGAGACGTACGCGCGCATCGCCTCGACCTTGGTCTCGATCTGCTCGTCGATGTCCTCGGCGTACTGGAACCGGGCCATCGGCGCCCACACCTCGTACCCGAGCACCAGCCGCGGTGCGGGCATCGGCGGACCGCCCGCCTCCTGGAAGAACTCCGACTGCGCCATCCAGAGGGCCTCGGTGGTCAGTTGGTGCACCATGCGGTGCTCGACGTCGTCGTCGTTGTCGTGGGGCAGGTAGACCACCTGCGGCCGCACCTCACGCAGTACCCGTACGAGGTCCAGGTGGACCCGGCGGGAGAGCGTGAAGTCCCGGGAGGGCTCGTCGAAGCGGACGCAGCGGTGCACGCCCAGCGTCTTCGCGGCGGCCTCGGTCTCGGCGGCGAACTCGGCGTCGGTGACCGCGTCGTCGAGGGCGCTGCGCTCCCGTCCGATGACGATGACCACCGTCACCCGGGCGCCCGCGCGGACGTGTTTCGCGAGGGAACCGCCGCAGCCGATGACGTCGTCGTCGGGGTGCGGCGCGACCACCAGCACATCGGTGACCCCGGTCATGCGCGGGCCTCCGGCGCCTGCCGCGCCCAGCCGGCCCACTGCCCGGTCACCGCGATGCCCTCCGCGAAGGGGGTGCGCGCGGTGAAACCGAGCACCTTCCGGGCCTTGTCGTAGCGGGCGCGGGCGGTCGAGCGGTACAGCTCCAGCTCCCAGTCCGGCACCGGCTCCGCGCCGGGCCCGGCCGTGACCTCGCCGATGCCGCGCAGGGAGCGGATCGCGTCGAAGAACGCGCCCCAGCCGAGTGCCTCGTCGTGGCCGACGAGGAAGCGCTCGCCGGCGGCCTGCCCGGTCCCGGCGGCCAGGAGCACCGCGTCCGCCAGGTCGTCGACGTACACGGCGTTGCACACGCCGCCGCCCCCGCCCGTCGGCAGCGCGGCGAAGTCGCTCTCCGGGCGCCGCAGTTGAGCCGTGGTCCACTGGCCGCCCCACGGTCCGTAGACGACGCCCGGCTGGATCACGACGGTCTCCAGGCCGTCGCCGTCGGCGTCGAGCACCAGCTTCTCCGCGGCCAGCTTCTGCTGCTCGTACTCGCGGTCGGCGGGGTCGGCCGGGCGGGCCGGCGACTCCTCGGTCAACTCGCCGCCGACGGCCGGGTCGTAGACGTCGACGGTGCTCAGGTGCACCACGCGCCGGACGCCGGCGGCGCGGGCGGCGGCCAGGACGTTGGCGGTGCCCTCGACGGAGGCCGCCCAGCGGTCGGCCTCCTCGCCGGCGCTGCCGAAGGCGCAGTGCACGACGGTGTCGCAGCCCTCGAAGGCCGCCCGCAGCGCGTCCGCGTCGAGCAGGTCGCCCCGGCGGAACTCCAGCCGGTCCTGGGGGAGTACGGACAGCCGCGCGACCCGGCCGAAGCCGCGGACCACCGGCCGGACGCCGGCCTCGGTCCCCAGGATCAGCCGCTCGACGAGCCGGCCGCCGATGAACCCGCTCGCGCCGGTGACCGCGACGGTGCGGCCGGCGAGCGCGGGCAGGCCGTCGGTGCCGCGCGTGGTCCACGGCTGGACCGCCCGCTCGGGGGCGGTGTGGCCGTAGCACTCCCGGATCAGCTCCACGACACGGACGCCGTCCTCCGGACCGGAGTGGACGGTGGCGGTGCCGCGGACGGCGGCCGCGAAGTTGGCGAGCTGCTCGGTGAAGAGCAGCTCCCACTCGCCCTGGGCCGGGGCCACCGCCTCCACGTCGCCGCGGTGCAGCTCCACGCCGTCCGCGGTGATCAGGGTGCACTCCCCGGCCGGGAAGTCGGTGCCGATGGTGACGGTCGCCCGGGTGCCCGTCACCGTGCAGGAGATGCCGAGGTCGCGCACCCGGCTGAAGGAGCAGTGCGCGTCGACCGGGCCGAAGCGGAGGTGGGCGGTCGCGTCGGTCTCCACACCGCCCAGGGAGTCGTCCTCGTAGCGGACGACCGACACGTCGGGGCCCAGCCACCACAGCAGCGTGTCGAAGACGTGCGAGGCGGTGTCCGTGAGCACGCCGCCGCCGGCGAGCCGCCGGTCGAACATCGACCAGGAGACGGGCTCCCAGGCGTACGGGTGGCCCTCCGACCAGTCCACGCGCACGACCTCGCCGAGCTCGCCGCCCTCGATGAGCCGCTTGACCCAGGCGTAGGCGGGGAAGAGCCGGCGCGGGTGGGCCATCGCCAGGAGCGGCTTGGAGGGGTCGGCGGCGAGGGCGGCCAGGCGGCGCGCGTCCTCGACCGAGGTGGTCATCGGCTTCTCCAGCAGCACGTGCTTGCCGGCCGCGAGCAGCGGCTCGACGGTCTGTGCGTGCAGGGTGTGCGGGACGACGACCACGGCGGCGTCGAAGGCGTCGGCGGCTTCGGCCGGGTCGGTGGCGATCACCACCTCGTCGGCGCCGGTGCCGCCGAGTTCCCGGTACAGGTCGAGGGCGGCCCGGGCCTGGGCGGGGTCGCGGTCGACGAGCGCGGTGAGCCGCACGTCGCCCTTGAGCGGGGGCAGGGCGGGCAGGTGGCAGCCGCGGGCGGCGGCACCGCACCCGACGATGGCGAGGCGCACGGGAGGCATGGGTTTCTCCAGGGGATGAGAGGACGGGGGTGGTTGTGGGGGAGTGGGCCGCGCGCGGTGGCACGCGGCCCGCTCACGGTGCGTGGTGGACCCAGACGTTGGGCTCGGTGTACGTCCCGTGGCCGTCCTCGGCGACGCTCAGCGGCACCAGGGCCCCGGGCAGGGGATAGTCGCCCGGGCCGGGCAGCGGATGGCCGAGGACCCCTTCCCAGCGGGCGACCGGCTGACGGATCACCAGGGACCGGCGGGCGATGCCCAACTGCCGCGCGCCCAGGTCCAGATGCGTGCGCAGCCACGGGTCGAAGCACCGGCCGTCGGAGCGGCGCCAGGCGGCGTACTCCTCGATCGGGATCAGCGGGTAGCGGGGCTTGCGGGTGGGGCGCACCGGGATGACGACGCCGCGGGGGCACTGCTCGGCGGCCAGACGCCGGGCCTCGGTCAGCAGCCGTTCGGCATGGCCGGCCGCCCGGTGCCCGGCGTCGACGGACACCGACAGCATGCACAGGGCGTCCGGCCGGTCCGGCGGGCCGTTGTCCACGGCCTCCACCAGCACCTCGTCACTGCCGGACGGCAGGGACGCGGGGGTGCCGTCCCACCGGACCGGCAGCCCGTTGGCCGCCGCCACCAGCCGCCCGCCTTCGTCCACCAGGCACAACTGGTGGGCGGGGTAGCGGTCGTACATGCCGTGCCAGCGCCAGTTGCCGGGGGATTCCCAGCTCATGAACTCGGGCATGTTGGCACCGATCAGGGCGTCGACCTCGGGCAGCAGCCAAGGGTCCCGGGACAGGTCGGTGAGCGCGAGGGCCACCGGCGCTCAGCCCAGCAGCCGGGTCTCGGCGGTGGCCCGCATCTCACGGGAACGCCGCAGGTCGGTCGTGACGCACACCCGCTTGAGCCAGCGGTCCGTGCCGTCGTAGCGGGCCTTGAACGGCAGCCGGCCGTGCACCGCCCGGTGGTTGTCGATGAACAGGACGTCGCCCTGGTCCGCGACGACCTCCCGCATCCCGGCGTCCACCACCTTGAACAGCGCGTCGTACGCGCGCCGGGCGTCGGGGTCGTCCTCGGGCACGGAGGTGAAGTACGGGTCGAGGCGCATGTAGGGGTCCGTCCGCGAGCCGTAGAGCAGCGGGCCGAGCGGTCGCTCGTCGATCATCCGCTGGATGGTGGCGAACCGGGCCGCCTCCTCCTCGGAGGCGATCGTGTTGTTCTTCGGGAGGTGGGACTCGTCCGGCGCGATGTGGAAGCGCGGCTCGAAGAGGATGTCGACGTCCTCGGCGGACAGCGAGGACAGGTCCAGCTCGCCGACCGTGGTGGGCACGTGGTCGGGGTTGCGCAGCGCGCCGAGGATCAGGTAGTCGCTGCGGTGGGGGTGGAAGGCGTCCTCGGTGTGCCAGGTCAGCAGCTCCTTGCTGCCCATCCCCAGCTGGTCGTTCTCGTGCTTGCGGATCGGGAAGATGTCATGCACGAGGTGGCCGTCCTGCTGGGTGGTCCAGCCGAAGGGCTCGCCGAGCAGCGCGGAGTACAGCATCAGCAGGAGCTCCTCGGGGAACTCCGGGCCGGGCCGGGTGCGGCCGCGCCAGTGGGCGGGGGTGGGGCCGATGCGCCGCTGGTCGAAGTCGTGCCCGTGGATCACCGCGTGGCCGCGGCGGTCGGCCAGCTTGAACTCGCGCAGGAAGTGCTGCACGCCCAGCGGCAGCCGGGCCGCCAGCCCCGGGAGGTCCCGCAGCAGCACGGGGTCGTCGAAGGACGGGTAGGTGTCGGCCAGTTCGAGGCCGAGCGCCGCGGTCGCGGCGGCCTCCTCGGGCGTCAGGGTGTAGCCGTACGGGGAAGGGTCGGTGAGGTTCGACATGCCAACTCTCGCTGAGTGGTCGGGGCTGATTGCTGCCCGCGGTCGGCCGGAGCCGGGACCGCGGGCCCTCGGGTGGTGCGGGGTGACGTCGTGCCCGGGGGGTGCGCGACGGTGGTGTCAGGGCCGGGCGGCCGCGCTCCGCGCGAGCGCCTCGGCCAGCAGCCGGGGGTCGGACGGGTGAACAGGGCGCTCGCCCGCAGCCCCTCGGCGGCGGGGAAGGACTCGCGCAGTCGCGCGAGCAGGCGCATGGCGAGCAGGGACTGCCCGCCGTGGTCGAAGAAGTCGTCGTCGGGGCCGAGCGCCGGTGCGCGCAGGACCTCGCGGAACAGGCCCAGCACGGTGTGCAGTGGCTCGTCCGGGTGCCCCTCCGGGGCGGTTTCCGGCGCTCCGGCCGGTTCCGCCCGTGCCGTGGCCGCCGCCCAGGTGGCCAGCAGGCGCTTGTCGATCTTCCCGTGCGGGTTCTTCGGCAGCACGGCCACCCGGTGGAGCACCCGGGGTACGGCCCAGTCGGGCAGCCGGGCCTCCAGGGGCGCCACCAGCGCGGCCCGTTCCGCGCCGGTCAGGCGGACCGCCTCGCCGGGCGGCGGGGCGTACCGGGGGTCGGCCGGGACGGTGAACGCCCACAGCACGGTGCCGGTCTCCGGGTCCGGGAAGACGACGGCCTGGCCGACCGACGGGTCCTCGCACAGCGCGCGCTCGACCCGGGCCGGCTCCAGGCGGTGGCCGCGGATCTTCACCTGGTCGTCGACCCGGCCGAGGAAGACCAACTGCCCGTCGGCGTCGATCCGTCCCAGGTCACCGGTCACGTACACGCGCGCCCCGGGGGCGGTGGCCGACGGGTCGGCGACGAACCGGCGGGCGGTGGCGGCCTCGTCGTCGAGGAAGCCGCGGGCCAGCAGCGGCCCGCCGATGTGGATCTCACCGGTCTCGCCGTCCGGCACGGGCCGCCCGTCGCGCCGGACGCTGATCTCCACGTCCCGCAGCGGAGTGCCCAGCGGGACCTCCCGGGCGTCGGCCGACAGCAGCCCGGTGTAGAAGGTCGAGCTGACGGTGCACTCGGTCAGCCCGTAGACGTGGGCGAGCCGGGCCGGCTGACGGTCCTGCCACGCGCGGTAGGGCCGCGGGTCCATCCGCTCGCCGCCGACCACCACCGTGCGCAGGCTCTCCGGGGTGGTCAGGCCGCCGGCGTCGAGCCAGCGGGCGTACTCCAGCCAGTACTGCGTGGACAGTTCCACGATGGTGGTCCCGGTGCGGGCCATCGTGGCGTGCAGCTCCTCGGCGTCCAGCGCCCGGGTGTCCGGCCGGCAGACCACGGCCGCCCCGGCGGCGAGGGCGGGGAAGACCTCCTCGACGAGGACGTCGAAGCCCAGCGAGGCCACCTGCAGCCAGCGGTCCGCGGCCGTCAGCTCCAGCCGTTCGGCGACGGCGGCCGCGAACCGGCGCAGCGCGTCCCGCTCGACGACCGTGCCCTTGGGCTGCCCGGTGGATCCGGAGGTGAACAGCACGTACGCCATGGCGCCGGCCCCGGCCCGGGGCGGGGGAGCGGTGGGGCCGGTGTCCGCGGTGCCGTCCGGCACGTACGCCCCCTCGGGGGCGTGGCGGCCGTCACCGAGCCACACCGCCGCCCCGGTGCGGCGCACCAGCGCGGCCCGCGCCGCGGCGGGCAGCCGGTCGTCGAGGACGGTGAACCCGGCCCCGGCCTTCAGCACCGCGAGCATGCCCAGCACCGTGCGGCCGGCGTCGGGGAACGCGAGGCCCACCAACCGCTCCGGGCCCGCGCCGCGTCCGGTCAGGGAGTTTGCCCAGGCGTCGGTCAGGCGGTCCACGTCCCCGTAGGTCAGCACCCGGCCCGGGGTCACCAGCGCGGGGGCCTCGGTGTGGGCGCGGACGGAGTGGTCCCACAGGTCGAGCACGTCGGGTTCGGTCATGGCGGTCACCGGGCGGCCCCACGGGCGCGCAGGAAATCCGACAGCCCGGCGAGACCGGCCCGGAAGCTCTCCTCCGGGCCGCCGAAGCCGAGCCGGGCGCCGTGCGGCGCGCCGAAGGCCGTGCCCGGCACCAGCAGGGTGCGGTGCCGGGAGAGCAGCTCCAGGCAGAGCCGTTCCACCGCCTCCGGCCCGGCCGCCGTCTCCTCCAGCTCACGGAAGACGGGCAGCGCGCACACGCCGCCCTCCGGCGGGGTCCAGCGCACGAGGTCCTCGTGCCGGGCCATCCACTCCGTGAGGTGCGCGAGGTTGCGCCGCGCCTCGGCGGCCCGCCGGGCGATCAGCACGTCGGCGTTGCGCATCGCCCGCTCGGCGATCAGTTCCACCAGCGGGGAGAGGAAGAGCGTGGTGCGGTCGCGCAGCGGGAAGACGGCCGTGAGCAGCTCCGGCGGCGCGATGGCCCAGCCCACCCGGAGCCCGGGCAGGCCGAAGGTCTTGGAGAAGGTGCCGTAGGACACCGTGTCGCCGCCGTCGCCGCCGGGGTCCGGGAGCACGTCCCAGCGGTGGGCGATCTCGGCGGTGGCGGCGTCCCAGACGAGGGCGGCCCCGGCGGCCGCCGTCCGCTCGGTCAGCTCCTTGAGGCCCTGGGGGGAGAGCGTGACGCCGGAGGGGTTGTGCGGGAAGTTGACGATCACGGCGGTCGTCCCCGGGGTGACCAGGGCCGTCAGCACGTCGGGGTCGATCTCCCCGTCGCGCACGGCGGTCGCCGGCAGTTCGGCGACCTCGCAGCCCGCCGCCCGCGGGTAGTGGCCCAGGGAGTGGTAGATGCCCTCCTGGACGACCACCCGGTCGCCGCCCCGCAGCAGGGTGCCCAGCGTGAGCGCGATGGCCTCGCTGGAGCCGTGGGTGACCAGCACCCGGTCGGCGTCGCCCCCCGCGTAACGGTCGGCTATCGCCTGCCGGATGCCCGCTCCGCCCTGGGAGACGCTGTCATCCATGACGATCGCGTCGAGGTCCTCGGCCGCGATGCCGCACAGGTCGCGGATCTCGGCGAAGGAATACGGGTGGACGCCGCTGGAGCTGATGTCGTGGATGTCGGGGCCCAGATGCCGGCGGTACCACTCCTCGAGCACCGGAGGGTCTTCACGCCGCGGACGGAGACTGCTCATGGCTGTGCACGGTCCCTTCTATCCCTGAGGGGTGTCCCGCCACCACCGCTGCCCGGCGAGCGGGAGCGTGTCGATGGGGTCGTAGTAGTGGTACGAGCCGCTGTGGGCGTCCGGGTCCGCCGCCTCCAGCGGGGTGAGGTAGCTCTTGCTCCAGTGGGAGATGCCGAGCTCGCGGTCGTAGGAGTCGGCCTGGTCGACCCAGCGCTTGCCGGCCATCGGCACGTCGCACACGATGCGGGGGGTGGCGAAACCGGGCAGGTAGCCCATGATCTGACGCTGGATCAGCTGGGCCCGGTGCAGGGGCAGGCGCCAGTGCTCGGCGTTGGGGATCATGTCGCACATGTAGAAGTAGTACGGCGTGATCCCGGCGTGGTCGGTGAGCGCGAAGCACAGGTCGAGCAGGTCGTGCGCGCTGTCGTTGACCCCGCGCATGAGCACGCCCTGGTTGCGTACGTCGTGCAGGCCCGCGCCCAGCAGCGCCCAGGCCGCGTCCGCCACCGCGGGCGTCACCTGCTGGGCGGCGTTGGCGTGGGTGTGCAGGGCGATCCGCACCCCGCGGGACCGGGCGGTCGCGGCGAGCCGGGCGACGCCCTCCAGCACCGGGCCGGACCGCCAGTATTGGGGCAGCCCGATCAGGCCCTTGCTCGCCAGCCGGATGTCCCGGATCGAATCGATCTCCAGCAGGCCGCCGACGAACCTTTCCAGCCGCGGCCAGGGCAGGTTGGCGAGGTCGCCGCCGGAGACCACCACGTCCCGGATGCCGGGGGAGTTGCGCAGGTGTTCCAGGATGCGGTCGGCCCGGTCGGCCGGCTTGAGCCGGAGCCTGTTCTTGACGACCTGCGGCGTGGAGTTGCCCACCAGGTCCATCCGGGTGCAGTGCCCGCAGTACTGGGGGCACGTCGACAGCAGCTCCGCCAGCACCTTCGTGGGGTAGCGGTGGGTCAGCCCCTCCACCACCCACATGTCCTGCTCGTGCAGGGAGTCACGACTGGCCATGGGGTGTGAGGGCCACCGCGGGTGCCGGTCGGAGAAGACCGGCAGCATGTAGCGGCGCACCGGGTCGTCGTAGAACGCCTTGGTGAGTCCTCCCGGGCCGGGGGCTTCCGCCCCCGGGGCCATCGTGTTGATCATCTGGGGTGGCAGCAGCACCGACATGGTGGCGCGGTGCAGCCGGTCCTGCTCCCAGTCCTCGTAGAACTCCTCGTCGAGGAGGTCGCCCATGACCGCGCGCAGCCCCTTGGCGTCCTTCACACAGTTCGCGCGCTGCCACTGGGGGTCGGCCCACTGGGCCTCGGTGACGTCACGCCACCCGGGGAGGCGCCGCCAGTCCGGTTCCACGAGCGGACGGTCGCGGTACTCGTAGACGCCCTCCAGCGCTGCCGCGTCGGTCTGACTGCGTGCTGTGTCCACCAACCGTCTCCCGTTCCCGTCGGATTCGGCCGTCACCTGACAGCAACTGATCTTGCAGAGCGCCGGGGTTGTACACGAGGGGAGGTTGTACGGGGTGCACGGCAGGTGTGGTCCTGTACAAAACCTGGCGCACGACGGGAAACGGAAGCGGACGGACGGGCGTTGGGGTGGGTGAGCCGACGGCGGGCCGGCCCGGAAGGGCGGAACCGGCGGATGGCCGGATTCATCGGTTGATCGGTTGATCAATGTGATTGCGGCATGTACCAATGGCCGGGAGATTCCGGTGCGGGACTTCTCCGGCCCCGGCGGCCACCTCCGGCTGCCCATGCCGACGGACCGCCGCCGCCGACCCCGGTTGTACGGCTACGAGATGTGTGCTTCGGCGAGACAATCGATGACGAGGGGGAAACATGCCCAGGCCAGAGCGGTTACTGGACCCAGCAGCCGGACCGCTGGAAGCCTTCGCCCACGACCTGCGCGCTCTACGGAGACAAGCAGGGAATCCCTCCTACCGCACGATGGCGAAAACCGCCCACTACTCGGTGGCCACGCTCTCCGAGGCCGCCCGGGGACTGCACAAACCCTCGTTGAAAGTGACTCTCGCCTATGTGACCGCCTGTGGCGGTGACCCCGACCTGTGGGCGCGGCGCTGGCACCGTGTCACCCGCGAACTGGAGGCACGGGAGACGCGGGGCCGCCGCCCGGCCCGTGACGACGCCAGGACCGCCGACCGCGAGGTCCCGGGCGGACTGACCGCCGACGAACGGGCCGAACTCCGCGAGCTGCGCAGCGAGGTGGAGCAGCTGCGGCACGCGAACGAGGTCCTCAAGGCCGCATCCGCGATCTTTGCCGCGGATCTCCGTACAACCGCACAGGTCGTGTACAACTCCCCTGGCCGACAAGATCGGTTGGTGTGACCGGTACGCCGCGTGCCCACGGGCCCCGGGGCGTAACCGGAAGATCCCGACCGACCTTTGGGGACTGACCATGCGTGTGCTCGGAGTCAACGGCTGGCCCGGGGCCAGCCACGACGGTGCCGCCTGCCTCGTCGTGGACGGCGAAGTCGTCGCCCTGGCCGAGGAGGAACGCTTCACCCGCAACAAGCACGCCTACGGCGAAGCGCCCCTCAACGCCGCTGCCCACTGCCTCGCGGAGGGCGGTCTCACCCTGGACGACATCGACGTCGTCGCCCACGGGTGGGACCTGCCCAGGCTCTTCGGGGACCGCGGCCTGGACTGGTTCGCCACCGACGCCGACGCCCTGGAACACCTGCTGCCCAAGGCGCTCTTCCCGCGCTCCAAGGACCCCCGGCTGACCTTCGTCGACCACCACATCGCCCACGCCGCCAGCGCCTACCACCTCTCCGGGCGGGACCGGGGAGCGATCCTCGTCCTGGACGGGCAGGGCGAGAACGAGAGCACCACCCTCGCCGTCGGCGTCGACGGAGAGATCAAGACCCTGCGCGCACACACCCCCGGCTGGTCGCTGGGCTACTTCTACGCCGCCGTCTGCGAGTACGCGGGCCTCGGCGCCGACGCCGCCGGCAAGATGATGGGCCTCGCCTCCTACGGCACGCCCGGCGACATCACCTTCGGCGGCGCCCTCGGCTTCACCGACGAGGACTTCACCGTCGGCGCGGTCCCGCCGGACCTGCGCTCCGTCGGCACCACCGACGAGGAGACCGCCACCATCCGGCACTGGCTGGAGCACCTGGAGAAGGCCGTCCCGGACACCCCCAACCGCTCCCGCCGCCGCTTCGACCCCCGCACCGGCCGCTTCACCAGGGTCACCGACCGCGACCCCTTCGAGTACCGCGACCTCGCGGCCACCGCCCAGGCGGCCCTGGAACGCGCGGTCATGGGCCTGGTCCGCGGTCTGCTCCGGGAGACCGGCGAGACCACGCTGCTCGTCGCGGGCGGTGTCGGCTTCAACGCCACCCTCAACGGCAAGCTCATGCGCATGCCGGAGGTCGGCGACCTCTTCGTCCAGCCCCTCGCGGGCGACCAGGGCGTCTCCCTCGGCGCGGCGGTCTGGGTCGCGTCCCGGGAGGGCGACCGGATCCGGCCCATGGAGGGCTCGGTGGCCTGGGGCCCCCAGTGGTCGCCGGACGAGATCCGCCGCGTCCTGGACGCCTCCGGCACCGCCTACACCGAGCCCGCGGACATCGCCGCCGCGACCGCCGGGATCCTGGCCGGCGGCGGGGTCGCCGGCTGGTTCCAGGGCCGGGCCGAGGGCGGCCCCCGCGCCCTGGGCCACCGCAGCATGGTGGCCGTACCCGCCCCGGAGAGCACCCGCGACCGGGTCAACGTCCGCATCAAGGACCGCGAGGCGTGGCGGCCGTTCGCCCCGAGCATGCAGGAGGAGGCGGCCGAGGCCCTGATCGGCACCGCCACCCCGCTGCCGTACATGATCGTCACCACCCCGGTCACCGAGACCGGTGCCGAGGCCATGCCGGCCGTGGTGCACAGCGACCGCACCACCCGGCCGCAGACCGTCTCCGCCGCCGTCGACCCCCTCTACCACCGGCTCATCGGCGAGGTGGGCGAGCACACCGGTACCGCGGTCGTCCTCAACACCTCCTTCAACGGCCGTGACGAGCCGGTCGTGTGCAGCCCCCGCGACGCCCTCGCCACCTTCCACCGGCTGCCCATGGACGCCCTGGCCCTCGGCCCGTTCCTGGTGCGCCGCCCCTCCGGCTCCCTCGGGGAGGCCGGCGCGTGACCGCCCCCGTCCACCCGGGTCCCGGCCCCGCCGCGGACCCGGGCCCCGGCCCGGCCGCCCCGGCCGTCGACGAGATCCGGGCGCGACTGGCGGCATGGCTCGCCGAGGCGGTGCTCGTCCCGGAGGCGGACCCCACGGCCCCGCTGCGCGACCTCGGCGTGGACTCCCTCGACCTCATCCGCCTCACCCGCCGGATCGAGGCCGCCTTCGGCGTCCGGCTGGGACTGCGGGAGCTGTTCGCCCCGGAGACGACCACCGACCGGCTGGCCGGGCTGGTGGCCGAGCGGGCCGCCCGGCGCCGCTCCGCCGACGCCGCCCCACCCGGAACGGGCCACGGCCCGGTCGTGCTCACCCCCTCCCAGGAACAGGCATGGGAGGAGCAGACCGGTGACCGCGGCCACTGGAACCAGGCCATGCTGTTCACCACCCGGCCCGGCATCGACCCGGACCTGTTCGCCGAGGCCGTCCGGCGCCTGGTCGCCGGCCACGCCTCGCTGCGGCTGGCCGTCGAGGCCCGTCCGGCCCGGCGGCCCCGGCAGACGGCCGAGGCCATCGCCGCCGACGGCCCCCCCGCCGAGGTCCTCGGGGACGTGCTCGACATCGTGGACATCTCCGAACTCGCCGACGCCGAACTGCCGGCCGCGGTCACCCTGCGCTGTGCGATCGAGCAGCGCTCCCTCGACCCGCGGGCCGGCCGCGTGGCCCGGTTCGTCCGGTTCGACGCGGGTCCGGCCCGCCCGGGCCGGCTGCTGATCGCCGTCCACCAGCTCGCGTTCGACATGGTGTCGTGGTCCGTCCTCCTGGAGGACCTGGAGGAGCTGTACACGGCGCTCGAATCCGGCCGCGACGACGCGTGGTGCGGCGAGGGCACCCCGTACCCGCGGTGGGCCGAGGCCCTGGCCGCCCACGCCCGCACCCCCGAGGCCGAGGCGGAAGCCGAGTGGTGGACGGAGGTGGCCCGCACCCCGGCCACCCTCCCGCCGGACCACCCCGTCGAGGACCCGCGGGCCGTGAACACGGCCGCCACCGCCGCCACCCACACCGAGGAGTTCCCGCGGGAACTCACCGCGCGCCTCCACACGGCGGCCCGCGCGCACCGCGCCCACCCCGGAGACCTGGTCCTGCACGCCCTGGGCGAGACGCTGGCCGGCCTGCTCGACGAGCCGGCGGTCCGGGTGGACATCCTGCGGCACGGCCGGGAGGAGGCCGTCGGCGACAGCCATCTCGCCCGCACCACCGGCTGGTTCACCACCACGGTCCCGGTCCGCCTGGACCTCACCCCCGGCACCCCGGCCGAACGGCTCGCCCGCACCGTCGGACACCTCGCCGCCCTGCCCGGCGGGGGAGTCGGCCACGGCGCGCTCGCCCGCCACGGCCGGCCGAGGATCTCGGCCGCGCTGCGCGCCGCCCCGCCCAGCGACGTCTCCTTCGACTTCGAGGGCGACGACGTGGACGCCCTGCCGCTGGGCGCCCTCCTGCCGGACCTGGCGCCGGAACCGGTCGGCGACATCACCGCCCCGCACTGGGTGCGTCCGCACCTCGTCGAGGTGATCGCCACCACCGACGACGGGGTCCTGCGCGTCGAGTGGTGGTACTCCACCGCCCTGCACGAGGAGGCGACCGTACGCGACCTCGCCGCCCGGCACCGGGCCGCGCTCACCGCGCTCCTCGACGCGGCGGCGCCCACCGCCCCGTAGCCGAACGCCTCACGGACGGACAGAGAAGACGCCTGCCATGACCCTGCCCAGCGTGCTCGACCCCTTCTTCGCCATCGCCCGCACGGACCCCGGCCGGCCCGCGGTCGTCGACAACGGAATGACCGTCGGGTACGGCCGGCTGGCCACCTGGGCAGGGGCCGTGGCCGACCTCCTCGCGACCCGGGCCCCCGGGCCGCACCCGCCCGTGGGCATCGTCGTCCACCACAGCGCCCGGGACATCGCCGCGATCCTCGGCACGCTCGCCGCCGGCCGCGGCTACGTACCGGTGCCCGACGGCCCTGGGGACAGCGCGGACCGCGCCCTGCGCGCCCTCGGCTGCCGGGAGCTGATCGCCACCGCCGAGACCGGCGAGCCGCCCGCCGTGGACCGTGTCCTGCGCCCTTACTGGGGCCACCCGCGCACCCCCGTGCGGGAGACCGGCGCGCCGGTCCGCGCCGAGGACCCCGCCTACGTGCTCTTCACCTCGGGCTCGACCGGCGCCCCCAAGGCCGCCGCGATCCCGCACGGCGCGCTGCACGCCGTCCTGCCCGCGCTGCGCGAGCGGTACGGGACCGGCCCGGACACCGTGGCCCTCAACTTCCACCGCGCCGAGGGCGACACCAGCCTGGAGGAGATCCTGCCCACCCTCCTGGCCGGCGGGCTCGTCGTCGTGGAGGAGGACGCCGAGGCGGACCTCGACCGCGTCCTCACCGACCACGAGGTCACCCTCCTCAACCTGCCCGTGGACTACTGGCACATCTACACCGGCCATCTGCTGGAGACCGGCCGCGCGCTCCCCGCCGCCCTGGAGACCGTCGTCATCGGCGGCGAGGCCGTCCGCCCGGACATGCTGGAGCGCTGGCACCGGCTCGGCGCCGGGCACGTCCGGCTGCTCAACACCTACGGGTCCACCGAGACCGCCCTCGTCACCCACAGCGCCCTCCTCGCCGGCCCCGGCGCCCCGGCCTCCTTCCCCGAAGGCGTCCCGATCGGCCGCCCGCTGCCCTCCGTCCGGCAGGCCGTGGTGCCCCGCCCGGACGCGCCCGGCGAACCCGGCGAACTGTGCGTCGCCGGCCCCCAGCTCGCCACCGGCTACCTCGACGACCCCGCCCGCACCGCCGCCCGCTTCGTCGAGGCCGACCTCGGCGGCGGCACCACCCGCTGGTACCGCACCGGCGACCTCGTCCACGAGGCCGCCGACGGTTCCCTCGTCTTCCACGGCCGCATCGACCACCAGGTCAAGATCCGCGGCCACCGGGTGGACCTGGTGGACGTCGAGGAGGCACTCGGCCGGCTCCCCGGCGTCGCGGCGGTCGCCGCCGCCGCGCACGAGAAGGGCGAGCACACCGCGCTGGTCGCCTTCGTGGTCCGCGGGGCCGACGGCACCGGCACCGGCGAGGACGCGGAACCCGCCGGTCCGGACGCGCTGCGCGCCCGCCTACGGGCCGGCCTCCCCGACCACATGGTCCCCGACCGCATCCTCGTCGTCCCCGAGCTGGAGCACACCCGCACCGGCAAGGTCGACCGCGACGCCACCCGGGACCGGTACCTGTGACCAACCGACTCTTCGACGCCTCGGCGGCCCCCGCCGTCGTCCCCGAGGCCGATGCCCGGGGCCCCTGGGCCTACCTGTGGTGGCTGGTGCGGATCCGGCCCTGGCCGCTGGTGCTGAGCGCCCTGCTCGGCATCGTCTGGATGGTGCCGCTCGCCCTGGTCCCGCTCGTCATCGGGCGGGCCGTCGACGAGGCCGGCCGGAGCGCCGGCCACACCGGCCTCTACCTGTGGGCACTGCTCGCGCTCGGTCTCGGCATCGTCCAGGCGCTGGCCGGTTCCGGCCTCATCCAGGCCGCCGTCGGCGCCGAGGCGCACGCCCTGTCGTACACCCACCGGGTGCTGATGCGGCAGATCGTCCGGCTCGGCGCCACCCTGCGGGGCAAGGCGCGCTCCGGCGACGTGGTCGCCTCGGCCGCCGGCGACGTCGAGAGCATCGGCAACGCCTTCGAGGTCGTCGGCCGCACCGTCGGCGCGGTGATCGCCGCGATCCTCGTGGCCGTGGCCCTCACCACCACCTCGCCCGTGCTCGGGCTCGCCGTCCTCATCGGCGTGCCCGCCGCCGTCCTCGGCATCGGCCCCCTGCTGCGGCCGCTGCAGGAGCGCGACGAGGAACAGCGCGAGCAGATGGGCAACGCCACCTCCCAGGCCGGGGACATCGTCGCCGGCCTGCGCATCCTGCGCGGCATCGGCGGTGAGGCCGTCTTCGCCGAGCGGTTCCGCCGCACCAGCCAGGAGGTGCGCCGCGCCGGTGTGTCGGCCGGCCGGATGGAGGCGTGGCTCCAGGCGGCGGGCGTCCTCCTGCCCGGCCTCGTCACCGTCGGCATCCTCTGGCTGGGCGCCCGCCTCGCCCTGAACGGCACCATCACCGTCGGCGAACTGGTCGCGTTCTACGGCGCCTCCGCCTTCCTCACCCTGCCGGTGAGCACCGCCACCGAGGCCGCGGAGACGCTGAGCCTGGCCAAGGTGGCCGCCGGCCGGGTCTGCACCCTGCTGCGCCTCACCCCCGAGGCCGCCCAGCCGGCCCACCCCGAGCCGCTGCCGGCCGGGCCGCTCTCCCTGGCCGACCCGGAGACCGGCGTCACCGCCGAAGCCGGGCTGCTCACCGTCATCGCCTGCCCCGCCGACCGCACCACGGACCTCGCCGACCGGCTCGGCCGTCCCGGCGTGCCCACCGCGTCCGGCGGCACCTCGGCCGTCCTCCTCGGCGGCGTCCCGCTGGACCGGGCCGACCTCACCGAGCTGCGCTCCCGGCTGCTCCGCTCGGGCCCCGCCGACACCCTGTTCAGCGGCACGGTCCGGGAGGAACTGACCGCCGGGACCGACCGGTCCCCGGAGGCGGTGGACCGCGCGCTGTTCGCCGCCGACGCCGCCGACGTGGCCGAGGCCCTGCCCCACGGGCTGGACACCCCCATGGACGAGGGCGGCCGGGCCCTGTCCGGCGGCCAGCGCCAACGCCTCGTGCTGGCCCGGGCCCTGCTCGCGGACCCCGACGTCCTGGTGCTGGAGGACCCGACCGCCTCCGTCGACGCCCACACCGAGGCCCGCGTGGTCGAGCGGGTGGCCGCGCTGCGGGCGGGCCGGACCACCGTCGTGTTCAGTGACAGCCCGCTGTGGCGCGGCGTCGCCGACCGCGAGGCCGTCCTCGACCCGGTCCCCCTCCCCGGCGGCCCCGACCGCTCCGCTGGAGTGCCCTCATGACGACGACGTCCCCCCAGGCTCCCGCCCCCGAGGCCGCCGCCCCGGCCCCCGCGCCCACCGGCCCGCCGGGCGCCCCCGGGCGCCTGCCCCTCGCCGACCGGGCCGCGGCCCGCGCCTGGATCGGCGAGTTCGTCCGTGCCGACGCACCCCGGCTGACCCTCACCTTCGGGCTGTTCGCCGCCGCCCTCGTGGCCGGCCTCACCGGCCCCCGCCTGCTGGGTCACCTGGTCGAGTCCGTCAAGGCCGGCACCACCACGGGCCGGGTCGACCTGCTCGCCCTGGCCTTCGTCGGCATCCTCGTCGTCCACGCGCTCCTCGCCCGCGCGGCCCGCACCCAGGCCACCCTGCTCGGCGAACGCGTCCTGGCCCGCACCCGCGAGAACTTCGTCCGCCGCGTCCTCGGACTGCCGCTGTCGGAGGTGGAGAGCGTCGGCACCGGCGACCTGCTCAGCCGCGCCACCAACGACGCCGACCGGCTCAACGAGAGCATCCGGCAGGCCGTGCCGCGCATCGCCCTGGCCGCCGTCACCCTGGTGTTCACCTTCGCGGCGATCCTGCTGACCTCACCCCTGCTCGCACTCGGCCTGCTGGCCGGTGTGCCGTTCGCGGTCCTGTCCACCTGGTGGTACCGGCCGCGCGCGACCCGCGCGTACGAGCGGCTGCTCGCCCAGGAGGCCGACGTCCTGGCCGTCACGCTGGAGACCGCCCGCGGCGCCGCCACCGTCGAGGCCCTCGGGCTCGGCCCCCGCCAGAGCCGGCGCCACGGCGCGGCCGTCGACGCGGTCGTACGCACCCGGCAGCGCACCACATGGCTCCAGACCATCTGGTTCCCCAGCCTGGACCTCGCCACCATGGTCCCGATGGCGCTGACCCTGCTGATCGGCGGACTCGCCTACCAGCGGGGCGCGGTCGGGCTCGGCGAGCTGACCGCCGTGGTGCTCTACGTACAGGCCCTCGGCGAACCCCTCAACGACCTGCTGACCTGGACCGACGAACTCCAGATCGGCAACGCCGCGCTGCGCCGGATCCTGGGCGTGAACCGGCTGCCGCGCGAGGAACCGCGGCCGCCGGCCCCCACCGAGGGCCACGCGATCCGGCTCGAAGGAGTCGGCTTCGGCTACGGGCCCGGCCGCGAGGTCCTCTCCGGCATCGACCTCGACATCGCCTCCGGCGAGCGCCTGGTGGTGGTCGGCGCCTCCGGCGCGGGCAAGTCCACCCTCGGCAAACTGCTGGCCGGCGTGCACCACCCCACTCGGGGCAGCGTGCGCATCGGCGGCGCGGAGGTCACCGACCTGCCGGTGGAACAGCTCCGGCGCGAGATCGTGCTCGTGACGCAGGAGCAGCACGTGTTCACCGGCACCGTGCGGGACAACCTCACGCTGGCGCTCGACGACGCCGACGGCGCGCACGCCCCGGCGGACGAACGGCTGTGGGAGGCGCTGGAGACCGTCCTCCTGGCGGACTGGGCCCGTACGCTCCCCGCCGGCCTGGACAGCGAGATCGGCCCGGGCGCCGCCCCGGTCTCCCCGTCGGCCGCCCAGCAACTGGCCCTGGCCCGGCTCCTGTTGTCCGACCCGCACGCGCTGGTCCTGGACGAGGCCACGGCACTGCTGGACTCCACGGCCTCCCGCCGCGTGGAGCGTTCGCTGGCCGCCCTGATCGAGGGCCGCACGGTCATCTCGATCGTCCACCGCCTGGACTCCGTCCGGGACGCCGACCGCATCGCGGTGATGGACCACGGCCGGATCGTCGAACTGGGCAGCCACGAGGAACTCCTGTCCGCCGACGGCGCGTACGCGGCGCTGTGGCGCTCCTGGGAGGCAGCGCGGTAGACGGGGGCAGCCGCATGCCGGGCAGACCCCGGCGATGTGACTTCCCGTGCCGGATGAGAGGGTCTGGCGGGTGAGCGAGACACCGGCGAACACCCTGCAATACCGCTTCGACGGGCCAGAAGACGCCCCGGTCCTGGTCCTGGGCCCCGCGCTGGGTACCACATGGCATATGTGGGACCGGCAGGTGCCGGAACTCACTCGCCAATGGCGGGTCTTCCGCTACGACCTGCCGGGCCACGGCGGCGCGCCCGCCCACCCGGCGGTCACGGTCGGCGAGCTCACCGACCGGCTGCTCGCCACCCTCGACGCCCTCGGCGTCGAGCACTTCGGCTACGCGGGCTGCTGCATCGGCGGCGCGATCGGCGCCGACCTGGCCCTGCGCGGCCCGGAACGGCTCGGCTCCCTCGCCCTCATCGGGTCGGCCGCCCGCTTCGGCACGGCGGACGGCTGGGGCGTACGGGCCTCCGAGGCCCGCTCCCACGGTCTCGACCCCGCGGCGCGGGCCGCGCCCGAGAACTGGTTCAGCCCCGCCTTCGCCGCGGCCCAGCCCGCCATAGTGGACTGGGCCGTCCACATGGTGCGCACCACCGACGTCCCCTGCTACTCCGCCGCCTGCGAGGCGCTGGCCGCCTTCGACGTCCGCTCCGGCCTCGACCGGGTCGGTGTGCCCACGCTGGTGCTCGTCGGCGCCGAGGACCAGGTGACACCGCCCGCCGACGCCCGCGTCCTGGTCGCCGGCATCCACGACGCCCGCCTGGCCGTCGTCCCCGGCACCCGCCACCTTGCCCCCGTCGAACAGCCCGCCGCCGTCACCGATCTGCTGGTGGGCCACTTCACGGCGGACTGGCAGCGGCGGCCCCCACGAGGGCGCGGTACGGGCGCGGGCGTCGGTCCCGGTACGGGCCCCGGGACGCCGCAGGTCGCACCGGCCGACCCGGCCGGGCCTACCCCTCCGGGCGGGCCGGGCATGCCGTCCGCCGGGGGTGCGTCCGGTGGCTTGGGCGTGCACGTCGGCCTCTCTTCGGGCGCGTCCTCGGTTTCTCCTGTCACGTCCGTCGGCCCGTCTGCGGCCGGCATGGGCGGTCCTGCCGGCCGCTCGGAGCCCGGCGGGCCGGGCATGCCGTCTGCCGGAGGTGCGTCCGGTGGTCCGGGCGTGCACGCCGGCCCTTCCCCGGTCCCTCCGGTCACGTCCACCGGCCCGTCCGCGACTACCGGCGCGGGTGGTTCCGCCGGCCTGCCGGAGCCCGGTGGGCCGGGTCTGCCGTCCGCCGCCGGGGGTGTGCCTGGTGGTTCGGGCGTGCACGCCGCTCCTTCCTCGGGCGCCCCCGTCACGTCCCCGGCCGGCCCGGGCGTGTCCGCCACGGCTCCTCCCGGCTCGGCGACGGCCGTTCCGGGGCCGGCTGCCGGGCTGTCCGTACCCACCGGACCGTCTCCGGCCGCCGCGGGCGCGCCCGGCGGTTCGCCGCCCGTCGCTCCCGCCGACCCGTTCGCGGCCGCTCCTGCCGCGCCGCCGGGCGTGGCTCCCGGCGAGGCGCCGACGGCGTTGTTGCCGCCGATCGTGCTCGGGGACGGGCCGGTGCCGTCCGCCGCCTTCGCCGAGGGGCCGCCCGCGGGCTGGCCGCCGCCCCGCGGCGCGGACGTGCCGCACGGCGTGTTCGGGCCGCCCCTGGCGGGCGGCATACCGGCCCCCGCCCCGGATCCGGCGCCCTTCGGCGCGGTCCCCGGGTCCTTCGGCCCGGCCAACGGCCCCCAGCCGCCGACGCCCCCGGCGGCCCGCGGACCGGAGGCCATGCTCCGCAACGGGACGCTGCGGGCCGACGTCTTCGGCCCGGTGGGCCCGCCGGCCGACAGCCCGTACGCGGCGGCGGCCCCCGGCGGCTCTTCCACGGGCGCGGGCGGCCCGATGACCGAAGGCGCGCCGACGACCTACGGCCCTCCCGTCCCCGGCCGCGTCGAGGGCGGTTTCGGCCCGTTCCCTGGCACGTCCGGACCCTCGCCGTTGCCCGGCTCCGGGCACGGTGCCACCGAGCCGCCGGCCTCGGCCCAGGGAGGAGCGTCCCATTCCGCCCGGCCTGCCCCCGGCCCGTTCGCGGGAGTCGGCGGCAGCGGCGTCGAGGACGCGGGAGTAGGTCCGCGTACGGACGCGGGCGCGGGTCCGCGTACGGACGCGGGGGCGCCTCCGGCAGGGCAGGGGAGCCCCGCACGGGTGGACGTGCCGACCACGGACATGTCCGCGCTGACCCCGTCCGTCCCGGCATCGCGATCCGGGGGAGTCGACGAGTCGGCGGAAGCGCGCCCGGGGGCCGGTGCCGCAGCCTCCGCAGCGGGTGGTGCCGCCCCGGGCCCGGCTCGGGTTGACGTGCCGACGACGGACATGTTCCCGTTGTCCGCGCCTGCGCCGGCGAGCCGTCCCGAGGCCGGTGCGAACGAGCGCGGTGCGAACGAGCGCGGTGCGGACGAGGGCGGTGCCGCGTCGGCGGACTCCGCTCGTGTGGATGTGCCCACAACCGACATGTCCTCGCTGTCCGCGCCGGGTTCGGCGAGCCGTCGCGGTGCCCTGGACGGCGTGAACGGCGAGGCGGCGCAGGCGGGTTCCGCCGACGGGCCTGCTGGTGATGCGCTCGCCGCTGACGTGCCCCCGTTGGGTGGGCACACTGTGGCGGCGGGGGCTGACAAGGCGACGGCGCCGGGTTCCGGCCGCGTCGATGTGCCGACGACCGACATGTCGGTGCTCTCCACGCCTGATTCGGTGGGGGCTGTCCGTAAGGCGACCGGTGTGGTTGATCCGGGCCCGGACGGCGCCCGGGTGGATGTCCCGACGACCGACATGTCGGCCCTCCCGGTACTTGGTTCGGCGACTGCCGTCACGAAGGCACCCGATGCGGGTGGCTCCGCCCCGAAAGCTGCCCGTGTCGATGTGCCCGCGACCGACATGTCGGCGCTCTCCGCGCCTGGTTCGGTGGCGGCTGCCGGCAAGGCACCTGGTGTAGCCGGGCCCGCTCCCGGCTTCGCCCGAGCGGACGCGCCGACTGCCGGCATGTCCGCGGGGGCGGCACCGGACCCAGTGGTGACCGGTTCCGGGGAGGGCGCTTCGGCTCCGAAGCGGGCGCACGAGGACGTGTTCGCCGTCGACGGGTCCGCAGTCTCCGCGCCGGGTTCGGGGGCCCGTTCCGGCGCCGGAACGCCGACCGTGGGACAGGTTCGGGTGGACGTGCCGACCGCCGACATGTCCGCAGTCCCGGCGTCGAGTTCAGCGGTCCACCCCGGCGCCGCGGCGTCGGCCGTGGAATCGGCCCAGGTGGCCGCGCCGACCGCCGACCTGCCCGTCGGGTCCGCACCTGATGCGGCCGGCCTTCCCGGTGCCGGAGGGCCAACCGGGAAGCGGGTTCGGGCAGATGTGCCGATTACGACCGACGCGACCCAGTCGTCCGCACCCGATTCGGCCGTCCGTTCCGGCGACGGATCGTCGGCCGTGGAGCAGGCCCGCGTGGACGTGCCCACCACCGAGATGTCCCCGGTCACCACCGCCACCGCCACCGACCGCCCGAGCCCCCGCCGCACCTCCGGAAGGACGGGTATCGGGGTGGGCGTGGGTCGGCAGGCCGCCTTTGGGGCGAGGGGGCAGCAGGAGGGGGCCGGTGGCCCGGCGGGTGTGGGGGTCGGCGCGGCCTCCGGTGCCCTCGGAGGCAACGGACGGCCCGCCGGGGCGGAAACCGGGACCCGTACGGGCGCCGGCACCGACCCCGGCACCGACATCAGCACCACCGTCACCCCCAGCACCCTCCCCACTCCCACCCCCGACACCCCCACCGAAGTCGCCCGCCGGGAGGGTGCCCGGCCCGCCGGTTCCGCACCTCTGGCCGCCGCCACCGCGCACGAATCGGACGCGACCGCCCCCGCCGGCGCCCCCACCGACACCCGAACACCCCGTGCCCCCGCGCCCGCCACCGGGCCGGAGGCGCGTACTCCGCCGACGCGCTGACCGTCGTGGAGCCGGGAGCCGACGCCGGAAGCGCGGGCGCGGGCACCCAGGCGGGAGCGCTCGACGTGCGGCGGCGGGCGCTGGGGGAGGCGCACGGCGAGGCGCATGGCCAGGCGGCCGGCGTGGATCCGTTCACGCGCGAGTTCGAGGACTTCGCGGCCCGCGTCACCTGGGACGAGAGCTGGTCCCGCCCCGGCCTCGACCCGCGGACAAGGGCGCTGCTCACCCTCACCGCGCTCACCACCGGCGGGCACCTCCAGGAGCTCCCCGGCCACGCCCGGGCCGCGCTCCGGCTGGGGGTCACGCCGGGCGAGATCCAGGAGGCCCTGCGGCACACGGCCCTCTACGCGGGGCTGCCCGCCGCCCGGGCCGCCTTCGCCGCGATCCGGCCGGTCATGGGGGACGGGTCCGGCCGGCCGGAGCCGTCCCCGAGGACAGCGCGCTCGGTCGTCCCGACGCGCACCCTTAGCGCCATCATGTGGACATGAAACTCACCAAGTACGGTCACGCCTGCGTCCGTCTGGAGAAGGAAGGCCGCGCCCTCGTCATCGACCCCGGCGGGTTCACGGAGGAGGACGCGGCCCTCGGGGCGGACGCCCTGCTGGTCACCCACGAGCACCCGGACCACTTCGACGCGCACCGGCTGCGGGCCGCCCTGGAGGCGAACCCCGCCGCCGAACTGTGGACGCTGCGGAGCGTCGCCGAGCGGCTCTCGGCCGCGTTCCCGGGGCGGGTGCACACCGTCGGCGAGGGCGACGCCTTCACGGCCGCGGGGTTCGACGTCGAGGTGCACGGGCAGCTGCACGCCGTGATCCACCCGGACCTCGAACGGATCACCAACGTCGGCTACTTCGTGGACGGCACGCTCTTCCACCCCGGCGACGCCCTCACCGTCCCCGGCCGGCCGGTGGACACGCTGATGGTGCCGGTCATGGCGCCGTGGAACAGGGTCGGCGACGTCATCGACTACCTCCGCGAGGTCGCGCCGCGCCGGGCCTTCGACGTCCACGACGCGCTCCTCACCGACCTGGCGCGGCCCGTCTACGACCGGATGCTCGGCCCGGACGGCCCCGGCGTCGGCGGGGCGGAACACTCCCGGCTGGCGTCGGGGGAGAGCGTCGAGCTCTGAGCCCTCGGCCCTGAGCCCCCGGCCCTGACCCCACCCCCTTCCACCTGCGGAAACGGGCGTTGTCAGACCCTCCCGTTAGGGTGGCCGCATGCGCATCGCCACCTGGAACGTGAACTCGATCACCGCCCGCCTGCCCCGGCTGCTGGCCTGGCTGGAGAGCAGCCGTCCGGACGTGCTGTGCCTCCAGGAGGTCAAGTGCGCCGCGGACGTGTTCCCGTACGAGGAGCTGCGCGGCCTCGGCTACGAGGCCGCGGTCAACGCCACCGGCAGGTGGAACGGCGTGGCCGTGCTCTCCCGCGTCGGCATCGCCGACGTGGTGACCGGCCTCCCGGGCGGCCCGGACTTCGAGGGGGCGCAGGAGCCCCGGGCCATCTCCGCCACTTGCGGGGCCGCCCGCGTCTGGTCGGTCTACGTCCCGAACGGCCGGGATGTCGAGCACGACCACTACGGCTACAAGCTCCGCTGGTTCGAGGCGCTCCGCGACGCCGTGGCCGCCGACGCGGCGGGCGACCGCCCGTTCGCCGTCCTCGGCGACTACAACGTGGCGCCGACCGACGACGACGTCTACGACCCGGCCGTCTTCGAGGGCGCCACCCACGTCACCCCGGCCGAGCGCGCCGCCCTCGCCGCCCTGCGCGACACCGGCCTGTCCGACGTCGTGCCCCGGCCGCTGAAGTACGACCACCCGTACACGTACTGGGACTACCGCCAGCTGTGCTTCCCGAAGAACCGGGGCATGCGCATCGACCTCGTGTACGGCAACGCGGCGTTCTCGGGCGCGGTCAAGGACGCGTACGTCGACCGCGAGGAGCGCAAGGGCAAGGGCGCGTCGGACCACGCGCCGGTCGTCGTCGACCTGGACGTCTAGGTCCTGCCGCTCCGCCGCAGGCATCTCCCGGGACGAGTACCGCACGGCCGTCCTCGTCCTGGAGCGCATGACCCGCGACGTCGAGGTACTCGGGGCCGCCGCGGCCCACGCCGGCCGCTGAGCCCGCCGGCGGTCCCAGCCCGGCGGGCCCGCGCCCGGTCGTCCCTATAAGAACCCGATCCCTACGGAACCCGATCCCTACGGGACCCGATCCCTACGGAACCCGATCCCTACGGGACCCGATCCCTACGGAACCACCCTCATCCCACCAACCGCCGCAGATCCACCGCGTCCGCGAACGCCTTCATCCCCGCGTCGTTCGGGTGCAGATGGTCTCCGCCGTCGAAGCGCGGCAGCATCCGTTCCGGGTGTCGCGGGTCCCGGATGGCGGCGTCGAAGTCGAAGACCGCGTCGTACAGGCCGCCGTTCTGCCGGATGTGGCGGTTGATCGCCGTCCGCTGGGCGTCGGCCGCCGCCGTGCAGTCGTAGAAGCCGCCGCAGGGCGCGATGGTCGCCGCGACGACCCGCAGGCCGCGCTCGTGCGCCCGGTCCGCGATCGACCGCAGGGCGGCGATCACCTGGGTGGCGGTGGTGCCGGCGCGGATGTCGTTGACACCCTCGAAGACGATCACCGTCCGGGCCTGGGACTGCGCCAGTACGTCGCGTTCCAGCCGGTGGCCGGCGCTGACGCCGCTGAGCGTGGTGCTCGGGCCGCTGCCCTGGTAGCGGTCGTCGACGACCCGGTTGCCGGAGATCCCGCTGTTGAGCACGCCGTACGCGGGGACCGCGTGCTGGGCGCGCAGCCGCCGGGACAGTAGGTCGGGCCAGCGGCCGTTGGCGTCGGGGGTGGACCGTTCGCCGTCGGTGATCGAGTCGCCGAGCGCGACCACCGACCCCGGGCCGTCGCCGACGTCGACGCCGGTGAGCAGCGGCCAGGTGGCGAGCGTCCCGGTGTACGCGCCCGCGTCCCGGTCGGCCGTCCGGTCGCCGCCGCCGTCGGCGGTCAGGTAGGACCGCTGGTTGGTGTAGTTGTGCACGGGCAACGCCCGTACCGTGCCGGGCAGATGGACGCTCACCAGCAGGCTGGTGTCCGGCGGCACCGTGAACCCCAGCGGATCGCTGAACCGCTGCGTCCCGGCCGGCAGGACGACCGCCTGCTTTCCCCCGAACGTGAGCGTCCGGGGCGCGGCCGCGGCTGTCGCGCCCTTCCTCTGCACGGCGACGGTCACGTGGCCGATCCGCACCGGCTCGGCCGCGAACGTGTTCTCCAGCCGGACCCGGGTCCGCGGCCCGCCCGCACTGGCGTGCACCACCAGCCGCAGCGTCCGGTCCTTCCACGGCCCGACGGCCGTGTACCCGGACGTGGGAGCCGCCCAGCTGCCGGTCCACTCGTTCGTGGGAGCGCGCAGCGCCATGGAGAAGACGTGCAGTCCGGTCGCCGCGCGGGGGGCCTGCGGCAGGACGACCGACTCCACCTCCCGGCCGCGGACGACCGGCACGGTCACCGCGTGCAGCCGGGTGGTCTCGGTCCTGCGCCCGCCGGGGGTGTTGAGGTGGGGGAGGCCGACGGCCTTGGTGGTCAGCGGGCCGCGCCGCCAGTCGGGGGCGGTCAGTCGGTACGTGCTGTGGGAACCGTCGCGGTAGTGGACGGTCCCGGTGCCGCTGACGTCACCGCCCGGCCCGGCCGCCGCGCTCCCCGCGACGAGGAAGGTGAGCGCGTCACCCCGGCCGCGCAGCCGGACCGTCTGCCCGGCCGCGCGGACGTTGTCGGGGGTGCCGGGCACCGAGCGCGGCCAGCGCAGCGCGGAGCCGTCGATCGGCAGTTCCCTGCCGGGCGTCCAGCCCGCCGCGGCGAGGTCCTGGGCGGAGAAGGATCCGCCCGCTCCGTCGAAGTCCGCCTCCCGGGGCCGGGCGTCGTCGCTCACCGCCTTGTTGTCGAAGAGCCGCTCCAGAGGGAGCGGCTCCTTCGCCGGTTCTGCCGGTGCGCCGGGGCGGGCGAGCGCCGGGGAGTTCGCGAAGGCGACGGCGCAGACCGCCCCCACCACGACGGCTCCCGCCGCGCCCCGCCGTCTGTGCCGCCGTTCCGTGCGTGCCGTTCCGTGCGCTGTCCGGAGCATGCGTCTCATGCCTCCCGTGATTCCCCACGCCGAATGTGGCGGGATGAAGTTAGGGAGACCACGGAACCACGTCAAGGAGGCCGCCAGGTCACGTCGTCCCGTCGCGCGCGGGTGGTGGGGCCATCTGCACGAGTGCGATCCTTGCCGGTATGAACATTCCCTTTTTGGACGGCTGGCGCAGGCGGCACGACGCGGCACGCGGGGGCGCCGCGCACGGCACGGCCGACTGGGACCCGGAGGGCCTGGCCGAGCTGCTGTCGGAGTGCGAACTGCTGCGCGCGCAGGCGCAGTCGGCGGGCGTCGCGCTCGACGACGGGCCGTCCTCCCTGGAGGCCCTCGACCAGTTGCAGCCGCGCTGGCGCGGCGACGAGGAGCTCCAGTCCTGGCTGGGCAACGACGCGGGGCTGTACCTGGGGACGGTGCTGGTCCGCACGGTCGGCGGCGCGGCCTGGCACATCCGCTCCGACGGCCAGCCGGTGGTCCTGCTCGCCGGCGGCCGTGAGGTGGACGTGGTCGAGACCGGGCACGCCTGGGCGGAGGACGGCGCCCCGGAGCTCTCCCAGGTGTACGCCGAGCTTTCCGAGAACTGACGGGGGAACGCGGAACTGACGGCGGAACGCGGCGGCGCGGAGCGCCGGGTGCCGGAGGCCGGACGTGCGTGCCCCGGCCGTCGTCGGCCGACGCCCGCCCCGGCCGTCGTGGGGAACATCCGTACCGGACCGTCGTGGGGAACGTTCGCGCCGGGCCGCGCGGGAGGTTCCGCGCCCGCCTCACCCGCCTCACCCGCCGGGGACCGGCCCCTTACCCGCCGGTGATCGGCCCCTCATCCGCCGGGGACCGGCCCCTCACCCCGTGAACGGAATCACGTACTCCAGCCGCCACCGGTCCGCCCGCACCACGATGTCCGACGTCTCCACCGCCCGCCCGTCCCCGTCGAAGTGCGTCCGTTCGACGACGGTGACGCACTGCCCGGCGGCGCAGCCCAGCGCCTCCGCCTCCGGTGTGGTGGCCGGGCGGGAGCCGACGAGTTCGCGGGCCCGGACGACCCGTACGCCGATGGCCGCCAGCCGGCCGCGCACGCCCCGGCGGGCGTACGGACCGTGCTCGGGGTGGACGACGTCGGTGCCGGCGGTGACGGCCAGCGGCTCCCAGCTGGTGGCGAGCTGCACCGGGCGGCGGTCGGCCAGGTACTCGTACTCCGTGCGCAGCACCGGATCGCCCGGGACGATGCCCAGCCGCTCGGCGATCCGCGCCGGCGCGGGAGTCTCGGTGGAGGCCGCCTCCCAGGTCAGCGCGGTTCCCCCGGACGGGCGAACGCACGGCGGCCGCTGGTCCCTGATCGTGTGGTGGTCGCGGGCGGTGTGGATCTCCGCCGCGAACGGGGTGTCGACCGCGCCCGTGGTCCGCAGCAGGGTGCCCAGCGGCGCCCGGTCGGCGACGAACACCCCGCGCCCGAACTGCCCCTCCGCGTACCCCGCGGCCTTGAGCACCCGGACCGCCCGGTCGACGGTCTGGTCGCTGGCCGCGTAGGCCCGTTTGAGCTCGGAACGGGAGGGGATCCGGGCGCCGACGGTCAGTGAACCGTCGTCGATGCGCCGCCGCAGGTCGTCCGCGATGCGCAGATATACGGGCCTGCTGTCGCCCACTCCGGGCTCCCTTCCCCCTGGTTCCCCCATTCGGACCCACAGGCTAGGTACCCAGGCTGGGTCTGTGTACCTAGGAAAGCCCAGGTGGACAGCGCGGGGGAGGAGGGGAGAGCGGTGGAGCCGCCGGAGGAAATGCCGACCTCGTACCGTTCCGTACGCGTGTCGCCGGTGACGTCCCGGAACGCCCCTGGATAGGTTGCTCCGACCGGCCGGTGCGGGCCTCCGGACTGGGTGAGCCTCCGGACGCGGCGAGCCTCCGCAACAGGGTGAGCCTCCGGACAGGGTCAGCTTCCGTACGGGGCGGGCCTCTGGACAGGGCGAGCCTCCGGACAGGGCGAGAGTGAGTTGGGCAGAGCATGGCCGTCGATCCGCTGATCGAACTGAGTGGCGTCAACAAGTACTACGGGAAGCTGCACGTCCTCCGGGACATCGACCTCACGGTCGGCCGGGGGAGGTGGTGGTGATCATCGGCCCGTCGGGCTCCGGAAAGTCCACGCTGTGCCGGACGATCAACCGGCTGGAACCGATCGACTCCGGGACGATCACCCTGGCCGGGCAGCCGCTCCCGGCGGAGGGCCGGGCCCTCGCCCGGCTGCGGGCCGAGGTGGGGATGGTCTTCCAGTCCTTCAACCTCTTCGCGCACAAGACTGTCCTCGCCAACGTCTCGCTGGCCCAGACGAAGGTCCGCGGCCGGGGCAAGGAAGAGGCCGACCGGCGCTCGCGTGAACTCCTGGAACGGGTGGGGCTCCTGGCCCACGCGGAGAAGTACCCGGCCCAGCTCTCCGGCGGCCAGCAGCAGCGCGTGGCCATCGCCCGCGCGCTCGCCATGGACCCCAAGGCGCTCCTCTTCGACGAGCCGACCTCCGCCCTGGACCCGGAGATGATCAACGAGGTGCTGGAGGTGATGCAGCAGCTCGCCCGCGAGGGCATGACGATGGTCGTCGTCACCCACGAGATGGGCTTCGCCCGCTCCGCCGCCAACCGCGTGGTCTTCATGGCCGACGGCCGCGTCGTCGAGGACCGCGTTCCCGAGGAGTTCTTCACGGCCCCCGAGAGCGACCGGGCCAAGGACTTCCTCTCCAAGATCCTCAAGCACTGAGCGGGTGACGCAGCACATGGCACACCGCACGCACCGCCCCCACCGCACGCCGGCACACCGCACCGCCCGCCGGGTCCTGAGCGCCCTCGCCGCCCTCACCGTCCTCACGGCCCTCGCCCTGCTCACCGCCGCCTGCGGCAAGGAGGGCAGCCCGCCGATCAAGGGCCCGGCACCCGGGGAGCTCCCCGCGTACCGCGTCGCCACCGGCTTCACCCCGCCGGACTCGTCCACCTGGCGCGCCGCCAAGGGGCGCGGCCACCTCACCGTCGGCGTCAAGGAGGACCAGCCCTACCTGGGCGAACGGGACCCCGCCACCGGCGCGTACTCCGGCTTCGACATCGAGATCGCCCGGATGATGTCGGCCTCCCTGGGCTTCGACCCCAAGACCCTCGCGTTCCGCACCATCGCCTCCGCCAACCGCGAGACGGCCCTGCAGAACGGCCAGATCGACTACTACGTCGGCACGTACACCATCAACGACCTGCGCAAACGCCAGGTCGGCTTCGCGGGCCCGTACTACGTCGCCGGGCAGGGGCTGTTGGTGCGCAAGAACGAGAAGGGCATCGAGGGGCCCCAGGACCTCGACGGGAAGCGGGTCTGCTCGGTCGCCGGGTCCACCCCGCTCCAGCGGCTCCGGCGGGAGTTCCCCAAGGCCCAGGCCGTCGCCTACGACACGTACTCCATCTGCGTCGACAACCTCCTCAGCCTCCAGGTCTCCGCCGTCACCACCGACGACACCATCCTCATGGGCTTCGCCGCCAAGGCCCCGGACGAGCTGAAGATCGCCGGGAAGCCGTTCTCCAAGGAGCCGTACGGCATCGGCGTCCCGCGCGGCGACACCGCGCTGCGCCTGGCCCTCGACGACGCCATCGAGGAGCACGAGCGGAACGGCGACTGGAAGAAGGCGTACGACGCGACGCTCGGCCGCTCCGGCGTCCCCGCGCCCAAGCCGCCGGCCGTCGACCGCTACGGCACCGGGAGGTCCGCGCCGTGAACGTCCTGACCGACAACCTCTCCCTCTACGGCGACGGCCTGCTCGGCACCGTCGAACTCACCGTCTACGGCTCGCTGCTGGCCCTCGTCCTCGGCTTCCTGATGGCGTCCTTCCGCGTCGCGCCCGTCGCCTCGCTGCGCGCCTTCGGCACCGTATGGGTGACGGTCCTGCGCAACACGCCGTTGACGCTGCTGTTCTTCGCGGTGGTGCTGGGCCTGCCGCGGTTCGGCGTGGTGCTGCCGTTCCGGCTGTTCGCGGTGCTCGCGCTCGGCTGCTACACCTCGGCGTTCATCTGCGAGGCCGTCCGCTCCGGCATCAACACCGTGCCCGTCGGCCAAGGCGAGGCCGCCCGCAGCCTCGGCATGACCTTCGGGCAGACGCTCGGCACGGTGATCCTGCCGCAGGCGTTCCGCTCGGTGATCCCGCCGATCGGCTCCACCCTCATCGCCCTCGCCAAGAACTCGGCCATCGCCGGCTCCTTCAGCGTCACCGAGCTGCTGGGCACCTACAAGACGCTCAACGAGCTCGGCTACGGCATCGTCTGGACCTTCGTCTGGATCGCCGTCGGCTACCTGATCGTGACCCTGACCATCAGCGCGGTCTTCAACGTGCTGGAGAAGCGCTGGGGAGTGGCCCGGTGACCGGAACCGCCCTGTACGACGTCCCCGGCCCGCACGCCCGCCGGCGCCACCGCCTCTACGGCCTGATCGCGGGCGTCGCCATCGCCGCCCTCGTCGGCTGGGTGGTGTACCTCCTCTTCGACACGGACCAGTTCACCGCGCGGAAGTGGGCGCCGTTCGAGTACGTCGGCATCCAGGAAATGCTGCTGCGCGGCCTCGCCAACACCCTCCGCGCCTTCGGGTACGCCGCCGCGTTCTCGCTCGTCCTCGGCGG
The DNA here is from genome assembly GCF_050937075.1 of Streptomyces sp. CA-181903. Lineage (NCBI taxonomy): Bacteria > Bacillati > Actinomycetota > Actinomycetes > Kitasatosporales > Streptomycetaceae > Streptomyces > Streptomyces sp. CA-181903. Next base: position 6,127,555 of record NZ_JBNJLY010000001.1, read on the forward strand.
GCTGCTGGCGGCCGGGCGGCTCTCCGACCACCGGCCGCTCCGCTGGGCGGCCACCGTGGTGGTGGAGTTCTTCCGGGCCATGCCCGTGCTGGTGATGATCTTCTTCGTCTTCGTCGCCCTCAAGGTCCAGCCGCTGCCCGCCCTCGTCACCGGCCTCACCCTCTACAACGGGTCGGTGCTCGCCGAGGTCTTCCGCACCGGCGTCGACTCCGTCGAGCGCGGCCAGCGGGAGGCCGCCTACGCGCTCGGGATGCACAAGACGCAGGTCATGACGTACGTCCTGGTGCCGCAGGCGGTCCGGGCGATGCTGCCGACGATCATCAGCCAGCTCGTCGTCGCCCTGAAGGACACCTCGCTGGGCTTCCTCATCACCTACGAGGAGTTCCTGCACGCCGGCAAGCTGATCGCGGGGAACCTGGACTACGGGCTGCCGTTCATCCCCGTCGTCATGATCATCTCGCCGGTGTACATCGGGATGTGCATGCTGCTGTCCTGGCTGGCCACCTGGGTCGCCAAGCGGCAGCGGCGCAGCGTCAAGACGGAGGCGGTGGAGGTGGCGCCAGCCGAGCCGGGGACGCTGCTCCCCGGCCCGGCCGGGCACCACACACACCCTTAGCGCCGTCCGGCGGATCAGGCGTCCGCGCCCAGCCACAGGTCGGGGCCGAACACCTCGTAGTGCAGGTCCGCCGCCGCGACGCCCGCCGCCAGCAGCTGCGCCCGCGCCGCCCGCATGAAGGGGAGCGGGCCGCACAGGTACACCACGGCGTCGGCCGGGACGTCGATCGCGGACAGGTCCGCGTAGCCGGTGCGCCCGGCCGGCCACTCGCCCTCGGGGCGCTCGTACCAGAAGTGCGCCTCGGCGTCCGGCAGCTTCTCGACGAGCCGGAGCACGTCCTCCCGGAAGGCGTGGTCCGCCTCGCTGCGGTCGGCGTGGACGACGATCACGCGGCGGGTGGAGCCGGACGCGGCCAGGTGGGCGAGCATGCCGGCCATCGGGGTGCAGCCGATGCCCGCGGAGACGAGCACGACCGGACGGTCGCCCTCCTCCAGCACCACGTCGCCGAAGGGCAGGCTGACCCGGAGCTCCGCGCCCACGTCCACGTGGTCGTGGAGGTGGTTCGAGACCTCGCCCGCCGGGTCGCCCGGGACGCGCTTGACGGAGAACCGCAGGGCGTCGTCCGGCCGGCCGGAGAGGCTGTACTGGCGGATCTGCCGTGCGCCGTCGGGCAGTTCGACCCGGACGGAGACGTACTGGCCGGGCCGGCCGGCGGGCAGCTCCCGGCCGTCGAGCGGGCGGACCTCGAAGGTGGCGACGTCCGCGGTCTCCCGGTGGCGGGCCACGACGCGGCAGGGCACGAACACCTCGCCGGCCGGGACGCCCGCGCCCTCGTACAGCCGGGACTCCAGGGCGATCAGCGCGTTGGCCATCAGCCAGTAGACCTCGTCCCAGGCCGCGGCGACCTCGGGGGTCACCGCCTCGCCCAGGACCTCGACTATCGCGGCGAAGAGGTGCCGCTGGACCAGCTCGTACTGCTCCGCGGTGACGCCGAGCGCGGCGTGCTTGTGCGCGATACGGGACAGCATCGCGTCCGGCCGGACGTCCGGGTGCTCCACCAGCGCGGTGGCGAACGCGGCGATGGCGCCCGCGAGGGCCTGGCGCTGCGAGCCGTTGGCCTGGTTGCCGCGGTTGAAGAGGTCCCGCAGCAGGTCGGGACGCTCCGCGAACAGCTTGTCGTAGAAGAGCGGGGTGATCTCGCCGATGGCCCCGCCCACGGCGGGCAGGGTCGCGCGGACGATCTCGGTCGACTTCGGGGACAGCACGGCGGCTCCTTACGGTTCGCGCCCGGGATGGATAATGCGCATCCAGGACTCGTATTTCAGGGTGTGCGGGCGCCGCGTGGCGGGCGGCGCCGGGTCGTCGGGTCGGTGGTGTGGATCGGCTTGGACCGGGTCGGTTCGGCTTGGACCGGGCCGGTTCGAGTCGGGACGGGCCGGTTCGAGTCGGGCCGGGTGGGGTCCGGCCGGGTCAGCCGTCGGGCCTGGTGGTCAGGCTCAGCAGGACCGGCCCGGTGGGCTGCCGGACCAGGTCCTCAACGGTGATCGGGTCGAGCGCGGCGAAGAACGCCTCCTGCGCGTCGCGCAGCGCCCCCCGCAGGCGGCAGGCCCCACGCAGCGGGCATGGCGGATCGTCCTCGCAGCCGACGACGTCCCCCGCCCCCTCCAGGGCACGCACCAGCCGGCCCACCGAACCCGTCAGCCCCAGGGAGGTGAGCGCCAGCCCGCCACCCCGGCCCCTCCGGGTCTCCACGACCCCCAGGTGCGTCATACGGCTGACCACTTTGGCCGCGTGCGTATACGGCACCCCCACCGCGGCCGCCACCTCTCGGGTGGTCGGCGCGGCGGTCTCGATACCGCCGGACGTCACGGCCAGGCGCATGGCGATGCGCAGGGCGATGTCCGTGCTCTTGGTCAGTCGCACACTTGTACTCTACCTAATCGGACTTTCAGAGTCGTATTAGGGGGTGGTCGTGGGCGGTCCTGGGGGAGGCCCGGTCTGCCCGGCTGCCGTGTGGTCCTGCTGTCCCCCGGCGGCGGTCCGCGACGTGCGCCGCCACCCGCCGCGACGGGGTACGGGCGGGCGCCGGGGGTGCCGGTCCGGCGGCGCCGCGTGCGGGGCGGGCGGCGCACGTCGCGGACCGCGCCGGACGCGGGGCCCGCTGGCGGACCGGTCTCCCGCGCCGCCGGGACCGGCGAGGAGTTCCCAGCCGGTGGCCGGCGCCCCCGGGCGGCCATGCGTCGGCTCGCGGGTAGGGTGTCCGCGACCGGGACCGCTTCAGTGTCGGACCGGACCGGACCGGTGCGCGGCGCACGGTGCACGGTGTACGGCGCGGTGCGAAGAGGGCCGTCGGACGCGAGCGGCCGGTGATCCGGCGTCACGTCCGCGCGGTGCCCCGGCGTGCCGGCGCGGGCCGGGCCGCCGTTCCGCCGACCATCCACCGCCGACCGCCGACCGCCGACCGCCGCCGCCCACCCGCACCCCCCCGTCTGACACCGCGTGCGGCGGAACGGCCGCTCGGACGGCCCCCGTTCGATACGTGCGGCCGAGTGACGGCCGGTACCAGTGGTTCGCCTAAAGCCTCGTGAGATTGACAGACGGTCATCACGGGGCGAGTCTGACTGCCGTGTTCGACGGCCCCCGGCGACGTTTCCCGGGGCGCGGTCGGCCTGGAACCATCACCGATTCTCCGGAGGCAGTAGTGGCAGACGCAGGCGCACACGGCGGGCGGTACGGCAAGGTGCTGGCGGCGGTCGGCGCGGCCACGGCCCTGGCGGCGGGGGCCGCCGCCCCCGCCACGGCCGCCACCCCGGCCCACGGCGGCGAGCGCTACGTCGCCCTCGGCGACTCGTACACCTCCGCGCCCGGCGTACCCACCCAGAGCGGCGGTGACTGCGCCCGCTCCAGCGTCAACTACCCGTCGCTCACCGCGAAGGCGCTGCACCAGAAGTCGTTCAGGGACGTCAGCTGCAGCGGCGCCAAGACCGACGACATGTGGCGCGCGCAGGGCGCCAACGCCCCGCAGCTGAACGCCCTCGGCAAGAAGACCCGCCTGGTCACCCTCGGCATCGGCGGCAACGACATCGGCTTCGGCGAGATCATCGGCGCCTGCGCCCAGCTCTCCGTCTCCGACCCGGCCGGCGCCCCGTGCCGCAAGAAGTACACCGCGGCCGACGGCGGCGACCTGCTGAACAAGCGCATCGCCGACGCCGCCCCCAAGGTCGCCCGCGTCCTCAAGGCCGTCCACCAGCGCGCCCCGCACGCCCGCGTCGTCCTCGTCGGCTACCCGTCGATCATGCCGGACAGCGGTGTCGGCTGCTTCCCGAACGTCCCGATCGCCGCCGGGGACACGTCGTACCTGCGCGACACCGAGAAGAAGCTCAACGCCATGCTGAAGCAGCAGGCGCGCAAGGCGCACGTCCGGTACGCCGACACCTACCGCGCGACCGTCGGTCACGACGTCTGCCGCCCGCAGGCCGACCGCTGGATCGAGGGGGCCCAGCCCGCCCGTCCGGCCGCGCCCTTCCACCCGAACGCCGACGGCGAGCGGGCGATGGCCAAGCCGGTGATCACTCAGGCGCGAGGCCGTTGAGCGGAAGTCCGTACGACATCTGAACGGAAGTCCGAGCGGCAGCCGTGTCGCGCCCTGTCGGCGGAGGGGGCCTGCGAGTAGGGTCCGGGGCCTCTCAGCCGACAGGGAGGTACCCATGGCAAGACCGCCAGCGCGCCGGCGAACGACCGTGCTCTGCGCGACGGCCGCTCTCGTGGCCGGACTCGGAATCATGCCGGCCGCCGCTCAGGCCGGCCCCGACACCGCTCAAGGCGCCGGCCGCGGCCCCGCCAAGACCCCGCTGGCGGTGGGCCGCGGCGGTGCCGTCGCGAGCGTCGACGCCGACGCCTCCGCCGCCGGCATCGAGGTGCTCAAGGGCGGTGGCAACGCCGTCGACGCGGCGGTGGCCACCGCCGCCGCCCTCGGCGTCACCGAGCCGTACTCCGGGGGCATCGGCGGTGGCGGCTACTTCGTCTACTACGACGCGAAGGCCCGCAAGGTCTTCACCATCGACGGCCGCGAGCGGGCGCCGCTGAGCGCGGACAAGAACCTGTTCGTCGAGAAGGGGCACGCGATCCCCTTCGAGGAGGCCGTCACCAGCGGCCGGAGCGTCGGCGTCCCCGGCGCCCCCGCCACCTGGGAGGCGGCGCTGCGGTCCTGGGGCAGCCGATCGCTCGGCCAGGTGCTGAAGCCCGCCGAGCGGCTGGCCCGCAAGGGTTTCACCGTCGACGAGACCTTCCGGCAGCAGACCGCCGACAACGAGCGGCGCTTCCGCGACTTCCCCGCCACCGCCCGCCTGTTCCTCCCGGGCGGGAAGCTCCCGGCCGTCGGCTCCACGCTCAGGAACCCCGACCTCGCCCGCACCTACGAGCTGGTGGGCAAGCGGGGCATCGGCGCGATGTACGGCGGCGAGGTGGGGCGCGACGTCGTCCGTACCGTCCGCAAGCCCCCCGTCGCCTCCGGCGCGCACCGCGTCGTACGCGCCGGTGACCTGACCCAACGCGACCTGCGTGCGTACACCGTCAAGCGCCCGGGCCCCACCCACACCACCTACCGGGGGCTCGACGTCTACGGGATGGGCCCCTCGGCCTCCGGCGGGATCGCCGTCGCCGAGGCGCTGAACGTCCTGGAGAAGAGCGACCTCCGCAAGCTCGACGACAAGACGTACCTGCACCGCTACCTGGAGGCGAGCCGGATCGCGTTCGCCGACCGCAACCGGTGGATCGGCGACCCCGCGCAGGAGAAGGTGCCCACGGCGGCGCTGACGTCGAAGCGGTTCGCGGCCTCGCGGGCCTGCCTGATCAAGGACAGCCGGGCGCTGACCAGCCCGCTCGCCCCCGGCGACCCCCGCCACCCCAAGCCCTGCGCCACGACGGGCCGGTCCGCCCCCACCCCGTACGAGGGGCAGCAGACCACCCATATGACGGTGGCCGACAAGTGGGGGAACGTCGTCTCGTACACCTTCACCATCGAGCAGACCGGCGGCAGCGGCATCACCGTGCCCGGCCGCGGCTTCCTGCTCAACAACGAGCTGACCGACTTCTCGTTCACCCCGGTCAGCCCGGGCGTCCACGACCCGAACCTGCCCGGCCCGGGCAAGCGCCCGCGCTCGTCGATCTCGCCGACGATCGTCCTCGACCACGGGAAGCTGAAGTTCGCGCTGGGCTCGCCGGGCGGCGCGACGATCATCACCACCGTGCTCCAGACGCTGCTCAACCACGTGGACCGCGGGATGCCGCTGGTCGACGCCATCGCCGCGCCGCGCGCCAGCCAGCGCAACGGCGCGACGACGGACGCGGAACAGGCGCTGTGGAACAGCTCCGTCCGCCGCCAACTGGAGGCGAAGGGACATGTGTTCAAGCTGAACCCGTCCTTCATCGGCGCCGCGACGGGCGTCGAACGGCTGCCGGACGGGCGGTGGCTGGCCGCCGCGGAGAAGGTGCGGCGCGGCGGCGGGTCCGCGATGGTGGTGCGGCCGGGGCGGTGAGCCGCGGCGGGATGGTGGGGTGCCTTGCCGGACCGGTGGGGCACCCAGCCGTGGCGGTTCGCCGGGCCGACGAGGCGTCTCGCCGGTCCGGCGGGGTGGCTCGCCACCGGACCGGTTGGCGTCTCGCCGGCCCGGTGGGGTGGCTCGTCATCGGTCCGGTGGGGCATCTCGCCGGGCGCCCCACCGGCCGCTAGGACCCCTGTGATCCGAGCAGCCGGAGGACCGCCTCCGCCGTATCGGTCTCGCCCAGCAGCGGGAACACCCGCTCGACGGCATTCCGGTGCCGCTCCGGGTCGACGTCCGTGACCGCGTCCGTCACCACCGTCACGTGGTACCCGTGCTCGTGCGCGGCGCGGGCCGTGGACTCCACGCCCATGCCGGTGGCGATCCCGGCCAGGACGAGCTGGGTGACGCCGAGCCGGCGCAGCCGGTCGTCGAGGCCGGTGTCGTGGAAGGCGCCCCAGGTGCGCTTGGAGACGACGATGTCGTCGTCCGCGCGGCCGAGTTCGGGACGGAGGTCCGCGAAGTCGGCGGGGCGTTCGCCCGAGCGGTGCCCGGCTTCCGTACGGCCGGGTGCCGCGCCGACGACGCGGACCAGGACGACGGGGAGGCCGCGGGCGCGGAAGGACGCGGCCAGTTCGGCGGCGCGGGCGACGATCTCGTCGGCGGGGTGCCTGGTCGGAAGGGCGGTGATGCCCTTCTGGAGGTCGACGAGGACGAGGGCGGTCTGCGGGTCGAGCGCGGTGGCAGGCATATCCTCACCCTAGGCACCACACAGACAAACTGACAAGGTTTCCTGTTTAGTGTCAGCGGCATCCAAAGGTCGCGTCGGTCTTGCCTCGGCGGGTGCCGGGTCATACGGTCGCAGGCACGCGGATCTTCGCGCGTAGCTCGGCATTCCGCATGCCCCGCTTCCCGTGTGCCCGGCATCGCGCATGCCCGGCGTCGCGGGGTCCGGCACGCGGAGTCCGGCATCACGTCCCGGCGGAGGAGCAGCTCATGACCACAGTTGTGCGCGCCGCACTGGTCCAGGCCGGCTGGACCGGTGACACCGAATCGATGATCGCCAAACACGAGGAGCACGCCCGCGCCGCCGCCGCGCAGGGTGCCCGGGTGATCGGCTTCCAGGAAGTCTTCAACGCCCCCTACTTCTGCCAGGTCCAGGAGAGCGAGCACTACCGCTGGGCCGAACCGGTCCCCGACGGGCCGACCGTGCGCCGGATGAGCGAACTCGCCCGGGAGACGGGCATGGTGATCGTCGTGCCGGTCTTCGAGGTCGAGCAGTCCGGCTTCTACTACAACACCGCCGCCGTCATCGACGCCGACGGCAGCTACCTCGGCAAGTACCGCAAGCACCACATCCCGCAGGTCAAGGGCTTCTGGGAGAAGTACTACTTCAAACCCGGCAACCTCGGCTGGCCGGTCTTCGACACCGCCGTCGGCCGGGTCGGCGTCTACATCTGCTACGACCGGCACTTCCCGGAGGGCTGGCGGCAACTCGGCCTGGCCGGCGCCCAGCTCGTCTACAACCCCTCGGCCACCTCCCGCGGCCTCTCCGCGCACCTCTGGAAGCTCGAACAGCCCGCCGCCGCCGTCGCCAACGAGTACTTCGTCGCCGCGATCAACCGCGTCGGGCGGGAGGAGTACGGCGACAACGACTTCTACGGCACGTCGTACTTCGTCGACCCGCGCGGGCAGTTCGTCGGCGACGTCGCCAGCGACACGAAGGAGGAACTGGTCGTCCGGGACCTGGACTTCGGGCTGATCGACGAGGTCCGGCAGCAGTGGGCGTTCTACCGGGACCGGCGCCCCGACGCGTACGATGGGCTGGTGCGGCCGTGAGCGGCGGAGCGGCCGGGGCCGTTGGGGACAGCGGTATGGGCGGTGCGAGCGGCACGAGTGGTACAAGCGGCACGAGTGGTATGGGCAGTGCGGGCAGTAAGGGGAGCACGAGCGGGGGGCCGGGGCCGGGGCCGGGGTCGGAGTCCGTCCCAGGCCCTGTGGTCACCCCCGGCCTCCACGCCCGCCACCGGGCCGTCCTCCCCGCCTGGCTGTCCCTCTACTACGCCGAGCCCATCGAACTCACCCACGGCGAGGGCCGGTACGTCTGGGACGCCGAGGGCCGCCGCTACCTCGACTTCTTCGGCGGCATCCTCACCACCATGACCGCCCACGCGCTCCCCGAGGTCACCAAGGCGGTCGCCGACCAGGCCGGCCGGATCCTCCACACGTCCACCCTCTACCTCGACCGGCACATGGTCGAACTGGCCGAGCGCGTAGCGGCGCTGAGCGGCATCCCCGACGCCCGCGTCTTCTTCACCACCTCCGGCACCGAGGCCAACGACGCCGCGCTGCTGCTGGCCACGACGTACCGGCGGTCCAACCAGATCCTGGCCATGCGCAACAGCTACCACGGCCGCTCCTTCTCCACCGTGGGCATCACCGGCAATACCGCTTGGTCGCCCACCAGTCTGTCGCCGCTCCAGACGCTGTACGTGCACGGCGCCGTACGCTCCCAGGGGCCGTACGCGCACCTCTCCGACGCGGCGTTCACCGCCGCCTGCGTCCGCGACCTGGAGGACATGCTCGGGCAGGCGCACGGGACGGTGGCCGCGCTGATCGCCGAACCGGTGCAGGGCGTCGGCGGGTTCACCGCGCCGCCCGACGGGCTCTACGCGGCCTTCCGCGAAGTCCTGAACCGGCACGGCATCCTCTGGATCAGCGACGAGGTGCAGACCGGCTGGGGCCGCACCGGCGACCACTTCTGGGGCTGGCAGGCCCACGCCGAGAACGGCCCGCCCGACCTGCTCACCTTCGCCAAGGGCATCGGCAACGGCATGTCCGTCGGCGGCGTCGTCGCCCGCGCGGAGGTGATGGACTGCCTGGAGGCCAACTCCATCTCCACCTTCGGCGGCAGCCCGGTCACCATGGCGGCCGGCCTCGCCAACCTCACCCACCTCCTCGAACACGACCTCCAGGGCAACGCCCGGCGCGTCGGCGGCCTGCTGACCGAACGGCTCCGGGCCGTCGCCGCCGGCCTGCCGGTGGTCCGGGAGGTACGCGGCCGGGGCCTGATGATCGGCGTCGAGCTCACCTCGTCCGACGCCACGGGAGCGGCCCTCGAACGGGCCCGGGAGGAGGGCCTGTTGATCGGCAAGGGCGGCCGGGACGGCACCGTCCTGCGTATCGCCCCGCCGCTGAGCCTGACCGTCGCGGAGGCGGAGGAGGGCGCGGCGGCGCTGGAACGGGCGCTGCGGCGGGTGCAGGACGAGTCGGGGAAGGGGGAGCGCCCGTGACCAGGGTCCTCGTCAAGGGCGGCCTCGTCGTCACCGCCGCCGAGGAGACGTACGCCGACGTCCTCGTCGAGGACGGGAAGGTGGCCGCGCTCGCGGCGGCCGGCAGCTCGGTCGCCCGGGGCTGGACGGCCGACCGGGTGATCGACGCGACCGGCAGGTACGTCGTGCCGGGCGGCGTGGACGCCCACACCCACTTCGACTTCCCCTTCGGCGGCACCTCCTCCTCCGACACCTTCGAGACCGGCACCCGGGCCGCCGCCTGGGGCGGCACCACGACCGTCGTCGACTTCGCGGTGCAGACGCGGGGCCGGGCGCTGCGCGAGGGGCTCGACGCGTGGCACGCCAAGGCGGAGGGCAAGTGCGCGGTCGACTACGCCTTCCACATGATCCTCTCCGATGTGAACGAGGACACCCTCAAGGAGATGGATCTCCTCGTGGGCGAAGGGCTGACGTCGTTCAAACTCTTCATGGCCTACCCGGGGGTGTTCTACAGCGACGACGGGCAGATCCTGCGGGCCATGCAGCGCGCCGCCGGGAACGGCGGACTGATCATGATGCACGCCGAGAACGGCATCGCGATCGACGTCCTCGTCCAACAGGCCCTGGCGGCGGGCAGGACGGCCCCCCGCTACCACGGCGAGGTCCGCAGGGCACTGCTGGAGGCGGAGGCCACACACCGCGCGATCCAGCTCGCGCGGGTCGCCGGCAGCCCGCTGTACGTCGTCCACGTCTCGGCGGAGGAGGCGGTCGCGGAGCTCGCGCGGGCCAGGGACGCGGGTCTGCCGGTCTTCGGCGAGACCTGCCCCCAGTACCTCTTCCTGTCGACCGACAACCTGGCGGAACCCGGTTTCGAGGGCGCGAAATACGTGTGCTCGACGCCGTTGCGGCCACGTGAGCACCAGGCGGCACTCTGGCGCGGGCTGCGCACGGACGACCTCCAGGTCGTCTCCACCGACCACTGCCCGTTCTGCTTCTCCGGCCAGAAGGAGCTGGGCCGGGGCGACTTCTCCAAGATCCCCAACGGCCTGCCGGGCGTGGAGCACCGGATGGACCTCCTCCACCAGGCGGTCGTCGAGGGCCGCATCTCCCGCCGCCGCTGGATCGAGCTCGCGTGCGCCGCGCCGGCCCGGATGTTCGGCCTCGCCCCGCACAAGGGCACCATCGCCCCCGGCGCCGACGCCGACCTCGTCGTCTACGACCCGCGGGCCACGCAGGTCCTCTCCGCCACCACGCACCACATGAACGTCGACTACTCGGCGTACGAGGGGAAGGAGATCACCGGCCGCGTCGAGACGGTCCTGTCCCGCGGCGAGATCGTCATCGACGAACGCCGGTTCACGGGCCGGACGGGCCACGGCCGCTACGTGCCGCGGACCACCTGCCAGTACCTCGGCTGATTCGCCTAAGGAGCGTTAGTTTTGGACTTCGGCCTCGTCCTGCAGACCGACCCGCCCGCCACCGCCGTCGTCGAGCTGATGCGCCGCGCCGAGCGCCGCGGCTTCCGGTACGGCTGGACGTTCGACTCCGCCGTGCTGTGGCAGGAACCGTTCGTCATTTACAGCCGCATCCTGGAACACACCGAACGGCTCGTCGTGGGACCGATGGTCACCAACCCCTCCACCCGCGCCCCGGAGGTCACGGCCTCCACTTTCGCCACGCTCAACGACATGTACGGCAACCGCACGGTCTGCGGCATCGGCCGCGGCGACTCGGCGATGCGGGTGGCGGGCCGCAGCCCCAACACCCTCGCCGCGCTGAGTGAATCGATGCGCGTCATCCGCGACCTGGCCGAGGGCCGCGAGACGGACGTCGGCGGCACACCGCTGCGCCTGCCCTGGGTACGCGACGGCCGGCTCCCGGTCTGGATGGCGGCCTACGGCCCGAAGGCCCTCGCCCTGGCCGGCCGCGAGGCCGACGGCTTCATCCTCCAGCTCGCCGACCCCTTCCTCACCGAGTGGATGGTCAAGGCGGTCCGCGACGCGGCGGAGAAGGCCGGCCGCGACCCGTCGTCCGTCACGGTCTGCGTCGCCGCCCCCGCGTACGTAGGGGACGACCTCGCCCACGCCCGCGAACAGTGCCGCTGGTTCGGCGGCATGGTCGGCAACCACGTCGCCGACCTCGTCACCCGCTACGGCGCCCACTCGGGCCTCGTCCCCGAGGCACTCACCGCGTACATCGAGCAACGCCAGGGCTACGACTACAGCCACCACGGCCGCGCGGGCAACCCGTCGACGGACTTCGTCCCGGACGAGATCGTCGACCGCTTCTGCCTCCTGGGCCCGGCGGACGCACACGTGGCGCGCCTGGAGGAACTACGGGCGCTGGGGGTGGACCAGTTCGCGGTGTACGCGATGCACGACGCGAAGGAGACGACGATCGACGCGTACGGGGAACGGGTGATCCCGGCGCTGGCGGGGCCGGCCTGACCCGACTCACCCGACCCGCCGCCGCCCTTCCTCGTACGCCTCCCGCGCGTCGAGCAGTTCGTCCCAATGCTCACCGGCCCAGGCGCAGGCAGCCTCCAACGGCCCGAGCAGGCTGCGCCCGAGCGGGGTCAAGTCGTACTCGACGCGCGGGAGAGCACCGGGGTACACCGTCCGCTCGACGAACCCGTCCCGCTCCAGCCCGCGCAGCGAGGCGGTGAGCACCTTGGGCGTGACGCGCCGCAGGGGAACCCGCAACTCGGAGAACCGCCGCGGCCCGCCCTCCAGACACCGAATGACCAAAGGCGCCCATTTATCCCCGAACCGGATCGGATTGAGCGAGGAAGGGCACAACTCGTCGAACATATCGGCAGGCAGGGGTTCCCTCATGGCGTCACGATAGCCGCACGCGGACCGGTATCCGGGAGGTAACCGGGCCGGTGGCTACGGTCGCGGCACAGGCCGGGGCGAAGGACTCCGGCCCGGCTGAGAGGCGTCCCCATGAACATCGTGATCTTCGGCGCGGGTGGCAGGGCAGGCCGTCAGGCGGTGGCGGAGGCAAGCCGCCGGGGCCACACCGTCACCGCCGTGGTCCGCGACCCGTCCCGCCACCGCGACCTGCCGCCGGGGGCCCGGGTGGAGGCGGGCGACGTGACGGACGAGGCGGCCGTGGCACACCTGGCCGCGGACCACGAGGCGGCGATCTCGGCGGCCGTCGACCTGTCCGGCAACCCGCACGACTTCTTCACGACGTCGACCCGGGCCCTGACCGAGGGCCTGCGAAAGGCGGGCGTCCCCCGCCTGACGGTCGTCGGCCTCGCCTCCGTCCTCCCGGGCCCCTCCGGCACCCCGCTGATGGACGAACCGGGCTACCCCAACGAATACCGCCCCTTCTACCTCGCCCACGCCACCGGCCTCGAACTCCTCCGCACCTCCACTCTGAACTGGACCTACGCGGCCCCGGCCGGCGACTTCGACCACGAGGGCGCGCCGACGGGGCGCTACCGCATCGCCGAACACGGCGACGCCGACGACCGCATCACGTACGCGGACTTCGCGCTGGGGCTGCTGGACGAGACCGAGCATGGTGGGGGCGGGGGCACGGTGAGCATCGCCGGGGTGTGACGTGAGCGGTCCGTACTGTCTCCTCACCGTGTCAGTACGAGCCCGCAACTGTACGCGCGGGCGTGCCCGATACCGTCCGACAGCGCGGTGACGAACGCCGTGGGGTCGACTACGGTAAGGGTGCCGCGCAGCTCGGCACGGGCGATCTTCAGCCCCTTGTGCGGGGCAGGGCTGGAGACCGCCGGAAGCAACCGTGCGGCGATGGCCTCGGCGTCCGTCGTGACACCGAACCGGCTGGGCTCCGTACCGCCGCCCAGATGTCGCACGACCCATTTCCGGACGCCCGCGGGCGTGGTATGGGCCACCCGCTTGCCGCGCCTCATCCGCCCGTCCGGGCCCGATTGCGGCTTCACATAGGTCGGGTTGACGACCGTCCGGAAGCCGATGCTTTCTCCGGCCCGGAAGGTGCGGTCGACGGTGATGAGATGCGGCTCGTCCCGGAGCGCCCTTTTGGGGATGTGGCTCCAGTCACCGGGGACCCTGGACTGGACGACCAGCACGAGGGCGGCGTTCTTCAGGTCGACGGTCCAGGTGGACAGGATGCCCATCTGGGCCCGCGGGTCCCGGCTGCCGTCGTCGACCCAGCCCTTGAAGCCGCTCATCACCGTGCGGTGCATGTCCTGGGCGTCGACGAGCGACTTGGCGGCGTAGGGGTGCCGCGCGTCGAGGGTCAGCACGGAGTGGGTGGCGACGAACCGGGCGGTCGCGGTACGGGTCTGGGCGGAGTCGGTCACAGGATGATGTCTTTCCACTGGGCGGCACCCGCGTCGATCGTGATGCGCCGGCGGGCCTCCCAGCGAGTGGTGTGCTCGGGCCGCAGCGCGTCGAAGCTCACCGGCTGGTCCTGGACGGGTGTGGCGCCGCGTTCGGAGGGCGGAACCTGGAACCACGCCCAGGGCCTGCGCGTCGGGTCTGTGTCGTCGTGGGCGACCGGCAGGAGCCGGTGGGTGCGGAACGCGGTGTCCAGGTCACCAGGGACGACCCGGAGGCCGAGGGTTCCGGACGGGGGGCAGGCCTTGCGCCCCAGCCACAGCAGACGCCGCGGGTGTTCGAGCGCCTGCCGCACGGTCTCCAGGAACTCCTTGCTGCCGTGCTGGAGCCCCACGAGGAACGTCGCGTCCGCGAGGTACCACCGCTCGGTGATGAGGGCGGAACGGGTCAGCTCTCCGGAGACCAGCGCACCGGAGTGCGGATCAGCGGCGATCTTCTTGGGCGCGCCGTACCAGTCGCTGAGCGTGTGGTGGCCGAACCGGTCACCGGTGGCCGCGTCGAGGCTCGCCGAGACGGCGGCGGCTCGCCGGTGATCGGTGATGAGGTCGCGTGGGCGCAGCGGATAGGACCCTGCGCCGACGGTGTGGTAGTCCCGGACGGGGATGCCGGGGTGGTCGGCGCGCACGGCGAAGACGGTGCGGGCGAGTTCGCCGAAGACGGTGGTCTTTCCCGGCTGGGCTGTTTTCGTGGACTGCTCGGACTCTTCCAGCCCCATGGACCTCGGTAGCCCCAGAGCGGCTGCGCACATGCCGATCACAGCCGACTTTGAAGGCCGGCTGTGCGAGTCGCGGCGGGCGGCGAAACGGGAGGCCGTGCCCCACGACTGCAGGGGCCCGGCCAGCCGGATGAGCAGGACGTGCGTCACGAGAGCAGCCCTTTGACTGTGTGAACCCGGCCGGCGTCCAGTGTGCCGAGCTCAGCGAGGAGCTCGTCGAGCAGCGTGTCGACCTGCGGGTCGTAGGTGAGGAGCCGGGACGTACGGATGTCGGGGCGGCGCTCGTCCACGTACGCGTGGTGCCGGAGCAGCCGCTTCACCCCGGCGAGCCCGGCGGGCCCCTCACCCCCCTTGTCCTCCGGGTTCTCGTCAACGGGCTTCTGGAAGGCGGCGGCGTAGTTGTACGGGCGCTCACCCTCGAAGGCGAGGACCAGGGCGGGTAGCGAGCCGGTGGAGGCCGTCGAGTTCTTCTTCGCCTCGGGGAACGCCTCCACGAAGGCGGTCACGAACTCCTCCTCGGCGGCGGCGACCGCCTCCACCGCTTCCTCGACGGACATGCCCGCGGCCCGGAGATTGACCTCCAGCTGGCGGCGGTCGAGCACGGCGTGCCGGTAGAAGGTGCCCGAGATGAGCGACTGGTACCCGGTCATGCCGGCGCCCGCGTCGTCCGCCGCGTCCAGGAAGTCCAGCGCGTTCTTCTTCCGCTCCAGCTTGGCGTCGTCGGCCGCGGCGTAGAAGTCGTCGACCTGCTCGGCCTCGTGGATGGTGAACGAGTGGGCGCTCTGCACGGCACCGTCCACGTTGGGGGAGTCGGCGATCTCGGCCAGGAAGCGGCCGTAGAGGGCGATGTCGATGGCGTCGCGGGGGGCCAGCGCGGTGAGTACGGCGGCGCGCGTCTCCCGGGGCAGCGGGGGCAGGTTCTTGCCCGAGGCCGTCTCGCTCTCTCCGTCCTCCGGTTGCTCGGCCGCCTTACGCGTGCCGCGCTTGGGCTTGGCCGTGGCGGCCTGCGCGGCGAGGTACTCGTCCCGCCACCTGAGCAGCCCGTCGGCCTCGGCTGCGATGTGCGCGGCGATCCGCTCACCGGTGTCGGCGGGTGCGAACAGCAGCACCTTGGTGAGGTTGGCGACGGTCTTCTTCGACGGGTCGCCGAACTTCAGCCCGGTGGCTTCCAGTACGGCGCGGGCCATCGAGACGGCCTCGTCCCGCTCCCAGCCGTGGGCCGCCTCCAGTGCCTTCGCGGTGAGCAGGGCCCACTCCCTCGTCCGCAGGCCGGTGGTCCGCCCCGCGAGCGGCCCCACCCCGGCGTTGGCCCGGTTGCGGGCGTGGACGCGTTCGGCGCGACGGCGTGCCTGGCTGGTGATCATGTGGCGCTCGACGCCGCCGTAAACGATGCTTTTGGGGGCATTGTTCTCGTCTCGTACGGGCAATACGGCGACGAGAGTCTCCAGCAGGTGGAGTGAGAGGAACTGACCGCGCGACGCGGGGACATCGGTCACGAACTGCTGCCCTTCTGAGTGGTTTTCCTGCCGGTTTCGTACGGCGCGTGGAAGTCGACCGCCCACTTGTAGGCGATGCGGGCCTTCCGGTCGTGCCAGCGCGTGAGGTCGTCGACGAGTTCCGTCCAGGAAGGCGGCGCCTGCTCGCACGCCCGCAGTCGCGCGATCGCGTGCTGGAGGTGCCGCCAGGGGACGCGGCGGCTGGTCACGATGCGGTCGACCAGCCGGGTCGCACCGGGGTCGTTGGGGCCCCGGCCCATGGGGCTGCCGATGCGGCGCATGGCCTTGCCCAGGTTGCCGTGGCCGGCCGCCGGCCTGCTCACCCCCGGTGATACAACGCGAACAGGAAGGCGACCTGCTCGTATATCTCCCTCTCGCCCGTCTCCCTGTCGGACTGCGGCACATACCATCCAGCTCTGATGTGCGCGTTGGTCTTCGTGTCGGTGCGCCGGAGCTGGGCGAGTTCACCGTAATCCCGGTTGCGTACGAGGGAGGTGAGCCAGGCCACGAGCTGAGCGCTGCCCGTCTGGCCGTCGCTCGTCATCGCGGCTTCGGGCTCGGTCGCGCTGCTCATGTTTCCCCTCTCTTGAGGTCGTCCGGCGCCTGCGGCCCTCTGATCTCGGCGTCGAAGCGTTGCAGGGCCGCGGCACGGGCCCGCAGGCCCTGGGCGTTCCGGGGCAGTGAGTCGAGGCGCTTTTCCAGGGCGTCGCGGGCCATCGGGACGAGGCGTTCCACGTACTCGTCCATGCAGTCGGTCACCAGGTGTCCGTCGGCGACGTCCAGGAGCATGGTGTGGAAGGGCTCCTCCGTTGCCTTCCACTGCTCGCCACGTGCGTCGAAGCGGGCGAGCTGCGCTTTCTTGTCGGCCGGCTTGGGGTTCGGATAGGCGATCTCCCATGCCGCGTATGCCGCCCGGTCAAGACTGCGGGCGATGTGCTCCGCCACCTCGGAACCGCGGGACGAGGCCTGGTAGAGAGCCGGTGCCATGCCGGGCGCGAAGGGGAAGACACTGCTGACCCAACTGATGGGCGTCGTCTTGTTGGAGACGAGCCCGACGGCCAGCAGGTCGATGGAGTGACGCTCGGGTTCCTTGGCTTTGGGCAGCTTTCCCAGCCGTCTGTAGAGCCCACCGGCCTTCTCTTCGACGGCGGCGTATAGGGCGTGGGCCTCATGCCACAGGTCGCGGGTGGCGGACGGCCAGAGGGGCTTCTTCTCACCCGTGCGCGTCACGGACATGACGGCGTCCTGGAGATGCAGCTCCGGATCCAGCGCCAGCAGCTCGCCGGCCCCGATGAGCACCCGGTCGACGGCCGCCGTGTCGCCGTCCTGTCCGGGGACCGGTCTGACGAGGATGGACCGCCCCAGGTAACTGTGCAGGTCCGCCGGTCCTGTGACCGCACGACCCTGCGGCTTGGCCGCGAAGCCCCGTCGCTTGATGGGGCCTTCGGTCCAGGTGAGGTTGAGGACGCCCGGTGCGTCGGTGGTCGGGGTGAGATTGAGACGCAGGGTGTCGGCGAGCGTCGGTCCCAGCGCGAGAACCCGGATCCGGCCCGCGAGACGGGTGGTCGCCAGATTGGTGATCGCGGGGCCGAGGGTTGCCTTGCCGGAGATCCGGGCGCGCCCGGAGAGACCGAACACGTGCTGGGTCAGCATGGCTCGGAAGGCGTCGGCGGCGGGGAGCGGGTCGGGGTGTTCGAGGTGGTGATGATCGGCGAACTGGTTGTAGTCACCGACGCGTTCGATGACGAGCTGGGCCGGGCCTGTCCCGTGCTTCTCCAGGAACTCTCCGAGGAGGACGTTCTGGCCGAGGGGGCGGGTGGGATGGAAGAGATCCCAGTCGTCGTCCGGTTGCCGCGCGAGCCACGAGACGGCTTCGGCGAGAGAGTGCTTCCCGAGGACCCATCGCGTCCACTCCTCGTCCGACGACGGGTAGGTGCGGGAGGCGTAGCAGATGGCGAGGAGGTACTCGACGAGGGCGACTTTCTCGCCGGGGGTGAGACCGCCGACGTCCTTCAACCGCTCGGCGTTCGCGAGCAGCTCGACGAGGTTCTGCTCGGTGACGCTGCCGTCTAGGGAGAGGGCACGGACGCAGGTGTGTTTGCGGGGGTCCCAGTGGGGGCGGGGGTGCTGTCGCTACCGCTGGGTCTCGCGGGTAAGTCGCGCAGGTGCATGCTTGTAGCCTCGATGGATTATGAGTCGTGCGTCCGATCGGAGAAAGCCGCTGATCTACCTGGCAGTTGACCGGCGAGCAGCGGCCTGTCGTTTGTTTTGTCCCCGGCAACGCGGGGAGTGGTGCAGCAGATGTGTCCGACGGTGCACCCCTGGCCAGCAGGGAGTGCCGGCCCCCGACTCCTGGGTCAGGTATTGTCCAAAGGGCCGGCCCACAGACTGCCATGCCCTGAGGCCGGGCCTCCTGACCGGGGGCGGGCTTTGGGCGTGGTATCCGGTGGCCGCTCCCGACAATTGCGGTGTCGGGAGCGGCCTCCCTACAAGAGGGTCATGAACTGTGATGCCGCTGCTGAGACGCAGGATTCGAGGAGTAGTCGCACGGCGTCACCTCGATGCTGCCATAACCACCTCCCTGCGTCGGTGCCGCGCTTCTTCAGCCGGTGCCACGGGCCTTGATCCATTGCTGGTGGCTCCTCCTGCGCCACGCGTCCTGCGAGGGTTCGGTCCCAGGACGCCCGGCTGCGGGAGGAGCATGGTCGGCCGTGTTGAACACTGTCTCATGGCGTCGATCGCTGTGGAGTGCATTCCAGACACTCGCTACAGCGGACGTATCCGAGTTGTAGCTACAGACGTGTCCGAGTTGGACAGCCTTTCCCGCCCCCGGCTCATCGCGACGGCCGGCGCCGCACCAGGATCGTGAGCGTGGCGCGGGCGTCGCGGCGGCGGTCGGGGTTGCGGGAGGCGACCGAGACGAGTGCGACGGTCAGCAAGGTCGTGGTGTAGGTGAGGCCCGTGGCGGCGGCCAGGGCGGTGGCGTCGGTCAGCAGGGCGGGCAGTGCGGGCATGGCGGTTCCCCTCCGAACGAGCCGCCCGGCGGGACTTGTGCCGGGCAGCGGGTGCGGTGGTTGTCTCGTGTCCGGCAAGTTTCCGGCTACTTCTGTGTGATCGGCGGGCGGCGTATAGCCTGCTGAGGGGCCCGGAAAAAAGTGTCCGGGACGTTGGCTGCGAGGAGGCGGCTTGAGCTCCGGAAGCGCCCGGGCACGGCTCGGTGCCATGTTGCGGAAGCTGTACCACGATGCTCAGGCGGAGCGGGGGCCGATCTCGCTCAACCGCATCAAGGCGGACACGGGATTGGCCACTTCCACGGTCAACAACTGGCTGGACGAGGCCAAGAAAGGGGCTCCGAAGACGCGTAGGAGCCAGGAAAACTACCGGACTCTGATCTCTTACTTAGAAGAGAAGCTGGGTCGACCATGCTTCCGTCCGGAACAGTGGGAGCTGGCCATCGCAGCTGCGGTGGCCGAGAGTCGCAGCAACCGGGGCGGTCGGCCGGTGAGACGCCCACGACCCGCTGGTCCCGCCCCCTTCCGACGTCCACACAACGCTCGGGCCCGCCTAGTCCCTGAACTCATCGGCCGCGAGCAAGAGGTTGAGGAGCTGGCCGAGCGGTCCCGCTGCGGTCCGGGCTACTCGGCGCTGGTCGCGCCTCCTTGGGCCGGCAAGACCGCCCTGTTGGCAGCCTTCGTCACTGGTCACGTGCCCGATGACGTGGACGTGGTGAGCTACTTCATCCGTCACCCGTCCCGTGCGAGCACCGCTCAGGCTTTCCTCGACACGATGGCGACCCAGCTCGGGGACCTGGTCGGCGGCAGGAGGACGCGAGTCGAGGACGAAGCGGCGCTCTTCGCGCTGTACGAGAAGGCCGCGCAGACGAGCCTGTCACACGGGCGGAGCCTCTTTCTGGTGGTCGACGGCCTCGACGAGGATGCCGGCGCGGGCCTCGGCCGTCAGAGCATCGCCTCGCTCCTGCCGAAGGCACTGCCACCAGGAATGCGGGTGCTGGTCAGCGGAAGGTGGTATCCGCCCGTACCGGCCGACGTGGACGAGGACCATCCGCTGCGGACAGCCGACATCATTCCGGGTTTCCGCCCGTCGCCCGTCGCGCAGCGCCTGCGGGAGGAGGCTCTCCAGGATCTGACCGTGCTGTTGGCGCAGCCTGTGGGCAAGGAGGTCGTCGGGTTCCTCGCCCTGGCTCATGGCGGTCTCGGTTATGGGGACCTGGCGGAACTGCTTGAGCGCGGCGGGCACGCGCCGGTGCCGGAACCGTTTGACCTCGAGTACATGTTGCGCAACGTAGCGGGGCGAGGGCTGGCGCCCGAGGACCTGGATCCGGGCAGCTACGTCCTTGCGCATGACGAGCTGGTCAGCACGGCCGTGCATCAGCTGGGCAGCCGTACGCTTGCTTCTCTGGAACAGCGGTTGCACGACTGGGCCGACAGTTACCGCACGGAAGGGTGGCCCCCGAACACTCCTCTCTACCTGCTGAACAGCTACCAGGAACGCCTCCGCAGCACCGACGACATCCCCCGGTTTCTCACCTTCGCACTGGACCACCGCCGTCAGTTGCGTCTCGCCGACCTTTACCGAGCCGACCTCGCCTTGGCCTCGCTCGACGAAGTGGCACGTCTGAGGCCGACGCCCGAAGTGCTGGCCCAGGTCGCCGCCTCGCGGTATTTCCTGGAGCGAGAGGACCGGACGGCTCCGCGTGCCGTGGTGCGCGCCTTGGCGCTGGCCGGGGACATGGCGCGGGCGAGGTCGCTCGCCCTCACTCCCAAGGACCCCGCCTCCAAGGCGGTGCGGCTGATGGTGGTGGTGCGGGAGCTGCTGGGCCGGGATGAGGCGATGGCGGCCGAACTGGCGCGTGAGGCCGCCCGATTGGCCGAAAGGGCTCGGTACCAGGACGCGTTGCGGGCTCCGGCGGAGGAGCTCGACGTTGAGGGGGTCATCCCGGAGGCGGCCGCCCTGCTCGCGGACGTTGGGCAGCCGGACGAGGCCATCCAGCTGCTGGACACCATCGACGTCAGCCTCCCGGGCCACTTCGCCGCAGCGGCCGAAGCGGCGTCCCGGCTGCTCGGCTCCCATCCCGAGTTCGCCGCCGAGCTGCTGGACGAGGTGACCGACGAGGCCGACCATCTGGCGTTCGCGGGGGAGGAACAGCAGGCCGTCGCCGTGGAGATGTGGATCGCCGTGGCCCTGGCCGACCCGGCGAGGGCCGAGCCGCTGCATCGCCGGGTGACGGAACTGGCCCTGGCGCTGGACGTGGAGACCGTCGGACCGGTGGCCGTCGACTGTGCCGCGCTCGCCGCTTCCGCGCTCGCGCAGGCCGGGTCGGACGAGGCGCAGGGCTTGGCCGACGCAGCGCACGACGGGATGCGTACGCTCCTGACAGGTCCGGCGGACGACCGTGCCGGCGAGACGCTGCCGAGAGTGGTCCGGAGCCTGCTCGACGTCGACGGTTCGCCGGATCGGGCGCGTCGGCTCCTCGACGAGGCGCCCGAGGAGGTCACCACCAGGGCCCGGATCGTGCTCGACGGACAACCCGACGAGGCGAACGAGATGGACCGGCTGCTGGCGGAGATCAGGCATCACGCCGATCGTGGTGCGGGCCCCGAAGCGCGGGATTGCCTGGCACGGATCTTCAAGTGGTCGCGGGAGGGGAGTGGGGAAACGGCCATCGACTGGCTGCCGTCCCTTGCCGAGGCTCTGGTCCGTGACGGCGACCAGGGTTCGGCGGAGGTCCACGCCCTGGCGGCCGGAGAACCGG
Source organism: Streptomyces sp. CA-181903 (assembly GCF_050937075.1). Taxonomy (NCBI): domain Bacteria; kingdom Bacillati; phylum Actinomycetota; class Actinomycetes; order Kitasatosporales; family Streptomycetaceae; genus Streptomyces; species Streptomyces sp. CA-181903. Next base: position 6,149,247 of record NZ_JBNJLY010000001.1, read on the forward strand.
ACTCTGCTGTGCGCGTCCGGATCCTCACCCACGCCGCCCTCGCGCACGCCGATGTGGGCCGACTCGACGAGGCGTTGCGGTGTGCGGAGGCAGCGGAGTCCGTGGCAGGGGGATCTCCGTGGCGTGGGGAAGCGGCGCCGTGGACGAGGAAACATGCCGTGTACGGGGACTGGTGGCGCAGGCGTTCGCGCACGCGGGGGCGGCCGAGCGGGCGGAGGGGTGGGTCGCGTCGGACGTGAGGAGCGGATGGGAACGCCGCTACCGACGGCGGGTGGAGTTGGCCGTCAAGGTCGGGCTCACCCCGGGGCCATCGTTCCGGGCGTCAAGCGACGAGGGTTGCTGGATGGTAGCGCCGGCATCATGGATGCCCTGTTCCGCATCGTGGCCGGAACCTCGGACGACGCCGACTTGCTCATCGTCGAGGACGAGGCGACGCGTGCGCCGGAACCCGTCCTCGTCACGGGGCTCGCCCTGGGGTATGCCACGCGGGATGACACCGAAAGCGTCCGCCGTGTCACCGACCTCCTGACGGTCCCGGACCAGCGGGCCACGGCCGTGGCCGCGGTGGCCGCCCATCTGCTGGGTGTTCCGGCCCACCTCGATCTGGCCGCCACCGCCGACGACGAGTGGGCGATCTCCGTACTCCGTGTGCTCGCCCTGCACGCGCTGCCGGCCGCCACGGCCGACCACGCCACAGCGAAGGACCTCGTCCACCAGCTCCTCGGAACGGCCGGTTGGTACCGGGCCCTGCCGGTGCTGGCGGGCAGGGTGCCCGATGCCGTCCACGTGGTCGTCGACGTCCTCGACCACCACCGGGAGGTCAAGGGAACGGCGACGTCGTGACCGGCAGGGACTGATCGACCGCGGGAGGGCATGGGCCCGGCTTGCGACGGGAAGAGCGCGCGCCGGGCCGGCGGCGCGCGCCTCGTAGCCGTTCCCTACGGCACCCGCGCCGTCCACTCCTCCGAGGAGAACTTCGTCTCCGCGAGTTCGACCGCGCGTGCCATCTCCTCCTCCGTCACCGAGCCCGTCGTCAGGCCGTAGCGGCCGCGGAAAGAGTCGATCATGCGGTCGATGACGGTGGCGCGGGGGAGGCCGGTTTGGCGGCGGAGGGGGTCTACGCGCTTCTTGGCGCTCTTGGTGCCCTTGTCGGAGAGTTTTTCGCGGCCGATGCGGAGGACGTCGAGCATCTTGTCGGCGTCGATGTCGTAGGCCATGGTCACGTGGTGGAGGACGGCGCCGTCGCCCGAGACGACGCGCTTCTGGGCGGCGCCGGCGATCTTGCCGGCTTCGGTGGCGATGTCGTTGAGGGGCTGGTACCACGCTTTGACGCCCATCTCCTCCAGGGCGCCGAGGACCCAGTCGTCGAGGTACGCGTAGCTGTCGGCGAAGGAGAGGCCCTGGACGAGGGCGTCGGGGACGCAGAGGGAGTAGGTGATGGTGTTGCCGGGTTCGATGAACATGGCTCCGCCGCCCGAGACGCGGCGGACGACCGTGATGTCGTGCCGGGCGGCGCCCTCCGCGTCCACCTCGTTGCGGAGGGACTGGAAGCTGCCGATGACGACGGCGGGGGAGCCCCACTCCCACACGCGGAGCGTCGGCGGGCGTCGGCCCGCGGCGACCTCGGTGGTCAGGACCTCGTCGAGGGCCATGTGGAGGGCGGGGGACTGGGGGCCGTCGTGGATGAGCTGCCATTCGTAGTCGGCCCAGTCCGTGGCCTGGGCCAGGGCGCGGCGGACGGCGATGCCCACGGCCTCCGAGGTGAAGCCGAAGAGGACCGCGTCCCGCGGCAGCGTTGCGTCGATGCGGGCGGCGAGTCGCGGCGCGGGCAGGTCGGCGGGGGCGCCTTCCAGGGCGCGGTTGATGTCCAGGAGCGCCTCGTCCGGTTCGAGGAAGAAGTCGCCGGCGACGCGGACGTCGCGCAGCACCCCGTCCCGTACCTCCAGGTCCACGACGACGAGCTTGCCGCCCGGCACCTTGTACTCACCGTGCACGACGCATCCTCCACCCAGGTCTCCGGCCGGCCGCTCGGCCGGTCGTCCCGTCAACGGTAATCGTCGTCGGCGAGGAGGCGGACCGGTGTCGCGTTCACCTGCCCGCCGTCCCCCGGCCACCTCCACGGGCCCGGTTGTCGGTGGGGCATGGTTCGATGGGGGTATGATCGATGACTTTCTCGCAGGGGACCTGACCGACGTCGAGGAAGCGGTGCGCAAGGCCGCCGCTGCCGAGATCATGCCGCGCTTCCGGCAGCTCGCCGCCCACGAGGTCGTCGAGAAGAAGGGGCCGCACGACCTGGTGACGGTCGCCGACCGGCTGGCCGAGGAGCACCTGACGGCGTCGCTCACCGCGCTGCTGCCCGGGTCGCGGGTGGTCGGCGAGGAGGGGGTGCACGCGAATCCGGCCGCGCTCGACGCGCTGCACGGGGACGATCCGGTGTGGATCGTGGACCCGGTCGACGGCACCCGGCAGTTCGTCCACGGCGACCCCGGCTTCGCCACCCTCGTCTGCCTGGCACACCGCGGCGAGCTGCTCGCCTCCTGGACGTACGCGCCCGCGTCGGACGAGATGGCGACGGCGCGTCGGGGCGGCGGCGCCTTCCTCGACGGGACGCCCCTGCGTCCCGGCCCCGCCACGCCCGGCGCCGAGCTGCGGGTCGCGATATCGCACTACGACTTCACCACCGACCACGAGAAGCGCATGCTGGCGCGGCTCGACACGCCCGGCGTGGCGCCGCGGCCGTGCGGCTCGGCCGGTCTGGAGTACCTGAACGTGGCGCGGGGCACGGTCGACGCGGTCGCCTTCACCTGGCCCAACGCCTGGGACCACGCGGCCGGGCTGCTGCTGGTCGCCGAGGCGGGCGGGGCGAGCGGGACGGTGGCGGGCGTGCCGTTCCGGATCGGCGGGGGCAACACGATGCCGTTCTCCGCCGCGCGGGACGCCGGGACGCTCGCCCGTATTCTGGGGCTGCTGGCGGCCTGACCGAGGTCGCCGGGCGGCCTGACCGAGGTCGCCGGGTTCGTCCTGTCGGTCCGCGAGCCCGCGAGCCCGTGAGTCCGCGAGCGTGTAAGCCCGAGAGTCCGCGAGCCTCACAAGCCCGTGGGCCCGCGAGTCTCACAAGCCCGCGAGCCCGCGAGCCCGCGAGCCCGTGAGCCCACGCGTTCACGAGCCCGCGAGCCCGCGAGCCCACAATCCCACGAGCCCACGCGTCTACGAGGGGAGTCCGCCGGTGCCCACCATGCTCGACGCCGTCGTCGTAGGGTCCGGCCCCAACGGGCTGACCGCCGCCGTGGAACTGGCCCGCCGCGGCCTGTCCGTCGAGGTCTTCGAGGCCGCCGACGGCATCGGCGGCGGCGCTCGCACCGAGGAGCTGACCCTCCCCGGCTTCCGCCACGACCCGTGCTCCGCCGTGCACCCGCTCGGCATCGGCTCGCCCGCGTTCGAAGGCATGCCGCTGGCCCGGCACGGCCTGGAGTGGCTCCACCCCGGGCTGCCGATGGCCCACCCCTTCCCCGACGGGTCGGCCGCCGTCCTCTCCCGGCGCGTGGGCGAGACGGCCGCCTCCCTCGGGGAGCACGACGCGGGTGCGTACCGCCGGGCGGTGGAGCCCTTCCACGGGAAGTGGGACGCCCTCGCCCGGGACTTCCTGCGCACCCAGTGGGACGGGCTGCCCGGGGATCCGGTGGGCTACGCCCGGTTCGGGCTGTCGGCGGGGCTGCCCGCGGCCGTGTACGTGCGCCGGTTCCGCGACGCCAAGGCGCGGGCGCTGTTCGCCGGGCTGGCCGCGCACGGCATCGCGCCGCTCACCGGTCTCGGGACGGCCGGCATGGCCCTGATCTTCGCCCTGGCCGCGCACGAACGCGGCTGGCCCGTGCCGCGCGGCGGTTCGCAGGCCATCGCCGACGCGCTGGCCTCGTACCTGCGCGAGTGCGGCGGCGCGATCCACACCGGCTTCGAGGTGCGGCGGCTCGACGAACTCCCGCCCGCCCGCGCCTACGTCTTCGACACCTCGCCGACCGCTCTCGCCCGGATCGCCGGGCTGGGCGACGCCTATCGGGGCTTCCGCTACGGGCCCTCCGTCTTCAAGATCGACTATGCGCTGTCCGGGCCGGTGCCGTGGCGCGCCGACGCGGCGCGGCGGGCCGGGACCGTGCACGTCGGTCCCACGTACGGGGAGATCCGCGAGGCGCTGAGCGCCGCCGTCCACGGGCGGGACCCCTCCGTTCCCTTCCTCATCACCGCTCAGCCCAGCATCGTCGATCCCAGCCGTGCGCCGGAGGGGCAGCACACGTTCTGGGTGTACGGGCATGTGCCCAACGGGTGGCGCGGGGACGCGACGGATGTGATCGAGCGGCAGATCGAACGGTTCGCTCCCGGGTTCCGGGATCTGGTGCTGGCGCGGTCGGTGGCGGGGCCGCCGGCGCTCGCCGCTCGCAACGCCAACTACGTCGGCGGCGACATCGCCTGTGGTTCGGTGGCCGGGTTGCGGCTGCTTGTCCGGCCCAAACTGGCCCGGGTGCCGTACGCGACCGCCCATCCCGCCGTTTTTCTCTGTTCGTCGGCGGTGCCGCCGGGGCCGGGGGTGCATGGGATGTCGGGGCATCATGCGGCCCGGGTGGTGTGGGGGAGGTTGCGCGGGGCGCGGTGAGGTGTCCAGGTCCCTCCCCCAGAGGGGCCCCCATTCATCGTTTCTGCGGGGGCGAGCACCCCCGCCCCCCCCCGAAACCGCGCTCCGCGCGGTTGTCCTCAAACGCCGGACGGGCTGGAATTCGCCCTCACGCCGCCGCCCGCAGGTCGGCCAGCAACTCGGCGCGCAGCGCCGCCGGGTCGGTGCCGAGCGCCCGGAGCGCCTTCACCGTCGACGGATGGCCGACGGTCAGCACGCCGAGGACGACGTGCTCCGCGCCGATCCGGTTCTCCCTGCGGGCGAGCGCTTCCCGCAGGGACTGCTCCAGGGCCTGCTTGGCGTCCTTGGCGAACGGGATGTGATGCTGCCGGGGGCCCTTCGCGACGCGGAACGGCCACCTGCGGGACGACGCCTCTTCGTCTTCGTCCGCTCCGTCCGGCGCGCGGTCCAGCGCCCCCGGCCCGAAGGCCCGTTCCGCGCGGGCGCGTACGGCCGAGAGGTCGATGCCCAGCGAGCGCAGCGCCTCCGCGTCGTCCTCGCCGAGCTCCGCCGCCGACCGGATGGCCTCCCGGCACGCCTCGACCGTGATGCCGAGGCGGGCGAGGGTGGCTCCGCCCGGCGATTCGGGGCGGCCGGCGACGGCGGCGAGGAGGTGCTCGGCGCCGATCCGGGAGTGGCGGAGGAGGCGTGCCTCCTCTTGGGCGCCGATCACCGCGAACCGGGCTTCCTTGGTGAACCTTTCGAACATCGTCGTCTACCTCCGGGCGTGCTTCTTGTGGACTGCCTGCCTGCTCACACCGAGTTGGACGCCGATCTCCTCCCACGACCAGCCCAGCCTGCGGGCGTTGTCGACCTGGAGTGCCTCGAGTCGTTCGACCAGCCGCCGCAGCGCGGCGACGGCGCGCAGCCCCACGCGGGGGTCGGTGTCCATGGCGGCCTCGGTGGTGCCGACCGCGTCTTTCGCGTCTGTTCCGGCCATGTGTCAACCATGGATGACGCGGCCGCCATTCGTCAACCATCATTGACACGTCGCCCGCGGTCGACGCCCATGTCGGATTTCCGCCAGCCCCGCGCGCCGTCGGCACCGATGCTTGACCGCATGCACACCGACTTCGACCGTTGCGTACGGGCCGCGCGGTCCAAGGACCCCCGGTTCGACGGCTGGTTCTTCACCGCCGTCCTCACCACCCGTATCTACTGCCGCCCCAGCTGCCCCGCGGTCCTGCCCAAGGACCGGAACATGAGCTTCTATCCGAGCGCCGCCGCCGCGCAGCAGGCCGGATTCCGGGCCTGCAAGCGCTGCCGGCCCGATGCGAGCCCCGGCTCGCCGCGGTGGAACGAACGGGCCGACGTCGTCGCCCGCGCCATGCGCCTGATCGCCGACGGGACGGTCGACCGCGAGGGCGTGCCCGGCCTCGCCGCCCGCCTCGGCTACAGCGCCCGCCAGATCGAACGCCAGCTCCTCGCCGAACTCGGCGCCGGGCCGCTCGCCCTCGCCCGCGCCCAGCGCGCGCAGACCGCCCGCGTCCTCATCGAGGCCGGCGAACTCCCCATGGCCGACGTCGCGTTCGCCGCCGGCTTCGCCTCGGTCCGTGCCTTCAACGAGACCGTACGGGCCGTCTTCGCCCTGACGCCCACCGCGCTCCGGGCCCGCGCCGGACGCGGCCGGCCGGCCGCCGCGCCCGGCGTCCTCACCCTCCGCCTGCCGTTCCGGGCCCCTTTCACCCCCGACAACCTCTTCGGCCACCTCGCCGCCACCGCCGTACCCGGCGTGGAGGAGTGGCGCGACGGCGCGTACCACCGCACCCTGCGCCTGCCGTACGGCCACGGCACCGTCAGCCTCCGCCCCCTGCCCGACCACATCGCCTGCCGCCTCGCCCTCTCCGACCAGCGCGACCTCGCCGGGGCCATCAGCCGCTGCCGGCGCCTGCTCGACCTGGACGCCGACCCGGAGGCCGTCGACGCGCTGCTGCGCACCGACCCGCACCTCGCGCCGCTGATCGACAAGGCGCCCGGACGCAGGGTGCCGCGCACGGTCGACGCCGAGGAACTCGCCCTGCGGGCCATCCTCGGCCAGCAGGTCTCCACCGCCGCCGCCCGCACCCTGGCCGCCCGGCTGGTCACCGCCCATGGCACGCCCGTCGAGACGTCCGGCGGTACTTCCGGAGGGCTCAGCCACCTGTTCCCGTCCACCGAGGCCCTGGCCGCCCTCGACCCCGCGTCCCTGGCGATGCCGGCCGGCCGCCGCGCCGCCTTCACCCGCCTCGTCACCGCACTCGCCACCGGCGACCTCGACCTCGGAGTCGGCAGCGACTGGGGCCGTGCCCGCGCCCGGCTCGCCGAGATACCGGGCATCGGCCCCTGGACCGCCGACATCGTCGCCATGCGGGGCCTCGGCGACCCCGACGCCTTCCTCCCGACGGACCTGGGCGTCCGCCGGGCGGCGACCGCGCTCGGCCTGCCGGCCACCCCCGGCGCCCTCACCCGCCACGCGGCGGCCTGGCGGCCTTGGCGCGCCTACGCGGTCCAGTACCTGTGGTCCGCGGACGACCACCCGGCGGCCCGGATGCCGGGGCATCCCCGGGAGGGGCTGTGACGCGGGCGGGATGCCGGGTGGCCGTGCGGGCCTGGCGTACGGCAGGCGGCGTACGGTGTGCGCGCCCCAGTCCCTCCCCCCGGAGGGGGCGCGTCACGTCGCCGATTCCCGGGACCGCGCCCCCGAATCCCGGCTTCCGCACCGGCCGCCCCGCGACCCATACCGTTCTTCCCGGCCGGGAGCCGGCACCGACAAGGTGCGCGACCTCCGGTGACAGCATCCGGACCCCACGGCGTACCCTCCGGCAGTACGAGTCCGGCCGCCCGCCCCCGGGAACCACCCCCACCCGTCGACCGCCCGTCCCCGACACCCACCGAACGGAAGCGAACGGATCACCCATGTCTGCCGTAGACACCGCCGCCGTAGACACCGCCGCCGTCCACACCGTCATCGACAGCCCCTACGGGCCCCTCACCCTGGTGGCCGCCGACGGCACCACACTCTCCGGGCTCTACGTCCTCGACCAGCGGCACCGGCCGGGCGACGAGGGGTTCGGGCACCCCGATCCCGCGCCGTTCGGCCAGGTCGCGCGCCAGATGGCGGCGTACTTCGAGGGGCGGCTCACCCGCTTCGACGTACCCCTGGACCTGCGCGGGACCGCGTTCCAGCGCCGGGTCTGGGCCGGGCTCCTGGAGATCCCCTACGGGGAGACGATGTCCTACGGGGAACTGGCGCGGCACATCGGCGCGCCCAGCGCCTCCCGCGCGGTCGGTCTGGCGAACGGGAAGAACCCCGTGTCGATCATCGTGCCCTGCCACCGGGTGATCGGCGCCGACGGCAGCCTCACCGGGTACGGCGGCGGGGTGGACCGGAAGCGGCGGCTGCTGGAGCTGGAGGGAGCGCTGCCGTCGGCGGATCGGCAGGACGCCCTGTTCTAGCCCTCCGGTTCCAGGCGGTGTCCGATCCCGTTCCCTTCCAGTCCCCTTCCAACCCCCTGGCGTGTCCGATCCGGTTCCAGGACGTGTCCGGTCCGGTTCGTTTACGAGGGTGTGTCCGATGGGACGGACGCGGCAGTCCCCCCGGTCGGGTGGTTTGGGAACCGACTCCTCGCTGTCACGCCGAACCGGCCGGGAAAATGGCCCCGTTGCAGCCGCCGGGAGCGACGTCCGGCCCGGCGGGGTCGAAGGGGAGGGAACCATGGTGGGAACGAAGTGGTCTGCCGTTCCATGGGGCATGGCGCTGACTCTGGTCACCGCCGTGACCGCCGTCGCGGCACCGGCGGCTGCCCATGGCCGGGCGCCCGACCGGGCCCGGCCGTCCCAGCGCGTCGTGCTCATGAACGCGGACACCGGCCCTCGGACGGTGAAGTTGGGCGACGAGGTCGAAGTCCGGCTCACCGGCCACCGCGAGCACGGGCTCACTTACTCCTGGAGCATTCCGGTGTCCAGCGACTCCACCGTTCTCCCGGGTACCGCCGGGAGTGAGACACCGAGCGGCAACGCATCGGCGGTCTTCCCCGCGGAACACCGTGGCACCGCCACCATCACCGCGCAACAGCACTGCCGCGCCGACCCGGGCCACTTCTGTTCGCACCGAATCGAGCAGTGGACGGCCACGGTCGAAGTGAAGTGACCCTCTCGACGAGGACCGGCCTCCGGGGCCGCCCGGACCACCGCCCGAGCCACCACCACGGCGCAGGCCGCCCGTCGCCCCGGGCAGGGCCCCGGCCCGTCAGTCCGCCGCGCCGCCGCCCTCCCACCGCCGCAGCAGTGCCGGCAGTGCGGTCCCGATCGGCTCCCGGATCACCTCGTCCGCCCGCTCGTCGTACGGCGTCGGCTCGGCGTTGACGATGATCAGCCGGGCGCCGTGGTCGGCCGCCAACCCGGCGAGCGCCGCCGCCGGGTTGACCATCAGGCTCGTGCCGACCGCGAGGAAGACGTCGCACGCCTTGGTCACCGTCAGGGCGTCGCCGAGCACGGCGGGGTCCAGCGGCTGCCCGAACATGACCGTCGCCGACTTCAGGATGCCGCCGCACGCCTCGCACGCCGGGTCCGGGTCGCCGGCCGCGACGCGCTCCAGCGCAACCTCCATCGCCGACCGCGCGCCGCACTCCGTGCACACCACCGAGCGGGCGGAGCCGTGCAGTTCGAGCACCTTGCGGTCGGGCAGCCCGGCGGCCTGGTGCAGGCCGTCCACGTTCTGGGTGATGACCCGGACGGGGGTGCCCGAGCGTTCCAGCCGGACGATCGCCTCGTGGGCCGCGTTCGGCCGGGCCCGGAGGGTGGGGGCGTCGCGGCGCATCAGCCAGGAGCGGCGCCGGATCTCCGGGTCGTTCATGTAGAACCCGTAGGTGACGAGCTTCTCCGCTTCCGGGTCGCGTCGCCAGAGGCCGTTGGGACCGCGGTAGTCGGGGATGCCTGAGTCTGTGGAGACGCCTGCTCCGGTGAGGATCGCCACCAGGGGGTTCTTCGCCATGCGGTGAGGGTACGCAGCGGCGTCTCGCCGGGCGAGCGGAAATGGCCGGGCGCGCTGCGCGCGCCCGTGGGGGCGGCCCCCGCACCCCCCGAAAGCGGCTTCGCCGCTTGTCCTCAAACGCCGGACGGGCTGGTGGAGCCAGACGGGCTGGAGTCGTCCGCCGACAGGCTGTCCATGAACGAGCTCACCGAGAACACCGCCCGCCCCGGCCCCGCCGGCCCGTACCCGGGCGGCGACGACAGCCCGAACTCGTCCATCGTCGCCCGGTAGGTCTGCAGCAGCCGGATGTGGTATTCGAGCGGCGCGCCCTGCGGGTTGGAGCGGCCGAGCGGTGTCGTCGGCTCCGGGCACCAGGTGGTGAAGCGCGGGGTGATGCCGCGGGACATGAAGAACCGCAGCCCCTCCGCCGTCGAGTCGACGGCCTCGCCGACCGTAGTGAAGCCGGCCGGAGCCGCCATCTCCACGCCCGCCACGAAGTTGGGGATGACGTTCCGCGGGCCGAAGACCTCGGCCGAGTCCAGGATGCGGCGGTGCCACTCGTCCCGGCCGACGTAGCGCTCCTTGCCCGGGCAGTACAGCTCGAACAGACGCCGGTCCCACACCTCGTAGTTGGGGTGGTAGATGCGGATCCCGTAGTCGTGGAACCGCTGGACGTCCGCCTTGGGCAGCGCCTGGGCGACGACCTTCCCCGTCCAGCGGCCGGGGAAGCGCTCCTCGATCGCCTGCGCGTAACGCCCGTAGAAGTCCGCCTCGGTGAGCCCGTCCACCCGCGAGGTGATGGAACCGCCGGTGAGGGTGTACGCGCGGGAGGCGCCGGCCGTGTCGTGCCTGTCGATGATCTCCAGCGCCTCCAGCACCTCCTCCACCGACTTCACGCCCGTGTACGGGCGGCCGGCGGCCTTGTGCTGGCGCCAGTTGTGGTTGATGTCGCAGTACTGGCACTCCTCCTTGGCGCCGAAGTACTGGCAGACCCGGAAGACCGTCAGGTAGATCAGGTAGCCCCACTGGATGGTCGGGGCGACCTCCATCACGGACTTCCCGTTGGCGAGCGTGTGCCGGTAGTAGTCCGGCATCGGCGGCAGGCCCACGTCCGCGATGTGCCGGCCGTCCAGCATCAGGCCGAGCGCCCCCTCCGGGGTGACCCCGACCCGGTACGGCGACTGGGGGTTGACCCGTACGGAGACGACGGTGCGCCGCAGCCCGTAGGGGCCGCCGGTCAGAACGATCTCCTCCGGCGGCCGGCGCAGGGCGGCGGCACCGAGTTCGGGGAGGGTGCGGTGGTCGAAGGAGAAGATGAAGTAGGACTTCGGTTTGACGTCGCCGCCCTCCTCCCCGGTGAGCGCGGACTCGTCGAAGGCGACCCCGCCGCGCAGCAGGTCCTCCTTGATGACGGCTTCCCGCGGCACCCCGGGGAAGCGGTCCATCAGGTCCTCGACCTCTTCCGTACGGCTGCGTCCCATGACCGCTCCCTCTTCCCGTCCCTCGTGTCCCGCCTCGTCGTCCACGCCCCGCCCGGCCGCACCCGCCCTGGTCGGGCCGCGCCGGGCCGGAAGCTGCCGCCCCGGCGCGGGCAACGACGCGCAACGGAGTGCGCCGGGGCGGCACTTGCGCCGCCCGGAGCGACCGCCTGACACCCCTCGGGATGCCCGACGGCGATCGGGCGGCACCCCGCCGATGCTAGCGCGCGGGTACGGGACGCCCGGGTCCTAGGTCTTTCGCCCGATATGGCGGATACGACGGACACCAGGCATGCCGTCACCCGACCGGGCGGGCGGCTCCCGGCGCCTCGTGCCCCGCCGAAGCCCGCTCCCGCACCGGATGGCGGCGCAGCCAGTCGAGTACCTGCTCCGCGTGCCGGTCCGGCGGGAACACCGGGTAGAAGACGTGCTCCACCAGGCCGTCCAGGACGATCAGGGTGAGCCGGGTGAACAGCCGCCGCCCGTCCGCCTCGAACGTCGGCAGCCGCAGTTCGTCCGCCAGCCGCAGCCCCGGGTCGGAGAGGATGGTGAACGGCAGTCGCAGGCGCTCGACGACTTCCCGCTGGTAGGCGGTGTCCTGGCCGGACAGGCCGTGGACCCGGGCCGCGCCGGCGGCCGTGAGTTCCTGGTGGTGGTCGCGGAAGCCGCAGGCTTCCGGGGTGCAGCCGCGGGCTCCCGGGATGTTGTTCCAGCCGTCGGGGAGGTCGGTGCCGGGCCGCCCGGTGAGCGGGTACACGTAGATCACGGACCGGCCGGGCCCCAGCGCGTCCAGGCGGACGGAACGGCCGTCCGTGCCCGGGAGTTCGAGCGGTGGCAGGGCCTGGCCGGGCAGGGTGTCGCAGGCGCCGTCGTCCTCGGGGACGGGCAGGCCGGCGGGCAGGCGGTTGAAGTCGTGCATGGCGTCTCCCTCTGGCATGACGTGTCCCTCGTGTATGACGTCTTCCTCGTGCGTGACGTGCATGACGTCTCCCTCGTGCATGGCATCTCCCTCATGCGTGGAATGTCCGGGTCGCTGCTGTGCGGCGGGAGCGCCGCCGCGGTGGGCGGCCTCGTGCAGCCGGGCGGCCAGCGCGGCGCGGCGGGCGGCGAGGGCGTCGATGCGCCGGGTCAGGTCGTCGATCGCCGCCCGGTAACCGGCCAGCGAGGCCGGGCAGTCGTCGGCGTGCGGGCGCCCGGCCGCCAGGCAGTCCAGGAAGGGACGGGTGTGCTCGACGGGGATGCCGAGCCCGTTGAGGTCCCGGATCTCGCGGATGACCCGGACGTCGTGCTCGTCGTAGTCGCGGTAACCGTTCGCCAGCCGGGCGGGTGCGACCAGCCCCAGCCCCTCGTAGTACCGCACCGCCTTGACCGTCACGCCCGCCCGCCGGGCGGCGTCGCCGATCCTCATGACCCGATCCCCATGACCGACCCGATCCCCATGACCCGCCTCCGCTCTCGTCATCCGGAGGCTAAACCCTGCCCCCGGGGCAGGGTCAACCCGTCACGACGACGGCCGCCCGTCGTCCCCTTCCCCCGCTCCCGCGCGCTCTCCGCCACCCGCCGCAGCCGCGGGTGGCGGACCGGCCCCTGCTCGGTCATCGCCTCCCCGACCATCGTCCGCAGGGCGTCCCGCAGCCCGTGCAGCGCGTGGTGCCGGGCCGGTCCCGCGCCCGGGTCCGCGCGCAGCTCGGTCAGCAGTGACCAGCACAGCGCCAGCATCACCAGGACGAACGGCAGGGCGACGAGGATCGTCGCGGACTGCAGCGACTTCAGCCCCCCGGCCACCAGCAGCACCGCCGCCACGGCGGCCATCAGCACGCCCCACGTGACCACCAGCCAGTTCCGGGGATGCAGGGCGCCGCGGCTGGTGAGGGAGCCCATCACCAGGGACGCGGAGTCGGCGCTGGTGATGAAGTACGTCATCACCAGCAGCATCGCGATCCACGAGACCAGGGTGGCCAGCGGCAGCGTGTCGAGCAGGGCGAACAGCGACGCCTCCGCGCCCTGCGCGACCGTCCCGGCCATGTCGGCGGCGCCGGTCATGTCCAGGCGCAGGGCGCTGCCGCCCATGACGCAGAACCAGACGATCGTCGCGCCGCTGGGCACGAGCAGGACGCCGATCAGGAACTCGCGGATGGTCCGGCCGTGCGAGATCCGGGCGATGAACGTGCCGACGAACGGCGCCCAGGACAGCCACCACGCCCAGTAGAAGACCGTCCAGGCGCCCAGCCACGCGGAGTCGGTGAAGGCCCCGGTGCGGGTGGCGAGGGTGACCAGGTCGTGGAGGTACGAACCGGTGGCGGCGGGGACGGTGTTGAGGATGAAGACGGTGGGGCCGAGGAGGAAGACGAACAGCATCAGGCAGGCGGCCAGCGCGATGTTGAGGGTGCTCAGCCACTTCACGCCCTTGTGCAGGCCGGAGAAGGCGGAGAGCACGAACGCGGCGGAGAGGGCGCCGATGACGACGAGTTCGACGGACGTCGAGTCCTTGATCCCGGTGGTGATGTTCAGCCCCTTGGCCACCTGGAGGGCGCCGAGGCCCAGGCTGGTGGCGGTGCCGAAGACCGTCGCGAACACGGCCAGCAGGTCGATGATCCGGCCCGGCCAGCCGTCCGCCCGCTCCGCGCCCAGCAGCGGGACGAAGACGGAGCTCAGCCGGTTGCCGCGGCCCTTGCGGAAGCCGGCGTAGGCGAGGGCGAGTCCTGCCATGCCGTAGATGGCCCAGGGGTGCAGCGTCCAGTGGAAGAACGAGTACTCCAGCGCGGTGCGGGCGGCGCCCGGCGAGTCCGGGGCGACGCCGCTGCCCGGCGGCGGGGAGACGAAGTGCTGGAGCGGTTCACCGACCCCGTAGAACATCAGGCCGATGCCCATGCCGGCGCTGAACATCATCGCGATCCAGGCGAGGTTGCCGAACTCCGGCCGGTCGTCGTCCGCGCCGAGCCGGATCCGGCCGAAGCGGCTGAACGCGATGACCACGCACAGCACGAGGAACACGTCGGCCGCGATGACGAACAGCCACGCGAAGTTCGACAGCACCCAGCCGAGGGCGGCGGTGGAGACCCGGTCGAAGGAGCGTTTGCCGAGCGCCGCCCAGGCGACCACCGCCAGGACGGCGGCGGCGCCGACGGCGACCAGGGGCGGGTCCGGGCGGTCGTCCCGCGACGAGGGGGGCGAGGGGGACGCGTCGGTGGTCTCGGTGCTCATGACGCCCCACTATGGCCGGATTCGGGGCATTCCCCGGGCTGGCACGCCGCCCGGAGGGATGGGCACCGCTCCGACCGCCCGGATAGGGTGCGCGGGCGCGGCGCGACGCGGCACCGGACGACACCTGGAGACAGAGGGGCAGCGGATGACCGACGCACATGTGCTCATCGCCGCGGACAAGTTCAAGGGCTCGCTGACGGCCGTCGAGGTCGCCGCCCACCTCACGGCCGGACTGCGCCGGGCGGCGCCCGGTCTGGACGTGACGGCGCTGCCGGTCGCCGACGGCGGTGACGGGACGGTGGACGCGGTGGTCGCGGCGGGGTTCACCCGGCGTATGACCCGGGTGACCGGACCGCTCGGCGAGCCCGTCGAGGCGGCGTGGGCGCTGAGCGGTTCCACGGCCGTGGTCGAGATGGCCGAGGCGTCCGGCCTCCGCCACGTACCACCGGGGCGGCGGGCGCCCCTGACCGCCACCACGTACGGCACCGGCGAGCTGCTGCGGGCCGCCCTCGACGCGGGCGCCCGGCGGATCGTCCTCGGCGTGGGCGGCAGCGCCACGACCGACGGCGGGGCCGGCATGCTCGCCGCGCTGGGCGCGCGGTTTCTCGACGCCTCGGGGCAGCCCCTGGGGCCCGGTGGCGGGGCGCTCGCCGCTCTCTCGCGGGCGGATCTGTCCGGGCTGGACGGGCGGCTGGCGGGAACGGACGTCGTCCTCGCCTCCGATGTCGACAATCCGCTGACGGGTCCCTCGGGGGCGGCGGCGGTCTACGGCCCGCAGAAGGGGGCCTCTCCGGAGGATGTCGTCGCGCTGGACGCCGCTCTCGGGCGGCTTGCGCGCGTCCTGGACCCGCCCTGGCCTCCGCCCCGGGCGCCGGTGCCGCCGGGGGGCTGGGGTACGGCGCGCTCGTCGGGCTCGGGGCCGTCTTCCGGCCCGGGATCGAGGTGCTGCTCGATGTCGTCGGGTTCGAGGAGGCGCTGGCCTGTGCGGATGTGGTGATCACGGGGGAGGGGTCGCTGGACGCGCAGACGCTGTACGGGAAGGCGGTGCAGGGGGTCGCTACGGCGGCGCGGGCGCGGGGGGTGCGGGTGGTGGCCGTGTGCGGGCGGCTTGAGCTGGGGTGGGGCGATCTGGCCGTGCTCGGTGTCGGGCGGGCGTACGCGCTGTCCGATCTTGAGCCGGATCCTGAGCGGTCGATGGCCGGCGCCGGGCCGTTGCTGGAGCGGGTGGGGGAGCGGATCGCTCGCGAGGCGCTCGGCTGAGCGCCGGGGGGTTCGCCCCGGTCCCGCCCTTTCTCCGTTTCCTGCGGGGGCTGCGCCCCCGCAGGAAACGGAGAAAGGGCGGGACCGGGGCACGAAAAAGGCCCCGGGCATCCGCCCGGGGCCTCAAACGAAAAACGAACTACGGCAGCTGCGCTGCCCGCGCCTCGCGGCGGTTGTCGCGGAAGGTGTTCACCCGCCGCGCCGTCGCGAAGAGCGGAATCACCGCGCCAAGCACGACCTGAAGCGCACACCCCGTCTGAAGCAGCAGCTCCCCACCCGGCGCGTCAAAGGCCCAAGCGGCCAGCAGCCCCATGCTGAGCACGATCCAGCTGAGCATGGCGACGGCCAGTCGCCCGCGCGGCTTGGGGTACTCGACGCGGCTCACCATCAGCCACGCGACGCCCACGATCGCCAGCAGGGTCGGCACGAAGGGCAGCTCCAGGAGCACCACGGAAACGACCGTCAGCGCGCCGAACGGACTCGGCATGCCCTGGAAGATCCCGTCACGCAGCGTGACGCACGAGAAGCGGGCGAGCCGTAGGACGACCGCCAGCAGCACCACCACCGCCGCGACGGCGGACACCTTCTGGTGCGCGCCCTGGGCGACGACGCCCCAGACCACCACGAAGTACGCGGGGGCGAGGCCGAAGCTGATCAGGTCGGAGAGGTTGTCCAGCTCCGCGCCCATCGCCGAGCTGCGCAGCTTCCGCGCCACCAGGCCGTCGAACAGGTCGAAGACGGAGGCGAGCAGCATCAGCATCACCGCGGTGGCGGCGTTGTTGCGCGCCATGCCGCCGTCCTCGTTGTTGGTGAGGTGCGGGATGAGGATGCCGGTGGTGGTGAAGTACACCGCCATGAAGCCGCAGATCGCGTTGCCCAGGGTGAGGGTGTCCGCTATCGACAGCCGCGTGGAGAGCGGCATGTCGTCGACGTCGTCCTCGGGTTCCGCCTCCGGAACCCAGGTGGCCTGTGTATCGGGATCAATCACGGTCAAGACGGGTCACTCCTGCTGTCGTGGCCTGTCCCACCTCGACGGCCGCCTCGACGCCCTCCGGCAGGTAGACGTCGACGCGCGAGCCGAAGCGGATCAGACCGATGCGCTCGCCCTGCTCCACCTTGGTGCCCTGGGGCACGTAGGGGACGATGCGCCGGGCCACGGCGCCGGCGATCTGCACCATCTCGATGTCGCCGAGCTCGGTGTCGAAGTGCCAGACGACGCGCTCGTTGTTCTCGCTCTCCTTGTTGAACGCCGGAACGAACCCGCCGGGGATGTGCTCGACCGACGTCACGGTGCCGGCCAGCGGCGCGCGGTTGACGTGGACGTTGAGCGGGCTCATGAAGATCGCGACGCGGGTGCGCCCGTCCTTCCAGGGCATGATGCTCTGCACCACGCCGTCGGCCGGGGAGATGACCCGGCCCTGGGCGATCTCGCGTTCCGGGTCGCGGAAGAACCACAGCATGCCGGCCGCCAGCGCGGTCGTCGGCACGGCGAGCGCGGCCCAGCGCCCGGAGCGGCGGGCGCGGGTGAGGCTGACCGCCGCCGTGGCGACGGTGGGGAGGAGCCACGGCGATGCTCCGCGCGCGAGGCGTACACCGAGGAGGCTGTCGCGTGGTGCAGAGGTAGAGCTGTGGGGCATGGGTGACCTTCGTAGCGGAGGGTGCCGCATAGCGATCGGGGGACGGCGGCTTTCCGGCGATGCTATCGGTTGCGACCGACAACTGGCTAAGCGCCAGGGCCAGTAGATGGCCGGACATCGATGACAGAGTGTGATCTACTTCTCGACAAATCCTCTACGAAAGCCCCTCATTTCGGACAATTCCTACTGCTTCACCCCTGAATTCGGTACTCCTCCAGGAGTCGCCGACCGATGATCATTTTCTGGATCTCGGCCGTTCCCTCCCCGATCAGGAGCATCGGGGCCTCCCGGTAGAGGCGCTCGATCTCGTACTCCTTGGAGAAGCCGTAGCCCCCGTGGATGCGGAAGGCGTCCTCCACGACCTCCTTGCAGTACTCGGAGGCGAGGTATTTGGCCATCCCGGCCTCCAGGTCGTTGCGCTGACCGGAGTCCTTGGTGCGGGCGGCTCTCACCATCATCGCATGGGCCGCTTCGACCTTTGTCCCCATTTCAGCCAACTTGAACTGAATTGCCTGATGCTGGGCGATGGCCTTCCCGAACGTGTGACGCTGCTGCGCGTAGGCGACGCCCAGTTCGAACGCACGCTGTGCGACGCCACAGCCACGCGCCGCGACGTTCACGCGGCCGACCTCGACGCCGTCCATCATCTGGTAGAAGCCGCGCCCGGTGGTGCCGCCCAGGACGCGATCGGCCGGCACCCGCAGGCCGTCCATGATCAGTTCGGTGGTGTCGACGCCCTTGTAGCCCATTTTGTCGATCTTGCCGGGGATGGTGAGACCCGGCCTGACCTGCCCGAACCCGGGCTCCTTCTCCACCAGGAAGGTCGTCATCGACTTGTGCGGCGCCGACCCCTCCGGCAGCCCCTCGTCCGTCCGGCAGAGCACCGCCACCAGCGTCGACGAGCCGCCGTTGGTCAGCCACATCTTCTGGCCGGTGAGGACGTACTCGTCCCCGTCCCGGACGCCCTTCGACGTGATGGCCGACACATCGGAACCCAGCCCCGGCTCGGACATCGAGAACGCGCCCCGCACCTCGCCGGTCGCCATCCGCGGCAGGAAGTACTCCCGCTGCTCGGCCGTACCGTGCTGCTTGAGCATGTAGGCGACGATGAAATGGGTGTTGATGATCCCCGACACGCTCATCCAGCCGCGGGCGATCTCCTCCACGCAGAGCGCGTATGTGAGAAGCGACTCACCGAGCCCGCCGTACTCCTCCGGGATCATCAGCCCGAACAGGCCGAGTTCTTTGAGGCCCTCGACTATCTCGGTCGGATATTCGTCGCGGTGCTCCAGGCCCGTCGCGACCGGAATGATCTCCTTGTCGACGAAGTCCCGGACCGTGGCGAGGATCTCCCGCTGGACGTCCGTCAGTCCCTCGGTCTGTGCGAGGCGGCCCATCTCACTTCTCCCGGACGATCGGCTCGGGGCGGCCGGGCTGCTCGCCGCCGCGCTCCTCGATGTACGTGGCGGTGGGCACCATCACCTTGCGCCGGAAGACGCAGACGAGCGTGCCGTCCTGCTTGTGGCCGCGGGTCTCGACGTACACGATCCCGCGGTCGCTCTTCGACTTCGACGGTGTCTTGTTCAGCACGGTCGTCTCGCCGTAAATGGTGTCGCCGTGGAACGTCGGCGCCACGTGCTTCAGCGACTCGACCTCCAGGTTGGCGATCGCCTTGCCCGACACATCCGGTACCGACATTCCCAGCAGCAGCGAGTAGACGTAATTGCCGACGACGACGTTCTTCCCGAAATCCGTCGTCCGCTCCGCGTAGTTGCTGTCCATGTGCAACGGGTGATGATTCATCGTGAGCAGACAGAAGAGGTGGTCGTCGTATTCGGTGACCGTCTTCCCGGGCCAGTGCTTGTAGACGTCGCCGACGGTGAACTCTTCGTAGGTCCGGCCGAACTGCATGTCGGTCACGCCTCCGGGATCTCGAACTTGGACGTACGGGACATGCCGGCCGCACGGCCCTTGCCCGCGATCACCAGCGCCATCTTCCGGCTGGCCTCGTCGATCATCTCGTCGCCGAGCATCGCCGAACCCTTGGCGCCGCCCGCCTCCGAGGTGTAGTACGCGTAGGCGTCGAGGATCAGCTCGGCGTGGTCGTAGTCCTCCTGCGACGGCGAGAAGATCTCGTTGGCGAGTGCCACCTGGTCC
Source organism: Streptomyces sp. CA-181903 (assembly GCF_050937075.1). NCBI lineage: Bacteria > Bacillati > Actinomycetota > Actinomycetes > Kitasatosporales > Streptomycetaceae > Streptomyces > Streptomyces sp. CA-181903. The sequence goes on from NZ_JBNJLY010000001.1 coordinate 6,168,597, forward strand.
GGGTGCAGCACCCACTTGCCGTCGAAGCCCAGCGCCGCCGAGCGCGCCGCCACCTCGCGGTAGCCCTCGGGGTTGCGGATCTGGAGGTAGGGGCCGTCGATCGCCTGGAGGTCGTGGGCGCGGGCCGCCATCAGGATGCGCATCAGGATGTAGTGGTAGGCGTCGGCGCCGTAGCCGGGCGGCTGCTCGCCGACGACCAGGGACTTCATGTTGATCGACGCCATGAAGTCGGCCGGCCCGAAGACGATGGTCTCCATGCGCGGCGACGCGGCGGCGATGGCGTCCACGTTCACCAGGCCCTTGGCGTTCTCGATCTGCGCCTCGATGCCGATCCGGCCGACCTCGAAGCCCATGGTCTTCTCGATCTGCGTCAGCAGCAGGTCCAGGGCGGCGATCTGCTGGGCGTCCTGGACCTTCGGCAGCATGATGCAGTCCAGGTTCGGGCCGGCGCCCTCGACGACCGTGACGACGTCCCGGTACGTCCAGTGGGTGGTCCAGTCGTTGACGCGCACGACCCGGGTCTTGCCCGTCCAGTCGCCGTTGTTGAGCGCGTCCACGATCGTGTGGCGGGCGCCCTCCTTGGCGATCGGCGCGCAGGCGTCCTCCAGGTCGAGGAAGACCTGGTCCGCCGGGAGGCCCTGGGCCTTCTCCAGGAAGCGGGGGTTGCTGCCGGGGACGGCGAGGCAGGAGCGGCGGGGGCGGAGCCTGTTGACGGTGAGGGGGGTGCCGGTCATGCGGAGACCTCCAGGGGGTCGAGCGCGTTCGCTGTGCGGATCTCATCGACGATACGGCCGATGATCTCGGTGATACCGAAGTCCTTCGGGGTGAAGACCGCCGCCACCCCGGCCTCCCGGAGCGCGGCGGCGTCGGCGGACGGGATGATCCCGCCCACGATCACGGGCACCTCGCCCGCCCCCGCCGCCCGCATCCGGGCCAGCACGTCGGGGACGAGCTCGGCGTGCGAGCCGGAGAGGATGGACAGGCCGACGCAGTGCACGTCCTCCGCGACGGCGGCCGTGACGATCTGCTCGGGGGTCAGCCGGATCCCCTGGTAGACCACCTCGAAGCCGGCGTCGCGGGCCCGTACGGCGATCTGCTCGGCGCCGTTGGAGTGCCCGTCCAGGCCCGGCTTGCCCACCAGCAGCCGCAGCCGGCCGGCCCCGAGCTCGGACGCCGTCCGCGCCGCCTTCTCGCGGACCGCCGCGAGCGGAGTGCCCGCCTCCGCCGTGACGGCCAGCGGCGCGCCGCTGACGCCCGTCGGGGCGCGGAACTCGCCGAAGACGTCGCGGAGCGCCCAGGCCCACTCCCCGGTCGTCACCCCGGCGCGGACGCACTCCAGGGTGGCGGGCATCAGGTTCTCGGAGCCGGCGGCGGTCTTCTTCAGGACGGACAGCGCCTCCTGGGCGCGGAACTCGTCCCGGTCGTCCCGCCACCGGTGCAGCGACGCGACCACCCGCGCCTCGTTGTCCGGGTCCACCGTCATGATCGCGGTGTCGAGGTCGGCGGTGAGCGGATTCGGCTCGGTGGTCTCGAAGCAGTTGACCCCGACGATCTTCTCCTCGCCCGACTCGATCCGCGCCCGCCGCTCGGCGTGCGACGAGACGAGCTGGGCCTTGAGGTAACCGGATTCGACGGCGGCCATCGCGCCGCCCATCTCCTGGATGCGGTCGATCTCCGCGAGGCTGTCGGTGACCAGCCCGGCCACCTTCTCCTCGATCACGTGCGACCCGGCGAAGATGTCCTCGTACTCCAGCAGATCGCTCTCGTGCGCCAGCACCTGCTGGATGCGCAGCGACCACTGCTGGTCCCAGGGGCGCGGCAGGCCCAGCGCCTCGTTCCAGGCGGGCAGCTGGACGGCGCGGGCGCGGGCGTCCTTGGAGAGGGTGACGGCCAGCATCTCCAGGACGATCCGCTGGACGTTGTTCTCCGGCTGCGCCTCGGTCAGGCCGAGGGAGTTGACCTGGACGCCGTAGCGGAAGCGGCGCTGCTTGGCGTTCTCGATGCCGTACCGGTCCCGGGTCACCCGGTCCCAGATGCGGCCGAACGCCCGCATCTTGCACATCTCCTCGACGAAGCGGACGCCCGCGTTCACGAAGAACGAGATGCGGGCGACGACGTCCCCGAACCGCTCGGCCGGCACCTGCCCGGAGTCGCGCACCGCGTCCAGCACCGCGATGGCGGTGGACATGGCGTACGCGATCTCCTGGACGGGCGTGGCCCCCGCCTCCTGGAGGTGGTAGCTGCAGATGTTGATCGGGTTCCACTTGGGGATGTGCGCGACCGTGTACGCGATCATGTCGGTGGTCAGCCGGAGCGACGGACCGGGCGGGAACACGTGCGTCCCGCGCGACAGGTACTCCTTGACGATGTCGTTCTGCGTCGTCCCCTGGAGCGTGGTGACGTCGGCGCCCTGCTCCTCCGCGACCACCTGGTACATCGCCAGCAGCCACATGGCGGTGGCGTTGATGGTCATGGAGGTGTTCATCCGCTCCAGCGGGATGCCCTCGAACAGCCGGCGCATGTCGCCCAGTTGTGAGACCGGGACGCCGACCCGGCCGACCTCGCCGCGGGCGAGGACGTGGTCCGGGTCGTAGCCGGTCTGCGTCGGCAGGTCGAACGCGACGGACAGGCCCGTCTGGCCCTTGGCGAGGTTGCGGCGGTAGAGCTCGTTGGACGCCTCGGCGGTGGAGTGGCCGGCGTACGTCCGCATCAGCCAGGGACGGTCCTTCTGCCGGCCGCTCGTCCCGTCGCCGCCCATCAGACGTTCCGGAAGCGGTTGATGGCGTCGATGTGCCGGGCCCGCAGCTCCTCGTCGCGCACGCCCATGCCTTCCTGGGGGGCCAGCGCCAGCACGCCGACCTTGCCCTGGTGCAGGTTGCGGTGGACGTCGTACGCGGCCTGGCCGGTCTCCTCCAGCCGGTAGGTCTTCGACAGCGTCGGGTGGATCTTCCCCTTGGCGACCAGCCGGTTGGCCTCCCACGCCTCGCGGTAGTTGGCGAAGTGCGAGCCGACGATCCGCTTCAGCGACATCCACAGGTAGCGGTTGTCGTACTGGTGGTCGTAGCCGGAGGTGGAGGCGCAGGTGACGATCGTGCCGCCCTTGCGCGTCACATAAACGGAAGCGCCGAACGTCTCCCGGCCCGGGTGTTCGAAGACGATGTCCACGTCCTCGCCGCCGGTCAGCTCGCGGATGCGCTTGCCGAACCGCTTCCACTCGCGCGGGTCCTGGTTGTGCTCGTCCTTCCAGAACCGGTACCCCTCGGCGTTCCGGTCGATGATCGCCTCGGCGCCCATCCGCCGGCAGATCTCCGCCTTCTGCTCGCTGGAGACGACGCAGATCGGGTTGGCGCCGCCGGCGAGCGCGAACTGCGTGGCGTACGAGCCGAGTCCGCCGCTCGCGCCCCAGATCAGCACGTTGTCGCCCTGCTTCATCCCCGCGCCGTTGCGCGAGACGAGCTGCCGGTATGCGGTGGAGTTGACCAGGCCGGGGGCCGCGGCCTCCTCCCAGCTGAGGTGGTCCGGCTTGGGCATCAGCTGGTTGGACTTCACCAGCGCGATCTCAGCCAGGCCGCCGAAGTTGGTCTCGAAGCCCCAGATCCGCTGCTGCGGGTCCAGCATCGTGTCGTTGTGCCCGTCGGCCGACTCCAGCTCGACGGAGAGGCAGTGCGCGACCACCTCGTCGCCCGGCTTCCAGGCGTTGACGCCGGGGCCCGTGCGCAGCACGACGCCCGCGAGGTCGGAGCCGATGACGTGGTACGGCAGGTCGTGGCGCGCGGTGAGCGGCGAGAGCCGGCCGTAGCGCTCCAGGAAGGAGAAGGTGGAGACGGGCTCGAAGATGGAGGTCCACACGGAGTTGTAGTTCACCGAGCTGGCCATCACGGCCACCAGCGCCTCGCCGGGCCCGAGTTCGGGCACCGGCACCTCCTCGACGTGCAGGGACTTGCGCGGGTCCTTCTCGCGGGTCTCCAGCCCGGCGAACATCTCCGCCTCGTCCTTGTGCACGGTCACCGCGCGGTACGACTCGGGGATGGGCAGAGCGGCGAAGTCCTCGCCCGTGGTGTCGGGCGAGAGGATGGCGTCGAGTATCTGGTTCACGGTAGTGCCTCCGGCGAAGCGCGTTCTCGGGGAAACGGCTTGAGGGAACGTCGGGGGATGGGGCCGTCGGTTCGGTGGGTGGCGCGGGAGCGCGCGGGGTGGCCGCGCAGGCGGTACGTGTGCCTGGTGACGCAGGCGGTCCGGGCGCACAAGTGGTGCTTGTGGGGACAGCCGGCACACGACGCTGTGGTCTGTGCGCCGGCCGCCCGGACGCCATCAAGGTATGGCACGCCGTGCCACTCGACAAGACACTCGGTGCCATGAATTTGAGACATCTGTCACCGGGGTTCACAGATGAGCGGTAAGTGTTCCCGTCCCGCGGCTTCCTCCGCGGCCGACGGCCGCTCCGGACGGGCGCGCGCCGGACCCCGGACCGGGAGCGTATGAGCTTGCTCCCCTTCGGCTTCCACCGCTGGTCGGTGAGGGGTCGGGCGGCCCAGGATGGGGGAATGACGTCAAGCACCACGTTCCCCGGCGGGCGGAACCTCGACACCGCGGATGTGGTGGACGTGTTCGGGCAGTTCGCCCGACTGCTGCGGTCCGGGGGCCGCCTGTACGCGTGCCTGAAGGCCGACGGCCGGACGGGCTGGCTCGACGAACCCGACGGCCGGCGGTGGTACAGGGTCTGGAACCCGGACGAGTTCGCCGCCGCGGTGGCCGGCGCGGGCTTCACGGTCGACGGGGTGGATCCGGGGCCGTATGTCGAGGTTTGGGCGACGCGCAGCGGTTGATTTCCAGGCCGGGCGCGGCGGGCTCGACGGTCTCTGGTTCGACGCCGCGCGCGAGCCGCACTGATACAGATCGTCAACTGATCGACTCTCATGGGACTGGTCACCGCGCTGGTCCTGCATAGGGTTTCTCAGGGAGGCGGCACTGCGCGACATTCGCGCATTCCGTCCACCGCCGCGCCGCGTGTGCGGGCGCATCCTCGAGAGAAGGAAACACACCCATGCGCGCCCTTGTGGTCGATCACGGCGAGGCCGGACCCGTCCGGTTCGCCGATGTCGATGAGCCCGTGCCGTCCGGCGACGAGGCGTTGGTCGAGATACGGCATATCGGTCTCAACTTCGGAGAACTGAATTATCTGCATCGGTGGCCGGCCGGCGCTGTGCACGGTCACGACGCGGCCGGCGTCGTGGTGCGTGCCGCGTCCGACGGCTCGGGGCCACCCGAAGGGACGCGCGTCGCGCTGGGGATGTCCGCCCACGCGTGGGCGGAGCGCGTGGCAGTCCGCCCCGCCTCGCTCGGCACCGTCCCCGAGGGCGTGGATCTGGCCGACGCTGCCGCGCTGGGGATCGCGGGAGTCACCGCGCTGCGGGTGCTGCGCAAGCGCTCCCTGCTGGCGCGCGACGTGCTGGTCACCGGTGCCAGCGGGGGCGTGGGGCACTTCGCCGTGCAGTTGGCGGCGTTGGCGGGCGCCCGGGTGACGGCACTGGTGGGCTCGCCGGAACGGGCCGCCGGCCTCCGTGAACTCGGGGCCGACCAGGTCCTGACCGACCTGGCCCAGACCGAGCGCCGGTTCGACCTCGTCCTGGACACGGTCGGCGGGCCGCTGGTGGCCCAGGCGTGGAGTCGCCTCGCCGAGGGCGGCACCCTCCACCTGGTCGGATACTCCGCGGGGCAGGACACCACGTTCCCGTCAGGGACCTTGTTCGGCTTCGGCGAACCCCGCACCATCGCCACCTACGGCGACATGACGCCGACCAGCGGGGAACTGACGGACCTGCTGGGCCTCATGGCCGCCGGGAGGCTCTCGGCACCGGTCGGACTGCGAGGCGACTGGCAGGACGTGGACGACGCCGTCCGGGCACTGTTCGCGCGCAAGGTGCACGGAAAGATCGTTCTCGACGTGGCCTGACACCCGCCGACGACGAGGACGGAACGATGGACGTACTGGCGCAGGCCCTGCGTGTATCGGGTGCGCGAGGCGCGCTCGGGGTCGTGCTGAAGGCCGGAGGAACCTGGGGCCTGTGGCTGGAGTCCTCCCCGGCAGCGGCAGTGCACGTGGTCTCCCGTGGCACGCTGTGGCTCCACCTCCCGGGCGGGAGCCCCATGGAGGTACGGGCAGGGGACGCCGTCCTGCTGGCACCGGGCACCGCCCACGGGATAGCCGCCGGGCCCGGTACGCCGCTGAGTCCCTGTGACCGCAAGGCGACGAACCAGGCCCTCACCGACGGCAGCGCCCTGCACTTGGGCTCGGCGCCGGCGCAGACGGAAGTGCTCGTCCTGCGCTACGAGCAGGACCCGCAGGTGAGCACGCCGGTGCTCACCGCCCTCCCCCGGCCGATGCACGTCACAAGCCGGGAGAACGCGCAGCTCCACAAAACCGTCGAACTTCTCACGGCCGAGCTCGCACAGCCGCAGATCGGCACCACCGCCGCCGTCAACAGCATCGTCGACCTCCTGCTCATCCAGTTCATACGCGTCTGGCTGGCCCGCCACCCGCAGGAGCGGACCGGCTCATGGCCGGCCGCGATGCGCGATCCGGTCGTGCGCGACGCCCTGGCACGCATCCACGCCCGGCCGGAACACCCCTGGACCACCGCATCCCTGGCGGCCGCGACGGCGGTCTCCCGAACGACACTGTCCAGACACTTCCGCTCGGCGCTCGGACAGACCCCGGGCGCGTACGTGACGCAGTGGCGCATGGACCTGGCATCCGTCCGCCTCCGCGACACCGACGAGCCCGTCGAGTCGATCGCCGGTGCCGTCGGCTACGCCTCCCCGCACGCTTTCAGCCGCGCCTTCCGACGTGCCCGAGGCATGCCCCCGGGTGAGTACCGTTCCCGGCTCCGCGAGCGACCGCAGGCGGGCGATCCCCGGCGGCACATGAGCACAAGCGCGGTCCGGGCGGATTGATAAGGGCGGCGCGCCTCATCCGGCCTCGACCGACGGTCGCCCCTCGGTCTTGTACCGAATGCCGCCGTCGCGGCACTCCTCCTCATGCGCGACATCACCATCCCCACACCCGCGAGCCGCCGCACCGGGCCGACGACCCGCACCGCCAACGCGCCGACGACCGGTGAGCCCGCCGCCTGATCCCTTCCGGCAGTGGTTCCTGACCGGCTTTCCCGACCGGTGGTTCCGCCGCCTCACCCCTTGTTCAGTCGTCTTGCGAGACCCCGAGGTCGCGGCGCATCGCGGTGCGCATGGGGCGTAGGAGGTCCCGGACGGCATGCTGGGCGCGGGACGCGGAGGCGAGGGTCTCGCCTGGTTCGGGTTCGCCTCGTTCGAGGCGCTTGACGTGGCCGTAGACGCGGCTGAGGGCCTTGTTGACGGTGTGCGCCGGGCCGAGGACCTCCTCCGGCGCGATCATCTGCGCCTCGGAGTACCGGTCGCGGAACGCGGCCTTGGCCTCGTCCAGGGCCGTTTTGTCGGCGTCGTCCGCCGTGCCGTGTTCACGGAGTATGTGCAGGTGGCGGTTGAGGGCGGTGGTGAACTGGCGGGCGTCGCGGTTGAGTTCCGTGTAGCACGTGCGGCGGAGGGCGAGGTTCTCGCGCTCCTCGTCGTGTGCGCGGACGAGCTGTATCTCGCGGCGTCTGGCGCGCTCGGCGCGGCGCTGCGTGAGGAGGGAACCCCCGAGGGTGCCCGCCATGCCGGCCACGGCGATGATCACTGAGCTGAGGTCCATGGGTGTCCTCCGTCGCGCACGGAAGAGCCCCGTCCGTCATGCGGTGGACGAGGCTCTTGCTGTCGGCTTCTGTGCCGCCTGGACCCCAGTGTGACGCTCAGGCCAAGGAACTTCCCTGGAAGGCGTACACCGCCGAGGTGCCCAGGCCGCGCGGCTTGCCGAGGGTGTCGGCCGTTTCCCGGCCGAAGCGGCCGGTCAGCTCGTGCCAGCGGTACGAGCCCGCCAGCGCCTCTTGCAGCGACGTGACGAACCGTGCGGCCTCGGGCGGTACGGCCGCCGGGGCCCCGGCCAGGGTGTCGACCCTGGCGGTCAGCAGATCGTTGATGAGGGCGGAGGCGTCGCGCCGGTCCAGCCCGAGGGCCGTGCGGGCGACCTCGACGCCGTTGTTTCCCACCGTGCCCTCGTCGACCTCCCGGTCGTAGGACACGATGTCGTTGTGCAGGCTGATGGCGTCCACGAACGCGTCGACGGCGGTGCCGAACTCCCTGCGGCGCAGCACGTCCGGAGGGAGTTCACCCATCGAGTGCTCCATGAGCACGGCGGTGAACTGCAGACCGCCGAAGTCGCGCCGGGCTCCCAGGTATTCGATGAGGTCGGCCACGGCATGGTCGACGTGGTCGAGTTCCCACAACACCCCGTCCAGGAAGCGCCGTACGCTGCCGGTGAACCGGTCGCGCCAGAGCAGGCTCATGGTGGCCGCCGTGCCGGTCCACAGATCGGCGAAGGCCCGTTCCACGGGGTTGTCCGGGACCAGCGACGGCCGGGGCAGTCCGTCCAGCGGCAGGAACAGCATCAGCCGGTCCACCTGGGCGGCGGCCGACTCCTGGTCGTGGTCGCGCCGGTAGAGCGGCAGGAACAAGTCGTCGACGAACCACAGGGCCACGTGCCAGTCGGTGGCCAGCTCTAATTCACGGGCGTCGGCGTCGGGGTGGGTCAGGGCCATGAACAACGGGAAGTCGGCCTGGTCGAACTTGTCCTCGCTCCACCTGTCCGGCCACTCCGCGTACGCCTCGTCGAACATGCCCATCTGCCGGGCCCAGGCCCTGACATGAGCGCGGGCCTGGTCGACATGAGGATTGAGCCGGGACTCGAACGGCATGTGGAACCGCGGCTGCGGCAGGGAACTCATGGCCGATGTGCTGCCCGTGCCCGGCCGCCGCGACACCAGGGTTCACCCCTGGCACTGCAGTGCGACTCCGGTCGGGAGTCTCTCCGCCATGGGAGGGCTCCTGAGGGGCCGCCGGTTCAGACGCGGTCGGCCGCGATCAGCACGTACTGGAAGGAGCCGTCCCGGTACGACTCGATGAACGCCTCCTCGATCCCGGTGACCAGCGAGGACGTGGCCCGCAGTTCCCAGTACGGCAGGGTGTCGGGGGTCAGGTCGATCACGGTCTGCGGCACCAGCCGGTTGTCGGCCATGGCCCGCAGGTACTCACGGCGGGAGTGGATGTTGCACTCGAAGTGGGCGTTGATCTGGGAGACCCACTTCGACGGCTGGCCGTAGCGGGGGTTCCAGCAACCGGTGATGGTCACGTACCGGCCGCCCACCTTGAGGAAGCGGGAGTGCTCGGCGAACAGGTCGTGCAGGTCCACGTACATGGTCGACTCGTTGTTCCACGAGGCGGCCACGCTGCCCTTCTCGAAGGGGGTGTCGAGCATGTTGCACACGCGGGAGCGCACGTGGTCCTGGATCCGCAGGTCCCGGGCCCGCCCGTTGCCGAAGTCGGCCTGGGTGGCGGACAGGGTGACGCCCTCGACGGTGCAGCCGAAGCGCCGGTGGGCCATGACCATGCATCCGCCGCGCCCGCAGCCGGCGTCGACGAGGATGTCGTCGGTCTTGATGGGGCCGAGGTGGTCCAGGAGGAAGTCGGCCTGAGCGGACTCCAGCCGGTGCAGCTCGGCGATCAGCTTCTTCTCGTACTCGCTGTGCTCCGGGTCGCCCAGCGCTTCGTGGTTGACGGCGCCGATGCCGTAGTGATGGTGGTAGAGCCCGTCCACGTCACCGAGGCGCAGGTTCACCGGCCTCGCCTCGTTGTTCCAGTACCGGGCGATGTCCCCCTGGTATGGGGTCGCCGGGGCCGGGATCTTCGCAGCGGCGGTGGGGATGATTTCCGTGGTCATGGAGGTATCCGTTCCTTACCAGAAGTCGGGCAGGCTGTAGCGGTAGGTGTTGGTGCGGTGCCAGTCGTGGTTGCCGTCGACCCATGTGGCCACGCCCTTGAGGAAGCGCACCACGTTGGGCAGCGGGCAGTCCGCGGCGAGTTCGGCCGCTGCCGCCTCGAAGGCGTGCATGAGGTCGTTGTGGATCTCGACCGCCTTGAGATAGGCGTCGCGCTCCGAGAGCTGCCGGCGTTCGGCGATGACCACGGGCAGGTTCAGGTGCCTGCCGGGGCTGGCGAGTTCCTTGGTGTAGGAGTACAGGTCGTTGACGATGGTGGTCGCGTTCCCGGCCAGCGCGATGACCCGCTGCATCTCCGGGCGTGCGTGCAGGTCCGCCGGGAGCTCGTAGCCTCCGACGGTGTCCGTGATGGTGGGGCAGGGACGGAAGTTGTTGAACTGGCGCATGGCCAGGTACTCCCACACCTCCGGGTCGTGGTCCGTCTCGGCCCAGGCGGCCTCGGCCAGGTAGCCCAGGTGCAGCCGGGCCATGTCGTGGCGGAAGCGGTCGACCTGGGAGGGCGTGGCCATGCGGACGAAGTAGTCCATCGCGCTGCGGTAGGCGCGCCGCGGAGCGTCCGAGCCGAGCGACTCCCCCCACGCCGGCGCGTACTCCGGGGTCGTGTGGAGCGGATCCAGCGCGGTGTGTGCCAGGAGGAGGCGTCCACCGAGGCCGACGGGCGAGCCGCCGTGGTCCTCGCAGTAGCAGTCGTCGACGGCGTTCTCCGCGACCATCATCCGGGTGGCGATCATCAAGTGATCGACCGTGGGAGCGTCGGGGTGGCAGCCGACCATGTACCGCCCGACCGAGAAGCCGTCGAACTGGCCTTCCCACTCCTCGGGGTAGAGCCGGACCTCGTCCTCGGCCCAGCGCTTGATCCGGCGGCTCACCTCCTCCACGCGGACGGGGTCGGGCTCCGGGACGGGATGGTGGTACAGGCCGGGTACGGCCTGGCCCTCGGCGGGCGGGGCCGGGGCGGGCTCCGACGGTGGCCGACGACAGGTGAGGGCCAGGGCCAGTGCGGCGGTGCCCAGGCCGCTCGGCCCTCCCAGGATCCGTCGAGGACCCGGGTCGGCCAGCCGTTCGGCTACCGGTCCGGCCACCGGTTCGGCTACCGGTCCGGATGGTGCGACCGCTCCCGCGCCGGTGACCGGCGGGGGAGAGGGAGGCGGAGGCGGGGAAGGCGGCGGAGGCACGACGGCCGGTTGCGAACGGCCCGCCAGGGACAGCGACGTCGTGCCCAGCCCGGTGGGCCCGCCCAGGACCTGCCGAACGGTGGGTCCGGCGGCGGGTACGGAGGGCGGGGCGGGCGTCGTGGGGACGTCCGACACTGGGCCGGCCGGCCTCGACGGCTGCGCGGGGACGGAGGGGCCGGGGGGCCCGGGATCGGGCATCTGCTACTCCTCGTTGCGGTGGGGTGGGCGCTCGTGCGGCGTGGACGGGCGGGCCGGCCCGCAGTGCGCGGCGTGCGTGCCCTCAGTCGCGTCCGCGGGCGATCTGCACGTTCTCCATGACCCCGAGCGCGTCGGGTACGAGCACCGCGGCGGAGTAGTACGTGCTGACGAGGTACGAGACGACCGCCTGCTCGTTGATGCCCATGAAGCGCGCCGAGAGGCCCGGCTCGACCTCGTCCGGCAGCCCTGTCTGCCACAGGCCGATGACCCCTTGGTTCTTCTCGCCCGTGCGCATGGCGATGATGGAGCTGGTCTGCTCGTTGCTGATCGGGATCTTGTTGCAGGGCAGGATCGGGACCCCGCGCCAGGCCGGGACGGACTGTCCGCCGAGATCGACGTGGTCCGGGTAGATCCCGCAGGCGTTGAAGCCGCGTCCGATCGCGGCGATCGTCCGCGGGTGGGCGAGGAAGAACTTGGTGCCACGGCGGCGACAGAGCAGATCGTCCATGTCGTCCGGGGTCGGCGGGCCGGAGTGGGGCTGGATGCGCTGCTTGAAGTCGGCGTTGTGCAGCAGCCCGAATTCACGGTTGTTGACGAGCTCGTACTCCTGGCGCTCGCGCAACGCCTCGATGGTCAGCCGGAGCTGCTCCTCGGTCTGGTTCATCGGTCCGTTGAAGAGATCCGAGACCCGCGTGTGGACCCTCAGAATGGTCTGCGCGACCGACAGTTCGTACTCACGCGGATTGAGCTCGTAGTCGACGAAGGAAGTCGGCAGATCGGCCTCGCCGACATGCCCGGCCGACATGGCGATCTCGGCCTCACCGTGCTTGTTCTGCCGTCGCTGCGCGGCGGAAAGGAACTCGGTGACGTGGGTGCGAAGACCGGGCACGGAGTCCTGCACGGCGGCGAAGTCCGCACGGGAGAGCGTGAGAAGGGTGCCGGAGGTCTCGGCGGTGGCCGTGTAGTCGTAGCGGGCGTCGGGGTCCACAAGGGCGTTCTCACCGAAGTGGCCGCCGTCCGCGAGCACCGCGATGGAGGTCTCTCCGCCGTACTTGCCCTCACCGAACTGGCGGACACGCCCATGCGCGATCAGATGGATCCGGTCCGCCGGGCCGCCGCGTTCGACGATGACCTCACCGGCGGTGAAGTCCCGCTGTTCGCAGCGAGCGGCGAGAGCGGTGAGGGCGTTCACGTCATCGAAGCCCCGCAGCAGGGCCAGTTCGCCGAGCTCGCGGGGGATCACACGGACCGTGGCACCCTCCTGCACGAACTCGATGCGGCCGTCGCCGACGGTATGACGCAACCGTCGGTTGACCCGGTAGGTGCCGCCCGTGGTCTCGACCCAGGGGAGCATCCGCAGCAACCAGCGGGAGGTGATCTCCTGCATCTGCGGGGCGGACTTGGTGATGGTGGTGAGGTTGCGTGCGGCGTCGGTACTCAGCGACTGCTGCGGTGCGGCCGGTGCGGCCTCGCTTTCCGGGCTGCTGTCCACGGTCATCGGGGTGGCTGCTCCTTGCGTGGCCGGGTGGCCGGCACACACGTGTGCGCCGATACGGAGACGCGGAGGATCCGGCCGGCAGGGAGGGTGATTGCGGCGATCCATCCGCCAGCAGCAAGGTAATGGCCGGGCGAGTCGACCGGCACGGACAGCCCAGCAGTTTCCTTCGAAGCGGTGATTATCTTTCGAATGCGGTTTATCTGACCGTGATCCGTCCCCGGCCACTCCGTGCTCGTCGGTCGAGACGGCAAGTCGGGGACAGGATCAGGCAGTTCGCACCGTGCAGGCTAGACGCTGAGGGCGCCGCCCTTGATGGCGGACACGAGGTCCGCGAAGGCGTTCGCGGGGATGTGCAGTGTGGGGCCGGTGGGGCGCTTGCTGTCACGGACGGGGATGACGCCGGACGTTGCGGAGTTAGGGGCCCATTCGACACAGTTTGTGCCGTCACGGTCGCTGTAGCTGCTCTTGACCCATGTATCCATGTCGGTGCCTTCCGTCAGGGGTTGAGGCTTCCGCTCTTGAGAGAGGATATGAACCCCGCGAAAGCGGCTGTGGGAAACCGCAGGAGGCGACCGTTCGGTGTTTTACTGTCCCGGACGGGGGTGGATCCGGGGGTACCTAGGCCGATTTCGATGCAGTTGCCGCCGTCCTGTTCGCTGTAGCTGCTCTTCACCCAACGTGTGACGCTTGTAGCGAGTCTCATGGCCTCTCCCGTACTCTTCCATCGCATCTCTGATGAACGCGGCGGAATCGCTCGCTGACAGGCTGTCAGCCCTCAGGACATCATAGGCGCGTGAGTGGTGGGCGACGACTGCCGGATCATCGCTGAAATGTCCGCGTTCCAGGGACTCGGTGTACACCCACTGGTGTCCGTCAGGCAGGTGGATGATGGACAGCGGCGTTTTGGGGCGGATGAGTCCTGGGTCGCGAGCGGGTGCTACCTGAATGCGGATGTTCGGGAGTTTCCCGACCTTCAGCAAGAAAGCGCACTGCTCGTACATCACTTGCGTATTCCCCATCACGTTGCGAATCGTGCTCTCGTCCAGCACGGCAACGAGGAGAGGGCCGGAGGCGTCCAAAAATCGCTTTTGCCTGCCCAGGCGGGCGCGGACTCGCTCCTCGATCAGCGGTGCTTCCGTCACATCCTTGCCGCGTGAGAAGAGTGCGCGTGCGTATCCCTCGGACTGCAACAACCCCAGCATGACTTGCGTCTGAAACTCTCGGATCGCCACCGCTTTGGCGTCCATCTCCCTGCGTCGCTTGAACCAGTCCGGGAACGCCTCGTCGGGATACCAATCCGTCTCCCGCCACAACTTGTACAGCGCACCACCAGTCTTCAGTGTCTTGTCACACCTCTTCACCAGTGGTTCGCTCGGCACCCTATCGCCGGTCTCGATCCGGCTCAGTACCGACCGCTCGCAGAGGATCTGCGGGGCCAGTGATTCCTGTGTTTCTCCTGCTGCCCGCCGGTAGTGGGCGAGCAGTTGGCCAAACGCGCGGCGCCCTCCCGGGGCGGAACTGGCGGCGTTGCGGGCGGACATGCCCCCTCCAACCCATGATCACGTGTCGTGTCAGTGCGTCACTGGCACGACACGAAGTGTTGCGTGTCCATTGTGACCCGCGCAACTCTCCTGGTGGGGCGTGCAGTTGCGTCCCGTTGTACATGGGAAGGCGCACAGATGATCGAGTTCACGTACCACCGTGACGTCGGCGGAAGGCCGCCGCACCGCACACGGCTGACGGCGGCCGCCGGCCCGGTGGAGGGCACCGCGTGACGCACACGTCGTTGGGGCACGCGCTCGTCCCCAATCCCCAAGCGCCGTGCACCGCGCACCCGCATCACCGACGCGCGGCGCGCCGCCGAGCGCGCGGGCGACTGGCCCCGCGTGGAGCGGCTGCGCCGCGAGAGCCTGAAGCACGCGGAGGCGCATCGTGGCTGACTGGATCCCCCAGCCACTCGAACTGATCCTGGACACCGAACGCGACCGGGTCGGCGTCGTCGTCGGCTGGGACCACGACACCCGCCGGATCACCCTCCGTCCACCGGAAGGCGGCCGCACCTGGCACCCGACGCGGTACCGCCGGGCCACCGCCACCGACAGGCTGCGCGCTCGCGTGAACAAGCTGAACAAGGAGGGACGTCCATGGTGACGCCGTGCGAGGCGTGCCAGTGGTGGGACGCCGTGATCGGGAGGACGGAGGCGCGGGTGCGCTCCGCGCCGGACCGTTGGGAGCGGGCCGCCGCCGAGGAGCAACGGGCCCAGTACGCCGCCAACCGGGCGGAGCACGTCCGCCGGGACCACGGGGGACGGCGGTGGGGCCCCGCCGGCTCGTCCGGCGGGTGAGGACAGGCGGCGAGCCGCTTCCAAAAGGTGCGGGCCGGTGCGGCCTACCAGGGCACCGTACGGCCCGAGCGGTCCAGGTACGTCAGGCCGGGGGTGCCCAGCCGGGACAGGAGGACGTCCACGAGGAGCGGGGCGCTCTCCTCGACGGTGAACGGCGCGTCGGGTCCGCCGAGTCCGGTGCGGATCCAGCCCGGCGCCAGGAGGAGGAAGCCGCGCCGGGGGTGGGTCCGGGCCTGCCGGACCGCGAAGCCGCGCACGAACATGTTCAGCGCCGCTTTGCTGCCCCGGTAGAGCTCGCGGCCGGCGGTCGTGTTGTCGGTGATGCTGCCCTGTCCGGAGGACATGGCTCCGATGAGGCCGGTGGGGGACACGAGGTCTTGGAGTGCTTCGATGGCGCGCACGGGGCCGAGGGCGTTGGTGGTCATCACCTCGACGAAGTCGTCCGTCGCCACCTCACCGATGGGCGTCCACTCGTTGCCGGCGATGCCGGAGTTGACGAAGAGGAGGTCGAACGGGGCCCGCTCCGCGAGGCGCTCGCGCAGGGGCGGCAGGTGGCCGGGCTCGTTGACGTCGAGGCGGTCGATGGTGACGCGGCCGTCGGCACGGTCGGCGAGTTCGTGCAGGGGCGTCCGCGCGGCGGTGTCGCGGACCGTGCCGACGACGTTCCAGCCGCGCCGGGCGAGTTCGGCCGCCATGGCGTGGCCGAGGCCGCGCGAGGCTCCGATGACAAGGGCGGTCGGCGTGGGTTGCTCTGTGCTGCTGGTTGATGACATGCGCCGGTGATCTCCCGTTCTTCGGCGGTATGGAGGGAGTCTGCTCGCTTTGCCGCTCCGGGGACGGTCCGGACGGGCGGGTTCGTAGGATTCCCGCTGTGAAAGGTGCCTCTGTATCCGAATCCTTCGCGATCCAGCCCGACGACGTCCGAATCATCCGCGCACTCCAGGTCGCTCCGCGAGCCTCCTACGCCTCGATCGCGGCCGCGCTCGGCCTCACCGAGAGCACCGTCAACCGCCGGTACCGCCGCCTGTGCGCCGAGGGCGTCATCCGCGTCACCGGTGTGGTGAACCCGGGAGCGCTGGGCCAGAGCAGGTGGCTGGTGCGGCTGCGCTGCCGGCCCGGCAGCGTCGAGGCCATCGCGGACGCGCTCGCCCAGCGGGACGACGTCAACTGGGTGGCCGTGGCCGCGGCGGGCTCCGAGGTCACGTGCGCGACCCAGTCGCGGGACCGCGCGCGGCGCGAGGAACTGCTCGGTCAACGGCTTCCGCGCACCGCCGCGGTGCTCGACATCAACGCCTATGCCATGCTGCGCCAGTTCATGGGAGGCCGCGGCCACTACTGGGCGGCGCTCCACGGCACGCTGTCCCCGGAGCAGGAGGCCGCGCTCGCCGGCGGCGAGGATCCTCCGTTCACGGAGTCCCCGGTGGTCGCCGGCGACCCCGTACGCCTCACCACCGAGGACGAGCGGCTGCTCGGCGCGCTCGCCGTGGACGGCCGCGCCGGTCTCGTCGGCCTCGCCGCGGCGGCGGACTCCACCCCGGGCCGCGTCTCCCGCCGCCTCCGCACCCTGCTCCGGCAACGTGTCGTGTACATCGACGTCGAGATCGCGCCGGCAGCGCTCGGTTTCCACGCGCGGGCCAATCTGTGGCTGCGGGTGCATCCGTCGGAGGTGAAGAACGCCGGGCGCGCGCTGGCACGAGAGCCCGAGATCGCCTTCGCGGCGGCCATCTCCGGCCCGTACAACGTCCATGCCGTCGCCCACTGCCGGGATTTCGACGAACTCTTCGAATTCACCTCCGACCGCATCGGGGCCCTGCCGGGACTACAGAGCATGGAGGTGTCACCGGTCCTGCGACACGTAAAGCAGGCGGGCACGCTCGTATCCGGCGAGCGCCTCGCCGGACCGCACCGCGCCCGGACCCGAACGTGATCTGCGTCGCGATTCGGCCACCGGCCGTTTCGCGGGCCCGCCCGGTGTGAAGGCGCGCCGCGAAATCGGGCCCCGTGCGGGGAACGCCTGTTGCCGGGCCCGCGCCACCGCGGGAAAGGAACCGAGCCTTGTCAGGAGGCGGCAGCGTCGAGGTCCGGCGCGACGGCAGTGATCGGACGGCGGCCGGAGGACGGCACACACCAGACGGGCGGCGTACGGACGACACGGTCGTGGGCGGCACGGCCACGGAGGACGGGACGGCTGGGGACATCACCCGCACGGACACCACGCGCACGGACCCCACGCGCACGGACATCACCGTCACGGACGAGCGGCTGGTCAGACGCGCGGTGAAGGCGGCGGCGCTCGGCAACGCCATGGAGTGGTTCGACTTCGGCGTCTACAGCTATCTCGCCGTGACGATCGGTGACGTGTTCTTCCCCTCCGGTAATGACGCGGTCCGGCTGCTGTCGTCCCTCGCCACCTTCGCCGTGGCGTTTCTCGTCCGGCCGCTCGGCGGGCTGTTCTTCGGCCCGCTCGGCGACCGCGTCGGCCGCAAACGGGTACTCGCGCTGACGATGGTGCTGATGGCCGCCGGCACATTCGCCATCGGACTGATCCCGTCGTACGCGGTGATCGGGTTCTGGTCCCCGGTGCTGCTGATCGTCTTCCGGATGCTGCAAGGGTTTTCCACCGGGGGCGAATACGGCGGCGCGTCCACCTTCATCGCGGAGTACGCGCCCGACCAACGCCGTGGCTATTACGGCAGTTTCCTGGAATTCGGCACCCTCGCCGGTTACGTCGGCGCCGCCGGGCTCGTCACCCTCATGGGCATGTGGCTGGGCGGCGACGGGATGCGGGAGTGGGGGTGGCGCGTCCCCTTCCTCGTCGCCGGACCGCTCGGCCTCGTCGGCCTGTACCTGCGGCTGAAGTTGGAGGACACCCCCGCCTTCCGCAAGTTGACCGAGGAGGCCGAAAACCGCCCCGGGTACCGGGAGAAAGCGGCCGGCCTGCGGGAGATCTTCGCGACGCAGCGGTCGCGGCTGACCCTGTGCGTCGTCCTGGCCGGCGCCTACGGCATCACCGACTACATGCTGCTCTCCTACCTGCCCACCTACCTCACCGACCGCCTGGGGTACGACGACGCGCACGGCATCGCCGTCCTGATCGTGACGATGCTGCTGCTGATGTGCGTGGTCACGCTGGTCGGCCGGCTCAGCGACCGCGTAGGCCGGAAGCCGCTCCTCATGACGGGCATGGGCGGCTTCGTCATCCTGTCGGTGCCGGCCTTCCTGCTGATCGGACAGGGCAGCGTCGTCGCCGTCCTCGGCGGAACGCTCCTGCTCGGCCTCTCCCTCGTCTGCCTGCTCGGCACGATGTCGGCCGCCCTCCCCGCACTGTTCCCCACCCGCGTCCGTTACGGCTCCCTCTCCATCGGCTACAATCTCTCCACCTCCCTCTTCGGCGGCACGACCCCCCTCATCACCACCGGCCTGATCCACGCCACCGGCAGCGACCTGGCCCCCGCCTGGTACGCGGCCGGCGCGGCCCTCGTCGGCGTGGCGGCGGTGGCCTGCATGAAGGAAACGGCCGGCCGACCGCTGGAGGGCTCGCCGCCGTCGGTGTCGACGCGGGAGGAGGCGGCGGAGCTCGCACGCTCGCGGGGCGGCGGGACCTGACCACGGGGGGCCGCTCGCCGTGCCCCTCGCGTCGTACACGATGGTGCGGTGAACAGGGATACGGCGGGCGACGCCATCGTCGAAGCGGGCTGGCAGGCGGTACGCGACGACGGGCGCGTACGGGACGAACTCCTGGCGGTGGCCTACGCGGAGCCTCACCTGCGGCAGTTGTTCCCCTGGACCGGAATGGGAGAACTCCACTTCAGCCGCTGCACCGAACAGCGATGGACCTGGGGCATCTCCCTGGGGACGATGAGGCCGCGACTGGCGGCGGGAGAAGACCGGCAGCATCCAGGTGCCCCGCTGGGCGTCGTCCCTCGCATCCCCGAGGTCGCCCTTTCAGCACGTTCACCCGTTCAGGGTGGGAGTCGCCTTCCGCTGTCGCCGTGTACCCGGTGTCCTGGGGTGGAGCACACAGCGCGTCCGCGGCCAAGGCGAGGCGTATCCCGCGCCGAGCGCGGCTTCGCGACCTCATGGTCCCTGCCTGCGAGCACGTTCGTCCAGGCCCCGCGCACCTGCCCCACCCCTCCGCGAACGCCAGGGTATGACCGTGCTGGGCGACGGCGAAACGGTGACGTGGCCGGATGGCTTCAGGGGCACTGGTCGCCGGCCTTGTGCGAACGTGCGTACTCCCTGGGGGTCTGGCCGTACTGCTTCTTGAAGGCCCGGATGAAGTGGCTGCTGTCCGCGAACTGCCAGTGGGCGGCCAGTTCCGAGATGCTCCGCCGGCAGGTCGGCGTGGTGAGGGCGAGCCGGGCCTCTTCGAGTCGCCGGCGGCGGATGTAGAAGGCCACGGACTCTCCTGACACCGCGAATGCCCGCTGGAGTGTGCGTACGGAGACATTGAGCCCGCGCGCCAGCGTCGCAGGTGATAACTCGGGGTCGGGGAGACGGCTGTCCGCGAGATTCCTGGCGGCCTGGGCGAGCAGGGCCAGCTGGGTTTCCACGTCGTCCAACCGGCGCGTCATCGCCACTTTGGCCAACTCGATGAGGATGCTGTGGGCGGCCTCTACTGCGGCCGGACCAAGACCGGTCACGGTCTCGTGGACACTGTTCACCCGGGCCACCAGCAGGCGCACCCTCGCCGGGTCCGCCGGCCCGGTGGTGCCCTGGTCTCCGAGTAAGGGTGCGCATAACGCGGCGGGCAGTGCGACGGTGTTCCCCGATGTGTGCGGAGCCGTTCGAAAGTGCGATGGCCGGCCGATGTACCGGAGGAGGAACTGGCCGGATGCCACGGCATGTTCGTCGCGATCGTGTATGCCGCCCCTCCAGGCGCCGCATCTGACCACGTACAGCCGTATCTGATCCGCCGTGCCGCCCGCAGTGCGCACGGTCCGGATGGCCGACTCGTCGGCGACATCGATGACCGCCGCGCCGCGCACCCTGGCGGCACGCGTTGTGGCCCGGAAACCGCCGGTCTGCCGTTCCCACGCGTGTGGCACGGCATCGCACTCCCCGGGTGCGGCCGTGGTGTCCAGGGAGATCGGGCCGTCGGTCTTCGCGGCAGTGCTGTCCATCGCCGACCAGTCCTTTCGCATGGGCCGTTGTGACACGCGCTCGTGGCGCAGATGTCCTGTCGGAAAGTCGCTGTGGTCCAACTCTGCGCCGTCCTGATCTTCGTAGCATTCAGATACCGGGCAGCTGTAGAAGGTTGTACGACCGGTGCTTGCGAAACCGCGCGTCCCCCCCGGTGCCACACCGCTTCGACGGATGCCGGTCTCCTGGGCGGGTAGCCGGGTACTCGCAGGACTCATCGCTCAACCAGCGACCGCAGAGGGAGGCTTCATGAAAAGAAGTGCCAAACGGGTGGTCCTGGCCGCATTGACGAGCGTCGCGGCGGCGGCCTCATTCACCCTGGCCAGTGCACCCCAGGCCCTCGCGATGAACCAAGTGCCATGCACGCAGGACGACTTCCTGCAAATCGATGTCCATCCGACAGCCGGACCCACATCCACCCGGTGTTTCGCCAACGCCGGATTCATCGATTACCCCAGTGGGGATTTGTGGGTCACCCGGATCTGGACCGGCAACAACCGAGTTCAGTGGTTCGGGGACGGACGGTGGCAGCCCGAGGGCGGCATCAACAAGTGGACCGTCTTCCAATGGCCGCACCACCCCGGCGGGGTCCGCATGAACGCGATCAGGATTCTCTGAACCGCCCATGGTATCGGGGAAGGTGACCCTCCCCGATCGCGTCCCCTTTGGCCCGCAGGGCCACCTGCCGCAGCCTTCCGTAACCGATGAGCCAAGGGGCCACCGAGGACCGGCGGGACATCCGTGCTGTCCCTCGGTCAGGTCCCGGTCCGGGGCTGAGTAATGCGGCTTGCACCTTCCCACGGAGGAGAATTTCGATGAAACCGATCGCCGCCAAACGGGCCGTCCTGGCCGGGCTGACGACCTTGATGCTGACCACTTCGCTGACCGCCATCGCCACCACTGAGGCGTCTGCGGTCAATGTGGTCTCATGTGGCGTCAGCGACGAGTATACGCAGCTCACTTACCACGACACAGGCCAGTCCAACCGCGACGTCTGTCTCGCCAACGCCGGGGAGTTCGACCTTCACGGCAGCTATTACTGGGCTACCCGGATCTGGACCGGCAACAACCGCGTTCAGTGGTTCGGGGACGGACGGTGGCAGCCCGAGGGCGGCATCAACAAGTGGACCGTCTTCCAATGGCCGCACCACCCCGGCGGGGTCAGAATCGAGAAGATAAGGATCCTCTGACCGCAGGCGACACAGGGGCACGGCGGTTGCCGAACCGCCGTGCCCGGTGGGCACAGGCGACTGAGCCACGAGGGCGGGGGCGGCAGGTCCCATAGTGGCCGCACGTCCCGGACGGTGGTGCCGGACGCGGTCCGCCTGGAGCCCGGCGCCGACGTCGCCGCGGTGACCACGGTGCAGCCCCGCGAGGTCGTCGAGCGGCTGGTGGCCGCCGGCCGATGGCGGCCGGGTGACCCGGAGGTCCTGGCCGTGCCGGACGCGGGATACGACGCCCCGCGCATCGCCCACCTGCCGGGGTCGTGGAGAGACTACCGGCGCCGGGGTCGACAAGCCGGTCCGGCGATCGGTGGACCTGGCCGGTGATCGCCGCCTATGCCCGGCTCCGGCTCGTCCGCCCACTGGCCACCGACCTCCGCAGGCCCTGGGAGAAGCTCACCGAGCAGGACGGACCGACGCCCGGTCGCGTCCGCAGAGGGTTCAGGAACCTGCACACGAAGGCCGGCTCACCAGCCAGTGCACCGAAACCGTCCCGCCCCGGACCCGGAAGGCCACTGGGGTCGAAGAACCGCCACCGGGCCCCACGTCACGATGTGGGCAGAGTCCTTGCCACCGGCAAGGCGTTCAGTCGACCAGCGCACCACAAGGTCGGAACGGAACCGCGTCGAACTGGGTAAATGACAAGCTCAGCCCGTCCGGGGAGGGGGTTCGGGGGCTTGCCCCAGGGAGGGCGCGGTGACAGGGCGGGGCCAAGGCGCCCCCGCCCCTCAACGACTCCTGAGCACCTTCTCGATCGCCGCCATCACGTCCCCCAGCGGCGCGTCCGTCCGTGCCACCGCCACCAGCACCTCGCCGTCCGTCTGCGCGGTGACCGGCGGTCCGGGCGGGAGTGGGGCGCGGCCCGCGCCGATGCCCTTGCCGAAGGTTTCGCGGACGATGGCGAAGGCGTGGTCGAGCTGCGTTTCGACGTCGCCCTCGCCGCCGCTGCGGAGCCAGCGGCGGAGGACGTGGTTGTGGGCGGTGACGACGGCGGAGGCGGCGACCTCGGCGAGGAGGGGGTCGTCGTCGTGGTGGGTGCCCTCCTCGAAGTGGCCCAGGAGGTAGCGGGTGAAGAGGCGTTCGTAGCGGGCGACGGAGGCGATCTCGCGCTCGCGGAGGGTGGGGACCTCGCGGGTGAGGCGGTAGCGGGCGACGGAGACGGCGGGGGAGGCCGCGTACATGCGCATGACCTCCTTGATGCCGCGGCACACCGTGTCCAGCGGGTTCTCGTGCGCGGGCGCCGCGTCGAGGACCCCGGCCGCGCGGACGAGGGTGTCGTCGTGATCGGGGAAGATGGCCTCTTCCTTGGAGCGGAAGTGGCGGAAGAAGGTGCGGCGGGCGACCCCGGCCGCCGCCGCGATCTCGTCGACGGTGGTGGCCTCGTAGCCCTTGGTGGCGAACAACTCCATGGCCGCGGCGGCGAGTTTGCGGCGCATGGTGAGGCGCTGGGCGGCGGCGCGGCGGGGGCCCGCGGCCTCCGGGGCGGGGGAGGACGGCGAGGGGCGCGGGCCGGGCGGTCCGGGCTCGTCGGAGCTCCTGGTGGTGGTCCCGCGCGGGGAGCGGACGGACTTGGCGGGCTGGGACATGTGGGGAACGTAACACGCGCCCGCGCGGGCGTGCCGGGACGGACCGCCCGCCGGTTCCAGCAGGCCGCCCCAGCCTTCCGTCGCGCTTCGTACCCCTGGGCCCCTGGGCCGCTCGACCGCGTACCGCGGGTCCGGGTCCTGGGAGCCCTCACTCGCGCCCCGCGTGCCCGGGTTCCCGGAGCGTTCGGCCGCGGCCCGCGCGTCCAGGCCCCCGGAGCGTTCCGCCGCGCCCCGCGCGGCCGCGGCGTCAGGCCCGCGCATACTCGCGGAAGCCACGCCCCGTCTTGCGCCCGAGGCAGCCCGCCGCGACCAGGTGCTCCAGCAGCGGCGCGGGTGCCAGGCCCGGGTCGCGGAACTCGCGGTGCAGGACGCGCTCGATGGCGAGCGAGACGTCCAGCCCGACCACGTCGAGGAGTTCGAAGGGGCCCATCGGGTAGCCGCCGCCGAGCTTCATGGCCGTGTCGATGTCGTCCGGCGAGGCGTAGTGCTCCTGCACCATCTTCACCGCGTTGTTGAGGTACGGGAACAGCAGCGCGTTGACGATGAACCCGGCGCGGTCCCCGCAGTCCACCGGGTGCTTGCGGACGGCCGCGCAGATCTCGCGGACCGTGGCGTGGGCGTCGTCCGCCGTCAGCACCGTCCGCACCACCTCCACCAGCTTCATCGCGGGCGCCGGGTTGAAGAAGTGCATGCCCACGACGTCCTGCGGGCGGGACGTCGCCCGGGCGCAGGCGATCACCGGCAGCGAGGAGGTGGTGGTGGCCAGGACGGCTCCCGGGCGGCAGATCTTGTCGAGTGCCGTGAACAGCTCCCGCTTGACGTCGAGGTCCTCGGCCACCGCCTCCACGGCCAGGTCGACGTCCGCGAGGGCGTCCAGGGAGCCGGCCGGGGTGATCAGTTCCAGGGCCGCATCCCGCTGCCCGGCGGTGATCCTGCCCTTCTCCACCGAGCGGGCCAGCGACGCCGCGACCCGGTCGCGGGCGGCCTCCGCCTTGCCGGCCGTGCGGGCGGCGAGCACCACCGGCAGGCCCGCGCGGGCGAAGACCTCGGCGATGCCGCTCGCCATCGTGCCCGAGCCGACGACGCCGACGGAGCGCACGGGCCGGCCGGCCGTCCGGCCGGTGGACGACTCCGGCGTCTCCGCGTCCGGAACCGTGTCCGCCGAGCCCGGTGCCGCGTACGTGTAGAAGCCGCGGCCCGCCTTGCGGCCGGTCAGCCCGGCCGCGGCCAGCTGCCCGAGGATCGGCGCGGGGGCGTGCAGCCGGTCGTGCGAGGCCGCGTACATGGCCTCCAGGACGGTCCGGGCGGTGTCGACACCGATCAGGTCGAGCAGGGCCAGCGGGCCCATCGGCAGGCCGCAGCCCAGCTTCATCGCGGCGTCGATGTCCTCGCGGGACGCGTACCGCGACTCGTACATCGCCGCGGCCTGGTTGAGGTAGCCGAACAGCAGCCCGTCCGCGACGAATCCGGGCCGGTCGCCGACCGCGACCGGCTCCTTGCCCAGTTCGTGGGCGAGCGCGGTGACGGCGGCGACCGCGCTCGGCGCGGTGAGCACCGAGGAGACCACCTCCACCAGCTTCATCGCCGGGGCGGGGTTGAAGAAGTGGAGGCCGAGCACCCGTTCGGGATGGGCGGAGTCGGCGGCGAGACGGGTGACGGACAGCGCGTTGGTGCCGGTGGCCAGGATCGTCGTGGGCGCGACGATCCCGTCGAGGGCGGTGAAGACGTCGTGCTTGAGTGCGTAGTCCTCCGGCACGACCTCGATCACCAGGTCCGCACCGGCGGCGTCGGCGAGGTCGGCCGAGGTACGGAACCGGCCCAGCGCGGCCCGGCGTTCGTCCTCGGTCAGCTTGCCGCGCGCGACCGCACGGGAGGTGGCGGCGGTGAGCGCCGCCACGGCCCGGCCGGCCGCTTCCGCGCTGACGTCGATGCCGACGACCTCGCGGCCGGCCCGCACCAGGGCCTCGGCGATGCCGGAGCCCATGGTGCCGAGGCCGACGACGGCGACGGAACGCAGCGGGCCGGCGGGGGTGGTGTTCTCGACGGTACGGCCGGTGGCGGGGGACGGCGGAACGGCGGACTGACGGTCCATGACGGGACTCCAGAGGGTGTTTTCCGGCGCGGGGGCCCGCCGGGAGCGACGGCGGGGGTGCCCCGGGCGCGGGGAGCTCGACGGGAGCGGTCTCGATGGGAGCTGCCTCGGCGGGAACCGTCCCGACGGGATCGACGGGAGCGGTCTCGACGGGAGCTGCCTCGACGGGATCGACGGGGTACCGACCCGGCGACGCTGCCGGGTGCGGGGGCGCGGCGCGTCCCTGCGCGGGCGCGGCGCCTTAAGGATTGCCGCGGACGGGTAAAGGGCGTCCACGGGGGAGGAGTCGTGCGAGCGGCCGGCCCTGTCCCGGGGCCGAGCCGTACTGGAGTGCCGAACCGGCGGGCGGCACCGGGAACTCCGGTGCCACGACGGCCGCGTCACCGGCCGCCCGAGCCGGGGTGCGGCTCGTGCCGGGAGATTAACTCACCGGTAACCGCGAGCGCCAGGGGGCGGGGGCCCGAATTAGTATGTGGTACAGGCCACTCGGGGAGGAGCGGGAATGGAAGAGGAATTCCGCGTACTGCTGAAGCGGGTGCGGGCCGAACTGGTCTCCCCGGCCGAGTTCACGGCGTACGAACGGCTGCTGGCCCTGGCACGCACCGACGGCCGCGCCGCCCGCGACGAGCTCGCGGAGGTGCTGGTCGCCCCCGAACAGCCGCTCTGGGCCCGCGAGATCGCCGCCTTCGCGCTCGGCGTCCAGGGCGACCGGCGGGCCTTCGAGACACTGGTGCTGCTGCTCAACTACCGGGAGCCGGTGCGGTGCGCCACGGCGGCGCACGTCCTCGCGCGGCTCCGGGACCCGCGTACGGCGCGGGCCGCCGCCGCCCTCGCCACCAACCCGCTGCGGACCGCCTACGCAGTCCACCCCGTCCGGCTCCTGACCGAACTGCGCGCACCCGAGTCCGTGCCCGCTCTTCTCTCCACGCTGGAGCGGCTGTTGGCCGCCCGGGATCACTGCTGGCCCGTCGCCCGGGCTTGTGTGGAGGGGCTGGGGCTGCTCGGCGACCGGCGGGCGGAGGCGACTCTCGTCGCCGCGCGCGAGCATGAACGGTTGCGGCCCGCCGCGGTGGTGGCTCTCGCCAGGCTGAACGGGCGGCCCCTGCCGACGGTGCGTGCGCGGCCGCGGGGGTGAGGTGCCCCGGTCCCGCCCTTTCGCCGTTTCCTGGGGCCGGCCCCCAGTCCCCTGAAACCGCGCTCCGCGCGGTTGTCCTCAATCGCCGGACGGGCTGAATATCAGCCCGTCCGGCGATTGAGGACAAGCCTGGGGGCCCGCCCCCTACACCCCCCGCACATACCGCACCTCCACCAACGGCTCCCCCTCCACCTCATCCACCCGCTCCGCCCCATCCGCCGTGAACCCCGCGCGAGCGTAGAAGCGGCGGGCGCGTGCGTTCTCGCGCAGTACCCACAAACCCAGCCGGGCGTCCCCCCGCTCCCGCGCGTCCTCCAGCACGCCGGCGCACAGTGAGCGCCCCACGCCGGTGCCGACGAGCGCGGGCCGTACGTAGAGGGCGTACAGCTCGCCGGCGGGCGCCGGGAGGTCATCGTCGCGGCAGGGGCCCAGGCAGGCCCAGCCCACGACGCCGTCGGCGGGGGACTCGGCCACCAGTTCCGCCATGGGGGACTCGGCCGTCGCCCGGCGTGCCCGGTGGGCGGCGGCGTCCGCGAGGGGGTCCATGGCGTCGAGGTACGCGTCGGGGACGAGCCCCCGGTACGCCGTCCGCCAGCCGGCGACCCGGATCTCCGCCACGGCGTCCACATCGTCGCCGGTCATCTTCCGTATGCGCACCATGCACGCACGTTAGCGGTCCGGAGACGCCCGCAGACGGAAACGTCGGGATGTACGCGGAACGAGCGCACCCCGATTTGGGCAGGTGGGGCGATGGTGATTGGCTTTGCCCGCACCCGCGGGACACGCGGGCTGCCGCACATACCGTCAGCACATATCGTCATCCCGGAATCCCGGAGGGCAAGTCATGGGCCAGGTCGAGGCCACCACCGAGCGGATCATCGCAGCGGACCCGGAGGAGGTGTTCGACACGCTCGCCGACTACAGCGGCACCCGTGCCAAGCTGCTGCCCGAGCAGTACAGCGAGTACGAGGTGCGGGAGGGCGGCGACGGCGAGGGCACGCTGGTGCACTGGAAGCTCCAGGCCACCAGCAAGCGCGTCCGGGACTGCCTGCTGGAGGTCACCGAGCCGTCCGCCGGGCAGCTGGTGGAGAAGGACCGCAACTCCAGCATGGTGACCACCTGGACGGTCACCCCCGCCGGCGAGGGCCGCGCCAAGGTCGTCGTCAGCACCACGTGGACCGGCGCCACCGGCATCGGCGGCTTCTTCGAGCGGGCCTTCGCGCCCAAGGGGCTGGCCCGGATCCACGACGCCGTGCTCGCCCGGCTCGCCGGTGAGGTGGAGAAGGGCTGACTCCCTCCGTAGCGTCGGCCCGCCACGGCCGACCCTGCGGCCTCACCTGTTCGAGTGGTTTTCCCGGCCCGGCGCCGGGCCGTCAAACGCCTCCCACCGGCGGAAAGCCGTCACGGCCGTACTCCCGGGTAAATCGTCGCGCTTGCTCCCCGTTGTCGCGTAATGCGAAAAAAGGGCGGCCGGACGACCAGGCGCGACGACGGGAGCACACACGTGGGCGGGTCCATCTCCGAGGCCATCGTGGCGAAGAGCGGTCCGCCCGCCCTGCCCGCGAGCGGCCCCGTCCCGGCCGGGAACCCCGACCGGGACCCCCGGCCGGGACGGGGGCGGGTCCGCGTCGTCTTCATCGCGCTGATGCTCACCCTGCTCCTCGCGGCGCTCGACCAGACGATCGTGGCCACCGCCCTCCCGCGGATCGTCGGCGACCTGCACGGCGTGGACCGCATGCCGTGGGCCGTCACCGCCTACCTGCTCACCTCCACGGTGGTGCTGCCGCTCTACGGCAAGGTCGGCGACCTCCTCGGCCGCAAGACCGTCTTCGTCTTCGCGATCGTCGTCTTCGTCCTCGGCTCCGGACTGGCCGGCTGGTCGCGGACCATGGACCAGTTCATCGCCTTCCGCGCGCTCCAGGGCGTCGGCGCCGGCGGGCTGCTGATCGGCGTGCAGGCGATCATCGCCGACATCGTCCCGCCCCGGGAGCGCGGCCGCTTCATGGGCGTCATCAGCGCCGCCTTCGGGCTCGCCTCCGTCGCCGGGCCGCTGCTGGGCGGGTTCTTCACCGACCACACCTCCTGGCGCTGGTGCTTCTACGTCAACGTCCCCTTCGGGCTGGTCACCCTCGCCGTCGTCCTCAAGGCCCTGGACCTGCCCCGGCCCACCGCCCGCGGCCGGTTCGACGTCCTCGGCGCGCTGCTGCTCAGCACCTCCGCCACCTGCCTGGTGCTGCTGACCAGCTGGGGCGGCACCGAGTACGCGTGGAACTCGCGCGTCACCATCGGCCTCGCCGCCGGCGCGCTCGGCACGGCC
The DNA here is from genome assembly GCF_050937075.1 of Streptomyces sp. CA-181903. Classification (NCBI taxonomy): domain Bacteria; kingdom Bacillati; phylum Actinomycetota; class Actinomycetes; order Kitasatosporales; family Streptomycetaceae; genus Streptomyces; species Streptomyces sp. CA-181903. Next base: position 6,197,213 of record NZ_JBNJLY010000001.1, read on the forward strand.
CTGCTGTTCCTCGTCGTCGAGCAGTACGCGGCCGAGCCCATCATCCCGCCCCACCTCTTCCGCGACTCCGTCTTCCTCGTCACCGGGCTGATCGGCGCGGTGGTCGGCGTCGGCCTCTTCGGCGCCGCCAGCTACCTGCCGACCTTCCTGCAGATGGTCGACGGGGCCGACGCGACGGAGTCCGGGCTGCTGATGCTGCCGATGATGGGCGGCGTCGTGGCCGCCTCCCTCGTCGCCGGCCAACTCGTCAGCCGCACCGGCCACTACAAGCTGCTGCCCGTCCTCGGCTGCGCCCTCGCCGCCGAAGGCATGTACCTGCTGTCACACCTGGACGCCGGGACGGGCCGGCTGGTCTACAGCCTCTGGATGGCCGTCCTCGGCACCGGCATCGGTCTCTGCCTGCCCGTCCTCATCCTCGCCGTGCAGAACTCCGTCCACCCCGCCGACCTCGGCACCGCCACCAGCGCCAACAACTTCTTCCGGCAGATCGGCGGTTCGGTCGGCGCGGCCGTCTTCGGCACCCTCTTCGCGCACCGGCTGGCCCACCGCCTCGCCGGTGAACTGCCGCGCCGCGCGGGGCTCCCGGACGCCGACTCCCTCACACCCGGCCTGGTGCACGCCCTCCCGGCGGCGCTGCGGGACGGCTACGTCCGGGCGTACGCGGACGCCATGCCGCGGATCTTCCTCTACCTGGTGCCGGTGTTCATCCTCGGCTTCCTGCTCGCCTTCCTGCTGAAGGAGAAACCACTGGTGTCCCACAACGCCCCCGAAGCGCCCACCATCCCGCCCGCCCGCAACGAGCCGGCCCCGCCGCCGCCCGCGCCACTGATCACCGACGCGCCACTGATCACCGAGCCGGACCCGCGGCGCGAGGTGTACGCCCGCGAGGGCACGTACGTCCGTGAGGAGGCGTACCTCTCCGACGACGCGCGGGGCGAAGCCCCGTACGCCGCCGGGGTGCCCGTCACCGGCGCCGTCCAGCACCAGGACGGCACCACCGTCGCCCGCGCCGCGCTCACCCTGATCGACGCCCAGGGGCGGCAGATCGGGCGCGGCTCCAGCGGCGAAGACGGCCGGTACGCGCTGAACACTCCCGGCACCGGCTCGTACGTCCTCATCGCCGCGGCCGGGGGCCACCAGCCGCAGGCGGTCACCGTGACCGTCGGCGACCGGCCGGTCGAACTCGACGTCGTCCTCGGCGGCGCCGGCCGGCTCGCGGGCACCGTCCGCGCCGCCGACGGCAGCCCGGTGTGCGAGGCGCTGGTGACGCTCACCAGCGTCCAGGGCGAGGTCGTCGCCACCACCCGCACCGGGCACGAGGGCGGCTACGTCATCGGCGAACTCGTCGCCGGCGAGTACACCCTGGCCGCCAGCGCCCCCGCCTACCGCCCGGCCGCGCTCCCCGTCACTGTCCAGTCCGCCCGCGAGACCCGGCAGGACGTCGAGCTGGCGGGCGGCGCGGTGCTGCGCGGGACGGTACGGGCCGGGGGCGGCCGACCGGTCGAGGACGCCCGCGTCACCCTGCTCGACGCGGCCGGGAACGTCGTCGACTCCGCGATCACCGGCGCCGACGGCACGTTCCGCTTCGTCGACCTGTCCGCGGGGGAGTACACGGTGGTCGCGGCCGGGTACCCGCCGGTGGCGACGGTGCTCCAGGTCGCCGGGGGCGGCCGGACGGAACGGGACCTGCAACTGGGCCACGCCGACCAGGGGATGACGGACATGTTCCGGGAGCGCCACGGGAGGTGAACCGCCGTTCCGGCGGCCCTCGTTCAGGGGCGCCCGGCGCGGCGGTACACCGTGTGCTGGAGCTGGTCCTTGGCCGGCCCGGTGGTCCGCCAGGTGAGGCGCCACTCGTCGGCCGAGACGACGGTGAACGTCCCGTCGTAGCGGTCCCGGCCGCAGGGGTGGCGGGTGGTCCAGCGCCCGGTCCGCAGATCCAGCGGGTGGAAGGGACGGCCGTCGGCGAAGCGGACGTCGGCCGTGCCGTCCGGCCGCCCGTACAGCAGGAGCGTCCGGCCCGCCCGGCCGGTGGCGCCGTTCCAGGTGAGCCCGCCGTCCTCGACGTGCAGCAGGTGCGTCCCGCCGGCGGCCGGGCGGAACACGGCCGTACCGCGGAAGGTGCCCTCCTGGCCGGTGGCCAGATCGCGGAGGACGCGGTGCACCGTCCAGTGCCCGGTGAGGTGGGCCACGGCGTCGGGGACGGGGTGGGGGACGGGACGGGGGTGCCGGGGGTCGTAGGGACGGGGGCGGTGGGGCTCATGGGAGGCATTATCGCGTGAGGGGGCGGGGAGACCCTTCACGGTGCGTCGGCTCGCCGCCGGTTCTCCACGGAGCTGCGCAGGTGCCGGACCCGGCCCCGATCCCCGTCGGCCGCCCCTCGGCCTGAACGCCCCCTCAGCCACCGGAGTTCGCCGAGCAGCGCCCTCGACGACGGCTTCCGGCGCGGCGAGGTACGGGGTCGGCCGCCTCGCGTACCCGGACCTCCGGCCCGCCGTCCACATCGCCCCCGGCGCGCTCCAAAACCGCGTCCGCACCAAGGGATCGCGCCGGGGCGACGAGATCGGCAGCCTGGGAGCCGGCAAGCGGGGCGGCCTCGTCCCCTTCCCGTCGGCGACCGGCGGCACGTCTCCCCGGCCCGCGCCCGCCGGCGGGTCCTCGGCGGTTCCGGGGCGGCAGCGGCCGGTTCGCGTCTCTCGGCGGACAGCGGCTCCACGGTGAACTGTCCCCAAGGGCCCGGCTTCCGCCACGTCCGGCGGGCACCGGCCCCGGACGTCCTCCGGCCCGCCGACGAAGGAGACCACACGATGACGGTGTTCGGACTGCACGGCACGGCGCTCGTCACCGGCGCCGCGGGCGGCATAGGCGAGGCCGTGGCCCGCGCCCTGGCCGCCGAGGGCGTGGCCGTGGCCCTGCTCGACCGGGACGAGGGCGCGCTCGCGGCCCTGGCCGGCGGCCTCTCGGGCGGCGGCCGGCGGGTCCTCGCCCTGCCCGCCGACGTCACCTCCGCCGCCGAGGTCGAGGCGGCCGTCGCCACCGCCGAACGCCGACTCGGCCCGCTCACCCACCTCGTCAACAGCGCCGGAATCCTGCGCTCCGGCAGCGTCCGCGAACTCACCGAGGCCGACTGGAACGCCGTCCTCGGCGTCAACGCCACCGGCGTCTTCCACGTCAGCCGGGCCGTCGCCGACCGGATGGCCCGCCGCCGCTCCGGCGCGATCGTCACCATCGCCTCCAACGCCGGCCGCACCCCGCGCGCGAACCTCGCCGCCTACGCCGCCTCCAAGGCCGCGGCGGGCATGTTCACCGCCTGCCTCGGCCTGGAGCTCGCCGCGTACGGCGTCCGGTGCAACGTGGTCGGCCCCGGCTCGACGGACACCGCCATGCTCACCGCCCTCTGGGACGACGCGGACGCCGCCCGCGCGCACTCGGTCGACGGCGTCCCGGAGGAGTACCGCCTCGGCATCCCGCTCCGGAAGGTCGCCCGTCCCGAGGACATCGCCGACGCGGTCCTGTTCCTGCTCTCCGACCGCGCCGCGCACATCACGATGCACCACCTCACCGTCGACGGCGGAGCCACCCTCGGCGCGTGACGCCGCCGCCGCTCCCACCACGAAAGGACGCACCGTGGCCATCCCGCCGATCACCCCGTACCCCATGCCGGCCGCCGGCTCCCTGCCGCGGAACGCCGCAGGCTGGACCGTCGACCCCCGGCGCGCGGTGCTGCTCGTCCACGACATGCAGCGGTACTTCCTGCGTCCGTTCCCCGCCGGGCAGTCACCGGCGGCCGAACTCGTCGCCAACGTCGCGGCCCTGCGCGGGGCGTGGGCCGGCGCCGGCGCGCCCGTGGTCTACACGGCGCAGCCCGGCGGGATGACCGACGAGCAGCGCGGCCTGCTCAAGGACATCTGGGGCGCCGGGATGCCGGCGGGGGAGGAGCACCGGGCGGTCGTCCCCGAGGTGGCGCCCCGGGACGGGGACGTGGTGCTCACCAAGTGGCGGCCTTCCGCGTTCTGCCGTACCGGGCTGCTCGACCTGATGCATCGTCGGCAGCGCGACCAGTTGGTCATCTGCGGCGTCTACGCGCACGTCGGCATCCTGATGTCCGCCCACGAGGCGTTCTCGAACGACGTCGAGACCTTCGTGGTCGCCGACGCCGTCGCCGACTTCACGGCCGAGTACCACCGGATGGCCCTGGAGTACGCGGCGTCGCGCTGTGCCGTCGTCCTCCCCACCGCCGCAGCGCTGGCCGCCGTCGGCCCGGAGGGGCGTGACCGCGCGCGTGCCGTGTGACCGCGCGGGCCGCTCGGGCGGCTTGCGCCGGGAGTCCGTCCACCACCACTGGAGTGAACGCGGGGGAGCGGACGGGGACGCGCCGCGCCCCTTTGACCGCGTTCCCCTTCGGTGCAGAATCAGGAGGCCATGATCCTTTTGGCGGGCGCCCCTTACGGGAGGGGCGACCCTACGGGAAGGGGTGCAGCGTGACCGGTGACCGGCGACCCGAGGCACGGACCGCGTACGGCGTGGTGCGCGGGGTACGGCAGGGAGCGGTGTCCGCCTTCCTGGGCGTCCCCTACGGGGCACCGCCCGTGGGCCCGGCGCGGTTCGCCCCGCCCGCGCCCGTCAGCCCCTGGCGCGGGACGCGGGACGCCGCCGCGCCCGGCCCCGTCGCCCCCCAGCCGCCGTCCCGGCTGGAACGGGTGATGGGCGTGGCGCCGTTCGCGCACGTCAAACAGGACGAGGACTGCCTCACCGTCGACATCTGGACGCCCGGCGCCGACGCCGCGGCCCGGCCCGTGCTGGTGTTCCTGCACGGTGGCGGCTTCACCAGCGGGGGCGGCGGGCTGAGGTGGTACTCCGGGAGGGCACTCGCCGAGCGCGGCGACATCGTGGTGGTGACCGTCACCTACCGTCTGGGCGCCCTCGGTTACGCCCGGCTCGGCGACGTCCTCCCAGGGGCGGGCCCCGGCAACCAAGGGCTGCTCGACCAGCTCCGGGCACTGCGCTGGGTGCGTGAGAACGTCGCCGCGTTCGGCGGCGACCCGGACCGGGTGACCGTCGCCGGGCAGTCGGCGGGGGCCGCCTCGCTCGTCGCCCTGCTCTCCGGCTCGGAGGGCGGAAGCGGCCTCTTCCGAGGCGCGATCCTGCAGAGCCACCCCGGCGGGATGCGGCCGCAGACCCCGGACGAGGCCGCCGCCAAGGGCGCCCTGCTGCTGGACGCCCTCGGCGTGCCGGCCGGCCGGGCCGCCGACGCCCGCGCACTGCCCGTCACCGACGTCCTCGCGGCCCAGGACGCCGTCGCCCGCCGGTCGCCGGCCGGCTTCCTGGACGTGACACCGACGTTCCAACTGGTCGCGGACGGACGCATGGTGGCCCCCGACCCGGAAGCGGCCATCGGGGCCGCCGGCGCGCACGGCGTCCGGCTGCTGATCGGAACCACCCGCGACGAGGGGGCCGCCTTCTTCGCGCCCGGCACGGCGCTGCCGGCGGGCGTCCGGCCGGAGGACTTCGCCCGGACCGCCGAGCGCTGGTACGGCGACGCCGACCGCTTCCCCGAGTGGGCGGACCTTGCCCCCGCCGAGCGGGTCGTCCGCATGACCACCGAGCACTTCTTCCGCGCCCCGGCCGAACGGCTCGCCGGGCTGCTCGCCGACGCCGGCAACCCGGCCTGGGTCTACCGCTTCGACTACGCCCCCGAGGGCAGCCCCTTCGGCGCCTGCCACTGCATCGAACTCCCCTTCGTCTTCGGGGAACTCGACGCGTGGCCGGACGCGCCGATGCTGCGCGGAGCCGACCCGGAGGAGACGGCCGCCCTGGTCGACCGGGTGCAGGGCCACTGGATCGCCTTCGTCCGGGACGGCGACCCGCGCCATCCGGACGCTCCGGGCGCTTCGGACTGGGCTCCTTATCTGCGGGAGCGGCCGGAGGTGGCGGTCATCGACCGCTGACGGACCGGGGTGCGGGGGCGCGGGTGACCGTGGTCGTGGTCGTGGCCGTGCGGGCAACTGTGCTTGCGCTCATGCGTGTAGCGGTGTTCGCACTCGTGAACGTGGCCCTGGCCGGCGCCGCGCCGCGTACGGAGGCCGAGCCGGGCGCTCCGGCGTCCCGTGCCCGCGCGTGCCGGCTTCCCGGGTGCGCTTTCGTGGTGCCTCGGGCCCGCCCGGGCTTCCGGTGGCGTGCGCCTGCACGCGCCTCGTCGGGTGTGACACGAAAACCCTTCCGCCCGCCGCCTCACTGGAACCATGCGCCACGGCAGTCACGACCGTCACGTCCGCCACTTGTTCCTCTTACCTGCTTGTCCCCGTACGTGGTAGTACGGGAGGGCCGCACCAGACGGGGGTGAGTCACCGGGCGCCCCGCGCCCGTCCCAGCGACCGACGAACGGAGCCTCACCGCGATGCACGATTCGACCACCGACCGCCCCGACACATTCACCGATCGTCCCGACGTATCCACCGGCCGCCCCCACTCCGCCTCCGGTCGCTCCGGCTCGGCCACCGACCGGCCCGGTGCACCCGCCGACCGGCCCGACGCGCCCGCCGACCGCCTCGACCCCGTCGCCGACACCGCCCGGATGACGGCCGCCCTGCGCGCCCGGGAATCCGAGCGTCCGGACCGGCTCTTCGACGACCCGCTCGCCGCCGTCCTCGCGGGCGACACGGGACGGAGACTCGCCGACCAGGCCGGCATGGTGGAGGCCATACCCATTCGCACCCGCTACTTCGACGACCTCATCCGGACGGTGACGGGCGGCACCCCGGGCACCTCCGGAGCCGCGGGCATCCCCAGCGCACCCGGCACCCCCCGCCAACTCGTCCTGCTGGCAGCCGGCATGGACACTCGCGCCTACCGCCTCCCGCTCCCCGCGACCGTCCTCTACGAGGTCGACCGCCCGGAGCTGCTGCGGCTGAAGGAATCGCTGCTCGGCGACGCCGTGCCGCGCTGCGCCCGCCGGGTGCCGGTCGGCGCCGACCTCGCCGCCGACTGGGCCGGCCCCCTCACGGCGGCCGGGTTCCGCCCCGAGGAACCTTCCTGCTGGCTGGTCGAGGGCCTCACCCAGTACCTGGAGGAGCGGGACGTCCTCCGCCTCCTCGACCGCATCACCGAACTCTCCGCGCCCGGCAGTCACATCCTCGCCGAGTTCGTCGCCGGCTCCCTGTTCCACGAACCTGCCATCCGCTCCATGCTGAGCCTCCTCGAACGCTCGGGCGCCGGCTGGCGGTACGGCACCGACGAGGCGGGGCCGCTGTTCACCGAGCGGGGCTGGCGGCCGGAGACGGTGACCTACGCGGCGATCGGCAAGGCCCTCGGGCGGTGGCCGGAGGCGGGGCCGCGCGGCGGCGAACTCGTCCACGCCGTGCGCTGAACCGCGCCCCGGCGGCCGCGCGGGCCGCCCGCTTCCCTCCCTTCCCCTCGCCTCCGTTCCCCCTCCCTACCCCCCTTCCCTCCCCTCCCCTCCCCGATGAGGAGACATGACCACACCCCACCCTGCCCAACCGCCGCACGCCGACGTCGTGATAGCAGGCGCCGGCATCGGCGGACTCACCACCGCCCTCAGCCTGCACGCCGTCGGCATCCGGCCGCTCGTCCTGGAGTCCTCGCGCCGCATCGCCCCGCTCGGCGTGGGCATCAACCTGCAGCCCGCCGCCGTGCGGGAGTTGTACGAACTCGGCCTGGCCGACGAACTGGCGGCCGTCGGCGTCCCCGCCGTCGCCCACGTCTACGCCGACCGGCACGGCACGGTCCGCTACCGCGACCCGCGCGGCACGGCCGCCGGCTACCGCTGGCCGCAGTACTCCGTCCACCGCGGCGACTTACAGATGATGCTGCTGAGAACGGTGAGGGAGCGGCTCGGCCCGGAGGCCGTCCGAGCCGGCGTCCGCGTCGAGGACTTCACCCAGACCCCCGACGCCGTCCACGTCCACACCCTCGACCGGACCACGGACCGGCGCGAGCGCTGCACCGCCGGGGTCCTCGTCGCCGCCGACGGCATCCACTCCCGGCTCCGCGCCCGCCTCCACCCCACCCAGGGCCCCCTGCAGTGGAGCGGCGTCACCATGTGGCGGGGCGTCACCGAGACCGGTGCCTTCCCGCTGGGCGACGCGCTGCTCCTCGCGTCCGACGAGCGGCACACCCAGTTCGTCGCGTACCAGATCTCGCCGGCGGCCCGGGCCCGCGGCCGTACGCTGCTCAACTGGGTCTGCGCGGTGCCGACGGGCGTCCCCGGCCCGCTCGCCGGCGACGCGCGCTGGAACCACCACGGCCGCCTGGCGGACGTCCTCCCTCACCTCGCGGACTGGCGGTTCGACTGGACGGACCTGCCCGCGCTCCTCGCCGGCGCCGAGCGGATCCTCGAATACGCCATGGTCGACCGCGACCCCCTCCCGGTCTGGGGCGAGGGCCGTGTCACCCTCCTCGGCGACGCCGCCCACCCCTCGTACCCCTCCGGCGCCAACGGCGGCTCCCAGGCGGTGCTCGACGCCCGCGTCCTGGCCCACCGCCTCGCCACCGAGCCCGACCCCGTCCGGGCCCTGGCGGCGTACGAGGACGAACGGAAGGCCCCCACCGCGGCCGTCGTCCTCGCCAACCGCGAGATGGACCGCGCCGCCAGGGCCCGCGCGGCCGCCGGGAGCCCGGACGCGGGACGCGACCTGGCACGCGCCGCGGCAGCCCACCGGAGGGCGGCCGGCGAGGCCGCCGCCCTCAACTCCCGCCCCTCCTACACCCCGTCGGCCCGCCCCTGACAGCTGCACACGTCTTCAATTCCACCGGCCCGGGCCGCAGGATGCCTCTGTGAGCTGAGCGGCAAGGACGATCGTCCGCCAAGGGCGATCATCCGCGAGGAACGGGAGACGACGTGCGCTACGTACAACTGGGCGGCTCGGACCTGAAGGTGTCCCGGATATGCCTGGGCATGATGAGCTACGGCGGCGGCCCCACCGCGCAGAAGTGGTTCCTGGACGAGGAGGCCGCCGAACCCGTCGTCCGGCGCGCGGTCGAGGCGGGCGTCACGTTCTTCGACACGGCCGACATGTACTCGGCCGGCCTCAGCGAGGAGATCACGGGACGCCTGCTCTCCCGCCTCTTCCCGCGCCGCGACGACTACGTCCTCGCCACCAAGGTCTACTTCCCCATGGGCCCTGGCCCCGACGACCGCGGCCTGTCCCGCAAGCACATCACCAAGGCCATCGACGCCTCCCTCCGCCGCCTCGGCACCGACCACGTCGACCTCTACCAGATCCACCGCTGGGACTACGACACACCCATCGAGGAGACGCTGGAGGCCCTGCACGAACTCGTCGCCGCCGGCAAGGTCCGCGCCCTGGGCGCCTCCAGCATGTGGGCCTGGCAGTTCGCCAAGGCCCAGCACCTGGCCAGGGCCAACGGCTGGACTCCGTTCATATCCATGCAGAACTATTACAACCTCCTCTACCGGGAGGAGGAGCGCGAAATGATCCCCCTCTGCCGCGACGAGAACGTCGGCTGCATCCCCTGGAGCCCCCTGGCCCGCGGCATGCTCACCGGCACCCGAGACCGCGACGGCGCCCACCGCACCCTCCGCGCGGGCAACGACGAACTCGCCCGCCGCCTCTACGAGGAAGCGGACTTCGACGTCGTGGACGCCGTCCGCACGGTCGCCACCACCCGCGACCTCCCCCGGCCCGCATAGCCCTCGCCTGGCTCCTCTCCAAGCCGGCCGTGGCGGCCCCGATCATCGGCGCCACCCGCGCCTCCCACGTGGACGACGCGGTCGCCGCCGTCGACTTGACCCTGACGGACGACGAGATCGCCGGACTGGAGGCGCCTTACCGGCCGCACCGGGTACTGGGGTTGCGGCGGTGACCGGAGGAGGAGAGCGCTCGCACGGTGAATCCCGTTGCCTGCAAGGCGGGTTGGTGGCATGTGAGGCGGACGCGGGGTGCGGGGCCGCGCGTCACCGTCCGTCCGGACGCCAACAGGGCGTATCCCGGCGGTGCTTCCCGGTGACGAGGAGGGCGGCGGGACCTGTGCGGACGCCGTCCCTCTGAGGTAGAACGGGAGGATGCCGAAGATCCTTTACCGCTGTGGGCGGCACGGCGCGCGCGGACGCCGTCGGCAGCGGCCGGCCGGGGCCGCTCCCGCGGGCTTCCGCGGCGTCCCGGGCGGGGGCGCCCCGGCGCGTGGGGGCGGCGTATGGGTGGATGGCGCGCGGTGGTTTGCCGGGTTGCCCGGGTCTGTTGGCGGGGGCGCTTACGGTGGGCTGGTGGTGCTGGTGACGGGTGACGGCCGGGGGAGCGGGTGTGCCGTGCGCGCCGAGGGGTCGGGCGGTGCGCGGGCGCGTGCCGTCGCCGCCCGGCCGGGCGGGCGGGCTCCGCGGCGTCCGGCCTGGCCCGCCGCACCACGCCGACCATGTCCGAGGCGATCCGTCCCGTCGTGGTGGGGGCGGTGGAGGAAGCGTATGGCTAGTGGCACGGCAGCAGCGGCGGCGGCGGACGGGAACGGGGGGCGGGTTGACGCTCGGGCGCTTGACGAGGTCGTCCGGTTCACCTCCGATCTGATCCGGATCGACACCACCAACCGCGGTGGCGGCGACTGCCGGGAGCGGCCCGCCGCCGAGTACGTGGCGGAGCGGCTCGCCGAGGTGGGGATCGAGCCGTTCCTGCTGGAGCGGAAGCCGGGGCGGACGAACGTGGTGGCGCGGGTTCCGGGCGCGGATCCGGTCGCGGGGGCGCTGCTCGTCCACGGGCACCTGGACGTGGTGCCGGCCGAGCCCGCCGACTGGACCGTGCACCCGTTCTCGGGCGAGGTGCGGGACGGCGTCGTCTGGGGGCGCGGCGCGCTCGACATGAAGAACACGGACGCCATGGTGCTGGCCCTGGTCCGGGCCTGGGCGCGCGCGGGCGTCGTGCCGCCGCGCGACATCGTGCTGGCGTTCACCGCCGACGAGGAGGACAAGGGCGAGGCCGGCGCGGGGTTCCTCGCGGACGAACACGCCGCGCTGTTCGAGGGCTGCACCGAGGCGATCGGCGAGTCCGGCGCGTACACCGTCCACGGGGCCGGCGGGCTGCGGCTGTACCCGGTGGCGGCGGGGGAGCGCGGCTCGGCGTGGGTGGAGCTGCGGGCCCGGGGCACGGCCGGGCACGGTTCCAAGGTGAACCGCGAGAACGCGGTGGCCCGGCTGGCCGCCGCCGTCACCCGGATCGCCGAGTACGAGTGGCCGGTCCGGCTGACCCCGGTCGTCCGCGCCGCGCTGCGTGAACTCGCCGCCGCGCACGGCATCGACGTGGGCCGCAACGGGCCGCGCCCGGAGGAGGTGGAGGAGCTGCTGGGCAAGCTGGGGCCCGCCGCCAAGCTGGTGGCGGCGACCGTGCGCAACAGCGCCAACCCCACCATGCTCAGCGCCGGTTACAAGATCAACGTCATCCCGGGGACGGCCACCGCGTTCGTCGACGGCCGGACCGTACCGGGCGGCGACGAGGAGTTCGCCGCCACCCTGGACCGGCTCACCGGCCCGGACGTGGACTGGACGTTCTTCCACCGTGAGCGGGCCCTTCAGGCGCCGGTGGACGCGCCGGTGTTCGCCCGGATGCGGGCCGCGCTGGAGCACTTCGACCCCGAAGCACACGTGGTGCCGTTCTGCATGTCCGGCGGCACGGACGCCAAGCAGTTCTCCCGGCTGGGCGTCGCCGGCTACGGCTTCTCCCCGCTGCGGCTGCCGCCGGGCTTCGACTACCAGGGGCTGTTCCACGGCGTCGACGAGCGGGTGCCCGTGGACGCCCTGCACTTCGGCGTGCGCGTCCTGGACCGTTTTGTGATGCACGAGGCGAGCCCCCGCTCGTCCGACCACCCCTTGCCCGAGGAGGCGTAGAGATCATGGTGCCCAAGCCCACGGCGCCCTGCGGAACCTGGCCGTCCCCCGTGGACGCCGCCCTGGTGGCGGAACACGGCGGCCGCCCCGACTTCGTGGGCTGGGTCGGCGACGACGTCTGGTGGGTCGCGGCCCGGCCGGGCGAGGGGGCCGCCGGGCGCTGGTCCGGCGGCGCCCCGGCGGCGGCGAGGCCGTCGCGCTGCCCGCGCCGTGGGACGTCCGCACCCGGGTGCACGAGTACGGCGGCCGCGCCTGGACCGGGACGGCCCGGGCCGGCGACGGCCCGCTGCTGGTCTTCGCGCACGGCCCGGACCAGCGGCTCTACGCGTGGGAGCCGGACGGGCCCGACCCGTCGCCCCGGCCGCTCACCCCGACGTCCGCCGTCGGCGGCGGGCTGCGCTGGGCGGACCCCGTGCTCCGCCCGGGGCGGAACGAAGTCTGGTGCGTCCTGGAGGAGTTCACCGGCCCGGGCCCGGGCGACGTCCGGCGCCTCCTCGCCGCCGTCCCCCTCGACGGGCGCGCCGCCGACGACCGGACGGCGATCCGCGAACTCACCGACGACCGCCACCGCTTCGTGACCGGCCCGCGCCTCTCGCCGGACGGCCGCCGGGTCGCCTGGCTGGCCTGGGACCATCCGCGCATGCCCTGGGACGGTACCGAGCTCCGGCTCGCCCGGGTCGAGGGGGGTGCGGGCGGTGCCCGGTTCACGGACGTCGATGTCGATGGCGACCGGCTCGCGGACGGTGGCGGTAGGGGTGCGGACGTCGGCGGCGCCCGGCTCACGGACATCGGTGACGCCCGGCCCGCGCACGTCGGCGGCGACCGGCTCGCGGACGTTGGCGGGGGTCGGCTCATGGACGCCGGTGGCGGCCGGTTCACGGACATCGGTGACGCCCGGCCCGCGCACGTCGGCGGCGACCGGCTCGCGGACGTTGGCGGGGGTCGGCTCATGGACGCCGGTGGCGGCCGGTTCACGGACATCGGTGACGCCCGGCCCGCGCACGTCGGCGGCGACCGGCTCACCGACGTGCGGACGGTCCTCGGCGGCCCGGACGAGGCCGTCGCCCAGGTCGAATGGGCGCCCGACGGCACGCTGCTCGCCGTCACCGACCGCACGGGCTGGTGGAACCTCCACCGCGTCGACCCGGAGACCGGCCGGGCCGTCAACCTGTGCCCGCTGGAGCAGGAGTTCGCGGGTCCGTTGTGGCAGCTGGGGCAGCGCTGGTTCGTCCCGCTGACCGGAGGCCCCATCGCCGTGCTGCACGGCGCCGGCGCCCAGGTGCTCGGCGTCCTCGACCCGGAGACCGGGGCCGTGGCCGACGTCGCCGGGCCGTGGACGGAGTGGGCCTCCGCGCTGGACGCGCACGGTACCCGCGTGGTCGGCATCGCCGCCGGGCCCGCCGGCGGTTACGAGGTCGTCGAGCTGGACGGGCGGACGGGCCGGGCCCGGGTGGTCGGCGCCGCGCACCGGGACGTCGTCGACCCGGCGTTCCTCCCGCGCCCCGAGGTCCGTACCTTCACCGGGCCCGACGGCCGCGAGGTGCACGCCCGGATCCACCGCCCCCGCCACCCCGAACGGGACGTCCCGGACGGCGAACTGCCCCCGTTCGTCGTCCGCGCGCACGGCGGGCCGACCGGCCGGACGCCGCTCGCCCTCGACCTGGGCATCGCCTACTTCACCTCGCGCGGCATCGGCGTCGCCGTCGTCGACTACGGCGGCTCGACGGGTTACGGCCGCGCCTACCGCGAACGGCTGCGGGAGCGCTGGGGCGTCGTCGACGTCGAGGACTGCGCGACGGTCGCCGGCGCCCTGATCGCCGAGGGGACCGCCGACCCGGCCCGGCTCGCGGTCCAGGGCGGCAGCGCGGGCGGCTGGACGGCCGCCCACTCCCTCGCCGGCACGGACCTGTACGCGTGCGGCACCATGCTCTTCCCGTGCCTGGACCTCACGACGGAGGCGGACGGCGGCACCCACGACTTCGAGTCCCACTACACGGAGAGCCTGATCGGCCCGCGCGACCGGGTGCCCGAGCGCTACCGCGAACGGTCGCCGCTGCGCCGGGCGGACCGCATCAAGGTCCCCTTCCTCCTCCTCCACGGACTGGACGACCCGGTCTGCCCGCCCGGGCAGAGCGAGGCCCTGGCCCGGGCGGCGCGCGGACGTGGGGTGCCGCACGCGTTCCTCGCCTTCGAGGGGGAGGGGCACGGCTTCCGCCGGAAGGAGACGCTGGTGCGGGCGCTGGAGGCGGAACTCTCCCTGTACGCGCAGACGTTCGGGTTCAGCGCGCCGGGGGTGCCGGAGGTGGAGCTGGACCGGTGAGGGCGGCCGTGGTCCGGGCGGGGTGACGGTTCCGTTGCGCGGGGCCGTCGCGTCCGTTCCGTGGATCCGTCGCGTCCGTTCGGGGATCCATCGCGTCCGTTCGGGGATCCGTCGCGCGGAGTGCGTCCGGGCGGCTGCCTGGAGGTCTGTCCGGGCGTTCACCCGGGGGTTCACCTTGGGAGTCCGTCCGGGCGTTCCCCCGGGCGTTCACCTTGGGGGTCCGCCCGGGCGTTCACCGGGAGGTCCACCCGAACCTTCCCCGAACCATCACCCGGTCGTTCACTCGGCTGTTCACCCGGACGTTCACCCGGGCTTTCATCCGGACCCGGGGCCGTTCTTCACCCGCGTCCGGAATCAAAGGGGAGGGACGGCCGCGCGGTGGTGATGATTCCCCCCGACCAACAGCTCATGTAAGGTAAGGCTTACCTTATTCGAACTGGATGGTGGGGAACCCGTCGTGGAGCACACTGAACTCTCCGGCCGCGTCGCGCTGGTCACCGGCGCCGGACAGGGCATAGGCGAGGCCGTGGTCCGGGCCCTCGTCGCACGGGGAGCCCGGGTCGCGGCCCTCGACGCGGTGCCCGGCGGCATCGGGAAACTGGCGGCGGAATACGGGCCCGAGCGGGTCACCGCCCACACCGCCGACGTGTCGGACGCCGCGGCCGTCGAGGCCGTCGTCGAGGAGGTCGAGGCGTCCGTCGGCCCGCTCGGCATCCTCGTCAACGTGGCCGGGGTCCTGCACCCGTCCCCCGTCGTCGCCCTCACCGACGAGATGTGGGAGCGCACCTTCGCCGTCAACACCACCGGCGTCTTCGTCGCCTCCCGCGCCGCCGCCCGCAGGATGGCCGCGCGCGGCACCGGCTGCGTCGTCACGGTCGGTTCCAACGCGGCGGGCGTCCCCCGGACCGGCATGGCCGCCTACGCGGCGTCCAAGGCGGCGGCGACCATGTTCACCAAGTGCCTGGGCCTCGAACTCGGCCGCAGCGGCGTGCGCTGCAACGTCGTGTCCCCCGGCTCCACCGACACCGCCATGCAGCGGGCGCTGTGGACGGACGACGAGGCGCCCGCCCGCGTCATCGACGGCGACCCCGGCACGTACCGCGTCGGCATCCCCCTCGGCCGGATCGCCGAACCGTCGGACATCGCCGACGCCGTCGTCTTCCTCGTCTCGGACCGCGCCCGGCACATCACCATGCACGACCTGTACGTGGACGGCGGGGCGACGCTGCGCGCCTGACGGGACGTGTCCGTCGGTGGCTGGGAGGGGTGATGGGCCTTCCGCCGGTGCGGCCGTCGGTCGTCGGCTGCCGGTCTTCAGTTGCCGGTGGTCAGTTGTCGGTCACCGGTCACCGGTCACCGATCGTCGCCCGTCGCCCGTCGCCCGTCGGTCGTCGCCCGGAGCGGTCGTTCCCACGTCCCCGCCGCTTCCCTCTCCGAAGCCCCGGCCCCTTCCCGGGTCCTCCCGGCCCTCCCGACCTTCCCGTCCGCCCTTCCGGGCCGGCCCCCGCCCCACCCACCCCCACGCCCGGCGTCCACCCGCGCCGGAGGAACGGAGCAGTAGGTGACCACGGTTCAGCACGTCACCGCCCCGCCGCCGAACGAGCCCGCCGGCCGGAACGGCGCCACCGGCGCGATAT
The DNA here is from genome assembly GCF_050937075.1 of Streptomyces sp. CA-181903. Taxonomy (NCBI): domain Bacteria; kingdom Bacillati; phylum Actinomycetota; class Actinomycetes; order Kitasatosporales; family Streptomycetaceae; genus Streptomyces; species Streptomyces sp. CA-181903. The sequence goes on from NZ_JBNJLY010000001.1 coordinate 6,213,018, forward strand.
CCGCGTCGCCGGCGTCACCGGCGTCGGCAGTGGCACCGGCGCCGTCCTCGCCCTCCCCGGCGGCCCCGCGCGACCGCGCGGAGCGACGGGACGGCACCGAGGCCGTCGGCGCCGCGACCGAACTCCTCCACGCCTACGACCCCCACGGCACCCGCTTCTTCGCCTCGCCCACCCGCACCCTCCTCGCCCACGGCGTGCGGGCCGAAGTCCCGCACGGTGACGCCCCGTTGGCCGAGCGCGTCGCGGAGACCCTGGCGGCCCAGCGGCGCGCGGGCCACCCCGCGCCCCTCGTCATCGGGGCCGTGCCCTTCGACCGGAGCGCCCCGGCCGCCCTCGTCGTCCCGGAGACCGTCCGCACCGCTCCGTCGCCGGCCGCCGACCCGCTGATGGCGCTCCCGGCCGTGCCCCCGCCCGCCGCCGAGTGGGACGTCCGGCCGGAGCCGGAACCCGCCGAGTACGCGGCGGCCGTCGCCGAGGCGGTGCGGCGGATGAAGGACGGGGAGTTCGGCAAGGTCGTCCTCTCCCGCACCCTCCGCCTCACCTCCTCCCGCGACCTCGACCTCCCCGCGCTGCTCGACCGCCTCGCCCGCCGCGACCCCACGGGCTACACCTTCGCCGTCCCCTCCGGCCCCGGCCGGACGCTGCTCGGCGCCAGCCCCGAACTGCTCGTCGCCAAGCAGGGCGGACGGATCGTCACCAACCCCCTCGCCGGTTCGACGCCGCGCAGCGCCGACCTGGCCGAGGACGTCCGCCGGGCGGCGGCCCTGCTGGAGTCCGAGAAGGACCTGCACGAGCACGCCATGGTCGTCGACGCGATCCGCGCCGCGCTCGCTCCGTACTGTCGCTCCCTCGACGTCCCCGAACGCCCGACCCTCGTGCGCACGGCCGCCATGTGGCACCTCTCCACCACGGTCCGCGCCGAACCGGCCGACCCGGCCGTCTCCGCGCTGGAACTGGCCTGCGCCCTCCACCCCACCCCCGCCGTGTGCGGCACCCCGACCGACACCGCCCGCCGGGTCATCGGTGAGCTCGAACCGTTCGACCGCGGCGCGTACACCGGCATGGTCGGCTGGGGCGACGCCGACGGCGACGGCGAGTGGGTCGTCACCATCCGCTGCGCGGAGGCCGAACCGGCCGCCCGGCGGCTGCGGCTGTACGCCGGGGCGGGCGTGGTCGAGCAGTCGGACCCGGAGGCGGAGACCGCCGAGACGGGCGCCAAATTCCGTACGTTCTTGCAGGCAGTGGGAGTTGACCAGTGACGGACATCCATGACGGCGGTGGGACGATGACCGGCGAGGGCACCGGGACCCCCGACGCGCCCGGTTACCCGCCCGAGTTCGCCGAGCGCTACCGCGCCGCCGGCTACTGGCGCGGCGAGACCTTCGGGCGCATGCTGCGCGAGCGCGCGGCCGCCCACCCCGACCGGACCGCGATCGTCGACCCCGGCCCCGCGCCGGACGGCTCCACCATCCGCCGCTGGACGTACGGGGAACTCGACGGGCGCGCCGACCGGATGGCCGCCGGGCTGCTGGCTCTCGGCATCGGCAAGGGCGACCGCGTCGTCGTCCAACTTCCCAACGTGGCCGAGTTCTTCGAGGTCGTCTTCGCGCTGTTCCGCATCGGCGCCCTGCCGGTGTTCGCGCTGCCCGCGCACCGCGACAGCGAGATCCGGCACTTCTGCGCCTTCACCGAGGCCGCCGCGTACGTGATCCCGGACGTCGCGGGCGGCTACGACCACCGCGAGCTCGCCTCCCGCGTCCGCGCCGAGGTGCCCACCCTCCGGCACGTCCTCGTCGCCGGCGACCCCGGGCCGCACACCGCCCTCGCGGACGTGCCGGCGGTGGCCGCCGGGGCCTTCGACGACACGTCCGCCGGCCCCGAACCGCACGAACTGGCCTTCCTCCAGCTCTCCGGCGGCTCCACCGGCGTACCCAAGCTCATTCCGCGCACGCACGACGACTACATCTACTCGCTGCGCGGCTCCAACGAGATCTGCCGGGTCGACGAGCACAGCGTCTACCTCTGCGCCCTGCCCGCCGCCCACAACTTCCCGCTGAGCTCGCCGGGCACGCTGGGCGCCCTCTACGCCGGAGCCCGCGTCGTCCTCGCGCCGCGGCCCAGCCCGGACGTGGCGTTCCCGCTCATCGAGCGCGAGGGCGTGACGATCACGGGGCTGGTGCCGCCGCTCGCCCTCGTCTGGACGGAGGCGGCGGCCGCCACTCCGTACGACCTGTCCAGCCTGGACGTACTCCTCGTCGGCGGCGCGAAGTTCAGCGAGGAGGCCGCCCGACGGGTGCGGCCCGCCCTCGGCTGCACCCTCCAGCAGGTCTTCGGCATGGCCGAGGGCCTGGTCAACTACACGCGGCTGGACGACCCCGAGGAGATCATCGTCGGCACCCAGGGCCGGCCGATCTCCCCCGACGACGAGATCCGCGTCGTCGACGACGAGGACGCCGACCTGCCCGCGGGTGAGACCGGGCACCTGCTCACCCGGGGCCCGTACACCATCCGCGGTTACTGGCGCGCGCCCGAACACAACGCCACGTCCTTCACTCCCGACGGCTTCTACCGCACCGGTGACGTCGTCCGGCTCACGGAGGACGGCTACCTCGTCGTCGAGGGCCGGGCCAAGGACCAGATCAACCGGGGCGGCGAGAAGGTCGCCGCCGAGGAGATCGAGAACCACATCCTCGCCCACCCCTCGGTGCACGACGCCGCCGTGGTCTCCATGCCCGACCCCTACCTGGGTGAACGCACCTGCGCCTACGTGGTGTTGCGGGAGGGCGCCGAGCCGGTGCGGTCCGCGGCGCTGAAGAAGTTCATCCGCGGGCGGGGGCTGGCCGACTACAAGGTCCCGGACCGGGTGGAGTTCACGGACGCGTTCCCGCAGACCGGGGTCGGCAAGGTGTCGAAGAAGGATCTCAGGGCGGCCATCGCGGCGGAGCTGGCGGGGAAGGGGCGCTGAGGCGGGGCCGGGGGTGGGTGACGGGTGGTGGGTGGCCGGTGGCCGGTGGCGGGGCGGGATGACGCGATCGGCCGGGCCGGGGGCCGTCGGTGACGTGCCCCTCCTCGTGCCTCACGCGGGCCCGTCACTGCCCCACGCCGGCGGTTTCCGGCGTCGACAACCGCAAACCGTGCCCGAAATCCGTCAACTGCCAGCCGGCAACTGGCAACCAGCAACCAGCAACTGGCAACGATCGAGTACATCAGCGACAGCGCGGCGCGAGCAGCCCGCTCCCGAACCCCCACCGAAAGGCAACCGCACCATGGCGCTCCCCGCCATCGCCCCCTACCCCATGCCCGCCGAGGCCGACCTCCCGGCGAACAAGGTCGACTGGACCGTCGACCCGGACCGCGCGGTCCTGCTCGTCCACGACCTCCAGAACTACTTCCTGGGCGCCTTCACCGCCGGCGCCTCGCCGGTGACCGAACTGCTCGCCAACGTCGGCCGGTTGAAGAAGGAGTGCGCGCGGCTCGGCGTCCCGGTCGTGTACTCGGCGCAGCCCGGCGGCCAGAGCCCCGCCGAGCGCGGCCTTCAACAGGACTTCTGGGGGCCCGGGCTGCCCGCCGACGGGCACGCGGAGGCGATCGCCGAGGCGGTGGCGCCCGACGCCGGGGACACCGTCCTCACCAAGTGGAAGTACAGCGCGTTCGTCCGCTCCGACCTCGCCGAGCGGATGGCGGAGCAGGGCCGCGACCAGCTCGTCATCGTCGGCGTCTACGCGCACATCGGCGTGATGATGACGGCGTGCGACGCGTGGATGCGCGACATCCGCCCGTTCGTCGTCGCGGACGCCGTGGCCGACTTCTCGGCCGAGGACCACGCCATGGCCCTGCGCTGGGCCGCCGCCAAGTGTGCCGTCGTCACCACGACCGACCGGATCCTGACGGGCGCCGAGGGGAACTGACGGCCATGTCCCCGAACCGAGACCGGCGCCGCCGCCCCCGGCGGCCGGGCCGCGGCGTCCGCGGCGGGCCGCTGCCGACGGTCCCCGCGACGACGGCGGGAGCGCGACGGTGACCGTACGGACCCTCGACCGGCTCCCGCTCCCACGTCCCTCCGCCCGGCGTGACGGCCGCGGCCGGGAGAACACCCCGGGGGACGTCCCGGGCACCGCTTCGGACCACGCCCGGGGCACGGCTTCGGACCACGCCCCGGGCACCGCTCCGGGCGTCACTCGGGAGACCGCCACACCGCAGGGGCTCCGCCTGACGTCGGCCCAGCGCGAGCTGTGGTCCCGGCAGGCCCGCGACCCGGGCGGCGCGGCACCGGTCACCGCCGCGTACCGGGAGATCCGCGGTCCGCTCGACCCGGTGCTGTTCGCCGAGGCGCTGCACCGCACGGTCGGCGAAGCGGACGCTTTGCGCATGAGCGTCGTCGACACTCCGGACGGCCCGCGCCAGCGGCCGATCGCGATCGAGCCGCCGGGCCACGGATTCCCGCTGTGCGCCGCGGACTTGCACGCGACGGAGGGGATGCGCGCTACGGAGAGGACCTGCGCGACGGAGGGGATGGACGAGACCGGTGGGGGAGACGGAAGCGAGGACCCGGAGGCGGTCCGCACCGCGCTGACGTGGATGCGCACGGACCTCGGCCGGCCCTTCGAACCGGCCGGCGGGCCGCTGTTCGCGTACGCGCTGTTCCGGGTCGGCGACCGGCGCTGGCTCTGGTACCGGCGGGTGCACCGGGTCCTGCTCGACGCGCACGGCCACCGGCTGGTGGACCGCCGGGTGGCCGAGGTGTACACGGCCCTGGCGGCCGGCGAGGACCCGGGCCCGAGCCCGTTCGGCCGGCTCGCGGACCTCGTCGCCGAGGACACGGCCTACCGCGCCTCGGCCGCCCGCGAACGGGACCGCGCGTACTGGCGGAACCGGCTCGCGCACCCGCCCGCGGCGGACGAGGCCGTGGGCGGCACGGGCGGCGGTCACCGCCGCCCCGCCCCGCACACGTTCCACCTCGGCCCCGGGACCACGGCCGGGCTGCGCGAACTCGCTGCGTCCGTCCGCGGTTCCCGGACCGGGCTGCTCCTCGCCGCCCAGGCCCTCCACCTGTGCCGCGCCACCGGGCGCCGGGACGTCGTCCTCGGCCTGCCGCTGCCCGCACGTACGGGACCGGGGGCGCTGCGCGTGCCCGGGACGGTACGGAACACGGTTCCGCTGCGGCTCACCATCACCCCTGACATCACCATCGCCGGCCTGGTCCGGCAGGCCGACGACGCCGTCCGCGAGGCCCGCGCGCACCAGCGCTACCGCCGCGCCGACCTCCGCCGCGACCTCGGCCTCCCGGCGGACCACCCCGTCCTCACCGGACCGCTGGTCGACGTCGTCCCGCCCGAGGAACCGGTCACCTTCGCCGGCGCGCCGTCCACACTCCACCCGCTCGCGCCTGGAGCCCTTGATGCGTCCGACGCCCGTGACGCGTCCGGTGCCTGTGACGCATCCGATGACTCCTATGTCTCCGGCGAAGAGGCCGCCGTCACCTTCCACCCCGACGGTACGGCGGACGAGGGCCTCCGCGTGGACACATGGACCGCCCACCCGCCCACGTCCCCGGGACAACGGCATCCACTCCACGCCCTGCTGACCCGCCTCCCGGCCCTGGACCCGCACGCACCGCTCTCTGCCCTGTCGCTCATCCCTGACGAGGAACACGAACGCGCCCTTCGCGAAGGCAACGACACCTCCGTCGCCGTCCCGCCCACGACAGCGATCGGCCCCTTCGAGTCCCGCGCCGCCCGGACCTCCGGGGCCACCGCCCTCATCGCGGGCGACGAGCGCCTGACCTACGCCCAACTGAACGCCCGGGCCAACCGCCTGGCCCGCCACCTCACCACCCTCGGCGTCCGACCCGGCACCTTCGCCGCCGTCGACCTGCCCTGGTCGACTGCGCGGGTGGTGGCCCTGCTCGCCATCCTGAAGGCGGGCGGCGCCTGTTGGTTCCCTGGGGAGGGGGAACGGCGGTACGCGGCCGGCCCGCGGGTGGGCGAGGCGCGCGGGGACGGTGCGTACGGTGGTGACGGGGGTGCGGACGGCCTGCACGAAGAAGGCCGGCGCGCCGGCGGCCTGCATGGCGACGGCCCGCATGGTGGCAGCTCGCTCGATAACGGTCTGGCGGGTGACGGCCCGCATGGTGACGGTTCGCTCGATGACGGTGTGGCTGGCAACGGCCTGCGTGGTGACGGCTCACTCGACGACGGTCTGGCTGGCAACGGCCCGCGTGGTGACGGCTCGATCGATGACGGCCTTGCTGGCAACGGCCTGCGTGGTGACGGTTCGCTTGATGACGGTCTGGCTGGCAACGGCCCGCGTGGTGACGGCTCGATCGATGACGGACCGCACGCAGACGGCCCGTGTACCGCCGCTCCGTACCGCGAACAGCTCGCCCCCATCTGCGTCTTGACGACCGCGTCCATCTCCTCCACCGCGCCCACCGGAAGCGCCCGAACCGTCCTGCTGGACGACCCCGCCCTCCCGGACCTCCTGGCCGTCCACCCGCCCGTCGACCCGGCACGGGCCCTGACCCCCCACCACCCGGCCTACGCCACCCGCCCCACCACCACCCACCACCACACCACCGTCGTCCCCCACTCCGCTCTCGACAACCGCCTCCGCTGGCTGCAACACCACCACCCCCTTGCGCCCGAGGACCGCCTCCTCCTGCAAGGCCCCCTCACCCCTGACACTCTCGCTGTGGAGCTGCTGTGGCCCCTCCGGGAAGGGGCGACGCTCGTCCTCCCCGCGCTCGAAGACAGCGCGGGCGCCGGACACGACGAGCCCGGCGACTCCGGCGCCACCGACGGGCCCGGCGAAGCCGAGGAGCCGGACGCGTCGGTGGCGCGTCGCATACGCGAACTCGACGTCACCGTCGCCCTCTTGGACGCCGATGCCCTCCGGTGGTTCGTGCGCGCACCGGAGGCGGGGGAGTGCGGGCGACTGCGGCACGTCCTGGCCGTGGGCGAACCGCCGGACCGGGCGACCGCCGACCGGTTCCACCGCGTAGTGCCGCACACCGCCCTGCACCACCATTTCGGCCCGCCGGAGGCGGCCTCGGTGGCGCACCGCGTCTTTACACCGGGGGACGCGGCACCGCCCGGAACCGTCCGGCCCGTCTGGAATGCGCGCCTCCACGTCCTCGATCCGGCGCTCCGCCCCTGTCCGCCGGGCACCCCGGGCGAGTTGTACGTCGCGGGCGCCCCGCTCGCCACCGGGTACGCCGGCCATCCGGGCCGTGCCGCCGGCCGTTTCCCGGCCGACCCGTACGGGCCGCCCGGAACGCGGATGTACCGTACGGGCCGCAGGGCGCGACGGCTTGCGGACGGCGGCGTCGAACTCCTCGACGGACGCGGCCCGGACGGCGACCACGGCCCGCCCGGGCCGGGATCGGCCGAGGCACCAGCATCGGTCGAGGCATCGGTCGAGGCACCGGCCGGTCGGCCGCCGGCCGGATGATGCGCCGGCCATCAGGCTCCGGCCTCGGCGGATGCCGCCGCCGAGGCCGGTCCGACGGGACACGGGTACGCTGATCGGCCCGGAAGACGGGGAATCATGACGGGAACGAGAGACGACGGGGAGAGGCCCTTGCCCAGCACCTCGGGTAAGCCCGACGCGGCGAGTACGCCCAGGACGTCGGGTGCCACCGGCGCTTCCGGCGCTTCCGGCGGATCCGGTGCCACCGGCAGCGCCGGCCCCTCCCGTACGACCGCCGCATCCCGCACCCCAACCCCGACCCCAACCCCGACCCCAACCCCGACCCCAACCCCGACCCCAACCTCGACCCCACCCCTCCCGCCGCGCCGACAGCGCCGATCCCGGCCGACGCGCGGCAAGACCCGAGCACCCCCCTCCGCCCCCGAATCCTGGGCCGTGACCCGCTCCCCACCCCCTGGACCCCGGGAGCGGCCGGGGGTGCCCTCGACCTCTGGTTGCTGCGCATGCCGGACGAGGGCCGTCCCACTCCTCGCGAGGAGTGGGAGGCGGTCCTGGACGCACGCGAACGCGCCCGCGCCGCCTCCTTCGTCCGGGATCTGCACCGCGACCGCTATGTCGCCGCGCACCTCGCCCTGCGCCGGCTGCTCGGCGCGTACCTGGGTGTGGCGCCGGAAGCCGTCGAGCTGGTCCGGGAACCCTGCCCGTGCTGCGGCGCCCCGCACGGCCGCCCGGCGGCGGCCGGCGCGCCGCTGCACTTCAACCTGTCGCACGCCGGTGACCTGGCGTTCCTCGCCTTCGCGGACACACCGGTCGGGGCGGACGTGGAGGAGGTGCAGCAGGCGTCGGTGGTCGACAGCGTCGGCCGTTCGCTGCACCCCCGGGAGGTGGCCGAGCTGGACTCCCTCCCGCCCGCCGACCGGACGACGGCCTTCTCCCGCTGCTGGACACGCAAGGAGGCGTACCTCAAGGGGACGGGCACCGGCCTCGCGGAGCGGCTGTCGGTGACGTACGTCGGCTGCGGCCCGCGGCCCGCGTCACCGCCCGGGTGGACCCTGACCGACGTCGAGGCGGCCCCGGGATACACGGCGGCGGTGGCCCTCGCGGACGAGGCCGGTTCCACCGCCTAAAAGACCGCGTAAACCATGTAAACCGCGTAAAAGGTTCCAGCCGTCGGGCCGGTCAGTGCGCGGTGAGTCCGCCGTCGACGACGAACCCGGCCCTGGTGACGAACGACGACTCGTCACTGGCGAGGAACAGGCCCCACCGGTGTGCGCCCTCCCACACCGGCGTGCCACGCCTCACCCGAACGGAGCAGTCGCGTGCCCGCCGCGCGCGGTGCCCTGCGAAGGTGAGGGCATGGCCTCCAAGCACAAGTCCTCGACGAGCGGTCCGTCCCGCGCCGGTTCCCTGGGGAGCCGGCTGCGGGAAGTGGCGACGACAGGGCGGGTCGTCCTGCTGGTCGTCGCCGTGCTGGCGCTCGTCTTCGTCTTCGAGAACACCCGGCACGTCACGATCCGGATCATCGGCCCCGAGGTCTCGACGCCGCTGTGGCTGGCGCTCGCCGCGATGCTCGTGATCGGCTGGCTGCTGGGGCGGTTCGTGACCGTACGCCGACGATGACGACGGCGACGCGCCGCCGCCGCGCGGGCATCAGCGGCAACACGCGTCGGGCCCCCGCCTCTTGCGAGACGGGGGCCCGAATTCCAGTGCGCCACCAGGGACTCGAACCCCGGACCTGCTGATTAAGAGTCAGCCGCTCTAACCAACTGAGCTAGCGGCGCGGGAAGAAAATTATCAGATCTTCCGTATGAAGCAAACGCGCATAGGGGTCGACTACCGTCCGTTGTCTCATGTGCGCTGCGCGTCATCACGCCTCGTCATATGTCGTCGAGCGGCGGCCACTCGGCCCTCACGGCGACACCAGCCCCGCCTCATAAGCGGTGATCACCAGCTGCACCCGGTCCCGGGCGCCCAGCTTCGTGAGCAACCGCGACACATGCGACTTCGCCGTGGCCACCGTGATGAAGAGGTCCTGCGCGATCTCGGTGTTCGACCGGCCGCGCCCGACCAGGGTCAGCACCTCCCGTTCGCGCTCGGTGATGCCCTCGACCACGGCCGGGGGACGCCTCGACGGGACGGGCCCGGAGCGTTCCGCGGCGAAGTCGGCGATCAGGCGGCGCGTCACCCCCGGCGCGAGCAGCGCGTCGCCCGACGCGACCACGCGGACCGCCGCGAGGATGTCGTCCAGCGCCATGTCCTTGACGACGAATCCGCTCGCGCCGGCCCGGAGCGCGCCGTAGACGTGCTCGTCCTCGTCGAAGGTGGTCAGCACGAGGACGCGGGCCATCGTCTGGCCGGACGTGATCCGACGGGTGGCCTCGATCCCGTCCATACCGGGCATCCGGATGTCCATCACCACGACGTCCGGGCGGAGTTCACCGGTGAGCCGGACGGCCTCCAGGCCGGTGGCGGCCTCGCCGACGACCTCCAGGCCGGGGTGGTCGGCCATGAGCACGCGCAGTCCGGACCGCACCAGCGGCTGGTCGTCGGCGAGCAGGATCCGGACACTCATAGGGTCTCCACGACGGGCGCCGGAACGGCCGCCGGAGCATCGGCCGATGCTCCCTCGGTCGGTGCCCCCTCAGCCGAGGCCCCCTCGACGTCGACGGGCGCGGGCAGCGGCAGCCGGGCCGTCACCCGGAAGCCGCCCTCGGTGCGCGGACCGGCGCTGAGACGGCCGCCCAGCAGGCTGACCCGCTCGCGCATGCCGATGATGCCGAAACCGCCGGCACCGTTACCACCGCCGACACCGACACCGACACCGACACCGCCACCGCCGCCACCGCCGACTCCACTGCCACCGCCGGAGCCTTGCGCCCGCATCTCATCGGCACCCCTCATCCCACACCCGTCGTCCACGACCTCCACCACCAACTCCTCCTCCCCGTACCCCACGGTCACCCGGCACCACCCGGTCCCCGCGTGCCGCACCACGTTCGTCAGCGCCTCCTGCACGATCCGGTAGGCGGACAGGTCGATGTCACCGGGCAACGGGCGCCGCTCGCCCTCCCGGCGCAGGTCGACGCGGACCCCCGCGTCCGCCGTCGACGCCGCCAGCCGTTCGAGGTCCGCGAGTCCCGGTGCGGGGGCGAGCGGCGGCCGTTGCCCAGTGGCATCGGCGTCGTCCCGCCGCCCCATGGCGTCCGTGCTCCGCCGCACCTGTCGCAGCGACACCAGCGTGCGCCGCAGCCCCGCCAGGGTCTCCCTGCTGGTGGACTCGATCGCGCGAAGGGCCGCGCGCGCCTCCGCCGGCTGCGTCTCGATCACCCGGCTCCCCACCCCCGCCTGGATGGCGATGATGCCGACGCTGTGCGCGACCATGTCGTGCAACTCCCGTGCGATCCGCAGCCGTTCGGCGGTCACGGCCTCGGCCACCTCCCGTGCTCGCAGCGCCGCCTCCCGCGCGCGCAGCGCCACCGCGTGCTCGCGGCGCTCGCGGACGAGCAGTCCTGCCGTGCAGCACGCGGTCAGCGCCAGGAGGGCGATCACCACGTTGACCACCAGACTGTTCCCGTGGGTGAACAGGCCGATCACCGGGAACTGGACGACGGATGTCACGGCCACGGCGGCGGCCGAGGCCCACCGGCCGCGGGTGGCGACGACGAGGGCCAGGACGAGGTCCACTCCCAGGAAGGACAGGAACTGGCCCTGGTACCCCTGATACACCGCCGACGCACCCGGGTGGACGGCCGGATCCGGGGGGAGGGGCCCGGAGGGCCCGCCACCACCAGGGTCGACCCGGCCAGTGCCAGCCCCAGCGCGCACAGCGGCGCCCGGCGCGCCACGCCGACGAGCAGGCTCACGGCCAGCAGCGCCCCGAGGCCGTGGGTGGTGCCCGACGCCCGCGGCGCGCCCCCGATCAGCAGCCCGACGGCGAGGAGGTAACCGGCACCTCCCGCCCACGCCAAGGCCCTCGCCCTCGTCATCGGCGGGACGTCTTCGGCCGCGCCACCCGCCGCGAGGGCCGTGGCCCGGCTCCACGGCCGACGGCCCGCCCGGCCGCCCACGACATGATCATCAAGGGGTTCACGCCGCGAGACTAACCGCCCGCTCCCCGCCCGGCATCAGCCCGGGGACGTACACCCCCGGGCGAACCCGCCCACCCGCATTGCCGCCCCCGGCCCCATGCCCGCACCCGGGCCTCCCGGACAGGCTGAGGCCCATGATCGAAGTCAGCGGACTCACCAAGCGCTACGGGGACAGGACCGCCGTCGACCGGCTGTCCTTCACCGTCCGGCCCGGCCGGGTCACCGGGTTCCTCGGCCCCAACGGAGCCGGCAAGTCCACCACCCTGCGGCTGGTCCTCGGCCTGGACGCGCCCACCGCCGGGACGGCCACCGTCGACGGTGTCCCCTTCCGCCGCCACTCGCGCGGCCTGCGGCACGTCGGCGCCCTGCTCGACGCCGGCCACGTCCACGGCGGGCGCACCGCCGCCGCTCACCTGGCCGCCCTGGCGCGGAGCAACGCCATCCCGCGCCGCCGGGTGGACGAGGTGCTGGGGGAGGTGGGGCTGACCGAGGTCGCGCACCGCCGCGTCGGCGGTTTCTCCCTCGGCATGAAGCAGCGGCTGGGCATCGCGGCGGCCCTGCTCGGCGACCCACCCGTGCTCCTCTTCGACGAACCGGTCAACGGCATGGACCCGGAGGGCGTGCTATGGGTACGTCGCCTCTTCCGGCGCCTGGCCGCCGAGGGGCGCGCCGTCTTCCTCTCCAGTCACCTGATGTCGGAGATGGAGAACACCGCGGACGACCTGATCGTCATCGGCCGGGGCCGCCTCATCGCCGCCGAGCCGCTGCGGGACTTCGCGGCCCGCGGCACCCACCGCGCCGTCACGGTGGCGACGCCGCAGGCGGCGGAGCTGTCCGCCGTCCTGACGGCGGCGGGCGCGACCGTCGAACGGGAGGGCTCCGCCGCGGCCCCTCGCCTCACCGTCACCGGCCTCCCGGCCGCCCGCGTGGGCGCCCTCGCCCACGAGCACCGCATCCGCCTGGACGAACTCACCACCCGCACCGCCTCCCTGGAGGCGGCCTTCATGGAACTCACCGCGACCGCGACGGAATACCCGGCAGGACACCCCCGATGACGCCACGAACGACCTCTCCCGACACCGACACCGCCACCGCCACCCCCGCTCCCACCCTCACCCCCGCCCGTTTCCGCGACCTCCTGGCCGCCGAGTGGATCAAAACCCGATCCCTCCGCTCCACCCCCTGGACCCTCGCCCTGACCCTCCTCTTCGTCATCGGCTCCGCCGTCGTGGCGACGGCGTCGGACCACAACACCCGCCCCGGACCCGTCGACTTCCTCCCCTTCGACGCCTTCCCGCCGGCCGGCTCCTGGACGCTGGTCCTCGTCGCCGGCAGCGTCGGTGCCCTGAGCGTCGTGAGCGAGTACAGCACCGGCCTGATCCGCGCCACCACCGTGGCCGTCCCCGCCCGAGGTCCGGTCGTCCTGGCGAAGGCCGTGATCACCGCCGCGCTGTGGACGGTGGTCGGGGTGATCGCCGCCACCGGTTCCTTCCTGGCGTCCCAGGCGGTCCTGAACGAGCGCCACGCCGGCGTCCCCCTCACCCACCCCGGCGTCTTCCGGGCGCTGGTGGCCACCGCGCTGCTGGCCCCGGTCTGCGCGCTGGTCGGCCTGGGCCTCGGCGTCCTGCTCCGGCACGCCGCCGCGACCATGGTCACCAGCGTCTTCCTGCTGCTGGTGCTGCCCCCGATGTTCTCGGATCGCGTCCGCTGGACGGCGGACGTCAAGCACGCGCTGGTCTCCACCGCCTGGTCGCGCCTCGTCCAGAACTGGGACCCCGGCGCCGCGTCCCTCGGCTACTCGCCGACGGTCCCCGGTTCCTGGACCGTGTACGCGCTCTGGCCGCTGACCGCGGTGGCGCTGGCCGTGCTCGTCGTCCGGCGGCGCGACGTGTGAACGTACGAGGCGTCAATCCTCGTCGTCCACGCTCGACAGCGCGTCGGTGATCAGCCGAGTGGCGAAGTCGGGGTCCTCGGTGAGGCGGTTGATGTGGTCCGCGAGCAGGAACGCGGTGACCTCCAGCGGGTTCATCTCGGCCTCGGTCCAGAACCCGTACTGCTTGCGCCACAGACTGGGACTGAGATCGGCCCCCGCGGCGATGATCAGTCCCGCCATCGTCGGGATCGCCTCGGGACGGACGCTCTTGGGCATCATGCGCATCGTGCCGACGACGCTGGGCACCACATACGCGAAGACGTCCTTGTCATGCGCCGCGTACGCCTCCCGCAGCCACCTCATGAACATGAAGATAAGCGTGCACGCGCCGTCCAGCACATCGTTGGCCCCCTCGGCGTCGAGGGAATCCGTGAACCTGTCCATCAGCGCCTGCTGTTCGGGATCCGTCCGGCTCTTGCCCGCCTGGACGGTCTTGAGCCGGGAGTCGATCAACATGAGCGCCGCGCCCACATCGCCGGCGGGAGCGTACTCGGGGTCGCAGACGGATGACGGCACGGTGGCTCCTCCTCACTCGACCGCGGCGGGTGACGCGGCGTGCCCGTAGGGTAGTCCGCCGCGGACACCCGGGTCCGTCGAACGCCGGACCCGCCGGCCCTCGTGCCACCCGAGGTTGCCGCCCCGCGACGCAGGGCAGGCTGCGGCTCGAACACCCGCCCTACGAAAGGCACTCCGATGACCGCGAGCGTCGCCGTCCTGTCCGACATCCACGGCGTACTGCCGGCCCTGGAGACGGTCCTGGCCGAGCCGGACGTCCTCGCGGCCGACCTGATCGTCGTCACCGGCGACCACGCGGCCGGTCCGCAGCCCTGCGAGGTGCTGGACCGGCTGCGCGCCCTCGGTGACCGGGCCCTCCTGATCCGCGGCAACGCCGACCGGGAACTCGCCGCGCTGGCGCGGGGCGAACTCCCGCCCGACCACGCCTGGGAAGCGGACTTGTGGGCGGCCCGACAGCTACGGGACGCGGACGTGCGGCTCCTCGAGAACCTGCCCCACCCGGTGACCCTGGAGGTCGACGGCTTCGACGGCAGGGTCGTCTTCTGCCACGGCACCCCGCGCGACGACGCCGAGGTCGTCCTCGTCGACACCCGTCTCGACCGCTGGGCCGAGGTCTTCGCCGAACTGCCCAGCGATGTACGGACCGTGGTGTGCGGACACACCCACATGCCGTTCGCCCGCCTCGTCGACGGGCGCCTCGTCGTCAACTCGGGCAGCGTAGGCATGCCCTACGGCCGCCCGGGCGCGTCCTGGGCCCTCCTCCGCGACGGTCAGGTGCACCTACGGCACACCCCGTTCGACCCCGACGCCGCCGTGGGCCGAGTGGCAGCGGAATCGGCCTACCCCGCCGCCCGGGCCTGGGCGGACCACTACGTCCGAGCGGTGACGACGGACGCGGAGGCGCTCCGCGCGTTCGGTCCCCGGGACGGCCGGGGCGTTTCCACGCCGCCGGCTCCGCATGCGCGTCAAATGCCTGGAACAGAAGGGGACTTCGGCGCTACGGTCCGGTCCGGCGGTGTACGGCCCCGGCGGTCCGACCGGTCGTGAGAGGAGCGTTCCGTGGAGGGTTTCGATCCCAGGACGAGCTTCGGGTACGAGGTGTCCCGGCGCTACGACGACGAACCGCGCGGCGACGAGGCCGAGACCGTCGCGTTCCTGGCCGGGCTCGCGAGGGGGCGGGACGCCCTGGAATTCGCGGTGGGCACCGGCCGGATCGCGTTGCCCCTCGCGCGGGCCGGGGTGCGGGTGGACGGGATCGAGCTGTCGCCCGACATGGTCGACCGGATGCGTGAGAAGCCGGGCGGCGACCGGATCGACGTCACCATGGGCGACATGTCGCGCGTCACCACCGGCCGCGAATACGGGCTGGTCTACCTCCTCTTCAACACGATCGGCAACCTGCTCACCCAAGACGGCCAGGTCGAGTGCTTCCGGAACGCCGCCGCCCACCTCGCCGACGGCGGCGTGTTCGCCGTCGAGTGCCGCGTTCCCACCGCGCCTTCACGCGCCGGCCACCGGTACCTCGACACCGAGCGGGTCGGTCTGGACTTCGTCGACCTCGACGCCGGCCGGTACGACCCGCTGACCCAGATCCTCGACCTGAACCACATCCGCGTCAGCGGCCAAGGCATCCGCCTGTCCCCGATCAGGCTCCGCCTCGCCCACCCGCCCGAGTTCGACCTCATGGCCCGCATCGCCGGGCTCCGGCTGCGGGACCGCTGGGGCGGGTGGAACGGCGAGCCGTTCACTGCGGCGAGCTGGCGCCACGTGAGCGTGTACGAACGTGCGGACGGTGCCGCGTAAGGGCGCCCGGCGGTGATGCTCGCCGCCGGGCGGCCGGGTCAGCTGTCCGAGCGGAACGCGCCGTGGACCCGCGGATCGGCCCGGATCGCCGCGAGGCCGTCGCCGAACCCCACCTCTCCCGGCCGGAGGCGTGGGCCGGGCGAACCCCTGTGCGCGGAGGGCCCCTTCACCCCACCTCCCGGAACTCCCAGGCCCGCTCCGGGCCGCCCGCCCCAGCGGCCGGAGGACGATGTGGCCCGCCCAGGACGGTTCCGGGGCGACGTCGACGGCGAGCTCCGCGCCGCCGGGGAAGCCGGGGAAGCCGGAGAAGCCGGAGAAGCCGGGGGAGCCGGGGGATCCGGCGGGGCCGGCGGCGTCGTCCGGGACGACGAGGTGGAAGAGGAGACCCGCCCCCGAGCCGACGCGCGCCGCCCGCAGTGCCCAGGACCGGTGCCGGGCGCCCGCCCCCACCTGCTTCCCCGGCTCGGGTTCCCCGTGGAAGCCGAGCAGCGTCCCGCTCCGGACGTTGCGGACGGTCCGCGTCCCGTCGTCGAGCTCCTCCAGGATCCATTCCTGCTCGCCCGGGCCGGCGGTCCGCGGCATGAGCAGCGTGGGCGTGCCCGGTTCGGCGGAGCCGTCGCGGAGGGTGAGGAACCGGCCGCCGGGCCGGGCGATCGTGTAGACGCCGTTCGGTACCAGAGCCAAGGCCGACTCCCTTTCTGACGCGCGGCGCCCGCGGCGGGCGCCTCGGACTTCCGGGCGGAGCCATACGTCCCCGGTCCCCGCGTCCCGTACCGGGGTGGGGCCCCCGCGTCACCCCTCGGGCGCACGACGGCCTCACCCGGGGGAGGGCGCGCCGTCGCCGGGCGGCTCAGCGCACCGGCACGGAGCGCGGCTCAGCCGGCGGCCGTCGCGTACGGATTCGCCTCCCGTCCCTCCGTGCTCAGCAGTACCACCGTCGACTCCGGCCCGATGCCCAGCGCGCTCCGCCGCGCGGGCGCGTCCGGCCCCGAGAGCGCCGTCCGCAGGCCCGCCAGGGACGCGGCGCCGCAGGGCCCGGACGGGACGCCGAGCGCGGACAGGTCGGCCATCGCCCGGGCGGCGGCGGCCTCGCCGACGGCGACGGCGGCGTCCAGGCCGTCGCGCAGGACGGGCCAGGCGAGGGCGGACGGCGTACCGCAGTTGAGGCCCGCCATGGCGGTCTCGCCGGTGGCGACGGTCACCGGCTCGCCGCGCGTAAGGCTCGCGAGGAGGCACGCCGCCGTCTCCGGTTCCACGGCCAGCAGCGCCGGGGCCGGCCCGGCGGCCGGGCGGCGGCCGCGATAGTGGGTGACGGCGGCCTGGGCCAGCGAGCCCACGCCGACGGGGACGGCCACCAGGCCGGGGTTCCCCGCGCCCGCCGCCGCCAGCTGCTCGTCGATCTCGGCGAAGAGCGTGGAGTAGCCCTCCACGATCCAGCCGGGGATCCGCTCGTAGCCCGGCCAGGCCGTGTCCTGGACGAGGACCGCGTCCGCCGCGCGGGCCGCCTCGGCCGCCTGCCGCACGGCCTCGTCGTACGGTCCCGCCACCCGCACCACCTCGGCACCCTCGCCCTCGACGGCCGTGGCGGCGGCGGGGTGTACGCCCGACGGGACGAAGACGCGGGCGCGCAGCCCGTTGTCGCGGGCCGCCCGGGCCAGGGCCCGGCCGTGGTTGCCGTCGGTGGCCGTCACCAGGGTCACGGGGGCCACCGGGGTCGCGTCCCGCCCCTCCGACGTCCCTTCCGCCGCCGTCTCCGCCCGCTCGGCCAGGATGCGGTGCACCGCCCAGAAGGCGCCCAGCGCCTTGAAGGCGGGCAGCCCCAGCCGCGACGACTCGTCCTTGACGAAGACCCGGTCCATGCCCAGTTCGGCGGCGAGCCCGGGGAGTTCGGTCAGGGGCGTCGGCGCGTACCCCGGCAGCGCGGCGTGGAAGGCCCGCACTCCGGCGGGGCCGGGCGCGCTGCTCCAGGACCGGGCGGCCGGACGGGCGAACCAAGAAGGAGCGGGGGCGACGGAGGAAGCGGGAGCGGAGGATGCAGGGGAAGCGGAAGCGGTCATGGCAGTAGCCTGCGGTCCGGACATCGCTCCGGTCCAGCTCGTGAATCCCCGCGGCGGAGGGCGTGGCGACGCCGGGCGGGTGAGACGGGCGGGCGGGGAGCCACCGGCCGGCACCCCGGGCGGGAGGCGCGACGCCCGCGCGTGAGCCCCCGCCCGCAGGGGCGGAGGGGCTGCGGATGCGATGTTCGCCGGGATTTGTTCGACTGGGAGGGAACCTGTGGTACAGGCCCCGGGCCGGGCCGCGCACAGCGGTCGTGATCCTGGCGCCGACGCGCCCCGCCTGTGCCGATTCAAGCCGCTTCGAAACCGATTCGAACCGATTCGCAGTCGACTCACAACCGAATCGGAGGCGGCCGGAGTCGATTCGGAGCCGCTTCGGGGCCGATGAGTGGTCGGTTCACGGCCGGGACGAGCGACGGGGAGGTGGGCTGATGGGTGGCGACGGGTACATGCGCCGGTTCACACGTGATCCGCACGGATTCCTCGAAGATCTCGCCCGCCGGAGCGCCGCGGGGATCTTCCCGCTCCCGTGGGGCGGCTGGTGCGTGAAGGACACAGAGCTGGCGCTCGGCGTCCTGAACGATCCCGTCTTCAACACCGGCCGCTCGCCCTTCTTCGGTGACCTCCTGCCGACCCGCTCGGCACAGGTCGTCCTCGGCCGCGAGGTCCGCCAGGCGCTGCGCGCGTACGAGCCCGCCTTCCGCGTCCGCATGGAGGACGCCGTGGCCCGGCTGCCCGTCGCGAGCCCCTGGCCCGTCACCGGTCCCGACCTGGTCTTCCGCGCCGCGGCGGATCTGCTGCTGCATCCGGACGCCGCGCCTCCGCTGCGGCGGCTGATGCACCGGGCCGTCCACGGCGGGGTCCTCGTCCGGCAACCCCGCGTGTGGCAGCGGGCGCGGGCGGAGGTGGTGCGGGCCGGACTGGTCAAGGCGACGCTGGCCCACGTGAGGGAACGCCGGCGGGAGACCGGTCCCCGGCGGCCACGCGATCTCCTCGACACGGTCCTGCTCGCCTGCCCCGACGACCGCACCGACCGGGCGGTGGCCGACCTGTACCGGCTGATCCACCAGTCCGTCGTGCGCAACGTCGGATACGCGCTCGCGTGGTCCCTGCTGCTGGCCTGCCTCCACGCACCGGGAGGCGCGTCGCGGCCCTGGCCCTGGCCGACGGACCGGCTCGTGCGCGAGGCCGCCCGGTACCGTCCGATGGTCTGGATGGTCGGCCGCCGTGTGCCGCGGCCACTGGACTACGGCGGCATCCGCTTCCCCGCCGGAACGATCCTCTCCGTGAGCCCGTACCTGCTCCACCACGACGAGCGCCGCTGGACCGGGCCCCGGGTTTTCGACCCCGACCGGTGGTCGCGGCCGGACGCCTGCGGCCCGTACCTGCCGTTCAGCGCGGGCCCGTTCGCGTGTGCCGCCGCGGCGGTCGCGCACAGCATGGTCGGTACGGCGGTGGACCGCATCGGTGAGGGCGCGCGCCTGAGCGTCCCGCCGAGTGCCGTCCATCCGGTGGTGACGGACGCCGCCGTACCACGGCCCTTCGTCCTGCACCGCACGACGGCCGTGCTTCACCGCACCACAGCGTCCTGACGTCGATGAGGAAGTGGAAAGGAGGTGAACGGCCATGATCGCAGCTGTCCAGCGCGTCTTCAGGAACAAGCCGGCGCTCCGTTGGTTCTGGTAGACGCCGAACGGTCCACGAGGTGGTCCGGCCGCCGGCAGACCGACCGGCACGCCGGGCCACCGCCTGTGACGGCGCGGCGCGGCACGGCGCTCCCGTCGGCTCACCTCACGTCACTCCACCCCCGATACGCTCCTGCCCCCCGACGCCGCCCCTGACGACTTCGACGCCGTCCCTGACACCCCCGACACCGTCCCCCGCACCGCGCCCCCTGACGCCCCCGGCATCACCCCCGTGCAGCCCCCGACAGCGCCTCCGGGTCGGCCGGTTCGCGTGTCGTCACCGCGGGGGAGACCTGGACGAGCGTGTCGGCGAAGCGCCGCGAGCAGAACTGCTCCAGGCCGCCGTGGCTCCCGGCCCACGCACGCATCTCCGCCTGGCCGCCAGGGAGTTCGTCCAGCAGCCGGTCGAAGGCGCGCGCGTGGTACGCGACCGCCGAGCCGCCGAACCGGCAGACGGTCCAGCGCCGGTCGGCCAGTTCCGCGACGTGCGCCCGGAGCACGCTCGTCGCGTCGTGGCAGAAGACGACGTCGTCCTCGAAGACGAGCACGTGCCGCAGCCCGCGCTGCCGCGCCTGGGCGATCGCCGTCCGGTGGGCGAGGGCGTGGCCGGCCGCCGGTTCGCCGGGGACGACGGGTGCCGGGAGCCGGCGTACGCGCCCGGCGATGCCCAGCCGCCGGAAGCGGCGGTGGGCGGCCACCCAGCGGTG
The DNA here is from genome assembly GCF_050937075.1 of Streptomyces sp. CA-181903. NCBI lineage: Bacteria > Bacillati > Actinomycetota > Actinomycetes > Kitasatosporales > Streptomycetaceae > Streptomyces > Streptomyces sp. CA-181903. Next base: position 6,233,235 of record NZ_JBNJLY010000001.1, read on the forward strand.
CGCGTCGGCGTCGGCGCTGACGCATACCAGGGCGTCGAACTCGTCCAGCGGGTGCGCGCGTTCGGCGGCGTGCTCGGCCCACCAGGCGTCGACGACGTCACCGCACGCTTCCCGGTAGTGGTCGACGACGGGCTCGACGGCCAGGCCCGCCTCCTCCCAGGCGAGGAGGTGGTCGCGACAGCGGTCGGCGGTCTCCACGGGAACGGCCGTGCCGGGCGGCCGGCCGGGCCGCCGCGTCCAGCGCAGGAACGGCAGGCACAGCGCCCGCGCCCCCGCCGCCCGGAACCGCTTGTGCAGCGACCCCACTTCAGCGCCCGCCCCCGCAGCCGCGGATTGAGCCCCGGCCAGACCTCCGTACGGCAGGCGAACAGCCCGAGGTCCTGCATGCCGATCTCGAACGGCGGCGCCCCCGGATCCGTCCCGCGCGGGTCGCACCCCCGCACCCCGAACGCCGCACCCCGGAACACCGGGTCGAGATGCGTCCGTACGGTCCTCAAGTCGTCGCCGAGCAGCGGCCCGTGCAGCAGGTCGCGGGAGTGCGGGTGCGCGTCCGCGTATGCGAGGAGGCCGGCGAGCGCGCCGGGTACGAGGAGGACGTGCGGGTCCACCGCCAGCACCCACTCCGTCCGGGCCTCGCGGACGACGAGGTCCCGCAGGGCGCTGCCGCGCAGGTGCCCGGCGGGCACGTGGCGCAGGCCCGGGACCGTGTCCGCGAGCGCCCGCAGGTCCGCGCCGGCCGGGCCGTCCGGATCGCCGTCCACGACGAGCAGGTCCACGCGGCCGGCGGTCTCGGGGTGGTGGAGGCGGAGGGAGAGGAGCGTGGAGTACGCGCCGTCGTAGTCGTCGTGGACGGCGGTGCCGACGGTCAGACGCGCGGGTGTGGCGGGTGTCGCGGCGGTCACGGGCCGGCCTCCCCGTTCACCGGGGACCGGCGCCGAGCCGGCCGTGGAAGGCGAACCGGCTGTCGAGCAGCTTCGCCGACGGCGAGGCGACCGGACGCACCTGGTACCAGGCGTCGGACGGGAAGAAGACGAGCGAGTCGTGGTCGGGCTGGACGTCCCGGAACGACTCCGCGATGCCCGGGTGCCCCTCGCGGACCGTCGTGTCGTAGATCCGCGTCTGACCGCCGGTGAACCCACGTGGCCTGCGGTGCAGGTGGTAGATGAACGAGATGCGGTACGGGTCGCAGGAGCCTGATCCGGATTCGGAGCCGGATCCGGCTCCTGAGCTTGGTCCTGATGCCGCACCCACGCCCGCGCCCGAGTCCCAGCCAGAGTCCCGGCCCCCGCCCGCGCTGTCGCGTACGGGCGGTTCCTGCCGCCGCGCGTCGGGCGGCAGTTCGTTGTGCATCGTGAACCCGAACGACACCCTGGGGTCCACCACCGGCACCCCCAGCATCGTCATCACCATCGGCGCCAGCCGCGTCACCACGGCGGTGAGCGCCGGGAACCGGGCGGCCTGGTCCGCGCACCGCCACGTCGGCGGAACCATCGCCTCCGCCCCTGCCCCCCGGCCTCTGACCTCGTCCATCAGCGCGTGGCACCCCTCCTCCAGCAGCCGGTCGGCCGCCGCCGCGCCCAGGACGTCGTCGAACCGGCAGATCTGTGTCGCCAGCGTCACCGCCGTCGAAGCGGTCCCGCGCGGCGCCGCGCCCTCCGCTTGGGCCTCCGCCACCACCGTGCTCTCGGTCATCCCGCTCACCTCCGCCTCCTCCGGGGACCCGCCCCCGGGGTTGCGGCAGGGGTACCACCGGACGTACGGGACGAAACGGGTGCCCAATGGTGCCATCCGGCCGGGTGAGCGGCCGGAGCCGGCCCCTCCGACCGGCCGCTCCGACCGGGCCGACCGGCCGGCGGCGGCGCGGGACTACCCGAGCTCGTGTCCGAGGCGGAGCGCGGGCGCGGTGAAGGCGTCCCGGAGGGACAGGGCCGGGCTGAAGCCGAGCTCGCGCCGGCTCCTTTCGAGGCCGCTCCCGAGGCCGCAGGTCCAGTCGCCGTGGCTCATCTCCCGGGCCTTGTCCCGGTTGAGGGCCGGTACGCGGTCGCGGACGAGGAGTTCGGAGACGGCGGCCACGGCATGGACCAAGGGCATCGGCACCGGGAGCAGGACGGGGTGTGGCAGCCGGGCCGCCTCCGCCAGCGTGGAACAGATGTCGCGCCAGGTGTACCGGGCGCCGTCGCTGATGACGTAGACGCCGGCGTCAGGGGCGGGGGCGGGGGCGGGACCGGCCTCGGCATCGGCATCGGCCTCGGCGTCGGGGCCGGCATCGCGGTCGCCGGAGCCGACGACGGTGCCGCGTTCGGCGGCGGCCAGCAGCGCGCCGCACAGGTCGTCGACGTGGACGGCGCTGTAGACGCGGGGGCCGAGACCCGCCTTGAGAGCCAGGCCCACCCGCAGCATGGGCAGCAGGGCGGGCACCAGCGCGGGGTCGCCGGGACCGTAGACGATGCCGGGGCGCAGGATCACGGCGGGCAGCCGGGGGGCGTGGGCCCGGACGGCGGCCTCGCCGGCGTGTTTGCTGCGCCCGTAGTGGGAGATCGGGCCCGACGGGCGGCCGGAGGGACCGGCGGGTCCGGCGGCGGCCAGTGAGGAGCACAGTACGAGCCGGGGCGGTCGGGGCAGGGCGGCGAGCGCGGCGCTCAGGCGGCGGGTGCCGCCGTGGTTGACGTCGTCGAAGCCCGCCGCGGTGCGGCTGAACAGCGTGGCGGCCAAGTGGACGACGCGCTCGGCGCCCTGGACCGCCTCCTCGATCCCGGCGCCGGTGGCCAGGTCGCCGGTGACGACGTGGACGCCGAGCCCGGCGAGGGCGTCGGCGCGCCGGTCACACTTCTGCTGTCCGTGCTGGCCCTGCCGTTCCTCGGCGCCCGGTTCGGCACCTTCGACGACCGTGTGCTCCCGCCGTCCGCCCCGGCCGCTCAGGCGACCCAGGAGCTGCGCCGGGACTTCGACGTCCGCGGCAGCGTCGCGGCCACCACCGTCGTGCTGCCCGAACTCCGCCTCAAGCCGCCCGGGAGCCCGGCGGACAGCCCGCCCGGCGGCTCCGCGGCCGCCCGCCTGGCCGACTACGCGCGCCGCCTGTCCGCCGTCGACGGCGTGCTGCGGGTGGACACCGCCACCGGCGGCTACGACCACGGTCACCCGACCACGGCCGACCCCGCGGCCCCGGCCTCCGCCGCCACGCCCACACCCCCGAGGCGGCACTGTTCGCCGGCCCCGCCGGCACCTGGCTGAACGTCACCACCGCGCACGAGCCCTACTCCTCGCCAACGCCCGTCTGGCCGACCGCCTGCGGGGGCTCCCCGCCCCTGGCCGCGTGCTGCTCGGCGGCCCCGGCGCGCAACTGGCCGACGTCCGGCACGCGATCAAGGACACCCTGCCCTGGGTGCTCGCCCTGACCGGCCTGGTCACCACCACCCTGGTGATGGCCCTGACACGCAGTCCCCTGCTGGCCGTCAAGGCGCTCGTGATGAACACCCTCAGTCTCGGCGCCGGCTTCGGCCTGCTCGTGTACGTCTTCCAGGACGGCCATCTGCGGTGGCTGGGGGGCGACTTCACCGTCACCGGCGGGATCGATGCCGAGACACCCGTCCTGATCGGCGCCCCCACTTCTCCGGGGTGAGCGGCCCCCTCGCCCGCGCTCTCGTGCCTCGACGTCCCGTCGGGCAACACCCCTGCGCGCGGCGCTACTTGACCGTGGCCGGGCGTCATCCGGCACTGCGGGCGGTTCGGGGAACGCGCGGCGGGACGGCTCCCGCAGTGCCGCGGTCTGCCGCTCCCTCACTGGCGTGATGCCCGGGTCCACCCGGGACGGCCGGGTGGCCCGGCGGTGTGCCTCGACCGCGAGGCGGCGCCGTCACACGGTGTCCGGCGTTCTCCTCCCGGCACGGCGGGTGGGGCCCACCCCGACTCTTATGGCTCGAAGTGTCCCTTGTGAGACATCCGACCGCCTGCTTAGCGTGGCATGGAAACCAACGAAGGGTCGTGATAAGGATGTTCAGGATCAACAGAAAGACCGTCGCGAGCGCTGCCGCCGCGCTCACCCTCGCCGCCACCGGTGTGCTCGCCGGCACCGGCTCCGCCGCGGCGGACGGAGTGTATGACACCTGCACATCCGGTAGGGCCTGCATCTGGTTTGCGCAGGGGGTCTACGCGGGCAAGGTGTGGGTCTTCGAAGGGTGCGGCTACCACACCCTCAATGACAAGTTCAAGTGGGCCGAGGCCCACGGCAACCCCTTCAAGATCTTCTACAACAACGGCTCCACGGACACGGTGAACCGCTGGCAGGCCCGGAGCCTGGACGGAGTCAACGTGGCCAACCACGTGGAGATCTACTGCTGAACCCCCGTATCCAGGCCACCGCGGTCTTCTCCGGCGGGCGAGGGCTGCCGGCCCCTCTCGCGGATGTGCTCGAGCTCCCTGCAGGGCACGGCCTCGCGTGGGCGTCCGCGACCGGTTCGCCCGGAGGGCGCGGTCAGGCCGTGGCCTCGCGCATACGGCCCAGGATGTCCCGCAGGAGGCCCGGTGACGTACCGAAGTTGAGCCTGACGAAGCCCTCGCCGCCGGGACCGAAGGTCCGGCCGTCATTCAGCAGGACACGGGCCTTCTCCAGAAAGAACGTGTGCGGGTCGGTGGGGAGGTCGAGGGCGCGACAGTCCAGCCAGGCGAGAAAGCCGGCCTCCGGGACGCGGTAGCCGATGCCGCACGGCAGCTCCTCACGCACCAGCGCGGCGTTCCGGCCCAGGACCGCCCGCAGCTGTGACAGCCAGGAGTCACCGTCCCGCCAGGCCGCCAAGGTGGCTGCCACGCCGAAGGTGTTGGGCTCGCCGTACAGGTGGGTCGGGCCCGCCAGGGCCGCGCGCACGTCGGCCGGGCCGACGTGGGCGACGGCGCAGCGCACCCCCGGCACGTTGAACGCCTTGGTCGCGGAGGTCAGGGTCACCGTCCGGGCGGCCGTCTCGGACGACAGGGAGGCGAAGGGGATGTGCCGGTGCGGGCTGTGCACGAGGTCGGAATGGATCTCGTCGGATACGACCAGCAGGTCGTGGCGCCGGGCCAGTTCGGCGACCGTCTCCAGTTCCTGGCGGCGCAGCACACGCCCGGTCGGGTTGTGCGGGTTCACCAGCAGCAGCACTCGGCAGCCGCCGTCGGCCAGCTCCCGGTCGAGCCGTTCGGTGTCGAAGACCCAGCCTTCGTCCTGAAGGACGTACGGGACGGGGTGCGGGCGCCGCTCCATGCCCTTCACCGTTTCCAGGAAGGGCGGGTACGCCGGAGTGTGCAGGGCGACGCCGTCGCCGGGGCGCGTGGCGACGCGCAGGACGGCCTGGAGCCCCTGGTTGATGTCGGTGAACTCCCGGACGTGGCCGGGGTCGAGCACCCAGCCGTGGCGTTCGCGCATGCGCTCGGCGAAGGCGGCCCGCAGGGGGATCCGCTCGGGGCGCCCGTCCCACGAGGGGTATCCCAGGTCCTCCCGCACACACCGCATGAGGGCCTCCCGCACGGCGGGGGCCGGCGGGAAGTCCATCTCCGCGATCCATGCCGGCAGCACACCCGGCTCGGCCCGGCTCCACTTCACTCCGGGGCGACGGGCCAACGTTGAGAGGTCAAGGTCGTCGAACATGGCTGCTCCTGTCCTTCAGGGGCCGGTGAAGGTGAGTGTGGTCAGCGACTACGCGACAGGATGGGGCCGGCCGGCAGGCGGGTGGTGCCCGTGGTCGTCGTACGTGGCGATCGTCGCGAGGACGGTGAGCGCAAGGCCCGCGACGTCGTTCCGAGCGGTGATCGCGCACGGGGTGGTTTCGTCATCGGGGCGCTTCTCTCTTCATTGGTCGATCATGGCGATGCCGTGGTCGCCGTATCGGGCCCCTTGGGCCCCGGTGTCGGGGACGGCGGCGTCGATGGCGGCGAGGTCGGCGGCGGTCAGGCGCAGGTCGAGGGCGGCCAGGTTGTCGCGCAGATGGGGGCGGCGGGAGCTGCCGGGGATGGGGATGACGTCGTTGCCGCGGGTGAGGAGCCAGGCGAGGGCGACCTGCGCGGGGGTGGCGTTCTTGGTGGCGGCGAGGTGGGTGATGGCGTCGACGATGGCCAGGTTGGCCTTGAGGGCGTCGCCGTTGTAGCGGGGGGCGGTGGCGCGGAAGTCGCCGGGTTCGTAGCGCGTCGTGGCGCGGACGGCCCCGGTGAGCAGGCCGCGGCCGAGAGGGCTGTAGGCGATCAGGGTGGCGCCGAGGCCGCGGATCGTGGGCAGGATGTCGTGTTCGACATGGCGTTCCCACAGCGAGTACTCGGTCTGGACGGCGCTGATCGGGTGGACGGCGTGGGCGCGGCGGAGGGTGGCGGCCGAGACTTCGGACAGGCCGATGTGGCCTGCCTTGCCCTGGGCGACCAGGTCGGCCAGGGCACCGACGGACTCCTCGACGGGGACGGCGGGGTCGACGCGGGCGAGGTAGTACAGGTCGATGTGATCGGTGCGCAGCCGGCGCAGCGAGGCTTCGCAGGCCCGCCGCAGATCGCGTGGTGAGCCGGCGGGGACCAGACCTTCGGCGGTGCGGCGGACTCCGGCCTTGGTGGCCAGCACGACGCGGTCGCGGTGCGGTGCGAGGGTCTTGCCGAGGAGCTCCTCGTTCGCTCCGTCGCCGTAGAAGTCGCCGGTGTCGAACATGGTGACGCCCGAATCGAGGGCCTCCAGCAGGGTGGCCGAGGACTCGGGCGGGTCAGTGGGGCCGTAGATGCCGGTCATGCTCATGCAGCCGAGGCCGAGTCGGGAGACCGCCGGGCCGTCAGGTCCAAGAGTGGAAAGCATTGTTTCTCCTCCGTCACTTCGCCAGGGCCGCGCGGAGGAACGCGAGGATCTCCGCCCGGGCGGCTTCGGCCTGTGGTTCCATGCCGGGCAGGGTGAGGAACGCGTGCTGTGCTCCCGGGTATTCGGTGAGCCGCACGGGGGTCCCCGCCGCGCGCAGCCGCTCGGCGTAGCGGCGGCCGTGGTCGGCGACCGCGTCCCGGGTGGGCACCACCACGAGCGCCGGGGCGAGCCGGCTCAGGTCGTCCGCGTACAGCGGCGAGACCGGGCCGGCGTCGGCTCCCGGCGGCACGGCGAGCCGCTGGATGAGCCGCAGTTGCGGCAGGGCCCGGGTCGGGCTGTACGCGTACTCGGCGATCGAGGGATGGTCGAACATCGTCCCGGTCGCGTCGACCACGGAGTTGACCAGCACCTGCGCCTTGATCTCCAGGCCGGCTTCCCTGGCCCGGATGGCCGTCAGCGCGCTGATCAGCGCGCCGCAGCTCTCCCCGAAGACGGCCGCGCGCGCAGGGTCGACACCCCACTGCGCGGCGTGCCGCAGCACGTGCCGGAGTACGTCCCAGCCGTCGTCGGCGGCGTTGGCGAGCGGGCTGCCGGGGGCGAGGAGGCGGTGCTCGACCGAGACGACGAGGGCGGGCAGTCCCACGGCGAGGCGGCTGTTGGTCCAGTCGCACTGCGCCGCCGTGCCCACGAAGCCGCCTCCATGGACATGGACCACGAGTGGCAGACCGGTTCGGGCTGCGGCTTCACCGTCTCCCGTCGGCGCCGGCCGGTAGACCCGGACCGGTAGGTCGCGGCCGGGCAGTGCCACCTGCCGCCAGCCGATCGCGGCGCCGGCGTCCGGCTCTCCGAGGATCGCCCGCGCCGCGCCGGAGGCCCGCCGGCGGTTCTCCGCGTCGCGGTAGGCGCGCAGTTCCTCGGCCGTGATCGCCGAGAAGTTCGGCTCCGGCGGCCGTATCGCGGCAGTGGTCTCACTCATGCGTCCCTCTCCCCTCCCGGCCGGATGCCGGGTGTGTCGTTGTGGCCGGACAGTGCATCGCCCTCATTATGCACGCGGTGCGTGCATCACCAAGTGCATGAGTTAGGCTGAGTCCGGACGAGAGGGGCGAGATGACTGGCCGACGGCGATGGTCGACCGAGGAGATCCTGGACACGGCGGCGGAACTGCTGCGCACGGGCGACGCCGAGTCGTTCAGCGTGCGCAAACTCGCCGCGGCGCTCGGGACCGACTCCTCCAGCCTCTACCGGCACTTCCGCAACAAGACCGAACTGCTGCGCGCGGTCGCCGACCGGATTCTGCTGGCCGCCATGGACGGCTACCGCCCCGACGGCGACTGGAAGCAGCGCATCACCGCCCTCGCCCTACGCCTTCGCGAGGCATTCGGCGAGCAACCCCAACTCGCCACAGTGTGGGGACGCTACGCGTCCGGCGGCACCGGATCCCGACTGGTCATGGAGGAACTGCTGCAGGCCCTGCGCGCGTCCGGCCTGCCCGACGAGGAGATCCCGGCGCGCTACCACCGCATCGTGATCCTCCTCGCCGCGCTGATCGCCTCCGAGGCCGGCATCAGCACCATCACGCCCAAGGAGTACGAACAGGCCATGGAGCAGTTCCGCGTCGCCGTGCTCGGCGCCGACCCCGAACGCTTCCCCGCCCTGGCCCACTTCGCCCGCGACATCCGCCCCCTCGGCGCAGACCGCCCCGCCGCGTTCGAGGAGATACTCGCCGCCCAACTCGCCCACATCGAGGCCCGGATCCCCTGACATGCCGGACGACCCGTGTCGCCTTCGGCCGGCCGTGGTGGCCGGCCCGGCCGCCTACTACCTCGGCAAGGGCATGGGCGTCGGAAGCGCGCCGGCCTGTACACGGTGATCGAACAGCACATTGTCGCGAACACCGTTTAAGGCGTCCCCTTCGGGACGCCCGACAAGCTCACCGTCAACGACCGCCAGGCGCGCGCAGCGGGTCACCGCACCGCCCCGGCGGGGGCGGTGCGGTGGTGGGTGACGGCCGCCGCCCGGCACGAGACCGGTGTTGACCAGTGCATCACCCTCGGCTACTTGTCACCTGGTTCGCCGTTCGTTGACGGCACCCCTGATTCAGCGCGACCGCTGCCCGGTGAAGAGGCGGTACAGCAGGAGCACGATCACCGAGCCGACGACCGCGGCGATCCACGTCGAGAGGTGGAAGAAGCCGTTGATGGAGTGCACGCCGAAGATCACCTTGCCGAGCCAGCCGCCGAGCAGACCGCCGACGATGCCGATGAGCATCGTGACGAGGCAGCCACCCGGGTCCTTGCCCGGCGTGAGTGCCTTGGCGATGGCGCCCGCGATGAGGCCGATGAGAATCCAGGCGATGATGCCCACGGTGTGCGTCCTTTGCTGTAAGTGTGCTGTAGGGGCCCGGTGGGGGTTCCACCGAGGCTGCCCGCCGGTCGCTCCGCGCGGACGACCGGTGACGTACGGATATCCGTTCGAGATCACTTCACGCAGGACCTAGGTCCCGTTTCCTCCTTCTGGCCCATCCGCCGACCGGACCGGCCGACGGGTCGGATGGCGGGTACCCAGCGTCTCGGCCCGCACCGCTCGCCACCCTCCCCGCGACCACGGCGTCGGCCGGGGCGTCATCCGCACGGCCGTCACGGACCTCCTGCCCGAGCACCCCGTCGGCTCCGACGACGCCCAGGCCGCGGAGGTGCCGGTCACCCTCGACAGGCCCGGCACGTCGTACGGCGGGGCCAGGGCTGTACCGGCGCGTCACCGCCGCCCCCGCCGTGCACCGCCGGCTCCTCGCCCTCTGCCGACCGCTCGACGGCGGCCAGGGCGCCCCGGCTTTCCCGGCCCGGCGCACGGCCCGCCGCGAGTACGAGAACCGCGTCAGCACGCTCACGCCCTGACCGTGACTGTTCTCGGCGCCAACCGCTGTACCGATGTCCCCCGACGCCGGTTGCCGTTGATGCCCGCTACGACGCCGCACCGAGCAGAACAGCGTCGTCGTCGCGTTCTACCTCCACCCTGGCCGCGGCACTCGTCACTCTCCGCATGCTGGTCTGCCACGACGCTGTTCACTACCGCTGGGGTCAGTGGCCCACGACGCGCCGCCTCAAGTGATCCATCTTCCGGTCGGTCTCACCCCGGGCCGGGATCGCGCCCGGCGTCGCGACCTGGGCCCGGGGGCCGCCCCGGGGCCGGTACGGGCCCGCCGCCCGGTACTCCCGGGCCGGCCACCACAGGGCCGCGTAGTCCGGGAAACGGCGCACCCCGCACGCGGTGCAGACGATCGCGTGCCCGGAATCCGTCCAACCGGCCGCAGGGTGGCGGCAGTTGGCGGCCGGCGTCGGTTCCCTCACGCGTGTGTCGCCCTCTGGTGGCGGCCCATCTCGACCGTCAGCGCGACGGCCGTCTTGCGGTCGCCCGCCTGCGACGCCGCGTAGTACGCGGCCTTGATGCGCGCACACTCCGCACAGCGCGCGCTGTACGCCTGCCCCGCCCCGGCGGGGTGGGCGGGCGCCGTCATCGCTTCCCCCCGTAGCGCGCCCGCGCGGCCGCCGGCAGCGACCGGATGCTCTCCGGCATCGCGTGCCACTCGATCCCGCCTCCCGGCGGCCGGAGTTGGTACAGCGACCACCGGTGGTCCATGACCTCGCCGACGCGTTTCCGGGCGGCGTCCCACACGAGTTCGCCGATCAGGGGTGCGTAGATTTCGCGAGCGTGTTCGGGGGTACAGGCCATGGGGGGAAACCTCTCGGTGTTCACTGTCCGTGCCTCTAGAGTCGCCTTGCGCTTGTGCGCTGAACAGACGGGTGGCTTGGACGTGCTTGATCGTCCACCGATCTAGGGGGTTGACGTGCACACGGATGAGGGTGAGGGGCCGAACACTCCGCTGGAGCACTTCGGTGAGGAAGTACGCCTGGAGCGGGATCGGTTGGGGATCTCTCGGCACGACTTGGGCAAGGAGGCGTTCTGCGGGTACTCGCTCGTCGCGAAGATCGAATCGGGGGACCGGGTTCCGTCGCCGGAGTTCGGCGAGGCATGTGACCGGCTGTTCCCGGACGCGCACGGGCGCTTCTCGCGCCTCGCGGCCTTCGTGCTCAGATGCGAATTCCCGGAAGCCTTCCGGCAGTACGTGCGCCTGGAAGGAGTCGCGGCGGTCATCAAGCGGTTCCATCTCACTCTCGTCCCGGGGATCATGCAGACGGAGGAATACGCTCGGGCGATCATGGCGACTGGCCGGAGTCGGAACCCCGAGGAGCTTGTCGCTGCGCGCATGGAGCGACAGCGAATCCTCACGCGTGACCACCCGCCGCAGCTGTGGATCATCCTCGAACATTCGGTGTTGCGCCGGATGATCGGAGGGCCGGATGTCATGCGGGGGCAGCTTGAGAGGCTTCTGGAGCTGGAGGCCACACCACCGCATGTCTTGCAAATCCTGCCGGAGGCGCAGGGCGTCTACCACGGGTGCTGCTCACCGTTCGGTCTGTTGTGCTTCGATGAGGGCGCCGACGTGGCGCACGTGGACGGGGTCCCCAGGGGCTATTTGCTCAGCGACCCGAAGGACGTAGCCCGGGCGCAACAGTCTTTCGAGCTTCTGATGGCGACGGCGCTCTCGCCGTATGACTCATACCGTCTGGTCGAAAAAGAGCTGAAGGAGCGCTATTCATGAGAGGTGCGCCGCGAATACCCAACACCAAGTGGCGTAAGTCCAGTTACAGCAACGAAGACGCCCAAGAATGCGTCGAAGTAGCACGCCGCGCCGACGGCGCCGTCCCCGTCCGCGACAGCAAACGGCCCTCCGGGCCGCACCTCGCCCTCCCGGCCCCCGCCTGGTCCGCCTTCCTTGAAGCCGTCAGAGGGCGGGCGTTGAGCGGGTGAGGGGGCGAGTCCCAGCGTCTTCGAGTCCGGTGGCCGCGACCGCTGCCGCAGCAGCGTCCGCGTAACCGAGCCGGATGGCCGGCGCGTGGTTCATCCGCCGCGCGCGGTCAGACGCTGGTGGACGAGCCGGGCGATATGCGTGAGCGTGCCGCCGCTGTTGAGGAGTTCGGCGGGTGTGAGGTGGATGTCGAAGTACTCGCGGGAGCGTACGAGGAATTCGGCGACCATGAGGGAGTCGATGCCCACCTCGGTCAATTGCCGGTCGGGGGTGAGCTCGGCGGGGTCGGTGCGCAGGATGGCGGCGAGCTGGTGGCCCAGGAGGTCGGTGATGGCGCGGACGGCTTCGTCGGGTGGCATGCCGGCCAGCGCGCGGAGGGTCTCTTCGCGCCGGTCGTCCAGGACGTCCGCGTGGGCGGGCATGACCAGGGAGAACCGCGGGGCCGACAGGGTGGGCAGCACGCGGCGCGCCCGGGACCAGGTGAACGTGCTGATGCCGGCCACGTCCATGCCGGCCGCGAGGGCGTTTGACGCGGCCTGGAGCGCGAGGCCGGGTGCCACGGGTTCCATGCCCACCGCGGCCAGGGTCTCGTGCAGGTCGTTGCGGGCCACGTAGCCGGTTTCGGCGATGGCTCCCCAGGCGACGGCCGCGGCGGGACGTCCCGTGTGCCGGCGGGCGCGGGCGAGGGCCTCCAGGTAGCTGTTGCCGGCGGCGTAGGCGGCCTGGTGCGGGTTCCCCACGCGTGCGGACATCGACGAGTGGAGGAGGAAGAGGTCGAGTTCCCGGTCGGCGGTCAGCTGGTGCAGGACGGCGGCGCCGGCCGCCTTGACCGATAGGACCGCGGCGAACCGTTCGTCGGTGAGGTCGGTGAAGGCGGCGTCGTCCAGGTGCATGGCGCAGTGGGCCACCCCGCGCAGGGGGTGGCCCGTGGCGTCCACCGCGGCGATCACTTCCCGCACGGCCGCTTCGTCGGTGACGTCGGCGGCGTACGGGGTGGCGGTGGCGCCGCGACGTGCCAGCCGGTCGAGGACCGCTGCCGCTTCGGGCGCGGTCTCGCCGCGGCGGCTGACGAGGGCGAGGTGGCGGGCGCCGAGGTCCGTGAGCCACGCGGCCGTCGCCGCGCCGAATCCGCCGAGTCCGCCGGTGACGAGGTAGGTGCCTTCCGGGTCCAGGGCGGGGGGAACGAGGGTGGGGCGGACGGGCACGGGCTCGTCCGAGGGGTCGAAGCGGACGACGACCTTTCCGGTGTGCCGGGAGTGCTGGAGGAGCCGGAACGCCTCGTGGACGCGGGCGGCGGGGTAGGCGACGTGGGGCAGCGGCCGGTAGTCGCCCGCACGGATCCTCCGTGCGATCTCGGCGACGTGGGGTCGCGAGGACCGGGGGTCGGCGGTGAGGCCGGCGAGATCCACGCCGAAGTAGGCGAGGTTGCGGAGGAAGGGGCGCTGGGGGAGGTGCTTGTCCTCCAGCATGTCGCGTTTGCCCAGTTCGATGAAGCGGCCGCCCGGGCGCAGGAGTTCCAGGCTGTGGGCGATGGCCTGGCCGCTGAGCGAGTTGACGACCACGTCGACACCGCGGCCGCCCGTCAGCTCCCTGACACGGGGGACGAAGTCCAGGGTGCGGGAGTCGAGGACGTGGTCGGCGCCGAGGGCCGCCACCAGGTCGCGCTTGGCCTCGCTGCCCGCCGTGGCGATGACCTCGGCGCCGGTGAGGCGGGCGTACTGCAGGGTGGCCAGGCCGATCCCGCCGGCGCCGCCGTGGACCAGCACGGTCTCCCCGGGGGCGAGACGGGCCAGGTGGGAGAGGCTGTAGTGGACGGTACCGAAGACGACGGGCAGGGTCGCCGCATCGGTGAACCCCATGCCGTCCGGAATGCGCATGAGAGCCCGGGCGTCGACGACGACGTGCGAGGCGAGCGCCGAAGCGCAGAGACCGAAAACCCTGTCGCCCGGCGCCCACGTGGTGACACCGGGCCCCGTCGCGGTGACGGTGCCCGAGCATTCCAGCCCCAGTCCGTGTTCCGAGGGGGTGCCTTCGACGACCTCGGAGGGCAGCAGGCCGTTGGCCTGCAAGGTGTCACGGTAGTTGAGGCCCACGGCCTCGACGGCGACCGTGACCTGCCCTGGCCCGGGACGCGGCAGGGGGTGCCGGGTCCAGACGAACCGGTAGGACAGCCCCGGATCGCGCACCGACAGAACGAAGCCGTCCGTCGGGCCGGAGGCGGAAGCGGCAGAAGGAGGGTCAAGGGGTGCGGAGTCGGGAGCGGGAGCCGGCCGGTCGGGTGTGGGCGGCTCGCTCGCGGGGTGTTCGGTTTCCCGGGGGACGAAGCGGCCCTCACGGGTGAGGACGATCTCGTCCTCGTCGTCGGGGCCGAGCAGCTCGTGGGCCAGGCGCAGGGCGTCGGCGGACGCGTCGTCGCCGCGATCGAGGCTGATCCGGCGGATGTTCAGGTCGGGCCGCTCGTTGGCGAGGACCCGGGCCGCTCCCCAGACGGGCGCGTCGCCCGGATGGGCGGGCCGTTCGGGAGCGGGCAGCAGCCCGGTGGGGCGCGTGACGAGCCACGTCCTGGTCTGTGTGGCACCGGGGAGCCGGTCCCGGGCCGCGACGAGGGACCGCAGCGCGGCCGCGCGGCGTGTGGTGCGCGCGACGACGCGTTCGGGGTCCTCCTCGGGTTCGGCGAACAGCAGCACCGTGACGGCCGTATGGGCGTTCCGCGGAAGCACGTCCCCGACCGCGTCGAGCGTGGTGACGGTGGCGTCTCCGAGGAGCGCCGCCAGGTCGCGGGCCGGCTGCTCCTCGGACGGGTCCTCGGCGGCGATCGTCCAGACGGTGTCGGGCGCCGGTTCCGGCAGGGCGGGAGGCACGGCCGTCCGGCCGTCGGCGGCTGCGACGAGGACGGAGAAGGCGCTGTGCCACGGGCCTTCCTCGCCCCCGGCCCGGGCGACATCGGTGAACCCGCATCGCCGGAGCAAGGGCGGCCACTGCTCGCGGTCCAGCAACACGCAGTCCGGGCGCAGTTCGCGGTCGGAGCGGTTCCAGAAAGTGTCGAGGGTTCCGAAGACCGTGGCGAGCATGAGCGTGTCGTGCGCCTCCGCGGCGAGCAGCCGGCCGTCCGGCGCGAGCAACCGCCTGACATGGTGCAGGGCGGTGGCCAGGTCCGCCGCGGTGTGCAGGGCGTTGGCGGCCAGGACGACGTCGAAGGCGTTCTCGGGCAGGCCCTGCTCTGCGGCGGGGGCGTTGAGGTCGAAGGTGCGGTACTCGACGAAGTCGTAGTCGGTGAACCGGTGTTCGGCGGGGGTCAGGAAGGACGTCGAGACATCCGTGAAGGTGTAGTGGGTGCGGTCGGCCGGGAGCACGGGGAGCACGGTGGCGGTGAGTCCGCCGGTCCCGGCGCCGATCTCCAGGATCCGCAGCGGGCGGCCGGCCGGCCGGAGCCGGACGATCTCCTCCAGGAGGATGCGGGTCAGGACGTTGGTGAACCGGGAGTGCGCGCCGAGTTCGTAGAACTGCCGGAAGCGGACCGTGTCGGAGGACAGGAGCTCCACGGGGTCGTCGGTCCCGCGCAGGATGCCGGGCATGTGGTGCAGGTGGCGGGCGACGAGCCCGTTCTCGACGCTGCCGGCGGGGTGGCCGGCGAGGAGTTCCCGCAGGGGTTCGGCAAGGGGGCCGGGTGCGGTCAGCAGTTGCCACCGCCCGTCGGGGTGGGAGCGTGCGAGCCCCTGTTCTTCGAGGAGCGGGAGGGTGGTCCTGACGAGCCGGCGGTGCTGGGGCAGCAGTCCCGCTTCGACCAGGTCCGGCACGGTGAACGGATCGGCGGGGTCCGCCAGGAAGCCCGCGAGGACGGCCGTGGAGCAGCGGGCGATGATGTCGCGGCGTTCCCTGACGGCCCGGTCGTGGCCGGCCTCCCGCCAGACGGCGGCCAGAGTCTCGGCCCGGGGAGCCGTCGCCGCGACGATGTCGACGGCTGGGGGCAGATGAGGTGCGTCGTCGCCGTCGTGGGCCCGGGGGGCGGCCCGCAGGACCGTCCGCTGCACGCTCAACGGCGTACGGCCGTCCGGCATCCGGCGCAGGCGGAACCGTTCGACCTCCACGGCGACCGTGCCGTCCTCGTCCATGACCGTGATGTCCCAGCACACCTCGGGCTCGACCGCGCCGCGCTCGCGTACGTGGACGAGACCGGACGGGCCGGGTGCCCGCCACACGCGGATGCCCGAAAGACCGCACGGCAGGTAGGGGGCTCCCGTCGTGGCGCGGTCCCGCAGCAGCGGGGCACCGGCCTGGAAGGCGGCGTCCAGCACCGGGGGAACACCTCGTAGTCGTCGTCCGGGCCCTCGTACCGGTACGAGGCGAGCGTCTCCCCGTTCCCGACGCACAGTTCGCGCAGCAGCCGGAACGCCGGCCCGTAGGCGATTCCCGCGGCCCGGCAGGCCGCGTAGTGGGTGTCGGCGTCGGTCGTCTCCGGGCAGCGGGACCTCACCTCCTCCGGCGCGGTGGCTGCCGGGGGCCGGCCGAGCAGGGCGCGCACCCGGGCCCGGACCACCGGATGGCATTCACGGCCGCCGCCCTCGCTGGTGCCGATGACCAGGGCTCCGTCGTCGCACGACACCGTCGTCTGCACGCGCATGTCACCGGGGTCCGGCCAGGGGACGGCCAACGGCCGCGTGATCTCCAGGTGCCGTACCTCCGCCGGGCCCTCCAGGCTCCGCCGCCCGGCCGCCAGGGCCATGTCGACGTATCCGGCCGCGGGCACCACCACGGCCTTGTCGAGGCGGTGGTCGCCGAGCCAGGGCACCAGCTGGGGTTCGATGGTGTTCTCCCACAACCGGTGCGGGCCCGGCAGCCGTTCCCCGAGGAGGGGGTGGTCACAGCGGCCCGTGCCGCTGCTGCGGATCCAGTCGGCCGGCGTGCCGTTCCAGTGCCGTTGGCGCTGCCAGGGGTACGACGGCAGGTCGACCACCCGGCCGGGGCGCGGGAAGTGGACGGGCCAGTCGACGTCCGCGCCGGCCGCGACGAGGGCGGCGACGGCGGCGGCGACGGCCCTCGGCCCGTCTGCGCCGCGGTGGAGGGTGGGCACGCGGACGGCTTCCGTGCGGCGCAGGTAGGGGCACAGGACGGGGTGCGGGCCGATCTCGACGAGGATGCCCGCCCCGTGCCGCAGGGCGTGGGCGGTCGCCTCGGCGAAGCGGACCGGTTCGCGGACGTTGCGCCACCAGTACTCGGCGGTCAGTTCCTCGCCGGGGAGGAGCGTTCCGGTGACGGCGGAGAAGAAGGGGATGTGTCCGGCGGCGGGGGCCAGCCCGGCCAGGGCCGAGCACAGGGGGTCGGCCACGGGGTCCATGGCACGGCTGTGGAACGCGTAGTCGAGGCCGAGGTCGCTGAAGTAGACGCCCCGGGCGGTCAGTTCGGCGCCCAGCGCGGCCAGCGCTTCGGGGTATCCCGCGACCGTGACGTCGCGGTCGCTGTTGATGCCGGCCAGTTCGAGGGCGCCCCCGTGGCGGGCCAGCTCTTCGCGGGCCGCTTCCTCGGGAAGCCCGACGGCCGCCATCCGGCCGCGTCCCGCGGTCGGGGCCTGCGCGCGGCCCCGCTCCGCGATGACCAGGGCGGCCTGTTCCAGGCTGAGCACCCCGGCCGCGTGGGCGGCGGCCACCTCGCCGACGCTGTGCCCGAGGACCGCCCGCGGGGCCAGGCCGTGCGCGGCGAGGACGGCCGCCAGCCCCCGCTGGACGGTGAACAGCAGCGGCTGCACGACCTCCGTACGGTCCCACCGGGACGCGTCGGGGCAGGTGAGCTCGCTCGCCACCGACCAGCCCAGCTGCCCGGCGAGGGCGGCGTCCGTCTCCTCGACGGCCGTGCGGAACACGGGGTCGGAGGCCAACAGGTCGGCGGCCATGCCGGGCCACTGGGAGCCGTTGCCGGAGAACACGTACACCACACCGGTCCGTTCCGGCACGCGCCCGGTGGCTCCCGCGGCCGGTTCCCCGGCCAGGAGCCGGTCCAGTTCCCCGGCCGCCTCCTGGGCGTTGTCGGCCAGGACGACGGCGCGGTGCGGATGGAGTGTGCGGCGGCGGGTGGCGGTGTGGGCCAGGTCGTAGAAGTCCTCGGGGCCGCTCTCCCTGATCCGTGCGGCCATCCGGGCCGCCGCTTCCCTCAGCGCCTTGGCGGAGCCGGCCGAGACCGTGACCGGAAGCCGCCTCGCGGGCCCGGCGACCGGCTCGGCGGGAGGGGGCGCGGGCGGCAGGGTGAGCACGGCGTGGGCGTTGGCACCGCCGAAACCGAAGGAGTTGACGCCTACGGCCGCTCGGGCGTGCAGGGCGAGGGCGACGGGTTCGACGGTCGGCGCAAGGCCCAGGCCGTCGAAGTCGATGTCGGGATTGAGGGGGTGCGCGTGCAGGGACTTCGGGGCCGTGCCGTGCTTCAGCACGAGCAGCGCCTTGAACAGTCCCGCCATGCCGGAAGCGGGTTCCAGGTGGCCCAGGTTCGACTTGACCGAGCCGATCGGCAGGGGCCCGTCGCGGCGGAGCCGTCCCAGGGCGCGGCCGACGGCGCCGGCCTCGGCCGGGTCTCCGACGAGGGTGCCGGTGCCGTGCGCCTCGAAGTAGACCAGGTCGTCGGGGGCCACGCCACTTTGCTCGTACACCTCGCGCAGCAGCGCCTCCTGGGCTCGGGAACTGGGCAGCGCCAGGCCCATGGTGCGGCCGTCGCAGTTGCTTCCGGTGCCGGCGATCACCGCGTGGATCCGGTCGCCGTCGGCGACGGCGTCGGCCAGCCGTTTGAGGACGACGACGCCGCCGCCCTCGGCCCGTACGAAGCCGTCCGCCTCGGCGGAGAACGCGGCGCACCGGCCGCGCCGCGACAGCATCCCGGCGGCGGAGAAGCCGACGAAGCCGTCGGGGGCCACCAGGATGTTGACGCCACCGGCGATGGCGATGCGGCCCGTGCCCTCCTTGCCATGCTTGCTGGCCGCGCCGTCCGCGCCGTCCGTACCCTCCGTCCCGTCCGACAGGTGGCGGCAGGCGCGGTCCAGGGCCACCAGGGCGGAGGAGCAGGCGGTGTCGATCACCATGCTCGGGCCGCGCAGGTCCAGGCGGTGCGAGAGGCGGTTGGCGACGACCGACAGGGCGCCCCCGCTCACGTTGTAGGGGGTCACGGCGTTCCTGAGACGGGACTGGAGCCGGGCGTAGCCGTTGTCGGACACGCCGACGAAGACCGAGGCGGGCGTCCCGGCCGGCGACCGGGCCGGGATGCCCGCGTCGTCCAGTGCCTCGACCGCCAACTCCAGGAACAGGCGCTGCTGGGGATCCATGCACGCCGCCTCGACCGGGGCGATGCCGAAGTACCCGGCGTCGAACCCGGCGATGTCGGGAAGGAAGCCGCCTGCCGCCGTGTAACTCCGGCCCGCCCGCTGGGGCCCGGGGTCCACCCAACGTGCCACGGGCAAGCGGTCCTCCGGCATCTCGCCGATCAAGTCCCGTCCCAGCATTAGGGCTTCCCACAGCTCGGCCAGGTTCGCCAGTCCTCCCGGCAGACGGCAGCCGACGCCGATCACGGCGATCCGCCGGTCCCTCTTCCCCATCCCGGCAGCCCCCTTGCGAGTCCGGATCCCCAGACATCCTTCCCAAAGGGAGCACAGCCATCTATCCGTACATCAATGCCGTACTTACTTCGTTCAAGCGAAAAATGAGATGATGCATTGGTTTTCTCCCTCCCGTTCGTACGGTGACGGGGTGCAATCCCTCACGCGTGCCCGACTGCTGGCCACCGCTGTTCACCTCCCTTCCCGGTACCGCACCATGGGCGAGGCGCGGGCCCGCATCGCCGCGGCGGGCAGCGCCTTCACACCGCCCGTCGGTCTGCTGGAGGACCTCACCGGCGTACGCGGCGTCCACGAGAAGGCCGGGCAAGAGCAGGCGTCCGATCTCGCCGTGGCCGCCGCCGACAAGGCCCTCCACGCCGCGGGAGCGGCCATCGGCGATGTGGACCTGTTGCTGTTCGCCTCCTGCTGCCAGGACCTCGTCGAACCCGCCACCGCGCACGTCGTCGCCTCCAAACTCGGCGCCGCGTGCCCGGTCTTCGACGTGAAGAACGCCTGCAACAGCGTCCTCAACGGCATCGAGATCGCCTCCGCATTCATCGAACTCGGCCGGTACCGGACGGTCCTGATCGCCTGTGGCGAGGCCCCCACCCTGTACGCCCGCTGGAACGTCCCCGACCGCACGACGTTCCTCCGGGCCCTGCTCGGGTACACCCTGTCCGACGCGGGCGCCGCCCTCCTGCTCACCTCGGCCCCCGCGGCCGACGACGGACCCGGTGTGCTCGCCACCGCGTTCTTCGCCGACTCCGGCACGTGGCGCGCCTGCACCGTGAACGCGGGCGGCACCATGCACCCCCGCACGACCGATCCCGAGCACCTGTACGTCCACCTCCACGGCGACCTGCTCCGCGACGCCGCCCTCGGCACGCTGTCACTGGTCGGCGACCGCCTCGGGCCGGAGGCCGAAACCGCTCGCCGCAGCGCCTTCATCGCCTTTCACCAGACGACGTACCCGCAGTACCTGGAAGTCATCGAAACGCTCTGCCTGCCCCCCGACCGCTGCCTGCCCAGCGTGGTCGAGCACGGCAATGCCGCCTCCGCCTCCCTTCCCCTGCAACTGGTCACCGCCCTCGACAGCGACCGCGTCCAACCGGGCGACACCGTCGCCCTCATCGGCTTGGCCAGCGGTTTCAGCGCCGGGGTGGTCTTCATACGGCTGTGAGGAGGCCGCTCACATCCGAAACCAAGGAACAAACAGGGGTTTTCGGGCAGGGGCTGGCACTGGGAGTGGATGCGCGGCCGGCGGGTGCCGGTGAACTTCGTCGCGCTGAACGGGACCACGAAACCGGACGAACCGCACGCGCCCGTCCCGCCGTCCCTGGGGAGGCCCAAGCCGGACCAGGGGGAGCCGGACCCGGCCGAGTTCACCGGGGCGTACGCCTCCGACACGCCCTCCGCGTTCCTCGCGAACGGCGCGGCGCACTACGCGATGTGGGGCCGGCAGCTCGGCCGGAGCGCCGACACCATCGCCTCCGTCATGAACGGGCTCAAGGAACGCGAGCAACTCCCCGGCATGCTCCTCGTCGAACTCGGCTTCAACGACATCGGATGGCCCGGGGCAGGGGCCGACCTCGTCCCCACCATGAAACGTCTCATCGACAACGGCCGGACGGTCAACCCGAACGTGCGGATCGTCGTGGCCAACGTGCCCCACCGCACCACACTCGGCTCGGCCAACCCCCAACTGCCCCAGCGCACCACCGATTACCACACGGCACCCTCGCCAAGGCGGTCCCGACCTGGTCCACCGGCGCCTCCCCGATCGTGCTCGTCGACTTCGACGGGGCCTACGGCTGCGACCCGAACGCCACCACCTGCGCGTCCACCTACGACGGGCTGCACCCCAACGCGCTCGGCGAGTACCGCATCGCCCGCGCCTTCGGGACCGCCCTGCACGACCGGTTCGGCATCGGTGCCGAGGCCCCCAAGGAACCCGGGGCCGTCATGCCGTACGACATCGCCGCCCCGGAGACGCCGACGTTCGACGGCACCGGGCAGGGCGTGACCGTGACCTGGCCGAAGGTCTTCGGCGCGCACGACTACGACCCGCAGTGGCGCGACGTCACGAGCGACGCCGACGCCGCCTGGGAGCAGGTGATCCCCAGCCCGCCCGTCAACCGCTACGGCCTGTCCTGGCAGTTCAACGACCAGCCGCACGAGGGCCACACCTGCGAGGTGCGGGTACGTCCGCGACGCCCAGAGCGGCCATAATGTCGTCGAGAGCGCGCTCGAAGAGGGGCTCGAGGCCGGCGGGCGGGGTTGCACGGCGGGTTGCGCGGTCTGAACGCGTCGGGGTCGCTCGGGGGGCCTACCGGCCGGCATCCGCGACCAGGCCGGTGTGGACCGCCTCGCCGAGCGCGAGGACCGCCGACTGGGGACGGACCATGACGGTGAACTCCTTGATCCGGCCGTCCTCGTCGAAGTGCAGCAGGTCGATCCCGTGGATCTCCTTGCCGCCCGCCGTGGCGCGGAAGAGCAGCACCGCCGACGGGGCCGGGGTGCCGTCGGCGCTGGTGTGCGCGGTGCCCGTGTGGTCGCCGATGTAGCGGAAGTCCTGGAAGGTGCGCAGGAGGACGCCGAAGAGGCGGAGCACCATCGGTTTGCCCTCGAAGGGAGTGAACTTGACGGGGCTGTAGAAGCGGATGTCCTCGGTGAACAGGTCGTCCAGGGCCGCCAGGTCGCGGTTGTCGACGGCGGCGCGGAATCGTTCGGCGGTGGTCATGCCTGGCTCACGCTCCCGGTACTCATGAATGTGATTACTCATGTTCATGAGTACCATGCTCACGCGCCCCGCGACAGGGGCATCGGCGCGGAGACGGAGGAGGCGACCCGATGGCGCTACGGCACGCCGTGCTGGCGGCCCTGCTGGAGGGGGAACTCAGCGGGTACGAGCTGACCAAGGCGTTCGACCTCGGCGTGGCGAACTTCTGGCACGCCAAACCGCAGCAGGTCTACGCCGAGTTGAGCCGCCTGGAGAAGGACCGGCTCGTGGCGGGCCGGGAGGTGGTGCAGGAAACCCGCCCCACCAAGCGGCTCTTCAGGGTGACCGAGGACGGGCGCGCCGAACTGGAGGCGTTCGCGGCCGCTTCCGCGAAGCCCTCCTTCATCCGCGACGATCTGCTCGTCAAGGTCCAGGCCGCCGACGAGGTCGGCACCGACGCGCTGATCGTCCAACTCGCCGAGCGGGCCGCCTTCGCCCAAGCCAAGATCGATCTCTTCGGCCGACTGCTGGCCGGCATGCGCGGTGACCGCACGGAGGAGGACTTCCTCCGCCACGGCGACCGCGTCGGCCCGTACCTCACCTGCCTGCGCGGCCTCGCCTTCGAACAGGGCAACCGCGACTGGTGCGAGCGCACGATCACCGTCCTGCGGCAGCGGCGGGCGGATCGTTCGCGTCGCTGACCGGGCCGGATGTCGTCGCCGTCCTGTCGGGCAAGGTCGTCAAGCCGGGGTGCTTTGACGTGGGGGGCTTCAAGCCGGGGTGCTTCGAAGTCGGGACTCTTCAAGCCGGGGCACCTTGAAGTCGGGGACTCTTCGAGTCGGGGACGTCGACGTGCGGTCCCGGGCGTTCTCTCCCCTGCGGAAGCGGCGCGGACTTGGCCTTGCCGGTCCAGTTTCGCCTGCCTACGGTCTGGTCGTTCCCCCCGGCTTCGGGGCCGCCCGCCGTAGAAAGGCGTCACCACCCACGCACGCGATCCGCATGGAACAGCACGGCAGCCCCGAGCCGCGAAGGAGGCCGGCGCGGCCGGCGGGGCCCAGCGGACCGTGGCCGGCGAACTGCTGCGGCAGTGGCAGGAGCAGCTCGCCGCCGGCATCCGTCGCACGCGGGAGGCGGGCGACTTCGCGCCCGGGGCGGACGCAGACCGCGAGGCCGGCGGCCCTGCCAGCCGGCATCCAGGGCGGCGTGCTGATCCTCCTGACCACCGGCCACACCACTCACTTGGAGACCGCCCTCGACCTGGGGCTCGCTCGGCGGCGCGGGCCGGAGCACGGCTGACACTCGACAGCGACGCGCAGGGGGGAAGGGAATGAAGGCGTGGAGAAAGGACACTCCTCGCCACTCTCAACATATAACCCACCAGGGGGCTTGCGGCAAGACCCCTACCAGCCCCCACAATCAGCGGCCGAAGCCGGATCGAACGGACATGGGGGCCATGGACATGCGAGTGCTGCTCACGACATGGGGATCACGCGGGGACGTCGAACCGATCGCGGGACTGGCGGCCGCGGTGCGGGACATCGGTGGGGAGGCGCGCGTCTGTGCGCCGCCGGACAGGGAGTTCGCGGTGCTGCTGGAGCGGGCCGGGGCGCAGGTGGTGCCGATGGGGCCGGCGGTACGGCCGGTGGTGTCCGGCACCCGGCCGCCGACGCGCGAGGACGCGTTCCGGCTCGCCCCCGCGCTCGTCGCCGCCCGCTTCGAGGCGCTCACCGCGGCGGCCGAGGGCTGTGACGTCATCCTGGCCACCGGCCTGATGCCGGCGGGGGCGCGGGACGTGGCCGAAAAGCTCGGCATCGGCTACGTGTACGCGAGCTTGCACCTCTTCGGGCTGCCGTCGCCCCACTTCCGCCCCGGCGCGCGGCCCGGCACGCCGTCCCCGAGGGCGAGACCGACCTCCGCGTGCTCTGGCGGCAGGACGCCGAGCGCGTGAACGCCCTTTACGGCGAGGCGCTCGCCACCCACCGGGCGGCGCTCGGCCTGCCGCCCGTCGACAACGTCCGCGACCACGTCTTCACCGGCCGGCCGTGGCTCGCGGCGGACCCGACGCTGTGTCCGTCGGAGGGCATGACGGACTACGACCCCGTGCGGACGGGCCCGTGGATCCTGCCCGACGACCGCCCGCTCCCGGACGACCTGGAAAAATCCCTGGACGCGGGCGAGCCGCCGGTGTACGTGGGCTTCGGCAGCATGGCCGCGCACGCCCCGGAGGGCATCGCCCGGGTGGCCGTCGAGGCGTGCCGGGCGCGGGGGCGCCGCGTCCTCTTCGGCCGCGGCTGGGCCGGCCTGGCCGCGGTGGACGACGCCGACGACTGCTTCGTCGTCGGCGAGGTCAACCAGCAGGCGCTGTTCCGCCGGGTGGCCGCCGTCGTGCACCACGGCGGCGCGGGCACCACGACGACGGCGGCGCGGGCCGGAGCGCCGCAGGTGGTGGTTCCGCTGATCGCGGACCAGCCCTACTGGGGTGCCCGCGTCGCCGAGTTGGGCATCGGCGCGGTGCACGGCCACGGCGGGCCGGCACCGACCGCCGAGTCGCTGTCCGCCGCGCTCGACACGGCGCTGGCACCCGAAACCGGCGCGCGGGCGCGGGCGGTGGCGGGGACTGTCCGGGGGGACGGGGCTCGGGTGGCCGCCGAGTTGCTGCGGGAGGTGGCGGCCGGGCGGGGGCAGGGGGCGGCTGTGCCGGGGTGAGGGGGCCGTCGCGGCGGGGTGAGGGTGAGGGGGCCGGTCGTGCCCGGGGAGGGTGCCCGGGCCCCGACCTCACGTGTGGACGTCGAGCAGGTAGTTGCTGTTGATGACGAAGGTGACCAGGCCCGTCCCGGTGCCGAAGAGGCCCGTCCCGGAGTCGTTGGCCTGGCCGCCGGAGCCGCGTTCGGTGGCGTTGCCGGAGGCTCCGGGGTTGCCCCGGTCGAAGCGGCGGTCGATGGAGAAGCGGATGACCTGGCCGGTGTCCGACCGCTTGAGGCTGTCGGTGGTTCTCGTGGTGAAGAAGAGATCGCCACTGGCGGTCACCGAGCCGGAGATCGTCAGCACGGCCGGGAAGGACTGATCGGGCGTCGCACAGCGGAAGCCGCTGCCGCTCTTGCCGTCCACGGCGCCGTTGGCGGGGTGCACGTTCACGGTGATCGAACCCGCGCAGTTGACGGTCGCCAGCGGAGCGGGAGCGGCGCGGGCGGCGGCGGCGCCGCCCGCGGTGGCCGGCAGCGCGGCCGTGGCGGCCAGGAGCAGGGCCGCCGCGCCGGCGGCGGACCAACCACGTTTCGTCACAAGGGACATCACGGTCCTCCTTCACCCTGCGATGCGTACGGATGCGCACCGCCCGCCTCCGAGTGTGACGCCGGGGGAGTGGGGTGAACATCGCTCGTTCAGGTGACCGTCGGGGCCGGTGGCGAGGCCGGCGGCGGGTCGGGGCCCGGCAGCTCACCGAGCGGGCCGCTTCGGTGCGGTGAGCTCGACATAACGAGCCTGTGGCGGTGCGGTTTTCGTCGCCCTTGCCCCGCTCTTCCACCGTTTCCGCGGGAGGGCTCGTGCCTCGGGCGAAAGCGGCCTCGCCCGCTTGCCCTCAAGCACGCGACGGGGGTGATGCGTCGGCCCGTCCTGCGAAGTGGCACCCCCGTCCCAGCGACCAAGATCGCTGGATGCACAATGCACGTATGCCGATAACGAACACGCCGACGGCGGCGGTCATCGACGATGCCGATTCGATCAGCCGCTGTCTGGCCCGTGCCTTCGACGACGACCCGATGATGCGCTGGTTCTTCCCCGAGGAATCCTCGCGCGAGGCGTCGTTGACCGCCTACTTCTCGACGATTTTCAGCCGGCAGTACGTGCTCAACGGTGTGTGCGAGCGCACCGCGGACGCCGCCGCGTTTTGGGTGGCGCCGGAGGCGCAGGAGAAGGCTGTGCCTGATGCGGAGACCATTCAGGAGCTGGTGGCGCTGCTCGGGGACCGGGCCGGGCTGTTCGGCGAGGCCGTCGAGACGGCCGCCCGGCACACGCCCCAGGAGCCGCACTGGTCCCTGGCGTTGATCGGTGCCGACCCGGCCGTCCAGGGGCAGGGACAGGGGTCCGCCCTGCTGCGTTCCGGGCTGGCCAAGGCCGACGCCTCGGGCATGCCCACCTATCTGGAGTCCTCCAAGGAGTCCAACATCCCCGTCTACGAGCACTTCGGTTTCACCGTGCGCGAGGAGATGGTGCTGCCGGGCGGCGGGCCCACGCTGTGGGGCATGTGGCGTGAGCCACGCCGTCCTGCCGGCGTCTGAGCGGTAGTCGAGTACGCGGTACCCGAGTAGATAAGGGGATCCGCGTAGCCGGTGTCGGGCCCGCCGCTACGGGCGGACGTAGGGGCGGGTCATGATCTCCATGTTGTGGCCCGACGGGTCCTCGAAGTACGCGCCGCGGCCGCCGAACCAGCCGTTGACCCGGCCCGGTTCGGTGTGGTGCGGATCGGCGTAGTAGGTGACCCCCAGCGCCTCCAGCCGGTCGATCATGCCGTCGAACCCCTCCTCCGGCACGAGGAACGCGTAGTGCTGCGGCTGGATCGGCTCGTCGCGCTTCTCGCAGTAGTCGAGCGTCACCCCGTTGCCGAGGTCGACGGGGAGGAACGGGCCGAAGGGCGACCCGACTTCGAGACCCAGGATGCCGGCGAGGAACTCCGCCGACCGCCGGCGGTCCGCGGCGTAGATGGCGGTGTGGTTCAGCTGGATGACGGACGTGACGGGCTCGCCCCCGGGGGCGTGCGAGGGCTGCGGTGTGTTCGGCATGGGTGGTGTGTTTCTCCGTGTCTTGGATTCGCTGATGCGCGACGATGCGCGCATGGATGCGCGGTGGCGCCACAACAGGCGCCCGTGGAACGGAAGACGCGGAAAGGAAGGCGGGGCTCTCACCCGCCTCGCACTCACTCCGAGGCCGGGAACCCTGCTCGTGTATGGCACATGGCCGACCCGGCAGTCACGCGGCCGACTTTAGTGGATCTTCAGTCGGCGCGGCAAGCGGCAGCAGGTGGTTGGCGAGGTGTCAGGTGCGGTTGGCCGTGACCGCCACAGTCGCGTACCGCAGCGTGAACGATCCCCCCATCCCGTCGACAGCCGCGCCGACGCCGGCCAGCACCCGTTCCAGAACCTCCGGCGCGAGACCGGTGTGGCCGCCCGTGGTGGGCAGTTGATCCAGCCACTCGTCCCGGGTGTACGTCCGCTCCCAGCCGAACCGCCACCGCTCCGGCGGGCCGAACGCGCCCGTGCCCCGGACGCCGTCGGCCGCCCGCGCGCAGAGCGGCTCGTAGGGGCGGGGCCGGCCGTCCACTGGCGGGCGGCGAGCGAACCGGGCAGCAGCCGGTCGTAGACCGCGGCGAACGTCTCCGCCACCTCGGGCGACGGCAGGGCCACGTTCCAGAACACGGCCAGCCGGCCGCCCGGCCGCAGCGCTTCGGCGGCCTTCGCCGCGCCGGCGGCGGGGTCGATCCAGTGCCAGGACTGGCCGGAGACGACGGCGTCGAAGGCCCGGCCGGCGGGGTCCCAGGTCTCGAAGGTGGCGGTCTCCACGGTGAGTCCGCCGCGCCGCGCCCAGGCGGCCATCCGGTCATCGGCCTCGACGCCGAGCACGCGGTGGCCGGCCGCGCGGAACTGCCGGGCGACGATGCCGGTTCCGGTGCCGACGTCGAGGACGTCGAGGACGTCGAAGGTATCGGGGGCGTCGGGGGTTACGAGGGTGCCGGGGGTGTCGAGGGCGTCGGGGAGCCCGCGTACCTCGCGGTGGCCGGAGTTCGCGGCGGTGATGCGGCGGATCAGCGCGACGGGATAGCGGGGGCGCGTCCGGTCGTAGCGCTCGGGGTCCATGCCGAACGACTCCGCGATGCGGCGGGCAAGATGGGGCGCGTGAGGTGAGGGATGTGCTCCCTCGGGCAAGGGAGTGGGCATGTGCCCACTCTAGTGGGCGAGCGCCCACTCGTCAGGGGGTCGACCGGAGCGGAAGCGGAAAGGGAATGGTGCGCGATGCCGACGGGCGTGGCCATGCGGGATGCGCGGGAGCAGCTGTTCGACGCGGCGGAACGGGTCCTGCTCCGGGACGGGCCCTCCGCGCTGACCAGCAGGGCGGTCACCGCCGAGGCGGGGTGTGCCAAGGGCGTCCTGCACCGGCACTTCGCGGACTTCGACGCGTTCCTCGCCGAGCTCGTGCTGGACCGCGTCCGGCGGATCGAGGAGCAGGGCGCCGTCCTGCGCGCCTCCGCCGGGACGGGCGACCTCACCGGCCGCCTCGCCGACGCGCTCACCGGGCTGTTCGAGACGGTCGCGGTGGCGATCGTCGGGCTCGTCACCTCCCGGGACGGGCTGCGGGCCCGGCTGCGCCGCGAACGGCCCACCGGTGTCCCGCTCCTGACGGACGCGGCGGCCGTGCTCGCCTCGTACCTCGCCGCCGAGCGCCGACTCGGCCGGCTCGCGCCCGACGCCGACGTCGAGGTCCTCGCCCCGACGCTCATCGGGGCGGCGCACCTGCTCTTCGCCGACCGTACGGGCCCGCCGCCCGGGGCGGCCGCGGTGCGCAGGACCGTCGCGGCGGTCGTCGGCGGCGTGCTGCGGGAGGGGTGAGGTGGGGATGGGTGAGGTGAGGGATGGGGCGGGGCGGGTCAGGGCCGGGGGCGCAGCGAATCCTCCAGTTCGGCCGCGTAGAGGAGGGCCGGGTCGAAGCCCATGGCCGCGAAGTGGCCGGAGAGTTCGAGTGACAGGACGCCGTGCAGCCGCGTCCAGAGGGCCAGGGCCCGGTGGAGGGCGGCGGGCGGGGCGGGGTGGTCGCCGGCCCAGGCGCGGTGTTCCGCCAGGTGGGCGCCGAACGGGGTCGCTGGCGCGTCCTCGGAGTCGAGCGGCGCGCACGCGTCGAGCAGGACGGCCATGATCTCGTCGGAGATCCCGGTGATGTCTTCCGGCGCCCGGTAACCGGGCACGGGGGTGCCGAAGATGAGCAGGTACCGCTGAGGATCCTCCAGAGCCCAGGCGCGCAGAGCGTGGGCGGGACCGGCCGGTCCGGCCCCGGAGGCGGCGCGGATCGTGTCGGCGAGGCCGCGGTACGCGTCCCGGACGAGTTCGGTGATCAGTTCGTCCCGGCCGGCGAAGTAGCGGTAGAGCGCGGGGCCGCTCATGCCCATCCGCTTGGCGATGGCGTTGAGGGAGAGCGCGGAGGCGCCGGCCGTGGCGATCTGCTGCCAGGCGTGCTGCTTGATCTCGGCGCGTACCTGCGCGCGGTAGCGCTCGCGGGGGGAGCCTGCGGCTGCCTCCGTCACGGGCTGATTCCCCTCCGCCGTCATGCGCTGTAGCCCCTCCGTGCCGGTGTAGTTGGGGAGTTGAGCGTCCGTTAGAAGGTATCACGTCGGCTATTGCCCTTCCCTGCGCGTGGCGTTATACCTTCTAACGAACGTGTGAGCCCCTAGTTCGTCGATCGGTCTGATCCGTCCTGCCATGGGGAGTGCCATGTCCGGCTTCATCAGCGCCCGTGTCCGTACCGCCGCCCTGTTCCTCGCCGCCGTCGTCCTCGGCGCGACCGCCGCACCGGCCGGGGCCGCCCCCTCCCGCCCCACCGGGTCCCTCGCCTGCCGGGGGAAAGGCGTCGACCCCCGCGCCGTCGTCCGCCATCGGACGGAGGCCGTGATCCACGCGCCGCTGCGCACCGTCTGGAAGCTGCAGACCGACGTGGAGCGGTGGCCGTCCTGGCAGGGGGCCGTCGCGAGCATGGAGCGGCTCGACGACGGCCCGTTCCGGACGGGTTCGGCGTTCCGCTGGACGACGCCGATCCCGCCCAATCCTTCGACCCCCGCCACCAGTCTGGAGATCACCTCGACCGTCGAGCAGCTCCGCCGCGGTTCCTGCCTGCGGTGGACCGGGCCGGCGGTGGGGGAGGGGCTGCGCATCGACGGCGTGCACGTCTGGAACTTCACGCCGGTCAAGGGGGTGTCCGGGTGAGCACCGAGGAGACGCACGCCGGTGCGGAGGTGGAGGCGAACGCGCCTGCGGCCACCGAGATCCTCCGCACGGGGCTGGAGGCGTGGCTGCGCGATCTCAAGGCTGCTGCGGAACTCCGCGCTCGCGGAGGTCACTTGGGGTGAGCGCCGCCTGTCGGTCGCGTCTGTCGACCGCGTCCGTCGGCTGCGTTCGTCAGTCGCGCCCGTCGGCCGTGTCCGTCGGCTGTGTTCGCCTGACGCGTCCGTCAGCCGGTCGTCCACCTGTGGTCGGGGAGGAAGTGGACGTCGTACTGCCCGGGGACGGTGGCGAACTTCCCGGGCTCCGGGCCGACGGGCTCGCGCGGCAGGCCGAGCCCGTCGGCGGGGCGCCGAGGGGTTCGAAGAACCGCTCGGACGTGCCCCGGGGGCCGGCGGTGACGCCGACGACCCGGCTGTGGTGCCGCTCCATGCGGTACGCGTGCGCCGAAGTCGCCGGGGGTCAGCAGCTTTTCTTGCTGCCGGCCCCCGGTGTCCTCGACGAAGAGGCGGACGGCGCCCGCCGTGACGTGGAAGACCTCGTAGGTGTCGGCGTGTACAAGGGCCGGGATGAGGTCGCTCTTCGGGCCTTCCACGGTGAAGAAGTCGAAGGTGTTCTCGGTCTGTTCGCCGCCCGTGTAGACGGTGATGAGGTCGCCGAAGAGGTGGGCCCGGTCGCCCTCCGCCTTCTCTGTGAAGTACGGCGTGCCGGGCTCGGCGGGTATGTGTGATGCCTTCCGGTAGCGGGTGGCGTACTCGATGGTCATGGGGTTTTCCGGGGGTGGGGGCGGGGGCGGCCTCGTCGGATGGGAAGGTCAGGTGGCCTGACTTGGTTGGGGGTGGCGGGCAAGTCGCCGCCCCTCGCTGGTTGCCCTTGCCCGACTCCGTCCCTTGTGAGGAACCGGTGCGCCGCAGCCTTTCCCAACTCCTCGGCGTGGGGCGCCGATGGTTCGACGGGGGGGCTGGCCGCCATGGAGGCGTCCGGCGGCACGCCCGTGTCCCCGGCGCAGGTGCAGCTCTTCTCCGTGCTGGATCCGGAGAGCGCGACCGTCTCCGAACCGGCCCGGCGGATGGGCGTCACCCGGCAGACCGCACACCAGGCCGCGTACGGGCTGATCGCCGCCGGCCAGTTGGAGCAGGTCCCCGAGCCGGGTTCGCTTGGCGGCGCATGATGCGGCGTACGGAGGAGGGGGAGCGGGCAGTGCATCGACTGGCGGCGTCCGTGCCGGGCCCGGCTGGAGGAGCGGCTGGCCGAGCGGATCGGGGGTGAGGCGGTCGCCGCGTTGCGGGGGGCCTTGAAGGCGGGTGGGGGGAGCCGCCGGTGCTCGGGTGAGCCCCTGCGGGGGGCTGTTCCTTGGTCCCTCCTCCGGAAAGGGCGCCTACGCTTTGCCGGTTCCCGGGGCCGGCGCCCCGGGCCCCGGAACCGCGTTCCGCGCGGTCGTCCTCAAGCGTCGGGCGGGCTGCACGCGGCCCGCCCGGCGCTCGCGCGCGGAAGCCTCAACTCCGCGCCCGGTCCACGTACTCGAATACCGACCCGTCAGGATGCCGAGCCACCAGATTCCGCCCGATGGGCGTCGGCAACGGTCCGGCGATGATCTCCGCGCCGACCGCCTTCAGGTCGCGGACCGCCTCGTCCACGTCCGTCACCGCGATGGTCGCGGTGATCTTCCGCAGGATCGACAGTTCCGCCTCGGGGCCGCTCATCAGGAAGAAGCAGCCGACCGCGGCGACCGCCACGCCGCCCCGCCGGAAGCGCACCGCTTCCGTGCCGGTCAGTCGTTCGTAGACGGCGATCGCCGCCTCCAGATCGCCGACGCACACCCTTAGCGAAGTCCCGAGAATGTTCATGGCAGCCAGGCTAGTTGTCCTGGGGCGGTGCGGAAGACGGCCTTCGGCCGCCGAACTCCCGTTCCTTGAACCTGAGTTCGTGAGCGGCGCGCGCTGCGGTCGGAGCGCCCCCGTCCTCTTCCCGGGCGTCCCGCCCGTCGGGCATGGTGGTCCTCCCGCGCCCCTTCGCCCGCCCCCGGCGGCCATGCCCCGTCGCGTCCCGTGGTCCGGCCGTCACCCGCCCGCCCGTGTCAGGCGGCCGTGCACCGCGGTGATCTGCGAAGGTGGACGGAAAAACGTCTGCGGAAAAGCTCCGCCGGACAAGCGGGCGCGGCGGATGGTGATCCGCGGGACGGAGGTGCGCAGGATGCAGGAGAGCGACTCGTGCGCATCCCCAGGGGCCGCGGCTTCCCCAGGGCCCCCGGCCTCTCCCGGGTCTCCGGCTTCCCCCGGGTGTCCTGCGTCCCCCGAGCCCTCTCCGTCCCCCGAGCCCCCCGGGCCCCTTGCTCCTCCCGCCTTCCCCGCCGCCGAGCGCGGGCTGCCCGTCCCGGCCGAGCTGCGCGAGCGGTTCGCCGAGGCCGCGTCCCGGACCGGGCCCGAGCCCGTCGGCGGCGGGCCCGAGCTGCGGGCGGCGGCCTGCGGGTACTGGGCCCGGCGGGGGCCGGGCGCGGACCCGGACCGTTCCGACGTCCTCGCCGCGCCCGGCGCCCAGCCGCTGCTGCTGGCCCTGCTGGCCTCCGCCGGCGGCGAGGTGCTGCTGACCCGCCCCTGCGCGGCCTGGTACGCGCCGCTCGCCCGGCTCGCCGGCCGGCTGGCGTACCACGTGCCCGTCACCGCCGAGGCCGGCGGCGTCCCCGATCCCGTCGCCCTGCTGGAGACCGTCCGCAGGATCCGCGCCGAGGGCGGCAGGCCGAGGTTCCTCGTCCTGTCGGTCGCCGACGACACCACCGGCACGGTCGCGCCGCCGGAGCTGGTGCACGAGGTCTGCGAGGCCGCGGCCGGCGAGGATCTGACGGTCGTCAGCGACGAGACATGGCGGGACGTCCGCCATGACCCGCACGCCACCGTCTTCGTCGGGCCCGCCGAGATGTACCCGGAGCGCGTGGTGGTCCTCACCGAGCTCGCCGGTACCCTCCTGCCGGCCGCCTGGCCGGCCGCGTTCGCCCTGTTCCCGAGGTCCGGTCCCGGGCCCGTGCTGCGCGCCCGGGTGGCGTCCGTCCTGGACGCGCTGCGCGCCGAACTCGCCCCGCCCGTCGCCGTCGCCGCCCGCTGGGCGCTGACCGAACCGCCCCCCGTCCGCGAGCACACCGCCACCGCCGCGCGGCTCTACGGACGGATGTCCGCCGCCGTCCTGGAGCGGATCACCGCGGCCGGGGCGCTCGCCCGCCCGCCGCAGGCCGGCCCCCACCTCTACGCCGACCTCGGCGAGCTGCGCACGGGCCTGGCCCGGCGGGGCGTCACGGACTCCGTCGAGCTGGAGGCGCACCTCGGCGCGGTGCTCGGCCACCCGGTCCCCGGAGGCCACCGCTTCGGGGACGACCCGGACGCGCTGCGCGTCCGGCTCTCCGCCCTGCCGTTCCTCGGCACCGGCGACGAACCGCGGCAGCGCGCCCTCGACTCCCCGGACCCGCCGGCCCTGCCGGAGGTCGCCGAGGCGCTGGCCGGCCTGGAAGCGGCGTTCCGCGCCCTGGCCGGCACCGGAAGGTGAGCGGGCGCGGACGGGGGAGCCGGTACCGGCGCGTGGGCCGACCGAGGCATGTGAGGTGGCCGAGGTGCTTGAGGCGCCTGGGACCACCGGGGCGCGTGAGGTGTGTGGACCGGCCGGGGAGCGTGAGGCACGTGAGCTGGGCAAGGTGCGGGAGACGTGTGAACCCGCCGCCGGGGTGCGTGAGCCGGCACCGGCGCGTAGGCCGGCCGGGGCACGTGGGCCGACCGCGGCATGCGGGCCGATCAGGGCATGCGGGCCGGCTAGGGCGCGCGAGCCTCCCGGGGCCCGCGAGCGGGTCGGGGCACGCGAGCCGGCAGCCGAGGTTCCCGACCATCGACGACGAGCGTGCCGCCGCCCCCGCCCCGCGCCGGTACTTCGGTCCCCCGAACGGAGCCCTTCGATGACCGAGCAGACTGAGCGCCCCCTTTCGGAACCCGAGCGCCCCCTCTCGGGACCTGAGCGCCCCCTCTCGGGACCCGAGCGCGCCCTCTCGGGACCCGAGAGCCCCCTCCCGGAACCGCGTCCGACGGGGGAGGTCCGCACCTGGCCGCGGTCCTTCGCCGACCGGCTCACCGCGCCGCTGCCCGGCGTCCGGGCGCTGGCCCGGCTCGCCCGGGAGGGGATGCTGCGGCCGGGTGCCGAGGCGCTGCGGGAGGTCCCCGGGCTGCCCGTCACGCCCGGCCCGCCCCCGGTCGTCAACGCCGCCGCGCTCGCCGTCACCTGGGCCGGGCACGCCAGCTGGGTGATCGCCGTCGGCGGGCTCACCGTCCTCACCGACCCGGTGTGGTCCCGGCGGATCCTCGGCACCCCGCCCAGAATTACGCCGGTGGGCGTCCCCTGGGGGGACCTGCCCCGGGTGGACGCCGTCGTCATCAGCCACAACCACTACGACCACCTGGACGCCCCCACCCTCAAACGGCTTCCGCGCCACACCCACCTCCTGCTTCCCGCCGGTCTCGGCCGCTGGGCGCGGCGGCGCGGCTTCACCCGGGTCACCGAGCTGGACTGGTGGGAGGCTGTCGAACTGCCGGGCGCCGCCGGGCCCGTCCGCTTCGACTTCGTGCCCGCCCACCACTGGAGCAAGCGGACGTTCACCGACACCTGCCGCTCACTGTGGGGCGGCTGGGTGCTCACGGCCCCGGACGGCCGGCGGGTCTACTTCGCCGGCGACACCGGCTACGGCCACTGGTTCGGGCGCATCGGCGCCCGTTACCCGGGCATCGACGTGGCGCTGCTGCCGATCGGCGCCTACGCGCCGCGCTGGATGCTGGGGCCGGTCCACACGGATCCGGAGGAGGCCGTCCGGGCCTGCCTGGACCTGGGCGCCCGGGCCATGGCCCCGATGCACTGGGCCACTTTCCTGCTGTCCGCCGAACCGCCGATGGAGCCGCTGCGCCGGGTGCGCGCCGCCTGGCGGACGGCGGGCCGGGACCGTAACGACCTGTGGGACCTGCCGGTCGGCGGCTCCCGGGTGCTGGAGGGGGTGGCGGGACCGGAGAGCACGTGGCGGGCGCGGGGCGGCGCCGTGCAGTGAACTCGCCCGGACTCACCGCACGGGCGCACCTCCCGCTCACTGCCGTGCGAGGGAGAAGGGGCGTGGCCGCGGGGGCGGCCTTTTCACGGTAGGCACGGCTGGAAAGCGGTCACGAGCGGTGGTTGGGGAGGGTGGGGTGGTTGAGGGTGCCCCGGCCCACCCCCAGAAAGAGCACCCCCCTCAGAGGAGGCATCCCCCAGAGGGGGCACCCCCACTTCACCGTCTCCGCGAGCAGTTTCCCGCACCTCCCTGAGCGCGTCTGCGGCGCGCGCGTCCTCAAACGCCGAACAGGCTGAAAAGCCAGGCCGTTCGGCGTTTGAGGACAACCGGGCGGAGCGTGATTCCGGGACCTGGGGGCGCAGGCCCGGGACTCGGCGAAGGGGAGGACCGGGGCACGTCTCCCTACGGCCGAGCCTCCAGCACGTGCACCCGAAGGGGCGCCCCCGACAAAGGATGTCTCGTCTCCCGCTCGCACCGCATCCCGAGCTTGCGCATGACGCGCTCCGACGCGTCGTTGCCCACCGCGTGCACGCTGACGATCCGGGCCAGGCCGCGGTCGCGAAGGGCGAAGTCCAGGACGGCGCGGGCGCCTTCGGTGGCCAGACCCCGGCCCCAGAAGGGGCGGCCGAGCCGCCAGCCGATCTCGACGGCGGGCAGGATCTCCGGCAGGTAGCGGGGGACGGACAGGCCGACGAAACCGGCCAGCCGCCGGTCCTCGCGGAGTTCGGCCGCGAAGAGGCCGATGCCCTGCTCCTCCCACTCCCGTTCCCAGGCGGCGATGCTCGCGGCCGTCTGGGCTCGGTCCTGCACCGAGCCGTCCCGGATCCACCGCATCACGTCCGGATCGCCGTTGATGGCCGCCATCGGTTCGAGGTCGTCCTCGCGCCAGCGGCGCAGCGTCAGTCGCGGGGTGCGCAGGGTGATCGTCATGGAGGCATCCTGCCCACTCCGGCGACCCGTAGAGGTGAATCAGGCCACGCTTGACCGCTCTTGGGGCTCGCGGGAGTGGTAGGAACGGCGCACTGTCCACGACCCAGGGAGATCCTGTGCGTCCGACCTTCAGTGCCGCCCGGTTCGCCGCCGCCCTCGCCGTCGCCTCGTCCCTGCTCTGGTCCGCGCCGCCGCCGGCCGCCGCCGGACCACCCGTCTCGTACGCCGTGCTCGGCGACTCGTTCTCGTCCGGCGTCGGTGCCGGGCCCTACGACCCGGCGGGCGGGCTCTGCCTGAGAAGCCCGCGCGCCTACGGGCCGCTGTGGGCCGCCGCCCATGGGGTGCGGGACTTCCGGTTCCCCGCCTGCGCGGGTGCCACCAGCGACGACGTGCTGCGGAAGCAGGTCGCGGTGCTGGACCCGGGGGTGCGTCTCGTCACCCTGACGCTCGGCGGCAACGACGTGGGCTACTCCAGCGTCATGCTCGCCTGCAGCGTCGGACTGCTCGGCGCGTGCGACGCGGAGGTGGACCGGGCCGAGGCGGAGATGGACCGCTCCCTGCCCCACCGGCTGGACGCCGCGTACCACGCGATCGCCCAACGGGCCCCGCACGCGCGGGTGGTGGTGCTCGGGTACCCGCACCTCTTCGGCGCGCCCTCCTGCCTGATCCCCTCCCCGCCGAACGCCCGGCGGATGGACTCCGCGCTCGACCACCTGGACGCGGTGATCGCCGACCGCGCCCGGGCCGCGCGGTTCACCTACCTCGACGCGCGCCGGGCCTTCGCCGGGCACGGCGCCTGCTCCGGCGCGCCGTGGATCAACCCGGCCGGACCGCTGTTCTGGGAGTCGTACCACCCCAACGCGGCGGGCCAGCGCGGGTACTTCGGGGTCCTGTCGCGAGGAATCTGAGCGTGGGCGGCCGCGTCACGGCCGTCGCGGCTTCGCGGCCACCACGATCGCGTAACCGACCTCGGGCGTGGCCGCGAGCCGGTCCATCGCGTCGAGCAGGGTCCGGCGCTCCTCGCGTTCCTCCGGGGGGACGTCCGTCCCGTCCGCCCGGATGGCCGCGCAGAGGGCGCGGAGGGTCTGCGGAACGCTGTGCTCCGAGACGTCCGTGACGCTCTCGACGGCCAGTCCCGCGTCGGCGAGC
The DNA here is from genome assembly GCF_050937075.1 of Streptomyces sp. CA-181903. Taxonomy (NCBI): domain Bacteria; kingdom Bacillati; phylum Actinomycetota; class Actinomycetes; order Kitasatosporales; family Streptomycetaceae; genus Streptomyces; species Streptomyces sp. CA-181903. The sequence continues at coordinate 6,270,313 of NZ_JBNJLY010000001.1, forward strand.
AGCGCGGGGTAGTCGGCGAGCGGCAGGATCGCGGCGATCCGGTTGAGCTCGCAGAAGGTGTCGAGGGCCGGGCGGCTCGCGGTCGGCAGGGGCGCGCGCTCGACCACGTTGGCGATGGCGAGCCGGGCGCCCGGGCGCAGCGCGTCGTGGATCCGGCGCAGCACGTGCCGGGGGTCGGGCATGTGGAGGAGGGATTCGAAGAGCCACGCCCCGTCGAAGGAACCGGCGGGGAAGAGTGGCTCGGCCGCGTCGGCGAGCCGGAAGGAGACCCGGTCGGACAGGCCCTCCGCCGCCGCGGCGGCGGACGCCAGGCGGACCTGCTCGCCGCTGAGGGTGATACCGGTGACGGTGGCCCCGGTGGTGCGGGCGAGCTGGAGGGCGGGACGGCCGGTGCCGCAGCCGGCGTCCAGGACGTGGTCTCCCGGCCCGACGCCGAGGGCGTCGGTCATCAGGCGGGTCATGCGCGCGGACGCGGTGGTGACGGAGATGGCGGGGGTGGCGGAGGTGCCGGGAGTGCTCTCCGCCGGATCGGGCCAGTGGCCGAAGTGGATGCTGCCGCCGAGCAGTGCGGCGGTCCGTTCGCTGTAGCGGTCGTAGAGATCCGCGATGGCCTGGGGCGTGACGTCCCGGAAACCACTGATCATGGTGGGTCCCTCCTGCGGGTGCGAGACGGGAACGGATGGGGGACGGGGGGAACGGGTGCGAGACGGGGACGGAGAGGGGTGCGGGAACGGGTGCGAGACGGCCAAGGGGTGTGAGACGGGAAGGGGCGAGAGATCGGGGGGCGTCAGATCGGGAACGGAGGTGAACGGAGGTGATCGACCGGTCTGATCGACGAGCGTCGCCCCCGGAGACGCGGACGATCTCCCAAACGTTGCCCCCGGCTCCGGCGGCGCGCGGCCGGACGCGTCCGGCGAAACGGGACGGAAGCCGCGGCCGACTGGCCGGAACCCTCCGCACCCCCGGTCGGGACAGGGTGGACGAATCACGGCCGACGCCCTGCCGAGCTGGACCTTTTGCGGCGGAAGCCCGCCCTCCGCGGGACAAAAAAGAGCGATTTTGCGCCGCGCCCTCCACTGGTCACCATGTGCTTCTGTCGCACGTATCTGCGACCTGCCCGCAGGATGAGAGGCGCACCACCCCATGCACGAAACCGACGGCACCCCCGCGCGCCGTTTCGGCCTCCCCACGGCGATAGCGCTGGTCATGGGGAACATCATCGGCGGCGGCATCTTCCTGCTGCCCGCCTCCGTCGCCCCGTACGGCACCGTCAGCCTGCTCGCCTTCGGCGTGCTGACGGTGGGGGCCATCGCGCTCGCCCTGGTCTTCGGGCGGCTCGCGGAGCGGCATCCGCGCACCGGCGGCCCGTACGTGTACGCGCGCGAGGCGTTCGGCGACTTCGCCGGGTTCCTCTCCGCCTGGTCGTACTGGACCATGACCTGGGTCAGCAACGCCGCGCTGGCGGTGGCCGGCGTCGGTTACTTCCACGCGCTGACGGGCGGGAAGGGCTCGATGGGCACCGACCTGGCCGTGGCCCTGCTGATGCTCTGGCTGCCGGCCCTGGCCAACCTCGCCGGCACCCGCTGGGTGGGGGCCGTGCAGCTGGTCTCCACGGTCCTCAAGTTCATCCCGCTGCTGTTCGTTGCGGTCGTCGGACTCTTCTACTTCGACCCGCACAACCTGGGCTCCTTCACCGAGGGCGGCGGGAACTGGGCCGGCGGCCTGACCGCGTCCGCGGCGATCCTGCTCTACAGCTACGTCGGCGTCGAGTCGGCGGCGATGAGCGCGGGCGAGGTCCGTGATCCCGAGCGCAACGTCGGACGGGCCAGCGTGTTCGGCACCATCGGCGCGGCCCTGGTGTACCTGCTCGGCACCCTCGCGGTCTTCGGCACCGTGCCGCACGGCAAGCTGGTCGGTTCCACGGCGCCGTTCTCCGACGCCGTGGACGCCATGTTCGGCGGGGAGTGGGGCGGCACGCTGATCGCCGCGGCCGCCGTGATCTCCATCGTGGGCGCGCTCAACGGCTGGACGCTGATGAGCGCCCAGGCCCCCTACGCGGCGGCCAAGGACGGCCTGTTCCCGGCCGTGTTCGCGCGCAAGCGGCGCGGGGTGCCGACGGCGGGCGTGCTCGCCGCGTCCGTGCTGGCCACCCTGCTCACGGTGATCAACTACGTGTCGGGGGCGGGCGGGGTCTTCGAGATCCTGGTACTGGTCACCACCTTCTCCGCGACCGTGCCGTACCTGCTGGCCGCCGCCGCCCAGGTGTACTTCCTGCTCACCGGCCGGCGCGACCGGGTGCGCGCGGGCCGGCTGACCCGCGACATGGTGCTGGCGCTCGGCGCGTTCGCCTTCTCCTTCTGGCTGGTCGCGGGCGCCGGCTACAAGGCGGTCTACCAGGGCGTCCTGTTCCTCTTCGCGGGCGTGCTCGTCTATGTGTGGATGGCGGCCCGCCGGACCGGAGCTGAGACCGACGGCGCCGGGGCTGCGGCCGACAGCGCCGTGGGTGAGGCCGGCGGTGTCGGGGGCGAGGAGTCCCCAGCCGCTGCCGCGGAGCCCGCGTCGGAGGCGGCCCTCAAGAGTTGATTCCGGGCTGACCTGAACCCGGGCTGATCCCGAGTCGAACCCGAGCCGAGCCCTTCAAGGGGCGCGCAGGTGCTGTACGCGAGCGGGCGGCACGTTGTCCCAGACGACGTGCCGCCCGACGCCGTACCGGGCCGTGAACGCGTCCAGCAGTGCGGCCACCGCCCGGTGCCGGCGCGCTTCGGCCCGGCCACCGGTCAGCGCGCGCAGCGGCCGGGTGCCGAGGTAGGCGAAGAAGGTCAGATGCCCGCCGGGGGTGAGGGCACGCAGGTACTGCCCGAGGATCGTCTCGACCGTCTCCGGCGTGAAGTTGGTGAACGGCAGGCAGGAAACGATCAGTTCGTAGCGGTGTTCGCCCAGATCGAGTTCGGTGATCGATTCCGGTATCAACCGGATGCGGTCGCCGGCCGCCGCCATGGCCGGATCCGTCTCCCTCAGCCCCTCCAGCGTCCGGACGAACCGGGGGTTGACCTCCACGGCGTCGAGCCGGTCGCCCGGCCGGACCAGCAACTCGGCCAGCACCCGGGTGACCGTGCCCGTACCGGCGCCCGCCTCAAGCACCGCCCACGGCCGTCCGTCCTGCGGCCCTTCACTCCGCGGCCTATCGCCCTGCGACTTCCCGTCCTGCGAGCTACCGTCCTGCGACTTCCCGTCCCACGGGCTACCGCCCTGCGGCCTCTCGCCCCGCGGGCTACCGTCCCGCGGCCTTCCGCTCTGCCGCCGCCCGTTCCACGGCCTTTCGTCCCGCGCGGCCCTGCCCGCCCGGTCCGCCAGCGGCTGGGCCAGGCGGCAGGCCAGGCTGTGGCCGCTGGGGGCGATGGCGCCGGTGGTGTGGAAGGTGCGCGCGGCCTCCCGGAGGAAGAGGAGCGGGCCCGCCGGGGGAGGGGCGGTACGGACGGTGATGCCGGTGCGAGGGTGGTCGGGAGCGGCGGATGGGGGCGTCAGGTTCATGGCCTCGACGCTAGGAACCGGACACGGCCCGGCCATCGGCCGAACCGACCCGCCCACCCCCTACCGAAGTCGGGGGTCCCCGTGCCCGGTCGGCGGAGGCCGTCCGTCCGGGCCCGTGCCTAGTCTGGGCGCGTGTTCACCCTGACCGATCGGACCTGGCCCCGCTGGGCCGATGCCCTGCTCCTCGCCCTGGTCGGCTTCCTGGCGGCACAGGAGGCGTACGTCCGCGGCGTGGACCGCTGGTTCGGTCCCGGGGACGCGGTCGCGCTCGCCGTCGCCGCGACGGCCGCCCTGATCCCGCGCGAACGGTTCCTCCCGCTCGCGGCGGTCACGGCGATCGCCGGCGCCGCGCTGCTGGGCGTCGTTCCGCCGCTGCTCGTCGCCCTCTTCAGGACCGCCCGGCGCGGCCGCACCGGTGTCGCCGCGCTGTGCGCGGCGGCCGCCCTGGCGGGCAACCGGTTCGCCGACCCGGGCCGCAACCTGTGGACCCTCCACCTCTACGGCCCCTTCATGCCCTTGGCCCTCGCCCTGGCCCTCGGCCTGTGGGCGGGCAGCCACCGGCGGCTGGTCGCCGCCCTGGACGACCAGGTGGAACGGCTGCGCGTCGAACGCGGCCTCCGCGCCGAACAGGCCCGGCTCGCCGAACGCGCCCGTATCGCCGCCGAGATGCACGACGTCCTCGCCCACCGCCTCACCGTCCTCGCCCTGCACGCCGGAGCCCTGCGGCGGCGGGCCGCCGGCCTCCCCGAACCCGTCGCCGAACGGCTCGACCTGCTGCGCACCACCTCCACCGAGGCCCTCGCCGACCTGCGCGACGTCCTCGGCGCCCTGCGCCACACCGACGACGGGCCGGACGCGGCCGACCGGCGCGAACCCGGCCTGCGCGAACTGACCGACCTGCTGGCCGAGGCGCGCGCCGCCGGGCAGGCGGTCGAGGCGGACATCGCCGGCGACGCCGCGTCCGTCCCGGTCAGCCACCGCCTCGCCGTCCACCGCGTGGTCCAGGAGGCCCTGACCAACGCCCGCAAACACGCCTCCGGCGCGCCCGTCCGCGTCGCCGTCCGCTACGGAACGGCGGGATCCGCCGTGGAGGTGCGCAACGCCGCCGGCACCCCGTCGGAAGCCGCGGAACTGGGCGGCGGCTACGGTCTGATCGGCCTCACCGAACGCGTCACGGCGCTCGGCGGCCGGCTGGAGTACGGGCCGTCGGACCGGGGCGGCTGGCGCATGACCGCGGTCATCCCCGGGTCCGGGCGGCACACCACGGGACGCGCGGGAGCGGCATGATCCGAACCATGATCGTCGACGACGACCGGCTGGTCCGGCTCGCCCTCGCCGACATCCTCGACGACACCCCCGGCATCACCGTCGCCGCCGAGGCCGCCGACGGCGCGGAAGCCCTCGAACTGGCCCGCGCCCACCGGATCGACGTGGCCCTCATGGACGTGCGGATGCCCCGCGTGGACGGCATCGAGGCCACCCGGCGGCTCCGCGCCCTGCCGGACCCGCCGCAGGTCGTCGTGCTCACCACCTTCGACCTCGACCGGTACGTGTACGACGCGCTGACGGCCGGCGCGTCCGGGTTCCTGCTCAAGGACACCGAACCCGACGAGATCGTCCGTGCCGTGCGGGTCGTCGCCGCAGGGCAGGCCATGCTCCACCCGCACGCGGCCCGCCGCCTCATCGACCGCTACCACGAGACGGCCCGGCCGTCCGGCCGCGCGGCCCGGGCCCGCGTCGAGCGGCTCACACCCCGCGAGACGGACGTCCTCACCCTGCTCGCCGACGGCGCGTCCAACGCCGGGATCGCCGCCGCGCTGGGGATGCGGGAGAGCACCGTGAAGGCGCACGTCAGCCGGATCCTGGCGGCGCTGGAGGTGGACAACCGGGTGCAGGCGGCGCTGTGCGCGCGGGACGCGGGCATCAGGGGCGACTGACGGACGGGCTGCTTCCGGGGTGGGGCGGCGCGGGCTGCGGGTGCCGAGGGGAGCAGGAGCCAACGGCCGCGTACGCCAAGGGCTACAGGCGGCGGGGCCGCGTACATCCAGGGCCGCGTACGTGCAGGGCCACGTCCGTCCAGAGCCACGTGCGCCAAGGGCCGCATACGTCCAGGGCCACGTACGCAAAGAGCCACGTGCGTCAAGAGCCGCTACCTGGGAGGTAATCGCCGTCCGTGCGCGCGCACGGCAGGATGTGGGCATGCCTCCGGACCCGGGCGCTCGGGTTCGGAGGTTCCCCAAGCCCTTCCAGCAGAAAGAGAGTTCACCATGTCCGTCTACGAGACCGCCGTCGCCCGCTACCTCGCCGCCTGGAACGCCGACGCGGAGTCCCGCGCCGCGGCCGTCGCCGCCGCCTGGGCCGAGGACGGCTCCTACACCGACCCGTTGGCCGACGTCACCGGGCACGAGGGGATCACCGCCGTGATCACCGCCGCGCACGAGCAGTTCCCCGGCTTCGAGTTCCGGCCGGCCGGTGCCGTGGACGGGCACCACAACACCGTCCGCTTCGGCTGGGAACTGGTCTCCACCGCCGACGGCTCCGCGCCCGTCGCCGGCTTCGACGTGGCCGTGCTCACGGAGGATGGCCGCATCCGCGGCGTGCTCGGCTTCCTCGACCGGGTCCCGGCTACGGCGTGAGGCCCCGCAGGTACGCGGCCGTCTCCGCGTCGGCGGGGAGGAAGGTCTCCAGCGCCAGTTCGGAGACGGTCACGTCCAGCGGGGTGTTGAAGGTGGCGATGGCGGAGACGAACGACAGCGTCCGGCCGTCGTGCTCGATCAGCATCGGCAGCGCGTAGGGCGCGCACCGGTCGCTCGCCCGCTCCTCGCCGCAGGGGTCCGGCAGCGGGTAGGCCACCACCTCGTCGTACAGGGCGCGCAGCGGCGCGGACCGCATCAGGGACAACTGCCGGTCCATCTGGTGCAGCAGATGGCGGCGCCACTCGGGGAAGTTGCGGATGCGCGGGGCCATGCCGCCCGGGTGCAGGGTCAGCCGCATGGCGTTCAGCGGCGGGACGAGCAACTCCTCGGCCACGCCCTCCAGCAGCATGGTGACGCCCCGGTTGGCCGCCAGCACCTGGTACGCGCCGTCGACGACGAGCGCGGGGAAGGGCTCGTAGCCGCGCAGCAGGACGTCCAGGTTGGCGCGCATGTCGCTCAGCGCCGGGTCGTCCAGCGAACGTTCCGGATAGCGCGGGGCGTAACCCGCCGCCATGAGGAGGGTGTTCCGCTCCCGGACGGGTATGTCCAGGTGGTCGGCGAGGCGCAGCACCATCTCCTCGCTCGGCCGCGACCGGCCCGTCTCGATGAAGCTGATGTGCCGGGCCGAGGAGTCGGCGCGCAGGGCCAGCTCCAGCTGGCTGATCCGGCGGCGGTTCCGCCAGGAGCGCAGGAGCTCGCCCACTTGCGGGACCGTCGAGGTCGCAGTAATCGTCATGCGTGCGACCGTAACCCGCCGCCCCTGAAGCCGACGGGAAATAACCCCCGCCCCGTGGGAGGCTTGGGGTACCGGCGAGGGTCACCGGTCTTCTGGTGCCGGCGGTGCGCGGTGTGGGGTGCCGGATGCTCGGTGTCCGGTGTCCGGTGTCCGGTGCGCGGGCGCGGGCGCGACGAAGACGGAGCGCGGACGAAGACGGAGCACGGCCCACGGTCCATGACCGGCGAAGAGGAGCTGTCATGACGGTCGAACCGCTGTCGCAGCAGGACGTCGAGGAGCGCCTCCGGGAGCTCCCCGGCTGGACGACGGACGGACTGCTGCTGCGCCGTACCTACACCTTCGCCGGGCACCTTCCGGCGGCGGCTCTGGTGCTGCACATCGCGGTCATCCAGGACGAGTTGGGGCACCACGCCGAGATCACGCTCGGCTACGACCGGGTCGGCGTCGCGGTGAACACACACAGCGTGGGCGGCAAGGTGACCGGTCTGGACATCGAACTCGCCCGCAGGATCGAGGCGGTGGCCGCGGGGCATGGGGCGCGGGCCGCCTGATGACCACGGAGCGTTGTCCCGGCACGCCGACCGCTCTCACGAGACGGTCGGCTGCCACGTCCCGGCCGGATGTCACATCCCAGTGGGCTGTCACGACTCCGTCGGCCGCCATGACACGATCGGCCGCCACGACACGATCGGTCGTCGTGACAGGGTCGGTCGTCATGACGCGATCGGTCGTCCTGACACGGACAGCCGTCGTGACGGGGGCGGTCGTCACGACACGGACAGCCGTCACGACACGGTCAGCCGGTAGAGCGCGTCGACGTCCGTCGCGTACGCCTTCTCTATCGCCCGCCGTTTGAGCTTCATGGTGGGCGTCACCAGCCCCTGCTCCTCGGTGAACTGACCGGCGAGGATGCGGAACGTGCGGATCGACTCGGCCGGCGGCGCCTGCGCGTTGGCGGCCACCACGGCGCGCCGGATCTCGGCCTCCAGCTCGGGGTCGCGCACCACCTCGCCCGGGGCGGGACGGGCCGGCCGCGCATCGCGTACCAGTGCGCGACCGCCGGACGGTCCAGGGTGACCAGCGCGGCCAGGAACGGGCGGCCGTTGCCGACGACCAGGCAGCGGTCCACCAGGGGGTGCGCCCGGACCCGTTCCTCCAGCGCCGAGGGCAGGACATCCGTCCCGTCGGCGGTCGCCAGGGACTCCGCCTTGCGGCCCCTGATCGTCAGATACCCGTCGTCGTCGAGTGAGCCCAGGTCTCCGGTGGCCAGCCAGCCGTCCCGGAGGACCGTTTCGGTGCCGCGCGGGTCGCCCAGGTAGCCGGCGAACACCTGGGGGCCCCGCAGCCACACCTCGCCGTCGTCCGCTATGCGCACGCCCGTGCCGGGGACGGGCATGCCGACCGTGCCGAAGCGGGGACGCTCCGGCGGGTTGGCGGTCACCGCGCCCGTGGTCTCCGTCAGGCCGTAGCCCTCGACGAGGGTGATGCCGGCGCCGGCGAAGAAGAGGCCGAGCCGGCGGTCGAGGACGGCGCCGCCCGACAGCGCGAACCGCAGCCGGCCGCCCAGGCTCTCCCGGAGCCCGGAGTACACGAGCCGGTCGAAGACCCGGCGCCGGACGCGCAGGGCGGTGCCCGGGCCCGGGCCGACACCGAACGCCCGCTCCTCCACGGCGCCGGAGTGGCGGACGGCCACGTCCACCGCCCGCTCGAACGTCCTCTCGCGGCCGGTGCGTTCGGCCTCGCGCCGGGCGGCGGTGAAGACCCGCTCGAACACGTAGGGCACCGCGGCGAGGAACGTCGGACGGAAACTCCGCAGCTCGGACAGGAACACCGGCCCCGACATCCTGGACTGGTGCCCCACCCGGACCCCGGCCCGTACGGCGGCGACCTGCACCATCCGGCCGAGCACATGGGCGAGCGGCAGGACGAGCAGGGTGGACGCCTGCTCCCCGGGGCGGGGCCGGGGCGGAAGACCGGGCCGAAGCGGCCGACGACGTTGTCGGTCTCCGCCATGAAGTTGGCGTGGGTCAGGACGCACGCCTTGGGGCGGCCGGTGGTGCCCGGGGTGTAGAGGACGGTCGCGGGGGTGCCGGGGGTGACGGCCGCGCGCCGGCGGTGGACCTCCTCGTCCGCGACCCCGGCGCCGGCCGCGGTCAGCTCCTCGACAGCGCCCGCGTCGAGTTGCCACAGCCGGCGCAGGCCGGGCAGCCGGTCGATGACGGAACCGACGGTCATGGCGTGGTCGCCGTGCTCGACGACGCAGGCGGAGACCTCCGCGTCGTGCAGCGTCCAGAAGACCTGCTCCACGGACGCCCCCGGGTACAGCGGCACCGACTGGGCGCCGACGGCCCACAGGGCGAAGTCGAACAGCGTCCACTCGTAGCGCGTCCGGGAGACGACGGCGACCCGGTCGCCGGCGCGCACGCCCTCGGCCAGCAGGCCCCTGGCCAGCGCGGTCACCTCGTCCCGGAAGTCCGCCGCCGTCACGTCCCGCCAGCCGCCGGCCGTCCTCCGGCCGAACGTCACCCGGTCCGGCGTGGCGGCGGCATGCTCGAACACGGCGTCCGCCAGACCGCCGGAGGGCGGCACCGGTACCAGGGGTGGGACGGTGATCTCGCGCACAACCTCGCTCCTCGCCACGCTCCGCACAGCGCGGGTGACCGTACCCGATCCTTCAACGGTGAACCCTGAGGCTCCGATCGACGGACGGGACTCACGGTATCTGCACGAAATCTCCCTGACCTGGCTCGATCGCTTCCCGACCGGTCCGTGACCAATGCCGGTCATTTCAAGCGGGGATGGTGACGGGGCTACCCTCTGGAGGAGCCGACTCGGCAACACTCGCCGGTCCGCTCGAATTTGTCGGCCGGTTTCAACTCGTCGGCTGGTTTCGACCTGTCGGCTGGTTTCGACCGGCCGGCCGGTTTCGGACCGCCGGTTGATTCGGATCGGGCGGCTGGTTCGAATCGGCCGGTTGGTTCCGATCGGCCGGTCCGACCGGATCCGGTGGCTCGTTCGCATCGGCCGGTCCGACCGGATCCGACGGCTGGTTCGAATCCGCCGGTCCGACCGCACCCGGCGGCTCGTTCAGGCCGACCGGGGTGTGCAACCGGTCGCCTGCCGCGAGGATCGCCTGGGACAGCGCCTCCGCGCTGCCCCGTACCGCGCTGTCCCGTTCGGGGCCGGGGCCCTGCAGCAAAACGACGTCGATGGCACCGAGTTCCGGCAGCCCCGCCCGGGCCGGGACGGGCGCCAGCCCCGGCGGGATCATGCCGCGCGTATGGGCCATCACCCCCAGCCCGGCCCGGGCCGCCGCCACCAGTCCGTTGAGGCTGCGGCTGGTGCACGTCACCCGCCAGGCCCGGCCGTCGTGCTCCAGGACGTCCAGGGCCCGCGCCCGCGTGATCGCCGGCGCCGGGAAGACGACCAGCGGCAGGGGCCGGCGGGCGTCCAGGCGCAACCGCTCGCTGCCGATCCACACCAGGCGGTCACGCCAGACGAGCCGGCCGTTCTGCGGCTGCCGGGGGTGGCGCTTGACCAGCACGAGGTCGAAGCGCCCGGCCGCCATCTGCTCGTGGAGCGTGTCCGACAGGTCCACCGTGAGCTCCAGGTCCACCTCCGGGTGCTCACGCCGGAAGCGCTCCAGGACCTCGGGCAGCCGGGTGAGGACGAAGTCCTCGGAGGCCCCGAAGCGCAGCCTCCCGCGCAACCGCGTCCCCGCGAACCAGTGGGCGGCCCGCTCGTTCGCCTCCAGGATCGTGCGGGCGAAGCCGAGCATGGCCTCCCCGTCCTCGGTCAGCTCCACGCTGTGCGTGTCACGGACGAACAGCTGCCGTCCGGCCGCGTCCTCCAGCCTGCGCACCTGCTGGCTGACGGTCGACTGGCGCACTCCCAGACGATGGGCGGCCTGGGTGAAGCTGAGCGTCTGCGAGACGGCGAGGAAGGTCCGCAACTGCACCGGATCGAACATGCCCCCGAGCCTATCGCCACCCGTGATGACAGTCAGCACGGTGAACGGGGTTCCCGATGACCGCGCTCCCGGGCAGGCTGGCACTCATGCGCCGACCAGCCTTTCCGACCTCCTTCCTGTCCCGATCGCCCGTCGATCCCTACGTCGCCGCGCTGCTCGGCACGGTCCTGCTGGCGGTGCTGCTGCCGGCCCGCGGCTCGGCGGCGACGGTGGCCGGCATCGCCGCCAAGATCCTGGTGGGCCTGCTCTTCTTCCTCTACGGCGCCCGGCTCTCCACCCGGGAGGCCGTCGAGGGGCTGCGCCACTGGCGACTGCACACGGCCGTCCTCTGCTGCACCTTCGTCGTCTTCCCCCTGCTCGGACTCGCCGCCCGCGGCCTCGTCCCCTACGTCCTGACCCCGAGCCTCTACGACGGCTTCCTCTTCCTGTGCCTGGTTCCGTCCACCGTCCAGTCGGCCATCGCCTTCACCTCCATCGCCCGCGGCAACGTGGCGGCGGCCATCTGCGCGGGCTCCTTCTCCAGCCTCGTGGGCATCGTCCTCACGCCCCTCCTCGCGGCGGCGCTGCTCGGCAACAGCGGAGCCGGGTTCTCCCTCGATTCGCTGCTGTCGATCGTCCTGCAACTGCTCGTGCCCTTCCTCGCCGGCCAAGCGCTGCGCCCCTGGATCGGCGGCTTCATCGGCCGCCACCGCACCGTCCTGGGCCGTGTCGACCGCACGTCGGTGCTGATGGTCGTCTACGTGGCCTTCAGCGCCGGCATGGTGCGCGGCGTCTGGAGCCAGGTGACGCCGTGGCGGCTGCTGGCCCTGCTGGCCGTGGAGGCCGTCCTGTTGGCGATCATGCTCCTCCTGACCGGTTACGGCTCACGCCGGCTCGGCTTCTCCCGCGCCGACCGGATCGCCATCGTCTTCGCGGGCTCGAAGAAGGGCCTCGCGGCCGGACTGCCCATGGCCACCGTCCTCTTCGGGGCCGAGTCCAGCCTCGCGGTGCTGCCGCTGATGCTCTTCCACCAACTTCAGTTGATGGTCTGCGCCGTCCTCGCCAAGCGCTTCGCCCGCCAACCGGACGCCGATGCCCCGGAACCCGCGCCGAGCGGGTTGGTGCAGGGCCGCACCGAGGCCACGACCGGCCGGGCGCGGTAGTCGGACCGACCTCTACCGTCCTTCACCCGGCCGCACGGTTCTTCACCCAGCCGTATCGTCCGTTGCTCGGCCGCACCGTCCTTCGCCCCGACCGCACCGTCCGTCGCCCGTCCGCACCGCCCTTGGCCTGGCCGCACCGTCCTCACCCGGCCCAGTTGCCCGCCACCCGGCCGAACGCCCCTTCACACCGACTGCGTCGCCCCTTATGCCGGGCGCAGGACCACCTTTCCCTGGTTGGTGCGCGATTCCATGATCTCGTGGGCCTTGACGGCATCCTCCAGGGGCAGTTCGGCGTGGACGCACGGCCGTAGCCGGCCTTCGGCGTACAGCGCCCACAGGTCCTGCCGCCATTGCTCCATCAGGTCGGGCCGGTGACGCGCTATCAGGGCCATCTGGAAGCCGATCGCCGATTTCGCGCCGACCAGCAGGTCGTACGCCTGGAGCGTGCCTCCGCCGGAGCTGTAGGCCACCAGCCGCCCGCCGGGCGCGAGGGCCCGTACGGCGGGGGAGAGGAGGTCACCGCCGACCGCGTCCAGGACGATGTCCACCGGATCTCCCCAGGACTTCTCCCCGTAGACGACGGCCTCGTCGGCCCCCAGGGACCTGACGAACCCGAGCTTCTCGCGCGAGCCGACCGCCGCCACCACCCGGCCCGCCCCACGGGCCCGGGCGATCTGCACGGCCAGGTGTCCGGCACCGCCCGCGGCCCCCGTCACCAGCACCGACTCGCCCTCGGCGGGACGTGCCGCCTCGTAGGCGCCTCTCGCGACGAGCCCGCAGCGGACCAGGGCCACCGCGTCGGTGGCGCTCGCGCCGTCCGGGACCCGGGAGGCCATCGATGTGTCCAGCAAGGCGTAGTCCGCGTACCCGTCGCCGAAACAGAGGCCGGTGACCCGCTCGCCCGGCCGGAACCCGGTCACGTCCGGACCGGTCGCGACGACCTCTCCCGCAACATCACCGCCCAGCCCGGCCGGGAGGGGGCGCCCGCCCTCGCGGACCTTCCGCGTCACGGGCAGGGTGACGCCGATCGCCTCGACGCGCACGAGCAGCTCGCCCGGCCCGGGGCGGGGAACCTCCGTCTCCTCGACCCGCAGGACCTCGGGGCCGCCGTTCTCGTAATAGCGGACACGTCGCATGGTGCACCTCCACAGTCGTCGGTCGCCGGACACCTTCGTTGGGCGTCCCAACGGTTATGACTGTAGCGGATGCCGTTGGGAGTTCCAATGGTTTTTCGTGGGAATTCCCAACGAGTCCGGGCTACCCTCGACGCATGGCACACACACGTACGGATCCCGGCGCCGGCGAGCCCGCCCTCGGCCACATCCAGTCCCTCCCGAGCTGGCTGCTCAACCGCGCCTCCGCCCGCGGCCGCCGCCTCGTCGCCGACGCGCTCGCGCAGGACGGCATGCGCATGCCCCACCACGCCGTACTCTCCGCCGTGGCCGACCTCGGCCCGGTCGCCCAGGCGGAGCTGGGCCGGACGACGGGCTTCGATCCCAAGGACATGGTCGGCATCCTCAACGACCTCCAGGCGCAGTCGCTGATCACCCGCGCCCCGGACCCGTCCGACCGCCGGAAGAACGCCATCACGCTCACCGACGAAGGCCGCAAGCGCCTCAACCGCCTCACCGAGTTGGGGGACGCGGCCAACGAGGAACTCCTGTCCGCCCTTTCGCCGGTCGAGCGTGAACTGTTCCTCGCCCTGCTCGCCCGGGTCGTCGACCAGGGCTGACCGGCTCCGGGGGCGGTTCCCGGGCCGCCGCCGGAGCGGGCGCGGGACGGGGGCGGAGGGCTCTGGGGAGTCTGACCGGGGCCGGGGTGGCCGGGGTGGGGGCAAGCCCTGAGAAGACCCTGATCCGGCCCTGATATTCGGCCAAATCCCGGACGGCCTCCCCTCGGATCTGGTGGGATGGCTTCGCGCGAAACCCCGCCCCGCACGCAGCCATCGGCGTACGACGCGCCGTACCCCAGCACCGTGAAAGGAGCCCGAGTGACCCTGCAGCAACTGCACTACTCCTGCTCGTCCGCGGCCTCGGGTCCCCGCTTCACGGCCGCCAGTCCCGACCTGCCCGCTCTCCTGCTGGGAGAGACCGAGCCCCTGCTCACCTACGAGCCGCCGGACGCCGCTCCCGCATCGGCCCCGGCCCGCGAAGTCCCTGCCGCTGCCGCAGGCCGCACCGCCTCCACCGACCCCACTGCCTTCACCGACTCCACCACCTTCACCGACTCCACCGCCACCTCCGGCTCCACCGCCTTCGCCGATCCCACCGCCACCTCCGGTTCCGGCGTGGACGCCGATGAACTCACCGAACTCCCCATCGTCTTCAGTCACAACCGCCTCTCCGACGGCACCCGGCTGCTCTGCCGAACCGTCTGCACCGGCACCTACCTCCGCGGCCGGCGCCATGCCTTCCACGCCCACGCCGTCCGGTTGACGCAGGACGGGCCCCTGCCCGGCGGCCTGCTGCCCATCGAGGCGTGGGAGTCCCCCTCCTGGGCCGACACCACACCGGACGACGGAGTCCCCGTCCCCCTGGCGGCCTTCGCCCCGGCCCGCCGCATCGGCAAGGAGGGGCTGCTGCGGTTCGTCACCGCCCGCGCCGAGCGGCTGGAGCCGTTCCTCACGGACGTCCGCGCCCTGTTCCGCAGCCCCGACTCGCCCCAACTCCTCGTCATCGAACGGGACACGACCCGCATCGCGCACTGGATCGCCGTCGCCAGCGCCGTCCTCCCCCGCGAGCACGCCCACCGGCTCACCTTCACCACCTACACCCGTCGGCCCCTGCTCGCCCGGCACCAGATCGTCGGCGCCCTCCCCGGATCCGACTTCGACTACGCCCATGTGGCGGCCGACCGGCGCTACCGCGTCCACGACTGCGCGGGCGGGCAGTCCAGCCCCGTCCGGGACGAGCCCGACCCCTGGGCCGTCGTGGCGGCCCGGGTGCTCCTGGCGGGCAAGCCCGCGCTGTTCACGGAGGCCGCCCGGCTCCGTACCGTCGGCGACCGCGACACCACGCACGACGCCGGCCGGCTCGCCGCCGTCGCGCTCCGCGAAGGGATCGTCCTGGACTCGGCGGGACGCGCGGCCGCCGCCCGCTGGGCCCGCCAGCACGGCCGGCACACCGCGGACGACCGCGCGGCCGGAGCCGACGTCCCGAACGCGGTGATCGCCGCGCTGGCCCGGGGCGGCACCCCCCGCACTTCGGCGGAGTGGGCCGCCCTCGCCGAACTCGCCGAGCAGTTCGGGTCCTTGACGGACCACCCCGCCGGCGAGCGGCTCAGGCGCGACCTGCGCGCGGAGCTCGACCGCGCCGCCCCCGGCGAACCCCTCGAACAGGTGCTGTCCCTCCTCCGCCTCGCGGAAGCCCTGCGCGTCGACCACACCCCCGTACTCACCGCCCGCCTCAGCGCCGCGCTGCTCGGCGACGCCAAACAGGACCGGGAACGCGTGTGGGCGGCGGTCACCGGCCGCCCGGGGCTGACGGCGGCGGTCCTCGACGCCCTGGAGCGCACCGCGGCCACCGGTGACCCGTCGTCCGTCGTCCGCCTCCTCACCACCGGCTTCCCGAAGGACCAGTTGGTGGACCACCCCCACCTGCGCATGGCGGCCGCCGTGGCGGGCCGGCCGCTCCCGCCCGACCAGGACCGCACCGACCTCCTCGCCGCGCTCACCCGGGCGGCCGGGCGCCGCCACGGCTCCGACCCGGCCGTCCTGCGCACCGCCTACCGGCTGATCTGGGGCAGCGCCCGGCCCACCTGCGCCGAGGCCGCAGCACTGCTGTCCCGGCTGCCCGCCGAGCGGCACCGCGCCGCCGGCCTCGACGACGCGCTCGTCCGGTCCGCGCTGGAGAGCGGCCCGGACGACGAGCACGCGCCCGCCGTCGCCCGCACCCTGATCCTGCGGTGCGGCCAGCGGCTCGACCCCCGCCGGCGCGCGGCGCTCCTCCTCCTCGACCAGGCGGGCGCCCTCGCCGACGGAGAGGAACTGCCGGGCTTCGCCGCCAGGGTCCTCGCCCTCCGCGAGCAGGCGATGCCCCTGGAACCGGCCATCGACGAGCGCGTGTGCGGCGCCCTCCTCCGCAGACTGCTCTCCGGCGAGCCCTGCCACGACGAACTGTCCGCGCTCGTCCGCTCCGGCGACGACGAACTGCTCACCGCCTACGCCCGCATGGCCCGCAGCGGACTGGCGGACCTCGTACTCCGCCGCTCGCCCGAGTTCGCGGGCGTCTGCTTCATGGCCTGGAACGCCGAGGCGGGCGAGAGCGACCTCTGGGACGACCTCCGCAACGATCTGCTGGTCACCGTGCTGCGCCCCGCCGTCCGCCGGATGACCCGAGAGGAGCTGGACGAAGTCCAGTGGTTCCTGAGTGAACAGGACGGCGCCTGGGACGAGATGTTCCTCGACTGGAACAGACGCCCCGGAGTGCTCGGCAGGCTCGGGTCCCTGTGCCGGACGGCGGGGGTGAGAGCGCGGCCGGACTGAGCGGGCCGGATCACGGCGTTGGACCGGTGGCGTCGGATCGCGCGTCGGACGGGTGGCGCTGGATCATGCGTCGGACCGGTGGCGCTGGATCACGCGTCGGACGGGTGGGGCCGGATCGTGTGGCCCGACTGATGAGACCGGCTGATGAGGCCGGGTCGCGCGAACGGATCGACGGGCCGGATCACCGGCACCCGGCCACTACGAGCACAAGGGTGCGGTGAACGCCCGTCACCCCATCACGATCCGCTCCTCGCCCGCGTAGACGTTCATCGAGGAGCCGCGCAGGAACCCCACCAGGGTCATCCCGGTCTCCACCGCCAGGTCGACGGCCAGGGACGACGGCGCCGACACGGCGGCCAGGACGGGGATCCCCGCCATGACCGCCTTCTGCGCCAGCTCGAAGGAGGCCCGCCCGGAGACCAGCAGGACGGTGCCGGACAGCGGCAGGGACCCCTCGCGCAGCGCCCTGCCGACAAGCTTGTCGACCGCGTTGTGGCGCCCGACGTCCTCCCGTACGTCCAGGAGTTCACCCTCCGCGGTGAAGAGGGCCGCCCCGTGCAGGCCACCGGTGCGGTCGAAGACCGTCTGGGACGCCCGCAGCCGGTCGGGGAGAGCGGCCAGCAGGGCCGGCGACAGGCGGACGGGCTCCGGGCCGTCCGAAACCGGCCAACGAGCCGTGGTCCGTACCGCGTCCAGGCTGGCCTTGCCGCACAGCCCGCACGACGACGTGGTGTAGACGTTGCGCTCCAGGCTCACGTCGGGGACGGGCACGCCGGGAGCGAGCCGGACGTCGACGACGTTGTAGGTGTTGGAGCCGTCGTCCTTGGCCCCCGCGCAGTAGACGATGTTCGCCAGTTCGTCGGCCCGCCCGAGCACCCCCTCGCTGACCAGGAACCCCGCCGCCAGCGCGAAGTCGTCGCCCGGCGTGCGCATGGTGATCGCCAGTGGCCTGCCGTTGAGCCGGATCTCCAGCGGCTCCTCCGCCACCAGGGTGTCGGGGCGCGCGTTCACCGCCCCGTCCCGGATGCGGATGACGCGGCGGCGTGCGGTGACCCGTCCCATGCTGATCGGTTCCGTTGCTGTCGGCGGCGGTGGACGGCTCATTCTCACCGGAGCCGGCGACGGTGGGGGAGCCGGGGCCGGACGGACGGGCGGCGGCCGTCGCGGGAGACGATGTCGGCTGCGCCGAACGCCGTTGCGGGCGACACCCGTTGCCGTAGGCGGGGGAGAGCCGACGAGGGGACGAGGGAGCGGGCGGAGGGACGGATGAGCAGGCGGGCGGATGGGGAGGCGGAGGACACCGACCTCTCCCGTACCTCCCCCCACCCTTACCCGCGGTCGCACGTGACATGGGCCTCATCGTGTACGAGGCACCCTGCCGCCGGGCCGGACGGGAGGCTACCGTTCAGTAGGCAACGTGCTGTTCCCCGCCCCGACTGTGCACCGAGAGCGGAGAAAACTCATGGCACCGACCCTCAACACCCTCGTCCTGCGCCCCGGCGCCGAATGGGACACCGTCTGGCGGCGCTGCCTGGACACCGCCCCCGAGGCGTTCCGGGACGACCGTGTCCTCAACCTCTGGAACGGCGACTGGCATGCGGACGGCCGTCCGCTACCCGCAGTCACCCCGGTCGACGGCACGCCCGTCGCCGGGCCCCCGCGCCTCGACGCCGAGGCCGCCCACCGCGCCGTACGCGCCGCGCTCGACCGGCACCGCGCCTGGCGCGAGGTGCCGCTCGCCGACCGCAGGGCCAGGGTGAGCGCCGCGCTGGACGCGCTGGAGGAGCACCGGGACCTGCTGGCGCTGCTCCTGGTCTGGGAGATCGGCAAGCCCTGGCGGCTCGCGCGGGCCGATGTGGACCGGGCGATCGACGGGGTCCGCTGGTACGTGGACGGCATCGCCGGGATGACGGCGGGGCGCGTCCCGCTCGCCGGCCCCGTGTCGAACATCGCCAGCTGGAACTACCCGATGAGCGTTCTCGTCCACGCCATGCTCGTCCAGGCGCTGGCGGGCAACGCGGTGATCGCCAAGACCCCGACCGACGGCGGACTGTCCTGCCTGACGCTGGCCTGCGCGCTCGCCGTGCGCGAGGGCCTCCCCCTGACCCTCGTCAGCGGCAGCGGCGGCGAGCTGTCCGAGGCGCTCGTCCGGGCGCCCGAGATCGGCTGCGTCTCGTTCGTCGGCGGGCGGGACACCGGTGCCCGGGTCGCGACCGCCGTCGCCGACCTGGGCAAACGCCACATCCTGGAGCAGGAGGGCCTCAACACCTGGGGCATCTGGAACTTCAGCGACTGGGACGCCTTCGCCCCGCAGATCCGCAAGTCCTTCGACTACGGGAAGCAGCGGTGCACGGCCTACCCCCGGTTCGTCGTGCAGCGCTCGGCGTTCGCGGACTTCCTCGCCGTGTACCTGCCGGCGGTGCGGTCCGTGCGCTTCGGGCATCCGCTGGCCACGGAATGGCCGGCGGACGATCTCCCGGATCTGGACTTCGGGCCGTTGATCAACGCGGCCAAGGCGAAGGAACTGGCCGATCAGGTCGCCGAGGCGATCGACCGGGGTGCCGTCCCGCTGCACCAGGGTTCCCTGGCGGACGGGCGCTTCCTGCCGGGCCAGGACCGGAGCGCGTACATGCCGCCGGTCACCCTGCTCAATCCGCCGCCCTCGTCGCCCCTGCACCACGCGGAACCCTTCGGCCCCGTGGACACCATCGTCCTCGTGGACACCGAGGCGGAACTGCTCGCCGCCATGAACGCCAGCAACGGCGCCCTGGTCGCGACCCTCTCCTGCGACGACCCCGAGACCTTCACCCGCCTCGCCCCGCAGATCAGGGCCTTCAAGGTCGGCCACGGCAAACCGCGCTCGCGCGGCGACCGCGACGAACTGTTCGGCGGCTTCGGCGCGTCCTGGCGGGGTGCCTTCGTGGGCGGGGACCTGCTGGTCAAGGCGGTGACGCAGGGCTCGTCGGCGGAGGAGCGGCTGCCGGGCAACTTCCCCGACTACCACCTGATGCCTTGACGCGACCGCTGATGCTCTGAGGCGACCGGCGGGACCGGCGCGACCGACGCGACCGGCGCGACCGGCGGGACCGCCGTACCCGATGAGACCGTCGTGCCCGCACGCCTCACACGACCCGTGAGACGCACGCCACCCGTGAGACGCACGCGGCCCCCGCCTCGTACTCCACGTGCACCCCCGAGCGACACGGCGGCAACCCGCCCACCGCCCGGCCCGGACCGGCTCCCCGAAGGCGGAAACCCCGCCCACCGGGGACCATCCCTCCCAGACTGTGGCCGTAGACGCCGGGTATGCCCATAAACATCCTTTATGGGCACCCCAAAAGCCCTGGTCAAAGGCGCTCCGAAACCTTGATAGAGTTATCCATGTCGCCGCGGGGAACGCCCCGAGGAGACGACACCTGGTCCGGGTGGCGGAATGGCAGACGCGCTAGCTTGAGGTGCTAGTGCCCTTTATCGGGCGTGGGGGTTCAAGTCCCCCCTCGGACACATGAAAGAACCCCAGCTGAGCTGGGGTTCTTCTGTTTTCCCGGGGAGAATCGCGGGCGGTCCACACCCCCGGTGATCTTCCGTGATCGCTTGAGCGGCATAATCGGACATCCGGGGTGAAAGCCCTGATCCGATCCCGCAAGCGCAGGAGCAGTTCATGATCTTCATCGTCGTCAAGTTCACGATTCGTCCGGAGCGGAGCGACGAGTGGCTCGGCCTCGTCGAGGAGTTCACCCAGGGCACCCGGCAGGAGCCGGGCAACCTGTTCTTCGAGTGGTCGCGGAGCGTCGAGGACCCGAACCAGTTCGTCCTGGTCGAGGCGTTCAAGGACGGCGCGGCCGGCGAGGTGCACGTGAACTCGGAGCACTTCAAGAAGGCGATGGCCTGGATGCCCGACCTGATCGCCAAGACGCCCGAGATCGTCAACGTCGAGGTGCCGTCCGAAGGCTGGTCGGCGATGGCGGAGCTGTCGCCGCGCGGCTGACCCGGCCGGCGGCCGAGGCCCCGTTCGCCCTCCACGGGAGGGCGAACGGGGCCTCGGTGTCTCTGGGTACCGTGCGGAGGTGCGTGGAGTGCGGTGCCGAGAGGGGGCCGGGGATGGTCATGCAGAAGTTCCACAACCTGCGGGGCGGTACCGAAGTGCCGCATCGTTTCTACGAGCTGACCGGTCGCGGGGCCGGACGCGTCGTCCGGCTGACCCCGCAGCTCCGACGCCTGGCGCGGGACGATCAGGCCCGCGTCCTGCGCGCCGAACTGGAGGCCCGGTGGAGCATCGTCGAGAGCTCCTTCTCGGCGGCCGTCGGGCGCAGCCTCATGAGTGACGGCGTCCGCGTGGACTGGGACACGCTGGCCCTCACCGACCGGCGCAGACGCCGCTCGGTGGCCCGGGTCGGGGATGCCCTGATCGGGTTCCAGCACGGCCGGTGCCTCATCTGCGGGGACGGGATCGTGCGGGAGGACGGGATGGCCGTCGACCATGTGTTCCCGCATTCCTTGATGCGGCGGTTCGGTGGGGTCTCCGCGTGGTCGGGGCCCGATCTCGACGTCATCTGGAACCTGGCGCCGGCGCATCCGCACTGCAACGGTGCGAAGAGCGACCGGCTGCCCACCGCCGTCGAACTGGCCGGACTCGCGCGGCGCAACGAAGCGATCATGGGCTCGCCGCACCCGCTGAGGAAAACGCTGGAGCTGACCCTCGCGGCGGCCGGAGGCGGCGGGTGGCCGGAGTTCCTGCGGGCCGTCCGGGTGCAGTGCTGCTAAGGGGCGAGGGGGAGGGTGTTGTGCGCGGCCGTCGCATTCCCTGAAGGGCCGGGGCGATAGCGGCTGTTCGGGAGGATCTTTCGGGAAAATCGGGGGAGAGGCGCCATTGAAGGCGGGGTGGGAATTCCCGCACGATTGGGACAAAGTGGGGGTGTCGGGGAAGGCGGGGTGGCGTGGTGGAGGTTCGGGACGTCGTGGTCGTCGGGGCCGGGCCCACCGGGCTGGCCCTGGCGATCGCGCTGCGGCGCTACGGGCTGGACGTGCTCGTCGTCGAGAAGGAGCCCAGTACGAAGAACGAGGCCCGGGCGTGTGTCATCTGGCAGCGGGCCCTTGAGGCGCTGAGGGACCTCGGGTGTGCCGAGGACCTGGTCGGCGCGGGGGTGGTGGTGCGGCGTGGGGCGTTCCGGGTGCGGGGGCGGCTGTGCGGGGAGTACGACATGGCCGTGCCGACGACGGCCTTCCCCTGTCCGCTCGCCATCGAGCAGGACACCACCGAGCGGCTGCTCCGCGGGCGGCTGCGGGCGCTGGGGGACGACGTCGGCTGGGGCACCGAGGCCGTTGCGGTGCGGGTCGGCGCGGACGGGGCCGAGGTCGATCTGCGGAGGCCGGACGGGCGGGGGCGCACGGTGGCGTGCCGGTGGATCGTGGGATGCGAAGGGGCGCACAGTATCGTGCGCAAGACCCTGGGCATTCCCTTCGAGGGCGAGCGCCGCGCCGGCCTCCAGGCCGTGCAGATCAACGCCAAGCCCGACTGGCGCTTTCCGCGGGACCCCGACCTCACTCAGATCTTCCTCCAGCGGGGCGTGTCGCTCATCGTCAGCCCGCTGCCCGGCGGAGCACACCGGTTCTTCGCCTTCCGCGACGACCCCTTGCCGCGCGGCGAGGAACCGCCCGGCGTCGAGGAGATGCGGGCGCTCGTCGCCCGCGCCACCGGCGACCCCGACGTCCGGCTGGTGCCGACGGATCCGCTGTGGAGCAACCGGGCCCGCTTCCACGACCGCCTCGCCGCGCGGCTCCGTCAAGGCGCCGCCCTGCTCGCCGGCGACAGCGCCCACCTGTGGGCGCCCATCGGCGGGCACGGCCTCAACGCCGGACTGTGCGCGGCCCACAACCTGGGCTGGAAGCTCGCGGCCGTCCACCGGGGGCACTGCCGCGACGAGCTGCTCGACACCTACTCCGCCGAACAGCGCCGTACGGCCGCCGGCGTGATGCGGGACATGCGCCACAACATCACCGAACTCCCGCCCGGCCCCCTGACGTTCGCCGCCCTGCGGCTCGCCGCGCCGGTGGTCATCGGCAGCCGGTGGGCCGAGCGGCGGACGCGGCTGATGATGAGCGACTTCACCCGGCACCACCGGCCGAGCGCCCTCTCCACCGACACCGGCGGCCGAGGGCCGCTGCGCGCCGGCGACCGGCTTCCGGATCTTCACGTCCGCGACCATGACGGCGTCCGTCGGCGCCTCCACGAGTTGCTCTCCTACGGGAGGTGGACGCTCCTGGTCTTCGAGGGCGGCGAGGGCGGCGAGGGCGACGGAAGCGGCGAGGCCGGTGGGAGCGGCGAGGGCGGCGGGAGCGGTACGGAGTTCAGGGGGCTGACGGAGCGGTACGGCGCGGATATCGCGGTGTTCCGGGTCCGTTCCGATGCGGGCGCGGCCGGTGCGGCCGGAACGGTGCCCGCCGGGACGCTCCTCCTTGTCCGCCCCGACGGGTACGTGGGCCTCCGCGCGGCCTCCGGCGACCGGAGCGCGCCGGCGGCCTATCTGCAACGGTGGTTTGTATAGAGGCGCAGTGGTAACGGTGGTTCGCATGGGGCGTCAGCGGTCCGCGCGCACCACCATCCTCGACGGTCCGTGGAAGACCAGGTCGTCCGCGTACCGCACCGGGCCGTCCGGCTCGCTCTCCGCGAGCCGCAGCCCCGGCAGCCCGGTCAGCAGCCTGCGGAGACCGGTCTCCGCCTCGACGCGGGCCAGCGGGGCGCCCAGGCAGTAGTGGGCGCCCAGCCCGAAGCCGCAGTGGCGGCGGGCGTCGCGGCGGATGTCCAGCCGGTCGGGATGCGGGAAGCGGCGGGGATCGCGATTGGCCGAGCCCAGGACCAGGGTCACCTTCTCGCCCCGCCGGACGAGGTGCCCGCCGATCTCGCCGTCCTCGTGCGCGCGGCGGCTGATCAGCTGGACCGGACCGTCGTAACGGACCAGTTCCTCCACCGCTCCCGGCAGCAACTCCGGCCGCTCGCTCAGCAGTCCGAGCTGGTAGGGGTGGTCCAGCAGGGCGAGCAGGCCCTTGCAGAGGAGGTTGGTGGTGGTCTCGTGGCCGGCCGTCAGCAGGTGGACGCAGGTGCCGACAAGGACGTCGTCGCCCAGCGGCTCCTCCTCGGCCGCCCGCAGCATGGCCGCGATCAGGTCCCCTTCATCCCCTGCGGCCGTCGGTCCGGCGGCGCGGCGCCGGGACAGTTCGGTCCGGAAGTACGCGTCGAGTTCACGGGCCGCCGTGTCCGCCACCCGGTAGGCGTCGCTCCGCCGGGCGGCGCGGGCGCTGGTGGCCTGCTGGAGGTCGACCGCGCGGGCCCGGAACCAGGGCCGGTCGTCCGCCCGCACCCCCAGCAGTTCGCTGATCACCAGGATCGGGAAGGGCGCGGCGAACCGGTCGACCAGGTCGGCCCGCCCGTCCTCCGCCAGCGTCTCCGCCAGGTCGGCGGTGAGCCGGGCCGCGAGCTCGTCGACACGGGGGCGCAGCCGCTCGACCACACGGGGCGTGAAACTCTTCGCGACCAGCGCGCGGACGCGGGTGTGCCGCGGCGGATCCATGAACACCATCCAGTCGGACGCCGTCCGCCGCAGGTGCGGGCATCCGGCCGGCAGCGGCGCGGGCAGGCCGCCGCGGCCGTACCGGCGGTCGGACAGGACGGCGGCTACGTCGGCGTGCCGGAAGAGGTACCAGCCGTCCTCGGAGCGGTGGACGGGGTCGTCGTCGCGATAGCGCTCGTAGAGGGGGTACGGGTCGGGCATGTGCACATCGGAGAGGCGGAAGGGGCCGAGGGGTGTCATGGGTGCCTCCGAGGTGCGGGTGTCTTGGGTTCGGGCTGCGTGGGCGGCGTATCGGCGTATCGCAGGGTGTGTATGTGGTGGGTGGCGGATTGCCGGGCGCGGGCCGGCGGGTGACGGCGAGCGGTACGTCCCGCGGGGAGAAGGCGGCGAGCAGCGGCACCAACAGGTGCTGCGGGCAGACCTGTCCGGACTTCGGCGTCCAGGGGAGCGGCGGCCGGCTGTCGGAGGTACGGAACGGCAGGTCCAGGGCCGGCGCCGGCCCGACCCGGCCGGCGCGGACGATCAGGACGTCGGTGTCGAAAGGCACGCCCCCGCCCTCGGCCGCGTCGGTGTACGTGATCGTCATCCTTCGCGGTCCCCGGCCTTCGGATCCGCCGCGCCCCGGAAGAAGTCGGCGTAGAACGCGGCCATGTCGCCCACCTGCTCCGGCACCCGAGGGCAGGCGCGCGCCGCGGCGGCCAGGTGGGCGAAGCGCAGGGCGAGGGCGCGATGGGCGACGTCGGGACGGGGGACGGGCTCGGGCGCGGCCTCCAGCTCGAATGTCGGCCCCGCCGTCCGGCCGCGGCGGCCCGAATCCATCGTGACCAGCAGTTCCGCCAGCGGGCGCATCATGCCCGTCATCACGTCGATGGAGGCGTTCATGAGTTTGGAGCGGCGCAGGCTGCCGTCGGCGCTCCCGCCGAAGTGCTGGACCATCAGCCGCAGCATCAGCTCGTACGCCTGGTTGAACAACCGGGCGACCGCGCGCGCCTCGGGGTCCGTGACGGGGTCCTTGGCCGCGTCGCCGGTGCCGAGGGTGGGGTTGCGCAGCACGGGATAGGCGGGATCCCAGGGAAGCAGCCTGCCGTGCGGCCCGGGGGCGCGCTCGGTGGTGAGGAGTTCGCCGATCCGCAGGAACGTCTCGAAGTGCGAGGTCTCCGGCGGGGACGCGGTGCCGGAACCGCCCTCGCCCTGCTCGGTGATGAGGTCGACGGCGAACAGCGCGCTCGCGAGGTCGTCGACCTCCAACTGGTAGTCCGGATGCGCGGTGTTGACGGACTCGCGCAGGAAGAGGTGGTGTTCCCCGCCGCCGCGGCCCTTCTCCACCAGGAACAGGTCCGGGACGCTCCGCAACCCCTCCCGGATGGCCGCGTACAGCTCGCTGATCGACCCCCAGGTGCCGGCGCGCGGCGCGGGCGGGACCGTCCCGGTGCCCTCCTGCCGCAGCTCGGGGGTGAGACCGGCGGGCTGCTCGACGGCGATGTACCGCTGGACGCTGCCGATGCTCAGCCCCTCCAGGGCGAAGTCCAGGGGCACGGGCAGCCGCCCGTTGAGCGTGCCGAAGTCGATCACCGGCACGTGGAACGGTTCGCCGAGCGCCATGATGATGTTGTTGACCAGCAGGAAGTGGATCATCTCCTCGCGGGCGACGGTCAGCAGGCCGCCGCGGATCCCGTCGTCCAGCGTCGCCCCGCCCTGGCCGCAGACGAGCTCCAGCTGGCGCGGCGTCCACAGGCCGCGGCGTACGAGGACGCGGCCCGCGCCGTGCGTGGGCAGGGAGAAGGCGGCGTACAAGTACTGGAGCATCACCGCCAGTTCGAGGGTGGCCGCCTGCTTGAGGACGGACCACAGCCGGCCCCGGGTGGTGATCGCCGGCGGCGCGGGCGGCGGCGCGGGGACGGCGAGCGGCGGGCGGGTCCTGGCCTGCTGGTTGCGGAGGTAGGCGAGCAGCAGCCGGGCCTTCGGATCGGTGAGGTCGCGGGTGGGCGGCATGTAGTACGTGCGGTCCTTGTTGCGCGGGTCGCACATCTGCCACGCGAGCTCGGCGTAGGTCTCGACCTTGCAGCGGTCGGCGAGGCTGAAGACCTCGGACTTCATGAAGGTGGAGACCTGCTCGTAGTAGGCGAAGACCTCCCGGTGGAGGAGGGCGAAGTCCACGTCCTCGCGGGGGATCGCGTCCAGGTGCCAGTCGTCGGGCAGGACGCGGACGGCCAGCGAGCCGGCGCCCGCCCAGAAGCGGAGCGCGTCCGCGTCGTCGTAGGCGGTCCAGGCGGAGCCGGGGGCGCGGGGGTCGGTACGCGGGGCGTCGGCGGGGCCGGTCGAGAGCAGGACGCGGCAGGTGCCGGCGCGGTCGCCGCGCAGGAAGAGGTGGGCGTGGCCGTGGGCGTCGGTGGTGAGGGTGCACTCCGGGGCGTACGGAACCGGGGTGGGGGCGGGGCTCGCGCTGCGCGCTCCGCCTGCCGGTGGGCGCGCTGCGCCCATGCGGCTGTGCGGTACGGCGCTCGGTGCGCCGGCTGTTCCGTCGGTTCGGCCGTACGGTTCGCTGTGTGTTCCCGTCACCGGGGTGTTCGGTGCGGTGACGGTTCCGTTCCCCCGGTCGTTCGGCGTGCTGCCGGTGCTGCCGGTGCTGCCGGTGCTGCCGGTGCTGCCGGTGCTGTCGGTGCTGTCGGTGCTGTCGGTGCTGTCGGTGCTGTCGGTGCTGTCGGTGCTGTTCGCGCTCCCTGTGATGCCCTCCGTTCGGCCCGTCCCGTCAGCCGAGCCGCCACGCGCTCCGCCGCCACCCAAGCCGGTGTCCGGAGCAGAGTCCGGCCCGGCGTCCGGTTCCCCGCCCGGTCGCCCATCCGCGCCCTCGTCCCACCCCGCCCGCACCCCCAGCACCACAGCATCGGCACAACGCGCCCCCGGCGTGCCCGCCACGCGGTCGGCGGGCAGCGCACGCGGGTTGTAGTACTGCCGGACGCGCACCTCCACGGGCGCCGGGCGCCCGCGGACGAACGAGCGCAGGCGCACCCGGACGGCGGGGTCGGCGCCGTGCGCGCGGTCGCGGTGGTGCAGCACCACCAGCGCGTCGTCCGACTGCACGACGGCCTCCCGCTCGGCCAGCAGCGTCCTCCGCTGCCCGCCGGGTGCCGTCCGGGTCAGGAACAGCCGCTCGTCCGCGGCGTCCGGAGAGCCGGGTGCCCGGGCCACGGTGACGAGCCCCGACGTCTCGTCGGAGGGGTACGCGCCGGCAGGCACTCGGGCGACGAGCGCCCCCGACGCCGTCCGCAGCTCCAGGTCGCCCAGGTCCAGGGCCGGTCCGAGCGCGTGCAGGGGGCCCGGACCCGCCTCCTCCGCCCGGTGCGTGACCGGCACGGCGGTGATCATGTCCAGGGCCGCGAGGCCGTCCGTCAGCCGCACCGAGAGGTGGTGCAGCGGGCTCCCGGCGACCGGCTCCAGCAGCCGCCCCGCCGGATGGGTGCGCAACTCGTCGGCGTACCAAGGGGCGACCGTGCCCCGGACGCGCCAGAGGCCGGGGGCGTCGGGGGCGACGGGGGTGCTCATGCCGTCCAGGGCGAACCGGACCACGAGCCCGTCCGCACCGCCCTCCGCGACCGCCGCCCGCAGCGCCTCCGCGACGGGGGAGCGGACCGCGCCGGGCAGCCACTCCGCGTCCTCGCGGACGACCACGAACTGGTGCACGGCGGCGTACCGCAACTGCTCGGCGAGGATGTGATCGCCGACGTCCAGGATCCGCCCGAACTGCACCCAGCGCGGCGGCTGGAAGCCGGTGACGCCTCCGGTGAACAGATAGCCGTCGTCGTGCGACCGCCCCAGCCGGCCGACGCCGAACCGGCCCGTCATCAGGGCCGTCGTCCACCGCGACGCGGGATCGAGATCGAAGACGCGGGCCCGGTTGACGGTCGTGCGGAGGTACGGGTTGTAGTGGCCCCAGACGTCCACCGCGCGCCCGACGACCGGGTCCGCGGTGTCCGTCCGCCCGTCCGGGCCCTGGACGGCGGTGACGCGCGCGTCGAAGAGGAAGTGCCCGTTCCCGTCGAGGTTCCAGCCCGTGGCCAGGCTGAACTCGCCGTCCGGGCAGGGGTGTCCGCGGCGGTCGTAGCGGGGGCCGCGGCGGCGCAGCCAGGCGTGGTAGTCGCCGGCCGGCCGGTCGGCGGGGAACGGGACGGGTTCCGGTCCGTCGTCGACGAGGGCGTGCGGGCCCGTCACGTCCACCAGGCCGTTGCGCGGCCCGGTGGGCAGCCGGGTGGTCGCGACGCCGGCGAAGTGCAGCCGGGGCAGGTCGAATACGCTCACCGCAGGGCCCCCGCGCGTCCCCGGCGGCCGGCCATGCCGATGACGCGGGCCGGCGGCGCGTAGTGGACGACCTGGTGGACGGCGTGCAGCGCGGACTCGATGGCGCCCTCGATCCAGGCGGGCGCCGTCGAGCAGTGCTCGCCCGCGAAGAACAGCCGGCCGACCGGCCGGGCCGCGCGCAGCCGTTCCATCTCGCACTCCGCCGCCGACCTGCCCCAGCGGGTGGCGCAGCCGGCGCTCCACCGTGACGACCCCCAGGCCGCGCTCACCGAGCCCAGCACCATGCCGGGCCGGCGCAGCCCGGGATGGGCGGCGGCGAGCTCGTCGAGGACGAGCCGGTGCCGTCGGCGGGCCGGCAGCCGGCCGAGCCGCTCGGCCTCGTTGCCGATCGTGTAACTGGCGAGCAGCGCGGCGCCGTTGCCGGGGGAAGCCTCAAGGGCGGGGGAAGCCTCCAGGCCGGGGGAAGCCTCCAGGCCGGGGGAAGCCTCCAGGCCGGGGGAAGCCTCCAAGGTGAGGGAATCACCCACGGCGGAGGAACCGCCTACAACGGAGAAACCGCCCACGCGCGAGAAACCGCCCATGCCGGGGGGACCGCCCACGGCGTCCCCTGCGGCGCTGTCGTCCACCGCCGGGTAGTACGTCTGGCGTATCGACCCCCCGGTGAACGACGCGCCGCCCCGGATGCCCTCCTCCTGCCAGAAGGGCTCCCGGCAGTGGATGGCCACCTTGGTCGCCGGGCAGTAGACGACCTCCTCCAGCACCGCCCGCTTGTCGTCGTCGACGCCGCTCAGGTCCAGGCGGCGGAGCGCCGGGAAGGGCAGGGTGCAGACGACGAAGTCGGCCCGCTCCACCGTGGTGCGCGCCCCGGCGCGGACGCGGACGAGCACGCCGTCGTCCCGGACGTCGATGCCGACGACCCGCCGCCCGCAGGTGAGGCGGCCCTTGAGCCGGCCGGCGAGCCGGCGCGTCAGCTGGTCCATGCCGCCGTGCAGACGGAGCAGGGCCGGACTGGTCTCGGTGAGGATGTCGTCCAGGAAGCTGTTGAGACGCCCGCTGCACCCCATGCGGATCTCCGGGTGAGCGGAGAACAGGGAGTGCAGGTCGATCCGGTCGCGCGCCGGACCGCGCAGGTGGGGGCCCGGGTCGAGGCGGGCGACCAGGTCGAGCAGGCGGCGGTGCAGGTCGTCGCGGACCGCCGCGCGCAGCTCGGGCGGGGCGGTGGCGTCGACGACGGCGGTCAGCCAGGCGCCGAAGGCGATGGTCGGGGCGTCGTACCGGCGGTCACCGCCGCGCAGCGCGAGCTCGGCGCGGAACGTCTCGCACAGCGGCCCGGAGGCGTCCCGGACGCGGACGAAACCCGAGGGAATGCGCAGGAAGGCGTTCTCCTCGGAGAGGAGCGTGGTGAACCTGCGCAGTTTTCCCGTGAGCCCCATCCGGTCGATGTATTCGAGGGTGAGGCGGTGGTGCGCCGGAATGCGCATGGCGCCCAGCTCCACCGCCGGCGCGTCCGCTCCGGTGCCGAACCGGTGGGTGAGGATGCGTCCGCCGATACGCGTGTCGCCCTCGATCACCTCGACGTGGAAGCCGCGGCGCTCCA
Organism: Streptomyces sp. CA-181903; assembly: GCF_050937075.1. Lineage (NCBI taxonomy): Bacteria > Bacillati > Actinomycetota > Actinomycetes > Kitasatosporales > Streptomycetaceae > Streptomyces > Streptomyces sp. CA-181903. The sequence continues at coordinate 6,300,332 of NZ_JBNJLY010000001.1, forward strand.
GCTCGTAGGCGGTGGTGAGCCCCGCCACCCCGGCCCCCAGCACCAGGACACGCGGTCGTTCGCCTCCACTCCTGCCGAAACCCTCGTCGAATTGGTGCACATGCCAAACTTCAGGCGTGCCGGACATCGTGGTTCCCCCCGTAAATGTGACCTATTTCCATTTTGTGGTCCCTAAAGACGTCACGGGATCGGGAGTCGCACAGCGGTTTTTCCGGACAGGGCGGACTTGTGGGCATTCCGGCAGGTCGGCTGACGGGAGGCGTAGAGGAATTACGCGCACGGGATAAGCGGGCCCCCAGGCCGCTGCGGATAGCGGATCACGCGGAGCGCTCGCCCGCCGCGCGACGGAAAGACCGCCCGACCTGCTGCGACCCGGCCCGGCCGCCCCCACCGCCGGGTCGTACTCCATCGGGAGTACGGGGAATTCCGTTCCCAGGGACGAGGACGCAGCGTGCGGGGCGGGGCATCGTGGAAGGTATGAAGAACGACGGTTCGGACCACAGGAGCACCCCGTGAGCCTCCTGGCGCTCTCGGTACTGCTCTGCCTGGTGTCCGCCGTCTGCTACGCGGCGGCGGCCATCGTGCAGGAGCGGGTGGCCGCGACGGCCGGCGGCGGCATCCGCGGGCCGCTGCGCAGCGGCTCCTGGTGGGGCGCTGTGGCCCTGACCGGCCTGGGGGCCGGGCTGCACGTGCTGGCGCTCGCGTGGGGGCCGCTGAGCCTGGTGCAGCCGATGGGGGCGCTCACGATCGTCTTCGCGCTGCCCATGGCCGCCGTCTTCGCGCACCGCCCGGTCGGCGCCGCCGGCTACCGCGGGGCCCTGCTGGCCACCGGTGGCCTCGCCGGCCTGCTCGCGCTCACAGGACCGCCCGGCACCGAATCCCTCCCCGCCCGTGAACGTCCGCTGCTCGCCGCGGGAATGGGCGCCGCCGTGGCCCTGACGGCCCTCGTCGCCCGCCGGGCGCGGCGGCCCGTCGTCCGCGGCGTCCTCCTGGCCACGGCGGCGGGCGTCGCCTTCGGCATGGGCTCGGTCTTCACCAAGGCCGCGGCCGAGGACGTCACCGGGCACCGGACGGGGGCGCTCCTCCCGACGCTCGCCATCACGGCGGTCCTGGCCTCGGCGGGCATGCTCCTCTCCCAGGCGTCCTACCGCGGCGCGGGCCTCGCGGCCCCGCTGGCCACCGTCACCGTCGTCAACCCGGTCGTGGCCGCCGCCGTGGGGGTCTGCTGCCTGGACGAGGCGTTCCGCCACGGCGTGACGGGCGGGGTGCTCGCCGGGCTGGCGGGTGCCGCGGCGGCGGCGGGAGTGGTGATCCTGACGTTCCGGGGGGCGGCGGGGGAGCCGGAGGCGCCGGCCGGTCTCGTCGGTCCGCGGCGGGAGGGGCTGGAGGGGCTGGAGAGGCGAGTGGGACGACGGGTGCCGGGGCGACCGTCGCCGCACGACGGTACGGGGCCTGCGCCCGGCTCTGGCTCCGGCTCCGGCACGTACGGCCCGTCCACATCGCTGCCCCGGCCGGTTCCCGGTTCGGCTTGCGACCCGGCCCTTAGGCCCGGCTCGGGCCCCGCCTCCGATCCGGGCTCCGTCCCCGGTCCCGCCTCCGATCCGGCCCCCGGCCCCGATCCGGCCCCCGCCCCCGATTCGGCCCCCGCCCCCGATTCAGCCCCCGAACCCGTCTCCGGTCCCGTCCCGGGTCCGGCCCGGAGGCCCGTCACCCGCTCGGGCCGGCGGTGCCCGGTCTCGTCGTCGGGGCGGCAGCGGTCCCGGACGGGCTGACGGGGGCCCGGGTCCGCACGGCCCGCCGTCGCGCAGGGGAGTGCGCGCGGGGGAGCGACGGAACGGGCAAGCCGGGCACCCCGGTTGAAGCACCAACACGGAAGCCGCCCCTCCGGGGCCGGAACCGCACCATGGTGCCCGTGCGCCCGCGGCGCCACCATGGGTGCCGGCCGCGTCAGAGCCGACGCGCCGCCGTCTACCGAGGAGCGCCCGTGGACTTCGACGTCGTCGTGGAGATCCCGCAAGGCAGCCGCAACAAGTACGAGATGGACCACCGGCTCGGGCGCATCCGGCTGGACCGGCTGCTCTTCACGTCCACCCGGTACCCCGCCGACTACGGCTACGTGGACGGCACCCTGGGCGCCGACGGGCAGCCGTTGGACGCCCTCGTCCTGGCCGGGGACCCCACGTTCCCCGGGGTGGTGGTCCGCTGCCGGGCGATCGGCATGTTCCGGATGCGGGACGAACAGGGGGAGGACGACAAGGTGCTGTGCGTGCCGGCCGCCGACCCCCGCCACGAGCACCTGCGCGACCTGCGCCACCTCCCCGAGTACGACCGGCTGGAGATCCAGCACTTCTTCGAGGTCTACAAGGAGCTGGAACCGGGCAAGTCCGTTGAAAACGCCTGCTGGGCCGACCGCGCGGCGGCCGAGGCGGAGATCCTCGCCTCCCGCGCCCGCGCCGCGGACGCGACGGAGGGACCGACCCGCTAGGAAGCCGGGGCACGCGCCGCCGGACGCCCCTCACGAAAGCCGCCGGGCGGCCGGCGGCCGGAGCCCCCTTCCCACGGCCCTCGGCTCTCCGCACGCCAATCCGACCGGTCGGTATTCAGAGCTGACGCAACAGCGCCTCGACGCCCCCGTCGACGTCGAGGCAGCCGGCCTCGCCGCCCACCGGCACCAGCGCGTACGAACGCGCCAGGAATCCGCGCAGTTCGGCGGTGTCGATCTGCACCATGGCCACGCCTTCCGGAGCGTGGAATTCCAGAACCGTCCGCTCCGGCCCGCACGGCCAGACCCGGACGTCACCACCGCCCGACGGGGACAACAGTCCCCCGGCCAGAAGTTCGCGCGCGAACGCCCACTCGACCTCGGCGCCGTCGAGCGAGGCGGCCGGCGGGAAGGAGATGCGCACGGCGAAGGGATCGGCGCGCCGGTACCGGAGCTGGGCGGGGACGGAACGGGTCTCGGGGGAGGACGCGATGAGTCGGGCCTGGACGGCCTGGTCGATGACGGTGGGCAACGCCTTCTCCCTTGCGGTTGGTTGGTCTTGCCGATGGTGGGGGCCGGGGCTCTCCGCAGGGTGAGACGGTGGATCGCGGGACTCAGTGCTTGATTCGAGCGTGAGATGCGTCACGACCCTTGATTGAACAGGGCATTTCATGCCTCTGCCTACGAATGCCCACGAAGGCAAGCACTTCCGCCAACAGTGAGGGTTCGCGCGTAACAGGCTTTAGTCGCCTCAAATCTCTAGAAGCCTCCGCCGTCGCAGTGGCCACAGTGGCGAGATGCGAAGGGGGCAACTGTGCCGGAAGAAAGGCGAATTGTCCCCGGTCTCCCCGCAGTGGCCCCCCGGTTGCCTCCGCATCCCCACGCCCCCTCTGGCCCTCCCGGCGCCTTCCGGCTCAGGACGGGGGCCGCTGCTGCCGGTAAGTCTCCAGCGCCGGCGCCGTCTTCGTGGGGACGAACTCGGTGATCGTGTACTCGCACACCCCCGCCACCGAGAACGGATCGCTCCGCGTGATCTCCTCCATCTTCGCCCGGTCCTCGCCGACCGCGAGGATGATCCCGCCGTCCCGGGGCACCTTGCGCCCGGAGGCGAGGAACACCCCCGACGCGTAGTGCGCGTCCAGCCAGGCGACGTGTTCGGCGTGCGCGGCTTCCACGCGGTCGAGCGGCGCGATGTAGGTCAGCTCCAGTACGAACATGATCACAGGCTACGGCCCGGGCGCCCGTCCCGTACGGTGTCCTCGCCATGAACCACACGACTGATGACACGACCGGTGAACCGCCCGCCGGCTGGCCCACCACCGAGGCCGAGGCGCTCGCCGTGCAGAACGCGCTCCGGACGCGCGTGATCCTGGACGAACCCGGTCCCGCGCCCGGCGCCGAACTGACCGCCGTGGGCGTCGACGTCGCGTACGACGACGAGCGCGACCTCGTCGCCGCCGCGGCCGTCGCCCTCGACACCCGCACGCTGCGCGTCGTGGCGGAGGCCACGGCCATCGGCCGGGTCGCGTTCCCATACGTCCCCGGGCTGCTCGCCTTCCGCGAGATACCGACGGTCCTGGCCGCACTCGACCGGCTGTCCGCCACCCCGGACCTCGTCGTCTGCGACGGCTACGGCCTCGCCCACCCCCGCCGCTTCGGCCTCGCCGCGCACCTCGGCGTGCTGACGGGACTGCCGACGATCGGGGTCGCGAAGAATCCGTTCACCTTCCGCCACGCGCCGCCCGGACCCGCCCGGGGCGACGCGGCGCCCCTGCTGGACGGCGACGAGGAGGTCGGCCGCGCCCTCCGCACCCGGGAGGGCGTCAAACCGGTGTACGTCTCCGTCGGCCACCGCGTGAACCTGGACCGCGCCTGCGCCCACACCCTCGACCTGGCCCGGAGCTACCGCCTCCCGGAGACGACGCGCGCGGCGGACGCGCTGTGCCGGAGGGCGCTGGGGGATGCGCGGTGAGGGGGACGCGGCGGCGCGGTGAGGGGAGGAGTGGCGGCCGCCTCTTGGCGGGCCCGCCGCCTGGGTAGGCAGGCCACAGCAGGCCACCCCGCCGACCCCGGAGGACCCCGTGCGACCGACTGCGCGACCGACCGCGCGACCCACCTTGCGATCCACCTTGCGACCGACCGGATTCATCCCGCCCCTCTGCACTCCCCTCACCCCCGACGGCGCCGTCGACACCGGCTCCCTGCGCCGGCTCGTCGAACACGTCCTGGCCGGCGACGCCTCGGCGCTGTTCGCCCTCGGCACCTGCGGCGAGGCCGTCTTCCTCACCGACGAGCAGCGCCGTACGGTCGTGCGCACCACCGTCGAGGCGGCGGCGGGACGCGTCCCCGTCCTCGCCGGCGTCATCGACACGACCACCCCGCGCGTACGGGAACGCGCGCGGGAGGCGGCCGCTCTGGGCGCCGACGCCCTCGTGGCCACCGCGCCGTTCTACACGGACACCCACCCCGCCGAGACGGCCGACCACTTCCGCCGCATCCATGCCGAGACGGGCCTGCCCCTGCTCGCCTACGACATCCCCTCCCGCGTCCACACCAAGCTGCCGCCCGCCGTCCTCCTGGAACTCGCCGAGGACCGCACCCTCGCCGGCCTCAAGGACAGCAGCGGCGACCTCGACACCCTCCGCCACCTCCTGGCGGCCCTCCGACACCGCGGCCTGGACCGCCACTTCGCCGTCCTCACCGGCTCCGAACTCACCGTCGACGCGGCCCTCCTGATCGGCGCCGACGGCGTCGTCGCCGGCCTCGGCAACGTCGACCCGGCCGCCTACACCCGCCTCCACGCCCACGCCCGAGCCGGCCGCTGGCCGGAGGCGGTCGCCGAACAGAACCGCCTCGTCACCCTCCACACCCTGATCCACGCGGGCGCCCCGACGGACATGAGCGGCACGGCGGCGGCCGTGGGCGGCTTCAAGGCGGCGCTGCACCTGCTCGGCGTCATCGACCACCCCACCACAGCGGCGCCGCTGCGGCCGCTGCCGGAGGAGGCGGTGCGGGAGGTGGAGGAGTTGCTGAAGGGCGGCGGACTGCTGTGAACGGGCGCTCCCGTCCGGTGCGGCCGGCCCCCTGAGCGGGGGCGGCGGGGACACGGCGGCGTCACCCCCTAGCGTGGACGCGAACGATCACCCGCCCACGTATCACCGGAGTTCCCATGCCGTCCACGCCCCGCAGCATCCGCGCCAGTGTCCGCGAGTTCGCCCTCTCCCTCCCCGGGGCCGTCGAGGAGTTCCCCTGGGGCGAGAGTGCCGTCGTCAAGGTCAACAAGAAGATCTTCGTCTTCCTGGGCGCCGAGGACGCGGAGGCGCCCGGTATCAGCGTCAAGTTGCGGGACGAGGAAGCACACGGGCACGCGCTCGCCGTGCCCGGGGCCGCGCCCACGAGGTACGGGCTGGGGCGTTCCGGGTGGGTTTCCATCCCGCTCGCCGCCGGGGGCGCGCCCGTGGAGCTGCTCTGCGACTGGGTGGAGGAGAGCTACCGCACCATCGCGCCGAAGCGGCTGGTGGCGCGGCTCGACGGGTGACGTGCGGGGGCCCATCCTGGGCGGAGTGCGGCTCCCTGAGTCTCAGCCAACGTGACATCGCGGGCCAAGAGGCGGGTTTGGTCGCATCTGCCGCTCGGCAGGATGGCCCGGCTCTGGACCGCGTCGTGCGGCCGTCAAGCCGTCAAGCTGTTGCGGCCATTCACGTGGTTGCGGCCCGGCCGCTGTCGGGCGCCAGGGGGTGGGGTGCCTTGGGCAGGGTGTTGCGAGTGCGTCGGCGAAAGGCGAGGAGGCTGACGAGCGCGGCTGCGGTGAACCAGGTGAGCTGGATGGCGAGGTAAAAGAGCACGCGGGTGGAGGTGAAGCCGGCGGCCATGGCGGTCTGGACGGCGCCGTAGGAGGGGAGGTAGCGGATGGCGGAGTCGTTCGCACCGGAGCTGACGATCGGGTTCTGCAGGGCGGTGTCCAAGACACTGATCATGACCAGCGCGAACATGCCCTCGACTTCTTTGCGCAGCAGGGATCCGAAGACGACGCCCAGCGCGCCGTAGGTCATGGCAGCGCAGAACAGGGCGGCGGCCAGCAGAAGGGGCTGCGGGGGTGTCCAGGACAGGCAGGTGATGGCGGTGGCGTAGCCGGCGACGACCACAGAGGCGACTGTGAGCGCTGCGGTCTTGGCCAGGATGAGATGAGAGCGTGGGTAGCCGGCGAGCGCAAGACGGTGGTCGAACCGGCCGCTGGCGAAGCCGGCGGCGAACATCATGAAGCCGGTGATCAGGACGACGGCGTTGATGGTGCCGGTGATCTGGGTGAGTTCATTGCCGGGGGGCGCCACGATGTGCCCGGTGGCTCGTAATCGGAAGCGGACGGGTGCGCCGGGAACGACGAGGTGGGCCACAGCGCTCCACATGGGGACGAACGCGCCGACCAGGAGCATCGCGAACCGGTTACGGGCGTGGGCGACGAGTTCGTACCGGCTCGCCGTGGTGAACAGGGCCAAGTGCCTTCTCATGACGGCACTTCGTCATGCGCGTGCAGCAAGCCGTCGGCCAAGTGCCAGAGTGCATCGAGACGACGGGTGTCATGGGCAAGGTGGGAGACGACGAGAACGGTACGTCCGGCATCGCGCAGGTGGGTGGCAAGCTCCCAGAAACGCAGATACGTGTCCCAGTCGAAGCCCTGGTAGGGCTCATCGAGCAGCAACGTCTGCGGATCATGCATCAGGGCCAACGTAAGGTTGAGCTTCTGCCGGGTTCCGCCACTGAGCACGCCGGCGAGTTCGTCGATGTAATTCGAGAACTGCAGAACTTCCATGATCTCCTGCGCGCGGAGCAGGTCGGGCAGACCGCGAGCGGTCCGGAAGAGCTCCAGGTGCTGACGTACCGTCAGAGCGTCGTGCAAGACGACACCTTGCGGGCAGTAGCCGAATCCGCCGTGGTGGCGGACGAACCCCTGATCGGGGCGCAGCTCGCCGGCGAGGATCTTGAGGAGGGTTGTCTTACCAGCGCCGTTCTCCCCGACGACCCCGGCCAGAGCTCCACCGTGCAACTCCAGGTCGATACCGCGCAGCACCCTCCGTTTGCCATAGGCGTGATGCAGTTCCCTGACCTCCAACAGGCCCTCCCCGGACCGCGCCGCCCCGGCACAGAGCGTGGCCGAGCCGCTTGACTGCCTAACGGTCCGGCGCCTGAAACGTCACTCGTTGGTGGCAGAGCGGCTTCGGGGGAGCTCGCGCCAGAGGTCCATCGGCACGCTACGACCGGCGTGAAGTCGCTGCCAGCGGCCCGGACTTGCCACCAGCCCACACCGAGGTGCGGAACGCGGCGATAGATGTACGATCCGTGATCGCGATGGCCCTGGGCGTGGACCTTGACCCGCTGCTCCCGGGCCGGCTACGGGCGGTGTTGTCCTGCCGTCCGCGTTTGTGCGTACTGGGCGCCCATGAGCGGTCGGAGGTTCTGCTTGTCCAAGGCGACCGAGGAATTTCGTGTGGGGCCTGGCCCATTGCCGCCGCTCGGCGTTCTTCACCGCTTCGCCCTCGTGTTCTCCGGGGTGCTCTCACCGCCGATGATGGGCGCCTTCGCCCTTGTTGTCATCGGAGGTGCCAGTACCTGGCCGGCTTCATCAGGACTGGAATGGGCGATTGTCTCGGCGATGGGTTGCGGTGCGCCGCCGCTCGTGTACGTGTGCCTGACGGGGCGCCGCGCTCACTCGCTCACCGTGTCCCGACTAGCTCTGCACCGCCTCGGACGAGGCCAGCGCATCACCGCCGCCATAATCACTCTCGCCGCTTTGGCCGCCGATCTCGTACTGATGATCAAATTCCATGGCCCGGGTCAACTCGTGAAGTTCCTCGTCTTCTCGGCCGGCGGAGTGGTCACAGCTGCGGCCTTGACCCGGATATGGAAAATCAGTGTGCATACCGGGGTCATGGTGAGTGTGCTCGGACTGCTGAGCGCGACATACGGCTTCTGGGCCATTTTCGGTGTTCCACTCGCCTGCGTGATGGGGTGGGCGCGGGTCCGGGTGGGAGCCCACACGCCCATGGAGGTCGCGTGCGGCTTGCTCTTCGGGCTGGCCTGGGTCTTCCTGTTCGTGCGCCTGGGCAGCTGGTGAGCGCGAGCCTCACCGGCAGCGTCGCCCCGGCCCTCAGCTCGATCAGCGCTGCCGAAGTGCCCGCCTGGAACACTTGGTTTCGTGGGCACAGGGACGCTGCTGTGACAGGCACGTCCGTGCTCCCCGAGCGCCGAGGTCGGTGCCGCGTGACTCGCGGTATCGCCCCGCCGTTGCACTCCATGAGGACCTCGTACAGGACGGGGCGACTGACCTGGAGCCGCACCGAATGACCCATACGCCCGATGCCCATTACCGGCGACACGTCCTGCCGTACTACCAGGCGGTCGAGTCACGCCTCGGGTATGCGACGCTGCTCGGTCGCACCCGCCACTTCGGCTGGTACGAGCCCGGCCATTCCCCTTGGCGATTCGCGGCGGCCATGCGGCGCATGGAACTGGTGATGGCCCGCAAGCTGGACCTTCCTCCGGCGTCATCGGTCCTCGACGCCGGGTGCGGGGTCGGCGACACAGCCCGTACGGTCGCACGGGCAAGTGGGGTGCACATCACCGGGATCGACGGAATCGCGCCGGATGTCGCCATCGCCCGGCGGCGGTCGGCCCGTGCCGACGAGCCGGGGCGCACGCGCTTCCTGCTGGCCAATTATCACGCGCTTCCGTTCATCGATGCCTCCTTCGACGGCGTCTACACGATGGAATCCTTCGTCCACTCACCCGACCCCCGGCAGGGCCTCGCCGAGTTCTTCCGCGTCCTGCGCCCGGGTGGGAGGCTGGTGATGTTCGAGTATTCGAGCGCTCCGCAGACCCACCTATTGCCGCGGGCGCGGTCCGCGCTGCTCAGAGTGTGTGAGCTCTCCGGCATGCCGGGCATGCTCACGATGACTCACGGGCATCTGGAGCGACTTCTCCAACAGGCGGGTTTCGTTGTCGAATCGGTCTACGACGCGACGGAGAAGATCCTGCCCATGCTGCGGTGCTTCTCCATCCTCGGCCGACTGCCCTATGCGTTCGCGCGCGGCGTGGGCCGCGGCGACCTCCTGGTCAACGCGATGAGCGGGGTGGAGATGTACCGGCATCAGGAGACATGGCGGTACAACATCTGCGTAGCCACCAGGCCATGACGGCGCGCCGTCACCGGTAAACGAGGCCCTGTTCTCGTACTGGCTACGGCGGCCGGACAGGTGGCTGTGGGTAGCCGAGCCGGCCTGTGCCCGTAGTGACGTCCTCTCGCTCAGGACATCGGAATCGCGCACCTGCACCGGGGCTCGTGAAGAGGGGCTTGTGGAGACTGGAACACGTTCTTAGCATCGCGGGTGTTACAGCGGTCTTGTCATGGAGACTTGCCAGGGGAAGTCGCGTCGGCAGAGGCGATGGGCACGGGGAGCGAGCCGGATGGCAGATGCAGTGGGTGGGCCGCTCGCCGGGGTGCGGGTCGTCGAGCTGGCCGGGATCGGGCCCGGGCCGTTCGCCGGGATGCTGCTGGGGGATCTGGGGGCCGACGTCGTCCGGGTGGACCGGCCCGCGGGGCCCGGGCTGGGCATCGACCCGCGGCGGGACGTCACCCACCGCAACAAGCGCTCCGTGTGCGTCGACCTGAAGGCGGACGGCGGGGTGGAGACCCTCCTCGACCTCGTCGGGCGGGCCGACGTGCTGCTGGAGGGCTACCGGCCCGGGGTCGCCGAGCGGCTCGGGGTCGGGCCCGGGCCGTGCCTCGCACGCAATCCCCGGCTGGTGTACGGGCGGATGACCGGCTGGGGGCAGGACGGGCCGCTCGCGCGGGCCGCCGGGCACGACATCGGCTACACCGCCGTCACCGGGGCGCTCGGGCTGACCGGGCCGGCCGACGGGCCGCCGTACCCGCCCGCCAACCTGCTCGGCGACTACGCCGGCGGCTCGCTGTACCTCGTCGTCGGCGTGCTCTCCGCGCTCCTGCACGCCCGCGCCACCGGCACCGGGCAGGTCGTCGACGCCGCCATCGTCGACGGCACCGCCCACCTGACCGCCATGCTCCACGGCATGCTCGCCGCCGGCGCCTGGCAGGACCGGCGCGGCGGCAACCTGCTGGACGGCGGCGCGCCCTTCTACGGCGTCTACGAGACGTCCGACGGCGGGCACATGGCCGTCGGCGCGCTCGAACCGCGGTTCTACGCGGAGTTCGCGCGGTTGCTGGGGCTGGACGGCGAGGGTGCCGCCGCGCGGGACGATCCCGGACGGTGGGGCGAGCTGCGGGACGCCGTCGCCGAGCGGTTCCTGACGCGTACCCGGGCCGAGTGGACGGCGGTGTTCGAAGGGACGGACGCCTGCGTCTCGCCCGTCCTCTCGCTGCGCGAGGCCCCCCGCCACCCGCACCTCGCCGCCCGCGGCACCTTCGCCGACCGCGACGGCATCGTCCAGCCCGCCCCCGCGCCCCGCTTCTCCGCCACCCCCGGCGCCCTCCGCCGGCCGCCCGCGCCGCCCGGCGCGCACACCGAGGAGGTCGCCCGCGACTGGGGCGTCCCCCGCCTCCGCAGCCTCCGAGAGAAGGACCCGCAGTGATGCAAGCGATGGAGCGCCGGCTATTCGACGACCGGCACGACGCCTTCCGGGCCACCGTGCGGACCTTCCTCGACCGCGAGGTCGCGCCGCACTACGAGCGGTGGGAGGAGGACGGCGTGGTCTCCCGCGACGTCTGGCGGGCGGCCGGCAAGCAGGGGCTGCTCGGGCTCGCCGTGCCGGAGGAGTACGGCGGCGGGGGCACCCCGGACTTCCGGTTCGGCGTCGTCCTCGCCGAGGAGTTCGCCCGCGCGGGCGCGGCCGGGTTCGCCGCCGGGCTGCACAACGACATCATCGGGCCGTACCTCACCACCCTCGCCACCGAGGAGCAGAAGCGGCGCTGGCTGCCCGGTTTCTGCAGCGGCGAGACGGTCACCGCGATCGCCATGACCGAGCCCGGGGCCGGCTCCGATCTTCAGGGGATCCGCACGACGGCCGTGGACGCGGGCGACCACTGGCTGCTCAACGGTTCCAAGACGTTCATCTCCAACGGGATCCTCGCCGACCTGGTGATCGTCGTGGCCCGGACCACCCCCGAGGCGGGGCCAGGGGGCTCAGCCTGCTCGTCGTCGAACGCGGCATGGAAGGGTTCGAGCGCGGCCGGAACCTCGCCAAGATCGGGCAGAAGTCGCAGGACACCGCCGAGCTCTTCTTCGACGACGTCCGCGTCCCCAAGGAGAACCTGCTCGGTGAAGTGCACGGCGCCTTCGGGCACCTCATGGCCAACCTCCCGCAGGAGCGGCTGCAGATCGCCGTCTCCGCCGCCGCCGTCGCCGAGTACCTGGTGGAGATCACCACGCGGTACGTCAAGGAACGGGAGGCGTTCGGGCGGCCGCTCGGCCGCTTCCAGCACATCCGCTTCGAGATCGCCGAGATGGCCACCGAGTGCGCCGTCACCCGCGCCTTCGTCGACCGCTGCGTGGAGGAGCACACCGGCGGGCGGCTCGACACCGCGCACGCGTCGATGGCCAAGTGGTGGGCGACGGAGTTGCAGAAGCGCGTCGCCGACCGGTGCCTCCAACTGCACGGCGGGTACGGCTATATGGCCGAGTACCCGGTCGCCCGCGCCTTCACCGACGGCCGGATCCAGACGATCTACGGCGGCACGACCGAGATCATGAAGGAGATCATCGGCCGTTCGCTGCTGGCCTGACCTGCGTGACCTGCCTGACCTGCCTGACTTGCATGACCTGCCTGCCTCCTCTGACTCAGCTGACCCGCTTGACCCGCTCGACCCCCGAATCACGGAAAACCATCCTCCACACCCAGGAAGGCTGCCGAACTTGAGCACCGAAGCGTACGTCTACGACGCCATCCGCACCCCCAGGGGCCGCGGCAAGGCGAACGGCTCCCTGCACGGCACCAAGCCCATCGACCTGGTCGTCGGACTCCTCCACGAGCTGCGGCGCCGCTTCCCGGACCTCGACCCCGCCGCGATCGACGACATCGTGCTCGGCGTGGTCAGCCCGGTCGGCGAGCAGGGCTCGGACATCGCGCGGATCGCCGCCGTCGCCGCGGGGCTGCCCGAGACCGTCGCCGGCGTCCAGCAGAACCGCTTCTGTGCCTCCGGCCTCGAAGCCGTCAACACGGCTGCCGCAAAGGTGCGTTCGGGGTGGGAGGACCTGGTCCTCGCGGGCGGCGTCGAGTCCATGTCCCGGGTGCCCATGGCCTCCGACGGCGGTGCTTGGTTCGGCGACCCGATGACCAACTTCGACACCGGCTTCGTCCCCCAGGGCGTCAGCGCCGACCTCATCGCCACCCTCGGCGGCTACACCCGCCACGACGTGGACGCCTTCGCCGCCCGCTCCCAGGAGAACGCCGCCCGGGCCTGGAAGGAGGGCCGCTTCGACCGTTCTGTCGTCCCCGTGTGCGACGGCAACGGTCTCGTCGTCCTCGACCGCGACGAGCACCTGCGCCCCGGCACCACCCCCGAGACCCTCGCCAAGCTCAAGCCGTCCTTCGCCGGCATCGGCGAGGCGGCCGGCTTCGATGCCGTGGCGCTGGCCAAGTACCACTGGGTGGAGCGGATCGATCACGTCCACCACGCGGGCAACTCCTCCGGGATCGTCGACGGCGCCGCCCTCGTCGCCATCGGCAACGAGCGGACCGGCGAGCGGTACGGGCTCACCCCGCGCGCCCGGATCGTCTCCGCCGCGGTCTCCGGCTCCGAGCCGACCATCATGCTCACCGGTCCGGCGCCCGCCTGCCGCAAGGCCCTGGCCAAGGCCGGGCTGACCATCGACGACATCGACCTCATCGAGATGAACGAGGCGTTCGCCGCCGTGGTGCTGCGCTTCGCCGACGACATGGGCATCGGCCTGGAGAAGATCAACGTCAACGGCGGGGCCATCGCCCTCGGCCACCCGCTCGGCGCCACCGGGGCGATGCTCCTGGGCACCGTCGTCGACGAGCTGGAGCGGCAGGGCAAGCGGTACGGGCTGGTCACGCTGTGCGTGGGCGGGGGATGGGCGTCGCCACGGTCGTAGAGCGCCTCTGACACGGCCGTTCCCGACCGACCCCGGTCGCTCCCGATCGGCCCCGGCCGATTCCGACCGACCTCGATCGCGCCGACCGCCCCGTCGCCCCGTCGTCCCGCCGCCCGGCCGCCGACGGCAGGCCGCACCCGCCGCCCAGACCTCCAGGAGACCATCACCATGAGCACCACCAGCCCCGTCGAGACCATCCGCTGGGAGCAGGACGCCGACGGCGTCGTCACCCTCGTCCTCGACGACCCGAACCAGTCCGCCAACACCATGAACCGGAACTTCCAGTCCTCCCTCACGGCGGTCGCCGACCGCCTGGAGGCCGAGCGGGAGTCCGTCCGCGGTGTGATCTTCACTTCCGCGAAGAAGACCTTCTTCGCCGGCGGCGACCTCCGCGAGCTCATCGCGCTCCGGCCGGAGGACGCGGAGACCGCGTTCCAGGCCACCCAGGAACTCAAGCGCGACCTGCGCCGCATCGAGACCCTCGGCGTCCCGGTCGTCGCCGCCCTCAACGGCGCGGCGCTGGGCGGCGGTTACGAGATCGCCCTCGCCTGCCACCACCGGATCGCGCTCGACGCGCCCGGCGCGAAGTTCGGGCTGCCGGAGGTCACCCTCGGCCTGCTGCCCGGCGGCGGTGGCGTCACCCGTACCGTACGCCTCCTGGGCATCGCCGACGCGCTGCTGAAGGTCCTCGTCCAGGGCACCCAGTACAGCCCCCGGCGGGCGCTGGAGGCCGGGCTCGTCCACGAGGTCGTCGACAGCTCGGAGGAACTCCGCGCCAAGGCGCGGGAGTTCGTCCTCGCCCACCCCGAGTCGCGGCAGCCGTGGGACGCCGACGGCTACAAGATGCCCGGCGGGACGCCGTCCCACCCGGCCCTCGCCGCCAACCTGCCCGCCTTCCCCGCGACGCTCGTCAAGCAGACGTCGGGCGCCCCCTACCCGGCCCCCCGCAGCATCCTCGCCGCGGCCGTCGAGGGCGCCCAGGTCGACTTCGAGACCGCCTCGACCATCGAGTCCCGTTACTTCGTGGACCTGGCCACCGGGCAGACGAGCAAGAACATGATCCAGGCGTTCTTCTTCGATCTCCAGGCGGTCAACGCCGGTCGCAGCCGGCCCTCCGGGCCCGAGCAGCGGAAGGTCCGCAAGGTCGCCGTCCTGGGCGCCGGGATGATGGGCGCCGGCATCGCCTACGCCTGCGCCCGCGCCGGCATCGACGTCGTCCTCAAGGACGTCTCGCTCGACAACGCCCGCAAGGGCAAGGAGTACTCGGTCGGGCTGCTCGCCAAGGCCCTGGCCAAGGGCCGGACGACGGAGGAGCAGCGGGACGCGCTGCTCGCCCGCATCACCCCCACCGCCGACGCGGCCGACCTGGCCGGCTGCGACGCCGTCATCGAGGCCGTCTTCGAGGACCCGGCCCTGAAGCACAAGGTGTTCCAGGAGATCCAGCACGTCGTCGCCCCCGACGCCCTGCTCTGCTCCAACACCTCCACCCTGCCCATCACCCTGCTCGCCGAGGGCGTCGAGCGGCCCGCCGACTTCGTCGGGCTGCACTTCTTCTCGCCCGTCGACAAGATGCCGCTCATCGAGATCATCAGGGGCGAGCGCACCGGCGACGAGGCCCTGGCCCGCGCCTTCGACCTGGTACGGCAGCTCCGCAAGACGCCCATCGTCGTCAACGACTCGCGCGGCTTCTTCACCTCGCGGGTCATCGGCCGGTTCATCTCCGAGGGCGTCGCCATGATCGGCGAGGGGATCCCCGCCGCCACCGTGGAACAGGCCGCCGCCCAGGCCGGCTACCCCGCCAAGGTGCTCTCCCTGATGGACGAGCTCACCCTCACCCTGCCCCGCCGCATCCGCGAGGAGGCCCGCCGCGCCACCGAGGCGGCCGGCGGCACCTGGACCCCGCACCCGGCGGACGCCGTCATCGACCGGATGATCGACGAGTTCGGCCGCACCGGGCGCGCGGGCGGCGCCGGCTTCTACGACTACGAGGACGGCCGCCGGACGGGCCTGTGGCCCGGGCTGGCCGAACACTTCGGCGGGCAGGGGCGGGCCAAGCCCGCCGAGATCCCCTTCGAGGAACTCAAGGAGCGGATGCTGTTCGCCGAGGCGCTGGACACCGTCCGCTGCCTGGAGGAGAACGTCCTCACCTCGGTCGCCGACGCCAACATCGGCTCCCTCCTCGGCATCGGCTTCCCCGGCTGGACCGGCGGCGCCCTCCAGTACATCAACGGCTACCCCGGCGGCCCGGCCGGCTTCACCGCCCGCGCGCGCGAGCTGCAGGCCGCGTACGGCGAGCGGTTCGCGCCGTCACCGCTGCTGCTGGAGAAGGCGGAGCGCGGGGAGACGTTCACCGACTGACCCACCGGCCCGTCGGACCGCACCCGGGCGCCGCCCGGTCTCCACGTGACCTCCGGGCGGCGCCCCCGAAGCGCCGTCAGCGCGCCATGGCCCCCTTGATCGCGTCCTTTGTGCGGTCCACCAGGGACGCGATCGGGCCCACGCTCCACTGCGCGGCCGTGGAGCCGGCCGCCATCGGGTGCGGGTGGGTGGGGGCGACCTTCTGGGCCGCGCGGACCATGGTGCCCATGCGCTTCAGCTGGGCCTCGTCACGGCCCTCCCGCAGCGTGGGGAACTCCTCGCGCTCCTCGTGCTCGGCGTGTTCCACCACGGCCTTCTCGAACTCGCGGAGCTGCGCGTCGAATTCCGGGCTGTCGACGTCCATCTTCTCCAGCCGGGCGAGGACCTTGTTCGCCTCGGCCTCCTCCGCGTTGCGGGCGTCCGCCTCCTTCTTGCCCGCGGTGTCGCGCGCCACGGGCCGGACGACCATCTCCTCCGCCGTCTCGTGGACGGCCAGCAGCGCCCTCAGCTCGTCGAACGCCTGCTTCTTGTGCTCCCCGTCCGCCGCCTTGACGTCGGCGAAGAGTTCCCTGATGCGGGCGTGCTGCGCCAGCAGGACGGCCACGACGTCGCCCTCGGGCAGGCGGGCGGCCTGCTCCCGGTCGGACTTCGCACCACTCATGAGGTTGCCTCCCTGTCGTTGCGGACCCGTCTCGGGCGCGGAACGTGATCCGGCGATCACTCGCCTCGCGGATGTCCGGACACGTCGCCGGGAAACCTCGGACTCCGGTTTTCCAGCCTAGGGGGCGTACGGACGGGTGGCACGGCGGGCCCGTCGGCCCCGGTCGTCAGCCCTCTTCGCCCGTCCCGTAGGTCCGCCGCAGCTCCTCCCGCAGCGCCCGCTGGAAGGCGGTGACCAGGGCCTGCACCACCAGCGGCTGCATGTGCGCCGACAGCGACTTCATCGCCTCCACCTCCGCCGGGTCCGTCTCCCGGGCCTCGTACGGACCCCACACCTCCTCGTGGAACAGCCGGGTCAGCTCGTGCGCCGTGGCCCGGGCGTGGTCGAGGAGGACCGTGCGCGCGGTGAGGACCGTGCCCAGGGGCGCGGGGACGGCCAGCAACTGGGTGCCGAGGGCCAGGAGGCCCGGGTCGACGCGGAAGCGGGCCGCCTCGCCTGTCCCGGGGCCATCATCGGAGCCCCCGGCCCCACCGGAGTCCCAGGGCCCCGGCCGGCGCTCCAGGACGTCCATGGCGGCGAGCTTGGCGATGTCGTCCTCCGTCAGCGGGCGGCCCGCCCGGCGCTCCAGCTCGGCGTGGGTGATCTCCTCGGTGCCGTCGGGGACCCAGGAGGCCACCACCGCCCGGTGGATGGCCAGGTCATGTGCGCTGAGGTCGTCCGGCAGCCGGTGCAGGTAGCGCTCGATGGCGGCGAGCGTGAGGCCCTGGTGCTGCAACTCCTCGATCAACGCGAGCCGGGAGAGGTGGCCGGGGCCGTAGTGGCCCACGCGGCGGGGGCCGAGCGCGGGCGGTGGGAGCAGGCCGCGCGTGCTGTAGAAGCGGATCGTGCGGACGGTCACCCCGGCGCGGGCGGCCAGCTCGTCGATGGTGAGGAGCTCCGGCTCCTCGGTCTCCGTCGCCATGCCCTGCGCCTCGCTCCCCGGCTTCCGGACCTCACCGGCCGCGCCAGCCGCTCCCGTACCCATGCCTCCGTGCGTCCGGCGGACGCGGCAGTGCAACAGTAGGGGTGTCTCACCACCACTGTAAGAGCGGACCGCCGATCACCGGCTTGGAGAGGGTGGTCCTGCGGACGAGCCACCGGGCCCGGTCACCGCGCCACCGGCCCGGATCCGCTCGGATCCGGACCGGTGCGCAGTGCCGCACCGCACCGCGTCGCCGAGCCTGCAGCGACCGCGGCGACTGCGTGTCGCGTCAGTGGCCGTGCGACCGGAGCGCTTCCTGGATCTTGTTCCAGGACGCGGGCCGCACCGGCGCCTTCGCGGCGAGCGCCGCACCGCCCTTACGGGCCTCGGTCTTCGTCCCGGCCTGCGCCGGCAGGCCGATCCCCGCCTTGGCCGCCTCCGCCGCGCTCGGCTTGGACGTAGTGAACAGCCAGGTGTCGAAGAGCGGCCTCAGCTTCTTGCCGGAGACCTGCTCGGCGTGGGCCACGAAGTCCTGCACGGACCCGTTGCCGTACCGGTTCTTCGCCGTCCAGCCCTTGAGCGTCTCGAAGAACACCTTGTCGCCGACCGTGTTGCGCAGCGCCTGGAGGGCGATGGCCCCCCGCTGGTAGACGGCGCTGTCGAACTGCTTGTCCGCGCCCGGGTCGCCGGGCTTGACCGTCCAGAACTTGTCGTCCGCCGGGAACTGCGCGTAGGTGTAGTCGGCCAGCTGCTGCGCCGTGCCCTCGCCCTCCTTCTCCGACCACAGCCACTGCGCGTAGGCGGCGAAGCCCTCGTTGACCCAGATGTCCCGCCAGTTCTTCACCGAGACGCTGTCGCCGAACCACTGGTGGGCCAGCTCGTGCACGACGACCGAGACGTTGGCGCCGTTGGCGAACTGCGCCGGGCTGTAGAACGGCCGGGTCTGCGTCTCCAGGGCGAAGTGCGTGGGGACGTTGGGCACATAGCCCCCGAGGGCCGTGAAGGGGTACGGGCCGAAGACCGAGCTCTCCCAGTCGATGACCTCGGCGCTCCGCTCGACGCTCGCCTTCGCCGACTCCAGGTTGTCGCCCAGGTCCTTGCTGTAGGCGTTGAGCACGGGCAGGCCGTTGGCGGTGGTGTCCGTGGTGATCTCGAACTTGCCGACGGCCAGCGTGGTGAGGTAGCTCGCCTGCGGCTTGGTGGAGCGCCAGTTCCAGCGCGTCCAGCCGAGCTTGGACGTCTTCGAGGCGAGGACGCCGTTGCTGATCGCCTGCACGTCATCGGGGACGGACACCGAGATGTCGTACGTCGCCTTGTCGCGCGGGTGGTCGTTGCTCGGGAACCACCACGCGGCCGACTCCGGCTCCTGCGCGGCGACGCCGCCGTCCGGCGTGCGCTGCCAGGCGGACGTGCCGTTCACCTTCACCGCGGACGGGGTGCCGCTGTACCGGACGACGACGGTGATCTGCTTGCCCTGCGGCAGGGACGCGGCCGGAGTGATCTCCAGCTCGTGGGTGCCGGTCTTCTTGAACGCGGCCTTCTTGCCGTTGACCAGGACGTCGTGGACGTCGAGCAGCAGATCGAGGTTGAAGCGGGACAGGGCCTGCGTGGTGGTGGCGGTGATGGTCGCGGTGCCCTCCAGCCGGTCGGTCTTCGGCTGGTACTTGAGCCGCAGGTCGTAGTGGGAGACGTCGTAGCCGCCGTTGCCGGCGTCCGGGTAGTAGGAGTCTCCGATGCCCGGCGCGCCCGGTGTGCCGTCGGCCGCCGACGCGGGGACCGCGAGCAGCAGGAAGGCGGCAGCGGCGGCGACGCTCGGGACGAGAAGTCTGTGACGCACGAGACACTCCAACTCGTAGGGGGCGGAAGATCGATCGCAGCCTATGCACTCACCCTCGGGGTGGGAATGTCCATGACGAATCCAGACATGCGACTGACATCCGGCCGTCATGAGCGGAGCGGCGCACTCCGCCTCGCGTCATGAGCGGAGCGGTGCGCTCCACCTCTCCGTACCGACCCGGCGGTACGTCATATTGCCTTTGTCGCAGGGGCGTTGACTGGGTTAGCGTCCGTCCGTGTCGAACAACATGGGTCACATACGCATCACAAGTCCCTGGAAACATAGTGTTCTCGCGCTGGTCGCCGCCGTGCTCGCCGTACTGGTACCGGCCGTCGGCCCGGCCCGGGGCGCGGACCGCGCGGCGGGCGCCGGACGCCCGGGGGAGAGCGCCCCCGTCTACGACTACGCCCGCGCCGTCCGCGAGACCGTCTGGGTGGAGACCGGCACGGACCTCGCGCACACCGGCCGCCCGGACCGCGTCGCCGTGGACGTCATCCGCCCCCGCGAGGCCGCCGAACAGGGCCGCAAGGTCCCCGTCATCATGGTCGCCAGCCCCTACTACCAGAGCGTCGGCCGGGGCCCCGAGAGCCAGGTCAAGACCTACGACGAGCGGGGCAACCCGGTCCAGTTCCCCCTCTTCTACGACAACTACTTCGTGCCGCGCGGCTACGCCGTCGCCCTGGTCGACCTGGCCGGCACCAACCGCTCCGACGGCTGCGACGACGTCGGCGGCCCGTCCGACACCGCCTCCGCCAAGTCCGTCGTCGACTGGCTCAACGGCCGGGCGCCCGGCTACCGCGAGCACACCGGCACCGACGAGGTGGACGCGGACTGGACCACCGGCGCCGTCGGCATGATCGGCAAGAGCCACGACGCCTCCGTCGCCAACGCCGTGGCGGCCACCGGTGTCGAGGGCCTCAAGACGATCGTCCCCATCGCGGGACCCAGCTCCTGGTACGGGTACTACTTCTACAAGGGCGCCTCGACCAACTCCACCGAGGGCATCGCCGGCGCCTCCCGCTACGTCGAGAGCGAGGCCGCCAAGGCCCGCTGCAAGGACCTCGACCGCGCGCTCACCGAGGGCTCGCCGCGCAACGGGAACCGCACCCCGATGTGGGACGAGCGCGACTACGTCCGCGACGCGGGCAAGGTCCGCGCCAGCGTCTTCCTGGTACACGGCCTCCAGGACCTCAACGTCCGCACCCAGCACGTCTCCCCGTGGTGGGACGCGCTCGCCGCGCACGGCGTCGAGCGCAAGATCTGGCTGTCGACCGCCGCGCACACCGACCCGTTCGACTTCCGGCGCGACACCTGGATCCCCACCCTGCACCGCTGGTTCGACCACTACCTGATGGGCTACGACAACGGAGTCGAGCGCGAGCCGATGGCCGACGTCGAGCGGGCGCCGGACCGGTGGACCACCGACCGCGTCTGGCCCGCCCCCGGCGCCCGGGCCGCCACCGTCCGTCCCGCCGCCGGCCCGGCCTCCGGCGTCGGCGCCCTCGGCACCGACCCCGCCCCCGCCGGCACCACCGCGCGGATCACCGACGACCCGGCGCTGGGCGAACTCGACTGGGCGGCCGACGCGGACCGGGACACCCCGGCCAAGGCGGCGTTCCGCACCGGACCGCTCCGCCGCGACCTGCGCCTGTCCGGCCACGGCACGGTCACCCTGAACGTCGCCTCCTCCACCGCCGCCGCGACCCTCTCCGCCGTCCTCGTCGACCTGGGCCCGGACACCATCCGCGACTACACGTCCGGCGGCGGCGTCACCCTGCTCGACGACAAGGACTGCGTCGGCGGCGGCACCCCGGGCGACACCGGCTGCTTCCGGAAGACCGCCGCCGCCACCAAGAAGGTCGGGCAGACCGTCTTCAGCCGCGGCTGGGCCGAACTCGGCCACTACGCCGGCCCGCCGCGCCGCGACATCACGCCCGGGACGCCGTACACCATCACCCTCGACCTCGGCGCGGCCGACCACGTGATCCCGGCCGGGCACCGGCTGGCGCTGATCGTGGCCGGCACCGACAAGCCGTACGTCGACGCCCCGGCCGCCTCGCCGCGGCTGACCCTCGACCTGTCCGCCACCTCGGCGGACCTGCCCGTCGTCGGCGGCGCCACCGCCCTCGCCCGCGCGCTGGGCACCGACCGGACCGTCTCCCGCCGGTGAGACGGCGCGGGGCGGCCCCCCCGTTCGGGAGGCCGCCCCGCGACCCCTTCTGCGCGCGGGGTGACGCGCGTACGCTCCCGCCCGTGCCGAAACCCACGCGGAACACCCGCATATCCTGGACCACTTCGATTCTCGCTGCCCTGGCGGCGCTGCTGGCCGTCCTCGCCGCACCACCGGGCGCGGCCCAGGCCGCGCCCCCCGGCGGACACGCCGGCGAGAGCAGACCCGTCTACTCCTACGACCGCGCCGTCCGCGAGTCCGTCTGGGTCGAGGCGCCCACCCGCGCCGGCGGCACGGACCGGGTCGCCGTGGACGTCATCCGGCCGCGCGAGGCCGCCGAGAAGGGCGTCCGCGTCCCCGTGATCATGGACGCCAGCCCGTACTACTCCTGCTGTGGACGCGGCAACGAGAGCCAGAAGAAGACGTACGACGCCCAGGGGAAGCCCGTTCAGTTCCCCCTCTTCTACGACAACTACTTCGTCCCGCGCGGCTACGCCGTCGTGCTCGTCGACCTCGCCGGAACGAACCGCTCCGACGGCTGCGTCGACGTCGGCGGGCGCTCGGACGTCCAGTCCGCCAAGGCCGTCGTCGACTGGCTCAACGGCCGGGCGCGCGCGTACGGTTCACGCACCGGGAGCACCCGGGTGAAGGCGGACTGGACCACCGGCGCCGTCGGCATGATCGGCAAGAGCTACGACGGCACCGTCGCCAACGGCGTCGCCGCCACCGGTGTCCAGGGCCTCAAGACCATCGTCCCCATCGGCGCCATCAGCTCCTGGTACGACTACTACTTCGCCAAGGGCGCCGCGCTCTACGACGGCGGCCCCGACAACCTCGCCGCGCACATCGAGAGCGACGAGGCGCGCGCCCGCTGCGACGACGTCCAGCGGGCGCTCGTCAAGGGCGCGCCGCGCAACGGCGACTGGACGCCGCTGTGGAGCGAGCGCGACTACGTCCGCGACGCGGGCAACGTGCGGGCCAGCGTGCTCGCCGTGCACGGCATGCAGGACCTCAACGTCCGTACCAAGCACCTCGGCCAGTGGTGGGACGCGCTCGCCGCCAACGGCGTGGAGCGGAAGATCTGGCTGTCGCAGACCGGGCACGTCGACCCGTTCGACTTCCGGCGCGACGCCTGGGTGCGCACCCTGCACCGCTGGTTCGACCACTACCTGATGGGCTACGACAACGGAGTCGAGCGCGAGCCGATGGCCGACGTCGAGCGGGCGCCCGACCAGTGGACCACCGACCGCGTCTGGCCGCCCGCCGGCACCCGGGCCACCACCCTGCGCCCGGCGGCGGGATCCGCGCAGGGCCCGGGCAGCCTCGGCCTGGACCCCGCGCGGCCGGGCAGCACCGCCGGGTTCACCGACGACCCGGCGCTAGGCGAGAACGACTGGGCGGCGGCGATCGACCGGAGCACCCCGTCCAAGGCCGGCTTCGTCACCCGCCCGCTCGCCCGCGACCTGCGGCTCTCCGGCTCCTCCACGGTCCGGCTGCGGGTGACCCCGTCCACCGCGTCCGCCCACCTCTCGGCGGTCCTCGTCGACCTCGGCCCGGCCACCATCCGCGACTACGCCGACGACGCCGAGGGCATCACCACCCTCGCCGACCGCACCTGCTGGGGCGCCGGCACCCCCGGTGACACCGGCTGCTTCAAGCGGACCGAGGCCAAGACCGCGCGGGTCGACCACACCGTCTTCAGCCGCGGCTGGGCCGACCTCGGCCACTGGGGGAACGGCAGGCGCGCCCGGGCCGTGACCCCCGGCACCGCCTACACCATCACCCTCGACCTCGCCGCGACCGACCACGTCGTCCCGGCCGGCCACCGGCTGGCACTGATCGTCGCGGGCACCGACCACGGCCTGCTCGAACCGGCCTCCACCACCCCGCGGTTGACCCTCGACCTGGCCGCGACCTCCGCGAACCTGCCGCTGGTCGGCGGCTACGCGGCGTTCGCCCGCGCCACCAAGGGCGGCGTCCGGCCCCCGGCCGGGCCCGCTCACCCGTACGGGCTGGGGACACCGCGGCTGACGCGGCTGCCTTGACCGGCCCTACGGCCCGTCGGCCAGCGCCAGTTCCGCCGCCTCCCGGGCACACCCCCAGGAGACCGTGACCCCCGACCCGCCGTGCCCGTAGTTGTGCACCAGCCGCGCCCCGCCCGGCAGCCGCTCCGCCTCCAGGCGGACCCGGTGCCGGGCGGGGCGCAGGCCGACGCGGTGCGCCAGGACGCGGGCCCGGGTGAGGCCGGGATGCACCCGCGCGCACCGGGCGATGATCGCCTGGGCCAGGGACGGCGTCGGCGTCCGGTCCCACACATGGGCGCGGGCCGTCCCGCCGAGGACCAGCCCGTACGGCTGGGGGAGCAGGTAGGCGGGGTCGCCCGTCCCGTCCTCGGCGGCGGTGAACCACTCGCGTATCCCCGGGTTCTCCACGACGACGAGCTGGCCGCGCACCGGGTGCAGGTGCGGGTCGCCGGCGAGCGGTCCGGCGCCCAGGCCGGTGCAGTTGACGACGACCGGGGCCGCGCGGGCCGCGTCGGCGAGGGCGGCGACCGGGCGGAGGGTGACGGTGCCGCCGGCGCGGCCCAGCCGGCGCTGGAGGTAGCCGAGGTGCGCGGGCATGTCGATCAGCGGCAGCCGGGCGCGGACGGCCCGGTCGTAGCCGCGCGGTGTCTCGTGCGGCTCCGCGTCGCGCAGCCCGGGGACGCCGGCCGCCCACGCGTCCAGTCCGCCGAGGGAGACGCCGGCGTGCACCCCGTCCACCATGCGCACCCCGGTCTCCTCCGGCCGCCGGGCCAGGCCGGCCATGACGGGCAGGGACGCGAGCGACCAGGCGGCCACGGCCCCGGCCGGTTCGGCGCGGTACGGCCACCACAGGCCCCCGGCCACGGCGGAGGTGGTCCGCACGGCCGTCTCGCGCGTCCACACCTCGACCCGCAGCCCCCGTTCCGCGAGGAGGACGGCGGTGGTCAGGCCGATGACGCCGGATCCGATGACGATCGCATCGCTCACCATGGAGCGAAGGTACCGACAGGCGGGGGCCGTTGGGCGGGGATTGCCGAGCGGTGGGGGAGCGGCCGGCTCGTCGCGGGGCGGCTTCACGCCCCGATGGGCAGAGCCGGACCGATAGAGTCGGCCCCGACATGAACGCCACCCTCGTCGCCAAGAACCTCGCCGCCGGCCACGGCGACCGCACCCTCTTCGCCGGGCTCGACCTCGTCGTCGCCCCCGGTGACGTGATCGGGCTCGTCGGGGCCAACGGCGCCGGGAAGTCCACCCTGCTGCGCCTGCTCGCCGGGCTCGCGGAGCCCGACGAGGGTACGGTCCGGATCAGCCCGCCCACCGCCACCGTCGGACACCTCCCGCAGGAGCCGGAGCGGCGGCCGGGGGAGACGGTACGGGCGTTCCTGGCCCGGCGCACCGGCGTCGCCGCCGCGCAGACCGCCCTGGACACCACCACCGAGGCGCTCGCCGCGGGCGCGCCCGGCGCGGACGACGCGTACGCCGTCGCACTGGAGCGCTGGCTGGCGCTCGGCGCGGCCGACCTGGACGAGCGGGCGGAGGAGGTCGCCGGCTCGCTCGGCCTCACCGTCGGCCTCGACCGGCCCATGACGGACCTGTCGGGCGGCCAGGCGGCGCGCGCCGGCCTCGCCTCGCTGCTGCTCAGCCGCTACGACGTGTTCCTCCTCGACGAGCCCACCAACGACCTGGACCTGGACGGCCTGGAGCGCCTGGAGAACTTCGTCACCGGGCTGCGCGCGGGCACCGTCCTGGTCAGCCACGACCGCGAGTTCCTGGCCAGGACCGTCGACCAGGTGCTGGAGCTGGACCTCGCCCAGCAGCAGATCACCCTGTTCGGCGGCGGCTACGGCTCCTACCTGGACGAGCGCGAGCGGGCCCGCCGGCAGGCGCGCGAGGCGTACGAGGAGTACGCGGACACCCGCGCCGCCCTGGAGGCCCGCGCCCGCACCCAGCGGAACTGGATGGAGAAGGGCGTCCGCAACGCCCGCCGCAAGGGCAACGACATCGACAAGATCACCCGGAAGACGCGGATCGAGGCCAGCGAGAAGCAGGCGTCCAAGGCCCGGCAGACCGAGCGGCTCATCGAGCGGCTGGAGACCGTCGAGGAGCCGCGCAAGGAGTGGCAGCTCAAGATGGAGATCGCCGCCGCGCCCCGCTCGGGCAACGTGGTGGCCACCCTGCGCGGGGCGGTGGTGCGCCGCGGCTCCTTCACCCTCGGCCCGGTGGACCTCCAGATCGACTGGGCCGACCGGGTCGCGGTGACCGGCGCCAACGGTTCCGGGAAGTCCACCCTGCTGGCCGCGCTGCTCGGCCGGCTCCCGCTGGACGAGGGGGCCGGGGCGCTCGGCCCGGGGGTGATCGTCGGCGAGGTGGACCAGGCGCGGGCGCTGTTCTTCGGCACGGAGGCGCTGCTCGACGCGTTCGGGGCGGCCGTCCCCGAGCTGGTGCCCGCCGACGTCCGGACGCTGCTCGCAAAGTTCGGCCTCAAGGCCGACCATGTGCTGCGCCCCGCCGTGACCCTCTCGCCGGGCGAGCGCACCCGCGCCGCGCTGGCGCTGCTCCAGGCCCGCGGCGTCAACCTGCTGGTACTCGACGAGCCCACCAACCACCTTGACCTGCCGGCCATCGAGCAGCTCGAATCGGCCCTCGCCTCGTACTCCGGCACCTTGCTGCTGGTCACGCACGACCGGAGGATGCTGGACGCGGTGCACACCACCCGGCGGATCATGGTCGAGGACGGCCGGATCACGGAGCGCTGAGCGCGCGGTTCCCCGCTCTCCTGACCCTTTCGGGCGAACTTCGGACCGAAAAGATCCTTCGTCGCAGGTCAACTCTTCGTCAAGTCGTCACCATCGCCCGTCCGGCCGATATCCATGGTTTTCCGGTGAAACGGCACGTACGGTGGGAAAAGAGTGCGCCCGAGGCATCCCCCGCCACTCGTTCGATAATGCGGAACGTTGGCAACGCTTTTACGAACCCGTGGGCGCGGAGCGACGTCTGTGGGTGCGGACGTCCGTGGGGCGTCCGCATCCCCACCGTCGAATTGAGGCGTAAGGCCATGTCCCCCACTCTCTCCAGTTCCACCCCCACCCCGCTGGCGCCGCCGGCGGGGCGGGCGCTGTACGGCAGCGCGCCGCCGCCGGGGGAGCGCACCCTGATGGACGTCCTCGACAGCACCGCCGCCGGCCACCCCGACGCCCCGGCCCTCGACACCGAGACCGGCGTCCTCACCTACCGGGAGCTGTGCGCGGAGGTCGAGACCCGGGCCGAGCGGCTGCGCCGGGCCGGAATCGGGCCGGGCGACCGGGTCGGCGTCCGGATCCCCTCCGGCACCGCCGAGCTCTACCTCGCCATCCTCGCCGTCCTCCGCTGCTCCGCCGCCTACGTCCCCGTCGACGCCGACGACCCCGAGGAGCGCGCCGCCACCGTCTTCCGCGAGGCCGAGGTCTGCGCCGTCCTCACCGGCGACGGCGCGCTCGCCCCCGGCCGCCGAAAGCCCGGGGCCGCCGGACCCCGGCCGCCGCTGCCCGAGGACGACGCCTGGATCATCTTCACCTCCGGCTCCACCGGCGCCCCCAAGGGCGTCGCCGTCTCCCACCGCAGCGCCGCCGCCTTCGCCGACGCCGAGGCCGCCCTCTTCCTCCAGGACGAGCCGCTGGGCCCCGGCGACCGGGTGCTGGCCGGCCTCTCCGTCGCCTTCGACGCCTCCTGCGAGGAGATGTGGCTGGCCTGGCGGCACGGCGCCTGCCTGGTCCCCGCTCCCCGCTCGCTGGTCCGCGCCGGCCACGAGCTCGGCCCCTGGCTCGTCGAGCGGGCCGTCACCGTCGTCTCCACCGTCCCCACCCTCGCCGCCCTCTGGCCCCGGGAGTCCCTGGACCGGGTGCGGCTGCTGATCGTCGGCGGCGAGGCGTGCCCGCCCGGCCTCGTCGAGCGGTTCGCCGTACCCGGCCGCGAGATGTGGAACACCTACGGGCCCACCGAGACCACCGTCGTCGCCTGCGCCGCCCGCATGGAGCCCGGCGAGCCCGTCCGCATCGGGCTGCCGCTCGACGGCTGGGAGCTCGCCGTGGTCGACGAGGACGGCGAGCCCGTGCCGTACGGCGCCGAGGGCGAGCTGGTGATCGCCGGCGTCGGCGTCGGCCGCTACCTCGACCCGGCCAAGGACGCCGACCGCTTCCCGCCCTGCGCGGCCCTCGGCAGCGACCGGGCCTACCGCACCGGCGACCTCGTCCGGGCCGACAAGGAGGGCCTGGTCTTCACCGGCCGCGCCGACGACCAGGTCAAACTGGGCGGCCGGCGGATCGAGCTCGGTGAGATCGACGCCGCCCTCGGCGAGCTCCCCGACGTCCGCGGCGCCGCGGCGGCCGTCCGCACCACGCCGTCCGGCTCCCAGCTCCTCGTCGGCTACCTGGTGCCCGGCCCCGGGTTCGACCCGGCCGCCGCCCGCGCCCGGCTCACCGAACGGCTCCCCGCCGCGCTCGTCCCCGTCCTCGCCGAGGTCGACGACCTGCCCACCCGCACCTCGGGCAAGGTCGACCGCGACGCCCTGCCCTGGCCGCTCCCCACCACCGGCGCCGCCGCCCCGGAGCGGGCGAGGAGCTGCACGGCACGGCCGGAAGGCTCGCCGACCTCTGGGAGGAGCTGCTCGGCGTCCGGCCCGGCGCCGACTCCGACTTCGTCACCATGGGCGGCACCAGCCTCACCGCCGCCCGCATGGCCTCGGCCCTGCGCGAGCACCACCCCGGCGTCTCCGTCGCCGGCCTCTACCGGCACACCGTCCTCCGGGACATGGCCGCGCACATCGACGCGCTCGACACCCCCGTCGAGGACACCGGCCCCCGCCGGGTCGTCCGCCCGCTGCGCCGCCGCACCGGCGCCGCGCAGATCCTGGTGCAGACCGTCCTCTACGGCGTCCAGGGGCTGCGCCTGCTGACCGGCCTCGCCGTCGCCGACAACCTCCTCGGCATCCTCGCGCCGCAGGTCTGGGCCCCGCACACCTCCTGGTGGCTGGTGGCCCTCGCCTGGCTGCTGCTGTTCAGCGCCCCCGGCCGGTTCGCGATCGGCGCCCTCGCCGCCCGCGTCCTCACCCGCGGCGTCACCCCCGGCGCCCACCCGCGCGGCGGCCGCGTCCACCTGCGGCTGTGGACCGCCGAACGCACCGTCGCCGCCTTCGGCGTGCCCTCCCTGATGGGCACTCCCTGGGCCCGCTG
This sequence comes from Streptomyces sp. CA-181903, assembly GCF_050937075.1. Lineage (NCBI taxonomy): Bacteria > Bacillati > Actinomycetota > Actinomycetes > Kitasatosporales > Streptomycetaceae > Streptomyces > Streptomyces sp. CA-181903. Next base: position 6,329,119 of record NZ_JBNJLY010000001.1, read on the forward strand.
GTACGCCCGCGCCCTCGGCTGCGCCGCCGGCCGGAACGTCTCCCTCCACGCCATGCCCCCGGTCACCGGCCTCGCCGAGTTCGGCGACGGGGCCAGCGTCGAGCCCGAGGCCGACATCGCCGGCTGGTGGATCGACGGCGAGACCCTGCACGTCGGCCCGGTCCGGCTCGGCGCCGACTCCCGCGCCGGCCACCGCAGCATGCTGATGCCCGGCTCCTCCCTCGGCGCGGGGGCCGAACTCGCGCCCGGCGCCTGCCTCGACGGCCACGTCCCCGCGGGCGAGACCTGGGTGGGATCGCCCGCCCGCCCGGACGCCGCCGCCCACCATGCGAACGGCCCGGTCCGCCCGGCCGAGGACTGGCCGGAGCCCCGCCGCGAGCGCTCCCGGCGCTGGTCCGCCGCCTACGCCCTGGCCCTGCTCGGGATGCCCCTGCTGCCCGTGCTCGCCGCCGTGCCCGCCCTCGCCGCCACCTTTTGGCTGATCAAGGACAGCGCCTCGCTCACCACGGTCGCCGTCAGCCTGCTGCTCGCCGTCCCCCTCTTCACCGTCGTCACCACGGTCTGCTGGATGCTCGTCGTCGCCGGCACGGTCCGCGTCCTCAACCGGGGCATCAGCGCCGGCCTCCACCCCGCCTGCGGCGGCGTCGCCTGGCGCGCCTGGGTGATCACCCGGCTGCTGGACGGCGCCCGGCGCAACCTCTTCCCCATCTACGCCGGCCTCGCCACCCCCGTGTGGATGCGGATGCTCGGCGCCCGGATCGGCCGCGGCGCGGAACTCTCCACCGTCCTGCCGCTGCCGTCCCTGCTGACCGTCGACGACGGCGCGTTCCTCGCCGACGACACCCTCGTCGCCCCCTACGAACTGCGCGGCGGCTGGGTCCGCCTGGGCACCGCACACGTCGGCCGCCGGGCCTTCCTCGGCAACTCCGGCATCATCGGCCCCGGCCGTTCCGTCCCCGACCACGGCCTGGTCGGCGTCCTCTCCGACGCGCCCGAGCACAGCGAACCCGGCACCTCCTGGCTGGGCCGCCCCGCCATGCCGCTGCCCCGCGTCGCCACCGTCGCCGACGCCGAACGCACCTTCACCCCGCCCCGGCGGCTCGTCCTGGCCCGCGCCGGCGTCGAACTCTGCCGGATACTGCCGCTCATGTGCGGCCTCGTCCTGGCCGACATGGTGCTGATCGGCGAGCAGTGGGCCCTCAACCACGGCGGCCTCGGCCTCGCCGCGCTCGTCGCCGCACCCCTGCTCGCGCTCGGCGGCATCCTCGCCGGTCTCCTCGCCACCGCCGCCAAATGGCTGCTCATGGGCCGCTTCCGGAGCGGCGAGCACCCGCTGTGGAGCTCCTTCGTCTGGCGCAACGAACTCTTCGACACGTTCGTGGAATCCCTCGCCGTCCCCTGGTTGGTGGGACCCTTCACCGGCACCCCCGTGCTCAACTGGTGGCTGCGCACCCTGGGCGTCCGCATCGGCCGGGGTGTGTGGTGCGACACCCACTGGCTGCCGGAGACCGACCTCATCACCCTCGGCGACGGGGTCACCGTCAACCGCGGCTGCGTCCTCCAGACCCACCTCTTCCACGACCGGATCATGCGCATGGACACCGTCCACCTCGCCGAAGGCGCCTCCCTCGGCCCGCACGGCATCGTGCTCCCGGGCACGACCGTCGGCGCCCACACCGCCATCGCCCCCTCCTCCCTCGTCATGCGCGGCGAGACCGTCCCGCCGGGCACCCGCTGGGCGGGCAACCCGATCGCCGGGCAGCGGCCCGCCGCGGTACCCCAGCGAGAGGCCGCCGCGTGACATGGGGGCACGACACGCCTGCAGCCGCCGCGTCCTCCTCGCGGCGCTGGCCGTCCCGGTGACCGCCGCCGCCGTCGGCGGCGGCGCCCGCCGACGGCCCGCCCGCGACGAGCGCTACTTCCCCGGGCACGGCTCCTATGCCCACCACACCCTCGCCTACCACCTGGAGCTCGACTACGACCCCCGCGACCACCGGCTCGACGGCCGCGCCCGGATCGAGGCGACCGCCAACGGCGCCCTCGACTCCGTCGAACTCGACCTGGCGAAACTCACGGTCGACGAGGTCCTCCTCGACGACCGCCCGGTCCCGTTCCGGCACCGCGACGGCAAACTCCGGATCACCGCCGACCGCACGCTCGAACCGGGCCGCCCGTTCGTCCTCGACATCCGCTACGGCGGCCGGCCGCGCCCGGTCCACTCGCCGTACGGCCCCATCGGCTGGGACCGCACCGGCGACGAGCACGACGGCACGCTCGTCGCCTCCCAGCCGGTGGGGGCGCCGTCCTGGTTCCCCTGCAACGACCGCCCGGACGACAAGGCCGCCTACACCTTCGAGGTGACCGTCCCGGCCGGCTACGACGCCCTCGCCAACGGCTCCCTGGTCGACCACCGCGAAGAGGACGGCACCGCCCGCTGGACCTACCACCACCCCGGCCCGATGGCCTGTTACCTCGCCGCCCTCTACACCGGCCGCTTCCACCGCGAGACCTGGACCGAGCAGGACGTCTCCGGCGCGCCCGTCCCCGTACACGTCGCCTGCCCCGCGGGGGCGGTCGACCGCGTCCGCCACGACCTCGCCCGCCAGGGCCGCATCCTCCGGCTCTACACGGACCTCTTCGGCCCCTACCCGTTCGAGTCCTACGGCGTCACCGTCGTCGACGCCGAACTCGCCGCCCCCGTCGAGAACCAGACCCTCTCCGTCTTCGGCCGCAACCACATGGACGGCCGGCGCGGCTGGGAGACGCTCGTCGCCCACGAGACGGCCCACCAGTGGTTCGGCAACAGCGTCAGCCTCGCCGACTGGCAGCACATCTGGCTCAACGAGGGCTTCGCCACCTACGCGGAATGGCTCTGGTCCGAACACCTCGGCGAGGACGACGCCGACACCCTCGCCCGCCGCTCCCGGACGGACCTGGCGGGCCGCCGCCAGAACCTGCGGATCGCGGACCCCGGGCGGCGGCACCTGTTCGACGACCGGGTGTACGTGCGAGGTGCTTGCGCCCTCCACGCCCTGCGACTGGCCGTCGGCGACGAGCCCTTCTTCCGCGTCCTGCGGACGTGGCACGAGACGCGGCGGGGCGGGAGCGCGGACACTCCGGGGTTCCTCACGCATGCGGGGCGCGCCACGGCGCGGGATGTTTCGGACGTGCTGGGGCCGTGGCTTTACGAGAAGCGGGTGCCGGAGTTCCGGCGGTAGGGGGCCTCAAACGCCGGACGGGCTGAATATCAGCCCGTCCGGCGTTTGAGGACCTCGCGGCGAAGCCGCGATGCCGGGGTCCGGGGCGGAGCCCTGGAAGAAACGGCGAAGGGGCGGGTCCGGGGCTCCCTACCGGCGGCCCTCCGGCCGCACAAGCCCGGCGCGCCGCAACGCATCCGCCATCGCCCCACCCGCCGCAGGCGCGGAAGCCTCACGCCGAGGCCGAGGCGTACCACCGCGCCGGTTCTCGCGCGGCTCCCGCCGCGACGAAGCGGAAGCCTCGTCGTCCAGACGCAGCGTCAGCGAGATCCGCTTCCGCGGAATGTCGACTTCGAGCACCTTCACCCGCACGATGTCCCCGGGCTTCACCACGTCCCGGGGTCCTTGACGAACGTCTTCGACATCGCGGACACGTGCACGAGCCCGTCCTGGTGCACCCCGATGTCCACGAACGCCCCGAACGCGGCGACGTTGGTGACGACCCCTTCCAGAATCATCCCCGCCGCCAGGTCCCCGATCTTCTCGACCCCGTCCTTGAACGAAGCGGTCCGGAACGCGGGCCGCGGGTCCCGCCCCGGCTTCTCCAGCTCGCGCAGGATGTCCGTCACCGTCGGCAGGCCGAACGAATCGTCGACGAAGTCCTCGGGCCGCAGGGACCGCAGCACACCGGTGTTGCCCACGAGGGCCGCGACCTCGCTCCCCGTCCGCTTGGCCATCGCCCGTACCACCGGGTACGCCTCGGGGTGCACGCTGGAGCCGTCCAGCGGGTCGTCGCCCCCGCGGATGCGGAGGAAGCCGGCGCACTGCTCGTACGCCTTGGGGCCGAGCCGGGCCACGTCCTTGAGCGCCTTGCGGGAGCGGAACGGGCCGTTCGCGTCGCGGTGGGCGACGATGTTGTCGGCGAGGCCGGAGCTGATGCCGGAGACGCGGGAGAGCAGCGGCGCGGACGCCGTGTTGACGTCGACGCCGACGCCGTTGACGCAGTCCTCGACGACCGCGTCGAGCGAGCGCGACAGCTTCACCTCGGACAGGTCGTGCTGGTACTGGCCCACCCCGATCGACTTGGGGTCGATCTTCACGAGCTCGGCCAGCGGGTCCTGGAGCCGCCGCGCGATGGACACGGCGCCGCGCAGCGACACGTCCATCCCGGGCAGTTCCTGTGAGGCGAACGCCGAGGCGGAGTACACCGAGGCGCCCGCCTCGGAGACCATAACCTTGGTGAGCCCGAGCTCGGGGTGACGGGTGATCAGGTCGGCGGCCAGCCGGTCCGTCTCCCGGGAGGCCGTGCCGTTGCCGATGGCGACGAGCTCCACCGCGTGCTCCTTCGCGAGCCGCGCGAGGGTGGCCAGGGAGGCGTCCCACTTGTTCTGCGGGACGTGGGGGTAGATGGTCTCCGTGGCGGCGACCTTGCCGGTGGCGTCGACGACGGCGACCTTCACGCCCGTACGGAAGCCCGGGTCGAGGCCCATCGTGGCGCGGGTGCCGGCCGGGGCGGCGAGCAGCAGGTCGCGCAGGTTGGCGGCGAAGACGCGGACCGCCTCGTCCTCGGCGGCCTGGCGGAGGCGCAGCCGCAGGTCGATGCCGAGGTGGACGAGGATGCGGGTGCGCCAGGCCCAGCGGACCGTGTCGCCCAGCCACTTGTCGCCCGGCCGCCCCCGGTCGGCCACGCCGAACCGGCGGGCGACGGCCTGCTCGTACGAGCTCGGGCCCGCCGCGGCCTCACCGGCCGGCTCCGGGTCCAGGACGAGGTCCAGCACCTCTTCCTTCTCACCGCGGAGCATGGCCAGCACCCGGTGCGAGGGCAGCTCGGTGAACGGCTCGGCGAAGTCGAAGTAGTCGGCGAACTTGGCGCCCGCCTCCTCCTTCCCGGACCGCACCTTGGCGACCAGCCGCCCGCGCGTCCACATCCGCTCGCGCAGCTCGCCGATCAGGTCCGCGTCCTCCGCGAACCGCTCGGTGAGGATCGCCCGGGCGCCCTCCAGCGCGGCGGCCGGGTCGGCGACGCCCTTGTCCGCGTCGACGAAGGCGGCGGCAGCGGTGAGCGGTTCGACGCCGGGGTCGGCCAGCAGCCCCTCGGCCAGCGGTTCGAGGCCCGCCTCGCGGGCGATCTGCGCCTTCGTCCGCCGCTTGGGCTTGAACGGCAGGTAGATGTCCTCCAGCCGGGCCTTGGAGTCGGCCTCGCGGATCCGCGCCTCCAGCGCGGCGTCCAGCTTGCCCTGCGAGCGCACCGACTCCAGGACGGCGGCCCGCCGCTCCTCCAGCTCCCGCAGGTAGCGCAGCCGCTCCTCCAGGGTGCGCAGCTGGGCGTCGTCCAGCGCGCCGGTCGCCTCCTTGCGGTAGCGGGCGACGAACGGCACGGTCGCCCCGCCGTCGAGCAAGTCGACGGCCGCCTTCACCTGCCGCTCCTGTACGCCGAGCTCCTCGGCGATCCTGCCTTCGACCGACGTACCGGTTGCCGTCACGATCACGCTCCGCTTTCTCTTCGGACTGCGCTTCGCATTGTGGCAGGTGCCTCGGACAACGCGGCCGCGCCGCCCCCGCCTCAGCCCTCGCCGGTGCCGTCCCCGGGCCGCGGGGAGCCCATCGGGAACCCTCCGGCGGCGGCGATCCGCCCGGCCAGGCCGCCGGCCAGCTCCGTGAGCCGGGCCGTGCCGTCCGCGCCCAGGTGCTCCCACGGCCCGGCGTCCAGCCGGTCGGTCGCCTCCTCGACGTCCCGGCGCAGCGCGGCGCCCGCCGGGGTAAGCGTTCCGTCGGCGGTGAACAGCCCGCGCTCGCGCAGCCGTCGCGCGCCCTCCTCCAGCTCCTCCGCGCTCCACCCGCGGGTGCGCAGCAGCCGCCGGGACAGCGTCCGCCGGTCCCCGTCGGCCGCGTGGCTGACCAGGGCCTCGACCGGGTCCAGCCCGGCACCGGCCAGCGCCGCCAGGTGCCCGCCGCCGCGGTGTTCACGGAGCAGCGTCGCCGCGTGCCACAGGGCCAGGTGCGGGGCGTCGGGGACGGGCTGGTCCGCCTGGGCGGCGTACAGCGGCCGGGACGCGCGCTCACCCGCCTCCGCCGCGCGCAGCGCCAGCTCCGCGGCCTCGGCGATCTCCGGCGAGGCGACGGCCTCGTCCCCGAGTATCCGGCGCAGGGCCGCGTCGCAGGCGCGGAGCCGGGCGGCCACCGCCTCCTCCGGCGCCACCCGCTCCCACACCTCCGGCACATGACGGGCCACCAGCTCGTGCTTGAACACGTGGAACGCGGCCGTCACCGTGCCCGCCCCCACCCGGCCGAGGGCACCGCCGCGCTCCGCGAAGTACCGGGCGTGCCCGTCCTCCACACCGAACGCGGCGAACTCCCGGAAGGTCTCCGGGGTGAAGTACGAGAAGGCGTGCACGGCTTCGAGCGCGGTCTGGCAGCGGCGGCCGGCGGAGAGGATCACGGTGGTGGTCATGCCCCGCACGCTAGGCGGCGGGCGGGGCCGCGCGGAAGACCGGAAGGCGTCCGGGAGCGCCTGCCACGGTGTCCGGCGTGGCAGGAAAGGTGGGAAGGACGTCATTGCCGCCGCCCGCCACCCGGGACCAGCATGTGATCATGACGCCTCGCCGCACCGTGCTCATCGTCCTCCACGAGGGGGTCCAGAGCCTCGACGTCACCGGCCCGCTCGAAGTGTTCACCCAGGCCGGGATGGCGGCCGGCGACCCCGGCGCGTACCGGGTGCGGACCGCCACCGTCGACGGCCGGCCGGTGCGCACCGGCAGCGGCCTGCTGCTGACGCCCGACGGCGCCCTCGACGCCGCACCGGCCCTCGACGCCGCGCCCGCCCCGGACGTGCTGCTCGTCCCCGGCGGCCGGGGCGTCACCGACCCGGACCCGCGGCTCGTCGGGCTGCTGCGCGAGCACGGCCCGCGCGCCGGCCGGCTGGTCTCCGTGTGCACGGGGGCGTTCCTGCTGGCCGCCGCCGGGCTGCTGGACGGCCGCCGGGCCACCACCCACTGGGCGTACTGCGACGGCTTCGCCGCGCGCTTCCCCGCCGTCCGGCTGGAGACCGAGCCCGTGTACGTACGGGACGGCGGCGTCGCCACCTCGGCCGGGGTGACGGCCGGAGTGGACCTCGCGCTGGCGCTGGTCGAGGAGGACCTCGGCCGGGACGTCGCCCTCGCGGTCGCCCGCTACCTCGTCGTCTACCTCCGGCGCCCGGGCGGCCAGCGGCAGTTCAGCGCCCAGCTCGCCGCGCAGACGCCCCGCCGCCCCGCGCTGCGGGACCTCCAGCAGTGGATCGCCGAGCACCCCGGCGCCGACCTGGGCGTCGAGGCCCTCGCGGCCCGCGCCGGGCTGTCGCCGCGCCACTTCGCCCGCGCCTTCCGGGCGGAGGTGGGCGTCCCGCCGGGCCGCTACGTCGGCCGGGTGCGCCTGGAGACGGCCCGGCGGCTGCTGGAGGAGACGGCGGACGGCGTCGAGGAGATCTCCCGGCGCTGCGGCTACGGCACGCCCGAGGCGATGCGCCGGGCGTTCCGGCGCGCCCTGGACGCCCCGCCGGGCGCGTACCGGAGCGGCGTCCGCCCGGCCGTCACATCCGATGCGCCCCCGATGCCACCACAACACCCACCCCGAAAGGCCACCCGTGCGGATCGCCATCCTCCTCTTCCCCGGCTTCACCGTCCTCGACGTCACCGGCCCCTACGAGATCCTGACCCGGCTCCCCGGCGCCGAGGCGGTCCTCGTCGCCGAGCGGCGCGGGCCCGTGCGCGACGACCGGGACATGCTCACCCTGGTCGCCGACGCCGCGTTCGACGAGGTCACCGACCCCGACGTGATCGTCGTACCGGGCGGCCCCGAGGCCAACCTGCCTCTGGAGCCCGGTCCCGTGCACGACTGGCTGCGCACGGCGGACCGCCACTCGCGCTGGACGACGTCCGTATGCACCGGCGCGCTGGTCCTCGGGGCGGCCGGACTGCTGACGGGCCGCCGGGCCACGGGACACTGGCTCTCGCTGCCGCAGCTCGCCGGATACGGCGCCGAGCCGACGGACGAGCGGGTGGTGACCGACGGCAAGTACGTGACGGCCGCCGGCGTCTCCGCGGGGATCGACATGGGCCTGACCCTGGCGGGCCGGCTGGCGGACGACCGCACGGCGCGGTCGATCCAGCTGATCGTCGAGTACGACCCCCGGCCGCCGTACTCGGCCGGGTCGGTCCACACGGCCCCCGCCGAGCTCGTGGCCGAGTGGAAGCGGGTGCGCGGCAAGGAATGACGGCGCGTCAACGTCCCGGCGCAGGCCCGCCTTTCGGCGCGGCGCCGGCCTCCCGGAGGGACGTCGGCCCGCCGCCCGAGCGCCGGGGTCTCACTCCCCGTGCCGAGCGGCCGGGGCCGGCACGCCCCAGGTGAACCGCGGCTCCCTGCGCTCCAGGAACGCCGTGACCCCCTCCGCGAGATCGGCACTGGCGTGCCCGAGCTCCGCCCAGTGGGCGACGCGCTCCGCCGGCGCCGGCCCGGGGCGGGTGAACTCCTTCGCCGCGGCCTGGGTCAGCTGCGACCGCGAGGCGAGCAGCCGGGCGAACCCGGCGACGCGGGCGTCCAGTTCGTCCGGCGCCCACACCTCGTCCACCAGGCCGGTGCGCAGCGCCCGTTCCGTGCCGATGAGTTCGGCGGAGTACAGCAGGTACCGGGCGGCCGCCGGGCCGACCAGGCCGGTGAGGCGGCGGGTGGACGACGCCGCGTAGACGACGCCCAGCCGGGCCGGGGTGACGCCGAAGAGGGCGCCCTCTTCGGCGAACCGGAGGTCGCAGGCGACGGCGAGCTGGCAGCCGCCGCCGACGCAGTGGCCGCGCACGGCCGCGACCGTCGGTTTGGGGAAGGCCGCGAGCGCCTCCTCGGCGGCGACGGCCAGGTCGCGCGGGTCGCCCTCGCCGCCTGCGGTGAGCGAGGCGATGTCGGCGCCCGCGCAGAAGGTATCGCCCTCCCCGGTGAGCACCAGGACCCGGACGTCCGGGTCCGCGGCGCAGCGCTCCAGCAGCGGGGGGAGCGCCCGCCACATGGCGGGTGTCATGGCGTTCCGCTTGGCGGGGTGGGCGATGCGGACCGTCGCCGTGCCGTCGGCGACGTCCAGGTGCAGTGCGGGCTCCATGCGACGGATGCTAACCGGACGGGAGAGGTGCTCCGCTGCGGAACGCTCGCGGTGCGGGCGAAGCGACCTGGTCCGGAGCGTTCCGCGAACGACGATCAGGGCAGCCAGGAACAGTCGCGAGAGTGACTGCGGCATACGCACGCGATCAAATAGCGTCGATTGGCGGCGACTTCTGATCAGCTGTCCGCGCGGACTGTGGTCTTCCCAACACTCGTCGTGTGCGGTGGAGCCACGGCGAGGGGTTGGTATCGGACATGGAGATCGTCGGGAGCGTCCCGCCCGAGCCGGGCCAGGCCCCGCCGCCCACGGCGCCCCGCGAGCCGGCGGGCCCCGCGGGCCGCCCCCTCCGGCAGGGCCGCTGGCGGTTCACCGCCCCCGCGCTCCCCACCTCGGTGCCCCGCGCCCGGCACGGCGTCGCCGATCTGATGCGCCGTCAGAAGGTGCCGCTCGCCGCCGACTTGCTGGACGGCCTGCTGCTGATCGTCTCCGAGCTGGTCACCAACGCCGTCCAGCACGCGGCGCTGCTCTCCCCCGAGCTCACCGTCGAGGTCTCCGTCGGCCCGGCGGAGGTGCGGGTGGCCGTCGAGGACGGCCATCCCTACCGGCCCCGCCCGCTGGTGCCCGACGAGGAGCGGATCGGCGGCCGGGGGCTGCTGCTGGTGCAGGCCGTGGTGGACGAGGCCGGCGGCAGCTACGACGTCGAGCACACCGCGAGCGGCGGCAAGGTCGTCTGGGCCGTCCTGCCCCTCGCCGCCGCGTCCGCCGCTCCTCGCTCCGCCGGACCTACCAGCCCGCCCCGGCCCCGATGACCTCGCGGACGGCCGGCCGCGCCGTGTCCAGCACCGTCATGAACCACGCGGAGAACGTCACCTCGGCCATCAGCTTCTCCAGCTCGGCGGGGGTCACATAGGCGTACTCCTCCACCTCCTCCGGATCCGGCGCCGGGGTGGCCCGCACGGTGCCGACGAAGAGGTGGTTGTACTCCTGCTCCACCAGACCCGACAGCGGGTCCGGGTGGTTGTAGCGCACCGTGCCCGCCTCGCGCAGCAGCTCGGGGGCCACGCCCAGCTCCTCGGCCGTGCGCCGGGCCGCCGCTACGAACGGCAGCTCGCCGGGGTACGGGTGCCCGCAGCAGGTGTTGGACCACACACCGGGGGAGTGGTACTTGCCCAGCGCCCGGCGCTGGAGCAGCAGCCGCCCGTGCTCGTCGAAGAGGAAGACCGAGAAGGCGCGGTGCAGCCGGCCGGGGGCGAGGTGCGCGGAGACCTTCTCGGCGGTCCCGATGGTTCTGCCGTCCTCGTCGACCAGCTCCAACATGATCGGTTCAGCGGCTTCGGGGGAGGCGGGGGCCGCGGCGGAATCGGCGGAGCGGCCCTCGGCTGATGTGATCGGCATTGACCATCCTCGGGTGTCGGTCTTGACCCTCAAGTCTGCCCCACGGCGGCCCGGGCGGAACGCGGGGACCCGGGGGAGGCGGAAGCGCGCGGACGGGCGCGGATCAGTGGCAGAGCCGCGCCTCGCGCTCCGCGTACCCGCCCGGTTCCAGCTGGAAGGTGCAGTGTTCGACGGCGAAGTGCTCGCCCAGGCAGCCCTGGAGGTCCCGCAGCATCCGTTCGTGCCCGGCCGCGTCCAGCGTCTCCCGGTCCACCACCACGTGCGCCGACAGCACCGGCATCCCCGAGGTGATCGTCCAGACGTGCAGGTCGTGCAGGCCCCTGACCCCCGGCAGGGCCGTGATGTGCGCCCGGACCTCGTCCATGTCCACGTCCTTGGGCGCGGCCTCCAGCAGCACGTCCAGCGCCTCGCGCAGCAGCTTCAGCGTCCGGGGCACGATCATCAGCCCGATCAGCAGCGAGGCCACCGGGTCCGCCCGGGTCCAGCCCGTCGCCATGATCACCAGGGCGGAGAGCACGACGGCCAGCGATCCCAGCGCGTCCGAGAGGACCTCCAGGAAGGCCCCGCGCACGTTCAGGCTCTCCTTCTGCCCGCGCATCAGCAGGGACAGCGAGATCAGGTTGGCGACCACGCCCACCAGGCCGAACACGACCGTCGTCCCGCCGGGCACCTCCGTCGGCGCGGTCAGCCGCTGGACCGCCTCGAAGAGGATGTAGCCGCCGACGCCGAGCAGCAGCAGGCAGTTCAGCAGCGCCGCCAGGATCTCGGCGCGCGCGTAGCCGTAGGTGCGCCGGCCGCCGCTCGGCCGGTTGGCGAAGTGGATCGCGACCAGCGCCATCCCGACGCCCACCGCGTCCGTCGCCATGTGGCCGGCGTCGGCCAGCAGCGCCAGCGAACCGGTCAGCATCGTGCCGACGATCTCCGCCACCAGCACCGAGAGTGTGATGCCCAGGGCGATCCGCAGCCGCCCCCGGTAGGCCGCCGCCGCGGTGCCGGTCGGCGGGGGGCCGCCGTGCGTGTGGCCGTGGTCGTGCCCTGCACCCATGAACGCCGCCTCCCGCGTACCGGTCCCCGGCGGCGGGTGCCGCCCGGCTCCTCAGTGAACTACGGGCGGGGGGCCCTGGGCAACGCGACACCGAACACCGTTGTCATCCCCGCTGACCTGCGAGGATTCCATCAGTGCGCGGGACGCGCCGGGCCTCGGCCGGCGGACGCGTCCGGATGGCGCAGCCGCCAGCCCTCCCAGGCGGAGACGACCATGCTCCGCACGTCGTGGCGCGGGCTCCAGCCGAGCGTCCGGGTGATCAGGTCGTTGGCGGCGACCACCCGGGCCGGGTCGCCCGGGCGGCGCGGAGCCACCTCGGGCGTCAGCCCCGGGCGTCCGCTGACCTCGCCGATCAGGTCCGCCATCTCCCGGACGGACACCCCGCGGCCGGTGCCCACGTTCAGCGTCAGGTCGCCCGCCTCCGGCCGCTCCGCCAGCCGGCGGGCCGCGGCCAGGTGCGCGGTGGCCAGGTCCTCGATGTGGATGTAGTCGCGGACGCAGGTGCCGTCCGGGGTGGCGTAGTCGTCCCCGAAGATCCGCGGGCGCTCGCCCCGGGTGATCCGGTCGAACATCATCGGGATGATGTTGAACACACCGGTGTCCGCCAGCTCGGGACGGGCCGCGCCCGCCACGTTGAAGTAGCGGAGGCAGGCGGTCGACAGACCGTGCGCGGCGCCCACGGCCCGGACCAGCCACTCGCCGGCCAGCTTGGTCTCCCCGTAGGGGTTGATGGGCAGGCACGGCGTCGCCTCGGTGACCAGATCGACGTCCGGCATCCCGTAGACGGCCGCGGAGGAGGAGAAGACGAAGCTCCGCACGCCCGCCGCGACGACGGCCTCCAGCAGCACGGTCAGCCCGTGCACGTTCTCCCGGTAGTACAGCAGCGGCCGCTCGACCGACTCCCCGACCTGCTTCTTGGCCGCGAGGTGCACCACACCGGTCACCCCGTGCTCCTTGAGCGCCCGGTCGACGGCCTCCCGGTCCAGGACCGAGCCGCGCACCAGGGGGACGCCCTCGGGCAGCCGCGCCGCGTCGCCGTTGGACAGGTCGTCCAGGACGGCCACCCGCTCGCCGGCCTCCGTCATCGCCCGCGCCACATGGGCCCCGATGTACCCGGCCCCGCCTGTGATCAGCCACGTCATGACGGCACCCTAGACCAGTCCGGGCACCGGTCCGCCCCGCGCCGGGCCGGGGCCGGACGGGCCGGGAACCACCGCGGCGCCCCGGACGTCCTCCTCGTGAGGCCCGGGCCGCACCCGGCGGTGAACGGCGGCTTCCAGTGATCCGATAGCCTCTGCCGACGTGCCGCTCGCCACCGACGCCGGGGCCCCGCGCGGCACCACCGCTGCCCGGACACCCTGCGGACCCGAGGCGGCCAGGCACGCTTCCAAGGAGTGAGTTCGTCTGTCGACCGCCATCCTCACCGGTTTGCCGCCCGTCGGCTCCTCCCTGGAGGGCGACCTGCGGTCCCTGGGCTTCGACGTGCGCGTGGCGGCCGACGCCGCCGAGGTGTCCGCCGCGCTGGCGGCCGCTCCGGCCCACGCCCGGCTCGCCCTCGTCGACCACCGCTTCGTCGGGCACCTCCACAGCCTCCGGCTCGTGCTGACCGACCCCCGCTTCCCCGCCGCCGCCGTGCACGGCGCCCTGACGGTGCGGCCCGAGGCCCGGGCCGCGCTGCGGGACGTCGTCGCGCTCGCCGACGGCCGGCACCGGGTGAGCGCCTACGCCGGCTCGTCCGCCGTCCCCGCCTCCCCGCGGGACGTCCTGCCGGACGCCCTGGCCGCCGGCCTGGAGGCGCACGGCGTCGCCGTCCACCGCCCCGAGCTGGGCGTGCTCGTCGCCGACGTCCCCCCGGACGCCCCGGCCCGGGCGCACGCCGAGGCGGCCGTCGCGGCCACCGACGACGAGGCCGTCCGGCTGCGCGGCGCGGTGAAGTCCCGCGACGGTTTCTTCACCACCTTCTGCATCAGCCCGTACTCCCGTTACCTCGCCCGCTGGTGCGCCCGGCGCGGATTCACCCCCAATCAGGTGACGACCGCCTCGCTGCTGACGGCACTGATCGCGGCGGCCTGCGCGGCGACCGGCACCCGCCCCGGCTTCGTCGCCGCCGGCCTGCTGCTCCTCTTCTCGTTCGTGCTCGACTGCACCGACGGCCAGCTCGCCCGCTACTCGCTCCAGTACTCCACGCTCGGCGCGTGGCTCGACGCCACCTTCGACCGGGCCAAGGAGTACGCCTACTACGCGGGTCTGGCGCTGGGCGCCGCCCGCGGCGGCGAGGACGTCTGGGCGCTGGCGCTCGGCGCGATGGTCCTCCAGACCTGCCGGCACGTCGTCGACTTCGCGTTCAACGAGGCCAACCACGACGCCACGGCGAACACCAGTCCGACCGCCGCGCTCTCCGGGAAGCTGGACAGCGTCGGCTGGACGGTCTGGGCCCGCCGCATGATCATCCTGCCGATCGGGGAGCGCTGGGCGCTGATAGCCGTCCTCACCGCGCTCACCACCCCGCGGATCGTCTTCATCGTGCTGCTGATCGGCTGCGCCTTCGCCGCCTGCTACACCACCGCGGGCCGCGTCCTGCGCTCGGTGACACGGAAGGCCCGCCGCACCGACCGCGCCGCCCGCGCGCTGTACGAGCTCACCGACTCCGGCCCGGTCGCCGAGACCGTCTCCAGGATCGCCCGCGTCAAGGGCGCCGCGACCGTCCCGCTGCTGGGCCTCGTCGCCACCGCCGCGCTGCTGGTCCCGCTGCTGGTCAAGCCCTTCGGCAGCCCCCTGGGCGTCGCCGGCGCCGCCGTCTACGCGATCCTCGCCGGCCTCGCCGTCGCCGGCCCCCTCAAGGGCCCCTCGACTGGCTGCTCCCGCCCGTCCTCCGGGCCGCCGAATACCTGGCGATCCTGATCCTGGCCGCGCGCTCGGACCTCGACGGAGCGCTTCCCGCGGCGTTCGGACTGGTCGCCGCGGTCGCCTACCATCACTACGACACGGTGTACCGCATCCGCGGCGGCACCGGCGCGCCCCCGCACTGGCTGGTCCGGATGATCGGCGGCCACGAGGGACGGGCCCTGGCGGTCACCGTCGCCGCCGTCCTGTGGCAGGGCCAAGGCTTCACGATCGCGCTGACGGCCCTCACGGCCGGCATCGCCCTCGCGGTGCTCATCGAGAGCATCCGCTTCTGGGTGTCCTCCGGGGCGCCCGCAGTACACGACGAAACAGGAGAACCCGCATGATCGGCCTCGTGCTGGCAGCCGGCGCCGGACGCCGTCTGCGCCCCTACACCGACACCCTCCCCAAGGCCCTGGTGCCCGTGGACGGCGAGACGACCGTCCTCGACCTCACCCTGGCCAACTTCGCGGAGGTCGGTCTGACCGAGGTCGCGATCGTCGTCGGTTACCGCAAGGAGGCCGTGTACGCGCGGCAGGCGGCGCTGGAGGAGAAGTACGGCCTCAAGCTCACCCTGATCGACAACGACAAGGCCGAGGAGTGGAACAACGCCTACTCCCTGTGGTGCGCCCGTGACGTCCTCGGCCGCGGCGTGATCCTCGCCAACGGCGACACCGTGCACCCGGTCTCCGTCGAGAAGACCCTGCTCGACGCCCGTGGCAACGGCCAGAAGATCATCCTCGCCCTCGACACGGTGAAGAACCTCGCCGACGAGGAGATGAAGGTCATCGTGGACCCCGAGAAGGGCGTCCAGCGCATCACCAAGCTGATGGACCCGGCCACCGCGACCGGCGAGTACATCGGCGTCACCCTGATCGAGGCCGAGGCCGGCGCCGAGCTCGCCGACGCCCTCAAGACCACGTTCGAGAAGGACCCCGACCTCTACTACGAGGACGGCTACCAGGAGCTCGTCAACCGCGGCTTCAAGATCGACACCGCGCCGATCGGTGACGTCAAGTGGGTCGAGATCGACAACCACGACGACCTCGCCAAGGGCCGGGAGATCGCGTGCCAGTACTGACGAGGCTCATCCCCTCGCCGGTCGTCGTCGACATCCGGGCCGGGGCCCTGGACGATCTCGCCATGGTCCTCGCGGACCAGCGGATCTCCAGCTCCGGCAAGCTCGCCGTCGCGATCAGCGGCGGCTCCGGGGCGGCGCTGCGCAAGCGGCTCGCCCCGGCGCTGCCCGGCGCCACCTGGTACGAGGTCGGCGGCGGCACCCTCGACGACGCCATCAAGCTGGCCGACGCCATGAAGTCGGGCCACTACGACGCCGTCGTGGGCCTGGGCGGCGGCAAGATCATCGACTGTGCGAAGTTCGCCGCCGCGCGCATCGGCCTGCCGCTGGTCGCCGTGGCCACGAACCTCTCCCACGACGGTCTCTGCTCGCCGGTCGCCACCCTCGACAACGACGCGGGCCGCGGCTCGTACGGCGTGCCCAACCCCATCGCCGTCGTCATCGACCTCGACGTCATCCGCCAGGCCCCCGGCCGCTACGTCCGCTCGGGCATCGGCGACGCCATCTCCAACATCTCCGCCGTCGCGGACTGGGAGCTGGCCAACCGGGTGCGCGGCGAGGACATCGACGGCCTGGCCGCCGCGCTGGCCCGGCAGGCCGGCGAGGCCGTGCTGCGCCACCCCGGCAACGTCGACGACGACGGGTTCCTCCAGGTGCTCGCCGAGGGCCTCGTGCTCACCGGCATCTCGATGTCCGTGGCCGGCGACAGCCGCCCGGCCTCCGGCGCCTGCCACGAGATCAACCACGCCTTCGACCTGCTCTACCCCAAGCGCGCCGCCCCGCACGGCGAGCAGTGCGGCCTCGGTGCCGCCTTCGCCATGCACCTCCGCGGTGCCCGCGAGGAGTCCGCGCTGATGGTCGAGGCCCTGCGCCGGCACGACCTGCCCGTGCTCCCCGGCGACATCGGGTTCACCGAGGACGAGTTCGTCCGCGCCGTGGAGTTCGCTCCGCAGACCCGGCCCGGGCGGTTCACCATCCTGGAGCACCTCGCCCTCACCACCGACCAGATCAGGGACGCATACGCCGACTATGCAGAAACCGTCAGTCGCTGAACTCCGGCCGGTCGTCCACCCCGCGGGGGTGAAGGACCGGCGCAGCGGTGAGCACTGGGCCGGCCGCCTGTACATGCGGGAGATCTCGCTGCGGGTGGACCGCCACCTGGTGAACACCCGTGTGACGCCCAACCAGCTCACCTACCTGATGACCGTCGCGGGCGTCCTCGCGGCCCCGGCCCTGCTGGTGCCCGGGATCGCGGGCGCCGTGCTCGGCGCCGTCGCCGTCCAGCTCTACCTGCTGCTGGACTGCGTCGACGGCGAGATCGCCCGCTGGAAGAAGCAGTACTCGATGTCCGGGGTCTACCTGGACCGGGTCGGCGCCTACCTGTGCGACGCCGCCGTCCTCCTCGGCCTCGGCCTGCGCGCCGCCGACCTCTGGGGCGGCGGCCGCATCGACTGGCTGTGGGCCTTCCTCGGCACGCTCGCCGCGCTCGGCGCCGTCCTGATCAAGGCGGAGACCGACCTCGTCGGCGTCGCCCGCCACCAGAACGGCATGCCGCCGGTCAAGGAGGCCGCGGCCGAGCCGCGTTCCTCCGGCATGGCCCTGGCCCGCAAGGCCGCCGCGGCGCTGCAGTTCCACCGGCTGATCCTCGGCATCGAGGCGTCGCTGCTGATCGTGCTCCTCGCGATCCTGGACCAGGCCCGGGGCGACCTCTTCTTCACCCGCCTCGGCACCGCCGTCCTCGCCGGCATCGCCGTCCTGCAGACGCTGCTGCACCTCGTGTCCATCCTCGCCTCCAGCAGGCTGCGATGAGCGCCCGGGGCCTGAAGGTCGGCGCGGTCGTCCTCACCATGGGCAACCGCCCCGCCGAGCTGCGCGCGCTGCTGGAGTCGGTCGCCAAGCAGGACGGCGACCCGATCGAGGTCGTCATCGTGGGCAACGGCGCGCCGCTGCCCGAGGTGCACGTCCCCGGGCTGGCCGTGCGGACCGTCGAGCTGCCCGAGAACGTCGGCATCCCGGCCGGCCGCAACGTCGGCATCGAGGCGTTCGGCCCGGCCGGACGCGACGTCGACGTCCTCCTCTTCCTGGACGACGACGGCCTCCTGCCGAACCAGGACACGGCGGAGCTCTGCCGCCGCGCGTTCGAGGCCGACCCGAAGCTGGGCATCATCAGCTTCCGGATCGCCGACCCGGACACCGGCGTCACCCAGCGCCGGCACGTCCCCCGGCTGCGCGCCTCGGACCCGATGCGCTCCTCCCGGGTGACGACCTTCCTGGGCGGCGCCAACGCGGCCCGCACCCGGGTGTTCGCGGACGCGGGCTGCCTGCCGGACGAGTTCTTCTACGCGCACGAGGAGACCGACCTCGCCTGGCGGGCCCTCGACGCGGGCTGGATGATCGACTACCGGGCGGACATGGTCCTGCACCACCCGACCACCGCCCCCAGCCGGCACGCGGTCTACCACCGCATGGTGGCCCGCAACCGGGTCTGGCTGGCCCGCCGCAACCTGCCCGCCCTCCTCGTCCCGGTCTACCTCGGGGTGTGGATGCTGCTCACCCTGGCCAGGAAGCCCTCGATGCCGGCGCTCCGCGCCTGGTTCGGCGGCTTCAAGGAGGGCTGGACGACGCCGTGCGGTCCGCGCCGGCCCATGAAGTGGCGTACCGTGTGGCGCCTGACCCGGCTGGGTCGCCCGCCGGTGATCTGACAAGCTCTTGTCTGAGAGCATCGGGCGCTGCCGGGGGACCGTCCCCGGCAGCGCACCTTGAGGACGAAAGTGTCAACAGTGAGCGAGACAACGCACGGCAGTGCGGTCGCCATGAGTGCTGCACCATCACCCGACGAGGGGCTGTCGGCCGCCGAGCTGGCCAGGAAGTACGGCCTGTCGGTGAGCGGCGCCCGCCCGTCGCTGCCGGAGTACGCCCGGCAGCTGTGGGACCGGCGGCACTTCATCCTTGCCTTCTCCCGGGCCAAGATGACGGCCCAGTACAGCAAGGCCAAGCTGGGGCAGCTCTGGCACGTCGCCACGCCCCTGCTGAACGCCATGGTCTACCTGCTGATCTTCGGCTTGCTGATGCAGCAGAGCAAGGGCATGGGGATGGGCACCTACATCCCCTTCCTGGTGACGGGCGTGTTCGTCTTCACCTTCACCCAGAGCTCGGCGCTCTCCGGGGTCAGGGCCATCTCGGGCAACCTGGGGCTGGTGCGCGCCCTGCACTTCCCGCGGGCCGCGCTGCCGATCTCCTTCGCACTGCAGCAGCTCCAGCAGCTGCTGTTCTCGATGTGCGTGGTCTTTGTGTTCCTGATCGGTTTCGGTCATATGCCGGCGCTGTCCTGGCTGCTGATCGTGCCGGTGCTGGTGCTGCAGTTCGTCTTCAACACCGGCCTGTCGCTGGTCCTGGCCCGGCTGGGCAGCAAGACCCCGGACCTGGCCCAGCTCCTGCCGTTCATCCTGCGGACGTGGCTGTACGCGTCCGGTGTGATGTACAACATGGTCGAGGCGCTGAAGAAGGCGCACGCGCCCGGCTGGCTCGTCGACGTGCTGAGCGCCAACCCGGCCGCGGTCTACATCGACCTCATGCGGTCCTCGCTGATCACCAGTCACGCGGCGAGCAAGCACATCACCCTGCCGTCGCACGTGTGGCTGCTGGCCGTCGGCTGGGCCGTCCTGGTCGGCCTCGGGGGCTTCGTGTACTTCTGGAAGGCTGAGGAGCAGTACGGCCGTGGCTGAGCAGAGCACCGCCCCCGACGGGGCCCGCATCCCCACCGTGATCGCGGACGACGTGCACATCGTCTACCGCGTCTACGGCGGCAACACCGGCCGGGGCAGCGCCACCGCCGCGCTCAACCGGATCGTCAAGCGCTCCCCGGGCGCCGGGGTGCGGGAGGTGCACGCCGTCAAGGGTGTGAGCTTCACCGCGTACCGCGGCCAGGCCATCGGCCTGATCGGCTCCAACGGCTCGGGCAAGTCCACGCTGCTGAAGGCCATCGCCGGGCTGCTGCCCACCGAGCGCGGCAAGGTCTACACCGACGGCCAGCCGTCCCTGCTGGGCGTCAACGCCGCGATGATGAACGACCTCACCGGCGAGCGGAACGTCATCCTCGGCGGCCTCGCGATGGGCATGACCCACGAGGAGATCCGCGAGCGCTACCAGGGCATCGTCGACTTCTCCGGCATCAACGAGAAGGGCGACTTCATCACGCTGCCGATGCGGACGTACTCGTCGGGCATGGCGGCCCGGCTGCGCTTCTCCATCGCCGCGGCGAAGAAGCACGACGTGCTGATGATCGACGAGGCTTTGGCCACCGGTGACCGGTCCTTCCAGAAGCGCTCGGAGGCGCGGGTGCGCGAGCTGCGCCAGGAGGCCGGCACGGTCTTCCTGGTCAGCCACAACAACCGCTCGATCCGGGACACCTGCGACCGGGTCCTCTGGCTGGAACGCGGCGAGCTGCTGATGGACGGCCCGACGGACGAGGTCGTCCGGGCCTATGAGAAGGAGACCGCCCGCTGAGGGCGGAATCGGGCCTCCCGCCGCGACCGCGCGGCGGGAGGCCCTTCTCCGTTTCCGCGTCGGAAAATGACATGGACGCGCATATTGGCTGGGACGGCCCGGCGGGGCGTGGCATTGTATGGATCAAGCACGGACCTCGGCGAAGACCGCGTGCTTGTACGGCGTACGCTGTAGCGTGCTGTGCCAGGGAGGCGCCCGGCGGTGCCGGGCACCGGGGGCGTTTCAGGGGCGGCTCACGGGGGAGCAGGGCAGGTGGCCGCGCTGCGGCGTGTCCGAAATAGGATGTTCTGGGTCGGCAGTGTAGAACGGGAGATGTGACGGCGATGGCTGTGATGGCTGCGGGGCCTCTCCAGATCAGAGGCGCATACGCCGTCTGTGGTCCGGGCAGCCCGCGATGACCGCGGGGACGGACGCGCATTCGCGTGCCGTGCTCGACAAGGCCGCGCACGAGAACTTCCCGGTCGCGCCGTTCTTCCTGCCGCGCGCCCGGCGTGACGACCTCATGGCGATCTACGGGTACGCGCGGCTGGTCGACGACATCGGCGACGGCGACGTGGCCCCCGGCGGGCGCGACGCCGAGCTGCTGGGCCTCGACCGCGAGCAGGCGGACGACCGGCTCGCCATGCTCGACGCCTTCGAGGCCGACCTGCGACGGGTCTTCGCCGACCACGGCACGGGCCCGCGCCACCCGCTGCTGCGGCGGATCCGGCCGATGGTCCGGCGCCACGGCCTCACCCCGGAGCCCTTCCTGGGCCTGATCGAGGCCAACCGGATGGACCAGCGGGTGCGCCGCTACGCCACCTACGGCGATCTGGTCGCCTACTGCGAGCTGTCGGCGAACCCCGTCGGACGGCTCGTCCTCGGGGTCACCGGGACGGCCAGCCCCGAGCGGATCCGCCGCTCGGACGCGGTCTGCACGGCGCTCCAGATCGTCGAGCACCTCCAGGACGTGGCCGAGGACCTGGCACGTGACAGGATCTACCTCCCGGCCGAGGACATGGATCGTTTCCGGGTGGGCGAGGCCGACCTCGCGCGGCCCAGTGCGGGCGCGTCGGTGCGCGCCCTGGTCGCGTTCGAGGCGGAACGCGCCCGGTGCCTGCTGAATGAAGGGACCCCCCTGGTGGGTAGCGTCCACGGCAGGCTGAAGCTGTTGCTCGCGGGGTTCGTGGGCGGGGGAGGGCCGCGCTCCGGGCGGTCGCCGCCGCGGGACACGACGTACTCCCCGGACCGCCCAAGCCCACCAAGCTCAGCCTGCTGCGCGAGGTGGGGGCGACACTGCGAAGAGAGGGGTGAGCGGGACCGTGATCGGAACGCCACACGCGTCCGCACCGGTACTCGCCGCGTACAGCTACTGCGAGGCCGTCACCGGACAGCAGGCCGGCAACTTCAGCTATGGGATCAGGCTGCTGCCGACCGCCAAGCGACGGGCCATGTCCGCGCTCTACGCCTTCTCCCGGCGGGTCGACGACATCGGGGACGGGCCGCTGGACATCGAGTCAAAGCGGCTCCGGCTGGAGGAGACGCGCGCCGTGCTGGGCCGGATAAGGGACGGCGACGTCGAGGAGGACGACACCGATCCGGTGGCCGTCGCCCTGGCGCACGCCGCCCGGCGCTTTCCCATTCCGCTCGGCGCGCTCGACGAACTGATCGACGGCGTTCAGATGGACGTTCGCGGCGAGACCTACGAGACCTGGGACGACCTGGCGGTGTACTGCCGCTGTGTCGCGGGGTCGATCGGAAGGCTCTCGCTCGGCGTGTTCGGCACCGTGCCCGGCGCGCGGGATACCGAACGCGCCCCCGAGTACGCCAATACGCTGGGGCTGGCGCTCCAGCTCACCAACATCCTGCGTGACGTCCGGGAGGACGCGGCCAACGGCCGTACCTACCTCCCCTCCGACGACCTCGCCAAGTTCGGCTGCTCGGCCGGGTTCGGCTCCGCCGTCCCGCCGGAGGGCGCCGACTTCACCGGCCTGGTGGCCTTCGAGGTCCGGCGCGCCCGCGCGCTGTTCGCCGAGGGCATGCGGCTGCTGCCGATGCTCGACCGGCGCAGCGGCGCCTGCGTCGCCGCGATGTCCGGCATCTACCGCCGGCTGCTCGACCGCATCGCCGAGACCCCGCAGGCCGTGCTGCGCGGCCGGGTCTCGCTGCCCGGCCGGGAGAAGGCCCTGGTGGCCGTCCGCGGGCTGTCCGGTTACGACGCGCGCAGCGTCCACCGGCAGACCGCCAGGGGGCGCGCTTGATGAGCCCCGCCCGCACCGGCGGGCCGGACGCCAAGGCCCGGATCATGGGCGCAACCTCCGACGGCGCGGACGCGTCCCCGACAGCAGCCAGAAGGGTGGGAGCATGACGGAGACGGACGCACCCGCCGTACCCGCCGGCAGGGCCGGCGGCCCCGGCGGGTCGGCGGCCGTGGTGGTCGGCGGCGGGCTCGCCGGGGTCACCGCGGCGCTCGAACTCGCCGCCGCCGGCCTTCGGGTCACGCTGCTGGAGGGCCGCCCCCGGCTGGGCGGCCTCGCCTTCTCGTTCCGGCGCGGGGAGCTGACCGTCGACAACGGCCAGCACGTCTTCCTGCGCTGCTGCACCGCCTACCGCTGGTTCCTCGACCGGATCGACGCCGGCCACCTCGCCACCGTGCAGGACCGCCTCGACGTCCCCGTCCTGGACGTCGGCCACCGCTCCGGGCGCCCGCGGCTGGGCCGGCTGCGCCGGGCCGCGCTGCCGGTCCCGCTGCACCTGGCCGCCAGTCTGGCCACGTACCCGCACCTGTCGTTCGCCGAGCGGATGAGCGTCGGGCGCGCCGCGCTGGCACTGCGCGGGCTCGACCCCGCCGACCCGGCGCTGGACGACGTCGACTTCGCCGGCTGGCTGCACCGCCACGGCCAGTCGGCCCGTACCGTCGAGGCGCTCTGGGACCTGGTGGGCGTCGCCACGCTGAACGCCACCGCCGACCAGGCGTCGCTGGGGCTGGCCGCCAAGGTCTTCAAGACCGGGCTGCTCTCCGAGCCCGGCGCCGCCGACATCGGCTGGGCGAGCGTGCCGCTGGGCGAGCTGCACGACACCCGGGCCCGCGCCGCGCTGGACAAGGCCGGGGTGCGGGTCGCGCTGCGCACCCGCGTCACCGGGCTCGCCCGGGGTGACGCGGGCGGCTGGCGGGTGGAGACCGAGAGCGGCCCCGGCACCGGCGAGCGGCTGGACGCCGACGCCGTGGTGCTCGCCGTCCCGCAGCGCGAGACGCACGCCCTGCTGCCGGACGGCGCGCTGCCCGACGCCGGGCGGCTGCTGGAGATCGGCACCGCGCCGATCCTCAACCTGCATGTGATTTATGATCGCAAAGTCCTGCGGCAGCCGTTCTTCACGGCGCTCGGCAGTCCCGTGCAGTGGGTCTTCGACCGGACGCACTCCTCCGGACTGGCGGACCGCACCGCGACCGGCCAGTACCTGGCGGTCTCCCAGTCGGCCGCGCAGGACGACATCGACCGGCCGGTCGCCGAGCTGCGGGCGCGCTACCTGCCCGAGCTGGAGCGGCTGTTGCCGGCCGCCCGCGGCGCCGGCGTGCGGGACTTCTTCGTGACCCGGGAGCGGACAGCGACGTTCGCCCCCACACCGGGCGTCGGCCGGCTGCGGCCGGGCGTCCGGACCGACGCGCCCGGCCTGTTCCTGGCCGGCGCGTGGACCGCAACCGGCTGGCCCGCGACCATGGAGGGCGCCGTGCGCAGTGGTCTCAACGCCGCGGACGCGGCCCTCTCCGGGCTCGGCCGGACCTATCGCAGCCCCGTGCGGGAGGCGGTATGACCCAGCGAGCCCCCCAGGCGCCCGCCCCCCGAACGGGGCGCGCGTGAGCACGATCACCAGAGGAGAGACCGTGACTTCGGCGATCCCAGCCTGCGATACCGGCGACGTCAGCGCCCTGTTGGAGCGCGGACGGACGCTCGCCGCGCCGGTGTTGCGTGCCGCCGTCAACCGGCTCGCGGCACCGATGGACACCGTGGCCGCCTACCACTTCGGCTGGATCGACGTCGACGGGCGGCCGACGGACGGCGACAGCGGCAAGGCCGTCCGCCCCGCCCTGGCCCTGCTCTCGGCCGAGGCCGCCGGCGCCGCCCCGGAGACGGGCGTGCCGGGGGCGGTGGCCGTGGAGCTCGTGCACAACTTCTCGCTGCTGCACGACGACCTGATGGACGGCGACGAGCAGCGCCGGCACCGCGACACCGTCTGGAAGGTGCACGGTCCGGCGCAGGCGATCCTCGTCGGCGACGCCCTCTTCGCGCTCGCGAACGAGGTGCTGCTGGAGCTGGGGACGGCCGAGGCCGGTCGGGCCACCCGCCGGCTGACCACCGCGACCCGCAAGCTGATCGACGGCCAGGCCCAGGACATCTCCTACGAGCACCGCGAGCGGGTCACCGTGGCGGAGTGCCTGGAGATGGAGGGCAACAAGACCGGCGCCCTGCTGGCCTGCGCCGCCTCCATCGGCGCGGTGCTCGGCGGCGCCGACGACCGTACGGCCGACGTCCTGGAGGCGTACGGCTACCACATGGGCCTCGCCTTCCAGGCGGTCGACGACCTGCTCGGCATCTGGGGCGACCCGGAGGCCACCGGCAAGCAGACCTGGAGCGATCTGCGGCAGCGCAAGAAGTCGCTGCCGGTCGTGGCCGCGCTGGCGGCGGGCGGGCCGGCCTCCGAGCGGCTCGCGACCATCCTGGCCGAGGACGCCAAGCTGACGGATTCCCAGCTCGCCGACTTCGACGAGGAAGAATTCGCCAGCCGCGCGGCGTTGATCGAGGAGGCCGGCGGCCGGGAGTGGACCTCCCAGGAGGCCCGCCGGCAGCACGCGACGGCGATCGAGGCGCTGGACGGAGTTGACATCCCGTCAGATATCCGGGCCCGTCTCGTCGCGCTGTCGGACTTCGTTGTAGTACGAAAGAGATGATGAGTATTCACCCGAACTAGCCATCGCGGTCGCCGGCCGGTGCGCTGCTCGCGTCGGTCGACGGAAACCCCAGGTACGGCAGTACGGCAGAGAAGCAACTCACTGCATTAGGGGAAACCATGACAGCGACGACCGACGGCGCCGGGGCACTTCTGCCCCGTGCGGCCGAGGCCGGTCACAGCGCCACCGCTGTGACAGAAGTGAAGGAGGAGGCGGCCGGCGGAGCACCGGCCGCCGTCCGCGCCGCCGCCGGGCGGGCCACCGCCCGGGCGACCGATTACCTCCTGTCCCACCAGAACGAGCAGGGATGGTGGAAGGGCGACCTGGAGACCAACGTCACCATGGACGCCGAGGACCTGATGCTCCGTCAGTTCCTGGGGATCGGGGACGACCGCACCACCGGCGCCGCCGCCCGCTGGATCCGCTCCCAGCAGCGGCCCGACGGCACCTGGGCAACCTTCCACGGCGGGCCCGGTGAGCTGTCCGCCACCGTCGAGGCGTACGTCGCCCTGCGGCTCGCCGGGGACGCCCCGGACGCCCCGCACATGGCCGCCGCCTCCGCCTGGGTCCGCGAGCGCGGCGGCATCGCCGCCACCCGGGTCTTCACCCGCATCTGGCTGGCCCTCTTCGGCTGGTGGAAGTGGGAGGACCTCCCGGAGATGCCTCCGGAGATCATGTTCCTCCCCAAGTGGATGCCGCTGAACATCTACGACTTCGCCTGCTGGGCCCGGCAGACCATCGTGCCCCTCACCGTCGTCGGTGCCCACCGGCCCGTACGGCCCGCGCCGTTCGCCCTCGACGAGCTGCACACCGACCCGCGCCGCCCCAACCCGCCGCGCCCGCCCGCGCCGGCCGCCACCTGGGACGGCTTCTTCCAGCGCCTCGACAAGGCGCTGCACGCCTACCGCAGGGTCGCCGTCCGCCCGCTGCGCCGCGCGGCGCTCAACGCCGCCGCCCGCTGGATCGTCGAACGCCAGGAGAACGACGGCTGCTGGGGCGGCATCCAGCCCCCGGCCGTCTACTCCGTCATCGCCCTCCACCTCCTCGGCTACGACCTGGACCACCCGGTGCTGCGCGCCGGCCTGAAGTCGCTGGACCGCTTCGCCGTCTGGCACGAGGACGCCGACGGCGAGCCGGTCCGGATGATCGAGGCGTGCCAGTCCCCGGTCTGGGACACCTGCCTGGCCACCATCGCCCTCGCCGACGCGGGCCTCGCCCCCGACCACCCGGCGCTGGTCAAGGCCGCCGACTGGATGCTCGACGAACAGGTCCTGCGCCCCGGCGACTGGTCCGTGCGGCGCCCCCGACTGGAGCCCGGCGCCTGGGCGTTCGAGTTCCACAACGACAACTACCCGGACGTCGACGACACCGCCGAGGTGGTGCTCGCGCTGCTGCGCGTCCGGCACCCGGACCCGGCGCGCGTCCAGGAGGCCGTCCGGCGGGCCATGCGGTGGACCGTGGGCATGCGGTCGAGGAACGGCGCGTGGGCCGCGTTCGACGTCGACAACACCAGCCCCTTCCCCAACCGGCTCCCGTTCTGCGACTTCGGCGAGGTCATCGACCCGCCCTCCGCGGACGTGACCGCCCACGTGGTGGAGGCGCTGGCCGTCCTCGGCAAACAGCACGACCCCCGGGCCCGCGGGGGCGTCGAGTGGCTGCTCGCCGAACAGGAGGAGTGCGGCGCCTGGTTCGGCCGCTGGGGCGTCAACTACGTCTACGGCACCGGCGCGGTGGTCCCCGCGCTCGTCGCCGCCGGCCTGCCCGGCTCCCACCCCGCCCTCCGGCGGGCCGTCGCCTGGCTGGAGAGCGTCCAGAACGCCGACGGCGGCTGGGGCGAGGACCTCCGCTCCTACCGGGACGCCGACTGGAGGGGCCGCGGCGCCTCCACCGCCTCCCAGACCGCCTGGGCCCTGCTGGCCCTGCTGGCGGCGGGGGAGCGGGACAGCCCCGCCGTGGAACGCGGGGTTGCCTGGCTGGCCGACACCCAGCTCCCGGACGGCTCCTGGGACGAGCCCTACTTCACCGGCACCGGCTTCCCCTGGGACTTCTCCATCAACTACCACCTGTACCGGCAGGTGTTCCCGCTCACGGCCCTCGGCCGCTACCTGCACGGCGAACCCTTCGCTGCCCGGGAGGCATGATGGATCCCGGCACGGAACCACCCGCGGCGCCCCTGCTGGTCGCCTGCGCCCTGGGCATCGAGCGCCTCGCCCTGCGCGGCGGCCGGCACGGCGCGGCGGGCTCCGCCACCATCCTGCGCACGGGCATGGGCCCGCAGGCGGCGGACCGTGCCGTGACCGCGGCGCTCGGCGGCGACGGCAGGTACGCCGCGCTCGCCGACGCCGCCGTGATCGCCACCGGCTTCTGCGCCGGCCTCGCCCCCGGGATGCACCCCGGGGACCTGGTCGTCGCCGACGAGACCCGGGACGCCGAAGGGCGCACCGAGTGCGCCGGTGTGGAGCTCCTCGCCAAGGAGCTCGCCCGGGTGGTACCCAGGCGGACCATCCACACCGGCCCACTGGTAGGTTCCGACCATGTGGTGCGCGGGGCGGAACGATCCGACCTGCACGCCTCGGGAGCGCTCGCGGTGGACATGGAGTCCGCCGCCACGCTCAGAAGCGCCGTCCGGGCCGGTCCGCGCCCGGTTGCGGCCGTCCGAGTGGTCGTCGACGCTCCCGAACACGAGCTTGTCCGCATCGGGACCCTGCGCGGTGGAATATCGGCATTCCGCGTGCTGCGCACCGTCCTTCCGGCCTTTTTTGCATGGCACCGTTCTTTGCTGCTCCCCAGGAGGTGAGCCAGATGGCAATGCCGCTTCGACAGTCCATCCGCGTCGGTACCTATCTCGCTGAACAGAAGCTGCGCAGGCGGGAGAAGTTCCCGTTGATCGTGGAACTGGAACCGCTCTTCGCCTGCAATCTCAAATGCGAGGGCTGCGGCAAGATCCAGCACCCGGCGGGAACCCTGAAGCAGCGCATGCCGGTGGCGCAGGCGGTCGGCGCGGTGCTGGAGTCCGGCGCGCCGATGGTCTCCATCGCTGGTGGCGAGCCGCTGATGCACCCTCAGATCGACGAGATCGTGCGGCAGTTGGTGGCGAAGAGGAAGTACGTCTTCCTCTGCACCAACGCGATGCTGCTGCGGAAGAAGCTCGACAAGTTCACGCCTTCGCCGTACTTCGCGTTCGCGGTGCACATCGACGGGCTGCGCGAGCGGCACGACGAGTCCGTGGCGAAGGAAGGCGTCTTCGACGAGGCGGTGGCGGCCATGAAGGAGGCCAAGCGGCGCGGCTTCCGGGTCACCACCAACTCGACCTTCTTCAACACCGACACCCCGCAGACCATCGTCGAGGTCCTCAACTACCTCAACGACGACCTGAAGGTGGACGAGATGATGATCTCGCCCGCCTACGCCTACGAGAAGGCCCCCGACCAGGACCACTTCCTGGGCGTCGAGCAGACCCGGGAGCTGTTCTCCAAGGCGTTCTCCGGAGGCAACCGGAAGCGGTGGCGGCTCAACCACAGCCCCCTCTTCCTGGACTTTCTGGAGGGAAAGGCCGACTTCCCCTGCACCGCCTGGGCCATCCCCAACTACTCGCTCTTCGGCTGGCAGCGCCCCTGCTACCTGATGAGCGACGGGTACGTACCCACCTACCGGCAGCTGGTCGAGGAGACCGACTGGGACAAGTACGGCCGCGGCAAGGACCCGCGGTGCGCCAACTGCATGGCGCACTGCGGCTACGAGCCCACAGCCGTGCTGGCGACCATGGGCTCGCTCAAGGAGTCGCTGCGCGCCGTCCGCGAGACCGTCTCGGGCAACCGGGACTGACGTCGTGACCACGGTTTCGCTGGGACTGCCGTCCGTCCCGGCCCGGATCGCCCAACGCCGGCCCAGCCGGCTGATCCGGGTCGGGTCGGTGGCCGTGGGCGGGGACGCGCCGGTGTCGGTGCAGTCGATGACGACGACGCGGACGTCGGACATCGGTGCGACGTTGCAGCAGATCGCGGAGCTGACGGCTTCCGGTTGTCAGATCGTGCGGGTGGCGTGTCCGACGCAGGATGACGCGGACGCGTTGAAGGTGATCGCGGCGAAGTCGCAGATCCCGGTGATCGCGGACATCCACTTCCAGCCGAAGTACGTGTTCGCGGCGATCGACGCGGGCTGTGCGGCCGTGCGGGTCAACCCCGGCAACATCAAGCAGTTCGACGACAGGGTCAAGGAGATCGCGAAGGCGGCCTCCGAGGCGGGCACGCCGATCCGTATCGGGGTGAACGCGGGCTCGCTGGACCGGCGTCTGTTGCAGAAGTACGGCAAGGCCACGCCCGAGGCGCTGGTGGAGTCGGCGTTGTGGGAGGCGTCGCTGTTCGAGGAGCACGGTTTCCGCGACATCAAGATCTCCGTCAAGCACAACGACCCGGTCGTCATGGTCAACGCCTACCGGCAGCTCGCCGCGCAGTGCGACTACCCGCTGCACCTGGGCGTCACCGAGGCAGGCCCGGCCTTCCAGGGCACGATCAAGTCGGCCGTCGCCTTCGGCGCGCTGCTGTCGGAGGGCATCGGCGACACCATCCGCGTCTCGCTGTCCGCGCCGCCGGCGGAGGAGGTCAAGGTCGGCATCCAGATCCTGGAATCGCTGAACCTGCGCCGGCGCCGGCTGGAGATCGTCTCGTGCCCGTCGTGCGGGCGGGCGCAGGTGGACGTCTACAAGCTGGCCGACGAGGTGACGGCGGGCCTGGAGGGCATGGAGGTGCCGCTGCGCGTGGCGGTGATGGGCTGTGTGGTCAACGGTCCGGGTGAGGCGCGTGAGGCGGACCTGGGTGTGGCGTCCGGCAACGGCAAGGGGCAGATCTTCGTGAAGGGCGAGGTCATCAAGACCGTCCCCGAGTCCAAGATCGTCGAGACCCTCATCGACGAAGCGATGAAGCTGGCCGGTGACATGGCGGCGGCGGGTACGCCCTCCGGGCCGCCCGCCGTCACCGTGGCCGGCTAGCGCAACCGACACGGGACCCGGCACGAGGGGCCGGGGACGACCCGGGGAGCCGACGGGCCGGAGGGCGCCCGGAGAGATCCGGACGGCACGGAAGGCCCGGCGGCGACCCGGAACAGACAAGGCCGACTGAGCTAAGGAGGGGGCCGGCGTGTCGCTGCTGGAGAACATCCGCGGTCCACGGGACCTGAAAGCACTGCGCACGGACGACCTGGACGAACTGGCGGAGGAGATCCGGCACTTCCTGGTGCACGCGGTCGCCAGGACCGGCGGCCACCTCGGCCCCAACCTCGGCGTGGTGGAGCTCACCATCGCGCTGCACCGCACCTTCGACTCGCCCTCCGACCGCGTCCTCTGGGACACCGGACACCAGTCGTACGTCCACAAGCTGCTGACGGGCCGTCAGGACTTCTCCAAGCTGCGCAGCAAGGGCGGCCTCTCCGGCTACCCCTCCCGCGAGGAGTCGGAGCACGACGTCATCGAGAACAGCCATGCCTCCACCGTCCTGAGCTGGGCCGACGGCCTCGCCAAGGCCAACCAGGTGCTCGGCCACTGGAACCGGCACGTCGTCGCCGTCATCGGCGACGGCGCCCTCACCGGCGGCATGGCCTGGGAGGCGCTCAACAACATCGCCGCCGCCAAGGACCGGCCGCTGATCATCGTCGTCAACGACAACGAGCGCTCCTACGCGCCCACCATCGGCGGCCTCGCCGACCACCTGGCCACCCTGCGCACCACCGACGGCTACGAGCGGTTCCTCGCCCGCGGCAAGGAGACGATCCAGGGCCTGCCGCTGATCGGCAAGCCCCTCTACGAGTCGCTGCACGGCGCCAAGAAGGGTTTCAAGGACGCCTTCGCCCCCCAGGGCATGTTCGAGGACCTCGGCCTGAAGTACCTCGGGCCGATAGACGGGCACGACATCGCCGCCGTCGAGTCCGCGCTGCGCCGCGCCAAGCGCTTCCACGGACCCGTGCTGGTGCATGTGCGCACGGAGAAAGGGCGAGGTTACCGGCCCGCCCTGGAGGACGACGCCGACCGCTTCCACACCGTCGGCGTGATGAACTCGCTCACCGGCGCGCCGCTCACCCCCGCCACCGGCACCTCGTGGACCTCGGTCTTCGGCGACGAGATGGTCCGCATCGGCGCCGAGCGGCCGGACGTGGTGGCGCTCACCGCCGCGATGCTCCACCCCGTGGGCCTGACGAAGTTCGCCGAGCGCTTCCCGGAACGCGTCTGGGACGTGGGCATCGCCGAGCAGCACGCCGCGACGTCCGCGGCCGGGCTGGCGACGGGCGGGCTGCACCCGGTGTTCGCCGTCTACGCGACGTTCCTCAACCGGGCCTTCGACCAGGTGCTGATGGACGTCGCCCTGCACAAGTGCGGGGTCACCTTCGTCCTGGACCGGGCCGGTGTCACCGGCACCGACGGGCCGTCGCACAACGGCATGTGGGACATGTCCGTCCTCCAGGTCGTCCCCGGCCTGCGGATCGCCGCCCCGCGCGACGCCACCCGGCTGCGCGACCAGCTCCGCGAGGCCGTCGACGTCTCCGACGCCCCCACCGTCGTCCGCTTCCCCAAGGCGACCGTCGGCGCGGACGTCCCGGCGGTGGACCGCGTCGGCGGCATGGACGTCCTGTACCGCGCGGAGCCGCCGGACGTGCTGCTGGTCTCCGTCGGGACCATGGCGGAGGTCGCGCTGGAGGCCGCCGACCTGCTGGCCGCCCGCGGCACCGGCTGCACCGTCGTCGACCCCCGCTGGGTCAAGCCGGTCGACCCCGCCCTGCCCGCCCTCGCCGCCGGACACCGGATGGTGGCCGTCGTCGAGGACAACAGCCGCGCCGGCGGCGTCGGCTGGGCCGTGGCCCAGGCGCTGCGCGACGCGGACGTCCACCTGCCCGTCGAGACCATCGGCATCCCGGAGCAGTTCCTCTCCCACGCCAAACGCTCCGAGGTGCTGGCCGACCTGGGCCTCACCCCCGCCGAGACCGCCGGCCGGATCAGCGCGGTCCTGGCACGCAAGGAGAACGCATGACCGCCGGACCCACCGAGGACATCGAAGACACCAAGGGCGCAGAGGGCGCCGGGGACGCCAAGGGGTTCGACCTCGCCCGGCTGCTGGCCGAGCGCGGCGGCGAACGGTACGAGCTGCACGCCCGGCACCTCAACCACCAACTGCCCCGGATGCTGCACACCATCGGCTTCGACAAGGTCTACGAGCGGGCCGAGGGCGCCTACTTCTGGGACGCCGACGGCGACGACTACCTCGACATGCTCGCCGGCTTCGGCGTGATGGGCCTCGGCCGCCACCACCCCGTTGTCCGCAAGGCCCTGCACGACGTCCTCGACGCCTCGCTCGCCGACCTCACCCGCTTCGACTGCCCGCCGCTGCCCGGCCTGCTCGCCGAGAAGCTCCTCGCGTACACCCCGCACCTGGACCGGGTGTTCTTCGGCAACAGCGGCACGGAGGCGGTCGAGACCGCCCTGAAGTTCGCCCGCTACGCCACCGGCAAGCCGCGCGTCCTCTACTGCGCCCACGCCTTCCACGGGCTCACCACCGGCTCCCTGTCCGTCAACGGCGAGAGCGGCTTCCGCGACGGCTTCGCCCCGCTGCTCCCGGACACGGCGATCGAACTGGGCGACCTCGACGCGCTGGAGCGGGAGCTGCGGCGCGGCGACGTCGCCGCGTTCGTCGTCGAGCCGATCCAGGGCAAGGGCGTCCACCTGCCCCCGCCCGGCTTCCTCCGCGCCGCGCAGGAACTGCTGCACCGGCACAAGGCGCTGCTCATCGCCGACGAGGTGCAGACGGGCCTGGGGCGGACGGGGAAGTTCTTCGCCTACCAGCACGAACAGGGCGTCGAGCCGGACCTGGTGTGCGTGGCCAAGTCGCTGTCCGGCGGCTACGTCCCGGTCGGCGCCACCCTGGGCAAGGACTGGATCTTCAAGAAGGTCTACTCCTCCATGGACCGCGTCCTCGTCCACTCCGCCAGCTTCGGCTCCAACGCCCAGGCGATGGCGGCCGGGCTCGCCGTCCTGTCGGTGATGGAGGACGAGCGCGTCGTCGAGAACGCCCGGGTCACCGGTGATCTGCTGCGGTCGCGGCTGTCCGCCCTCATCGACAAGTACGAGCTGCTGCACGACGTCCGCGGCCGGGGCCTGATGATCGGCATC
Organism: Streptomyces sp. CA-181903; assembly: GCF_050937075.1. NCBI lineage: Bacteria > Bacillati > Actinomycetota > Actinomycetes > Kitasatosporales > Streptomycetaceae > Streptomyces > Streptomyces sp. CA-181903. The sequence continues at coordinate 6,362,426 of NZ_JBNJLY010000001.1, forward strand.
GAGTTCGGCCGCCCCAAGTCACTGGCGCTGCGGGGGCGGTGGACCATGCTGCAAGCCGCACGGAAGGGACTGTTCGCGCAGATGGTCGTGGTGCCGCTGCTCCAGAAGCACCGGATCCTGACGCAGGTCTCGGGGGACCACCTGGAGGTCATCAAGCTGATTCCGCCGCTCATCATCGGGGAACGGGAGGTCGACCGCTTCGTCGCCGCGTTCACTGCCGTGATGGACGAGGCGCATGGGGGTGGGTCGCTGATGTGGGACTTCGGGCGGACGCTCGTGAAGCAGGCTGTGGTGAATCGGTGAGGGTGCCCCGGTCCCGCCCTTTCGCCGTTTCCTGGGGCTGCGCCCCAGACCCCCTTTTCGCGGCTGCGCCGCTCGTCCTCAAGCGCCGGACGGGCTGGATAGCGCGCCCGGGCGTACCACCCAGCCCGTCCGGCGCTTGAGGACCTCGCGGCGAAGCCGCGTTGCCGGGGCGCGGGCCCTCCCGCAAGAAACGGTGAAAGGGAGGGACCGGGGCATCCCTCCGGCCGTCAGGCCGTCAGGCCGTCAGCAAACGCTCCCGCAGCCGCTCCCGGTCCTCCGTCGAGAAGCCGAGCCCTTCGCTCAAGTAGCGCTCCACCGACCCCCACTTCTCGTCGATCGTCGCGAACGCCTCCGCCAAGTACTCCAACCGCGCCGCGAACAGCGGCGAGAGGAGTTCCAGCACCTCCGGCGGCAGGGCGACCTCCCGTCGCACCGGGAAGCGCCGGTGCGGCGCGTCGGACAGCAGGTAGTCCGCCTCGACGGCATCGCGCGGCACGCCGAGGGCGAGCAGGGTGACGGCGACGGCCAGGCCCGCCCGGTCCTTGCCGGCGGCGCAGTGCATCAGGGCGGGTGCGTCGCCGTCGGCGAGTGCCCGTAGGACGCGGGCGTGTTCGGTGGTGCGGTGGGTGATGATCGACCGGTAGGAGGCGGTCATGCGGGCGGCGGCGCGGCCGTCGGAGAGGATGGTGCGCAACTGCTCGGGGGTGCCTTGGTGGACCATCCGCCAGAACTCGTCGCCGTCCGCCTGGTCGCTCATGGGGATGTTGACGTACCGGACGCCGGGCAGCGGCACGTCGGCGCCCTGGCTCGCGATGTCGGCGGCGTTGCGGAAGTCGAAGACGGTGTGCAGGCCCAGCGAGCCGAGGAACGCCGTGTCGGCCTCGGTGGCCCGCGCGAGGTGGCCGCTGCGGAAGAGGACGCCGGGCCGTACGCGCCGCCCGTCGGCGGCCGGGAGGCCGCCCAGGTCGCGGAAGTTGCGGACCTCCGCGAGCAGGGGTTCGGTCGTGGGGACCTGCGGCGTCTGGGTCACGGGCGCTCCTCTGGTCGTCGGCGGCGCCGAGGGGCACACGGCGCCGGTCCGACCTTACGTCCGCCCTATTCCGGATGAGGCGACCCAATCGGGGTGGGATACATCACGGCACGTCAACCCCTGGTTACGGTGGCGTAGGTCACTCGTGAGCAGGAATGATGTGCTGACGTGGCAGACGATTCGAATTCAATGAGCAAGAGCGCGATCGGGTCGTACGCAGCCGTCGGGGACAGCTTCACCGAGGGCGTCGGCGACCCGGGGCCCGGCGACTCGTTCATCGGCTGGGCCGACCGACTGGCCGTACTCCTGGCCGACGAGCGGGAGGAGCACACCTTCCGGTACGCCAACCTGGCGGTGCGCGGCAGGCTGCTCGACCAGATCGTCGAGGAGCAGGTGCCGCGGGCGAAGGAGCTCGCGCCCGATCTGGTGACGTTCTGCGCGGGGGGCAACGACATCCTGCGGCCGGGTTCCGACCCGGACGACGTGGCCGAGCGGTACGAGGCGGCGGTGGCCGACCTCCGGGGCTCGGTCGGCACGGTGCTGGTGTGCACCGGCTTCGACACGCGGGACGTCCCGCTGCTGAAGCACCTGCGGGGCAAGATCGCCACGTACACGGCGCACGTCCGCGCCATCGCCGACCGGTACGACTGCCCGGTGCTCGACCTCTGGTCGCTGCGCTCGGTGCAGGACCGGCGGGCCTGGAGCGAGGACCGGCTGCACCTGTCGCCGGACGGGCACACCCGGGTGGCGCTGCGCGCGGCACAGGTGCTGGGCCTGGCGGTGCCCGCCGACCCGGACCAGCCGTGGCCGGCGGAGGACCTGCGGACGCCGGCCGAGGTGCGGCGGGACAACATCCACTGGGCGCGGGAGCACCTGGTGCCGTGGATCGGGCGGCGGCTGCGCGGGGAGTCGTCCGGCGACCACGTGGAGCCTAAGCGGCCGGATCTGCTGCCGCTGTAGCCGTCCACGGGGCGTACGACGCGCGGATCGGGCCCCGGTCCCTCCCCTTTGGGGGAGGGGCCGGGGCCCGATCCGTCGCATGCGGTCCTGGGATGGAGGGGCGGGTGTCCCGCCTACGGACAGAGCCGCCGGTGCGGCAGGTCGGCCCAGACGATCCGGCCCCGCCCCGCGTCGTCCGGCCGTACGCCCCACGCCTGTGAGAGGGCGCCGACGAGCAGCAGTCCCCGCCCGCTCTCCTCGTCCGTCCCGCTGCAGCGCGCCCGTGGTTCGGTGGGGGCGCAGCCGTGGTCCGCGACCTCTATGCGCACCAGGGCCTCGTTCACCCGCAGATGGCAGCTGACCTTGTCGCTGTCCGTGTGCCGCACGGCGTTGGTGAAGAGTTCCGACACCACCAACCGGGCGTCGTCGCACGCCGTTTCGTCGATGCCCCACTCCCGCAGCCGGGTGAGGACTCGTCTTCGCGCCTCCGCCACCGAGGCGTTGAGGGCCGGGAAATTGAACCCGTAGGCGTAGGCGGCCTGCGGGCGCCCGCCGAAGCAGCCGCCGCGGCGCCCCAGCAAAGGTGCGTCTTGGGAGGGGACCACTCCGCAACTATGTGCGATGTGAGTCAGATGTGGCAAGCTTCAGTCTGTAAATTGCAGAATCGAAAGCACAGCCTGTCGGCTTTGCGAACTGCGTGGCACACTGCTGGGCACAGGACGGCAGTTGGCGCGGCAGGAGGAGGGGACAGTGGGGGACGCGCGGCCGGCAGGGGCTCCGACCGTGCTGCGTGTCGTACTCGGCAAGCGGCTGCACGACCTGCGGGAACAGGCGGGGCTCTCCTTCCAGGAGGCGGGCCGGGCGCTCGACGTCACGCACGCCACCATCCGCAGGATGGAGAAGGCCGAGGTCGGCCTGAAGGTCCCGTATGTGGAGAAGCTGCTGCGGATCTACGGCGTCGAGGACCCCGCGGAGGTCGAGGGCTTCCTCGCCCTCACCCGGGAGGCCAACCGGCCCGGCTGGTGGCACCGCTTCCGGGACGTGCTCCCCGAGTGGTTCAGCGCGTTCGTCAGCCTGGAGGGGGAGGCCAACGTCATCCGCGCCTACGAACCGCACTACGTCCCCGGGCTGTTGCAGACGGAGGCGTACGCCCGCGCGGTGCTCCGCGCCGGGCAGCCGCACGCGCCGGACGCGGAGATCGAGCGGGCCGTCACCGTCCGCCGCGAACGGCAGAACCTGCTCGTCCGGGAGAAGGCGCCCCTGCTGTGGGTGGTGATGGACGAGACGGTGCTGCGCCGCCCCATCGGCGGTCCCGAGGTGATGCGGGCCCAGGTGGACCGGCTCATCGAGGCCACCGCCCTGCCCAACGTACGGCTTCAGGTCATCCCGTACGCCGCCGGGCCGCACCCGGCGATGTACGGGCCGTTCCACATCTTCCGGTTCCCCATCGAGGAGCTCCCGGACATCGCGTACGCCGAAAACCTCATCGGCGCCTCCTATTTCGACCAGCGCGAGGACGTCTCGGCCTTCCTTGAGGCACTGGACCGGATGTGCGCGCAGGCCGCGCCGGCACACACCACCAAGGCATTCCTGGGTGGCATTCGTAAGGAGATCTGAACCATGGATCGCATATACAACGGCATGCCCGCCACCGACCTCGGCACCGAGGGCTGGCGCAAGCCGTGGAGCGGCGGCAACGGGGGGAGCTGCGTCGAGGTCATGCGCCTGAGGGACGGCCGGGTCGCCCTGCGCCAGTCCACGGACCCGGAGGGGCCCGCGCTGATCTACACGCACAGCGAAATGGAGACGTTCATCAGGGGGGCAAGGCCGGCGAGGCGGACTTCCTGCTCGCCGGCGCGGCGGAGGGGCCGCGGACGTGAGCGGCCGGGCCGGGACGGGCGGCGGGAGCGCGCGCCACCGCTGACGACGGCAGTCAGGCGTCCCGCTCCGCCGGTGCCGCGCACCGGACGAGACGAGAGGTCCGCACGACGGGGACCCCGGCGTCGTCCCGGTGTCGCGGCGCCCGTACGGTGAACCGCGGGCCACGGGGGTGCCGGCGGGGGACCGGCGGGTACGGCGGAGTGGGGCTCAAGCAGGTCGAGCAAGTTGAGCAAGTCGAGCAAGGCCAGGCGGGACGAGCAGGCCAGGCAGGACGAGCAGGTCGGGAAAGCCCCGGCGCGAGCAGGCTCGGGCAGGCTCAAGGGAGAAAGCTCAAGCAGGGGAAGCGGTACGGCCGTCGGACGGTCCGGGGGAGGGGAACCCGCCGGACGCGCCGCACGGGCCGGACCGCCGCACGGCCGCAACGACCGGAACAGGCCGGGCGGTTGCGGGATCCGCACAGTTCGGAAGGGGCAGGGAGTGACGGAGCAGGGCACGGGCGACGGGGGATTCGCGGCCGAGGAGATCGACACCAGCCGGCCGCACCCGGCCCGGATGTACGACTACTACCTCGGTGGCTGGGACAACTACGAGGTCGACCGTACGGCGGCGGAACGTTTCATCGGGGCCCTGCCGGACATACGCGTCGCCGCCCGGGCCAACCGCGACTTCCTGCTGCGCGCGGTGCGCGAGGTCGTCGGGAGCGGCGTGCGCCAGATCATCGACATCGGCACCGGCATCCCCACGTCCCCCAACACCCATGAGGTGGCGCAGGAGATCGACCCCGACGTCCGGGTCGTCTACGTCGACAACGACCCGATCGTGGCGACGCACGCCGGGGCCAAGCTGACCAACAATGGCAACGCCAGCTTCCTGCTGGCCGACGTGCGCGAGCCGGAGAAGATCCTCGCCCACCCGGAGCTGCGCCGCCTGATCGACTTCGATCAGCCGGTGGCCCTGCTGCTGGTCGCGATCCTGCACTTCATCACGGACGAGGAGGACGCGGCCGGAATCGTCGCCACCCTCACCGAGGCGCTGCCCGAGGGGAGTTGCCTTGTCCTCAGCCACGGCACCACCGACTTCCACAGCGAGGCCGCCCGAATCGCCGATGACGCCTACAAGAACGCCACCGCCTCGGTGACGCTCCGGACGTACGCGGAGGTCGTCCCGTTCTTCGACGGCTTCGAGCTGATGGACCCGGGCGTCGTCCAGGTGCCGCTCTGGCGCCCGGACGGCGAGCCGCCGACGCCGGCGGAGCTGGCCCGGGTCGGCATCTACGGCGGGGTGGGGGTCAAGGGCGGTCGGTGACGGCGGCGGTCGCGGGCGTGGTGGCGGGGATGTCGCAGGTGTCCTTGAAGCCCTGACTGGTCAGTCCCAGCGCGGTGTTGGTGCGGGAGCGGAGGTTCTCGACCGAGATCATCTGGGTCAGTTCGACGAGCTGGGCGTCGTCCAGGTGCTCCCGCAACCGCTCCACCAGGGCGTCGTCCACCGTGGGCGGCGTCGCCGTCATCGCCTCCGCGTACGCCATCACGTCACGCTCCAGCGGCGTGTAGACGTCGCTGTCGCGCCAGCGCGGGACGTCGCGCAGCTTCTCGTGCGCCATGCCGTGCCCCCGGTTCTCCCAGTAGCCGAAGTCCATGCACCACGAGCAGCCGATGGACGTGGCCGACGCCATCACGGCCAGCGACTTCAGACCGGGGTCGAGCCGCTTCCAGCGGCCCACGGCCAGCTCGAAGACGGACGTGGCCAGCAGGACCCCGCGATGGTGGCCCATGGCGAGCAGTGGGTCGAGCACCTTGCCGTAGGCGCGGCGGCAGTACCGGGCGGCGAGGCGGGTCAGCGGGGTCGCGGGCGGGTTCAGGGGGACGCGAGCCATGGCGGTGCCGCTCCTCTCGGGTCGCCGGACCGGTGGCGGGGGCGTTCGTTCGTTGCGGCCGCCGGGGTCCGTGTTCTCCGTGGCTTGGGGTCGCTTCGGATCGTTCGCGGGTCGCTTGCAGTCGCTTGCAGTCGCTTGCAGTCGCTTGCAGTCGCTTGCGGTCGTCGGTGGCCGCTGATGGTCGCCGGTGGCCGCCCGGCGGTCGCTTGCGGGAGGTGGACGGGCGAGGGCGCGCGGATGTGACAGTATCCGGGCAGAGATACGAAGGGAATCCCCGCGCTCGCGGGTCCCGGTCCCGCGCGCTTCGCGCGATCCGCCGCGCCTAGCCTGGACTCATGCACGACGAGCTGTTCCCCCGGGCGCCCGCCGAGGTGGCGCCGGGAGCCGTGCACGTCCCCGGCTGGCTGGACGAGGCCGCCCAGCGCCGGCTCCTCCGCGACTGCCGGGAGTGGGCGAGGCCGCCCGCGGGCCTGCGGACCGTCCGGATGCCGAACGGTGGTGAGATGTCCGTCCGCACGGTCTGCCTGGGCTGGCACTGGTACCCGTACGGGTACGCCCGGACGGTCGTCGACGGCGACGGCGCCCCCGTCAAGCCGTTCCCCCGCCGGCTCGGCGCACTGGCCCGGGACGCGGTGGCGCGCGCGTACGGGACGCCGCCCGGCCCCGAGCCGTACGACATCGCGCTGGTCAACTTCTACGACGCCGGCGCCAAGATGGGCCTGCACCGCGACGGCGACGAGCGGTCCGCCGCCCCCGTCGTCTCGCTCAGCCTCGGGGATTCCTGCGTGTTCCGGTTCGGCAACACGGAGACCAGGACGCGCCCGTGGACGGACGTCGAGCTGCGCAGCGGCGACCTCTTCGTCTTCGGCGGGCCGTCCCGGCTCGCGTACCACGGTGTGCCCCGGACGTTTCCGGGTACGGCTCCCGCGGGGCTCGGAATGACCGGGCGGCTCAACATCACTCTGCGGGTCAGCGGGTTGTAAGGCGTTTGCATTAATCCCGCGTCTGCAACTATTGTCGAAGCAGCTAAGTGGCGCACGCAAATAGTGCTGTGTCGCGGTCCCGGCCCGGTGGACACAGACCCCGCCCGCCGCGTACCCGACCGCCGCGGCCCCTCCGGCGCGTCTCCCCGCGCCCGGGCCGCCGCCACCCGCAGACACCGATCGAAAAGGCACCACCATGTCCCTCAAGGGAATCCTTCCCGGCCGACTCGGCTTCGGCACCGCCCCCCTCGGCAACATGTTCCGCGCGATCCCCGAGGAGGACGCCCTCGCCACCGTGGAAGCGGCCTGGGACCAGGGCATCCGCTTCTACGACACCGCCCCCTTCTACGGCGCCGGCCTGGCCGAGGAGCGCCTGGGCAAGGTGCTGTCCGGCAAGCCCCGCGACTCCTACGTGCTGTCCTCCAAGGTCGGCCGGGTCATCCTCGACGAGCCGGAGGCCGCCGTCCCCGACTTCGGCGAGAAGGGCGGCCTCTTCGAGCACGGCAACCCCAACAAGGTGCTCCACGAGTGGACCGCCGAGGCCACCGAGCGCTCGATCGAGGGCAGCCTCAAGCGCCTGGGCGTCGACCGCCTCGACATCGTCTGGGTGCACGACATCGCCCAGGACTTCCACGGCGACGCGTGGGTGGGGAAGTTCGAAGAGGCCCGCACCGGGGCCTTCCGCGTCCTGGACCGGCTGCGGGACGAGGGCGTCATCAAGGCGTGGGGCCTGGGCGTCAACCGCACCGAGCCCATCGAACTGACCCTGGCCCTGGACGAGCCCCGCCCCGACGGCTTCCTCCTCGCCGGCCGCTACACCCTGCTCGACCACGAGCACGCGCTGGGGCGCCTGCTGCCCATGGCCCAGGAGCGGAACGTCGACATGGTCGTCGGCGGCCCGTACAGCTCCGGTGTCCTCGCCGGCGGCACCCACTTCGAGTACCAGCAGGCCCCGCCGGAGATCATCGAGCGCGTCGGCCGGCTCAAGGCCCTCACAGAGCGGCACGGCGTGAGCATCAAGGCCGCCGCCCTGCAGTTCTCCCTCGCCCACCCGGCGGCCGCCGCCGTCATCCCCGGCGCCACCCGGCCCGGCCGCATCGCCGAGGACACGGCCGCGCTGAACGAGGACGTCCCGGCCGCGTTCTGGGCGGAACTCCGCGCGAGCGGGCTGGTCGCGGCGGACGCTCCGCTGCCGGCCTGACCTCCGGGTCCGGGCGCTCCGCGCACGTGGACGCCGCGTGCGCGGAGCGCCGGGGTGGGAGCCCGGCCGGAGGGAAAACGATCAACGATGGCGCGGGCGGGCGGGACCGTCCGATAATGAGACGGACCTTTCCCCACGCCTGGAGGTGCCGTGACCGGCTTCCGCGTCCCCAGAAACCCCCTCGACGCGCTCCGCCCGGCCGCCTTCGGCGCCGACCCGTCGGGGGAGCGGATGGCCCGCATCCGGCGCTCACCGCACTTCGCGGGCGGCGTCTTCGTCAACCCCCCGGGCCCCGAGCGGACCCCGAGCACCCGCTCGATGCTGGGCTACCTGCCCACGTACTTCCGCAAGGAGGAGCGGGTCCGCCGGGCCCCCGCCCACCCCATCCCCGTGCACCCGACGACCGTCGCCGACCTGGCCGGACCCGTCGAGTCCGGGCTGCGGCTCACCTGGATGGGCCACTCCGCCGTGCTCGCCGAGATCGACGGCCACCGGGTGCTGATCGACCCCGTCTGGTCCGAGCGCTGCTCGCCGTTCGCCTTCGCGGGCCCCCGCCGGCTGCACCCGGTGCCGATACCGCTCGCCGAGACCGGACGGGTGGACGCCGTGGTCATCTCCCACGACCACTACGACCACCTGGACATGCCCACCGTCCGCGCCCTGGCCCGGACCGGAACGGAGTTCGTCGTACCGCTCGGCGTCGGCGCGCACCTGGAGCACTGGGGGATCCCGGCGGGGCAGATCACCGAACTCGACTGGCACGAGACGACGTTCGTCGGCGAACTCACCCTCACCGCCACCCCCGCCCGCCACTTCTGCGGACGCGCGCTGCGCAACACCCAGCACACCCTCTGGGCCTCCTGGGTCATCGCCGGCCCCCGGCACCGCGTCTTCCACAGCGGTGACACCGGCTACTTCCCCGGCTTCGCCGGCATCGGCGAGCGCTACGGCCCGTTCGACGCCACCATGATCCAGATCGGCGCGTACAGCGAGTTCTGGCCCGACATCCACATGGAGCCGGAGGAGGGCCTGCGCGCCCACCTCGACCTCCAGGGCTCCGCCCCCGCCGAGCGCGGCGTCCTCCTCCCCATTCACTGGGGCACCTTCAATCTCGCCCCGCACCCTTGGGACGAGCCCGCCGAACGCACCGTCACCGCCGCCCGCCGCGCCGGCGTCCGCTACGCCGTCCCCCGCCCCGGCCAGCCCTTCGAACCGGCGGCCGGACTGCGCCCGGACCCCTGGTGGCAGGCCGTGGCGGCGGAATCCCCCAGGAGCGCGGCGCCGGACGGGCCCCGGCCCCGGCGGCACGACTGGACCTCGCGGCCGAACGCTGAGGCGCGGCTTCCCGGTTGAGCGGTTTCACCGTCCACCTGCGGCGGGTCCCCGACGAGCGCCTCCCGGCCCGGATCCGCCGCACCGACCGCGGCCGTGATCGAACGTGTCGTCCACCGGACGCCGCCGGCGGACACGTCGCGCACCCCCACGTGCCGCGCCTGCGGGTACGACGGTGGGACGCGGCGCCCGTACGGGGCCGACGGCGGCTCGCCCGGGGCCGGCGTGCGTGCGGTGCGGGGTAGGGGCGTTGTGAGGGCGTGAGGGCGGGGAGGGCAGGGCGAGCGGAACCGGTCGTGTCGGCGGCGGTGCGTCCCGCTTACGCCAGTCCGCCGAGGGCGTACCGGTCGAAGGCGTCGTACAAGTCCTCCTCGTCCACGACCGCGGCGTCGATCGAGGGCGCGGCGGCCGTGGCGAGGAGGGTGGTGAGGCGGGCGAGGCCGGGGAAACGGGCTTCGGCGTCGGGGTGGACGGCCCGGGCGCCGGCGAGGAGGGGGCCGACGCCGGGTCGCCGACCACGAGGCCGCCGGTGAGGTACACGGTGTACGGCTGCGCGGTGATCCCGGCGAAGGTCTCGCCCGTGGCGAGGCTGCGCAGGCAGTCGGCCAGGGGGGAGGCGGAGCGCTCCGGATCGCGGTCGTGCTCGGTGTGGTCGACCGCGTAGTGCGGCACCGTCCGTACCCGGTCGACGATCTCGCGCCGGACGGAGGGGGCCAGGCCCATCCAGTCCGCGTCGGGTGCGAGGCCGGCGAGCGCGTCGGCCGCGCGCCGCTCGGCTTCCTCCAGGCGTCCGGTCTCCACGGCGAGCGTGGTGAGGGCGAAGGTCGGATCGGGCCGGCCGGTCCGGTCGCCGACCGCGAGGAAGAGAGTGTGCGCGTTCATGTCGTTCGCCTCGCCTGTGTTCGGTGGTGGCCGGCAGGCACGGAGCCGTACCGGCCGTGTTCGCTACTTCTTGATGCAGATCGTGCCCTGGCTGTGGTTCTCCAGGGTGACGTGGTGCGTCTTCCCACCGGCCGTGATCGTGAAGTCCGCCTTGGCCGAGTAGGAGTGGCACTGCCCCTTCGGCGGCGGCCAGTTGGCCACGACCCGTGCCTTGAACTTGTTCTTGCCCGAGCCGCTGTTGTGCGCGACCTGGGTGCCTTCCTTGTAGAGGGTGACGGAGATCGAGTACTCCGGCATCTTCTGCTTGCAGCCCTTGAGGTCGGCGTGGACGTTGATGACGTCCGGATTGGTGTGGGACTCGTGCGGTGAGTCGAGGGCGGCCTCGCACTTGTCCCACACGGTGGCCGCCGACTGTGCGTCCGGCGGGGCCGGAGCCGCGGCGTGGGCCTGGAAGGGGACGATCAGACAGGCGGCGGCAAGGGCGCCGGTGAAGATGTGCCGTCTCATGATGTACCTCCGGAAGTCGGGAATACCCGGCGAACCTATGGCCCACTCGCCCCTCAACGACACCACATATCAGGCCAATTGCCCTCACCTCGGCCGTGGCACTCGCCTTTCTTCGCCGGACCGAGCGGCGTGGGACGCCGTCGGCTCCGGCGAGTCGCCAACCGGCCTTGCGCGGCTGCGGGATTGGCGTGTGATCGAGAGGGATCGGTGAGCGATTTTAAATCGTCTTGTACACCCTTGAGAATGAAGGACCCCATGGTCGCGGCGGTTCGCCCGGCGGCCGGGTGTCAACTGGGAGGCGACCAGGAAACCGACTCGGACCGGGCCGCCGTTCCCGCGGTTCCGGCCGTTCGAAAGGACCGGCATGGCAAGCATCCGCAAGGCTCGCGCCCTCACGCTCATGGCCGCCGTCCCGTTCGCGGCGGCACTCTTCATGACGGGAGCGGGAGCCGCTTCGGCCACCGAAACCCCGCAGTCCGACGCGAGGTCGGGCAACGCGGCGGTCACCCATCTGTGCGGCCACGACTGTGACCACGGCCGGCACGGCGACCGGAAGGGCCACCACGACCACGGCCGGGGCCGGGGCGAGGACTGCGACCACGGCCGCGGCCATGAGGGGCGGGACGGTGATCACCACGGCGATCGCCACGCTGATCACCACGGCGATCACCACGCCGATCACCAGGGCCGGGGTGAGGGCTGTGACCACGATCGCGGCAAGGGTGACGACTGCGACCACCACGGCCTCGGTGAGGACCGGGACCACCACGGGCGCGGCGAGAGCGGCGACCGCCACGGGCACAGTGAAAACGGCGATCACCACAAGCACGGCGAGAACGGCGACCGCCACGGGCACGGTGAGAACGGCGATCACCACGGTAACCACCACGGAGATCACGGCAAGTAGATAGGCCGGGCTCCGCACCTCTCCGGCGCGGTGGCCGTGCGCCACCGCCGGCCCCTCGCCGTTCGGACCGCCGCGCGGCGGCCCCCGGTCACCTCCCGGGGAACGCCGCGCGGATGTGGGCGAGGGCCCGGGGCGTGGCGCGGGCCGGCCTCTCGGTACCCGGGACCGCAGCGGTCTCTCAGGGCCCGATCACAGCGGTCTCCTCGATCACAGTGGTCTCTCAGCGCCCCGGACCACAGTGGCCCTTCAGCGCCTTAGACCACAGCGCCCCCTCAGTGCCCCGGGTCGCAGCACGAGTCGCGCCGCAGCAGCCGTCCCACCTCCAGCCACTCGCCGTGCGTCGAACTGCCGTGCCGGGCCGCCGGAGCCGCGTCGCCGGCGTAGGCGTCGAGGAGTTTCCGCTGCTCGAAGGGGAGGCCGCCGCGGAGGACGGACTCCGTCCGCACCAGCGAGTCGAAGTCGGTGAACGGGTCGCCGTCGACGATCGTCATGTCGGCGAGCTTGCCGGTCTCCAGAGTGCCGAGGTCGCGTTCCGCGCCGAACACCCGGGCCGGGATCGCCGTCGCCGTACGCAGCGCCTCCGCGGGGGAGAGGCCGTAGCGGTGCAGGGAACGCAGGCCCATGTGGAGGGAGAGGCCCACGGGCACCAGTGGGGCGTCGGTGCCGAGGGCGACCAGGCCGCCGTCGGAGAGGATGCGCCGGTAGACGTCCACCTCGGTGCGCAGCGTGGCCAGTTGGTCGCCGGTCGGCCGTTCGGCGGCGGTCTTGCGGACGAGGTCCACGTCCCACGGCGGCATCAGCCGCGTCACCCGCGGGTCCTCGGCGAGACCCGGCTGCTCGCCGATGAGCGGGGTCGAGGTGAAGATGGTCGCGATCATGTGGAAGTTCGTACGGGTGTAGATCTCCCGCACGTCCTCGTACGCCCGGCCGCTCGCGGACGTGGCGTGCCCGAACTCCAGCCGCTGCGTGGCCTGGAGATGCGTCGTCAGGTCTTGGCCGAGCTGGACGCCCGGGGTGCAGAGGTGGGAACCGGTGCGTACCCCCAGCACGTCGTGGGCGTGCCGGGCCGCCTCCTCGATCACCCACCCGGGCGCGCGGACGTACGTCTTCACGAAGTCCCAGTCCAGCGCCGCGGCCCGGGACAGCGACCGGCGCAGGCCCTCACGGGTGCGGTGTGCCCGGCCCATGCTGTACGCGACCCGGCTGCCGTCCAGCAGCTCTCCGCAGGTCAGCAGGCGCGGCCCGGCGAGATCGCCGGCGGCCACGGCCTCGCGGATCCGGGCCTGCTCGTAGGAGGCGCCGCCGAGCGAGACGGCCGTGGTGATCCCGTAGGCGAGCTGGAGGGCGGTCTGCCGGCCGCCGTAGGTGATCTGCCAGGGGTGCGTGTGCGCGTCCCACAGGCCGGGGAGCACCGTCCGCCGGGACGCGTCCACCCGGCGCCGCGCGGCGCGGCCCGCCCGGTGCGGCTCGACGGAGTGCACCCGGCCGTCGCGGACGAGGACGTCGACGTCCTCCCGGACGGTGTTCCCGGTGCCGTCCCAGAACCGGCCGGCGTGCACGACCGTGTCGGCGGGCGTCGGGCGGCGGTAGTCGAGCCGGACGGGCACGGTCCGCGCTTCGTTCGCGCCGACGTCCAGCAGGCGCAGCTTCCCGGCCGACAGGTAGAGGATCCGGCGGGAGTCCGCCGACCACGACGGGTGGTCGGCCGCCTCGTCGGTGAGCCGGCGGGGCGCGCCCGCCGGGGTGCCGTCGGGCTTCACCGGCAGCAGCCACAGCGCGGACTCGGTGATCACCGCCATGTGGCGGCCGTCCGGCGACCAGACCGGGCCGGAGTCGTAGCGGTCGGAGATCGAGACGTGCGGGGCCAGGGCGTGCAGCCGGGAGGCACCGTCGGACGTGTTGACGACGCGGATGAGGTTGTAGCCCTCGCGGAAGCGCTGGTTCAGCCGGTTGCGGTCGCAGTACGCGACGTACCGACCGTCGGGCGACCAGCTCGGCCGGCCCGGCAGCCCGCCGCCGCCCATCGGCGCGGCCAGGACGCGGTCGGTGCCGGCGGCGAGGTCGCGGACGAGGAGGTTGCCGGAGAGGTCGAGGCAGGCCAGCCGCTTGCCGTCGGGGGAGAGCGCCGGGCTCACCCGGCCGCCGCCGGCCAGCTCGGTGTCCTCGCCGGAGCCGAGGTCGTGCCGGCGGACGGCGAGCAGGCCGGAGCGGTCGTCGGCGTAGACCAGCGCCTTGCCGTCGGGCGTCCAGGCCGGGCCGAGGAGGTAGCGGGTGACGTCGGCGCGCACCACGCGCCGGGGCGCCGCGCCGCCGTCGACGTCGGCGACCCAGAGCGCGTTCAGCGCGGCGAACGCGACCCGGCGGGCGTCCGGGGACAGCGCCGGCAGGTGCACCGCCCGCACCCGGCCCACCCCGCCGACCTCGACGTCGTACCGCTTGACGCGGTAGCGCGGCCGGTCGACCGGCAGCTTCGCGGTGAACGGGACGGTGGCGACGGTCGACGCCGACGGCTCCCTGCCGCCCCCGGCGGGCGCCACGCGGACGACCCGGAACTGCCCCTCGACGGTCAGCAGCAACTCGTCGCGCGAGATCCACCGCGGCGGCACCGGCTCCACGTCACCGTCGACGGGCACGGCCGCGCCGTCGACGACCAGGGTGCAGGACGCGGTGGGGGCGGCGGTCGTCCGCAGATACGCCAGCCGCCCGCCCGGGCTCACGGCGGGCGTCATGACCTGCGCCTTCGCCGTCTCGGTGTGCTCGACGCGGACCGCGCCGCGGCCGTCGGCGGACACCGACGCCACCGTCCGGGACACCAGCGCGTCCTTGGTCGCCTGGCCGCGGACGAACAGCAGCCGCTTGCCGTCCGGCGACCAGACCGGGTCGAAGTCCTCCCACGCGCCGTCCTGCAGCGGCCCGTCCTGGTCCTTGAGCCCGGTCACCCGGGTGAGCGCGCCGGTCCGGACGTCCACCGTCCAGATCCGGTACGGGCTCCCGGCCACCGGGTCGCCCTGGCGCTCCGAGGCGAACGCGATCCGGGTGCCGTCGGGGGACCAGGACGGGCCCCGGTCGTCCCAGGGGCCGTCGGTGAGCTGCCGCAGCCCCGACCCGTCGGGCCGCAGCGTCCAGATGTGGAAGCCGCCGCCTCGGTACGCGCAGACGGCCAGCAGCCGGCCGTCCGGGGAGTGCACGGGCCGCGTCGGCTCCAGGTCCGGCGGCGTGATCGCCACGGCCTCCCCGCCCTTGCGGGGCAGCGACCAGAGGACGTTCTGCACCTCGGCCACGACGCGGTCGCCGAAGAGCGACGCCGAGCCGTTGGTGGTGGCGGTGAAGGACAGCACGGGCGCCCCGGACGCCGCCGTTCCGGCCGGAGCGGCGGGCGTCGCCTCCGCCGGCGTCGGAACCACCCCGGTCACCCCGGCGATCCCGGCCACGGCGGCGGTACCCGCGGTGGTCTGGAGGAATCTGCGCCGGGAGAGGGGAGAGAGGCGAGTGCCCGAGGGGCCCTGGACGTCCAACTGTCCTCCTGGGGTGCGGGAGTTGCACGGGATGCGAGAGGAAGAGCTCGATCGGATCATCGTTCACGGTGCGGGGTGCCGGGTCAACACCCCGGGGAGTGAGCGCCGTCTCCCGGATCACCGCGCGCCGGTCACAGCCCCTCCACCTTGAACGCGTCCTGCTCGATGAGCAGCTTGTCGAGCCGCGCCTTGTCGACCCGGTTGGTGATCTCGTCCACCTCCTGCCGGTCCCGCACACACTTGGCCAGCGTGAACGCCGACGACACCACGAAGACCAACCCCAGCCCCAGGAACCCCCGCTCCCAGGCCCCCAGGGGCAACTTCACGATCCCGACCGCCAGCGCCACCAGCGACAGTCCGAAGGAGAGGGCGGCCTGGACGTAGAACGCGGTGGTCGTCGGCCGCTGTATCGATGGAGTACTCATGCCCGGCAGCGTCCCGGACGGGGGCCGCGGGGCACATGAGTACCGCTACTTATCTCGGGGGTGGGGCTGGGGGGGGCTGGTACCCATGGCCGCCACTGGAGGGCGCTGATGGCTACGCCTGCCTTGGGGGGCTGATATCTGCGCATGCCCCCCGGGGGGGGCGATACCCACGCCTGCCTCGGGGGCCTGGTACCCATGCCCGCCTCGCGGTCCGGTACCTGTGCCCGCGCCTCGGGCCCGGTGCCCGCACCCCGGGCCCCTGCCCCAGACCCGGCACCGTTCCCGCCCCGACCCCCGCCCGCCAATCCGTGCGCGACCACCCCACGGCGTGCGGTATTGTTCTCTTGCGCGGTCGGCAAGGGCACCAGCCCGAGCCGGACGAGCACCGGGACGTGGCGCAGCTTGGTAGCGCACTTGACTGGGGGTCAAGGGGTCGTGGGTTCAAATCCCGCCGTCCCGACCGGGAAAACACCCTTTGATCTGCGGAAAACCGCAGGTCAGAGGGTGTTTTGCGTTGGCGTCGCGATGGGGTGATCTGATGGACCGTCAGGTGCCCGGAGACCACTTGGGGACCACGGGCTGGAAAAACCGCTGATCAGACCCTGTATCGCTGGGGACCAAGATCACCGGAAGAATTGGGTGATTGTGCACATCTCACAACGCCTGGAGAGTGGCCGCCAGCGGTTTGGAGGGCACCGAGGCGCTGCGGAGGTGGGCGCTGAGGGAGGTGCCGGCGGCGTGCAGGGCGCGTAGGTCGGGGTGGAGGTAGCGCTGGGTCGTCCGTAGCGAGCCGTGTCCGGCGATCATGCGCAGGACGTGCAGGGGGATCCCCGCGTCGGCCATCCAGGTCAGCCCGGTGTGCCGGAGGCTGTGGCGGCGCAGGTGCTCGTAGCCGAACTCGGCGACGACCTCGTCCCAGTGCGTGGCGTCTCTCAGGACGGCCGTGGTGATCCGTCCGCCGCGGGGGCCGGTGAACAGGCGGGCGTCCGGGTCGTGCCCGACGGCCAGGAGGCGCTGGGCGACCAGAGGGCGCACTTCCTCCGCCAGAGACTTCGCCGATCCGCGCCGCGGTGCAGCCGGCGAAGATCACCACACTGCCCCAGCCGTGGTACTGCCCATAGGAACGGGCCACCAGGGCGTCGGCCAGCGCCACGAGGGTGTCCCAGTCGCGCAGGGCGAGGGAGCGCGGGTCGTCGAGCTCGTCCTCGGCCCGCTTGAACTCGCTCTGCCATCCGATGACCCGCGCCGGATTCTCCGTGATGATGCCGTCACGCCGCGCCTGTTCCATGACCCGGACCAGCACGGCCAGGCTGTTCTTCACCGAGGAGCGCCCGACGGAATCGGCGATCCAGCCGTAGACGCACCGGTCCACGGCGCCGTTGCTGACCATGGTGACCGGGATGTGCCCGAGGCTGGGCACCACACGGAGCCGCCAGCCGGCCAGGTAGGGGTCGTGGGTTTTCGCTTCCAGCCCGCGGAGCGCCAATTTCATGTTCGCGTCGCCGTATTGCGCAAGAGGCTGCGTCGAGACATGGGGCGTGACGCCGCGAATCGCGGCGGCGGTGAGCATGTTGATCCAGCCTTGCGCTTCCTCTTCGGTAGCGCTGGACTGTGACAGCGAGTCTCTCTTCTTGGTGTGCGGATCGACTCAGCGGACCCGGGCTTTGAACGGCAGCGGGCGGTCGGGGCGGTACTCGATGTCGGGGGAGAGGGGTACGGCGATCGGCAGTTGCTCGACGTAACCCATCACGCGCTCCGGGAGGTGTCGGTGCGGTGCTGGTCCAGCCACTGTTGGACGTCGGCGGTGCTGTAGATGACGCGGCGCGGTGAAAGGCGGATAAACGGCGGGCCTTGCGGGGGACGCGCTGTACGCCACCGGCGGAGAGTCGACGCGTCGACGTTGAGGAACCGGGCCAACTCGACGGTGGAGTACCAGGAATGCGTTTCGGGGGCGGGAAGGTGGTGGGGAGCAGATATGTGGGGCGTTGTGCAGGGATGAGGCATGTACTTCCCGGGGCGAGGAGCGTGAGGATCGAAGTGCCGCCTTCCCAGCTACCGGTCAGGACTTGCGGCGCGACGAAACAATAGGTCCACGACGCAAGAAGTCCAGAGCTGGGAGGCGTAGTTCCCTCAGGGAGAACGAACTCTGCTCACCAGTCTGTGCGGAAGCGCCGTTTTCGCTAACCGGGGAATGTCTGGTAGGCGGTACTCACATGCGCCGGGCAGGCGCGCCGGGCGGACATCCATGGCTGTACGCAGGCAACTGGCCCAATGAGGAATTCCCGGAAATAGCCGTCTGACCCCCGGCGTTATAGCCGCGCAGCGAAGGAGGGGGAGGTGTCAAGATGAGGATGTTCCACACTCAGGGCGACGTGGTGGAAGTCGTGTCACGTCTTGCCGAAGTCGAGGCTGAAGTGCAGGATCTGGTCGAAGCCAACTTGGAGGCCATGCTGGGCGTCCGGTTCCTGGAGAGCGAGTACAGCACCGGGCCCGTGCACGGCGGCCGGATCGACACGCTGGGGGTCGACGAGAACGGCGCTCCGGTGGTCATCGAGTTCAAGCGCGCGACGGATGCCGGCGTGATCAATCAGGGGCTCTTCTACCTGTCGTGGCTGATGGACCACAAAGCGGAGTTCGGGCACCTGGTGCGCGACCGGCTCGGGGCAGCGGTCGCGGCCCAGGTGCTGTGGAGTGCGCCGAGGCTGATCTGTGTGGCCGGCGACTTCACCCGCTACGACGTGCACGCCCTCCGAGAACACCGGCGCAGCATCGACCTGGTCCGCTACCGCTTCTTCGGCGACGACCACTTCGGCCTGGAGACCGTCGCCTCCGTCGCCGCCCCATCGGCGCTGCCACGCGCCCGCCGGACGAGCGGCAGCGCGGAACCCGGTGTCCGCGCGGCCGAGGGGGTGATGGAGGAGCTGTACGCCGAGGTCGACCAGGTTCTGCTGGGGCTCGGAGACGACATCACCAAGGTCCAGCGCAAGACCTACCGCGCGTACCAGCGCCTGCGGAACTTCGCTTGCCTGTGTCCGCCGCAGAAGAACAAGCTGCTCGTCTACCTCAAGATCAATCCCATGGAGGTCGATCTCGTCCCCGGCTTCACCCGGAACGTGACGGGACTCGGCCACCACGGAACCGGCGACCTGGAAGTGCGGCTGCTGATAAGCCGCGACTTGGAGCGTGCCCAGGATCTGTTCCGACTCAGCTACACCGCGGCGTAGGCGCCAGCGGCTGAGCGGGCGTGTGCCCGGGCGGCGGGGACTGACGCGCTCGACGTGGGCAGCAGGGTTTCGACAGCGGGTCGATGTTCTGGGAGCCGTCGGCGTCGGCAGGCTCGGCGAACTGGGTGCGGTACAGGCGGGCGTTGCTGGTCAGCGGCGGCGTTGAGATGCGGCTACCGGGCTTGGTACGGTCCGCGCTGCGGGCACCCTTCCGCATTCCGCGGATCGTTGCACCGAAGTCGCCCCGTCCAGCCTCGCCTACCCACCCACCGAGCCGGTGTTGCTCAAGCAGCCGCAGGGTGGGCCGGAGATTGCGCAGGGTGCTGGTGGCGCGGTCGGTGTGGTCGCTGAAGACCACGTCCGCCTGGACCGCGTCGTCGAGACGGACCATGGTGTGGCAGTGGAAGCCGGCGACGGCACGCGCGGCGTTGAACATGTTCTCGGCGAGCCCGAGCCCCACGCCTGCTCCTCACAGCGGTCCACGACCAGCAGCAGGCGGTCGGACAGCACGGGTTGCAGCGCCGCCGGTCCCATCAGCAGCCGGGTCAGCGTGCTGCCTTCGACGTAGAGGCAGTTGTCGGGGATCTCGTTGAGGTCCGCGCCGTTGACGGCGTTGGGGTGCGTGATCAGCGTGTCGCACACGCCGGCCAGCAGGCGGGTGGCGGGACCGCCGTCCCCGGCGTCGCCGCCGATCTCCGCCCCGATCCCGGTGGGGATCATCAGCGCCGCGGTGAAGTGCGTCGGGTCGTGCACAAGGCGGCGTCGGAAGGCGAAAATCGAGGGCGGTGGTGCCACCTCGCGGGGCAGGTCGCTGAGCACCCCCACCTCGCACCGCAGTGTTCCGTCGACGAGACCGGTGACGACCAGACGGACGGGATGGACGCCCTCACCCAGCTGAGCGCCGACCCCGGCATCCAGGGCGTCCAGCAGCCGGGTATGCCTGTCGGGGAGCACGAGTTCGAGGCTGTGTTCCTTCACCTGCATCTTCGGCGACTTCCTCTCGACGTCGGCACAAACGGAGCAGGACGCAAGAGTGCCCCGCGTGTGACCGGCACGGTTGCCGACGGTAGGCAGAGCAGCCGGCCCGAACGAGAGACAGTCGCTCGGACCGGTCGCCGGGCATCAACGCTGCCCACGGCGACTACAGCCGGAAGCCCTGGGCACGGCAGGGCCGCGCTACGCGCCCAGCGGCACCCGACCGGCCGCCGCACCTGAGCGTTGTCCATCGTGGCGCGGAGTTGGCGATACCGCTGGTCGAGGTCGACGGTGAGAACGAAAGCCACGCGGTGGCGGGGCTGCGGCCGGTCGGCTCGGCTGAGGGAGACCCGCCACCGAGGCGCGCGCCGCGGGACCGGGGAACCCGGTGAGGGTGCGCGGGCGGCCTGCGTCCTCAGCCGGGACCATCCGGGTCAGGTCCGTTTTTTGACGAAGTCGATGACCTCCTGGACGCTGAACATCTCGGCGATATCGCCTTCTTCGCAGGTGATGCCGAATTCCTGGGACAGCGCATGGGCCAGGGGGCCGTTGTCGCCGTCTTCTTCGCCCAGGTCCTCGCGGAGCTGGGCTTGGGGGGTCACTTCTTGCGGTTCCACTGCCAGCTTCTGCGCCAGCAGCTTTTTGACGCGGTCCTCCACGCTCGCCATGGCAGGGTTCCTTTCCCACTCCGGTTGCCGGGTTCGGCCGCCATACGGACGTTCCGACATCAACCGTCGCACGTGCTTCCCCGTCGGCCCCCGAATTACTGGGACATCGGAGTGACGTGCGGGCGGCAGCGTGAACCCGCGTCCCCGGTGTTCGGAGCCCGGCGCCCGGCAGCCCGCCACCGGGCCCCTGGTGCCGTACCGGGGTGGGCTCCGGGACCGCTTCGGTGCCAGGGACCTCGCCCGCCGCACGGGCCGGCGATGTCTCACCGGCCGACGGCGTGCCGTCAGACGTCGTACGGCTTCTTGGTGCTCCAGTTCAGCACGTCGGCCTCGGTCCAGCCGAACGACGGCTTCTCGCCCTTGGAGTCGACGGAGTAGAAGGGGCCGGTGTGACCGTCCGTGCCGCGCAGTGCGATGGCGAACGACTGCGCCGTGTGGTTCTTCGAGCCGTAGTCGAAGAGGTTCACCGCGCTGTATGCCTTGTCTCCGGGGCGGAGCGTGATGTGCTGCTCGCCGCCCGGGTTGTCCTTCTTCGAGTGCGGCAACGCTGCGGTGTCGACGTCCCCACCGAGCTTCACGGCCGGGTACGAGGTGACCCAGCACGGTGTGGTGCCCTTGTTCGACGCGGTGATCAGCAGGTGGTCGCCCTGCTGACCGGCGAACCGGTGCACCGCGGTGATCAGCATCTCGTCTCCACGGCACTGCCGGGCACCGGCCGTCGTGCCCTTGCCCGCGGCCTCCTTGGTCTTGCCCGGTTCGGTCGCCGGGTGCGACCCCTCCTTGCGGTCACCACCGCTGCCGGGCTGCCCCGTGCTGTCCTTGCCGTCCCCGTCGGAGGCGGACCGGCTCTGGGCGGGAGCAGCGGTATGGTCGCCGCCTGCCGCCTTCGAGTCGTCGCCACCGTCGCAGGCGGTCAGGCCGAGTGCCAGCGCGGCGGTGACGGCGGCCAGGGCGGCGGAACGGGCGGTACGGCGGGCACGGTGCGTGATCATAATGAAAGTCCCCCCACGGGCTGTCAGGTCGCGGCACTTCCCCTTGGGCCCCAAGGCGACCGTCCGCATCGGCTGTTGCGCTGTGCATCCCATGAGACGACGTCAGGGCGAGCATCGTTCGCTCGGGTCTGTCCGCATTCGGTAACAAGACAGTGGGTGACGCTGTCGGGGGCCTCGGAACGCGAACTCGCCGAGGGCGATCGGCAGGTCGGGAAGCGGAGTTGCCGAGAACGAGCGGCAGGTCGAGAAGGGGCAGGCGGTCCTTTCGGGCCGGAGCCGAGACAGGCGACCCATGGCCGGCACCCGACCCGCCCGCAGGGTAGGAGGCCGTGTGATCACGGCATCCGCCGGCCGCCCGGGACGTCGTCCGGGTCGTCGGCGAGCGCGACGGCGGCCGTGATGCGCTTGCCCACCGATTCGCGGTGCATCGCAAAGCTCCGGCATACCGCTATGACGATCTCCAGACCATGCTGACCGATCCGCCCCGCGTCCGGAGCCCCCACCGACGGCAGCCCCGGCTCGCTGTCCCACACGGTCACCTCGACGACACCCCCGCCGACCTCCAGCGACAACAAGCACGGCCCCGGGGCGTATTTACGCGCGTTGGTCACCAACTCGCTCACCACCAGCAGCACCATGCCCATCGCCCGCTCCGACACCGGCACCCCGTGCACCACCTGCACGTCCGTCAGAAAAGAACGAGCCAGGTCACGGGCCTGGCCGATCTCGGCATCCGCCTCGAACGCGGCAACCACCGACGGCACCTCTCCGGTCACCGCACACCGGCATTCATCCCATACTGCCTGTCCCATACGGCCCTGCCCAAGTCCCCCGCACCACCACTGACGACAACCGGATACCCCCGGAAACCCCTCACAGACCCATCAACGAGTGACGGGAAGACCCGTCGCACCCGGCCGGTTCGGGAACGGCCCGCGAGGTCCCCGACAGCGTCGCTTACTCAGCGGCGAGGCGTAGGCCCGTGGCGGTCACCGCCGCTCGCGCCCGGGCCTACCCTCACCGCAGTCGCGCCCCGGAGGGGGCCAGTGCGAGGTCCGCGCCCTCGCCGGCCCAGCCGGCCGGGCCGCGCCAGATGACGTGGACACCGAAGACGTCGTGAAGGGTGTCCGCGGACCAGTCCTCGGCGGGTGGTTCGGGAAGGACGAGGTAGAGGCCGTCGGCCCGGGTGGGCAGCGAGTAGTTGATCTCCAGCAGCCGGGTGGCACCCGAGCGGAGGTCCGCGTAGGAGGAGCGTCCCGCGCCCAGGGCTTCGTACAGGAAGAGGCCGCGGTCGGTGACGCAGCTGACGTCGACGACCGGTGAGTCGGTCGGCTGGAGGTCCGCCCAGAGGAGCGACGCCTTCAGCGCGTGACGGACCGCCTCGTGCTTCTTGCACGCGCGGTCGGCCTGGGCGGCTGTCTCCAGCGTGCGGAGGAGTCCTTCTTTGGCGGCTCCGGCGGTCGGAGCCGGCGAGGTGGAGGGGGTGCCGGCGGTGCTCATCTGTCCTTCTTCCTTCTGCTCGGCTTGCTGCGGGCCCTGCCGCGGGGCCTGCTGCGGGGCGTCGGGGAGCAGGCCACCGGAGGCCGTCCTGCCGGGGTCCGGCCGGGAGCCGCCCGGTCCGGTGGCGGCGGGGAAGCGGTCCAGCAGCTCCCGCCGTGCCGCGGCGAGGGGCTCCGCCCAGCCGGACGCGGCCAGCTTCTCCGCGAGCCGGCTCGTCTGCAAAGTGCCTTCCTTGAGGGCGCGATTGGCCGAGGCGGCGAGGTCGCGCAGCACGCCGAGGCTGTCCCGGTCCGGGTCGCCGAACAGGTGGAGGACGTCGACCCAGTCGGCCTGGTCCCTTCGGAGGACGCGGTTCGCCATCCCCTGGAGCTCGGAGAGGCGGCCGCGGGCATCGGGGACGGCGGCGGTCGCGTCGTCCCCGCCCCCCTCGCTCCCGGTGAGTTCGGCCAGGACGTTCAGTGCGGCGGCGTACCGTCCCGCCATCCGTTCCGAGACGGGCGACCGGCCGCGCCGGTCGGCGGTGAGCACGGTCTGGTTCGTCTCGTTGGCGAAGACCCAGCAGTCCAGCTCCTCGCCTCGCCGCGGAGGGGCCGAACCGTGGCGGACGGTGAGGACGAGCGGCCGGTCGATCACGGGGGAGAGCGGCCTGACCTTGTAGCGGCCCCGGGGGTCTGGTCCACGACCTCGACCCTGACGTCGGTGCCGATCCGGGGGAGCCGTCCCCCCGCACCCTCCGGGCGGTCCATGGACGCCCGCGGCGCCCCGGCGTCCCCGGAACCGGTGAGCGCCTCCGGCAGCGGGGTGGTGTGCAGGACGGTCAGACTCTGGGTGCTGCGGGTGAGGGCCACGTACAGCCGGCGCGGCCCGGCGGGGCCGCCGTCGGCGATCGTGGCGGGCTCGACGACCAGCACGTGGTCGTACTCCATGCCCTTGGCCTGGGCGGCGGGCAGCACGGACACCGCCTCGCGGTCCCGCTCGCCGATGTCTCCGCACGCGCTGATCCCGCGACTGACGGCGGCCGCCCAGTCCGAGTCGTCGGGGACGATGACGGCCACGGAGCGCGGGGTGCTCCCGTCGCTGGTGCCGACGAGCCGGGCCACGTGGGCGACGGTGTCGTCGAGCAGCTTCCGCGGCTCGGTCGCCACGGTGCGTACGGCGTCCGCTCCGACCGCGCGGACGGCCCGCGGGTACGGCAGGCCGGGAGCGATCGTCCGGGCGAGCGGGGCGATGAACTCCATGATCTCCATGGGGACGCGGTAACTCGTGTCGAGCTCGGCCACACTCCAGTCGCCGTGGTCCGAGAGGAGCGTCCCGAGCAGGTCCCAGCTCGTGGGGATGTGGGCTCCCGTCGCCTGCGCCAGGTCGCCCAGGACGGTCATGGAGCCGCCGACGGCGGAGCGTCGCCGCAGGGCACGGGCCTGCATGGGGGTCAGGTCCTGCGCCTCGTCGACGATGATGTGCCCGTAGCGCGGCGGGGTCTCGCCGCTGATCAGCACCCGGAGTTCTTCGAGGCAGAGGTGGTCGTCCACGGTCCACGCGTCCTCGTCGGCGCTGGCGGCGCGGGCCCGTAGCAGGGCCGCCTGTTCACCTTCGTCGAGGATACCGTCGGCGCAGGCCCGCAGGAGGTCGGCGGAGTCGTAGAGGCCGCGCAGGGCTTCCCGGGGGCCGGGTGACGGCCAGACGCGTTCGACGAGTCGCTCCACCCGGCGGTTGCGCTCCAGGTCGCGCCGGATCGTGCCGGTCTGTCCGCGCCGTGGCGCGACGTCGGCGAGCTCCCGCAGCAGCCGGTCGACGAACAGGCCCCGGAAGCGGTCCCGCCGCTGCCGGAAGGGGCCGTCGCCCGCGTGGGCCCTGTCGAGGAGTTCGATCACCTCGGACTTCGGGACGCGCAGGGTCGTGCTGCCCGCGGTGACGACGACCGCGGGCTCGTCGCCTTCGAAGGAAGGGGCGGTGGTGAGGCCGTCGAGAGCTTCCGGGCGGTAGTCGTGCTCGACCCGGCGCCGCAGCACGGCCGCCATGCGTGCGTCCGACTTCACGAGGCGCGCCCGCGGGGAGTCCTCGCCGACGGTCCCGCCCTCCCACAGGCGGTCCAGTTGGACGACGTTGACGTCCCGCGTGCCGAGGGTCGGGAGGACCCGGCCGACGTAGTCGAGGAACCGCTGGTGGGGGCCGATGACGAGGATGTCCTGGGCCTTGAAGTGCCCGTTGTCGACGAGCCAGGTCACACGGTGGAGCCCGACCGCCGACTTACCGGTACCGGGACCGCCCTGCACGACGAGGATGTCCGAGGGCGAACCGGTGACCAGCTCCATCTGGTCACGGCGGATGGTCTCGACGATGTCCCGCATCCGGCCGTCGCGCGACCGCTGGAGCTCTCGCAGCAGGAAGTCGTCCACCTGGAACGCCTTCCGGCGCCGGCGTCGCGCGACATCGCCGGGGGTGGGGGACCGCGGACGTTCCTCCTCCACGGGGTCGAGGGGCTGGGCGCCCTTTTCCGGCTCGTCCGCCTGTCTGCCGTCGGCGGCCCGCGGGGGCTCCGGGACGGCGGAGGATCCGGCTGCGGTGCCGGCCGGGGCCGCAGCCGGGACCGGGGCCGCGGGCGCGGACGGCGCCGGGAATATTTCGTCGAAGTAGCCCTCGACGACCCTCTGGACGCAGCGGAGCCGGCGCCGCAGCACCACGTCGCCCGGGCTCTCGGACCCGGCCTCGATCCACTTCTTCGCCAGGGGACTGGTCCACAGCAGCACCACCGGCTCGTTCGAGGCGTCCCGCACGCCACGGCGTCCGATGTACCAGGGCCGGGGCTCTCCCCCCGGATCCTCCGGCGCGTCGACACGGGCGAAGACCAGGGCTTCGTCGCCGAGCCCTCCGTACGCCTCGGCCCGGGCCTCCGCCTCGGCCCGGTTGGCGATCCCGTCCTTGCCGCTCGCCGACGCGGCGACCGTCGCCCCGCTCTTCAGCTCGGTGAGCTTCGCGGTGTAGCAGTCGTACGCGTGGTCCACCGCCCGCTGCTCGCCGACGAGGATCTCGTCCCGAGTCGTGCCCATATGCGCCCTCCCTGCGGTGTCGGAGGACACCGCCACGGGCGTACGCCCGTGCCCCACCGAAACATTTATCAGAGAAAGCGGGGTGGCGTCGGTCAATGGATCGGCTGCCGTACGAGGTCACGTCACCTGCCGTACGTCTCTCCGCCCCCGCAGGTCGTGTCGACGTCGGCCACCGCCCACCTCACCCGCCCCACTCGCCTCGCCACCGGCCGATGAGCGCCGCCCGCGTCTTTCAGGGCAGTATGGGGGCCATGACCGAGATCCACACCCCCCGCCTGCTCCTCCGCCGCTGGAGTGACGACGACCTGATCCCCCTGGCGGACATCAACGCCGATCCGCACGTCATGCGCTGGGTCGGTGACGGCTCGGTCCTCGACGCGGACGGTACGGAGGAGGCCGTCGAGGGATGGGAGGAGGAGTGGGACGAGGAAGGCTTCGGTATCTTCGCCGTCGAGCTCCTGGGGTCGGGTGAACTGGTCGGCGCCGTCGGTCTGTCCGTCCCCGAGTTCCTGCCGGAGGTGCTGCCCGCCGCGCAGATCACCTGGCGGCTCGGCCGGTCCTTCTGGGGCCAGGGCTACGCGTCCGAAGCCGCCCAGGCCACCCTGGAGTTCGCGCTCCAGGACCGCGGCCTCGACCGGGTCGTCGGCATCGTGCGCCCAGGCGACGAAGGCTCGAAGAACGTGCTGCGCAAGCTGGGGATGGAACCCGAGCGCGCGACCACGCACCCCCTTTACGGTTTTCCCCTGCACGTCCACTCCATCGACCTCTCGGAGTACCAGGGCTGACCGCATCGCACCGCGGGCGAATCGGCGGGCGGTGACGCACCGCGTCCCCCGGAAGAGCGTGTGCTCTTCCGGGGACGCGGCATGCGCACGGGTTACCAGGTGAAGGCGGCCGACTGGTTGCCGGTGGCGGTGCAGTAGGAGCTGAAGCTGCCGGTGGGCTTGTTGACGGTGAGCTTCAGGGACCAGTTGTTCTCGCTCGGGGTGCCCGCGAGGGCGGCCGAGTCGGTGGTGTCGCCGGCGGACAGGGAGCCGGTGGTGAGCGGGAGCGGACCGAACGAGATGGGGCTGCCCGCGGCCGCGGCCGCGTGGGCGGTGCCGGAGAACCGCACCTCGCTCGTCGCACCGCCGGAGGACGTCTTGTTCAGCTTCAGCGTGGCGGTCACGGTGTTGGCATTGAGCGGCCACTGGTTGCGGATGTCCGCGGAGTCGATCCGTATCGTCTTGCCGCCGCCGGAGTCGGCCGCGGTGAGCGTGACGGTCCCGCTGCCGGCGGAACCGCAGTTGTAGGTGGCCGTCGCCGTCGCCGGAGCGACGGCTGCCGCCGATCCGGCCAGGGCCAGGGAAGCGGCGAGCGCGCCGGAAGCGGCGATCGAGGTCAGGGCGACGCGTCGTGCGGAGAAGCCGTGCATGGGTTGCTCCTTCGTGGAAGGTGCCGTGTTCCTGGCGGAACGGGAATGCGTGCGAGTGCCGGGCCCGGCGTCTCGACCGCAGTAAATCCCCCGTGTCTCTTGCGGTGGTTGGCGATCGGTTGGCGGTCTCTTGGCTGCCGTCGGCGAATCACGTGGGGTGGAGGAAGCGGCTCCTTGCCCTCACCCGTCCCGCCATCCGTCCCGTCGCCATTCCGCCGCCATCCTCGCGACCCCGCGCCAGGGCTCTTCCGTGCAGGCCGGCGCCGTGACACCGCTCGCTCGGGCGCGGCCCTCGGTGCCGTGATCCTTGACGGGGGTTGTGGCCGGAGTGGGGGGAAATGCCGGAATCCCGCCTGCCGTTGCTCCTGACGTCTCCAGTGCCCGCATAGGCCCCGTATGGCACATCCGGGCAGGATGGGCTCGAATGTTCCGCCATAGGGAACGCCCATGGACCCGAGGAGTGGGGCTGAGGAGCGGGCCCGAGAAACGGGCCCGAAAAGGAGCAGCGTTGTACCCACCACAGGATGTCGCCCCCACGGAGTGGCGCGTCGTGCTCAACGGCGAGGGACAGTACGCGATATGGCCGGCCGCCCGCGAACTGCCCGCCGGCTGGTGGCCGGAGGGCGTCAGGGGCGCGCGGGACCGGTGCCTGGCACGGGTGCAGGAGGTGTGGACCGATCAGCGTCCGGTGAGCCTGCGCCGCCGAGTGGCCGAGGGGGTGAGCGCGGCGGGTGCCGACGTGGTGACGGCGGTCGGGCGGCAGGCGCGCCGGGAGCCGGGGGCGGAAGCCGTGCGCGGTGAGGGATTCGCCCTGACCTTCGGGGGGTTGCACGCGGCGTCGAACCGCTGGGCCCGGTATCTGCGGTCGCTGGGCGTGGGGCGGGGCGCGGTGGTGGGGGTGCTTCTCGGGCGGGGCGCCGGGCTGCACGCGGTGACGCTGGGCGTGTGGAAGGCGGGGCGGGGTGCCTGCCGCTGGAGCCGGAGACGCCGGAGGTTCCGGTGAGCGCGCTGCTCCGTGCCGCCGGGGCGCGGTTCCTGGTGACCGAGACGCCGTACGGGCCCGGTGACTTCGCGGGACGGGTGCGGTACGCGGACGATCCCGAGGTGTGCGGCGCTCTGGCCCGGCTCTCGGACGAGCCGCTCGGCGGGGCGCCGGATCCGGAGGACGTGGCGTATGTGATGCGGGTGCCGACGGTGGCCGGGCCGCCGCTCTCCGTCGCGGTGACACATCGTGGGCTGGCGCATCATCTGGCCTCGGTCGCCCGGGAGTTCTCCGGAACGGGCGACGCGGGTGCGGCGGTCCTCGCGCCGGTCGCCTCCGAGGGGGCGGTGGCGGGGCTGTGGGCGCCGCTGTGGGCCGGGCGGCGGGTGCTGCTCGCGCCGCGGGGTCCGGACGCGGCGGTGCCGGGGAGTGGCTCCCGGAGGCCGGCCCGTTCGCGTGTCTGGTGGCGACATGTGACCAACTGGAGGCCCTGGTCGCCCGGTTGGGCCCTGCCGTCGGAGCCGGACCGGCCCGGCGGTTCCTGGTCACGGGCGGCGCGTCCGGGCCCGCGGCGACACGGCTCGCCAGGCTGCTCGGCCCCCGTCGGCTGCTTGCCGCGTACGGGACGGCCGAGACGTCGTTCGGCCCCCTGCTGACCCCGCGCGGCCCGGTGACGGAAGTCGTTTGCGGGTGCTCGACGGCGGTCTGCTGCCGGTCCCGGACGGCGCCGTCGGGGAGTTGTACGTGGCCGGCCCGGGTGTGGCCCGCGGGTATGTGGGCCGGGCCGCGCTGACGGCGCGGCGGTTCCTGCCGGACCCCTACGGGCCGGCGGGGACGCGGATGTACCGCACCGGGGAGCCGGCCCGCCGGTCGGGTGCGGGCGGGGTACGGCTGCTCGGCCGTACCGACCGGCAGGTGTGGGTGCGCGGCCACCGGGCCGATCCGGCGGAGACCGAGGAGGCCCTCCACGACCACCCGGGCGTAGCGGAGGCCGTCGTGCTCGGTGTGGAGGACGCGCCGGGCGACGTCCGGTTGGCCGCCTACGTGGTGCCGCGTCCTGGCGCGCGGGGGCCGGATCCGGCGGCGCTGACGGCGCACTGCGAGCGGCGGGTGCCCGGCCACCTGGTGCCCGCGAGCGTCACCCTCGTCGACGAGGTGCCGCTCGGCGCCGACGGGCGGGTGGAACGGTCGGCGCTGCTCGGACGGGCCGGAGGGCACGGGCAGGGCGGGCCGCGGGAGCGTGGCGGGCGGAACGCGCCGGGGACGCGCCGGGCCGGCCTGGTGCGGCGGCTCGCGGCACACCGGGTGCCGGGGGCCTGCTTCGCGTTGGTGGAGGACGGCCACGTGGTGGCGGTCGAGGCCGCGGGCGACGACGGGGCGGGCAGACCGATCACTCCGCGCACCGCCTTCCCGGCGGGCCGGCTGAGCCGGCACGTCGCGGCGCTGGGCGCCCTGCGCCTGGTGGACCAGGGGCTGCTGGCGCTGGACGCCGAGGCCGGCCGGGCCGGGGACGCTCCGGTCACCCTGGCGGACCTGCTGTGCCGTCGTCGCGCCGACATGGGCGCCGCGCTGCTGCCCCCGCTGCTGGAGGACGTCACGGGCGAGGCGTTCGGCCCCCTGCTGCGGCGTCTGGTGCTGGGGCCGCTCGGCTTGGACGGCAGCCGCTTCGGTGCGCCCCCGCTTTGCGAAGGAGCCGGTGGCGGCGCGCCGGTGGCCCGTGTGGGCCATGACGTGGACGGCCGAGTGCTCCGCGGCACCTGCCGGGCGGCGGATCCGTCCCAACTGTGGACCACCGCCTCCGACCTGGCCAAGGTGGTGCGGGAACTCCGGCGCTCCCTCCGCGGCGTGCCGGGCGGGCGCGACACCGCGGCGCGCGTGGCGGCTCCGCGCCCGGGCGGACTCGGTGGTCCCGCCGTAACGGCCGAGGCCCATGATGGCGGATGGGGGTACGAGTCGGACGCGGCGCCGCCGGGCTACTACGCGGCGTCGGTGTTCCATCCGCGCGCGGACCGCGGTCTCGTCATGCTGGCCAACGGAAGCGCGGGAGGTCGCATGAGCGAGGAGATCGTGGCCTGCCTGAATGAGCGTACGTCATATGACGGAGGTGCTCCGGACGGACGGTGACGGAACGTCGACGGAACCCGCCGGATCCACACGGAGGAGGCAACTCGGCTGCACACAGAGTGAGTTGTTGTACAAGTGTGTTGTCTAGATCAGTTCTGCTCCACACAATGACTTGGCAATGTCTTCGCGGGGGGCGGGGCGTGCGCGGTCCCGGAAGGAGGCGGAGTGGCGCCCCTATTGTCGTTTCAGGTGCTGGGGCCGCTCAAGGTGAGTGTGGACGGCCGGCCACTGCTGCTGCGCAGCGCGCGGCAGCGCACGGTGCTGGTCCTGCTGCTGCTCACCCCGGGACGCGCCGTCT
Organism: Streptomyces sp. CA-181903; assembly: GCF_050937075.1. Classification (NCBI taxonomy): domain Bacteria; kingdom Bacillati; phylum Actinomycetota; class Actinomycetes; order Kitasatosporales; family Streptomycetaceae; genus Streptomyces; species Streptomyces sp. CA-181903. The sequence goes on from NZ_JBNJLY010000001.1 coordinate 6,393,428, forward strand.
CCGTCGACGCGCTCGCGGAGGCCGTCTGGGCGGGAAACCCGCCCGCCACCGCGCGCAACCAGATAGCCATCTGCGTCTCCGCGCTGCGCAAGACGTTCCGCGACGAGGCGGGCGTGGACGGCCTCATCGAGACGCTGCTGCCCGGTTATGTGCTGCACAGTGAGAACCACTACGTCGATGTGGCCGATCTGTACGAGTCGGCGGCGGCCGCCCGGGCCGCCGTCGAGGCGGGGAACGCGGCGGAGGCCGCGGCCCGCTTCGAGCACGCCCTCGCGCTCTGCTCCGGGCCGGTGCTCGACGGCATGGACGGTGGCGCGCTCAGCGGCACGGCCGGCCGGATCACCGAGCTGAGGACCAACCTGGTCGAGGAGTACGCCGCCCTGCGACTCCGGCAGGGCCACTACCGATCGGTGGTGGAGCGCCTGGTCCCGGTCGTCGCCGAGCACCCGCTGCGCGAGTACGCCCGCGCCCTTCTCATGCGGGCGTACCACCTGTCCGGCCGCCGGTCCGAGGCGCTGGACTGCTACCGCGAGGGGCGCCGTGTCCTCGTCGCCGAGCTGGGCGTCGAGCCCGGTACCGAACTGCGGGAAGCGCACCGCGAGGTACTGGAGGGCGACGGGCGGACCGCGAGCGTACCGGACACCGCGGTTCCCGACGCCGCCCCCGCCGTCCTTCCCGCCCCGGTCGCCCCGCGCCACCGGATGCCCCTGCCGCCCGAGCCGTTCGTCGGACGCGCGGCCGAACTGGCGCTGCTGGAGCGGCTCGTGCCGACGGCTCCGCGCCACGCCGGCGGCGCAGCCCCCGGCGTCGCGGCGGTCTGCGGGCCGGCCGGGGTCGGCAAGAGCGCGCTGGTCCTGCACTGGGCCGACCGGGCGGCGGAGCACTTCCCCGACGGCCGGCTCTACCTGGACCTCCGGGACCCGCGCGGACCCGGCGCGCCCGGCTCGGCCGATGCGGCCCTGGAGCAGGCGCTCCGCGCGCTCGGGGTACCCGGGGCCTCGATCCCCGCGGATCCCGGGGGCCGGGCGGCGCTCTACCGCGACGCCCTCGACGGCAGACGGCTGCTCGTCGTCCTCGACGACGCCTGCTCCACGGAACAGATCCGCCCTCTGCTGCCCGGCCCCGGCCCTGCCCGGGCCCTGGTCGTCAGCCGCGACCCGCTGCACGGGCTCGCCGGGCCGGCCGACGTGGTCCGGGTGGAGCTGGACGCCATGAGCCGGGCCGAGTGCCTGGACCTGCTCGCCGCCACGATCGGGGAGCACCGGGTGGCGGCCGAACCGGCCGCCGCCGAGCGCCTGGTGGACCTGTGCGACCGGCTTCCGCCGGCCCTGCGGGTCGTCGCCACCCGGCTGCTCTCCGACGACCGGTGGACGCTGAGGCAGATGGCGGCCCGGATGGAGGACCGCCGTGCGCGGGTGAGCACACTCTGCCCGGGCGAGAGCGCGGTGCGCTCCGGCGTCTGGCTCGGCTACCGGGCGCTCCCCGAGCAGGTCGCGCGGCTCTACCGGCGGCTCGGCATGCTGGACATGCCCGACTTCCCGGCCTGGATCGGCGTCCCCCTCCTCGGCGTCACACCGCGGGTGTCCGAGGAACTGCTCCGCCGGCTCGTCGGCGCGCGGCTCCTGGACGTCCGGCCCGGACACGGTGGAACGACCCGCTTCCGCTTCCAGGAGGTGATGCGCCGGTTCGCCCGGGAGCGCTGCCTCGCCGAAGACGGCGCACAGGAGCGCGAGCAGACCCTGGAGAGGGTGTTGAGCGCCGTGCTCACGCTGGTGCACGCGGCGGAGGAGCAGCTGTACGGCAAGGGCGAGACCCCGTACGGCGGCCAGGAGTCCCCCGGTCCGGTCCCGGGCGAGACGGTGAGCGAACTCGTCGCCGACCCCATCGAGTGGTTCGAGGACGAGCGCGAGGCGCTCCGCGCGCTGGTGGCGCAGGCGGTGCGCGAGGGGCGGACGGAGCGCGCCTGGCACCTCGCCGTCGGGATGGTTCCGTTCTACGAGACGCGCAACCACCTGGAGGACTGGCGGCGCACCGCCGAGTGCGCCCTGGAAGGCGCCCTGCGCGGGGGCGACTCCCGCGGGGCGGGCACCATGCTCCGCTCCCTGGGGACGCTCGCGATCTACCAGCGCCGCTACGAGGAGGCGCGGGAACGGCTGCTCACCGCCCTGTCCTACCTGGAACGGAGCGACGACCTCCAGGGCCGGGCCGTCGTGCGGCGCAACCTCGCGGTCTGCGCCCGCTTCAGCGGCGACCTCACCGAGGCGGCCCGCTACTGCGAGGAGTCCCTGACCCTGTTCCGGCGGTCGGGGGACAACTCCGGCCTCTCCCACGCGCTGGGACTCCTCGCCCAGATCGAGATCGAGCAGGGCGACCCCGAACGCGGCGTGGAGCTCAGCAACCAGGCGATCCGGGTCAGTTACGAGGCGGGGTCGTTGCGCAGCCGCACCCAGAACCTCTACCGGCTCGCGGAGGCGCTGCTCGGCGCGGGCCGGTCGGTGCAGGCCGAGCGGGTCTGCCACGACGTGGTGGGGCTCGCCCGCGGCCAGGGCGACCGGCTCGGCGAGGCCCACGGCCTCTGCGTCCTCGGCGAGGCGCAGTGGCGGCAGCACGAACCGCACAAGGCCCGTGCCAGCCTGCTGCTCGCGCTGCGCCTCGCCGAGAAGGTGGGCGACCGGTTCCTGCAGGCGCGGATCGTCATCCACCTCGCCTGCGCGGACGCGGTCCGCGGCGGCACCGGCGCGGGCGAGCCCCTGGGCTGGGCCCAGGAGGAGTTCCGCACGCTCAACGCGCCGCTGTGGGAGCGGCGCGTCGGCCGGCTGCGCGAGGCCCTGGAGTCGCACGACGCGGTCCGTCCCATCGAGGGAGCGTTCCTGGCCTGCCTGCTCGCCGGCTGCTGACCGGCGTGCCCCGCTCGTCCGGGGCGTGCGTACGCGTCACGTCCAGGGCAGGTCGTTCTCGTCCCGCCCGGCCCCCGGTGCGGGGAGCGGCCGGCGGGAGAGCGGCGCGCCGCCGGCGGGCGCCCTGGTGACCGTACGGGGTCCGTGCATGAAGGAATCTCCTCGTAAGTGCGCCGGCGATGATTTCCGGAATTCTCGTTTTCGTCTTCCCCCGGCATTCTAGTGGCGTGCGCTTTTGACGTCGTTTCGCCGCTGTTTCGGGTGCTCGAAATCGTTCCGATAACACGCGGCGGGATCCCGGGGATATGGTCCTGGAATGCGTGCCCACGACATTCCGCGGGACGGAGATCGCGCTGTGCCGAAATCTGCTGATTCCGCTTCCCGGCCCGCCGGGGAAGGCGGTGCCGGGCCGGGCGCCGAGGCGCCGGGAAGGCTTGCCTTCCGGCTGCTGGGCCCGGTCTCCGCGACCCGGGCGGGCGCGGCGGTCCCGCTGTCCGGGGCCAAGGTCCACACCGTGCTCGCGGTGTTGCTGCTCGCACGCGGCGCGCTGGTCGCCGACAGCCGGCTGAGCGCGGCACTGTGGGAGGACGCGCCGCCACCCACGTCGAACGCACAGATATACACCTATGTGTCGCGGCTCAGGAAAACCCTCGGAAACGGCGCGCGGATCCAGCGGAAAGGACCGGGATACGTTTTCGACGCCCGGGGGGCCGACATAGACCTGCTCGCTTTCGAACGATTCGAGCGGCTCGGCCGGCGCGCCTTCGAGGAGAACCGCCATGAAGAAGCGGGAAGGCTGCTCGGCGCCGCGCTCGGCTGCTGGAGCGGTCACGCCTTGGAGAACGCGACCGAGCACCTTCTGCGGTTCGAACGGCCGCCTCTGGAAGCCCTGCGGAGGCGGGCGCTGGAATACCGGATCGAGGCGGACCTGTCGCTCGGCCGGCACCGCTTACTGGTGCCCGAACTCCTCTCCCTGGTGGCCCGCTTCCCCACGGACGAGAACCTGCGCGCCCACCTCATCACGGCCCTCCACCACTCCGACCGGCAGGCCGAGGCCGTCCGGGTCTACGGCGAGGGCCGCCGGATCCTCGGCGAACAACTCGGCGTCGCGCCCGGGCAGCGGCTCAGCGGCGCCTACCTGCGGATGCTGCGCGACGGGAGCGCCGGGACACCGCGCCGGCCGCCCGCCCCGCCCCCACCCGGACCGGCGCGCCCACCGGACCCGACCACCGGAAGGCGGCCGCCCCGGCGGGCCCGTGCCACGGCGGCATCCGGTGCGGACAGCCCTGTTCACGACGGACGGCCGAAACCGGCCGCCACAGACGCAAGGATGGTGACTGCCGTGAGTGAGGCGGACCCGATCTCCCGACGGAGCGCGGCGCAGGCGCTGTGTTCGGCCATCGAGGAAGCGGCCGGCCTGCTGGAGGTGGACTGCGCGCGCGACGACGTGCTGCGCGTGCTGGACGTGTACGGAGGCGACCTGAGCCGGGCGGTGGTCGCCTTCCGCGTGGCGACCGGCGCGCACCGCGCGGGTGAGCTCGACTGCCGGTTCACGGTGCCGCGGGACGTCGATCCGTACCGGCTCGCCGTGAACCGCGGGCTGCTGGAGGAGACGGACCACCCGGTGGCCCGGCTGCTCGCGGACCTGCGGGACAACCACCCCGTCGACGGCTACGGCATCGACTTCGGCGTGGTGGGGGGTTTCAAGAAGATCTGGGTGGTGCTGCCCCGAACCGCGCTGTGCGACGTCGAGGAGCTCGCCGGCCTCCCGTCGATGCCGCGCGGCCTGGGGGAAAGCCTGGACTTCATCCGCCGGCACGGCCTGGGCGACACCGTGGGCCTGCTCGGCATCGACTACCGCAACCGCACCGTGAACGTGTACTTCGGCGAGCCGCCCGCCGGGGCATCGCCCCCGAGTCCGTACGGTCCATGCTCCGCGAGGTCGACCAGGCCGAACCGAGCGAGCAGATGCTCCGGCTCGGCCGCCGGGCCTTCGGCGTCTACGTGACCCTCGGCTGGGACTCCCCGGTCATCGAGCGGATCTGCTTCGCCGTGGCGACGACGGACCCGGCGTCCCTGCCCGTCGAACTCGACGAGCGGATCGAGCGGTTCGTGCGCCACGTGCGACGCGCCGACCCGGACACGAGGTTCGTCTACGCCGTCGCCTCACAGCCGGACGGCGAGTACTACAAGCTCCAGTCCTACTACCGCTGGGACTCCGGCGTGCGGGACATCATGCAGCTCCCGGCGGGGGCCCTCGCGGACCCGGTGTGATCCGGCACCGCCTCCCCGCCGTTCCCCCTCCTTCTTCCCCTTTTTCCCCTCGTTTCCCTTCGGAAGGACCGACCTTGAGCACCCTGACAGTTCCGGTACTGATCGTGGGCGGCGGAGGCTCCGGACTGGCCGCCTCCGTCTTCCTCTCGGGCCACGGCGTCGACCACCTGCTGGTGGAGCGCCGCGCGGACACCTCGCGCCTGCCGAAGGCGCACTACCTCAACCAGCGCACCATGGGCATCTTCCGCCAGTACGGCCTGGCGGACGACGTGGCCGAACCGGCCGCGGACCCCCAGCAGTTCGGCAAGGTCCGCTGGCAGACCACGCTCACCGGCCCCGGCCCGCTGGACGGACGGGTCATCCACGAGATGGACGGCTTCGGGGGCGGCGCGCTGCGCGCGACGTACGAGGCGGCGGGCCCCGTACTGCCCGCGAAACTGCCCCAGTTGCGGCTGGAGCCGGTGTTGCGCCGCCACGCGGAGAAACACAACCCCGGGCACATCCGGTTCGGCCACGAGCTGGTCTCGCTGACCGAGGCCGCCGACGGCATCACCGCCGAGATCCGCTGCGTCGACACCGGCGAGATCACCACGGTCACCGCGCGGTACCTGATCGCGGCGGACGCGGGCCGGACCGTGGGCCCCGCCCTCGGCGTACGCATGGAGGGCCTGCCCGCCCTCTTCGACGCCACCACGGCCTACTTCTCCGCCGACCTGTCCGAGTGGTGGACCGGGGGCTCGGTCATCACCTGGTTCCTCAACCCCTACCGCCCCGACCTGTCCAGCGCCCTCATCGAGATGGGCCCGACCTGGGGCAGACACTGCGAGGAGTGGGGACTCCACCTGCCGCTCGCCGGCATCGACCGCACCGACGAGAAGGCGGTCGCCGACCGCATCCGCGAGGTGCTCGGCGTGCCCGGCCTCGACCTGACCCTGCACGACGTGACGAGCTGGAGCGTGGAGGCGGTGATCGCCGAGCGCTACCGGCACGGCCGGGCGTTCCTCGTCGGCGACGCCGCCCACCGCCAGCCGCCCGCCGTCGGACTCGGCCTCAACAGCGGCATCCAGGACGCGCACAACCTCGCCTGGAAGCTCGCCGCGGTGCTCTCGGGCCGCGCCGACGACCGCCTGCTCGACACCTACGAGGCCGAACGCCGGCCCGTCGCCCAGTCCAACACGGCCTGGGCGATGTCGGCCGCCGCGCACCACCAGGTGGTCATCGACGCCGCCGTCGGCCTCGGCCCGCACGTGCCGCCGGAGCGCCGCACGCCCGTGTTCTTCTCCTACTTCTCGCCGACCCCGGTCGGCGCCGCGCAGCGCGCCAGGGCCGCCGAGATCTTCGCGACCCACCGCGGCGAGTGCCAGGCCCTCGACGTGGAGACCGGCTTCGCGTACGAGCGGGGGGCGGTCGTCCCGGACGGCAGCCGCCCGCCGGCCCGTTCCCCGCTGGGCGACGCGTACCGGCCCACGACCCGTCCGGGACACCTGCTGCCGCACGCCTGGGTCGAGCGGGACGGACGGCGCGTCTCCACCCACGACCTGGTCGGCTCCGTCCCCGGCTTCACGCTGTTCACCGGGGCGGACGGGGCGGTGTGGACCGAGGCCGCCGAACGGGCGGCCGAAAAGCTCTCCGTCCCCGTGACCGTGGTCCGGATCGGCGACGGCGGCGAGGGCGCGGAGTACACCGACGCCGACGGTGCCTGGCGGCGCCTGAGCGGGGCGGACGGTGCCGGCGCCGCCGTGCTCGTCCGGCCCGACCAGCACGTGGCCTGGCGTGCCACGGGCACCGAGCCGGACCCCGCCGAAGCCCTGACCGAGGCGCTCGTCCTCGTTCTCGGACTCCGGGCCCCGTGACCGGCCGCGCCGGCCTCCCGAACCTCCCGACGCATGACGGAAACGGAAGAAGCAGAATGATCGACAGAAGGTCCCTCCTCGTCTGCGCCGGCGGTGCCGCGATGGCCGCGACGGCGCTGACCGGCGCCGCGCAGGCCGGAACCGGTACCGCCGGCACCCGGTGGGCCCGGCTCGCCGACCGGCTGAGAGGACGCCTCGTCCTCCCGTCGGACGCCGACTACCGGCGGGCCAAGCAGCTGTACCAGGTCCAGTTCGACGCCATCAGCCCCCAGGCGGTCGCCTACTGCGCCTCCGCCGCCGACGTCGCCACGTGCGTACGCTTCGCCCACGCCCACGGCATACCCGTCGCCGCGCGCAGCGGCGGCCACAGCGCGGGCGGCTACTCCACCACGCGGGGCCTGGTCATCGATGTGTCCGGCCTCAACTCCGTCGTAAGCGGCGGCGGTTCGGTACGGATCGGGCCCGGCGCCCAGTTCGTCGACATCGCGGACGCGCTCGCCCCGGCAGGGCTCGGCGTCTCCGCCGGGTACTGCCCGACCGTCGCGGCCGGCGGGTTCTTCCAGGGCGGCGGCATGGGCCTGTTCACCCGCAGCATCGGCATCGCCTCCGACAAGGTGGCCTCGGCCCAGGTGGTCCTCGCCGACGGCCGCGTCGTCACCGCCTCGCCGCACCGCCACGACGACCTGTACTGGGCCCTGCGCGGCGGCGGTGGCGGAAACTTCGGCATCGTCACCTCGTACGAGGTCACCCCCTCGCCGCTGACCGACGTGGCCGCCGTCAACCTCGTCTGGACCTTCGACCAGGCCCTGGACATGCTGGACGGCTGGACCCGGTGGCTGGCCGACGCCCCGTGGACCATCGGCAGCGGAGTCAACGTCACGCTGACCGACGCCGGCCCCGGCACGGTGCCGACCGCCGCCGTCTTCCTGGGCTCGGTGGACACCGGCAAGGCGTTCGACGACGAGATCGCCCGGCTGGTCTCGCTGGTCGGCCGGCCCCCGGTGGGCCGCCGGAAGTTCACCGCCCCGTACAAGTCGGTCCTGATGTCGCTGTACCAGTGCTCCGAGCTCACCGCGCAGCAGTGCCACCGCACGGACACCACCCCCGGCGGGGTGCTGCAGCGCCCGGCGTTCGGCGCCTGGCGCAGTCGTCTGTTCGGGCGGGCCATGCCGCGCGAGGGCTGGGCCGAGGCGCTGACGGCGTTCGACGCGAGCCGGTTCCCCGGCCAGATGCGCCAGTTGCAGATCTCCGCCCTCGGCGGCCGCGCCAACACCGTGCGCCGCGACGCCACCGCCTACGTCCACCGCGACAGCCTCTTCTCGGTCAGCTACCTCACCTCGAACGCCGCCGGGCCGGTGCCGTACGAGGCCAAGTCCGCCGCGTGGGAGTACGTCGACCACGGCTTCGAAGTGATCGACCCCTACTCCAACGGCGAGACGTACCAGAACTTCATCGACCCCCGCCTGCCGGACTGGCGGCGCTCCTACTACGCCGAGAACCACCCGCGGCTGGCGCGGATCAAGAAGAAGTACGACCCGTACCGGCTCTTCCGGTTCGCGCAGGGCGTCGGCTGACCGCAGCCCGGCACGGCACGGGCCCCCTCCCGGCGGGCCCGGCCCGTCCCCGCGACCCGAGGTACCCCAGCCGCTTTCGGACCGGTCAAGACAGGAGCACTCCATGAAGATCGCAGACCCGGCGCGCCCGGCCCCGCTGCCCCTGCCCGAGGGGGTCTCACCCGACGAGGTGCGCCAGGCCACGGCCCGGCTGGTCGCGTACGTCCACAGCAGAACCGACGATGACGGCGCGATACGGGAGCAGTGCGAGAGCAGAGTGCTGGAATCCGCGCTCGCCCTGTCGCTGATGGCCAGGACCGGCACCGACTCCCCGGCCCGCGGGCGTCTCCTCGCCTACCTGCGCGGGCACCAGGAGTCCCCGGACCCGCTGGACCGGGTACTCGCCTCGCGCGCCATCAAGGTGGCCGCCGGCCGGGAACCCGGCGGCGACAGCGGCCTCGCCGCCACCCTGGCGTCCGGCGTCCTCGGCGCCGCGCCGGGCTTCATCTCCACCCGCCGCCGCCTCATGGTGTACGCGGTGCTCTCGGTGCTCGGCTGCCCGCTGCCGGCCGACGCCGCGCTCCCGGGCGACGGTGGGGTCCCCACCGACCCGCTGCACTCCTGGGCCGCCGTGCAGCAGGCGGCCATCACACTGATCCTCTCCGAGGCCCTCGGCGTACGGAACCGGGTCACCGAGGCCGCCCTGGACACCCTCCTGGCCACCGACCCCGCCACCACGGTGTGGGAGGGCTACGCGCTGATGCACCTGCTGGTGCTGCACGCACTCGCCGGAACGTCCGGCCACGAGGAGACCGTGCGCCGCGGCCTCGCGACGCTGCTGCGCCACCAACGCACCGACGGCGGCTTCCCGTTCGTCCTGGAGATGCACAACTGGTGCACGTCCACCGGCGGCCTCGCCCTGCACGCGGCCGGCGCGGACCCGGCGCTGCTGCGCCGGATGGCGGCGGCGCTCGCGGCCGGGCGGGGCGGCGCGCCGTCGCGCTCGCTCTCCCGCGGCAAGGCGCTGACCGGCGGCTGGTCCATGTCACCGCTCGTCGCGCAGAACGACGTCGACGACACCTCCTGCGCCCTGGAGTTCCTCCAGGCGGTCGACCCGGTCGCCCACGCCGGGACGGTGCGCGACGGGGTGGCGGCGCTGCTCGCTGTGCAGGGCGCGGACGGCGGCTTCCCGACCTACGTCGAGGGCGCCTCCTCCGAGCCGTGCATGACGGCCGCCGCGGTCTGCGCGCTCGGACCGCACCCGGCCGCCACACCGCGGCGCGAGAAGGCGCTGGCGTTCCTCGCCGACAACCAGCAGGCCGACGGCGGCTTCGAACCGGGCTGGAGCCGCAGCCGCCTGCACAGCCTGTTCCGCGTGCGGCTCGCCGCCTGCACGGCGGGACGGGACGACCGGCGCTCCGCCGGCATGGCGGCGCGCATCGAGCGGACGGTGCGCGAGACGCAGAACGCCGACGGCGGCTGGGGGATGCGCCCCGGCGATCCCAGCGACGACATCAGCACCGCCTACGGCCTGATCACGCTCTGCCACGCCGACGATCCGCGGCCCGTCGGCGCCGCCCTGACCTGGCTGCTGGAGCGGCAGAAGGCCGACGGCAGTTACGGCGGCCCGCCCGACATGGTCGGCCCGCGCCCCTTCGCCTACCACTTTCCCCTGCTCACCGACATCCCGGTGCTGCTCGCCCTCGGGCACGCCCGCGCGCGGGTCCGGGACCTGGGGAGCGCGCCCCACGGGGTGCGCTGAACCGGTGGGCCGCCGGCCCGCCCCGACCGACGCCCGCCGGGAGACGCGGTGCACCCCACGGAACACGGAGAGGCAGACATGCTGCGGAAACTGGCCGCCTTGCCCGGCGGAAGGGTGGGCAAATGGGTCGTCATCGCGCTCTGGGCCGTCGTACTGGTACCGGCGCTGATGCTGGCCGGGAAGCTCGGGGGCGCGGAGGAGAACGACAACTCGGCCTGGCTGCCCGGCGACGCGGAGTCCACCGCCGTCGTCGAGCGCGCCCAGAAACTGATGCCCGTCGACTCCGTGCCCGCGATCGTGGTCTACGACCGGCCCGGCGGGGTCACCGCGGCCGACCTGGCCAAGGCGCGCGCGGACACCAAGGCGTTCCGGGGCATCGCCAACGTCGTCGGCGACCCCCAGGGGCCGGTCCGGTCCCAGGACGGCGAGGCCATCCGGACCGTCGTCCAGGTTCACAAGGACAAGTCCGGCTGGGAGGGGCTCGGCAAGGTCGTCGACGCGATGACCGAGGTCGGCGAGGAGGGCGCGGACGGCCTCGGCTTCCACGTCGCGGGGCCGGCCGGCTACGGCGCCGACTCGATCAAGGCGTTCGGGGGCGGCGGCGCGCTGACCACCATCACCGCGCTGGTCGTGGTCGCGATCCTGCTGGTCACCTACCGCAGCCCGCTGTTGCCCCTGCTGCCGCTGATCACCGTCGGCGTGGCCCTGACGGCGGCCAAGGCGCTGATCTACCTCCTGGCCGAGGACGCCGGCCTCGTCGTCAACAAACAGACGAGCTTCATCCTGGTCGTACTGATCTTCGGCGCCGCCACCGACTACGCCCTGCTGCTGATCTCCCGGTACCGGGAGGAACTGGCCCGGCACCAGGACCGGCACCAAGCCATGGCGGAGGCCCTGTACCGCTCCGGCCCGGCGATCGTGGCCGGCGCGGCGACGGTCGCGGTCAGCCTGATGCTGCTGACGCTCGCCGTCCTGAACTCCACCAAGGGCATGGGCCCGGCCTGCGCCGTGGGCGTCCTGGTCGGCCTGCTCGCCATGGTGACGCTGATGCCGGCCCTGCTGGTCGTCTGCGGCCGGTGGATCTTCTGGCCGGTGAAACCCGCCTACGGCGCCGAGGCCGGGAAGAAGGAGAGCGTCTGGAACCGCGTGGGGAACGCCATTTCGGCCCGGCCGCGGCTGGTGTGGGCGGGCACGGCGGTGGTGCTCGCGGCGATGGCGCTCGGCACGCTCGGACTCGACGCCTCCGGCCTGTCGAACAAGGACCAGTTCACCGGCAAGCCGCAGATGGCGGTGGCCGAGGAGGTCCGGGCCGCCCACTTCCCGGCCGGGGCGGGCGATCCCGTCTACGTCGTGGCCGACGCCGGCGCGGCCGCCCGGGTGCGGACGGCGCTCGCGGAAGTGCCGGGGATCGGCGCCGTCGCGGATCCGGTGGTCCGGGACGGCGGAGCGGTACTGCTCGCGCAGTTGGAGGACGAGCCCAGCGGCGAGGCGGCGAGACGCACCGTCGAACGGGCCCGCACCGCGGTCCACCGGATCGAGGGCGCGGACGCGCAGGTCGGCGGCAGCACCGCGATCATGGTCGACACGGAGCACGCGGCGGCCCGCGACTCCGAGGTGATCATCCCGATCGTGCTGCTCGTGGTCCTGCTCATCCTGGCGGTACTGCTGCGCGCGGTGGTCGCGCCGCTGCTGCTGATGGCCACGGTAGTGCTGTCGTTCGGCGCGGCCCTCGGCGTGAGCGGCCTGGTCTTCGAGCACGTGCTCGGCCTCGCCGGAGCCGACGCCTCGTACCCGCTGCTGGCCTTCGTGTTCCTGGTCGCCCTGGGCATCGACTACAACATCTTCCTGGTGACCCGGATCCGCGAGGACGCGCTGCCGCACGGCACCCGGCGCGCCGCGCTGACCGGCCTGTCGTCCACGGGCGGCGTGATCACCTCGGCGGGCGTGGTGCTGGCCGGCACCTTCGCGGCGATGGCCTCGCTGCCCCTGGTCTTCGCGGTGGAGCTGGGCTTCACGGTGGCGTTCGGCGTGCTGCTCGACACCCTCGTGGTGCGCTCGGTCCTGGTCACGGCGCTCGTGCTGGACACGGGCCGCTGGATGTGGTGGCCCGGCGCGCTGTTCCGGCGCCGCGACGACGCCCCGGCGCCGGCCGGCGAGACGGACCGGACACCGGCGTACAGCGACACGTGAACCACCCCGCCGCGGGCTCCCGCGCCGCGCCGGACCCGCACGCGGGAGGACCGGCCGGGGAACCGGGACGGGGGACCCGGCCGGGCGGTGTGCGGCCGGAACGCGCCGGTGGCGAAGACGACCGCACGCCCGGTCCGGGGCATGCCCGGGCACAGACTTTCGGGGCCGACCCTAGGAGTGCGAAGACGATGGACACGATGGACACGAGGGACCGGGGCATCCGCTGCGGCACCGTGACCGCCGCTCCGCCGGCCGTCGGACGGCGCGGACGGCAGGCCGGCGCCGAGCAGGGAGCAGAGGGACGAGCGGGGAGCCCGGACGGCGCGGGCGCGCTGCGCATAGCCGAACTGGAGCGGGAGATCCAGGAGTTGCAGCGCGCCAACGAGACCCTCAAGCAGTACGTCAGCAAGGCGCTGGACCTCGGCACCCTCTCCCCCGGCCACGGGACGACCCCGCCCCGCACCCCGGCGGGCAGGGCGGCCCGGCCGTGGCCGGCCCGCCGCCGCACCCCCTGCCGGACGCCGCGGTGCGGTTCCGGGTGCTCGGCCCGGTCGAGGCGGCCGTCGGCGGCCGGTGGGTGGACCTCGGCGCGCCCAAGCAGCGTGCGGCACTCGTCCTGCTGGTGAGTCAGGTGGGCCAGCCGGTCTCGGTCGACGTGCTGGTGGAAGCACTGTGGGAGGGCCGCCCGCCGCAGTCGGCGATCACTTCCCTGCACGCGTACATCGCCAACCTGCGGCGCGTCCTGGAACCGCACCGGGCACCGCGCACCCCCGCGACGGTGCTGTGCACCCGCGGCCGCGGCTACCTGCTGAACAGCAGAGCCGTCGAGGTCGACGCCCACCGCTTCTGGGAGAGCGCCACCGCCGGCTGGCAGGCCCTCGACCGGGACGAGCCGCAGCGAGCGCTGCACGCCTTCGAGGCCGGCCTGGACCTGTGGCGCGGCGAGGCGTACGCGGAGGCGGCCACGGCCCCGCACGTCGCACCCGAGGCCGTACGCCTGGAGGAACTGCGCCTGTCGGTGACCGAGAGCCGCTGCGCCACCCTGATCGCGGTGGGCAACCACGAGATGGCGGTGCCCGAGCTGGTGGCCTTCACCCAGGCCCACCCCCTGCGCGAATACGGCTGCGAACTGCTGAGCCTCGCGCTGTACCGGGCGGGCCGACAGGCCGACGCGCTGTCGGTGCTGCGGACGCACCAGAAGAAGATGGTGGACGACCTGGGCATCTCGCCCAGCCCCGCGCTGCGGCACCTGGAGACCGAGATCCTGCGCCAGGCCCCGGGGTTGGACCGCACGTAGCGCGTGCCCGATGGCGATGACGCCTCCGGGGCGGCGGGCTCCGACGGGCCGCCGCCCCGGAGGTTTTCCCGTCCGGGGTCCCACACGCCCCACGGCCGGGTCAGCGGGCGAGGACGAGGGTGGTGGGTGACGGGGTGTCCAGGAAGCGGATGTCCTCGAACCCGGCGTCGGTGAGCCACGCGCGGTACTCGCCGCGCCGCCACGTGGAACCGTGCCGGCTCTTGAGGAGCATCTCGCCGGCGAAGGTCAGCGCGAACGGCGGGCCACCGCGGTCGTCGTCGGCGATGTAGTCGGAGACGACGAGCGTGCCGCCGGGCCGCAGCGCCCGGCGCGCCCGCGTGAAGACCGCCCGGTTCTCCTCCGGCCCTTCCTGGTGGGCGATGTTGGAGTACATGACGACGTCATGGGCGCCGTCGCCGAAGTCGACGGAGTGGAAGTCGCCGTCGACGTGGTCGACCCGGTCGCCCACGCCCCGTTCCGCCAGCAACCGCCGGGCGATCGCGTTGATCGGCGCCCAGTCGATCTGGGTGGCGCGGGCGTCGGGGTTCAGCCCGAGCCAGACGGCCGAGCAGACCCCCGAACCGCCGCCGATGTCGAGGACGGAGATCTTCCCGGCGCCGGCCAGCCCGAGCGCCTCGGCGGCGAGGTACGCCACGGGCACGGTCTGCGCGGCGATGGCCTGGACGAGCTCCTCCCAGTGCGGGTTGTCGGCGATCTCCACCACCGCGTCCGTCACCGGACCGCCGGCACGGACCACCTCGGGCAGCGCGGCCAGCGAGGCCACGTGGCCCATCTTGAGGCGGGCGAACCCGGCCAGCGACACGGGCCGGCCCGCCACGAGGAAGGCGGACGCCTCCGGGGTGTTGCGGTAGCGGCCCTCCGCCACCGTGACCAGCTCCAGGGCGACGAGACCGTCCAGCAGGGCCTGCGCGCCGCGCGGCGCGATCCCGGCCCGCTCGGCCAGGGCCGCCGGGGTGGCGGCACCGTCCTCCAGGTGGGTGAACAGGTCGTAGGCCGCCGCCGTGCCCACCATGCCGGTGGCCCAGTAGCCGTTGATCAGACGCATGATCCGGTCGGACGTGGGTCCGGCCTGCGCGGCGGTGCCGCCATCGGTACCGGTGCCGGTCATGCGGTCCTCCTCGGATACGGAAGCGGCGCGGTCGCGGCCACCGGACGCCGCCGGTGGTCACCGGCGGCACCGTCGACCCAGGTGCCCAGGGACATCTCCGCGGTGATGCCCGGGCCGAAGCCGGCGATCACGCCGGTGGCGCCCGTGGGCAGCGGTCCCTCCTCGAACCGTCTGCGCAGCGCGTCGAGGACCACCGCGCTGGCGATGTTGCCGTACTCGGTCAGCGTCGCCCGGCTGTGCCGGAAGACCGAGTGCTCGACGCCGAGATACCGGGCGAGGTCGTCCAGGATCCGCGGGCCGCCGGCGTGCACGACGTAGAAGTCGAGGCCGGACGCGTTCCAGCCGTGCTCCGCGGCGAGGTCGCGCAGCACCGGGGCGAGCGGCTTCATGGTGCCCGGCACCCGCCGGTCGAGCTGGAAGTGGAACCCGGTGCCGCGCACGGCGTAGGAGATCCACTCCTCGGTGTTCGGAATAAGGTAGGAGGCGTTGCGCCGCAGCCGGACACCGGTGACACCGGGACCCGGCCGGCCGCGCACCACGGCCGCCGCGACCGCGTCCCCGAACAGGCCGTCGGACAGCAGCGAGCCGATGTCGTCGGCTTCGGGCTGGTAGCACAGCGAGCACATCTCGCACGAGACGATCAGCACGTTGCTGCCGGGGTGGGCCGCGCAGAAGTCGTGGGCGCGGTTGATCGCCGCCCCGCCCGCCGCACAGCCCAGCTGGGCGATGGGCAGCTGCCGGGTGTCGTAGCGGAACCCCATGGTGTTGATCAGCCATGCGGTGAGCGAGGGCATCATGAAACCGGTGCACGACACATAGATGATCGCGTCGATGTCCTCGGCCCGCAGCAGGGCGTTCGCCAGGGCCTCCTCGATGGCTTCGGGGCAGCGCTTCTTCGACTCGGTCTCGTAGATCCTGTTGCGTTCCTCGAACCCGGGGTGGGCCAGGGTCTTCTCGACAGGCTGCACCAAGTGCCGTTTACGCACGCCGGTGTTCTCTATCAGCCGCAGCGCCAGAGGCAGTTGCGGCTTCCCCGCGTGGGCCTCCCTGGCGAACTCCAGGGTCTGCTCCATGGTGATGGTGTAATCCGGTACCCGCACCGCGGGTTTGCACAGGACGGGCATGTCCGGCGTCCGATTCTCGGGAAGTGAAGCCATCTCTCCGCCTTGCCTCTGTCTTCTGTCGTCAGGGGTGGCGCGTACCTCGGTCAGTTCGGCCGCAGGTTGTTCCGCAGCTCGGCCCGCAGCACCTCCGCGACACGTTCGAGCTGGTCCGGGCGGAGTTCCGCGTGCATGGGGATGGCGAGGTTGCGCCGGAAGAGGTCGGCCGACACCGGACAGCGCCGCCCGGTGTCGAACACCGGCTGCTCGTGGCAGGCCCACGTGCCGTGGCCGCAGCCGATGCCCTGGGCCCGCAGCGCGGCGGCGAGCCCGGAGCGGTCCACCCGCGGGTCGAGGGTGACCAGGTAGGACTGCCAGGCGTGGGTACGGTCCGCGGGCACGTGCGGCAGCGTGAGCAGCTCCTCGTCGGCGAGCAGCGCCCCGTACGCCGCCGCCGCGGCGCTCCGGCGTTCCAGGAGTTCACCGACCCGCTCCAGCTGCACCAGGAGGATCGCGGCGGCGATGTCGGAGAGCTTGTAGTTGTAGCCGATCTCGGTGAACGAGGGGATCGGCAGACCGGCCGCCCTGGCCTGGTCGTAGATGCTGCCGATGCCGAACGACGAACGGAGGCGGGCCGCCGCCCCGATCACCGGGTCGGCGGCGAGCAGCGCCCCGCCCTCACCGCTGCTGGCGCCCTTGCGTCCGTGGAAGGAGAGGCAGGCCACCGGAGCCAGCGCGCCCGCCGGACGTCCCCGGTAGGTGGCACCGACCGCACAGGCGGCGTCCTCGACGACGAACAGGCCGTGGCGGTCGGCGAGGGCCGTCAGCTCCGCGTAGTCGGCGGGCAGCCCGACGGTGTCGACCGCGATCACGCCCACCGTGCGCGGGCCGATCAGATCCGCCACCGACCGGGGGTCGACGGTCCCGGTGTCGCCGCGTACGTCGGCGAACACGGGGGTGGCGCCGACGTAGCGCACCGCGTGGGCCGGGGCGGGGAACGTGTAGTCGGCGACGATCACTTCGTCGCCGGGCTCGACACCGAGCGCCAGCATGGCCAGGTGGAGGGCCGCTCCGCAGTTGCTCAGCGCGACCGCGTCACCGACGCCGTAGTCCCGCCGCATCCGGGCTTCGAGTGCCTTGCCCTTCGGCCCCTGCCCGGCCGGCCAGCCCGAGGCGAACACCTCGCCCACGGCGGCGAGTTCCCGTTCGCCCAGGCTGGCGTGCACGAGCGGGACACCGTCCGTGGTCGTCACCGTCATCGGAGGCCGCCTTCTCCAGTGCTTCGTCCCTGACCGCTCCGTTCGCCGGTCACGCCGCCGACCGCCCGGCCGGCTCGGGGACGGGCGGGGTGTAGCGGAGCGGGGTGATCTGCTGGACGTCGTGGCGCTCGCGCATCCGCTCCACCGCCGCGGAGTCCACGGAACGGCCGGCGGCGAAGATCTCGACGATCTCCTCGAAGTAGCGCTCGTGGTCCGGCGAGGGGGAGCTCTGGAACAGCATGCGAGCCGGCCGGTCCGTGGGGTTGCGGAAGGCGTGCGGGGTGCCCGGCGGCACGAACATGCAGCTGCCGGCGGTCGCCCGGACGGCCCGGTCGCCGCCGGGCGACTCCCAGTCGTGCCAGGTGTCCGCGGTGCGCCGGGTGGGCTCGAACGCCAGGAGCTCCAACTCCCCTTCCAGGAGGTAGAAGAACTCCTGGGAGTGACTGTGGGTGTGCGCGCCGACGTCGAACCCCGGTGGCACGACCACCTCGAACACGGAGGAGGCGGAGCCGTCCGCGGCCGTGACCTTGAAGGTCACGTCCTGTGCTCTCGTGGTGAGTCTCCGGCCGTGACCGGGCGGGACGATGAGACCGCTCATGTGGTGTCGCTCTCTCGGGTGGATCGCCGGAGCCGGCGAGGGCCGGCCGCGCGGCGGAATGCTGCGGAAGCGGAGACCTGGAGGCCCCGGGCCGGACGTGCCGGGACGGCGGGGCGTCGCCGGTGTGCCGCGCGATCCGCGCCCGGTCCGGCCGGCCTCCGAAGCGAGCATGTCAGCGGCGGCTTGGGGGCGGCTGGGTCCGCAGTTGGCGCCTGCTTGCCGCCAAGCGGACCCCAATCCACCGGACACTCCCCGGCAAGGGGCGGCGCCGAGGATGCGGGTCACGGGCGCTGCCGTCCCTCAGGCCCGCCCCCGCACGCGAGTCGGTACGGCGGCGGTCGCGCCGGGGGACTCCGGGCCGCCCCGCCCACGTCCGGCGCCCGCGCGGACGGCGGGACGGTGCCCGGGCGGCCGCCGGTCCACCGGGCCGCGGCGCCCGCGTCTCGGCGACCCGCCGACGCGGCCGCCTACCGCGACCACCGACGCCTCACCCGAATCCCCGCACCCCCGCTCGGCCGACGCAAAGGAAAACCCCATGCGAAGCGTGTCGTCGTACATCTCCGGCCGCACACCGCGCCGCGCCGCGGCCCGCACGTCGCCGCACCGGCACGGCCTCTACCTCGGTGTCGTGCCGGAACGGGCGGCGCGCGTCCGGGGTGCCATGTCGCTCGTCCTCGACCACGACCTCGACGTCCTGCCGGAGGCCGGCCGCCGGCTGACGGTCCGGCGGCTCGCGGACGCCGTGGCGGACATCGCGAACCGCCTGGCCGCCGCCGGGGTGCGCCCCGGCGGCCATGTGGTGATCTGCAAGGCCCCCAACTTCGACCTCTGGCTGCTGGCGACGGCGGCGGAACGCGTCGGCGCGGTCCCGGTCATGCTCTCGCACCACTTGGAGCCCGGGGCCGTCGCCGCGTTGCTGGCCCGGCTGGAGCGGCCGTACCTGATTACCGACGGGCCCGGGCTCCGCTCCCTGACCGAGGCCGGCGTCGACCCGGCGGAACTCACCCGGGGCGTGATCGGTGTGGGCGACGCCGTCCCCGGCGCGGTCGCGCTCGCCGAACTGGACGGCACGGTACCGGTACGGCCGGTGCTGCGCGGCCCGGACGAACCAGCCATGATCACACACACCTCCGGCACCACGGGCCTGCCCAAACTCGTGGTGCACACGCCGCGGACGATGCGGGCCCGGCTACGGCCGCAGCTGTTCCTGCTGGGGCTGATGAGAAGGCACGGGACCGTTGCCATCCACCTCCCCTTCGGCCACTCCAGGACGTTCGCGGCGCTCTCGCTCTGCCTCCTGCGCGGCATGCCGGCGCTGCTGGTGAAGGACGGGAACCCGGACGCCGTCGCCGCGTTCTTCGCCGAACGCCGGCCCTGGCTGATCGAGGCGCTGCCCAACGCCTTCCTGGCCTGGGAGGAGTTGGCCGACGACGCACGACGCCCGTTCGCCTCGGTGAAGTACTTCAGCAGCACCTTCGACGCGATCCACCCCAGGACGGTACGCCGTCTGCTGCGCGCCTCCGACCGACGGGCCCAGTTCTTCCAGATATACGGGCAGAGCGAGGTCGGCCCCGCGGCCGGCCGGCCCTACTACCGCGGGCCGGCCCGCTGGATGGACGGCCGTTGCGTGGGCTACCCCCTGCCGGGCAGCGCCCGGGTCAGGCTGGTGAGCCGGGACGGCGGCCGGCCCTCACGCCGGAACCCCGGTTTCATCGAGGTCCGCTGGGACGGGCTGGCCAAGACCTACCACGGCGAGCAGGAGCGCTACGACGCCCAACTGCACGACGGCTGGTGGCGCACCGGCGACGTGGGCTACCGCACCGCGTTCGGCTGCTTGCACATGCTCGACCGCGAGTTCGACGCGATCCCCGGGGTGAGCAGCAACCTGGAGGTCGAGGACTTCCTCCTGGACGAACTGGCGGAACTGGCCGAGGTCGTCGTCGTCCCGGGCCCCGGCGCGGAGGCGGTCCCGGTCGTGTGCACCCACCGCGACGAGCCGCTGGACCGGGAGCGCTGGCGAGCCGCCACGGCGGCGTACCCGACGCTGGCGGACCCCGTCCAGATCCCGCTGGCCGACCTGCCGCGCACCGCCACGCTGAAGACCCGGCGGGTGGAACTCTCGCGCCGCCTCAAGGCGGGCCTGTAGCGCTCGGCCGGTAGCGCGGAACACGCGTCGGGCTCGGTCCACGCCCCTGCCGTGGGACGTGAACCGAGCCCGACGCGTGTTCGACGGCTCACCAGGGCCCGTGGTAGGAGAGGCCCAGGACGAGGACCGCCACGGCGGTGGCCAGGAACACGATCCCGCCCACGATGTCGCGGGAACCCACTCTCAAGTGGGCGATGATCGCGCCGATGAAGTACAGCACGAGGCCGCAGGCGGCGAGGGTCCCCAGGAGCGGCACGGCGAGCCCGGCCAGCAGCCCCACGGTGCCCGCTGCCAGCAACATGCCCAGAACCGGCACGTACTTGCGGGGTATCCCCTTCATGTCGGCCTGCGTCTTGGGGTATTCGTGGCCGATCAGGTACGTGACGGCGGCGGCACCGTTGAAGACCGCGCCGAGAATGGTGACCGTGACGAAGGCGATGAACACGTTCTCTCCGCTCTCTGGAGACGATGTCTGGGATGCCCCATCGTGGAACGCCGTTCTCTCGGACGGCCGGGCCGGAGGTCGATGGCCGGATACCGGATGCCG
This sequence comes from Streptomyces sp. CA-181903, assembly GCF_050937075.1. Taxonomy (NCBI): domain Bacteria; kingdom Bacillati; phylum Actinomycetota; class Actinomycetes; order Kitasatosporales; family Streptomycetaceae; genus Streptomyces; species Streptomyces sp. CA-181903. The sequence goes on from NZ_JBNJLY010000001.1 coordinate 6,414,033, forward strand.
GGCGCACCGGTGAGCCGAACGCCCGCCGGTCCCCGCGCAACATCACGATCGATCACGGCTGTTGGGGCTCAAACGCTTCCTGCGTGCTGGTGATCGTACATGTCGCCGGGGCGTGAGCAGCCGGTCTCGCGCGCTTCCGTCGAACGCGCGCCGAGGCGCGGATGGCCTGATGGCGCGTCGGATCGCCTCGTCGGCCGACTGTGGACTTACCAGGACGCCCAACTATATGGTCGTGGCCGACAGTCCGCGGTGCGGGGCAGCCGATGAGGGACCGGCGCGGCCCTGCGACCGTGGTCGGGGGAGCGCGTTTTCGCCGGGAAAGGGCCGTCCGTGTGCGGACGGTCGTCGACAGGGGGAACGTCACTGACGGAGCGGTGACGCGACGTCGGGAAGGCGGAAAGCGCGTGGTGATCCGGAAGTCAGGTCACCGGCCGCGCGACGGTTCCGTGTCGTCCACGAGCGGGTGCCCACGGCGCCTCCCAGGTGCACGCGGTGACGGCGCGCACCGGCGGGGAAGGGCCGCGCGGTCGCCCGAGTCCGCCGCCGCGTCGGGCCCGTCGGCCCGCCGGCCTGCCCACGGAGCTCTCCCCGGCTTCGTCACGTCGTCCCCGGAGGGCGAGTCGGCCGACCCGCGCCGGACGCCCGTCACGCCCGCCGACGTCTCCGCCGAAGGCGTCGGCCGCTTCTTCGTCCCGCTCGGCGACGGCCGGGTGCTCGCCCTGGCCCCCGGCGACGGTCCACTACAGGAGGTGCCCTGGTGAACGCGACCCCAGCGAATGCGACAACCCCCGTGGAAAGCAAGGACATCGGCTTCATCGGCCTGGGCAACATGGGCGGGCCGATGGCCGCCAACCTCGTCAAGGCGGGGCATCGGGTCACCGGTTACGACCTGCTGCCCGAGGCCGTCGAGGCCGCCGCCCAAACCGGCGTCCGGCCCGCCGCGTCGGCCGCCGAGGCCGTCGCCGGCGCGGAGCTGGTGTTCACGATGCTGCCGACGGGCCGGCACGTCCTCGGCCTCTATACGGATGGCGGGCTGCTGGCCGCGGCCCGGCCCGGCACCCTGTTCGTCGACAGCTCGACGATCGACGTCGCCGACGCCCGGGCCGCCCACGACGCGGCGCGCGCGGCCGGCCACCGGGCCCTGGACGCACCCGTCTCGGGCGGGGTGTTCGGCGCCGAGGCCGCCACCCTGACCTTCATGGCCGGTGGCGAAGCGGCGGAGTTCGCGCAGGCCGAGCCGGTGCTCACCGCGATGGGCCGCAAGATCGTGCACTGCGGGCCCGCGGGCTCCGGGCAGGCCGCCAAGATCTGCAACAACATGATCCTCGGCATATCGATGATCGCCATCAGCGAAGCCTTCGTCCTCGGCGAGAGCCTCGGCCTCTCGCAGCAGGCGCTGTACGACGTGGCGTCCACGTCCTCCGGGCAGTGCTGGGCCCTGACCGTCAACTGTCCGGTCCCCGGCCCGGTTCCGGCCAGCCCGGCCAACCACGACTACCGGCCCGGCTTCGCGGCCCCGCTGATGGCCAAGGACCTCGGCCTCGCCGCCAACGCCATCCGGGAGGGCGGTGTGGACGCCGCCCTCGGGCTGCGCGCGGCCGAGTTGTACGCCGCGTTCGCCGAGGGACGGGGGGCCGGGGAGGACTTCTCCGGGATCATCCGCGCGATACAGGAACGATCGGGGCGGGACACCTCGACGGCGGACCGCTCCGCGGGCACGCCGGGCGGAGGGGCCGTGTGACCCGGCGGCCGGACCGCACGCGCCGGCCGGATGGCATGGGCCCGTTGGGCGGAGCGGTTCGCCGGACGGCGCTGGCCCGCCGGACGGCATCGGTCCGCCGGAGCGAACCCGCTCACCGGACGGCACACGCCCGTCGACCCGAACCCGCCCGCCGGACCGCACCCGCGTGCGGTCCGGCGGGCCCGTCGGCCCGCCTCAGCTCCCGGACAGCTCCCCGCGGACGGTCCGGGCCGCCGTCACCAGGTTCTCCAGCGACGCCCGGGTCTCCGGCCAGCCGCGGGTCTTCAGCCCGCAGTCCGGGTTGACCCACAGCCGCTCCCCGGGATCGCCTTCAGTCCGGCGCGCAGCAGCTCCGCCGCCTCCTCCGCGCCCGGTACGCGCGGCGAGTGGATGTCGTACACCCCGGGCCCGGCCTCGCGCGGGTAGCCGTGCGCGGCCAGTTCGCGCGCGACCTGCATGTGCGAGCGGGCCGCCTCCAGGCTGATGACGTCGGCGTCGAGGTCGTCGATGGCCTGGACGACGTCCCCGAACTCGGCGTAGCACATGTGCGTGTGGATCTGGGTGTCCGGCCGTACCCCGCCGGTGGTGAGCCGGAACGCCTCGGTAGCCCACCCCAGGTACGCCGGGCGGTCCGCCGCCCGCAGCGGCAGCGTCTCGCGCAGGGCCGGCTCGTCGACCTGGACGACCGAAGTGCCCGCCGCCTCCAGGTCGTTCACCTCGTCGCGCAGGGCGAGGGCGACCTGCCGGGCGGTGTCGGCGAGCGGCTGGTCGTCGCGGACGAACGACCAGGCGAGCATGGTGACCGGCCCGGTGAGCATGCCCTTGACGGGACGGCCGGTGAGCGACTGGGCGTACGTCGTCCAGCGCACCGTCATCGGCTCCGGCCGCGAGATGTCGCCGGCCAGGACCGGCGGGCGGACGTAGCGGGTGCCGTACGACTGCACCCAGCCGTGCTGCGTGGCGAGATAGCCCGTCAGCCGCTCGGCGAAGTACTGGACCATGTCGTTGCGTTCGGGCTCGCCGTGTACCAGGACGTCCAGGCCGGTCTTCTCCTGGAAGGAGATCACCTCCTGGATCTCGGCCCTGATGCGCTCCTCGTAACCGGCCGTGTCGATCCGGCCCGCTCGCAGGTCGGCGCGGGCGGCGCGGAGTTCGCTGGTCTGCGGGAAGGAGCCGATGGTCGTGGTCGGCAGCAGCGGCAGGCCGAGGCGGGCGCGCTGCGCGCCGGCGCGCTCGGCGTACGGCAGGGAGCGGCGGGCGTCGGCGGCCGTGACGGCGGCGGCGCGGGCGCGGGCGGCCGGGTCGTGGGTGATCGGCGAGGCCGCGCGGGACGCCAGGTCGGCCCGGTTGGCAGCCAGTTCGGCGGCGATGGTGTCGGTGCCCTGGGCGAGGCCCTTGGCGAGCGTGACGATCTCGCGCGTCTTCTGCTGCGCGAAGGCCAGCCAGCGCAGGATCTGCGGCGCGATGTCGCGCTCCATGGCGGCGTCGAGGGGGACGTGCAGCAGGGACGAGGACGCGGCCACGTCCACCCGCTCCGCCAGGCCGAGCAGCGTGCCCAGGGTGGCGAGGGATTTCTCCAGGTCGTTCACCCAGATGTTGCGGCCGTTGACGACACCGGCGACCAGGCGCTTGCCGGGCAGCCCGCCGACGGCGGCGAGGTCGTCGAGGTTGGCGGCGGCGGCCTCGGTGAAGTCCAGGGCGAGCCCGTCCACCGGCGCCTTGGCGAGGACGGGCAGGGCCTCGCCGAGCCGGTCGAAGTACGAGGCGACCAGCAGCTTCGGCCGGTCGGGCAGCGCGCCGAGCTCGCGGTAGGCGCGCTCGGCGGCGTTGAGTTCGGCCGGGGTGCGGTCCTGCACCAGGGCGGGCTCGTCCAGCTGCACCCACTCGGCGCCGGCCGCCCGCAGGTCGGCCAGCACCTCCGCGTACACCGGCAGCAGGCGGTCCAGCAGGGTGAGCGGGACGAAGTCCGGATCCACGCCCGGCGCGGGCTTGGCGAGCAGCAGGTAGGTGACGGGTCCGACGAGGACGGGCCGGGCGGCGGCCAGACCGAGGGCGAGGGCCTCCTTCAACTCCGCGACCTGCTTGGCCGAGTCGGTACGGAACACCGTGTCCGGGCCCAGTTCCGGCACCAGGTAGTGGTAGTTGGTGTCGAACCACTTGGTCATCTCCAGCGGCGCCACGTCCTGCGTACCGCGCGCCATCGCGAAGTACCCGGCCAGGGCGTCCGCCTCGACGGCTTCCCGGTGGCGCGCGGGGACCGCGCCGACCATGACGGTGGTGTCGAGGACGTGGTCGTAGTACGAGAAGTCGCCGGTGGGCACCTCGTGGAGGCCGGCCGCGGCCAACTGCTCCCAGGTGTCCCGGCGCAGGCCGGCGGCGGTGGCGCGCAGGGCGTCGGCCGTCACCCGGCCCTTCCAGTAGCCCTCGATCGCCTTCTTGAGTTCACGGTTCCGGCCCTGGCGGGGGTAGCCGTACACGGTGGCGCGTGCTGCCGCGGCTGCGGACTTGGCGGTCACGGAGATCTCCTTCGCGAGATGGATCCCTGAGATCCCGGGACGGGACGAGAGCGCGAAGGGTGACGGAACCGGACGGGCCGAGCGCGCGCGGCACGGCGCGGTCGTCCGCCTGGTATGTACGCCGACCCGCCCTCGAGGTCACCGGGATGTCCACGCACGAGTGGTTCGCGCGCGGGCAGCGGGCAGGTCTTCGGACTCGCGGGCGCGCCCCGTTGTGTACGGAATCCGTCGGATTCCGTACGAGGCACCTACTGGCCGTCGCTTCCCGGGCCCGTGCGTCGGGCCCAGTGCGTATGACGGCGGTCGTTCCCGCTCACCGCTGCGGGGCAGTCCCGGATTCCCACCGGGTTCCCTCTTGCGACGCTCCCGTCTGGCGGGCGGGGCGAACCAGCTGCACTTGTCAGCCTAGAGGGTGCGGGGTTGGGACGGAAGGGAGTTCGTGATGCGAAGGGTGAGGTGGGACACGTGGGGCGGGACGGGTGCGGGGAGGGGCGACGGCCCGGAGGGGCCGTCGCGCGGCCGCCGCCGGGCGCCCCGGCGCGGGGAGGTGCCCGTGCGGGCGCGGCTGCCGTGGTCACGCGGGGGACGGGGGAGGCGGGACGGCCGGGGAGCGAGGGGTTCCGCGCCGGTGAGGAAGCGGAGCGGGTTGCGGCGCGTCATGAGGTCGACGAGGCCGTCGTCGACGCCGGCGGCGCGGGCCCGGGGAGGACGGACCCGCGGGGGCGGAGCCCCCGTGCCGCAGGGGTGCGGCACGGGGTGCGCGCGGTACGGGCTGGGGTTTCAGCCGCTCTGGGGCGGCAGTTACGAAACGTGTTTGCACAAGGTGCAACCACTGTTGTGACGCGCGAGGTTGCCCTAGATTCCTCGCATACGGCCCGACTCCCGTGCACCGTGCGAAACTTGGAGGATTCCGTGAACGGAAAGTTTGCGACGGCCGGACTCGCCGCGGTCGCGGCGGCCCTGCTGGCCGGAGTGGCGCCGGCCGCCCCGGCGTCGGCAGCCACCGCGGCGCCGGCCCGGGGAGCGGTGACGGCGGGCTCGTCCACCTACTACGTCTACGTCACCGGGGTAGCCGGCTCGCTGGACGGTGCCCGGGCGAACGCGAACCAGAAGCTCCCGCACAACTGCTACCCCTGGGGTGTGGTGGCCAGCGGCACCACGCCCGACAGCAATATCTGGGTGACCGTCCAGGGCAACTGCACCACGGAGCGGTGACCGGGGGCGGCGTCCGCGCAGCGCTGGACCGGCACTCGCGCAGCGGTGACCGAGGGGCGCCGACCCAACCGGCGCCCCTCGGGGCTTCAGGGACGGACCTCAGCGCGCCGAACGCTGTCCGTCCGGCGTTTCGGCCGTCCGCTCGTACCACGCCCGAGGGAAGCGTCCCCGGCGCAGCGTGAACTCCGGGATGGCCGCTTTCCGCGAGCCGTCCGGAAGTCCGTTGTGCACCCGCGTGTACATCGACCGCTCGCGCGGCCGGCGCCGGCAGTGGCGCGGCATGGAGTCCTGCGGCGACAGGATCAAGGCCGCCGCCTACCGGGCTCGTAGGAAGACCGCGCCCGCTCCGGCGGGGTGACCGTTCCGGCCCGTCACGTCCGTTCGGCGGGCGGCCCGGGCGCGCCCGCCCGCAGGCCGTCCGTGACGAGGTCGAAGAGGCGCCGGACGCGTTCGCCGGCGTCGGCGCGGGCGCCGATGTGCCAGAGGCCGGCGATGGCGAGGAGGAGGTCGTCGGGGGTCACCCCGGGCGGATGGTGCCGGCCTTCTCGTTGGCCTCCAGGAGGAGTTCGACGGCCGCGGTGATCGGGGCGTGGCCCCAGCGGGCCGGGGTGGCGGGGGCGCGGGTGGCCTCGCGCATCGCGTCGGCCAGGCCCGCCTTCGCCGCCGCGTACCGGGCCAGCCGGTCGAGCCACTCGCGCAGGGCCCGGTCGGGCGGCCGGGTCGCGAGGAGGTGGCGCGCGGCGTCGTGGACCTGCTGCACCTCGAAGCGGTAGACCTCCAGGATGAGCGCCTCGCGGTCGGGGAAGTTGCGGTAGAGCGTGCCCTGGCCGACGCCCGCCCGCCGCGCGATCGTGCTGAGCGCGACGGCGGGGGAGTGCGTCAACTCGGCCAGTGCGGCGGCCAGGATGCGCTCGCGGTTGCGCCGGGCGTCCGCGCGGCGGGCGTCCGGGCGGCGGTCGCCCGAGCGCCGGGGCGGGGGTTCGCCGTCCTGCTGTGGCACCGTCGTCCGCACGCGCTTCCTCGCCCTCTGTCCGTCGCTTCCCATGTCCTGGTGCGCCCTCAAAACCCTTGCCCGCCCGACGGCCGTCGGCTAGGTTCGGATATCCGGACAGTTGTCCGCTACGCATCGGCGGGAACAACTGTCCACGTACAGCACACTTTAGTGGTCGGAACGGCCGTCGGAACGGCCGATGGTCCATCGGACCGGCCGCTTCCGGGATCCGCCGGCGCCGACCGCCGTGCCGGCGCCGTCATGTGGCGACCACCGCCCGAAAACCGCTCCGCAGAACCGTCGTACCGAAACCGTCGTGTCGAAAAGGGCCCCCATGACCGCACCGACGTCCAGCGTCATCACCCTGCACGTCAACGGAGAACCCCACACCCTCACCGTCGACCACCGCACCACCCTCCTCGACGCCCTGCGCGAGCGCCTCGCCCTGACCGGCACCAAGAAGGGCTGCGACCAAGGCCAGTGCGGCGCCTGCACCGTGCTGCTCGACGGGCGCCGCGCCGTGGCCTGCCTCCAGCTCGCCGTCGCCGCCGAGGGCCGCGCGATCACCACCATCGAGGGCGTCGCCGACGGCGAGCGGCTGCACCCCGTCCAGCAGGCGTTCCTCAAACTCGACGGCTACCAGTGCGGTTACTGCACCCCCGGGCAGATCTGCTCGGCCCTCGCCGTCCTCGACGAGCACGCGGCCGGCTGGCCCAGCGCCGCCACCGACGACGTCCGCCCGGAGGCCGGCCCACCCGACCTCACCGACGCCGAGATCCGGGAGCGGATGAGCGGCAACCTGTGCCGCTGCGGCGCGTACCCGACGATCGTCCGCGCCGTCGCCCGGGCCGCGGACGAGCGCTCGGCGCAGACACACACGCAGGCGCAGGCGCCGGCCGGGGCGGTGGGCGCATGAGGGAGTTCCGCTACCACCGCGCCGCCGACACGGCCGACGCGCTCGCCCTCCTCGCCGCCGACCCGGAGGCCCGGCCGCTCGGCGGCGGCACCAACCTCGTCGACCTGATGAAGACCGGCGTCGAGCGGCCCGCGCTCCTCGTCGACCTGCGCGACCTCCCCCTCGACCGGATCGAGGCCACCACCGACGGGGGCCTGCGCGTCGGCGCGACGGTCACCAACAGCGACCTGGCCGCCCACCCCGAAGTGAGAAGCCACTACCCGGCGTTGACGCAGGCCGTCCTCGCCGGCGCCTCCGGGCAGCTGCGCAACATGGCGACCGTCGGCGGCAACCTGCTCCAGCGCACCCGCTGCGGCTACTTCACCGGCGGCGCCGCGGGCGCCACGGCCTGCAACAAGCGGACACCGGGCAGCGGTTGCGCCGCTCTCACCGGCGACCACCGCAACCACGCCGTCCTCGGCGCCTCCGCGCACTGCGTCGCCGTCCACCCGTCCGACATGGCCGTCGCCCTGGCCGCCTTCGACGCGGTCGTCACCTACGAGACCGCCGACGGGCCCGGCGAACTGCCCCTCCCGGCGTTCTACCGGCCGGTGGGCAGCACCCCGCACGAGGAGACCGCGCTGCCGCCCGGCGCGCTGGTCACCGGCGTCGTCCTGCCGCCCGCGCCACCCGGCCCGTCCCGCTACCGCAAGGTGCGCGACCGCGCGTCGTACGCCTTCGCGACCGGCTCGCTCGCCGCCGCCCTCGACGTCCGCGACGGCGTCGTCCACGAGGCGCGGCTCGCCTTCGGCGCGGTCGCCTCCCACCCCTGGCGCGCCCGCCGGGCGGAACGCGCCCTGGCCGGGGCCCCGGCCGACGCCGCCGCGTTCGCCGCGGCGGCCGACGCCGAACTGGCCGCCGCCCGGCCCCTCCCGCACAACGGCCACAAACTCCCGCTGCTGCGCCACCTGACCGTCCGCACCCTGACCGAACTCGCCGAGGAGGCGGCCGCCCGATGACCACGGCGACGAACACCCCCACCTCCCGCCCGGCCCCCGCCGTAGGCGCGTCGCACCTCCGCCTCGAAGGACGCGACAAGGTCACCGGCGCCGCCCGCTACGCCGCCGACCACCCCGCCGACGGCCTCGCCCACGGCTGGATCGTGCTGTCCACCGTGGCGCGCGGCCGGATCCGTACCGTCGACGCCGCCGCCGTCCTGGCGCTGCCCGGCGTCCTCACCGTCCTGCACCACGGCAACGCGCCGCGCCTCAAAGAGGACTTCGTCGGCACGTTCGGGCCCGACGCCACCGCGCGGATCCTCCAGCACGACCGGGTACCGCACATGGGCTGGCCCGTCGCCTGCGTCGTCGCCGAGACGCCCGAGCAGGCCAGGGAGGCCGCGGAGGCGCTCGTCGTCACGTACGACACCGAGCCGCACGACGTACGCCTCCGCCCCGACCACCCGGACAGCTACCCGCCCGAGACCACGGCCATGGGACCGGGCAGCACCGACAAGGGCGACGTGGAGGCCGAACTCGCCGCGTCCGACACCGTGCTGGACGCCTGGTACACCACCCCCGAGGAACACCACAACCCGATGGAGCCGCACGCGGCCATGGCGCGGTGGGACGACGGGCGGCTGGAGGTCGTCGACTCCAGCCAGGGCGCGTACGCGACCGCCCGGGACCTCGCGCAGCTCCTCGGCCTCGAACCGGAGGTGGTGCGGCTGCGGTCCGAGCACGTGGGCGGCGGATTCGGCAGCAAGGCGCAGGCGCGTCCGCACGTCGTCCTCGCGGCGATGGCGGCGACCGTGCTCGGCCGGCCGGTCCGGGTCGCGCTCACCCGGCAGCAGATGTTCTCGCTGATCGGCCACCGCAGCGCCACCCTCCAGCGCGTCCGGCTGGGCGCCGGCCCGGACGGCCGGCTGCGCGCCCTGGAGCACACCGCGTTCAGCGCGACGTCCACCGTGCGCGAGTTCGTCGAGCCGAGCGCCGCCTACGGGCGGTCCATGTACGACGCGAGCGGCCACCGCACCGTCCACCGGGTGCTGCCCCTGGACATCCCCACGCCCACCTACATGCGGGCGCCCGGCGAGGCCCCCGGATCGTTCGCGCTGGAGTGCGCCCTCGACGAACTGGCCGAGCGCTGCGGCCTGGACCCGATCGTGCTGCGTGCCCGCAACGAGCCCGCCGCCGGTCCCGTCTCCGGACTGCCCTTCGCCGGGCGCCGGCTGACCGACTGCTTCACCGAGGGCGCCCGCCGGTTCGGCTGGGCCGGGCGCGACCCGCGGCCGGGCGTCCGCCGCGACGGCCGCTGGCTCGTCGGCACCGGCACGGCGGCGTCGTCCTTCTTCACCGGCGCCTTCCCGGCGACCGCCACCGCGACGGCGCACCCCGACGGCACCTTCACCGTCCGCATCGCCGCCGCCGACATCGGCACCGGGGCCCGCACCGCCCTCACCCAACTCGCCGCCGACGCACTGGAGGTGGGCCCGGACCGGGTCCGCGTCCTCATCGCCGACAGCGACTTCGGCGACGCGTGGGTCGCCGGCGGCTCCATGGGCACCCGCTCCTGGGGCTGGGCCGTCCGCCTCGCAGCACACGACCTGCGCGAACGCCTCACCCCCGGGCCGACATCCCGCCCGGCGGCCTCACCGTCCGCGCCAGCACGGAGGAGGCGGTCCGGGCCCTCGCCGCGTACGAACGGCACGCCTACGGAGCCCAGTTCGCGGAGGTCGCCGTCGACCCGGGCAGCGGCGAGATCCGCGTCCGCCGGATGCTCGGCGTCTTCGCCGCCGGGCGGATCGTCAACCCGCTCACCGCCCGCAACCAGCTCACCGGCGGCATGGTCTGGGGCCTGTCCATGGCCCTGCACGAGGAGGCCGTCCGCGACACCGCCACCGGCGGCCTCGTCAACGCGGACCTCGCCGGCTACCACGTCGCGGCCCACGCGGACGTCCCCGCCATCGAGGTCGACTGGCTGGACGACCCGGATCCGGACGACCCGGTCGGCATCAAGGGCATCGGCGAGATCGGGACGGTCGGCTCCGCGGCGGCCGTCGCCAACGCCGTCTGGCACGCGACCGGCGTCCGCCACCGCGACCTGCCGATCCGCCCCGACCGCGTCCTGACCGGCGCCGCGGCACCTGTGCCCGCCGCGCCCGTGTCCGCCGCGCCCGTGGAGGAGGACCGTGCTGGACATCGCTGACGACCTGGCCGCCTGGGCCGCCGAGGGCCGCGGCTTCGCCGTCGCCACCGTCGTCTCCGTCACCGGCAGCGCCCCGCGCGGCCCCGGCGCCGCCCTGGCCGTCGACGACGGCGGCCGGGCCGTCGGCTCCGTCTCCGGGGGGTGCGTCGAGGCGGCGGTGTACGACCTGTGCGTCCAGGCGCTGCGGGACGGGACGGTGCTGCGGGAGAGCTTCGGATACAGCGACGACGACGCGTTCGCCGTCGGCCTGACCTGCGGCGGGACGCTGGAGGTGCTGGTCGCCCCCTACCCGGCGGCCGCCCCCGGGCGCGCCGTCCTCGCCCGCGCCCTGACGGCCGCCGCCCGCGGCGAGCCGGTGGCCTTGGCCCGCGTCGCCCGGGGCCCGGCCGCCCTCCGGTCCGGCGCCCTGCTCGTCCGCCCCGACGGCACGCACGAGGGCGGCCTCGGCGGCCCGCCGGAGCTCGACCGCGCCGCCGCGGCCCAGGCCCACGCCCTGCTCGGCGCGGGCCGCACCGGCACCGTCGAACTCTCCCCGGACGGCACGCTCTGCCCCGGCGGCGACGTGACGCTCCTCGTCGAGTCCGGCCTCGAACCGCCGCGCCTGATCGTCTTCGGCGCGGTCGACTTCACGGCGGCGCTGGTCCGCGTCGGCAAGTTCCTCGGCTACCACGTCACCGTCTGCGACGCGCGACCGGTCTTCACCACGGCGGCCCGCTTCCCGGAGGCGGACGAGGTCGTGGTCGACTGGCCGCACCGCTACCTCCGCCGCACGTCCACCGACGCTCGCACGGCGCTGTGCGTCCTCACCCACGACGCCAAGTTCGACGTGCCGCTGCTCCGGGTCGCCCTCCGCCTCCCGGCCGCCTTCATCGGCGCCATGGGCTCGGTCCGTACCCACGCCGACCGCGTCCGGCGCCTCCGCGAAGCGGGCGTCACGGACGCCGAGTTGTCCCGCCTCCGCGCCCCCATCGGCCTCGACCTGGGCGGCCGCACCCCCGAGGAGACGGCCCTCTCCATCGCCGCCGAGATCATCGCGGCCCGGCACGGCGCCACGGGGCTCCCGCTGACGGGGAGGTCCACGGCGATCCACGGGGCGGGGGTGTGAGCCGCGGGCTGCCGGACCGGGCGGCGCGGGCCGGAGGTAGCGTACGGCCGAGCCGAGACCCCGAGTGACCCCGAGTGACCCCGAGTGACCCCGAGTGACCCCGATTGTCCCCGAGCGATGAGGAGGGCGCGTGCGATTCGCGCTGGAAGCACTGTTCGCCGAGGTACCCGCGGAGCAGGTCGGAGAAGCCCGGGAGTTCTACCGGACGCGACCGGCCGGCCGCGGCCCCGGCTCGTGGGAGGAGCTCCGGGAGGTACGGGCGCGGAGGCCCGCCCCGCGCGCCGCCGAACCGCCCGCCGCCGAGGAGACGGCCGGGGCCGCGGGGGTGCGCGTCCCCGTGCGGATCCTCATGCCGTCCGGCGGTCCGCCGCGCGGCGTCTACCTGGACATCCACGGCGGCGGCTTCTACATGGACTCGGCGGCGCACGGAGACGTGCGCAACCGTGAGCTCGCGGACGCCCTGGGCGTCGCCGTCGTCAGCGTCGACTACCGGCTGGCCCCCGAACACCCCTGGCCGGCGGCGCCCGACGACTGCGAGGCGGCGGCGCTCTGGCTCGTCGAGGAAGCCGGCGCCCGCTTCGGAACGTCCCGGCTGGCCATCGGCGGGAGCTCCGCCGGCGCGACCCTCGCCCTGGTCACCCTCCTCCGGCTGCGGGACCGGGGCGCCGTCGGCCGGTTCACCGGCGCCGCGCTCCGGTTCGGCACCTACGACCTGAGCGCGCGGACCCCGGCCGGCCGCCGCATCGCGGACGAGTACTTCCTCCGGGCGTACGCCGGACACGTGGCGGACCGCACCGTCCCCGACCTCTCGCCCTTGTACGGCGACCTCGGCGGGCTGCCCCCGACGCTGCTGGTCGTCGGCGCCGAGGACGTGCTGCTGGAAGACAACCTGGCGCTGGCGGGCCGGCTGTCGGCAGCCGGCAACGACGTCGACCTCCGGGTCTACCCGGAGGCACCCCACGGCTTCACGGGCCACCCCACGGCCCTGGCCGGGACGGCGCGCGACCACATCGCGTCCTGGCTGCGCGACCGGATCACGCGGGCGTAGGACCGGCGGCGGCGAAACCCGCGCCGGCGGGGCCCACGGGCGTGAATCCGCGCCCGGGGGGCCTACGGCCGTGGGTTCCGCGGGCGCACGGTCCGCGCTCGCACGGTCCGACCCTGGACGGTCCGCGCCCGCACGGTCCGGCGGCCGTCGCGCCCCGAGCGGCACGCCCTGAGCGCCACGCCCCCGAGCGGCACGCCCCGAGCGCCACGCCCCCGGCCCCAGGCCGTCGGCGCCCCGCCCCCGCCCTCCGCTCCCGCCCTCAGCGGTCCTTCGCCCCCGCCCTCAGCGGTCCTTCCGCGCCTGTGTGAAGCGCAGCATGTTGCCCGCCGGGTCGCGGAAGGCGCAGTCGCGGACGCCGTAGGGCTGGTCGATGGGCTCCTGGAGGACGTCGGCGCCGGTGGCGCGGATGCGCTCGAAGGTGGCGTCGCAGTCGTCGGTGGAGAAGATCACGCCGCGCAGCATGCCCTTGGCCAGGAGCTCCGCCATGGCCTGGCGGTCGGCGGGGGAGGCGTTGGGGTTGGCGGCCGGCGGTTCGAGGACGATCTCCACGTCCGGCTGCGCGGGCGACCCGACGGTCACCCAGCGCATCCCCTCGAAACCGACGTCGTTGCGCACCTCCAGTCCGAGGGCGTCGCGGTAGAAGGCGAGGGCTTTGTCGTGGTCGTCGACGGCGATGAAGCACTGGGAAAGCTTGATGTCCATGCCCTCGACGCTACGAGGCCGCGGCCGATCGCGCTTCTCCGATCCTGACCGGTTCCCTGACCGGTTCGCTGACCGGCTCCCTGACCGGTTCGCTGACCGGCTCCCTGGCCGGGTCGCCGTACCGGAGCGGCCGGGTGAGGATCTTGGCGACGCACGCCGGTATCGCGGCGCCCGCCTCGTGGGCCCGCCCCCGGTACGCGCTCGGGCTCTCGCCGACCAGCTCGGTGAAGCGGGAGCTGAACGACCCGAGCGAGGTGCAGCCGACCGCGAAGCAGACCTCCGTCACGCTCAGGTCGCCTCGCCGCAGCAGCGCCTTCGCCCGTTCGACACGGCGGGTCATCAGGTAGCTGTACGGCGTCTCGCCGAAGGCGGCGCGGAAGCTGCGGGAGAAATGGCCGGGCGACATGAGGGCGACGGCCGCCAGCGCCGGTACGTCCAGGGGCAGCGCGTAGTCGCGGTCGATCGTGTCGCGGGCGCGGCGCAGCCTCGCCAGGTCTTCCAGGGTCACGCCGTCCAGGATGGCACGGGGGTCGGACACCGCCCCGCCGGCCGGACGCCCGCCCGAACCCGCGTCTCATAACCACTGTGGTGCCTGTGGCCGAGGTGATGTGAGAGGTGACCCCAAGCGGGGCGGCGGGGAGTATTGTCGGGCCCGCGGCCGGGAGCACCGGGATGCGCCGCGGGCCCCGACGGCCCGGGCGCGAGTCCGCTCCCGCCTTCGCCCCGCCCCGCCGGTGCCGCACCCGGCCGGAGGCCCCGCCCGTACCGCACGTCCGTACACCCCTGTCCACCCAGCCGGCCACCGCGTCCCGCCCCGCCCGCGGGTACGGCCGCGAGCCCTGTGTTCCGCACGCCCCGGACCAGGGCGCGCCCGCCGGGCCCGCCGCCGTTCCGCCGGGCGGCACCGGACGCGGACGGGCCCCGCCTCACGGATGGAGAAACGATGAGCAAGGCCACGAGCACGACCCCGCCCCCGTCCTCCCCGCACGTCGCCGACGTCCACGACCTGATCCGGGTGCACGGCGCGCGCGAGAACAACCTCAAGGACGTCGCCGTCGAGATTCCCAAGCGCCGGCTGACCGTGTTCACCGGAGTCTCCGGCTCGGGCAAGAGCTCGCTGGTGTTCGACACGATCGCCGCCGAGTCGCAGCGGCTGATCAACGAAACCTACAGCGCCTTCGTCCAGGGCTTCATGCCGACCCTGGCCCGGCCCGAGGTGGACGTCCTGGAGGGGCTGACCACCGCGATCATCGTCGACCAGCAGCCGATGGGCGCCGACCCGCGTTCCACGGTGGGCACCGCCACCGACGTCAACGCGATGCTGCGGATCCTCTTCAGCCGCCTCGGGCAGCCGCACGTCGGCCCGCCCGGCGCGTTCGCCTTCAACACCCCGTCCGTCCGGGCGAGCGGCGCGATCACCGTCGACCGCGGCACGAAGAAGGCCGAGAAGGTCACCTTCTCCCGCACCGGCGGCATGTGCGCGCGCTGCGAGGGCCGGGGCAGCGTCACCGATCTCGACGTCGCGCAGCTCCTCGACGACACCAAGTCCCTCGCCGAGGGCGCGCTCGCCGTCCCCGGCTACAAGGCGGGCGGCTGGAACCACCGCCTCTACACCGAGTCCGGGCTCTACGACCCGGACAAGCCGGTCCGCGAGTTCACCGAGAAGGAACGGTACGACCTGCTGCACCGCGAGCCGACCAGGATGAAGATCGCGGGCATCAACATGACCTACGAGGGCCTCCTCCCGCGCATCCGGAAGTCGATGCTGGCCAAGGACCGGGAGGCGATGCAGCCGCACATCCGGGAATTCGTGGACCGCGCGGTCACCTTCACCACCTGTCCGGACTGCGACGGCACCCGGCTCAACGCGGCGGCCCGGTCCTCGAAGATCCAGGGGATCGGGATCGCCGACGCCTGCGCGATGCAGGTCAGCGACCTGGCCGACTGGGTACGCGGCCTCGACGAGCCGTCGGTGGCGCCGCTGCTCGGCAAACTCGCCCACAGCCTCGACTCGTTCGTGGAGATCGGCCTCGGCTACCTCTCGCTGGACCGGCCGGCCGGCACGCTGTCCGGCGGCGAGGCGCAGCGCGTCAAGATGGTCCGCCACCTCGGCTCGTCGCTCACCGACGTCACCTACGTCTTCGACGAGCCGACCATCGGCCTGCACCCGCACGACATCGCCCGGATGAACGGCCTGCTGCTGCGGCTCCGGGACAAGGGCAACACGGTGCTCGTGGTGGAGCACAAGCCCGAGGTGATCGCGATCGCCGACCACGTCGTCGACCTCGGCCCCGGCGCCGGCGCGGAGGGCGGCACGATCTGCTACGAGGGGACGGTGGCGGGGCTGCGGACCGCCGGCACCCTCACCGGCCGGCACCTCGACGACCGGGTCGGCCTCAAGAAGACCGTGCGCGAACCCACCGGCACGCTGCCCGTGCGCGGGGCGACGGCACACAACCTGCGCGGCGTCGACGTCGACATCCCGCTCGGCGTGCTCGTCGCCGTCACCGGCGTCGCCGGGTCGGGCAAGAGCTCGCTGGTGCACGGCTCGATCCCGGCGGGCGCGGGCGTCGTCTCCGTCGACCAGGCCCCGATCCGCGGCTCCCGGCGGAGCAACCCGGCGACGTACACCGGGCTGCTCGAACCGGTCCGCAAGGCGTTCGCCAAGGCCAACGGCGTCAAACCCGCGCTGTTCAGCGCCAATTCGGAGGGCGCCTGCCCCGCCTGCGGCGGCGCCGGAGTCGTCTTCACCGACCTGGCGATGATGGCCGGCACCGCCGCCACCTGCGAGGACTGCGACGGCAAGCGGTTCGACGCGTCGGTGCTCGAATACCGCCTCGGCGGCCGGGACATCAGCGAGGTGCTGGCCATGCCGGTGACCGAGGCCGAGGAGTTCTTCGCCGCGGGCGACGCCCGCACCCCGGCCGCGCACCGCATCCTGCGCCGCCTCTCCGACGTCGGCCTCGGCTACCTCACCCTCGGCCAGCCGCTCACCACCCTCTCCGGCGGCGAGCGGCAGCGGCTGAAGCTCGCCACGCACCTGGCGGAGAAGAGCGGCGGCCCGTCCGTGTACGTCCTCGACGAGCCGACCGCCGGCCTCCACCTCGCCGACGTCGAGCAGCTGCTCGCGCTGCTCGACCGGCTCGTCGACTCCGGCGCGTCCGTCATCGTCGTCGAACACCACCAGGCCGTCATGGCCCACGCCGACTGGATCATCGACCTGGGCCCCGGCGCGGGCCACGACGGCGGCCGGATCGTCTTCGAGGGCACGCCCGCGGACCTCGTCGCCGCGCGTTCGACGCTGACGGGGGAGCACCTGGCGGAGTACGTGGGGGCGTGACGGGCGGGGTGCCTGCCGGGGCGGGAGCCGGACTCCCGCTCCGGCACGGGCCGTTCAGCGCAGTGCGACGAGCCCGGCCTCCGTCGCCGTGAAGCAGCAGGCGTCGAGGTGGAACGGGCGCAGGTGCTCGTCGAAGTCGACGTGCGGCCACACGCAGTCCGCCGCGCGGGCACCGCGCACGGCCGTCGCCACGAGTTCGGCCCCGACGCCGGCCCGGCGCTGGTCCCCGGTGACCATCGTGTCGAGGAGGAAGGCGTGGGCGCCGCCGTCCCAGGCGACGTTGACGAACCCCACGAGCCTGCCGTCCCGGTGGGCGCAGACCCAGCCGAGGCTGTGGCGGCGCACCCGCGCCCGGAGACCGAGGGGCGTCCTCGGGTGGCCGAACGCCTCCGCGTGGAGTGCGTCGGCGGCCGTGTCGGCGAAGTCACCGCGCCACTCGTACGTGATCGTCGTGGGCCGCATCGTGGGCGGGCGGGACGGCCCGGAGGGGGCGGGCCGCCCCGGACCTTCAGGACAGGGCGACCAGCTCCCGGTACTCCTCGCTCCACAAGTCCTCGTCCGCGTCCGGCAGCAGCAGGACGCGGTCGGGGCGGAGGGCGTCGATGGCGCCCTCGTCGTGGGTGACCATGACGACCGCGCCCGGGTAGGAGCCGACCGCGGCCAGGACCTCGCCGCGGGAGGCGGGGTCGAGGTTGTTGGTCGGCTCGTCCAGCAGCAGCACGTTGGCGCCGGAGTGGACCAGTCCGGCCAGCGCCAGACGGGTCTTCTCCCCGCCGGACAGCACCCCGACGGGTTTGTCCGCGTCGTCCCCGGTGAACAGGAACGCCCCGAGTACGGACCGGAGTTCGCCGTCCGTCAGGTGCGGCGCGGTGGTCGCCAGGTGGTGGAGGACCGTGCGGGCGGGGTCGAGGGTGTCGTGTTCCTGGGCGAAGTAGCCCAGCCGCAGCCCGTGTCCGCGCACCACCCGGCCCGCGTCGGGCGCCACCTCGCCGGCCAGGACGCGCAGCAGCGTCGTCTTGCCCGCGCCGTTGAGCCCGAGGACCACCAGGCGGCTGCCCCGGTCCACGGCGAGGTCGACCCCGTCGAGGACGGGCCGGCCGCCGTAGGACTTGGTCAGACTGATCGCGCCGAGCGGCACCCGGCCGCACGGCTCCGGTTCGGGCAGCCGGATCCGGGCGGTCTTCTCCACCCGCCGGGCCGGCTCCAGCCCGGCGAGCATGCGGTCGGCCCGCCGGCTCATGCTCCGGGCCGTCACGGCGGTGGCGGACCTGGCCTTCATCCGGTCCGCCTGCGCGTGCAGGGCGGCGGCCTTCCGCTCGGCGTTGGCCCGCTCCCGGGCGCGGCGCCGTTCGTCGGCCGCCCGCTGGGCCAGGTACGTGCCCCAGCCGGTGTTGTGGACGTCGATCGTCGCCCGGCCGGGGTCGAGGTGGAACACGCGGTTGACGACGGCGTCCAGCAGCCGTGTGTCGTGGCTGATCACCACCAGGCCGCCCTGATGGTCGCGGAGGAAGTCGCGCAGCCAGGCGGCGGAGTCGGCGTCGAGGTGGTTGGTCGGCTCGTCGAGCAGCAGGGTGCCGTCGTGGCCGGCGAACAGGATCCGGGCCAGCTCCACCCGGCGCCGCTGCCCGCCCGACAGGGTGCCGACCGGCCGGCCCAGCGCCTCGTCGGGCAGCCCGAGCCCGGCCGCCACCCGGGCCGCCTCCGCCTCGGCCGCGTACCCGCCGCCGGCCTGGAAGGCGGCCTCGGCGCGGGCGTACGCCCGCATGGCCCGGTCCAGTTCGGCGGATGCGGAGGCTGGGACGGATGCCACGGAGGAGGATGCGACGGAGGACGTGGCGGAGGCGGACATCGCGGCCTCCGCGTCCCGCAGCGCGCTCAGGGCACGGTCGAGGCCGCGCGCGGACAGGATCCGGTCGGTGACGGTCGCCTCCGGATCGGCGGCCCGGGAGTCCTGGGCGAGGAAACCGACCGGCCCGGTGGCCAGCACGCTCCCGGCGGCGGGCCGCGCGCGGCCGGCGAGGACGGTCATCAGGGTGGTCTTCCCCGCGCCGTTGCGGCCGACCAGGCCGATGCGGTCGCCGGGGGAGACGGTGAAGGAGATGTCGGACAGCAGCAGCCGCGCGGCCGCGCGCAGCTCGACACCGCGAACGGTAAGCATGAGGTGACGCTCCGAATAAGCTCAAGGACGGACTTCTGGTGCGGAAGCGGGTCCTGAGCTAGGAAATTCGGGGCGTCGACATGTGGTGAACGGTAACCGGCGGGCCCGGGGCGGCGCATCTCCTTTTCCCGTACGCGGCACAGCCTCCCCGGCCCGGCCCCCGCGGCGCCTCGCCCGGCTTGCGGGGAGGGCTCGCGCCGGGTCAGGGGGAGAACGGGCGGACGCGCCGGGAGCGGGTGCGGAACGCGTCGGTGAACAGCTTCTCCGTCCGCTCCCGCGGCTCCAGGACGCCGATGCGCTGCCCCTGGAGCAATTGAAGTGCGGGGAACCGCCCCTTTTCGAAGAGGAGG
The DNA here is from genome assembly GCF_050937075.1 of Streptomyces sp. CA-181903. Classification (NCBI taxonomy): domain Bacteria; kingdom Bacillati; phylum Actinomycetota; class Actinomycetes; order Kitasatosporales; family Streptomycetaceae; genus Streptomyces; species Streptomyces sp. CA-181903. The sequence goes on from NZ_JBNJLY010000001.1 coordinate 6,433,301, forward strand.
ATGTTGAGCGAGCCGCCGTACTTGAAGTTCCCGATCCGCTCGCCCTTTTCCACCCTGACCGGCTCCACGCGGGGCTCGGTGAACTTCGGCAGGAAGTTCACGGACGCGATCGAGTTGAGGCCGACGGGCACGAGGCCGACGTATCCCTCCCCGTCCGGACCGCCGTAGGCGTTCTGGTACTGCGTCTTGATGATGACGTATCCCCGGCGGAAGTCCTCGAACATCGAGTAGTCGTAGCCGTATCCGACGTTCCCCTTGTCGAGCAGGCCGGGAAAGTCCCGCATTCCGTAGTAGCAGCCGCCGATGTCGTCCCGGGCGGCCACCACCTCGCCGGCCACCGGGGCGTGGTACCAGTGGTAGCTGTCGGGCATCAGGATGCACGACACCGCCGTGCCGCCGATGAACTTCTCGGCGTATTCGGAGTGGTCGAGCAGTTTTCCGACGTTCATGCTCACCGTTTTGACGGGAATCCCCGTGTGTGGCCCCAGTTCGTCGACGATCATATTGATGACGCAGTCGGCGGGGGCGACGACCACCGTGTCGTCGTCCTTCGCGGCGATCGGGCGCCGGTCCTCCTTGATCTCCCGGACGAAGAACTCGTTGAAGTTCGGCCAGTCCCTGACCTTGTAGTCGTCCATGCGCTTCGAACCGAGCTCCCGGACCCATGAGTCGACGAGTTCCCTGGATCGCGGGTCGTCCATCTGGCTGCCCTGCAGGTGGGTGAAGTCGGCGGTCATCGCGTAGCCGGGACCGGAGGTCACGAAGGTCATGCCGGCGTCGTTCAGGTAGTTGATCCAGCTGAACTTCTCGATGTAGTCGAGGCCGTTCCCGACCCCCGACCTCCAGTCGTACCATTCCCCGAAGAAGTCGCAGAGGCGCCGGATGTCCGCGCCCTGCCAGTCGTAATAGACCTCGGAGTTCTTTTTCTCCGGGCAGGGTACGACGTGCTTGATCGCGTCGTCGTACAAGGATGCGAAGTTGTCGTGGTTCTGGTCGTACCAGGTCCGGATCCGCTGCTGAAATTCGTCGATGCTCGTCGAGAAGGTGATGTCGCCGCGCATGGCCCGCCTCTTTCCGTTGGTTGTGGGTGAGGGGTGTTGCGTGGACGTGGGCGTGGGGGTGGGGGTGTCGTGTGGCGGTGAGAGATGCCGTACGGCGCCGCCAAATCTGCCCCGCGGCCGGTCTCCCGAGGAAGGGGACCAGGGATGTGTACACCGTTCCCTGCCAGGGGCGGCGGGGTGCGGGCCCCGTATCGCTGTGCGACCCGCGTCCCAGAGGTCCCGGAAGCGCCGCACGTCCTCGTCTCCGGTGTCTCGTGGGACCGACTCGTCCCCTCTGTCAACTCCCGTTGCGGGGTTCGGAAGTCGCGCACAATGGCCGGTACGCATTCGGGCTGACATTCGGTTTTCCGCCGAAAGGCGCGGAGTTTCAGCGCCTGGAGGGGAATATCGGGCGGAAAACGCGGTGATTCAGCTTTTTTCTACGGGCCTGTGGACCGTGCCCCGGCAGGTGTCGGCGGATGCGGCAGGGCCCGGACCGGTGTTCGGGTGGTGCGTGGGTCAGTGGTGGCGCCGGGGAGGGGGCGCACTTCAGCCCGTCCGGCGTTTGAGGACCTCGCGGCGAAGCCGCGATGCCGGGGTCCGGGGCGGCACCCCGGGAAACGGTGAAGGGGTGGGACTCCCCCTCCACGACGGGCGGAGAGGTGAGACGTGCCCGAGAACTGATTGGGCGGTGCCTGGCGGTGCCGGTGGTTACCGGCGGGTGCCGGCGGTTCCGACGGGTGGGACGGGTGGGACGGGACAAGGCACGCGTCTCGGAAACGCGGCCCGGATGCCACGAAGCCCGAAGCCGCGGCCACTGCGCTCCACCTCGGCGCACCCGCCAGAACGCCGGCGGACAGCCATGATGCATGACACAACTGACCGTGCAGCACGGCGCCTTAACCCGTAGAGCCGGGCGCCGCCGACCCGCGGAGTCGGCCGCCGCCGGAAGGACTCACGGACGAAGGGCGACCAGCAAGTCGACGACGTACGTCTCCTCGACCACCTCGTCAGGGAAGGCTGCCCGCAGCACCGCCCGTTCGGCCGCGAAGAACGCCCGCCGACGCCCCTCGTCCAGGAGGAGGAACGCCGACCGGCTGCCGATGTTGCCGAGATGGACGTCGAGGGAGACCGTCCGGCTCCAGCGCAACTGGCGCCGTGCGACCCGCAGTCCGGTCAGCCCGGCCAGCCGGACGGCGTCCTCGTCACCGGGCCGGGTGGCGGGAGCCGGCGCGGTCCCACGCGTGGCACGCGCGATGCGCTCCCGCTGCGCGCGGATCCACGGCACGTCGAAGGCGGTGGTGTTCCACCAGATGGCCAGCGCACCGGCCGGACGCAGGACGCGCAGCGCCTCGGGGACGGACTGGGCCGGATGGGTCCACTGCCAGGACTGCGCGTACGTGACGAGGTCGAAGGAAGAGCCGACCAGCGGCAGCGCGTTGCCGTCACCGAGCACGACCGGCACCCCGGGCAGCGCCTCTCGGCATTGCCGGGCCATGGCCGCACCGGGTTCGACGGCGATCACCTCGGCGCCTCTCGCGCACAGCAACGCGGTGGCGATCCCGGTACCCGCCCCGACGTCGGCGACGCGGGCGCCGACGAGGCGTCGCCCGGAGAGTTCCTCGACGGCGTCCAAGAGGGCGGGCGGATAGGAGGGCCGGGCGGACGCGTACTGGGCGGCGGCCGTGTCGAACGACCGGGCGCGGGGATCAGCGGTCATCCCCGCATCATCCGTCATCTGCCATCGCCTTCGCGCCGCCCTTCGCCCCGAGTCACCACCGCCCTTGCCATCGCCCTTGCACTCAGCGTGTCAGGCGGTCGCTGTTCGTACCGGGAGGTAGGCCGTCGGGGTACACCGCGGCTCCCCGACAGTCGGCCGACCGGCCGAGGCCGGCGTCGAGTGCGTCGAGCGCCGTGTCGCCGTTCCCCCTCGCCCGCTCGGTCAGCATGTGGATGGAACCGATCAGCATCGTCCCGGGCGGAGCGAGTTCGTACTCGACGCGCGGCAGCGTAACGATGTCCCGCACTGCCTTGGCCTCGTGATGACGGATTCAACGGCGGCCTTGAGGCGCGCGAGGTCGCTCGGACTTCCGGCCGCGCAGAACGAACCGGCCTCGCTGTCGAAAACGAGGCGCTCAGCGGTGTACGGCCAGGCAAACCGCACGAGACCTGCCCAGAAGTACCCGTTCGGCTCATGATCGACGGCAGTTGCTGCTGCGTCGGCAATCAGACCGCCGGCATCCCTGGTCAGCGAGTGCACGCCGTCGGAGTCATGCAGCGTGATGGACACGGCGTGACCCTCTCACGCCCGGTGCGCGGGTTGCCCGGCCTCCGGGATCGCTCATGCGGTTCTCACCGCCGTCGGACCGGGTGCATCCGTCCGCTCACAGCACCGGATGTCCGCCAGGACCCCGGACCCGGTGGGCCGTGCGGGACACGCCGGTCGCGTCGGCGCTCCTTCGGCCACTGCGAGGCCACCGGGCCGTATCCACCATCGTTGCCGCCGGTCCAATGCCTCGGCCGGCGCTGCGGCCTCGGTGGGCCGCCGACGTGCGACGCGGATGTTGTCGTCCGAGAAGCCACGGCCCGTCCTCCCGGTCTGGTCGTGCCGCGCCAACTCGCGGAAGGATGGGGAGGACCCGGGCCGCGACGGGGGCAACGCACGGTCGCTTCCTTCGCCTTCGTTCGACGAGAGGAGCCGGTCGAGTCGCGGGCCGCTGTGTCTCAGGCCGGACGGGGTACCGGAGTGGGGCCTCAACGCCAAGCGTGGCGGATCCGCAGTCGTCCGAAACCCATGGTCCCGGAGATGCGTATCTTGGGTCCGCCCGGGCGGGCATGCCGCGGAGCCCGGTAGCGCAGGTCCTTCCAGCCGGTTTGCAGGCCCTCGACGTCGACGACCGCGTCGCGAGGCACGGTGATCCGGGCCCCGCCGGTCCCGAGCCGCAGCTCGATGTCGACGACCGGATGCTCGACGATCGCCCGCGACAGATCCAGACGGACCGTTCCGTAGGCGGACGCGACTTTGAGGACCCGGGGCACCCGCCATGCGCCTCGCCGCCGGATCCGCCCGCCGGCGGCGGCGATCGTCGATGTGGTGCCCGGGTGCTCCTCCGGCAGCGAGGCGAGAGCCGACGCGAGCTCACTGTGCACCGTGGCGGTGAGCGCTTGCTGGAGGCGATCATCCAACTCTTCGTGGGAGATCACACCTTGGGTGTACGCGTCCTGCAGGCGCCGGACGGCCGTATCGCGGTCTCCATCGCCGATCGGCGGCGACGCGTCTTCCGATGGGGAGGTCACCGTCGCACTCTACTGACGTGCCGACGACGTGCACACGACACGGCTCCATGCGCTCCCGTGTAGAGGGGGCAGTCGACGGACCTAATATCCCGTCGCCTCCGCCGCCGACACTGGCCCTGACCGCCTGGTATCCCCGCCAACGAGCTGTCACTTGTGCACATTGACGACGACGAGGTAACCGCCCCGGCCGGTGCCGATCGGCTCGCCGCGAGCGGGACGCGACTGCGCATGCCCTGGCCGCCGCCGTACAGGTATGAGCGCGCCAGGGGGACGACTGCACCGGCACCCTGGACGTACGGCGCCTAGGCTACCTGCGCGTGCTGTCACTGGCGCCGGACCGCGTCCGGCTGAGCCGGACGCCCCGGCTCGCCGCGCGTGATCGCGCCGGTGGAACCGCCGTCGCCCTCCAGCAGGACGGAACCATTGCCCTGACACAGGACGGGCGCAGCGCCCCCTTCCCTGCTCCCGGGCGATCTGGTCGTGACCGACCTGCGGCACCCGTTCTTCTTGGAGCAGCGGCACCGCTGTTCCGGCTTCCCGGGTACGTCCCGAACGTACCGTCGGCGACGCTCGCATCGGTGACCGGGCGCGCCCTGCCGACGGCCGGGGGAGCGGCGGCCCCGGTGGCCGCTTTCCTGGCCCGCCTGGCCGACCGCGCGTCGTGCGTCGCCCCGCCCGTCGGCCGACGTCTTGGGCGGAGCGGTCGCGGACCTGCCGGCCGGGCTGGTGATCACGTACACCGAGGCGCCCGCCGACCGCCCGGGCGCGGCCCGTGCCCACCTGCTGCGCCGCCGTGTACCGCTGCACCGACCGGCACTTGTCCGCCCCCGAATCCGTGGCCCGCGCCCACCGCATCTCCGTCCGCTACCTCCACCGCCTCTTCGAGGGCGAGTGGACGACCGTTGGCGGCCACATCCGCCACCACCGAGTCAAGAAATCCGGCAAGGATTTCCGCGCGTACGGGGCAACCTGTGCTCGGCGGTCGGAACGGTCGCGGACAGCGGACCACCCCCGCGTGGGGGGACGACGCTCGCTTGCTCGCCGCGTACATGTCGCCGCGGGGGCCCCGCGCGCGGGGACGGCCTCGGTTCCCGGCACCGGCCCCACGAGCTAGTGCCGCGTCAGAGGACCCTTGCCCTGTTGATGAAGAGATCAGGAATCGCGGGCGGTCTGTGCCTCGTGCGGGTCAGCTGCGTCTTCGGGTGCGTGCTGCTGGACCCCTGAGAGGAAGACGCGCAGGCCGTAGGAGAACCGCCTGCCGGGGTCGGCGGCAGCCAGTGTCTTCAGTCCCCTTGCGAGCGGGTCGTGGGCGTCCAGGCCGGCGGCCTCCAGGCGTGCCGTCCAGTTGTCACCGGCCGGCATGCGGGACTGGGCTTGTTCCTCGATGGTGTGGCCGAGGACGAAGTAGAACACCGCGAAGGTGATCTCCCAGGCGCGATCCGGCGGGAACCCGGCCTCGGCAAGCACCTGCGCCGCACGTCGGCTCGCGATCATCGTGTGCGGTCCGGGGGCGAACGTTCCGGAGACCATCCGGGCGCCGTCGCGGCGGCTCAGCAGCGCTGTGCGCAGTCGCTCGCCCAGAAGCTCCAACTGATCAACCCAGGGCAGGTCGGACGGAAGCGGCGCGCCGACCCCTTCCAGCAGTTGGTCGGCCATCGCGTCCAGCAGCGCCTCCTTGTTGGGGAAGTGGCGGTAGAGCGCGCCGGCTTGGACGTCGAGTGCGATGCCGAGCTTGCGCATGGTCAGGCCGCCGAGTCCCTCGGCATCGAGGAGGTCCAGGGCTCCGGCTACGACGTTGGCCCGGCGCAGCAGCATGCGCGCGATCCCTTCTTCTCGCGGACGGCACCGGGTGCTCGGTGATCGCCCTCGGCTTGACAGGGGGCCACCCTATCCTTAGCGTGAACATCGTTCACCGTGAACGCTGTTCACGGTGAACGATGTTCACCGCTTCGTGGTTCAGCTTCTTCAGGGAGGGCTCCCATGAACCAGCCGATCGACAGCCGTACCCGATTGGCCGACGATCTCGATGCAGGGGCGAGTACGCGGCTGACCGGCCTGGATCCCGAGTTGGAAGCTGCCATTCCGGCGTTCCCCCGGGCCGACCTGAGCGATCCTGTCGCCGCGCGCGACAGCCTGGCCCGGCTGGCCGCCACCGCACCCGCCCCCGATACCACCGGCTTGGAGATCGAAGAGCGCACGGTGGACGCCGACCCGCAGGTGCCGGTGCGGATCTACCGCCCTCGCGAGGCCCGCGGCGCGATTCTCTGGCTGCACGGCGGCGGATTCGTCATGGGCGACCTGGCTACCGAACACCCCTGGGCCGTCCGGGTCGCTCACGGATCCGGCGCCGTGGTGATCTCGGTGGGCTACCGCCGGGCTCCCGAGCACCCTTATCCCGCCGCTCTGGACGACACCTACGCCGCGCTGCTCTGGGCGACGGGGCACGCCAGCGAACTCGGCCTCGACCCGGCGCGGATCGCGGTCGGCGGCCACGGTGCCGGTGCGACCCTCGCGGCCGCAGCCGCACTGCGGGCACGCGACCGGCAGGGGCCGCCGATTCGCTTCCAACTGCTCAACCAGCCCGCGCTGGATGACCGTCACCAGACATGGTCAGCGCGGAAGTTCACCGCAACTCCGTTCATGACGCGTGAGAAGGTCGCCGCCTCGTGGCGGCACTACCTGGGCCCGAATCCCGACGCGGCGTCCATCTCACCGTACGCCGCCCCGTCGCGGGCCACCGACCTGTCCGGCCTGCCGGCCGCCCACATCGCCACCGCGCAGTTCGACCCGAACCGCGACGAGGCCATCGACTACGCGCTGCGGCTGCTGCAGGCGGACGTACCTGTCGACCTGCACCAGTGGGCCGGCACCTTCCACGGGTCACAGGCGGCCGTATCCGCCGAGGTGTCCCAACGGCAGATCGACGAGCTCGGCGCAGCCCTGCGCCGTGCCCTGGCCTGAAGGGAACGGCCGCGGACCAGCGACGAACGTCATCGGGGGAAGCAGACACCGACATGACCATCGCCACGATCGACCTCTTCGAGTGCTTTCTGCACCTTCGCCCCGATGGCCAGGTGCGCGCCGAGCCGCCGGCCTTCGGCCCCGAGCGAGACGGCTGGCAGGTGATGGCATCCCACGTCGCCACCGACGCCGACCTCCACGCCGACCACTGAAGAATCCATCCCGACGCGGACGAGGCCGTCTCCTGCCTCACCGGCCGGATACACCTCTGCTTCCGGCCCCTGCGGGCGGGAGGGGAGCGGGAGGAGGTCGAACCGGCCGCCGGAAAAGCGGCCATCGTGCCGCGTGGGCGCTGGCACCGCAGCGAACTGAACGCGCCAGGAGGTATCTTGAGCGTCACCCTGACGCAAGGCAGCCGCCTCGAAGAGCGGACCCGCGCCGAGTGACGCATCAGGCAACGCCGGCTCTGTCGTGAGGTGTCGCCCGGTTGCTGTGCCGGGCGGCGCCGGGTCGCCGGAATTATCACGTGGCCGAACGCCTGCAGGTCCGGGCGACTGACGACCATGTGGGCGAGCGATTGCTGCGGATCATTCTCCGAGGCACGGGTTCGGTGGTGATTTGGCGGCAGGCCCCGGTAGTGCTGTTGTCCGCGCAGGGCATGCCCGTGGCGGAGATCGCCGAGGTGACGTTCACCAGCCCTGACCGGACCCCGAATGTACTCCACAAGTTCAACGCGGACGGATTCGAAGCGCTCTACCCGAAGTGCAAGGTCGGCCGGCCGAGAATCTTCACCCTCCCCGAACGCCGGGAGATCAAGAAGACCGCCAAGTCCAGGCCGACCGAGCACAACCTGCCGTTCCCGACCTGGAGCCTGGCCAAACTGGCCGATTTCCTGGTCGCCGATGGGGTGGTCGACGACATCAGCCACGAGGGCCTTCGGGCCCCGCTCCGCCAGGAGGGCGTCTCGTTTCAACGCGTGAAAACCTGAAAGGCTTCACGCGATCCCGACTACGCGGCCAAGAAGGCCCGCATCGAGCACCTCTACGCGATCGCTGACTGCGAGGTCGTACCCGAGGAAGGTGGGCCTGAAGTCATCTTCTGCATGGAAGCGTTCGGGCCGCTCAGCCTCCAGCCCCACCCCGGCCGGCAACGGACCGAACGCGGCGGGCGGCACAAGGATCAAGACCGCGCCGCCGAGCGACCTGCACACGTCCCCACGGGGTTCGCCACCTGTTCGCCGCCTACGGCCTCGCCAAGAACCACCTCTACGGGCACATCGAGAAGACCAAGAACGCGAGGCGCTGCCGGCGGGTCGCGACGTGGGCAACGGCCGACAACGCAGAGATCTCATACACCCAACCGATGGCTCCTGACTCAACCGGATCGAGGCCAATTCACTGCCCTGCGTTGCTTCGCTCTCGATGGCACCCACCACACCAGCCACAAGGAGCAGGGAAGCATGATCCGCTGCTACGTCATCTGGTGGAACAAACACGCCGCCGACCAACGCCTCCGCGAGGTCGTGAACAGGGCCAACGTTGCCTGATGCGGCACTAGAGCCCCGCCGGGCGGCCCGACTTGCCCGGCAGTGCACCCGCCCTTGTCTCCAAGCGCACGGAGTGACCGCGCACGGCCGGGCGCGCGCCTTGTGAACGCGCACCGTGCTGCGCCCGTGCTGCGCACTTCACAGCGAGCGTCTCGCGACGAGCGCCTGGCAACGGGTGTCTCGCGACGGACGCCGCGCAACGCGCTCTTCGCAGTGCGCGCCCCCGCGATGTGCGAAGCCGCGACATCGGGAGGCCGTTTCCTCGCGGAACGGGGTAAGCGCCAGCCGAAGGACGGCGCGCCGGCCGCCCGAAGACGCTCGGTCCCGGGCGGTCGCCGGGCGCGCACAGTACGGCAACACGGAGGACGGGTGATCGTCGATGAGTTTTCTGGACCGGATTCCCCGGCAGGGCCAGGGCCGCGCTGACGAACGGGGGCGCGGCCGGGTGCCCGGACCGGTGCCGCGCCAGGTGGAGGAGCCGGTGAGCGCCCTCGTCTCCCGGGCGTCCGACCAACTCGCCGAGCTGGTACGGGCGGAGATGCGGCTGGCACGGGCGGAGATGCTCGAGAAAGCACGGGGTTTCGGACGGGGTGGCGGACTCCTCGGCGGTGCCGGGCTGGTGGCGTACGTGGCGTTCATGGGACTGGCGGCGTCCGCCGTCGCCGCCCTGTCCCTCGTCCTGCCGGTATGGGCGGCGGCGCTGATCGTCACGGGTGTACTGGCCGTGTGCGCCGCGGTGTTGGCCATCGCGGGCCGCAAGCGGATCCGCGAGGCTGCGCCGCCGGTTCCCGGGCAGGCGATCGAAGGTGTCAGGAAGGACACCGCGATGATCAAGGAGAGGAGCACCCGATGAGTGCGAGTTCCGAGGACGGACGAACCGCCCCCACGACGGACGACCTGCGGGCCCGGGCCGAGGACGCCCGTGAGGAACTGGGCGGCACGGTGGACGCCCTCGCACGGAAGGCCGATGTGAAGGCGCAGGCGAAGCGGAAGGCGACCGCCGTCAAGGACGCGGCCGGGCAGGCCACTGGACAGGTGCTGGGCAAGGGCTCGGACGCCGTCCGGCAGGTACGCGACCGGGTACCGGAACCCGTCCGCGCCCAGGCGGCCACCGCCCGCGCCGAACTGGCGCACCGGACGACGACGACCGTCGCGAAGGTACGCAAAGTGACCCCGGCACCTGTCCTGATGACGGTCCGGCAGGTCGCCGGGCTGCTCCGCCGCGGGCGGGGACCGCTGCTGGCGGCAGGCGCCGTCGTCCTCGTGGCGGGGGCGGCGCGACGCGCGAGGAGGGCTTCGTGAAGGCGGTGAGGATCGCCTACAAGCCGGTCGGGCTCGTACTCGGCCTGGCCGGCGGCATGCTCGCCGGAGCGGCCTTCCGCCGGACGTGGACACTGCTCGGGCACGACGACGACGCACCCGACGCGACCGACGAGGACCGCACCTGGCGCGAGATCCTCCTCGCCGCCGCCGTGCAGGGCGCGGTGTTCGCCGTCGTCAAGGCGGCCGTCGACCGCGGCGGCGCCACCGCGACGCGCCGGTTGACGGGGACGTGGCCGGGCTGAGCCGGGATCTGGGAGCTGCGCGCTGCGAGCTGCGAGTCCGGACCCGCGATCCACGCCCCGTGCGCCGCGATCCGTAAGCCACCACCCACCGCCCACCACCCGCGATCCGCGAAACCGGAGGCCGCCGCCTCTGCTGCCTCCGGCGTTGACGGGTGCGCCCGGCGGCGGCCGCCCCGGCCTCACGCGACCGGCCGGCCGGGTGCGGTTCGGCCGGGGGCGGGGTCGGTGCGCGGGCCGGGTTCCCGCGCGGGACGCCCGTGTGGTGAGGCCGGGGCGAGCATGGCTACTGTGCCGGGTGGCCGGTCCATGAGCGTGGGCCGCCCTGCTCCGTCGGTCGCCTCGCCTGGTCGGGTATTTTGGCCCGTCGGCCGCCCCGACTCGGCGGCTCCCTCAGCCCGTTGGCCACCTGGGCCGTCCGCCACCTGAGCGCGTCAGGCGCCCGGGTCCCTCGGGCGCTCCGGCCCGTCACATCCGGCCCGGTACCGAATCGGTCCGGCCTCCCGGCCCGTCGGGTACCCGGGCCCCTCACGCATTCCGGCCCGTCGTATCCGGCCCGTCAGCTCCTCGGCCCGTTGGGTACCCAGGTCCGTCCGGCCTCCCGGCCAGTCAGGCACCCGGGCCCGTCCGGCATCCCGGCCCGTCAGCTCCTTGACCCGTCGAGGTACCCGAGTTCGTCCGGCATCCTCGGCCGTCGGGTACCCGGGCCCGTCCGGCATCCCAGCCCGTCAGCCCTTCGACCCGTCGGCCACCCGGATCGCTCCGGCCTCCCGGCCCATCAGGCACCGGGGTCCGTCCGGCATCCCGGGCCCCTCGGGCCTCCCGGCCCGCCGGCCACCCGGTCCGTCAGCGACCCGACCCACCGGGCAGCCGGCCCGCCGGGCAACCCAGCTCGTCTCCCCGGTCCCCGGTCCCCGCTTCCCGCCGCTCCCCGCTTCCGCCCGTTCCACGGCTCCCGGGCCCTGCGCGTCAGGACAGCTTGCCGCCGTAATCCGGCAGCTTGAAGCCCTTCTCGTAGAAGCCGCCTTCGAAGTCGGTGGAGCGGTTGCCGATGTTGGCGGTGATGCGGTAGCCGTCCTCCGTGAGCTGTTCGCGGCAGCGCTCCTTGCCCTCGGCCTTGCTCTCGCCGTGCTCCCGGGTGCAGACCGCGTCCACCGGGTAGCCGGCGGCCCTGAGCTCCTTCCGGGCGGACGAGGACGAGGTGCGGGCGGTGACGAAGAGGACGGCGACCTTGTGCTCGTGCGCCCACTCGGCCACGCGCAGGACGGGCTCGTTGGCGCGCCCGGGGTGGTAGTAGGTCTCCAGCGCGGTGTTGTCGATGTCCAGTACGACGGCAGGCTTCCCGCCCTGACCCTTCACCCGGTCCCGCAGCCAGGGGATGACGGGATCGACGGCCTTGCGCACGTCGGCCTGCCAGGTGCCGTAGGCGGGGACGTCCGCGCCGGAGCCGCTCGGTGCGGCGGTGGCGGCGCCCGGCGCCGCGAACGGCAGCGCCAGCGTGGCCAGCGTGGTGACGGCGGCGGTACGGAACCGCAGGGCGGCCCTGGCGGCTTTGACGGGCCGGGCGGACCCGGCGGACCCGGCGGCCTCGGCGGACCCGGTGGACAGGGCAGGCATGGTGGGGGCATCGATCGCGTTCCTTCCGGTGACCAGTGTGACCATCGGACAGGTCAGCAGCATCGTGGGGCTGCCGGGCGAAGGAACGGTGTCGTAGACGTGAAGACTTCATGCCCCCCACCGACACCAGAGCCCTCATCCATACCAAAACCACCATTCGCACCGTGGCACCCGCCGGCACCACCACCTCACCCCACGCCGGCCGACAGCCGTCGGCCCGACGTGAACAGGCGCACCCCGGGTATCAGCCCGGCATGACCGGTACGAAGAGTTCCGTCGGAGTCGTGATCCCCGCCCCGGACCGCCGCCGGGCCCGTACCCTCCCACGGCAGGCGTCCGGCCCGGCCGTTCCCGTCGGCACCGACGTGGGGGACCGTACGAGACGGGCCCCGTCCCGCCTGCACCACAGCCGGCCCACCGAACCCGGCTACGTCCGCCTCCGGCACGGGCGCGGCTTCCGCTACCGCGACGCGGACGGCGCGCCGCTGCGCGACCCCGACGCCCTCGCCCGGATCCGCGCGCTCGTCATCCCGCCCGCCTGGCGCGACGTGTGGATCTGCGCCCGGCCGGACGGCCACCTCCAGGCCGTCGGCACCGACGCCGCGGGCCGCCGCCAGTACCTGTACCACCCGGCGTTCCGCGCGGAGCAGGAGCGGGCCAAGCACGACCACGTCCTGGACGTCGCCGAGGCCCTGCCCGCGCTGCGGGAGGCCGTCGAAGGGCACCTCGCCGACCGCGGCCTGACGCGGGAACGTGTCCTGGCCACCGCCGTCCGCCTGCTCGACCTCGGCTTCTTACGCGTCGGCAGCGACCGTTACGCCGAACTGCACAACAGCTACGGCCTCACCACGCTGCTGCGCGAACACGCCCGCCGCAGGCGCGGCGCGGTCGTCTTCACCTACATCGGCAAACACGGCAGGGAGATCGTCCTGCCCGTCAGCGACCCCGCCGCCTGCCGCACCCTGACCTCGCTGCTCCGCCGCCGCGGTGGGGGCGACCGGCTGCTCGCCTACTGGGAACGGCGCGCCTGGCACGACGTGAGCGGCGACGACGTCAACGCCTACCTCAAGGAACAGGCCGGACTCGACATCACCGCCAAGGACTTCCGCACCTGGCACGCCACCGTGATGGCCGCCGTCGCGCTGGCCGTCTCCCAGGGCGCCGCCCGCAACGAGACGGCCCGGCGCCGCGCCATCGCCCGCGCGGCCGCCGAGGTCGCCGGCTACCTCGGCAACACCCCCGCCGTGTGCCGCGCCTCGTATATCAACCCGCGGGTGATCGAGCTGTACGAGGAGGGCATCACCATCGCCCCCGCCCTGCCGCGCCTCGGGGACGGCGTGGACCCGGGGGTTCCGGCCACCCACGGGCCTGCCGAACGCGCCGTGTTGTGCATGCTCCGTACGGGCCGGCCACCCGAGGGCGGGTGAGCTCCACCGGAGTGAGCGTTCGGGAGCGGTGGGGGTGGTGGGAGCAATGTGAGGCGTGGGGGTAGTGCGAGCGATGTGAGGGGTGGGGGTAAGGGCCTCTTCCTTTGCCTCCTGGGCTGCCCGGGTGGCGTCGGGCCGTCCGGGGCGCCGGCGTGCGTACCGGGCGGCGTATCGGTTACTCGGATCACTCGGGCGGCTCGGGCCACGCGGGTCACTCGGATGGCACGGGTCGCTTGGAAGACTTGGGCCACCGGGACGGCACGGGTCGCTCGGAAGGCTCGGGCCACTCGGACGGCAGGGGGTGCTCGGAAGGTTTGGACGACTCGGATTTCTCCGGCCCCTCGGGTTACTCGCCAGGCGAACAAGGGCGCCCGGGAGGCGTCGGAGCCGGTGCAGCGGGCAGGCGTGTGATCGTCACCGGGCCGTCGGCGTCCGCTCACGGCGACCACGCCCGACGGCCCGGTCACGACCCCGAGAACCCCCGGAACGGAGGACGTCATGCAGGCAGACCACGGTCCCCGCGACCAGGATCCGCACGGCGAGGGGAAGGGCGGCCGCGAGCGGCAGGATGACGACGCCGCGCCCCGCGCGCGGCCGGCGCCGATCGGCAAGGGCGACACGCCGAACGTCGCCGGCAGCGACGTACAGCAGCCCGAGATCGCCGAGGGGCCCGTCGAGGGACTGCAACCCGGCGAGGAGGTGCGCCGCGGCCCCTGGCACCCGCCCGTCGAGGTCGATCCGCCACCCGGCTACGGCCGCCCGCCCGGGGAACGGTCCCGCGACCGGTCCGGGCCGGGACCCGGACCCGGGCGGCGCGAGCGACAGGCGCGAGAGAACACCACCGACGGCGAGGAGACCCCGTGACCAGCCCCCATGACCCCGGCGCCGCCCCCGAGGACGAGGGCATCCCCGACCTCCAGGACGGTACGCCGGAACAGCAGCGGTCCAGTGATCCCCAGCGGATGCCGGTCCCGGGGGACACGCCCACCGCCGTCACCCGGGACCGGCCCACCGCCGAGGAACTGCGGGAAGGCCGGCCCTTGGACGAGCGGCTGGACGAGGAGGAGCCCGAGGCGGACCCCACCCGGCTCGCCGAGCCCGCCCGGCCCGCCCGCGACGACCCCGAGCCCGACGAACCCGCCCCCGGCGCGGAGGCGGCCGGCGACGAGGAGCCCGCCGGGCTGCTCTACGACGAGCCCGACCCCGACCGTCCGCGAAACCAGGACGTGTACGCACAGGAAGGCACGACGGACGGCCTGTCCGCGGAGGAGGAGGCCGTGCGGATCCGGGACGACGAGGCTCTGTGACGGTCGTCGGCGGTCCAGGGGCTCCGTTCCAGGCACTCTGTTTCCAGGGGCTCTGTTTCCAGGGCCCTTGGAACAGAGGCTCCTGTGACGGAGGGCTTGTACCGGCGCCCCTGTGACAGAGGGCCTGGGCGACAAGGGCCGTGGCGACGGAAAGCCTGGGCGCGACGGAAGACTCGTGACGGACCTGCCTCCGCCGCCTCCGTGCCCTCCGTCGCCCCGCATCTCCGCACCTTCATCGCCCTCCGTGCCCCTCCGTCACCCGCACCTCCGCATCCCCACCGCCTCCGCACTCTCCGTCGCCCCCCCCACCGCCTCGCCTCCGTTCCCCCTCACCCTCACCCCCCTCACCTTCGCTCTCACCCGCGCGACCGGTGCGCCGGCCCACCCCGGGTGAATCCCCCGTACGCCCCGCTTGCCGATCCGTGCACCGGGTACCCGGGCCCGGTACCCCAGCAGCGGCCCTCCGCCGCTGGACCCGCCCGACCCGGTGAAGGTGTGAGGCCGTGGACACGTCGGACACATCTGGCACTTCGGGTACGCCCGGCACATCAGCCGACCGGATCGCCGACCCCTGGGGCGCCCGTACGCCCTACGGTCCGAACACCCCCTGGCCCGCCCGGCGGGACACGTACCTGCGGGCCGGGGTGGCGCCGGAGGACGTCGAACGGTGGGTGCGTTCCGCTTCCGTACTGCACTCCAACGGCGACGCGATGGACATCGCGGTCAAGGACGGGCGGATCGTGGGGGTGCGCGGCCGGACGGCCGACCGGGTCAACCGCGGCCGGCTCGGGCCGAAGGACCTGTTCGGGTGGCAGGCCAACGCGTCCCCGGACCGGCTGACGCGGCCGCTGGCGCGGGAGGGCGGACGGCTGGTGGAGACCGACTGGGACACGGCCATGGGCCGGATCGCGGACCGGTCCCGCGCGCTGCTGGACGGCCCGGGCCCCGGCTCGATCGGCTTCTACACCAGCGGCCAGCTCTTCCTGGAGGAGTACTACACCCTCGCCGTGATCGCCCGGGCCGGCCTCGGCACCAACCACCTCGACGGCAACACCCGCCTTTGTACGGCGACCGCCGCCGAGGCGCTGAAGGAGACGTTCGGCTGCGACGGGCAGCCCGCCTCGTACGCGGACGTCGACCACGCCGACGTCATCGCGCTGTTCGGGCACAACATGGCCGAGACGCAGCCCGTGCTGTGGATGCGGGTCCTGGACCGGCTGGCGGGCGCGGCGCCGCCCCGCCTGGTCTGCGTCGACCCGCGGACGACGCCCGTCGCCCGCCGGGCCGCCGTCCACCTCGCGCCGCGTCCCGGGACGAACCTCGCCCTCCTCAACGCCCTGCTGCACGAGGTCATCCGCACGGACCGCGTCGACCACGCGTACGTCCGCGCCCACACCGTCGGGTACGAGGAACTGGCGGCGCGCGTAAGCGAGTGCACGCCGGCGTGGGCGGCGCGCGTCTGCGATGTCCCGGCCGCCGCCATCGAGGAGGCGGCCGAGATCGTCGGCGGCGCCGAGCGGCTGCTGTCCACCGTCCTCCAGGGCGTCTACCAGTCCCACCAGGCCACCGCCGCAGCCGTCCAGGTCAACAACCTCCAGCTGCTGCGCGGCATGCTGGGCCGCCCCGGCTGCGGCGTCCTGCAGATGAACGGGCAGCCCACCGCCCAGAACACCCGCGAGTGCGGCGCCGACGGCGACCTGCCCGGCTTCCGCAACTGGCAGAACGAGCAGCACATCGCCGACCTGGCGAAGGTGTGGAACGTGACGCCGGAGACCATCCCGCACTTCGCCCCGCCCACCCACGCGATGCAGATCTTCCGCTACGCCGAGCAGGGTTCGCTCCGGATGCTGTGGATCAGCGGCACCAACCCGGCCGTCTCCCTGCCCGAACTCGACCGCATCCGGCGGATCCTGGCCCAGGAACGACTGTTCGTCGTCGTCCAGGACCTCTTCCCGACCGAGACGACGCGGCTGGCCGACGTCGTCCTGCCGGCCGCCGGATGGGCCGAGAAGACCGGCACGTTCACCAACGCCGACCGCACCGTCCACCTCTCCGACAAGGCCGTCGAGCCGCCCGGCGAAGCCCGGCCCGACCTCGGCATCCTCCTCGACTACGCGGCCCGCATGGACTTCCGCGACCGGGACGGCGGTCCGCTGATCACCTGGCACGACCCCGAGTCGGCGTTCGAGGCGTGGAAGCGGTGCAGCGCCGGCCGCCCCTGCGACTACACGGGACTCACCTACGAGCGGCTCCGCCACGGCAGCGGCATCCAGTGGCCCTGCACCGCCGACGCCCCGGACGGCACCGAACGCCTTTACGCCGACGGCATCGCGTGGGCCCGCCCCGACGTCTGCGAGTCGTACGGCAGGGACCTCGTCACCGGGGCGTCCGTCGAACCCGTCGAGTACCGGTCCCTCAACCCCGAGGGCAAGGCCGTCCTGAAGGCCGCCGCGTACCTGCCCCCGCACGAGGACGTGTCACCCGACTTTCCGCTGCGGCTCATCACCGGACGGACGCTCTACCACTTCCACACCCGCACCAAGACCGGCCGCGTCCCTCAACTGAACGCCGCCGCGCCCGAGATGTGGGTGGAGATGTCGGCGGCCGAGGCCACCGGGCGGGGGCTGGGGGAGGGGGACCTGGTGGAGGTGGCGACGGCGCGCGGCGCCGTCCGCGCCCGGCTGCGCCTCACGACCGTCCGCGACGGTACGGTCTTCCTGCCCTTCCACTACGGCTACTGGGACACTCCCGGCGGCCACCGCCCCGCCGGCGGCGCCGGCCGGGCCGCCAACGAGACGACGGTCACCGACTGGGACCCCGTCTCCAAACAGCCCCTCTACAAGACCGCCGCCGCCCGGATCACCCTCGTCGAACGTGGCGACGGCACCCCGGCCCCCGCGCCGACGACGACCGCGTCCGCCCCCGCGGGCCCGGACGGCGTACCGCCCACGACCGGCGGCCCGGACGCGTACGCCGTCCACGCGACCGATATCCACGGGGGCGGACGTACGGCCGGCAGCCGCGGGGCTGTCCACACGACCGGCGGCCCGGACGCGTACGCCGTCCACACGACCGGCAACCCCGAGGCTGTCCACGCGACCGGCGACCCCGAGGCTGCCCACGGGTCCGGCGCCCCCGAGGCCGTCCGCACGACCGGCAACCCCGGGGAGGAGCGGCCGTGAAGGGCATCACCCTGACGCTGCGCGCCCTGCACCACGGCGAGCGCGCGCTGGAGAAGAACCTGCTCGCCGCCGCCGCGCGGCACCGCACCGAGCACGAGGTGCACCACGTCGCCCTCGACCTCGCCCGCTGGTCCCGCGAGCACGCGGCCCGGCTCGCCGGCCTCGCCCCGCACTACGGTCCCGGCCTCACCGGTCCGTCCGCCCGGCCGCTGTCCGGCCTCGCCGACGCCGTCCGCGCGAAGGCCGCCGAAGCGCTCGGCCACCGCCCCGAGCCGGGCCTGCTCCTCCTCCACGACCTGCGCGAACTCCACCTCGCCGCCGCCGGCAACTCGCTGCACTGGGAGATGCTCGCCCAAGCGGCCCGGGCCGGCCGCGACGACCGGCTCCTCGACGCCGCGTCGGCCTGCCACCCGGAGACGCTCCGGCAGGTCCGCTGGACCAACACCATGATCAAGACCCTCTCCCCGCAGATCCTCACCAGCCTCTGAGCTCGGTCTCCGCGTCTCCGCGTCCCCGCATACGCGCTCTCGCCTTCTCGCGTCCTCGTTCCCGGATCCGGTGGAACGTCTCCGCCTGCCGTGTGACCGACGTCTCAGTGGTCGTCGCCGTACGTGATGACGTGGGGTCATTCGGATGTCGCATGTGAGATGCGGATGTTCCGCTTGCGGGGGCGGGGCCCACTGTATGTAAATGCCATCCATGCGGAGCGCGTGCATTCACCTCGCGCCCGTTCCGGACAGTACGTCGCCCCACCGGCTTCGTCCCCGACGGAGGAAGAGCCCCCCGGCGCAAACGCCTTCGGACGTACGGAAGTTCGCCGTGTCGTTCGCCGGTGCGGGGGAGAGCGCGCAGGGAAGTGCGTACGGCCGCGGCGTCCTCCCGACGGGACTGCACGGCCGCCAACGAAAAGGACTGGGAACGCCTCGGATGAGCGTCACACAGACAACGGAACCCACAACCCCCCAAACGCGCGACGGCCGCGGCGCGTTCATCCCGCTCCTGGCGCTGGGCACGTTCGCGCTCGGCGTGGACGCCTATGTGATGGCCGGACTGCTGCCGCTGGTGTCGGACAGCCTGGACGTCTCCGCGTCCTCGGCCGGACAGATGGTCACGGTGTTCACGCTCTGCTACGCGTTGGGCGGCCCGGTCTTCGCCACCCTCCTCGCCGCGCGGCCGGCGAAGACCGTACTCGGCGTGGCACTGGTGATCTTCACCATCGGCAACGCGCTGACCGCCCTCGCCCCGACCCTGACCGTCCTGCTGGTCGCCCGGGCGGTGGCCGGCATCGGCGCGGGCGTGTACTCGCCCATCGCCGCCGCCACGGCGGCCGGCCTCACCTCTCCCGAACGGCGCGGCCGCGCGCTGGCCACCGTCATGGGCGGGCTGAGCATCGGCACCGTCGTCGGTGTCCCCGCGGGGATGCTCCTCGCGTCGCACATGGGCTGGCGCGGCACCCTCTGGCTGATCACCGCGCTGGGCGTGGTCGCCCTGATCGGCATCGTGCGGCTGCCGGACGTCGAGGTGAGCGCTCCGCCGCCACTGGGCCGGCGGGTGCGCGCCCTCGCCGGTGGCCGGGTCGCCGGCATCGTCACCGTCTCGCTGCTCGGCGGCATCTCCAGCCTCGGCCTGTACACCTACCTCGCCGAGTTCCTGAAGGACGCCGCCCACACCGACCGGACGGTCTGGGCCATGTGGGCCTGGGGCGCGGGCGGCATCATCGGCAGTCTCCTCATCGGACCCGTCGTCGACCGGACCCGCCGCCCCTTCGCCGCGGTCACCTGCGTCCTGGCCCTCATCGTGGCCGCCCAGTTCGCCCTGCCCGTGGCCGCCCACACCGCCGCTGCCCTGACGGTCGTCCCGCTCGTGATCTGGGGCGCGGCCGGGTGGGCCGTCCAAGTGCCCCAGCAGCACCAGCTCATCGCGGCCCAGCCCCGGCAGGCCACGGTCGCCGTCTCGCTCAACAGCTCCGCCGTCTACCTCGGCAGCGGCATCGGTTCCGCGCTCGGCGGCCTCGTCCTGGGCCTCGGCACCTCCCCGGGCACCCTGCCGTACTGGACCGGAGCCCTCACCCTGCTGGCCCTCGTCCTGCACCTGACCGTGGTGCGCGGCGCCGTCCGACGCGGAGGTTCGACATCCACACCGTCCTGAGCAGGAAGAACAGCGAAAACCCGGCGCGACGGCCGGAGGCCGCGCCGCCTAGCATGACCCCCATGGACATCGGCCTCCGCCAGCTGCGGTACTTCCTCACCCTGGCCGAGGAACAGCACTTCACCTGGGCCGCCGACCGCCTCGGCATCTCCCAGCCCACCCTCAGCCGGCACATCCGGCGCCTGGAGGACGAACTCGGCCGGACGCTGCTGGACCGCAGCACCCGCCACCCCCGCCTCACCGAGGAGGGGCACCGCCTGCGGGACGACCTCCAACACCTCCTGCCCCAACTCGAAGCGGCGCTCCGGCCCGCCGAGCCGCAGTCCTCACTGCGCCTCGGCTACGCCTGGGGCTTCCCTCTCGAACGGGGCCGCCGGGCACAGGCCACGCTGGAGGAGCGGCACCTCGTCCTCGTGCGGACCGTGCGCCGGGACGACCGCACCGCCGGGCTGCGCGAGGGCTCCGTCGACGCGGCGCTGCTCTGGGGGGCCGTCCGCGATCCGCGGCTGGTCACCACCGAGATCCTGCGCGAGCCGCACCTCGCCGTGATCTCCCGGAACTCCACCCTGGCCGTGCGCGAGCGGGTCACCTGGCGGGACCTCGGGCGGCGCTGTCTCGTCGTCAACACCGTCAGCGGCACACTCACCCCACGGGACTGGCCGGCCGACGCGACCCCCGAGGTCGGCGCCGAGACCTCCAACATCGAGGAGTACCTGCACGCCGTCGCCGCCCGGCGCGGTGTCGGCGTGCTCCCTGTGTCGGTGGCCGCCCAGCACCAGGACCCGGACATCCTGTACCTGCCGCTCACGGGCGCCCCGGAGGCCGTCCTCACCTACGCCTACCCCCGCACCAACCCGCACCCCTACGCCGAGACCTTCGGCCGCGTCCTGCGGCAGGGCCGGGCCGACGAACGGGCCGCCTTCGTGAAGAACACGAAGGCGGACGGCCGCGGCGCGAAGGCGGGCGGCCGCCGGGGATGAGCGGCGGCCGCGGCTTCGGGGGCGGCCATCGTCACCCCCCGGCCCGGGGTGGGCCGACCGCCGCCCCCAGCCCGGGCCGGGGCGACGGTCGGTCCACCCCGGGCCCCGGCTTGGAGTGAGCGACGGCCACCGCCGGCCCCGGGCCTGAGACGAACGACGGCCACCGCCGCCCCCCGCATGACGTGACCGACGCCCACCCCCGCCCCCCGCCCCCGGCCCGGGGTGCTGGTGGCGGCCGTCCTCGTCGGCCAAGCTGGAGACCCCGGCCGGAACCACGGAAAGGTCTGCTTTGTACCTCCCCAACCCCGACCGCTACGCCACCATGCCCTACCGCCGCGCGGGCCGCAGCGGACTGAAGCTCCCCGCCGTCTCCCTCGGTCTGTGGCACAACTTCGGCACCGACCGCGACCTCGACACCCAGCGTGCCCTCGTCACCCACGCCTTCGACCACGGCGTCACCCACTTCGACCTCGCCGACAACTACGGTCCGCCGCCGGGAGCGGCCGAGACCGCGTTCGGCCGGGTGCTCGACGGCGGACTGCGCGCGCACCGCGACGAACTGATCGTCTCCACCAAGGCCGGCTACCTGATGTGGCCCGGCCCGTACGGCGAGTGGGGCTCCCGCAAGCACCTCCTGGCCTCCCTCGACCGGAGCCTGCGCCGCATGGGCCTGGAGTACGTCGACGTCTTCTACTCCCACCGCCCGGACCCCGGCACCCCGCTGGAGGAGACCATGGGCGCCCTGGACACGGCCGTCCGGCAGGGCAAGGCCCTCTACGCGGGCGTCTCCAACTACCCGCCGGAGCAGACCCGCGAGGCCGCCCACATCCTCCGCGACCTCGGCACCCCGCTCCTCCTCCACCAGCCCCGCTACTCCCTCCTCGACCGTTCCCCCGAGGACGAGTTGCTGGACACCCTGGATGAGCTGGGGGTCGGCCCGATCGTCTACTCGCCCCTCGCCCAGGGCCTGCTGACCGACCGCTACCTCGACGGCATCCCGCCCGGCTCCCGGGCGGCCGGCGCCAGTCCGTTCCTCAGCTCCGCCGACGTGACACCCGAACTCGTCACCCGCCTGCGGGCGTTGAACGACGTCGCGGTCAAGCGCGGCCAGACGCTCGCGCAGCTGGCGCTGGCGTGGGTGCTGCGCTCCACGGTGACCTCGGTGATCGTCGGCGCCAGCAGCACCGCGCAACTCGACGACAGCCTGGCCGCGACCCGGAACCTCACCTTCACGGACGAGGAACTGTCCCTGATCGACGCCGCCTTGGAACCCGCGGCGTAACGCCGGACACGGCGCGGGGCGGTGCGTAACGGCGCGGGACGGCGCCGGGGCGGTCGTCCACGGCCCCGGCGCCCCGCCCGCTCACCGCATCGCGCTGCCCTCCTCCGCGTCGTCCGGCATCCGCCGCCCCGGCACCCGTACGTCCTGGTACTGGGCGCGCTGCAGCTCGTACAGCTCCCGGAAGACCCCGGCGGCCGACGGGCGCAGCAGTTCCTCGAAGGTGCCGGACTCGACCAGCTCGCCCTTCTCCAGGACGTGGATGAGATCGGCGTGCCGGACGGAGGCGAGGCGGTGGGTGATCAGGACGACCGTCTGCCCGCCGTCCGCCAGTTCGCGGATCCGCTCGAAGACCTCCAGCTCGGCGCGGGCGTCGAGGGCGGAGGTCGGTTCGTCGACGATCAGGATGTCGGCGTCGCGGTAACGGGCGCGGGCGATGCCGAGCCGCTGCCACTGGCCGCCGGAGATCTGGTGCCCGCCCCGGTACCCCTTCGACAGCAGCGTGTCCCAGCCGTGCGGCAGTTCCGCGACCATCGTGTCGGCGCCGGTGTACGCGGCGGCCTCCTCCACCGCCGCCTGGTCCACCGGCCGGTCCGGGCGGCCGACGGCGACGTTCATGCGGCAGGTGAACGGCCAGCGGTGGAAGTCCTGGCCGACCATGCCGATCCGTGACCACAGCCGGTCGCGGTCGAGGGTGCGGGCGTCGACGCCGTCCCACCGGACGGTGCCCGCGTCCGGGTGGTAGAGGCCGGCCAGCAACTTCGAGACGGTCGTCTTGCCCGACCCGTTCTCGCCCACCAGGGCGATGATCCGGCCGGCCGGGATGTCGAGGGTGACGTCCTTCAGGGCCGGCCGTTTGCGCTGGTCCCAACCCCGCTCGTCCGGCTTCCGTTCGTCCGGCTTGCGTTCGTCCCGCCCACGCTCGTCCGGCTTCCGTTCGACCCGCTTCCGTTCGTCCCGCCCACGCTCGTCCCGCCTCCGCTCGTCCCGTTTCCGCTCGTCAGGTTTCTCCGCTTCCGTGGGGCCCTCCGCGCCGTCGTCGTCCTCCGGGTAGTGGAAGGTGACGTTCTCGAAGCGGATCAGCGACACCTTGTCCGGCACCGGTTCGCCGCCGGCCGGGATCGTGTACTTGCGCGCCTCCGTGAAGAGGCGTTCCAGGTCGCCGACGTAGGCGGACTCCTCGTACAGGTTGTTGACCTGGAGGACGAGGGCGGTCAGGCTCTGCCCGCCGCCGCGGATGGCGAGGACGGCCGTGCCCGCGATGGACAGCGACATCACGCCCGTGGCCAGCAGCACGCCGAGCGACGCGTACGTCAGGGCGGCGGCCAGCCCGGTCAGGGCGGAGGCGAACAGCCGGACCCGGGCCCGGTCCGTCGCCAGCCGGGACTGCTCGGCCTCGGACGTCTCCGCCATCGCGCGGAAGTGGTGCAGCAGGAACGGGCCGACGTCGTGGACGCGGATCTCCGCGGCGGGTCCCGTGCGCATCAGCGTCTGCGTCAGCAGCCGGCCCGCCCGGGCGTGCTGCATCCAGCGCAGGTAACTGGCGTACCGGGCGCGGGCGCTGCGCAGCGACGCCCAGGAACGGGGGACGGTCATCAGGATCAGCAGCGGCAGCAGCACCGGGTGGAGGACGGTGAGGACGCCGGCGGCCGCCGCGAAGCTCACCAGTGAACCGATCACTCCCGTGCAGACCTTGACCATGCGGCGGGCGGAACCCGCCCCGTACTGGGCGGAATCCATCAGCCGGTTGAAGCGGGCGTCCTCGATCGCCGCCAGCTCCACCCGCGCGACCCGTGCCAGGTACATCTCGGTGGCGACCCGTTCGACCTTCGGTTCCAGCCGGCCCGTCCCGGCCGTGGACGCGGCGTCGGCCAGCGCGCCGACGACACCGGTGACCGCGACGCCGATCATGGCGGGGACCGCGGACTGCACCCGGTGGCCGATCGTCCCCGCGGCCAGCACGGTGGCCAACACACTGTTGACCGCGATCAGCCCCACGGCCTGCCCGATGCCCCGGACCAGCTCGGCGACGCCCACCGTCCACAGCGCGCGGCGGTCGGCGCGCAGGGCGAGGCGCGCGGTGAACGCCACCATGCGGGGCAGTTGCAGCGCCATCGCCCACAGCGACATCTCGAAGCAGGCGTTCTGGTGGTCGGCCCAGCGGGCGTCGTACAGCAGCGGACCGCCGAAGAGCAGCCGCTCGGACGCGGACCCCTCGCCAGACTCCGTCCCTTCGCCGGCCTCCGTCCCCTCGCGCGTGCTCTTCGCGCCCCGGGGGCTCTTCGTGCCTGGGGCGCTCTTCGTACCTCGCGTGCTCTTCGCGCCTCGGGTGATCCTCACGCCTCGCCTCCGTTCGCGACGGCCCAGCCCGGGAGGGACAGCAACGCCCCGGCGTTGAACTCGGCGAGCAGCGCCGCCGTGTGGGGCGTACGGTCCGCGGGCGGCCGGGCCGGATCGGCCCACACCACCGCCGGCCGCAGCCGTCCGGCCCACCGCTGGGCGGTGAACACGACGCCGAGCCGCCCCTGCCCGCCCGGGGTGCGGCGGTGGACCAGATGACAGAACTCCAGGTCGCCGGGGTCGACGCCGACACCGGTCTGCCGCCGGACCTCGCACAGGGCGCGCGCGGTGACCGGTTCGCCGTGCCGCAGCACGCCGGTGGGCGGGGCGAGCGGGCCGGGCTGGGGCGGGGGGACGAGCAGCACGCGCCCGTCCTCCCGTTGCAGCAGCACGGTCACGTCGACCGGACAGGCATCCGTTCCGCTCATGCCCGCCTCCCCACGGCGCCGGCGGACCGGCGGACCCGCGGCGCGGGGCGCCTCGGCGGACTCTCCACAGGCCGGGATTCGAACGGCAAGGGCGCCTCCATGGTGAGCGAGTGACGTTCGTTGCGGTGATGCACCGCGCCTCCTCATTGACGGGCCGGATCGGACGGGTGCTCGGAAAACGACCCCCGATCGTGGACGTCACGGCTTCCCAAGTGCGCCTGGTCGTGCGGGAATTCGAGGCACCGTCAACGGGCCAGTGTTCACGGGCCGCACGGCCCGCCGCCCGGTGTGCGATTCACTCGAGCGTGTCCCGTCACCCGATCCGGGCATTGCGTTGCGGACGAGAACGCCGCCGCCGACGCGCCCGGGAACGTTCCCCCACCGTCGCGTCCCGCCCGCCGCCGGGCCCGGCGCGAACGTGTCTTTGCAACCGGTGGGGTGAACGCCTCCGCCGGAGACGTCCCGCTAGGACGCGACCGTCGGCGGCACCCGGACCGGCGGGGGCAGCGGCGGGATGGCCGGCCCGGCCCGCATGCCCTGGATCAGCAGCGCGGCGAAGCGCCGTGAGGCGGTCACCGCGGCAGCCGACGAGGATGTCCGGATGCCGCCGTTGGCCATCAGCACCATGATCAGGTCGTCCAGGACGAAGTCCGGGCGCAGCCCGCCCACCGCCTTGGCCCGGCGGACGAGTTCGGCGACCTTGCCCAGGGCCCGTTCCCGGTCCGCGGCGAAGTCGATCGCGCGGGGGAAGGCCGAGACGAACGCCGCCGTGAAACCCCGGTCCCGCGCCTGCATCTCACACACCGCCTCGATCACCAGGCAGAAGCCGCGCCAAGGATCAGGATCGGCCAGCCCTTCGTCGACGACGGCCGTGCAGGCCGTCAGCTGCTCGCGGAACGCCTCGGTGACCAGCGCCTCCTTGGTCGGAAAGTGCCGGTAGAGGGTCGCGGGACCGACCTCGGCACGCCGCGCGATCTCGCGCATCGCCACGTCCAGCCCCTGCTCGGTGAAGGTCGTGCGGGCCACGGCGAGGATGCGCTCCCGGTTGTCCCGGGCGTCGGAGCGCGGGGAGCGAGACAAAGGGTCCGTCACCGCTCTCACTTTAGCCACACGGACGAGGGGTTCCGTTAGCGTCCGACGCCATGAGAGCGCTGACATTCTCCGCATACGGTCCCGCAAGTGTCCTGGAAGTCGCCGACGTACCGGAACCCCACGCGGGACCAGGTCACATCCGGGTGGCCGTGCGGGCATCGGGCGTCACACCCTCCGACTGCCGGCTCCGTTCGGGCCGGTTCCGCGACATCGCGCCGCTGCGCCTGCCCCACGTGCTCGGCATGGATGCCGCGGGTGTGGTCGACGAGGTCGGCACAGGAGTGACCGGTGTCCGGCCGGGCGACGAGGTCTTCGGCATCGTGGAGGTCGCGGAACTCGGCGGTGCGAACGCCGAGTACGCCGTCCTGGCGGCCTGGGCGCCGAAGCCGGACGCGCTGAGCTGGGAACAGGCCGGCGGCGCGGCCGGGAACGCCGAGACCGCCACACGGGCCCTCGACCGGCTGAAGGTCGGCACCGGCACGACCCTGCTGATCGAGGGCGCGGCCGGCGGGGTCGGCACGGTCGCCGTCCAACTCGCGGCGGCCCGCGGCGCGACCGTCATCGGTACGGCCGGCGCGCGCAACCACACGTTCGTCGCGGGGCTGGGTGCGACGCCGACCACCTACGGCCCCGGACTGGGCGAGCGGGTAACCGCCCTGGCACCGGACGGAGTCGACGCCGTCCTGGACTGCGCCGGATCCGGCTCGCTGCCCGATCTGGTGTCCCTCACCGGAAGCCCGGACCGGGTGGTGACCATCGCCGACATGAACGCCGCCGAGCACGGAGTCCACCACACGCACTCGGCGGGCCCGGGAGCGGACCCGCAGGCGGTCGAAGGACTCGCCGTGGCCGCCGCCCTCGCCGGACAGGGCCGCTTCACCGTGCCGGTCGCGGCCGCCTTCACCCTCGAGAACGCCGCCGCGGCACACCGGTTGAGCGAGACGGGTCACGCGCGGGGGAAGATCGTGCTCACCCTCCAGTAGCGTGGCAGCGGCACGTTCGTACGGTCGCGGTGACGCGCCGCGCGGGCGACGGCCGCGTGGCGCCGGCCCGCCTACACCCGTCCTCACGGGGCCGGCACCTGTTCGCCGCCTATGACCTGGGCGGAGACACCCTCCGCGGCCACATCGGGAGGACAAGGGACCGGAGGGGGCCGGCGCGCCGGGGGCGTCCGTCGGGAAGAATCGCTTCCGTAGACATCGGGCCGGCCCGACGGCGGCCGGTTTGACGAGGACGATTCAAGGAGCGCACATGTCCGCCCCCTCTTCCCCCTCCTTTCACGACGTGGAGATCGATGCCCTCGGCGGTGGTCCCGCCGACCTCGGCCAGTACCGGGGCAGGGCCGTCCTCGTCGTCAATGTCGCTTCCCGGTGCGGGCTGACTCCGCAGTACGCGGGGCTGGAGAAGCTTCAGCAGCGGTACGTCGACCGCGGTTTCACCGTGCTGGGCGTGCCCTGCAACCAGTTCATGGGTCAGGAGCCCGGCAGCGCGGACGAGATCGCCACCTTCTGCTCGGCCACCTACGGTGTGACGTTCCCGCTGACGGAGAAGACCGACGTCAACGGCGAGCAGCGGCACCCGCTGTACGCCGGACTCGTGGACACGCCCGACGCCGAGGGGCACACCGGGGACATCCGCTGGAACTTCGAGAAGTTCGTCATCGCCCCCGACGGCACGGTCGCCGCCCGGTTCAGCCCGCGCACCGAGCCCGACGCCCCCGAGGTGACGGCCGCCATCGAGGCGGTGCTGCCGGCCGCCTGACGCCGGCTTTCCGCGTGCCGGGGGTGGCGCCGCCGCGGGCTGTCGGCGGCCTTGGCGTCCGTTCGGGGCGGCCCACCGCTCCGGAGGTCGCGGCTCCGGTGGTCCGGTGGGTCCGGTGGTCCGGCAGGTCTGATGGTCACCGTTCCGGTAGTCACCCTTCCGGTGGTCATCGGTGAGGCGGCGAGCCGTCTTCCGCCGGGTAGAACCACGGTGTCCGGCGCGGCGGTTGGTGTGCCACCGGGCGCAGCGGGCGCGCCCGGCGCCTGGTGGCGGTGAAGGAGGGGCCCGTATGGAGATCGTGGTGGTGGGGGCGGGGTTCGGCGGTATCGCGGCGGCCATCGAGCTGCGGCGGCACGGGTTCCCGGACGTGGTGGTGCTGGAGGCCGCGCCGGACATCGGCGGCACCTGGTTCCACAACACCTATCCGGGCGCCGCCTGCGACATCCCCAGCCACCTGTACTCGTACTCCTTCGCCCAGGGCTACCCCTGGTCGCGCTGGTGCGCGCCGCAACCGGAGATCCTCGACTACCTGCGGCGCACCGCCCGGCACTTCGGCGTCGACTCCGCCGTGCGGACCGGGCTGACGGTCACCTCGTGCGCCTGGGACGACGACGCGTGCCGCTGGACGGTGCGGGCCCGTTCGCGGACGGGGGAGGAGGACGTCCGGCGGGCGGACGCCCTGGTCCTGGCGACCGGCCGGCTGAACCGTCCGGCGGTCCCCGACCTTCCGGGCATGGCGCGGTACGCGGGACACCGGTTCCACTCCGCCCGCTGGGACCACGGATACCAACTGCGGGACCGGCGCGTGGCCGTCGTCGGAACCGGTGCCAGCGCGGTGCAGTTCGTCCCCCGGATCGCGCCGGTCGTCCGGTCCCTGACCGTCTTCCACCGCTCCGGGAACTGGATCCTGCCCCGCCTCCCGGAGGGCTGTCCCGCCGGGTGGCGGGCGCTGCTGCGCGGAGTGCCGGGGCTGCGGCGCGGGTGGCGGTCGCTCGCCCGCCGGGGCGCGGAGTCGCTCACCCTGGCCGCGCGCCACCCCCGGAGCGCGGGCCGCCTGGCCGCATGGGTGTCCGCCGCCTACACGCGGCGTCTGCTGCCCGACCCGGAAGTACGCCGACGGCTCCGGCCGGACTACGCCTTCGGCTGCCGACGTGTGCTCTTCGACTCCGACTATCTGCGGACCCTGTCGCAGCCCCACGTGGACCTGGTGACGGAGCCGATCGTGCGCATGGCCGAGGACGGGCTCGTGACCGCGGACGGCCGGACGCACCCCGCCGACTGCGTCATCTTCGCCACCGGCTTCCAGGCGACCGGGCCCTCGCCCGGCCCGGAGGTGACCGGCACCGGCGGCCTTCCCCTGCGCACCGCCTGGGCCGAGGGGCCCCACGCCCACCTGGGCATCATGGTGCCCGGCTTCCCGTCGATGTTCCTCATGTTCGGCCCCAACTCCGGTACCTCCGGCGGGTCGATCCTCGACATCCTGGAGGCGCAGGCCCGGTGGACGCGCCGGGTGCTGCAAGCGGCCCGGGACGCCGGAGCGGCGGCGGTGGAGGTCCGGGCCGAGGCCGAGGAGGCCGGCGTCCGGGAGCTCAGGGCTCGCTTCACCGGGACGGCCTGGGACACCTGCGACTCCTGGTACCGGGACGAAGCCGGCCGGCACATCGTCAACTGGCCTGGCACCATGGCCGAATACGCCCGCAGGACCCGCCGCCCCGACCCGGCGGACCTGCGGTTCACGTCCCGTCCGCCGCACGGCGGGTGAGGAGCGGGCCGGCGCCCGCCGCGACGGCCTCTCGCCGGAGCAACCGCCTCCGCTCGCTTCTCATCCTGTCCGACTTTTCGGGGCGCGCCGAGTTTCCCCGGGACACCGCATCCGCCGCCCGGTGCCCGGGCAGCCTTCCCGCGGCGGGGTGAGAGCGCGTTGCCGTTCGGCCCGTTCGGCGCGTCGGCGCGGCCAACGACCCGCGCCCTCCAGGGGCCGGGCCCGGCCGGACCCGGCCCGGAACGACTCGCAGTCGGCTCGCAGCCGATTCCCCGCCCATCGACGCCGTCCCTGTCTCCGCCCCCGGAGGATCCCCGTGAGCAGTCCCCAGCCACCCGGCCGCCCGGTACCCGCCCGGTGGCGCCACGCCCTCGCGGGCCGGACCGTCGTCGTCACCGGCGCCGCGCGCGGCCTCGGCGCCCTGCTCGCCCTCCGGCTGAGCGCCTGCGGCGCACGGGTGGCCCTGGTGGGACTGGAGGAGGAGCGGCTGGGGACCGTCGCCGGCCGCTGCCCCGGGCCGGCGCACCACTGGGCCGCGGATGTCACCGACGGGCCGGCGCTCACCGCCGTCGCCCGTCAGGTCACGGAGCGCTTCGGCGGGGTGGACGCCGTCGTCGCCAACGCCGGGATCGCCGTGCACGGGCGCCTGACGGACATCGAACCCGACGTCTTCGCCCGGGTGATCGAGGTCAACCTCCTCGGCAGCGCCCATACCGCCCGTGCCTTCCTGCCCGCCCTGCTGGCCGCCCGGGGGCACCTGCTGCAGATCACCTCCGTGGCCGCCCTCGCCCCGTTCCCCCTGCTCACCGCCTACGGAGCGAGCAAGGCGGGCGCCGAGGCCCTCGCCCTGGCGCTGCGCGCGGAGACGGCCCACCGCGGTGTCACGGTCGGGGTCGCCTACATGAGCTGGACCGACACCGACCTGGTACGCGCCGCCGACGAGTACGCCCCGCTCCGCGCGATGCGCCGGTCGTTCCCGCCGCCGTTCGACCGGATCCATCCCCCGGAGGCCGTCGTCGACCGCCTCGTCGCCGGCCTCGTCCGCCGCTCCCCGTACGTCTACGGGCAGCGCTGGGCGCGCGGCGTCCGCCTCGTCCGTCCCCTGGTCGCCTCGGTCACCGCCCACGCGGGCCCCCGTCTGATGCGCCGCATGGACCCCGCGTTCGCCGCGTCGCGCGACACCGTCCTGCGGCCGCTGGGCGGAGGCGGAGAGGCGGCCTGGCCCGGCTGAGCCACCGCCGGCCCTCCGGCTGTTGTCCGGCCGACCCACCGGCCGTCGTCCGGCCGGCCCTCCGGCTGTCGTCCGGCCGACTCTCTGGCCGTCGTCCGGCCGGCCCACCGGTACCCGCGGCGCCCGGCCCGGCGTCACCGCCGCGCGGACGGGCCCTCAGCGCCGTCGTCGCCACCACCACAGCGCGGAGGCCGCCAGTGCGGCCCGCGTCAGGCGGCGGTGCCGCAGGGCGTCGTGGTGTTCGGCGAGGGAGAAACGGCGTTGCACGGGCATGATCTGCACCGTCAGCTCGCCGCCGGCCAGTGAGCGGGTGACCGTGCGCAGGTCGCGCAGCAGGTTCTCCCCGAGGGCGAGCGCCTGGAGGGCCTGATACCCCAGGTGCTGCTCGGAGAGGGCCTCGCGGGTGAAGGCGCGCACCACGCGGGGCACGGACCGGACCAGGACCTCGGTGACGGACAGGCGTGGCGCCACGAGGCGCACGGACCCCTCGATGTTGGAGAAGGACTTGCTCAGCAGGCCGATCATGGGGTTGGTCTGGATGCCGCGCGCGGTCGAGTACTTGAGCAGGCTCGCCAGCGAGGCGCCGAATCTGAGCCGTTCGAGGGGGACGTTGTGCAGCGCGGGCACGAGGATCGTCATGTCCTGGTGGAAGCCCGCGAGATCGGCCCACGGCATGGGCCGGCCCATCTCAGGCCAGTTGCGGGCCACGATCTGGGCGTCGTTGGCGGCGAGGCCGAGGAGGGTCATGGCCAGGGCGAGGCTGAGGTGCCGGTCGATGCGGCCGACCATGCCCCAGTCGATCAGGGTGGTGACCCCGTCGGGGGCGACGAAGACGTTGCCGGGGTGCGGATCGGCGTGGAAGGCGCGGTCGAGCAGGTACTGCTGGCACATGAACGTCAGCAACTGGCCGCCGATCTCCCCCCGTACCTCCGGGGCGAGGCTCCCCGCGTCGGCGTCGCGGATGCTCACTCCGGGAGCGCGGGTCTGGACCAGCACCCGGGGCGTGACGAGCACGGTCTCCGGGACGCGCAGCAGGCCGTAGGGGGCGACGGCCCGCCGGGCGGCGTCCATGTTCGCCGCCTCCAGCGTGAAGTCGAGCTCGTGGCGCATGGCGTCGAAGACGACGTGGAGCATGGCGGAGAAGTCGACGGTGGCGTTCAGCAGGGGCGTACGCCGGGCGAGCAGCCGCACGGCGGTGCTCAGCAGCCGCATGTCGGTGCTCATCACCGCCCGTACGCCCGGCCGTTGGACCTTGACGACGACCGGGCGGCCGTCACGGAGGCGCGCGGCGTGGGTCTGGGCCACGGAGGCGGCGCCCAGCGGCCGGCGGGTGTCGAGGTCGGAGAAGCGCTCGCGCCAGCCGGGGCCCAGCTCCTCTTCCAGGACGGGCTCCAGGCAGGCGAAGGGGAGGGGCGTCGTCCGGTCGTGCAGGCTCTCCAGCTCCGCGGCGACGGCTTCCGGGACCAGGTCCTGCCGGGTGGAGAGCACCTGCCCCAGCTTGACGTACAGCGGGCCGAGCCGCTCCAGGGCACTCCGCAGCCGTACCGCCCGCTCCCGGGACGCGGCGCCCTCCGGCACCCCCTCCGGCACGCCGCCCGGCCGCAGCCGGGCGCCGCCCGAGCGGACCTCCTCCACCGCGAGATCCGTCAGGACGGAGAGCAGCAGCCGACATCGGTGGGCTGTGAGCACCACGTGCCCGCCTTCCTCGCCGCGAGCCCCGGTCGTCCGTCTCCTGGTACATGCCCCCGCCGCGTGCCGCTTCACCCCCGGCCGGTGTCACCCACACGAGAGCCTCGCATGCGCTTCCGGTGGGGCGGCGCTCCGGTGGCCCTCCGATCGGGCGCCCGCGGGCGGCGGCCCGTCGGTGCCGCCCCGGCACCGTCGACCGGCAATCGTCGGCCGGGAACCGCCGCCGCGTCGGAACCGCCCCGCGCGCGGGCGGATGGCGGCCTCTGCCGTGACCTCGGCGCCGGACACGGCCGAACGGCCCCGCGCACGGGGCGGGTGACGGACCCGGGCGGGCGCCCCTGATCCGTGAGAGCGCCCCGCACCCGTACGAGCGTCCCGCCCTCCCCGGCACCGCACGGTCCACCGGCGGCCGTGCCGTGCCGGGGCACCCGGTCGGACCGAGGCCGCCCCTTCGGCCCGCCACCGTGCCGGCTCACCACCACCCTCCCCGTACGGCCGGCGCGGCCGGAGGCGGAGCCGCCGGCAGGGCGGGCGGCAGCCGGTAGCGCGCGCACGCGGCCGGCAACCGGACGCCGGACAGGCGCAGTTGGGCGACGCGGGCCTCGAACGCGGCCCCGCGCATCAGATGGGTGGCCACGGCGACGGCCGACCGCCGGGCCGGATCGGCCAGGGCGCTGCCGGCGGCCCAGGCGTTGAACGCGCCCATGGCCGGGCCGCACCAGATCTGCCAGTCCGCGCGGCGGCCGGTCTCGCCGGTGACGGCCCACCGGGAGCCCATGGCCAGGTACCAGCGGAAGACCGCCGCCATACGGCACTTGGGGTCCTCCTCCGCCCGCCGGAGCCGGTCGGGGTCGTGCTCGCGCAGGTAGGCGGCCGTGTCCCGCCACACTTCGGTCAGCGGGCGCCGCAGCAGGCGCTCCTCCAGGTGACGCCGTTCTGCGGGCGGGATCTCCGACAGGGCGGCGTGGTCGTGGTAGAGGCGGAGGAGGCGGGCGGCCCGGCCGGCGAACATCGTGCCCCGGCCCAGGACCTGGACCTGGACGCCCTGTTCGAACAGGTCCGCCGACGGCGCCATCACGCAGTCGGCCGGCCCGGCCTCCGCCAGGAGCGCCTTGGCCTCGGCGGAGGTCCCCGCTTCCGTCGCGGCCTGGTTGACGGAGCCGGTCACGACGTAGTCGGCGCCCAGGGCGAAGGCCGCCATGGCGGCGTCCGGCGTCCCGATCCCACCCGCCGCGCCCACGCGCACCGGCCGCCCGCCGGGGAGCTCCCGGGCGAGGCGGTCGCGCAGTCGCAGCATCTCCGGCAGTGCCACGGCCAGGGGGCGGCGGTCGGTGTGGCCGCCGGAGTCGGCCTCGACGGTGACGTCGTCGGCCATCGGCACGGCACGGGCCAGGCGCGCCTGCCCGGCGGTGACCGACCCGGCGGCGAGGAGCGCGTCGAGGAGGGACTCGGGCGCCGGGCGGAGGAACAACGCGGCGGTCTCGGGCCGCGAGACCTTGGCGACGAGACGGTGGGCGGCCCGCACCCCGCCGTCCCGGCCGGGGGCCAGCCCCGTCACCCGGTACCGCACCAGCTCGGGGGTGAGCTGGACGAAGGCCGACGCCTCGACGCAGCGCACGCCGTGCCGCAGGCACAGGTCGACGCAGACGCGTTCCATGGCCGGGGCCATGGGACTGTGGATGAGGTTGCAGGCGAACGGCAGCCCCCGGCGGCCGAGTTCGCGTTCCAGGCGCTCCAGCGCCACGGCGAGCCGTGCGGCGGGCAGCCCGGCGGATCCGAACGACGCGAGCCACCCGTCCCGGGCGAGCGCGGCGACCAACTCCTCCGAGGCGATGCCGCCGGCCATGGCCCCGGCCATGTAGGCGTGGCGCACCCCGTGGTCGCGCCGGAAACCCGCCGAACCGAGCGCTTCCGGCGGCAGCGGCCCGGCCGAGGCCAGGACCGTCGTACCGTCGCCGGGCGCCGGGAGCCGGTCGGTCGCGCCGACGCGCCCGCCGGCCCGCACGACGTGGCACGGCCGTCCGGCGGCGGCGAGCAGGGAGTACACCCCGTCAGGGTCGTGACGGACGGTCACCGGCCCGCCTCCCGACCGCCGGCCGTCTTCCGATCACCGGCCGGCTCCCGGCCACCGGCTGTCTCCCGGCCGCCGCCCGGCTCGTGTCCGCCGTCTGCCTCCCGCCCGCCGGTCTCCCACCCGCCCGCCTCCCTAGGGCCTGCCGCCCGACCGCCGGCCCGCCGTCGCCCAAGCGACCGTTGCTCGGGCGGCCGTCGCCCGTACGACGCGGGGCCGATGTCGACCGCGATGCCGGTCACCCGGTAGATGCGCAGGTCGTCCCGCCAGACGGAGCCGTCGGCCCGGACGAGCACCCGGCCCGCGTCCCGGCGGACGTCGCGGATGTGGACCTCGGCCCGCACCCTGCGGTGCTCGCGCAGGATCTGTCCACGGTAGGACCAGCGCAGCTCCTCGCCGACCGCGACCTCGGGAACGGGACGGTCCATGCCGTCCGTCAGACCGGTGAGCAGGGCGAAGGCGTGCACCGCCTGGTAGAGCGTCTGGACGCCGACGGACCCCGGCAGGACGGGGTCGTGGAGGAAGTGGTGGTCGAAGAACCAGTCGTCGGGGTCCACGGGCTTGTCGCACAGCACGTACCCCCGGCCGTGGTCGCCGCCGCGCGGCACAACGACGGTGTCCGCGAGGAGCGCCAGCCGGCCCCGGCCGAGCCGGGTGTCGCCGCTCAGGTCCCGCCGGAGGACGTCCTCCGGCGCGGCGGGTTGCCGGTCGAGCCAGGGCAGGACGCACCGGCCGTCGTCCAGGCCCTGCTGCTGGGCGAGGAGTTCGGCGGTCAAGTAGCCGTGGACGGCGGTGCCCGTCCAAAAGACGTCGTCGCCGTCGAGCAGTTCGATGTCGTAGCGCTGCATGATGCCGCCGGGCAGGGACGTGTGGGAGCGCAGGGTGCCGCGTTGCCGGACGGTGGTGCCGCGCGGGTCGACGCGGCGCAGCAACCGGGCGGTCCCTTCGAGGTTGCGGCAGGAGAAGTCCCGGTCGGGGTGTTCGGCCGACACGCCGATCGCTCCGCCGAGCAGACCGCACGGCTGCAACGCCAGCTCCATCAGCGCGAGTTGCGGCAACGTGCCGTTGTGCTCGCGGACGTACCAGGGATCGGGAGGGACGTCGTGGGCGGCCGTGCCCCTGCTGCCCGCCCGGTATGCGCGGCGGCGGCCCGTCGCCTCCTCCAGCCGGGAGACGAGGAGGAAGTCGCCGAGCGGCAGACGGGGGCGGACGCGCGCCGTCGGCAGGCGCTCCCCGGGGGCGCGCACGAGCCGGGCCGGCTCGTCCTCGGCCATGCGGGCGACGTGCGATTCGTGGGCGAGGACCGGGCGCCCGTCGGCCGTCCTCCGGCAGGTCGGGGCGTCCGTCACCCGGTCCATGTCGCCCTCCGGGCCTTCGTGGAGGGCGACGGCCGCCCCGCGCAGCCGGGCGACGGGACGACCGCCTGCGGTGATCACGCAGTCGCCGGCCACGTACGGCCGGGGCACCATGCCGCACCGCGTCACGGCCGCCTCGACCTCCGCCTCGCCACCGGCGAGCGCCGCGCCGTCCATCACCTCGACGTGAACGGTGGTGCCGGGCCGGGCACCGCGCGGGCCCCGGGGACGCAGAGGTGGAACCCCTGGTGGAAGGCGTGCACGCGCAGGGCCTCCAGGGCGGTGAGGACCGCCCACGCCCACACCGCCGCGCCCTCGGGCATCCGGGCCGTGGCGCGCAGGACGGCCTGCGGCCACGAGCCGGGGCGGACGTCGACGGCCGTGACCTCCGTCAGCCGCCCGGGCCGGGGCCAGGGCGCGGGGAGCGCCTCGGGCGGCAGGCCCGTCTGATCGAAGCCGGCGCCCAGGACCCGGGCGACGTCCCCCCGGGCCAGCGCGTCGAGGTCGGACCGGGACAGGCGGTCCACCCGGGCCCGGGCGAGGGGCCGTGGCTCGGGCGGGTGACGCGGCGGCGCCTCTTCGGGCCGGCCCCCGTCCGCCGCGTCCAGCAGCGTGACCGTGGCCACGGCCCGGCCCGCGGCCAGGACGCGCCGGGTCCCGCCGCCGGACGCCTCGGCCCGGAGGGCGCCCGGCCCGGGTGGCGGGACGTCGTGCCAGGCGACCGAGGCGCGGAAGGGCCCGCTACCGGTGGGCAGACTGTGCGCGGCGGCCTCCAGGACCGCTTCGGCGGGGTCGGGCACCGCCGCTTCCCCGGACCGGCCGGAACCCTCCGTACCCACGCTCCGCGTTCCTCCGGCCGGTACGGACTCACCACCCGGCAAGGACCCGTCACCACCCAGCGGCCGGTGACCCGGTGCGGACCCTTCGCCCGGTGCGGACCCTTCGCCCGGTACGGATCCGGCGCCCGGTGCGGACCCGGCGGGCGTGGGCTGCGCCGCCACCCGGCCGAGCCGCCGGACGGTGATCACCCGGTGGGCCTCCAGCACGGCCGCGTGGGCCGCCTGGACGCGTTCGGCGATGCGCTCGGCGATGCGCTCGTGGACAAGGCCGGCGTGGCCCCGGACGGTACCGCTCGCCGCGGCGTCCGGTGCGGCCGCCGCCACCGTTCGCCCGGCCACAGTCCGTACGCCGACGGGGGATTCCGCCGATGGACCGCCCATGGGCCGTACAGCGCCCGTGGGTTCTGTCGGTGATCCGTTCATGGGCCGCACAGCGCCCGGAGCCTCTGTCAGTGATCCGACCATGGGCCGTGCACCGGTAGGGATTTCTTCCGGTGATCCGTCCATGAGCCCCGCGTCAGCGGGGGATTCGGTCACCAGGGCCCCTTCGAAGTCGAGTTCTTCCACGGTCCCTCCCCTCAGCCCGCACGGTGGGTGTCGGAGTCCACGAGGTCGGCGACCCGCCGGGGATCGGCCCACAGGGTGCGCACCCCGGTCCACCGTTGGAGTACCCGGCCGTCCGGAGCGCAGCCGGTGACGTCCCAGAACGTGAAGACCGCGTTGGGCTCGGCGGGCCGCCGTTCCACCCGGACGACGAACGGTTCGTCGTCCGGCAGGGGCGCGCACAGCTCGGCGCGCTCGACGCCCACGGGGATGGGCCACAGGGGCTGACCGGGTTCGACGACCCCCGCCAGGCACACGCCCTGCATCAGCAGGTCGGCCAGCGCCGGGGCGTGGAAGCGCCCGGCGAAGCCGCCCTTGGCGAACGGCGGCTCCGGCATCCGCGCGACGACGGTCAAACCGTCAATCGGGCCGGGCAGTTCGTCGCGCAGGCCCGCCAGGCTCGGCCCGTGGAACAGCCGGCCGCTCGCATAGCCGGGGTGCGGGACGTCGGAGACCGTGCAGGGCGGCAGGTCGATCCGTTCGCCCGGTTCCGGCTCCCGTTCGCTCCAGAGGAAGCGCCCCTCGTAGTGGAGTTCGTCGCGCCCGTCGTCGCTGAGCAGGGAGAACCTCGTCCACCTGTGGTGGTCCCGCTCGGCTTCCGGGACCAGCCGCACCCGGAACGTCCGGGGGCGGTCGTCCCCGGTGAAGCCCAGGCCCCGCACGATCCGGAAGTCACGGCACTCGACCACCGCGCCCGTGCCGCCGAGGGCCCGTTCGACGCTGTTCACCCCCCAGCCGAGGGCCGCCGTCAGGGGCAGGATCGAGACCCGGCCGACGCGGTGGTCGCGCAGCACGGGCTCGGTGGCCGGCATGCGGCGGTGACACCGCGCGGTCACCCCTTCCTCGGGCAGCCGTCCGATCTTCCGGTACAGGGGCGAGAGCGGGCCGACGACGACGGTCGATCCCCGCCGGAGACCGGGGTCGGACAGGAGCCGGACGAAGTGGCCGCAGCCCTCCTCCCGGTTGAGGACGGGTACCCCCGCCTCCACGTAGAGCTCCCGCATGCGGGCGGCCATGCCGCCGGCCCACGGTCCCCAGGCCACCGGCAGCACCCGGCAGCCGGGGTGCGCCTCCCGGAAGGCGCGGCCGAAGCGGTTCAACGCCTCGTTGGCCAGCGCGTAGTCGCTCTGCCCCGCGTTGCCCCAGATCCCGGAGACGGACGTGAAGAGCACCAGGTGCCGCAACCGCCCGGCGTCCAGCGCCCGCAGTACGTGGTGGAGACCGGCCGTCTTGGTGTCCACGACCGCGGCGACCGAGGCGGGCTCCATGTGGGAGAGCGGCTTGTCGCCGAGCACACCGGCGCCGTGGAGCACGGCGGTGACGCGGGCGGCGTACGGCGCCAGGGCCGCGGCCACGGCCGCGCCGTCCCGGACGTCCACGGCCAGGTACTCCGCCGCCGCGCCGCGCTCGCGGAGTTCCGCCAGGGTCGCGCGGACGCGCCGCTGCGGGGCGTCGTCCTCCGCGCGCGCCTCCCGTCCCCGTTCCGGCGTCCCGGCCCCGTCCGGGCCGGTCACGCCATCCGACGCCCCCTCGGCGAGCGGAGTGCGCCCCAGCAGCAGGAAGTCGAAGCGACCGGTCTCCGCCAGCGCGCTGACGCACCAGGCGGTGATGCCCGACGCCCCGCCGGTGACCAGCATCAGGCCACGCTCGGCGGCTGCCGGGTCCTCGCCGTCGGCCGCCGTCGGAGCCGCCGCGTCGCCCTGGGCCGCCGCCACCGGGACCGCAGCGTCGTCGGCGCCCACCGCCGCGAGGACCTCCGGGGCTGCGTGATCGGCCGCCGTCGGAGCCGCCGCGTCGCCCTGGTCCGCCGCCACCGGGATCGCAGCGTCGTCGCCGCCCACCGCCGCGGAGGCCGCCGTGACTTCGTGATCGGCCGCCGCGGGGCCGCCGTCTCCCGCACCACGGGGGTGCGGCGCCCCGTCGCGTCCCGGCCCACCTCCGCGACGTCGGTGGCCAGGTCCGCGATCTCGGCGGTGAAGGCCGCCGCGACGTCCGTGTCGGACAGGTCCGGCGCGAAGTCCAACGCCCGGCAGAACAGCGTGGGTTCCTCCAGCGCCACCGTCTTGACCAGCCCTCCGAGCCCGCCCGCGAGGGCGGCCGCCGGGTCGCCGCCGGATCCGGCGTGGCCCAGCGCGCCGTCGAGCCGGGTCACGGTCACCAGCGCGGCCCGCCCGCCGGCCCCGGCGGCCTTCGCCAGGGCCGGGCAGGAGTGCTTCGCGACGAGCACGGCGTGCCGCAGCCGCGCGATCACGT
This sequence comes from Streptomyces sp. CA-181903, assembly GCF_050937075.1. Taxonomy (NCBI): domain Bacteria; kingdom Bacillati; phylum Actinomycetota; class Actinomycetes; order Kitasatosporales; family Streptomycetaceae; genus Streptomyces; species Streptomyces sp. CA-181903. The sequence goes on from NZ_JBNJLY010000001.1 coordinate 6,473,071, forward strand.
CCTCCGCCCGCTGCCCGGCGGTACGCCCCACCGGCAGTACGCAGAGCCGCAACATCCCGTCGTCCGCGAGGAGTTCGCCCATGCGGGAGGCCAGCTCCGGCTCCGACAGGTCCGCCAGCCGCCGGGCGGCGGGCCCGTCCCCGTCGGGTGGCTCCGCGCCGGGGAGGGACAACGGCACCACGTCCCAGCCGTCCGCGCGCAGGGCCCCGACGAGGGCGGCGGACAGCGCGGTGCCGTCGTCCAGCACCAGGGCGCGGCGCCCTCGCGGATAGGCGTCGAGCCGGACGTCCGGTTCCGGCAGGTCCCGGAGGGCGACGACGGCGGTCCCGGTCCGCAGCAGCCCGGGCGCCCGCTCGTGGAGCGCCGGCCCGGTCAGCGCCTCGGTGAACTTGTCCGACAGCTCGCGGACGGTCCGGGCCTCGGTGAGCCGGTAGAGGACGCCACGGTCCAGGTGCGGGTAGCGGCGCCATACTTCCGCGCCGATCTCCACGCGTTTGAGGGAGTCGATGCCCAGGTCCTCCTGGATCAGCATGTCCGGTTCGATCATGTCGGCGTCGTAGCCGGTCCGGTCGGCGGTCACTTCCTTGAGAACCCGTTCGAGCTCCATCGGGTCGACCTCGCCGCCGGGGGCGGGCGTCCCGGACGGCTTCCCCGCGGCCTCGGCGTCCAGGAACGCGGCCAGGGCCGACCGGCCGGCGGGCGGGTCCGGCGAGCCGTTCGGCGCCGCGGTGTCCGGCGCGGGCGGAAGCTCGGGCGCCCCCTCACCCGGCGCGGCTCCGTTGACGGGCCACGCCGTACCGTCCCCCAGGAACTCCCTCCCCGACCCGTCACCTGCGGTCCCCGGCCCGCCGCCGGCCTCCAGCAGCCGGGCGACGACCTCCCCGGCGCGGGTGTGCGCGTCGCCGACGGCGAGGCTGTGCTCGGTGACGGCGTCGACCGCCGCCACCAGCGACGGGTCCACGGATCCGGCGTCCGCGCGCCGCCGCAGCAGGCCGGTGAGTTCCCGGGCGACGTGGAGCTGACTGTCCAGGTAGGCGGTGTGCGCGGTGAGGTGCCGGGCCGCCGCGGCGGCCAGCGCGTCGTCCTCCGCGGCCGGGAGCGACTGCGCTTCCCGTTCCCGGCGTTCGGCCTCCGCGAGGGCCGCCGCCTCGGCGACGGCCGCGCGGTACGCCGGGCGGCGGGCCACGACGGCGAACTGCGGGCCCTCCAGCGTCCGCGCGGCCTTCGAGGGCGCGGGCCGCGCAGGCCGCGGCGCGCCGTCGTGCCGGTTCGGGCCGGACAGCGGGTACCCCAGCACGGCCAGCCGCACCGCCGCCCGCTTCAAGGCCGCGTAACCGTCCTGCCCCGGACCGGTGTCGCAGGGGACGGCCACCGCGCGGCCCCCGAGCAGCCGCTCGACCAGCCGGACGAGCGTGCCGCGGGGACCGCACTCCACGAACACCCGCACGCCGCCGGCGTACATCTCCTCGACGCGGGCGGCGAAGTCCACGGGCCGCAGCAACTGCTCGGCCAGCACGCGGCGGTTGGCGTCCGGGTCGTCCCCGTATCCGGCTCCCGGGGCGCAGGAGAGGACCGGCACGGCGGGCACGCCGAACTCCCGCTCCGCGCACGCCGCCGCGAACGGCCGCGCGGCGTACGCGACACAGGAGGTGTGGAACGCGGCGTCGACGGCCAGCCCCTGCGCGGGAACGCCGTGCGAGACGGCGTGGCGGACGAACGCCGCGACCGCGTCCGTGGGCCCGCCGACGACGTACTCGTCCGGGGCGTTGCGGTTGCAGACCACCAGGCCGTCCCGGCCGGACAGCAGCGACCGCACGGTGTCCTCCGGCGCCCGGACGGCGGCCATGGCGCCGGCGTCCCGTCCCGGCGGGGGCCGCAGTGCGGCCCCCCGGGCATGGGCGAGCGCGGTGAAGGCGGCGTCGTCGAGGACTCCGGCGGCCCACAGGGCGGTCAGTTCGCCGAAGCTGTGGCCGAGCACGGCGGTGACGGGGAGGCCAAGTTCGCGCAGGAAGGCGAAGTGGCCGCGGGACAGCGCCCCGATGGCCGGCTGGGCGTGCGTGGTGCGGCGCAGCCGCAGGGCGTCGCCTTCCGGCCCGTCCTTGGTCCCGGCGGGCGGGAAGACCGTACGGGCGAGGCCGTCCGCGTCCGGGAACAGCGCGTCGGCGGCCTCGAACGCGTCCCGGACCGCCGGTACGGCGAGGGCCGCGTCCCGGCCCATGCCGACGTACTGGCTCCCCTGGCCGGAGAAGAGGACGCCGATCCCGGGCAGGGGGTCGAGGGAACGGTGGCGGAAGTGCACGCCCCGGCCGTGGTCCCAGCTCTCGTGGGAGGCGTTGACGCGCAGCTGCTCGACCGCCACCGCGCGCAGCTCGGCGTGCTCGGCGGCGTCGCGGGCCACGTAGCCGATCCGGGCGTGCGCGGCGGGGACCGGGCCCTCGTCGGGCGGCGCGTCCTCTTCCAGGCGGCGGCGCAGCAGTTCGGCGGTCTCCGCGTGCCAGATCCGGGCGTGGGGCGTCCGGTGGCCCGCGGGCACCGGACGCTCGTCGTCCGGGGCCTCCTCCAGGACGGCGTGGTAGTTGACGCCGCCGAACCCGAAGGCCGACACACCGGCGCGGCGCACCGGGCGGGACGCCTCCCGGGTCCACGGCCGGGCCTCCGTGTTCACGTACAGCGGCCCGTCGTCGTCCGTCAGCCGGCCCTGCGGCTCGGTCACGTTGACCGTGGGCGGCAGGATCCGGTGGTGGAGGGCGAGCGCGGCCTTGATCAGCCCGGCCGCGCCGGCCGCCGCCTTGGTGTGCCCGATCTGTGACTTGACGCTGCCGACGGCCGTCCGGCCGGAACACCCGGCCCGCCCGTTCCCTCCGGCATGCCCGCCCGGCCCGTCGTGTCCGGCCTGTCCGCCACGGTCGTCCCGTCCGTCGTATCCGGCCCGCCCGCTCCGCCCGTCCCGGTCGTCGTGCCCGTCCCGGTCGCCCCGCCCGTCCCGGTCGTCCGGCCCGTCGTGTCCGGCCCGCCCGCCCCGGTCGTCCGGCTCGTCCTGCCGGCCGGAGCGCAGGAGGGTGTCGAGTGCCTCCAGTTCGACCGTGTCCCCCGTCGGCGTGCCGGTGCCGTGCGCCTCGATCAGGCCCACCGAGCCCGGCGGGCACTCCGCGTCCTCGTACGCCCGCCGCAGTGCCGTCAACTGGCCTTCCCCGCACGGCGCGTAGATGCTCCGGCCCGACCCGTCGCTGGACCCGCCCAGGCCCCGCAGGACCGCGTAGACCCGGTCACCGCAGCGCACGGCGTCGGCCAGCCGTTTCAGCGCCAGCACGCCGATGCCCTCACCGACCAGGGTGCCGTCCGCCGCGGTGTCGAACGGCCGGACGCGCCCGGTCGGGGAGAGCGCCGGGGTCTTGGTGAAGCAGAGGTAGGACACGATCGAGTTGTCGGCGTCGCAGCCGCCGGTGAGCATCATGTCGGCGCGGCGGGCGAGGAGTTCGTCGACGGCGCACCGGACGGCGGCGAGCGAGCTGGCGCACGCCGCGTCGACGGTGTGGTTGGCCGCGCCCAGGTCGAAGCGGTTGGCGATCCGCCCCGAGACGACGTTGCCCAGCACGCCGGGGAACGAGTCCTCCGTCCACGGCGGCAGTCCGGCCAGGTGGGCCCGTACGACCCGGTCCGCCGTCTCCCCGGGGATCCCGCAGTCCAGCATGGTCCGGCGCATCTCGTGCGCGGCCAGGCGGCCCACCAGGGGCAGCAGCGTGGAGTTGGTTCCGCAGACGCCGAGCACCACTCCGGTGCGGGCCGGGTCGTACCAGGCGGTCCGGCCCAGCGCGGCGTCGTCGAGGGCGTCGCCGGCCGCGCGCAGGGCCAGCAACTGCACGAGGCCCGTGGAGTCCAGCGTCCGGGGAGACAGGCCGAGTCGGAGGGGGTCCACCGTCTCGGGTGTCAGGAAGCCGCCGCGCCGGCAGTACGTCCGGTCCTCGGCGAACGGGTCGGGGTCGTGGTGGATGTCCGCGTCCCACCACTGTTCCGGCACCTCGTCCGTGCAGTCGCGTCCCCGCACGACGTTGTCCCAGAACTCCGTCACGTCGCGGGCCCGGGGAAAGACGGCCGCCAGACCGACGATGGCGACGGGGTCACGGGCCAGGCGGCGGTCCGGTCCGTAGGCGGGGTCGGGGTCGGGGTCGCGGGACAACGGCACGGATGGCACCCCTTTTTTCTCGTGTTTTTCTCGTGTCGGCCTTTCGCCTCGTGCGACCCGGTGTCCGGCGCTCGTGCCTGTCGCGGTCTCCGCCGGACCGGCGCGGGAGGCCCTGCCACGGCGGCCCGCGGGATGGAACGCCTGCCGTGCGGGCTCCGCCGCCCGCCCGCCGAACGCGGCCGTGCCGGACCGTTCGCTCTCTCAGCGTGCCCCGGCCCCGTGCGCCGAACCGCGGCACCGGGACCGGAGCATTAGTCGGACAGGCATACGAGTGGCGTTGTGGACCCGACAGCGGTGGTCCCCGGAACACCGCGACACGGCCCGCGGGTACGGTCCTCGGTCTCCCGTCGGCCCGCCCCGGACCGCGTTGCGCGCACGCGCTCCGCCGGCCGGCTCCGCGGCCGGCCGGCAATGGGCGGAGGGTGACGGGAAACGGAATGGACACACCCGCGACCGGACGGGGAGCCGGAGCACGTCCTTCGCCGTACGCGTGGGCCGAACGGCGGGCTACGGGCGGGTCCCGCGTCTACCGGGGGACCCGCGCCGATGCCGGGGCGACCGTGCGCCGTGATCCGTCACGCGTACGTCACGCGTGCGCCGTGAACCATCACGCGTGCGCCGTGAACCGTCACCTGTGCACCGGGACCCCGTCCCGCCCGTCACGGAGCGCCACGCCGGAGTGTGAGGAACCAGCCACCGGCACCCCTTGAGTCGTCGAACATCCGTGGGGTTAGCATATGAGCGCCGCCTAGCTCGAAAGATACGCCTGTGACTGTCAATGACGACACGTTCGCCAACTGGAAGTACCGCGAGGAGATCGCGGAGTCGATGATCCCGATCATCGGGAAGCTGCACCGGGAGCGGGACGTCACCGTCCTGGTCCACAGCCGCTCCCTGGTGAACAAGTCGGTGGTCAGCATCCTCAAGACCCACCGGTTCGCCCGGCAGATCGCGGGGAGGAGCTCGCGGTCACCGAGACGATGCCGTTCCTGCGGGCGCTCACCACGCTCGACCTCGGGCCGTCGCAGATCGACATCGGCATGCTCGCCGCGACCTACCAGGCCGACGACCGCGGCCTGTCGGTGGAGGAGTTCACCGCCGAGGCCGTCGCCGGGGCGCTGGGTGAGAACAAGATCGAGCGGCGGGAGCCGCGCGACGTCGTGCTGTACGGCTTCGGCCGCATCGGCCGGCTCCTCGCCCGGCTGCTGATCGAGAAGGCCGGTTCGGGCAACGGCCTGCGGCTGCGCGCCATCGTGGTCCGCAAGGGCGCGGGCCAGGACATCGTGAAGCGCGCCTCGCTGCTGCGGCGCGACTCCATCCACGGGCAGTTCCAGGGCACGATCACCGTCGACGAGGCGAACAGCAGGATCATCGCCAACGGCACCGAGATCCAGGTGATCTACTCCGACGACCCGACGACCGTGGACTACACGGCGTACGGGATCAAGGACGCCATCCTCATCGACAACACCGGCAAGTGGCGCGACCGCGAGGGGCTGTCGAAGCACCTCCGGCCGGGCATCGCCAAGGTCGTGCTGACCGCCCCCGGCAAGGGCGACGTCCCCAACGTCGTCCATGGCGTCAACCACGACATGATCAAGCCGGACGAGCAGATCATCTCCTGCGCGTCCTGCACCACCAACGCGATCGTCCCGCCGCTGAAGGCGATGGCGGACGAGTACGGCGTCCTGAACGGTCACGTGGAGACCGTCCACTCGTTCACCAACGACCAGAACCTGCTGGACAACTACCACAACTCCGACCGCCGTGGCCGCTCCGCGCCGCTGAACATGGTCATCACCGAGACCGGCGCCGCCTCCGCCGTCGCCAAGGCGCTGCCCGACCTCAAGGCGCGGATCACCGGCAGCTCCATCCGCGTCCCGGTGCCGGACGTCTCGATCGCCATCCTCAACCTGCGGCTGGCCCGCGAGACGACCCGTGAGGACGTCCTCGACTACCTCCGCAACGTGTCGCTGACCTCGCCGCTCAAGCGCCAGATCGACTTCATCAGCGCGCCCGACGCCGTCTCCAGCGACTTCATCGGCTCGCGCCACGCGTCGATCGTCGACGCCGGCGCGACCAAGGTCGAGGGCGACAACGCGATCCTCTACCTCTGGTACGACAACGAGTTCGGCTACTCCTGCCAGGTCGTCCGCGTCGTCCAGCACGTGTCCGGGGTGGAGTACCCGACGTACCCGGCGCCGCTGGCCTGACGCCGCCGGGCCTGCCACCGGCCGGCCCGGCCCCGACCGCAGAGGCCGCTCCCGTAACGCCGTTCACCGCGGCGGGGGAGCGGCCTTTTCGGCGACCACCCATGACATGTGACCTGTAACACCGTAATGTGAAATGGTACTGCGCCTGGACGTCCCAAGGAGGAACACCGTGTCCGGACCCGCCGACGCCCCCATCCGCACCGTGAGCCACGACCTCCCGGTGTCCGACGAACTGGCGGCGTTCATGGGGGCGGGCTGGGCGCCCGTACCGTCGCCCTCCGGTACCCGGTCGCCCATCGCGGACGCCACCGCCGCCCGGCGGGCACGCCTCTCCGGGCGCTTCCCGGGCGAGCGGCTGATCGTGCCGGCCGGCATCTCGAAGGTCCGCTCCAACGACTGCGACCACCGCTTCCGGCCGCACAGCGCGTACGCCTGGCTGACCGGCCTGACGGGTGAGGAGCAGGCCGGGCACGTCCTCGTCCTCGAACCGAACGGTCCGCACCGGCACCAGGCGGTGCTGCACGTCCGGCCGCGCCCGCCCCGCTCCGCCGGCTCGTCCGCGTTCTACCGCGACCGCCGCCACGGCGAGTTCTGGGTCGGCCGGTCACCGGACCCCGCCGAGACCGAGCGCGCGACGGGCATCCGCTGCGCGCCCCTGGAACCCGACGCCGCCCTCCCGCCCGGCCGCGACGCCACCACCGACGGCGAACTCGCGGCGGTGCTGAGCGCGTTGCGGCTCGTCAAGGACGCCTGGGAGGTCGGGCAACTGCAACAGGCCGTCGACCACACCACCGCCGGTTTCGAGGACGTCGTCCGGGCCCTCCCGCGCGCCCTGGCGCACCCGCGCGGCGAACGCTGGATCGAGGGCGTCTTCGGACTGCGCGCCCGCGCCGAGGGCAACGGCACCGGCTACGAGACCATCGCCGCGTCCGGCGCGCACGCCTGCGTCCTGCACTGGACCCGCAACGACGGCCGGCTGGACCCGCGCGACCTGCTCCTCCTCGACGCCGGCGTGGAGACGGACACCCTCTACACCGCCGACATCACCCGTACCCTCCCCCTCTCCGGCCGCTTCTCGCCCGTCCAGCGGCAGGTCTACGAACTCGTCCTCGCCGCCCAGGAAGCGGGCATGGCCGCTCTCAAACCCGGCGCGAGTTTCCGCGACTTCCACCGGGCCGGCATGCGCGTCATCGCCGAGGGCCTCACCGACTGGGGCGTCCTCCGCACCCCCGACGGCGACCTCCACCGCCGCTACACCCTCTGCAGCAGCGGCCACATGCTCGGCCTGGACGTCCACGACTGCGCCCAGGCCCGCGCCGGCGCCTACCTCGACGGCGTACTGGAGGAGGGCCAGGTCCTCACCGTCGAACCCGGCCTCTACCTCCAGCCCGACGACGAGACCCTGCCGCCGGCCCTGCGCGGCATCGGCGTGCGCATCGAGGACGACCTCGTCATCACCGCCGACGGCGCCCGCCTGCTGTCGGGGGCACTGCCGCGGACGCCGGACGCGATCGAGGCGTGGATGGGAGAACTGACGGAAGAGATGGGAGAACTCACGCAAGAGCGCTGACGGACGCGCCGGCGGCGGCCGCGTCCGGCGGGACGTGTCGCGTGCCGATCAGCCCGGAGGGGTCCGGTGGGCGTGGCCCCGGCCGGGGTAGACCCGTTCCAGCGCTTCCCAGCCGCTGTCTCGTTCCCGGACGGCCTCCTCCGCGCGGCCGCCGCCGCGGAGGCCGAAGAGGCGCTTGGCGAACAGGAGGTAGGCCACCACGGCCAGGTTGATGACCAGGGTGCATACCTTCAACGGGCTGACGCGCTCGTGCAGTTCGTAGACCTCGGGGACGAGCAGCACGCTCGTCGCGACGAAGGTCAGGTACTCGGCCCACCGCTTGGCGCGCCAGAGGCCGATCGCCTCCACGCCCTCCAGGACCGCGTACGCGGCGATGACCAGGCCGATCACCCACAGGGTGCGGTCGTGTGCGGCGAACGCCTTGTCCAGGTCGCCGAGCAGGCCGTGGCCGCGGACGCCGCTGGGGCCGCCGACGCCGTTCTGGAGGTCGTCCACGACGCGGTAGAAGGGGCCGCGGAGGCGGGTGCGCTCGTGGGCGAAGACGAAGACGGCGACGGCCATGACGGCGAGGACGACGAAGTGCACCAGGCGGTCGATCGCGATCAGGCGGAGGACGTAGCGGTCGCGCAACGGGCGGCCGCGCAGCGGGAGTTCGATGGCGTCGCGGTGCTCGGGGGTCTCGCGCCCCGGGCGGTCCGGCGGTGGGAGCGGGAGCCACGCGTCGCAGCGCAGGCAGCGGTGCCAGCGGTGGCCGTCGGGTGTCTCGCGCACCAGGAGCGCGTCCTCCGGACGGACGCGCTCCGCGTCGGTGCCGACGAGGCGGTGGCCGTGCAGCGCGCATTCCAGCAGTTCGTAGCCGATCCGGCGGCGGCGCGGCCGTACGCCCGGAGCGGGCTGGAGGGCCGGGGTGTCCGACACTGATGTCCCCCTTCGTTCGGTCCGCGCAGATTATGCCGCCCCGGAGCGGGTGGCATGCCTCGTCGCGGCCGTTCTTGAACGACCCTTGGCAGGGACTGTGCAATGTGAAATATTACCGCGCATGTCTCCCCGTGACTCCTCGGACGTCGTCGTGGTCGGCGCGGGCGTGGTCGGCGCGGCCTGCGCCCTCTACGCCGCCCGCGCCGGCCTGTCCGTCACCGTGATCGACCGCGGACCCGTCGCGGGCGGCACGACCGGCGCCGGCGAGGGCAACCTCCTCGTCTCCGACAAGGAACCGGGCCCCGAGCTCGAACTCGCGCTGTTCTCCACGGCGTTGTGGCGGGAGCTCGCCGACGAGCTCCCCGCGGGCGTCGAGTACGAGGCCAAGGGCGGCCTGGTCGTCGCCTCCCGGCCCGCCGGGGCCGCCGCGCTGCGGGCGTTCGCCGCCCGCCAGGCCGCGGCGGGCGTGACCGCCGCCGACGTACCGGCGGACGCGCTGCGCGACCTCGAACCCCACCTCGCCCCCGGCCTCGCCGGCGGCGTCCACTACCCGCAGGACGCGCAGGTCCAGCCCGCCCTCGCCGCCGCCCACCTGCTGCGCGCCTCAGGTGCCCGGGTGCGTACCGGCGAGCCGGTCACCGCCGTCCTCACCGGCCCCGGCGGCGAGGTGCGCGGCGTCCGGACGCCCGCCGGCACCGTCCACGCGCCGTACGTCGTCAACGCCGCCGGCACCTGGGGCGGCGACGTGGCCCGGCTGGCCGGGACGCACCTGCCCGTCCTGCCGCGCCGCGGCTTCGTCCTCGTCACCGAACCGCTGCCGCGCGTCGTCCGGCACAAGGTGTACGCGGCGGACTACGTCACCGACGTCGCCAGCGGTTCGGCCGCGCTCCAGACCTCGGCGGTGGTCGAAGGAACCCCGGCGGGCCCGGTCCTCATCGGCGCCAGCCGGGAGCGGGTCGGCTTCGACCGCACCCTGTCCACCGAGGCGCTGCGCCGCCTCGCGGCCGGGGCCACCACCCTGTTCCCGGTGCTCCGCACGGTGCGCGCGACGCGGACGTACGCCGGCTTCCGCCCGTACCTTCCCGACCACCTCCCCGCGATCGGCCGCGACCCCCGCGTCCCCGGCCTGCTGCACGCCTGCGGCCACGAGGGCGCGGGCATCGGACTCGCCCCGGCCACCGGCGTGTTGACCGCCGCCCTGCTGACGGGCGACCGGCCCCCGGTCGACCCGACGCCGTTCGCGCCGGGCCGGTTCGCGGGGGTGGCGGCGTGAGGGCGGGGGAGGGGGCGGTTCCGCTGCGGGTGCCCCGGTCGGCTGTGCCGCGTCGCTCGCTCCGCCGGTGTGCGCGTTCGCGGTCGGCGGCTTCGCGGGGTGCGGTGCGTGCCGACGCGGGGGCGCCGGGTGGTGGTTCCGTGGCCGCTCCGTGCGTGGGGCGCGCCGACCCGGTCTTCCCCCGCCGCAGGTACATGCCCTGCCGGGTCGCGGCGTTGCCGGATGCGCAGCCGTGCGCGAGCGTGGCGACTTCGCGGTCGGCCCCACCGCGTCGACGCGCCCGGCCCGCCGGCACCCCGTCAACACCGGGGCGCGCGCGTCGGCTCAGCGTCGGGCCGGGCGTACCGCCTTGGCACCGGCCCGCCCGTACCGCCTCAGTGCCCGGCCGGGCGCGCCCGATCGGTTCGCGCTGGCGAGAGCGTCGTCGCCCGGATCGCCGTCGGGTGGACGCGTCGGGAAGGCGCCCGCGTCACCGCACCCAAGCCACCGCGCCCAAGCCCCCGCGCCCAAGCCCCCGCGCCCAAAGTCACCGCGCCCAAAGTCCCCGCACCGTGAACCACCGCACCGCCGGCCGTCCCACCGAAAGGAGCCCCGCCATGCCGCGCCGCCGCGCTCCCGGCCTCCCGCCCGACGCCGCCGCGTTCGAGATCAGCTTCGACGGGCGTCCCGTCCGCGCCCTGCCCGGGCAGACGATCGCCGCCGCGCTGTGGGGCGCCGGCGTGCTCGCCTGGCGGACGACGCGCGGAGGCGGCCGGCCGCGCGGCGCGTTCTGCGGTATCGGGCAGTGCTTCGACTGCCTCGCCACCGTCAACGGGGAGCCCAACCGCCGGGCCTGCCTGTTGCCGGCCCGGCCCGGGGACGTCGTCACCACGCAGGAAGGACACGGCCGTGCCGGACTCGCCGTCTGAGCCCCGGGCGCCGCGCGAGGGGTACGACCTCGCGGTGATCGGCGCGGGACCCGCCGGGACGGCCGGTGCCGTCGCCGCGTCCCGGCTGGGGCTGTCCGTCGCACTCCTCGACGCCGCCGAGCGGCCTGGCGGGCAGTATTTCCGTTCCCCCGCACCGGAGTTGGCCGAACCCAGGCGGCGGCGGCCGGGGGCGCTCCCTGGCCGGTCCGCCTTCGCCGCCCTGTGCGCCCGGCCGGCGGCGAGCCGCGTCGACCACCTCGCCGCACACCACGTCTGGGCCGTGACCAGGGAGGACGGTGGCGCGTGGAGCGTCCATGCCGTCACCGGGCCGGACGGCGACGGCGGCGAGCCGGTCCGCGTCCGGGCCCGCGCGGTGCTGCTGGCGACCGGCTCCCAGGAACGCCAACTCCCCTTCCCCGGCTGGACGCTGCCCGGCGTCGTGGGCGCGGGTGGCGCGCAGGCGATGCTCAAGTCCGGGCTGGTCCTGCCCGGGAGGCGGATCGTCGTCGCGGGCAGCGGGCCGCTGCTGCTCGCCGTCGCCTCGTCGCTGGCCGCCGCGGGGGCGCGGGTCCCGGCCGTCGTCGAGGCGGCCGGCTACCTCGGTTACGCCCGGCGCCCGCGCGCCCTCGCCGTCAACCCGCACAAGGCCCTCGAAGCGGCCCTCCATGGCTCGGCGTTGCTCCGCCACCGGGTGGCGGTACGCACCCGGAGCGCGGTCACCCGGGTGCACGGCACCGACCGCGTGGAGGCCGTCACCGTCACCCGTCTCGACCGCGACTGGCGGCCCGTCCCCGGCACCGGCCGCCGGATCGCCTGCGACGCGCTCGCCGTCGGCCACGGCCTGGAGCCGCGCACCGAACTAGCCACCGGCCTCGGCTGCGCCACCCGGCGCACCCCGGGCGGCACTCACGCCCTCCTCGTGGACGGCCTCCAGGAGACCAGCGTCCCCGGCCTCTGGGCGGCGGGGGAGGCCGTAGGGGTCGGCGGCTGGCAACTCGCTTGGGCGGAAGGTGAACTGGCGGGCATCGCGGCGGCCCTCCGGCTCTCCGGCCGGACCGGTACCGTCCCGGCCGAGCGTCTGCGTGCCCTGCGCCGCCGCCGCGACCGGCTGCGTTCTTTCGCCGACGCGATGGCCGCCGCCCACGCGCCGGGGGAGGGCTGGACGGACTGGCTCACCGACGACACGGAGGTGTGCCGCTGCGAGGAGGTGACCGCGGGCCGCGTCCGCGAAGCGGTCGCCGGCCTCGGCGCCCATGACGCACGGACCGTCAAACTCTTCACCCGCGCGGGGATGGGCTGGTGCCAGGGCCGCGTCTGCGGCACCGCCGTGACCTGCCTCGCGGCAGCTGCCGGCGGCGGTACGGCGCAGGGGACCGTACCGCCGCCGGCCCCGGTCCGCCGGCCGTTCGCCGTCCCCGTACCGCTGGGGGCGCTGGTCGCGCTCGACGAACCGGAGCGCCGCGACCCCGCCGCGTCCGCCGAGCGGGACATCCCCGCCCCGCGCCCACCCGCCGAGGGCTGATCCGCCAACCGGCGCCGGGCGCCGCCCTCTTGTGGGCGCCCCCAGCCCCCCAGTAAAATGTCACACGCCACAGAAGGGTATCGGCATGACCGCCACCTCCTGGAACACCACCCACCCCTGGCGCGGCATCATGGTCGCCACCGCGCTCCCGTTCCGCGACGTCCTGGCGGACGGCCTGACGATCGATCACGACACGTACGCCGCCCACATCCGCCGCCTCCTCGACGGCGGATGCGACGGCGTCGTCCCCAACGGCTCGCTCGGCGAGTACCAGACGCTCACCGACGACGAGCGGGCGCGCGTCGTGCGGACCGCCGTCGAGGCGGCCGGGGACGGGGCCCGGGTGATGCCTGGGGTATCAGCGTACGGCGCGGGCGAGGCGCGGCGGTGGGCGGAGCAGGCGGCCGAGGCCGGCTGCGGGTCCGTGCTGCTGCTGCCGCCGAACGGCTACCGCGCCGACGAGCGCGCCGTCCGCGCCCACTACGCGGAGGTCGCCCGGGCCGGGCTGCCGGTCGTCGCGTACAACAACCCCGTCGACACCAAGGTCGACCTGACCCCGGAACTGCTGGCCGCTCTCCACCGCGACGGGTCGATCGTCGCCGTCAAGGAGTTCTCCGGCGACGTCCGGCGGGCCTACGAGATCGCCGAACTCGCGCCCGGGCTCGACCTGCTCGTCGGCGCCGACGACGTCCTGCTGGAGCTGGCCACCGCCGGCGCGGTCGGCTGGGTCGCCGGGTACCCCAACGCGTTCCCCGCCTCCTGCGCCGCCCTCTACCGGGCCGCCGTCGACGGCGACCTCGGCACCGCCCTGCCGCTCTACCGCTCGCTGCACCCGCTGCTGCGCTGGGACTCCCGGACGGAGTTCGTGCAGGCCATCAAGGTGTCCATGGACGTCGTCGGGTTCCACGGCGGTCCCAGCCGGCCGCCGCGGCTCCCGCTCGCCCCGGAGACCGACGCCCTGGTGCGCGCCGCCACCGAGAAGGCCGTCGCCGACGGGCACCACTGACCCCCCACCCGCGCGAAAGGACGTCCGTGCGCACCCGCCACGTCTTCCACGCCGTCGACTCGCACACCGAGGGCATGCCCACCCGCGTCATTACTGGCGGCGTCGGGGTGATCCCCGGCGCCACCATGGCCGACCGGCGGCGGCACTTCATGGACCACCTGGACCACCTCCGCACCCTCCTGATGTACGAGCCGCGCGGCCACGCCTCGATGAGCGGCGCGATCCTCCAGCCCCCGACCCGCCCCGACGCCGACTACGGCGTCCTCTACATCGAGGTCTCCGGCGTCCTGCCGATGTGCGGCCACGGCACCATCGGCGTCGCCACCGTCCTCGTCGAGACGGGCATGGTCCCGGTCACCGAACCCGTCACCACCGTCCGCCTCGACACCCCGGCCGGCCTCGTCACCGTCGACGTGCGGGTGGAGGACGGCGCGGCGAAGGCGGTCACGTTCACCAACGTGCCGTCGTTCTGCGTCGCCCTGGACCGGAAGGCCGACGTCCCGGGGTACGGCACGGTGACGTACGACCTCGCCTTCGGCGGCAACTTCTACGCCTTCGCCGAACTCGACGCTCTCGGGGTGCCGTTCGACCGCGCCCGCAAGGACGAGCTGCTGGCGGCCGGACTCGCCCTCATGGACGCCGTGAACGCCTCGCCGGACCGGCCCGTCCACCCCGAACACCCCGAGATCGGCGGGCTCAAGCACGTCTACCTGGCCGCGCCCGGCTCGGACGCGCACCACTCGCGGCACGCGATGGCCATCCACCCCGGCTGGTTCGACCGCTCGCCCTGCGGCACCGGGACCTCCGCCCGCATGGCCCAGCTGCACGCCCGCGGCGCCCTCCCGCTCGGCCGCGACTTCGTCAACGAATCCTTCATCGGCACCCGGTTCACCGGCCGGCTGGTCGCGGAGACCGAGGTCGGCGGGGTGCCGGCCGTCGTCCCCGCCATCACCGGACGCGCCTGGATCACCGGCACCGCCCAGTACTTCCTCGACCCGGACGACCCCTTCCCCGGAGGCTTCCTCCTATGACTCCCGCCCCGGCCTCCCCCACTCCTCCGCTGTTTACTCCTCCGCCAACCCGGCCGACCCGGCCGACGTCCTCACCGAGTTCACCGCTCCCGGCCCGCGCGCCGCCGCCGACGCCGTCCGGCGGGCCCGCGCCGCGCAGCCGGGCTGGCGGGGCGCCGGAGCCGCCGCCCGCTCGGCCGCCCTCTCGGCGGTCGCGTCGGCGATCGAGGACGCCGCCGCCGAACTGGCTTCCCTGGCCGTACGGGAGGTGGGCAAGCCCGTCGCCGAGGCCCGCGCGGAGGTGGCCCGTACGGTCGCGATCTGGCGGTACTACGCCCAGGCCCCCTACGAGTCCACGGGTGCCGTCCACGAACCGGCGGGCGGGCAGGGGCTGTTGTTGACCCGTCGTCGCCCGCACGGCGTCGCGGGCCTCGTCACGCCGTGGAACTTTCCGTTCGCCATCCCGAGCTGGAAGGCCGCGCCCGCCCTCGCGGCCGGCAACACCGCCGTCCTCAAACCGGCGCCCGAGGCCACCGTCTGCGCCCTGCGCCTCGCCGAGATCGTCCGACAGGCCGTCCCGGACGGGGTGTTCGCCGTCGTCCCCGGCGGCGCGGAGGAGGGTGCCGCCGTGCTCGACGCGGCCGACGCGGTCTCCTTCACCGGCTCGACGGCCGTCGGCACCCGCGTCGTCGCCGCGGCGACCGCCCGCGGTGTCCCCGTCCAGGCCGAGACGGGCGGGCTGAACGCCGCGATCGTCCTGCCCGACGCCGACATCGGACGGGCCGCCGCGCACATCGCCGCCGCCGTCGCCGGCTACGCGGGGCAGAAGTGCACCGCCACCAGCCGCATCATCGCCGTGGGCGCCGCCCTCGACCCCCTCCGCGAGGCCCTCGCCGAGGCGGTGCGCGCCCTCCCGGCCGGCGACCCGGCCGATCCTGCGACGGTCTGCGGGCCCGTCATCTCCGCGCGGGCCCGCGACCGGGCGGCCGAGGCGGCGGACGGGGCGTCCGTCCTCGCCGCGGGGCCCGCGCCCGAGGGGCCCGGGTGGTACGCGGCCCCGACGCTGGTCGAGAAGGTGCCGGCGGGACACCGGCTGCTCACCGAGGAGGTGTTCGGCCCGATCGCGGCCCTGCTGCCCGCCGCCGACCTCGCCGAGGCCGTACGGATCACCGACTCCGTCCCCTACGGGCTGGTCACCTCCGTGCACACGGCGGACCTGGACGCCGCCCTGCACGGACTCGACGCGCTCCGCACCGGTATGGTCCGCGTCAACGCCCCCACCACCGGCGTGGACTTCCACCTCCCCTTCGGCGGCACCGGGGCCTCCGGCCACGGACCGCGCGAACAGGGCCGCGCCGCCCTGGAGTTCTACACCGCCGAGCGCACGTACACGCTGCTGCCCCACACTGCGGAGTGACCCGGAAAGGCAATGTGACATTGTACGCTGGTGGTCCAGTCCATCGGGGCGCGAAAGGGACACCATGGGCCACCTCAAGCAGCGCAATCTCATCACCGCCCGGGAGCGCTTGCGCGACCAGGTCGCCCACGCCCTGCGCGCCGCGCTGATCTCCGGTGAACTGCGCCCCGGCGAGGTCTACTCCGCGCCCGGCCTCGCCGAGGACTTCGGCGTCTCCGCGACGCCCGTCCGCGAGGCCATGCTCGACCTGGCCCGGGAGGGGCTGGTCGAGCCCGTCCGCAACAAGGGCTTCCGGGTCACCGAGGTCGACGAGCGCGACCTCGACCAGTACACCGAGATCCGCACGCTGATCGAGGTGCCCATGGTCGGCCGGATCACCCGGACCGCCTCCCGCGCGGACCTGGAGGCGCTCCGCCCGGTCGCCGAGGAGATCGTGCGCGCCGCCCGCGAGCACGACCTCATCGGCTACCTGGAGGCCGACCGGCGGTTCCACCTCACGCTCCTCGGCCTCTCCGGCAACGAGCGCCTGGTCGAGACCGTCGGCGACCTCCGCAAGCGCTCCCGCCTCTACGGCCTCACCGCCCTCGACGAGCGCGACGAGCTCATCCCCTCCGCCGAGGAGCACGTCGAACTCCTCGACCTGATGCTCGCCGGGGACGCGGAGGCCGCCGAGGCGTGCATGGCCCGGCACCTCGGCCACGTCCGCTCCCTCTGGGCCGCGAACGCGGCGGCACACGCGGCGGCCGCGGAGCGGCCCGCACTCCGGAAGACGGCCGCCGCGCGCCGCTGACGCGGCGGCGTTCGCGTGGTGCGGCCGCCGGTACGCGGTGATCGCCCGCCGCCGGTGTGGCCGTCCCCGCGCGGCGCCCGTGTAGCAGCCCTGCCCGGGGCAGAAGCCGTCGCACAGGCGCCGCTGTCACCGGTGTCGTCACCCGTCGCTTCCGTCGCCGGGCGTCGCCGTCCGTCGCCGGGCGGGTGGCGGACGGGTGACGGGCGTCCGTGGACGGCCCCGCTGCCGGGATCGGGCCGGCGCCGCTGACACCTGAGAGGTCCGACGGCGGGGACGGGAGGTGCGGAGTCATGGGTGGCCTGGTTCCCGCGCTGGTCGCGTTGCTCGCGGCCGGAGGCAACGCCCTCGGGACGGTGCTCCAGCGGATCGCCGCGCGGACCGTACCCGAGGGGGACGCGTTCAGCGTGCGGTTGGTGCGGCACCTGGTGCGAAGCCCGGCGTGGCTGGGCGGCATCGCCGTGATCGTCGGCGCGGCGGCCTGTCAGGCGCTGGCCCTGACCCTGGGCTCGCTGTCGCTGGTCCAGCCCATCCTGGTCACCGAGCTTCCCTTCACCCTGCTCATCGCCTGCGCCTTCGCCCGGCGGCGGCTGCCGGCCGCGGGGTGGGCGGCGTCGCTGATGGTCGCGGCCGGGCTCGGGCTGGGGCTGGCCGCGGCGGCCCCGGGCGGGGGCGGCGACACGGCCCCCGGCGCCCGGTGGGCCGGCACCCTCGCCGGCGCGGGGGCGGCCGCGGCGCTCTGCGCGGCGACGGCCCTGACCCGGCCGCGCGGCCCGGCGCGCGCCGCGCTGTTCGCCTCGGCGTCGGCGATCGCGTACGCCCTGACCGCCACCCTCATGAAGGCGGCCACCGGCGCCTTCGACGACCACGGCGCCCGGGCCTTCTTCACCACCTGGCAGACGTACGCCTTCGTGGCCGCCGGTGCCTGCGCCCTGTTCCTGCTGGCCAACGCCATGGAGTCCGGGCCGCTGGTGGCCTCCCAGCCCGCGCTCACGCTGGGCGAGGCGCTGGTCAGCCTGGCGCTGGGGAGCGTCGTCTACGGCGAGCGGGTGCGGACGGGGTGGTGGCTCGTGCCGGAGGGCGTCGGGGTGGCGCTCGTCACCTGGGGGATCCTGCTGCTGCCCGGCGCCGACCCGGAGGGCGGGGAGCCGCCGGGGCCGGAGCGGTCGCGTCCGGAGCCGTCGCGCCCGGAGCGGGAGGGCCCGGAGGGGGAGGGCCCGTGAGCCGGGCGGCCGGGAGCCGGTCGGGAGGGGAGCGGTGGGCAGCCGGCGGAAGGCAGTCGGGAGGCAGTCGGGAGGGGAGCGGTGGGCGGCTGACGGACGCGGGCTGATCAGCGGTGACACCGAAGGTCGTATCGAAGGCCGTACCGAATGGCGTACCGAAGGCCATGCCGAGACCTGGCCGGCCGTCTCACCGGGAGCCCAGTGACATCCGTGACAGCCGTTTCAACGGGTTGTCGTACTATGTCCGACGTCGCTCTGTACGTCCTCGGCCGTCTCGCCGCCACATCCGTGTGTCCGCTCCCGGGGGCCGTCGCGGCTTCGAAGACCCCGCGAACAGCCTGAGAAGCGGGGAAAGCGCGGAAAGTCCCGGCCGTCCCAGGCCACGCCCTGGCGGCACCGGCAGAACGGAAGAACATCACGTGGATGTGAGCGCGGCCAATCGGAAGGGCCTCAGCCTCTTCGCCCTGATCATGATCGGCCTGGGGTCCATCTTCGGCTCCGGCTGGCTCTTCGGCGCCGGCCAGGCGGCTCAGGTCGCCGGGCCCGCCGCGCTGGTCGCCTGGGTCATCGGCGCGATCTTCATCGGCATGATCGCGATGTCGTACGCCGAGGTCGGCGCGGCCTACCCGCTGCCCGGCGCCATGGCCCGGTTCGGTTCCATCTCGCACGGCCCGGTGCTCGGCTTCGTCACCGGCTGGGCGGTGTGGATCGCGACGGCCTCGCTGATCCCGATCGAGTCCATCGCCGGCACCCAGTACATGGCGTCCTGGAACTTCGGCTGGGCCCGCGGCCTGGTCACGGACGGCCACCTGTCGACCACCGGCATCGGCATGGCCCTGCTCCTGACGGTCGCCCTGTGGCTGGCCTGCTACTGGTCCGTCGCCCTGCTGGCCCGCGCGAACAACCTGCTGACGCTGGTGAAGTTCGCCATCCCGATCATCGCGATCGCCGCGCTCATCGCCTCCGGCTTCCACACCGGCAACTTCACGGCCCACGGCGGCTTCGCCCCCAACGGCTGGTCCGCGGTGCTCACCGCCGTCTCCGCCTCCGGCGTCGTCTTCGCCTTCAACGGCTTCCAGGCCGTCGTCAACCTCGGCGGCAACGCCAAGAACCCGGGCCGGGCCATCCCGCTCGCCCTCGTCGGCGCGCTCTCCCTCGGCCTGGTCATCTACCTGGCCCTCCAGGTCGCCTTCCTCGGCTCGGTCCCGCCGGAGCGGCTCGCGGAGGCCGGCGGCTGGCACGGCGTGAACTTCGCCTCGCCCTTCGCCGACCTCGCCAAGCTGCTGATGCTGCACTGGGTCGTCACCCTGCTCCAGTTCGGCGCGTTCATCTCGCCGTCCGGCGCCAACATCGGCAACGTCGCCTCGTCCGCGTACCTGGCGCAGAACCTCGCCGAGACCGGCTTCTTCCCCAAGAAGATCGCCGAGGTGCACCCGCGGTACGGCGTCGCCCGCCCCGCCATGTGGCTCAACCTGGCCTTCTCCGTCCTCCTGCTGCTCACCATCGGGCACAGCTGGGAGGCCCTGGCCAGCGTCGTCTCCGCCGCGATGGTCGTCTCGTACCTGATGGGCCCGATCGCCGTCGGCGTCTTCCGGAAGACCAAGCCCGAACTGCCGCGCCCGTTCCGGCTGCCCGCCGCCGCCGTGCTGTGCCCGCTGACGTTCGCGTTCGCCGCCTGCGCCCTGTACTGGTCCAAGTGGCCCAACACCGGCAAGGTCGCCCTGCTCACCCTGGTCTCGCTGCCCATCGCCGCGGTCGTGCTGCGCCGCAAGGGCGAGCGGAACCTGGCCAAGCAGTTCGCCCCCGCCTGGTGGATGGCCGCCTTCCTGCTCTGGACCGGCCTGATCTCCGCGCTCGGCAGCCCCGAGTTCGGCGGCCACGGGGTGATCCCCGGCGGCCTCGACACCGCGCTGGTCGGCGTCTCCGCCCTCGGCTTCTACTTCTGGGCCGTCCGCGCCGGCGTCCGCGCCCACCAGGACGGACTGCCCGGCCCCGACCCCGTACTCGGAGAGGACGGACGCGACACCTCCGAGGCCACGCCCGTCCCCGAGCCGTCGGCGGCGGCCGTCTCCTGACGCCCGTCCGTCCGCCCACGTCACAGGACCCGCCGTTCCTCGCCCGGAGCGGCGGGTCCTGTGACGTAATCGGAGGGGCAGGGCCCTGTGAGCGAGGCGGCCCGTTCGGGATATCTTGATGTCGAGCAATGTTGCAAACGTGGAGCGGAGCACCCGGTGACTGACTCGACCATCATCTATACACACACCGACGAGGCGCCGGCGCTGGCGACGCACTCGTTCCTGCCCGTGGTCAAGGCGTACGCCTCGACGGCCGGCGTCACCGTGGAGAGCCGCGACATCTCCCTGGCCGGCCGCATCATCGCCAGCTTCCCCGAGTACCTGGACGAGAGCCGGCGCATCCCCGACGCCCTCGCCGAGCTCGGCGCGCTGGCCAAGACGCCCGGCGCCAACATCATCAAGCTGCCGAACATCTCGGCGTCCATCCCGCAGCTCAAGGCCGCCGTCGCCGAGCTCCAGGAGCAGGGCTACACCCTGCCGGACTACCCGGACGACCCGAAGACCGACGAGGAGCGCGAGATCCGCGCCCGCTACGACAAGGTCAAGGGCAGCGCCGTCAACCCGGTCCTGCGCGAGGGCAACTCCGACCGCCGCGCCCCCGCGTCGGTCAAGAACTACGCCAAGACCCACCCGCACCGCATGGGCGCCTGGAGCTCCGACTCCAAGACGAACGTCGCCACCATGGGCGTCGACGACTTCCGGTCCACCGAGAAGTCCGCCGTCATCACCGAGGACGGCACCCTCCGCATCGAGCTCTCCGGCGACGACGGCACCACCACCGTCCTCCGCGAGTCGGTGCCGGTGCTCGCCGGCGAGGTCGTCGACGCGTCCGTGATGCGCGTGGCCGCGCTCCGCGAGTTCCTCACCGCGCAGGTCGCCCGCGCCAAGGCCGAGGGCGTGCTGTTCTCCGTGCACCTCAAGGCCACCATGATGAAGGTCTCCGACCCCATCGTCTTCGGCCACGTCGTCCGCGCCTTCTTCCCGAAGACCTTCGCCGAGCACGGCGAGGCGCTGGCCGCCGCCGGCCTGTCCCCCAACGACGGCCTCGGCGGCATCTACAAGGGCCTGGAGGCGCTGCCCGAGGGCGCCAAGATCAAGGAGTCCTTCGACGCCGAGCTCGCCGAGGGCCCGGCCCTCGCGATGGTCGACTCCGACCGCGGCATCACCAACCTGCACGTCCCCAGCGACGTCATCGTCGACGCCTCCATGCCGGCCATGATCCGCACCTCCGGCCACATGTGGGGCCCGGACGGCCAGGAGGCCGACACCCTCGCCGTCCTCCCGGACAGCAGCTACGCCGGCGTCTACCAGGCCGTCATCGAGGACTGCCGCGCCCACGGCGCGTTCGACCCGTCGACCATGGGCTCCGTCCCCAACGTCGGCCTGATGGCGCAGAAGGCCGAGGAGTACGGCAGCCACGACAAGACCTTTGAGGTCCCCGTCACCGGCACCGTGCGCGTCCTCGACGCCGCCGGGAACGTCGTCCTGGAGCAGGCCGTCGGCGCCGGCGACATCTTCCGCATGTGCCAGACCAAGGACGCCCCCATCAAGGACTGGGTCAAGCTGGCCGTCACCCGCGCCCGCGCGACCGGCGACCCGGCCGTCTTCTGGCTCGACGAGAACCGCGCCCACGACGCCCAGCTCATCGAGAAGGTCAAGGCGTACCTGCCCGAGCACGACACCGAGGGCCTGGACATCCGCATCCTCGCCCCGTCGAGGCCACCAAGCTCTCCCTGGAGCGCATCCGCCGCGGCGAGAACACCATCTCCGTCACCGGCAACGTGCTGCGCGACTACCTCACCGACCTCTTCCCCATCCTGGAGCTGGGCACCAGCGCCAAGATGCTGTCGGTCGTCCCGCTGATGAACGGCGGCGGCCTCTTCGAGACCGGCGCCGGCGGCTCCGCGCCCAAGCACGTGCAGCAGCTCGTCAAGGAGAACTACCTGCGCTGGGACTCGCTCGGCGAGTTCTTCGCCCTCGTGCCCTCCTTCGAGCACTATGCGAAGACCACCGGCAACGCCCGCGCGCAGATCCTCGCCGACACGCTCGACCGCGCCACCGCGACCTTCCTCGAGGAGGACAAGTCCCCGAGCCGTCGCCTCGGCGGCATCGACAACCGCGGCAGCCACTTCTACCTCGCCATGTACTGGGCGCGTGAGCTCGCCGCCCAGACGGACGACGCGGAGCTGGCCGGCGCGTTCGCCAGGCTCGCCAAGACGCTGACCGAGGCGGAGTCGACGATCGTCGAGGAGCTCGCCGCCGTGCAGGGCAAGCCTGTCGAGATCGGTGGCTACTACCAGCCCGACGCCGAGAAGGCCGCCGCCGTGATGCGGCCGTCCGCGACGTTCAACCAGGCGCTTTCGCTGCTCGGCTGATCGCTGTCGCTTGTACCCCGGCCCGGTGGGCGGCTTCGTGCCGCTTGCCGGGCCAGCGCTACTCCAGCAGCGTTTCGCCATCCTGCCTGGTCAAAGGGATCGTCGGGAGCGTAGTGGTCTGATCGACGGCGGTGGCCGCAACTGAGGCTGCCGACCGGGGCATGCCGTGCGGCAGGATGCGCAGCGCCCGGACGACGGCCCGGCCGACCGAGGCGTTGGTGGCCTTGACAATGCGGGCCTGCTCCAGGCGTGTCTTCGTGGCCCAGGCCGCCGAGTCCGGGCGCACGGTGAGCCGGCCGGAGCCGGCGTCGTAGCCGACGGCCGCGACGTGTCGGCCGGATCGAAACCGTCTGTAGGCGGGAAGGCTGCGTTGTGTCGGAGGGCAGGAGGGGGGCGGTCGTCATGGCCTCATCCGGTAGCGAGGATTCGACGCTCAAGCGGGCGCGGCTCGGGCGGAACATGACGTTGGAGGAGGCGGCTGACGCCTTGAATGCGATCACGGGCGGGGCGGCGGACGCGAGTCTGGTGAGTGCGTGGGAGTCGGGCCGGCGCCGTACGGGCAAGCGGAACCGCGCGGGTCTGTGTCAGCTGTATCGCGAGCGTCCGGAGGTGTTGTTCGCTCACCAGGACGGGGTGGCCACCAGCGTGTTGGAGGCCTCGGGCACGGCCGTGGTGGTCAAGATCCTCACCCGCTGGACCGACCTCGTCGAGGCGATGGTCGAGGTCGTCGCCGAAGCGCGCGAGCAGTTGGTCGTCACCGGGTCCCGCTCGCGGGAAAAGGCGTATCTGGCGGCGATCGAGACGGCCGTGGCCCAGCAGCCGGAGCTGGTCCACTACCGCGTGCTGTACGCCCTCCGCGGCACCGGGCGCTGACCGACCACCTGTTGCGGCTGCTGGAGCTGCGCGATCCGTCCGCGCGTCGCCACGGCATCAAGACGCTGCACATCGGCATGGTGGAGCAAGCCGCGGCGCCGGAACGGTTCTTCGTCGCCTCCGAGCGGTGGTGCCGCTGCCGTCGTTCCACGGGGCGGAGGGCTTCGACTGCGGTGTCCTGCTCGGTCGCGAGGCGGCGGTGGGGTTGGTTCACCATGGGCGGGAGGCGTGCGCGTCGGCGCGGCCGGTGGAGACGGCCGACGCCGTCCGCGCGCTGCCGGTATGGCAGGACTAGGGGCGGGAGAAACATGACCGGGAACGTGGCGCAGGCAGCCCAGGCCCGCACGGCATCCGTTGTCGAACTCGCCCAGGAGTTGATCCGTCGTCCGAGCCGGGCGGGGATCGACGTCTACGGGCCGGTACTGGCGGTGCTGGAGGGCTGGCTCGCCGCCCGGCGCCTGCCGCACCGTCGTCTGCATGATGCGGCGGGCGACGTCGTGGGGCTGCTGGTGGAGATTGGCGGCGGGCGGCCCGGATCGTGGTGGACGCTGGACGCGTGCGTGGACACCGCCCCCTACGGCGACGAGACGGCGTGGTCGTTCCCGCCGGCCTGCGGTGATGTCGTGGACGGCTGGCTGCGCGGCCGGGGCGCGGCGGACTCCAAGCTCGCCGCCGCGATGTTCTGCCACATCGCCGCCGACCTCGCCCCCGGGCCGCCGACCTCGCCGGCGGGCTCGCCGTGCTGTTGGACGTGGATGAGCACACCGGCGGCTTCGGTGGCGCCCGCGCCTACCTCGCCGACCCGCACGCGGCCCGCCCCGCCGGGGTGATGATCGGCTACCCGGGCATGGAAGAGATCGTGGTCGGGGCCGGGGCCTGTGGCGGGCCGTGATCACCGTGCACGCCCCGTCCGGGCACTCCGGCTCCCGCAAGAGCGTGGTCGGCGCGATCTCCCGCGCCGCCCACCTCGTACGCCTTCTGGACGGCGCCGAACTGCCGGGCGGGGATGGCGGCTCGAGGTTTCCGCTGCCGCCGAAGGTGTCGGTGACCGCCTTCCACGGCGGCGAGGGCTTCTCCGTCACCCCCGACCGAGTCGACATCAACGTCGACGTCCGCACCACCCCCGGCTTCGACGCGCACGACGCCGAGATGCTCGTCCGCAAGGCCGTCGCCGAGCTCGACGCCGAGCTGCCCGGCCCGGCGCCGACCGAGGTGACGCCGGTCGCCGCGTGGCCACCGTTCCGCCTCGCCGAGGACGAACAGCCCGCCGCCGCTCTCCTCCACGCCGCCGCCGCGGCCGGGCTCACCGTGCGGACGAAGACCGCGGGCCCCTCGAACATCGGCAACCTCCTCGCCGGGGAAGGCATCGCGGCCACGGCCGGCTTCGGGGTGCCCTACGAAGGGCTGCACGGCATCGACGAACGCGCTCACCTCGCCGAACTCCCCACGGTGTATGCCGTCTACCAGCGGGCCGTCCTCGATCTCCTCGCAGGCTGACGTCCCAATCGCGTCCCACCTTCCTCCCAGATCCACTCCCAGTAAGTCCCCACCTTCGTCTCTGGGAACGGGCCTCCGGTCGCGGTGACATAGAGGCAGCACCACCTGAGCATCCATCGAGACACGGGAGGCCGATCATGGCCGAGCAGAGCATCGTCACCACCCAGCACGCCGTCGAGGACGCCGCTGCGGTGCCGAGCAACGGCGGCTTCACCCCGCAGGTCAGCACCCACCCGGTGACGGCCCTGACCCTGGGCCGCCAGAACGCGAACGACGCGGACAAGTCGAACTACTTCGAGAACTGAAGGGTTTCGGGCAGCACCGCATCACCCCGGGGGCCGGCCGCATGGCGGTCGGCCCCCGGGCGCGTCCAGCAGGGGAGGCGAACAGGTGACTCGGGAGTGGATCACCGGCGGCACCGCCGCCGTGAACGGAACGGGGATCGAAGGGCTCGCCGATGTGTGCCGGGCCCCGGCCGCGCGGGTGCGCGCGGCCGGTGACGGTGTGGCCGCGGTCGCGGTCGTGGGCGACTGCCCGGCCGGCCAGCAGGAGTTGAGCGCCGCGTTGCCGGCCGTGCGGGCGGGGCGGTGGGCGAAGCTGACGCGGTGGCCGGGCTCGTACTGGGTGATCGCGACCGGCGGGCGGCAGCAGTTCGTGTGCGGCGACCTCGCCGGGATCCGCACCGTCTACTACACGCCCGGCGAGCACAGGACGGCGTGGGCCGGCGAGCCGGGCCTGCTCGGGCGACCGCTGGTGCCGGACCCGCTCGTGCTGACGGCCCGGCTCGCGGCGGGCGATCAGTGGCCGCACCGCAGCCCCTACGAGCAGGTCCGGCAGGTGCCCGGCGGGTTCGGGCTGCTGCTCGTCTCCGGGGCGCCGCCGCAGCTCGTCGACCTCGGGGACATCGAGCCAGTGGAGGAACTGCGCGACGGCGCCGAGCGGTTCGGCCGCGCGCTCACCACTGCCGTCCGGCACCGCATCCGCGCCGCCGACGAAGTGGCGGGGGCGGACCTGTCCGGCGGGCTGGACTCCTCCACGGCCCTCGTGCTCGCCGCCGACGCCGGGGCCGGGGCCGTGCATGCGGTGACGTACACCGACGGCTATACCAGCGGGGAGGACATGGCCTTCGCCGTCCGTGTCGCCGAGCACACCGGCGTCCGGCACACGGTCGCCGCCGGAGGCGACGCGCAGCTGCCGTTCGGCTTTCGCACCGGGCAACCGACCGGGACCGAGCCGGTGCTGGAGGCGGCGATGTACGCGATGGACAGCGCCTACCTGTACCCCGTCCGAGGGCTGGGGTTGCACTTGACCGGCCACGGCGGGGACGTCGTGCTCGACTCTTCGGCGGCCTGCTGGGTCCGCCTCCTCCAAGACGGCCGCCGCCGCGAGGCCCACCGCCAGGTCGTCGCGTTCGCCCGGCTGCGCAACACCGCCCCCGGCCCCTACTGGAAAGCCCTCAAGCAGGCCGCCGCCCTCGGCCGGGCCGGCACCCTCGAACGCGCCGCCGCGGCCCTGGAACACGGGCCCGTCCTCCCCGGAGCCGCCATGGGCGGCTGGTCGTGGTGCCACCTGGGCGCGGGTGCGTCCTGGCTCACGGCCGAGGGGCGACACCAAGTGGCCGCGCTGCTGCGGCAGGCCGCCGGCGACCGGCAGCCGCAGGAAGCGGACACCTTCGACCAGTGGGCCGCCCTGCGCTCGGTCGGTGCCTCCGCCCGCGGCTGGGCCCCGTACGCTGACGCCCTCGGCGTGCAGCCGGTCTACCCCTACCTGGACAACGAGGTCGTCCGGGCCGCGTTCGCCGTCCCCGCGCTCGCCCGGCGCGGGCTGGTGACGTACAAGCCGCTGCTGCGGGCCGCACTGCCCCAGCTGCCCGGCTGGCTGACCTCTCGCCGCTCCAAGGGGTCGTTCACCGCCCAGCGCATCGCCGGACTCGCCCGCCACCGGGATCTGCTGGAGGAGCTGATCGCGACGAGTCCGCTCGCGGCCGGCGGACTCATCGACCCCGCTGCGGTCCGCGCGGCGCTCGCGCAGGCGGCCAGGGGCCAGAGCGCCAGGGTGATCGCCGACCTGCACCAGCTGATCGTGACGTGCTGGTGGCTCACCGGCCAGACGGCCGGCAGGGAGGTGACGGCGTGCTGACCCCCGCACCCCACGTCCACCACGCCGCCGGCCCGCACGGCACGGCGGTCCTCGACGTCCGGCGCGGGAGGTGGCTCATGCTCGATGCGGACGCCGCGAAGATCTGGCACGCCGTCACCGTCCGCGGCGACACGGCCGGGCTCGCCGACGAGATCGCCGTCCCTGCAGGGCAGGACCCGTTGGCGGTCGCGGAGCAGATCGCCGTGTTCGTGAGCGGGCTCCTGGCCGCCGGGGTCCTCATCGAGACCACCCGCCCGGCCCGGCGCAGGCGGTGGTGGCGATGACGGTCATGGTCCCCACCGCCCGGCCCACCACCCCGGCCGGCGACCGGCTGGTGGCAGCCGCCGCGCTCGCTCTGTCCCTGGCGATGAGCCGGTGGCCGCTGCGCCGGCAGATCACCGCCGTGCGGTTGTCGCGCGGCCTGCCCTTCGCGCGTCGTGACCGCCTCGAAGCCCTCTACTCGGCGGTGCTGTCGGTGATGCCTTCCTGGTGGCCGGGCCGGATCGCCTGCATGGAGACCAGTCTCGCCACCGTCCTCGCGACCGCCCTCACCGGCCATCAGGCCCGGTGGGTGCTCGGTGCCCGCTTCCTCCCCGACGCCGCGCACGCCTGGGCCGAGGTCCCCGGCGGCGCGGTCGGCCGGGACGCCGGCGACGCCGTCGACCGGCCGTGGATGCCCGTCCTCGCCGTGCCGTAGGAAGCGCCCGGCTTGCCGTGGTCCGGGGCCGGTCGCCGCCTGGCCGCCCCAGATCACGGCATCACTCGAATGGGTGGATGTGGAGCGGCGGGGCCGACGTCCGGTTCGAAAGACCTGGGCCGACGGACGTGGTGCGGAACAATCCCGTTGCCCGGACCGCGGGGCCGGCGCCCTGATGGTGCTCGTGAGTTCTTCCCCTACCTCGCCGCCCATCGCCGGCGCAGGCCAGCCACCCGTGATGCGTCTGGCCTCCGACCGGCACTTCGAGGCCGGCGCCACCCTGTCCACACTCGCGATAGCCCGTCGGCTCCCGCGCACCCTTGCCGAGGCGGCCCGGCTCGGCTGGCGCACCGACCACCGCGCCGTCCTGGTCCTGCTCGCCTGTCAGGTCGGCGCCGCCGCGCTCACCGCAACTGCGCTCGCGGCCACCACCCGCGTGCTGGCCGCCCTCTTCACCGGCGCTGACATCGCCGCCGGGCTGCGCGAGAACCTGACCGCCCTGATCGTCCTCACCGTCGCCGCCTGCGGCCGCTACCTGTGCGACGCCGGCGCCCGCGCGGCCGCGGCCCGGCTCGCGCCGAAGGCCGTACGCGAAGCCGACCTGAGAGTCATCACCGCGGCGACCGCCGCCGAGCTGGTCGCCTACGAGGACCCCGACTTCGAAGACGCCCACGCCGCCGCCTCCGACGACGCGGAGAAGGCCGGCGACCTCATCCTCGACGCCCAACTGCTGACCTCCGCCGCCGCGCAGATGACCGCCGCCGCGACCGTCGTCACCGTCTTCCACCCGCTGATGCTGCCCCTGCTGCTCCTCTCCGTCGTGCCGTGCGCCTGGGGCGCCGTACGAGGGGCGCGGATCGAACACGCCGCCCACCACCGCAACCTCGGCGACTCCCGACTGCGCAGCGTCTTCCGCTCCTACACCACCGAGCGCAGCACCGCCGACGAGGTTCGCGCCGGCACCATGGCCGACTTCCTGATCCGCCAGTACCAGATCGTCTCCGGCCGCCTGGAGGCCGAACAACTCAAAGCCACTCACCAGGCTTTGGTGGTCCAAGGGATCGGGGACGCGCTCGCCGCCGTGGGCACCGCCGCCACCTGGGGCGCGCTTGCGGCTCTGGTGGCCACCGGCCGCATGGAGCTCGCGGTCGCGTCCACCGCGGTCCTCGCGGTGCGGACCTCCGGGGCCGCGCTCACCACGACGGTGCGGGCCGGGGCCCGACTGTTCCGCACCTCGCTGTCCCTGGACGACTGGGCGCGGTTCCTCACGGTGGCCAAGGCGTGGACGACCCGCCGCGGCACGGCCGCCGTCGCGAAGGACGGGCCGCAGGTCATCACGGCCGAGGGTGTCTGCTTCACCTACCCCGGCGCCGATACCCCAGCCCTCGCCGGTATCAACCTGGAACTCAAGCGCGGCGAAGTCATCGCTCTGGTCGGTGAGAACGGCGCCGGCAAAAGCACCCTCGCCCGCATCCTGACCGGCCTCTACCTCCCCACCAGCGGATCGGTCCGGTGGGACGGCATCGATCTGGCGGACGCCGACCCGGACAGCGTTCTCGCCCAGGTCGCGCTCGTCCCGCAGGACTACACCCGCTGGCCGCTGGCCGCCCGCGAAAACATCACCCTCGGCCAACCCCGCCCCGAAGGCGACACCGCCGTACACGCCGCCGCCGAGGCCGCCGGCGCCGACAGCGTCATCGCCGCCCTGCCCCACGGCCTGGACACGTCACTGGCCCGCTCCTGGTGGGGCGGACACGACCTCTCCGGCGGACAGTGGCAGCGCATCGCCGTCGCCCGCGCCTTCCACCGCGACGCCCCCGTCCTCGTGATGGACGAGCCGACCGCCGCGCTCGATGCCCGCGCCGAACACCGCATCTACACCCGCCTCAAGACCCTCGTCCCGTTGACTGAACTAACTATGACGTTTTCGCAGGTCAGAGGACCTTTCTGCTAGCTTCCCGGCATGATCACTGAGGGAAGCTCTCCGCGGAACCTTGCGGACCTTGTCGTACCCGACGTTGGCCGGCTGATCGAGACCGACGATCCCTGGGAGCCGTACCAGCTCCTGGACGCAACTGGCACGGCCGTGGAGCCGGTCGCAGCGTACTTCGCCGAGTTGCAGGCCGCGCGGAACGTGGCCTCGACCATCCGCTCGTACGGCATGGACCTGTTGCGGTGGTATCGATTCCTTTGGGCACTGGGAATTTCGTGGGACCGCGCTACGCAGGGTGAAGCAAGAGATTTCTCGCGTTGGATGCAGATCGCCGACAAGCCTGTACGGGTTCATTGGCGGTACCGGGATCAGGAAGGCGCTGCGCCGTCGGCACAGAATTCGCCACGTAAACCGACACCGGGCACGCCGAATCCCGTCACTGGCAAGCCGTCGCCGGGGCGCAAGTACTCGGCGTCGACCCGTGCGCACTGCGAGACGGTGTTGAGGAACTTCTACGAGTTCCACCGGGAGTCGGGCACTGGGCCGGTCCTGAATCCCTTTCCGCTGGACCGGTCTCGCCGCTCTGGACGAGCAAACGCTCATCACAACCCGATGGCCGGCTTCAGGAATGAGCGACAGGGGCGTTACCGGCCAAGGGTCCCCAAGCGTATCCCTCGGAGGATCCCGGATGAGATGTTCAACGCCCTTTTTGCCAGCTTGAATCATCATCGCGACCGGGCCCTGCTGGCTTTCTGGGTATCCACCGGGGCGCGATCTGAGGAACTCCTGACCAGCAAGCTGCGCGACGCCGATCCAGGCCGTCAACTCATCGGGGTGATCCGGAAGGGAAGCGGCGACTATCAGCAGCTTCCCGCCTCACCGGACGCCTTCGTTTGGCTTCGCCTCTACCAGGAGGCGGCCTGGCGCCTGGGGGCGCCACGAGGCCGCAATCAGCCGCTCTGGTGGACTTTGCGGCGTCCATGGCGGCCCTTGAATTACCATGCGGCACGCGCGATGTTCAATCGAGCCAATGACGCGCTCGGTTCAAATTGGACGCTCCACGATCTACGCCACACGGCAAGCTACCGGATGGCTCGCGATCCGGAACTCTCCTTGACGGATGTGCAATGGGTGCTCGGCCATGCGAGCTTGACGACAACTCAGATATATCTGACTCCCGACAAGGGTGAGGTAATCGAGAACGTAATTGCTTACCATGCACGACAGACGGAGAAACCGCAGAAGCCTGTGGAGCCGCGTCCCGGGCCGGGATATCGTCCCGAGGTTCTGGATACGCTACTTGGAGTTCGTCAGCATGCCCGTTAATACCCTCATCATGAACTCGGCTGCCACATCGAGTGAGAGCGATCGTGGCGCCAACGAGAAGCAGATGGTTAATGATCCTCGATGGGCTGAGAGGACAACCGTGGCTGACTGGCGGGAGACGGCCCTCCCGCGCCATGACGTGATCGACCATCTGACCCAGCCTTCTCTGAGCGGGTCCGCGCGAGGAATGGCCAATGGTCGAAGGCGCGGAGTGCTGAAGATGCTGGACTGGTTGGAGTCTTTCCCGGGGAGCACGTGGCAGGAACGCTGGGAAGCCAGCGGCTCAAATTCCCGTGGACAGCAGTGGATCGATGAAGCAGTCGAATGGTGGCAACTGCAGCGCCCACGATCCTCACGCAGGCACCGAACGGACCTACTTTGGGGGATGCTGGTGATGGTCTGTGGTGGCGTACTGCGCCCTGACTATCACTGGCTTCGGCGACAGCAGCCGCGAGCCCTATTCAGGCTTGCCCGAATTCATCTGGATGCCGAAGGGTTCGAAGAGGTGGACGAGCATTGCTCGTCTTCTTCCCACATATCAGAGGCGTCCTGGAGATACGCCACGACCCGCCTCACGTGGATCATCATTCGAAAAGGGGGAAGGCTTCGGGACATCACAGTAGGGGATTGCCTAGAACTCTATGAACTGTTGCGCAGATCTGAGGCGCGCACCGCCGGCAGGACGCTGTTCTACGAGATCTTGAGGGACCTGGGGGTGTTTCCAGAAGGTGCACCCCACACACTCTTCTACTTCCGCACTCGAGGTCAGCTGACCGTCCCGGAGCTGGTAGATCAGTACGAGATCGCGTGCCGTCCCATTCGAGACCTCTTTGTCGACTACCTCAGCGAGCGGCAGGCAGCCCTGGATTACGCCTCCCTCAAGTCTCTTGCTAGGACACTGTGCAGCTCCTTCTGGAAGGACATCGAGGCACACCATCCAGGAATCGATTCCCTTGCTCTGTCTGCGGAGCATGCCACGGCGTGGAAGCAACGTATACAGCGCATCTGGGACAAGGATGGGCGCCCCATACGCGACCGCGTAGCAACTGATGAAGTATTGCTACCGGTCCGAGCCTTCTACCTGGACCTGGCGCAGTGGGCTGCTGAAGATCCGGCTCGCTGGGCGCTGTGGGTAACCCCGTCGCCCGTCCGTGAAAGCGATCTCGCTGGCTACGGCAAGCGCCGCAAGGCACGCAAGGCCAGAATGGATCAACGAACGAGGGAGCGACTTCCCGTCTTGCCTTCACTGGTATCCGCGGCTGAGCGCAGGAGGAAGGAAGCCCAGGAACAACTCCGACTTGCTCGCGAAGGAGGTGAAGGCACCCTTGTGTCAATCGACGGAGAGATTCTCCGTGTCCTGGGCGTGAAGAAGAAATCCAGCGGGCACGTGTTCGCCGTGTCGGAAATCTCAGGCCGCCGCCGCGATCTCACGATTGCTGAAGAGCGTGCGTTCTTTGCATGGGCTGCCATCGAGGTACTTCGCCATACGGGAATCCGTTTCGAAGAGCTGACGGAGCTAACCCATCACAGCTTCGTCTCATACCGCCTTCCCGCGACGGGTGAGGTCGTTCCACTTCTCCAGGTTGCGCCGTCGAAGACCGACATGGAGCGGCTCCTCTTGGTCTCTCCTGAACTCGGCGAAGTACTAGCCGAGCTGATCTTCCGTGTCCGGGAAGGCCGCGAGGCCCTGCCTCTGGTTTCCGCCTTCGACATCCATGAGGAGACTTGGAGTTCCCCCATGCCAATCCTCTTCCAATGGCGGCGAGGGTCACAGAGCAAGGCGATAAGCAGGAGTGCGCTCAGGGAACTTGTGAATGACGTTCTCCGGGTGAGCGGTCTCACCGATGCTCAGGGAAGGCCGCTCACCTTCACGCCGCACGACTTCAGACGGCTCTTCGTCACGGATGCGATCCTTAATGGACTCCCACCCCACATTGCTCAAGTGGTGTGCGGCCATCAGGACATAGGAACGACCATGGGCTACAAGGCTATTTACCCGGAAGAGGCGATTGAAGCTCATCGTGCCTTCATCGCGCGGCGTCGTGCCACCCGCCCGGGCGATGAGTACCGGACCCTCACAGACGGCGAATGGGAGGAGTTCCTTGGGCACTTCGAGAGGCGCAAGGTATCCGTCGGGAACTGCGCCCGCGCGTTCGGAACCCCTTGTATCCATGAGCACGCCTGTGTGAGGTGCCCAATGCTCCAGCCGGACATCAAGCAGCGGGCAAGGCTGGTCGAAATCCGCCACAATCTGCTTGCGCGTATCGAAGAAGCCGAACGCGAAGGATGGCTTGGCGAGGTGGAAGGACTACACGTCAGCCTTTCGGGGGCAACGGAAAAGATCGAGCAGCTGGACGCATCCGCAGTGCGACAAAGCTCCATTGACCTCGGGATGCCTGGTTTTCGCGAAGTGACTGGGCGGGGGAGCTCATAATCTAGCTCGCCGTCACCGTTCGAACCCCAAAGGCGACCAGCACGGCTCCTGCCAGACGACTCACCCCGCGCCGGAATCGAGGTGTGTCGATTGCCGTGCGTGCGGCGGCGACCACGGATGTCCAGAACAGCAGCCACACCAGCACGACGGTTACATGTGCGATCGCAAGCGTGGCGATCTGTGGCGCGATGGGGCGACTGGAGGTCAGGAACTGTGGTACTAGGGTGAGATAGACCGACGCAGCTTTCGGATTGAGGACGTTGGACCACAGCCCCTGACCGAAGCCCCCGAGTTGAGCCCACGGCAGGCGCCATCGTCTGCGTGTCGCGGGTTCGACGCCTCGACGCACGGAACGCCACGTGGTCACGCCCAACCAGATGAGATAGATGCCCCCCAGAAGCTTCACCACCGTCAGCGCCCGAGCCGACGACATGACGAGGGCAGACAGGCCGACCGCGGCAAACGTGGCGTGGGCCAAGAGCCCGCACGCCGAGCCAAATGCGGCGCGCATACCGTCGGACCGCGACCCCGCGATCACCTGCTGCGTGACCAGCGTGAAACTAGTGCCGGGAATCAATGTCAGGGGTGTGACTGCGGCCACGAAGCCGAGTACCAGATGCCACTGCACGCAACGACTCTACGCAACCGGCGTGCGCCAAACCAGCCCGGAGATCATTTATGGGGAAACCCTCAGCTATTCATCTTTGGGGTCCCTCCATCTGAATCTTGTAGAGCTCTGCAAACATGCCGCCAGCCTGCATCAACTCTTCGTGAGTTCCGTCCTCTACGATCTTCCCTTTGTCCATCACGATGATCCGGTCAGCGATCCGCGTACTTGCCATGCGATGCGTAATGAACACAGTGATCCGCCCCATGTGAGGGCGCGCGGGTTGCGCCGAGTCGGCCTCCGCGTCTCGTTGCTCAGGTAGTTCAGAGAAGCCACGGGCCGGGCCACGGTCTTCATCACCCACCGCCTGGCCAATACCCGCCTCGCCGACCGGATCGTCGTCCTCGACCAAGGCCGGATCACCGAGATGGGCACGTACGACGAGCTGATCGAACAAGCCGGCGGCTTCTTCGAGATGCTCAAGCTCCAGGAGGACCGGGACTGATCCGGCCCTGCCACTGCAGGCTCAGGCCTGTACGCTTCGGCCCGGACGGTGACGTGTGAGGGCCCAGCACTTGCGACCTCGACCGCCTCCCTGGGGGCGGCTGGATCCGCCCGTGATGCCGGGGTGGTGCCGGGGCTGAGAGAGTGCCGAGTTCCCGGTGATCAGGTCACTACACTCCCGATGGTCCCTTTGACCAGGCAGGGTGGCGGAACGCTGCTGAAATGCTAGGCGTCGAAGCCCCCGCTCTTGACAGCGGATATCAGGTCGGCGAAGGCTGCCGCGGGGATGTTCAGCACGGGGCCCGTGGGGCGCTTGCTGTCACGGAGGGGTACGACGCCGGACGGAACGACCGCGGGAGCCCACTCGACGCAGTTTCCACCGTTGTTGCTGTGGGAGGACTTGAACCAGCGGGGGGAATCGGTCGTCACAACGCGCCCTTTCGTACCTGCTCGATCATGGCCACAGATGCCGCCTGAGACAACGATTCGGCCTGAAGCTGATGGTAGGCCGTCAACATCGGCACTACGGACGTGAGCTCCCGGTCCAAGTTCCCCTGGGCCTGAGATTCGGCGTAGCAGACGACGGACCGGTCCGGCAAGGTCAAGAGATTGACAGGCAGGTCAAACGTTCGACGCTCGCCTATGGTGTACGGCGCCACCTGTAGCAGGGTGTTCGGCAACTGGGCGAACTCGACCAGACGCGCCAACTGGGCGCGCATGACGACGGGACCGCCGACCGTACGACGAATGCAGCTCTCATCCATAGTCACGAACATCATGGGCGGATGAGGTCCTGCCAAGGTTGCCTGTCGCTTCGCGAGGAACGCAACACGCTGATCAGCCTGTTCGGGTGTGATGGCGCCACGACGCACGGCGCTGTCGGCCAACACCCGTGCGTACTCCGGAGTCTGCAACAAGCCGGGGATGATTCCGATCTCGTACAGCCGGATCTCCACGGCGCGGCTCTCGTACTTCACGTACTCCGGGAACCCCTCCAGCAACGCGCCGTGCTTGATCTCGCGGTACTCCCGCTCGAACGCGTCTGCTGTGCCGCCGGTCCCGAACGCCTGGTCGGCGCTACGCGAGAACCGGAGAGTCGGAGGCTTCCGACCAGTTTCGATCGCTGAAATATGCACGCTGGAATATCCCGTGCGGCCGGCCAGATCTTCCTGTCGCCACCCGCGCGACTCCCGCAGGCTGCGCAGGCGCGCCCCGAAGGCGGCTTGGGGTGACGCGTCGGGGTTCAACTCCCGTCGGTTCAAGAAGGATTCACCAATCTTCCGTTCGCCACTTACAGGTTGAAGGCTACCCAGACGCGGGGCCACCCTGAACCTCCCCGGTAGCGGAAAGGCTACGGAGAGGAGTGATCGCCTGTGTCCGATCCGCGGAGGACGCACCAGCCGTACCGTGCGGATGCCCAGGTGCGGGACCCCGGCCGGCGGCGGGTGGGCGAGGCCATGGGCGACGAAGAGACGTTTATTCAACTGTGCCTGTTCGAGCGAACTTTGGACGGGGGAGTGGACGCGGTCGCCCCGCACCTGCCCTTCCCGGATGAGGTTCACTGCGCAGGGGAGCGGCAGCAGGGCGACGCGCCGGTGGAAGGCCCGGAGGGGCGGGCGGAGGACGCCGTGGGCGCCTGGGTCCCCCAGCCGCTCGAACTGGTCGTGGACACCGAACGTGATCAGGTCGGCGTCGTGGTCGGCCGGGACGCCGGCACCGGCCGGATCACCCTGCGCCCTCCGGAGGGCGGGCGCGTCTGGCACCCGGTGAAATGCCGCCGGGCCAACGCCATGGACCGTCTGCGCGCACGGGTGATCCAGCAGAACCGGGAGGGGCGCCGGTGGTGAGAGTGGTGAGGGGCCGGAGCGCGCTCCGCTGTCTCCCGGGTGTCAACCGCCGCCGGCGGGATGACCAGGCAGGGGAGGTGCACAGGTGGATGAGGTGAAGGTCATCGGCGAACAGCGTGCCGGATGTGCGGAGTGCCGTCGGCTGCGCGAAGAGTTCGCCCGGGCCGTCCGCTCGGGTGACCGGGCCGGGGCGGAGGGCGTGATGGCCGCCCGAGGGATGCACGAGTATGCGGCGCACTGGGGGTCCAAGTAAGTGGCGCAGGGCTGGAGTTGCGTCCGTTCCTCATTTTGCCGCACTGGGCCGGGCCCCGGTCAGATCGGCTGGTACGGGCACCGGCGGAGCCCCCTGACGAACCTCCGGCTTCCACCGCCGCCGCCCCGCACATCCCACCGTGGACGCCGGTCGCCCCCTTGACTCCGGTGCCGGAGTCCGTGCCCGGCCGGCGGTAGTGCGCGGCGCGGCCGTACATGTGCCGGCCACGGCGCTGGAGCAGGTCCCGGCGGGTGTGGGCTGCGCGTCCGTCCTCGGTGCCGGTTACGCGGCGCCGTGTACGGAGAAGCGCAACGGGTTCCCGGAGGGGTCGTGGGTGGTCAGGCCGGTTGCTGTGTGCTGGTGCGGGTGGCCGGCGGCAGTGAGGCGTTCGGCCAGTGCCTCGATCGCCGCCGGAGCGGTGAGCAGCAAATCGACGCGGGTGAGGCGGGTCGTGTCGGTTCCCGCAGGCGTGCCTCCTCGCGGGCTGAACCGGTCGGTGAGGACGAGGAGACTGCGGTGGTCGCTCACGCCGACGCCGATGAACCCGTCTCCCAGGCGGGCGTAGATCTCCAGGCCCAGCAGGTCGCGGTAGAACGGCTGGGTGCGGGTGAGGGCGGCGTCGGTCGCCTTGAGTTGGACGTGCCCCATACGCGTCCCCGCAGGCAGGTGTGCGGGCGTGCTCGCGCCGGGCTCGTCGAGAAGGTCCTGCACGGCGATCGGTGTGGAGACCACGACGGGCAGGCCCTCGTCGGTCCACTGCCATCGCTCCCGCGGACACGCCCAGGTCACCTCGATCGTGTGGCCGTCGGGATCGGTCACGTAGCACGACTGGCTCACGACGTGGTCGCGCGGGTCGACGTCGAGTCCCGCGTCCAGGTGCCGCCGCGCGAAGCGGGCCACGTCCGCCCTGGCGGGCACGAGCGGTGCGAAGTGGCTGAGCCCGGGGCCGGAGGACGGCGGCGCGGCAGCCCCGGCGACCTCGCGCAGGTCGACCAGGACCCGTCCCCGCACGCCCAGTCGCGCTCGCCGTGTTCGGCGGTCGAGGAGGCGGAAGCCCGCGACGTGTGTGTAGTAGCGCACGCTGCGTTCCAGATCGGCCACGGTCAGCGTGACCGTCCCGAGGGTGAGTGTCCGGTCCATCCGATAGTCGGTCATGGTCGGCCTTTCATCCGTGCTGCGGCTCTCCGGGAACGGAGTACACGTGTCGTGAGCCGCGTGGCGGGATCGCGGCCCCGCTCGCCGGCGAAACGCGGCTCTTCGCCGGTGCGTGACGCGGGCCGGAGCCCGGGCGCCCGGGCCGGCGCGAAGGGCGAGGGCGAGGCCGTGCGGAGGGAAGCTGACGGGCCTGCGCCGTCGCGGGTCCGGGCGAGGGCGTCGCTCCATGACAGGAACTGGTCGAGCATCGCTGTGAGAGCGGGGCCCTGGTGGTTCGCGGGGGTGAACGTGGCGCCGAAGTCGGCGAAGTCGGTGCGCAGGTTCAAGGTGACGGTCGCGGAGACGCCGGCGAGCCGTCGGTGTCGGCCCATGACAGGGCCGACGCCGGCCCGCGACGGGGAACCGGATGGCAGGGGTTCACCGGCCGGTGTCCCGGGCCCGGGGGGTGAGGAAGGAGTCGAGACGGGCGAAGACCGTCTCGGGCTTCTCGCGGATGGGGAGGTGTCCTGCGCCGGGGATGAGTTCGAATCGCGCGTGGGGGAACGCCGCGGCGTAGGCGCGGCCGAAGTCGGGGGTGACG
Source organism: Streptomyces sp. CA-181903 (assembly GCF_050937075.1). Taxonomy (NCBI): domain Bacteria; kingdom Bacillati; phylum Actinomycetota; class Actinomycetes; order Kitasatosporales; family Streptomycetaceae; genus Streptomyces; species Streptomyces sp. CA-181903. The sequence continues at coordinate 6,511,396 of NZ_JBNJLY010000001.1, forward strand.
ACCGCGTCGTCGGCGCCCCAGAGCACCAGCACCGGGCAGGTGACGGTGGAAAGGCGGGGCAGCATGCCGGGGTCTGCCATGGCCGGCCCGGCGTAGGCGCGCATGGCGGCCATCGCCTGTGCGGGCGGTCCGCCCTGCGGCACCGGAGCCGGTGGGCCGGCGGGCATGGTGATCTGCCGGCCGGGTATGACGGGGCCGACGGCGTCCACGAGGACGAGCCGGGAGATCCGGCCCTCGCGGTCGTCCAGGACGGTCTGGGTGGCGACCCAGCCGCCGAAGGACGTGCCGATCACCGTCACGTCGTTCAGCCCGAGGTGACCGAGCAGGTCCAGGTAGGCGGCGGCGAGTGCGGGCACGGAGTCCAGGTCGCCGGGCCGCGGGGTGGCGTCCCAGCCCGGGTGGGTGGGCGCCACCACCGTGTGGTCCGATGCGAGGTGGTCGATCAGGGGCGCGATGCCGGACGGGCCGGGGCCGCCGTGCAGGACGAGGACCGGGCTGCCGCCCGTGCCGGCCTCGCGCACTTCGAGGTCCAGGCCGGGCCGTAGCGGGATGGTGCGCCGATGGGACGTCGTCATGGGGTCCTCCCGGATGGGCTGAGCAGGTGGGGTCGGTGACTTGGGGGAGCGGTGGCCGTCGGGGCGGCCCTTACCGGGCTGCCGGGCCGGAGGTGAAGAACGCGACCATCCGCTCCAGGCCCCGCGCGTCGAACATCGAGTCCAGGTTGGCGGCCGACTCGGCGGCGGACGTCTCGCTGCGCGGGAAGAGGGCCTCCTCGTACGCGGCCAGGGCGGCTTCGGTGTCGCCGCGGTGTGCGGCGATGGCCAGGGCGAGTTCGGCGCCGTCGAACATGGCGAGGTTGGCGCCCTCCCCGGCGAAGGGGGACATCACGTGAGCTGCGTCGCCGAGCAGCGTCACGCCCGGGACGCGGTCCCAACGGTGCCCCACAGGCAGGGCGTGGATACGGCGCGGGACGATCGTCTCCGCGTCGGCGACCAGGCCGCGCAGGCCCTCGTCCCAGCCCTCGAAGTGGGCGAGGACCGCGGCCTTGGCGGCCGCGTGGTCGGTGAAGTCGACCGTGTCCAGCCAGCCCTCGTCGACCTTGAGCGCCGTGTAGACGTGGAGACTGCCATCGCTCTCCCGGTGCGCGAGGACACCGCGTTCGTCCCCCAGAGCGATGAAGAACCCACCGCCGACGAGCGCGGCGCCGCGCGGGTGGCGGGTGGCGGCGTCGAACAGGTCGGTCTCGACGAAGGAGATGCCGGTGTAGGCGGGCCGGGCGTCCGAGACCAGCGGCCGGATCCGGGACCAGGCGCCGTCCGCGCCGATCAGGAGATCGGTGGTGATGGCCGAGCCGTCGGCGAACGTCACCTCGTGGCGCCCGTCGCCCAGCGCCCGGGCCCCGGTGACCTTCCGTCCCCAGCGGACCGTGCCGTCGGGCAGGGAGCCCAGCAGCAGGTCCCGCAGGTCGCCACGGTCCACCTCCGGCCGGCCGCCGGCGCCGTCGTCCTCCTCGGCCAGGTGCACGGTGCCGTCCGGGCCGAGCAGGCGCATGGCCTGGCCACCCTTATGGACGATCTTCAGGAAGTCGTCGTGGAGGTCGGCGGCGCGCAGAGCTTTCTGCCCGTTGTCCTCGTGGATGTCGAGCATCCCGCCCTGCGTACGGACCGCCGCCGACGCCTCCAGCTCGAAGACCGCCGACTCGATGCCGTTGACGTGCAGGACACGGGCGGCGGTCAGGCCGCCAAGACCCGCGCCGACGATCGCGATCGGCGAATGGCTGGTGCTCATGGGGTCTCCGAAAGCAGTAGGGGAACGCCTCTGTCCGCCGAGCCGGCCCCGCCGGCGCCGCCGAGCTCGTGAGAAGGCCGGCGTACGCGTGATCGGCAGGCTGTGGCGAGGTCACACACACGACCGTACCGAACATGTTCGTTGCGAACAAGTTCGGTACGGGATGTGCGTCAGCGGTAGTCGTCGAGAAGACTGCGTTCAACCAAGCAGCCGCAGTCGCAGGCAGGGCGGGCGAGCCCGCCCGGAACTCAGCCTTCTGTGCCGGGAACAGGCGTGTGCGTGATGCCGTTGACGAGGACGTCGAAGCTCCAGCGGATCCTGTCCGGCACCGAGCCGCCGATCAGGGCGGGCATGTGCGCGGTGATCGCCGGATGCGTGGTGGCGTCCACGGTGTGCAGTGCGCGCACGGTGGCGTTCCAGTCGTCCTCGGAGGCGGGATCGTGCTCACGCGTCGAGTGCTCGGCGGCGGCGGCCGTCGCGTCCTGGAGCAGTTTGTCCACCCCCCAGGCGACCTGCTCGCGGCCCGCGCCGCTCTGTGCCAGGAGTTCGAGGATGCGCTCCACCAGGCGCAGGTAGTTCTCGCCGCTCGGGCGGGCGACGAGCGCGGCCCGCGCCAGCTGCGGGTGCTCGAACAGCACCTGGGTGTACGAAGCCATGACGGCACGCAGCCGCTCGCGCCAGCCCTCACCTCCGTCCCGCCCGGTCAGGTCGACCTCGCCGAGCAGGGAATCCAGAACGGCCGCGTGCAGCTCGGCGGTGTTGGCGAGGTAGACGTACAGGGACGCCGGGCCGGTGTCCAGCTCCTGCGCCAGGCGGCGCATCGTGACCTTCCCCAGCCCCTCCGCCCGCATGATCCGCACGGCGGTGTCGACAATCCACCGCCGGGACAGGGCGGGCTTCGCCGGACGCTCCCGGCGGCTGATCGGCTCTCTTCTCGCACTCATCACCCGATCGTAACGAACGTGTTCGCACGAACCGGATTGCCTGGTTCGCTCTCTGCCCCCAAGGGGGCTCGCAGGTGGCCAGTCATGTGGGTTCCGAGAGGTGAGACCGCGCCTCGTAGCGGTGCCGGAGCCCATGATCATCGCCGGTGGTACGGTGCTGGCCGTGATCCGGCTGCTGCCGGAGAAGGGCATCCCCGAGGAGCACATCGTCTTCGTCGATCTCATCACGGCCCCGAGGGCGTCGACGCGGTCTGCCGGCGTCACCCGAGGGTGCGGATCGTGACCTCCTCCGTCGAGCGGCGGCTCAACGGGAACGCCTGCGTGATCCCGGGCATCGGCGACTTCGGTGACCGGTTCTTCGGCACCGATATAGGAGTGGCGTGAGCGACGCGGTGAAGATCGTCGAGAAGGTGGCGTGGATCCTGCGGGACGGTGACGGCCGGGTCCTGGTCGCCCGTTCGCACGGCAAGGACGCGTACTACCTGCCCGGCGGCAAGCCCGAACCCGGAGAGACCGAGCGCGACGCGCTGGTCCGGGAGATCCGCGAGGAACTGGGCGTCGACCTCGTGCCGGAGACCGTCGCCCCGGCGTTCACCGTACGGGCGGCGGCACACGGCAAGGCGGCCGGTACCGAGGTCCGGATGGCCTGCTACACGGCCGACCACCGAGGCACGCCGGAGCCGCACGCCGAGATCGCCGAACTGACCTGGCTGGACCCGGCCGGGCCCGCGCCCGTCAGCGGCGCGACCCGGGCGGCGCTGGACCGGCTCGCCGGCTGACCCCGGGGGCATTCCGTCCAGGGCGGGCGCTTCGCGCGCCGTCCGCGCCGTCCGCGCCGCCTCGCGCCGTTCGCGCCGCCCGCACCGCCCGGCGGGGGTGGCCGGACGGGCAGCCGTCGACCGGCCGCAGCCGTTCACCGGCCGCGCGGCGCGTACATGATGACGGCCATGCCGACGAGGCACACCAGCGCGCCGGCCACGTCGTAGCGGTCGGGCCGGTAGCCGTCCGCCACCGCGCCCCAGACGAGCGAACCGGCCACGAAGACCCCGCCGTACGCGGCGAGGATCCGGCCGAAGTGCGCGTCGGGCTGGAGGGTGGCGACGAAGCCGTAGACGCCCAGGGCGACGGCTCCGGCGCCCGCCCAGAGCCAGCCGCGGTGCTCGCGCACCCCCTGCCACACCAGCCAGGCGCCCCCGATCTCGAACAGGGCGGCGACGACGAACAGGGCGGCGGAGCGGGCGACGAGCATGGGGCGGGCTTTCCTCGGGCCGGGGGAGGGAACGGGCGGGGGCGCGCGGACCCGCGCGCCTCCCATCACGACCGTATCCGCTCAGGCGTCCGCCCCCGGCCGCCGCCCGGCGGCGAGCGTCGCCGGCGCGTACCCGAACTCGGCGGGGACGTCCACGCCCAACGCCCGGGCCAGGGGCACCATCACGGCGAGGTGGTGGACGGCGTGGTGGGCGACGAACACCAGCTCCCGGCCCACCGTGGACGGCGTCCGGGCCACCGAGCCGTCCGGCGCCACCACGCTCACCACCTCGACCGGGCGCTTCAGATCACCCGGCGCGACGGTTCCGACCAGCCCCCGGACGTGCGCCAGCCGGGCCAGGGCCGCGTCCCGGTCCGTCTCGACCGGGCCGCCGCGCGTGCGCCGGTCGTAGTCGACGGTGCCGCTGCCGGCGCCCGCGAGGATGGCCGTGTAGTGGTCCACGCAGTGCCGGACGTGCCCGGCGATGGGGCTCGCGCCGCGCGGGCGGTGGAGGTACTGGTCGTCGGTGAGTATGCTCACCAACTCGCCTACCTGTCCCAGCTGTTCGGCGGCGCATGCGGTGACGGAGGCCGTGGTGCCGGCCGTCCGGCCGACGGTGGTGGGGTCGTCCAATGGTCGTCTTCGCCTTCCTCGCGGTGCCCTCGGCTCGCTCCCCCGTGCCGTCCACGGTAGCGCTCCGCGGCGGGCGGAAGGGCGGGTTCACCGGTTCCCGCAGGGCCCCGGCCCTGGTCCCGGCAGGGTCAGCCGAACCGTACGCTGCCGGGCCGGAACACGCCCCAGGTCTTGCCCGTGCCCGCGGGCAGCGGCTCCGGGGCCCCGCCGCACGCCTGCCCTTCATAGAGGTCGGCGTCGGTGTCCGTGTAGTTGCCGGCGCTGACCGCCGCCTTGGCGAGGACGATGCACGGGCCGTCCGGCGGGTTGATGATGACGCTGTTCACCCCGTCCGTACCGGCGTACTCGAATCTGCCGGTCGCCGCACTCGCCTCCGTGGGCGCCGCGCCCACCAGGGCGAGCGCGGCACAGGCGGCAAGCGCCGCCCGGGCCGCGTTCCGCAGGGTCCCGGTCACGGTCATGAGGGGCCTCCCTCCCTCGCGGCCCCGCCGGGCGCCGGCGCCCGGCGGGGGCCTTGACGTCAGGGTCGCCGCTCGTCCGGGGGAGGGTAAGGGGCGTGACGCGCCGTCACCCCATCGAGGGACGCTCGCCCGGGGCGCCCGGCCCGAAGAGGGGCCGGTCCGCGCCGAACGCGGCGTCGGGGGCGAAGAACCGGGCCACGTCCTCCTCCGTCACATCGGTGAGCCGCGCGGGGTTCCAGCGCGGGGTGCGGTCCTTGTCGACGACCTGGGCGCGGATGCCCTCGACGAGGTCGGGCGCGGTCAGCGCCGCGCACGAGACCCGGAACTCCTGTTCCAGCACCGCCTCCAGCGAGCCGAGGCCGCGGGCCGAACGCAGGGCGGCCAGCGTGACCTTGAGGGAGGTGGGGGAGCGGCCGAGGAGGGTGTCGGCGGCCTCCTTGGCGGCCGGCGCGCCATGGCTCAGCAGCCGTTCGACGATCTCCTCGACGGTCGGCGCGGCGTAACAGGCGTCGATCCACTCCCGGTCGGCGGCGAGCCGGCCGGGCGGGGCCGGGCGGGCATGACGGGCCACGACCTCGTCGGCCGGGTCCGTCGCGAGTTCGGCCGCCAGGGCGGGCAGCGACTCCGCCGGTACGAAGTGGTCGGCGAGCCCGCACAGCAGGGCGTCGGCGGCGCCGATCGCGGTCCCGGTGAGGCCGAGGTGGGTGCCGATTCCGCCGGGCGCGCGCGACAGCAGGAACGTGCCGCCGACGTCCGGGACGAAGCCGATGCCGGTCTCCGGCATGGCCACCCGGGAGCGCTCGGTGACGATCCGCACGCTCCCGTGCGCCGACACCCCGACGCCGCCGCCCATCACGATGCCGTCCATGAGGGCGACATACGGCTTGGGGCAGCGGGCGATGCGGGCGTTGAGCCGGTACTCGTCCCGCCAGAACGCCGACGACGCGGCGCCGCCGCCCGCGCGCACGTCGTCGTGGATGGCACGGATGTCGCCGCCGGCGCAGAGGCCGCGCTCGCCGGCGCCGTCGAGGACGACCGTGCGGACGGCCGGGTCCCGCTCCCAGGCGGCGAGGGCCGCGTCGATCCGGCGGACCATGGGGTGGGTGAGGGCGTTGAGGGCCCGGGGCCGGTCGAGGGTGATCCGGCCGGCGTGGCCGTCGGTCCGCAGGAGGACGTGGTCGTCGGCGGTCATCGGGCGGCTCCGGGCAGCCCGTGGGCCGGGGGCGGGGTCGGGTGCATGCTCTCGCTCGTTCCTTCCAGGCTCCGGAGGTCCGGGCGGGACGGCGAACGGCGGCCCGGTGGCGGTCCGGCTCCCCCCGTGCGCCCGCGCGGCCCCCCCTTCGGCGCGTACCTTCCGGCACATCCTGCCCCGCCCGTCACCGAAGAACCAGCCGTAACGGAGGAAAAGCGGGAGGGAAAGCGAACGGGGCGCCGTCCGCGTGGTGGCGGCCACGCGGACGGCGCCCCGCGATCAGGGGGCGGTGAGCGGCCGGGGCCGGATGGCCCGGGGAGCAGCAGCCGTTCGGCCGACCGCCCGAAGAGCAGCCCGAACCCGGCCCAGAGCGTGCCCTGGACGGCGAGGGAGGCCAGCCGGAACCGCCACAGCACATCGGCGGGGAAGCCGTCCGGAACCTCGTCGACCGGGGGCAGGAACGCGTACGCCAGCCCGACGGCGACGAACAGCGCGGCACCGGCGGCCACCGCCGCGTTCCAGCCGCCCAGCCGCGGCAGCAGCGCCCGGCAGAGGACGACCGCGCCGACGCTCAGCAGCACACTGAGCACGATCATCAGGAAGTACAGCGCCGTCCGCCGGTCGATGGTGTCCGGATCGCCCACCGAGGGCGGATTGGCGGGGTACTTGAGGAACGGGACGACGTAGAGGGCCAGCAGGGCGCCGCCGGCGACCAGCGCGGCCGTGGCCCGCGGGCCGAACCGGCCGACCCGGCCCAGCGCCACGCAGAACGCCAGCGCGGCGATGCCGCCCAGCGCCACGCCGTAGACCAGGACCGCGGTGGCCAGACCGGCCGTCGACTGCAGGGTACGGCCGACCGGCTCGCCGCCGTGCCCCTGCTCGTGGGCCTTCTCGAAGGCGATGGCCGCGTCCATATGAGGCTCGCCCAGAAGATAGGCCACGACCAGGGCGAGCAGTCCCGCGCCGAGCCCGGCGAGCAGCCCGCGGACGAGCAGCGCCCGGACGGGCACGGGAGCCACGGTGCGCGTCCTCCCGCCGGTCAGTGGCACGGGAAGCCGAGCAGGTGACGGCCGTCGTGGACCCACTCGTGCACGTTCTCGCCGGATATCAGCGAGGTGGCGCCCTGTTCCGCGCCGACGAAGTAGAGGAGGGCGAGCAGGAGCAGGCCGACGAGGACCGCCCAAGGGGCGATCTCCTTGAGGGAGATGGGGGTGACGGCGGGGGCCGCGGCGGACGGGGTGTAGGCGGACGATGCCATGGCAGAACCTCCTGGGGAGTGTCGCGTCCCGTTCCTCGGGTGCCGGACGACGGGAGGCGGGTCTGACTCCCCGGGCGCCGAGCGGACGCCCCGGAACACAGTGGCGCGACCGTGCCGGATTCCCACCGGCTTCCGTCACCCCGTCGTCGTGTCGTCGTGACCGTACCGTTTGAGCCATCCCCGCGCCATGGACGCGGGGAGGCGCACCCGCGCTCCGCCGGGCGCGAAATGCCTGGCCGTGCCGGGTGCGTGGGGATGGAGGGACGGGAAGGGCGGATGGGATGACGGTTCGGGTGACGCTGGTCGCGCCGGTGGGGACGGCGGCCCTGCGGGAGGCGCGATTCGACGACGACGCCCCGGAGGAGGCCGCGTTGAGGGAGGTTCGTACCCGGGCGGGCGATCTCGCCGGTCTGTCCGGATCGCGCGGTTTCCGGCGGGTGTACACCGGCCCGGAGCGGCGCTGCCGGGCGACGGCCGACGCCCTGGGCGTGCACTCCGTGCCAGCACCGGAGTTGGGTGATCCGGACCCGGGGGAGTGGCGGGGGCGGACGCTGGCGGAGGTCGCGGCCGCCGACCCCGCGGGGGTCGCCGCCTGGCTGACGGACCCGGACGCGGCCCCGCCCGGCGGAGAACCGCTGCGCTCCCTGCTCAGCCGCACCGCCGGCTGGCTGGCGTCACAGGCGGGAGAGGGCGGCCGGGTGCTCGTCGTCGCAGGACCCGCCGTGGTCCGCGCAGCCGTGGTCGGCGCGCTGGACCTGCCGCCGGCCGCCTTCTGGCGGCTGGACGTCCCGCCGCTGTCGCGCACGGACCTCACCGGGCGGGACGGACGGTGGAACTGGTGCTGCGCCACGCCACTTTGACTCCGGGCGGGAGGACTTCCGGGCCTCCGCCCGGCCGGCGGGGCGTTCTGAAGGGTTCATCGGAAATTGGCAGAAAGCCGTGGTTGATGGCACTCAGTGCCACTGCCACAGTCATGGTGCGGCCCGACGCTCCGACGACCCGGCGAGCGCGCCCTTTTGGCGTGCCCTTCGGCATGCGGTTGAGCGGGACACGGGCCGCGCACGATCGCTCGGAAGCACGACGGCGGGTCAAGGCGGGCCAACGCCCGTGACCCGCCGGTGGATCGGACGCACCTTCGAGGCGACACCGGGAGACGGTCATGGTCGAGGCGGGTACGGCGGGGGTCGGAACGGCCCGGGAGCTGGCGCGGCGGTGGGCGGAGGAGCCGCGCTGGAAGGGGGTGGAGCGGACGTACTCGGCGGAGGACGTCGTGCGGCTGTCAGGCAGTGTGCGTGAGGAGCACACTCTCGCCCGTCGTGGTGCGGAGCGGTTGTGGCGGGAGCTGCACGAGCGCGACTACGTGCATGCCTTGGGTGCGTTGACCGGTGGGCAGGCGGTGCAGCAGGTGCGGGCGGGGCTGCGGGCGATCTACCTGTCGGGCTGGCAGGTGGCGGCGGACGCGAATCTGGCGGGGCAGACGTATCCGGACCAGAGTCTGTACCCGGCGAACTCGGTGCCGCAGGTGGTGCGGCGGATCAACAACGCGCTGCTGCGGGCCGATCAGATCGCCACGGCCGAGGGGGATTCCTCGGTGGACTGGCTGGCGCCGATCGTGGCGGACGCGGAGGCCGGTTTCGGTGGTCCGCTGAACGCGTTCGAGCTGACCAAGGCGATGATCGCGGCCGGCGCGGCGGGCATCCACTACGAGGACCAGCTGGCGTCGGAGAAGAAGTGCGGCCACCTGGGCGGCAAGGTCCTCGTCCCCACCGCACAGCACGTGCGCACCCTCAACGCCGCCCGTCTGGCGGCCGACATCGCCGATGTGCCCACCCTGATCGTCGCGCGCACCGACGCCCTCGCCGCCAACCTCCTGACCAGCGACGTCGACGAGCGCGACGCCCGCTTCTGCACCGGCGAACGCACCGCCGAGGGCTTCTACCGCGTCGAGGCGGGCATGGCCCCCGTCATCGCCCGCGGCCTCGCCTACGCCCCCTACGCCGACCTGCTGTGGGTCGAGACCGGCACTCCGGACCTGGCGCAGGCCAAGGAGTTCGCGGAGGCGATCCACGCCGAGTACCCGGACAAGATGCTGGCCTACAACTGCTCGCCGTCCTTCAACTGGAAGGCCGCGCTCAACGACGAGGAGATAGCCGAGTTCCAGCGGGAACTGGGCGCGATGGGCTACCGGTTCCAGTTCATCACCCTGGCGGGGTTCCACTCCCTCAACCACGCGATGTTCGACCTCGCCCGCGGCTACGCGGACCACGGCATGACGGCGTACGTGGAGTTGCAGGAGCGGGAGTTCGCCGCGCAGGCAGACGGCTTCACCGCCGTCCGCCACCAGCGCGAGGTCGGCACCGGCTACTTCGACCTGGTCTCCACGGCCGTCAACCCCGCCTCGTCCACCACCGCCCTGACTGGCTCCACCGAAGAGGAGCAGTTCCACTAGCCGGCGGCCGGACAGCCGCTCCGGCGGGACCCGTTCCGAACGGAACGGCTCCCGCCGGAGCGGTTTCCCCGTAGCGCCTCCAGGGCAGTTCCTCCAGAACCCCCAGCCCCCAGCCTCCTCCCGACCCGGCCGGACGATCCCGGCGGCACGCGCGGCGGACGGGACCGGACGTGGCCCGCCGCCCGTCCCGCCCTCCGCCCGACCCGTCCGACCCGCGCCACCCCGGCAGCCCCGGGCCGCTCACATCACCCCCAGGAGACCGCCATGGCAACTCCCGCCCTCTCCGGCCGCGTTGACGCCCCCCGCACCCCGAGCGTCCTCGGCGGCCGGACCACCCCGTACGACGACGTCCTGACCCCCGCCGCCCTCGCCTTCGTCGCCCGCCTCGACGCGGCCTTCGCCGACCGCCGCTCCGCGCTCCTCGCCGAACGCCGCCATAGGGCGGCGCTCCTGGCCCGCGGCGGTGCCCTCGATTTCGTCCCGGCCACCTCGGCCGTCCGCGCCGACCGCTCCTGGCGCGTCGCCCCGCCCGCCCCCGGGCTCACCGACCGCCGCACCGAGCTCACCGGCCCCCCGGACCGCGCCACCGCGGCCGAGGCCGCCGCCTCCGGCGCCCGGGTGTGGACCGCGGACTTCACCGACGCCACCGCGCCCACCTGGCACAACGTCATGGAGGGCCACCGGACGCTGCGCGCGGTGAGCGAGGGCCGGATCGGGCCGGGACCGGCCGCCGGGCCCACCCTCGTCGTCCGCCCCCGGGGCTGGCACCTCACCGAACGGCACCTGGTCGTCGACGGCCGCCCGGTCCCCGCCTCCCTCGTCGACCTCGGCCTCCACCTCTTCCACTGCGCCCGGCTCCAGACGGCCGCGGGCCGCGGCCCGTACTTCTCGCTGCCGCAGGTGGAGAACCACCTGGAGGCGCGGCTCTGGAACGACGTCTTCGTCCTCGCCGAGGACCTGCTCGGCCTGGAGCGCGGCACGATCCGCGCCACCGTCACCGTCGAAACGGTCACCGCCGCCTTCGAGATGGAGGAGATCCTCTACGAACTCCGCGAGCACGCGGCCGGGCTGGCCGTCGACCACGCCGGCTATCTGAGCAGCGTCGTTCGGACCTTCCCGCACCGGCGCGACCTCCTCCTCCCCGACCGCGCCAAGATCACCGCGACGGCGCCCTTCCTCCGCGCCCGCGCCGAACTCCTCGTCCGCACCTGCCACCGCAGGGGTGCCCACGCCATCGGCGGCGCGGCCGTCCGCGCCGTCCCCGTGCTCGGACACGACCGGCAGGCCGACGAGGCGGCCCTGGCCCGGATCCGGCTCGACGCGGAACGGGAGGCCGAGGTCGGCTTCGACGGCACCCGGGTCGCCTGCCCCGGACTGGTCCCCGTCTGCCGCACGGCCTTCGACGCGGTCCTCGGCGACCGCCCCCACCAGCTCGAACGCACCCGCGAGGACGTCCACGTCACCGCCGCCGACCTGCTCGCCGTCCACCGCACCAGCGGCCGCCCCACCGAACAGGGCGTCCGCGCCGCCCTCGGCACCGCCCTCCGCTGCCTCGACGGCTGGCTGCGCGGCGACGGCCGCGTCGTCCACCAGGGCCGGCTGGAGGACGCGGGCTCCGCCGAACTCGCCCGCTGCCAGCTCTGGCAGTGGCTCCACCACGGAACGGTCCCGCGCGCCCGCGTCCTCCGCCTGCTCGACGAGGAGAGCTCCGCCCTCGCCGCCGGCGACCCCGGCTCCCGCTGGGCCGACGCCCGCGACGTCCTCGTCCGCGCGGCCCTCCGGGACGAACTGCCCGCCTCCTTCACGACGGACGCCTACGCGCGGTACCTGCTGGGACGGGAGTGAGCCCCGGACCGGTCGCTAACAGCTCCGACGGCCCAGCCGGGGGCATACGCACGCCACCTCGCCGCACACGTGGTGCCGCAGCGGGTCGCGGCGCGGCGCCACGCCGTTGCGCAGCTCGGCGGCGTACGCGCCGGGCGGCTCCCGGTAGGGGGAGCTGGTCTTGCAGACGGGGCAGGCCCACCGGCCGAAGATGCCTTTCACGGCTTTGCCGCAGCCGGTGCACTTGTGCTCGGTGATCTCGGGCAGCATCTGCTTGTCGCCTCTGTTCGGGAGGGGCGCCTCTGTTCGGGAGGGGGCGGCAAGGGTACCGCCTGGGGCGGGTTGGTGCCCCGGTCCCGCCCTTTCTCCGTTTCCTGGGGCTGCGCCCCAGACCCCCTTGTCGCGGCTTCGCCGCTCGTCCTCAATCGCCGGACGGGCTGGAAAACCAGCCCGTCCGGCGATTGAGGACAAGGGGGGTCTGGGGGCTTGCCCCCAGGAATCGGCGAAGGGGCGGGACAGGAGCACCCAGCCCGCCGCAGGCGCCCTCAGCCCTCCTCCGGCAGCCGCACCGCGATCAAGCAGATGTCGTCCTGCCCGGTAACGGAAGGCTCCGCCAGCAACGTGTCGCAGAACGCGTTCAGATCCGCCCGGGCCAGCCCGGACGCCGTCCGGGCGAGGCGGGCGAGGCCCTCGTCGATGTCCTCGTCCGGCCGCTCCACCAGCCCGTCCGTGTAGAGCAGCAGTGTGCCGCCGGGCGGCAGCGGTTCGATCGCGCTGATCCGCCACTCGTCGGGGACGGGCATGCCCAGCAGCGGCGAGGTGGCGCCGTCCAGGAACCGGGTGCCGCCGTCGCGGTCCACCGCCAGCGGCGGCGGGTGCCCCGCCACGCAGTAGTGCGCCTGCCGGCCGCCGCCCGGCGCGTGTTCGATGCGGACCAGCGCGCAGGTGGCCGTGCCCTCCTCCGGGTCGAGGACCTGGGTGGCCCGATCCAGCCGCCGGATGATGTCGCCGGGCGGCTCCTCCCGGTCGGCGGCGAGGCTGCGCAGCATGTTCCGCATCCGGCTCATGGTCACGGCGGCCTCGATGTCGTGCCCGGCCACGTCCCCGATGACGAGCACCGGAGCGCCGTCCCCGAGGACGAACGAGTCGAACCAGTCGCCGCCGACGTCCGCCGCCGCCGGGCTCGGCAGGTAGCGGGCGGTGATCACCAGGTCGTCGTAGCGCGGCGGTTCGGTCAGCAGGCTGTGCTGGAGGGCCAGGGCCACCCGCTGGGTGCGCTGGAACTCGATGACGTTGCGCAGCGGGTCGTGGGCCTGTTCCAGGAGTTCGCGGAGCAGCGCCTCGTCGGTCGCGTCGATGGGGTCGCGGTCCCCGCAGGCGAAGGCGTCGACGATCGCGGCGAGCGCGCCGTCGATGACGACCGGGACAACGACCATGCTGTGGGCGCCCACCTCCCTCAGCCACGCCATGCTGTCCGGCGGGGCGGTGCCGGGCGGGATGTGCGCGGGGTCGAACGACTCGTGCACCACCCGCCGTTCGCGGACCGCGCGGGCGAACGCGCTGTCCGGCGCGATGTGTTCCTCGCCGAGCCGGGCGGGGTGCGGGGGGAGGCCCTCCCGCGAGCGGGCCGCGATCCGTTCCACGACCAGCGGGGCGTCGACCGTCAACTGGTAGGTGGGGTCCCGGAAGAGGTAGATGCCGCACTTGTCGGCGAGGGACGGGACGATGACGTCGCCGAGCGCGGCGAAGGCCGACCGCGGCTTGGTGGACTCGGCCAGCACGGCGGCGCCGCGCGCCAGCACGTCCTTGCGGCGCTCCTCCCGCCACCGGTCCTCGATGTCCGTACAGGTGCCCACCCACTCCACGACCCGGCCGTCCTCGCGGACCGGCACCGCCCGCACGTCGAAGTGGCGGTACGTGCCGTCGACCGTCCGCAGCCGGTACACGTACCGGAACTCGTCCGGCACCTCCTCCAGCGCCCGCTGCCAGGCCGCCTCCATCGGCTCCCGGTCCTCCGGGTGCAGCGCGTCGAGCCAGCCGTCCCCGCGGAACTGCTCCCAGGTCTGGCCGGTCACCCGCTCCCAGCCCGGACTGGGCTCGATCGTGCCGCCCTTGGCCGCGGTCACCCACATCATCTGCGTGTTGGCGGTCACCAGGTTCTCGAACCGGCGGAGGGCGCGCAGCCGTTCCTCCGACACCCGGCGGATCCGCTCGGTCGCCCGGATCTGCTCGGTGACGTCCATCGCCACGACCAGTACGCCGCGCTCCTCCTCCGACGAGCCGACGGCCGACAGGCTGAAGGTGTAGTACCGCGTCCCGCCGTCCTCCCGCGAGGCGCCCTCGGTCGGCGCGGCGGCCAGCGACACCGGCGCCCCGGTGTTCCGCACGTCGTCGAAGAGGGCGAGGTAGCCGCGCTGCCGCAGGTCGGCGAAGGCCTCGGTGACGGGGACGCCGAGCGGCCGGTCGCCGAACAGCTCGCGGTAGACGGCGTTCATGTACACCAGGCGGTGCCGCGGCCCCCGGGTGACGGCCATGGCGACCGGTGCGGGGTCGAACATCCGCCAGTCCGGGGCCGGGGGCGGCGGCGCTGTGCTCTCCTGGCTCTCCGGCATGGTCCTCGGTCCTTCCGTCGTGCGATGACCGTCGTGCGATGACCGCCGGGCGGCGGCCGTCGTCCGATGGGCCGCCTCCCGGCGGGCCGGTACGGGCACGGGCCCCCACGCCTCACCCGAGCGGCTGCTCCGCCCAGATGACCTTGCCGTCCGGCGTGTACCGGGTGCCCCAGCGGTCGGCCAGCTGGGCCACCAGGAACAGCCCCCGGCCGCCCTCGTCCTCGGCCGCCGCGTACCGCAGGTGCGGCGAGGTGCTGCTGGTGTCGGAGACCTCGCAGATCAGTGTGCGGTCGCGGAGCAGCCGCACCCGGATCGGCCCGGAGGCGTGCCGGATGGCGTTGGTGATCAGCTCGCTGAGGATCAGCTCGGTGGTGAACACCGCCTCCTCCAGGCCCCACAGCGTCAGCTGCCGGGTCACGTCGGCGCGGGCGCGGCCCACCACCGCCGGGTCGGAGGGCAGCTCCCACTCGGCGATCCGCTCCCGTTCCAGGATCCGGGTGCGGGCCACCAGCAGGGCGATGTCGTCGCTCTGCCGGGCCGGAAGCAGCGCGTCCAGCAGCGCCTCGCAGGTCTCCTGCGGGGTCCTGCCGGGCTGCTCCGCCAGGGTGTCGCGGAGCACGGTGAGGCCGGCGTCGATGTCCCGCTTGCGGTCCTCCACCAGACCGTCCGTGTACAGCACCAGGCTGCTGCCCTCCGTCAGCCGCAGCTCCGCCGCCTCGAACGGCAGCCCGCCCAGGCCCAGCGGCGGGCCGGCCGGCAGCTCGGGGAACTCCACGGTGCCGTCCGGGGTGACGAGGGCGGGCAGCGGGTGCCCGGCACGGGCCAGCGAGCAGACGCCCGTGACCGGGTCGTAGACCGCGTACAGGCAGGTGGCGCCCGCGATGGCCGGTTCGTCGGCGTCCCCGGCCGCCTCCTGGTCGATCCGGGCGACGAGTTCGTCCAGGTGCCCCAGGAGCTCGTCCGGCGGCGGGTCGAGGGCGGAGAAGTTGAGGACGGCGGTGCGCAGCCGGCCCATGGTGGCGGCGGCGTGCAGCCCGTGCCCGACCACGTCCCCGACCACCAGCGCCACCCGGGCGCCGGGCAGCGGGATGACGTCGAACCAGTCGCCGCCCACCCCGGCCTGCGCCGGCAGGTAGCGGAAGGAGACGTCGAGCGCCGTCTGCTCGGGCAGCCCGCGCGGCAGCAGGCTGTGCTGGAGGGCGACGGCCATGTCGTGCTCGCGCGTGTAGCGGCGGGCGTTGTCGATGCAGACGGCCGCGCGTGCCGCCAGCTCCTCGGCCAGCGACAGGTCGTCCTCCTCGAAGGGCCCGCTGTCGCTCGTACGCCAGAAGTTGGCGATGCCCAGCAGCACACCGCGCGCCTTCAACGGCACGGTGATCATGGACCGGAAGCCGTACTCCAGGACGGCCTGGGTGCGCTCGTAGTCCTGCGTCCGCCAGCCGGTCGAGGACGCCAGGTCCGAGACGAGCACGGGACGCCCGCTGACGAAGCCGGTGGCCTGCGGGGTGGGCCCGGCGAAGGTGACCAGGTCGCCCGCCGGGTACAGCGGGTGGTCGTCCCGCGGCCCGGTGAGCGCCACCCGGCGCAGCTCGGCGGCCTCGCCGCCCATCACCATCCGGGGCTCCTCGCCGTGCAGCACGGGCTCGGCGAGGTCGACGGTCGCGTAGTCGCTGAACCGGGGCGACGCCACCTGGGTGAGCTCCTCGGCCGTCCGCCGGACGTCCAGGGTGGTGCCGATGGCCACGCTCGCGTCGTACAGCAGCCGTAGCCGGCCGCGGGCCGTCTCGGCGCGGCCGGCCAGCGCCCGCAGCTCGGTGGAGTCCCGGAGGGTGGCGACGCTGCCGGGCGGGCCGCCGCCGCGGTCGGTCGGCCGGTTGTTGACCGCCAGCAGCCGGTCCCCGACGGGCAGCACCTCGTCCGAGACGACCTCGCGCGAGGCCAGCAGCCCGGCCGTCCGCGGGTCCAGGCCCAGGTCGCGGACGTGCCGGCCCTCGACGTCCGGGGGCAGCCCGAGCAGCCGCCGCGCCTCGTCGTTGACCAGCAGCAGCCGGCCGTCCCCGCCGACGATGACCACGCCTTCGCGGACCGCGTGCAGCACCGCGTCGTGGTGCTCGTACATCCGGGCCATCTCCTCCGGGCCCAGCCCGTGCGTCTGGCGCCGCAGCCGGCGGCTCACCAGGGCCGTCCCGGCGGTCGCCAGGGCCAGCGCCACCGCGCCCGCGCCGAGGACGAACGGCAGCTGCCGGTCGAAGGCGCTGCTCACCGCGGCGACCTTGATGCCCGAGGACACCGCGCCGATGATCCGGCCCCGGCCGTCGCGGACCGGCACCACGGCCTGCACCTCCTCGCCGAGCGGGCCGTGCACGCTCTCGATGGTGACCGTGCCGTCCTTCAGCGACGGCTCGATGGTGCCGACGAAGTGCTTGCCGATGCGGGAGGGGTCCGGGTGGGTGTAGCGGATGCCGTTGCGGTCGGTGACCACGATGAAGTCGACGCCGCCGCGGTGCCGGGCGTCCTCGGTCAGCGGCTGGAGGGCGGACGACGGGTCGGGGCCCGCCATGGCGGCCGGCAGCCCGGGGGAGTGCGCGAACGCCTCGGCGGCGGCCAGCGAACGGTCGCGGGCCGCCTGGAACCTGTCGGTCCGCGCCTGGAAGAGCAGGGTGCCGACCGCGGCCACGACGAGCAGCAGCACGATGAGCACCTGCAGCACGAACATCTGGCCGGCGACGCTACGGGTGCTCGCCACCCGCCAGCGCCCGGCCGACGCCCCGCGCGGCCGCCGCCGCTCTCGCCGTTCACTCACGCGCGAGCCGGCGGGCCGGCGACCCGACGGCCTCCAGGAGCGGCCCCGGATTCGGGCCATGTTCCATGTCTACCCCGCCGCACCGCGCGGCGCGAATGATGGCCGCCGGGCGGGCGCGGATGACGGCCGCCGCGCGAGGGGTGCCCGGCCGCGCCGGGCCCGCGCTCACCACTCCTCGTCCGCCAGACCGGCGTCCCGGTCCTCGTCGCTGACCACCTGCTTCAGGGCGTCCTCCTTCATCTGCTCGATCTCGTCCGCCACGTCGCGTTCGGAGAGGGTCATCTGCCGGCTCCTCTGTCGGCTCGGGGAGGCTGGTGGGGAGGCGGTGGCGACGGCGCGCCGCACGTGGCTCCCATCCCACACGCGGACGGGACACGGCGCAGCCCGCCACCCCTCGAACGGGTGATATCGCGGGAAACGCGCCCGTGGGAAGGGGTGGCGGACCATGCCGTGCTCAGTTCAGCACTGGGGCCGGCGGCCGTGGTTGGCGGCGTTGTTGCGGCGGGCGCGCTTCTTGCGGCGTCGCTTCGAGGACATGGGACCTCCTCGGGTCGGGTCGGTGCTGCCGTGCGGTTTCCGGTGGGGCTCCTTACCGGTTTCCACGGTTCCACACTGGCTTTTCGGGCGCCACGGGAGTTTTCCCGGAGGCCCGTCGCGCACCGCCCAGGATTCGGGCGTCCGCATGGCTCCCTCACCCGCCCGCGACCACCACTCCGCGCGGCAGCAGCCGCCGGGCCCGAGCCGCCTGCCATGTGTCCCCCAACGCCTCGAATTCGCCGACCAATTCCGCCACCAGGGCGTCGTCGCGCGGCCCCGCGCCGTCCAGCAGGCGTATCAGGGCGACGCGGGCGAGTTCGGTGTGGCCTTGGAGGCGGGCGAGGCGGGCCCAGGTGAGCGGGGCGTCGTCCGTCGGCGTGGCGTGCCGGGAGGCGTCGACGCCCGGCAGGGCCGGGTCGGCCCGGGCGGAGGCCAGGACGGTCTCCCGCACGGGTGCGCGGAGGCTCTCGTCCAGCTGATAGGCGCAGCCCTCGACGGCGTTGAGGAGCACGAAGTCGGGTTCCGTGCGCCGTGCCGCGCGCTCCATGCGCGCGAGGAGTTCGCGCGGCGGGCGCAGCCGCAGGCCGAGGCCGGACAGCAGCGTGGCGCGGTCCGCGTCGAATTCGGGCCCGTAGTTCTCCCGTAGCTCCTCCTCGGCTTCCGCCACGCCGGCGGTCAGCGTGGCCTCGTCGTCCTCGGACGAGAGGCAACCGGCGTCGCCGGGCAGGCCGATGAGGATTTCCAGGGCGTCGTCCAGGCTCTCGGCGAGCAGCCCGGCCCAGCCCTCCGAGTCGGCGTGCAGGACCGCGCCGCCCGCGCAGAGGAAGTACGTGCCGCCCGAGTCCTCGCCCGCTATCGGCCGCAGCGGCCCGCCCGAGGCGAGCCGGACCTCCTCGACGTGCTCGGCCGCGCCGATGTCGAAGGAGAACGGCCACGCCGCCAGGGCGGCCAGGTCCGGGCGCTCGTGGAGGATGCGCAAGGCACGGTCACTGTGCGTCATGAAAGCGACCGTAGCAGCGGGGTACGACAACGCCCCCGGCGTGGGCCGGAGCGGCCCCCGCCCTCAGCCCGCGAGCGCCCGGTCGTACCGCTCGGCCCGTGCCTCCGCCCGCTGCCGACCGCGCCGCTTGATGCCCCGGCGGACGCAGCGCACAAGTTCCTCGCCATAGGGCAGGGCCACGAACGTGCCCACCGCCAGTGCGATCCCCGCCAGGTACTTGCCCGGCAGCGGGCGGCGGCGCGGGACGAACTTCCAGGCCGTCGGGTCGCCCGCGCCGCCGCGCAGCAGGGACCGCACCTGGTCGGGGTGGAGGCACATCAGGGATGCCAGGGCGGCGAACGGCAGGGACTCCAGGAAGCTGTGGATGTGCTGCTCCACGGGCTTGACGTCCCGTTCGCTGTCCACGGCCGTGCGGACGTCCCACAGCGCCGTCGCCTCATGGCAGGCCGTCGCGCCGAGTTGCACCGAGAGCAGCAGCGGGTTGACCTCGAAGAGGAGGGTGAGGGCGATCGGGATGCCGACCTCGGTCATCATCAGCGAGTGGATCAGCGATTCCTTGGTGCCCGAGGTGTCCTCGATGCGGGTGCGCCGGTGCATCACCCAGTCGGCCACGCCCGGGATGAACCAAGAGGGCAGCAGTCCGTACATCAGGTAGCGGGTCGTGGCGTTCTCCACCGCGACCTCCGACGCCAGTTGCGAGGCGAGTGACGACTTGGGGGCCAGGGGGGACGCGGTGATCGGGGAACGGCGGGGAATCAGGGGGGATTTGGCCACCAAGGATGTCTTCGAGCTCAGGGAAGCGGCGGCGCCGCGCTCACGGAACATGCGCAAAGGTCCTTCCTCAGGAACGAAAGCGGAAAAGGCAAAGCGGAAAAGACAGGCACGAGACAGGCACGAGACACTGGAGGGCGTTCCTCACAGGACGCGGTACGGGCTCGCCTCCGCCCGGCGGAAGGTCATCCCGTGCCCGGGGGCGCCGTCGGCCCCGGGCCGAATCGTTCCGCCGGTCGGGTCCAGGGCTCCCGAGAACAGCGTCGACTCGATCCGCACGTGGTCGTGGAACCACTCCAGATGGCGCAGGTTGGGCACGCACGCCGCCGCGTGGGCGTGCGCGTGGGGCGCGCAGTGCCCCGAGATCTCCAGGCCGTGCGCCTGGGCGACCGCCGCCGCCCGCAGCCAGCCGGTCAGCCCGCCGCAGCGGGTGGCGTCCGCCTGGAGGCAGTCGACCACCCGGGCCAGCCGGCCGAAGTAGGCCGGGTCGTACCCGTACTCGCCCGCGGCGACGTCGCAGCGGCACTGGTCGCGGACGACCGCCAGGCCCTCCAGGTCGTCGGAGGACACCGGCTCCTCGAACCAGGCCACGCCCAGTTCGGCCAGCGCCCCGCCGACGCGTACCGCCTGCTTGCGGCTGTACGCGCCGTTGGCGTCCACGTACAGGGCGGTCTCCGGGCCGATGGTCTCCCGCGCGTGCCGCACGCGTTCGAGGTCCCGGTGGACCTCCCGGCCCCACGACTCACCGATCTTGATCTTGACGCGGCCGATGCCGTGCCCCCGCACCCAGGTGTCCAGCTGCATCGCCATGTGCGTGTCGTGGTACGTGGTGAAGCCGCCGGACCCGTACACCGGCACGTCCTCCACGACCGCGCCGATCAGCCGGACCAGCGGCAACCCCAGCAGCCGGGCCTTGAGGTCCCACAGCGCGATGTCCACCGCCGACACCGCGCACCCCAGCAGCCCCTGCCGTCCCGCGTTGCGGACGGCCCGGACCATCGCCTCGTTGGCGCCGGCGACGTCCATGGCCGCGCGCCCCACGACGAGGTCGGCCAGCAGCCCGGTGACGGCCGCGCCCGCCTCCGCGGGGGCGTACGTCCAGCCGGTGCCGGTCACCCCGTCGCAGTGCGCCTCCACGACCACGATCGTGGTGGCGTCCCAGGCGAGGGTGCCGTCGGCCTCGGGGGCGTCGGCCGGGACGGTGAAGGCCGCCACTTCCAGGCCGTCGATCCGTCCGCCGGGCTTGCCGTCATCGCCCATCCCGCCGGGCTTGCCGTCACTGCCCATCGCCCGTCAGGACTCCTTCTTGTGCCGGTGCGGCAGGAACTCCTGGACCTTCGCCTTGATGCCCTGCCGCACCATCCCGGCCCGGTCCGTGTCGCCCTTGATGATCGACTTGGCCGTCGCCTCGATCTGGTCCCAGTCCGCGTGCGGCGGGATCGGCGGCACCGCCGGGTCCGTCACGAACTCCACCACCGCGGGCCCCTGCGCGGCCAACGCCTCGCGCCACGCCGGCCCGACGTCCTCCGGCTTCTCCACCTTGATGCCCGTCAGCCCGATCGACCGGGCGAACTCCGCGTACGGCACGTCCGGCAGCTGCTGGGACGGCAGGAACTGCGGCGAACCGCTCATCGCCCGCATCTCCCAGGTGACCTGGTTGAGGTCGTGGTTGTTCCACACCCCCACCACCAGCCGCGGATCCTCCCACTCCGACCGGTACTTGGCGATCGTGATCAGCTCGGCCAGCCCGTTCATCTGCATCGCCCCGTCGCCCACCAGCGCCACCACCGGCCGCTCCGGGTGGGCGAACTTGGCGCCGATCGCGTACGGCACACCGCTGCCCATGGTGGCCAGGGTGCCGGACAGCGAACCGCGCATCGGCGGCCGCATGCTCACGTGCCGCGCGTACCAGTTGGCCACCGAGCCCGAGTCGCAGGTGACGATCGCGTCGGCCGGCAGCAGCGGCGACAGCTCCCGCGCCACGTACTCCGGGTTGACGGGATCGGCGCTCACCGCCGCCCGGCTGTCCATCACCTTCTTCCAGCGCGCCACGTCCCCCTCCACCTTCCGCTGCCAGTCGCGGTCGGTGGAGCGCCGCAGCAGGGGGATCAGGCGCTGGAGGGTGGCGCGCGCGTCGCCGATGAGGTTGACCTCGTACGGGTAGCGCAGCCCGGCCATGTGCGGGTCCAGCTCGATCTGCACGGCCCGCGCGGAGCCGAACTCCGGGAGGAACTGGGAGTAGGGGAAGTTGGAGCCGATGGTCAGCAGCGTGTCGCAGTCGCGCATCAGCTCGTACGACGGGCGGGTGCCCAGCAGGCCGATCGAGCCCGTCACGTACGGCAGGTCGTCGCTGAGCACGTCGAGACCCAGCAGGGCCTTGGCGACGCCGGCCCCCAGCAGGTCCGCGACCTGCTCCACCTCGGCCCGGGCCCCGGCCGCGCCCTGCCCGACCAGGATCGCCGTCTTGTGCCCGGAGTTGAGCACCTCCGCGGCCCGCTCCAGGGCCTCGTCCGACGGGGCCGCCTGCCAGTCGCTGTGGTCGAGGCTGGACGGCACCATCTTGAACGCGTGCCCCGGCGCGCTGTACGGCAGCTCCTGGACGTCGGCGTGCACGATCACCGCCGTCGGCGCCCGCCGGCCCAGCGCCGTGCGCGCCGCCCGGTCCAGGACGTTGGGCAGCTGCTCCGGGACGGTGACGGTCTCCACGAAGTCCGAGGCCACGTCCTTGAGCAGGGTGTGCAGGTCCACCTCCTGCTGGTACGCGCCGCCCATCGCGGTCCGCGCGGTCTGGCCCACGATCGCCAGCACCGGGACGTGGTCGAGCTTGGCGTCGTAGAGGCCGTTGAGCAGATGGATGGCGCCCGGGCCCGAGGTGGCGACGCAGACCCCCAGCCGGCCGCTGAACTTGGCGTACCCGACGGCCTCGAAGGCCGCCATCTCCTCGTGCCGCGCCTGGATGAAGCGCGGCTGGTCGCCCGCCCGCTCCCAGGCCGCCAACAGTCCGTTGATCCCGTCGCCGGGATAGCCGAAGACCCGCTCCACGCCCCATTCGCGCAGCCGGGCCAGGATGTGGTCGGAGACCTTCTCAGCCACTGTGTTCCTCTCCGCTCAGTGTCCGCTCAGCCCGCCCGGCCCGCCTCGTCGGCGAGCCGGGGCAGTACCTCGGTCCGGTAGAAGTCGAAGAAGCCCCGCTGGTCGGGGCCGATCTGGTTGACGTGGACCCGGTCGAAACCGGCGTCCGCGTACGCCCGCAGCGCCGCCACGTGCTCCTCGGGGTCGTTCCCGCAGGTCACCGCCTGAGCCACCCGGTCGGGGGTGACGAGCTCCGCCGCCTGCTCGAAGTGGGCCGGGGTCGGCAGCACCTGGTTCAGCTCGCCCGGCAGCTGCTCCACCGCCCACAGCCGGTGCGCGGTGCGCAGCGCCTCGTCCCGGTCGGGGCCCCAGCACACCTTGACGCCGCCGTACACCGGCTTGCCCGCGCCGCC
Source organism: Streptomyces sp. CA-181903 (assembly GCF_050937075.1). Taxonomy (NCBI): domain Bacteria; kingdom Bacillati; phylum Actinomycetota; class Actinomycetes; order Kitasatosporales; family Streptomycetaceae; genus Streptomyces; species Streptomyces sp. CA-181903. The sequence continues at coordinate 6,534,402 of NZ_JBNJLY010000001.1, forward strand.
GGCCCGCCGGAAGCGGTCGACCGCCTCCGCGTCCGGGCTCATGGTGATCAGCCCGTCGCCGCACCGGCCCGCCACCTCGGTGGCCGCCGGACCGAACGCCGAGACGTCGATGGGCACCGGCTCGTCCGGAAGGGTGTACAGGCGGGCGTTCTCGACGGTGTAGTGCCGCCCGGCGTGGCTGACCTGACCGCCGTCGAACAGCAGCCGCATCACCCGGACGGCCTCCTCCAGCATCTCCAGCCGGACCGCCGCCCGCGGCCACGGGCCGCCCAGGACGTGCTCGTTGAGCGCCTCGCCGCTGCCCACCCCCAGCCGGAACCGGCCGGGCCCCAGCAGGGCGGCGCTGGTCGCCGCCGCGTGCGCGGTGACGACCGGGTGCATCCGCACGGTCGGACAGGTGACGGCGGTCTCGACGGGCAGGGAGACCGCCTTCGCCAGCGCCCCGATCACCGACCAGACGAACGGGCTGTGCCCCTGCTCGCCGGTCCACGGATGGAAGTGGTCGGAGATCCACAGCGAGGTGAACCCGGCGTCCTCGGCCATCCGGGCCTGCTCGACGAGGTCCGCGGGGGAGTGCTCCTCACAGGCCAGGAAGTAGCCGTACTCGGTGAGGGGGGCCAGGGGGCCATGGGGCGGACACTCCCTCCTCGTCCGGGACCGGTGTGCTCAGACCGGACGGGTAACCCGGCGGTGCCGTGCCGAAACCTCGCCTCCGGCGGCGGTTGCGGCCACCCGGTGGCGAAGAATCGCTCCCATGACCCATCACGACGAGCTGCCGCTGACCGGCGGGAACGTCAGCGGGGGCGTCGTCCGCGCCGGCGACACCGTCCGCCGCCCCACCGGCCCCTGGACCCCCGCCGTCCACGCCCTCCTCACCCATCTGCACGCGGCCGGCTTCACCGCCGCGCCGCGCCCGCTCGGCATCGACGACCGGGGCCGCGAGGTCCTCACGTACATGCCGGGCGACGTCGTCTGGCCCGACCGGTTCGCCCTCCTCGACCCCGAGGCGCGGCTGGCCCGGGTGGGACGGACCGTCCGCGCGTTCCACGACGCCGTCCGGGACTTCACCCCGCCGCCGGACGCCCGCTGGCGGACCCTCGTCCCCGCCGACGGCGCCGAGATCATCGCCCACCACGACCTCGCCCCCTGGAACCTGGTGATCGACGGCGACGCCGGCTGGGCCTTCATCGACTGGGACACCGCCGCGCCCGGCACCCGCCTCGGGGACCTCGCCTACGCCGCGCACGGCTTCGTCCCGCTCACCGACCGGCCCGGCCTGCGGCGCACCGACGCCGCGCGCCGCCTGCGGGTCCTCGTCGACGCCTACGGCCTCGACGAGCCGGAACGCCGCCGCCTGGTCCCCCTCCTGGCCCTGCGCGCCCGCGCGATGTACGACTTCCTGCGCGACCGCGCCGCCCTCGGCGAACAGCCCTGGGCCCGGATGTGGGCCGAGGGGCACGGCGACGTCTGGCGCGCCGACGCCGAGTACACGGAGCGGCGGGCGGCGGAGTGGGAGCAGGCGCTGCTGGACGGGTGACGACGGCGAGAGGAAGCACGGGTGACGACGGCGAGAGGAAGCGGGGCGCGCGCCGTCGGAACCCTCCCCGCCGGATCCTCCCCGGCGGAAAGATGCCCGGAACGAGGCATTCCCCTGGCCTGCGCACGTCGCTACGATCCCGGTCACCCTGCTCACCCCCCGGGCGGCCGCGGCACCGGGCCGTTCCGCGCGTACCGCACCCGGTCGGGGACGGACCGGAGGCGCCGTCCGCGGACGGCGCGGACGACCCCGGCCGGACGGGCCCGCATCCCTCGGGAGCCTGTGATGAACTCCCCGTTCCGGGCGCTGCCTTCGGATCCGCGGTCACGCCGCCGCGCCGTCGTTCTCGTCCACCTCCTGCTCGGCGCCCTCGCCCAGCCGGCGGCGGCGCGGGCGGAGGCCCCTGTTCCGCCGGTCACCGGCGGGGAGGCGCGCCACCACGCCGGATCGAGCCTGCCGGAGCCGTCGTCCGGATCGGCGGCCCCGGCGCCGGCCGCCGTGCGGGGGCTCGACGTCAGCGCGTACCAGGGGGACGTGGACTGGTCCGCCGCCGTCGCGGCGGGGGCCTCCTTCGCCTATGTGAAGGCGACCGAGGGGCTGACCTACCGCAACGCGTTCTTCACCCGGCAGTACGACGGCGCCGCCGACGCCGGACTGGTGCACGGCGCCTACCATTTCGCCCGGCCCGACTCCTCGGACGGCGCCGCCCAGGCCGACGCCTTCCTCGCCGCCGGCGGGGGCTGGCAGGCCGACGGGCGGACGCTGCCCGGGGCCCTCGACGTCGAGGGCTACCCCGACGCCGGCGTCCCCGCCTGCTACGGGCTGGACCCGGCCGCCATGACCGCCTGGATCCACGCCTTCGCCGACCGGTACCGGGAGCGGACCGGCCGCCACCCGGCCCTCTACACCAACGTCTCCTGGTGGGCCCGGTGCACGGGAGGCTCCCGGGACTTCGGCACCACGCTCCCTCTGTGGGTCGCCAACCACAGCGGCACCGCCCACCCCCTGCCCGCCGGCTGGTCCACGTACGCGATCTGGCAGACCTCGGACCGCGGCCCGCTCCCCGGCGATCAGGACGTCTTCAACGGATCGCTCCAGGACCTCCGTTCCTTCGCCGACGGCGCCTACACCCCGCCCCCGACGGCCGGTTGGCCGCTGTCGGCCCAGGGGCAGCGCGGCCCGCAGGTGACCGCGGCCCAGTACCTGCTGAACGCCCGGGGCGCCACCCTGGTCCCGGACGGCGTGTTCGGCCCCGCCACCCGGGACGCCGTCACCACCTTCCAGCGCTCGGCCGGCCTCGACGCGGACGGCGTCATCGGCCCGAAGACCTGGCAGGCCCTGATCCTGACCGTCCGCTCCGGCTCCACCGGCCCCGCCGTCCGGGCGGTCCAGCACCTCCTCGTCGCCCACGGCTCCGCCCTGGACGTCGACGGCGTCTTCGGGCCGGGCACCCGCGACGCGGTCGTCGCCTACCAGACGGCCTGGCACCTGGACGCCGACGGCGTGGTGGGCCCGGCGACGTGGCAGGCGCTGCTGTCGTGAGGCGGACCGCCGGGGCGGGGCGGACGCTGGGCCAAGCGGGCGGCATCCGGCCTGCCCTGAGCTCGGTGCCATGGTGCGCGGCCGGCGCCGGCGACGGGCCGTCGGGTGTGCCGTGGCCAGGGGCGGGACGTGTCACGGGCCGGGCCTACGGCTCAGTGGGCGCCGTGCTCGTCCGAGGTGCCCATGGAGCATCAGGCGGGTGAGGCAGGTCGCGGCATGTCTGGCACGGGCGTGACGCCGGGGAACTCGTTCACCCGCTGACCCGGGGCGTGTGGCGGGCCGAACCGAGGGCCGCCGGCCGTCGTGCCGCGTGAGGACCACGTCCAGGGCCGCAGCCCGCCCGGGCGCCGGGCCTCACTCACTTACGCGGGACGACGGCATAGCGTGCTGCCCGGGTCCAGACCGTCCGCGTAGGGCCAGACCGTCCGCATAGGGAGAGAACATGAACACCGCCGCACCGGTATCGCTGGTCACGGGCGCCAACCGGGGAATCGGCCGGGAGACTGCGCGTCAGCTCGCCGCGCTCGGTCACACCGTCCTGCTGTGCGCCCGCCGCCGGGAGGACGCCGAACGGGCCGTCGCCGACCTGGCTCCCGGAGTGCCCGGCACGCTGCTGCCCCGCCGGCTCGACGTGACCGACGTCGACGGCGTCCGTACCCTCGCCCGCGGCGTGGAGGAGGAGTTCGGGCACCTCGACGTCCTCGTCAACAACGCCGCCGTCAACTACGACACCGCCCGGCACGCCGCCTCCGTCGACCTCGACGAGGTTCGGCGCACCCTGGAGACCAACCTCTTCGGCGCCTGGCACACCGCGCAGGCGTTCCTGCCGCTGCTGCGCCGCTCGGCCCACCCCCGCCTGGTGAACGTCTCCAGCGAGTCCGGATCCCTGGAGCACATGTCCGGCGGGACCCCGGCCTATGGAGTCTCGAAGGCGGCTCTCAACGCCCTCACCCGCAAGCTCGCCGACGAACTGCGTGCCGAGCGGATCCTGGTGAACGCCGTCAGCCCGGGCTGGATCGCCACCGACATGGGCGGCCCGGGCGGCGGACCCGTCGAGCCGGGTGCCGCCAGTGTCGTCTGGGCCGCCACCCTGCCGGATTCCGGCCCCACCGGCGGCTTCTTCCGGCACGGCGAACCCCTGCCCTGGTAGGCGGCCCGTGCCGGCCGGCTGTCGTGCCCGGCGGCGCGCCCTCGGGTCCGGCCGGACGGGCGCGCGCACCCGGGGAGGTGAGGGGGAGCCGCCCGTGAAACCCTCCGGGTTCGCCGGGCCCCGTCCCGCGCCGCGTTCAGTCCTCCGCCCCACCACCCCCGCCACCCGTCGGCGTCTGCCGGAACCACCGCGCGGCCAGCACCGCCCCCGCCGTCGCCAGGACCGCGCCGCCGGTGAGGGCTGTGCGCAGGTGTGCGGTGGTGACGCCGTCGTGGAAGGCCAGGCCCGCTAGGGCCGTTCCGCAGGCCGCGCCGGCCAGGCGGCCGAAGGAGAGGTGGGAGGAGGCGCGGCCGTGCAGGCGCCGGGGGACGGAGTTGAGGGCCGCGCGGGACGTCGAGGGGAACAGCAGGCCGAGGCCCGCGCCGAGGAGGACGCCGCCGGGCAGCAGCCAGAGGCCGTGCGGCGCGGTACCGGGCAGGGCGTACGCGCCGCAGGCCGCCGCGCAGGCGAGGAAGCCGGCGGTCGCCGGGAGCCGTTCGCCGTGCCGGTCGGTGAGCCGGCCGGCCACCGGTCCCGCCGCGCCGATGCAGACGGCGACCACCATGGGGGCGAGCGCCGCCCGCAGGACGCCGTAGCCCGCCGCGTGCTGGAGGTACTGCTCGACGAGGTAGAACGAGCCGATCATCACCGCGAACGTGAGGGCGGCCACGGCGGACGCGCCGCGTACGGCGCCCATCGACGGCCGCCCGCCCGGGAGCGCCGCCCCCGGCACCGGCGCCCCCGGCACCGGCGCCCCGGGTCCCGGTGTCGCTGTGCCCGCCACTGCGGGCTCCTCCGACACCGGCATCGCGGGCCCCGTCGTCCCCGGCACCGCCGGCTCCTCCGACGCCGCCGCCCCCGGTGCCCCCCGGCGGCCGTCCGTCGGCGGCCGTGCCCAGCGGGCGACGCACACCGCCGGCGCGAGGCCCAGCGGAAGCAGCGCCCACCAGTTGGCGCGCCACCCCCACGCCTCCGTGAGCACCCCGCCCAGTAGCGGACCCACCAGGTTGGACAGCCCCGAGGCCGCGCCCCAGATGCCCAACGCGGTGCCCCGCCGTTCCGCCGGGAAGCCCGACACCGCCCCGGCCAGCGCCGCCGGGCTCGCCAGTCCGGCGCCCGCGCCCTGGAGCACCCGGGAGCCGACGAGCAGCCCGAACGACCCCGCCAGCGCGCCTGTCAGGGTGCCCGCGCAGAACACCGCCAGCCCGGCCAGGGCCACCGCGCCGGGGCCGAACCGGTCCACCAGCCGCCCGCCCGGGAACAACCCCACCGCGTACACCGCGAAGTACGTGGTCATCAGCCACGCGGCGGTCCCCGCGGAGACGTCGAACGCCGAACCGACCGACGGCAGCGCGACGGCGACGATCGTCCCGTCGGCCTGGAGCAGCGCGGCGATGGCGGTGTAGACGGCGAGCCGGGTCCAGGCGGTGCGCGGCACGGCGGGACGCCGCACACCGGCGCCCGTCGCGCCCGCGGTATCGGTCATGCCGGGTCAACTCCCTTGTCAGTCGGCCGGATCCGGACCCACTGTCGCCGTGCGCCGCGCGGGCCACCACGCCTTCTCGCCCAGCAGCCAGGTGACCGCCGGCACCAGCACCACCCGCACCAGGACGGTGTCGAGCAGCACGCCCAGCGCCACCGTGAAGCCGAGCTGGAAGAGCATCACCAGCGGCAGGATCATCAGGATCGAGAAGGTGCCCGCCAGCACCAGGCCCGCGCTGGTGATCACCGATCCGGTGCTGAGCAGGGCGGTGCGCACGGCGGTGCGGGTGTCGTGGGCGCGGGCGTCCTCCCGGACCCGCGCCATGAGGAAGATGTTGTAGTCGACGCCCAGCGCGACCAGGAAGAGGAACGCGAACGTCGGCATCACCGGGTTGACGCCGTGCTGCCCCAGCAGGTCGCGGAAGACGTACATCGAGATGCCGAGCGCCCCGAAGAACGACACGACGACCGTGGCGATCAGGTACAACGGCGCGATCACCGCCCGCAGCAACGCCACCAGCACCAGCATGATGATGGCCAGGATCAGTGGCACCAGGATCCGCAGGTCGCGGTCGGCGGCGTGCTTGGTGTCGAGCTGCACCGCCGGGTCGCCGCCCACCAACGCCCGTACCCCTGAGGGGAGTCCGGAGGACAGCGTGTGCCGGACGTCGGCGACGCGGTCGAGCCCCTTCGCGTCGTACGGGTCGGTGTCGAGGACGACTTGGAGCCGTCCCGCCCGGCCGTCCTCCGACCGGACGGGCTGGGGCGCGACGGAGGCGATGTCCGGCACCGAGCGCACCCGGTCGGCGGCCCCGGCGAGGTCGGCGCCGGACAGCGGGCCGTCGGTGCGTTCCACGACGACCGTCAGGGGCGCGGCGGTCCCGGCGGGGAAGGCGTCGGAGAGGGTGCGGTAGCCGTCGGCGGACGACGTCGGTTCGCGGAAGGCGTGCAGCAGGCTCATGTCGTCGACGGACCGGGTCAGCCCGGTCGCGCCCGCCGCGAAGAACAGCAGCGTCGCGGCCGTCGCCCACCACGGCCGGCGGAACACCGCCCGCGCCGTGCGCTCCCAGGTTCGGCCCACCGCCCCGGCCTTCCGCGGGCCTTCACCGGTGGCCCGGGCGGCGCGGCGCAGCAGGGCGCGCGGGCCGATCAGCGCCAGCAGCGCGGGCATCAGCGTGAACGTGGACAGCAGCACGCTCGCGGTGCCGATGATGCCGACCGGGCCGAGCACGCGGGTGGAGCCGAGGTCGGCGGCGAAGAGGGCGGACAGCGAGGCCATCACCGTCAGGCCGCTGAAGAAGACGGTGGGCCACACCCGCCGCACGGCGCGGCGCAGGGCGGGCCAGGCGGCGGACGGGTCCGCCGCCAGCTCCTCCTGGTAACGGGCCGTCATCAGCAGGCAGTAGTCGGTGCCGGCGCCGAACATCAGGATCAGCATCAGCGACGTGGCCTGGCTGTTGATGAGCAGCCCGGCGTGTGCGGCCAGCGCGTAGACGATCCCGGCGGCCAGGACGTAGGCGAAGCTCACCACGACGAGCGGGACGAACGCCAGCAGCGGGGAGCGGTAGACGATCAGGAGGAGGACGAGGACCAGGACCGCCGTCGCCGCCAGCAGCCGGAAGTCGACGTCGCTGAAGATGGCGATGGCGTCCGCGCTGATCCCGGCCGGGCCGGTGACGTCCGTGGTGACGCCCGAGGGCGGGTGGAGGGCGTCGCGCAGCGCGTCGACGGTCTCGCGGACCTTCTTCCCGCCCGTGGCGGTCACCGGGACGACCGTCACGGCCACCGAGCCGTCCGCCGAGACCAGTCCGGGCACGGGCCGGCCGTCGGCGGTGAAGGGGGCGACGGGCGTGCGGGTGCCGGGGACGGCGTGCAGCCGCGCGGCCTCGGCGACCACCGCGCCGCGATCGGCGGCGGTCAGCCCGCCGGGGCGGTGCCGGACGACCAGGGCCGGGCGGGTGTCGCCGTCGGGGAAGCGGTCCTTGAGGAACCGCGACACCTCGGCGGACGGCGCCGAACCGGGCAGGAACGCGGCGGCGTTGTTGCTCGTGACGCTCTGCAACTTGCCCTGGAACGGGCTCAGTACGCCGGCGAGCAGCAGCCAGCCGGCCACCACCAGCCAGAGGAGCAGGCGCGGCCGGGCGCCGGAGGAGGGTGGTGCGGGGGGTTCGGTGCCGCGGTCGGACCTGCTCCTCTGACGCCCGGCCTTCGCTTCGCTACGCACTGCATCACCGCATTCGGGGTCTAATCTGGGGCCTCGGCTCCGGGGCCTCAACAGTCCCGCCAGATAGTAGACCAAGCGCCAACGCTTAGACACATTGTCCAAGGAGAGTGAGTGGACACCGAACGACCCGATGCGGCGGCCGGCCGTTCCGGTTCCGGATGGAACCGGATGGTCGCCCTGCACAAAGAACAACTGCGCGCCGCCATCGGGGAGGCCGCGGTGCAGATCGCGGCCGAGCAGGGCCTGGCCGGCACCACCATGTCGAAGATCGCGGAACGGGCCGGCGTCTCCCGGGCCACCGCCTACAACTACTTCAAGGACGTCGAGCACGTCCTGCTGTCGGTGGTGAGCGACGAGGTCGACCGCTTCTACGGGCGGCTGCGCGAGCGCCTGGACGGCGTGCACGGCCCCCGGGCCCGGCTGGAGGCGTTCCTGACGGCCCACCTGGAGTACTTCGCGCGGCCCGAACGCCGGTCCGGCGCCCTGCAGTTGCAGGCCCTCGGCATCAGCCCCACCATACGGGAGCGGATGGCCGCCCACACCGACCGGCTGCGCGCCCTCCTCTCCGAGGTGCTGGAGGACGGCCGGGCCGAAGGCGTCTTCGACGAGCGGGTCAGCCCCGGCCGGCACGCCGAACTCCTGATGCACCTGCTGTCGGCCGCCCGCGGCCAGGTGCTCAAGGGCGACGTGCCGGTGGAGACGCTCGCCGCCGACCTGCTGCTGCTCGTCGAGTCCGGGCTGTGTCAGGACGGCCCTTCCGGGACGTCCGGGCGGGGGCGCGCGTAACGGAAGACGCAGACGTGGTGCCCGTCCGTCTGCCGGCGCAGGCTCCCGGCGGACATCTCGGGGAAGGCCCGCCGGGTGGCCTCGAAGTCCAGCTCGCAGAGGACGGGCCGCGGCTCGCTCAGCCCGAGGTCCTCGGCCGCGGTCAGGCACATGCAGGTGCGGCACACCTCCATGACCACGTCCTCGTCGTCGGTGGAGACGTCGATCGCCTCCTCCAGGAACCCCATGGCCGCGAACCGGGGGAGGGCCTTGCCGAACCCCTCGGCGAGTGAACACCCCGTGATCAGCGGCCCCATCCGGGCCGCCTGGCGCTCGGGATACCCGTCGAGCAGCACCTCCCGCGCCTCCTCCGGGCCGCGCTCCGCCTCCAGTTCGAGGTAGCGGCGCAGACGGTCGCCGAGCATCCGGCGCGTCTGCGCCCGCTTGTCGGCCCCGTCACCGTCCCCGGCGGCCGGGGTGGCCGGTCCGGTCGGACCGGCCGGTGCCGAGGGGGCCTGGGTCGTGTCGGTCACGCTGCTTCTCCTCGTGTCGGGGGAGGGGCTGGTGGGGTTCCTGGTACGGGTGCGCGGGGCCGCCCCCCGGGTCGCCGGGCGGGGACGGCGGCCCGGACGGCCGGTCTTCCGGCGCGCGGGCGGGTTCGCCCCGCGAGCCGTCGTGCACGCCCGGGGGTACGTACCGTGAGGCCGGTGCGGGGGGCCGTTCGGCGGTCAAGGTCCGTTCCGGGGGCGGGGTGGGGGCCGTGGGCCGCTCGTCGGTGCCCGGCCGGCCCGGGGCCCGGGACGGCCCTCCGGCGGAGGCGGTCGTCGCCGCCGCGCCCAGCGCGGCCAGCACCTCGTTCGCCGCCCGGCGCGCGTCGCGGACGCACTCGTTGACCGCGACGCCGTGGTACGCGCTGCCCGCCAGGTGCAGACCGGGCACACCGGCGACCGCGTCCAGCAGCGCCCGTACCCGCGCGCCGTGGCCCGGCGCGTACTGCGGGATCGCTTCGGGCCAGACGTGGTCGTGCCGGAACTCCGGCCCCGCCGCCGGGCCGAACAGCGCGGTGACGTCGCGGTGCACCGCGGCCACCGCCTCGTCCGCGTCCAGCTCCGCGAAGCCGGGGTCCTCGGCGCCGCCCGCGAAGGCGCGCAGCAGGACGCCGTCCGGCGGCGCGCAGTCGGGGAAGACGACGGACGCGTGGACGACGCCGAGGATCCGCGTGGGCTCCGGCGGTACCGTCAGATAGCCGAAGCCGCGCGGCAGGACGGCCAGATCGCGCCGCCGGTAGCCGACGGACACCACGCGCACCGGCGCGTACCGCACGCCCGCCAACATCCCTGCGGCGCGCGGCAGATGCGGCGCCAGCAGCCGCGCGGCGGCGGGGGCGGGCACGGTGACGACGACGTGGTCGGCGCGGAGAGGCGGGTGGCCCGCCGTCTCCACCAGCCAGCCGCCCGCCGGCCCGGGCGCGGGCCGCAGGGCGGTCACCGGCCGTCCCGTGCGCAGCCGTTCGCCGAGCCGCCGCGTCAGCGCGTCCACCAGCACCCGCATGCCACCGTCGGCGAAGCCGGTCAGCCGAGGCGGCGGGCCCGCGCGGCCCGCGGCGCGGAGCAGCCGGCCGCGCAGGGCGGCCAGCAGCAGGCTGCCGCGGTCGCGTTCGAGCGCCCTGATCCGGGGGAAGGCCGCGTCCAGGCTCGTCGTCCAGGGGTCGCCGGAGGTGACGCCGTGCACCAGCGGCGCCGCCAGCAGGGCGGCGGCCCGGGGTCCGAACCGCCGCGTGAGGAAGGCGTAAACGGTCTCCTCGCCGCCCGCCCGGCGGACCAGCGGCTCGGCCAGGACGCGGGCCTTCGCCGCGGGCCCCAGCAGCGGGCTGACGGCGAAGGAGGCGGCGCCGAGCGGCAGTGGCAGCAGCCGGCCGCCGCGCAGCAGGAACCGTTCCCGGGCGGCGTCCGCGGCCGGCCGCAGCCGGGGGCCGAGGCCCAGGGAGTCGGCCAGGGTGCGGGCGTCGGCGCCGTTGTCGAGGAAGCCGTTGGGGCCCAGGTCGACGGTGTAGCCGTCCGCCCGGTGGCGGGCGATCTTCCCGCCGGCGACGGGCTCGGACTCCAGGACCGTCACCTCCGCGCCGGGGAGCGCGGAGAGCAGCTCGAAGGCGGCGGTCAGTCCGGTGATGCCGCCACCGACGACGGCGACGCGCGGGCGTGCCGCCGCCCCGGTTACGGCGCCGCGTCCGGTGGTCGCGGCGCCGTGCGCGGCGGTCATGGCGTCGCGTCCGGGGCCGAAGTCGGCTCGGCCCGAACGGGGTTGAGGATCTCCCGGCACGCCGGATCCGCGCACCCCGCGCAGCGCAGCCCGAACTGCGGTCCGCAGGGGGCCCCGGCGGCCAGATGGTCGGCGACCACCTGGGCCATGGCGTCCAGGAAGAGCGGGTCGTCATTGGGCGCGGGCGCCCGCCGGAACCGCGTGACACCGGCTTCCTCGGCGGCCTCCGCGAACTCGACGTCTATTTCCGATAGCGTATCCAGATGGTCGGTGGTGAAAATGATTCCCACTATCAGGATATTGCGCCGCCCCTGTTTTCCGAGGGATCGAATCACGGATTCCGTGTTCGGGCCCTGCCATGTCACCGGGCCCACATCGGCCTGAAAACACAGCACGTGCTCCTGGCGGTCGCCGAGCTCCCGCATCACATCGCGAACGGTTCCCGCCACTTCCTGAAGATAAGGGTCCCCTTTGTTGATCACGCGTTGCGGAAGCGAGTGCGCGCTGAACAGCACCACGACGTCGTCCCGCTCGGATTCCGGGAATTCGGCCAGCCCTTCGCGCACCTTCGCCGCCATGGCCTGCACATACGCCGGATGTGTCGACCACCGGTCGACGACGCTCCACCGGAAGGCGGCGTCCAGCCGCAGCCGCCGGGCGGACGCCCACAGGTCGTGCAGGCTGGAACCGGTGGTCGAACAGGAGTACTGCGGGTACTGCGGGAACGCCACGACGCGCCGCACCCCGTCCGCCGCCATCCGGCGCAGCGCCTGCGCACTGCTCGGCTCGGTGTAGCGGAAGGCCAGGTAGAAGCGGTGCGGCGCGGTCTGCGGGCTGAGTACGTCGAGCCGCTTGACCAGCCCCTCACCCTGACGGACCGTCCAGTCGTACAGCGGGGAGCCGCCGCCGATGCCGGCGTAGACCCTCTCCAGCCGAGGGGTGCGCAACCGGGCGATCAGCGGGCCCAGAGTGGACTGCGCGGGGAGCTGGATGATCTCCCGGTCACTGAACAGGGAGTGCAGAAAAGGGCCGACCTCGCGCAGCGTACGCGGTCCGCCCAGGTTCATCAGGACGACGCCGGTAGGGCTCGGATTCTCATGTTCCATATATCGTCCACCCCCAATCAAGGGGCGATCCTAGACTCGCCCTTGACACTCAAACAAGGCCCCTAACAGACTGGCCGAGGCATGAATTCGGAACTCTGAATAACGGGGGCTGAGCTTCCGGGATGAGTATTTTCCTCGACGCCGCCTCGGGTAAGGACACCCGGCGCGCGCCCATATGGATCATGCGGCAAGCAGGCCGATACCTGCCCGAATACAACGCACTCAAAGAGCGCTACGGCTTCTGGGAGATGTGCCGTGATCCCGAGGTCGCGGCCGAGATCACCATGCTGCCCCTGCGGCGGTTTTCCCTGGACGCGGCGATCCTTTTCAGCGACATCATGACGCCGCTCGCCGACATGGGAGTGGAGATCGAATTCGCCCCCGGACCGGTGATCACCCGGCCGGTGCGCACCCTCGCCGACGTCCGGCGGCTGCGGGTGCCGGGGCCCGGGGAAACGGCGCCCTTCGTCGCCGACGCCGTCCGCGCCGTGCGCGAGCGCTGCCACGTACCGTTGATCGGCTTCGCCGGCGCGCCGCTCACCCTGGCCACCTATCTGGTGGACGCGGGCGGGGCCGGTGACGGCCACGCCGGCTTCCGGGTCTGGCTGCACGCCCAACCCGAGGCCGCCAGGCTGCTGTTGGACCGGCTCACCGACGTCACCATCCGCTACCTGCGCATGCAGATCACCGCCGGGGCCCAGGCCGTGCAGCTCTTCGACAGCTGGGCCGGCTCCCACGAACCCGCCGTGTACGCGGAGTTCGGGCTGCCGTACACCCGGCGGGTGCTGGCCGCCCTGGACGACCTCGCGGTCCCGCGCATCCACTTCGCGGTCGGCGCCCACCACCTGCTCGACCGGTTCGCGGAGCTGCCCGCCGAGGTCGTCGGCGTCGACTGGCGGACCCCGCTGTCCGCCGCCCGCCGGGCGCTGCCCGGCCGGACCCTGCAGGGCAACCTCGACCCGGCCGTCCTCGTCCACCGCCCCGCGGCCCTGGCCGGCCGGGCACGGGCCGTGCTCCGGGAGGGCCTGGGCGGCCCGCACATCTTCAACCTCGGGCACGGCATCCGCCCGGACACGCCCATCGGGCACGTCCAGCGCCTCATCGAGACCGTGCACGGGTTCGACCGGCACACGGAGGCCGGCGAGGACGCGGAGGTGGGTGTGCGTGCGGAGGCGGGCGCGGACGGGGAGACGGCTCAGCGCGCGGACGCGGGTGCGTACACGGACGCGGGCATGGACGCGTCGGCCGCGGACGGAACAGCCGGCGACGACGGAAAGGGGGTGCCCGCATGACGACCCGACGGGACCAGGCGCTGGCGCTGATGCTCGACGCGCAGGCCGCGCTGATACGGGCCCTGGAGGAGTGCGACGGCGAGGGCGAGGGCGACGGCCGCTCCCGGTTCACCGCCCACGACTGGGAGCGGCCCGGCGGCGGGGGCGGCTGGGCCCGCGTCCTGGAGGGCGGCGCCGTGTTCGAACGGGCCGGCGTCAACGTGTCGGCCGTCCACGGCGACCGGGTACCCGACGCCATCACCGACCGCCACGACATCGCCCCCGACGCCGGCTTCTTCGCCACCGGCCTGTCCACCGTCCTCCACCCGCGCAACCCGTGGGTGCCCGCCTTCCACGCCAACTTCCGTTACTTCGAGGTGAGTTCGGGAGACGACGGACCGGGCGGCGCCGCGCACGACGTCTGGTGGTTCGGCGGCGGCGCCGACATGACGCCCTCCTACGGCTTCGAGGACGACGCCCGGCACCTGCACCGCACCCTGAAGGACTGCTGCGACGCCTACGACCCGGACTTCTACGCCCGGGCCAAGGAGAACTGCGACGCCTACTTCTACCTGCCCCACCGGCGGGAGACGCGTGGCGTCGGCGGCATCTTCTTCGACCACCTGCGCCCCGGCGGCCCGGACGGCTGGGACCGAGCCTTCCGCTTCGTCGCCCGCGGGCTGGGCGCCCTCGCCCCCGCCTACTTACCGATAGTCCGCCGGCGCGCGCACACCCCGTACGGCGAACGCGAGCGGCGCTGGCAGCTCCTGCGCCGGGGCCGGTACGTCGAGTTCAACCTCCTCCACGACCGCGGCACCCGGTTCGGCCTGGAGAGCCGCGGCAACACCGAGGCCATCCTGATGTCCCTGCCGCCCACGGCCTCCTGGGGCTTCGACCTCACGCCGGAACCCGGCAGCGAGGAGGAGCGGCTGGCCGAGTTCCTGCGGCCCCGCGACTGGCTGGCGGCCGGCACGGTCGGGGCGGCGCGATGACCGTTCTCGTCACCGGCCTCAGCCACCACACCGCCGCGCACCCGGTGCTGGAACGTTTCGCGCTGACGCACTCCCAGGCTGCCGCGCTGCTGGGCCTGCTGGCCCGCTCCCCGGACCCCGCCGAGGCCGTCGTTCTCGCCACCTGCAACCGCGTCGAGGTCTACCTCGAATCCGACCGCCCCGACCGTGCCGCCGACGAGGCCGTCCGCGCCCTCGCCGAGACCACCGGCGCCCCCGCCGCCGACGTCCGCCCCCTGCTCTACACCCACCGGGGCCCCGACGCCGTCGCGCACCTGTTCCGCGTCGTCAGCGGCCTGGACTCGATGGCACTCGGCGAACCCCAGATCCGCGGCCAGGTCCGCGCCGCCTACCGCCTCGCCACCGACCACGGAACGACGGGACCGGTCCTCCACGACCTCTTCCAACACGCCTTGCGCACCGGCAAACGCGTCGAGACCACCACGGGCGTCGCCCACGCCGCCGCCGACCTGGTCGGCGTGGCCCTCGCCGCCGCGACGGACCTCCTCGGCCCGCTCCCCGCCCAGCCGACGGTGATCGTCGGCGCCGGAGCCCTCGGCTCCCTGACGGTGGCCGCGCTGCGGCGGGGCGGGTCCGGGGCGGCGGGGGAGCCCCTGGGCCCGGCGGCCGCCCAGCCGTCCGAGGGCGCCGGAAGTGCCCTGCCCGGCACGGCACTCGGGGCGGCCGAGGACACGAAGACGTCCCGTGCCGCCGCCGTCGCCGACAGCTCCGGCGCGGCCGCGGCCGGAACGAGCGGCATGCCCGTCGGAGCGGCTGAAGCGGTGGCGCCCGGGGCCGTCGGAGGCGCCGGAAGAGCCGAGCCGGTCACGGCCGACGAGCGCGCCGGGAAGACCGACGCGGCCGGGGGCGCCGGGAACGCCCTGACTCCTGGGCCATGGGGTACGGCCGAGTGCCCGGGGGCTTCCCGTGCGGCCGTCGCCGACGGATCTGCCCGGGACGTGAGACCGCTCGGGGCCGACGAGGCGTCCGGGTGGACGGCGGCGGCCGGGTCCGCCGAGGCCGCGCGCGGCGCCCGTTCCGCCGGGAGCACCCGGGCGGCCGGACCCGCACGGGCAGCCGCAGGCACCGCCGGCGGAATCGTCGTCGTCAACCGCGGCCGGGAGGCCGCCGAGCGGCTCGCCGGGCGGTACGGGGTCCGGGCCGCCGGGCTGGACGAGCTGCCCGCGCTGCTCGGGCGCGCCGGGCTCGTCGTCGCGGCGACCGGCGCCGGTACGCCGGTGATCACCGCGGAGCTCGTCGCCGCCGCCCGTGCCGGCGGGCCAGGGCACCCGCTCGTCCTCGTGGACCTCTCGCTGCCGCGCAACGTCGAACCGGCCGCCGCCCGGCAGCCCGGCGTCCGGCTGGTCGACCTGGCCGGCCTGGAGGCCCGGCTGAAGGAGGCGTCGGCGCGGGTGCCGGTGGACGAGGCGCAGCGCATCGTCGCCGAGGAGACGGCCGCGTTCCTGGCCGGACGCCACCTGGCCACCGTGACCCCGCTCATCGTCGCCATGCGCAACAACGTCCTGTCCATCGCCGAGGCGGAGGTCGACCGGCTGCTCGGGCGCACCCCGGCCCTGGCCGACCACGTACGCGGCGAGGTCGCGCGCACCGCCCGCCGCATCGCCGAGAAGATCGTCCACCGGCCGACCGTCCGCGTGAGGGAGATGGCCGCGCAGCCGGACGGGCACGCCTACGTGGCCGTCGTCCACGACCTGTTCGGCGGGCCGGACCAGCCCGCGCCACCCGGCCCGGCGGCCGGCCCGGCCGGAAGGGAGACGCCATGACACCGGGGACCCCGGCCACGTACCACCACGCGGCGGCGGGCCGCGGCGGCGCCGTCGGACGCACCACACTCCGCATGGGCACCCGGCGCAGCGCCCTCGCCCTGGCCCAGTCGTCCGCGTTCGCCCGCGACCTCGAACAGGCCACCGGCGTCCGGGTGGAGACCGTCGGCATCACCACCGAGGGCGACACCAACAGCGCGCCCCTGACCGCCATGGGCGGCACCGGCGTCTTCGTGCAGGCGGTACGCGCCGCCCTGCGCGCCGGCGACATCGACTTCGCCGTCCACTCCTACAAGGACCTGCCCACCGCCGGGCCGTCGGACGTCGTGGTCGCCGCCGTCCCCGTCCGCGAGGACCCGCGCGACGCCCTCGTCACCGCCGACAAACGTCCGCTGTCCCGGTTGCCGGCCGGCGCCCGGGTCGGCACCGGCTCACCCCGCCGGGCCGGCCAGCTCGCCGCACTGTGCCCCGGGCTCGTGGTGGTGCCTTTGCGCGGCAACGTCGACACCCGGCTGGGGCGGGTGCGGGACGGCCGGCTGGACGCGGTCGTCCTCGCCGCGGCGGGGCTGGCGCGGCTCGGGAGGCTCGGAGAGGCGGCGGAGCTGTTCGCTCCGGACCGGGTGGTGCCCGCCCCCGCGCAGGGGGCGCTCGCCGTCGAGTGCCGGGCCGACGACGCGGCGCTCGTGCGGGTGCTCGGGTCGCTGGACGACGTGGTGACGCGGGCGGCGGTCGACGCCGAACGGGCCGTGCTGGCCGAACTGGAGGCGGGGTGCAGCGCTCCGGTCGGGGCGCACGCTCGGCCGGTGGGCCGGGTTCTCGACCTGTGCGCCGTCATCACCGCTACGGACGGGTGCCGGCGCACCTTCCGCCGGGCCGAGGCGCCCCTCGATCCGGCCGGCGCCGCGTCGGCGGGGCGTGAGCTCGCTCGGGCGTTGCGCAAGGAGCACGAGCGCGGGGCGCGGTAGGGGAGCCCCGGTCCCTCCCCCAGAGGGGGGACCCCCACTTCGCCGTTTCCTGGGGCTGCGCCCCAGACCCCGCTTGTCGCGGCTTCGCCGCTCGTCCTCAAGCGCCGGACGGGCTGACATCAGCCCGTCCTGGGGGTGCGGGGGCGCAGCCCTCGCAGAAACGGTGAAAGGGCGGGACCGGGGCACACCCCCCAACCCACACCCCACCGCGCCACAGAAGCGACCACCAGGAGTCTCAGTGACGAACCCCACCGCCCCCGCCGCCTCCGCCGCACCCCCGCCCTGCGCGACCTCGTCGCCGGCACCGGCTGGCACCCCGCCCAACTGGTCCTCCCCCTGTTCGTCAAGGAGGGGATCGCCGAGCCCGCCCCGATCGGCGCCATGCCCGGCGTGGTGCAGCACACCCTGCCGTCGCTCCGCAAGGCGGCGCGGGAGGCAGTGGCCGCCGGGGTGGGCGGGCTGATGGTGTTCGCCGTGCCGGAGCGCAAGGACGCCGTCGGGTCGGCGGCGCTCGATCCGGACGGGATACTGCAGCGGGCGCTGCGCGAGGTGGCCGACGAGGTCGGGGACGCGGCCGTGGTGATGAGCGACGTCTGCCTCGACGAGTTCACCGACCACGGCCACTGCGGCGTCCTCACGCCCGACGGCCGGGTGGACAACGACGCCACCGTGGAGCGCTACGCCGCCATGGCCGTGTTGCACGCCGAGGCGGGCGCCCACTGCGTCGGGCTGAGCGGCATGATGGACGGCCAAGTGGCCGCCGTACGCGCCGCGTTGGACGGTGCGGGGCGGCAGGAGACGGCGATCCTCGCCTATACCGCCAAGTACACGTCCGCCTTCTACGGCCCCTTCCGCGACGCCGTCGAATGCGACCTGCGCGGCGACCGCGCCACCTACCAGATGGACCCGCGCAACCGCACCGAGGCGCTGCGCGAACTCGCGCTGGACGAGGCGGAGGGCGCCGACCTGGTCATGGTAAAGCCCGCCCTCTGCTACCTGGACGTCCTGCGGGCGGTCGCCGACCACGCGCGCGTCCCGGTGGCCGCGTACCAGGTGTCCGGCGAGTACGCGATGGTGGAGGCCGCGGCGGCCCGCGGCTGGATCGACCGGGAACGGGCCATCGCCGAGACCCTTACCGCCGTCCGCCGGGCCGGGGCCGACGTCGTCCTCACGTACTGGGCGGTGGAGGCCGCCCGCCGCATGGGGTGACCGGGCGACACCGCCGCGCCGCGTCGCTGTGACGCCACGCCACGGTGATGCCGCGTCCCCGCGTCCCCGTAACGCTGTGGTGCGCCTCCCGAATCCCGCCGGCGCACCGCCCATCGGGCGATTCCCGGTGGAATCCGCCGCACGCGCAGCCCGCCGGGGAGCGGCCGCCGGTAAGGATGGGCGGGCCCCTTGTCGTCGCTCCGCCGCCCGGCCGAGGAGACCGCGTGCCCCAGCCGGACCCGCCCCAGCCGGATGACCCGCCCCAGCCGGACCCGTTCCGGACGCGCATCCCCCGGGACGGCCGTGGCTGACGCCCCCGCCCCCGCGCCCCCCGCCCCCACGCCGCTCGTGCTGCGCGTCCGCGGCGTGCGCAAGGCGTACGGCCGCCACCCCGTACTGCGCGGGATCGACCTCGACCTGCCGGCCGGGTGCATGGCCGGGGTCGTCGGCGAGAACGGCTCGGGGAAGACGACGCTGCTCCGCGTCCTCGCCGGCCAGGCCAGGCCGGACCGGGGGACGGTCGAGTGCCCAGGGCCCATCGGCTACTGCCCGCAGGAGACGGTCCTCAACCCGGCGTTCACCGTGGACCAGCACCTGGAGCTGTTCCACGTCGCGTACCGCCTCCCCGACCCGCGCCGCGCGGACGAGCTGCTGGACGCGCTGCGGTTCACCGCCTACCGCCGCCACCGCGTCGGCGCCCTCAGCGGCGGCACCCGGCAGAAGCTCAACCTCGTCCTCGCCCTGATGCACGACCCGCCGCTGCTCCTCCTCGACGAGCCGTACCAGGGCTTCGACTGGGAGTCATACCAGCGCTTTTGGGAGCTGGCCGGTGAACTCCGCGCCGCCGGGCGGTCGTTCCTCGTCGTCTCGCACATCGCCTACGACACCGCCCGCTTCGACCGGCTCTGGCGGCTGGAGGACGGCCGGCTGGCCGACGGCGGAAGGCCCGGGCCCGGAGCCGGCCCGGCGGCGGAGGGGTGACGGTGCGGCCCACCGCCTGGACGTACTTCTCCACCGCGGCCCGGTTCGCGCTGCTCGAACACGTCCGCAACCGGCTCGCCCTCGTCCTCGTCGTCGTGTTCGTGCCGCTGTGGATCTCCCTCGGGCACGCGGTCGTCGACAGCCACGTGGTGCGCTTCACGCTGCGCGCCACGCACGGGCCGGTCACCGCGCACGGCAACGACCTCGGCAACATCACGGGCGCCCTCAACGCGGTCACGCTCATCGTCGGCTTCATGATGTTCTCGGTGACGTTCAAGGCGGGCGGCTTCGACCGGCGGCTGGCGATGGCCGGTTATCCGCGCCGCCACCTGCTCGCCGCCAAGTTCGCCGCGCTCGTCGTCGTCGCGGTCGTGACCTGCGCGTACGCGACGTTCTCGGTCTGCCTCTACTGGTCGCCCCGGCGGCCCTGGCTGCTCGCGCTGGCCCTGGCCTGCGGGGCGCTGACCTACGGCGGTCTGGGCGTGATGCTCGGCGCCCTGCTCCGCAGCGAACTGGCGGGCATGCTCGTGATCATCATGACCAGCATCATCGACGCCGGTCTGCAGAGCCCGCTGGCCAACCCGGTCGCGGACGACGACGCCATCCGTTACCTGCCGTCGTTCGGCGCCATGCAGGTCGCCACGACCGCCGGCTTCCGCGACGCGGTCCCGCTGCCTTATCTCCTCCTCGGCCCCCTGTGGTTCGGGGGCGCGATCCTGGTGGCGGCCCTGGCGTTCCACTTCCACACGCGCGACCGCCGGAACACCTTCCCGGACGGGTGAGGGGAGGCGCTCGGGCCACGGGCCGCGATCCGGGCTCCCTCCATTCGACGTGAGCCGGCGGCGGTGAGTGACGACAGGGGCCCGGTCTGCCCCTCACCGCCGGTCCCGCGCCCACCGGCTGACGGTACGCCGCCCGGGTGCGCGGACGCCTCTCCGGCCTCACACCCTGGACGGCCACCCTGCCGACACCAGGCGGACGCGCGCCGCGGCGTGGCCGAGCCCGGACCGGCCGTCACCCCGCGCGGGCGTCACCCCGCATGGCCGCCGGCCCGCACTGCGGGGGCCCCGCTCGTCCCGTCGTCGCCGCGCCGGTCGTGCTCACGCCCCGACGGGCTCCCCGGGCAGCGGCGCGCCGACGGCCAGGTCCGTGTCCAGCCGGGCCGTCAGCTCCTCCGCGAGGGCGGGCACATGACGGGCCGCCCACCGCTCGACGAGGCCGATGAAGCTACGCAGATCGTCCCGCGCCGACCGCAGGATGCCGGGCAGTTCCGCGACCGGTATCCCGACGGGCCGGGTGGGAGGTGGCTCGGCCGCGAACCCGCCGTCGGGCCAGAGCCGGACCGTCCCGTCAGTGAGCTCCACGCGCGGCGTCGGGTCATGGCCCAGCCAGGGCACCTCGCCGTCCGCCACCACGCCCAGCCAGTCACGCCAGTCCGCCAATCCGCAGCAGCAGCCGGGGCTCACGGTGACCCCGAGGCCGGTGTGGTGCAAGCGCAGGCCGCCGTCGACGGTGATCTGCTCCTCCGCGAGCATCCGGCGGACGAGGGCGGCGGCGTCCGGCGCGGGCGCGTCGTCGTCCGACGCCCCGACGGTGTGCCGGGCCAGGGCCGCCACCGCGCTGCCGACCTCGTCCGGCGTCATCCGGTCGGACAGGGCGAGCGGCCGGTACGGAGGGAGGGCGGCCACCGGCCAGAGGGTGAAATCGGTGGTGTCCGCGGTCTCCAGGACGACGTCGACGATCAGCATGAGGACAGTCTCCACGTCCTCGTGGCGCATACGCCCGCCCTTTTCCGGTGGCGGGCCGCCGGGCCGGACGCACCGCCCACCCGCCCGGACACGCGGGCGTTCCGGGTCCGCGCCCCCGTCCCCGGCGTCTGGTATTCGTGCCCTGACCACCGCTTCCCCGCGCCGCCCGCATGGCCGGCCGGGAGCCGGGTATCCGGGGGCGGCCGGGGGTCGAGCAGGGAGGAGCGGGCATGCGCATGCCGGACAAGGGCCGTGCCGTCGTCGCCGTCGAGACGCTGGGGTGGTGGGCCGGGCTCACCCTGCTGTGGGTGGTGCTGATCTCATCCGTGGACGTCCTGGAGGCCGGGGTCGGGGCGGGGGCCGCGGCGGTCGGGGCGTGGGCGGCCCGGGCGGCGCGGCGGGCGGCGGCCGAGCGGTGAACTGGTGGCTGGCGGGCGCCGCCCTTCTCGTCGCCGGCGGGCTCGGCCCCTGTCTCTGGGGCGCCGCGACCGGCGGCACCGGCCGCCGGATGACCGCGCAGAACACCGCGACACTCCTGCTGTGCCTGGTGTTCCTGCTGCTCGCCCAGGGCTATCGGCGGCCCGCCTACACCGACCTCGCCCTCGTCGTCTCCGTGCTCGGCCCGGCGGGCACCCTGGTCTTCGTCCGGCTCTTCGAGACGTCGCCGGACGCGGTGGGCGGCGGATCCCGGCTGCTCAGCCCGCTCGTCGCCGCGGCGACCGTCGCCACCGTCGTCCCGCTCTGCGTCGCCACCGGCCCCGGCCGGGCCATGGCCAAACTGATCGTGATCGGCGTGCTGCTGCTCGCCGGGGGAGCGGTCACCACCCGGGCGGTGCGCGGTGGATGACGTCCTCGGCGGCCTCGCGCTGCTCCTCGTCGCGGCGGCCGCGACCGCCGCCGTCCTCAACCGGGACCCGGCCCGGCAGGCCCTCGTCCTGTCGCTCCTCGGTCTGGCGCTCGCCGTCCTGTTCACCGTGGACCAGGCGCCGGACGTCGGCCTCTCGCAGCTCGCCGTCGGGTCGGCGATCACCCCGCTGATGATCCTGCTGACGGTCCGCAAGGTGCGGCGGACCGGCCGGAGTCGGCAGGGAGAGGACGAGGAGAAGGGGCGGTCCCGGTGAGCCGCCGCGTCCGGCTGTGGGTCCTGGCCCTGGGGCTGCTCGCCACCGCCGCCCTCTTCGCCGCCGCCTGCGTCGAACTGCCGCCGTTCGGCGGCGCCCGGCACCCCTACGGCGACCGCGCCGTGCACGCCGCGCTGCTCCGGCACACCGCCAACACCATCTCCTCCGTCAACTTCGACCAGCGCGCCCTCGACACCCTCGGCGAGGAGAGCATCCTGTTCGGCTCCGTCCTCGGCACCGTCGTCCTCCTCCGGCAGACGAGCGACGAGCACCGGACCGCCCCCCGGCCCGCGCCCGTGCCGGCCCCGACCCGCCGCTACGGGCTGCTCCTGCTGCCCGTCACCCTCCTCATCGGCCTGTACGTCGTCGCCCACGGCCAGCTCAGCCCCGGCGGCGGCTTCCAGGGCGGCGTGGTCGTCGCCACCGCCGTGCACCTGCTCTACATCGCCGTCGACTACCGGGCCCTGGAACGCGTCCGGCCGCTCGGCGTCTACGAGATCGCCGACGCCGCGGGTGAGGCCGCGTACGTCCTCACCGGCGCGGGCGGGCTGCTCGCCGGCGCCGCCTACCTGGCCAACGTCCTGCCGTACGGCACCTTCAACACGCTCTCCTCCGGCGGCATCGTCCCCCTGCTCAACGCCGCCGTGGGCGTGGAGGTCGCCGCCGCCGTGGTCGTCCTGCTGGCTCGGTTCCTCGGGCAGGCCCTGGAGATCGAGGGCGGCGAGGGCCCGGGGGAGGGGACGGGATGAGCGTGCTGCCCTACCTCGTCGCCGGCTGGATCTTCCTGGTCGGCGTGTACGGCATGGCGACCAGCCGCGACCTCGTGCACGCCGTCGGCTGCCTGTCCGTCACCCAGTCCTCCACCTACGTCCTGCTCCTGGCCGTCGGCTACCGCAAGGGCGGCACCGCGCCGGTCTTCTCCGACATCGCGCCCGGCTCCCGGCCCGTCGTCGACCCCGTCGTGCAGGCCCTCGCCCTCACCGACGTCGTCGTCGGCGCGACGGTCACGGCGCTGCTGCTGGCCCTCGTCGTGCAGATCGCCAAACGGCACGGCACCACCGACCCCGACGCCCTGTCCGAACTGAAGGGCTGACCCGGTGGACCGGCTGCTCCCGCTGATCGTCGTGGTGCCGCTGCTCGGTGCCGCCCTGCTGGCCGGCGCGGGCCGGTGGATGCCCCGGCCGGTCGCCGAGACCCTCGGCTGCCTCTGCGCCGCCGCCTCCGCCGGCCTCGCCGCGGCCGCCCTCGCCGGCGGCCCGCACATCGTCTGGGCCGGCGACTGGCGGCCGGCCGGCGGCCACGGGGTCGGCATCGTCCTCACCGGCGACCGCACCGGCACCGGCCTCGCCGCCCTCACCTCGCTCCTCGTCGTCACCGTCCTCGCCTACGCCTGGCGCTACTTCGACGAACCGCCGCGCGGCCACACCGGCTCCTTCCCCGCCCTCATCCTCCTCTTCCAGGCGGGCATGTGCGGCTTCGCCCTCACCGGCGACCTCTTCAACGCCTTCGTCTTCTTCGAACTCATGGGCGCCGTCGGTTACGCCCTCACCGGCTACCGCGTCGAGGAGGCCCGTCCCGTGCAGGGCGCGCTCGCCTTCGGCTTCGTCAACTCCCTCGGCGCCTACGCCACACTCCTCGGCATCGCCCTGCTCTACGCCCGCACCGGCGAGCTCGGCATGGCCCAGGCCGGGCGTGAACTCGACGCGCTCGGCCGGCACGACGCCCTGGTCCTCGCCTCGTTCGTGCTCATCCTCACCGGCCTGCTGGTGAAGGCCGCCGCCGTGCCCTTCCACTTCTGGCTGCCGGACGCGCACGCCGTGGCCCCGACGCCCGTTTGCATGCTGCTCTCCGGCGTCATGGTGGAGATGGGCGTGTACGGCGCCGCCCGCGTGTACGTGACGGTCTTCGCCGGGCCCGGCGGCGTCCCCGCCGAGGACTTCCGGCGCGCCCTGACCGTTCTCGGCCTGCTCACCGCCCTCACCGGCGCCACCCTGTGCTGGCAGCAGCGGCACCTGAAACGGCTGCTCGCCTTCTCCACCGTCGCCCACACCGGCCTGTTCCTCGCCGGGCTCGCGGCGCTCGAACCCGACGGCGTCACCGGCGTGTTCCTGTACGTCCTCGGGCACGCGGGCGTCAAGGCCGCCCTCTTCGCGTGCACCGGCGCGCTCCTCGACCGCTACGGCGGCGTCGACGAGCACCGGCTGCACGGGCGGGCGCGCGAGATGCGCGGCGTCGGCGCCCTCTACGCGGCGGGCGGGCTCGCCCTCGCCGGGCTGCCGCCGTTCGGGACCGCGCTCGGCAAGGCGCTGGCCGAGGGGCAGGCCGTGTGGCTGACCGCCCTGTACGTCGTGGTCTCGGCGGTGACCGGCGGCGCGGTGCTGCGGGCCGCCGCCCGTGTGTTCCTCGGCGCCGGCCCCCGCGAGGAGGACGAGTGCGGCGCCCCCGAGACCACCGGCGACCAGGAGCTGCCCGAGACCGCCCGCCGGGTGCGCCGGCTGCCGTCGCTGATGGCCGCGGTCGCCGCCCTCCTGCTCACCGGCGCCCTCGCCGTCGGGACCGTGCCCGCCCTCGCCCGCGAGGCGGCCGGCGCGGCGCGCGCCTTCACCGACCACGCCGGGTACGCGGCCACCGTGCTGGACGGCACGCATGCCCGGCTCGGCGCGGGGCACCCGTACGCGTGGTGGAGCCCGGCCGGTGTGGGCCTCGGCCTGCTCTCGGCCCTGCTCGCCACCGGGCTGGCGGCGCTCGGCGTACGCGGTGCCGTCCCGGCCCGGCGGTGGGCGGCCCCACTGCGCCGGCTGCACTCCGGGCACGTCGGCGACTACGTGGCGTGGGCGGTGGCCGGCATCGGACTGCTGTCGGCGCTGATCCTGTGGCCAGGCGGCTGACCGGCCGGGCGGCCGGGCGGACCCGCCGGACGAGGGGCCCCGATCGGGCGCCCACGCCCTGCGGCGCCCCGCCCCGGATGCCACGGTGGTCGTGGACGACCGGCGGCGCGCCCGGCCCGCCGAACGGAGGGAGACCCGATGACGGACGGACGGGCGACGGGGGAGACGGAGGAGAAGGCGCTGAGCGCGGCACGCCGGGCGCTGTCGCGGCGCGTCGACGGCGAGGTGCGCTTCGACGCCGGCAGCCGCGGCGCGTACTCCACCGACGGGTCCAACTACCGGCAGCCGCCCCTCGGCGTCGTCCTTCCGCGCACCGTGGACGCCGGCGCGGAGGCGGTCGCCGTGTGCGCCGAGTACGGGCTCCCCGTCCTCTCCCGCGGCGGCGGCACCAGCCTCGCCGGCCAGACCACCAACCGGGCCGTCGTCATCGACTGGTCCAAGTACTGCCACCGGCTCGTCTCGGTCGACCCCGAGGCCCGCACCTGCGTCGTCGAACCCGGCATCGTCCTCGACGACCTCAACCGGCAACTCGCCCCGCACAAGCTGAAGTTCGGGCCGAAGCCGTCCACGCACGGCCAGTGCACCATCGGCGGCATGATCGGCAACAACTCGTGCGGCGCCACCGCCCAGTCCTACGGCAAGACCGTCGACAACCTCCGCCGCCTGGAGATCCTCACCTACGACGGACTCCGCTGCTGGACCGGCGCCACCGACGACGAGGAGTACGAGCGGATCCAGGCCGCCGACGGCCGCCGCGCCCAGCTCTACCGGGGCCTGCGCGGCCTGGCCGACCGCCACCTCGCCGCGATCCGGCGCGGCTACCCCCGCATCCCCCGCCGCGTCTCCGGCTACAACCTCGACTCCCTCCTCCCCGAGAACGGCTTCCACGTCGCCCGCGCCCTGGCCGGCAGCGAGGGCACCCTCGTCACCGTGCTGCACGCCGAGATCGACCTGGTCCCCGTACCGGCCGCCGCCACCGTCCTCGTCCTCGGCTACGACGACATCTGCGCCGCCGCCGACGACGTACCCCGCCTCCTCGACAACTGCCACCCCGACCAACTGGAGGCCATCGACCACCGCATGGCCCAGCTGATGCGCGAGGAGGGCGCCTACCTCGACTCCCTCGAACGCCTCCCGGCGGGCAACAGCTGGCTGCTCCTCCAGTTCACCGGCGACAGCACCGAGGAGACCGACGACAAGGCCCGCGCCCTGCTGCGGGCCATCGACCGGACCGAGGACGCCCCGGACGTCGCCCTGTCCGACGACCCCGAACGCGAAGAGGAGATGCTCAAGGCCCGCGAGGCCGGCCTCGGCGTCACCGCCCGGCCGCCCGACGACCGCGAGACCTGGGAAGGCTGGGAGGACTCCGCCGTCCCCCGGACCGGCTGGGCGACTACCTGCGCGACCTCAAGAAGCTGTTCGCCGAGTTCGGGTACGAGAGCGCGTCCCTCTACGGGCACTTCGGCCAGGGCTGCGTCCACACCCGCGTCCCCTTCGGCCTGCGCACCGCCGAGGGCGTCGCCGACTTCCGCCGCTTCCTGCACCGGGCCGCCGACCTCGTGCACGAGTACGGCGGCTCCCTCTCCGGCGAGCACGGCGACGGGCAGGCGCGGGGCGAACTGCTCGTCCGCATGTTCGGCGAGCGGCTGGTGGGCGCGTTCGCCGAGCTCAAGCAGCTCTGCGACCCCGACGACCGGATGAACCCCGGCAAGGTCGTCCACCCCCACCGCGTCGACGAAAACCTGCGCCTCGGCCCGCTGTGGCGGCCCTCCGTCGAGGACACCCACTTCCGCTACCCGGAGGACGACCACGAGTTCGGCCGGGCGGTGCTCCGCTGCGTCGGCGTCGGCAAGTGCCGCACCAGCACCGGCGGCGTCATGTGCCCCTCCTACCGTGCCACCCGCGAGGAGGAGCACTCCACCCGCGGCCGCTCCCGGCTCCTCTTCGAGATGCTGAACGGCCACGAGGACTCGACCGTCACCGACGGCTGGCGCTCCACCGCCGTCCGCGACGCCCTCGACCTCTGCCTGGCCTGCAAGGGCTGCAAGTCCGACTGCCCGGTCGGCGTGGACATGGCCACCTACAAGGCCGAGTTCCTCGCCCACCACTACGCCGGCCGGCTCCGGCCCGCCGCCCACTACTCGCTGGGCTGGCTCCCGGTGTGGGCCCGGCTCGCCCGCGTCGCGCCCCGCGCCGTCAACGCGCTGCTCCAGGCGCCCGGCCTGGGCGCCGTCGGAAAACGCCTCGCCGGCGTGGCGGGGGAGCGGGAACTGCCGCTGTTCGCCGAGGAGTCGTTCCTCGACTGGTGGCGGGCGCGCGGCGCGCCCGCGCCCGACCCCGCCGACCCGCGCACGGTCCTGCTCTGGCCGGACACCTTCAGCACCCACTTCCACCCGAACGTCGCGCGGTCCGCCGTCCGGGTGCTGGAGGACGCCGGTTTCCGGGTCGCCGTCCCCGAACGGCCCGTCTGCTGCGGCCTCACCTGGATCTCCACCGGCCAACTGGACACGGCCCAGCGCGTGCTGCGCCGCACCCTCGACACCCTCGGCCCGTGGATCGCGGCCGGGACGCCCGTCGTCGGCCTGGAACCCTCCTGCACCGCCGTGTTCCGTGCCGACGCGCCCGAGCTGATGCCGGAGGACCAGGACGTCCAGCGGCTCTCGGAGCAGTTCCTCACCTTCTCCGAGCTGCTGGTCAACCGGGCGCCGCACGGTTGGCGGCCGCCACGCGCGGCGCGTACGGCGCTGGTGCAGACGCACTGCCACCAGCACGCCGTCATGAAGTTCGACGCCGACACGGAGCTGATGAAACGCGCCGGGCTGCACGCCGACGTCCTCGACGAGGGCTGCTGCGGCCTCGCCGGCAACTTCGGCTTCGAACGCGGCCACCACGACCTCTCCATGACCGTCGGCGAACAGGGCGTCCTCCCCGCCGTCCGCGCCGCCGGGCCCGCCACGTACGTCCTCGCCGACGGCTTCAGCTGCCGCACCCAGATCGAGCAGGGCGGCACCGGCCGCCGGGCCATGCACCTGGCCGAGGCACTCGTCCTCGGCCTCGACGGCCCGGCGCCCGCCGAACACCCGGAGAAACTGGGCGCGTTGCGTCCGGACCGGCGGCGGAGGGACGCGTGGGCGGTGGCGGCGGTCGCCGGCGCCGGGGTGGTGGGGGCGGTGGCGGCCGCGGCCCGGGGCGTGGCCCGGGGCCGCGGCGAGTGAGGGGGTGCTCCAAGGGCCTCAGATGGGGAACACGCCGTGGTCGTACCAGCCGTTCCCGGCCTGCTGGTCCCACCAGGCGCTCCACACCCGCCCGTTGGACCCCGCCCAGAAGACGTCCAGGTGCCCGGAGGTCCGGGCCACCGCCGTGACGCCGCTGCCCAGGACGGCCGGTACGGGCCACTGGGCGGCGACGGGGAAGACCCCGTGGTCGTACCAGCCCATGCCGGAGATCTGGTCCCACCAGGCGCTCCAGACCTTGCCGTCCGTGCCGGTCCAGAAGACGTCGAGGTGGCCGCTGGTGCGGGCGACGGCGGCGATGCCCGTGCCGGGGGCGGCGGGGACGGGGAAGTCACGGGCGATGGGGAACGCGCCGTGGTCGTACCAGCCGTTTCCGGCGGCCTGATCCCACCAGTTGCTCCAGATCTTCCCATCGGTGCCGGCCCAGAAGACGTCGAGGTGACCGCCGGTGCGGGCGACGGCCGCCACGCCCGAGCCGGGGGCGACCTGGACCGGGAAGTCGCGAGCGATGGGGAACGCCGCATGGTCGTACCAGCCCGCGCCGGCGTTCTGGTCCCACCAGGCGCTCCAGACCTTCCCGTCCGTACCGGCCCAGAAGACATCCAGGTGTCCGGAGGTGCGGGCGACGGAGGTCACCGCCGTGCCGGGAGCGGCCTGGGCCGGGAAGTCGCGGGCGATGGGGAAGGCGCCGTGGTCGTACCAGCCGTTTCCGGCGTTCTGGTCCCACCAGTTGCTCCAGATCTTTCCGTCGGTGCCGGCCCAGAAGACGTCGAGGTGGCCGCTGGTGCGGGCGACGGCGGTGATGCCCGTGCCGGGGGCGGCGGGGACGGGAAACTCGCGCGCGATGGGGAACGCGCCGTGGTCGTACCAGCCCGCGCCGGCGTTCTGGTCCCACCAGGCGCTCCAGACCTTCCCGTCTGTCCCCGCCCAGAAGACGTCCAGGTGGCCCGAGGTGCGCGCGACGGACGTGACCCCGGTGTCGTGGGCCGCCGGCGCCGGCCAGTCGCGGGCGATCGGGAACGCGCCGTGGTCGCCCCAGCCGTTCCCGGCCTGCTGGTCCCACCAGTTGCTCCAGACCTTCCCGTCGGTGTTCACCCAGAAGACGTCCAGGTGCCCCGAGGTACGCGCCACCGAGGTCACCCGGTTCGCGGGCAGCCGGGGCAGCAGCGTCTGGCGGATCCGGCGCTGGCACACCGCGCAGAACGGCTGGCCCAGCACCCGCATCCGGCAGGTGTACTGCGGCCGGAACGCGGCGCAGTGGTAGTAGTCGGCCCCCTCGAACGCGCCGACCGTGGCGGCTCCGACGGGGTTGGGCTGCGGGTCGCACACCGCGCAGTCGGCGTTCCGCGTCGTCGGCATCGCCGTGGCGGGGGCGACGAGGTCGCGCCACTTGTTCGTCGCCCGGTTGGGGTCGACGGTGACGTTGGGCTGCGCCGGCTCGACCGCCGGGTGGGTGTTGCGGTCGGTGTCGACGCCGCAGCCCAGGTAGTACTCGTACTCGTCCGCGAGACCGAACGCCGTGTGGCCCATCTCGTGCAGACCGATCTCGTTGGCGTTGGGCGCGAGGGAGAACACCGCGACCGACCCGCCCGAGCCGCCGTACACGGTGGAGTTGACGATCACCATCACCATGTTCCACTGGGGCACCTGCTGCCCCGCCACCGTCAGGGCGGTGCCCGTGTTGACCGTCAGCAGCCGGCGGGTGCCGTTGTTGCAGAACGCCGCGTCGAAGTACGTGGCCGGTGCCGCGCCCGTACCGCCGCAGGCCGTGGGGTCGTCGGCGCCGCTGTCGGACGAGCGGACGTCCACCCGGTACACGTTGATGGCGGGCCGTAGTCCGGTGAACGGCGCGGTGGCGAAGAGGGTGGTGACGAAGCTCTGTGCGTTCGCCGCGAACTGGCCGAGCTCGTTGGCCCGGTAGCCGTCGCCCATGATGACCAGGTTCCAGCGGGCGTTCGCCGGACCGTTGTCGACGATTTTGGTGGTGCCGACGACGGCACCGTCCCCCGTACCCATCTCAACGGCCCCCTCGGGCGTCTCGTCGGTCTCGTCCGTGTCCGGCGTGAGAGAGAAGCGCGCCACCTCGGACGCGGGGGCCAGGGCCGGCCCCGGAGCGAGCGGGCTGCTCACCAGCGCGACGTGGTCGGCCCCCTCGATCTCGGGGACCAGCACCGCGAACGTCCCCTTCGGCTCGTCCACCTGCACCCGGGCGAGCGAACGCTCGGGGTCGTCGGAGAACACCTCGGCGTCGTGGCGCACCGGGGGGTGCATGACGCGCCGGTACAGCGGCTGTCGGCGGGCGTCGCGGACCTCCACCCAGAAGCCCTTGGCGTCGGGCTGTCCGGCGAGGGCGGCCGGGCCGGTGAGGTCGTCGGTCGGCGGCGGCGCGGCGTCCACCCGCTGCCGGGAGACGAGCCGGATGTCCGGCCCCTCGTACTCGAAGATCAGCCGGACGGCGGCCGGGCCGGCCGGTCCGGAGCCGGTGTGCGGTTCGGATGTCACGGTCGTCCATCCCCATTTCCGAGGGTTCTCAGGGTTGCCGGGACGGTGCCCGGGACGCGTCCCGGGGCGGTGATCGAACGGAATCCGGGGGCGCGGCGCGGCCGGACCGCGGACCCAGGGGGCGGCCGGGAGCACCGACGACGGGATGCCCTTCGGGAAGGGGACGGAGTCCGGGACGGCAACCCGGGCGGCGGCCGGGACGGGAACCGGGATGGTGGCCGCGGCGGTGGCCGGGACGGAGACGCGTCGGCCTTTCGGGGGCGCGGGCCCGGCCGCGAACGGACGGGCGCAGGGCGGGGCAGGCGGACCACGAGCGGGCGAACGGAGGGCGGGGACCGGCCGCGTCGCACGGCCCGCATCCGGCCCGCGCACCGCTCACGCCCCGGCGGTGCCGTCGGTACGGTTGCCCGGCGCCGCCACTGGTCATGGTGAGGGCGCACGGACACCGGCGCAATACCCCCGAACGAGTGACATGGCGCGGGGCGGGAGGGGCGTGGCGGGGCGCCGGGTGCGGCCCCGCCATGCTGCGTCGGCCCCTCGCGCGGTCAGCGCCGGGCGCGCCGCAGCCCGCCGGCCACGCCCGCGCCGGCCGCCAGCACGGCCAGGGCCAGGGCGCCGCGATGGCGGGAGGCCCACGGCTGGGCGGCCCGGACGACCGCCTGGTCGTCGAAGAGGCCGTGCGCGCCGAAGTCGTGGCCGCCCTCGTCGTCCTCCGGATGCCAGAGGTTGACGGGCAGGCCGTCCTCCGTCGGCATGGACGTCTGCTGAGCGGAGAAGCCGGTCCGGGCGAGGTAGCGGTCCAGCAGCCCCGGCGCCACCGCGTTCGCGATCAGGGTGCCGACGGTGCTGCCGCCGATCCAGTACTCGCGCCGGCGCGGGTGGTCGGCCGCGTACACGATGGCCCGGGCGGCCACCTCCGGCTGGTAGATCGGCGGTACGGGCTGGGGGCGGCGCGGCATCCGGGACAACGCCCAGCGGAACTGCGGCGTGTTCAGCGCCGGCAGCTGGACCATCGTCGTCCGCACCCTGCTGCCCTCGTGCAGCAGTTCGCAGCGCAGCGACTCGTTCATGCCCTGGATGGCATGCTTGGCCCCGCAATAGGCGGACTGGAGGGGGATGCCCCGGTAGGCGAGGGCCGAGCCGACCTGCACGATCGTGCCGTGGTCGCGGGGCAGCATGCGGGACAGGGCGGCCTGGGTCCCGTACACGTACCCCAGATAGGTGACTTCCGTCGTACGCCGGAACTCGTCCGGCTCGATCTCGACGAAGGGCGCGAAGACGGTGGCGAAGGCGTTGTTGACCCAGACGTCGACCGGGCCGAACTCCTCCTCCACCCGATTCGCCGCCTCCCGCACCGCGTGCGCGTCCGCCATGTCCACGGGGATGGCGAGGGCCCTGCCCCCGGCCTTCTCGACTTCCCGGACGGCGGCGTCGAGCCCCTTCCGTCCTCGTGCCAACAGGGCGACGCTGTCTCCGCGAGCGGCGAACGCCCGGGCGGTCGCCCGCCCGACTCCGCCGCTCGCTCCGGTCACCACGACGACTTTCGGCCTCCTGCGGATGTTCACCGCCGCCGGGTACCCGGCGGGGCGGACGGCAAACGGGCGCGGGGACGGCAGACGGGCGCGGGGGCGGTAGACGGGCACGGGCGGCAAACGGGCACAAGCGGCAAACGGGCACGGGCGCGGTCCGGCATGCTCGGCGTATGCGAATCCACCGCGCACCGACGCTCGTCGCGCTGCTCGTCCTCGTCGCCCTGGCACCGGGGCCGGCCCTGAGCCCGCCCTCCGCGAACGCGGCCGGCCGCGCGAGAACCGCCGACGCCGGGAGGCCCGCGAGGCCGGCGGCTTCCGGCCCGGTGGAGCGGCTGTACGGTTCCGCGAACCGCACCTTCCCGACGACGCGGCGCGAGGTGGCCCTCACCTTCAACGCGGCCTGGGACGAGGCCGGTCTGACGGACGTCCTCCGCACGCTCGACCGGAACGGCGCGCCCGCCACCTTCTTCCCCACCGGCCGGTTCGCCGAACGCCACCCCGACGCCGTCCGGGCGATGGCCCGCCGGCACGGCATCGGCAGCCACTCGCACACCCACCCGCACTTCTCCCGCCTCACCCGCGCGGAGGCGGAGGAGGAGGTGACGGCCGCCGACCGCGCCCTCCGCGCCACGGGAGTCGTCCCCCTCCCCTTCTTCCGCTTCCCTTACGGCGAGACCACCCCGCGGACGATCGCCCACGTCAACTCCCTCGGCTACGCCGACATCGAGTGGACCACCGACACCAAGGGCTACCTCGGCACCCCCGGCGGGATGACCATCCAGCAGGCGGTGAAACGCGTCGCCGACGCCCTCCGCCCCGGCGCCATCATCCAGATGCACATCGGCTCCGCCGACGGTTCCGGCGAGGTCCTGGACGCGGAAGCGCTGCCGCAGATCATCGACTTGGTGCGGGCGCGGGGGTATGAGGTGGCCGATCTGCGGGGGTTGGCGGAAAGCGAGTCGGCACCCGCGGCGGGGGAGCGGCGTCCGCCGGATCAGGCGGGTGCGGCCGGGCGGTAATCGACGTGACGGGCCGGAGCCCGGGCTCTTCGTTGCCGTGCCGGGGGAAAGCGACGATGCTGGCCCGATGCCGGGACAGCGGAAGAGGAAACGTCAGCAGGAGCGGGAGAGGGAACGGGCCACCGACCGGTTCGCGCCCGAGGCGGGGTGGTGGCAGGTGCTGTTCGAGACCCGGGACGAGGGGGAGTGGCACGCGCACCTGCGGGGGCTTCGGGAGGCGGAGCCCGGGATCGACTGGTCGGCGATGCGGATGGACATGTTCTGCGGGCGCCTGACGCAGCCGACCGTCTTCCGGCTGAGCCGGTTCGTGCCACATGCCGCGTCCGCGCCCGCGTCGGCTTCCGGCTCCGGCCCGGGGCAAGGGAGTGCCCCGTGACCGGAGCGGCGAACTGACGGTCCGCTACTGTTCGTCGCGCCCGGCGAGCCGTTCGGCGATCTCCGCCTTGACCGTCTCGTGCAGCTCGTCCGACGTGAAGCCGAGGCCGCGCAGGATCCGCGCGGCCGCGCTCTCCTCGACGCGGATCAGTCCCAGCAGCATGTGTTCCGTGCCGATCCGGTCGTGGCCGAGGTCGGCCGAGGCGAGGCGGGCCTGGTCGATGGCCTCCTTGCTCTCCGTCCGGAACGCGATGTGACCTCGCGGCGCCTTCTCTCCGGCCGGCGGCAGCGCTTCGTCGATCGCGTCGCGGACGCGCTGCGCCGACCCGCCCTTCGCCACCAGCAGCTCGTACGCGAGGCCGCGCGGCTCGCCGAGCAGGCCGAGGAGCAGGTGTTCCGTACCGATGAAGTCGTGCTTGTGGGTCCGGGCGGCCTCCTGCGCCAGCACGATGCCGTGCCGGTTCAGCTCGGTGAACCGCTCGAACGGGGCGGGGGTGTGGCGTTGCTGGGCGGCCTGTTTGGACACGCCGATGGCGTCGCCGATCTCGGTCCAGGAGGCGCCGTTCCGCTTGGCCTTGCTGACGTAGTGGTCGATGAGCTGGTCACCGAGGTCGGTCAGCGTCTGGGCGCGAATCCGCGCCTCGCTGATGCGGGCCAGCACGTTGGCGTCGGGGAGTTCCTCGTCAAGCCGGGCGATCAGGTCGGCGAGGCTGATGTCGAGTGGGCTCATGCGTCAAGTCTGTCTTGACGCACACTCGCCGTCAAGGGCTGGTTGACGCGCATTCGAGTCGTGAGATCAGAATCAGGACCATGATTTACCTCGCGCTCGCCGGCTTCGTCGTACTGGGGCTGGTGTCCCTCCTCGCCGCTGTCAGCCGCGCGTGAAGCGCGAGCAGCGGCGGTCCGCCGGGGCGGCAACGGCCGCGTACCGCCGGTTACGGCGCGGGGAACCCCTCCGGGGCCCGCCACTCGTGTTCCAGGACCGCGTGGACGACGGAGTCGCGCCACACCCCGTCCACGAAGAACTGCTCCCGTATCCGGCCCTCTTCGGCCAGCCCCGCCTTCGCCAGCGTCCTGCCCGAGGCGGTGTTGGACGGGGAGCGGGTGGCCCAGATCCGGTGCAGTCCCAGGTGCCGGAAGCCGAGTGCGCAGAGCAGGTGAACCGTTTCGGTGCCGAGGCCGGCACCCCACGTGTCGGGGTGGAGCATGAAGCCGATGGTGCCGGCCTTCTCGGAGAACGGGTCCAAATCGAGGTCGGCCCGCCCGATCAGCCGGCCGTCGGCCGAGCGGACCACGCCGAGCATGTGGACGACGCGCGGCACCGCGCCCGCGTGGACCGCCGCGCGCGAGATCGAGTCCGCGACCTCGTCCCGGCTCTGCGCCCGGCCCTTCATGTGGTGCGCGACGTCGGCGTGCCCCTGGACGGCGTGGAGCGCGTCGAGGTCGGTACCGCGGAGCTCGCGGAGGTGGAGCCGGGAGCCGGTGACGGTGATCGGGTTCATGGGGGCAAGTTAACTCGCACCTCTTCCTTTCCGCTTCGTCTCCGCTCGGCGCCGGGGCGGGCCGGCCGTGACCGTGACCGGGCCGGCCCGCCCCCGCCCGCGTCAGCCGCGCGTGCCCCCGCCCAAGGAGCTCAGGTCGTGGGCGTAGATGCCGACCGCGTGGGCGATGACGTCGATGTTGGTGTCGAACGCCTTGAGGTCGAGGTTCGACAGGTTGTCGCCCTTCGCGTGGTAGTTGGGGTCGAACGGGGCACCGGCCTTGCCGCCGAACTTGGCGGCCTGTTCCTTCGTCTTGATGCCCTCGGCGCCGGTGAAGGTGCCGCCGGCGGGGATGCCGGTGGCGATGAACGGGCCGTAGTCGGAGCGGCCGTCGAAGTCGGTGCCCTCGTGGGGCTTGCCCTTGCGGTCGAGGTAGCCGTTGATCAGCTTCTCGATCTCCGCCGAACCCTTGGGGCCGGGGCCGGAGCCCTTGTGGTCGGAGTCGTCGCCGTCGTAGACGAGCTGGGCCGCGTTGGGCGAGGCGATCATGTCGAAGTTGAGGTAAAGGGCGATCTTCTTGCGCTCGGCGTCGGAGAGCCGCGCGACGTAGTGCTCGGAGCCGAGCAGGCCCAGCTCCTCGCCCGACCACCAGGCGAAGCGGACCTTGTTGGTGGGCTGCTGACCGCTGTGACGGGTCCGCTCGGCGAGCTTGAGGGCGACCTCCAGCAGGCCGGCGGAGCCCGACCCGTTGTCGTTGATGCCCGGGCCCTCCGGGACGGAGTCGAGGTGGCTGCCGAGCGCGACGACGTGGCGCGGGTCGCCGCCCCGCGTCTCGGCGATCACATTGGGGGTACGCCGCTTGATGTGCTGCTGCTGGATGTCGAGGGCGACCCGCACCTCGCCCTTGGCCGCCGCCGCGGCCAGCGCCTCGCCGTCGGCCTGGGAGATGCCGGCGGTGGGCACCTTCCCGTCGGCCGGGCTCCCGAACGACGGCTTCGCCACGCCGCCCGCGACGTTGTTGTAAATGATCGTGCCGACGGCGCCCGCCTGCGCGGCGGCCTTCTGCTTCTCGGCGAACGTGCAGCCGCCGCGCTTCACGAGGGCGATCCGGCCGGTGAAGACCGTCCCCGCGTAGTCGTCGGCCGTGCAGCCGGAGTCCTTGTCCACCCGGGCGAGCGCGAGCGGCGCCAGCAGCCCCGCCTTCGGCGTCGACGGCGAGAACTCCGCCGCCGCGACCTTGAGATCACGGGCGTCGGGGGAGACGACCGACAGCTTCTCGGTCAGCGTCTTCGCCTGCCAGACGTCGAACCACTGGTACGAAACCCGGTAACCGGCCTTCTCCAGCAGCCGGTGGACGTACGCGGCCGACGCCTCGTGACCCGGCGTCCCCGCGGCCCGGTTGCCGCCGTTGGCGTCCGCGATCCGCTGCAGCGCCTTGAGGTGCCGGTACGCCCCCTTCGCCGACGCGTCCCGCTCCAACTGCCTCGCGAGCCGCTCGGCCTTCTGATGCTGCCGGGCCGGACCGTCGGCGGTCCGGGCGTCGGCCGGTGCGGCGGAGAGGAGCACGGGGGCCGCGACGGCGGTGGATATGAGGGCGGCCAGTGCTTTGCGGCCACGCAGGCCACGGGGGCGACGGGGGAGACGCACGGGGTCTGGTCCTTTCTCGGGGACGGGTGCGGTGTACTGGTACGGACTTTAAGGAGCCCCGGTCGGGCGGCGGGAGCCCTCGCCGGCTTCCGACACAAGATCGCCACATGCCGGTCATGGGAAGGCGGCGGCCGCCGCCAGGTGTCGCCGTAGGGGTCACCCGGCCGAGGCGGGCCGTGCGTTGTCCGCGCACGGCCGCCGTACGCCGCCGCCCGTCCAGGGGCCGCCGATCAGCGACGCCGAAACCGGGCACGTCCACGCCCGTGCGCCCCCGGTTCTCAGTGCGGCGAAGGCGCGGTGAACCGGTCGCCCTCCAGGCAGGAGGCGATGTCGTTCCACAGGAAGGGGGCCTTCCAGCCGGGCTCCCCCTTCACCCGGCCGAGCACGGCCGCGACTGTCTTCTCGCGCGAGACGGCTTGCCGAAGCCACCCGAACGGCCAACGGGAGACGGCCCGTTGTGGCGGCGGCGCGCCCCACCGCGGTCCACTTACCGCTTACCGCGGCGCGGACGGCGCCGCCGCCTCCCCGGGCCGGCCGGCTCAGCTCGTCTGCGCCTGGTCGTACAGCGTCTTCGCGACGTCGCCGAAGTACGGCCCGAACATCGTGTTCGGCAGGAAGTTGTAGCCGAAGCTGTTCACCGACGCCTGCAGCCCGGTGCCGGTGGACTCGTCGA
Organism: Streptomyces sp. CA-181903; assembly: GCF_050937075.1. Taxonomy (NCBI): domain Bacteria; kingdom Bacillati; phylum Actinomycetota; class Actinomycetes; order Kitasatosporales; family Streptomycetaceae; genus Streptomyces; species Streptomyces sp. CA-181903. The sequence continues at coordinate 6,571,945 of NZ_JBNJLY010000001.1, forward strand.
ACGAGGTGAACCAGGGGCCGCCGCTCGAACCGCCGGTCATGTTGCAGGAGAGGCCGTGGTCCTTGGTGAGGAGGAAGTCCTTGGTGGTGTTCCCGCTGCAGTGGATGAGCTTGGTGCCGTCGTACGGCGAGGCGGCCGGGAAGCCGAAGGAGTACATGGGCTTGTTGTAGCCGCCGTTGAAGTCCAGGCCCTGGCCGCCGACCACGTCCGTCAGCCGCTTGCCGCCGAGCGGGCCGACGACGGCGGCGCCGATGTCGTTGTTCATGTCCTCGCTCGCCGTCCACTGCGGCGTGGAGAGCGTCTTCGTCGCCGCCCAGGTGCCGTAGGGGGCCTGGCCGTCGTGGTAGCCGGGGACGAACGTCCAGTTGGTGTGCCAGTTGCCCTGGTACTTCACGCAGTGTCCCGCGGTGATGACCGTGCTGCCGTTGCCGCTGGTGACCGCGTCGCCGGAGCAGGACGCCGTGCGGCCCTGCATGGTGAAGAACACCCGGCCCGACGTCTTGAGCACCGCGCCGCCGCCCGTCCAGGGGCCGCCCGCCTGCGGGAAGGAACGGACGCGGGCGGTCGCGTCGTGGGTGGTCGTGGGGGCGACGGTGGTGTGGCGGGCGCCGGCCGGGGCCGGGGCGGGCGGGGGCGCGGGGCGGTCGGTGGTGATGTCGAGCGGGGTGGCCGAGCGCATCCGCTCGGGCGTCCAGAAGGCGGCGGCCTGCTGCCGCGCCTCCGCCGTGGCGGCCGCGGTGTGCTCGGTGGCCGGCGGGGGCGCGGCGCCGGCGGCGCCGGTCCCGAGGCCGGGTACGGCCAGGGAACAGGCGGCCAGCAGGGCGCCCGTGGCGATGGCGGTCGTGCGGGGGTGTCGTCTCACGCGTACTCCCTCTGCCGTGGCCGGCGCGCGGTGCGCGGCGCGGCCGTGTGGGGGCCGGGCCGCGCCAAGTACGGCCCGGGCAGACGAGCGGTGCGACGTGCTGTGCCGAGGTGCTGTGCCGAGGTGCCGTGTCGATGAGCTGTACCGGAGTGCTGGGCCGACGAGCCGTTTCGACCAGCCGTTTCGACGTGTCGGGCTCGTCGTGTCGGTCCCGGTCCCGTCGTGTCGGTCCCGGTGTGTCGGTCCCGGTGTCGGTCCCGTCGTGCCGGTTTCGACGTACGTCCGGAGGAGCCCGGAGGAGATGCGTGCGGACAGCGTGCCACGAGCCCGCCTGAATTGACAGGGGCGCGTCAAGCTGGAACCGAGGGAGCTCGCGCACCCCCAAGCGAACATGCGTAGTCCCAAGCCGGCCAGATCGGTTCGAAGCGAACCCGCTCAGCCCGGAGGAAACCCGCTCACCCCAGATCGAACGCGTTCGGCAGCCCCAGCCGCAGCCGCACCTCGTCCCGCCACTTGGCCGCCTCCAGTTCCGGCGCCCGGTACAGCGGTGTGATCGCGCAGCGCCCCGCCGCCGAACCGTCCGCGTCCAGCAGCGCGTTGACCGCCGCCCGCGCCGACGCGTTGGCGCCCTCCATCGTCGCCAGGTCGATGTCCGTGGCCACGTAGTCGCCCGCGAGGAAGAAGTTCGGGATCGCCGTACGGGCCTCCGGGCGGTTGCCCCAGGTGCCCACGGGGTGGATGAGGAGCTGTTCGTCGTTGGAGGCGTCCGACCCCGGACCGCCGAGGCGGACCGCCGGGTCCAGGAACCAGGAGTGCAGCGCCGAGTCCCGCAGCACCGTCCGCCCGGTGTCGTTCAGGCTCGCCTTCAGCTGCGCCCACACCTCGCGCGCCACCTCCTCCCGGGTGCACTGCTTGGCCGTCCGCCCGTAGAGGATGCCGGGCTTGTCCCACTCCGAGACGTCGCAGGACAGGCAGTCGGCGACCGTGCCGTCCCCGTAGTCCCGGCGGACGTCCCGCCCGGCCCAGAACTGCGCCTGCGCCACGGAGGTGATCGACCACGGGGAGTCGATGTGGTTGATGTGGCCGTGGATCACCGGCGTCGGCTCGGTGAGGTAGAACTGGATGCCCGTCATCCAGTCCGTCCGGAGCGCGTCGCACCGCGCCAGCCGGGGGTCGGCCGCCCGGACCTCCGCGTTCCAGGTGGTACGGGCGTGCTCGACAGGGAGGGCGGAGACGAAGTGGTCGGCCGTGACGGTCTGGCGTGCGCCCTGTCCGCCGTTCTCCGCCAGCACCGCCTCCGTGATCCGCCCGCCGGAGAGCCGCAGGTCCCGTACCTCCCACCCTGTGCGGAACTCCACACCCAGGGACCTCAGATAGCTCACCCACGGGTCGATCCACGCCTCGTTGGTAGGGGCGTTGAGCAGCCGGTCGGGCGGGCCGTCCGCGCCCCGGCCGAGCAGGTTGAAGACGAACGCCTCGGCGCAGGTCGCCACCGTCTTGGCGCTTGCCACCTCGGCCTTGGTCGCGACGATGTTCCGGGTCAGGCCGATGCAGAGCAACCGCTGGTAGTCCGGCGACATGCGTGCCGCGCGTGTGAACTCCCACCACGGCGTACGCTCCCACTCCGTGTGCCGTCGGCGCTCGCAGCTCGTGAACCACACCAGCAACCGCCCCGCGAAATAGGCGATCTCGCGCGGCGGGACGCCGGTGAAGGTGTCCAGTAACGCGGTCAGCGCGCGTCGGAGTTCGTCCGGGGTGAGGACGGGCGGCGGGGTGCCGGGGTTGGCGAACGGGAGCCGGATGCCCTCCTTCCCCGTGCGGGCGATCAGCATCTCCCCGGGCGAGACGAGGTTGTCGTGGCAGCCGTTCCGGTTGCCGGGGAACGGGATGCGGCGCAGCGTGTCGGGCAGGTTGTGGTAGATCCCGGGGATGAAGCGGAAGCCGTGCTCCCCGGGCAGGGGTCTCCGCCCACCGCGCGCGCTGCCCGGTACGTCCATGCTGCGGGCCTTGCCGCCGAGCGCGTCCTTGCGCTCGTACACCGTCACCCGGTAGCCGCGCTCGGCGAGTTCGTGGGCGGCGGTGAGGCCGGCGACACCGCCGCCGAGCACGGCGACCGTCCTGCCTGCGGCCCCCCGGCGTCCGTCGCCGCGCCCGGCGGGCCCGGTCCGGGGCGACGCGGCCGCCGCCCCCGCCGTCCCGCCGAGCGCGGAGGCCGCGGCGGCGGCCGTGACCCCGCCGATGAACGTCCTGCGGGCGGTGCCTCCGCGCGCCACGCCCGCTTCCGTACCTTTCGCGTTCCGCTCGACCATGGGAATCACAGCCCCCTACCGCCGGTAACACGTCGTGTGGCGCAGGAGCATAAGGGCGTCCCACCCTTCCCGACCCCGACGGGACGCCAACCGCGCCCGGTCCGCGGCAGGATGGCCGGAACCCGGCGCAGGGATGGTGGGAAAGGCCCGCACGGCCGGCCCGCCCTGCCGCGCGCCTGCCGCCGCATGCCTACCGTCACCGCGCCGGCCGCCGCATGCTCACCGCCGCACGCCTACGGTCGCATGCTTACCGATGCGCGCCGGTCACCGCATGCTTACCGATACGCGCCGGTCGCCGCATGCTTACCGATACGCGCCGGTCGCCGCATGCCTACCGCCACGCCCCTGCCGCCGCACGCATACCGTCACACGTCCGCCGCCGCCCGCCTACCGCACCCGCCTGCCGCCGCACGCCTGCCGTCGCGCGCGTCCCTCAATAGACGTACGGGATCACCTTCCACCGCACCCGCCGGCAGTACTCCCGGTAGGCGTCCCCGTACTTCCGCAGGCAGCGCCGCTCGTCGCGGCCCGTGCGGTCGGCCAGCAGGACGGCCAGGTACGCCGGGTAGAAGCAGGGCAGCGCCCGCGCGCCGCAGGCCGGGGCCACCCAGCACAGGGCCAGCACCATTTCCGGCAGGTAGTGGAAGTGCCGGGACAGGCCCCACCAGCCCGAGCAGAGCAGCACCGTCGTGTGCTCGGTCCCGTCGCCCGTCACGTACCGCGCGGGCAGCGTCTTCGCCGGGCGGCCCCAGATCCTGGTCGCGCCGCCGGTGCGCCGTGCCCGCCCGCGCTGCTCGTCGGCCGAGTAGTTGACGGCGAGCGCGGCGAGGCCGACGGTCAGCAGCAGCGCGGTCTCCCACGGCGGCAGGCGGCGCGGGTGGGCGACCAGGTACAGGGTGCTGAGGGTGTAGACCCCCGGCAGCCACACGGTCACGCCCCAGCACAGGTAGTAGCCGAAGCGGTCGTGCATGACGTCGAGGGTCGCGAAGTAGCCGGTCTCCCAGCAGAAGAACTTCACGATGTACGCGAGTTGCAGCCCGACCGCCACCGCCATCGACGACGGGACGACGCCGTGGAAGCGCTCGTGCTGCGCGGCGGCGAATGACACCAGCAGCAGGCCCCAGGACATCATGCCGACGCGGCAGTTGAAGAGCTGCTTCAGGTCGGTCCCGCCGAGGGACGGGTGCAGTTCCGTCCCCCGGAAGAAGTCGAGGGCCGGGTGCCCCGTCGTCCCGTGGTCGGGACCGGAGGGCCGGCGCAGGCCCTTGGCGTACACGGCGGCCGACAGCGCCCAGGCCAGGACACAGGCGGTGGCCAGCAGTTCGCCGGAGCGGTCGTACAGCACACCGGCCGGGAACAGGCCGAGTCCCGCCGAGGCGCCGAGGTACGCGGCGTGCGTCACGGCCAGCGCGGCCGGCCCGTTCGCCCGGTAGACGGGACGCACGCCGGCCGGCGTCACCGGGCCGTGCCACCGGGGGCCCGGCAGGAGGCGCAGCAACGCGGCCTCGAACACGGTGAAGCCCGTGATGACGAGGGCCGCCCACGGGCTCGGGCGCGGCAGCGCGGACGCGAGCGCGGGCCACCGGGCCGGATCGGCGAGGGGCCGCAGCGCGCCGTCGAAGGCGACGACGAGCGTCCACAGGAGGAGCACGAGCGGCGGCGTGACCAGCAGCAGGACCAGCGGGCCCACCGTGCCGCGCAGCAGCCGGGACGGCCGGGCGCGCGGGGCGCCGGTCCGGTCCGGTGCGGGGACGGTCACGGGTGCCGCCGAGTGGCGCGGAAGCGGGGGCCGAGGCACATGCGGCCGTAGAAGCGGAACCACCGGGCGGCTTCCTCGTTCGCCGCGAACGGGTAGTCCGCGCCCAGCCGGTGGGCCACGGCCAGACCGGACAGGAAGGCGTGCTCCTGGCTGTTGAACGTGGTGTGGGCCCCGCAGTACCAGGTCCTCCGGCGGCCCTGGAGCAGGGGCAGCAGCGGGTGCAGCACCAGGGTGTGCCGTAGGTCGTGGACGATGTGCCGGAACCGGTGGCGGCCGACGACCTTCCCGGGGTCCGGCTGCCGGTGGGCGTTGTAGGTCACCAGGCAGGGGGAGGCGGCGCCGTCGCCCCAGGGCTGCTGGTTGTGCATGACGTACGTGATCTCGTAGTCGTCCGGCCGGCCGCCGCCGCGGTGGCGGACGAACGTGCTGCGGGTGCCGGCGACGTTCAGCCCGTCGCCTCCATCACCTCCGTCGCCCCTGTCGCCTCCCTCGCCCCCGTCGTCCGGCAGGAGCGAGGCGTCGGTGTGCGCCACGGCGTTCCCGTGGAGCCCGGACTCGTAGCGCACGGCCCCGAGCAGCCGGCGTTCCAGGGCGTCGGCCGGCCGGAGCAGCGCGAGCGCCTGGTCGGCGTTGCAGGCGAGGACGGCGTGGTCGAAGCGTTCGGTCACGCCGTGCGCGTCCCCCACCCGTACCCCGTCCGGCCGGCGGAACAGCGCGGTGACGGGGCGGCCGAGGTGGACGCGGCGGGCGAACCCTTCGGTGAGCCGGGCGTAGACGGCGCGGGTGCCGCCCTGCCAGGTGACCATCGGCGTGCTGTGCTCGATGTCGAAGAAGTCCAGGTAGCGGACGAACATCGAGGCCGGCATGGCGAAGACGCCGGAGGTGAGGACGAAGTTCACGAACAGCGGCTTGAGGATCTTGTAGCGGAACTCGGGGGAGACGCCCCACAGGTCGAGGGCCCGGCGCATGGTGACGTAGTTGAAGGGGTTGAGCGCCGCCGTGGCCCGCGAGGGCCGCTTGTTGAGGACGTTGAGACGGCCGACGGTGCGCAGCAGCCGCCGGAAGGCGGCGATGTCGCCGGCCAGCCTGCGCCGCAGCGGTGTGTCCAGGTCGTGGGCGTAGACGTCGTCGCCGTAGTGCACGGCGTAGCTGAAGCGGGTGCGTACGGTCTCGATGCCGAGCAGGCTCAGGAGTTCGACGTAGTTCTGGTAGACGGAGGGGATGAAGGCGGTGACGGAGACGTCCGCGGGGACCGTACCGCCGTCCTTGCGCGGGAAGTCCGCGGTCCTGGCGTTGCCGCCGAGGACGGGGGCGGCCTCGTAGACCTCGATGTCGTAGCGCTCGGGGTGCCGGCTGAGCGCCCAGGCGGCGCCCAGGCCGGCCACGCCGGCGCCTACGATCGCGATCCGCTGCCGCACCGCGTGCCCCCTTCGTCTCGTCTTCGCCGTCGTTTCACACCGCCGGTCCCTCCGGTTCGCGTCCCTCCGGTTTGCGTGCCTCCCAGAACTCGATGAGGAAGGCCCCTTCCCGGGCGGCCCGTGTCAGTGCGCGCGCGCCGTGCGCCATGAACGTCCTGACCGGGGAGTCGCCGAGCTGTTCGCCCAGGTCGGCGAGTTGGTCGAGGTGGTCCCAGGTGGGGGAGAGGTCACCGGTCGCCTCGGGGTCGCCCACGACGACATCGGTGAGGCCGGCGCACCGCAGCTGCTCGGCGAGCCGGGCGGGCGTGGCGAGCTGCGGGAGCGCGTAGTAGCGGCAGAGGGGCTCGATGAGGCGCCGGACGTCCTCGGCGGACAGCCCGTCGGCGGCGAGCCACTCGTAACCGATCGACAGTCCGCCGGGCTTGAGGACCCGGGCGATCTCGGCGTGGGCGCGGCCCTTGTCGGCCGTGTGGCAGATGGCTTCGAAGGCGTAGACGACGTCGAACGAGGCGTCGTCGAAGGGCATGCGCACGGCGTCGCCCTCGACGAACGCGGTGCGGTCCCGGAGCCCCAGGTCGGTGGCCCGCCGGCGGGCGTGCTCGGTCCGGCCCGGGTGGAGGTCCAGGCCGGTCACATGGGCGCCGGAGTAGGCGGCGATGGTGAGCGCCGGGCCGCCCACCCCGCTGCCGACGTCGAGGGCCCTCATGCCGGGGCGCAGGCCCGCGCGGTCGGCGAGGTACCGCTCGCCCTCGGCCAGGATGTCGGTGGGGGAGGCGCCGGGCCTGGCCGGCGCGAAGTGCTGGGAGGGGCCCCAGCCTTCCATGTAGAAGTCGGTGACCAGGTCGTAGTACGACGTCACGAGGTCGAGGCAGTGCTCGCCGCGGGGGCCGTCGTCCTCCGCGGCCAGCCGCAGGTAGCGTGCGAACGTCGCCTCGGTCGTTTCGGTCATGGCCGGATCTCCCTTTCCCTCGCGAGCCGGACGAGGGCCCCGAACGAGGCCACCGCCATCCAGAAGCCGCCCACGAGCCAGGGGAGGTTCGGGGCGTAGAAGACGACGTAGTTCCGCAACCGGTGTTCCGGCATGTCGGGGTACCCGGCGACGTGGGCGTGCCAGGAGTAGATGACGACCGAGCCGGCCAGGTACGAGCCGATGCCCAGCTGGAGGGGGTGGCGCCAGGGCCGCCGGCGCAGGATGGCGTGGGCGAGCGCGCAGTTGAGCGCCTGGACGACGAAGACGTTGATGGTCTCCAGGGCCAGGGGCAGATGGACGTCGCCCTGACCGGCGTACGTGCGGTCGGCGGATCCGTAGAACCGGAAGCCGCGTGCGATCACGTCGTGCCGTTCGCCGATGTCCCGGAAGTGGAGGACGAAGTAGAGCTCCAGGGAGAACGCCATGACGACGCTGAAGGCGAGGAAGCCCAGCACGAGGCGGTCGCCCGGCGCAGGTGCGGGCCGTCGCGCCGGCCTGGTCGGTGGGTCCGCGAGCAAGGGCACGGTCGTCGTCCCTCCCGGTGTCAGTGGCAGCTGACCTTGTCGTAGATGTCGGGGAAGGCCCCGTCCGCCCCGTACTTGGCGCGCGCGGCGCGGTAGGCCCGGCCGTCGAACATGGTCCAGAACTCGTCGCGGCTCAGCCGCGAGTCGACGTAGGGCACCTGGAAGCCGCCGTGGCCCAGCAGCCACGCCTCGAACGCCCGGGTGGCCTTCGGGGAGTCCCAGGGCAGGCCGCGCCGGACCGGCTCCGGTGTCTCGAAGACGACGGCGACGTCGACGTAGCGGCCGTCCGCGGTGCGCGGGCCCACCAGGCCCGCCGGCTCGGTGCGGCGCAGCGTCGCCGGGCACAGCCACATGCGGTCCGCCCGGAACGTCTCGCGGTACTTCTCGATCGCCTCCGGCAGCGTCCGCAGCGGCACGAGGGCCTCCTGCGTCACCGTGCTCCGCTGGTACAGGCGGCGGATCCCCGGGGTCTCGGTGCGCTTGAGGAACGCGGCCTTGGGCGGCATGAGCCAGCCCAGCGCGTACCGGAACAGCGGGTGGTTGCCGCTCGGGACGAGCATCTCGGCCGCCCAGAAGATGCCGCGGCTGTGCCGGAACCAGTAGTCCCGCAGCGGCACGTACTCGGCGTTGCGTGCCAGGGACAGCCGGCCGCGCGCCCGGGCGTGCTCGTGGAACCAGGGCTTGTACCACCGCCCCATCCGGTTGACGGCGCCGTCGCCGCGCGGGCGGTCGGCGAAGGTCCCGGTGACCACCAGGCTCTCGGCCGGTGAGAAGTGAAAGCCCTCCACGAAGTCGGGCGGGTCGGCGCCGAAGGCGTACGTCGCCAGGCACTCGGCGAGCGCGGCCGCGCTGTCGAGCCGGTGGTAGGAGAGGCGGACCCAGGGGGCGGCGGGGACCATCCGCAGCCGCACGGAGGTCAGCAGCCCCAGCGTGCCGCGGCTCCACGGCAGGGCGTGGAAGAGGTCCGCGTTCCGGGTGCGGTCCGCCACCACCACCTCGCCGCCGGCCAGGAGGACCTCGCAGGACTCGACGTTGTCCGTGAACAGGCCGTGGCGGTGGGAGGACGTCTCGATGCCGTAGCCCATGACGAGGCCGCCGACGGTGAGGTCCTCCAGCTCCGGCAGGACGGGCAGCGTCCAGCCGCGCGGCAGCGCGGCCGCCAGACGGCCCATGGTGACCGCGGGGCCGACGGTGACCGTCCCGCGGTCCGTGTCCACCCGCAGGACGTCGTCGAGCCGGGCCGGGACCAGGAACGCCCCCTCCTTGTAGTCCGCCTCGCGCGAGGGCGCGATCGACCGCCACCGCGGGCGGGCCGTGCAGATCGGCCCGCCGCCCCGCCGTTCGCGCTCGCGGACCAGGGCCCGCATCCGGGCGACCCGCCGCCCGTGCCGCCGCACCGCGCCCGCCCGCCGGCGGAGCAGCCGGGCGGACAGCGCTTCGGCCACGGCGTACGCCTTGGACAGCGGCAACAGGACCGGGACGACGTACAGCCACCGGTGCTCGGCCAGCCACCGGGCGGAACGGGGGATGTCGCGGACGACGGGCGCCTCGCTCATGGACCTGCCTTCCTGCCGGGCGGAGGGACGACGCGCCCGTCGGCGAGGGCGATCCCCGAGGGGCGGGGACGGGCTCGGTCACGGGCGAGGAACTCCTCCCACTTGCGGATGGTGAGGTCCTGGAAGAGGCCCACCGCGGGATTGAGTTCGACGATCGGCGCGGCGAAGTGCGTCTCGTAGCCGAGCTGTTCCGCCTCGACGGCCACGCCGTCCTCGCGCAGCAGCGGCTTGACGACGAGCGCGCCGGCCGCGCGCATGAAGGCCGGCAGCAGGGCGCGGGGCACCTTCCACCGGGTGCCGGGGATCCTCAGCGCGTCGAAGTAGAAGAGGAAGAACACCCGGCTGGTGCGCCGGTCCATCGGCAGCACGAAGCACCAGTGCTTGATCGACCCCCCGGTGTCGGAGCGCTGGTAGGGGTAGTCGAAGGCGAGGTCGATGGAGGTGGTGTCGACCCGGCGCCGGTCCACGAAGCGGGAGGAGAGGCGCCCGCCGCCCACGACCGTCTCGTACGACAGCTCCACCCGGTCCCCGACGTGCTCGTGACGGGTGAGCCTGGCGTCCCAGAAGGGGCGGTAGCGGCGGTGCAGATAGCTGTGGGTGAAGTCGCTGACGTTGTCGATGATCATCGAATGGTGGGCCTGCCAGGTGTACGAGGCGTCCAGCCGGGCCCACGGCCGGCTCCCCTCCAGCTCCGGGATGCCGGGGACGGAACGCACGGAGGCCAGGGCGGGGTCGCCCGGGAAGACCCAGACCAGCCCGTGCCGGGCCGTCACGGGGTAGGAGCCCACCCTGACCTCCGGCCGGGCGCGGCCGAACAGGTCGTGGGCGTAGTGCACGACGTTGCCGTCGCCGTCGTAGGTCCAGCCGTGGTACGTGCACGTCAGGTGGCAGCCGTCGACCTCACCGCCGGACAGCCTCAGCTGCCGGTGCGCGCAGCGGTCCTCCAGCGCGTGCAGGCTGCCGTCCGTCCCGCGGTAGACCACGATCGGGTGGCCCCAGAACCGGGTGGCCAGGGTCCGGCCGCGGGGCAGTTCGCCCTCGTACGCGACGGCGTACCAGTAGTCGGGGTCCATGCCGGCCGCCCGCACCCTGGCGCGCTTGCCGCGGGCCTCGGCGAACGACGGGGGCCCGCACGGCACCGGACGGGCGGGCGCGCCGCGCCGGGCGTCGCCGGTCACGACGGCCCCGCGGAGCGCTTGCGGTACCGGACGGTGCAGGGAGCCGCCGGGGCGGGGACGAAGGTCGAGTAGTCGGGGGCGTGGACGTCCTGGGCGGGCCACAGGTCCAGCTCGCGCAGCAGGACGCTCCACACCGTCTTGACCTGGAGGTAGGCGAAGGCGAGCCCGATGCAGCGGTGCCTGCCCCCGCCGAAGCCGATGAGGGCGTGGGGACGACGGTGCTCGGCGCGCCCTTCCGCGTAGCGGGAGGGGTCGAAGCGGTCGGGGTCGCGGAACACCTCGGGCATGCGGTGCGCCACCGCCGGGGAGATCATCACCAGTGACCCGGCCGGTACGCGGCGGCCCTGGATCACCGTGTCGCGCAGGGCCTTGCGCATGAGGAGGATCAGGGGCGGGTGCAGGCGCTCGGCTTCGCGTACGCACTGCTCCAGGAGCTCGGCACGGCGCAGGATCCGGGTGTCGAGCGGGCTGCCCGGCGGCCACAGCCCCGCCTGTTCGGCGCGCAGCAGCGGCACGTACTCGGGGTGGCGCGTGAGCAGGACGCCGGTCCAGGCGGCGAGGACGGCGCTCGTGTGCTGGCCTGCGAAGATCAGACCGGTGAGGATGCCCGTCACGATGCGGTCGGGCAGCGGCCGGCCGTCCTCCGTGCGGGCCGAGAGCAGCACGGCGAGCAGGTCCCCCTCGGGCGGGGACGCGGCGGGCCCGGCCTCCGGGCGCCGCGCGCGGCGTTCCGCGATGACCTCCCCCATGGCCCCGGTGATGGCCTCGCGGGCGCGGTCGCGGCGGCGGAAGGCGGGGAGGGGGACCCTGGGGCTGAGCATGCCGGCGAGCCGAATGCCGCTCTCCAACTCGTGGTACAGCCGGGGCAGTTCCGGGCCCATGCGGCGGTGGAACTCCTCGCCGACGAGGCAGCGCGTGGCGATGGCCACCGTCGTCCGGTTCAGCTCGTCGAGCAGGTCGAGTTCGCCCTCCGGCGGCAGGCCGGCCAGCCGTGTCCGTACCTCCGCCTCCATGACGCGGGCGTACGCGTCGAGGTTGCGGGAGCCGAGGGCCGCCCGGACGGGGGCGATCTGCGCGTCCATCTCCTCCGGCGACGCGGCGTCGTACCCGATGCCGCGGCCGAAGACCGGTGCCATGAAGCGGTACGCCTCACGCGCGCTCAGGACCGACTCGTCGGCCTCGAACACCTCGGCGTGCGCCTCGGGCCCGCAGACGAAGACCACGTCCTGGCCCAGCAGCGGGAAGGCGAAGGCGTCGCCGACCCGCTCCCGTGCCGCGCGCAGCAGGGCGACGGGATCGCGGCGGAACGCCGGCAGCGGCCCCAGCCACGGCAGGTGACGGCCCGGCAGGCGGGGCACGGGGACGCCGCTCCGGCTGCCCGTCCCGGAGGTCCCGGCCGTCATCGCGGCCCCGGCTCCGCGACCCGGCCGGGCCGCCCGGCGTACGGCCTCGCCCCGCGCCGCTCCACGAGCCCGCGGTCCACGAAGCAGCGGTACGCCTGCTCGACGGCGGTGGCGATGCCGGTGGGCCGGTACCCCAGGACCTCCCGGGCGAGGGAGCAGTCCGCCCGCCGCTCCGAGCGCAGGAAGCGGACGGCGGCGGGGGTGAAACGCGCCTCCCGGTGCGGCGCCAGCACCGCCCGCGGCCCCTCGGCGAGCCGGGCCAGCGCCTCCATGAGGGGCGCGGGCAGCCGCAGGGGCGGCTTGCGGCGCCCGGTGACCCGCGCGTAGAGGTCCATCATCTGGTCGACCGTGCGGAACCCGGTGGACAGCAGGTACTTGTGCCCCGGCACACCGCGCTCCATGGCCAGCAGATGGCCCTGGACGATGTCCTGTGCGGAGACGAACTCGAAACCGCCGGGGAGGCAGGCGCGCAGCCGTCCGTGCGCGAAGTCGAGCAGCGCGCGCCCCATCCGGGACGGGACGTAGTCGTGCGGGCCGACGATCGCCGTCGACACCGCGACCACCACCTCCAGCCCCTGGGCCGCCGCCTTGCAGCACTCGTGCTCGACCAGCACCTTGCTGCGCGTGTACGGGGTGTGGGCGCCGAAAGGGTAGTGCAGGTCGCGCTCGGTGGCGGGCCGGCCCGGCTCCCAGCCCGTGGCGCTGAACGAACCGGTCACCACGATCCGTCGCACGCCGCACCGCCGTGCCGCGTCCAGGACGTTGCGCGTGCCCAGCACGTTCACCGCGTGGACGCCGCGGTGCCCGCGAGCCGTCGTCGAGACGCGCGCGGCGCAGTGGTGGACGCTCTCGCAGCCGTCGACGGCGGCCGCGACCGCCGCCGGGTCGCGCACGTCGCCGACCACCCGGCGGACGGGGAGCCCGGCCAGCGCTTCGACGACCGTCTCCCGGGGGCGTACGAGCGCCCTCACCTCGTGCCCGTCGGCGAGCAGACGCCGCACCAGGTTCGCCCCGAGATGGCCACTCGCGCCGGTCACAAGAATCACGGATCTCCCCCCGCCGATTTCTCACCGATTGCAGGGCCGCCGAAAAGGACATGGCGGCGGGCAGTGCGCGCGGGTGATGCAAGGGAAAGCTGCCCGGTTCACCGGAGGGAAACCTCGCGCGTCGGGTCGCGCGGAAACCCGGACGCGGCGCGCGGAATCACCTGCGCTCCCCTCCCGGCCCGGTCCCGGACGGCCGGAGCCGGGCGGCGACCAGCGGCGGCCAACGACGGCCAACGGTACGGAAAAGCGGGAAGGCGACCCATACTGTAGGACCATCGGATTTCCGGCTCCATGGCGAGTCCCCGTTTTTCCTCCCTCCCCGGATTGCCGATCAGAATCCGCAGGCAGAATTCCTCGTAGCCGCTCGACTCCCCGCGGATCCGAAAGGGATGACGGCCCATGGCGACGCCCGGCACCGTCACCGGCGGCCCGGCGGCTTTTCCGCCGGCGCCCGGCGCGCACCGCGCCTACGAGGCCGCCCGCGCGCGCCTGCTCGCCCTCCAGGGGCAGGACGGCGCGTGGGAGGGCGAGATGGAGTGGAGCACCGTGATCCTCTCCCAGTACGTCATCGTCCTGCACATCCTGGAACGCCCGCCGGACGAGACGGAACGGCGGTCGATCCTCCGGTGCTACCGCACGACCCGTACGCCTGACGGGGGTTGGGGCATGCACCCGCAGGCGCCGCCCTCGGCGTACGCCACGACGCTCGCCTACGTGGCCCTCCGCCTGCTCGGCACGGAACCCGACGATCCGCTCGCCGCCGCCGCACGGCAGTGGCTCCACGGGCAGCCGGGCGGCGTCCGCGCCGTCCCCCGGTGGGGGTTCTTCTGGCTCGCGCTCCTCGGCCTGGCGCCCTACCGGCACGTGGCGCCGATGCCGCCGGAGATGATGCTCCTCCCCAGGTGGGCGCCCCTGCACCCCGAACGGCTGCTGGGCTGGACCAGAATGCTCTACCAGGCCATGTCCTACCTGTACGGAGCGAGATTCCGCGCCGAACCGGGCCCGCTCACCCACGCGTTGCGCCGCGAGCTGTTCGCCGGCCCGGGGGCCGTGGGCGGCGGCCCGGCGGCGCCCGCCGGCCGGAGCCCGGACGTCCACGTCACCGGCGGCCGCGCGCTGCGCGTGGCGCAGCGGTGCCTGCGCGGGTGGGAGCGGGTGCACGGCCGCCGGCTGCGCCGCCTCGCGCTGGAGCGCTGTCACCGTGCCGTCGTCGACGAGCAGCACGCCTCGCCGCACCACGGCCTGTCCTCGGTGAACGCCCTGGTGGAGTGCCTGGTGCTGTTCGCGAGGGACCGGCACCACCCGTTGCTGGACGACGCCGTCGCCCGGCTGCGCTACTGGTGCTGGGAGGACGACGACCGCGGTCTGCGCGTGTGCGGGGACCGGTCCACCGTGTGGGACACCTCCTTCGCCGTGCAAGCGCTTTCGGCGGGGGACGCGCACCGGGCGGCGGACCCGGCCGTCGGCCGGGCCCACGCCTTCCTGCGCGCGGCGCAGATCACCACGTACACCGGACGCGTACCACCCCTGCGCACCGTCCGCCACGGCTGGGCGTTCTCCGACGGCCACAGCGGCTGGCCCGTCGGCGACTGCACGGCCGAGGCCGTGCACGCCCTGCTGCGGGCGGAGGAGGCCAACGGCCCCGGCGGCCGCGGGATTCCGGCGGCCGACCGCCTCGACCGGCACGCCCTGCACGGCGCGCTGGACGCCATGCTGGACCGGCAGAACCCCGACGGCGGCTTCGGCACCCTCGACCGCAGGCGCACCGGGACGTGGCCGGAGGCGCTCAACCCGACGGAGATGTTCGCCGGTTGCATGGTCGACACGTCCTCCGTCGAATGCACCGGATCGGTCCTCACGGCACTGAGCCGCATGCGGCCGCTGCTGGCACCGGAGGCCCGGCGCCGTGCCGGAAGGGCGACGGCACGGGGCGTCGCCTACCTCCGCGCCCGCCAGCACCCCGACGGGTCCTTCAGCGGAACCTGGGGCATCAACCGCACCTACGCCGCCTTCCACGCCGCCCGCGGGCTGCGCGCCGCGGGCGTCCCGGCCGACGACCCGGTGCCGGCCGCGCTGGGCCGGTGGCTGGCGGAGACCCGCCTCCCGGACGGCGGTTGGGGCGAGGACTGGCGGAGCTGCCTCGAAGACCGCTACCTCCCGCTGGAGCGCGGCCTGCCCGAGATGACCGCCTGGGCGGTCCTCGCCGGCCTCGACACGCTCGGCCCCCGGCACCCGGCCGTCGAGGACGGCGTCCGCTGGCTGTGCGCCCACCAGCGGGCGGACGGCTCCTGGCCCGGCGGCCACGTCAACGGCGTCTTCTTCGCCACGATGATGCTCGTCTACCGCCTCTACCCGGTGTACTTCCCGGCCCTGGCCCTCGGCCGCTACCTGCGGGCCGTCGGGCCACCCGCCTCCGCCGGCCCGGTCGCGCCCGCGGGGGTCGCGGACCCCGGAGGGGCGGCATGACCACCCGACTGCCCTCCCACCGCGTGCCGGAGGCGTTCCGCGATCCGGACGTCTTCGACCCCGACCTCCCGGGCCGCGTGGAGCACTGTTCCTCGCCCTGTGCCCCGATCGGTTTCGGCGGAGGCCGGCACCCCTGCCCGGGGCCGGCCTCCGCCCAGCAGAGGATCAAGGGCATCCGGAGCGTCCTCCGGCGCGCCTTCGACCTCGGACTCGCCTCCCCGCGGATCCGCGAGGACCGCGCCACCGTGACGCACCCGCCCCGGCAGCCCCGCGCCGTCCGCCACCGCCGCGGGAAACGCTGAGCGCCGATGAGGCCGCCACCCGACGTCGCCGTCATCGGCGCGGGCCCGGCCGGCTGTGTCGCGGCGCTCGCGCACGCCCGCGCCGGCCACCGCGTCCTGCTCCTGGAGGCGTCGCACCGGCCGCCCACCCGGCTGGCCGGCGAGTGGCTCCACCCGGGCGGCGTCGCGGTGCTGCGCGGACTCGGGGCCGTGGCGCCCACGTTCCCGTTCCTCCCCGCCCTGGGCTTCGTCCTGCACCCGGAGGACGGCAGCCCGCCGATCGCGCTGGCCTGCCCGCGCGGCGACCGGGCCGCCACCGTACGGCACCGCGAACTCGTCGCCGCCCTCCGGGCCGCCGCCGCGGACCATCCCGCCGTCACCCTCGCCCTCGGCGCGCGCGTCACCTCCGTCCGGCACTCCACCGTCACCTACACACGGGACGGCGGCCCCGAACGGCAGGCCCGCGTATGGCGCGTGGTCGGCGGCGACGGGCAGTCCTCCGTCGTACGGCGTACGCTCCGCCCCGCCGCGCCGGCCACGACCGTCTCCCGCACGGCCGGCGTGCTGCTGCGCGGCCTCGCGCTCCCCGCGGAGGGGTACGGTCACGTCTTCGTGGGCGGCCCCGGCCCCGTCCTGGCCTACCGGCTGGACGACGACACCGTCCGGGTGACCGTCGACGTCCCCCTGCCGCGCCCGCGCGCCGCGGACCTTCCGGACACCGTGCGGCGCCGCTACGTCCCGTTCCTCCCCGCCGCCCTGGCCGGGCCGCTGTGCGCGGCCCTGGAGGGCAACGGCGTGCAGTGGGCCGCCAACCGGGTGCGGCCGCGCGCCTTCCACGGCCGGGGGCCCTACGGCCTGGTCGGCGACGCGGTCGGCACCTGCCACCCGCTCACCGCCTCGGGGCTGACGATCGGCCTGCGCGACGCCGAGTGCCTGGCCCGCGCCGAGGACGTCGCCGCCCACGGCCGGCGCCGCCGGGCCGCCGTCCGGGCCCACGAACACCTCGCCGTCGCCCTGCACCGGATGTTCTGCGGCCGCGACCGGCCCACCACCGGCCTGCGCCGCGGCATGTACGCCGTCATGCGTGCCGACGCCGCCGAACGCGAGCGCATGATGCGACTGTTGTGCGCCGAGGACCTGGGTCCCCTTCCGCTGGCGGGCGCCGTCCTGCACGTCGCCGGGCACGCGCTGCGGGACGAGTTCCCGGCGCGCCGGTGCCGTACGACGCCGTGGCGCGCGTCCGTGCGGATGTGCGGGGACTACCTCGGCTGGCTGCGCTGGATGTGCCGCCCCCGGGGAGCGGGCCGGGCGGGTGAGGGAACGGCGGTCCGCGGGCGTCAGTAGACGAAGGGGAACATCCGGAACGGCGCGCGGCGGCAGTACTCGTCCCACAGCGGCCCGTACTTGGCGCGGCAGCGGCGGTCGTCGCGGTGCGCCCGGTGGACGAAGAGGACCAGCAGGAAGAGGGGGAGCAGGTACGGCAGGACGGACGCCGTGCCGCACAGCAGGGTCCAGGCGAGGTACACCAGCAGCTCGCCGGTGTAGTTGAGCTTCCTGCCGATGCCCCAGAACCCCGAGACCAGGAGCCTGCCGTCCAGCGTCTCCGCCGGGCGGCCCCAGACGGTGACCGTTCCGCCGCTCCTGAAGCGGTGCTTCTGGCCGTTCGCCCCGCGGAAGAGCCAGAAGCCGAAGACGAACACCGCGCAGCACACCGCGCCCTGCCACGGGGGAAGGGGGGTCCGGACGTCGACGAGCACGCGTCCGGCGATGCCGTAGAAGAACGGCACGAGCACGTAGTCGCCCCACACCAGCCCCCACCCGAAGCGCTCGGCGACGAGGTCCCAGGTGTGGATCATGCCGCCCTCGAACTGGAAGTAGTTGGCCAGGTAGACGAAGAAGAAGATCTGGTAGAGCAGCATCCGGCCGCTCAACGATCCCTGCTCCGCCACCTGGGCCGCGGCGGCCGAAGCGTTGAAAACGAAGAGCCCGATGAGGGAAGGCCGGTAGGAGAAGAACTTCAGGTCGACACCCGCCCATTCGGGGTTGAGCTCGACGCCGCGGAAGTAGTCCGCGACACCGCGCCGCCACCCGGACGCGCGGGACGCCTCCGGCGCGCGGCGCCGGCCGGAGCGGAACAGCAGGAAGGCCAGCGCGAAGGCGAACACATTGGCGACGACGAGGAGTTCGGCCCAGTGCCGGTGCGGCCAGACGAGCACGCGCGGTGCCAGGAATCGGCAACTCACAACGGCGCACACGCTCAGCGTGAAAAGCCGGCCACCATTGAGACGATAGGTCCGCCGCTCACCCGTGCCGTCCGTCACCGCTGCCGGTACCGACCGCCCGGGAATCCACCGGGAACCCGCGAACAGGACCAGGACGAAGGCCGGCAAGGCGAGAGCGGCCATGGACGCGACTCTTTTCTGTGGTGGGCCACGGACTACCCGGCGGGGGTGCGGGAAAACCGCCACCGCGGGCCGTTCCACCGAAAGCGGTACGTTCCGACTCGACTCACCGGTTTTCGGGTAGCCCATGGGCGCGGCTCAGGGGGGATGCGTCCGTGTGGCGACGGCAGGGTGTCCAGGGGAGAACGACGGCCCGGAGGGGCCGCCGCCTTCTCTGGGCGGCCGTCCGGTGGCGGCCCTGGCTCACCGCCCGCCTGACACTGCTCGTCTGCGTCATCGGCACCGTGGCCCTGGGCCTGTTCGGCGTGGGCGGCCTGGACCGGCTCACCAACTTCGACGCGGAGCCGTCCGGTTCCCCGGCCGTCCGGGACGCCGTGGCGCTCCGGGAGCGCTACGGCTTCTCCACACCCGACCTGGTGCTCCTGCTGCGCGCCACGTCGGACGTCCGCTCGCCGGAGGCAGCGGCGGCGGGCCGCGCGGTGGAGGAGGACCTCCGGCGGTCACCGGGCGTCGGGACCGTCACCTCGTATCAAGGCGCCGCCGATCCCGCCCTGGTCTCCCGGGACGGGCACTCCGCGCTCGTCACCGCCGACCTGGCCGGCGACGCGTCGCGCCGGGCCGAGACCGCGGAACGGACCGTCGCCGCCCTCGGCGGACACCGCGGGCCGGTGACGATCACGCCCACCGGAACGGCGTGGACCACCGCCGAGACCCTGGAGGACAACCGGGCCGACCTGCTCAGGGCCGAGCTGGTCTCCGCGCCGGCCTGCGCCCTCGTCCTCCTCCTCGTCTTCCGCTCCCTCGTCGCGGCGCTGCTGCCGGTCGTCGGCGCGCTGACCGCCACAGCGGGCTCCCTGGCCTTCCTGCGGATACTGGCCTCCTTCACGGCCGTCTCCGCGTACGCCTCGAACATCGCCGCGGCCCTGGGCCTCGGCCTGGCCGTGGACTACGGGATCCTGGTCGTCTTCCGCTTCCGCGAGGAGACGGCGGCCGGCGCGACCGCGCGGGAGGCCGTCGACCGCTGCGTCCGCAGGGCGGGCCGCGCGGTGGTCGCCTCGGCGGCCATCGTGCTGGCGTCCGTCTCCGCGCTGCTGGTCTTCCCCTTCGTGTTCCTGCGCTCGGCCGCCTGGGCCGCCATGGCGGTGGTGGTGTTCTCGGCGGCCGCTGCCGTGATCACCGTCCCGGCCCTGCTGGCCCTCCTCGGGACGCGCCTCGACCGGTTCGACCCGTTCGCCCGCCTCCGCGGCCCCGCCGCCCCCGACGGGGGAAGCCCGGCCTGGCACCGCGTGGCCGTGGCCGTCACCCGGCGGCCCGCCGTGGCGGCCCTCGCCGCCACCGGCGTACTCGCCGTGCTGTCCCTGCCCGCGTGGCACGTCGCCCTCGGGCCGGCCACCGTCGACAATCTTCCGCGCGACAGCCGGGCCCGCACGGCCGCCGTGCTCATCCGCCGGGACTTCCCCTCGGCACCGGACCGGGAACTGGCCGTCGGGCTGCCGAAGGGCACGCCCCGCACGGAGGCGGAGGCCCGCGCCCGCGCCGTGTCGGCGCTGCCGCAGACGGCCGCCGTCCGCGACCTCACCGGCCGGTACCGCGGGCCGGTGCTGACCGTCACGTCGCGCTTCCCCTCCGGCACCGGGGAATCGGCGTCGCTCGTACGGCGGTTGCGCGCCCTGCCCGCCCACGGACACGTCCTGGTCGCCGGGGAGGCGGCCGAGGCGGTGGACTCCCGGGCGGCCGTCCACCGGGCCCTGCCCGGGTGCTGCGCCCTGGCGGCGGCCGCGACGTTCGCGCTCCTGGCGCTGTTCACCCGCAGCCTGCTGGTGCCGCTCAAGGCCGTGGCCGTGGCGGTCGCGAGCCTGGGCGCCACCCTGGGCTGCCTGGTGTACGTGTTCCAGGACGGGCACCTGCGGAACGTCCTGGGCGGCTTCCACGCCCCCGGGTACCTCTTCGACAACACGACCGTCTTCCTCCTGGCGACCGCCTACGCGCTGTCGGTGGACTACGAGGTGTTCATCGTCGCCCGCGTCAGGGAGGAGTTCCTGGTCTCCGGGGACAACACCGCGGCCGTCGTCACCGGGATGCGGCGGACGGGCCGGCTGGTCACGGCGGCCTCCCTCGTCTTCGCCCTCGCCATGGCGGGCCCCGCCGCCTCCGGCGTCACCTCGCTCAAGATGACCGGAACGGGACTGGCGCTGGCGGTCCTCGTGGACGCCGTGGTGGTGCGGGGGGTGCTGGTGCCCGGCCTGATGACGCTGGCCGGCAGGGCCAACTGGTGGCTGCCGGGCGCGCGGAGACGGCGCTGAGCCGACCGAACGCGCGGGGGGACGAGCCCGTACGCCCCCCCAGTCCACGACAGGATGGCCGGAACCCACCGTCGGGGTGATTGAAAGGCCCCTCCGGCCGCCGGGACCATGGAGGGTGACCGGTGAGGACGGGCGGCGGGAGCCCGGGGAGCCGGGCGGGAGGCAAGGTCCGTGGCACTGCGTATCCATTTCGGCAGCGACGACGTCGTCCGCACCCGGCTGGCGCAGACGCCCGACCCGATGTGGGAGGTGCTGCTGAGCCTGCACATGCTCCAGACCACCGACGGGCCGCTGGTGTTCGACCGGTGGCGCCGCGAGGTCCGGGGCCGGCTCGACCCGGGCGCCCGCCGCCTGCTGGCGCTGGCCCCGCCGCGCGGCTACTCGCCCGACTTCCTCACGCCGGCGGCCGGCGGCGGCGGCCTCGACCTGGGCGTCAGCGCCCTGATGTCCACCCCGCGCGGCCGGCTCCGCGACGACCTCACCCAGTTCGCCGTCTCCCAGGGGCACACCGCGTCCTGGATGCGCGGACTCGCCGAGGGTGACCTCGACGCGCTCAAGGGCCTCGGCGAGGCCGTCCGCTCGTACTACCGGGTGGCCCTCGCACCCCACTGGTCCCGCGTACGTGCGGAGGTCACTGCCGACATCGCCGCCCGCCGCCGGATGACGCGCACCGTCGCCGACCTGCCGTCCGGCGCCTTCGACCACCTGCTGCGCACCCTCCACCCCACCCTGGAGTGGTCCCCGCCGGTCCTGATCATGCACGGCCCGCACGTCGAGGGAGACCTGCACCTCGACGGACGCGGGCTGCTCCTGCTCCCGTCCTTCTTCTGCTGGCGCAAACCCACCGTGCTGCGCAACCACGACCTGCCGCCCGTCGTCGTCTACCCGATCGAGCACAGCCCGTCCCAACTCCTCACCGGACGCGAGGCGTCCGGGCGCGGACAGGCGCTCGTCGCCCTGCTCGGGCGGACCCGGGCGACCCTGCTGGAGGCCGTCGCCGACGGCGGCACCACCACCGAACTGGCCCGCACCGCCGACATCGCCGCCGCCACCGCCAGCCACCACGTGTCCGTCCTCCGCGAGGCGGGCCTGCTGGTCACCCGCCGGGTGGGCGGCGCCGCCCACCACACCCTGACCCCGCTCGGCGCCCAGCTCCTCAACGGCCGCCGGGTGGCGTGACGTCGCCTGAACTTCGTACGACGTTGGTGTGCCCATGGCGACCGGCTGACCTGGCGGTTTAGACCCCCTTCGAATGCGGTGGCCGGTCCGTCCGCCCTGCCGGAAACTGGTCACCAGGGGGATGCGGGGGAGAGACGGGGGACCCGACGTGACAGGACGTGAGCCGTTCGACACCGGAGGGGCGTGCGCACGATGAGTGGGACACGCACCGACGGTCCGCGGGTGCCGACGGGGGTGAGCGCGGGAGTCGTCGTGTACGACCGCGACTCGGGCACCTGCGCCGAACGGCTCGACCCGGACGCGCGGTTCCGGTCGGCGTCAGTGGTGAAGCTGCTGATCGCGCTCGACCATCTGTGGGACCGCGGCCCGGCCGACGCCCTGCCGCCGGAGGACCGCTCCCGGCTGGACGCGATGCTCGCGCGCAGCGACGACGACGCGGCCGGCCACTTCTGGGAGCGGAACGGGGGAACCGGCGTGATCACACGCATGGTCTCCCGTCTCGGACTCACGCACACCGCCGGACCACCGGCCGGATACCCCGGCCACTGGGGATATTCGGCCATCACGGCGGCCGACACCGTCCGCGTCTACCGCTACCTGCTGGACGCGGCGCCGCCGCCCGTCCGCACGGCCGTGCTGGGGCCGTTGCGGCGGGCGACCCGGCTCGGCGCCGACGGATTCGACCAGTCCTTCGGCATACCGACGGCCTTCCCCCGCCCGTGGGCCGTGAAGCAGGGCTGGTCCGGCTACCCGCCGGCCGACCCGGGACGAGGCGAGGTCGAGGGGGTGGACCTCGGCCGTCCCGCCCTGCACACCACGGGGCTGGTGGGCCCGGACGACCGCTGGATCGTCGCCGTCCTCACCCTGCACCCGGCCGGCACGCCCTCCGCGGCGGCGGGGGAGACGGTGACGGGGATCGTGCGGTCGCTGGGGGTGCGCTGAGCGGCTCCCACC
Source organism: Streptomyces sp. CA-181903 (assembly GCF_050937075.1). Lineage (NCBI taxonomy): Bacteria > Bacillati > Actinomycetota > Actinomycetes > Kitasatosporales > Streptomycetaceae > Streptomyces > Streptomyces sp. CA-181903. The sequence goes on from NZ_JBNJLY010000001.1 coordinate 6,594,555, forward strand.
GGCCGGCGCCTGCTCCGCCACGACGCGAACCCGCCACCGCGCCCGGCCACCCCGGTCGGCCCCCGCGCGACGGCGGCCGGCCGGGGGCCACTCCTCTCGCTTCAGCTCTGTTCCTCGCGACGGTCACCACCCGAGTGCTGGCATCTCGCCGCCAGGTTCCGAGCGAGTCCGTGCTCAGGACTGCCCCACAGCTCCGAGTCCACGGGAAATCCCGCCGCCTCGATCAGGGCGGTGGTGCGTCCGAGGACCTCCGGGGTGTAGCGGCCGACGTCCGGGTGTTCCGGTGCGTGGTGGACGAACGTTCCCAACTCCGCGCAGAGATCGCGGTAGGCGCGGGTATGGAGGATCAGCGCGTGCCAGCCTTCGTCCACGATCCGGGACGGCACGATGGACCGTTCGGGGAACCGCGCCGCCGTGACGACGAACTTGAGGGCCTCGTCCACGATGCGACCGCACGTCTTGTGCGAGATATCCGGGTTGTTGTCCGCGACAGTGGCGCGAACGCTGTGGAACGCGGCGCCGAGAAGGGTCCGGACGTCGGGTACCGATTCCGCTCCGGAAAGGGGCGTGGGAAACGCGGGTGGGGTCATGATGCTCCTCTTCGACTGCGCGAGAGTGCGGTTTCGGGCGAGGGAACGGTGCCGGCCGTCTCGCTCGCCAAGGGGTTGCGTTCAGGCGGGGAGTCGGTGCCGAAAGCGCATGACGCCCTGAACGATGGTCACCGGACCATGTGGTTCCGGTCCGAAATCAGGGGGTTCGACCGCCGGGCCGAGTGCCGTGTAGTCCTCGATACGACGGACCCCGCAGCCGTCGCAGGTCAGCACACCCCCGTTGGTCGTCCAACCGTCCGCCGGGTGCCGGCACGGGACCCTCATGGGCGGGGTGGTGCGCCGCGGTTCGCCGTGTGCGGGGTCCGTGCGTCGCTGTCGGGCATGGGGCTCCTGTCGGTCGGCGACTGTGCGACAACCACCGTCCGGCACCGTGCCGTTGCAGCCCAGGGACAGCGTGGGCGAGCCGGCGAGCCCGCTGGGACGCGGTGTCCTACTCGGCCTCGGGGCTATCCCTCGACCTGCAAACGGATGGCCAGGTCCCTGATCGGGGAACCGCGCCGGAGCTCGCGTTCCCGCAGTTCGGCGACGAGGTGCCGGGCCGTGGCGTGGTACCGCATCCACTCGGGCGCCGTGCGCTCGGCGGCGAGCAGGGCCCTCGTCGCCGCGGCGTCCTGGCGCATCTCGGCGTGGGCCAGGGCACGGTCCACACAGTGCCGGGCGAGCCAGGTCGGCGGGAGGCCGGACAGATGGGGGATGCGTTGCGCGTGCCGGAGGGCTGTGTCCGGTTTTCCCAGGTCGACGTAGGCGTTCACCGTCGCCACTCCGGCATTCGTCGGCCCGAAGGGCGTGGCGTAGTCGAGCCGGTCCCTCCCGATCCGGGCGGCAGCGGCGGCGGCCAGGGAGAGCAAGTCCTCGGCGGTGTCGGCACGTTCACCCCGGATCGCGGCGCTGGCGCCGCGCAGCAGCAGGATTCCCCACAGGGAAAGGTCCACGGGCTCCGATCGGAACCCGGGCTCGATACGTTCCGCCGTCCGCACGGCCACCTGCTCGGCGTCCGCCACGCGCCCCTGCTTGGAGAAGATCCAGGACAGCGTGGAGATGCCGATGATCTCCAGCCGGGGGTCGTCGGACTGCCGTGCGGCAGCCATGGACCGCTCAAGTGCCGTATAGGCGGCGTCCTCCTTGCCGAATGCCGTCAGTGTCGTGGCGGCGACCTGGTACGCCTCGGCGAGCACGGCGTAGGAGGCCGCGCGGTCCTCCCCGGTGTACGCGCGGACGGCGGCACGCGCGTCCGCCAGTAGCGTCGGCAACAGTGCCGTGATCTTCGTGAGCTCGCCCAGGCGCCGGATCCGTTCGGTGCTTCGGATACCGTCCTTGAGCTGGTTCACTGTCGGCGGCTCCGCGTCCTCGGAGTCGCTGCCGAGCCCCGGGAACTCCTGCACTGGAGTCACTGATTGGCGGAGGGCCAGGAGGCTGGCGGGCTCGGACCCGTCGGAGGGCTCCAGGACTGTCGGCGCGCCCAGGAGGGCGGAGGTCTCGACGTCCAGCGCCCGCGCGAGTTTGTGGAGCGTGGCCATGCGGGCTGTCAGCCGCTGGTTCTGCTCCAGTTTCCGTACTGTGTCCGCACTGAGCAACGCGGCTTCCGCGAGGGCTTCCTGAGTCAGCCCCCGCCTTGCCCGCAGCTCCCGCAGCCGGTCACCGAGTGTCGTCGTCATGCTCCAACCCGTCCGAAGAGCGGCGCTTCAACGACCACTACGGTACGCCGACGGCGGGGCCCATACCGACGCGTGCCGGTCCCTCCGGGACCCGCCGTCGCGGGAACGCCGGTCCGGCGAACCGGCACTGTCGCACACTGAGAAGTGCGCGCGCATTCTCACCACACACGGCAAGGGAGGGGAGAGTGAGGGAAAAAGCCGATCTGTACTCCACGGACATCTCAACGCTCCGCTGGCAGAAGAGCAGCCTCACCATGGACAATGAGCCTTTTCAGAGCGGCCACCAATCCGGTGACGGCTGCGCTGTCGGTGTGAGGGCATGACGAACGAGGCCCCCCGGCGGTTGAGAGGGATGTCTGAAGTCGCAACTGTTCCGCCAGGGAGCTTCATTGGTCACCTATCCTGCCGCACTGGACCTGCCGCACGCCCTCGTCGAGTGGGTCACCATGCTCAGCGTCACCTGGGAGGGTGACCGCCGGTGCAAGCTCCGGCCCTCGCAACAGGCGATCCTCGCGCTGGTCTATCTGCGCAAGCACGACACCCTCGCGCAGATCGCTGCCCAACACGGACTTGGTGAGCATCCGGCTCTGGATCCCAACCGTCACGCTTCCGCTCTGGCTGGTACTGGCCGTCACGCTGCTGGTCGGCGGCGCCATCGGCTGGCTGGTCGCCCGCTGGCGGGCGAAGGGGGAGCCCCCGTCGTCAGCGACGGAAGTCCGCCCGGTGCTCCTGCAGGAAGGCGTGCAGTGTACGGGGCGGGCGGCCCAAGAGGTCCGCGACCGTGCCGGTGGGACGTTCGGGGCGGGCCTTGGCCAGTTGCTGGATCTCGGTCACGTGGTCGGCGAGCCAGTCGGGCATCCCGGCGTGGCGGACCAGGCTCTCGCGCAGCTCCTGCGCGGGCAGGTCGATGTACCGGACCCGAGTACCGGTCAGCGCGGTCAGGCGGTTTGCGAGTTCGGGGTGGCTAACGGCTTCGGGGCCGGTCAGGGTGTATGTGCCGCCGGCGAGCTCGGCCCTGGTCAGCGCCGCGGCGGCGACGTCGCCGACGTCGCGGCAGTCGACGTAGTTGCAGGGCGCGTCACCCATGGCGCCGAGGAACGCGGACCGGGCCACCGCGGCCGGGGCCAGGCGCAGCAGGTTCTGCATGAAGGCGTAGGGCCGCAGGACCGTGTGGGCGGGGCCGGCGGCGCGCAGGTGCTCCTCGACGGCGTGGTGCCCGCGGGAGACGGCGACGGGCGAGTCGGGTTCGGCGGCCGGGGCGGAGATCTTGACGATGTGGCCGATGCCGGTGGCTGCGGCGATGTCGACGGCCCGGGTTTCGAGTTCGACCTGCGCGGGGCCGTTGGCCATCGCGAGGAAGAGCTGGGTGGCCCCCTCGAAGGCGGCGTGCAGCGACCCGGGGTCGGTGGCGTCGGCGTACCGGACCTCGACGAGCGGGTCGCAGGCGCCGTCGCGTATCTGCTGCGGGGTGCGGGTCAGCGCGCGGGCGGGCACGCCGAGCGTGCGCAGGCTCTGGAGCAGTGCCCTGCCGGTGGCTCCGGTGGCTCCCATGACGGTGATCATTGTGCGTCCTTTCCTCGGGTGTCGGTGGGGTGTCGGTCCAGGTCAGACGCGTCAACGGCCGATGGCGGCCCGCCAGCGCAGGGTGACGATGGTGGTGGCGAGGGCGGCGGAGATCGGCAGGTCCAGGCGGAGCCGGTCCAGCCACTTCCCCGTCGGAACGGCGGTGTGGGCGGGCAGCCAGCCCGCGGCGAACCAGCCCAGCAGGGCGGCCGCGGCGGTCGTTGCGGCGGCCAGCAGCCCCGTCAGCACCGGGCGCGGCAGGGTGGTGGTCCAGCGCCGCGGGCGCCCGCCGTGCCGCAGCCAGGCACCGAGTAGGTACGCCACCACGGCGGAGGTGCCGGCGATGGAGGTGAGCGCCGCCAGGACCAGTCCGCTCTGGCCAGTGGCGAATCCGGCCGCACCGGCCATCAGTGCCGGGGCGGCGTAGGCGGTCAGGACTTCGCGCCACAGCGTGAACGGACGGGCGTCCGCACGGCCGGGGAGAACGGCTTCCTTCGCTGACGTCATGTGGGCTTCTCTCTCGACCGGGGGCGGGGATACGAACTCACCTGGGCTAAGCTAATTAGGCAGCTAACTACTGGGCCGGAAAACAGGCCCCGCCGAGATGCGGAGCCAGGACGGATGCGGGCCGGGCTACTCGCCGGTCAGGGCGGAACTGCCCCGCGCCACGCGCGCGAGCAGATCCAGGAAGACCGCGCGCTCCTCGACACTGAGGCCGCCCACCATCTCCTCCAGCCGCCCGAAGTGCTCGGGCGCCATCTCGCGCAGGCGCTGCGCACCACGGGCGGTGAGCACGACCACCGCGCCGCGCCCGTCCTCGGCGGACGCACGGCGGGCGACCAGACCGTCCCGCTCCAGGCCGTCCACCAGGCCGGTGACCGTGGCCCGGGAGACATCGAGGTCGGCCGCCAGCCGGGACGGGGACTTCTCCCCGCCGCAGTCCTCCAGATCGGCGAGCAATCGGTAACGCCCGGTCGACAGGCCGAACCGGGAGAAGTGCGCCTCGGCCGCCCGGCCGACCCGCGCACCGGCGGAGATCAACCGCACCGCGACCAGTACCGCCTGCGGATCGACGTCGAGACCGTAACGCCCGACCTGCTGCCTGGCCTGCTCCAGCGTGGGCGCCTCGCGATCCATCCCGCCATTCGTCATGCAACTAATATGGCGGCTAACTACCTGAACCGTCAAGGCGCCGCAGTAGGCAGCGGCGGGGCGCCTGTTCAGAGCGGCCACCAATCCGGTGACGGCTGCGCTGCCGGTGTGAGGGCATGACGAACGAGGCCCCCCGGCGGTTGAGAGAGATGTCTGAAGTCGCAACTGTTCCGCCAGGGAGCCCCATTGGTCACCTATCCTGCCGCACTGGACCTGCCGCACGCCCTCGTCGAGTGGGTCACCATGCTCAGCGTCACCTGGGAGAGTGACCGCCGGTGCAAGCTCTAGCCCTCGCAACAGGCGATCCTCGAGCTGGTCTATCTGCGCAAGCACGACACCCTCGTGCAGATCGCTGCCGGCTTCCGGATCAGCCCGGCACCGCCCATGCCTACGTCCACGCGGTCACCGACCTTCTCGCCCGGAAAGCACCCGGCCTGACCCGCGCCCTTCGCGAAGCCGACCCCGAGTGCGTCCTGGTCGACGGCACACTCGCCGAGTGCGATCGCGTCGGCGACGGCCGTGCCGACTACTCGGGAAGCACCGCCGTCACGGAGCGAACCTCCAGGTCATCACCAGTCCGGCAGGAAAACTCCTGTGGGTCTCTCGCGCGCTGCCAGGGCGCACCCACGACCTGACCGCGGCCCGGACCCACCGCATCGTGAAGACCTGCGTCAGACTCCGCGTTCCCGCCCTGGCCGACCTGGCCTACACCGGCGCCGGCGGAACGTTCGCCGTCCCCGTCAGACGCAAGCTGGCAAGGACCTCACCGCTGGCCAGAGGTCGCTGAACCGCGCCCACGCCCGGTTCCGGTACCCCGTCGAACGAGGAGTGGCGACACTCAAGCGATGGCGAACCTTCCGCCACGCCCGCTGCAGCCCGATCTGGCTTACCAGCTGCCAAAGCTGTCCTCAGACCGCGGTCGAAGCGCCCGGCCGGCCGGGTCGGCGTGCGGCGGTCGGCGCGGCTGTGGGTGGGTGAAACCGTCCGGCACTTCCGCCCGGACGGCTGCCCGGTTCCCGCTCAGCTCTTGCGTTCGCCCAGGACGCAGAATTCGTTGCCCTCCGGGTCGAGGAGGGTCACCCAATGCTGATGGTCCTGCGCGGTGTCGGCGCGCCGGGCGCCGAGGGAGAGGAGCCGGGTGACCTCGGCTTCCTGGTCGTCGGGGCGGAAGTCGGGGTGGAGCCGGTTCTTCGACGCCTTGCCCTCGGGGACGGGTACGAAGAGCAGCCCCGGCATCCGGTCCGGCTCGGGCCGGATCTCGATGATCTCGTCGGACTCGTCGACCACTACCCAGCCGAGAGCCTCGGCCCACCAGCGCCCGAGGACGATGGGGTCGGTGGAGTCGACGATGATCTGTTCCCATTCCAGTGCCATGGGCGCGAGCATAAACAGGGGCGGCCGGCTGCCAGGGCTGGGGGACTGCCGGTGACCGCCGGTCCGGTGTGCGGGTCGTGTCCCGCGGAGCGGTGAGTAGTGCGATGGGGTACCGGCACGTCGCGAGAAGTGATCGCTGCTGCACCGGTTCGGCCGCGATCACCTCGACGTCGTGGACCCGCCTGTCGTCGGCGCCGATTCCGATCGCCGAACGCTTCGGCGCGCCCGTCGGACTGCGCGAGGCCGGACTCGTCCGTCACCCGGGCCGGCCTGTCCGGCGATCCGCCCCCGACGTCTCGCCGAGGCCGGAGCACCGCGCCGGTGGGCTGCGGCGGTGACTTGAGGATTCCGTCATCGGTGCGGCATGGGTACGCCTGCGGAACGGAGTCTGGCCTCGGTGAGCGCGGTCAGCCGGGCCGCGATCGGTGCCTGGTCCTCGCGGTGGTTGTTGATCAGCTTGTACTGGGCCGAAGCCTTGGACCATGCCTGACGGCTGGCGTGGTCCCCCAGCAGCGCGGGGTTGGCGAGGTAGCGGTCGGCCATGGCGGTCGCGAGTTCTTCGATCCGCGCGTCGTCCGGTTCCCAGGTCTCGGCTTCCTGGCCGAGCTTGGTCAGGGCGACGTACTCGGGGTCGTCCAGCCCGTGTTCGAGCTGGGTCAGGAAGCCGTCGAAGCCCTCCGGCACCAGCGCCCGGGCCAGGACCAGGGCCTCGCGTTGCGCGGCCACGTAGTCGGGGCCGAAGCCGAGGCCGGGCATCCGGTCCAGGATCGCGCAGGCGCGGTCGGGCAGCAGGGCCCGGTCGCCGTCGGCGAGCCGGCGCAGGGTGTCGCGGCGGGCGGCCAGCTCGTCGATGCGTTCGGTGAGCTGCCGCTCGACGTCGGCGAGCGCGGCGCCGAACCCCACGGCGTCGGCGTCGAGCATGGGCCCGATGTCGGCCAGCGGCACACCCGCGGCGGCCAACGTCCGTACCTGCACCAGCCGCAGCAGCTCGCCGGATCCGTACCGCCGATAGCCGGAGCCGTCACGTTCCGGCTCCTCGACCAGGCCGAGCTTGTGGTAGTGCCGCACCGTCTTCACCGTGACGCCGACGAACGCCGCCGCCTGCCCGATCGTGACTCCGTGTCTCATCGGCCCAGCTTGCCGCAGAACACCTCGTCGACGAAACGCTGCTGGGCGGTGCCGAATGCCGGCGCTATCGACAGGTCGGCGTCGTCCACCCAGGTCAGCCCGGCGGTCAGGGTCTTGCCGCCGTCGCGGGAGCTGTACATGAGCGCCGCCGAGCCCATGGTGGCGCCGTTGTGGTGGAAGACGGTGCCGTCCTCCGTTTCCTGTGCGAACACCCCCAGGCCGTAGCCGACGGTCGCCTCCGGCGTGCGCATCTCGGCCAGCAGCCCGGCCGGCAGCAGCCTGCCGGCCATCAGCGCGGAGAAGTACGTGTGCAGGTCCCGGGTGGTCGAGATCATGTCACCGCCGGCCCCGACCCAGGACGGGTTCTGCCGGGTGACGTCGACCGTCCGCTCCTGCCCGGCGTCCTCGTAGCGGTAGTACCCGTGGTTGTGCGGCTCGGGGATCTCCGGCGAGGCGCCCGGCGCCACGGTGTCGGTCATTCCCAGCGGTCCCAGGATCAGCCGCCGCAACTCCTCGGCGAACGAACGGCCGGTGACCTTCTCGACGACCAGCCGGGCCAGCACGTAGTTGGTGTTCGCGTAGCTCCAGCCCGTACCCGGCGCGAACCGTGCCGGCTTGGACAATGCGAGCCGTACCAGCTCTTCGGGCAGGTAGGTCTTGAACCGGTTGTCCACCCACTTCTTGCCCTGCCAGGGGACCCCCAGCACGATCGTCCCGTCCTCGTAGAGCTCACCGGTGTGATTGAAGATGCCGCTGGTGTGCTGGAGCAGCATCCGCACAGTGATCCGCCGGTCGAGACCGAACTCGGGCAGGTAGTCGTCGGCCGGGGAATCCAGGCCGATCCTGCCCTCGGCCACCAGCAGGAGCACCGAGGTGGCGACGAAGTTCTTGGTGCTGCTGCCGATGCGGAAGTGCCCGTTCGTCAGCGGCTCGGCGCTCCGCCCCAGCTCACGCACACCGGCGCTGCCGACCCACTCGCCCTGCTCGTCGTTCACCCGGAGCTGGACCCCGAGGAAACCGGACTCCGCCAGCTCCTCGATCGCCTTCTGCAACTCCGGACGGTCCTGCCCCTGAACGGAAAGGCTGGTGGACATGTCGCTCCTTCACATCGCTGGTGCCCGGCTCGGCGCCGTGCCGCTGCGATGAGCCTCCACCCTGCCCCGAGGTCAACCTCAACTGTGTGCCGGCCCACACGTGCGCCGCCGGCTGCCGGCAGGGGGGGCGGCGCGTGGCCGCCGGTGTCACCGGGGGAACGGGCGGTGCTCCGGTTCCGGCCCCGCGCCCTCTCATCGGAGTGGGGGCGCGAGGCCGTCATCGACTGGCTCGCTCACACGACGTTGATGGTCGTGGACGGTGACGTGCGGCCGCCGATGGAGAATTCCGCGCTGGTGGGGCCCAAGGGGGAGTCGTCGGACGCGCTCACGCCCACCCAGAGGACCGACAGCGAACCGGCGTCGGGGATCGTCAGGTCGACGTCGGAGAAGGTCAGCGTCCGCCCGTCGCCGGAGAGGACGCCCGGGTATACGAGGCTGGTGTCCGCGACCGGATCCCAGACGGTCAACTGGTGGTCGGGGGCGGCCGCTGTCCCGAAGCGGAGGCCGACCGGAAGGGACACGGTGACGCTCTGCGGAGGGATGTCGTGGGTCCCCTTGTTGCGTACCTCCACACCGGGATAAACCACTGGCCCGCCGCGTTGCGCGGTCGCGGGGGTGGCGCCCGGGGACACGGTGAAGCCGGGCTTGACGACGATCGGTGTGGAGGGGGAAGGCTCGCCTCCCACGGTGAAAGTGAGGTCGGTGGAGCCGAGTGGGGCGTCGTGGCCGGCGCTCACGGCGACCCACATCGTCGTCGACCCGGGCAGTTCCAGGTCCACGTCCGTGAAGACGAGCGTCCTGCCATCGGCCAGGAGGGTTCCCGTGTAAGGGGTCAGCTGCCCGGCGGTGTTCTGAACGGTGAGCTGCTGGTCGGGGAGCGTCCGCGTGCCGTAGAAAAGGTCGCGTCCGGTGGGCAGGGCCACGGTGACGGGTACCGTTTTGAACGCCACATCGGATTCAACCCGTACCCCGGGTATCCGGTGTCCCCGCCCTGGAGCAGTTCCACGTCGGGTGGGCCACCGGGCGCCACCGTGAACTCGTTCCATTGCAGCACCACTTGTCCGGCGTTGCCCGCATCGCCGACGGGCGACTGGTACAGGGGGTCGGCCTTGCCCGCGGCGTTTTGCCCCGAGCCCCCGTACGTCACGCCTCCCGCCACACCCGGCCCGGAGGCGAAACCGGAACCCCCGCCCCCGCCACCGCCACCACCGCCCTTGGTACTTCCGCCTCCGCCGCCCCCGGCGTAGCCGGCGCCTCCGCCCCCGCCACGGCCCCAGGCGCCTCCGCCTCCGCCACCGCCGAGGCCCGGGACCGGAACCACACCGCCCTGCCCGTCGTAGCCATTGCCGCCGGCGGCACCGAGGTTTCCGCCTGTGCCGCCGTCGAGACCGGTGCCTCCGATCCCGCCGGTTCCTCCTGTCGCTTGGTTTCCGCCGTGTCCTCCGTTCGAGAAGGACCCGCCGCCTGCGTGGCCCCAGAACCCGGACGGGCCACCGCCTGCCCCGCCGGAGCCACTTGAGTTGCAGCCGCTTCCACCGCCGCCCGCGACGAGGAGTGGCTAGGCCAGCCGGGCGCTCCACAGGCCGCTCAGCCCTCCGCCGGCCGCTCCCAAGTTGTTGTGCCCGCCACCGCCGAAGCTGGTGCTGCCCACCACTACCGTCAGGACTTCCCCCGGAACCACAGCCACGTCGCCTGCCGCGTACCCTCCTCCACCCCCAGGCGAAGACTTGGTAGAGCCACCGCTGCCCCACAAGCGGGCATTGATCGCGGTGACTCCGGCGGGCACGGTGAAATACTGGAGGGCATTGTTGGCTTCGAACCGCATGCATCGCTGATATCCGGGTGTGGGCGTGCATGTTTTCTGCGCACTCTGGGGCACGGCGTACCGCCCTTTCGCTTCCGGTCGGCAGGATCGGCCGGAGTTCGCGCATGGCTCCGCCGCGCGGTCGGCAGCGAGTCAGCGGCGGATGATTCGACTCCGGCCCGTGACCATTGAGCCCGGAAACGCGCACACAGAGCTAGTAGTTGAGGGCTGAAACCACCTTTATGTGCCCTGCTGAGGCATCGCAAGAACGAATGGGTCGCAGGTGCTCGCGCCCGCGCCGCTCGGATCCGGTGCGTGAACCGGGACGTGCGGGAGCGAGGCCTGCTGAGGTATGCGACGTGGCGGGGTTAATGAGCGCCGAATAGGCCCTGATGGAGGGCGAGTTCGTCGAGCAGTCCGGCGAGCTCCGTGGGGGCCTCCAGGTGCGCCATGTGGCCCTGGCCGGGAAGCACGTGCACGTCGGCGTCGGGGACGCGCTTCCGCACGTCGTCGAAGGCCGTCCCGTAGGGGGCCGTTCCGTGGTTGTGCTCGCCGACTATCAGGTCGGTCCGAGCCGTCCGCCGTCCCCATGCGTCCGGTGGGAGCTCGGTGTTCAGCGCGGCGAGTTCGGCGTATGCCGGTTCGCTCAGGCGGCGCAGGGTCGCCCAGGTCTCGCGGTCCGCCCGCAGGGACTCGATGCGCGCCGTGTCGAGGCCGGCGATCCGACGGTTGACCGTCTCGGCGACGGCGTCCCAGTCCGCCGCCTCTGTGGCGGTCTTCAGTTCCGGCAGGAGGTGGCTGCCGAACGGCCGTATCACGGGCTCGTAGGCGATCACCTGCGGCAGCGGGCGTTCTCCGGCGGCCACCAGGGCGATCAGGCCGCCGTAGCTCCAGCCGAACAGTGCGCGCGTGCGCGGGAATTCGTCGAGGACCGCGCCGAGGTCCTCGGTCTCCGTCCGCAGTGAGTAGGAGTCGGTCAGCGGGCCCGAAGGGGTGCGGCCGCGGCGGTTGACGACCGTCACCGACGGCCAGGCGCCGACGGCGGATGCGACGTGGCGCCACGCGTGCGCGTCGCTGAACGCGCCCGGGACGACGACGAGGCCCGGGGCGTACGGCTCGCCGTACACGTCGACCGTCACCCAACTCGCTCCGCCGCCGACCGGCAGGTTTTTCTGGATCGTTTGCTCCATAAGTCGATTATGGAGCAAACGATCTACAATGCAAGGGTGTCTTCAGCGACCCGTGGCCGACCACGATCCTTCGACCGTGACCTCGCGATCCTGGAAGCCGCCCGCCTCTTCTGGCGCTGCGGCTACTCCGGGACGTCCACCCGCGCCCTCACCGCGGCGCTCGGTCTCTCCACCTCCAGCCTCTACGCGGCGTTCGGCAGCAAGGCCGGGCTGTTCGAGGAGGCGGTGCGGACGTACGCCGAGCGGTACCGGGAGATCTACCGGCGGGCCGTCGAGGAACGGGACCTCCGGGTCGTCGTCGAACGCGTCCTCGTCGACTCCGTCCACGAGTTCACCCAGCCCGAAGACGCCCACCCGGGCTGCCTGCTCAGCAGCGCGGCGATGACCGACAGTACGAGCACCCTCGACACCAGCGCCTACTACACCGAGCTGCACGCCTGGAACGAACAGGCCCTTCGCGTGCGCGTCGAGCAGGCCGTCCGGGACGGTGAGATCGCCGCCGCGACCGACGCGGCGGCCCTCGCCGGCCTCGTCCAGTCCGTCGTGCACGGCCTGTCGGTGCGCGCCCGCCTCGGTGCGGACCGCGAGGATCTGCTGGCCACGGCGGGGCTGGCCCGGAAGGTGATCTGCGCGCCGCTCGCATCGCTCGGGCGCTGATGCGCGGGGGGCGACGACGTCACGCCGAGCCGTTGTCGCACCAAGTCGGGCGTCGCATCGAGCCGGTGCCACCCAAGCTCGTCGCCCCAAGCCCGATGCCACATCAAGCCGATGCCGCACCACATCCGACGCCACCTCCTCAAGCCGGTGTCACGTCAAGCCGCCGTAAACGCCGACCGGCGTCATCTCACGTGGCCGTCCTTCCAACTCGCCGTCACACCAAGCGATGCCCGCCGTCGACATGCAGCACCGTCCCGGTGACGAACCCGTTGCGCAGCACCGACAGGAACGCCTGGGCGATGTCGTCGGTCGTACCGATCCGCCGGGCCGGGAGGCGTTCCGCCAGGTCGGCGAAGGCGGTCCGCTTGTCCATGCCGAGCTGATCCCATACGGGTGTGTCGACCCAGCCGGGCGACACCACGTTCACCCGCACAGGGGCCAGTTCCACCGCGAGGCCGGACGCGAGTGAGGCGAGCGCGCCGTTGGCCGCGGCCACGATCGTGTTTGAACCGTTGGGCCGGTAGGCGTTGATGCCCGATGTGTAGGTGAGGGAGCCGGTGACCCGCCCGGCCGCGTACTTGCCGACGAGCCAGGCGCCGAGCAGCTTGACGTCGAGGACGTTGCGGGCGGCCGAGGCGGTGATGTCGGCGCTCCGGCCGTACGCCCCCGTCACGTCCGCCGCCGTGACCACCACGTGCTCCACGGGCCCCACCCGGTCGAAGAGTTCGGCCACGTCGTCCTCCCTTCCGATGTCAGCCCGTACCGTGCGGATCCGCCCGGCGGCGGCCGGTTCGAGTGTGGCGCGGGCCGCCGCGAGCCGGTCGGCGGACCGGCCGGCGATGGTCACGTCCAGGTGCTCGGCGAGCAGGGTGCGGGCGAGGGCCAGGCCCATTCCGGAGCCGCCTCCGATGATCAGTGCGTCAGTCATGGCCCCGAGCCTGCGCCGCCGTCCGGGGCGCGGGAAGGCCGGGCGGATCCCGGGGACCGGACCCTGGGTGCCGGGTGCCGGTCTCCCGGCCCTGGGTGTCGGATCCTGGGCGTCGGGTTCTGGGCTCCTGGCCCTGGGTGTCGGATCCTGGGTGCCGGGTTCCGGACTCCTGGCCCTGGGTGCCGGATCCTGGGTGTGACACGGCCACCCGGAAGATCGCCCTCCGGTGGCAGACTCGGCGGGATGAACGCGATGGGGGAATTCCTGCGGATCCGGCGCGGGCGGATCGGCCCGGCCGACGTCGGCTTGCCCACCGGCCCGGGCGCCCGGCGCGCCCCCGGCCTGCGCCGGGAGGAACTGGCCGCCCTGGCCGGGGTGAGCGCCGACTACTACGCCCGTATCGAACAGGGCAGGGAGACGGCGCCCAGCGACGCCGTCCTGGACGCGCTCGCCCGGGTGCTGCGGCTCACCGACGACGAGCACGCCCACCTGTTCGCCCTCGCCGACCGGGCCGCCGGACGGTCGCCGCGCCGCCGGCCCGCCGCCGAGCGATCGGTCGGTCACGGGCTGCGGCTCCTGCTGGAATCGGTGCGGCCGAGCCCGGCGTACGTACTGGACGAGACCAACGACGTACTGGCCGCCAACCCGGAGGGGTACGCCCTGATGCCCGGCCTCGACGACCGGCCGCCGGGCCGGCGGAACACCGTCCGGTACACGTTCCTGCACCCGGCCGCGCGCACGCTCTTCGCCGACTGGCCGCGGGTGGCCCGCAACTGCGTCGCCCACCTGCGTACCGTCGAGCCGTCCGCCCCGGCGGCCACCGCCGCCCTGGTCGCCGAACTCGCCTCCGCCGACGCGGAGTTCGCCGCCCTGTGGGACCGGCACGAAGTGCTGGTCAAACGCGGTGGCGTCACGGACTTCGACCATCCGGTGATCGGCCGTGTCACCCTCGCCAACGAGGTCCTCACCACCGCCCACCCGGGCCATCGCCTCCTCCTCTACCAGGCCGCCCCGGGCACACCCGAACGCGACGCGCTGGTCCTGCTGGCCATGGCGGTGGAGGGGTCGAAAGGGGCGGAAGGGGCGAAAGGGTTGGAAGGATCGGAAGGGATGGAGGGGGCGGAGGGGACGGCCACGCGCCGGGCGGACGGCCGCGCGTAAGACGCGCCGGGCCGGGGCAGCGCCTGGAATGCTCGGAGGGAGACGACGAGGAGCGTGTGTCCGGATGAGCCATGACAGCGTGAGCCATGACAGCGTGAGCGCCACCCTGACCGTCGCCGCGCCCGCCGCGACGGTGTTCGCCGTCCTGGCCGACCCGACGGCGCACGCCGCGATCGACGGCACCGGCTGGGTGCGGGAAGCGGTCGACCGGGGGCCGCTGACCGAGGTGGGGCAGGTCTTCCGGATGGACATGTACCACCCCGACCACCCGGACGGCGGCTACCGCGTGGTCAACAAGGTCCATGTGTACGATCCGCCGCGCGCCATCGGCTGGCTGACCGGGCAGGACGAGGGCGGTGGGCGGCTGGAGTTCGGCGGGTGGTTCTGGCGGTACGACCTGGTGCCGTCGGAGCCGTCCTCGACCGGGGTCACGCTCACCTACGACTGGTCGGCGGTGCCCCGGTCCATCCGGGAGTACCTGCGTTTCCCGCCGTTCGGCCCGGAGCACCTTCCCGCATCGCTGCGGCACCTGGCCGGGATCCTCGGCGGCGAACGGCCCGGGTCCGGGCCCGCCTAGGGTCCGTTGTGGAAGTGCTGGTCACAGCCGTTCGTTGAGGACTGCGACCGGCACGTCAGCCGAAGCAAGGCCCGGTGGGCGGCGGCAGACGAGGGGCGGCGGGGCGTGTTCCCCGCCGCCGTCTCGTCGGGTGGGGCTAGCCGGCCGCCGCGGCCGGTGTCCGGGGAGCCCGGATCAGGGCGGAGAGCGGGTTGCCCTGCTTCTTGGTGGCCGCCGGCGGGGCCGCGCCGCTGCCTTTCATCCCGGGTCGCGATGCGATCACGCAGTTGGATTTGCCGGATTCGGCGTCGCCGTTGACGGCGGTGACACAGAATTCGTAGTTCCAGACGCCGGGGACCAGGTAGGCGATGCCCCGGCTGGTCTCGTTGGTGACGTACTCGTCGGCCTTGGACGGGCTGCCGTCGTTGACGTTGCGGACCCAGACGCGGTAGCCGGCGGCCTGGGCGGACCCGGACCAGGTCAACTGCACGGTGGTGGCGTCGGTGGAGGTGACCGCCAAGCCGCTGGGGGCCGGTGGTGTCCCGGCGCCGACGGTGACGGAACGGGCGACGCCCGGCATTCCGCCCCCGGCCGCGTTCCACGTGGCCACCGCGACGAGGTAGTGGTGGCCCGGCTTCAACCCGTCGACGTGCGCCGAATTCCCCTTGATGCCGACGCTGTTGACGAACGCTCCGGGGGTGTCCCTGTCCCAGGTGATGACCTCGTACCGGTCGATCGTGTCGGTGTTCGGGCCGGTCGACGCGTCCCAGGACACGTCCACGCCGGTGGCGGTGGCGTGGGTGACGATCCCCTTGGGCGCCGCGGCGGTCTTCGGATGCGCGGTGGCGGTGAACGTCTCGGACCACCCGGACTTCCCGTCGCCGGCGTTGTCGGTGCGGACCTGGTATTCCCACTCCCAGCCGTCGAGGGTCCAGGTGGTGTCGAAGCGGGCCGCTCTGACCGGCGTCTCGGTCCAGGTGCCGGATCCCTTGATCCGGTGCCGGACGGTGTAACCGCGGGCGCCGTAGACCGGTTTCCATTCCAGGGTGATTCCGCTCGGTCCGGAGTCGATCCAGATCGTGCCCGGCGCGAGCGTCGGCCGGTCCGGGATGTGCGCGGGGATGTCGATGAGCTCGCTGCCGAGACCGTAGCTGTTGTGCAGGGTGCGCACGAATGCCTGGGCGATCTGGTACTCGCCTATGGCGTTGGGGTGCAGCCCGTCGTAGCCGACGGGACAGCTGCTCCTGTCGCAGCTGTAGTTGCCGGCCCAGTCGACCAGGGCGACGGGGGACTTGTCGGTGCTCCACTTCGGGATGGCGTCCGCGAGCATACCGTTGTACTTCGTGGTGTTGACGGGCAGGTCGTCCCGGCCGCCGATGAACGTCCGCTGCGGAACGTTGGCCAGGGCGAACTTGAGGTCCGGCTTGACGGCGCGGGCCCGGTCGACCAGCGCCCGCATGCTGTCCAAAGTGCCTTCCGGGCCACTGACGAACCAGCCCATGTCGTTGAACCCGAGCCCCACCAGCAGCAGGTCGGGCTGGTACTTCGCCACCTGTTCGGCGATCAGTTTCTGGTCCTGCGCGGCCTGCCGGCCCCAGACCGCGAAGTGGTCGGTGTCGAAGTCCGGCGCGACCCCTGCGGCGTACCCGCCCGAGGTGACGGGAGCGCTCTCAGCCGGTTGCGCGGCCTGCCCCTGCAGTGGCGGCACGGGAGGGGACTTGGGGGACTCCTGCGGCCGAGTTCCCTCGTACGGGCCGACGAAATCGACGTCGATGCGCTCCTTCTTGAACCATTCCCACAGGCGGTAGCGCCAGGTCCAGTCACCTTCGTAGCCCTGAGACATCGAATCGCCCACCACCATGACCTTCAGCGGCACCTTGGACTGGCCGACACCGCGGGAAAGCCTCTGCAGGGTCTCGAACAGCTTCGGCCCCATACCGTGGAGGCTGTCGGCCATGAATCCGAGGACATTGCCCATGTTCCCCAGCTTCGTCGCGAAGCCGCGCAAGCTCGTCTGGGCATCCGCTATCAGGGAGGAGGTGCCCGCGGCAGCCCATTTCAGCAACTGACCGCCGAGACCGCCGCCGACGGCGCCCCACATCGCGACGGCCAGCGCCTCCTTCCACACCTCGGCGTCGCCCAGCGAACGGTCGTCGTAGTAGGCGTTCATCAGCTCACCGACGAGTGAGCCCATCGCCCCGCTGACCGCTCCGCATATCGGGCCCGCCGCCGGAGCCCCCACGTTGAACACGAGCAGGCACACGGCTCCGGAGACGATGGTGACGCCGAGGGCGACACCACTGGCTATCCACTTCTGCCAGTAGTTCGCCGTGGTGCCGACCTTGTCCTTGGCGACCACGAACACGAGGCTGTCCCCGACGGAGACCACGCGCCCGTCGAGATCGGCGGTGCTGCTCCAGTCCTTCGGGGGTAGATCCCCACGCTGTGCTGCTGGAGCCGCTTGGCCACCGACTCGCCCACGGTCATGCCCGCGTCCTGGTCGGCACGTATCGAGCCGGCCCAGCTCGACTTGACCTGGTCCAACTGATCCTGACGCTCGGGGGAAACGTGGAAATCGAGGGCGATGATCAAGTCGTCATCGCTCTTCCCCAACGTCCCGAGCGTCCCGGCGTCACGGGCGCAGCCCATACGGAGCGACACGGGCGCGTTCTGCTCGACGGTGAAGGACGTGGCGTGCGCGCCGCACGCCACACCAGGTCCCTTGGTGGGTCCCTGCGCCATGGCGGGTCCCGCGGACCCGACCATCAGCAACGCCATCGTCACGGCGAACGTGACGAGGAAATCGCCGCGCAGGCGTCTGTGCCGTCCGCGCCCGCCGGGACGTGTTCTCACTGTTCCTAAACCGCGCATGCCGCCCATCACTCCTCGACTCACTCGCTCGACGGCGAAGAATCCCCGGACGGACGTGAAGTCACCTGGCCGGGGCGGTGTTTCGGGCACTCCGCCCGTCTGAGGGGTGAAGAGCACCAATCGGGCGATCATGACGTACCCGCAGAGTGCCTACAAGGGGTGAATAGCCAGCTTGTCCTTCAGTTTGTCATTCATCCGGTTCGACGCGGTTTCCTGCCGACTCTTGGTGAGCGGGACTGCTGTCCGTGGTGAGCGGGACGACTGAACGCCCCGCCGGTGGTGAATACTCCGCCCACGCCGTGCCGGGCGGCCGGGCGCGGCAATTCTTCGAGCCCGGCGGCCTGCCTTGACCGGTCCGGGCAGGCCGCCGGGCCGTTATCCGCCTGCTGAGTCGGCCCGTCAGACGACCTTCTTCTCCTCGGTGACCATCACGGCCACCGAGTTTATGTCGATGAAGCGTGCCTCATCGGGGTTGACCAGCGTCCGGTAGTTGTCGGAGGCGAAGAAGGCGTCGTGGTCCTCCCAGTCGTCGAACCAGATCTCCGTCAGGCCGTCGTAGGCCCGGGGCGGGTAGCTCGCGGCGGGGACCGGGTGGGACACGGTGTACCCGCGCACGTAGCGCTCCGCCTCCGGGATGGAGGTGAACGGGGCGCGTGCCGGTCCCGATGGTGCTCGACGAAGCGCTCGTACGACATGCCCTCGGCGCGGTTGATCATGAAGATGAGCTTCAGCATGGAGTTAACCTAGGAGCTCACATCAATGTCAGGGGCAAGTGAGCCGGCGGAATCGAGGGGTTCGGCATGCGGATCGGTGAACTGTCCGCCCGGACGGGAGCCAGCCGCCGGTCGCTGCGCTACTACGAGGAGCAGGGCCTGCTCGTCAGCTCCCGCTCGCCCAGCGGACAGCGCCACTACGGGGACGAGCACGTTCAGCGGGTGCGCCTCGTGCAGGCGTTCCTGGCGGCGGGCATGTCCAGCGGAACCATCGCCGAGATGGTGCCCTGTATGTCCGAGCCGAACGAGGACAGGGCGCGGCAGGCGCTGGAAATCATGGGCCGCGAACGGGCCCGGCTGACCGAGGCCATGGACGGCCTCGCCGCCGCGAGGGCCGCGCTGGACCGCCTCATCAAGGACAACCACGCGTACCTGGCACGGTCGGCGGACGGCCATCCGTGAAGTCGAGCAACGATCGTCGCCCTCAAGGGCTTTCGGGCCGTGGCTACCCGCTTTGACGGGCGCGCGTACGTCTTTCACGGCACCGTGACCGTGGCCGCCGTGTGTCTGTGGCTCCGCTCGTGCCTCGCCGGAGGGTTCCTAGAGCTTGTCGACGGTCTGGCTGCCCACGGTCAGCGCGTTCTCACCCGTGTTGTTCACGACGCTCAGGGTGTCCTCGACGAGGTTGTTCGCGGTGGCCACCACTCCGCCCGGCGCGCCGGTGCCATCGTCGGCCGCGTGGCACGGGGCCGCCAGGGCGCCCAGGAGCACGGTCGTTCCGAGGGCGGTAAGGACGGTACGGCGCATGTGATCCCTTTCCAGGCAGGGTAGTTGGGGCAGTTCTCCGCAGTGCTGCCCCGCCGGTCGCGGGGCCATGCGGAGCATCACCCGAACGGGGACCGGGCTGGCCGAACCCCGTGCCGGAACCGTGTGGGCACCCCGCTCTGCCCCGGGCCCGGCCGCCCGACCGTCGCCGCCGGGGCGAGCCGGCCCGCCACCGCCGTGAACTGGGACGTGGGGGGGCTTCCGCCCCGGCCCGACTGCTTGGGCATCGACGAGAAGCTCACCCTCTACGCCGCGGAGTGGGGGAGGCCGCCGACAGCTGAGGGAATTTCCTTGCCATAGGGGAACGGGGAAGCAGGGAAGCAGTCCATGGATTTTCTTGATCCATCACCCCTGAAGGGTAAAGTGATTTCCAAAGATCATTCCCGGGGGAGAGTCATCCGACCTCTTCTTTTCCCTTTCGTTGATCACTCGGTTCCCCGGAGCCCGACGCGTGTCCGCACTCCCCTCCGTCGGCGCCGTACGCCGGGCCCCACGCGCCCCTGACGGGCCGGAGCGGGCGAGGAGTTGGCCGGTTCTCGCCCCTGTCGCGTGTCCGGTTCGATGGCGAACGTGCTGCTCGCGGTCGACTCGCGCAACGAATTAATGATCCTTTTCCGGTTGCCGGAATCGCGTATGCGGAAAATCCGCCAAAGTCAAAGTAGGGTCATGGACCGTGGTGAAACCACGGGGTACGCTGATGCGCGCCGGGCTGACGGGATTCCTGAACTGCGGGGGGCTTAGGTGGCATCCGAGTTACGGGTCAGTATTATCGGTATCGGTTCCCGGGGTTGCGGCATTCTGGAGCGGATCGTCACCCTGGTCCGGAATTCCGGTGCGCTGCCGAGACCGCTGCGGGTGGACGTCATCGACCCCGCGCCCCGGGCCAGGGGCTGCACGCCACCGACCAGCCGGACTACCTCCTCCTCAACACCCTCTGCGGCGAGATATCCATGTTCCCCGGGCCCGAGTCCGTCGGGGAGCACACCGGCGAGGACGGTCCCGGGCTCCTCGCCTGGGTCACGGAACGCGGGCTGCGGCTGGGCGAGGACGGCCGGACGGTCGGGCGGAGCGGGCGTGCCATCGCGCCGGACGACTTCCTGCCCCGGCGGGTCCTCGGCGAGTACCTCCAGTGGTTCTTCGAGCGGATCCGCGGGCGCGTTCCCGAGGGGATGACCCTGCGGGTCCACCGGGCGGCCGCCGTGGACCTGGAGTCCGACCCGGCGTCCGGCGTGCGGATCACCCTGGCCGACGGCACGGTGCTCGGCGCGGACTACGCCTTCCTCACCCTCGGCCACGTGGGCACCCGGCGTGAGCCCGCCGCCCGGGAGATCGCCGACCCGTACCCGTTGCCGGAGCGGGTCGCGGTCGTGGAGCCGGGGCAGACGGTGGCCGTCGGCGGATTCGGGCTCTCCGCGATGGACGTGGTCGCGGCGCTGACCGTCGGCCGCGGTGGGCGCTTCACACGGGACGGGAGCACCGTCCGCTACCTGCCCGGCGGTGACGAGCCCCGGGTACTGCTCTACTCCCGGTCCGGGATGCCGTTCCGGGTCCGGCCCGAACGCGCCAGGCTCGACAACCCGTTCCGGCCCCTCGCCCTCACCCGGGACGCCGTGGCGTCGCTCCGGGCGTCCGGCCCGCTGGACTTCGACGCGCAGCTCATGCCGCTCCTGCTGAGCGAGATGCGCATCGCCCACCACCGGTGCCGCGCGCTCGTGGACGACGGGCCCGCCGCCGAGGAGCGGACGGCGAGGGAACTCGCCGGCGCCGCCCGCGACGGCACGCTCGCGGCCACGCTCGACCGGCTGGACGCGGCGCACGGCCGCTTCGACCCCCTGGCCCTGTGGGACCCGTCGCCCGGCATGGACCTGCGGGACAGCGCGTCCTACCGGCGGTGGCTGACCGCGGCGGTGCGCGACGACCTCGCCGAGGCGGCGAAGGGCGTGACCGGCAGCCCGGTCAAGGCGGCCCTGGAAGCCGTCCGCGAGGTCCGTGACATCCTCCGCGACGCCGTCAACTTCCGTGGCCTGAACGGCCCGTCGCTCGACGCCTTCATGGGGCGCACGGTGCCGCTGATGAACCGGGCGGTGGTCGGCCCCCAGAAGGAACGGTACGCCGAACTCCTCGCGCTGGCCGACGCCGGCATCGTCCGTTTCCCCTTCGGGCCCGCCCCGCGCGTCACCGCGGAGGACGAGGGCGGCGTCCGCCGCTGGAGCATCGCCTCCACCCGGCTGGCGGTCCCGCACCGCGAACACGCGGACTGGCTGTGCGCCGGCAACGCCCCCTGGCCCGGGCTGTCCTCCTCGGCGAGTCCGCTGGTGCGCTCGCTGCTCGGGCGCGGCCTGCTCACCCCCACCTGCCCGGCGGCCACCACGTGGGCGCCGCCGACGTGGACGCGTCCCTCCACCCCGTCGGAGCCGACGGGACGAGCGACCGGCGGCTCTGGCTGATCGGCCCGCTCTGCGAAGGCGCCACGTTCTACAACCACCTGATCCCGACGCCGGGATACTCCCGGGCCTTCGTCGACGCCCACCGCTGCGTGACGGAGATGTTCGAGCACCACGCCCGGGAACGCCGAGCGGAGCCGGCCGCACGGCCGGTGCCGAAGGAGACGTCCTGCCTGTGACGCCCTGCTTGTGACGCCCTGCCTGTGACCCCTTGCCCGTGCGTCCCGCCCGTGACGCCCCGCTGGTGACGTCCTGTCCGTGACGCCCTGCTTGTGAAGCCCGCCCGTGACGCCCCGCCCGTGACGCCCCGCCTGTGAAGCTGGAGAAGCCCGTGACATCGGTGAACCCTGTGAAGCCCATGACGAACGAAGAAGCGGACACCGCACCGGACGAAGTGGCCAAGGGCCAGTGGAACGACGCCTACCGGCTCGACGGACACGCCAACCTCTGGGGCGACCCGCCCGTCCCGTACGTGGTGAACGCCGCCAAGCTCTTCGCCGACCACTCCGCCTTCGTCGTCCTCGACCTGCCCTGCGGGGACGGCCGCAACCTCCCGCCGCTGGCCCAGGCCGCCACCGTCGTGCTCGGCGGCGACACCTCGCGCAACGCCATGGACATCGCCCGCACGGTGGTGGCCAAGGCCAAGGCCGACAACGTGGTCTTCCACGAGACCGACGTCTTCGCCACCGGGCTGCCCGACGACTCCCTCGACGGGATCTTCTGCTGGGACCTCCTCGGCCACCTCACCGAGCCGGAGAAGGCGCTCCGGGAGCTGTACCGGGTCTGCCGCCCCGGCGGCCACATCGTCGCCAACATGTGGACGATGGAGGACTGCCAGGTCGCCGACCCCGGCATGGTGAAGACCGGCCCCAAGGAGTACCTGGACCACGCCGGCTTCTACTGCAAGTTCTACGACCGCCCCGACCTGGACGCCTACCTCGCCGCCTGCGGACTGGCCGACGAGGTGCGCGACGTCGAACTCCTCCGCTGGACGGAGCCCCCGCACGCCGGGTACCGGCCCTACTTCCACGAGCACGAGAGCCTCGCCTTCACCCTCCGCAAGAAGGGCCGGTAGACCGTTGGCCGCGCCGCTGAGCGGAAGGATCTCCTCCGGCCCCCACGCGCTGCTCCACGAGGAGGTGCTCGCCCCGCAGTTCGCCTTCGAGGCGGAGTACCTCCTGCCGTGGTACGCGGCGATCGAGAAGGTCCTCGCCGTCGAGTACCGCCGGATGGGGCTGGTCACCGCCGACCAGGCCCGGCGGATCGGCGAGGCGCTGCACGGCATCACCCCCGCCGCGCTCACCGCCGACCCCGAGCACAACATGTCGGACATCGCGTTCGCGATCGAGCGTCATGTGGAGTCCCGCCTGGACTCCCCGGTCCCCGCCTGGCACGTCGACCGCAGCCGCAACGACCTCCAGGCCTGCGCCCAGCTCATGTACGCGCGCCGCCAACTGGAGTTGACGGGACGGGCGCTGCTCGACTTCGGCCGGACCGTGCACCGCACCGCGTCCCGGCACGCCGCCACTCCGATGCCCGGCTACACCCACGGCCAGGCGGCGCAGATCATCACCGTCGGCTACTACCTCGCGGCGCTCTCCGACGAGGTGACCGACGCCGTCCACCGCCTGCTGGCCACCTACGACGACATCGACCGGTGCCCCTGGGTGCCGGGGCGATGGCCGGGCAGGAACTGGAGTGGGACCGCGACGCCGCCGCCCGGCTGCTCGGCTTCCCCCGGCCGCGCGCGCACGCGCTCACGGCGGTGGCCTCACGCGGCTGGGCCCTGAAGATCACCGGCGAGCTGTCGCTGTTCGGCACGGTGCTCAGCCGGTTCACCACCGACCTGATCACCTGGGGCGGCAGCGAGTACGGCTTCATCGACCTGCCCGACGCCTACGCGGGCATCTCGTCGGCGATGCCGCAGAAGAAGAACTTCCCGCTGCTGGAACGGATCCGCGGCCGGACCGCCCACCTGACGGCGTTCCACCTCGACGCCCTGGCCGGACAGCGCAACACCGCCTACGCGAACTCCGTCGAGGTCTCCAAGGAGGCGGGCACCCATGTGCTGTCCGCGTTCCTGGCCGCGCGCTCCACCCTGGCGCTGGCCGGCGCCGTCCTGGAGAACGTGGAGTTCCGCACCGACCGGATGGCCGCCGCCTGCGCCCGCGAGTTCTTCGGCGGCTTCACCCTCGCCAACCGGCTGACCCTGGACGAGGGCCTCCCGTGGCGGACGGCCCAAGTGATCGCCGGCGCCTACGTCCTGGCCGCCCTGGAAGAGGGTGCGGCCCCCCAGGACGTCCGCCCCGACCTGTTGCGCCGTGCCGCCGAGCGGCACGGCCACCCGCTCACGGCACCCGAGAAGGCGCTCGCCGGCGCCTTCGACGTCGAGGGCGGCGTCCAGCGGAAACTCTCCGCGGGCTCGACCCGGCCCTCTGAGGTCCGCGCGCTGCTCGCCGCGCAGGCCGAGCGCATGGACGAGGCCGCGGCGGCCTGGGAGGCGCGCGGCAGGCGGGTGCGCGAGGCCCTCGCGGAGACGGACCACCTGCTGGGCATCGGTTGAACAGCGGGCAGACGCACGGGAGGGCACGGCTGTGGCCGAGGACACCGGATTCGGAGCCGCCAACGGAACCTTCGGGGAACTCCTCCAGGGAATGCTGCCGGACGCCCGGCACTTCCTGGTGACCTTCCCCCTCGACCTCTGGTCCACCGCCACCTTCCGGCTGACCGACGGGGACACCGTGACGGTGTCCCCGGCCGGGAAGTCGAAGTCGCGGCTGCTGGCCACCCGGATGCTCCGCGCCCACGGCCACTCCGGCGGGGGCGTGCTGCGGCTGGACGGCGGTCCGCCCGAGGGCAAGGGCCTCGCCAGTTCCTCGGCGGACCTGGTCGCCACCGCCCGCGCCGTGGCGGACGCCCTGGACGTCCCGCTGGACGAGGAGGCGACAGAAACGTTTCTGCGCGACATCGAACCGTCCGACGGCGTCATGTACGCCGGCATCGTCAGCTACTACCACCGCGAAGTGCGGCTCAAGGAGCGGCTGGGCACCCTGCCGCCGCTGACCATCGTGGCCCACGACACCGGAGGCATGGTGGACACCGTCCGCTACAACCACGCCGCCCGCGCGCCCGGCCACCGCGCCCGCCGCGAGTACGCCACCCTGCTCGGCACCCTCTCCGACGCCGTCCGCGGCGGCGACCTCGCCGCGGTGGGACGAGTCGCCACCCGCAGCGCCGAACTCCACCTGGGCCAGGACCCGGACCTCCGCTTCACCCGGATGCGCGCCGTCTGCCGGGAGGTCGGCGGACTCGGCCTGGTGATCGCGCACAGCGGTACCTACCTCGGGATCCTGCTCGGCGAACACCGCGACGACGACCCGGAACGGATCGAGCGGGTCCGCGCCCGGTGCGCCGACCTGCCCGGCGCCGTCTCCGTCTTCCGCTCACTGGGCGCGGACGCCTGCGCCGACTCCCCTTCCGCCATCCACCACGCAGGCCCCGTCGGAGGCGACTATGCTCTTTGAAAGCGTCACAGCGGCGATAGGACACACTCCGCTGGTCCGTGTCCCCCTCGGGGCGGCGGACGGCGTGGAGGTGCATCTCAAGCTGGAATTCCAGAACTTGTACGGAATGAAGGACCGCGTGGCCCGCAACATCATCACGGAGGCGCGCAGACGCGGCACCCTCGCCGAGGGCGCCCCCATCATCGAGAGCTCCTCCGGCACCATGGCGCTCGGAGTCGCCCTGGTCGGCACCTCGTTGGGACACCACGTCCACATCGTCACCGACCCCCGCATCGACCGCGTCACCCTGGCCAAACTCCGCGCGCTCGGCTGCGACGTGCACATCGTGCCGGCCATGACCTCCGGCGGCTGGCAGAGCGCCCGCCTGGAACTCCTGCACCGACTGCGGGCCGAACTCCCCGGCGCCTTCTGGCCCGACCAGTACGAGAACCCCGACAACCCCGCCGCGTACCGGACGCTCGCCGCCGAACTGACCGCGGACCTCGGCGCCTTCGACATCCTCGTCGGCTCGGTGGGCAGCGGCGGCTCCCTCTGCGGCACGGCCCGCGCCCTCAAGGAGACCCTGCCCAACCTGACCGTCATCGGCGTGGACAGCGTCGGCAGCGTCCTCTTCGGCCAGCCCGACCGCCCCGGACGCCGGCAGAGCGGACTGGGCAACAGCCTCCTGCCGGGCAACCTCGACCGCCGTGTCATCGACGAGGTGCACTGGCTCAACGACCGCGAGGCCCTCGCCGCCACCCGTGAACTCGCCCGCGAACAGCAGCTCTTCGCCGGCAACACCTCCGGGTCCGTGTACCAGATCGTCAAGCACGTCGCCGCCGCGGCCCGCCCGGGCACCCGCATCGTGGGCATCCTCCCGGACCGCGGCGACCGCTACGTCGACACCATCTACGACGACGACTACTGGGCCGCCCAGGAACTCGACGCGCTGCCCCGCTCGTCCGCGCCCGTCACCATCGCGCCGCGCGCCGGAGACGTCGCCGAGAGCTGGTCGCGCGCCGCCGACATCGAGCGGTCGGAGGACGGGCAGCGCCTGCTCTTCGTCGAGTCCAACACCACCGGGACCGGCATGCTCGCCCTCGACCTCACCCGGGAGTTCGGGCTGCGCCCCGTCCTGCTCACCCACGACCCCGACCGCTACCGGGGCTGGCGGAGACCGGCGCCGAGATCGTCACCTGCGACACCAACACCGAGGCGGAGCTGCGACGGGCGATCCTGGGCGCGTACCGCCGTGAGCAGATCGCCGGCATTACCACCACCAGCGACTTCTACCTCTCCACCACCGCCCGGCTCGCCGCCTGGCTGGGACTGCCCGGCAGCCCGGTCGAGGCCGTGGAGCGCTGCCGCGACAAGTCCCGCACCCGGGAGTGCCTGGCCGGATCGGGCGTCCGACAGCCCCGGTTCGCCGTCGTGACGGCCGGCGAGGACGACGCGGAGACGGACGCCCGCACCGCCGCCGCGGTGGCCCGCACCGGCCTGCCCTGCGTCGTCAAGCCCGTCGACGACAGCGGCTCCCACCACGTCATGCTCTGCGCCACCTCCGAGGAGGCCGCCGCCCAGGTCCGGCTGGTCCTGGCCGAGGAGACGAACGTCCGGGGCCAGCGCACGGCCGGCGCCGCGCTGGTCGAAGAGCACCTGACCGGGCCCGAGTTCAGCGTCGAGACGGTCAACCACCGCGGCCGGACGCACGTCCTCGGCATCGTGGAGAAACACCTCACCGCGGCGCCGTACTTCGTCGAGCACCGCCACGTCTTCCCCGCCCCGCTGTCCGCCGGCACCGCGGACCGGATCGTCGACACGGTCCGGCGCTCGCTGGACGCCGTCGGCCTCAGCGACGGTGCCGCGCACACCGAGGTCCGGCTCACCCCCGACGGGCCCGCCGTGATCGAGATCAACGGCCGCCCGGCCGGCGGCATGATCCCCGAACTCGTCCGTCTGACGACCGGAGTTCGGATGCAGGAACAGCAGTTGCGGATCGCGCTGGGCCGCGCGCCGCTGCCGATGCCGGCCCCTGGCGGCTTCGCGGCCATCCAGTTCCTCCTCGCCGGCCGGACCGGGACCCTCTCCCGGGTGGACGGCGTGGAGGCGGCGCGGGCCGTCGAGGGCGTCCGGCAGGTGACGGTGACGGCCGTTCCGGGGCAGCTAGTGCAACCCGCGCGCGACGCATATCATCGGCTCGGCTACGTGATCGCCTGCGGCGGGTCCGCCGAGGAGGCCACCGTCGCCTGCGCCAAGGCGCACGCGGAACTGAACGTCATGATCGAGGAACCCTCGTGACAGGCGGGTCTCACGGCCGAGGACGCCCCGTCGCCGAGGACGAGAGCTCAGGGCGGGACGAGAACACGTGATGAACCGGCCCGGAACCAAGGCCAAGGCCAGCCCCGCCATCGACGGCGGTGACGCCGACTGGCCCCGGCAGAAGGCGGCGCTGCTGCGCGACTCGGTCGGGGTCGGAGTGGCCGTCGGGGCCCTGGGCCTCTCCTTCGGCGCCCTCGCCGTGCTGGCCGGCTTCAGCGTCGCCCAGAGCTGTGTGCTGTCCCTGCTGATGTTCTCCGGGGCGTCGCAGTTCGCCGTCATCGGCGTCCTGGGCGCCGGGGGCAGCCCCTTCGCCGGCGCCGCCACCGCCGGGCTCCTCGGCGTCCGCAACAGCCTGTACGGACTGGCGCTCTCCCGGGTGCTCCGGGTCCGCGGGGCGCGCCGGGCGCTCGCCGCCCATCTGGTGCTCGACGAGAGTTCGGGCATGGCCATGGGGCGGCCGACCGAGCGCGCGTCCCGGCTGGCGTTCTGGGCCACCGGCACGGCGGTCTTCGTCTTCTGGAATGCGGCCACGTTCGCCGGGGCCGTCGGGGCGGAGGCGCTGCCCGACCCGGCCGCCCTGGGGCTGGACGTGGCCTCGCCCGCGGCCTTCACCGCCCTCTTGATGCCCCGGCTGCGGGGGCCGCGGCTGTGGGTGCTGGCCGGGGCGGCCGCCGTGACGGCGCTCGCGACGACCCTCGTCCTGCCCGCCGGGGTGCCCGTGCTGGTCGCGGGCTTCGTCGCGTGTTCGGCCGGTCTGCTGACGCGCCGCCGGCGCGGCGGCGGGGACGTTCCCGGGGACGCGGGCGACGACGCGGTCCGGCACGCGGCGCAGGAGCGGAGCGGGACGCCCGAGAAGGTCGAGGCGGCCGGGACGGTCGAGACCGTCGAGGCGGTCAAGGCGGTCGGGGAACGGGACGCGGAACGGGACGTGGAACGCGGGACGGCCCGGAAGCGGGACGCGGAGAGGCACGGGGACACCTGATGTGGACGGCGATCATCCTGGGCACGGCCAGCGTGTACCTGCTCAAACTCGCCGGGCTCTGCGTGCCGGCCTCGCTGCTGGAGAAGCGGCAGGTCCAAACGGTGTCCGCGCTGCTCCCCGTCGCCCTGCTCGCCGCGCTGGTCGCGGTCCAGACCTTCACCACCGGCCACCGGCTGGTCCTGGACGCCCGGGCCCTCGGCTTCGGCGTGGCCCTGGTCGCCGCCCTGCTGCGGGCGCCCTTCCTGCTGGTGGTCGCGCTGGGCGCGGCGAGCGCGGCCCTGGCCCGCCTGTGGTGGTGAGCGGGCGGCCCGCGCGGCGTAACCAAGCCGGGGTGCCCCTCGGTATGCAGCACACGCGATCCACCGCACGCACTGAGGAGAGGAGAGGGGGGCGGGCCCGGCCGGGCTCCGCGCCCAACCGCTGATGGGAATCGGACATCACGGCCGTACACACCGCCTGGACTGGGAAGACCCCACGCTCCGGGAATGGGACTGCACCGTCCTCTGGTCGGATCCCGCCGACCCGGAGGCCGGCATCGTCCTCGACCGCTCCGCGTTCTACCCCGGGGGAGGGGGCCAGCCACCGGACCACGGGATCCTGATCTGGCTGGGCGTCCGGACGCGCATCGTCGGGACGCGCAAGGGCGACGAACACTATCTGCTGCCCGCTCCGGGTGACCCGGTGCCGCCCGCGGGCACCAAGGTCAGCGGCGCGATCGACGACGCGCGCAGGTCCGCGCTGATGCGCACCCACTCCGGGCTGCACGTGCTGTGCGGGACGGTCTTCCGGGACTTCGGGGCCCTGGTGACGGGCGGCAACATGGAGCCGGGGGAGGCCCGTATGGACTTCAACCTCCCCGAGGTGCCGCCCGGTTTCAAACAGAGCCTGGAGGACGCGGTCAACGCCGAGATCGAGGCCGACCGCCGGATCGTCGTGCGGATCCTGCCCAAGGAGGAGGCCCAGTCGATCCCGGACCTCGTCCGCACCCAGTTCAAGGCCCCGCCGGACCTGCCCGAAGTCCGGGTGGTCGACGTGGTCGGTCTGGATGTGCAGGCCGACGGCGGCACCCATGTGGCCTCCACCCGACAGGTCGGCCGGGTGACCGTCACCAAGGTGGAGAGCAAGGGCCGGCAGAACCGCAGGGTAAGGATCCGGCTCGATTCCTGACGGTGGCGAGGGTTTTCGGGCCTGGGGGCCCCGGCGGCCCGGCGCGGCATCACGCGAGCGGTGGGCCGCGATCGCCCCCGGTTCGCCCGGCCGTGTCGCGGCCGTCGGCTACGACCGCGAGAGGCCCGACCGGTCCTTGAGTACCGTGGTGGCTGCTGCTTGAGCCGATGCGCCCAGCGACGCATCTACCGAGAGGCCGACGCCATGCCCACCGCCAGGTTCTTCTTCGACGCCGGATCAGGGGTGGCCCTGTGGGCGGCCTCGGAGGACCAGGGGGAGTGGGGGTACGCGATCGAGGTGGACCGGCTGCCGGTCAGCCGCGACCTCCGCGACGTCCTGAACGGGCTGATAGCCCGCTACGACACGTCGTTGAATTGGAACTACCCTCCGGATCCCGGGCCGTGGCGCGAAGCGGAGTGCCAGGACTTCAACGAGGCTGTGAGCCGGGCGCTTGACCGGCTCCGCGCCGAACTGGGCCCGGAGTGGCGCGTCTTCGACGAGTTCTACCCACTTCACGAGGACCCGGACCTCGACCGCTACCTGGCCGACCCGGCCGGATTCGTCCGCGCCTGACGTCGCCGGACGCGTTCGTCACCCGCTGCGCCGCCGGCGTCGTACGCCGGCGGCCCCGGTGTCAGGCGGCGGCCGGCGTCACGCACCGCGCCCCGAAGCAGCGTCCCTCGCCCGCCTGCCCGTCCACCCCCGCCCGTTCGCCCGCCCGGTGGCCGCTTCCCGACCCCTCGGTGCGCCCATCCGGTCGTCCGTGGTTGGCAGGCATCCCGCGGGTGCGCATACTCGTAGGGCCCTGCCCGACGGCGCGACCGGTGACCCGTAGGCGGCCCGTCCGTCGGCACCTTCGGTGGAGAGGGAGTCGGTCGGCGTGACGGAGGAGACGCTCCTCGTCCTGGGCTGCACCGCCCTGACGCCTTGGGCCCGCGACCAGTTGCGGCGGCTGTGCGAGCAGGCCCGGCGTCGCGGGCTCGCCCTGATCGGCGCCGACACGCCGGGCAACCTGCGGACGGCAGCGCCGGACGAGCTTGCCCGCTATGACACGGTGCTGCCGCTGGAGGTCCACGACGCCGACGCCTGCCGGGCCTGGGCAGCCGGCCGGCCCGCCGTGTCCGCGGTGGTCACGATCCGGGAACTGTCCGTCCTCCCCGCCGCGGTGATCGCCCGGGAGCTGGGCGTGGCGGGCAACGATCCCGAGGCCGTGCGCCGGGTCCGCAACAAGGACCTGTGCCGGGAGCGGCTGCGCGCGGCGGGCTTCGCCCAGCCCCGTACCGCGCTCTGCGCGGACCGCGCCGACGCCGAGCGGTTCCTGCGGGCGAACCCTCCCGGCCCGTGGATCGTCAAGCCGCGCGACGGCCTGGCCGGCATCGGCGTGTCCCGGATCGACCGGCCGGAGCAACTGCCGGAGGCGATGCGGAAGTTCGGGGCGCCGCCGGCGGCCATGGGGGCGCTGCCCGTGGCCGCCGGCTTCCTCGTCGAGACGTTCGTCGAGGGGGCCGAGTACTCCGCCGAGGGCGTCCTCGTCGGCGGCGTCCCCCGCGTCCTCGCCCTCACCCGCAAGGGGACGGGGGAGGGGTTCGTGGAAACCAGTCAGCGGGTGCCCGCGGGGCTGGACGCGGCGACGGCCGGGGAGGCGGCCGACGCGGTGGCCCGCGCGCTCACGGCCGCCGGAGTCACCCGGGGATCTTCCACGTCGAGTTCTGGGTGACCCCGGACGGCGTCGTCCTGGGCGAGCTGCACGACCGCGGCGGCGGCGACTACATCCACGCGCTGGTCGAACACACCCGCCCCGGGCTGGAGTTGTACGGCACCCTCCTCGACGACCTGCTCGGCCGCGCCCCGGCGCCCATACCCGCCGCGTCGGGCGCGGCCCGCGCCGAGTTCCCGCTCGCGCCGCCCGGACGGCTGCGCGCCGTCCACGGCTGGGACGAGGTCCGCCGGCACCCGGCCGTGCTGGCGGCCCACCTCCACGTCGCGCCCGGCGATGTCGTCGGGCCCGCCCGGGACTCGTACTCCCGGCCCGCGGTCTTCGTCGCCGCCGCCCCGGACGCGGACGCCCTCGACGCCCTGGTGGCCGGGCTGGCGGCGCGCATCACCTTCGACACCGAGCCAGGCGGCACCGCCGTGTGAGAGGCACCGCCGTGTGAGAGGCAGTGATGGACCCTCTGCTGAGCAACCTGCTCTACGACCACCCGGAGCTGTACGAGGAGATGTACCCGGGGACGGAGAAGGACATCCCCCGGTTCTGCGCACGGCTGTTCGCCGCGCACGCCCCCGGCGGCATCAGGACGCTGCTCGACGCCGGCTGCGGCACCGGCCGGCACGTCGAGTTCTTCACCGAGGCGGGGGTGGACTGCGTCGGCTTCGACTGCCAGGAAGGCATGCTCGCCTTCGCCCGCGAGCGCCGGCCCGGCCCCGACTACCGCGTCGGCGACATGCGGAGCCTGCGCCTGGGCCGCACCTTCGACGCCGTCACCTGCTTCGGGTGGGCGCTGTCCAACCTGCACGCCAACGCGGACGTGTCCGGCGCGGTGGAGACCTTCGCCGTCCACTGCCGGCCCGGCGCCCTGCTGTTCATCCATGTGCCCAACCCGCTCGCCGACCCCGAGGACGCCGCGTTCCAGCGCCACTTCACCCTCGCCGCGCCCTCGTTCACCGCCACCGCCGAGGCCACGTACACCCTCGACCGCCGTCGGCAGCTCCTCACCCGCAGGCGGCTGTGGCGCGTCCCCGGGCGGGCGCCGCTGACGGACCACGTGCGCTTCCGGCTGCTGTATCCGATGGAGTTGGAGCACCACCTGTCCGAGCACGGGTTCCGGGTGCTCGGCATGTACGACGACACGGATGCCCCGGGGGCCGTGGGCGCCTCGGACCCCACGGACACCTCCGGTGCCGTAGAGGCTGCGGAGACCGGGGAGACCGCGGAGGTTCCGGGCGCCCCGGACGGCGATCTGTCCGGGCCCGCCCTGTACGTCCTGGCCCGCTTCACGGGCGCCTGATGCCCGCCCACGACCGGAAGCCGTCCTTCTCCCGCCCGCCCTCAACCGGAAGCCATCCTTCTCCCGTCCGCCCCGACTGCCGCATCGGTTTTCGGGGAATCCGGTGTCGGCGAACCACACGGCCTTGACGGATCAGGGGGGTACTGCGCTTTCAAGGGTTCCGGGAGGCGCGTTCGAGTGAACTTGGGGCGCGCGTGACGGAAGTTTTGCGCCCTTGCGCCCCCTGCGGGTCAGTGATCCCCGCCCGTGACCGTGGCACACGCCGGTATGAATTGTTGACGTGCCCCGAGCAAGTCGCACAACGGGGGAAACGGGAAGGGTGGGACGGGATCCGTGATTCGAGTTCTCCTGGTGCACGACACGTCGCTGCTGCGCACCGCCCTCATGGAACTGATCGGAAGAGAGCCGGAGTTCGAGGTGCATGCCGCGCCGTGGCGCCGGGCGGTCCTCACCGCGCGGACGGTGCGGCCGCGCGTCTGCGTCGTCGACATGGACAGCCCCCACGCGGCCGGACCGGGCCTGCGCGAGCTGTCCGGCGGATGCGCCGAGGGGAGCGCGCGCCCCGCCCTGCTGGCGCTGGCCACCGCGGAGCGGCCGGGGCCGCTGCGCCGGGCGTACGAGGAGGGCGCCTTGGGGTACCTGAGCAAAAACGCTTCACCGGACCGGCTGGTCGAGGGCATCCGGCACGTCGCCAAAGGCGAACGCTACATCGACGAGTCCCTCGGCTTCGGCTTCCTGGAGGCGTCCGAGATCCCGCTCACCCGCCGTGAGCTGACCGTCCTCTCACTCGCCGCCGAGGGCGCCGGTGTCGGGGAGATCGCCCGCAGCCTGCACCTGTCGCACGGCACCGTGCGCAACTACATGTGCGCCATCACCCGGAAGACCGGCGCGCGCAACCGGGTCGATGCCATAAGAGTCGCCCAGGGGGCCGGCTGGGTCTGACGGGCCCCCGGCCGCCGCCTCCGCCATCAGGCCGCGGTACAGCGGGGACGCGCGGAGCAGCTCCGCGTGGTCCCCGCACACCGTGTGCGGCCCGTCCATCACCAGCACCCGGTCCGCGCGGAGCGCCGACGCGGCCCGGTGGGCGACGACGACCAGGGTGCCGCCCGGCCGCCGGGCGAACGCGTCCTCGGCGCGGGCCTCGGCGGCCGGGTCCAGGTGGCAGGTCGCCTCGTCCAGCAGCGCCAGGGGCGCCGGCGACAGGTACGCCCGCGCGAGCGCGATCCACTGCCGCTCGCCCGCGGAGAGCCCGGCGGGCGCCACGACCGCCCCCAACCCGCCCAGCCGCTCGGCCAGTCCGGCCATGCCGACGGCTCGGACCGCCGCCCACAGCTCGTCCTCGGGCACCGGATCCGGCCGGAAATAGCCGAGGTTCTCGGCCAAAGTCCCCGAGAACACATACGCCTCCTGCGGAATCAGCACCCGCCCGGCCCGCGCCGCCGCGTCCCGCGCGGGCAGCCCCCCGACGGTGACCTCACCGCGGACGGGCACCAGCAGCCCGGCCGCCAGCCCGGTCAGCGTCGACTTTCCGATCCCGCTCGGCCCCACGACGGCGAGCCGGGCCCCCGGCGGGACGCTCAGGTCCAGCGCGTGGACGACGGGGGCGGCGTGGGGGCCGTAGGCGAAGGTGACGCCGCGCAGTTCGAGGGCGGGGGAGGCGGTGGCGGACGGCGTCCGGGGCGCGGGTCGGGCGGGGCGGTCGGGCGGGTGCGGCGCGTCCGGCGCCGGCGCGGGCGGCGTGGCCGCCGTGGTGCCGTCGGCCCGCGGGAGGCGGGCCGGGGTGCGCTGGGCCGTCTCCGCCTCCGCCGTCAGCCTCCCTGCCGGCGGCCGTTCCACGACGCCGTCCCCCGCATCCGCCCCCGTCCCCGCCGTCAACCGCCGTATGACCACCGCGAGTCGCGCCCCGCTCGCGCCCAGGCCGTGCACGAGTTCCTGGACCGCCGGGAGGAGGGACTGCGTCACATAGGCCAGCGCGCCGACGAAGGCGCCGGGGGTGGTGCCGTGGTCCAGGAGCCAGGGGGCCAGGACCAGGAGCAGGATCACCGGGAGGCGGCCCGCGAGGGTCAGGGCGGCGACGCGGACGAGGGACCAGCGGGCCAGGGCGCGGGCCGCGTCGCGTTCGGCGTCGACGAGGGCGCCGGTCGCGGCGGCGACGCGCCGCTCCGCGCCGCCCGCCGTGATGTCGCGCAGCCCGCGCGCCACTTCGTCGAGGGAGCGTGCGAGTGCCTCGTCCGCCACCAGCACGGCTTCCTGGCGGCGGGCCAGAACCCGTAGCGTCACCAGGAACAGCAGCAGCCCCAGCAGCAGCGGCGGCACCACGGCCAGTAGCAGGGCGGGCGCCAGGGCGCACAGCCCGGCCAGTGCGCCGCCGGCCGTGAAGACGAAGGAGCGGGAGACCATCACGAGCCCCGCGAACGTGTCGCGGGCGATCTCCACCTGGTGGGTGAGGCGGGAGACCGCCGCGCCGTCGCCGTCCACGAGGGCCCGGCCGACCACCCGCCGGACGAGGCCGTCGCGCAGCGGTTCCACCAGGTCGGCGGTGGCGCGGTAGGTGCGCCCGGTGCCGTACGCGCCGGCGAGGACGGCGAGCGCGGCCAGGCCGAGCCAGCCGAGGCCGGTGGCCGCCCGGCCGGCGAGGAACCCCCGGTCCAGGGCCCGGGCCAGCGCGTAGCCCAGGGCGAAGGTGTGCCCCGCCTCCAGCACCGACCAGCCGGCGAGCCGGGCCAGGGCGCCCCGCCGGGCGGCGAGGAACCGCAGTCCCTGCCGGGCGGTCGACGGCGTACGGCCGGGCTCAGGCACCGAACACCGCCCGGTACTCGGGCAGCCGCCACAGCTCCGTATGCGGCCCGGCGGCCCGCACCCGGCCGTCGTCGAGCCAGACGACGCGGTCCGCGCGGGCGGCCGTCGACGCGCGGTGGGCGACGATCAGCCGGGTGCGGGCGGCGACGTCGTGCAGCAGCGCACGGCCGACCTCGCGTTCGGTGGGGGAGTCCAGGCTGGACGTGGCGTCGTCGAGCACGAGGACGCGCTCCGCGTGGGCGAACGCCCGAGCCAGGCCAAGGCGTTGGGCCTCGCCGCCGGACAGGGGCGCCGCCGCGCACGGCGTCGCGTACCCCTCCGGCAGCCGGCGGACGAAGCCGTCCGCGCAGGCCGCGCGCGCGGCGGCGGTCACCGCCGGGTGCCCCGGGTCGGCCGCGCCGAAGGCGATCGTGCCGCCGATCGTGCCGCCGAGGAGGGCGGGCCGTTCGAAGGCGTAGCCGACGGAGTGCCGCAGCGCGTCGTGGCTCAGCTCCGGCAACGGGACGCCGTCCAGCGCGACCGTTCCCGCGTCCGGGTCGGCGAGCCGCCCGGCGAGCGCGGCCAGCACCGACTTGCCGGTGCCGGACCGGCCGACGACGGCCACCGAGGTGCCGCCCGGAACGGTGAGGTCGACGTCGCGCAGGACGGTCCGGCCGCCGCGTACGGCGGTGACGCCGCGCAGTTCGAGGGTGCCGTCGCCGGGCGGCGCCGGCCGGGTCCCGTACGCCGGGGCGGGGACGGCGAGCACTTCGGCCAGCCGGCCTGCGGCGGCCCGGGCGCGTACCAGACCGCTCAACTGCCCGACCAGCATGCCCACTCCGGTGGCCAGCACCGCGTACCGGGAGGCGGCCAGGACGTCGCCGACGCTGATCCGCCCCTGGGACAGCCGCAGGCCGGCGACGGCGAGGACGGCGATCTGGAGCAGCGGTACGAGGGTGACGGCGCGCGCGGCGGCCCGGCCCTGGACGCGCCAGACCCGGTGCCCCTGCCGCGACAGGCCGCTCAACGGCCGCAGGATCCGGGCGCGTTCGCGGTCGGCCGTGCCCGCGGCGGCGATGGTCCTCGCTCCGGTCAGCGCCTCGGCCAGCCGCCCCGCGATGTCGCCCTGGAGCCGTTGGTAGCGGGCGGCGCAGTCGGTGGAGGCGCGGGCGAACGCGCGGAGGAGGAGGACGAGCAGGGGCGCGCCCGCGAGGAACGCGACGGCGAGCCAGGGGTCGATGAGGGCGAGCGCGACGACGCCGCCCAGCGGGCCGGCCACCGACGCGACGGTGGCGGCGAGGGTGCCCGGCGCGGCGCCGGCGTCCGCCGTGTTCCCGACGAGGCGGGTGACCAGGTCGCCGGGCGGGGCGTCGGCGGTGGCGCGCGGGCCGGCGGCCAGCATGTGCCGGAGCAGTCGGTGGCGCAGCCAGGCGGTGGAGCGGGCGGTGGTGGTGCCGGTGAGGAGGTCGGCTACGGCGTCGAGGGCGGCGGGGACCGCGAGCAGTGCGGCGCACAGTGCCACCCAGCGGGTGGCTGCGCCGTCGCGGGCCAGCAGGAGGTCC
The DNA here is from genome assembly GCF_050937075.1 of Streptomyces sp. CA-181903. Taxonomy (NCBI): domain Bacteria; kingdom Bacillati; phylum Actinomycetota; class Actinomycetes; order Kitasatosporales; family Streptomycetaceae; genus Streptomyces; species Streptomyces sp. CA-181903. The sequence goes on from NZ_JBNJLY010000001.1 coordinate 6,631,600, forward strand.
ACGGCGTGGCCGAGGGTCGCGGGGAGGAGGAGGGCTGTGCCGGCCGAGGTGAGGCTGAGTGCGGTCAGGGCGGTGGCTCGGGTCGCGCTGTGGCGTGTGGTGGTCAGGAGGAGTCGGTCGCCGGGCGTCATGGGGTCACCGCCTTGGGGTCGAGGTGGGGTGGGTGTGCCCCGGCCCCGCCCTTTCACCGTTTCCTGGGGCTGCGCCCCGGACCCCCTTTTCGCGGCTTCGCCGCTTGTCCTCAAACGCCGGACGGGCTGGTTTTCCAGCCCGTTGGGGGTGCCCCCTCTGGGGGAGTTTGAGGACAACCGCGCGGAGCGCGGTTTCGGGGTGCGGGGGCTTGCCCCCGCAAGAAACGGTGAAAGGGCGGGGCCGGGGCAATCCCACCGCTTACGGCCGGACCCCGGCCGGCCCCCGCGGGGGAGAGCCGGCCAGGGCCTCAAACCAGACGTCGCGTCACAGACAGAGGAGCACGCTCGCGGTGCTGACGCAGGAGAGCAGGCTCGCGGTGCTCGCGCCGCCGCCGCCGTGCAGCTCGTCGGACTCCAGGCTCTGCAGGTCGAGAAGCGCCATGATGGTTTCCTTTCTCGGGGACTGTCGGTGCTGTGCTACGGCCCCGCCGAACGGCGGTGCCGGGTTCAGGGGCCCGCGAGTGGCGCGGGCGGGAGGGGCGGGAGGAACGGCAGGCGGGCCGGGCGGTCGCCGGCCGCGGCGGCCAGGGCCAGCAGGCAGCCGGCCGTTCCGGTGGCGAGGTCCATGGAGAGCCGCATCATCTGGTGGCCGGGGAAGGCGAGTTCGCCCCGGTAGCCCATGGCGTACCAGTCGAGGGCGTCGACCTGCGCGGCCAGCTGCCCCGGGGTGGCGCCGGGGGCGGTGGTGCGGGCGAGGTGCAGGACCATGCCCGCGCGGCCCTGGAACAGGCCCGGCTGGGCGTAGAAGCGGGCCCGGGCCGCGGCCAGGATGCCGTCGCGGGCGGCGGACAGGGCCGGATCGGGTTCCCCGCCGGCCGCCGCGAGGAAGTCGTCGAGGACCATTCCGATGCCCACGCTGCCCTCTCCCACGTACGGCATGGTCCGCCAGCCCTCGTCGACCTCCAGCGTCCCGTTGCCGGTGGTGACGCAGCGGGCCAGGTCCGCGCGGAGTGCCCGGCCGGCCAGCTCCAGCAGGTCGGGGGCGCCCGTCCGGTCGTACAGCCGGAGGAAGAGGAGGGCGGATCCGGTCGCGCCGCGCAGCAGCCCGGCGCGGCGGCCGGACGCCGGTCCGGCGGGGTCACCGGACCCTCCGGAGCCGTCGGAGTCGGCGGCCAGGCGGTCGGCGAGGATCTGGGCGGCCCGCAGGGCGTGGTCGCGCAGGGTGGAGTCGCCGGTGGAGCCGGCGAGGTGGTCGAGGAGGAGCCCGAGGCCGGACAGGCCGCCGTTCAGATCGGCCGAGAGCTGTGGCCAGTTCTCGCGCAGGATCGCCTCGGTGAGGTCGAGGGCGCGTCCGGTGTGGCCGAGCCGGTCGAGGACGAACGCGGCTCCGGCGACGCCGTCGTAGAGGCCGAGCGGGGTGCCGGGCGGCAGCGGGTCGGTGTGGTCGAGCAGCCACTGCTCGCCCGCCTCGTAGCGGGGCGCGCCCGCTTCCTCCAGGGCGTACAGCACTCCGGCCGCGCCGTGCGCCAGGCCGAGCCCGCCGCCGTCGCCGAACTGGGCGATGTCGCCCGGGAAGAGGCGGTCGTCGCGTTCGGGCGTGGCGGAGGCGAGGAGGGCGCGGACCATGGAGTCGCGGCTCGCCGGCCAGTCGCCGGGCCGGGGCGGCCGGGCGGCCGGGCGCGTCCCGGGGCCGGACCCGGGTACGGTCCCCGCCTCGCGGGTGATCTCGGCGACCGCCTCGTCCAGGAACTCCCGGGGGACGCCCGGGAATTGCGCGGCGATCACCTCGGCGAGGTGCGCGGCGTGCTCCCGGTCGATGACGAAGAGGGTGGTGATCGGCAGGAACAGGGCCAGCCGCAGACAGGCCAGCGCGTACCGGTCCACGTCCCGGCCCCGGCGGTCCGGCGGGGCGAAGAAGCCGGGGTGGGCGACGACCTGCCGGCCGTGCTCGCTCGCCGGTGCGGCGGCCTCGAAGTCGATGAGGGTGACCGACCGTTCGTCGGGCGCCACCATGATGTTGAACATGTGCAGGTCGTTGAAGACCAGCCCGCGCGAATGGAGCGCCTCGACGGCCTCCTCCACCGCCCGGTGGATCCGCAGCGCCCACGCGGTGTACGCGGCGACGGCGGCCGGGTCGGGCTCGGCGGCGAGCAGCGGATGGCGTTCGGCGAAGAAGGAGTTGAGCGGTCTGCCCTCGACGAAGTCCATCACCAGGAAGCTGTGCTCGCCGAGCGTGAACCAGTCGCGCAGCCCGGGCGCGGCGTCGAGTCCCGCGAGGCGTTCCAGCGCGTCGCGTTCGCGCTCCAGCCGGGCGACGGCGTCCGCCCCGTCGTTGGCGAGCCCGGCGTGCGGCCGGCCCTCCTTGAGGACGACCTTCCGCCCGTCGCGGGTGTCGGTGCCGCGGTAGACGCCGCCGCCGTTGGAGAAGTGCAGCGCCTTCTCGATGCGGTAGGGCAGGTCGGCCACCGTGGTCGCGTTGCGGGCCGCCAGGTGCGGTTCGAGGAACGCGGGGAGGGTCACCCAGGACGGCACCCGGAACGCCGGGTCCCGCGGGTCAGGGACGAGCCGGCCGGTGCCGTCCTCGATCGCCGGGACGAGCGTGCCGCGCTCGTCGACGCAGAAGCGGCGGGCGAAGGCGCCGTACCGGACGTAGAGCGGGCCCGCGTTCCAGCGGAGGTCGGTGAGGATGTACGGTCCGGGCCGGCCGCCGAGGAGCGCGTCCAGTTCCTCCAGCGTCGTGCGCAACTGCTCCTCGTCCGCCGGGTAGACGGTGACGAACTTGCCGCTGTGGTCGCGGCCCGCGTACTTGGTGTTGCGCAGGTGCAGCAGGTGCGGCCCGGGCACGAACTTGAACGGGATGCCCCGGGGTACGCAGTAGTCCCAGACGTCGGCCGCCGTCTTGTCCGCCGTGCCGGCGGTCGAGGAGACGTGGATCTTCCAGCCCTGGAGCGGCTGCCCGGGGAGCGGCCCGCCGTCCGGGCCCGCCGGGAAGAGGTTCAGCCAGTCGCCGCTGCGGGCGGTGGCCCAGCCGTCCGGCACCGGCCGCCGGGCGGTCTCGAACAGCCCGTCCTCCGTGCTGGTGCCGGCGAGGGTGGGCAGACGGTCCGGGGTCTCGTAGAAGTGCCGGTCGGCCAGGCTGTAGACCTCGTACCGCTTGTCCATGCGATCCCCCTCGGCACCTCGGCTGCGATGCGTCGAGATTTCCACGCCGGGGGGAGCGGGACCAGTCACACGTGTCACCAACGGGCCGTGCGAAACGCATGGTGGAGGATGTCATTCCAGGGGTCCGCCCCCGGGGGACACCCGGGGTTCACTCCAGGGCCACCGTCACGGTCTTGGGCCGCTGGTACTCGGCGAGCGCCAGCACGCTCAGATCGGTGCCCTGACCGGACTGCCGCCGCCCGCCGTGCGGGAGTTCGGCCGTCTGCTCCAGGTGGCAGTTGACCCACACCTCGCCCGCGTCCAGCGCGCCCGCCAGCCGCAGGACGGCGGGCACGGCCGAGCCCCACACGCTCGCGGCGAGCGCGTGCGGCATGCCGTTTGCGGCCCGGACCAGCGCCTCCTCCGCCTCCGCGTCCGGTACGGCCTGGACGGTGAGCACCGGACCGAACACCTCCTCGCACACGGCCGGATCGTCGTCCGGCAGGTCCGCGAGGAGCGTCGCCGGCCGCCAGTAGCCGTCCCGCTCGTCCTCGGCGGGCGCGACGGGCGCCACGTGCCGGACGCCGGCCCGGCTCGCCGCCAGCAGCCCGTCGAACCGCTTGAGCTGCTCGGGGTTGTTCAGCGGCCCGAAGTCCGCTCCCGCCCGCCGGGCGGCCAGCACGCCGGCCAGCCCGGTCACCGTCCGCTCGTAGCACGAGCGCGGGGTGAGCACCCGGGCCGGGGCGGCGCAGGACTGGCCCGCGTTGTACACACAGGCGGCGGCGAGCCGCTCCCAGGTGTACTCGGGGGCGTCCGGCAGCACCAACGCCGGGCAGTTTCCGCCCAGTTCGAGGCTCACCCGGCGCACCCCCGCGCGGGCCGCCACGTCCAGCCCGCCCGCCCGGCTGCCGGTGAACGCGACGGCGTCGACGCCCTCGTGGCCCACGAGCCGCCGGCCGGTCTCCCGGCCGCCGGGCAGCGCGGTCAGTACGCCGGGGCCCAGCTCCTCGTGCGCGTGCCGGGCGGCCAGCACGGCGCTGTCCGGCGTCGTCTCCGCCGGCTTGACGACGACCGTGTTGCCCGCCGCCAGTGCCGGGGCGAACCGCCAGACCGCCATCAGCAGCGGGTAGTTCCACGGCACCACCGCCGCGACCACGCCCAGCGGCTCCCAGCGGACCCAGCTCTCCCTGCCCGGCAGCCGGTGGCCTCCGGACGGGGCGAGGTCCGTGCGGGCCGCGCCGGCGTAGAAGCGGATGAGGTCGGCGCACTGCGCCACTTCGGCGGCGGCGTCGGCGAACGGCTTGCCGGTGCCCGCTCGTTCGGCCGCCGCGTACTCGCCGGCCGTGTCCTCCAGCGTGGCCGCGAAGCGCAGGAGGCGGCGGGCTCGCTCGCGGGCCGTCAGGCCGGACCAGGCGGGGAGGGCTCGGCGGGCAGCGGCCACGGCGGTGTCGGGGGACTCGGCCGTGCCCGGGCCGCCGGACGCGGCCGGGTGGGGGCGGGGGTGGCCGGTGCGGGGGTCGGTGAGCACTCGGGTCTCCTTGTCTGTGCGGGCCGGGGCTGCCGCAGGGACCGTTGGAGTTGCCCCCGGCCCGCCCTTTCACCGTTTCTGCGGGGGCTGCGCCCCCGCACCCCCGAAACCGCGCTCCGCGCGGTTGTCCTCAGACGCCGGACGGGCTGACGGGCGCTGCCCTCAAACGCCGGACGGGCCGGCGGGACACCCCGCCACGATCGCGTCGGTGATCGCCGTCCACAGGTCGGCCCGCGCGTGCAGTGCCGAACGCACCGCTTCCGCGCACCGCTTCCACTTCCCGGCGTCGTCCCCGCACACGTCCACGAGCATGTGCATCGCCATCGGCGTGTGTTCGTCCGCGTCGACCTCGATGTGCCGCTCCAGGTAGTCCCGGAACAGGGCCAGCCGGCCGTCCGCGTCCTCGATGCGTACCACCTGCTCGAACATCTCCGGGATGAGGTCCTCGCGGCCGAACGCGAAGACCGCCGCCTGGCAGTGCACGGGAGCCGTCTCCAGCACCGTCCAGGTGGCCTCGACGAACCGAGCCGACGGCTCCGGCACCCGGGCCGTGCGCAGTGCCTCGGACACGGGCGTGCCGGACCGCAGCTCCCGGACGAACGCGTCGACGGGCCCGGTGTCCGCCCCCACGTCGTCCATCGCGGCCCGGTAGAGCTCGAAGTGGCTGATGAAACCGTCGTCGTAGGCGTCGCTCTCCTCCACGAGCGTGATCTCGTTGACGAGCCGACGGCTGGCCACCGGGCCGCGCGGCACCCAGGGCACCTCCACACAGGTCAACTGCCGTTGCAGACTGGTGAGGAGGGACATGAAGTCCCAGACGGCGAACACGTGGTGCTCCATGAAAATCCGCGCCGCCTCCGGGGTGGTGACGCTGTGGTACATCGGGTGGGTGAGGACGCCCTTGCGGGCGGGTTCGATCTCCGCCCTGAGCGCGGTCAGTCCCGGGTGGGTGACCTGGGTGTGGTAACGAGAGGTGGCCATGACGGCTCCTGGGGGCCGGGAGAAGTATCGGGTGGACCGGTCAGCGCCGGGTCGGGTCCGGGACCGCGCAGTCGTGGCAGGGACAGTGCGGGCACCCCACGTCGTGCAGGTACGCCGGCAACTGGGATTTAATGTCGCAGATGAGACAGTGCAGGTTGCCGATCTCGCTCAGCACCTCCTCGTAGACCACGACCTCCATCCGCCGCTCGGACTCCACCGGCATGTGCGGGGCGCCGATGGCCAGCAGGACGTGGTCGGAGATCGCGCCGACGGCGTGTGACACGGCCCCCTCGACCAGGTAGATCTGGCCCGCCTCGGTGGGGTGAACGCGTCCGTTGTAGGTGATCGTGCCGAGACCGCCCAGGACCACCAGGACGTGGTGGCCGGGGTGGGTGTGCGGCGGGAAACCGGCCCCGGCCGGCAGCCGGATGACGTCCGCCCCGATCGCGCCGTTGCTCACCAGCCCGACACCGGTGGCGTCCGCGCCGTGCATGTGCACCGGCCGCTCGCCGTGCGGGACGTGCAGCGAGGTGGCCGCGTCGCCGATCCGGGCGTTGGCCCAGCGGATGATGGACAGGTCGTCGGCATCGGATCGCGCCGTCATCACGCCTCCGCCCGCTCGGTGAAGTAGTCGGCGTTGACGGCCGTGAAGTGCACCCACTCCTCCGGCAGTTCCTCCTCGCGGAATATCGCGTCCACCGGACAGACGGTGGCGCACAGGTCGCAGTCGACGCAGCGGGCGGGGTCGATGTAGAACTGCGGCGCCTCCGCCTCCGCGCCCTCGATGCAGTCGACGGGACAGACGTCCACACAGGCGCCGTCCTTGACGTCGATACACGGCTCGGTGATCACGTATGTCATGTGCTTCCCTCCTCCGGATCCGCCGTGCCGTCCGCCGGTACGGGCCGGACGGCCAGGTCGGCGCAGTGCGGACCGCGCACCCGGTGGCCGGTGCGCAGGTCGAAGGTGGCCCCGTGCCAGGGGCACTCCAGGAACGTGCCGGTCACCAGCGCGGCCGCGAGCGGCGCGCCGCGGTGCGGGCAGCGCGCCGGGACGCGGACCGTCCGGTCGCCCAGCCGCACCACGCAGCCCTCGCCGCCGGGCAGCGCCTCGACCACCGCCCCGGGCGCCTCGGCCCGGGTTGCCGACGCCTCGCCCATCACCCGTTCCGCCCTCACAGGTCGAGGTCCTTGACCTTGTCGGTCCACTTGTCGTCGAAGCTGAGGCCCCTGCGGTACGCCGCGTCGGCCAGCCCCTTCGCCCACTGCGTGTAGCGGTGGCCGAGCACCATGTCCCGCGGCCGGAACCGGTTCTCCCGGCTGTACGCCGAACGGTTCAGCCGGACGTCCGCCAGCCCGTTCCAGTCGCGGTCGCGGTACCGGACGGTGATGGGGAGCCGGCAGGCCAGCCGGATGCCCGCCGCGGCGTGCCCGCCGTGGAACGCGTCCTCCGCGACGGCGATGTCCGGCAGGTTGAACCCCTGCGGGGCGAACCGCATGACCGGCGCGTAGTTCTGCGCCTTCTTCACCGCGTTGTAGCGCATCCGCTGGGCGATCACGTTGTACATCAGCAGCCGGCCGTTGGCGATGCCGAACTCCTCCGGGCGGAAGCCGGTGCGGAAGCCCGTGTAGCAGAACAGGTCCGTGAACTCCATCGTCCACGGCTCGTCCAGCTTCCGGCCCACCGGAACCGTGAACACCGCCAGGTCCACCGGCAGGTCCTCGGCGTCCGCCGCCCAGTGCGCCACCGCCTGCAGCGCCCGCGTCGGCGAACTCCCCGCCTCCAGCACCCGTTCCAGGAAGACGTCCCACTCCTCGGCCGAGCCCGTGCGGCCGGTGAACTCCGCGCCCGTCTCGGCGTACAGCCGCTCCGGCAGCCCGTCGGGGACGCGCGCGCTGCGCCGGTACACGGACAGCGGCAGCAGGAACTCGCGGCGCTCCCAGTTGCTCCCGTCGAAGTGCAGGCACCGCTCGTACCGCTCCTCGACGCGGGCGCGCAGGCCGCCCAGCCCGCGGGCCGCCGCCAGGACGTCGGGGGCGGTCGCCTCCGGCGGCTCGGCCTCGCCCAGCAGCCGGGCGTAGCCGCGGGACTTGCGCAGCAGGAACAGGGAGAGGGAGGCGAACGACAGCAGCGACTGGTTGAGCTCCTGGAGCACGAACCCGGCCTCCTGCCAGCAGCGCAGCAGCGTCGCCAGCACCAGCCGCGTACCGCTCCACTCGGCCGGCGGGAGGGCGCGGCAGGCGGCGATCTCGGCGGCGACGGCCCGGTTGTCGAGTTCCGTCTCGCCTGCGTGCAGCCGGACCCGCTCGACGGAGGTGATCCGCCGTTCGAAGCCGGCCAGCAGCTCCTCCCGCTCCTCCGCGGGCAGGGCCTCCCAGTCCCGGCGGGCCCGCTCCGGCAGGCCGTCCAGGGCGGGGGCGGGCCGAGCCACAGGGCGGCCCGCCCGCCCGCCGGTACGGGACCGAGCTCCGGGTCGGCGGTGACCACCCGGCGGCCCAGCGTCCGCCCGGCCGCCGCGGCCGCCCGTACGTCGTCCACCGCGAGCAGCGGCGCGTCCAGCCGGACGGCCGCCGTGAGGGCCCGCAGCCCGCCCGTCTCGTCCGCCGTGACGACGACCGTCTCCCCGGGGAGCCCGGTCGCGACGCCGGCCCGCGCGAGGGCGTCGGGGAGGGCGCCGTGCAGCGGGGCGAGCCAACCCGTCATCAGCTCCAGCGCCTCGTCCACGGCGGCGCCGCGCCCCAGGGCCAGGCAGAACAGGTGCCACCAGACCAGCGACGCCCGCGCGTACGGCACCTTGAAGTGGTACCAGAGCCGCTGGAAACGCGAGAATTCCGCGGCCGGAATTCCGTGCGCGGCGAGATCGAGCGGCCGCCCGGCCCCGGACCGGTCGCCGACGATTTTCTCCAGGACGGCCGCGTCCACGACGCGCGCGGCCACCAGGCCGGCCACCACGACGAGATCGCCGTCGTCGCCCAGCATGTCCAGGCGTTCGGCCAGATCCATTTCGATTTCCGCCAGCACGGACAGGTCCGCGCCGGTGAAATCCGGGTGGGAGAGCAGGGGATCCGGTGCCATACGGGCGCCTCCAGAGCGGGAATCCACGGAGCGGACGGCATTGCGGGAGGGCGTTGCGGAGAGAGGCACGGCAGTCGGCCGTTCCGCCGCGTCCGGAGGTTTTCCGGAAAGCGCGGGAACGGCCGGTGTGAAGGCCGCTGCGAGAGGCGCGCGCCTTCGGGAAGCATGACGCCGATGACGTTAGGGAGGGCCGTTCCGGCTGTCAATCGGCCTGGTCTGGCCGGAAGGCGTTCCCCGCCATGGGACGGCTGGGACGGGCCGTCACCAGCGCCGCGCGGTGGACGGAGAAAACCTTCGCCCGGCCCTTGCGGAACCCATTGCGGAGTGACCCCTGAAATGCGCGCACACGGTCTCACGAAGAGTGATTGCATGGTGAATATGCAAATGGCATGGGAGTGCTGCGGCGTTCGGCGGCCAGTCCGCCGGGTGCCTTTTCCCGACCCTGGCCGAAATAATGTCGGCCGTGCCCGGCGGTGGTTCGCGCGCCGCCCGCCGGTACGACACCCGTCCGGCCACCCTTCCCGAACCACGGCGAACCGCTACGCTTCGTCAGGAATCCCTGCAATCCGATCAGTCGACCGATCCGTCGTCAGAGGAAGTGAGCCGGTCGTATGGCAGATGTGACGCTCCTCGTCATGGGAAACACCGGAATGCCGGCCTGGGGCCAGGACCAGATCCGGCGGCTGAGCGAACAGGCCCGGCGGCGCGGCGTCACCCTGGTGGGCGCCGACACCCCCGAGAACCTGCGGTCCGCGACCGCCCGGGACCTCGACCACGTCGACGAGGTGGTCGCCCTCGACGTCCACCACCCCGAGGCGTGCCGGGCCTGGGCCGCCACCCGCCCGCCCATCGACGCGGTGCTGACCGTCCGCGAACTGTCCGTGCTGCCGACCGCCGTCATCGCCCGGGAACTCGGCCTCGCGGGCAACGACCCCGACGCGGTGCGGTGCGTCCGCACCAAGGACCTGTGCCGGCAGCGGCTCCGCGAGGCGGGGTTCCCGCAGCCCCGCACCGCCGTCTGCGCCGGCGTCGCCGAAGCGGAGCGCTTCCTGGAGGAGACCGGCCCCGGCCCCTGGGTCGTCAAACCGCGCGACGGCCTCGCCAGCATCGGTGTGTCGCTCATCGACGGCCCGGAGCAACTGCCGGAGGCGGTAAGGAAGTTCCGGCTCCCGTCGGAGGCCATGAGTCCGCTGCCGGCCTCCCCCTACTTCCTCGTCGAGACCTTCGTCGCCGGCGACGAGTACTCGGCCGAGGGCATCGTGCTCGGCGGCGAGCCGCAGGTGCTCGCCCTCACCCGGAAGGCCGTCACCGACGGCTTCATCTCCACCAGCCAGCAGCAGCCCGCCGGCCTCGACGAGGCGACGGACCGGCTCGCCCGCGACGCGGTGGCCCGCGGCCTCAAGGCCGTAGGCATCACCCGCGGCGTCTTCCACATCGAGCTGTGGGTGACGGCCACCGGCGTCGTCCTCGGCGAGTTCCACTGCCGCGGCGGCGGCGACTTCATCCACGCCCTCGTCGAACACACCCGCCCCGGCCTGGAGCTCTACGGCACCCTCGTCGACGACCTGCTCGGCCGGACGCCCCCGCCGCTGCCCGAACCGGGCCGGGCCGCCCGCGTCGACTTCCTCTTCGCCCCGCCCGGCCGGCTCCGCGCCGTACGCGGCTGGGACGAACTCGCCGCACACCCCGCCGTCCTCGCCGCCGACCTCCGGGTCCGCCCCGGCGACGTCATCCCCCCGGAGAAGGACTCCTTCACCCGCTCCGGGGTCTTCGTCACCGGCGCCGACACGCCTGCCGAACGGGACGAGATCGCGACGGGGCTGGCCGGACGGGTCGTCTTCGACACGGAGGCGGATGCGGAGGGGGCACTGGCGCTGGCGACGGACGGGTGAACGGCACCTGGGAGCTGGGCTGTTGACGCGGAGGCGCCGACCCGTCGCGCTGGTCCGGCTGTCGCCGTCGTGCGGGTGGTTCCCGCCGGGGCGGCGCCCCTGCCGAGGGATGGGTCGTCAACGCCCGGGCGGGCCTCCGGTCCGGGGCAAGTCGCCACCGGCGGTGGGATGGTGGCCCGCCGTCTGGGCGGTCGTTCCCGCCGGGGCAAGCAGTTTGCGGCGTGAGGGCGGTGGCCCCGCCGCGTGGGCGGTCGTTCCCGCCGGGGCAAGCAGCCCCCGGCGTGAAGGCGGTGACCCCGCCGTGCGGGTGGCCCTTCCCGCCGTGCGGGTGGTCGTCCTCACTGGGACGGCCCCCGCGCGCCCGTTCGCCGCCGCCCTCCGGCGGCCGAGGCGTCAGGCCAGGCGCCGGACCGGCTCGCCCGCCAGGAAGGCGGTGATGTCCTCCACGGCCTGGGTGAAGTACGCCGTGTAGTTGCGCCCCGTGACGTAGCCCAGGTGCGGGGTGGCCAGCAGGCGGGGGAGGGTGCGGAAGGGGTGGTCGGCGGGGAGGGGCTCCTCGTCGAAGACGTCGACTCCCGCCCCGGCGATCCGGCCGTCGCGCAGCGCGCGGGCCAGCGCGTCCTGGTCCACGATGGCCGCCCGCGAGGTGTTGACGAGGTAGGCCGTCGGCCGCATCAGCCGGAGCTCCGCCTCGCCGACCAGCCCGCGGGTCCGCTCGCCCAGCACCAGGTGGACGGAGACGAAGTCGCTCTCCGAGAAGAGCTCCTCCCTGCCGACCCGGACGGCGTCCGCGGCGGCGGCCCGCTCGTCGGTGAGGTTGGGGCTCCAGGCCGCCACCTCCATGCCGAACGCCCGCCCGATCCGCGCCATCCGGCCACCGGTCTTGCCGAGCCCCAGCAGCCCCAGCCGCCGTCCGTGCAGGTCCGCCCCGACGGTGCTCTGCCAGGGGCCGCCGTCGCGCAGTGCCGCGTTCTCCGCGACCAGGCCGCGGGCCAGCCCCAGGAGCAGCGCCCAGGTCAGCTCGACGGGCGGCTCGGGGTTGCTGTCCGTCCCGCAGACGGTGACGCCGTGCCGGGCCGCCGCGTCGAGGTCGACGGACGCGTTCCGCATGCCGGAGGTGATCAGCAGCCGCAGCTTCGGCAGCCGGGCGAACAACTCGGCGGGGAACGGGGTGCGTTCCCGCATGATGACGACGATCTCGCTGTCGGCCAGCTCCTCCGCCAGCCGGTCGTGTCCCGCCACGTGCTCGCGCAGGACCCGTACGTCGACGGCGTCGCCGAGGGCCGACCAGTCGGCCATGGAGAGGGCGACGCCCTGGTAGTCGTCGAGCACGGTGCAGCGGAGCGTCATCATGTCGTCCTTCGGAGCGGTGAACGGCTGAAACGGCCGGTATTCGCCGACACTCTGCCAGGGGGCTGCGCGGCGCCCGTCGGGGCCCCTCCCGTACGGGCCGTGTTCAGGCCCCGGTCGGCCACGGTCCGGCAGGGCGCGCGGCGAACCGCCGCCGGTGTACGCGGCGGTGGCGGCGCGCGGCCGCTCCGCCTCGGCCGCCCGGTGGGCGCGCGTCCCGAAGCGGCGCGGGCTCCGGCCGCGCGGCGCGGCAGCGCACCTCGGGCTCCGGCGTCGCCTCCTCCAGCCGGACCGACAGCCGCTCCGGGCGTCGCCGGAGCCCTAGCCAACCCCCGTAGGGCTCCCTATCATTCGAACGCTCCTCGTCCCAGCGGGCCGTGAAGATTGTCATGGGCATGCCTTGTCGCGCTCGTGACCTGCCCTTCTCCCGGTCCGGCACGTCATTCCGCCGGAGGCCGGAAACCGGAGGCCACGGGCCGCGGCGTCCGCGGAATGGTCCCCCCGTCCCCTCGGGCCGCCCGCGCCGCCCGAAGGCAACCGATTGGAGCACCATGCCCGCAGGTCTGGTCACCGCCGGCGCGCTCGCCGCGCTGTTCGCCTCGGCGTTCGGCACCCAGCAGCCCTCGGTCATCACCAACCCGCCGCCGGACAAGATCGTCATCGAGATCGCGACGGTCAACGGCTCGGGCTGTCCGGCCGGTACGGCCGCCATCGCGGTGTCGCCCGACAACACCGCCTTCACCGTCACGTACAGCGACTACCTGGCCCAGGTCGGCCTGGGCTCCAAGCCGACCGACTTCCGCAAGAACTGCCAGCTCAACCTGATCGTGCACGTACCGCAGGGCTTCACCTACGCCATCGCCAGCGCCGACTACCGCGGCTACGCCAAGCTGGAGCCCGGGGCGACCGGCACCGAGAAGGCGTCGTACTACTTCCAGGGCTCCTCGCAGACGACGCCCAGCTCCCACACCTTCAGAGGCGCCTACGGCGACAACTGGCAGGCCACCGACTCCGTTCCGGTGGGCTCACTGGTGTGGGCGCCCTGCGGCGAGCGGCGCAACTTCAACATCAACACGGAACTCCGCGTCAACGCCGGCACGTCCGACCCCTCCAAGACCAACAGCTTCATGACCATGGACTCGACGGACGGCAGCATCAACACGATCTACCACCTGGCGTGGAAGGAGTGCCCGAGCAGGTAGCGGAAACGGCGGCCGGGACGGGGGCGCGCGGACGGAGGCCGCGCCCCGCCCGGCCCCGGCCGCCACCGCCCCGCTCGCCCGGCCGGCCGTGGGGAGTGCGGACCACACCCCGTGTTTACCATGACTTTAGGTACCGTTAAGCGCCCGTCACCTGCGAACATAGCGCTCCGCAGGCCCATCGTGACCCAGAGGGTATAGACCTCTGGCGGAAATCACGCCAGTGTGGGCAAGACCACCGCGAAGCCCGCGGCCCCCCACGGTCCCGCCTTCGCGTCCCCCCTCGATCGCACAGAGCCTCATGTCTGCTTCCAGCCGTGACACCCTGAGCCCCGCGTCCCCGGCGGACGCCTTCCCGGGCACCCCGGACGCGGTCGTCCCCCGCCGGCCGGCCCGTGGCGCGGCCCCTGGGGCCCCTGCGCCCCGGGAGCACCGTCCGGCGCCGCCGACCCGCGCCCCCGGGCCGCCGTCCCGTACCGTCCGGCCCACGCGATCTCACTCCCCGCCTCCCCCCGTTCCGTCGCCGCCGCCCGCGCCTTCTCCCGGCGCCTGCTGGCCGAATGGGGACTGGACGCGCTCACGGACGACGCCGCCCTCCTGCTCTCCGAACTGGTCACCAACGCGATCGTGCACGTCCCCGAGGGCACCGGCGACGTCGAGCTGTCCCTCTCCCGCACCCCCGGCCACCTGGTCGCCCGCGTCACCGACCGCGGCGGCGCCCTGCCGCGCTGCTCGCTCGCCGCGAAGGACAGCGAGAACGGGCGCGGCATGTGGCTCGTCGAGCAGATCGCCGACCGATGGGGGCACCACACCTCCCCGGCGGGCAAGACCGTGTGGTTCGCCCTGCCGCTCCCGGACGGCCCCCGCGCCCCCGGCGGCCCGTCCGCCGTCCCCGCCCCGGCGGGCCCGGCCGACGTCTGACCCTCCCGTCCACGCCCGGCTGCGCGCCGCGCGGGATCCGAGGGACGATGGAGAGCGCGGCGCGGCGGACGGCGGCGCGAGCGGCGGGACCGGGCCCGGCGCGGCTCCCGTGGGAACCGGCGCGGCCGGGCACCGGCCCCCGGGGCCGCCCCCACCGCGCGCGGGCGCAAGGAGGACCTCGCATGGGCACCACCGACGGATTCCGGACCGGCCCCGGCCGGACCCGGCCCGCCTGGGACGAGGCGGGCGGCCTCCTCGACGTGCTCAGCGTGGCCGCCGTGGTCCTCGACCGCGAGGGCCGGATCATCCTGTGGAGCCCGCAGGCGCAGGAGCTGTTCGGCTGGACCCCGGCCGAGGCGCTCGGCCAGTACGCCGCCCGGCTGCTGGTCGCCGAGGAGGACCTGGCCGTCGTCCTCGACCTGTTCGACCGGGTGATGGGCGAGGGCGAGAGCTGGGCCGGCGTCTTCCCCGTCCGGCACAAGGACGGCGGCCCCCGCCTGGTCGAGCTGCGCAACGTCCGGCTGGAGGGCCGGCACGGCGCCATGTACGCCCTCGGCATCGCCACGGACCGGGAGGTGCTGCGCGACCTCGAACGCGATCTGGCGCTCTCGCTGCGCCTGGTGGCCCAGTCCCCGATCGGCCTCGCCGTCCTCGACACCGAGCTGCGCTACGTGATGGTCAACCCCGCCCTGGAGCGCATCCACGGCTTCTCCGCCGAGGAGCACCTCGGGCGCCGGATCGGCGAGGTGCTGCCGTTCGTCGACATCGAGGAGAGCGAGGCCACCATGCGCCGGGTGCTGGCCACCGGCGAGCCGGAGCTGGACCGGTTCGTGGCGGGCGGCATCGGCGGGGGCGAGGACGACCGGGCCCGGCTGGTCTCCTACTACCGGCTGGAGGACGCGGGCGGGCACATCCTCGGCGTCGCCGCGTCCGTCGTGGACGTCACCGACCGCTACCGGGCCGACCTGGCCGCCGCCGAGGCCCGGCGCCGGCTCGCCCTGATCGCCGACGCCTCCGTCCTCATCGGCACCACCCTCGACCTCGACCAGACCGCCCACGAGCTGGCCGGGGTCGTCGTCCCGGCGTTGGCCGACGTCGCCGCCGTGGACGTGCTCGACGCCGCCCTGGAGGGCAACCGCGCGCCCGCGGGCCGGGCGACCGCGATCCGGGCGCTGGCCGTCGCCTCGGCCGGCACGGCGGGCGCCGTCGACGCGGCCCGGGCCGCCGACCCGACCGGCGAACTCGCCCACTACCCGGCCGACCGGCTGGTCGCCGAGTGCGTGGCCACCGGCCGGCCGGTCCACCTGCCCCGCGTCGGCACCCGCGACCTGCCGCGCATCGCCCGCGACCGGACCGCCGCGGCCGTCCTGGCCCGGGCCGGCCTCCACTCGTACATCGCCGTGCCGCTGATCGCCCGCGGCGAGGTGCTCGGCGCCCTGGACCTCAAGCGCACCGACAACCCCGTCCCGTTCACCGAGGACGACGTGGTGCTGGCGGGCGAGCTGGCCGCCCGCGCCGCCGTCTGCATCGACAACGCCCGCTGGTACCAGCGGGAGCGCGCCGCCGTGCTCAGCCTCCAGCGCACCCTGCTGCCGCAGCGCCCGCCCAGCCCGCCGGGCCTGGAGGTCGCGTACCGCTACCAGCCGGCCGGCACGGCGGGGCAGGTGGGCGGCGACTGGTTCGACGTCGTCCCGCAGGACGGCGGCAAGAGTGCCCTGGTCGTCGGGGACGTCATGGGCAGCGGCATCACGGCGGCCGCCGCCATGGGCCAGCTGCGCACCGCCGCCCGGACCCTCTCCGGCCTCGCCCTCGACCCGGCCCAGGTGCTCCGGCACCTGGACCGCGCCGCCACCGGTCTGGACCAGCAGATCGCCACCTGCGTCTACGCCGTGTACGACCCCGAGGGCGGCCGGTGCTGCGTGGCCAACGCCGGGCACCTCCCGCCCGTCCTGCTGCGGGACGGCGGCCCGCCCGTCCTGCTCGACCTGCCCACCGGCGCCCCGCTCGGCGTGGGCGGCGTGCCCTTCGAGAGCGTGGCCGTGGACCTCGCCCCCGGCGACCGGCTCGTCCTGTACACGGACGGCCTGGTGGAGACCCGCGACGAGGCCCTGGACGTCCGCCTCGCCGAGCTCGTCCGCGTCCTCGACGGGCCCAGGACCGGCCTGGAGGAGACCTGCGACCTGCTGCTGTCGGTGTTCCGGCGGGGGAGCGACGACGATGTGGCGCTGCTGATCGCGGAGGTCGGGGGCTGAGCGGACGCCGTCCGGCGGGAGGTCAGCCGGACCCGCCGGCGTTCTCCCCGGCGGGCAGGTCCCGTAAGGCGCACCGGGCCCGCGTGGCGGTGTCGAGGATGTCGTTCAGCAGGCGGGACAGCTGGTCCACGCGCACCGGCGGGGCCTCCGACCCGGGCCCGCCGCCCGCGAGTTCGCTGTTGACCTGCCGGAAGACCTGCTCGTCGAGGAAGTAGGCGGGCCGCGGGATGCCCAGGCTGTCGCTCACCTTGAGCAGGGTCTCCAGGGTGAGGTTGGAGCCGTCCGCCGACTCGGCCTGGGAGAGCGTCCGTTTGGAGACCCCGGCGCGTTCCGCCAGCCCGGCGAGGGTGAACGGGCCGTCGGGGTGGTGGTGGCGCACGTACCGCAGGCGCCGGGCGACGTCCGCCTTGGCGGCGGTGATCCGCGCCTCCAGGGACGGGCGTTCCCCGCCCGCCGCGGGCGCTGCCCCCTGCTGCATCGTCCACCCTCTCGCGCACGCTCCGACCCGAGGACTCTAACCGGACGGGGAGCGGCCCAGCCATGGAAGTACCCCGCGGGCGAAGCTGCGTTCTGTTGACGATTGCCGGATTTGTCGAGAGTGGAGACGGAGGTAAGACGGATATGGACCGACTTTGGGCGCAATACATTGCGACTTGGGGCAGCAAGTTGCCATGGCCGGATGCGGATGACTAACGTCCGCGATGACACGGACGGCGACCGCTCAAAGCCACGGGGGTGCTTTGAGGGCGGACGCCGTCCGTGTCGCTCACTCGTCCCTCAGATACGGCACCGTCCAGCCCTCGGCGTCGTACTCGGACAGGCACCGGTCCACGAAGCCGCACAGCTCGTCCCGGAGCCCGGTGCGGTCCGCGAACCGGTAGGTCTCGAACCGCGTGACCTCCGGATTGGCCGCGTGCAGGCTCTCGTACAGCTCGTGCCTGCTCGCGAACTCGCTGCCCACGCCGTCCCACACCAGCTTCATCAGCTTGGCGCGCTCCTCGGCGCCGCCCCCGTCCGCGCCCCGCAAGTAGACGTCCAGGAACGGCCGCAGACCGGGGGCGCGGAAGTCGGCGGGGTGCGACACCGTGCCGATGAGGGGGCCGGCGACCAGCCGCTGGATGAGCTGCCGGACCGTCCGGTACGCCGTCGGGGCCAGCACCCGGTAGGCGAGGCAGGGCGCCAGCGGAGGGTGGACGCGGCCGCGCGCCCACGGCTCGGACCGCTCGGTCATGGCCGTCACCAGCGCGTGCACCGTGTGCCGCCACGCCAGCGCCTCGCCCACCCCCGACTGCACGCCCGGGTGGACGTCGCTGCCGTTGCTGCGGACGGCCTTCAGCAGCAGCCCGCACAGGAAGTCCAGCTTCACCGACATCCGGACGGCGCTGTGGAACAGGAACCGCGGCAGGAACCCGCTCCCGTGCGCGAACGCCCCGGCCCGCTCGACGTCGCGGTGGATCAGCACGTTCGACCAGGGCACCACCGCGCGGTCGAAGACCAGCAGGGCGTCGTTCTCGTCGAACCGGCTGGACAGCGGATGGTCGAACGGGCTGTCCGACCGGCCGTCCCGGAGCTCGTACCCCGCCCGGCAGACGACCTTGAGGCCCGGGGTGTGCAGTGGCGCGACGAACGACACCGCGTGCGCCGGGTCGTCCGGCCGCGGACCGGTGTGGCTCACGAACGCGTACTGGGTCAGGGCCGCTCCGGTGGCGACCCCCTTCGCCCCGCTCACCACGATCCCGTCGTCCGTCTCCGCCACCACCCGGACGCGGATCCCCGCGCCCGCCCCGTCCGCCGCGTGCCGGCTCACGGAAGGGTCGACGAGGGCGTGGCTGAGGAACAGCACCCGGTTCTGCGCCCGCGCGTACCAGGCGGAGGCGTTGGCCGCGAACGGGCCGTAGAAGCCCGGGTCGGCGCCCAGCGTGGCCATGAACGACGCCTTGTAGTCCGGCGTCCGCCCCATCCAGCCGTACGTCATCCGCTGCCACACCGCGATGGCGTCCCGCGCGGCCCGCAGGTCCGCGATCCCGCGCGGCGCCCGGAAGAACGGGTGGGTGACCGTGCCGCCCGCGTCGCTCTCCGTGGTGAGGACACCCCGCAGCGCCGGGTCGTGGAGGGCGTCGTAGAGCCGGGCGAGCGTCCGTGCGCTGTTGCGGAACGCCGGGTGGGCGGTGACGTCCGCGACGCGCTCCCCGTAGATCCACACCTCGCGGCCGTCCCGCAGGCTCTCCAGGTACTCCGCCCCGGTGGGCGGCCGTTCGACCGCGTGGCGGTCCTCGGGGCGCGGTGGGGCGGGGGAGCCGACGTGCTGGTCGGGCATGGGCGGTGCCTCCTGCCGGTTGTCTGCCGGTCGTTGTCGTGCCCGCGTCTCCGGGCCTCCGCGTACCCGGGTTCCGTCGCCCCCGAGCCCCGAACGGGCGTGCGGCGCCCGGCGGGAGGGCACCGGACGGCGGTGCCCCGGTCGTCCGCGCGGTCCCGGCCGCGCCCCGCTCAGCCCGCCATCGCGCTGACACCCCCGTCGACGACGACGTCCGCGCCGTTGACGTACGCCGCCGCGTCCGACGCCAGGAACGCCGCCAGCGCGGCCACCTCCTCCGGCCGGCCCACCCGCCCGGCCGGGATCCGCCGCAGCAGACCGGGCACCCCGCCGCCCGGGTCGTCGATGTGCGGGGCCGTCGCACGGGTCCGGATCAGCCCGGGGCTGATGGAGTTGACCCGGATCCCGTGCGCCGCGCCCGCGCCGCACAGGTGCCGGGTCAGCGCGAGCACACCCCCTTCGCCGCGCCGTGCGCCGCCTGCTCGACGAACAGGGCGCCGCGCGAACCGGAGATCGACGCGATGTTGAGGACGACCCCGCCGCCCCGCGCGACCAGATGCGGCCACGCGGCCCGGGTGCACAGGTAGACGAGGTCGAGCTCGTTGCGGACGGTGTGCTCCCAGTCGTCCGGGCCCAACTGGTCGAACGGCGCGTTCCGCAGCGACGACGCGTTGTTGCACAGGACGTCGAACGGGCCGAAGGCGTCGAGGGCGAAGCCGATCCACGCCTCGGCGCCCTCCCGCGTCGACAGGTCGACCGGCGCGAGCGACACCATCTCCCCGCCCGCCTCCTTCACCAGCCGGACGGTCTCGTCCGCCCGCCGGGGATCGCGCCCGCACCCGACGACGCGGGCGCCCTCCCGGGCGAACTCCACGGCCGCCGCCCGGCCGATCCCCGAACTGGTCCCGCTGATCAGGACGGTCTTGTCGTCAAGCCGGCCCATGGCGACGTCCTCCGTTCGCTCGGCGCTCCGGAAGCCGGCGCCGCGGACCGCCCGCGGACACCGGAGAGGAAGGCGGCGGTCCGCTCGGGGGTGGCGATGCTGTGCCACATGGCCGGCGGATCGTCGAAGTTGGCGGCGAAGGCCGCGGCCACCGCCGGATCCGCGGCCGCCGCCCGGAACAGCTCCAGCAGCTGCGGGGTGGGCGGCCGCACGAACGCGGCGGTCCACTGCGCCACGCTCTCCGCGTACGGCCGCATCCGCTCCTCGGCGGCCCGGCAGAACGCCTCGTCGAACGGCGGCCCGGCGGCCACCTCCTCGGCGAACTCCAGGGCGCAGTGCGAGGCCAGGTTGGCGCCCTGCGCGGTGATGGGGTCGTTGACGCACCAGGCGTCCCCGAGCGCGAACGCCCAGGTGCCGTCGGCCAGCGCCCGCCACGCCCGGCGCACCACCGGCACCACCCCGCCCTGGACGAGGTCGCCCGGCCCGTTCAGCCGGAACTCCCGCTCGTCGATCCGCTCGCGCAGCTCGGGCACATGGCGGCGGAGCGCGTCGAGCACGGCGGCGTGGAAGCGGGCCGGGTCCTCGGCGTACGGGGTGCGGCAGACGGGTTCGAGCGGGCCGCCGGGGATGGCCTCCAGACCGAGGACGTCGACGCGGCCGTCCGCGCACACGAACGGCATCCGCAGCACCTCGCCCACCCCGGGCACGGTATGGAACTCGATGCTCCGGGGGACGGCCTCCGCGACGCCCCGGTACAGCCCGCCGCACAGCACTCGCTGCGGGGCGTCGAACGGGGAGCGCCGGGGATCCCGGGGGAACAGCTCGCCGGCCGCCCGGCCGCCCGCGACGACGACCAGGTCGTGGCCGTCGGCGAGCCCGCGGACGGTCCGCGCGGTGAGCTCGGTGACGACGTGCCGGCCGCCCCGCGCCACGTACTCCTCGACCAGCGCGGGCAGGTAGAGCCGGAAGTCGACCATGCTGTAGGCGGGATGGGGGTCGGCGCGGAAGGACAGCGGCTCCGGGCCGTGGACGGTGACCGTCCGGGTCTCGGCGAGGGTATCCGGCGCGGTCCAGAAGTCGACGCCCAGCAGGGCCTCGCGGCGGCGGGTGCTCCCCGAACGGGCCACGAAGTTCAGCGCCCGGCCGCGCCGTACGTCCTCCGGGGACCGCGCCCCGAACAGCGTCGCGTCGACGCCCAGTTGGCGCAGCCGCAGGGCGAGGTGGAGGCCGGCGACGCCGTCCCCGGCGATGGCGATCCTCATGGGCCCACCGCCCGCCGGGCGGCCGGACCCCGGAGCTTGCCGGTGGCGCCGCGGTCGATGCGGTCCACGATGGTGATCCGCCCGACGGTGACGCCGAGTTCGCGCAGCACCTCCGTCGTCCGCCGGGGGACCAGGCACGGTTCGCCGGGGGCGGCGACGAGCAGTTCGACGTGCTCGCCGCGGAGCGGGTCGGCGACGGGCACGCAGGCGAGGTCGGCGCAGGACAGCGCGGCGCGCAGCCGCTCCTCCAGCACGTCGAGGTCGATCCGGCGGCCGTTGACCTTGATCAGCCGGGCGCGGCGGCCGTGGAACCGGAAGGTGCGGCCGTCCAGCCGCCGGACGTGGTCGTCGGTGGTCCACCGGGGCAGCGGCCGCCCGTCGGGGCCGAGGGCGAGCCGGGGGCCCGCGACGGTGAGCCGGCCGGCGGGCCCGGGGGCGAAGCGGACGTCGTCCATCAGCGTCCAGGGCTCCGGCGCCCGCGACGCCGGCGCGCGGAGCGACGGGCCGGTCCGCTGCCGGTGGGCGATGGCACCGGTCTCCGTCGACCCGAACACCTCGACCAGCCGCGTCCGCCCGGGGCCGTTCGCCGCGGCGAACTCCCCGGCCGTCACCGGCAGCGTCGCCGTGCTGTGCAGGACGGTGACGTGCTCGCGGCGGCCCAGCACCG
The DNA here is from genome assembly GCF_050937075.1 of Streptomyces sp. CA-181903. Lineage (NCBI taxonomy): Bacteria > Bacillati > Actinomycetota > Actinomycetes > Kitasatosporales > Streptomycetaceae > Streptomyces > Streptomyces sp. CA-181903. The sequence goes on from NZ_JBNJLY010000001.1 coordinate 6,653,256, forward strand.
ACGGGTCGCGGAGCAGGACGGGGAAGGCCCACGGGATGGCGACCACCAGCCACCGGCCCGCGTCCAGGGCGGGGACCGGCAGCCCGTACCGGGGCCAGTAGCAGACCGGGACGCCGAGCGCGGCGGGCAGCAGCACCGTGGCGACCAGGCCGTAGAGGTGGGTCGGGGGAGCGAAGGACAGCACCGCCCGGGGGCGGTCGGCCCGGACCAGCCCGGCCAGCAGGTGCGCCTCCGTCCACAGCTGCCATCTGCTGTGCCGCCAGCGGACGGCGGGGCCCGTGCTGCCGGAGGTGCACACCTCGACGAGGTCCGGCACCACCTCCGCCACCAGCCGCGCGGCCGCCCCCGCCCCCAGCCCGTCCCAGCGGACGACCGACGGGCCCGGCGGCCGCTCCGGGGCGGCCAGCACCTCGGTGAGGAACTCGCGCGGCGACGGCTCCGGATACGCCTCCATCACCGCTCCCCACCGGCCGGGCCGACCGCCGCGGCCGCGTACGTGCCACCCCAGGAGACGGCGGTCACCAGGGCGCGGCGCGGGCCGTCCGCCCGTGCGTCCGAGAGGAACGCGCGGGCGCCGGGCAGCGGATCGGGCGGCTCCGTCGCGTACGGCAGCCGGCCGCCATCGCAGCCGTCGAGCGCGGCGACGAGGGACAGCAGCGGGCCGGCCGCCTGGCAGTGCCCGACCGCCCCCGCGAGGGCGGTCAGCCGGGTGCCGGACGGCTTCAGACAGGCGGCGACGGCGGCGAGTTCGGCCTCGTCCAGGGCCGGTACGCCGTGGGCGCACCCGTAGACGTCCACGTCCTCCGTGCCGCGCGCGCGGGCCCGGTGCGGGGCGGAGCCGTGCAGGGCGGTGTCCAGTGCCCGGGACCAGCTCTCGGCGCACAGTGGCGCGTCGGCCGCCCGGCCGGGACCCGACGTCACCGCGTGCCCGAGCAGCGCGCCGAGCGCGTCCGCACCCCGGGCCCGGGCGTGGCCGGCCGCCTCCAGCACCACGGCCGCCGCCGCCGGCGCGAGCGGACCGGGGGCCGGCGTCCGCGCGTACGGCCGGGACGGGCCGGGGCCGCGCAGCCCGTAGGCGCCGAACGCCCGCGCGAGCGTGTCGGTGACCTCGTCGGCCGCCACGACGACGACGGCGTCGGCCTGGCCCGCGCGGATCAGGTCGGCCGCGTGGCCCAGGGCGACCAGCCCCGAGGCGTCACCGGTCGAGACGGCCGCGAGCGGGCCGCCGAGGCCCAGCTCCAGGGTGGCGTAGCCGGCCGTCACGCTGGTGACGATGTTCGGCGCGTGCACGGCGCTCACGTACTCCGGGCCCTCGCGGCGGACGGTCTCGTTGAGCCGCTCCACGGTCCCGATCGGCCCGGCGGCGGTCGCCAGGACGACGCCGACCCGCGCGCCGTCCCGCAGCCCCGCCTCGTCCCAGGCCATGCGCGCGGCGGCCACCGTCAGCGCGCCCAGGGCGTCGACCCGCGACCGGTGGCCCGGGGCGAGGTAGCCGGCCGGGTCCTCCGGTACGAAGGGCGCGCCGTCCGGGGCGGGGCCGCGCAGGGCGGCGAGGAACGCGCGCCGCCCCAGGCCCAGCGGGGAGACGACCCCGGCGCCGGTGAACACCAGGTCCGCGTCGGGCGGTCGCGGGTTCTCACCGCCGTCCCGGGCCAGGACGAGCGAGCAGCAGGCGCCGCCGAACGCGATCGAGTTGGAGAGCGCGACCCGGATGCCGGCCCGTCGCGCGGTGCGGGGTACGACGTCCCAGGCGGGTGCCGGGCTCGTGCCCGCGTCCGTGTCCGCGCCCGCGCCCGCGTCGGCGTTGGCGTTGGCGGTCGGCGGGAGGAGCCCGTCCCGCAGCGCCAGCGTGGTCAGCACCGCCTCGACGGCACCGCAGGCCCCCAGCGTGTGCCCGACCTGCGGCTTGGAACTGCTCATCGGCGGCGGGTGCGGCCCGGTGAACACCGCCCGCATCGCGGCGAGTTCGGCCGTGTCGTTGGCCGGCGTCCCGGTGCCGTGACCGTTGACGTACCCGACCGCGTCCGGGCCGAGACCCGCCCGGCCCAGGGCGCCGAGCATCGCGTTCCGCAGCCCGGCGCCGTCCGGCGGCGGCGCGGTGATGTGGTGGGCGTCGCTGGTCAGCCCGTACCCGCGCAGGTAGGCGAGGACGGGCACCCCGCGCGCCCGCGCCGACCCCTCCGACTCCAGCACCAGGAACGCCACCGCCTCCCCGAGGCTCAGGCCGCCGCTGCGGGCGTAGGGCGCGCAGGGCGCGGAGTCGATCGACTTCCAGCTGGCGAACGTGGCGACGGTGGTGACGTTCAGCGCCTCGTACCCGCCCGCGAGCATGACCGTGGCCCGCCCGGCGGCGACGGCGTCGTACGCGTACCCGACGGCGTTGGCGCCGGCGACGCACCCGGTGGCGAAGACCGCCTTGGGCCCCCGGGCGCCGACGGCCGCGCCGAGGTCGTCGGCGCAGGTGTGCGCCGGGTGCGGGGCGGGACCGGTGGCCGCCCGGTAGCGCTTCCAGAGCTCCTCGGAGCCGGCGTTGGTCCCGAGGGCGAGGCCGGTCTCGTAGGGGTCGAGGGCATCGGGGCCGAGCGCGGCGTGCCGCAGGGCGCCGAGGCCGGCCCGGCGGATGAGGAGGGCGGCGTCGGTGGGGCCGGTGTGTTCCGGGAGGCGTGCCGCCACCACGTCCGCCAGGTCCGAGCAGCGCACGAGAGCCGAGTCGCCGGCGCACACGGCCCGCCAGACCTCGTCCGTCCCGACGCCCAGTCCGGTGGCCAGGTACACCCCGGTGACGGCGACGCGCGGCGGTGCGGCGGGGCTCATACGGCACCGCCCCCCGGCGTCCGCCGCGCCTCCGCCGGGGCACGCGCGGTCGCGGGGCTGCCGGCGGGCCCGTCGGCGGGCTCCGTGACCAGGGCCACGATGGCGCGGATGGTCCGCAGCCGATCCGGCTCGACGGGCCGGGGCGGGAGGCCGAGTGTCCGCTCCACCCGGGTGAGCACCTCCAGTTGGGCCAGGCTGTCGTAGATCGCGTCCGGCAGTTCGTCCAGCGGGCGGTCGGGGGGCCACTCGGCCGCCGACGCGCCGAGGACGGCCCCGACCGCGGCGCGGACGACGGGTTCGGCGGCGCGTGGTGCGGCGTCGCGCGGTGCGGTCGGGCGCGGTTCAGCGGACATGGGACCTCCCCAGCTGTGCGGGCGGCCCGTCGGCCGCCTCGGCGTCGGGTGCCGTGAGCGGCGCGGTGAGCCGCCCGGACCGGATCAGGCCGACGAGCCCGGCGAGATCGGTGTCGAGCCGCCGGTCCCGGTCGACGAACGGGCTCACCGTGCGCACCAGGTCGCGGGCGGCCCGCGTGGCGGGGGCCATCCGTTCGCAGCCCCGCAGGTCCACCGCCTGGCACAGCGCGGCCAGGGCGATCGCGGCGATGTTCTCGACCAGTTCGACGGTCCGCCGGGCGTCGCGGGCGGCGATGGAGGCCATGCTCACCTTGTCCTGGTTGTGGGACTCGGTCGAGCGGGAGAACGCCGTCGCCGGGGCGCTGTTCTTCAGCGCTTCCGCGGCCAGGGAGGAGCAGGCGATCTGCGCGGCCTTGAAGCCGTGGTGGACGCCGGCGTCGGCGTCGGTGTCGTCCGTCGGGCGGACCAGGTTCGCGGTCAGGCCCTGGTTGCTCTTCTCGTCGACCACCAGCGCCACCTGCCGGTCCAGCAGGTCGCCGACACTGGCGACGGCCAGCTTGAGGGCGTCCATCGCCTGCCCGACGTGACCGCCGTAGAAGTTGCCGCCGTGGTGGACCTCCCCGGCCACCGGGTCGAACAGGGGGTTGTCGTTAGTGGAGTTGATCTCGGTGTCGAGCCAGTCGGTGACCCAGTCCAGCGTGTCGTTGAGCACCCCCGTCACATGCGGCGCACAGCGTACGGAGTAACGATCCTGCAGTCCGGTGCGCAGTCTCTGGTAACCGGCGCCGTCGAGCCGGGGGTTGGCACCGACCCGCTCCTGGTGCTCGACGGTCAGCTTGGAGCCCGCCAGCAGGCGGCGGATCCGCGCCGCGCTGGCCAGCTGCCCCGGATGCGGCTTGTGCGTGTGCAGGAACGGTTCGAACGGGCCGCTGCTGGCCTGGACGGCCTCCGCCGTCAACGCCGTGCACAGGTCCGCGACGACGGCCAGCTCGCGCGCCGCCCGGACGGCCGCGACCGCGTAACCGCTCATGAACGACGTGCCGTTGATCAGCGCCAGCCCCTCCTTCGGCGCCAGCTCCACCGGCGTGAGACCGGCCCGGCGCAGCGCCGCCGCGGCGGACCGGGGCTCGCCCCGGTGCAGCACCCGGCCGTTGCCGGTCAGCATGTCGGCCAGGTACGCCAGCGGGACGAGGTCACCGCTCGCCCCCACCGAACCGCGCTCGGGGATCAGCGGCAGGATGTCCTCGCGCAGGCAGTCCGCCAGCAGCTCCACCAGCGCGACCCGCACCCCGGAGTAGCCGCGGGCCAGGCAGTTGGCCCGGATCAGCATGGTCGCCCGGGTCACGTCGGGCGGCGCCGGGTCGCCGCTCCCGGCCAAGTGGCCGGAGATGAGGTTGCGTTGGAGGGCGGCGGCCTTCGCCGGCCCGATGTGCCGCCCGCAGCTGTCGCCGAAGCCCGTGGTCACCCCGTACACGGGCTGTCCGGAGGCGACGAGCCCGTCCTTGACCCGCTGGGCGGCGGTCATCCGCGCCCCGGCGGCGGGGTCGAGGCGGATCTCCCGCCCCTCGGGGCGCCGTGCGAAGTCCGCGACCTCGTCGGCGCGCAGTGCGTCGGATCCCAATACCAGGGCCGCGCCGGTCGTTCCGGTCCGCGGCGGATTCTGTGTAGGCGTCAACGGCATTACGGCGACCCCCTTGATCCTGGTTTCCTTTCGGATCGTAGGCGGATCCCGCCGCCGCGGGTCAGGGGCCGGGAACAAGGAGAACCCGAACGTGGCATCCGTACGCCAATACGATGACGGATTCCCGCCGGAATCGCGGCGCCATTCGACCGGAATACCGCGCGCCCTGTGATAAGTAATTCCGGAATTCATGGGATGACCGCCGATCGCGCACCGGCCGCCGGCCGCATCGCGCACCGCCGGTGTCCCGCGCCCCCGCCGGACGGCCCCACCGCACCCCGCGGCCGGCCCGTACCGCCGGACGACCCGAGGGAGCACGGCAGATGTCACAGGGTCCCCCCGCCCCCTTGGGGCCGCTCCGGTCCGCCCGGCGGCACGTCCTCGGTCTCGGCGCGGCGCTGGGCGGGGTCTTCGTCCTCCGCGACGCGGGGGTCACGGGGTCCGGCCACCACCCGCGAACGCCCTCTCCGGCCACCCTCACCGTGCGCACCGGCGACACCGTCCTCCTCACCCGGACCACCCGCCTCCGTCGCCTCACCATCGAACCCGACGGCGTCCTCACCGCCCCCGAGGGCGGGGACCTGACCCTCACCGTCGACGGGGTCGAGACCGGTACCGTCCTCACGGCCGACGACCGGACCCGGATCGCCCCGGGGACGTACCGCGGGGACGTGGCCGTCACTCTGACCGAGCGGTGCACCGTCCGCCACCACGGCCTCACGTTCCCCTTCCGGCAGGCGCTGTACGTCGGTGCCGACGGCCCGGACCCCGCCCGTTCGGTGTCCGCCGCGCGGCGCGGCGGCCGGACCGGCCGGTCGGCGGCCGAGGGCCTGACCGTCGTCTCCACCGGCGAGGTCTTCAACGCCGTCCACGTCACCGGCGGTTCGTACCTGCTGCGCGCCCCGCGCGTCGACCTCACCGGCGACGGCCGTTGCGACTTCGTCGGCTACGGCGCCGCCCTCACGGCCACCGGCCCCGGAACCCGCCTGGTGGTGGACGGAGCCCGGATCACCTGCCACGGCGTGGCGCGCGCCGCGCTGGTCGCCACCGGCGGCGCCACGGTCGTCGTGAAGGACTCCGGGCTGCGCACGCGCGACGGCACGCTGCCCGACGGCTACCGGCCCACCGTCGACCCCCGCCACATGAGAGCCGCACCCTGGCTCCTCGGCATCACCGGCAACGCCCGTACCACCAACCTCAGCGGCACGGGTACCACCGTCGCCTACCTCGCCTCCGCCCTCACCTCGGAAGGCTGGGGCGTGCTGTCCTCCGAGGCCGGCAGCGCGGGCTGCCGACTCGCGGCGGTCAACAGCCGGGTGACGGCGACCCGCAGCGGCTACGGGTCCTACGTCTGCGGCGTCTCCCAGCACCTCCTGGGCTGCGACCTGGACGTCGCCGACTACGCCGCCATCATCCGCGACGGCTCCCTGCACTACGGCGACAGCACCCGGGAAGCGGTACGGAAACTGGCCGCCGACTGGCGACTGGGCCTGACGGAGCGGGAGTTGGCCACCCACGTCCCGCGCGTCACCACCATCCGCTCGCGCCGCTTCGGCGTGCTGTGGCACGGCCCCGCCCGCCTCCGCATCGACGGCGGCACCGTGCTCCACACCGCCGGCCCGGTACTCCTCGGCAAGGGGCAGCCCGCGCGGATCACCGTCGACGGCTCCCGTGGCGCGCGCCTGCGGTCCGCCGACGGCGTCCTGATGCAGCTCATGGACGACGACGACCCGGGCCCGCACGGCCCCGACGCGTCGCTGGAGATCGCCGACCGCGTGTACCGCGACCCGTCCGGCCCGCCGGTCCGCGCCGAGGGCTTCGACACCGCCGCCCCACATCCCACCGACGTCACGGCCGAGTTCACCGACGCCGACCTGACCGGCGACCTCCTCAACGGCACGCGCGGCGGAACCCGGCGGCTCCCCGGCCTCAACCTGCACCTCACCCTCACCCGTACCCGGCTCACGGGCGTCGTCTCCGCCACCACCGCCCGGCACCGGACCGCGGCCGTCGACGCGCCCCACCTCCGGGAACTGGGCGTCGTCACCAACACGGCGGCTCCGGTGGTCAACAACGGAGTGGTCCTCACCCTCGGCCCGGGCAGCCGGTGGACCCCCACGGGCACCTGCCACCTGTCGGCCCTCCGCCTGGACCGCACGGCCCGGCTGGCCGCGCCGCCCGGCGGGAGGCTGGAGGTCAGCGTGGACGGCCGCGCGGTCGTCCCGGCGCCCGGCGGCGGCTGGACCGGCGCCGTCGCCGTCCGCGTCCGTCCGGCCGGGCCGCGCCGCGAGGCCGACGGCCGGCGGAGCGGAACCGGCGGCTCACAACCGGCGCCGCACCCGCAGCGGCCCCCCGGCACTCCATGACCGTACGACGGACCCCCGCTCGGTGGCGCGCACCGTGGCCACCTCCGTGATGTCGAGCCGCAGCAGCTCCGGCCCGGGGCCGGGCGGGAGGGCCGCGCGGGCCCGCAGCGCCCGCAGGAAGCCGGCCGCGACCGCCGGATCGGTGACGGCCACCGCCCGCCCGCTGATCTTGGCGTCGTCCGCCGACACTCCGGCCGTCCCGGCCGGGTTGTGCCGGCCGCACCGGCGCTCGCTGGTGGCGCTGTGCAGGGCACAGCGCGGATCGTGGCGCAGATCGGCGGACTTGACCGAGCCCGGCATGACGAAGAGCCAGAGGTCAGCGGCGTGGAAGACCGGCTCCACGCCGCTGATCCGGGGCGCGCCGTCCCGCCGCAGGGTGGCGAGCAGGGCGTGCCGGTCGGCGTCGAAGGCGGCCTTCACGGTTGCCGCGAACGCCGGTTCGGCGGCGGTGAAGGCGCTCCACGCGACCATCAGTCCGCTCTCCTCAGGGACGGAACGGCCCGGTCCGCGCGGCTCCGCCCTGCGCCGGCACCTCGTCGGCCGGAGCGCCACCGATCCGGTGGAACCGGCCCAGGTAGCTGAGCAGCGGACGCGCCGACGGCTTGACCTTGCTCGCGGTCACCCATCCGATCGTGAGGAGATGGTCGCCGTTCGGCACCTGCCCCTCCGTACGGCACTCGAACACGCAGGCGGCGTCGGCCAGGATCGGATGGCCCCCGTTCGGCGCGGGGTGCCAGCCGATCCCGCGGAACTCGTCGCCCGTACCGAAGCGTTCGGACGAGGCGAACCAGCGGGCGACCGCCGCCTGGTGCTCCTGGAGCAGGTTGACGACGAACCCGCCCGAGTCGGCGATCGCGCCGGTGAGCCGGCTGCCCCGGCGCAGGCACACCGACAGCAGCTCGGGATCCATCGAAACGGAAGTGACCGATCCGGCGGTCATCCCGGCCGGCCCGGCCCGCGTGAGCACCGTCAGCACCGCGACAGCCGTCGGCAGGTGCCGCATCGCCGCCCGGAAATCCCGCTCCGCCAGTCCGGTACCCGCCGTGTGTTCCATCGTCCCCGTCCCTACTCCGGCCCGCGCGGGTGTGGCCCCGGGCGGGCGGGTCAACAGGCGAACAGCACACGTCGACCATACGCCAGGACGTTACGACGATTATCGCCGTCGGAGGGAATCCCTTCCAACGAGGTATAGGGACACGGGAAATCGGTCGGACGATCCGGTTATGAGGTCTGCGGACCATGGGATTTAGCGTGACTTCACCCGCTCGGAAGGGCGGCTCGTTTACGCTGGAAAGCGGCGGCGAATTCCGCGCCGACCGCTCACTCCGTGTTTTCTCTTCGCCATGCGGACCGGCTTTCTGTCGAGTCTTCGGTCGGTCCGGGTCCTCGGTCGATCCGGATCATCGGCCGGTCCGGATCGTCGGTTCATCCGGTACGCCGGTACGCCGGTCCGTGCGCATCGTCGGCCCGTTCGGACCGTCGGCCCGTACGGATCGTCGGTCCGCGAGGACGGCGCACAGCGTCCGGCCCGTGTGTCCGGCCGGACCGTCCGGTCCGCGTACGCCCGCCCGCGCCCCCGGGAGAGACCACCGCCATGCCACCCCCGCACCGCACCACTTCCGCGCCGCGCCGCCGCTGGTGGATCCTGGGCGTCCTGAGCACGGCCCAGCTGCTGGTGGTCCTCGACGGCACCGTCATGAACATCGCGCTGCCCTCGGCCCAGGCCGACCTGGGCTTCTCCGACGGCGGCCGGCAGTGGATCGTCACCGCCTACGCGCTCGCCTTCGGCAGTCTCCTGCTGCTCGGCGGCCGGGTCGCCGACCTGTTCGGCCGGCGGGCCGCCTTCCTCGCCGGACTGGCCGGCTTCGCCGGAACCTCCGCCCTCGCGGGCGTGGCCGGCGGCTTCGGCGTCCTCGTCGCGGCCCGCGCCGGACAGGGCCTCTCCAGCGCCCTGCTGGCCCCCGCCGCCCTCTCGCTCGTCAACATCACCTTTACCGACCCGGGGAGCGCGCGACGGCGTTCGGCGTCTGGGGCGCGGCGGCGGGCGCGGGCGGCGCGGTGGGCATGCCGCTCGGCGGCGTCCTCACGCAGTACCTGGGCTGGCGCTCGGCCATGTACGCCAACACCGTCGTCGCCGGCCTGGCCCTGGCCGCCGGGGCGCTGCTCCTCGACCGCGCCCGGCACCCCCGCACCTCCCGGCTCGACGTCCCCGGCACCCTGCTCGTCGGAACCGGCCTGTTCTGCCTGGTCTACGGCTTCGCAGCGGCCGGGAACCACCCGTGGTCCGCCGTCGCCACCTGGGGGTTCCTCGCCGCCGCCGGCGCCCTGCTCACCGCCTTCGCCTGGTGGCAGACCCGGGCGCGGCACCCGCTGCTGCCGCCGCGCGTCGTCCTCGACCGCGACCGGGCCGCCTCCCTGATCGCCCTCCTCCAGACCAGTTCGGCGGTCTTCGGCATCTTCCTCTTCGGCACCTACTACCTCCAGCGCTCCCTGGGGTACGGCCCGGCGACGACCGGGCTCGCCTACCTCCCGATGATCGCCGCGCTCATCGCGACGTCGCCCCTGGCCACCCGCGTCCTCCTGCCGCGCCTCGGGCCCCGGACGGTGATCGCGGCCGGCGCGGCCCTGGCCGCCTCCGGCCTGCTCCTGCTGGGCACCCTCGGCCCCGACAGCCCGTATCCCGCCGCCGTCCTCCCGGCGCTCGTCCTCGCCGGCGCCGGACTCGGCACGATCATCACGGGCACCACCAGCCTGGCCACCCTGGGGGTGGCGCCGGCCGATTCGGGAGTGGCCTCGGCGACGGTCAACGCCATGCAGTACGTGGGCGGTTCGATCGGCGTCGCCCTGCTCACCACCGTCTCCACGGCCACCGCCGCCGCCCGCCTTGCCGGGCGCGCCGCCCCGGACGCGGCCGCCCGCGCCCAGGCGGAACTGGCCGGTTACCACGCCGCCTTCCGCTGCCTGGCCGCCGCCTTCGCCGTCTGCCTCCTCGTCGCCGTCCCGCTCTACCGCCGCTCACCGGCGACCCGGCGCACGGACGCGGCGACGGAACGGGCGGGGTGATCACAACGGGCGGGTCGACGGGACGGGCGCGCCGAAGGGAGGGGCCGGCGGAACGGGCGCGACGGGGGCACCGCCTACGCGGGCGGCCAGGGCCGTCCGACGCTCCCGGCCGCCCGTCCCCGCGCAGGGGGCAGGATCGTCCCGCCCACCCCCGGACGTCCGCCCCTCCCGCGCAAGCGATCAGCCCGTCCGGCCCGCCCCCGGCCGTCGGTCCCGCGAAGGTGATCAACCCCGGTCCGGCCCTTCCCCGCCGTCCGCCCGCAGGAGATCAGGCCGGGACGCGCACCCGATCGCCGCGTCCGCCGCCCCCGACGGCCACGATCAGCCGCCGCGGGCCGTCACCCCGCCCCGCCGCACGCGGCCGGAGCCGGAGGATGCGGGAGACGCCGAGTGCCTGGACGACGAACACCGACGAGAAGGCGATCCGGTAGTCGTCGCCGGTGGCGTCCAGCAGGAGGCCGATGGCCAGCAGTGTCGTGATCGAGGCGATGAAACCGCCCATGTTGACGATGCCCGAGGCGGTGCCCTGCCGCTCCGGCGGGTTCGCGGGGCGGGCGCAGTCGAAGCCGATCACCGACGCCGGGCCGCACGCGCCGAGCACCAGGCACAGCGCCGTCAGCAGCCACATCGGCGCGTGCGCCCCCGGCCAGCCGAGCACGGCCGCCCACACCAGGGCGGTCGTGGCCACCGTGCCGAGCGCCAGCGCGGTACGGGCCGCGGGACGGCGGGAGATCACCTGCCCGTACACCGGTCCGACCGCCATGGCGGACACCGCGGACAGGGCGAGCAGCCCGCCGGCCGCCTCCCGGGTCAGGCCCTGCGCCTGGACGAGGAAGGGGAGCCCCCACAACAGCATGAAGACCGTCGCCGGGAACTGGGCCGTGAAGTGCACCCACATGCCCAGCCGGGTGCCCGGCTCCCGCCAAGCGGCGGCGATCTGCCGCCGGATGTACTCCACACCCGCGGCCGGCGCGGGCGGCGGTGTGTGCCCCTCCGGGTGGTCCTTGAGGAACAGCAGGGTCAGGACGAGCACCAGGGCGCCGGCCACCGAGCTGCCCGCGAACGTCGCGGTCCAGCCGAGGCCGTGCAGCGCCCGGGGGATGACGAGCGTGGAGACGAGGCTGCCGACCGTTCCGATCAGGGCCGCCACCTGCGAGATCACCGGCGCCCGGTGGGCGGGGAACCAGCGCGAGCCCAGCCGCAGCACGCTGATGAACGTCATGGCGTCCCCGCAGCCGAGCAGCGCGCGCGACACCAGCGCGGTGCCGTAGGTGGGGCTCAGCGCGAAGCCGAGCTGGCCGGCGGTGAACAGCAGGGCGCCGAGGGCGAGGACCCGCCTGGTGCCGAGCCGGTCGATCATCAGCCCGACGGGGATCTGCATCCCCGCGTAGATCAGCAGCTGGAGGATCGAGAACGTCGAGAGGGCGGACGCGTTGATGTGGAAGCGGTCCGCGGCGTCGAGCCCCGCGACCCCGAGGCTGGTCCGGAAGACGATCGCGACGAGGTACACGCCCACGCCGACGCCCCACACCAGCATGGCCCGCCGCCCGCCCGGGGGCGCCTCCGGCAGGGACGGGGACGGGGAAGGGGAGAGGGAGGGGGACCGGAAGCGGGCAGGGGTGGGCAGGGCGAGGGCTGAGGCGGGGGCATCCGTACAGCTTAAGTGCGCCAATAAGAGGAAAAGTCCGTTTTGGGCGGTGAATTCGCTCACGTGGCGACGGTCACGCGCCCCTCCGGTTCGCGTCCGCGCGTGATGGGTTTGGGCGGTTAACGTCAAATAGCGACAAAAACGCGTGGCGGGACCCCCGGGCAGGGCAGACTGTTGCGGGGGCTCGGAGCCGTGGACCCGTCGTCGGGGCTCCGGAGCATGTGGGCTCGCGCGCTGAGGGCGGTGCGCCGGCGAGCAGGGGGACGGATGACGCAGTCGATTCCGCGGTGGCCGCACGCCGCGGGCAAGAACGCTTCGGCCAAGCAAGCTTCGGCCAAGGAGGCTTCGCCTGGCGGCGCTTCGGCCGACGACGCCTCGGCCAAGGAGGCTTCGGCCGACGACGCTCCGACCGAGGGCGCTTCGGTCGAGGGCGCTTCGGCCGGACGCGCCTCGACCCGGGGCCCGGCCGGCCGCCGCGACCGTACCGTGGTGGTGATCGGCGCTGGGCCGTACGGCCTGTCGGTCGCGGCGCACCTCCGTGAACGCGGCCTCCCTGTACGGGTGTTCGGCGAGGTGATGGGCAGCTGGCGGCACGCGATGGCGACCGGCATGTACCTGAAATCCACGCCCGCGGCCACCGATCTGTCGACGCCCCGGGCGGACGGCCGGCTGGCCGACTTCCGGCGCGAGCGCCGGGAACCGGAGCTGACCGAACTCACCCCCATCCCCTGCGAGGTCTTCGTCGCCTACGGGATGTGGTTCGCCGCGCGCTTCGTCGACGACGTCGACCCGCGGCGGGTGACGTCCGTCGAGCGCGACCCGGGCGGCTTCACCGTCCGGCTCGACGACGGGGAGCCGCTGCCGGCCTCGGCGGTGGTCGTCGCCACCGGCCTGGGGGCGCTGGCCCATGTCCCGTACGAGCTGCGGCCGTTGGCGCCGCAGGGCCCGGGCCCCGACGCGCTGCTGTCCCACACCAGCCACCACACCGACCTCTCCCGGTACGCCGGGATGCGGGTCGCCGTGGTCGGCGGCGGGCAGTCGGCGCTGGAGAGCGCCGCGCTGCTGTACGAAGCCGGTGCCCGGCCGTCCGTCCTGGTCCGCGCCCCACGGGTGCGGTGGGGCGACACCCCGGTCCTCGAACGGCCGCTCCTCGACCGGCTCGCCCGGCCGGCCTCGCCGCTCGGCACCGGCTGGGTCCTGGCCGGACTGTGCGCCGCGCCCCAGGCGGTCGGCCGACTTCCCTCACCCGCACGCCTGTTGATCCACCGCCGCGCCCTGGGCCCCTCGGGCGGCTGGTGGCTGCGCGACCGCGTCGAGGGCGTCGTCCCCGTCCACACCGGATGCCGCGTCGAGCGCGCCGACCCCGAGGGGGAGCGGGCGCGCATGACGCTGACGGGCCCGGGAGACGCCCCCCGCGAGTTCGTCGCCGACCATGTGCTGGCCGCCACCGGCTACCGCGTCGACCTCGCCGCCCTCTCCTTCCTGCCCCCGCCCCTGCGGCAGGCGGTGGCCCGCGTGCCGGGCTCGGGGGCCCCGCGCCTGACCGGAGCCTTCCGGTCGTCCGTCCCCGGCCTGTACTTCACCGGCGCCCTCGCCGCGCCCACGTTCGGACCGATGCTCCGCTTCGTCGCCGGCACCGAGTTCGCCGCCCAGCGCATCACCCGCCACCTCGCCCGGCACGCACCCCGCCCCTGACCGCGGACGCCCGCTCACGCCACGCCCGTGAGCGGGACGTCAGTCCCTCGGATCCGGCGACCGCAGCCGTACGCCGACCACACACGTGTCGTCGTCGGTGTCCGAACTGCTGTGGGTGAGCAGCCGGTCCAGCCGCTGCTCCAGGGTGGCGCCGCCCCGAGTGGCGGTCGCCACCAGCTGCTCCAGGCTGTCCTCCAGGGAGCGGTCCTTCCGCTCGATCAGACCGTCCGTGTACAGCAGCAGCACATCGTCCTGCTGGAGCTGGATCTCGCCCTCCTCGTACTCCGTCTCCCCGATGGCGCCGAGCAGTATCCCCCGCACCAGCGGGACCGTCTCCGCACGCCCGCCGCGGATCAGCACCGGCGGCAGATGGCCCGCGCGGGCCCACCGCAGCACCCGGGTCTCCGTGTCGTACAGCGCGCAGATGGCCGTGGCGGTCACCTGGTCGGTGAGGTGGTGGGCGACGAGGTTGAGCCAGCCCAGCAGCTGGGCCGGGCCGGCGCCGGTGGTCGCCAGGCCGCGCAGCGCGTTGCGCAGCGCCACCATGCCCGTGGCCGCCTCGATGCCGTGCCCGGCCACGTCCCCCACCGACAGCAACACCCGCTTCGACGGCAGCACGATCGCGTCGTACCAGTCGCCGCCGACGAGGCTGTCGTCCTCGGCCGGACGGTAGCGCACCGCGATGTCCAGGTCCGGGGCGTCGATCGGGCCGTGCGCGGGCGGCATGATGGCCTGCTGGAGCTGCCGGGCCAGCCGGTTGCGCTCCGCCGTCCGCTGCTCGCTGTACGCCAGTTGGTCGCGGGTGGCCGCCAGCGCCACCTCCGTCCAGTGCTGCGCCGAGATGTCCTGGAACGCGCCGCGCACCGCGACCAGCCGCCCGTCGGCGTCGAGAACCGGCTCGGCGACGACGCGGATGTGCCGCGTGATGCCGTCCGGCCGCTGCAGCCGGAAGGCCGTGGACGCGGGCCTGCGGTGGTGCAAGAGGGTCCGCAGGAACCGGCCGATGGCCGCCGTATCGTCCGGATGGGCCAGGCTGGCCAACTGCTCCAGCGGGACCGTGGGCGCGGCCGCGGGCAGCCCGTGCAGCGAGAACAGCTGCTCGCTCCAGATGATCCGCCCGGTGGTGAGGTCCTCCTCGAACCCGCCGATCCGGCCCAGCCGCTGGGCGTGCCGCAGCAGATGGGCGAGGCGGGCCGTCTCCCCGGCCAGCCGCCAGATCAGCAGCACCTCCCGGCCGTGCCGGCTGATGCTGACGTCCGCCGTGGTGGGCACCGGCACCTGCCCGACGATCGCCGTGAACGGCATGCCCTCGGCGCGGAACGGCTCACCCGTGGCGTGGACGTGCTCCACCTTGGCGAACAGCCCGTTCTCCTCCGCCGCCAGCGGATACGCCTCCAGCAGCAGGGCGCCGGCGACCGCGCCGCGCGGCCGGCCGCCCGGATCGGTGAACCGCGGATTGGCGTGCCGGATCCGGAAGTCGACCAGGCGGCCCCGCTCGTCCGACTCGGCGCGCAGCACCAGCGCCGGGTCGTACAGGCTGTCGGCCAGCTCGACGAGTCCGGGGCCCGGATCGGCCGGCGCCGGCTCGGGACGGGCGGCGGGCAGCGTCTCCAGGGTGTGCGCGACGAGCTCGGCGAGCGCGTCGAACTGCCGCCGCACGGCGGGCATGCGCTGCGTCGGCGCGCCCGGCCAGCAGATCTCCAGCACGCCGAGGATCCGCCCCTGCGTCTCCACCGGCACCACGACCCGGCCGCCGGCCGGCAGCAGCCGGTGGGCCACGGACGGCAGCCCGGTGGCGGACAGGTCGTCGAACCACAGCTGTTCGCGGGCGGCCAGCGCCCGGCGGGCGGGCGTGGCCACCCCCGGCGGTACGTAGTGCCAGCGCACGGCCTCGTCCGCCGGTATGCCCGCGTACCCGGCCAGGCGCAGGGAACCGCCGGAGCCGGACGCCCAGATGGCGACGGCGGCGGCGCCGAGCGGCGACAGGGCGTGCTCCAGCAGCGCGCGGGCGACGGCCTGGGTGTCCCCGGCGGCGAGCGCGCCGCTCTCGGCGGTCCGCAGCCGCACGCTGACCGATGACCCGTCGGCCGCCGGGTCCTCGGCCGCGTCGCGCACCCGGGCGAGGAAGTCCCGCGCCGCGTCGGAGAGCCGGTCCCGCGCCGCCTGGTTGACGATGTCGGCGGCGAGCTCCAGCGGGGGACGCCGGCGGCCTCGGCCAGCTCGTCCAACTGCCGGGCGGCCTGCACCGGACTCAGCCGCAGCCGTTCCATCAGCACGCCCTTGGCCATCTCCAGCAGCGCCCGCCCGTCCGCGGCGGCGTGCGCGCGCAGCACCTCCTCGCGCAGCCGCGCCACGGTGGCGGCGAGCCGGCCGAGACCGGAGGCGGGCGGATCGTCGCCCTCGCCGGACGCGCCCCGGCCACCGGGTCCGCCCGCGGGCGCGCCGGGGAGGCCGGGAGCGGCCGGGCCGTCACCGGCGACCGGAGGGCCGTCCGCGCCGGAGCGCGGCGCCGGTACCGGGCCGGCCGGAGCGACGCCCACGGGTGGCGAGGGGACGCCTCCCGAGAAGCCGGCCGACGAGCCGCCGGCCGGGTGACCGCTGCCCACGGAACCGCCGTCCGCATGACCGTCGTCCGACGAGGCGGCACCCGCCGAGCCGCCGTACGCCGAGCCGGCGTCGGGGGAACCGCTGTCCAAGGAGGCGTCCCGCCGTCCCTCTTCCACTTACGACGCTCCTCGGTGACGGCACGGGCGGTGGACGGCGGACGCCGGACCGGCGGTCACGGTGCCAGCCTGCGGCGGATGCGACCGATCAGGTCGTCGGCGTCGACCGGTTTCGTGACGTAGTCGCTCGCCCCCGACGCCATGGTCTTCTCCTCGTCGCCCGGCATCGCCTTGGCCGTCACCGCGATGATCGGCAGGTCGGCGTACGCGGGCATGGCCCGGATGGCCGCCGTGGCCGTGTACCCGTCCATCTCCGGCATCATCACGTCCATCAGCACGATGTCGACCTCGGGATGCCCGGTGAGCGTCTCGATGCCGGCCCGCCCGTTCTCGGCGTGCAGCACGGTCATCCCCTGGAGTTCGAGCATGCCGGTGAGCGCGTAGAGGTTGCGGGCGTCGTCGTCGACGACCAGGGCCGTGCGCCCGGTCAGCACCGGATCCCGCCCCGGCGCTCTCGTGGGGGCCGGGCGCGCCTCCCGGGCCGCGGGCAGCGCCGGCGGGACGTCGCCGGGCCGGTCCGCCGACAGGTGCAGCGTGATCCGCTGCCGCAGCTCGTCGAGGCTGGAGAGCAGGTCGAGCGGCCGGCCGGCGAACCGCTCCCGGATCTCCCGCTCGCGCGGGGTGCCGACGCTCCGGCTGTTGTGGGCCAGTACGGGCATGGTGCGCAGCGCCGGGTCGGCGCCCATGGCCTCGACGAAGCGCAGCACCTCGTCGTCGGGCATGTCGAGGTCGAGGACGACGCAGTGGCAGACCTCGGTGGCCAGCACGGTCGCCGCCTCCTGCGCGCCGACGGCGCTGATGATGTCGACCGTGTCCGGCGCCGTCGCGCCGGGGGTGGGGGTGAGGCCGGCGCGGGCGCTCTCGGCGACCATCGACAGCAGCCCGCGCGGCTGCTGTTCGATGACGAGCAGGCGCCGCTGCCGCGGTACGGCCGGCGCGGACCGCCGGTCGGCCTCGGTGCCCTCGGCCTGGAGCCGAGGCTCGGCCTCGGGGGAGGAGGGCGTCTGCTCGTGGAAGTCCGGCCGGGCGACCGGCAGGTAGAGGGTGAACGTGCTGCCCTCGCCCAGTGCGCTGTGGGCGGTGATCGACCCGCCGAGCAGATAAGCGATCTCCCGGCTGATCGACAGGCCGAGCCCCGTCCCGCCGTACTTGCGGCTGGTGGTGCCGTCCGCCTGCTGGAACGCGCCGAAAATGGCCTCCAGTTGGTGCTCGGCGATGCCGATGCCGGTGTCCCGCACCCGGAAGGCGAGCGCCGCGCCGTGCCGCTGAACGGCGGGCGGCAGCTCGGCGCCGGTGACCGGCTCGATGCTCAGCTCGACGTGCCCGGTCTCGGTGAACTTCACCGCGTTGGACAGCAGGTTGCGCAGCACCTGGCGGAGGCGCGAGTCGTCGGTGAGCAGGGCGACGGGCACGCCCGGCTCGGTCACCACGTCGAAGCCGAGCCCCTTCTGGCCGGTCATCGGCCGGAACGTCGACTCCACGTAGGCGAGCAGCCGGTCCAGCGGCACCCACTCGGGGGAGATGTCCATCTTCCCCGCCTCGACCTTCGACAGGTCGAGGATGTCGTTGATGAGCTGGAGCAGGTCGGAGCCGGCCGAGTGGATGATCTCCGCGTACTCGACCTGCTTGCCCGTGAGGTTGCCGCTCGGGTTCTGGGACAGCAACTGCGCCAGGATCAGCAGGCTGTTGAGCGGGGTGCGCAGCTCGTGGCTCATGTTGGCCAGGAACTCCGACTTGTACTTGGAGGCCAGCGCGAGCTCCTGCGCGCGGGTCTCCAGCTCCTGGCGGGCCTGTTCGATCTCCAGGTTCTTCGTCTCGATGTCGCGGTTCTGCCGGGCGAGCAGCGCCGCCTTCTCCTCCAGTTCGGCGTTGGAGCGCCGCAGCTCCTCCTGGCCGACCTGGAGCTCCTCGGAGCGGGTCTGCAACTCCGCGGTCAGCCGCTGCGACTCGTCCAGCAGCTCATCCGTACGAGCGTTGGCGATGATGGTGTTGACGTTGACGCCGATGGTCTCGCGCAGCTGCTCCAGGAAGTCCCGCTGCACGGGCGTGAAGCGGTGGACGGAGGCCAGCTCGATCACGCCGAGCACCTGGTCCTCGACCACGATCGGCAGGACCACCAGGTGCGAGGGCTCGATGAACCCGAACCCGGAGGACACGGTGACCGACGCGGCGGGCAGGTCGTCCACCGCGATCGTCCGGCGCCCGGCGGCCGCCTGCCCGACGAGCGACTGCCCGAACGAGAAGCGCGGCGCCTCGGCCCCGTCGCCGCCCTCGGGACGCCCGTACGAGCCGATCATGCGCAGCGACGGGCCGTCCTCCGCCTCCTCGGCGAGGTAGAAGCCGCCGTACTGGGCGCCGACGAGCGGGGTCAGCTCCTCCATGATCAGCCGGGCGACGAGGGCGAGGTCGCGGTGGCCCTGCATCATCCCGGAGGTGCGGGCCAGGTTGGACTTCAGCCAGTCCTGCTCCTGGTTGGCTCGGGTGGTCTCGCGCAGGGAGCGGACCATCGCGTTGATGTTGTCCTTCAGGTCGGCGACCTCGCCGGATGCCTCGACGGTGATCGACCGGGTCAGGTCGCCCTCCGCGACGGCGCTGGTGACCTCGGCGATCGCCCGCACCTGCCGGGTGAGGTTCCCGGCCAGCTCGTTGACGTTCTCCGTGAGCCGCTTCCAGGTGCCCGAGACGCCCTCGACCTCGGCCTGCCCGCCGAGCCGGCCCTCGCTGCCGACCTCGCGGGCGACGCGGGTGACCTCGGCGGCGAACGACGAGAGCTGGTCGACCATCGTGTTGATGGTGGTCTTCAGTTCGAGGATCTCGCCGCGGGCGTCCACGTCGATCTTGCGGGTCAGGTCGCCGTTGGCGACGGCCGTGGTGACCTGCGCGATGTTGCGGACCTGCCCGGTGAGGTTGTTCGCCATCGAGTTGACGTTGTCGGTCAGGTCCTTCCAGGTGCCCGCGACGTTGGGCACCCGCGCCTGGCCGCCGAGCATCCCCTCGGTGCCGACCTCGCGGGCCACCCGGGTGACCTCGTCGGCGAAGGCGGACAGCGTGTCGACCATCCGGTTGATCACGTCGGCGAGCGCGGCGACCTCGCCCTTCGCCTCCACGGTGATCTTCTGCGACAGGTCGCCGCGCGCCACCGCCGCCGCCACCTGGGCGATCGAGCGGACCTGCCCGGTGAGGTTGGACGCCATCACGTTGACGTTGTCGGTCAGGTCCTTCCACGTGCCCGAGACCCCGCGCACGGTCGCCTGGCCGCCGAGGTTCCCCTCGGTGCCCACCTCGCGGGCGACGCGGGTCACCTCGTCGGCGAACGAGGAGAGCTGGTCGACCATCGTGTTGATGGTCTCCTTCAGCTCCTGGATCTCGCCGCGCGCCCCGACGTTGATCTTCTGTGAGAGGTCGCCCTTGGCCACCGCCGTGGTGACCTGCGCGATCGACCGCACCTGCGCCGTGAGGTTGTCGGCCATCACGTTGACCGACTCGGTCAGGTTCTTCCAGGTCCCCGAGATGCCCTCGACGTCGGCCTGACCTCCGAGCCGCCCCTCGGTGCCGACCTCGCGGGCGACGCGGGTGACCTCGTCGGCGAAGGCGGACAGCTGGTCGACCATGGCGTTGATGGTGTTCTTGAGGGCGAGGATCTCGCCACGCGCGTCCACCGTGATCTTCTGCGACAGATCACCCTTGGCCACGGCCGTCGTGACCTGGGCGATGTTGCGGACCTGGGCGGTGAGGTTGCCGGCCATGAAGTTGACCGAGTCGGTCAGGTCCCGCCACACCCCGCCCACACCGGGCACCTGCGCCTGACCGCCGAGCCGTCCCTCGCTGCCGACCTCGCGGGCGACGCGGGTCACCTCGTCGGCGAAGGCGGACAGCTGGTCGACCATCGTGTTGACGGTGTTCTTCAGCTCCAGGATCTCGCCCTGCGCCGCCACGTCGATCTTCTGCGACAGGTCGCCCTTGGCCACCGCGGTGGCCACCTGCGCGATGTCGCGGACCTGCGTGGTGAGGTTGCCCGCCATCGCGTTCACCGAGTCGGTGAGGTCCTTCCAGGTGCCGGAGACCCCCGGCACCCGCGCCTGGCCGCCGAGCCGGCCCTCACTGCCCACCTCGCGGGCGACCCGGGTCACCTCGGAGGTGAACTGGGAGAGCTGGTCCGTCATGCCGTTGAAGACGGTCGCTATTTCGCCGAGCAGCCCGTCGGCGTCCTCCGGCAGCCGGATGCCGAAGTCGCCGTCGCGCACGGCCGTCAGCCCGGCCAGCAGCTGCCGCAGCTCCGCCTCGCCCACGTCGGGACCCTCGCCGTCGCCCTGCCTGCAGCCCGGTACCGCGGTCGCCGCCGCGCCGGCCGTGGACTCGCCCATCTCGCCTCTCCCACCCGCCGACGCGGCAAGGGGCGGCACACGGGACATGGTCTCCCGTGCCGCCCGTTGTCCGCCGTTCACCCGTCGCCCGGCTCGTCGATCCGCTTCATCACTCCGTACAGCGGCTGTACGGCCGTGGGGAAGGATACTCGGACCGCGTCAAGCGTGGTCGGTCCGCGGCTCTTCCTGTGGATGACCCGGCGGTTCCGCCTGTGGACGAGCGGGGCCCCGCTACCGCCGCCCCCCGGACGGAGCGGCGCCGAGGACCGCCCGCACCAGGCGCGCGCCCCACGTGCCGCGAGGCGGCGGGCCCACCGGAACGGCGGGTGCGCCCCGGTCCGCGCGCACCCGCCCGCCGAGATCCCGCAGCACGTCCGGCGGGCACCCGGCCCGCAGCCGGGGGAACAGCCGCTGCTCCTCCTCCAGGACGTGCAGGCTCACCTGCTCGACCAGGGCCACCAGCGAACGGGTGAACAGCGGGTCCTCCGGGCCCCGGCCCGCCACCTCCCGCAGGATGCCGTCGATCCGGCCGTGGTCCGCGAGCTCCCGCTCCACCCACGCCGAGCCGCCGGGCACGTACCGGCGCACCGCGGGGTGGAGGTGCCGCGCCTCGGCCTTCGCGTGCCGCGCGAGCCGTGCGGTGACGTCGTCGGCGAGGCCCTTGCGCTCGGGGCTGCCGGGCGCCGCCGCCCGGATGCCGTCGAACAGCGCGTCGATCGCCCGGTGTTCGGCCGTCAGTTCGCCGATGAGGTCGGGACGTTCCGGCACCTTGCTCCCTCCGGAGGGCGGATGATCCGCCGTTCTCCTTCCCGGCCGCGGGCCCGCCCGATCGGACGGCGCGCCCCAAGGGCCCACTTGGGCCAGCGCACCCGGCCGCGCACCGGCTTGCGGCATACGGAGGGCCCTGCCCCGCCCGGCCGTGTCGCCCGCCGCGTTCGGGCGGCCGGCCGTCCATGCTCCGGGTACCCGGGCGGACGAACGAGGAGCGGCGTGTGCTGGTGCGGAAGCGGAAGGCGAGGATCGAGGCACGGGCGCGCGAGGCGGCCGTCCTGGGCTACACGGCACTCGACCGCCGGGCCCCGGTCTCGGAGGCAGGCCGGCAGCTGCTGCGCAAGGCGTTCCCGGACCACTGGTCCTTCCTCCTCGGAGAGCTCGCGCTGTACTCCTTCGTGGTCCTGGTGCTCACGGGCAGCTACCTGACGCTGTTCTTCAGCCCGAGCATGACCGAAGGCGTGTACGACGGCTCGTACGGCCCGCTGCGCGGCCTCCGGGTGTCCGACGCCTACGCCTCGACGCTGCACATCAGCTTCGACGTGCGCGGCGGCCTGCTGATCCGCCAGATGCACCACTGGGCGGCCCTGGTCTTCGTCGCCGCCCTCGGGACGCACCTGCTGCGCGTCTTCTTCACCGGCGCGTTCCGCCGCCCCCGGGAGCTCAACTGGGTCGTCGGCGTCACCCTGTTCCTGCTGGCCCTGCTGGAGGGCTTCTGCGGGTACTCGCTGCCGGACGACCTGCTGTCGGGGACCGGGATGCGGACCGCGTACACGATCGTGACCTCGATCCCCGTCGCCGGGACCTACCTCGGCTTCCTCCTGTGGGGCGGCTCCTACCCCGGGCACTCGATCATCCACCGGCTGTACGCCGTGCACGTCTACTTCGTCCCGCTGGCCCTGATGGCGCTGGTCGGGCTGCACCTGGTGATGGTGGTCTACCTCAAGCACACCCAGTGGGCCGGGCGCGGCAGGACCAACCGGAACGTCGTCGGGCAGCCGATGGTGCCGCAGTTCGCCACCAAGTCCGCCGGGCTGTGCCTGATGGTGTCCGGGGTGCTCGCCGTGCTCGGCGGCGTCGCCCAGATCAACCCGGTGTGGGACTTCGGCCCCTACCGCACGGACCAGGTCTCGACCGACGCCCAGCCGGACTGGTACGTCGGCTTCCTGGAGGGCGCGCTGCGGCTGATGCCGCCGTGGGAGAACGCGGTGGCCGGGCACACGATCATGTGGAACGTCCTCGTCCCGGCCGTGCTGCTGCCCGCCCTGCTGTTCCTCGTGCTCTACCTGTACCCCTTCTTCGAACGGTGGATCACCGGCGACCTGAGGGAACACCACGTGTGCGACCGGCCCCGCGACCGCCCGGTGCGGACCGCCCTGGGCGTGGCCGCCCTCGTCTGCTACGCGGTGCTGCTGGCCGCGGGCGGCAACGACGTGACCGCGTCCGTCTTCCGGGTCTCGGTGGAGACCCTGACCTGGATCTTCCGGGTGGCGCTGGTGGCCGGCCCGGTGCTCGCCTTCATGGTGACCAAGCGGGTCTGCCTGGCGCTGCAGGCCCACGACCGGCTGCTGCTGGAGGAGGGCGAGGAGTCCGGCATCGTCGGCCAGAGCGCGTCCGGCGGCCTCACCGAGCGGCACCGGCCGCTCGACGCCGCGCACCGCTACGAGCTGCTGGTACGGGACGTGCCGCTGCCGTCGGCCCGCCCGGGGGAGGGGGCACCCCGGCGGGAGCGGCTGCGGGCGGCGCTGAGCGCCTGGTTCTACCGGGACCGGGTCGACATGCCGGCGACGGACGAACAGCGCCTGCAGATCACCGGGCGGACCGCGGGGCCCCTGCCGGAGTCGGAGGAGTGACCCCGGCGCTGTTCACACCTCCACGTCGGTGAACTGGAACACCATCCCGAACACGCCCGCCAGCATCACCCCGCAGCCGATGAGGAACAGCCACAGCCCGAAGACGACCCCCACGCCCATCAGCGCCATGCCGACGGCCGTGACCGGCGGGTAGGCGCTGTGCGGCGGGAAGAAGTCGAGGGTGCCGGCCCGCTCCCGCACCTCCGCCCCGGGCACGTCCTCCGGACGCCGGCCCTTGCGCCGGTAGTTCATCGCGCAGAAGAACGCGATGACACCCGACATCACCAGGGCCACGGTCAGCGCGGCGGTACCCGCGGGCTCCCGCGCCCACCAGGTGTAGAGGGCGTCGGTGAAGAGGAAGAACACCGCGACACCCGCGAAGAGGATCGCCTCGGACTTCATCAGCGCTGCTCTCCCAGCGGATCGGGGGTCGGTTCCACGGCCTCGCCCGCCCCGCGGCGGAGCTCGCGCGCCTCCGGGTGGTGCAGGTCGAAGGCGGGCGAGTCGGAGCGGATGCGGGGCAGCGCGTCGAAGTTGTGGCGCGGCGGCGGACAGGAGGTCGCCCACTCCAGGGACCGGCCGTACCCCCAGGGATCGTCGGTCTCCACCCGCTCCCCGTACCGGGCCGTCTTCCAGACGTTGTAGAGGAACGGCAGCGTCGACCCGCCCAGCAGGAACGCGCCGATGGACGAGACGGTGTTGAGCGTGGTGAAGCCGTCGGCGGCCAGGTAGTCGGCGTAGCGGCGGGGCATGCCCGCCTCGCCCAGCCAGTGCTGCACCAGGAACGTGAGCTGGAAGCCGACGAACAGGGTCCAGAAGTGCACCTTCCCCAGCCGCTCGTCCAGCATCCGGCCCGTCAACTTGGGCCACCAGAAGTAGAAACCGCCGAACATGGCGAAGACGATCGTCCCGAACAGGACGTAGTGCAGATGGGCGACGACGAAGTACGAGTCGGTGAGGTGGAAGTCGAGCGGCGGCGAGGCCACCATCACCCCGCTCAGCCCGCCCAGCAGGAAGGTGACGAGGAAGCCGATCGCCCACACCATCGGCGTCTCGAAGGAGATGCTGCCGCGCCACATGGTGCCGATCCAGTTGAAGAACTTGATGCCCGTCGGCACCGCGATCAGGAACGACATCAGCGAGAAGAACGGCAGCAGGACCGCGCCCGTGGCGAACATGTGGTGCGCCCACACGACGGCCGAGAGCATCGTGATGGAGATCGTCGCGCCGACCATCCCGACGTAGCCGAAGACGGGCTTCCGGCTGAACACCGGGATGATCTCGGTCACCACGCCGAAGAACGGCAGGGCGACGATGTAGACCTCCGGATGGCCGAAGAACCAGAACAGGTGCTGCCACAGCAGCGAACCGCCGGTGGCCGGGTCGTAGACGCGCGCCCCGAACTTCCGGTCCGCCTCCAGGGCGAGCAGTGCCGCCGTCAGCACGGGGAACGCCAGCAGCACCAGGATGGAGGTGAAGAGGACGTTCCAGGTGAAGATCGGCATCCGGAACATCGTCAGCCCCGGCGCCCGCAGGCAGACGATCGTGGCGATGAAGTTGACGGCCCCCAGGGTCGTGCTCAGCCCCGACAGCACCAGCCCCATGGCCCACAGGTCGCCGCCCGCCCCGGGGGAGTGGACCGCACGGCTCAGCGGCGTGTACGCGAACCAGCCGAAGGACGCCGCCCCGCCCGGCACCACCAGCCCGGACACCACGATGAGCCCGCCGAACAGGAACAGCCAGTACGTCAGGGCGTTGAGCCGGGGGAACGCCACGTCCGGGGCGCCGATCTGCAGCGGCATGACGGCGTTGGCGAAACCCGTGAACGTCGGCGTCGCGAAGAGCAGCATCATGACGGTGCCGTGGATCGTGAACAGCTGGTTGTACTGCGTGGTGCTGACGATCTGCAGCCCCGGGCGCGCCAGCTCCGCGCGCATCAGCATGGCCAGCACCCCGCCCAGCAGGAAGAAGCCGAACGAGGTGACCAGATACATGTTGCCGATCGTCTTGTGATCGGTCGTGGTCACGTAGTCCCTGACGCGTCCTCCGGTCCGGACGCGGGGGTTCTCGGAGACCGGCACCGGCCGGCCGAACCGCTGATCGTCCACGTGCGTCATGTGGCCTCCGGGACACGGGGGAAATACGCGAGCCGGGCGGAAACCGGCGCCTGCGGTGTAGCCGGGGCGAACGCGTCCGAAACCTCGTCGGTGGCATCCGGCGCTCCCCACCGCCCGACGGCCCGCCCCGGTTTGCGCCACCCGCCCGGCGGTTAGGCAATCACCGGCGCTCCGTGCGGCGCCGCACGGCCCGGCGGGCCACCGCGGCCCCACGGGCGGGGGAGTACGACGGCCGAGAGCGACGATGACCGCAACCACACCAGAGAACACCCCCGACGGGGGGAACCTCGCACCCCAGCCGCTGCGCCAGTACGCGCTGCTGGCCGACGGCGAGCGCGGCGTCATCGTGGGACCCCGCGGCGAGTACGCCTGGATGTGCGCCCCCCGCTGGGACTCGGACGCGGTCTTCTCCACCCTCGTCGGCGGCACGGGCGTCTACCTGGTCACCCCCGTGGGGCGGTGCGTGTGGGGCGGCTACTACGAGGAGGGGACACTCATCTGGCGCAGCCGCTGGGTCACCGACGACGGCATCCTCGAGTGCCGGGAGGCCCTCGCCTTCCCCGGCGACCCCCACCACGCCGTCCTCCTCCGGCGGATCATGCCCTGCCGGCACCCCGCCCGGCTGACCGTCGCCCTCGAACCGTGCGCCGCCTTCGGCCGGTACCCGCTGCGGGGCTTCTCCCGCCGGGCCCCCGGTGTCTGGGCCGGACACGCCGGCGACCTCTCGGTGCGCTGGTCCGGCCGCTTCCCCGACCCGCGGCCGGCCGACGCCGGGGGACGGCGGCTGGTCTCGGAGCCGACGGTGGAGGCCGGGGAGTGCCTCGACCTCGTCCTGGAGATCGGCGACCGGCCGCTGCCCGACCGGCCACCGGACCCCGACACCCTGTGGCGGGCCACCGAGGACGCCTGGCACGCCGCCGTCCCGCCGCTCGACGGCACCGTCGCCCGCACCGACGCCCGCCGCGCCTACACCGTCCTGCGCGGACTGACCGGCTCGTCCGGCGGCATGGTGGCATCGGCCACCACCAGCCTCCCCGAACGCGCCGAGGAAGGCCGCAACTACGACTACCGGTACGTGTGGATCCGCGACCAGTGCTACGCCGGACAGGCCGTCGCCGCCGCCGGGGACACGGCCCTGCTCGACGACGCCGTCCGCTTCGTCACCGCCCGCCTGCACGACGACGGCCCCCGCATGGCCCCCGCCTACACCATGGACGGGCACGTCATCCCCGACGAACGCGAACTCGACCTGCCCGGCTACCCCGGCGGCTTCGACCGCGTAGGCAACAAGGTCAGCGGACAGTTCCAGCTCGACGCCTTCGGCGAGGCCCTGCTCCTGCTGGGCACCGCCGCACGGCACGACCGGCTGGACGCCGACGGCTGGCGGGCCGCCGAGATCGCCGCCGACACCATCGCCCGCCGCGGCCACGAACCGGACGCCGGCGTATGGGAATTGCGCCCCCGCCGCTGGGCGCACAGCCGGCTGTCCTGCGCGGCCGGCCTGCGGTGCGCCGCCGGCGTCGCCCCCGGCAGGCAAGCCGCCGCGTGGAGCGCCCTCGCCGACCGCCTGGTGGCGGACACCGCCGCCCACTGCCTCCACCCGTCCGGCCGCTGGCAGCGCTCGCCCGAGGACCCCGGCCTGGACGGCGCCCTGCTGCTGCCGCCACTGCGCGGCGCCGTCCCCGCCGACGACCCGCGCACCCGCGCCACGCTCCGCGCCTACGTCGCCGAACTCACCGAGGACCACTACGCCTACCGCTTCCGCCACGGCGAGCAGCCGTTGGAGAAGGCCGAAGGAGCCTTCCTCCTCTGCGGTTTCATCACCGCCCTGGCCGAACACCAGCAGGGCCGCGAGGTGTCCGCCTTCCGCTGGTTCGAACGCAACCGCGCCGCCTGCGGCCCCGCCGGCCTCTACTCGGAGGAGTACGACGTCGCCCAGCACCAGCTGCGGGGCAACCTGCCGCAGGCGTTCGTCCACGCGCTGATGCTGGAGTGCGCGGCGCGGCTGGCGGGGCCTTGGGCGGACGGCTGACAGCTGGAAAGTGACGAGCGTCACGCGCTGTTCGGGGCCGGGTGGGGGCAAATGGCGTATGCGCCGGGGGTGATGGGGCTGCTAACCAGGGGGAAGGGGCGTGTCACTTCCTGCCTGGGGGCCAGGAAGTGTGCTGAAGCAATTTGCTATTTTTTGCATGTGCATGTGCAGCCGAGGACTGGTAAGCGGGGAAAAATTCACCCTGACGAGTGAATTCGGTTGCGGGGTGCGCGTTGTCCGGAGGGCCGGGCGACTCTTCCCAGGTTTGCACCGCCCCCTTCTTTGATCGCTTTGGCTCATATGTCGGTCGGCTGATGCGCAGCGGGTTGATCGAGTTCGCACAGTACCGATCAATCCCTGTAGGCGGCTTGACGAAGGGAAGTTGGCGTCCACCGTCTTTTTCCCGCGATTTTTTTGCATGAGCAGGTCGCTGGCCGTCCGAGTGGCCGCGATCGTGAATGTCCGCCGCTAAGCTGATGTCGCGGCGGTGACAGCACCTGCCAAAAAGTATGAGGCGACTGCGGGGTGATAGCCCGCAGCCGCCGAACATGAACCAACGTCCCCTGCTTGAAAGGTCGATTGGACATGCCTGAATGCCGACAGCGCGAAGAGGCGCCCTCGACGTCCGACTCCATTATGCCCGCCCCGAGTGCGGGGGGAACGTGCCCGCGGGCAGGTGAAATAAGGGTGCCCGTCAGGCGGCTGATCCTTCCGGTCTTGGTCGTGGCGGCCTTCCTGGCCGGCTGCCTCCCCCTTGAGAGCGTCTTTCACCTGCTGGGGAACGCCTCGACTCACGCCCGTGAGTTGGTGGTCGTCCTCCGCTGGGGGCGCCACTGAGTGAGCGCGGTGGGCGGCGGAGTGCCGCCGCCCACCATCACTCGTATTGCTGACGCGATCCACCCGCGTCCCTGTCGGCCCCCCGATCGGGGTCTGTCACGCACTGCCAAGCCGCCCTACGATGGGCGGCTTCTTGTCGTGGCCGGACCGCAACCGAAGGGGGCAACGTGGTCCGCAGAGAGAAAGAGCCAATTTCCGACATCGACCCAAACGTACCGAGCGTGGCTCGCATGTACGACTGGTTATTAGGAGGAATCGAAAACTACCAATCGGATCGCGCAGCCTGCTCCGAACTACTCAAAATCGCACCAAGCTCCCGCGAAATCGCCCTCCACAACCGGGCCTTCCTCCGCCGCGTCGTCGGCATCCTGGTCCGTGAGTACGGAGTCGAGCAGTTCCTCGACCACGGATCGGGTCTCCCCACCCAGGACAACGTGCACCAGGTGGCCCAGCGGATCGACCCCGACTGCCGCGTCGTCTACGTCGACAACGACCCGATCGTCCTGGCCCACGGCCGCACCACGCTGGACGAGAACCGCAACACGGCGGTCGTCTCCGCCGATATGCGGGAGACGGACGAGATCTTCGAGCATCAGGCCGTCCGCGACCTCATCAAGCCCGGCCGCCGCACAGCGGCGCTCTTCGTCTCCGTTCTGCACTGCCTGCCCGACACCGATGACGCACGGGATCCCCGTGCGGTCGTCCGCCGCACCGCGGAACGTCTGAGGGAACTCGGGCCCGGCAACCTCATGGTGATCTGCCAGCTCGTCAGCGATGATCCCGCCATCCGCCGCCAGGTCACCGAGCTCATGGCGCGCAGCACCGGCGACAGGTGGGGCAGGGTGCGGGAAAAGGACGAAGTCCGCGCCTACTTCGACGGCCTCGACGTCCTGGAGCCGGGGTTGGTCGACGTCATCGACTGGCGGGCCGACCCGGCGGCACCACTCCCGGCCAAACGCCCCGAGGAATGGGTCGAGTGGGGCGGAGTGGCGCGCCTTCGCGACTAGCGCTGCCTAGCCGAACTCGGCGATCGCCTTCTCCAGAAGGCGTTCGCTCTCCTTCCGGCCGGCGGCGCAGCTGCTCAGCCGGTTCAGGACGTGCCGGTACTGGTCGATCTCCCTCGGGCGGGTCAGATACTGGGCGCTGTTGAGGTGCTCCAGGTAGACCAGCTCGGGGGGCCGCCGTCGTCGAAGTAGAGATGGGTGACCGATGACAACGGCACGGCGTCGGCACCCTTCAGGAACGGGATCACCCGGATGTTGACGCCGCCCTGCCGGCCGATGTCGACCAGGTACTGGAGCTGTTCCCGCATCACTTCGGGGCTGCCCACGAGCCGGCGCAGAACCGCTTCCTCCAGCAGCGCGACCACCCTGGGGCGACCCGCGCTGAACGCCGCCCGTCGGCTTTGGCGAAACCGCACCCGGCGCTCGATGGCCTCCTCGCTCGCTCCGTGCAGAGCGGCACTGATCAGCACCCGGGTGTAGGCCGGCGTCTGGAGGAGGCCGGGGACGACGTGGGTCTCGTATGTGTAGATCTTCTCCGCCTGGCCTTCCAGGCTGATGAGCCGGCGCAGAAAGGCGGGGGTGACATCCGTGTACTGCTGCCACCACTCCTCGCTGCGCGTCTGCCGCAGCAACTCCTCGATCATGTGCAGCCGTTCCGCCGGTACCCGGTAGAAATGGACGAGGTCCCAGACGTCCCGTTCCTTCGGCGGGCTCTCGCCGCGCTCCAGCCGGCTGACCTTGGAGACCGACCCCCGGATCACCGGCGCGACGTCCTTCAGGCCCAGACCGCGTTCCTGGCGCATCCTGCGGAGTTCGTCGCCGAGGAGGCGGGTGGAGCCCGACCGCTTCTGGTCGCCTCGCCGGCCGGTGACGGGACCGGTGAGGGAAACAGCCTGCTCTGGCTGAGGCTTGGGAACGGCAGACATCCACTCTCCCCTGCGCGACCGACACGTGCCGGACCCAGCATGGAGGTTGGATGCCCGCCGTTCTACCTATGGCCTACGGTTTCGGCCTCAGTCGACCAGGCCGTCGAACTCGCAGCGCTTGGCGCCCCGGAGGAAGGCGACCATTTCCTCCCGGGTGTAGACGAGGGCCGCCCCGTCGGGGAAGCGGGAGTTGCGCACCGCCACCTCCCCGCCCGGCAGTTGGGCCAGCTCCACGCAGTTGCCCTCGCCGATGCTGTCGCTGCTCTTGACCCACTGCGCGTCCGCGAAGGCGCTCGCCGGCGTGCCGTTGCTGAAGATCATGTGAATGACCTCTCCCTTGCGCTTCTGACCTGCGGGTTTACTTTGGACAAGATCACCATTTCCCATATGCAATTGCATGGGAAGGGGTGATGAGAATGCTAGGCAGTGCGGAGCGCCCAGTGGTGTCCCCCGAAAGTGTGTGGTTGAAAAACGCGTGACAAGTGCTGTGCCGCCGTTCGTCTGGGCTGCCTGATGGGGCCACCGGGCAGCCGGGTGCCACCGTCACCGGCACACGCCACAGCACGCCTTTTCGGGTGAATCCGGCTGGGGAATTCTTTGCCGCCCGCGTCCCACGGCAACGTCTGAGATGCGCTCGTGCGGCACCATGAGACGCGCTTCACGCCGCCGTTCCCGCTGGAGGACACCAGGCGTACACGATGGCCTGCGACGACATGATCGTCTTCGCCTTCCGGGGCACCGAACCGGCGCAGATCAAGGACTGGCTTTCCGACGCCACCACCCGCCCTGGCCCGGCCCGGCGAAGACCGGCTACGTCCACTACGGCTTCGCCGAGGCGCTGGAGTCCGTCTACCCGGACGTGCGTCAACAACAACGACATCGTGCCGCAGCTGCCACCCGAGCCGGCGTACACCCACGTCGAGACCCTGCGGTACATCGACGCCGACGGCAGGGTCCGCGAGTCCATGTCGTTCTTCGGCGGCCTCGCCGACAGGGCGAAGGGCCTGACCGCGGACGCCTTCGCCCCGGCGAGCGACGGCATCCGCGACCACTCGATCCACCGGTACATCGCCGCGCTGGAGAAGAACCTGCGCTGACCCCTGGCGACCAGGGACATCCGTCCCGGGAAACCGGGGACGCGACGCCCTGGGAGCCGCCGCCGGATCCGGCCAGGGTGGGAGGGTGACAGTTCCTCCACAGGCCGGGACGACCCTACGGCCTCCCTCCGAGCGGGTCAGCCGTCGCGCGCCCTTGTTCTGGACGGTCCGGGCGGGCGCCGGCTGGGCCGCCCTCCTCGTCGCCGAGACGGTCCTTCTCTTCGGCACGCCCCTGCACCACACAGCCCCCGGCCGACCGGTATGGCCGGCGGTCACGGTGACGATCGCCGCCGCGCACCTGGTGGTGATGCCGCGGTGGCGCCACCGCGTCCACCGCTGGGAGGCGGCGCCGCTCGCCGTCTACGCGCAGAACGGGTGGTTCCACCAGGAACGGCGGATCGTCCCGGTCTCCCGCATCCAGACCGTGGACGTCCGCCGCGGCCCGCTGCACTCGCTGTTCGGCCTGGCCGACGTCACCGTCACCACGGCCTCCGCCCGCGGCCCGGTCCACCTCCACGCGCTGGACCACGAGGTCGCGGACCGCCTCGTCGAGGACCTCTCCCGCCGGATCCGCGAGACCACGGGGGATGCCACATGAGCCCGTCGGCCCTGAGCGAGCCCCGGACCGGGCGACAGGCCGACGACGGGCAGGACCCGGGGGATTGGCGGCGGCTGAGCCCGCGCATGCTCCTGGTGCACCCGCTCCGCGAGGCCGTCCGGCTGCTGCCGCCCCTGGCGGTGGTCGTGCTCCTCGGCCGCAACCCACCCCAACTGTGGGGCCTGATCGGCCTGGTGGCCGCCGTCGGCGTCGGTGCGGCCCGCTGGCTCGCCACGTCCTACCGGCTGACGGACGACCAAGTCCTGCTCCGCCGCGGCCTGCTGCGGCGCGAGCTGCTGACCGTCCCGCGCGACCGCGTCCGCTCGGTGGACGCCGTCTCCGGGCCGTACCAGCGGATCCTCGGCCTGCGGCGGCTGGTCGTCGGCACCGGCCGGTCCGGACGGCACGGGGACGAACTGGTCCTGGACGCGCTCGACGCGACGGTGGCCGAGCGGCTGCGCGACGAGCTGCTGCGCCGGGCGCCGGCCGGGCCTTCGGCGGTCCCCGCGCGCCGGCTTCCGGCGCGGAACGGGGTGATCGCCGCGTTCCGGCCCGGCTGGATACGTTTCGGCGCCGTCACCCTGATGGGTCCGGCCGGCGCCGGCGTGCTGCTGATGTCGTTCACCACCTTCCTCAACGAGGAGAAACTCGGCCCTGACCGGATCCCCGGGCTGAGCGCGCTCGGCCGCCGCCTCGGCGACCTCCCGGCCGGTCTCTCGGCGGCCGTGATCGTCACCCTGGCGCTGCTCGCGGCGTCCGCGCTGTCCGCCGTCCGCTACGCCTTCTCCTTCCGGAACTTCCGGCTCACCCGCGCCGCCGACGGCACCCTCCGGACACGTCACGGGCTCACCACCGTGCGCTCGGTCACCCTGGAGGAACGCCGGATCGGCGGGGTGGAGATCAGCGAGACCCTGCCGCTGCGGCTGCTCGGCGGCGCGCGCTGCACGGCCGTCACCACCGGCCCGCGGGCCGGGCGGACCGGTGGGCCCGGCGGCGCCCTGCTGCTGCCGCCCGCGCCGCTGGCCGAGGCCCGCCGGGTCGCGGCGGCGGTGTCGGGCGTGCCCTCGGCCGTGGACTGCCCGCTGACGGCGCACGGCCCCCGTGCCGCGCGCCGTCTGCTCCGCCGCGCGCGGGCCGGCGCGGCGGCCGTCGTCATCCTCGTCTGGACGGCGACCGCGTGGACCGACGGGCCCTGGTGGACGGAACTGCCCCACGGGAGCCGGGCGGCCGTGCTGCTCCTGCCGCCGGCGGCCGAACTGCTGGCCCGGGACCGCTACCGCAACCTCGGGCACGCACGACATGCCGGCCGGCTGGTCATCGGGCGGGGTTCACTGGTACGCCGCCGCCAGGTGCTGCGCGAGGACGCGGTGACCGGCTGGATCTTCCACGCCTCCTTCTTCCAGCGGCGAGCCGGCCTGACCACGCTCACCGCGGCGACCGCCGCCGGGCGGCAGTACTACAACCTGCCGGACGTCCCGGTGGAGGCGGCGGTCGCCCTGGCGGACGCGGCCGGGCCGGAGTGGCTGGAACCCTTCCTGGTGCCCGGCTCCCCGGCGTACCGCCCGTAGCGTCACAGCCAGCCGCGCTCACGCGCGTGGTGCGCCGCCTCGAAGCGGTTGGCGCAGCCGGTCTTGCCGATGGCGGCGGACAAATAGTTGCGCACGGTCTTCTCGGAGAGGTGTACGCGCTTCGCGACGGCCGCGACCGGCGATCCGTCGAGGGCGGCGGCGAGGACCTCCCGTTCCCGGGGGGTGAGCGGGCTGGGCGCGGTGCGCAGGGCGCCGGCGGCGAGGGCCGGCTCGAGCACGGTCTCGCCGGCCATCACCCGCCGGACCGCCACCGCGAGTTCCTCCGCCGGCCGGTTCTTGCCGATGAAGCCGCTCGCCCCCGCCGCCATGGCACGTCGCACATGGCCCGGGCGGTCGAACACCGTGAAGATCAGCACCTTGGTCCCGGGCAGCTCGGCCAGCAGCGCCTCCATCGCGTCCAACCCGCTGCACCCGGGCATCTCGATATCCAGCAGACACACGTCCGGGCGGACGCGCAGCGCGGTGGGCAGCACCTCGGCGCCGTCGCCCACCTCGCCGGCCACCTCGATGTCGGGCTCCAGCCCGAGCAGCGTCGCGAGGGCGGTACGCACCATCTCCTGGTCCTCGGCCAGCAGCAGGCGGATCATCGCGCGCCCTCCAGGGGGACGGTCGCCCGCACCCGGAAGCCGCCGCCCGGCGCGGCGCCCGCGTGCAGCCGGCCGCCCAGTGCCGTCACCCGTTCCGTGAGCCCGGTCAGCCCGTTGCCGGCGCGAGTCGGACGGCCGCGCCCCGGGCCGTCGTCGCTCACGTCCAGCACCGCCCGGCGGTCCGTGACCCGCAGCGTGACCGTGCAACGGTCCGCGCCGGCGTGCTTGACCACATTGCTGAGCGACTCGCGGACGACCCAGCCCAGGACCGTCTCGACCTCCTCGGGCAGCTCGGCCGCCTCGGCGTCGAAGGCGAGCGTCACCCCCGCGTCGGCGAGCGTCGGCCGCGCCTCCTCGACCACTGTGGACATGTGCAGCCGCCGGTAGCCGCCGACGGCCTCGCGCACCCGCTCCAGCGCCTGCCGCCCCAGATCCTCGATCTTCCGGAGCTCCGCCTCCACGTCGGTCTCGCCGGCGCGGTACAGCCGACGGGTCACCTCGGTGTGCAGGATGAGCCGGAGCAGGCTGTGGCCCAGCATGTCGTGCGCGTCCCGGGCGAACCGCAGCCGCTCCTCGGCCACCGCGGAACGGGCCAACTCGCGCCGGGTGCGCCGCAGTTCGGCGTTCAGGTCCAGGATCCGCCGGTACGTCGCCATGGCCAAGCCGACCCCCGCGGTCAGCACCACGGTGGGAACGGAGCCGGCGGGGTCGACCCGGCCGGCCACGGCGTACGCCAGACCGACCGTGCCCGCCAGGGCCGGCACGCACAGCCTCGGCGGCACCGCGACGGCCACGCTCGACGCCAGGTAGGGCAGCAGCAGGGTCCACTCCCGGCCCAGCCACAGCGGCAGGACCAGGGCCGCCGCCACGAGCGGCAGCAGCAGCCACGAACGGAACCCCGCCCCGAACCGGGCCGTCCGGTACGACCACCCGACGGCCACCTGGACCGCCCCGAACAGCGCCAGCGCGGCCGCGGCCGCGAGCAGCCGTCCCGGCCGGTCGGCCGCCCCGGACGGCGGCGTCAGCAGCCCGAGCAGCGGCAGCAGCCCGACCGCGGCCCCGACCAGCGCCGCCTTGGACCCCACCGCCTCCCCGACGGCCCCCACTCCGCCCACCCGAACAGCGAACGCCCTGCTCATGACCCCCTCACCTCGTCCGGACAACCGGCGTGACCTTACCCGCCCGGCTTCTCCACCCCGCTTTCCGGGGGCGCGCGGGCCGATGCGGGACGGACGACGCGGGCCGGTGCGGGAGACGGCGGTGCGGGCCGTCCCCTGCACCGCCGGTGGGGGCCTGTGCGCGGGCCGAGGCGGGTGTCAGAGGGCGAAGAGGCGACGGGCCCGGGGCGTCTGGAGTGCGTCTGGAACGGGAACGCGGTAGTCCCTTTGACGGCCGGTCAATCCGGGGACCCGGGACCGGGAGCCCGGACCCGGCCGGCCAGGCGGTGGCCTGTTACGCGCGCCGATCAGGCCCGGCCGGTCGACCTCACCACCGGTGCCCCTGCTCGGTGCCGACGACCCGCCGGGCGAGGGCCGGCGGGTCGTCGCCGTGGAGTCCGTCGACCGGTTCGTCGACGCAGGCCGGCGGCAGGCCGGCAGTAGGCCGAGGTCAGGGCCGGTCCGGGACGGGCCGGGCCCGCGGAGGCCCCGGAGGGGGCGTCAGACTCCGGTCAGGGCGTACGTACCCGTACCGTCCTGCCTGCCGCTGGAGTACTGGCGGATCAACTCCCCGTCCGCATAGCGGTCGTGACCCAACATGGAGCCGGTGTACTTGTTCTGCACACCGATCCTCGAGCTGCCGGGTACGTCGCGGTAGATGTAGAACCGCTGGAGGTCGTCCTCCCCGCAGGTGGCCGTCGTCAGGTACGCCTGCTCCTGGTTGGCGATGTCCGCCGGGATGGTCGCGCACCCGCCGTTGCCCCAGTTCCACAGGGACGCCTCGATGATCCCGTTGCGCTCCGTCACGTTGCACAGCCGCCAGTTGTCCAGGTGGGCGCTGGTCCAGTTCGATTCGCGCAGGCGGATGCCGTCGTTGGCCAGGAGCGGTGCGCTCCAGTTCAGGGGCTTGCCGGGGACGTCGATCCGGTAGACGGCGGATTGGCAGTTCAGGGCGGCCCGCGTGGCGGGGGCCGGGCTCCTGGTGGCCTTCACGCTCTTCCGGGCCTTGGCGGTGTGCTCCGCCTTGGCAGCCGTCTCCGCCTCGGCGGCCTTCTCGGCTTCGCGCCTGGCCTCGTCGGCCTTCGCCGAGGGGACCGGCCCGGCCGGGTGCTTCGCGGTGGCGGTGGCGGAGCCGCAGTCGAGGAGGGCCTGCGCCTTGCGCATGATGCTGTTGGCGGGAACCTTGTCCTCGCAGCGCACCGCGCCTTCTTCGAGGGTCGTGTAGGTGGTGTAGCTGCCGCTGTCGGGACCTTCGGCCCACTTGAGGCCGTAGGCGCCGCCGCCCAGGTCCACCCGGTTGCAGTTGAGGCTGCCGTACTGGCCTGTGACCTTCTTCGTGCCCTCGTAGAGGCCGTAGTAGCCGGGGCGGCGGAAGTCCCAGGAGATCGTCTTGGACTGGCTGCTGGTGGTGGAGGAGGACATCTGCACGTTGAGGCCCAGGGTTCCGCCCACCTGGCCGAGCACGCCGATCTGGAAGCTGCCCTGGATGTTGGCGGAGAGGCCGACCTGGACCGTGACCACGGTCTGTGTGCTGGTCTCGACCGTCTGGGAGCCCGTCGACCCTTCGGTGACGTACCAGCCTTTGAAGTGGGTGATGGTCGGCTGGACTTGGGCGCTCTTGATGAACGGGTACCGCTTGCCGAGGTCGGCGGAGGTACAGGCGTCACCGACCTTCGGCTGGTCGGCGGTGGTGGCGGGCTTCGGGTGCCCTGCCGCGGTGGCGGGGCCGGCCGTGATCTGGAGGGCGGCGAGCGCCGAGGTGGCGGCCACGGCAAGGACGGCCAGCCTTCTGGCCCGGCGACCGGAGGATCTCAGATGATTCACGATGCCCTTTCCCTGGCCGGGTGACCTGCGTCCCCAGGCCGGAGCCCTGCCAGTGATGTGGTGGGGGAGCGGTGATCGAGCGAGCCGAACGTAGCATCGGCGGCGGCGGGTTGATGACGACGGAATCGGCCGGTCCGGGGTGGGACGCCTGGCCCGTCATGGGCTGTTCGGCGGCTTTTCCCCGCCCTGGCGCGGCGGAACTCCCCGGTGCGTGGCGACGATCGGCCGCCGTCAT
Source organism: Streptomyces sp. CA-181903 (assembly GCF_050937075.1). Taxonomy (NCBI): domain Bacteria; kingdom Bacillati; phylum Actinomycetota; class Actinomycetes; order Kitasatosporales; family Streptomycetaceae; genus Streptomyces; species Streptomyces sp. CA-181903. The sequence continues at coordinate 6,690,590 of NZ_JBNJLY010000001.1, forward strand.
CGTGCGGACGCGCCGCCCGGGCAGATCCGCTGCCGCCCTTTCCCAGTGCACCGACTGCCGGAACGGTCCCCGGCGTCCGCCGGCGCGGCCGACCGCCGTCGAGCGGTCGCGGCGTCTGGCCGACTTGGGCCTTCCCAAACCGTGTTGGGTCGGCGCTCCGTGACGCCCTGGGTACGCACTGCCGTCCGAACCCGTCCGTGGACGACGGGGACACGCCGTCGCCGGGCAGGCGCCGCGCGGGGGATCCGGCGAAGGCGGTGCCTGCCTTCCGGCGACTCCGTTCGAGCCGGAAGCGGGCATTTCGATTGAGGAGATCATGTCAAGAACGGGTGAGTGAGCCCCCGCCCGCGCTATCACTGGTGCCGCACCTCGTGTCAGGAACACCGCCCTCCCGAGGAGAGGCAGGCCCTCCATGGCCTCGTCCGGTCGGCACGGAGCGATCTCTCGTGACCACGCTCGGAGGCGTTCTCCGGACCGGGCGCGGGTGCGAGTACCAGGGCCGCCTGCCGTCGTTCCGGCGGACCGGACGCGTAGCCGCCCGGTGTGACCGCCTCACCCGCCTCACCCACCGGGCCCTGAGCCATCCCGCGGTTGAGGTCCGACCCCGCCCGACGGCACCCGCGGCCGCATGAGGCCCGAGCCCACCCGGGGACGGGCACGGGACGCCACCAACCGGAAGACAGGAAGAGGGGACGAGCATGTCCATACCTGGTTTACGCCGCCATCAGGGAGGGCCGGGCCGGAAGCCCAACCGGCTGCGCCGTGCCCTGTCCAGTGCGACGGTGGCCGCGACGGTGGCGGCCGTCGCCTTCGGCGGCACAGCGACGGCCGCCACCCCGCCCGCACCGGCCGCCGACCGCTCGGGCGCCGTCACGAAGGGCCCGGCGGAACGTACCATCACGACCCCCATGACCACGGTGCGGGTGACCGGCCTGGTCAACGGGACCCCGGACCGCGCGGGCAAGGTCACCGTGCGGCTGGCCGACGGGAAGACCCTCGCCATCCCGGCGGCCACCAAGGACCTCGTGCTGCGGCGCGCCGCCCAGCAGGCCAAGGCCCCCCTCAAGGAGGGCGGCGAGAGACCGTGCGGCGTCTCCTGGGTCAGGCTCAAGGAGAAGGCCAACCACCATCCGGTCGCCATGGAGACCGGGTTCGACCTGAACTCGCCGGCCACCGGCTACGAGTGGCTCGTCACCACCACGGGGCCGAACGACTACACACAGAAGTACAGCCGGCACGGCAACCTCGCCTTGCGCGAGAGCTGGCAGGGCGGTGACGAGAGCGAGAAGGACCAGGCCGACGGCTTGTACTCGGCCGCCGTCGACCCGGAGGTGTCGTACGTCCGGCTCCTGTCCGGCGAGTTGTGCCACGAGATGGGAGCGCACACCACCAAGCGCCTCTCCGGGCCGAAGGCCGCGTGCCTGAAGATCTCGACGGCCAACTCCGGTGCCGGCTGGATCCTGAACAGCACCCAACCGGTCCCGCACCGCAACCGGACGGACCCGAGCAGCCCGGCCGGCACCCGGGCGACCGGGGCGCAGGCTTGCCTGCGGCGCCCGCTCGGCACGGGCAGCCCGGCTTCGGGGGACATCACCGGCTGGCAGGACGCGCAGCAGTTCGTCGCCACACACCCGCCCGCGGCCTCGATCGCCCGGTGCCACCTGATCGCCAACATCCTCGGCGGGAAGGGGCAGATCCTGGACGGCGGACAGGCCAACCTCGTCCCCTGCTGGCAGGTGGGGATGAACACCGGAACGCCCAGCATGCGGACCTACGAGAAGCAGGTGCAGGACCAGGTCGCGGACCCCGGCATGGGGTCGGATGACGCGGTCTTCTACCAGGTGACGCCCCTCTACCAGGACGGCGCCAGCACCATCCCCACGGGGGTCGTCATGAGCGCCAAGGTCCAGCGCGCGAACGGAACGGAGAGTTTGATGTTCACCACCAGCGTCCCCAACACCCAGGCCACCAGCGGACTCAACCTCGGAAACTGATCGGATCCGCTGCTCCGGCCGGATTCCGACCTCACGATCCGACTCGACGCGCACCCCAGGGAGCCGGAATGACCGGAACGAGCCGAACCACCCCGCCGCGACCGGTCGACGTCACGGCCGTCCTTCCTCACCTGGCTCCGCTGGCGCGCACGGCGACCCGGCTGCACCCACGACCCGGGTCGCCTTCACCACACGACAGCTCGGTCGGCGGGCCGCCGCTGTGGCCCGCCGGCGAACCGTGGCCGCACTGCGCCGGCCCACACGTGCCGGACGGGAACCCGGCCACATCGCCGCAGGACGTGCGGCTGGGCCGGCGCGTCCGAGCGGCGGCGGAGAGCAGAGCGCCGGGCCACCCTCGCTTCACGCCCGAGGAGACGGCGATCCTCGAACGGTTCCGCGCCGGCCACCCATGGCCCGAGGGCCCGGTCGCCATGCTGCCCGTGGCCCAACTGTACGTACGTGACGTCCCCGCCCTGCGCCCGCCCGGGCGGGCCGACCTGCTCCAGGTGCTGTGGTGCCCGTTCGACCACCCGCCGGAACCCAAGCCCAGGACCGCGCTGTTCTGGCGGACGGCCGCCACCGTCACCGACGTCCTCACCACACCTCCGGAGCCGGCCGTGGTCCAGCTGGACGGCTACGTGCCGCGACTGTGCCTGCTCGACCCAGAGCAGGTCACCGAATACCCCGACCTCATGGAACTGGACGGGGAGTCGCGGGCACGGCTGGGGAACTGGAGCACGTGGCAGGAGGGCGCCGCTCCGGACAGTCATTACGAGCCCGCCCCGGAGGAGTTCTACCGGAACGAGCTGTCCGTCGCTCCCGGCTGGAAGGCCGGCGGCTGGACGCGCTGGGGACTCACCGACCCCGTCCCCCGCGTCTGCCCCGCCTGCGGCGTCGGGATGGCTCCACTGCTGACCATGGCCTCGACCGAATGGGACGACGGCACCCGCGGCTGGAGCCCGCACGAGGAGCCGGCCCACTCCACACCGCCCACCGCCCGCCCGCACACCGCGACCCCGACCATGGTCCAACTCGCGGGAGGCTACGACCTGCAGCTCTACGCCTGCCCGGCAGCACCGGACCACCCGCATATCGACCTGATCCAATGAGGACCGCCGCACCCCCGGCCGTCGCTGGTCGCGCTCTCGCGGGAGGGTCGCGAAGCCCGGTTCGCCCTGCCAGGGCGGACGTTCGCCGCCGTCGGCCGACGGCCGTACCGCCCTGGGTGCCGTCGGGTGGGACGTGGCCGGCTCAGGTGGACCGGGCCGGCCAGGGCACGCGGCTGCGGCAGGAGCGCGCAGCGGTGGTCATCCTGGCCCGTGACGATGAACCTGGTCCCCCTCGCGACCGCCACATGCGGCGGACCGAGTGCGCATGCGACTCGTTGTAAAGTAGTGAAACAGCCCTTGACCTGCGAAAACGCAGGCAGGGAGCCTAGCTCAGGGAGTACCTCCATGTACCGCACCATGATGAAGTCCAAGATCCACCGCGCCACCGTCACCCAGGCCGACCTGCATTACGTGGGATCCGTGACCGTGGACGCCGATCTGATGGACGCCGCCGATCTGCTGCCCGGGGAGAAGGTGGACATCGTCGATATCGACAACGGTGCGCGGCTGTCCACCTATGTGATCGAGGGGCCGCGTGGGTCGGGTGTGATCGGGATCAACGGGGCCGCGGCCCGGCTGGTCAGTCCCGGGGATCTGGTGATCCTCATCGCCTACGGGGTGATGGAGGACGCCGAGGCCAAGGCGTTCGAGCCGCGGGTGGTGTTCGTGGACGAGCGGAACGCCGTGGTGGACCTCGGGGCCGACCCGGCGGCGGTGCCGGAGGGGGCGGGGCTGGTGCGCGGGGACCGGGTCGCGGGCGCCTAGCGGGCGCCCGGGAGGGAAACGCCGGCCGCCTCCGTCAGGGCCCGTATGGACAACCGGCCCTGGGCGCGCACCCGTTCGTCGTCCGACGGGCGGCAGCGGCCGGTCGACGGGTCGAATTCGGCCATGATCACGCCCGCGTGGTCCGCCGCGGGCTCGTCCAGCCGGGCCGGCCAGCCGCGGCCGGTGAGCGCGGCCAGCGCCTCGCGGGAGTGTTCCGGCCCCATCAGGGTGTCCTCGGTCCCGTGCACCAGCCGGACGGGCACCGGGGCGGCCGGCCGTCCGGCAGTGGAGTCGGCAAGGTCGGCCAGCGGCGGCGTCCCGGTCGTCCGCGCCGGCAGGTCGTAGCGCGACGCCAGGCCCACGACGGCCGCCGGGCGCCAGCCGTCGACGGCGTCCGGGCGGAGCGCGACGCCGAGGGCCGCCGAGGCCCCCGCGGACCAGCCCGCCAGCACGATCCGGTCCGGATCGCCGCCGTACGCCGCCGCGTTCGCCCGGCACCAGGCCAGCGAGCCGAGCAGCGCGGTCCGTCCGGCGTCGGGCGCGTCGGCCCGCCAGTCCGGTACGGCCACGACCGCGCCCCGCGCGGCGACCTCCCGCGCGAGGGGAGCGAGCACCCCCCGGTCGTCGGGGCTCGTACCGTGCCACAGCAGCACCACCGGCAGCCCCGCGCCCGGCCCTTCGGGGCGGTGGACGTCGACGTCCTTGCCCTGCGGTGTCCGGGCGGCGTGCGACTGCGGCGCGGGGAACGGGGACATGGCGGCCTTTCCGGAGAAGGGTGCGGCTGGCGTGATTCCTGTGACGCTCGCGGACGTTACCAGCCGGTTCGCGGACCGGGGCGGGCTCCCGGGCGCCCATGCCGCCGCCCGCACTTGGAGCCCGCACCCCCTGCCCGCACCCCACGCCCGTACCGCAGGCCCACCCCGCCACCCCGCGACCGCCACCGCCATCCCGCCACCGCGGCCTCGCTGTCCGTGACCGGGTGGCTGCGTCGAGTCGCGCATCCCGGAGGGCCGGGTCATGCTGAAACCGCCGGCAGCACTCCGTGGCGTACGAGCGAGGGCGGTGACCATGACTGAGACAGCTCTCCGACGGCGTACGCGCCAGAGCCCCGCGACGGCCGGGCTGTTCGCACGGCTCGCGGCACTGCCCGACGGGCCCGAGCGGACCCGGCTGCGGCAGGAACTGATCGCCGCGTGGCTCCCCATGGCCGAGCGCATCAGCCTGCGCTACCGGTCCAGCGGAGAGAGCCCGGCCGATCTGCGGCAGGTGGCGGCGCTGGCGCTGGTCCGCGCCGTCGACCGGTTCGACCCGGACCGGGGCTTCGCCTTCGAGTCCTTCGCCGTCCCCACCATCAACGGCGAGCTCAAGCGGCACGTACGCGACCACGTGTGGTCGCTGCACATCCCCCGGCGCGACCAGGAGCTGCGGGCCGCGGTCCGCGCCGCGCGGTCGCGGCTGGAGCAGAAGGGCGCCGGGACGCGCGTCACCGAGGCCGCCCTGGCCGAGGAGGCCGGGCTCACCGAGGCCGAGGTCCGGCGCGGCATCGACGCGGACGGGGTGCACCACACCCTCTCCCTGGACCACCCCATCGACGGCGCGGGAGAACTGCCGCTGGCCGACACCCTGGGCCGGGTGGACCGCGCGCTGGACCTGGTCGTCGACAGGCAGTCGCTCAGGCCGCTGCTCGACGCGCTCCCCGAACGCGAGAAGTCGGTCCTGTACTGGCACTTCTTCGGCAACCTCACCCAGCAGCAGATCGGTGCCCGACTGGGCGTGTCGCAGATGCAGATCTCGCGGATCCTCAGCCGCACCTGCGCCCACCTGCGGCGGCAACTGCTGGCGCCCGTCTGATCCGGGCGGTCCCGGGGCACACGTACGTCATCGAACGGTATTCGACGCCTTCAACGGCACTCAACGGCATTGAACGAGGTTCACCACCATGACGTCACAGCACACGCACCTGACCCCCGACCTGCCGCCCGTCGTCGAGGTGCCGGACCTCCCCGGCGCGTCGGGCCCGCGCCCGTCCGGCGCGTCCCGGCGGCGCGGGGAGCGGGGTGACACGGGGGACGACGGGGGGAGTGCCGCTTCCCGGCCGTCCCGGCCCGCCGAGCGGGACCGGGAACGGAGCGGGAACGAGCGTGGCGCCCATCACGAGGGTGATGGGCGCCACGGGTGCGCGGGAGAGGGTTCCGGCGGCTGACTGTGACCCGCCCCCGCGCGGTATGCGGTCCGGTGTACCGCAGTCCGGGGGGAAATCAGTCGGCGACGCAGGTGTTGCCGAAGGTGGGGTTCAGCAGGGCGATGATGTCGATCGAGTTCCCGCACAGGTTGATCGGCAGGTGGATCGGCACCTGGATGGTGTTGCCGGAGATCACGCCGGGGGAACCCACGGCCGCCCCATTGGCGTTGGAGTCGGCTACTGCGACGCCCGAGGCGCCGGAGACGACGGCGCCGGCGGCGGCGGTCATGAGGACTGCCTTGGCGATACGCGACATGGCTGAAGCCTTTCTAAGGGGTGTTGAGCGTCAATTGTGACCGGGGTTTCCAGTGGGGATGCACCAAAATGGGCCACTGAAGCCTCAATTAACCCATTGAGGGCAATAAGTCAGATGTAATGCACGGAAATTGAGGGGGCGCCCGATACGTGGGAACATGGCGGGCCGTCGTGGACGGCCCGCCTTCGCGTGCGCCCTCCGGCGCGCAGGTCCGGCGTGGTGGCGCCTTGCGTTCGCCGGGGCGGGTTTGGTAATGGAGCCGGGCTTCCGTACAGTTTCCCGGAAGCCTCAATCGAACGTATGGACTGGAAACAACAGCGGCTATGACGGTCACAGAAGAGAGCCGCGGCGACGCCCGGGGCACCGCCGAAGGGGCGGGCATCGCCCCCGAGCGCCTGGCGATCTGCCTGGACGTGCTCAAGGAGCTCGACGAGCTGCCGATCGACCACCCGGACGCGATCACCGTCCGCCGGGCCACCTCGGGCATCTACCGCACGGTCAAGCAGCGCCGCCGCCAGGAGCGCCGGGCCGCCAAGACCGCCCACGACCGCCAGGTCACCGAGGCCACGGCCACCGGCTCCGCCGACCGCATCGACGACGAGACGCAGGGCCTCCTGCCCAGCTCCACCGCCCTCGGCGAGATAGCGGGCATCCTGGAGCGCCCCCGCTCCTGCTACACCTGCAAGACCCGCTACGTCGAGGTCGACGCGTTCTACCACCAGCTCTGCCGCCCCTGCGCCGCCGAGAACCGCGCCCGGCGGGACGCCCGGACCGACCTCACCGGCCGCCGTGCGCTGCTCACCGGCGGACGCGCCAAGATCGGCATGTACATCGCGCTGCGGCTGCTGCGCGACGGCGCGCACACCACCATCACCACCCGGTTCCCGAACGACGCCATCCGCCGCTTCAAGGCGATGCCGGACAGCGACGAGTGGATCCACCGGCTGAAGATCGTCGGCATCGACCTCCGCGACCCCGCGCAGGTCGTGGCGCTCGCCGACAGCGTGGCCGCCGAGGGCCCGCTCGACATCCTGATCAACAACGCGGCCCAGACCGTACGCCGGTCGCCGCGCGCCTACAGCGAGCTGGTCGCCGCCGAGTCGGCGCCGCTCCCCGCCGGCGCCCTGCCGGCGGCCGAGGTGATCGGCGCGTTCGGCAGCGGCGCCGTGGACGCCGTCGCCGCCCTCCCCACCGGGAACGGCGAGGGCCTGACCGCCCAGGACGTCACCGACCTGGCCCTGGTGTCCGGCTCCGCCTCGCTCGCCCGCATCGAGGCCGGCACGGCGATCGACGCCGGCGGACTGGTCCCGGACCTGGACTCCACCAACAGCTGGATCCAGACCGTCTCCGAGGTCGACCCCGTGGAGCTGCTGGAAGTCCAGCTCTGCAACTCCACCGCGCCGTTCATCCTCATCAGCCGGCTGCGCCCGGCGATGGCCGCCTCCACGGCCCGCCGGAAGTACGTCGTCAACGTCTCCGCCATGGAGGGCGTCTTCAGCCGCGGCTACAAGGGCGCCGGCCACCCGCACACCAACATGGCCAAGGCCGCGCTCAACATGCTCACCCGCACCAGCGCCGACGAGATGCTGGAGACCGACGGCATCCTGATGACCGCCGTCGACACGGGCTGGATCACGGACGAGCGCCCGCACCCCGACAAGGTGCGGCTGGCCGAGGCGGGCTTCCACGCCCCGCTCGACCTGATCGACGGCGCCGCCCGCGTCTACGACCCGATCGTGCGCGGCGAGGAGGGGGAGGACCTGTACGGGTGCTTCCTCAAGGACTACCGGCGCGCCGACTGGTAGGCCGGGCCGGGACGCAGGGAGTGGACGGACGGGCCGGTGCGCGGGGAGCGCTCGGCCCGTCCGGCGTTCGCGGGGTGAAGTGCTCCCGCCCCGCACCACCCCCGCCCCACAGCGCCGCGCACGACAGCGCGCCCCAGCCCACCGACACCGCCACCGCGCCGGCCCGGCGCGCGGGTCCCGGCAGGGAGCGGCCCAGGAGCACCGCGTCGCCGAAGTCCGCGGCAATCCGCAGCAGCGTCGCCGTGCGCAGGGCCGCGCCCTGCGGCGCGAGGAGCATGGCCAGTCCGCAGGCCGCGTCGCGCCAGGCCAGCGGGGCCAGCGAGACGCGGACGGCGGCCGTGTCGGGGAGGCCCGAGGGGGCGCCGAGGAGCCGTGGGCGGCGGGTCACCGCCAGGCCGTAGACGGCGGTCGTCGCGCCGATCGCGCGCAGCAGTCCGGTCCGCATGCCGCCAGTCTTCCCCGGCGGCCGCCGTCCGGCACCCGGGCGCGGCGGATCAGGCGGCGCGGGCGGTCCTGGCGACGGGGTGCAGGGTCGCGTACTCCAGGGGCGCCGACGGGTCGATGGAGACGTCCAGCGGGGCGGGCTCGGCGCCCGCGCGGACCAGCAGGTCGCCGACGGCCGCGATCATCGCGCCGTTGTCGGTGCACAGCCGCAGCGGCGGGACGCGCAGGCGCACGCCCGCCGCGGCGCAGCGCTCCTCGGCCAGGGCGCGCACCCGGGAGTTGGCGGCCACGCCGCCGACCACCACCAGCGTGCCGACGCCGTGTTCGACGCAGGCGGCGACGGCCTTGCGGGTGAGGACGTCGGCGATGGCCTCCTGGAGGGAGGCGGCGCCGTCCGCGACGGGCAGCGGCCGGCCGGCCGCGCGGTGCCGCTCGGCCCAGCGGGCGGCGGCGGTCTTCAGGCCGGAGAACGAGAACGCCCACGGGTCGTCGCGGGGCCCGGTCATCGGGCGGGGGAAGGCGACGGCGCGCGGGTCGCCGTCCCGGGCCGCCCGGTCCACGGCGGGACCGCCCGGGTAGGGCAGGCCGAAGACGCGCGCGACCTTGTCGAAGCACTCGCCGGCCGCGTCGTCGAGGGTGTCGCCCAGGTGGACGATCGGGTCCCGGGCCAGGTCCCGGACCAGCAGCAGCGAGGTGTGGCCGCCGGAGACGATCAGCACCACGCACGGGTCCGGCAGCGGCCCGTGCTCCAGGGTGTCGGCCGCGACGTGCCCGGCCAGGTGGTGGACCCCGTACAGCGGGACGCCCAGCGAGTAGGCCAGTCCCTTCGCCGCGGCCACGCCGACCTGCAGCGCCCCGGACAGTCCGGGCCCGGTCGTCACCGCGACCGCCCCGATGTCCGCCATCGTGAGGCCGGCGTCGGCCAGCGCCTCGCGGACCACCGGCGTGGCGGAGTGCACATGGGCGCGGGCGGCGATCTCCGGGACCACGCCGCCGTACCGGGCGTGCTCGTCCATGCTGGACGCCACCGCGTGCCCCAGTAGCTGCCCGTCCCGGACCAGGCCGGCGCCGGTCTCGTCGCAGGACGATTCGATGCCCAGCACCACCGGTGAACGTCCCACGCTTCTTCCTCCTGCCGACTGATGGGTAGTTGCACATCGTACGCAAGAGGGGCGGCCGGGTGCGCTGCCGGCGGGTGCCGTCCGCGTAACCCCCGTTCCGTATGGGGACGTTCGGTCAAAAGGGAGGCCGGCGGTGTGCCGTGGGGCTACCTTGCACTTCCGTAGCGGACGCACGGCGAGGGGACACGCGCATGGGCATCGGGAGCGGGAACGGCGGCGGGCGGGACGGGGAGTGGCTGGACCTGGCCGACGCGATAGCGCTGCTGCGGCGGCAGGTCGCCGAGGCGCGGGCGAGGGTTGCCGAGGGCGAGGAGGTGCGCTTCGGGCTGGGGGAGATCACCCTGGAGCTCGGCCTGGAGCTGACCCGCACGCGGGGCGCGGACGGCGGGCTGCGGTTCGCCGTCGCGGAGCTCGGCGGCCGGACGGAGAGCGCCCGGAAGGCGACGCACACCGTCACCGTACGGCTCGCGCCGCAGTCCGCCGCCGGTGAGCCGCTGCTCGTCAGCGGCCGGGAGTAGGCGCCCGTGGAACCGGACCGGCGGGTGCAGATCCGCCTGTACGACGCGGGACACGCCGCACCGCGCTTCGGCTCCGGCTACCTCGTCGGCCCGCGCCTCGCGCTGACCGCGGCGCACGTCCTGGGCGACGACGGGTCCGGGCCGGTCCCCGGCGGGGTGACGGTCTGCCGGCCGGACGCCGGGACCGGGCAGTACACCGGCCGGGTGCGCTGGTACCGCAGGGCGGGCGACATCGACGCCGCGCTGGTCGAGGTGGACGAGGGGCAGGGCTGGACCCCGCCCGCGTCGCTCGCCGACATCACCCGCCGGCCGCCGCAGCGCTGGGGCCGGCTCATCGGCACCCGCCGGCACGAGGTCTCCGTGGTCGGCTTCCCGCACATGCAGAAGGACCCGGTGACCGGGGACCGCGACGACCGGCAGGTGGACGGCGCCGTCCACCCCGGCACCGGGTCCCTGACCGGGCACTACGAGGTGAGCAGCCAGGACCCGGTCGTGCTGTCGTCCGGCAGCCCCTGGGCGGGACTCTCCGGAGCCGCCGTGATCGCCGAGGACGACTTCGTCCTCGGCGTCGTCGAGGCGGACCGCCGGGCGACCGGCGGCATCCTGCTGCGGGCCACGCGGACGACCGAGCTCCTGGCGGACGACGACTTCCGGCGGCTGGTCGAGAAGCACTCCGAATGGGAGCCGGTCCTGGAGCCGGTCGAGCCGCACCGACTGCTCGCGCCGGTGGCCCGCGAACGGGTCGCGGACTCGCCCGCCACGCTGCTGCGGGCGGACGCCGAGACCGTGCGCTTCCGGGGACGGGACGGGGAACTGCGGGACCTGCGGGACTGGTGCCGCACCGACCCCCGGCCCTTCTCGGTACGCGTGCTCACCGGGGAGGGCGGCCAGGGCAAGACCCGCCTCGCCCGCCGGCTGGCCGACGCACTCCGCGCCGACGGCTGGATCGCGGGGCACCTGCGGACGCCGCTGGCCGACGACGAGGTGACGCGGACGGAACTGCGCACCCTCGACACCGCGCTCCCGCTGCTCCTCGTCGTCGACTACGCGGACACGCGCCCCCAGCAGGTCCGCCGTCTCGTCGAGCACCTGCGCACCACCCGCCACCGGGCGCGGGTCCTGCTCCTCGCCCGCGCCGACGGCGGCTGGCGCCGCGACGGCCTCGCGGAACCGTACGCGGACGAGCTCCTCGCCCGCGCCGAGGTGACCGCGCTCGCCCCGCTGGCCCCCGCCGACGGACCGCCCGAGGAGCGCGCGGCGGTGTTCACCGACGCCGTCACCGACTTCGCCGACGCCTTGGACGCGCTCCCCGGCATCCCCGGCAGGCCGCCGGCCGGCTGGGCCCCGCTCGCCGCCACCCTGGCGCCGCCGCCCGGCTTCGCCCACGACGAGGACGCCTCCGTGCTCGGCGTGCAGATGACCGCGCTGACGACGCTGCTGCAACACGGGACCGCGCCGGTCCCGGCCGCGGCCGGGGGCTCCGGCGATCCGGCGGCCGTGCTCCTCCACCACGAGCAGCGGTACTGGGGGCGGCGGGCCCTCCGACTCGACGGGCTCGCGGACTCGACCCCGAAGGCCGCGGTGGCCGTCGCCACCCTGTGCGGCGCGGCCGACCGGGAGGAGGCGGTGGCCGCCCTCCGCGACGGCCTCGGTGTCCCCGCCCACCGGGCGGGCGACGTCGCCGCCTGGGTCCGCTCCCTCTACCCGCCCGGCCCCGGTCGCTACTGGGGTGCCCTCGAACCCGACCGCGTGGGCGAACTCCACGTCTGCGCCCTCCTCTTCGACGACGCCGACCCCCTCCCGGTGCCCGCCCTGCTCGCCGAAGGCTCACCCGGCCAGCAGTCCCGGCTCCTCACCGTGCTCGTCCGCGCCGCCACCGCCCAAGGGGAGACGGGCCGGCCCGAGTGGACCCGGCACATCGAGCGGGAACTCCTGGCGGCGCTGGACCGGGCCATCCCCCACTACACGGCGCTGATGACGCTCGACCTGGTCCTTCCCCACGACGGCAAGGGACTGGGAGCCCTGGCCCTGCGGATCTCCGAGGAACGGGTGACGGCGGCCGAACGCCGGCTGAAGGAGGACGGTTCGGCCCACGCCCTGGTGACCTACGCGGTGGCGCTGGAGCACCTCGGCGGCCGGCTCGGCCTTGAGGAGCGGCACGCGGAGGCGGTCCGCCTGCAGGAACGGGCCGTGGGGTTGCTGCGCGAGGCGGCCGAGCGGGAGGACACGTACCACTACCGCTCCCTGTACGCCGGCGCGCTCCCCGGCCTCCACGACGCCCTGCGGGCGGTGGGCCGCGACGACGCGGCGCGCGCGGTGCTGGACGAGGCGACGGCCGCCGCGGAGCGGCTCGCGGACGCGGCCGGCGACGCCCCCGATGACCGGGAGGACGCCGCCTGGCGGCTGTACTACCTACAGCCCCGGTTGTGGGACGCCGGCCACCGCGAGGCGGCGATCCGGGTGCTGAGCCGGCAGGTGGACCTCCGCCGCCGGGCCGGGAAACCGCCGGGGGACGACATCCTCCTGGCCAACTCCCTCCAGACGCTCGGCGTCCACCTGATGACCTGCGGGCGGCTCCAGGAGGCCCTGGACGTCACCGAGGAGTCCGTCGAGCACATGCGCCACCTGGCCCGCGCCAATCCGGCCGGCTTCGAACCCTGGCTGATCTCCGCCCTGATGAACCAGAGCAGCCTCCTCGGGGCGACGGGCCGCACGGCCGAGGCCGTCGAGCCGCTGCGGCAGGCGGTCGCCATGGCCCGGCACCGGGTGCGCATCGGTCTCGCCGACCCGTCCGAGGAACACCGCGCCGCCGTCCTCGGGACCCGACTGGGCATCCTGCAGAGGGAAGCGGGGCAGGTGGCGGAAGGGGTGGAGAGCCTCGTCGCCGCGCGGAACCTCTGGCGGCGGCTGGCCGCCGCCGACCCCGAGGAGCACGGGCCCGGCCACGCCCGCTCCCAACTCCGCCTCGGGCAGCTCCTCGTCGAGGCGGGACGGACCGAGGAGGCGGTGGAGGCCACCGGGGAGGCGGTCGTCCGCTGGCACACCCTGCGCCGGGACCACCCCGGCGCCCACGGCCCCGAGCTCGCCGCCGTGCTGACCGTTCACGCCTCGCTCCGATGGCTGGCGGGCGACCTCGACGGCGCGCTGGAGGCGACGGGAGAGGCGGTGGAGATCTACCGGGGGCTCACGGGCGTCCTACCGGACGTGGTGGACCGGCTGCACCCCGTCCTGGAACTCCAGGCGCAGGTGCTCCTCCAGCATGGCCGGGACCGGGAGGCGGAGGCGGTGGTGCGCTGGCTGGAGGCGCATCCCGCCGGGGGTGGGGGCGGGGCGTTCTGACGGGGCCGGGGTGGTCGCCGTGATCCGGTGGCTCGGGGGCGTCCCGCTCGGCGGTGCGGGGGATGGGGGATGTTCCGACGCGGCCGGAGAGCCCGTCGGAAGCCGGTGCGGAGGGCGTCGTGGGGCCGGGGTCGGGGACGGGCCGGGGGCGGACGTGGTGGTGCGGTGGCTCAGAGGGTGTCCCGCCGCCGGTGTGGACGGCGGGGGTGGGGCGTCCCGACCCGGCCGGGACGGGCGCCGCCGGACGGGCGCGCTGCCACCGCCGACAGCGCCGCCACGGCCGCGACACAGCCGCCGAGCGTCATCAGCGCGGCCGGGGACGTGCGGTCCAGCACCCCGCCCCCGGCGAACGCCCCCAACGAGAACGTCGCCTGGAACGCCGCGGTGAACAGGACCGACGCGGCCTCCGGGGCGTCCGGCGCCGCCCGGACGAACAGCGCCTGCGAGGCCACCGGCACCGCGCCGTACGCCACGCCCCACACGGCCAGCAGGACCAGCGCCCCGGCCGGGCCGCCGCCCAGCACCGGCAGCAGCAGTGTCGCGGCCGCGAGCAGGCCGGCCGCCGCCCCGAAGACGTACCGCGGGTGCCGGGTGGCCCGGGCGCCGCCGAGGAAGTTGCCGAGGACGCCCGCGGCGCCGTACGCCAGCAGGAACGCGGTGACCGGCCCGTCGCCCAGGCCGGTCACCTGCTCCAGGAACGGGGTCACGTAGGTGTACGTCCCGAAGTGGGCGAGGACGACGAGGAACGTCAGGAGCGCCGCCGCGCGGGTGCCGGGGCGCCGCAGCACCTCCCCGAGGACGGCCGGGCGCGTCGCCACGAGCGGCGGGAGCGGCGGGACGGTCAGGAGCAGCGCGGCCAGGACACCGGCCGCCAGGACGGCCAGGGCGACGAAGGCCGTCCGCCACCCGGCGAGGTCCCCGGTCAGGGTGCCGGCCGGCACCCCCAGGACGGACCCGAGCGGGACCGCCAAGAAGATCACCGCGGTGGCCCGGCCGGCCGCCGCCGGCGGCACCAGCCGCTCGGCCAGCCCGGCCCCGACCGACCAGAAACCGCCGATCGTCACCCCCACCAGGATCCGCGAGACGAGGAGCAGCGGAAGCCCGGGTGCCGCGGCGGCGACCACGTCGGCCAGCGTCAGCACGAGCATGAGCACGCAGAGCACCAGCCGCCGGTCGGCGCCGGCCGTGGCCACGGTGACCAGGGGAGCGGACACCGCCGCCAGCAGGCCCGGGACCGCCATCGTCAGCCCGGCCGCCCCGTCCGAGACGGTGAAGTCCGCGCCGATCGAGGTCAGCAGGCCGATCGGCAGGATCTCGGTGGTGACGATCGCGAAGAGGCCCAGCGTCACGGCGAAGACGGCGGGCCAACCGGCCGCCGGCGGCCGGACGGCCTCGGCCGGGCCGCCGGGCCGCGTGGAGGGGAGTGCGGGCATGGAAGTACCGTCCTGTGCGGGGAGGTTGGGTTCGGTGATTCGGTGATTCGGGATTGGGTGATTGGGTGATCACTCCAGCAGTCCGCCCGGGGGCGTGGCTGGCGGATCCGCGACGCGGACGTCGTCGGCGTACGGTGATGTCGCGATTCCGCGAACGGGGCGGCCGGCGGAGGAGGGTGGCGAGACGCCGTTCCCTTGACCCGCGACCGCGGACGCGGACGCGACGGCGAGGGTGTGCCGCAGGCCGCTTCATGCGGCGGATCACGCGTGCCGGGCGTCCGGGGGCCGCCGCACCGCCGAACGGGAGGGGGCCGAGGTGTCGATGCCGACGGCGGAGCGGTCGACGGCCCCGCCGTCGGCCGGGGGAGGCGCGTCCGCGGCTTCGCCGGGAGGACGGCGCCCGATGCCGCGGTCGCGAGTTCGCCGGCCGGCTGGAAGCGGCCGAGGCCGCCGGCCTGGTGCACCGGCGAGACGGCGTCTGGGCCGTGAGGGTCGGGCCCCGGGCTGGCGGCCGCTGTGTGCGGCGGGCCGCACGTGGCGAGCCGTGCCCGCGTGCGCGGCGTCCGCCCAGCCGCCTGCCCCGCGGCGCGGACGGTGCGCCCAGGTGCCGGGTGTACCGGAGTCCTCGCAGGTCAGTAGAGTTCCGGTACCGCCCGTCCGTCGACCGCCCGAGGTGTCCGTCCGTGCCCGCCGCGCCCGCTGTGCCGTCCGTGCCCCCAGGGGCTGCCGAGCCCCGCATCCCCGTCACCGTCGTGGGGATCGGCGCCGACGGCTGGGACGGGCTCGCGCCCGGGCCCGGGAGGCGCTGCGGGCCGCCGAGGTGATCGTGGGCGGGGCTCGGCAGCTCGGGCTGGTGCCGCGGGAGTGCCCGGGGGAGCGGGTGGCGTGGCCGTCGCCGCTGCGGCCCGCCGTGCCGCGGCTGCTCGCGGAGCACGCCGGGCGCCGGGTGGCCGTCCTGGCCAGCGGCGACCCCATGTTCTTCGGCATCGGCAGGACCCTCGCCGACGAGCTGGGCCCCGGGCTGCTGCGGGTGCTGCCGCACCCGTCCTCCGCCTCGTACGCCTGCGCCCGGCTGGGCTGGCCGCTGGACGGCACCGAGGTGCTCAGCCTCGTCGGCCGGCCGCTCGACGCGCTCGCCGCCGCCCTCCAGCCGGGCCGCCGGCTGCTGCTGCTGAGCGCCGGTGCCGGCACCCCGGCCGAGGTCGCCGCGCTGCTCCGCGAACGCGGCTTCGGGCCGAGCGCGATGACGGTCCTGGAGCAGCTCGGCGGCGACCGTGAGGCCCGCCGCGAGGGCACGGCGGACGCGTGGGAGCACCCGGCCGGCGACCCGCTGAACGTCGTCGCCGTCGTCTGCCGCCCCGCGCCCGACACCCTCCGGCTGCCGCTCGTCCCCGGCCTGCCGGACGAAGCCTTCGACCACGACGGGCAGTTGACGAAGCGTCATGTCCGCGCCGCGACCCTCGCCGCCCTCGGGCCCGCCCCCGGCGAACTGCTCTGGGACATCGGCGGGGGCTCCGGCTCCATCGGCATCGAGTGGATGCGCGCCCACCGCTCCTGCCGTGCGGTCACCGTCGAGCGCGACCCCGTCCGGGCCGGGCGCATCGCCCGCAACGCCGCCGCCCTGGGCGTCCCGGGCCTGCGCGTCGTCTCCGGCGCCGCGCCGGCCGCGCTCGACGGACTGCCCGTCCCCGACGCCGTGTTCGTCGGCGGCGGACTCACCGCTCCCGGCCTGCTCGACGCCTGCTGGGCGGCGCTGCCCGAGGGCGGGCGACTGGTCGCCAACACCGTCACCCTGGAGTCCGAGGCGCTGCTCGCCGACCGCTACCGGCGGTTCGGCGGCGAGCTGGTCCGGCTGGCCGTGGCGCACGCCGTGCCCGTCGGGGGTTTCACCGGGTGGCGGCAGGCGATGCCGGTGACGCAGTGGTCGGTCGTGAAGCGCGCCGCGGGGGCGCCGGGGGCCGGCCGGCAGGCGGCGGCCGTACCGGCGCAGCACCCCGCTCGGGCGGCGGAGGAAGCCGCGGCGGCGTCAGCAGCCGCAGGAGCCGTCAAGCCGCAGCAGCGGCAGGAGCCGTGAAGCCGCAGCAGTGGCAGGAGCCGTGAAGCCGCAGCAGCGGCAGAAGCCGTGAAGTCGCAGCGGCCGTGAAGCCGTGAAGCCGTAGAAGGAGCCCACCCTCATGACCGTCCACTTCATCGGCGCAGGCCCCGGCGCCGCCGACCTCATCACGGTGCGCGGCGCCCGCGTCCTCGCCCGGTGCGGCGTCTGCCTCTACGCCGGGAGCCTCGTCCCCCGCGAACTCCTCGCCGACTGCCCGCCCGGGGCCCGGCTCGTCGACACCGCCAAGCTGGACCTGGACGAGATCACCGCCGAGTTCGTCCGCGCCCACGAGGCCGGCCAGGACGTCGCCCGGCTGCACTCCGGCGACCCGTCCGTCTTCAGCGCCGTCGCCGAGCAGATGCGCCGGCTGGACGCGCACGGCATCCCGTACGAGATCGTGCCCGGCGTCCCCGCCTTCGCCGCCGCCGCGGCCTCCCTCGGCCGCGAACTGACCGTCCCGACCGTCGGCCAGACCGTCGTGCTCACCCGTGTCGCCGAGCGGGCCACGCCCATGCCGCCCGGCGAGGACCTGGCCACCCTCGGCCGCAGCGGCGCGCTCCTCGTGCTGCACCTCGCCGCCCGGCACGCGGACCGCGTGGTCGCCGAACTGCTGCCGCACTACGGCCCGGACTGCCCCGCCGCCGTCGTCGCCATGGCCAGCCGGCCCGACGAGATCGTGCTGCGCGGCCCGCTGGCAGGCATCGCCGACCAGGTCAGGGAGGCGGGCGTGGTCCGCACGGCGGTCATCCTGGTCGGTCGGACGCTCGGGGCCGAGCAGTTCCCCGACAGCCACCTGTACTCGACGGAGCGGTGCCGCGACACGGCGGGACGCTCGGTGTTCTAAGCCGCCGCGTTCTAAGCCGCGGCCTCCGCCCGCAGGTCGGCCGCCTCGTGGCCGCCCTTCGCGGCGAGCTGCTCGGCGAGGTCCACGAGCGCTCGGGCGCCCGCCAGCTCCTCGCCCACCCGGGCCTCGCCCGGGTCGGCCGGGTGCCGGGCCGCCTTGCCGCGCGCCCGCACCTCGGTGCCGTCCCGCAGCCGCAGCAGGGCGGCGGCCCGGACGTGCCGTTCGTCCTCGTCGAACTCGACTTCCACATGCCAGCCCGCGACGTGCTGCACCGTCCTCACCTCCGCACTCGGCACCGGGCCCGCGATGGGAAGGGGTCCCGCCGGCGGGCCCTCGTCCCACCCAGGCTACGGCGGGCCCCGGACCGCCGCACCCGCGCGGCCGCGCCGTTGACCCTCACACCGTGTCAGCCGCTTTCCTGAGGGACGTCATGTTCAACATCGGAGATTTCGCCCGGTACGGACGCGTGTCCGTCCGCATGCTGCGCCACTACGACGCGACGGGGCTGCTGCGCCCCGCCCGCGTCGACGCCGTCACCGGCTACCGCTACTACGAGGCGGGCCAACTCGCCCGTCTCAACCGCGTCATCGCCCTCAAGGAGCTGGGGTTCACCCTCCAGCAGGTGCGGACGATCGTGGACGAGGAGGTCGGCACGGAGGAACTGCGCGGCATGCTGCGGCTGCGCCGCGCCGAACTGGAGGCCGCCGCCACCGCGGCGGCGGCCCGGCTGGTGCGGGTCGAGGCGAGACTCCGCGGTCTGGAGAGCGAGGGAATCATGAGTACCTACGATGTGGTGATCAAGAGCGTCCCGGCGGTACGGGTGGCCGAGCTGAGCGCCGTCGCGGCCGGCTACGCGCCCGAGGAGATCGGCCCGGTCGTCAGCCCGCTGTTCGCCGAGCTGTGCCGGCGGCTGGACGAGGCCGGGGTGACCCCGGCGGGCCCGGCCGTCGCCTACTACGAGGACGACCCCGCCGGTTCCGGCGGCATCCTCGCCCACGCGGCCTTCCCGGTCGCTTCCGGGGTCACGGCCGCGGGTTTCGCGGTCGTCGACCTCCCCGGCATCGAGACGGCCGCGACCGTCGTCCACCACGGCTCCATGGACGACGTCCTCCCGACGGCCCAGGCCCTCGCCCGCTGGATCGACGCCAACGGGTACCGGTCGGCGGGGTACGCGCGGGAACTGTATCTGGAGTGCCCGGAGGACCGTTCCGGCTGGGTGACGGAGCTTCAGGAGCCGTTGGCCCAGGGCTGAGCGACGGTCTCAGGAAACACGGCTCCGGGCGCGGCCGCCGCTCATCGGCGGCGGCCGTCGGTGCAGGCTCGGCCCGGGGCGGGATCACCCCCGCCCCGGCCCCCTGGGCTCCGCCCGCCCCACGATCGTCCCCGCGCGGTCGATGCACAGGACGTCGACGGCGACGGGCGCGCCGCGCAGGACGGTCAGGGCCTCGTCGCGGGCCGTCGACGCGACGAGGTCGCCGAGGGGGACGCCGCGTGCGGCGCAGCGTTGGAGGGCGTCCAGGCCGGTGTTGGCGGAGGCGACCTGGGCCGCCAGGGTCTCGTCGGCGCCGGCTTGGCGGGCGAGGTCGGCCAGGAAGCCCTTGTCCACCTGGGAGCGGGACGAGTGCAGGTCCAGGTGGCCGGCGGCCAGTTTGGAGAGCTTGGCGAAGCCGCCCGCGATGGTCAGCCGGTCCACCGGGTGCCGGCGGATGTACTTGAGCACCGCGCCCGCGAAGTCGCCCATGTCGAGCAGCGCGTCCTCGGGCAGCCCGTGCACGGCCACCGCGACCTTCTCGGACGTCGAGCCCGTACAGCCGGCCACGTGCCGGCGGCCCGCCGCGCGGGCCACGTCGACGCCGCGGCGGATGCTGTCGATCCAGGCGGAGCAGGAGTAGGGGACGACGACGCCGGTGGTGCCGAGGATGGACAGGCCGCCGAGGATGCCCAGCCGGGGGTTCCAGGTGGAGCGGGCGATCTCCTCGCCGTGGTCGACCGAGACCTCGATCTCCACGTCGCCCGTCCCGCCGTGCCGGGCCGCGACCTCCGCCACGTGCTCGGTCATCAGCCGGCGCGGCACCGGGTTGATCGCCGGTTCTCCCACCGGCAGCGGCAGTCCCGGCCGGGTGACCGTGCCCACGCCGGGCCCCGCCCGGAAGACGACCCCGGAGCCGGGCGGCAGGAGCCGTACGGTGGCGCGGACCAGGGCGCCGTGGGTGACGTCCGGGTCGTCCCCCGCGTCCTTGACGATCGCGGCCATCGCGTGCCCGGCGGCCAGGTCTTCGGCCGCCAGCGCGAAGGCCGGTGTCTGCCCCTTGGGCAGGGTGATCGTCACCGGGTCGGGGAAGTCCCCGGTGAGCAGGGCGGTGTACGCGGCGGTGGTGGCGGCCGTCGCGCAGGCACCCGTTGTCCAGCCGTGCCGCAGCCCGGTGTGCGCGAGCTGTGCGGCGCGGCCGCCCTTGGCCGTCTCGCCGGGGGGCCCGGCCGCCGTGGTGTCGGTCATGCCGGCCACCCGCCGTAGGCTGGGCTTTTCCGTCCCGGCAGGGGGGCGGCAGCGCGAACGGAAAGGCGGCGGGTGAGCGTGAGCGCCGAGCGCCACATCCTGATCCTGGGCGGCACGACGGAGGCCCGCCGGCTCGCCGCCGAGCTGGCCGGCGAGCCGGCCCTGCGGGTCACCAGCTCGCTCGCCGGCCGCGTCGCCGCGCCGCGGCTGCCCGCGGGGCAGGTGCGGATCGGCGGTTTCGGCGGCCCGGAGGGGCTGGCCCGGTGGCTGCGCGAGCAGCACGTCGACGTGCTCATCGACGCCACGCATCCTTTCGCCGACACGATCAGTTCCAACGCGGCGAAGGCCGCCGCGGAGGTGCAGGTTCCGCTGCTGGCCGTCCGCCGGCCCGGCTGGACGGCGGGCCCGGGGGACGACTGGCGTCCGGTCGGGTCGCTGGCCGAAGCGGCGGAGGCGCTGCCCGGCCTGGGGAACCGGGTCTTCCTGACCACGGGCAGGATGGGTCTCGCCGCCTTCGCGCACCTAGAGAATATGTGGTTCCTCGTGCGCTCGGTCGACGCCCCCTCGCCCCCCATGCCGCCCCGGACCGAGATCCTGCTGGCCCGCGGGCCCTTCACGGTCGACGGCGAGCGCGAACTGCTGCGCCGGCACCGCGTCGACGTCCTGGTGACCAAGGACAGCGGCGCCACGGCCACGGCCGCCAAACTGGCCGCCGCCCGCGAGGCCGGGATCCCCGTCGTCGTGGTCCGGCGCCCGCCGCTCCCCGCGGGCGTCCCGGCGGTCGCCGCCCCGGAGGAGGCGGTGGCGTGGCTGCGGCGGACGGTGCCGGTCTGACGCGGGTACGCCGCTGAACGGGACGGGCGGGCGGGCGGACGGGGGTGCGGTGGGGCGTGGCGGGGTGGCAGTGAGCGGTTCTCTCCCTCAACGAGCCGTCCCTGTGCGTGAGTTGAGTGAGTGCGGTGATGCGTGGTGCCGCTGTTGCGCCCCGGGCGCGCGGACCCCGTCGCCCCCGTCGCCCCCCGCCCGCGTTCAACTGCGCATCCCGCGCCCCCGTCCCGGTGCGGCAGGCTGTGCGCGCATAGCGTTCCGAGTACGTCCCGCAAGCGCTCCGGGGCCGGCCCCCAGGGCCCGGCCCAGGGAGTGTCGCGACGGTGCCCACGGATCTCGCCGAATTCCACCGCTGGTTCGAGGAACGCCGCGCCGCGCACGCCTACCGCGTCACCCGGGTGCCCCTCGCGAAGCTCGACGGCTGGAACGCGGACCCGGAGACCGGCGACCTCGTCCACCGCAGCGGCCGCTTCTTCGGCGTGCACGGCCTGGACGTCCGGGTGCCCGGGCGCGCGGTGGAGGAGTGGCGGCAGCCCGTCATCAGCCAGCCGGAACACGGCGTTCTCGGCATCCTCGTCCGGGACTTCGACGGCGTCCCGCACTGCCTGCTCCAGGCGAAGATGGAGCCCGGCAACGTCAACGCCCTCCAACTGTCGCCCACCGTGCAGGCCACCCGCAGCAACTACACCCGGGTCCACCGGGGCCGAGCGGTGCCGTACCTCGACCTGTTCACCACCCTGGGCCGCGGCCGGCCGCTCGCGGACGCGCTGCAGAGCGAGCAGGGCGCCTGGTTCCTCGCCAAGCGCAACCGCAACATCGTCGTCCGGACCGTCCGGACCGACGAGGACATACCGGTCCTCGACGACTTCCGCTGGCTGAGCATGGACGAGATCGGCCGGCTGCTCGCGGTGGACGACCTCGTCAACATGGACACCCGGACCGTCCTCTCGCACCTCGCCGGCAGCGCCGGGCCCGCCGCCACCCGCTTCCACGGCCGCCCGCTGCACTCCCTCCCCGAACTGCTCAACTGGCTCACCCACCACAGGACGGCCGAACCGACCGTCCGCCGCCGCATACCGCTGCGCGAGACCACCGGCTGGCAGGTGACCGACGACGAGGTGCGCCACGTGGAGGGCCGCTACTTCCGGATCATCGGCGTCGACGTCCGGGCGGGCAGCCGGGAGGTGAGCGCGTGGTCGCAGCCACTGCTCGCCCCTGCGGCCAGGGCGTCGTCGCCTTCCTGGTGCGCGACATCGGCGGGACCCCGCACGTCCTGGTACGGGCCCGGGCGGAGGCCGGCACCCTGGACACCGCCGAGATCGGCCCCACCGTGCAGTGCGTCCCCGCCAACTACGCCCACCTGCCGGCCGACCGGCACCCGCGCCACCTCGGCACCGTGCTGGCCGCCGCCTCGGGGCCGGCGCCCGGCCGCGTCCTGTTCGACGTGGTGCAGTCCGAGGAGGGCGGCCGTTTCCACCACGCGCGCAACCGCTATCTGGCCGTCCGCGTCGACGACGACGTCCCGCTCGACCAAGGCGACGGCTTCCGCTGGGCGACCTGCGGGCAGCTCGCCGCGCTCAACCAGTACGGGGGCCTCCTCAACGTGGAGGCCCGCACGCTGCTCGCCTGCATGGGGTTCATCCCGTAGGAAGTGGACGGCTGGCCTTCCGAAACGCTTACCACCTGTTTATCGTCCGGCTGGCCCCTTGAGGGAGGACGGTGTCACACAACGAAACCCGGTATCGTCGTCGCTCATCTCCGCTGCGGCGTCGTTGAAGGCCGCGGGGGCCGCCCGACCGAAGGGACTGGTGAACGCGCTCCCCTTGAGCTCGTGACGTCCTGGTGCCGAACTCGTGGCGCACCACTCCCACACGTTGCCGCAGAGGTCGTAGACCCCGAAGGGACTGGCCCCGCTGCGGTATCGGCTTACGGGGGTTGTGCGCAGGATGTTGGAGTCGCGCACGTTGCACTTCGCGGCGGTGGCGTTGTCTCCCCAGGGGTAAGCCCGTCCCTCCGTGCCGCGTGCGGCTTTCTCCCACTGCTCGCTGGTGGGTAATGACTTGCCTGCCCACTCCGCGTACGCCGCCGCGTCGTGCCATGTGACCCAGACGACGGGGTGGTCGAATTGAGGCTCTGGGTAACCTTTATCGGCATTCCAGTGCTTGGGGCGGCGGTATCCGGTCGCTTCTACAAAGCGAGCGTAGTCGGCGTTCGTCGTCGGGAAGACGTCGATATGGAAGTCGGGCAGCCAAGTGGGGGAGCGCAACTCACCTGCCAGATAGATGCCTTCCGGTACTAGGACCATGAGTTTGCCGTCGACAGGGTGACGGCGATACTGGAGGGGGTCGGGTGACAGCAGCTTCTCGGTACGTGGGTCTCCACTCACGGCGGCCTGCTCGGTCATGAGTAAGGCGAACCGCTCTTGGGCCTCGGGTCCGGAGCGGCTGAGCAAGGTATCGAGTGCTGCCTGGTTCGATGGACGAGGGGCGATTCTCTCACCTCTCGACTCCCACAGGGACACCATTCTGTCGCTCACGCCGATTGCGACAGCGAATTCCCGGACCGTCAGCCGCTTCGCAAGGCGAAGCAGCCGTGTTTCCTTACCGGTCCAACGCATGACCCCCATAGACGCTTTCCCCTACACCGTCTCGCCGGGAAGGGCGAAGTACGCCTCGCGAAGTGCGGCCAAGGTGGCATGCTCTGTGGGCAGCTTGGTTTCATTGATGGCGCTGATCGTGCGGACACCGATCGACGTGTTCGTTGCGAATGCCGCCTGCATGCCGCGGGCCGCGTCGAGGGTTACGGGTGCGACGGTGTGCTCGTGGATCTGTTGGAGTAGGGCCATGGTGACGCCGGGCAATACGTCGGCCCGGGGCCAGACGATGGTTCCCGCCTCGTCGATAAAGGCCACGTTCCAGGTCCCGCCTTCTGAGACGTTGTCGTCCGGACCGACGAACAGCGCGTCGTCGAAGCCGGCGACCTGAGCAGCACGGCGAGCCCGAAGGGTGCCGAACAAGCCGCAGTGCTTCACCGCCGGCGTGTCACGGACGTACGGCACGGACTTGACGCGCAGCGGCGGCAGGGACGTTGAGCTGCCGGCGGGCCGACGCGTGACGAGGACCCTGGGGTTCTTCGCGTCGAGAGGGTGCCCGAGATCGGTGTCAGGGTCGAAGATCGTCACCCGCACGACGAAGGAGCCTTCGGTTCCCTCCACGGCGCGGCGGACATAGCTCCGGATCTCTTCCGGGTCGAGGTCGGTGTCGAAGACGGCTCGGCAGTCCCGGACCAGCCGTTCAAGGTGCATGCCCAGCCCCCGAATGCGCTGCTCATCGACCCGCATCGAGGTGAAGTGACCGAAGTTCGTGAGGGCGAGGACCTTCAGGGCGTCGAGGTCGGCCGACTGGCCGTTCAGCTCCATCATGCTGGGCATTCTCGCGCATCACACGTTCACGCCGCCCCTCGAACTAGCGTGTGGCGGTTGGTAACTTCAGCAGCATTTCCTTCCTTCGGGCGTCTCGCCGCCGTTGGCTATGCACAGCCGCTACCCAATGTTGTCGAGAGGCCGGAATGACCACTGAGTGGAGAGACGCCCTGCGCGGGCGGCCCAACGGCGAGGAATCCCACACGTACGCACGGGACGACGTGGGCTACCGGACTCTCGGCGGCGCGACCCTGGACGTTGGGGAGCACCTGCCCGACCCGCCGACGGGGCGTACGAACCACGGCATCGGAATCGGCGTGCTCGCTCATCGGCGGCGAAGCCCGGCAACTCAGGACGGAAGGAGAGGGCGGGAGCCACGTGTGTCCCTCACACACGCACAGGCTCCTGCCGAAGGCGGTCGGCAACCGCGGCAGCGGTGCGGCCGTGACGAGGAGGAGGGTTCTATGGCGCAACGCTCCGGAAGTGTCTTACGACGCCGGTACGACGGGTGGTTCGCTCGGAAACCGCAGACCGTTGTGGTCCAGCCGACGAGCTTCTGCAACATGGGCTGCTCCTACTGCTATCTGCGGGATCGGGGCCTGAGGAACGACATGCTGCCCGAGACGGCCGCGGCCTTGGCACAGTCCCTTGCCGACCTCGCCGGAATCGGTCATCCGCTGGGTCTCGTCTGGCACGGCGGTGAGCCCCTGACCCTCGGGACGGCGAAGCTCTCCACCTTGCTCGCTCCCTTTGAAGACCTGCGCCTGGACGGCCGCCTTCACCACTACATGCAGACGAACGCCACCCTGGTCTCGCCCGCTTGGTGTGACCTGCTGCAGGAGTTCGAGTTCCGAGTGGGCGTGAGCATCGATGGCCCGGCTGCCCTGAACACCCAACGCGTCGACCTCCGGGGCAGGCCGGCCTTCGAACGGATCATGCGTGGGATCGATCGGCTTCGGGAGCGTGACATCCCGTTCTCGGTGATCGCGGTGGTCGGCCGGGAGGGCATCAACCACCCGGAGGAACTGCTGGACTTCCTCGCCACATTGGGCTGCCACTCCATCGGCTTCAACATCGAAGAGGCCGAGGGCGTCAACACCGAGCGCACCCCACCCACCCGTGATCAGGCCGTGGAGTTCTGGCGGCGCGTGCTGTCATGGTCACGCAGTCAGAGCGGCCCGGTGGTACGGGAGCTGGAGCGGATCTCCGAATACCTCAGCCTGTCCCGGAGCGGGCGGAAGAGCGACTGGGACAGCCGTCTCCTCGACCCCATTCCCACCGTGACCTGGGACGGCAACGTCGTGTTGCTATCACCGGAACTGGCGGACACCAGCGACCCCGCCTATGGCGACTTCCTCGCCGGAAACGTACGGGAGAAGGCCATCGCGGACATGCTCAGGGAAGCCGCCCACCTGCGCTACGTCCGCGAATTCCTGACCGGCCTGGAGCGCTGCCAGGCCGAATGCGAGTTCTTCGACTTCTGCCGGGGAGCCCAGGCCGGCAACCGCTACTTCGAGAACGGCAGCCTGGACACCACCGAGACGAACTACTGCCGCGTCTCCCGGCAAGCCCTGGTCATGGCCCTGTCCACCACCGCGAAAAAGGAGCAGACCGCATGACGCTACTGGAACAGCTCGCGGCCACCGACGCCCCCGTGGTGCGCGAGCTGGTCGCCGCGTACGACCGACCGCAGAGCGGACCGATCCACGCCAAGTTCGACAACCGCCCCACCTGGGACAACTGGGCGAAGGAGCCGCCGGTGACCTTCGACAACCAGCCGACCTGGGACAACTGGAACAAGAAGAAGTAGACCCATCCCCGGTGGCACGCCCGCGGACGTGCGGGCATGCCACCGCCCGCACCCAGAAGGAAGAGCGCATGGAACCGCGCAAGGTGCGCCGCGTCAGCGTGAGCCTGCCCGCCCTCGACGAACCGGGCCTGTACCTGTCGAACGTCCAGTCCCTCGAAAGCGGCCGGGGCCGAGTCGCCGAATTCCAGTACGCCGACATCGACCTCCGCGAACTGGACCTCGCCGACACCCACCTCCTAGACGGCCGAATCCAGCGCATGAGGACCCAGCGCGCCAAACTCCACGAGGTGCGCGTCGACTCCGTGCAGTTCACGGACTGCGACCTCTCCGCCCTGAAATGGTCCGACAGCAAACTCAGCCGGGTCACCTTCAGCAACTGCAAGCTGATGGGAGCGCTCCTCGAAGAGGTAACCCTGGACAACGTCCTCTTCGAGAACTGCAAGTTCGACTACGCCACCCTCGACCGCGTCCGCGCCACCGGCCCGGTGATCTTCGCCAAGTGCACCCTGCGGGAGACCACCCTCCGGGCGTGTGACCTCACCTCGGTCGCCTTCGCATCGTGCGACCTGCGGCTCACCGAGGTCGAAGGCGGCAAGTACCGCGACTGCGACCTGCGCGGCAACGACCTGAGCACGCTACGCGGGGCAGCAGCGCTCAAGAAAATCATCATCGACCGTGCCCAGGTCGCCCAACTGGCCGAGGCCCTGGCGACCGAGCTGGAGATCACGTACGGCGATGACCTCGACGACGAATGACTGCCGTACGGGACGAGAGGGCGAGCTATGGCAGCGAGCTCGGCATTCGACTGGCGCGGACGTCTCCGGGAGCTGTGCTAGATCGTTTCTCTCCGGTTGAGCCGCGGTGAGGCGTCCCTGCACGGCCCACCCCTCACGCATGGCCGGGAATAGGGCGGGGTGGCCGACTCTTCCACTGCGCCGCCGCAAGCAGTGGTGGGAGAAGCGGTACATCAAGGACTACAGGGAGGCCCTGACATCAGCCAGACCCGCATGGCGCTCGACTCCGACGCCAAGGGCAACATGGACATCAAGATCTTTGACGTGACGAGCCCCTGCCGACAGGGGCGGATTGGGTACCGAGGCGGGGGCGGCGGCCAACCGCCGCCCCTACCGACAGGTCACCGCTCCGGATACCGCCGCGGTGTCCAGACGACGTCCGTCCCCTCGCCGGGGCCGCGCCGCACCGCCCGTGTCTGCGTCGAGCCGACGATCAGCAGGGTGCGCATGTCGACCTCCTCGGGGACGAGTTCCCCGAGCCGGACCACGCGGACGCTCTCCTCCGGGCCGCCGACGTCCCGCCCGAGCACCACCGGGGTGTCCGGCGAGCGGTGCTCCAGCAGCAGGTCGCGGGCCTTGCCGACCTGCCAGACGCGGCTGCGGGAACCGGGGTTGTACAGGGCGAGCACCAGGTCGGCCGCGGCGGCGGCGCGCAGCCGCTCCGCGATGACCTCCCACGGCTTGAGCCGGTCGGAGAGCGACACCACCGCGTAGTCGTGCCCGAGCGGCGCGCCCGCCCGGGCCGCCGCCGCGTGCGCGGCCGTCATGCCCGGCACGATCCGCACCGGGATGTCCCGGTACGGGCCCTCCGACGCGACCTCCAGGACGGCGCTGGCCATCGCGAAGACGCCCGGGTCACCCGAGGAGACGACGGCCACCCGGCGCCCCTGCCGGGCCAGGTCCAGGGCGAACTCGGCGCGCTCCGACTCCACCTTGTTGTCGGACGCGTGCCGGCGCTGCCCGGGGCGGACGGGCACCCGGTCCACGTAGGTGGTGTAACCGACGAGGTCCTGGGCGGCGGCCAGTTCGCCGCGCGCCTCCGGCGTCAGCCACCGCGGCCCGGCCGGGCCGAGGCCGACGACGACGACCTCGCCGGCCTCCCCGGCCTCGCCGATGTCCGCCGCCGCGGGCTCCTCCGCCGCCGCGGGCTCCTCCGCCGCGGCGGGGCCGGTGGCGACGGCCACCCGGCTGGGCAGCACGGCCACGGAGAAGTACGGGACGGACTCCGGGTCCACCTCCGCCACCCGCCCGGTGCGCTCGCCGGCCATCGTGGCCCGCTCCACGTACCGGGCCTCCGGCAGCCGGCCGGAGCGCTCCAGCGCGCCCCGCACGGCCGGGAAGGTGCGCCCGAGCTTCATCACCACGGCGGAGTCGGTCGACGCGAGCCGCGCGGCGAGCTCCTCCTCGGGCAGCGTGCCCGGCAGGACGGTCAGCACCTCCTCGCCCTCGACCAGCGGCTCGCCGAGCCGGGCCGCGGCGGCGCTGACGGACGTGACGCCGGGGACGACCTCGGTCGGGTAGCGGTGGGACAGCCGCTTGTGCATGTGCATGTAGGAGCTGTAGAAGAGCGGGTCGCCCTCCGCGAGCACCGCCACCGAGCGCCCGGCGTCCAGGTGCGCGGCCAGCCGTGCCGCGGCCTCCTCGTAGAACTCCTCCATCGCGCCCTTGTAGCCGCCCGGGTGGTCCGTGGTCTCCGTGGTGACCGGGTAGACCAGCGGCTCCTCGATGTGGTCGGCGCGCAGGTGCCGTTCGGCGATGGAACGCGCGATGCTTCGGCCGTGGCGGGCGCTGTGGTACGCGACGACGTCGGCCGCGGCGATGCACTCCACCGCCCGCAGGGTCATCAGCGACGGGTCGCCGGGGCCCAGCCCCACCCCGTAGAGGCGGCCGGTGGCCGGGGACTGCTGCTCGCTCACTCTTCCTCGCTCGCCATCGCGTTGATCGCGGCGGCGGCCATGGCGCTGCCGCCGCGCCGCCCGCGCACCACCAGGTACTCCAGCCCCAGCGCGTTCTCCGCCAGGGCGTCCTTCGACTCGGCCGCGCCGATGAACCCGACGGGTATGCCGAGCACCGCCGCCGGGCGCGGCGCGCCCTCGGCCACCATCTCCAGCAGCCGGAACAGCGCGGTGGGCGCGTTGCCGACGGCCACCACGGCCCCGTCCAGCCGGTCCCGCCACAACTCCAGGGCGGCGGCGCTGCGCGTCGTGCCCATCCGGGCGGCGAGCCCGGGCACGGCCGGGTCGGTGAGGGTGCACAGCACCTCGTTGCCGGCCGGCAGCCGCTTGCGGGTGACGCCGCTGGCGACCATGTTGGCGTCGCAGAGGATCGGCGCGCCCGCGAGCAGCGCCTTGCGCGCCGCGGTCACGACGTCCGGGGAGTACGCGAGGTCGCGCACCAGGTCCGTCATCCCACAGGCGTGGATCATGCGGACCGCCACCCGGGACACGTCCGGCGGCAGACCGCCGAGGTCCGCCTCGGCGCGGATGGTGGCGAAGGACTGGCGGTAGATGGACGCGCCGTCCTTGTCGTAGTCGAACACTGTGCTGCCTCTGCCTCGCTCGCTGGGCTTGCTGGCCGCGCTCACGCGCGGGTTGCGCTCACGCGCTGGTCGCGTTCACGCGCTCGGGGGACCGGCCGGCCGGGTCCGGGGGTGCGCCGGGCGGTAGGTGCCCCCGGGGGCGCGGCGGCGTGGCCGTCCTCGTCGTCATGGTCGGTACATCCATACGGTCGGTACATCTATACATCGGCCGTGCTCCGGCGGTACGCGGCCCCCGTCCTTCGTCCGCCGGACCGTCACATCGTCCCGTCGCCGTCCGGACCGGAGCGGGCGGCGGCCACCGCACCGGGCAGGCCGGACGTGGCGACGGCGACGGAGTGAACGCCGCCCTCCGCCTCCGCGCCCCCGGTCCGTACCGCCACCCGGTAGCCGTCGTCGACCGCCAGGACGTCGACCCACCGCCCGCCGGGATGTCCGCAGCGCCGCTCGCACCCCGACCAGTAGACCGGCAGGCCACCGGTGCCGCCAGGGCGCGTGCCGGTGAGTGCGGCGGTCGCGTCGGCGCGCACGTCGGCGCGCGACTTGGCGCACCCCGGGCGCCCGGCGCAGGCGCCCGCGCCGTACCAGGGGGAGGCGGCGGAGACCACCAGGCCCGCGTCCGCGAGCCCGGCGAGCCGGGCGGCGGCCGCGTCCGCGTCGGCGAGGCCGGGGACGACGACGCCCCGCCAGGGCGTCACCCGCAGTTCACCGTCGCCGGCTTCGGCGGCGGCGATCAGCAGCCGCCACTGACCGGCGGTCAGCCGGCCCAGGGGAGCGGCGACGGAGAGGGCGGTACGGCCGTGGGGTCCGGACACCGGTCCCGGTGCCGGCGCGGCGGAACGGGTCGCGGGAACGGCGGTGGGGACGGCGGTCACTCCGGCGTGGGCGAGGACGGCCGCCAGGGCGGTGACGTCCGGGCGTCGTCCGGCGGGGAGTTCCGTCACCCGCCATGCGGTGCCGTCGCGTCCGGCTTCGGTGCCGGTGAGGAAGTGCCGGGCCGCGAGCACCGCCGCCCGCGGCGCGTCGGCGGCCGGGACGCGCAGGCCCGGGCCCTCGGCGGCGTAACAGAGCACGGCCGTCCGCCCGTCCGGCTCTGCGATCAATGTCACATCGGGGATGAGCGCGGCGATGTCACCGCGGCCGTCGTCGAGGCCGAAGAGGAAACGGCCCGAGAGGGCGGTCACTTCGTCGTCCGCGCAGAGCAGGACGTCCAGTTCGCGGGACCAGGCGCCGACGTCCGCGTGCCCGGTGCCGTCCAGGCCGTGCAGGGGGGACGCGGCGATGTTCCGTACGCGCTCGTGGCGGTCGGAGGGGAGGAGGCCGGCGGCGCGGAGCCGGTCGCCGAGCTCGCCTCCGGAGCCGGCGGGCAGGGCGCGGAGCTGGATGTTGCCGCGGGAGGTGATGCCGAGGTTGCCGTCGCCCAACTCCTCGGCCAGTGCGGCGAGTTCCGCCGCCTGACGGATCGTCAGCAGCCCGGCCGGGAGGCGGACGCGGGCCAGTGCGCCGTCGTCGGCGGCGTGCAGGCGGAGGGCGCCGGGGCACGCGTCGCCGCGGGCGCGGGTCCGGTCGCGGCCGGGGGTGTGGGGGTGACGGGCATGGCGGCGAGCATACCGACGGGGTCGGGGGGTGGGTTTGCCCCGGTCCCGCCCCTTCGCCGATTCCTGGGGGCAAGCCCCCAGACCCCCTTTGTCCTCAAACGCCGGACGGGCTGACTAATCAGCCCGTCCGGCGTTTGAGGACAACCGCGCGGAGCGCGGTTTCGGGGGTGCGGGGCGCAGCCCCCCGCAGAAACGGTGAAAGGGAGGGACCGGGGCGAAACTCCCCCCTCGGCCCCGAAGCCGCAGGTCGCTACTATGGCTGATCGGCGGAGCCATCCGCCGGACGCCAGCGACGGCGCCAGGGGAGGAAGCCGGTGGAACTCCGGCACGGTCCCGCCACTGTGAGCACGGCAGCAACACCACGCACCACGCGGCCGAGCGAGTCAGGAACTCCCGCCGTCCTCCAACCGCCCGGGGCGCGGACCCCGAGGAAGGCCAGCCGCAGCATGCGCATGTTCCGGTCCCGCGCACCCCGGGCGACCCTCGACGTACTCGGGAGCGCCGCGTGATCCTTCTTCTGTCGACCTCCGACACCGACCTGCTCAGCGCCCGCGCTGCCGCCGCCCAGGGCAGCCCGGTCCCGTACCGGCTCGCCAACCCCGCCCGGCTCGCCCTCGACGAGCTGCCGGAGCTGCTGGACGGCGTCGACCTCGTCGTCGTGCGGCTCCTCGGTGGCGTCCGCGCCTGGCAGGAAGGGCTCGACCGGCTCCTGGCGGCGGAGAAGCCCGTCGTCGTCCTCACCGGCGAACAGGCCCCCGACGCGCAGCTGATGGAGCACTCCACCGTGCCCATCGGCATCGCCGCCGAGGCGCACGCCTACCTCGCCCACGGCGGGCCCGCCAACCTCGAACAGCTCGCGCGCTTCCTCTCCGACACCGTGCTGCTCACCGGCCACGGCTTCGAGCCCCCGGCCGCCGCCCCCACCTGGGGCCCGCTGGAGCGCACGCCCAAGCCCGGAGCGAGCGGCCCGACGGTCGCCGTGCTCTACTACCGCGCCCACCACATGAGCGGCAACACCGCCTTCGTGGAGGCCCTCTGCGGCGCGATCGAGGACGCCGGGGGCCGCGCGCTGCCGCTGTTCGTCGCCTCGCTGCGCGCCCCCGAGCCCGAGCTCGTCGAGGCGCTGGGCGCGGCCGACGCCGTCGTCACCACCGTCCTCGCGGCCGGCGGCACCAAGCCCGCCGCCGCGTCCGCCGGCGGCGACGACGAGTCGTGGGACGCCGGCGCGCTGGCCGCCCTCGACGTGCCCGTCCTCCAGGCGCTCTGCCTGACCGGGCCGCGCAGCGCCTGGGAGGAGAACGACGAGGGGCTCTCGCCGCTGGACGCCGCCACCCAGGTCGCCGTCCCGGAGTTCGACGGCCGCATCATCACCGTCCCGTTCTCCTTCAAGGAGGTGGACGAGGACGGTCTCCCGGCATACGTCGCCGACCTGGAGCGCGCCGCCCGCGTCGCCGGGATCGCCGTCAAGCACGCCCGGCTGCGGCACGTCCCCGCCGCCGAGAAGCGGATCGCGCTCGTCCTCTCCGCGTACCCCACCAAGCACTCCCGCATCGGCAACGCCGTCGGCCTCGACACCCCCGCCAGCGCCGTCGCCCTGCTGCGCCGGCTCCGCGAGGAGGGCTACGACTTCGGCGACGAGCCCGTGCCCGGGCTGGAGTCCGGCGACGGCGACGAGCTGATCTACGCCCTCATCGAGGCCGGCGGCCACGACCAGGAGTGGCTCACCGAGGAGCAGCTCGCCCGCAACCCCGTCCGCATCCCGGCCGCCGACTACAAGCGCTGGTACGACCGACTCCCGGCCGAGCTGCGCGAAGCCGTCGAGGAGCACTGGGGTCCCGCCCCCGGCGAGATGTTCCTGGACCGCAGCCGCAACCCCGAGGGCGACATCGTCCTCGCCGCCCTGCGCCGCGGCAACCTGCTGATCCTCATCCAGCCGCCGCGCGGCTTCGGCGAGAACCCCATCGCCATCTACCACGACCCCGACCTGCCGCCGTCGCACCACTACCTCGCCGCCTACCGATGGATCGCCGCCGCCCGCGAGGACGGCGGCTTCGGCGCGGACGCCATGGTCCACCTCGGCAAGCACGGCAACCTGGAGTGGCTGCCCGGCAAGAACGCCGGCCTGTCCGCCGCCTGCGGCCCCGACGCGGCCCTCGGCGACCTCCCGCTCGTCTACCCCTTCCTCGTCAACGACCCGGGCGAGGGCACCCAGGCCAAGCGCCGCGCCCACGCCACGCTCGTCGACCACCTCGTGCCGCCGATGGCCCGCGCCGAGTCGTACGGCGACATCACACGCCTGGAGCAGCTCCTCGACGAGTACGCGCAGATCTCCGCCATGGACCCGGCCAAGCTCCCGGCGATCCGCGCCCAGATCTGGACCCTCATCCAGGCCGCCAAGCTCGACCACGACCTCGGCCTGGAGGACCGGCCCGACGACGACGGGTTCGACGACTTCCTGCTGCACGTCGACGGCTGGCTGTGCGAGGTCAAGGACGCCCAGATCCGCGACGGCCTGCACGTCCTCGGCGGTGCCCCCACCGGCCCCGAGCGCGTCAACCTCGTCCTGTCCATCCTGCGCGCCCGGCAGATCTGGGGCGGCACCTCCGCCCTGCCCGGCCTCCGCGAGGCCCTCGGCCTGGACGAGTCCGCCGCCACCCGCACCACCGCCGACGAGGCCGAGGCGCGCGCCCGCGCCCTCGTCGAGGCCATGGAGGACGCGGACTGGGACCCCGAGGCCGTGGCCGGCGTCTGCGCCGGACTGCCCGAGGGGCAGCGCGACGGCGTCGCCGCCGTCCTCGCCTTCGCCGCCCGCGAGGTCGTCCCCCGCCTCGCCGGCACCACCGACGAGCTCGACCACGCGGTGCACGCCCTCGCCG
The DNA here is from genome assembly GCF_050937075.1 of Streptomyces sp. CA-181903. NCBI lineage: Bacteria > Bacillati > Actinomycetota > Actinomycetes > Kitasatosporales > Streptomycetaceae > Streptomyces > Streptomyces sp. CA-181903. The sequence continues at coordinate 6,724,915 of NZ_JBNJLY010000001.1, forward strand.
GCGGCTTCGTCCCGGCCGGCCCGTCCGGCTCGCCGCTCCGCGGCCTCGTCAACGTCCTCCCGACCGGCCGCAACTTCTACTCGGTCGACCCCAAGGCCGTCCCCAGCCGGCTCGCCTGGGAGACGGGCCAGGCCCTGGCCGACTCCCTCCTGGAGCGCTACCGCGCCGACAACGGCGAGTGGCCCACGTCCGTCGGCCTCTCCCTGTGGGGCACGAGCGCGATGCGCACGGCGGGCGACGACGTCGCGGAGGCGCTGGCGCTGCTGGGCGTCCGGCCGGTGTGGGACGAGGCGTCCAGGCGAGTAACGGGACTCGAACCCGTGACCCTTGAGGAGCTGGGCCGGCCGCGCATCGACGTCACCCTGCGCATCAGCGGCTTCTTCCGCGACGCCTTCCCGCACGTCATCGGCCTGATGGACGACGCGGTACGGCTCGTGGCGTCCCTCGACGAGCCCGCCGAGCTCAACTTCGTCCGCGCCCATGCCCAGGCCGACCTGGCCGAGCACGGCGACGAACGCCGCGCCACCACCCGTATCTTCGGCTCCCGCCCCGGCACCTACGGCGCCGGCCTGCTCCAGCTCATCGACAGCCGCGACTGGCGCACGGACGCCGACCTCGCCGAGGTCTACACCGTGTGGGGCGGCTACGCCTACGGCCGCGGCCTGGAGGGCCGGCCGGCCCGCGCGGACATGGAGAGCGCCTACAAGCGGATCGCCGTCGCCGCGAAGAACACCGACACCCGCGAGCACGACATCGCCGACTCGGACGACTACTTCCAGTACCACGGCGGCATGGTGGCCACGGTGAAGGCGCTGCGGGGCAAGGCGCCGGAGGCGTACATCGGCGACTCCACGCGGCCGGAGACCATCCGCACCCGCACCCTCGTCGAGGAGACCTCGCGCGTCTTCCGCGCCCGGGTCGTCAACCCCCGCTGGATCGAGGCGATGCGCCGCCACGGCTACAAGGGCGCCTTCGAACTCGCCGCCACCGTCGACTACCTGTTCGGCTACGACGCCACCACCGGGGTCGTCCCCGACTGGATGTACGACAAGCTCACCCAGGCGTACGTCCTCGACCCCGAGAACCGCGCCTTCCTCCAGGAGGCCAACCCCTGGGCGCTGCACGGCATCGCCGAGCGGCTGCTGGAGGCCGAGAGCCGCGGCATGTGGGCCAAGCCCGACGCCGAGACGCTGGCCGCCCTGCGCCAGGTGTTCCTGGAGACGGAAGGCGAGCTGGAGGGCGGCGCGGACGAGGAGTAGTCCCGACGTCCGCGAAGGTCGCCGGGGTGAACGGTCGCCCCGGGACCTTCGCGGACGGGCTCCCTCATCTCGCGCCCCTGTGACGTCCGTTACATCTAAAGTCCTGTCATGGACGGAAAGAGGGAGCGGCACGACCCGGCGCTGGGCATCACCTTCACCCGGCTGGCCGGCGAGCCGTTATGGAAGCGGCTGCTCGACGAGGGGCGGACGCGCCGGCACCGGGCCGGCGAGACCCTGCTGCGCCAGGGCGACACGGGTACGCACGTGCTCGCCCTGGTCGAAGGGGTGGTCAAGGTGAGCCGGGTGGAACGGGACGGCCGGATACGGGTGTTGGCGTTCCGGGGCGCCGGCGACGTGGTCGGCGAGGCCGCGGTGCTGGAGGAGAGCGAACGGCGGCTGGCGTCCGTGTCGGCCATAGGGGACGTCACGGTCGTCGTGGTGGAAGGCCGGCGGTTCCGGTGCTTCGTCGAGCGGCACGATCTGTCGCCGGTCCTCACCCGGCACGCCCTGACCCGGCTGCGGCAGTCCGACCGCGCCCGCGGGGGCTGCTGTTCGCGGGAGCGGGTCGCCCAGGCGCTGCTCGCCCTGGCCGAGGCGGCGTACGGCGGACGGACCGGCCCCGGCACGTACTTGTCGGTCACCCGCGCCGAACTGGCCCAGTACCTCGGGGTGTCCCGCAACACCGTCAGCGCGGCCCTGCGCGGGATCGGCGACCGGGTGGTCGGCGCCGAGCGCGGCGGTGTCGTCGTCCACGACCTCGACGCCCTGCGGGCCGCGGCCGCCGTGACGGAAGGGCCGTACGCGGACGCGTGACGCTCGTCACGTTTCCTGTGCACTCATGGTGCACACCGAACGACGCGACTCCAGAAGGATCCGAGGCGAGCCCGGCACCCCTGTTCGGGGGGAACGGGGTGCCGGGTGCCACCCCAGCGGATCGTTCCGCACCGCCTCACCACCGAGGAGTCGCCCCTATGTCCGTCACGGACGCCCGCGCCACCGGCCCCGCCCCTGGAGCGTCAGCCGCGACCTGCCGCCCTACCGGGGAATCCTCGCCGTGGACGCGAAGGACTTCACCGGCCGGCCCGCCGCCGAGCACGCCTCCCTCACCACCGTCATCCCGCAGCTCCTCGGCCAGGCGTTCGTCCGCTCCGGCCTCGAACAGCTCTGGCTGGAGCGGAAGTTCGCCAACAACACCGGCGACGGCTTCGCGATGGGCTTCGACCCCGTGGCCCTGCCCAGGGTCATCCACCCCTTCCTGCACGAACTCCAGGAAGTCCTCACCGACTACAACATCCACGCCACCGCGACCGGCCGCGTCCGGCTCCGGGCCAGCCTCCACGTCGGACCGCTGCCCGACTCCGGCGCCCCCGGCGACGGCAACGGCACCCCGCGCAACGACACCCACCGGCTGCTCGACTCCCGGCCCGTCCGCGCCATCCTCGCGGCGTCCAGCGAGAGCATCACCCAGGTCGCCGCGATCCTCTCGCAGCGCGTCTTCGAGGACGCGGTCCTCTCCGGCTACACCCGCCGCCACCCGGACCAGTTCATCGAGGTGCCGGCCACCGTCGCCGGCAAGAACTTCCAGCAGCTCGCCTGGCTGTACGTGCCCGCGCCCTCCGGCAACCTCTACGACCGGCGGATCCTCGGCGAACGGCCGGAGGAAGGGGAGGAGCCGGCCGCGGCACCCCCGAACCGGGACCGGGACCGGGACCGGGCCGCGCCCGCGCCCGCGCCCGCCGCACCCCGCGACACCACCACCATCCACAGCCAGGGCAACCGCGGCTTCCTCAACAACGGCTCGGTACAAGGCGGTCAGCACGCCACCTTCGGCGCCGACCCGCGGGACGACGCACGGGGAGCGGGCCGGTGAGCGCGCCCCTCCTCGCCGACGAGTCGGAGGCTCCCGCCCCCGACGCGGCACCGCCGGAAGGCGGTCCCGCCCCCGCTCCCGATCCCGGCCCCGACCTCGGCGAACAGGCGGCCGAGGAGTTCGGCCGCCGCTTCCAGGTCGTCAACATCTGGGACAACCGCGGCTTCCTGAACATCTCCGACCTGGTCCGCGGCGGCCAGCACTACGACACCGCCGGCGACGGCGAGCCGGCCGCCCCGCGCGGCGACGGCGTCGAGCCGCGCGAGGGCGACATCCCCGCCGAGCGGACCGCCCTCGCCCTGGAGGGCTTCGCCGAACCCGCCTGGTTCCCGGACGCCCTCGCCCGGCTGCGCGCCGACCGCCTCCTCTTCCTCGCCGGACAGGACGGCACCGGCCGCCGCACCGCCGCCCTCAACCTCCTCCACCGGCAGACGGGTTGCTTCGCGCTCCGGGCCCTCGACTCCGACACCGACCTCACCACCTGGACCCCCGGCACCGCCCCGGCCCGCGGCTACCTCGCCGACGGACTCCTCGAACCGCGGCTCACCGCGCTCGACACCATCGCCCTGGACGGACTCCGCGCCCGCCTCGAACGGGCCGACGCCCGCATGGTCGTCGTCACCCCCTGCGCCCCGGCCGTCCTGGCGCACCTCGGCGACACCCTGCACACCCCGCCGGTCCGGGCCCTGCCGCCGGAGCCGCGCGCCGTCCTCGACGCCCGGCTGGCCGCCGTCCTCGGCGGGCCGGCCGACGTCGCCCCCGCGCTGGCCGCCCTGCCGCCCGGGCTGCTCGACGAGACCCTGCAACCCGGCCTGCGCCCCGCCCAGGTCGTCGAGATCGCCGCCGAGATCGTCCGGGTGGTCCGGCGGGGCGCGGACCCGGAGAGCGTCCGCGAGCACCTGAGCTTCCACGCGGCCGACCGGGCACCCCGGTTGCTCGACGCGCTGCGCGACAGCCCCGAGGACCTCGCCCTGCTGCTGGCCGCCGGCGTCTTCGAGCACTTCGACCAGACGCTGGTCGAGGAGGAGGCCGGGCGCCTGCTGCGGATCGCCGACGGGCGGCTCGGCGGCACCGTCCCCGACGCCGGCGAGGAGGCGCCGCGAGCCGTCTTCCGCCGGTCCCGCACCGAACGGCTGGAGGCGATCGGCGCGTACGTGGCCCCCGCCGAGGTGCACACCACCTCCGCCTACAGCTACCTCACCCGGCCCGTGGCGTTCACCCGGCACCTCCAGGGCCGCGCGGTCCTGGAACACGTCTGGCGCGAACACCCCGAAGCGGCCGAGCTGTTGGTGGAGTGGCTCGGCACCACGCCGTCGGAGCACGGGCGCGGCGACCGCGCCGGGTTCGTCCTCGGCCGGTGCGCCCAGTGGAGCTCCGGCCGCCGCGCGCTCGGCCCGGTCGAGGAACTGGCCGCGTCCTCCCGGCCCGCCGACTGGCGGCTGGCCGCCCGCGCCCTGGGCGCCGCCTCCACCGACCCCGTGCTCGCCACCGCCGTCAAGGCCCGGCTGCGCGGCTGGAGCCGGCAGGCGTCGGTCTCCCGGCGCTGCACCGTCGCGCTCGCCTGCGCCACCGAGTTCGGGCTGGCCCGGCCCGGGACCGCGCTCACCCTGCTGCGGACCGTCTGCGACGGGCCGCGCGACGGGACGGGCGCCGTCGCCTCGGCCGTCCGCCGGGCGCTGCTCTCGCTGTTCGCCGAACCGGCGGGCCGGGCCGCCCTGCTCGACGGGCTCGTGCCCTGGTGCCGCGCCGGCGACGCCACCCGGCAGGCCGCCTGCACCGCCACCGCCCACCTGCTGCGCGCCGCCGCCGCGGCCCGCGAACCCGCCGAGTGGTGGACCCGGCACCTGCTCGGCACCCGGGACGGCAGCCGCCCCGGCGAGGACCCGCCCGGCCTGGAACTGATCCGGTGCGCGCTCGCCGAGCCCGACACCTTCCCCGCCGTGCGCGCCGCGCTCCTGGAGTGGCAGCGCCGCGCGGCCGACGACCCCCGCCGCGCCCCCTTCGTCGAACACCTCGCCGACCGGCTGGGCGCCGCGCCGCGCGGCGGCGCGCTGCGGCTGCTCAGCGCGTTCGAGGCGGCCCGGCCGGCCCCCGGCGGCCGGCGCGCGGCCGAGGCCCTGGCCGCCTGGCGCCGGGCACTCTAGCCGCCCGATCCCGTACGACTCCGGAACACCAGCAGGAGAGAGACCGGCATGACCCTCACCCCGTACCCGGCCGCCGTGACGGACGTCCCGCCGTGGCGCCGGGGGACCCGCAGCCCCCTGCAGGAGCTCCTCCGCTTCCGCCTCGCACAGCCCGGGCAGCAGGCCCTGGTGCTGCTGGACGGCGAGGGCGGGACCGTCTGCGAGCCCGGCGGCCGCGGCTCGTTCGTCCGCGCCGCGTTCGGCGGCTACCGCGAGACGTACCTCGTCGACACCGCGCCCCGCACCGGCACCTGGGCGCTGCCGCCGGGCTGCGCGCCCGCGGCCCTCCAGGTCGCCTGGTGGGTCGCCGACCCGGCCCGCGCGGTCCTCGGCGGCGGCCCGCCGGAAGGCTGCTGGGCGGCCGTCGTCGGCCATTTGGACCGTCGCTTCCAGGCCCTGGCCGCCCGCGCCGAGACCGCCGTCGAGCAGGCGTCGGCCCAGCACCTCCTCGAACTGCTCGCCCAGCCGCAGCCGGTGGACGCCACCGGGCTGGCCTGCTGCCTCGCCGCCGCCCAGCCGGCGGCCGAGCCCCCGCGCCCGGCGGACAAGGGCGCGCCACCGCTGCTGTGGTCGCCGCAGCGCCGCGAGGAGTACGAGTTCTACCTCCAGGCCGTCCGCACCGGCCCCGACGCGCTGGCCGCGCTGTGGCTGCTGCACCGCCCGGAGGACGTGCGGCAGGTGCTGGAGTGGGTGACCGCGCACCCGCCGTCCGGCGACCGGCCCGGCGCGGACGGACGGGACGTCACCCTCGCGCTCCTCGACGGCCTCTCCGCCGAGGAGCGCGAGCAGCTCGCCAAGGCCGTCACCGAGCGCGTGCACGCCATGGCCGCCCCGGAGCCGCCGCCGTGGCAGCCCGGCGCGTGAACCGGTTGTCGGTGCCGGGCCGTAAGGTGAGGGCCTTCGACAGCGCATCCAGAGAAAGCGTGAGTGGCACCGAATGAAGCTCAAGCACGGCATCGCCATGACCGCCGTCGGCATGGCGGCGGTCCTGGGACTGTCCGCCTGCGGCAGCGACGGCAAGGACGACAAGGGGGACAAGAAGCCCGCCGGTTCCGCGCCCGCCAAGGCCGCCGAGTCCGCGCCCGCCAAGGACACGGCGTCCGGCAACGGCGTGGAGAAGCTGTCCGGCAAGGAGATATCCGACAAGGCCAAGAAGGAGCTCCAGGGCGCCACCGCGGTCCGCTTCAAGATGACGGGGACGGAGGACGGCGAGCGGATGGACGTCGACCTCGCCCTGGACAAGCAGGGCAACTGCGCGGGCACGGTCAAGACGGCCGGCACCGGCACCATCGAGGTCATCAAGCTCGGCGACCGGGTGTGGATGAAGGCCGACGAGAAGCTGTGGCGGACGAAGGCCAACCCGCAGGCGGCCGAGCTGTTCAAGGGCCGCTACGTCACCGGACCCACCAGCGAGCCCAGCCTCGGAGGCATGACCAAGGGGTGCGAGCTGACGGCGCTGCAGGCCAAGGTCGGCCAGGACGACGACGGCTCGGAGACGATCACCAAGGGAGCGCCGACCACCGTGGACGGGCAGCAGGCCGTCCCGATCAGCGCCAAGGGCACCACCATCAGCGTCGCCACCACCGGCCGCCCTTACCCGCTGAGGATCGAGGACTCCAAGGACAAGAGCGCCGTGACGCTGACGGACTGGAACAAGCCGGTCCCGGCGAAGGCGCCGCCGGCCGACCAGACCATCGACATCACCAAGCTGAAGAACCCCGGACAGCAGGGGCTGTGACCGCCGCCGGCTTAACCCGGCCCCGCCCCCGGCGGGACGGACCGAGGGCACCGGGACGCGCTCCCGGTGCCCTCCACGCGCTCCCTGACGCCCCCGCGGTGCTCCCCGCTCCCGCAACTCCCGTTTTGAGTCGGCCGCCTGTGGGTCACTAGGATCTTCGGATGATCATCACAAGACGGCTGGCGGCGGGCGCCTGCGCTCTGCTCGCCGCACTGGCCGGAGGTGTCGTGCCGGCGCAGGCCGCCGACGGGCCCTCCAAGGATTCCCCGAAGGTCGAGCTCGTACTCGACGTCAGCGGTTCGATGCGGGCCCGCGACATCGACGGCCAGTCCCGGATGGCCGCCGCCCAGCAGGCGTTCAACGAGGTCATCGACGCCACTCCGGAGAGCGTGCGGCTCGGCATCCGTACGCTGGGCGCCCACTACCCCGGGGACGACAAGGCGATCGGCTGCAAGGACAGCAAGCAGGAGTACCCCGTCGGCCGGCTGGACCGGACCGAGGCCAAGGCGGCCGTCGCCACCCTGCGCCCCACCGGCTGGACGCCCATCGGCTACGCCCTGCGCGGCGCCGACCAGGACCTCGGCGAGGACGGCGGCACCCGCCGCATCGTCCTCATCACCGATGGCGAGGACTCCTGCGGCCAGCCCGACCCGTGTGACGTGGCGCGCGAACTCGCCGCCAAGGGCACGCACTTGACCATCGACACGCTCGGCCTGGCGCACGACGACAAGACCCGCGAGCAGCTCACCTGCATCGCCGAGGCCACCGGCGGCACGTACACCACCGTGCGGCACACCAACGAGCTCTCGGGCCGCATCAAGCAGCTCGTCCGCCGCTCCGAGACACCCGCCGACGACACGCCCAAGCCCACGAAGGGCGCGGACGCCTGCTCCGCGGCGCCCGAGATCGGCGCCGGCGTGTGGACCGACCGCGAGACCTTCGGCGAGCACCGCTGGTACAAGGTCAAGGTCAAGCCCGGCCAGGAACTGCGCGCCGCCGCGAGCGTCGGCGCCGACCGGCCCGTCGACCGCGACTACGGCATCCTCGTCAGAGCCGTCGGCGACGGCGGCCAGGAGCTCGTCCGCGGCTCCGACGCCGGCAACGGGCGCACCGACGTGATGTCCTCCGGCCTGCGCTACCCCGTGAGCAAGGGCAAGAAGTCCGACAAGGACGCCGAGGGGCGCACGGTCTGCCTGGAGGTCTCGCACTCCTTCTCCGCCCCGGCCTCCGTCAAGCGCGACCCCGGCCTGCCCGTCGAGCTCGCCGTCGATCTGGTGAAATCCCCGGACAAGCCCTCCGACATGGCCGCCTTCGGCCTCGGGCGCGGCTGGGTGCTGCTCGTCGTCCTCGTCGTCACCGGCCTGGTCGCCGGTCTGCTGTGGGGCTGGCTGGCCCGCTGGCGCGTCGCGATCTGGAGAGCCAACTGATGCGTATCGCACGGACCCTGACCGCCGGGCTGCTCGCGGCCGGCGCGCTGTTCACCGTCTCCGGCGCGGCGGCGGCCGACGCCCCCGCCGGGACCAAGGGCCAGAACGGCGACCCGACCGAGGCGGGTACGTCGTTCCGTACCGCCACGGCCGTCAAGCAGGACCAGAAGGCCACCGCCAACGGTACGACCGGTGACTACCTCTACTGGCAGTTCCCGGCCGGAGCCGGACAGCGGCCGACCGCCAAGGCGACGGTCAAGCTGCCTGAGGCGAGCGCCCGGCACGGCGCCGCCACCTGGCAGCTGGACGTCTTCGACGGCCTGCGACGCCGCCAGGCGTGCGCCGAGGGCGAGCAGACGAAGCGGGTGTCCCAGCAGGACGCCACCGTCACCCTCAGCTGCACCCTGCGCGCCGTCCGCCCGTACGCCGAGCGCTGGTCGAACGACCCGCTGCCCGGCGCGTACTACATCCGCCTCACCGTCGCCGACGGGCCCGACCAGGACATGGGCCTGCCCGTGCACGCCGAGGTCGAGGCGACCGCCGAGGACGCCGGCGGCAAGTACGCCGAGGGCGGCGGGCTCGGCGCGCCGCTGCACGCCGGTGCCGTCGCGGAGCCGGAGGACGGCTGGAACGGCAGCTGGTGGTCGGACCGCTGGCTGTGGACCGTCGGCGGCGCCGTGCTCGGCGCGCTCGCGGCCATCGGCGGCTACACGCTGACGCGGCACCCGCGCCGCGCCTGACCCGCGCGCCGTGCACGTGAAGAGGCCCCCGGGGATCCGTCCCCGGGGGCCTCTCCGCGTCCTCAGCCCGCCGGCGGTTCGCCGTGCACCGCGTCGACGTACAGGTCGAGCAGGTCCTCGGTGAAGTAGGAGCTGTAGGAGATGTCCGGGGTGTCACCACCCGTGTGGTAGCCGCCGATCACGCCGATCAGCGTGTACCCGCCCGCCGCGCCGCGGATCAGGAACGGCCCGCCCGAGGTGCCGCCGACGTACCCGGCGCAGGCGATCTCCAGGAAGTCGCCGGGGGCCTTGGGGTCCGTACTCGTGTAACGGCGGGTGCCGGAGCGGCAGTCGAGGGGCTTGGGGTACTTGGCGTCGCTGTTGCCCGGGTAGCCGATCAGCCGGACGTCGGAGTGCCGGTAACCGGGGTGGAAGGCGAGGTCGAAGCCGCCCGTCACGCGCTCCACCGGGGTGCCGTCCGCGCGGTCGCCCAGCCGGACGACGGTGTAGTCCCAGCGGGCGCCGCCGTCCGTCCCCAGGTCGTAGTAGCGCTGGTCGATGTAGATCGCCTCGACCGGGAAGACGCCGTGCGGCTTGAGCCCGTCGTGGTACTGCGGCACGAACGACAGCCGCCGCTTGGGGTCCGGCCGGCGCAGGCAGTGCGCCGCGCTCACCACCAGGTTGCGGTACGGGCTGCGGACCACCGTCCCGCCGCAGAACCGGCCCTGGCCCTGGCCGTCGGTCCAGAAGAAGGTGCCCACCTGGGGCAGTCCGTCGAAGGGGTGGCTCGGGGGGACGGGCGCCCTGCGGGCGTCGGGGGCTTCGGGGGTGCCGGGAGCGGTCGCCGCGCGGCGCGCGGCCTCGGCGGGGAGAGCGGAGGCCATCCGGTCGACGGTCCAGTAGGCGTCGGCCGCGGCGGCCAGGGCGCGTTGTCCGGGGTCGGCGGCGGCGCGGCCGCCGGGGGAGAGGGCCGTGAGGCCGAGGAGGAGTGCTGCGAGAGCGGTTGCGGCGAGGGGTCTGCGCATGGGCGGGTTCCTCTCCGGTGCGCGGGGGCACATACGAGGTGAGCGTGTCATCCTCCACCCGGCGGGAGGGGTGTGGCGAGGGGCGGACGCGACAGGATTCACCAGGACGCCGGAGCGGGCTCCCTTGGGCTCCGTCGCCCGAACGCGCCTTTCTGACCTGCCATCAACCGGCGGTTAAGTCCGTCACCCGCTCGTAATCCGGAACGGACTAGTGCTTCGCGTCCGCGCGTGACAGGATGCCCATCGCGACCCCACAGGGCTTAACCGGCCGTGAGGCGGCCGTGCGAAACCAGGCACCTGGAACGGGGGGGACACATGGCGGTCAGGGGGGACAGAGCGGCAGGAGACACGGGCAGCCCACTGGCGGGGCGGCTCAACTACCTGTTCGCCAACATGCACCCGCCGGGTGCGCCGTACACCAACGCCCATGTCGCGGAGGAGATCAGCCGCGGCACGGAGGAGTACGGCGGGGTCACGCTCACCGAGCAGTACCTGTCGATGCTGCGCAACGGGAAGCGCGCCAACCCCAGCCCGGACGTGCTGCGGGCGCTGGCGAAGTTCTTCGCCGTGCCGGTCGGCTACCTGATGGGCGACCTGTCCGCGCCGCAGACCGCCCGGGTGGAGGAGGAGGTCCGCTTCCTCGTCGCCATGCGGGACCAGCGGGTACGGGCCATCGCCCTGCGCTCGGTGGGCCTGCCGCCCGAGGTCCAGGACAGCCTGACCACCATCATCTCCCAGTTCCGGCAGCAGATGAACCTGCCGTCGGACCCGCCGGGGGCGGGGGTGAGGAGCGCCCGTGACCGTGGTGGCGGACGACCGGCTCTTCACCCACTGGCGGCGTACCGAGGACGAGGACGGTGCAGTCATGCGGGTGGGGCGGATTCGCCGGAGGTGCAAGCAGCTCATCGCCGAGCTGGCGCTGCCGGCCTCCACCGATCTCCGCGGCCTGTGCGACGTCGTCGCCCGCCGCGTGGGACGGCCGATCCATCTGGTGCCGATGAGCCTCGACGGCGTCGTCTCCGGCATGACCGCCACCACCGACGACGGCTACTGGGTCGTCTACGAGCTCAAGACCTCGCCCTGGCACCAGGTCCACATCGTGCTGCACGAGATCGGGCACCTGCTGCTCGGCCACGACCAGGACCCGACCGTCACCGAGGACGCCCTCAAGGTGTGGACGCCGTCCGTCGACGTCGCCACCGCCATGCGCCGGATGGGGCTCACCATGGGCCTGGCCCGGCACCACTGCTACGACAACCTCACCGAGCGCGAGACCGAGGTCCTCGGCACCCTCCTCATGGAGAAGGTCGTACCGCCCCCGCCCGGCCAGGAACAGCCGCTGGAGGGCCCGGCCGCCGAACTCGCCGCCTCCCTCGGCCCCGCGCTCCAGCACGTGCGCCGGGCCCGGGACGACGGCGGCGGGGGAGCGGACGGAGGCGGTGCCGGTGTTTGACGCCCTCTACCTCACCTTCTCCGCCGTCACCTGGGTCATCGTCGCCTACAAGGCCCGCGCCTGGTTCCGCGACCGCGGCAACACCGACCTGGGCCTGACCGCGCTGATGACCGCCGGCGTGCCCGTCGTCTTCCTGTTCTCCGCGCCGAGCGTCTACCGCGCCTTCGACCGGCTCACCGGCGTCGCCAACCTGGCGATGGTCTTCCTCTACTCGGCCGTCGTGCTGTTCGCTTCCGGCGCCACCGTGCTGCTGCTCCGCTGGACCAGCCGCGGCGACGCCTCGGCGCACGCCCGCGCGGTGGCCCGGTCCCGGTTCGCGGTGGCCGCGGTGGCGACGGCCTGGACGGCGGCGATCGTCTGCTTCGCCGTCGGCCGCCCGGACGCCGTCGAGCACCCCCGCGACTTCAGCACCGCCTACGCCGACGCCCCCGGCGTGGTCGCCTTCCTGGCGCTGTACCTGGCCATCTTCGGCACCAGCCTCGCCGGACTCGGCGTCCTGTGCCCCCGCTACGCCGCCACCCTCGGCCCGTCCTGGCTGTCCAAGGGGCTGCGGACGCTCGCCGCGGGCTGCTGGCTGGGACTGCTCTACTGCGCCTGCAAGCTCGTCGGGTTCGTCCTCACCTGGGCCGGCCTCGACGTGTACTGGCTGTCCAACGGCGTGGCCCCGATGAGCGCCTCCGTGGCGGCCCTGCTCGTCCTCCTCGGCTTCTCGCTGCCCGCCGTCGGCCCCCGCGCCACCGCCTGGCGCCGGCTGCGCCGCCTCCACCCGCTCTGGGAGGAGGTCACCGCGCACGTCCCCGAGGTGACCATCGGCACCTCCCGCTGGGCGTCCCGCTGGCCGCTGGCCGACCTGGAGTGGCGGGCCAACCGGCAGATGGCCGAGATCCGCGACATCCAGCGCGGCGTCCGCCGCCATGTCGAGCCCGCCGCCCTGGAGATCGCCCACCGCAGGGCGGACGCCGCCGCGCTGGACGAGCGCCGGCTCGCCGCCGTGGTGGAGGCCGCGGCCTTCCGCCGGGGCCTGGCCAACCAGGCGACCGGCCACGTCCCGGTCCCGCACGCCGACAGCGTGGTGGTGACCGTCAGTTCCGACCCGGCGGCCGAGCACGAGCACCTGGCGCTCGTCGCCGACGTCTTCCACGACCAGCTGGTCGACGCCGTGCTCAAGGAGTTACGGGAGACCAGCGCGGAGCGCCGTCCCCACTGAGGACGCGCGACCCACAGACGTGGCGGCCATGGACGGGGGTCACGGCCGCCCGCGGCGCGGGCCGGCGCCGGTGCCCGTTACTCACGGGACCGATGCCGGCCCGCGCCGAACTCCTGCCCGGGACAAGGGTGAAACGTCCGGGCCGGGGCGTTCCCCTCCCGTCCGCCCGCCTAGGGTCGGAGCCATGCGACCCATCGACACACGCCCCCTCATCGACGATCCGCACGGCACCCTCGCCGCCCTCCGGGAGGCCGGCCCGGTCCACCGCGTCCAGGGCGCGGACGGGAACCCCGCCTGGCTGGTGACCCGTTACGAGGACGTCCGCCGGGCGCTCGCCGACCCGAGGCTCTCCCTCGACAAGCGCAACGCCAAGCCCGGCAACTACGCCGGCCTCGCCCTGCCCCCGGCCCTCGACGCCAACCTGCTCAACATGGATCCGCCGGACCACACCCGCGTCCGCCGCCTGGTGGTCAAGGCGTTCACCCCCGGCCGGGTGGAGAAGCTGCGCGAACCGGTGCGCCGCCGCGCCGACGGGCTGCTCGACGCCGTCGAACCGGCGGGCGCCGCCGACCTGCTGGCCGCCTACGCCGGCCCGCTGCCCATCATGGTCATGTGCGACCTGCTGGGCATCCCGCAGGAGCGGAGGCTGGACTTCCGGGCCTGGACGGACGCCCTGATCACCCCCGACCCGGCCCGCCCGGAGGCGGCCCGCGAGGCGGTCGGCAGCATGATCCGCTTCTTCGCCGGTCTGCTCGCCGCCAAGCGCGCCGAGCCCGCCGACGACCTGCTGTCCGACCTGATCGCCGTCCGCGACGGCAGCGACCGGCTCTCCGAGGACGAACTGACCTCGCTCGCCTTCCTCCTCCTGTTCGCCGGCTACGAGAACACCGTCCACCTGATCGCCAACTCGGTGCTGGCCCTGCTGGACCACCCCGAGGAGCTCCGTGCCCTGCGAAAGAATCCGGACGGACTCGCGGCGGCCGTGGAGGAGCTGAACCGGTGGGACGGCCCCGGCCCCCTGGCCATCCGCCGCTTCCCGCTGGAGGACGTCGAGATCGGCGGCATCACCGTCCCGGCCGGCGAAACCGTCCTCCTCTCCCTGGCCTCCGCCAACCGCGACCCCGCCCGCTTCCCCGATCCCGACCGCCTTGACCTGCGGCGCAACACCACCGGTTCGCTGGCCCTGGGCCACGGCATCCACTACTGCCTGGGCGCCGCGCTCGGCCGCATGGAGACCGAGACCGCCCTGGCGGCCCTGCTCGACCGCTTCGAAAAACTGGAACTCGCCGTTCCGAGGGAGGAACTGAAGTGGCGTCCGTCCATCCGCGCACGTGGCCTGATTTCGCTCCCCGTGCGCTGGTCGGCCACAAGGCGAACACGTTTTTGATGCATAACCCATCCTTGATGAGGTAGAACTGTCTTCGAGCCCGCCCGGTGTGCATCCCCCGTCGCACCGGGCGGGCCTTCGCGTGCCCGGGGCCGGGCGCACGACGAACCGGCCCGTCGCGGTGACGGGCCGGCAGGGTGGGGAGGCGCTCCGCGGGACGCCGGAGCGCCGGATCCGCCGCGGTCGGCGGCCGCTCAGCCGCTGCCCGGTGGGAACTTCAGCAGGGCCACCGCCGCCAGCATCTGGATGCTCACCGCCGCGACCGCCTTGTGGGTCGGGAGGTGGTGCTGACCGCGGATCAGGAGGGTGGCCAGGGCGCAGCCGAAGACGGCGGAGGCCGCGGCGGTGGCGCGGACGGGGATCGAGGCGCTCGGGAGGCAGGAGTCCAGGGCCAGCCGGGGGAGGTCGGTGGTCCAGAAGACGAGGACGAACAGGCTCGCCGTCGGCCCGGGCCGGCCGTTGCCGCCGAGCCGGCGGGCGATGGCGTGGGTGACGAGGCCCAGAAGCACGCTGGCGAGCAGGATGACGCCCGAGCCGATGGCCATGGCCTCCAGGGCGAGCGCGGGGCTCACGTCCCACTGGGCCCAGAACGAGTCCTTGGCCATGGTCCCCAGCGCCCCGCAGAGCAGGCACAGGAACATGGCGGCGCCCCAGACGCTCCGGTCCCGGGCCTCGTCGAGCACTTCGACGGGCCGGTACCAGAGCCCGAATATGAGCCGGTGCCAGAGCAGCTTGCGCCGTCCGGAGTCCGGGGGGCGGGGGGACGTCGTGGTGGTCAGGGGCATGGGGGCGATTCTCTCACCGCCCTGGGAGGTGATCCCGGGGCGGGCGCGGCGGGCCGGCCGGGCGCCGGGCTCCGACGGGGCGTCAGGTGAGCGTCGGGCGGGCGTCAGGCGGGCGTGGGCTCCACCGGACCGGTGCCGGAGTCCGGTTCCGGAGCGGCGTCCGCGTCCGCGTCCCCTCCGGCGGCCGGCAGGTACTCCTCGCTGATCTCCCGCGGCCCGAACGGCCACACCCGCTCCATCCGCGCCCACAGCAGGAAGGCCACGCAACCCGCGGCGAACCAGGCGAGCGACCACTCGATGGGGTGCCGTCCGGGCGAATTGCGGTCCGCGTAGCCGTAGATGACGAGCCACCCGACCAGCGCCACGAGGCTCGGCAGCGGATAGAGCCACATCCGGTACGGGCGCGGCAGCGTCGGCTGGCGTCGGCGGAGGACGGTCACGGCCGCGATCTGGCCCAGCGCCTGGACGAGCACCATCACCGTCGTCAGCAGCTGGATCAGCGTCGCCAGGTCCGTGTGACGGCCGATCAGGAACCCGACGCAGCCGATCGCCCCCATGCTCAGCAGGCCGAGGACGGGGAAGCGGTGGCGCGGGTGCAGGGTGCCGAACGCGCGGAAGAACACCTTCTCCCGGGCCGCGTTGTAGGGGATCCGGGAGGCGCCCAGGAGGCCGGTGAAGACCGACGCCACGGCGGTGATCAGGACGAGCACGGTGACGGTGTCGGCGGCCCCCGCCCCCAGGTGCGTTCCAGCACGGCGGAGGCCACGGAGGACGAGGCGACGTTGTCCGCGTCGAGCATGTCCCGCCAGTCCACGACGCCCAGGGTGCCGATCTGGAGCAGCAGATAGATGCCCATGATGCCGAGGATGGAGTAGATGATGGAGCGTGGGATGGTGCGTCCGGGGTCCTTGATCTCGGCGCCCATGTAGGCGGTCGTCCAGTAACCGCCGTAGTCGTAGATGCCGATGGTCAGGCCCGCCGCGAAGCCGATCCAGAAGTGATTGCTCGTCAGCTCGAAGGCGTGCGACGGGTAGGTGAACGCCCGGTCCGGGCTGAAGTGGGTGAACGCGGCGGTGATCACCAGCAGCACGGCCGCGATCATCACGCCCCAGAGCACCGTGGTGATCCGGGCCATGTTCTCCACCCGCCCCCACAGCAGCGCCACGACGGCCACGATGAGCGCGAGGCCCGTCAGGTCCCCCTGCGTCGGGGTCATGCCCGGCCAGAGGTACCCCAGGTACTGCACGAAGCCCATCACGCCGCTCGCCATCGCCAGCGGCACGTAGAGCATGGCGGTCCAGACGAACAGGAACGGCATGAGCCGGCCCGTCCGGTACTGGAACGCCTGCCGCAGGTAGACGTAACTGCCGCCCGCGCCCGGCAGGGACGCGCCGAGTTCGGCCCACACCAGGCCGTCCGCGAGGGCGAGCAGCGCCCCCGCGAGGAAGCCGACGACGGCCTGCGGGCCGCCGAAGGCCGCGACCATCAGCGGAATGGTGACGAACGGGCCGATCCCGCACATCTGGCTCATGTTGATGGCGGTGGCCTGGAACGGCCCGACGCGGCGGACGAATCCGCCCTGCCCGTCCGGCGTGCCGGCTCTCTCTCCCGTTCCGTCCGCCATGGCGGCCACCCTTCCCGTCGGCGCGATACCTGCACTCGTACACCGGCCCGCCCGGCCCGTCCATCACCCCGGACGGGGCGTGCCGGACCGGGACGCGGCCACCGCCCGAACAGCGCACGGGAGTTGGGACCCACGGGCCGGACGGGATGCTGGGTGACTCTCGCCGGGCGCTCCGCGCCGAGTCAAGACCCGGGGCGTACGGGACCGGAGCGCGGCACGGGACGGAAGCCGGTGGCGCGACCGGAGCGCCCCCTGAGGCAGGACATGACAATCGCCACTCTCGGTGCGTCCGCACTGGCAGGGGCGTTACAGTGACCCGGCCGTGGTGTTCGGGAAGACCGGTGCAGGATGCTCCCAGGGGGATCCGATTCCGGAGCGGCCCTCGCCACTGTGATCGGGGAGTGACCGTCCCGTTCCGCGCGGCCCACCGGGCGCGTGGAGCCACTGGCCGCAGCCGGCTGCCGGGAAGGCGGGGACGGACGCGAACGAACCCGTAAGCCAGGAGACCGGCCACGGCATCTCAGTGAACCGATCCACGAGGTGCTGGAGCGTGAACCCCCGATGACCCTGCCCACCGACGCGTCCACCGGTGCGCCCCCCGAGGCGGCCGCCGGACCGTCCGCCGCCTTCCGCTGGCGCCGCGAGGACACGATGCGGACCGCCGGCCTGCTCGCCGTCATAGCCGCCCTGCACGTCGTCGCCTTCGGCGTGCTCTTCCTGCTCGTCGTCCCGAACGACTACCACGTGGGCTCCAAGGTGTACGGCGTCGGCCTCGGCGTCACCGCCTACACCCTCGGCATGCGGCACGCCTTCGACGCCGACCACATCGCCGCCATCGACAACACCACCCGCAAGCTGATGGCCGACGGCAAGCGCCCGGTGTCCGTCGGCTTCTGGTTCGCCCTCGGCCACTCCAGCGTGGTCGTCGTCATGGCCGCGCTGGTCGCCGGCGGCACGCACATGGCGAGCACGCTGATGGACGAGGACTCGTCCACCCACCAGACCCTCGGCATCGTCGGCACGTCCGTCTCCGGCGGCTTCCTCTACCTCATCGCCGCCCTCAACCTCGTCGCCCTCGCCGGCATCCTGCGCATCTTCCGCGCCATGCGCGAGGGCCGCTACGACGAGGCCGAACTGGAGAAGCAGCTCGACTCGCGCGGCTTCATGAACCGCGTCCTCGGCCGGTTCACCCGCTCCATCAGCCGCCCCGGGCAGATGTACCCGCTGGGCTTCCTCTTCGGCCTGGGCTTCGACACCGCCACCGAGGTCACCCTGATGGTGATGGCCGGCAGCGGCGCCGCCGCCGGACTGCCCTGGTACGCGATCCTCTGCCTGCCGCTGCTGTTCGCCGCCGGCATGAGCCTCTTCGACACGCTCGACGGCACGTTCATGAACTTCGCCTACCAGTGGGCGTTCTCCAACCCGGTCCGCAAGGTCTACTACAACCTCACCATCACCGGCCTGTCGATCGCCGTCGCCTTCCTCATCGGCACCATCGAACTGGTCGGCGTGCTGCACGAGAAGCTGGACCTGGACGACGGGGTCACCGGCTGGATCGCCGGGCTCAACCTCGACAACGTCGGCTTCGTCATCGTCGGCCTGTTCGTGGTGGTCTGGGCCGCGGCCCTGGCGTACTGGCGCCTCGCCAAGGTCGAGCAGCGCTGGGCCGCGCGCGGCGCGACGGCCCCGGCGGCGGAGGGCTGACGCGGGGCCGGGAGCCGATGCATGGCGGGCGGGCCGGCGTCCTGCCCGGGCGGGCGCGGCCCGCCCGCCCGCCGCACGCCGGCCCACCGTCCCCGCCTGGCCGGGCTCTCCCGGGCCGGGACGGAAGGACACCACCGGGGCTACCGTGAGGACGGCGGCAGCCGCCCTTCGGCCGGGAGGACGACAGCGACCGCCCTTCCGTCAGGAGGCCCATGGACCGCGAGAAGATCACCCTCACCGGGGTCCCGGAAACCCTCCTCGCCACCCTCTACGCCCGCGCCCTCGACAGCCGCTCCCGCCACTCCCTCCTGCACGACCGGACGGCCCTCGACACCGTCCGGCGCCTCGACTACGACTTCCGAGGCATGGGCATGACCTCCGTGAACGCGGCCGGCGTCGCCCTGCGCGCCCACTGCCTGGACGGCTGGACGGCCGACTACCTCGCCCGGCGCCCCCGGGCCACCGTGCTCCACCTGGCCTGCGGGCTCGACACCCGGGCGCACCGCCTCGCCCGGTTCCCGGAGACCCGCTGGATCGACGCCGACCTCCCCGAGGTCATCGCCCTCCGCGACCGCGTCCTCCCGGCCCCCGGCGGCGACTACCGCACCGTCGCGACCTCGGTGACCGCCGACGGCTGGCTGGAGGAACTCCCCGCCGACCGGCCCGTGGTGGCGGTCTTCGAGGGGCTCTCCATGTACCTGCGGCCGGACGAGGGCGAGCGCCTCATCCGGCGGATCACCGCCCACTTCCCGGGCGGACAACTCCTGTTCGACTGTTTCAACGGCCTGGGCATCCGCATCCAGGGGCTGGTGCCCTGCCTCCGCAAGACCGGCGCGCGGGTGCACTGGGGCATCGACGACCCCCGCGCCCTGGAACGCCTGCACCCCGGCCTGACCTGCCTCGACGCCATCCGCGGCTGTGACCTCCCCGACGTCCGCCGGATCGCGCCGCTCGCCCGCCTGGAGGCGCGTCTGACGAGCCGTGTCCCCAGGCTGCGGGACGTCTTGCGGATGACGCGGTTCGAGTTCCCGGAGACGGCGGGCTGACCGCCGGCCCGCCTGCCCGGCCGTGGGCTCCGCCTCCTACGCCTCCGCCGCCCCGATGTGCCGGCGGTAGGAAGCACTCAGCTCACCCACGTTCACCGACGCGTGCACCACCCCCTCCGCCCCTGCCGTGTGCTCCCGTACCAGTGCCAGCACGGCCTCGCTCAGCGCGGCCTTCGCCTCCTCCGTCCGTCCGGGCAGCACCGCCACCTCGACGTGCACCAGCGACTGCCCCGCGAGCCCGTCCGCCACCACGACCTCCGCGCAGCGGCGGAACCGCGTCTTGCAGTTGGTCACGGCGGTGTCCAGGACCCGGGCGGTCAGCGGGTGGAGGGCCAGGGCGAAGGCACGCGGGTCGAAGGCGTCGCCCAGGGACTCGGAGTAGTCGACGGCGAAGTGCGGCATGGGAGGCTCCCGGTGTTCAAGATGCGCAAGCGGATACGGCCGAACGAGTGATCATCCTCTCGTACGCCCCGCCCGCCCCGACTTGCCCGTCCCGTCGCCCCCGTCACACTGGAACCATGCCCGAACTGCCGGAAGTCGAGGCGCTCGCGGCCTTCCTGGGCGAGCGGCTGGTCGGCCGTACGGTCGAGAAGGTGCTGCCGGTCGCGGTGAGCGTGCTCAAGACGTACGACCCGCCGCTCACCGCCCTGGCGGGCCGGCCGGTGGCCGGGGTCGGCCGGCACGGGAAGTTCCTGGACATCGCCACCGAGGGCGGCCCCCACCTCGTCCTCCACCTCGCCCGGGCCGGCTGGCTGCGCTGGCAGGACGCCCTGCCGGCCGCCCCGCCGCGCCCCGGCAAGGGGCCGCTGGCCCTGCGCGTCCGGCTGGCCGGCGGCGCCGGCTTCGACGTGACCGAGGCGGGCACCCAGAAGCGCCTGGCCGCCTACTGCGTGCGGGACCCGTCCGACGTGCCGGGGATCGCCCGGCTCGGGCCCGACCCGCTGGCCGACGCGTTCACGCTCGACGCGTTCACCCGCCTCCTGCACGGCGAACGCCGGCAGGTCAAGGGCTTCCTTCGCGACCAGAGCGTGATCGCCGGCATCGGCAACGCCTACTCCGACGAGATCCTGCACACGGCCCGGATGTCCCCGTTCAAGCCGACGTCGGGCATGGCGGACGACGAGGCCGCCGCCCTCTACGAGGCGCTGCGGACCACCCTCCGGGACGCCGTCGAGCGCTCGCGCGGGCAGGCGGCGGCAGGGCTGAAGGGCGAGAAGAAGAGCGGCCTGCGGGTGCACGGCCGCACCGGCGAGCCCTGCCCGGTCTGCGGCGACACCATCCGCGAGGTGTCGTTCAGCGACTCGTCCCTCCAGTACTGCCCCACCTGCCAGACGGGCGGGAAGCCGCTCGCCGACCGGCGGCTGTCCCGGCTGCTGAAGTAGCGGTCAGTCCCGGGGCACCCCGCGCGCGTCCGCGTGCGCCAGCTCCGAGTGCCGGTACGAGTAGGAGAAGTACACCGCGAGCCCGATCACGAACCACACCGCGAACCGCACCCACGTCTGCCAGGCCAGATAGGTGATCAGCCAGATCGAGGCGGCCACCCCGACGCCCGGCACCACCGGCACGCCCGGGCAGCGGAAGCCGCGGGGCAGTTCCGGCCGCTTGTGGCGGAGGACGATCACGGCGGTGCAGACCACCGCGAAGGCCAGCAGGATGCCGATGTTGGTGAGTTCCGCGGCCTCCCCGATCGGCACGAACCCCGCGATGAGCGCCGAGGCGACGCCCACGATCCAGGTGACCCGGGTCGGCACGTGCCGCGTCGGGTGGGTGTGCGCGAACCACTTGGGCAGCAGCCCGTCGCGGCTCATCGCGAACCACACCCGGGTCACCCCCAGCATGAACGTGAACATCACCGTGAGGATGCCGATGATCGCCCCGACCGCGACGACGTCCGCGATGCCGCCCAGCCCCACCGACTTGAAGGCGGTGGCGAAGCCGCTCTCCTTGTCGATGTCCTTGTAGTTCTGCATCCCCGTCAGCACCAGGCACGCCAGCACGTACAGCACCATCGAGATGCCCAGCGAGTACATGATCGCCCGGGGCATGTGCCGCTGCGCGTCCTTGGACTCCTCGGCGGCCGTGGACATCGCGTCGTAACCGAACACGGCGAAGAACACCGTGGCGGCCCCGGTGAACGCGCCGCTCACCCCGAACGGGAAGAAGGGGTGGTAATTGCCGCTCTTCACATGGAAGAAGCCGACGATCACCACCAGCAGCACCACCACGATCTTCAGTCCCACGACGATCGTCTCGAAGCGGGCCGCGCTCTTGATGCCCAGGGTGAGCAGATAGGCGATCAGCAGGCAGAGCACGGCGGCGAACAGGTCCACCCGGTGGCCGTCCCCGGTACCGGGCGCGCCCAGCATCCAGTGGGGGAGGTTCGCCCCCGACTCCGTCACCAGGAAATTGACGTAGCCGGAGATGCCGATGGCGACGACCGAGACGATGGCCGTGTACTCCAGCAACAGGTCCCAGCCGATGAACCAGCCGCCGATCTCACCGAGCACCGCGTAACCGTAGGTGTAGGCGGACCCGGCCCGCGGGATGAGGCCCGCGAACTCCGCGTACGAGAACGCCGCCGCCGCGCTCGCCACGCCCGCGATGAGGAACGAGACGAGCACCGCGGGCCCGGCCGTGCCGTTGGCGATCGTGCCGGCGAGGCTGAAGATGCCGGCGCCGATGATGCCGCCGACGCCGATGGCCGTGAGCTGCCACAGGCCGAGGGTGCGGGACAGGTGCTCGCCGTGCGCCTCCGCCGTCTCCGCCTCTTCGATGGTCTCGATGGGTTTGCGGCGCAGCATGCCGTGCCCGGCCCGGAGCCCTGCCATGTCGTGTCCTCTCGTCGCCCTGTCCTCGTGTCGGCGGGACGCTGACGGCGGCTCATGATGGTGCACCGGCAGCGGCGACGGAAGCCGCCGCTCCGGCTCCGTCCGGTCTTCAGCCGATCTGTCTCAGCCGATCCGTCTGCTGCGCTTTCGCTCTCGTCGTATCGGTCCTCAGCCGGTCAGCCGTCTGCTGCGGATCCGTCCTCGACGGGTTCGTGGTGGACGGATCCGCCCTCAGCCGAACCACCGGCCGCCGATGGCGGGCACCGCCGCCGACCGCCCGGTGCCCCAGCGGCCCGGCTTCGGTCCGACGGTCAGCTCCAGGCGCTCCCCGCGCCGGAGCGCCGCCGTCGTCAAATACGTCCGGTCGAAGGCGGTGCCGTCCAGCCGGGCGGTCTGGATGTAGCGGTCGGTGGCGGAGGTGCCGGGCGCGGTCACGGTGAACCGGCCCTGCGGGTACCAGCGGCGGTCCAGCCGCAGTTCGACGCGGTCGAAGACCGGGGTGCTCAGCCCCCACACGTCCGTCCCGGGCCGCACCGGGTAGACGCCGATGGCCGAGAGGACCATCCAGGACGACATCGTGCCCAGGTCGTCGTTGCCGGTCATGCCGTCGGGAGCGTCCGTGAACAGGGTCAGCGCGGCGTGCACGACGTCCGTGGTCTTCCAGGGCCGGCCGGTGGCGAGGTAGGTGTAGGGGGCGAGGAGGTCGGGCTCGTTCTGCGGGTTGTACTTGTCGGCGTTGTAGTAGTCGTACGGGCCGTGCACCCACACCTCGCGGGCGGTGCGGGCCGGGTCGGCGAGCAGCTTGTCGTAGGCGAAGAAGGAGTCCAGCCGCTTCTCCGCCGCCTCCCGGCCGCCGATCAGCTCGATCATCCCGGGCAGGTCCTGGGGGACCAGCCACTGGTACTGCCAGGCGGTGCCCTCGTGGAAGCCGGGGCTCTTCGCCGGGTCCGCGGAGCCCGTGAACGCGCCCTTGGCGTCGCGCGGCCGGAAGAAGCCCGTCGCCGGGTCCAGCAGTTTCCGGTAGTTGCGCGAGCGGTCCGCGTACCGCCGGGCGTCGTCGTGGTGGCCGAGCGCCTCCGCCATCTCCGACAGCACACCGTCGGCCAGCGCGTACTCCAGGGTGGCGGAGGCGCCCTGCTGGAAGTCGGAGTCACCGGGCTTGTGCCGGGACAGCTCGGGCGCCAGCGGAACGTAACCGTCCGTGAGGTAGCGCGGGTTGGCCTCCCGGCCCATGTACGGGGAGTCGGCGGGCGGCACCCCGTCCGCGTTCCGCTTCAGCGCCCGGTACGCCTCCTCCTCGTGCCCCGCGAGCAGCCCCTGGCGGTAGGCGTTGGTGAGGTACGGGGTGACGGGGTCACCGGTCATGATGTTGGTCTCCACCGGCCCGTACCCCCACTTGGGCAGCCACCCGCCCTCGGCGTCGATCCGCAGCACGGACAGTGCCATGTCGCGGGCCTCGGCCGGTGCCAGCAGGGACAGGAGCTGCGCCTGGGTGCGGTAGGTGTCCCACAGCGACCAGTTCTGGTAGTACGTGAACCCCTTGGCCTCGTGCGGTTTGCCGTCCCAGCCCAGGTAGCGGCCGTCGGTGTCGCTGCCGGTGTTGGGGGAGAGGAGCGACCGGTAGAGCGCCGAGTAGAAGGTGCGGCGCAGCGTCCGGTTCCCGCCCTGGACGGCGACGTCGCCCAGCCGCTTCTCCCACGCGGCGCGCGCCGCCTCCGCCGTCCGGTCGAAGCCCGCCTCCTCGGCGGCCAGGTTGCGCCCGGCGCCGTCCGCGTCCACGTAGCTGACGGCGGTCGTCGCCTCGACCCGCTGCTCCTTGGCGGTGTCGAAGCGCACCCAGGCCCCGTTCCGCCCGGTCCCGGAGGACGCCCGGGAACCGCTGGTCACCCGCTCGCCCTCCCAGGTGCCGTAGGCGGTGAACGGCCGGTCGAAGCGGGTCAGGGTGTGGACGGTGTACGGCCGGGTGTCCTGGCAGAAGCCCCGCCCGGTGACCGTCGCCCGCACGGTGCGGTCGTCGACGATCTCCACCTTGGTGGAGACGCCCCGGTGCAGCGACTGACCCGCGTTGATGAGGACGTTGGCCTTGCCGGTGGCGGGAAAGGTGAAGCGCTGACGCCCGGTGTGCGTGGTGGCGGTGAGCTCGGCGGTGACGCCCGAGCCGAACTTGACGCGGTAGTAGCCGGGCCGGGCGGTCTCGTCGGCGTGCGAGAACGCGACGGCGTACTTGGCGTTGTCGGTTTCGGTCACCTCCCCCGTGGTCGGCAGGACGGGCAGGTCCCCGCCGATCCGGCAGCCGACCCCGGAGAGGTGGACGGCCGAGAAGCCGCGGATGCGCGTGTCCTTGTAGCTGTAGCCCATGGCGTGGCCGGTGTCGGGGGAGAGCTGCACCATGCCGAACGGGACGGCGGCACCGGGGAAGGTGTTGCCCTCGTTCTTGGTGCCGATGAAGGGGTTGACGAGGTCGGTGAGGCGCTCGGGGGTGGGGTCTTGGGCGGTGGGAGCGTTGGTGGAAGCAGCGGGGGCGGCGGGGGCCGGTGGTGCGTCGGCGGAAACGGCGGGCGCCGGTGGCGCGTCGGCGGGGGCTGGTGGCGTATCGGTGGAGGTGGTGGAGGCCGGTGGCGCGTCAGCCGAGACGGCGGGCGCCGGTGGAGTGTCGGCGGGGGCCGGTGGCGCGAGAGCGGCCGTACCGCCCAGGGCCGCCGCCAGGGCGAGGAGGGCGACCTTGGTGCGCAGCCGCGGATGTCCGGTCCGTCTCCGTCTCATCGTCCACGTCCCTCGCGTGCCGGCGGCAGGGTGTCGGCGCGCTCCCGGCGCCCACGCATCACTCTCAGGGGAGGCTCGCCGCCGAGGGGCGGTGAGTCAAGGATGCGCCGCGTGGTGGGCGTGGTGTTCCGGCCGCCCGGCGGGCGACACCGCGACGGGCGGTGACCGGCGGGCGTGGGGGAGGCGCGGGACACGCGAACTGCCGGTGTACGGCGGGGAATGCCGGTGCCTTGGGAGGTGGGGCCGGTGTACAGTACGGGCGTTCGTATCGAACGATTGACGGAGCGTCGGCTCCGCGCGGAGACGATGTCCTCCGCACGGGAACGGCGTCCTCGTCCGATGACAACCGAATGAGTGGCGCACTCGGGGAAAGCCGGTGGAAGACCGGCGCTGACCTGCAACCGTGAGCGGAGCCCGGCCGGGCGGCGATTTTCGAAGGCCGGCGGACCCGCGAGCCGGACCGCCCGGTGCGCCGCGGAACCGCTTCCCACTGTCACGGTCTGCAGCGTGGAGCCCTGAGCCCTCGATCCTCCGGCTTCCGGCCCGGGTCCGGTCTCGTCCGGACCACCGGCGGAGCGCCGCGCGGGCCCGGGGGCCCGGGCGCGGGCCACCAACGAAGGGCGTTTGATGGCCGGTCGGATACGCGCGTCGGTGGCCGCTCTGGCGCTCGCCGCCGCCTCCGTTGCCTCCGGGCTCGCCACCGCGGGCGACGCCGCCGCCGTGGACACCGGCCGCGGCCGGCCCGGCTTCTGCCCCGATGGCAACGGGGTCACCGTCGTCGTCGACTTCCAGGGACTCGGCGGCAGCACGATCGTCCGGTGCGCGCCCGGCGGCCAGTTCACCGGCCTGACCGCCCTGAAGAACGCCGGATTCCGGATCGCCGGGACCCTGCGGTGGGGCGAGGGCTTCGTCTGCCGCATCGAGAACAAGCCCGAGCCGCGCCAGGAGTCCTGCGCGGACACGCCCCCGGCCAGCGCGTACTGGTCCTACTGGCACGCGCCGAACGACGGCCGCTGGACGTACAGCCAGTGGGGCGTCGCCAACCGCACGCCGCCCGCGGGGAGTTTCGAGGGCTGGTCGTTCTCGCTGGACAAGGACGCGGGCGGAGCGCCCGCACCCCGGGTGGCGCCCCGGCGCCCGGGAACGCCCGTACCGCCGCAAGGGGAGCCCCAGCAGCCTCAGCAGCAACCGCAACCCCAGCCGGGCGGTGGTGACCCGGGACGCCCGGCGGCCGGTGGGGGAGGCGGCGCTTCGAGTAACGGCGGTACGGGTGGGCGGCCCGCCGGAAATGGTGGTTCCGCCGGAAGCGGCGGTTCCGGCGGAAGTGGCAGTTCTGCAGGCGTTGGCGGGGCGGCGGGTGGGAGCAGCGGCCCCAGCGACCGCCGGAACCAGAGCCGGGAGCAGGCCCCCGGCCGTCCGTCCTCACCCGGAAGCGGTTCCACCGGCTCGGCGGGCTCCGCACCGTCCGGCCCGGCCACGCCCGGCACGACCGACGAGCGCACGCCGGGCCCTCAGGACACGCCCACCCAGGCCGCCGACTGGACCGGCGGCGAGGATGCCGGCAAGCGCGCGTCCGCCGACAGCCCGCGGACCGTCGCGCACGGCTCGGACGCAGGCGGCGGGGTGCCCGTCGGCACGATCCTGGTGGCCGCCGCGGCGGCCGGACTCGCCGGTTCCGCGTCCGTCACCGCCTGGCGCCGCAAGCGGGCCGCACGAGGTGACAGCGCACCGTGATGTCCGTACGCCCGCACGGCGTCCGCCGCGCTCCGCTGGTCCTGCCACGCGCCCTGCACCCGGGCGCGTGGTGGCTGTGGGCCCTGGGCCTGGCCACCGCCGCCGGACGCACCTCCAACCCGCTGCTGCTGGTGCTCCTCGTCGCGGCGGCGGGCTGCGTCGTCGTCCGCCGGCGCGGGGACAACCCGTGGGCGCTCGCCTTCCCCATGTACCTGACCCTCGGCGCGTTCATCGTGGTCTCGCGCGTCGTCTTCCGCGTGGTCTTCGGCGGCGGCCAGGGAGAGCACGTCCTGTTCACCCTGCCGGAGGTGCCGCTGCCGCAGTGGGCCGCCGGGATCCGGCTGTTCGGCCCGGTGGCCGCCGAACAGGTGCTGGGCGGCGTCTACGACGGGCTCCGGCTGGCCGCCATGGTCATCTGCGTCGGTGCCGCCAACGCCCTCGCCAACCCGAAACGGATGCTCAAGGCGCTGCCAGGCGCCCTGTACGAGATCGGCACGGCCGTGGTCGTGGCCCTGACCGTGGCGCCCCAACTCGTCGAGAGCGTGCAGCGCGTCCGCCGCGCCCGGGCCCTGCGGGGCGGTCGGCAGCGCGGTCTGCGCGCCCTGCGCGGCATCGTTATCCCGGTCCTTGAAGACGCCCTCAACCGCTCCCTGGCCCTGGCCGCCGCCATGGCCTCCCACGGTTATGGCAACACCGGCCGGGCGAGCCGCTCCGCACCGGGGGCGCGCCGGCTGACCGGGGCCCTCGTCATCACCGGACTCCTCGGCGTCTGCGCGGGGCTCTACGGCGTTCTCGGCTCCGACACCCCGGGCCGGCTGGGCGCGCCGCTGCTGCTCGGCGGACTGGCGGTCGCCGTCCTGGGCTTCGTACTCGGCGGGCTGCGGGCGGGGCGCAGCCGCTACCGGCCCGATCGCTGGCGGACCGCCGAATTCCTCGTCGCCGGCTCCGGCATCGCCACCGGCGCCCTGCTGTACCTGGCCTCCCGCGCGGACGCGACCGACCTCTACCCGTCGCTCTCCCCGCTCACCTGGCCCGAGGCGGGCCCGCTGCCCGTCGCCGCGATCCTCGTCGGCGCCCTCCCGGCATGGCTGGCACCGGCGGCGCCGAGCGCCGTCCCGCGTGAACCGGGGCCGGAGTCCGCTCCGGTGCCGGGCGCCGGCGAGCGGACGAGCGGCCCGGATGCGTCCGAGGGCCGGAGGGTGGCCGAGGGTGAGGAGGCGGAGGGAACAGCGCTCGGCCGGGGCCGGACCGCGGGGGAACCCGTCAGGCGTGAGACGTCGGACGTGAGGAACCGTGCCGGCCGGCCGAACGTCGCGAACCCCCGCCGGGGGCCTGCCGCAGATGCCGCGCTCGGTGCGGCGCACCAGGACGACCGGTCGGCGACCGCAGGCGTTTCCGGCGCAGACCTCCGTGTGACGACTGTTCACGAGGCGGACACGGGGAAGACCACCACCGGGAAGACCGTCGCCGGGATGATCACCACCGACAAGGCGTCGGACGCGCACGAGGCCACCGGCCCGCATCACACGTTCGCCGGGCGAGCCGTCCCCGGCAGCGGGCCGGCCGAGCGGGAGGCCCTCGCGTGATCACCTTCGACGACGTCACCGTCACCTACGCCGGGGCCGACCGGCCCACGCTGCGCGAGGTCCGACTGCACCTGCCCGAAGGGGAGCTCTGCCTGGTCACCGGCCGTACGGGCGCCGGCAAGTCCACCCTCCTCGGCGCCGTCAACGGCCTCGTCCCGCACTTCACCGGCGGGCACCTGAGCGGTGCGGTGACCGTCGCGGGCGTCTCCACACGGGAAGCGCCGCCGCAGGAGCTCGCGCACCTCGTCGGCGTCGTCGGCCAGGACCCGCTCGCCGGGTTCGTCACCGACACCGTCGAGGAGGAACTCGCCTACGGCATGGAACAGTTGGGCACCCCGGCCGACGTCATGCGCAAACGCGTCGAGGAGACCCTCGACCTGCTCGGCATCGCCCCGCTGCGCCACCGGGCCCTCCGCACGCTCTCGGGCGGCCAGCAGCAACGGGTCGCCATCGGTTCCGTCCTCACCCGGCACCCGCGCGTCCTCGTCCTCGACGAGCCGACGTCGGCACTCGATCCCACCGCGGCGGAGGAGGCCCTGGCCGCGATCACCCGGCTCGTCCACGACCTCGGCACCACCGTGCTGATCGCCGAGCACCGGCTGGAGCGCGTCCTGCAGTACGCCGACCGGGTCGTCCACCTGCCCGGCGACGGCCGGGTGACCGTCGGCACCCCGGCCGAGGCCGTCCGCGACGCCGACGTGGCCCCACCGGTGGTCCGCCTCGGCCGTCTCGCCGGCTGGGACCCGTTGCCCCTGTCCGTCCGCGACGCCCGCCGCCTGGCCGGGCCGCTGCGGGAGCGCCTGGCCGGGCGGACGCCGGGGGCGGGCGAGCCGAGGGGCGCCGGGGAAGACGACGAAGCGCGGGGGACCGCCCTCGAGGCCCGGGACGTCGTCGTCGGCTACGGGTCCGTGCAGGCGGTCAGAGGGATGTCCCTGGACCTGGCGGCCGGCGAGGTCGTCGCGCTGATGGGCCGCAACGGATCGGGCAAGTCCTCGCTGCTGTGGGCCCTGCAGGGGTCCGGCCCCCGCCGCTCCGGCCGGGTCGGGGTGGACGGTACGGACCCGGGCCGCGTCCCGGCGCGGAAGGCACGCCGCCTGGTCGGGCTGGTGCCGCAGACGGCGAGCGACCTGCTGTACCTGGAGAGCGTGGACGCGGAATGCGCCCAGGCCGACAAGGAGTCCGGCGCCGCCCCGGGCACCGCGCGCGCCCTCCTCGACGACCTGGCCCCCGGCGTCCCCGGCGCCCGGCACCCCCGCGACCTGTCCGAGGGACAGCGGCTCGCCCTCGTCCTCGCCGTCCAACTCGCCGCCGCGCCGCGCGTGGTGCTGCTGGACGAGCCGACGCGGGGGCTCGACCTGCCCGCGAAGGAACGTTTCACGGCTCTGGTGCGGCGCCTCGCCGGCGAGGGCCGCGCGGTGGTCGTCGCCACGCACGACGTCGAGTTCGCGGCCCGTGCGGCGGACCGTGTCGTGATCACGGCCGAGGGCGGGATCGTCGCCGACGGGCCGACGGCCGACGTGATCGTCGCCTCCCCGGCGTTCGCGCCGCAGGTGGCCAAGGTGCTGGCGCCACAGGCGTGGTTGACGGTCAATCAGGTGGCGGAGGCTCTGGCGCCCGCCGGACGGCCGCCGGTGGCGGGGGTGGGGGCATGAACGGGGAGGACGTGTTCCACGAGGCGGCCGGTACGGGTGCGTTCGCCGGTGGGAGCGGCGGCCGGGACACTCGGCGCGGGGAGTCCGGCCGGTCCGGAGAGCGTCGGGTCGGCCCCCATGCCCGGACGCCAGAACGCCGGAGGCCGGCCGGCGCCGAGCCGTACGGAGGGATGGTCTCCGCAGGCACGGGAGACACGGGAGACGGCACGACAGCCACCGTACCCGTGGCAGGTGGCATTCCAGCCGGTGCGTGGGCCGCGGACGGCACCACCGTGGGCACGGACGCGCGGGGCGGCGGAACCGCACCGGCGACCGCCGAGCCGTCCGCCGCCACCGGCGGGCCGGTGCCGACCGGCCCGCCAGGCTCCGCGCGAAAGGACATCGCGGACGACGGACCCGTCCGTCCTGCCGCGCCAGGACGGCGGCCTGCCGCCGTCGCGATGGCCGGGCGGGACTCGGTTGCCGTCGACCCGGACACGACCGGCGGCCCGCGTGCCGCCGCCCGTCCCGCCCGCCGCGTACCCGTCATCCGCATCCGGTTCCGCAGCGGCCTCGTCCTGGCCCTGGCGAGCCTCGCCGGACTCGCCATGTTCTTCTGGCCGTTGTTCGGCTCGGCGGAACCGCGCACCGGCGGCATGGCACACACCGTCGACGCACCGCTGATCTTCGTCATCGCGATGCCGGTGCTGCTCGCCGTCGTCCTGGCGGAAATGGCCTCCGGGGGCATCGACACCAAGGCGCTCGCGATGCTCGGCGTCCTGTCGGCGGTCAACGCGGGGCTGCGCCCGCTGGGCGCGGGGACGGCGGGCATCGAGACGGTGTTCTTCCTGCTCGTGCTCGCCGGGCGGGTCTTCGGACCCGGCTTCGGCTTCGTCCTCGGCGCCACGTCGCTCTTCGCGTCGGCGCTGCTCACCGCGGGCGTCGGGCCATGGCTGCCGTTCCAGATGATCGCCTCCGCTTGGATCGGACTCGGCGCCGGGCTGCTGCCCAAGCGGGTCACCGGACGGGCGGAGATCGCGATGCTCGTCGGGTACGGGATCGTCGTCGCCTACGGGTTCGGCTTCCTCATGAACATGTGGTTCTGGCCGTTCACCGCCGGGCCCGACACCCAGCTGTCGTTCCAGCCGGGCGCCCCGCTCCTGGACAACCTGCACCGCTTCGCGGCCTTCACGCTCGTCACGTCCACCTTCGGCTGGGACACCGGCCGAGCCGTCACCAACACCGTCGCCATCCTGCTCACCGGTCCCGCCGTCCTCACCGTGCTGCGCCGCGCGGCCCGCCGGGCGGCGTTCGACGCACCGGTCACTTTCGCTCCGGCGTCCCGCCGATGAATTCCCGAGGAGAGAACCGCATGACACAGTCCGTACGTTCGGGCAGAGGCACCGCCCTGCCGCTGGCGCTGGTCGGAGCGGCGTTGCTGTCCGCCGGTACGGCGGGGCTCGCTTTCGCCGGCGAGGCGCCGGCAGAGGGGCAGAAGGGGGCTCAGGCGCCCCTGCCCGTCGCGGCCGAGGCCGCCGCCGCCTGGGCGGCACAGCAGTTGGACGCGCGCTCCAACGCCCAGTGGGACCACGGCTTGACCGCCGACATCGTCATGGGGCTGGCCTCCACCGGTACGGCTGGACAGATGGCAGAGCGGGCGACCGTCTTTCTGGAAGAAACTGCCGGGCAGTACATCCACGTCGCGGGCAAGGACAAGGTGAACGCCGGGGGAACGGCCAAGCTGGCGCTGGTCGCGGAGATCATGCACCGTAACGTCAAGGACTTCGGTGGGTACGACCTGCCGGCCCTGCTGCAGGGTTCCCTGCGGAACGGCCGGTTCAAAGGCCATGACGGCGACTATTCCAACCAATTCACCCAGTCCCTGGGCGTTATCGCCTTGCAGCGCGCCGGTGGCGCGCCCAAGGAGGCAGTCGACGTCATCGCGGCCAGCAAGTGCGAGAAGGGCGGCTTTCCACTCGCTCTCAAGAACAAGCCTGATCCCAAGGCTTGCACCCCGCACACGGATGCCACGGGCATGGCAGTGCAGGCTCTGCTGGCGGCGGGGCGGACGGCCGAGGCCGAAGAGGGCCTGAAGTGGCTCGTCGAGAAGCAGCAGTTGTCCAACGGCGGATTCGCCGACCCCAGCCTGACGCCGGGCAGGCCGAAGGAGGAGTGGGAAGCCAACGCCAACTCCACCGCGCTGGCCGTACAGGCGCTGGTGGCCGGAAGGCGCACCACCGAGGCCGACCGGGGCATCGACTGGCTGCGCAGTGTCCAGGTGGCCTGTGAAGCCAAGAACCCCGACGACCGCGGAGCGGTCGGGTGGAAGCAACGCGTCGTCGACGGGAGCACCCTGCGCGCCACCGCCCAGGCCATCCCCGCACTGGCGCGGCAGCCCCTGGCCAACATCAACGGCGGGCACATGAAGGCCGACACGGTCCCGATGACCTGCGCAGGAGACACCGGCGACACCGGTGCCAACGGTGGACACACGAAGTCGCCCAGCCCCTCCCGGTCCACCACGACGGGCAACAGCCCGTCCCCCGAGCCGTCGACCGCCGCTCCGACCGGGACGGCCACCGCCACGGCCACGCCCACGGCGACCGTGACGTCCACGTCGGACACCACGACCGGAGGCGGCTCCGGCGGTACCGGCGGGTCCTCGTCCGACACCGGCGCGTCGTCCGGTACCGGCACAAGCAGCGGCAGCGGCACCGGCGCCGGAACCGACAACGCCAGCGGCAGCCTCGCGCGCACCGGTGCCGGCAAGGCGTTCCCCGTGGCCATCGGCGCGGGCGCGCTGCTGCTGGCCGGGTCGGCCGCCGTCGTCGTGTCGCGGCGCCGCCGCCGGGACGACGCGGTCTGAGCGCAGGCAGTCCTTCCCCACCACCATCACGAAGATCGCGAAAGGTCCGTTCCATGCTCGCTCCGCTCACCCGCAGGACCCTCGTCGCCGCGGCCGCCCTCGGCCTGGCACTCGCCGCGCCCGCCACCAGCGCGACGGCCGCCACCTCCAAGGCCGCCGCCCCGGCGCCCATCACCGTCAACCTCACGGTGAAGGGCTCCAGCGGTGTCCTCTTCAGCGGTGACATCAAGACCACCGGCCACGACGTCACCACCGCCACCGGCGGCACCCACAAGTGCGACGGCACCAACAACAAGGCGAACCCGACCCCGGGCGCCACGCCCACCGCCGCCCTCGACGACGCCTCCAAGAAGAAGGGCTTCACCTGGGACGGCACTTGGTACGCGTCGTTCGACGACTACTTCGTCAACCGCATAGCCAAGGACACCGGGAACGACGAGTACTACTGGAACATCGCCGTCAACGGCACCTCGACCAGCGTCGGCGGCTGCCAGTACAAGCTCAAGCAGGGTGACAAGGTGGCCTTCACCTGGACCGCCCTCTGATCCGCCGGTAATCCGTCCCGATCCGCACCCCCTGAGGACCGTACGCCCTATGCACCTCACCGAACTCGCCTCCGTAGGCCCCTTCTTCGCGCTCCGTACGGATGACGACGAGCTCGGCGGTCCCGGGCCCGGCGGCTACCTGCCGTTGGGGGAGGAGGCCGTGCGGCTGCGGGTGGAGACGGTGGGGCGGCGGTTGGGGACGGGGGAGGGGCGGGTCGCGGCGTCCGTGGCGTTCCAGGGGATCGCCGGGCGGCTGCTGTCGGTGGCGCTTGGTGCCGCCGTGCTCCTCGGGCGGGTGCCGGACCTCGGCGGTGACGGGCTCCGGTGGCACCCGCTGCTGACGGCGCCCGACGACCTGTGGCTGCCGGACGTGCCGTTCCTGCCGTCCGGCACGGATCCGGTGGCCGGGATCGTCGCCACCGTCGTCGAGGGGCGTCTCGCGCCGTTGCACGATCTGTTCCGGGACGTCGTCCCCGTCTCTTCGCGGGTGCTCCGGGGCAACGTGGCTTCGGCGCTCGGCGGGGCCCTGCGGGTGCTGCATGCCTGGTGTGTGGAGCGGGGGCGGGACGAGGAGGCCGCGCGGGCGGTCGGTTACGCCGAGGCGCTGCTGGAACATCCGCTGCCGGCGGGCACCGGCCGGCTGACCGCCACGGCCGCCGGGCCGGAGTTCGTCCGCTCCACCTGCTGCCTGTACTACCGCGTGCCCTCCGGCGGCATGTGCGGCGACTGCGTCCTGCGTCACCCGCCCCGGGCCGCCGCCGGGCCCGCCCTCAGCTGACGCCCCGGGCCCCCGTCAGTCACGAGCGGCCCCGGCGCGGGCGCGCGGCTTGGCGCGTACGTGCATCCGCTCGCCCTGCCGCCCGAAGATGCTGAGCATCTCGACCGGCCCCTCCCCGGTGGTCCCGAACCAGTGCGGCAGCCGGGTGTCGAACTCGGCCGCCTCGCCCGGGCCGAGGACCAGGTCGTGGTCGGCCAGCACCAGGCGCAGCCGGCCCGAGAGGACGTAGAGCCACTCGTACCCCTCGTGCGTGCAGAGCTCCGGCGTCTTCCTGCTCGCGGGCAGGACGGACTTGAAGGTCTGGAGGGGGCCCGGCTGTCGCGTGAGGGGGACGACGACCTGCCCGTTCGCGCGCCGGGGCGTCATCCGGACGCGGGGGTCGCCGACCTCCGGCGCGCCGACCAGCTCGTCCAGCGGCACCTGGTGCGCCTGCGCGATGGGCAGCAGCAGTTCCAGGCTGGGCCGGCGCCGGCCGGACTCCAGGCGCGACAGGGTGCTCTTGGAGATGCCGGTGGCCTCCGACAGCGCCGACAGGGTCACCCCGCGCTCGGTGCGCAGGCGCTTGAGGCGCGGGCCGACCTCGGACAGGGCGCGGGCGATGGCTGGTGAGTGGTCCACGCCCTCATTGCTACTCGGTCGTCCCGGGAATGGCAACAGGTGTTGCCATAGGCGGAAGCCTGATCATGACGGCGGTCTCGGCTACTTCCCGTTCTTTCCGCAGAGCGCCGTGCCGAGGAAGCGGAAGGCGTCGGCGCCCGCCTTGTCGTTCTTGGTGATGTCCGGGTCGCTGCCGAGGGCGAGCGTCACCTGCCGCCGGCCGTCCGCCGTACCGAAGCTGAAGGTGGCGTACCCCGGCACGCTGCCCGTGTGGCCGAGCATGAGGGCGCCGTCCGCGCAGATGCCGGTGTTGCCCTCCAGGCCCAGCCCGTAGAACCGGCCCTTGCGGTCCCCGCCGTCCGGGGTCAGCGTGCGCATCTCCTTGTTCAGCCCGGCGGGCAGCAGCCGGCCGTCACCGAGGGCGCGGTAGAAGGTGTTGAGGTCGTGGGCGTCGGAGACGATGTTGCCCGGGCCCCGGAAGACGTCCGCGTCGTACTCGGTGATGTCGGTGTACGGCGCGGTCGGCCGGGGGAACCGCTCGTAGCCGTGCAGGTGGTGGCCGGCCAGCCGCGTGCCGGACGGGACGTAGGTGTTCTTCAGGTGCAGCGGCCGGACGACGCGCCGGTCGATCTCCTGGCCGAGCGAGTGGCCGGTGAGGCGTTCGACCAGCAGTCCCAGCACCACGTAATTGGTGTTGGAGTACTCCCACCTGCCCTTTTCGCCGGGCTCGAAGGGGGACTTCTCGGTGAGGGCCAGCGCGATCAGCTCGCGCGGGGTCCAGTGGCGGGTCCGCAGCGCGCCGAGGTCGCCCCCGATGCTCTTGAGCAGGGCGTTGGTGTAGTCGGGCAGGCCGCTGGTGTGGTGGAGGAGCTGGCGTACGGTGATCTGCTTGCCGTGGCGCCCGGCCGGGATGACGCCCGGCAGGCTCCGGTCCACCGGGTCGTCCAGGCCGACGCGCTTCTCGGCCACCAGCTGCAGCACCACCGTGGCGACCAGGCTCTTGGTGACGCTGCCGGCGCGGAACCGGTCGTCGGCGGACGGCTGTCGTCCGGTGCGGAGGTCCTCCACCCCGGCCGTGCCCCGCCAGACGCCGTGCTCGTCGCGGACCTCGGCGACCGCTCCGGGTATGCCGTCGGCCACCACCGCCCGCAGCGCCCGCCGGAGTTCGGCCCGGTCGGTGCCGCCGTGCCCGCCCGTCGCGGCCGGGGCGGCGAGCGCGGGCGCCGTCGAGGCCAGCAGGGCGGTGGCGAGGAGGGCGGTGAGGGTGCCGGTGCGGCGGCGGTGCTGGACGGTCATGGAGGCGCCGGGCCTTTCGGAGGGTGCGGGCGGTGGCCACCACGGAACCGGCGGCCACCGCTGGGATGCGCGTCTGTGCGCGATCACCAAGCTTGGCGCCTGCCCCCGCCTTCTTGATCATGCCCGGGGAGGACGCCGTCCCCCAGGGACCCCTAGGGGACCCCTAGGAGGGCCCTAGGAGGACTCGCTCCCAAACAGCCCGTCCAGGTGCCGGTCGACGGCGGCGAGCGCCGCCTCGGGTGTGACCACGCGCAGTTCGAGGAGGGTGGTGAACCCGGTGAGGGCGAGGAGCAGGTCCGTCTCGACCGCCGGATCGCGGTCGGGGGCGATGTGGCCGTCGGCGATGGCCTGGCGCACCAGCCGTTCCACCACCTCCCGCCCTTGGAGGAGGCCGCCGCGCGCCCGCGCGTGGACGCCCTCGTCGTGCAGCGCCTCCAGGACGTAGGCGGCGCTCATCCGGCTGTTCGCGCGGGCGTCGGGGTGCAGGGGGAGGGTCTCGGTGAGCATCACCCGGAGGACGTCGCGGGGGTGCGGGGGGTCGCCCAGTTCCGCCAGGCGGCGGCCGACGCGCAGCGCGGTCTGCTCGGACGCGAAGTCCATGGCGAACGAGAGCATCGCCTCCCGCGAGGCGAAGTAGTGCTGGAGCGATCCGTGGGAGAGTCCCGCCTCGCGCGCGACCTCGCGGAGGGTCGCCTGGGCGACGCCCTGCCGCTCCACCACCCGCCAGAGGGCCCGGGCGATCGTCTCGCGGCGTTCGCGGTGGTCCACCTGCTTCGGCATGTCGGCTGTCTCCCGGTTCTCGTTTTCTTACGGTTGACATAATACAACTGGCCGATAACGCTGGGAAGCACGGTGCGGCAAGCGATCGAAGGGGAGGCGTCATGACGGATCAGCCGAAGGTGCGTACGGCGGAGGGCCTGTTGGAGGGCCGGTGGCGGCAGGGATTCGCGGAGTTCCGTGGTGTGTCCTACGCCGAACCGCCGGTGGGGGCGCTCCGGTTCGCCGCGCCGGTCCCGGTGCGCGGATGGGAAGGGACGCGGCGGGCGGTCGAGTTCGGCCCGGCGGCGCCGCAGTCCGGCCCGGCCCGGACCCGGAACGGCGGCGGTACGGACTGGCTGACGCTCAACGTCAGCACCCCCGACCCGGGCGCGGCGGGACTGCCGGTGCTGGTGTGGATCCCCGGCGGGGGGTATCTGACGGCGGACGCGAGCGACCCCATGTACGACCCGGCCGCCTTGGTCGCGGAGGGGATGGTGGTGGTGGGCGTCGACTATCGGGTGGGTGCCGAGGGTTTCGCGCTGCTGGACGGCGTCCCGGCCAACCGCGGGTTCCTCGACCAGATCGCCGCACTGCGCTGGGTCCGGCGGAACATAGCCGCCTTCGGCGGGGACCCCGGGCGGGTCACCGTCGCCGGCCAGTCCGCGGGCGCCGGGTCGGTCGCCGCCCTGCTGACGACGGAACGGGCACGGGGCCTGTTCCGGCGGGCCATCGCCCACTCGGTGCCCGGCGTCCACTGCACCCGCGCGCTCGCCGGGCGCGTCACGCGGGCGCTCGCGGACCGGCTCGGCAAGGCGCCCACCGCCGCCGCCCTCGCCACCGTCGAACCGTGGCGCCTGGCCGAGGAGCTCACCGCGCTCGGCGCCGAACTCCCCGGGCCGTACGGGGAGTGGGGACGGCTCGCCCGCCTCGGGGTGGCCATGGGCCCCGTCGTCGACGGTGACGTGCTCCCCGAGTCCCCCTGGGCGGCGCTCGCCGGAGGCCGCGCGCCCGGTGTCGAGCTGCTCGTCGGCCACACTCGCGACGAGTTCCGCCTCTTCAGCGTCATGAGCGGACGGGCGGGCACCTTCACGGACGAGGAGGCGCGGACCGCCCTGGACCTGTTCGCCCCACGTCCGGGCGGAGCCGACGCCTACCGCGCCGCCCTCCCCGGCGCCACCCCGGAGGAACTGCTGGAGACGGTCTACTCGGACGCCCTCTTCCGGATGCCGTCCCTCTGCCTGGCCCGGGCGAACGAGGCGGCCGGCGGCACCTCGTTCCTCTTCGAACTGGCGCTCACGGCAACGGCCTTCGGCGCCTGCCACAGCCTCGACGTCCCCCTGGCGTTCGGCACCCTGGACAGCCCGAACGGCGTCGGGCTCCTCGGCGAGCACCCCACCGCCGCCGCCCGCGCGGTGTCGCACGAACTCGTACACGCCTGGACGGGTTTCGTCACCTCCGGCGACCCCGGCTGGCCGGCCGCCCCCCCCGACGCGTGGACGACCCGCGTCCTGGACGCCGATTCCCGGACGCTTCCCTATCCCGAGGAGGCGTCGGCCCGCATCTGGGAGCGGCACCGGCCCACGCCCTTCGACCTCGGCGAGTGACCCGGACGCGGAACACCGCCCGTCGTCGCCTGTGACAGGCTGTGTCGATCACGTACCGACAACACCTCACCCCTGGAGGACGGATGGACAGCCTGCGGACGATCCACGACGTACCGGTTTGGATGTGCGCCGCCGACGGCGCGGCGGTCGGCACCGAGGCCGACGTCCTGGACCTCATAGGAGACGCCGGCTATCACGGCGCCCAGTGGGTCGCCCTCCCCGTCGAGCGGCTGGACGAGGCGTTCTTCCGGCTCCGTACGCGCTTCGCGGGCGACGTGGTGCAGAAGTTCGCGAACTACCGGCTCGGCCTCGCCGTCGTCGGCGACATCTCCCGGTATACGGCGGAAAGTTCCGCCCTGCGCGACTTCGTCCGCGAGTGCGACCGCGGTCGGCAGACGTGGTTCCCCGCCGACCTCGGGGAGTTCGAGGAGCGGCTGAAGGACTGACGGGGGCGGGAGGGGGACGGTCGAGAAATGCCCGGCCTGGAGGCGTTCGGCCGGGGGAGGCGCCCGGGCGGGGGCGGCGTCCACGCCGGAGGGCGCGCGGTGCACGCCGGAGCGCACGCCACCGGAGCGCACGCACCGCGCCGTTCCGCCCAGGGTGAAGTCCCGTCCGCTCCACCTCAGCCGTCACTACAGTCACATCCCATGACGTCGATCACAACTCGCACGGTGGATTATCCCGCTGACGGCTTGACCATGATCGGACACTTGGCACTCCCCGCGGGAACAGGCCGCCGGCCCGCGGTCCTGCTCGGGCCGGAAGGGACGGGCCTGGACGACGTCCAGCGCCGCCGGGCCGACGCCCTCGCCGAGCTGGGGTACGTGGCCCTGGCCTTCGACCTGCACGGCGGGCACTGGTTCACCGACCCCCAGGAGATGCTGGCGCGCATCACCCCGCTGCTCGCCGACCCCGACCGGATGCGCGAGATCGGCCACGCCGCACTCGACGTGCTGCTCGCCGAACCGCGGACCGACCCGGACCGGATCGCCGCCATCGGCTACGGGACCGGAGGCGCGATCGGTCTGGAACTCGGTCGCGCCGGCGTCGACTTCCGGGTGATCGGAACGATCAACGCGGTGACCACGGGCCGGCCGGGCGAGGCGGCGCGCATCCGCTGCCCCGTGTGGGCCGGGGTCGGATCGGAGGACCCGATCATGCCCGCCGCGCAACGGGACGCCTTCGCCGCCGAGATGCAGGCCGCGGGCGTCGACTGGCGCCTGGTGGTCTACGGCGGCGCCCTCCACGCCTTCCACCACCCGATCGACCGGTCCGACCAGACCCTGCTCCCCGGCGTCGGCCACCACCCGCTGCACGCACAGCGGGCCTGGCGCGACCTCGTCGGCCTGCTCGACGAGTGCCTGCCCGTGACGGAATGACGCGACGGACCGACGTGACGGGATGACGTACGGACGGGACGGCGCCGGACGAAACGAGCGGAAGCGCCGCCCGCCCACCGACGCCCCGGCCCGCCCGCGCGACCCTCGGACGGACGCGGGCCCGCGCGGCCCCGGCGTGGTCGGCCGGCTAGTCGCCGTCCTCCAGGCGGAAGCCGACCTTCAGCCCCACCTGGTAGTGGCCGACGCCGCCGCCCTCCGCGAAGTGGCCCCTGACCTGCACCACTTCGAACCAGTCGAGGTTGCGTAGCGTCTGGGACGCGCGGGCCAGGCCGTTGCGGATGGCCTGGTCCACCCCCTCGGGGGACGAGCCGACGATCTCGGTCACGCGGTACGTGTGGTTCGTCATGGGTGGCGGTCCTCCCGGCGGGGCGCGTGCTGCTGACCCCACCACCGTCCGCCACACCGCGTCCTCGCGCGAGGCGGGCGCCGCCGTTGGCGTGGTCGGGGGCCCGGCGGGCGGTGTGGTGGTGGCCGGTGGGTCACATCCGGTGGAGGTGCGCCGTCCGCTGCCGCGTGCCGGGCGGGCACGGCCGGCGGGGCGGGGCCGCGGCGCAGGAATTCCGGTGCGGCCGTGGTCGTGGCCGACGTCCGTCATCCCGAGGAGGGGCGGTCCGTACGGGGGCTCGGACGTGGTGGCATTGCTCCCCGGGCGGTGCCGGCCGTGCCGGAGGGGCGCCTACGGCACCACCGTCACCGGCCACCGTCCCGCCTTCACCAGACGGACCGCGACAGAGCCCACGATGCGGTGGCCCGCCTGTTCCGACGCGCCGACGACGACCGCGTCGGCCTTGAGGTCGTCGGCCGCCTGCACCAGGCCCGAGTACGGGTCGCCGCGGAAGGTGTGGAACTCCCAGCGCATGGCGTACGGGTAGAGCCCGCGCAGCCGCTCCGTGGTGGCCCGGATCTCCGCGAGCAGTTCCTCGGCGACCTCCTCCGTCACTTCGGCCACCGGAGCCCCGAACGCCGCGCCGCCCACCAGGACGGGCTGCACGTAGACGATGGCGAGCAGCGCGTTCTGCCGACGGGCCAGCCCGGCGGCGTAGGCGGCGGCGCGCCAGGAGGACTCGGAGCCGTCCACCCCGACGACGATGACTTTGGGGCCGTCGGTGCCGCGTTCGAAGCTTCCGGGGAGGCTTTCGTGTTCGGGGGTGGGCTGCTCTTGGTTCACGGGTTCAGGTTACCCGGGGTGGGTTTGTGCCCCGGCCCCTCCCCCAGAGGGGGCACCCCCATTCACCGTTTCTTGCGGGGGCGTGCCCCCGCCCCCCGGACGGGCCGGCTGTCCAGCCCGTCCGGGGGGTGAGGACGAGCGGCGAAGCCGCGACAAGGGGGTCTGGGGGCTTGCCCCCAGGAATCGGCGGAGGTGGGGGCACCCCCCTCTGGGGGAGGGTCCGGGGCACAGCCCGCCGCAGGCGCTCCTACGGCACCGCCAGCGACAGCGCGAACCGCCCCGCCTCGTCCGTCCACCACCGCCGCAACTCCAGCCCGGCGGCAGCCAGTTCCGACCGCACCCCCTCCCGCCGGAACTTCGCCGAGATCTCCGTGCGCAACTCCTCGCCGGCGGCGAAGTGCACCGCCAGGTCCAGGGCCGGGATCTTGGCCAGGACGGCCCGCCGGGCCCGCAGCCGCATCTCGATCCACTCGTGCCGGGCGTCCCACAGGGCGACGTGCGCGAAGTCGGCGGGGTCGAAGTCGGCGCCCAGCTCCCGGTTGACGACCGCGAGGACGTTCTTGTTGAAGGCCGCCGTCACGCCCCGCGAGTCGTCGTACGCGGCGACCAGCACCCCCTCGTCCTTGACCAGGTCCGTGCCGAGCAGCAGGGCGTCGCCCGGGGCCATGCCGGCCCGCAGGCCGGCCAGGAACTCGGCCCGTTCCGCGGGCAGCAGGTTGCCGATGGTGCCGCCGAGGAACGCGAGCAGCCGCGGCCCGGGGGTGTCCGGCAGGGTCAGGCCGTACTGGAAGTCGGCGACGAGGGCGTGCACCCGCAGTCCGGGGTGTTCGTCGAGCAGCGTCGCGGCGGCCCCGGACAGCGCGCTCTCGCTGACGTCCACCGGCACGTAGTGGTCGAGCAGGGGCAGCGCCCGGATGAGGTGACGGGTCTTCTCCGAGGAGCCGGAGCCGAGTTCGACGAGCGTCCGGGCGCCGGTGGCGGCGGCGATGGCGGCCGCCCGGGTGCGCAGGATCTCGCGCTCGGCACGCGTCGGGTAGTACTCGGGCAGCAGCGTGATCTCGTCGAAGAGCGCGCTGCCCCGCGCGTCGTAGAACCACTTCGGCGGGAGCTCCTTGGGCGACCGGGTCAGCCCCTCGGCGACGTCGGCGCGCAGGGCGGCGGCGGTCGCGTCGGACGGGAGGGTGCGGGAGAGGACGAACTGGCTCACGGGCAGGGCTCCTTGCGCGTGCGGCGGGGCAGGGGGAAGGAAGGCGAAGCTCGACTGGGCTCGGTACGAGAGGTGTTGCGGGGATGTCTCGGTAGGAAAGGTGCTACAGGGATGTGAGGGCGACCCGGGTGCGGTCCGCCGACAGCAGCGTGCCGTCGGGCACCTCGGTCCAGCGCGGATCGTCGTCGTACGGCTCCGACGCCACCGCGATCCGCTCGCCGGGACCGGCCAGGTACCACAGGGAGTCCCCGTACGCGGTGGCCGTGACCGAAGCGCCGTCGGTGAGCAGCAGGTTCAGCCGGGAGCCGGGCGCGGCCTCCGCCAGGGCGGTGACGGCGCCCGCGAGCGCCCGGCCCGGCGGATCGCCCTCGTCCAGCAGCCGGTGCGCCACCAGCGCCCAGACGAACGCCGAGTCGCAGCGCGCCTCCAGCCGCAGCAGGGCCGCGGCGGGCAGCAGCGGGACGAGGGGCGCGGTCGAGCCGGGCCAGCCGGTGAGGGCGCCGTTGTGGCTGAACAGCCACGGGCCCGCGGCGAAGGGGGCCGCGGCGGCCTCGCCGTCGGCGCTCGGCCCGGTCGCGTCCCGCACCGCCGCCAGCAGCGCCCGGGCGCGTACCACCCGGACCAGGTCGGCGAAGGACGGGTCCGCCCACACCGGCCCGGCCCGCCGGTAGCGGGCGGGCCGCGGGTCGTCGTCCGCGTACCAGCCGATGCCGAACCCGTCCGCGTTCACCGTCCCGTACCGCTGCCGGCGCGGCGCCCACGACTGCCGGACGAGGGAGTGCGGCGGGTCGGCGACGGACGCGCCGAGCGGGGCCCCGGGGCCCAGGACGGCCAGGTGCCGGCACATCAGCACGGCTCCGGGTCGCGGGCCGTGCGGAAGCCGGCGAGGATCTGCCGGCGCACCGGCAGGTCCCAGTTGCGGAACGTGCCCCGGCAGGCGACCGGGTCCACCCCGAACGAGCCGCCGCGCAGCACCTTGTACGCGCTGCCGAAGAAGACCTCCGAGTACTCGCGGTACGGGAACGCCCGGAAGCCCGGGTACGGCAGGAAGTCGCTCGCCGTCCACTCCCACACGTCGCCGATCAGCTGCCGGACGC
This sequence comes from Streptomyces sp. CA-181903, assembly GCF_050937075.1. Lineage (NCBI taxonomy): Bacteria > Bacillati > Actinomycetota > Actinomycetes > Kitasatosporales > Streptomycetaceae > Streptomyces > Streptomyces sp. CA-181903. The sequence goes on from NZ_JBNJLY010000001.1 coordinate 6,768,201, forward strand.
CCAGCGGCGACGCGCCGCGCGGGTAGGCGCCTACGGGGGCGGGGCGCAGATGGCGCTGGCCGAGGTTGGCGTGCTCGGGCGTGGGGTCCTCGTCGCCCCACGGGTAGCGGCGGGAGCGGCCGGACGCCGGGTCGTACCGGGCGGCCTTCTCCCACTCGGCCTCGGTGGGCAGCCGCCGCCCGGCCCAGGCCGCGTACGCGGCGGCCTCGTACCAGCTCACGTGCAGCACCGGCTCGTCCGGCGGCACCGGCTCCACCACGCCGAAGCGGCGCCGCAGCCAGCCGCCCGGCACCCCGCCGTCGCGCCGCCAGAACAGCGGCGCCGTCAGCTGGTGCCGCCGCACCCGCGCCCAGCCCTCGGGGTGCCACCAGCGGGGGTCGCGGTAGCCGCCGTCCTCGACGAAGTGCCCGTACGCCCGGTTGCTCACCGGCAGGGTGTCGATGAAGAACGGCGCCAGCACCCGCTCGTGCGCGGGCCGCTCGTTGTCCAGCGCCCAGGGCTCGGTCGAGGTGCCCATGGTGAACGGACCGCCCTCGACGAGGACTTCGACGGGCAGCCCGTCCGTGTCCGGGGCGGCGGGCGGCGGCTCCGGCGCGGTGAGCGCGGCCGGGCCGGCCCGCAGCTGATGGGTGATCAGCATGGTCTCGTCGTGCTGCTGCTCGTGCTGCGCGATCATCCCGAAGGCGAACGCCGCCCGGACCAGGGGACCGCCGCCCTCGACCGGCGCCCGGTCGAGGACGTCCAGCGCCCGGCCGCGGACGTCCGCCACATAGCGGCGGGCCTCGTCCGGGGACAGCAGCGGGAGCGAGGGGCGTTCGGCGCGCGGATGCTCGAACGCGTCGTATACGGAGTCCAGTTCCGGCCGCAGCGCCGCGTGCCCGCCCACGGCACGCAGCAGCCACAGCTCCTCCTGGTTGCCGATGTGCGCCAGGTCCCACACCAGCGGTGACATCAACGGCGAGTGCTGCGCGCTGAGTTCGGGGTCCGGTACGCAGCCCGTGAGCGCCGCCGTGCGCTCACGGGCCGCCAGCAGGACGTCCACGGCGCGCCGCCGGAGCGCGCCGGGGTCCGTACCGTCGTGCTCTCGCGCATGGGCCGCGCCCTCCCGTCCGGGGGCGGTCACGGCCCGTACTCCGCGCCCTCGGCCCGGTCCGCGACCAGGTCCAGCAGGTCGTCGGCGGGACAGCGGCCCCGGTCCACGTACCGGGCGGTGAACTCGTCCACCGCCTCCAGGACCCGGGGCGAGGCCCCGAGCCGGGGGAGCGCCTCGCGCGCCGCCGCGAAACAGCCCGCCGCCGCGGCGTGCAGCTCCGGATCGGACAGGCCGTGCCGGGCGGCCCGGCGCCACAGCGGGTTGCGCGGGGTGGGCTCCCCGCCCGCCGCGTCGGCCAGCGGCTTCACCGCGCGGTACGCGGTCTCGGCGGCCGTCGGGTCGTCGAACAGCGCCGCCGTCACCGCGAGCGGCACCAGCCAGCCGTCCTCGCCCGGCTGCGCGTCGATCATGCGCATCTCCAGGTGGCCGCGCGGCCGGACGGGCGGGAACAGCGTGGTCAGGTGGTAGAGCACATCGCCCGCGGTGACCGGCCGCGGCTCGCCCGTGCGCAGCCACTCCCGCAGTGGCAGGCCCTGTACGGGCTGCCACGGTCCTTCCTCGCGCCGGATGAACATCACCTCCGCGTCCAGCGCGTACTCGGCCCAGGCCGCCCGCGGCTCCAGGTGCTCGGCGGGGGCGAGGGTGCGGCCCGGGTCCATCCGGGCGTAGGTCGCCTGGCGGGTGGAACGCCAGCCGGTGGGCCGCCCCAGGTGCAGCGGCGAGTTGGCGAACGCGGCGGCCAGCACCGCGCCCAGCAGGTGCGCGTACCGCCAGCGGCGGTCGAACCCGAGCGGGCCCGGGCCGTCGTGGCCGGCGTCGACACAGACCTGGACGGACGCCGTCCGGCACATGACCGTGCGGCCGGCCCCGTTCCAGCGGTCGTAGTAGACCTCCATCGCGCTGTAGCGGCGGGTCTCCACCACCCGGTCCGGATGGGTCCAGGGTTCCTTGCCGTAGCCGGCGAGGAAGAGCCCGATGTCCTTCAACTCGGCCCGGGCCAGGTCGAGATCGGCTGCCACCTCGTCCACGCAGGCGGTGAGGGAGGCGGCGGGCTGCGAGCTGAACTCGATCTGGCCGCCGGGCTCGATGGTGAGCAGCGAGCGCAGCGGAAGCTTGCGGAGCCGGTCGGCGGCGGCGTTCAGCCGGGCCGCTTCGACCGGGCGGGTCGGTTCGCGCAGGTCGTGGACGAGCCATTCCAGCTCGACGCCGAGGAGGCGGGGCGGGCCGGTCTTGAAGCAGATGCCGCGGACCAGTGCCGCCGCCTCGTCCATGTCGACCGTCCGGGTCGCGCCTTCGCCGTAGGCGATGCTCTCGTCGGTCACTCCGGGTGCCCTCCTGTCGGTCAGCCCCCTTGCCCTGTACCCCCAAACGGAGGGCGAAACGCGCGGGCCGGCGCCGGGAACCGGTCATGCCTGGAGGCCGTGCGGAGAGCCGCCCGGGAAAGGCGTAGACCATTGGGGCGGGGGCGACGGGCCCGCGCCGACCCGTCGACCATGGCCCGCGGGCCGCCGCCGCCCTCGTGTCGTGGGAGCGGGTACGCGGCCGGGCGCTGGGACGTCGCGGACGCGGACGCCGCGCCGCCCCCGCCCGGCGTCGTCGCGGACGGCGGGGGCGGGGGCGGCGGTGGAGGTGTGAGCGACAGCCTGCGGAATCTGGCCGGAACCGAGCGGCCCGCCCGGCCCGCCCGTCAGACGGCGAACAGATTGGTGAGCGCGTCGGTGGCGTCGCCGACGTCGTGTCCGAAGGGGGAGTCGAAGTCCCAGATGAGGAAGAGGAGGAAGGCGATCAGCGCGCTGTAGAGCCCGGCGAGGAGCAGTTCGCGTGGCGACCGCCGGATCTGCAGGGTGTAGATCAGGCCCACGGCCACCAGCGCCCCGCCGATCAGACCGAACCACACCACCCCCGGCATGGTGTCCCCGGCACTCAGCGCCCGGGCGTTGCGCGCCGCGTCCGCCGCCCCGGCCTGGTCCAGCAGCGGCTGGTACGACTGCGTCTCCCGGTCGTTCCTCGGCTCGTAGGAGGTGATGTCCGTCCGGACCTTGTCGAGCAGCTCTTTCCCCTTGTCGGTGAGCTGCCCGTCGTCCAGCATGCCCGGCCACTCCTTGTGGACGACGTACCGCACGTAGGTGTCCACGTCCGCCCGCACCTGGTCACGGGCCGCCGGCGCGAACGCCTGCACCCGCTCCTGGATCTCGTGCAGCGCCTGCGCCTCGGCCTGCACCGTCGCCTGCGCGGAGTTCCGCGCCTCCCAGACGCCGGCGATGGCCAGGCCGAGGACGATGGCGTAGACCACACCGATCATCATGGTCATGTACTCGATGACGTCGGGCGTCTCGGAGGGGTCCTCGTTGGCGATCCGCCGCCCGCGCAGCAGGACCACGGACACGACGACCACGATCACCGCGATCATCGCGAGGACCAGCACCACCCACTCGTCCACGGCATCCTCCGGATTCGCCCACAACGGCGCGAGGGCGCGCGCCATGGAGATACTGCGGCGTGTGTCACCCGTTCAGCCGGGATGCGGGGCGGTTTCCTCCGATGGGATGAGGACGTTCGAGGAGGCGAAGCGGATGTTCGGACGGGCCGGTCGGGGCCGGTCGGGCGGCGGCCGCCGGAGCGGCGGCGGGCGCTCCCCGGGCTTCCGCCGGGCCCGCCGTGACGGCCGAACCGTGGTGGGGAGGGGGGTGGGGCTCGCGGGTGCGCGGGCTTTACCCCGCGTCCTTGCCCGCCGCCCGTTCCAGCACGCCGTCCAGGTCCGATCCCGGTGGGAGGGTGCCGAAGGCGCCGCCCCAGTCGCCGGCCAGGCGGGAGGCGCAGAAGGTGTCGGCCATGGCGGGGGTGGAGTGGCGGACGAGGAGGCTGCCCTGGAGGACGAGGGTGAGCTGTTCGGCGAGGCGGCGGGCGGTGAGTTGGGCGTGGTGGGGGTCGTCGAGGGTGGTGAGGAGGGTGCGCAGGCGGGTGGTGGCGGCGTCGAGGCGGGGGTCCGCGCCGGCGGCCGCGTCGACCTCGGCGAAGTAGGCGTCCAGTGCCCCGCGTTCGCGGGTGAGCGCGCGGAGGACGTCCAGGGCGGCGACGTTGCCGGAGCCCTCCCAGATGGAGAGGAGCGGCGCCTCGCGGTAGAGGCGGGGCATGCCCGACTCCTCGACGTAGCCGTTGCCGCCCAGGCACTCCAGCGCCTCCGCCGCGTGTGCGCTGCCGCGTTTGCACACCCAGTACTTGCCGGCCGCCAGCGCGAGCCGCCGCAGGGCGCGTTCCGCCGTGTCCCCGGCTTCCGACCGGTCCAGGGCCGCCGCCAGGCGCATCGCCAGGGCCGTGGCCGCCTCCGACTCGACGGCGAGGTCCGCGAGGACGTTGCGCATCAGCGGCTGGTCGATCAGCTCGGCGCCGAAGGCGCGGCGGTACGTGGTGTGGTGCAGGGCCTGCCGCAGTCCGGCGCGCATGCCGGCGGCCGAGCCGATGACGCAGTCGAGGCGGGTCATGTTGACCATCTCGACGATCGTGCGCACCCCGCGTCCCGGCTCGCCCACCGGCCAGGCGACGGCCTGCTCGTACTCGATCTCGGACGAGGCGTTGGAGCGGTTGCCGAGCTTGTCCTTCAGCCGTTGCAGCCGCATCGCGTTGCGGGTGCCGTCGGGCAGGACGCGCGGCATGAGGAAGCAGGTCAGGCCCTGCTCGGTCTGGGCCAGGACCAGGAAGACGTCGCTCATCGGGGCGGAGGTGAACCACTTGTGCCCGGTGATCAGGTAGGTGCCGTCGCCCGCCGGGACGGCCGTGGTGGTGTTGGCCCGGACGTCCGAGCCGCCCTGCTTCTCCGTCATCGACATGCCGGCGATCAGGCCGCGCTTGCCCAGCGGCGGCCGCAGCCCGTAGTCGTACACCGGCGACGCCAGCAGCGGTTCGTAGGCGGCGGCGAGGTCGGGCTGGGCGCGGAGGGCGGGGACGGCGGCGTTGGTCATGGAGATCGGACAGCCGTGGCCGGGCTCGGCCTGCGCCCAGACGTAGAACTTGGCGGCGCGGATCAGGTGTGCCCCCGGCCGGCCGTCCGCCCAGGGCGCCGCGTGCTGGCCGCTCTCCACGGCCGCCGCCATGAGGTGGTGCCAGGCCGGGTGGAAGTCGACCTCGTCCACCCGGTGGCCGTAGCGGTCGTGGGTGCGCAGCACCGGCGGGTACGCCTCGGCCTGCCGTGCCCACTCCCGCACCTCCTCCGAGCCGGCCCGCGCCCCCAGGGCCCTGACCTCCTCCTCGCCCCGGCCGCCGCCGTCCCGGCGGAGGGCCTCCAGCAGCGCGGGGTCGTCGGCGGTGGTGAAGCCGGTCAGGGGCGGGGCCTGGTTGAGGACCTCGTGCGTGCTCATGGCGACCTCCGGATCGCTGATGATCGTGCATGTCGAGGGGCGTTGGTGGGCCGGGCTTGATGGCGTACGGACAATCGGCTGGTCATTATCCCGCCCCGGGCCGTCACGGTGGGGCCTCTCCGTGAAGAAAGTGGGGCGTGAGATGCCACAGGGGCTTGAGGGGCGAATATGAGCAATCGGTGACAGTTCCCCGGACGGGGTCCCATCCGGCGCGTTGGTGTGATGATCGGATCGATACTGTCCTTATGTCACGCGTGCTTCTGATCGAGGACGACCGAGCGGTACGGGAGGGGGTCACCCTCACCCTGCGCCGCCGCGGCCACGAGGTCGAGGCCGCGGCGACCGGTGAGGCCGGCCTCGCCGCGCTCGGCGCCTTCCGGCCGGACCTCGTCCTCCTCGACCTGATGCTCCCCGACGTCAGCGGCTTCGAGGTGTGCCGCCGGATCCGCGCCACCCAGCAGCTCCCGATCATCATGCTCACCGCCCGCGGCGACGACATCGACGTCGTCCTCGGCCTGGAGGCGGGCGCCGACGACTACATCGTCAAGCCGGCCCGCGGCGAGGTCCTGGAGGCCCGCATCCGCGCGGTCCTCCGCCGCGCCGCCCCCGCCGACGGTGGCGGCCCCGAGGCCGCCGCCCGGCCCGCCGAGGTCCACGGCGACCTGGTCGTCGACCGCGCCGGCCTGGTCGTCACCAAGCACGGCAAGGACCTCGCGCTCGCCCCCTCCGAGATGAAGCTGCTGCTCCACCTCTCCGCCACCCCCGGCCGCGTCCACAGTCGCCAACAGCTCCTGGAGCACGTCTGGGAGCACAGCTACCACGGTGACGCCCGGCTGGTGGACGCCTGTGTGATGCGGCTGCGCACGAAGATCGAGGACTCGACGCGCTCGCCCCGCTACATCCAGACCGTGCGCGGGTTCGGCTACCGGTTCGGCCCGTTGTGAGACGCTTCGGCGCGCGCCGCCCGGCCGATACGCGCCGCCCCGCCGGTTGGCACCGTCCCGCCGCCGGTTGGCGTCGCTCCGACGGGGCGCGCAAGCCCGCCCTGCGCACCCTCGCACGCGGCCTGCGCGCCCGGCTCGTGGTCGCGTTCCTGCTCGTCGCCGCGTTGAGCGCGCTGGCCACCGCGGCGCTCACCTTCCGCGAGGCGCGCACCGCGATCCTCCAGCGCACCCAGGACACCGCCGTCGACGCCCTGCGCGGCCAGGTCAACTCCCAGGCCCCGGACCTGCGTTACCCGCCCGACACGGCAGGTCTCGCCAAGTTCGCGGCGAACCTCAACCGGGCCGGCGAGGCGGCCCAGCACTGGGTCGTGCACGCCCGTTACGGCGACGGGCCCATGGTCCCGTCCCTCCGCCCCGGCGAGGACGCCGCCATCGGCACCGGCCTGCGCCAGAAGGTGCAGGCCGGGATCCCGGCCGTGCAGCGCGTCGAGACCGACGGCCGCCCCTGGCTCGTCATCGGCCTCCCCGTCACCTTCAGCAACGACCAGCGGAAACCGTCCGGCGTGGAGGTCTTCGCCCGGGTCCCGCTGCGGGAGGACGAGGCCAACGTCCAGGCGCTCGTCGACGCCGCCCAGAGCGGTGCGCTGCCCGCCGTCGCCCTCGCCGTGGTGCCCGCCCTGATCGCCGCCGGCGGCGTCCTCCGGCCCGTACGCGAACTGCGCCGCGGCGCCCAGCGGATCACCGAAGGCGCGCTCGACACCCGCCTGAAGGTCACCGGCCGCGACGAACTCGCCGAACTCTCCCGGACGTTCAACGGCATGGCCGCCGCCCTGGAGGAGAACGTCGCCGAACTCCGCCGCATGGAGGCCAACGCACGCCGCTTCGCCGCCGACGTCTCGCACGAGCTCCGCACCCCGCTCGCCGCCATGACGGCCGTCGTCGACGTCCTGGACGAGGACGCCGCCACCCTGGATCCGGACACCGCCCACGCCGTCCGGCTGATCAGCGAGGAGACCGGCAAACTCGCCCGCATGGTCGAGGACCTGATGGAGATCTCCCGCTTCGACGCGGGCGCCGCCGCCCTCCACCTCGACGAGGTCGACGTCGCCGAGACCGTCCGCAAGACCCTCCAGGCCCGCAACTGGCAGGACGAGGTGGCCGCCGACCTCCCGGACGGCGTCCGCGCCCGGCTCGACACCCGGCGCATCGACGTCGTGGTGGCCAACCTCGTCGGCAACGCCCTGCGGCACGGCGGCGCGCCCGTCCACGTGACGGTCCGCGCGACGGAAGGCGACGACGCGGCCGGGCGGCTGCTCATCGAGGTCGCCGACCAGGGACCGGGCATCGACCCCGAGGTGCTGCCGCACGTCTTCGACCGCTTCTACAAGGCCGACGCCGCCCGGGTCCGCTCCGAGGGCAGCGGCCTCGGCCTCGCCATCACGCTGGAGAACGTCCGGCTGCACCACGGAACCATCCGGGCCGCCAACCGGCCCGGCGGAGGCGCGGTGTTCACCGTCGACCTCCCCTGCGCACAGGAGGTGACGAGGAGTGAGGGCACGACGCGCGTCGGCCGCGGTGCTCCTGCTGGGCACGCTCGCCGGCTGCGGCATCGAGCCGACGGAGGTCATCGAGTTCGGCCAGCCCGCCACCGGCGTCCAGCAGCCGGGCGTGCCCGGCTGGCACGCCCGGCTGTACTTCGCCGTGGTGACCGGCGTCATCGGCACCCCGCGCCCGGCGGACGGGCCGGTGACCGCGGAGGACGCGGTACGGCTGATGCTGAAGGGACCCAACGAGGCGGAACGCACGCGCGGCTTCTACAGCGACATCGGCATCCGGCCCGAAGCGGGCGTGCGCGTCACGGCGGAGTCCGGCCGGGTCGAGATCGTGCTGCCGCTCGACGTCAGCCGCATCACGCGGACCGCCCGCACCCAGCTGGTCTGCACCGCCGCCCACAACCAGGTGCCCGGCGGGCTGCCGTGGAACCGGGTGAAGGTGACGCTGTCCGGCGGCGGGAAGCGGCTGGACGGGCTGGAGTGCGATCGCATCTAGTGCCGGTGCCGGTGCCGGTGCCGGTGCCGGTGCGGGCCCGGGCGCTGGGCCGACTTGGCTCGGGTCGGGTCGGGCGCTGGGTGGCGCGGGCGGCGACGGGCAGGGGCGGGCAGGGGCGGGCAGGGGCGGGGCCAGTTCGGTGCCCGGGGCTCAGGGCCGGACGAGGCTCTGGACTCAGGTCCGGCTGAGATTCGGGGTCGGACGAGACCCTGGGCGGCGGAGGCTCGGGTCCGGCGGTGGCTCGGGTCCGGCGGTGGCTCGGGTCCGGACGAGGCTCGGGTCCGTACGAGACTCGGGTCCGGACGAGGCTCAGGGCCGGGGGAGCGTCTGGGACGTCCCGCCGGGTACGACGACGACGGTCTTCGGAGCGTCGCCGTCCGCCGGCCGGCCGTGCGGGGACCCGGCGGCCGGGCCGGTGCCCGCGTCGGCCTCCGCCGTCAGGCCCGCCGCCGCGCTGCGGCCGACCGCCTCGGCGGTGACCGCGGCGGTCAGAGTGCCCGCGAAGCCGAAGACCGTGACGGCGACCAGCGCCGTAATCCTGTTCCTGTGCAGCTGGGGCAGCGCCATGGCGTCGTACCCTCCCTGTGCTCTCGTGTCGTGCTCTGGCGTGTCGTGTTCTGGTCTGTCACCAGGAGAGACGCGCCGGGTGGTGCGGGGGATCCCGCTGTTACGGATTCATCACGAGCCCGACACCGCGCGGTCGCCGGGCGGACGGTGATCGTCCGCCCGGCGACCGCGCGGTGTCGGCCGGGGCGCGCCCTCACTCGGCGGCGCGGAAGCTCCGGAGCCGCAGGCTGTTGCCGACGACGAAGACCGAGGAGAAGGCCATCGCCGCGCCCGCGATCATCGGGTTGAGCAGTCCGGCCGCGGCCAGCGGGAGCGCGGCCACGTTGTAGGCGAAGGCCCAGAACAGGTTGGACCGGATCGTGCCCAGCGTCCGCCGCGAGAGCCGGATCGCGTCCGCCGCGGCCCGCAGGTCGCCCCGGACGAGGGTGAGGTCGCCGGCCTCGATGGCCGCGTCGGTGCCCGTGCCCATCGCCAGCCCGAGGTCCGCCTGCGCCAGCGCCGCCGCGTCGTTGACGCCGTCGCCGACCATGGCCACCGACCGGCCCTCGGCCTGCAGCCGCTTCACCACGGCCACCTTGTCCTCGGGCAGCACCTCGGCGATCACCTCGTCGATGCCCACCTCGGCGGCCACGGCCTCGGCCACCGCCGTGTTGTCGCCGGTCAGCAGGATCGGGGTCAGGCCCAGCCCCCGCAGCCGCCGCACGGCCTCCGCGCTGGTGTCCTTCACCGCGTCGGCCACCTCCAGGACCCCGCGCGGCGCGCCGTCCCAGGCCACCAGGACCGCCGTCCGGCCGGCCGCCTCGGCGGCGTCCCGCGCGGCCGCCAGCTCCTCCGGCAGGCTCATCGCCCACTCCACCAGCAGCTTCTCCCGGCCGACGAGCACCGCGTGCCCGTCCACGACCCCCTGCACCCCGAGCCCGGGGACGTTGGCGAAGTCCTCCGGCACCGGCAGCGTGCCCACCCGCTCGGCCGCGCCCGCCGCCACGGCCCGCGCGATCGGGTGTTCCGAGGCGTGCTCCAGCGCTCCGGCCAGCCGCAGCACCTCGTCCTCCGCCGTGCCCGCCGCCGCGGTGACGGCCAGCAGGGTCATCCGGCCGGTGGTGACGGTGCCCGTCTTGTCCAGCACGATCGTGTCCACGCCCCGCGTGGTCTCCAGCACCTCCGGGCCCTTGATCAGGATGCCCAGCTGGGCGCCGCGTCCGGTGCCGACCATCAGCGCGGTCGGGGTGGCCAGCCCGAGGGCGCACGGGCAGGCGATGATCAGGACGGCCACGGCGGCGGTGAACGCGGCCGTCAGCCCGGCGCCGCTCAGCAGCCAGAAGGCGAGCGTGCCAAGGGCCAGCGCGATGACGACGGGGACGAAGACGGCGGAGATCCGGTCCGCGAGCCGCTGCGCCGCGGCCTTGCCGTTCTGGGCGTCCTCCACCAGCCGGGCCATCCGCGCGAGTTGGGTGTCGGCGCCGACCCGGGTGGCCTCGACCACCAGCCGGCCGCCCGCGTTGATCGTGGCGCCGGTGACCGCGTCGCCCACGCCCACCTCGACCGGCACCGACTCGCCGGTCAGCATCGACGCGTCCACGGCCGAACCGCCCTCGACGACCGTGCCGTCCGTCGCGATCTTCTCCCCGGGGCGGACGACGAAGCGGTCGCCCACGGCCAGCTCCTCGGTGCGGATCAGCACCTCGCGGCCGTTCCGGAGGACGGTCACCTCCTTGGCGCCCAGCTCCAGCAGCGCCCGGAGCGCGGCGCCCGCCCGGCGCTTGGACCGGGCCTCGAAGTAGCGGCCGGCCAGGATGAAGGCGGTGACGCCCGCCGCCGCCTCCAGGTAGATGTTCTCGGCGCCGTCGCCCCGCGCGATCGTCAGCTCGAAGGAGTGCGTCATGCCGGGCATGCCCGCGTGCCCGAGGAACAGCGCCCACAGCGACCACAGGAACGCCGCCGACGTGCCGAGTGAGATCAGCGTGTCCATGGTGGCCGCGCCGTGCCGGGCGTTGGTGAACGCGGCCCGGTGGAACGGCCAGGCCGCGTAGGTGACGACCGGCGCGGTCAGCGTCAGGCACAGCCACTGCCAGTACTCGAACTGCAGGGCCGGGACCATCGACAGCACCACCACCGGCACCGCCAGCACCACGGCGGTGATCAGCCGCTCGCGGAGCGGGCGGAGCTCGTCGTCGGCCGCCCTCTCGCCCCCCTCGTCCTCGTCCCGCCGGTCGGCGGAGCGGGCGGGGGCGGGCGGCCGCGCCGTGTACCCCGTCGCCTCGACCGTGGCGACCAGGTCGGCCACCGTGACGCCGGCGTCATAGGTGACCTGCGCCTTCTCGGTGGCGTAGTTGACGGTGGCCACCACCCCGTCCATGCGGTTGAGCTTCTTCTCGACGCGGGCCGCGCACGACGCGCACGTCATGCCGCCGATGGCGAGTTCGACGCGGTCCGTACCGGGGGTGCCGGCGGTCCCGGTGGTGGTGCTGGGCATCGCTGCTGCTCCTGTGTCTGGAGGTGTGTCCGGGCCTCGCGGGCGGGGCGGGCCCCGGCGGGGGCGGGGCGGAGGGGTCAGACGCGGCCGACGAGCTCGTACCCGGCGTCGTCCACGGCCCCGGCGACCGCCGCGTCGTCCGGCTCGCCGTCCGTGGTGACGGTGACCCGCCCGGCGGCCACGTCGACCGTCACGCCCCGCACGGCGCCGAGGGTACCGACCGCCTTGGCGACGGCGGACTCGCAGTGACCGCAGCTCATGCCGGTGACGGCGTAGGTGGTGGTGACGGTGGGGGTGGTGGTGCTGGACGTCGACATGCGGTGCCTCCTGGGATGCGGCTCGGTCTCTGCGGGGATCTTATACCCCTGGGGGGTATCCCTCGAACGTCTCTATGTATACCCCAGGGTGTATGAGCGGCCAAGGGGTCGGGTCGCGGAAATTTTTACCCCTGGGGGGTATGTGTCACCCGGTGACGTCCGGCGGTGCGCGGTATGACCGGCGGGCCTTGCGGGCGGTGTGATCGACCCGGCGGGATCCAGGGGCGCGGGGCCGCGAGGCGGGCGCGTCCGACGTCCGGTATCCACTGCTGCGGGGGCCGTGCGGCACCTGGCCGTCCGCGACGTGCTGACGCGCACGCCGTACGTCTGAGCGCGGGCCCGGCCTGTGCCGCCACCTTGGCCGCCCGCGCCCGGCCCCCCGGCCCTCGGCGTCGACCACCAGCCGACGCCGCACGCCGCGTCCCGGTCTGCCTCTGGACGGTGGCCACGGCCGTGGCCTACGGCTGTACGGCCACCCGGCGCACGGCCGCCCTCGGCGGCCACCCGGCGCACGGTCACCCGGCGCACGGCCTCCAGGCGTACGGCCGGTGCGCCGACCGGGGGCCGTCCTCGCCGGGGGCGCTCACCACCCCGCGACCCCCACCACCTCCCGGGCGATCTCCCGCACCTGCCGCCCGTCCGTGGCCACCCGCACCGTGCCGGCCGGTGTCTCGGCGTCCAGGCGCCGGGCGGCCGCGTGGCTGCGGCGGATGTGGGCGGTGAGCTGGGTGCCGGATTCGCGGCGGGCCAGGCGGGCGGCCGCGGTCTCGTCCGACGCCGTGAGGAGGACGCGGACGAGACGGAGTGAACCGCCGCCCAGGGCGCGGCGGAACAGGCCGCCCTCCAGCACGCTCACCGTGTTGGTGTAGATCAGCCGACGCTGGCCGAGCGCCGCGAAGTTCGCCCATACCGCCGCCAGGTTCCGCTCGGTGACGGCCGTCCGGTGCGGGTCGTCCGGCGGGGCCGGGTACACATGGCCCAGATAGTCGCCGTCCAGGACGCAGTGGGGGACACCCGCCTCCTCCAACAGCACGGAGACCTCCCACCCCACCGTCGACTTGCCGACGCCGGAGCGCCCTCCGATCAGCAGTGCCTCGTAGTCCGTCATGACGTGATCGTGACGTCGCGGGCCGGCCCGCCGCACATGGATTTTCCGTCGGTGCGTCCGCTCAGCGCGCCGCCGGGTCCGGCATCGGCAGGCCGATCGGGTTCGGGAAGCGGAGCGTCTCCGCGCACGCGCGGGACAGGGGGTGAGGGCGTCCGTCAACTCCCGGAGTTCCATGGGTTCGACGGTCCGCCACGGGCGGGACGCCGCCCGGTCCGTCGCCGCCTCGACGGACGCGTACAGCAGGCGGCCCTCGTCGCTGGCGGTGCCGTCCGGGGCGAGGAGGCCGCGGGCGGCGAGGCGGTGTGCGGCAGCGTCCCACTCCTCGTCCGTCCAGCCGCGGTACGGCTGGAGTTCGGAGCGCGGGATGTCGAGCCCGGCCCGCAGCACGAGGGACTCGCAGCCGTCCAGGCCCGCCGCGACCAGTGCCGCCACATGGCCGTCGCCGCGGTGCTCGCGCAGCAGGGTCGCCGCGTGCCACAGCCGGTCGAGGGGGTCGACGGGGAAGCCGAGCGCCATGTTGGCGGCGCTGAGCACCCGTCCGCCGCAGTCCAGTTCGCGGACGCGGTCCGCGAGGAGGCCGGCGGCTCTGCCCACCTCCTCGTCGCGGCCGGCGAGCAGCCGGCGCAGCGCGTTCCGGGCGCCCGCGCGCCGCAGTTCGAGGGCGCGGCCGGGGGAGACGATCTCCCAGACGGACGGCAGCGCGCCGGCGACCTTGACCGGGGCGAAGCCGAAGAAGGAAGCCGCCACGGGCTCGGGGCCCACCGGGCCGAAGGGGGCGGCACGGCCCGCGAAGTAGCCGCGCCACCAGCCGTGCAGCCCCGCCTCCTCGTAGGCCGCCCGTGCCTCGGGGGTGAAGTAGGTGACGGCGTGCACCGGTTCGGCCAGCCGCCAGAGGGCGCGGGCCACGGTCTCCGGCGGGGTGGCTGCTGCTTCGTCCATGGGGAACCTCCGTACGAAGGGGGAAACTCACGCGGGCGCGGCCGGCCTGGCACAACGCCCGGCCGGGCCCGTCGCCAGGAGCCTCTACCCCGATCGGTCCGCCAGGAGACCACGTCCGTCAGGAGATCACATGCGTCAAGAGGTCACGTCCGCGTCGGGGGACAAGACGCCGCGCCCGCGTCGGGGGATCGCCTGCGTCAAGACACCGCGCCCGTCAGGCGATCACATCCGCCGGGGAGACGCGATTCGTCGCAAAACCGCGTCCGCCAGGACACCGCGTGCGTCAGGAGACCGAGCCCGTCAGGAGACCACGTCCTTCGCCCGGAAGTGCCGGAACGCCAGCGCGAACAGCACCAGCGCGTACGCCACCGACACCGCCGTCCCCTTGATCATGCCGCCCCACTCGGCGTGCGGCTGGAGGGCGTCCGCCCAGGCGTACTGCCAGTGCGCGGGCAGCAGGTCGCGCCAGTGGCCGAGCGCGGTCACCGCGTCGAGGACGTTGCCGAGCACGGTCAGGCCCATCGCCCCGCCGACCGCGCCGAGCGGCGCGTCCGTCACCGTCGACAGCCAGAACGCCAGTCCCGCCGTGACCAGTTGGCTGACGAAGACGTAGAGGACGACGGCCGCCAGCCGGGCCACCGCCGTGTCCGCCGGGAGCGTCCCGCCGGTGGGGATCCGCAGCGGCCCCCAGCCGTACGCGGCCGAGCCCGCCGCCAGCGCCACCAGCGGCAGCAGCAGGATCGCCGCCGCACTGAACCCCAGCGCCACCGCCAGCTTGCTCACCAGCAGCCGCGTCCGGGGCACGGGCGCCGCCAGCAGGTAGCGCAGCGACGACCAGCCCGCCTCCGACGCCACCGTGTCGCCGCAGAACAGCGCCACCGGTACCACCAGCAGGAACCCGGCCGAGACGAAGAGCGCCGTGGCCGCGAAGTTCACCCCGGAGGCGGTGGCGGTGTCCATCAGCGTCACCCGACCGTCCCGGCCGCCCGGCCGCCCGCCGATCGCGAACGCCGCGATCAGGACGAACGGCAGGACCGCCAGCACGCCCCCGACCACCAGCGTGCGCCGCCGCCGCAACTGCCGCGCCGCCTCGACCCGCAGGGGCAGGGTGCGCCCCGCGCGGTAGCCGGGCGCGGTCGCCGGGGGCGTGCTCGTGCCTGCGGTCATGCCTGGCCTCCGATCAGGGTCAGGAACGCGTCCTCCAGCCGCCGGTGCGGGCCCACACCCGTCACCGGAACCTCCAGCCGGACCAGTTCCACCAGCAGTTCCGGGGTGCTCGCGCCGTCGAGGCGGACCAGCAGCCCGCTCTCCGCGCGGACGGCCGACGCCACGCCGGGCAGCGCGCCGACCTTCTCGGCGACGGCCTCGGTCACCTCGCCGTCCACCCCCACCAGCAGCGTCTCGCCCGAGCCGGTGATCTCCGCGACCGGGCCCGCCGTCACCAGCCGGCCCCGGTCCATGACCACGAGGTGGGTGCAGCTCTGCTCGACCTCGGCCAGCAGATGGCTGGACACGATCACCGTGCGCCCGGCCGCCGCGTACCGGATCATCACCTCGCGCATCTCGCGGATCTGCGGCGGGTCGAGGCCGTTCGTCGGCTCGTCCAGGATCAGCAGGTCGGGCAGGCCCAGCATGGCCTGGGCGATGGCCAGCCGCTGCCGCATGCCCTGCGAGTACGTGCGGACGGCCCGGTCCAGCGCGGAGCCCAGCCCGGCGATCTCCAGGGCCTCCTGGACGTGCGCGTCCTCGGCCGGGCGGCCGGTGGCCCGCCAGTACAGGTCCAGGTTGGCCCGGCCGGACAGGTGCGGCAGGAAGCCCGCGCCCTCCACGAACGCCCCGACCCGCGACAGCACGGGCGCGCCGGGCCGGATCGCGTGCCCGAAGACGCGCACCTGGCCGCCGTCCGGCCGGATCAGGCCCATCAGCATCCGCAGCGTCGTGGTCTTGCCCGCGCCGTTCGGCCCGAGCAGGCCGAGCACCTGGCCGCGCTCCACCCGGAACGACAGGTCGCGGACGGCGTACCGGTCCGCCGACTTGGCGTACCGCTTGCTCAGCCCGTCGATGACCAGCGGGACGTCCGCGAGCGCGGGGTCCGGCGCGGGGACGGGACCGCGTCGCCGGCCCGTCAGCAGCAGCGCGACGGCGACCACCAGCCCGCCGGCCGGCAGCCCCCACGTCCACCAGGGCAGCGCGGCCGAACCGGTGCGGACGCCGGGCGCGGTGGGCACGCTCAGCTCGCGGTCCGCGAGGGAGACGGTGTACGCGGCCGGGGCCGTCGGCGAGGCGTAGCCGAGGTCCGTCGAGGAGAGGACCAGCCGCATCCGGTGCCCGGCCTCGAAGACGTGGTCGACGGCGGGCAGCCGCACCTCCACCGTCCGGCCGCCCTTGGCGTCCGTCACCCGCAGCGGCGTCACCAGCTGGCCGGGCAGCTGCTGCCGCCCGTCCGGGCCCACGTCGTACACCTTCGCGAACAGCACGGCCTCGCCGCTGTCCGACGCCACCCGGACCCGCGCGACCGGTGTGCCGGTGGCGCGCACGCTCTCGGTGAGCTTCGGGGAGTCGAAACGGGCGTACTGGCCCGGGAAGTCGAGGGACACCCCGACGCCCAGGCCGGAGAGGCGGGAGAGCCCGCCGAGCCCCGGCACGGCGGACACCGCGGGCGGCGAACCGCCCGCCGGGTTGCCGAAGCGCTGCTCGCGGCCGGTCAGCGGCACCGGCCGGGGGTCGTCGCGCAGGCCGGGGTAGCGGTCGGCGGTCGCGCCGCGCAGCCGCGCGGTGCCGTCGGTGGTGTCCAGGCCGCCGGTCCGGCTGATCCTGAACGCCGGGCCGGTGCCGGTGCTTTCGTCTTCCTTCAGGTAGCGGTCGAACCAGGCGCGGGTCCGGCCGGCGACGCGGTCCTCCTCGTCGGAACCGCCGGTGTCATGGCCGCCCGCGATCCAGTCGACGGCCACGGGCGCGCCGTTGCGGGCCAGGGCCTCGGCGGCCCGGTCCGACTCCGTGAGCGGGAAGAGGGAGTCGCTCTGGCCCTGGACCAGCAGCGTGGGCACCTTGACGGCGCGGGCCACGGCCGACGGGCTGCGGCGCTCCAGCAGCGCGCGGGCGTCCACGTCCGGCCGCCCGGCGACGGCGACCCGCTCGTACATCGCGCACAGCTCCGGCTCGAACCGGCCGCAGCCGCCGCCCGAGCCCTTCGCGCCGGAGGCGGTGGAGGTGGAACCGGTGGTGAAGAAGACGCCCGCCCAGAGCTTCTTGAACACGTCGTTCGGGAAGAGGGCGCTGTTCAGGTCCCAGTAGGTGATCTGCGGGGCGATCGCGTCGACGCGCTTGTCGTGCCCGGCCGCCAGGAGGGCGACGGCGCCGCCGTACGAGGCGCCCGCGATCCCGACCCGCGGGTCGCCCGCGCGGTCGAGCCGCACCTCGGGGCGCTTGGCCAGCCAGTCGATCAGGCGGCTGACGTCGGCGACCTCGCGGTCCGGGTCGTTGAGGCCGATCCGGCCGGTGGAGTCGCCGAAGCCGCGGGCGGACCAGGTGAGGACCGCGTAGCCGTCGCGGGCCAGCTTCTCGGCCTGGCCGCGTACGTCGTCCTTGTCGCCGCCGAAGCCGTGCGCCAGGAGGACGGCGGGTCTGCGGCCGTCGCCGCCCGCGGTGAAGAACGACGTGTCGATGCGGACCGACGCCTCGGCGCCGCCGGTTCCGGACTCCGGCATCGTCAGGAAGCGGTCCTCGCGGTGCACCGGGGGGTCGCCGCCGGTGGCCTCCGCCGCTGTCCAGGTGCCGGCGCCGACGAGGACGCCGAACGCGGCCAGGGCGGCGGCCAGGCGGCCTCGCCGGGGGCGGGGCAAACGCAGCTTCATGTCGCGAATGGTATGCGGCGCGCTGCGCGGGCCGGGCGGACGGGGTGAGCCCCGGCCCCGCCCTTTCTCCCCCAGCTACCGCTGGGAGGTGCCCCAGTTTCTCGCGGGGGCAAGCCCCCACACCCCCGAAACCGCGCTCCGCGCGGTTGTCCTCAGACGCCGGACGGGCTGAGTGGAAACCCCGTGTACGTCACGCCGCCCCTCTGTTAGCGTGACCGGCATGCAGCGCGCCAACCAGCACTCCACGACGACGCCGGATCCGTCCCGGCGCGCTGACAGCTGACATTGTCCGAAGCCCCGGGGCGAGTGCCCCGGGGCTTCGTGCTGCCGCGGTCACTCGCCTCACCACTCCTGAGGAGACCGCCGTGCACGATCACCGCCGACTCGGCCGCGAGCTGGACCTGTTCGACACCGACCCGCTGATGGGCGCGGGACTTCCGTACTGGCTGCCCGACGGCGCCGCCGTGCGGCACGCGCTGGAGGAGTACATCCGGGAGGTCGAACGCCGGGCCGGGTACCGGCACGTGTACTCGCCCGTGCTCGGGAAACGGGAGCTCTACGAGATCTCCGGGCACTGGGCGCACTACGACGACGACATGTTCCCGCCGATGGACCTCGGCGGCGAACAGGTCGTGCTGCGGCCCAGCATGTGCCCGCACCACGCGCTCATCTACCGCTCACGCTCCCACAGCTACCGCGAACTGCCGCTGCGCGTCGCCGAGCTGGGCGGCATGTACCGTTCCGAACTGTCGGGCGTCCTCGGCGGACTGACCCGGGTGCGGTCGATCCAGCTCAACGACGGACACATCTTCTGCACCCTCGACCAGGCGGCCGAAGAGGCCGCCGGCGCGCTGGAGTTGATCCGCCGGGCGTACGAGGCGCTGGGCATCGTCCCCGCCCGCTACCGGCTGTCCCTGCCCGGGCCGGGCGGCAAGTACGTGGCCGCGCCGGAGCTGTGGGAGCGGTCCGTCGCCCTGCTCACCGACGTCCTCGACCGGTCCGGGCTGCCGTACGAGGCGGCCGAGGGGGAAGCCGCGTTCTACGGGCCGAAGATCGACGTGCAGATCGCGGACGCGGCCGGCCGTGAGGCGACCCTGTCCACCGTCCAGATCGACTTCCACCAGCCCGAACGGTTCGACCTGCACTACATCGGCGCGGACGGCGCCCGGCACCGCCCGGTGATGGTCCACCGCGCGGTCATCGGCAGCGTCGAGCGGGCGGTGGCCCACCTCATCGAGGTGCACGGCGGCGCCTTCCCCGCCTGGCTGGCGCCCGTCCAGCTCGTTCTCCTCCCCGTCTCCGAGGCGGAGCTGCCCGCCGCCGAGGCGCTCGTCCGGCGCTGTCTCGGACTCGGCCTCCGCGCCGAGGCCGCCGCGCCGGACCGCGGCACCCTCGGCGCCCGGATCCGGGAGGCCCGGCTCGTCCCGTACCAGGCCGTCCTGGGCCCCCGGGAGGCGGCCGCCGGGCAGCTCGCCGTCCGGCTGCGCGACGGCCGCAGGCTCGCGCCGCTGCCCGCCGACGCGTTCCTGTCCCGGGTCCGGGGCCTGGTCGAGGCGTACCGCACCGACCTGTGGGACGAGCCGGCGCACGTGTGACGGTCAGGGGGCGTACGGGTGCAGGGCCCCGGCCGTACGGACGCGTGCCCGGAGACGGTCGTCGCGGGGGATGCGGACGGCGGCGCGCACGCGCCGATCATGCCGGACGCCGTGCCGGCACCCGCCGCGCGGGGGAGCGGTGTTCCGCCGCGCGGCGGAGGGGGTCGGCCCCGGGGACGAGGTGCCGCCCGTGCCGGCGGCGGCAGAGTGGTGTCCGGCCGGGGGAGACCCCGGCGGACCGTCTCACCACCCGTCTCACCGCCCGTCAGGAGAACCCGTATGCCCCGCGCCCGCCGCCCCCTCACCGTCGTCGCCACCGCCCTCGCCGGCGTCGCGGCGCTGGCCCTCACCACCGGTGCCGCGAGCCCGGCCACGGCCGACGGCTCCGGCCGGAGCGCCGCCGCCCGGACCGCCGACGAGCCGTCGCTCACCGGCACCGGCAAGCTCGCGCGGAAGCCCGGCGACGACGTCCACTTCACCATCGACGCCCATGGCTTCCTCGACAAGGCGCACGGCACCTTCCAGGTGAGCCACCGCTACGGCCCGAAGTGGAGCGCCGCCTTCAAGGGCCGTATCGACTGCCTCGTCACCGGCGGCCCGGTCGCCGTCGCCACGGGCGTCGTCACCGAGTCGCACGTCACCGACGCGCCCGGCATGCCGAAGATCGGCGACCTCAAGGGCAAGCGGTTCGGCTTCACCGTCCTCGACCAGGGTCGCAAGGACCGGCTCGGCTACAGCTGGGCCCTGGACGGGCTGCCGCGGAACAGCGTGCCGAAGTGCTTGGGCAGCGCGCCCTTCGAGACGTTGGAGAAGGGCAACTACAAGGTGCACCACTGGATGCCCCCGCGCTGACCCCCGGCCGGGGCGATCCCGACGCGCTCGCGCTCGCGCCCGCGCGCCGGTGCACCGGGCACGCGCCGGTGCACCGGCACGGGAGCCGCGCCCCGGCCCCGCCCGGTTTTCCCGCCGGGGGCAAGCCCCCGCGCCCCCGCGGCACGCGTCCTCAAGCGCCGGACGGGCTGGTGCGGCGTGCCCGTAGCGTCACGATCTCGAACGGCCGCAGTGTCAGCCGGACCGTTCCGTCCGTCGGCTCCACCGCCTCCAGCGGGCGTTCCAGCAGGTCGCAGCGGTGTACGGAAGCCGTCGGGAAGGAGAACGCGAGGCCCGCCCCGGCCCGGCCGCCCAGGGACTCGTAGACGCGGACCACGACGTCGCCGCTCCCGTCGTCCGCCAGCTTCACCGCCGACACCACCACCGCCTCGTTGTCCACGTGCACCAGGGACGGTGTCCCCCGGTCGCCCGGGACCCGGCGTTCCGGGATGGCGACGCGGTGGCCCTCGCACACGGCGTCGTCGATGCGGGCGCCCGGCACCAGGGCATAGCGGAAGCGGTGGGTGCCCTGGTCGGTGCGGGGGTCGGGGAAGCGCGGGGCGCGCAGGAGGGACAGGCGGAGGGTGGTGGTCGTTCCGGGGACGGACGTTTCCGGGGCGCGGGTGGTGCGCGTCACGTCGTAGCCGTACGTCGAGTCGTTCACCAGCGCGACGCCCCAGCCGTGCTCCTCCACGTGGACGAAGCGGTGGGCGCACGCCTCGAACTTGGCCGCGTCCCAGCTGGTGTTGGTGTGTGCCGGACGGTAGAGGTGACCGAACTGGGTCTCGGCGGCGACCCGGTCCGCGTGCACGTCCAGCGGGAAGGCGGCCTTGAGGAACTTCTCCGTCTCGTGCCAGTCGACCTCCGTGGTGAAGTCGACCCGCCGCAGCCCGTCCGGCAGCGAGATGCGCTGCTCGACCCGGGACGCGCCGAACGCGCGGACCACCCGCACCGCGCCCCCGTCCGTGAGCTCCATCGACTCCACGTCCGTGAGGTCGGTGACGGTGTTCCGGTAGAACCGGTCGACGTCCCAGGCGTCCCACATGTTCGGGAAGTCCTGGTGGAGCTGGAGGAGGTTGGCCGCCGCGTCCGGGGGACCGTCTCCCGGCCGGTCTCCTTGTCGACGACGGAGACGACGAGGCCGCGGGCGTCGACCTCCACCCTCAGCAGGCCGTTCTCCAGGACGTACCCGCTGCCCTCGCGTGCCATGGCCGTCGCCGGTACCGGGCGCGGCAGTTCGTCCGCCGGCCTGGCGGACCGGGCCGCGACGCAGGCGCGGCCGTGCGGCGCGGCGTTGAAGACGACCGTGCCGCCCGCCGAGGCGCCCCCGGCGAGCGCCGTCAGCGCGTCCGCGACCAGCGACTCCAGCTCGGCGGCGACCGCCGCGTAGGTGGCCGCGGCCTCCCGGTGCACCCAGGCGATCGACGTGCCGGGCAGGATGTCGTGGAACTGGTGCAGCAGCACGGTCTTCCAGAGCCGGTCCAACCGCTCGTACGGGTACGGGAAGCCGGTGCGCACGGCCGCCGTCGCCGACCACAGCTCCGCCTCGTACAGCAGCCGCTCGGCCCGGCGGTTGCCCTGCTTGGTGCGGGCCTGGCTGGTGAGCGTGGCCCGGTGCAGCTCCAGGTACAGTTCGCCGGCCCACACCGGCGCGTCCGCCGCGTACTCGGCGTGCGCCTTCTCGAAGAACGCCGACGGCCGTTCGAACACCACCCGCGCCGATCCCTCCAGGTCCGCGAGCCGCCGGGACCGCGCCAGCATCTCGCGCGTGGTGCCGCCGCCCCCGTCGCCCCAGCCGGTCGGGGCGAGGGAGCGGGTGGCGCCGCCCTTCTCCCGGAAGTTGCGGACGGCGTGCGCCAGTTCCTCGCCGGAGAGCTGCGCGTTGTAGGTGTCGATGGGCGGGAAGTGGGTGAAGACGCGGGTGCCGTCCAAGCCCTCCCACCAGAACGTGTGGTGGGGAAACTTGTTGGTCTTGCTCCAGGAGATCTTCTGCGTCAGGAACCACTTCGACCCCGACAGCCGCACGAGTTGCGGGAGTGCGGCCGAGTAGCCGAACGAGTCCGGCAGCCACACCTCCTCCGTCTCGATCCCGAACTCCTCCAGGAAGAACCGCTTCCCGTGCGTGAACTGCCGGGCCAGCGCCTCCGACCCCGGCATGTTGGTGTCCGACTCCACCCACATCCCGCCGACCGGCACGAACCGCCCGTCCGCCACCGCCTTCTTCACCCGCGCCCAGACCTCCGGCCGGTGCTCCTTGATCCAGGCGAACTGCTGCGCCTGCGACATCGCGTAGACGAAGTCCGGCTCCTCGTCCAGCAGCGCCGTCATGTTGGACGTGGTCCGGGCCACCTTGCGCACCGTCTCGCGCAGCGGCCACAGCCACGCGGAGTCGATGTGGGCGTGTCCGACGGCGCTGAGCCGGTGCGCCGACGCCTGCGCAGGCGCGGCCAGGACGTCGGCGAGCAGTTCGCGGGCGCGGGCGGCCGTGCCGCCGACGTCCTGGAGGTCCACGGCGTCCAGCGCACGTTCCACCGCCCGCAGCACCTCCCAGCGGCGCGGCGACTCCTCGGGCAGGCCGGTCATCAGCCCGTCCAGCACCTCCAGGTCGTGCACCAGCTCCCACACGGCGGCGTCGAACACGGCCAGGTCCATGCGGCCCAGCCGGTAGTGGGGGCGGCGGTCGGCCGTCGCGAGGTCGCCGAGCTCGGTCGGGCGGAACGGCTCGTAGTCGAGGATCACCGGGTTGGCGGCGGCCTCGATGTGCAGCCGCACCTCCTCGCCCCCGGCCGCCGGGGCGCCGATCCGCACCCACTGGTTGCGCGGGTTGAGGCCCTTCACCGGCGAGCCGTCCGCCCGGTAGACCAGTCCCTCGCACTGGAATCCGGTCAGGTTCGGGTCGAACCCCAGGTCCAGCAGGGCCTCCACGGTCCGCCCCGCCCACGCGGCGGGCACCGTGCCCGTCACCGTGAACCAGCTCGTCCCCCAGGCCGGACCCCAGGCGTCCCCCGGCCCGATGGGCTCGCGCGGCGCCGCCAGGCCCTCCGCGACGGGCACGGGCTCGCCGGGCGCGTGCCACACGCCGACGGTCAGCGGCACCGACTCGGGGTACACGGCCGGGCGGATGCGCTCCTCCAGCACCCGCCGCAGGCGGTCTTCGGTGGTCGTGCGGTCGTTGTGCATCGAGTGTCCTTACCGATCGGGTTACCGGGGGTTCGTTGCCGAGGCTTCGTTACCGGGAGTTCGGGTCCCGCCAGCGGAACCGGATGACGGCGGGGGCCGAGGAGGCGTACAACTCGTCCACCGCGCGCACCTCCACGCGCGTGACCGCCTCACCGGCCGTACGGCGCAGGTCCGGAACGTAGGAGGCATGCCCACAGGTGCCGCCGAGGAAGCGGAGGCCGCCGCCCGGCAGGCACTGGCGCAGTTCGTAATGGCGGACCGGGCCGGGGGACGGGCGCCAGGCCAGGCGGAGGGCCGCGGTGCCGTCGGGCCGGACCGCCGCCGCCGTGACCTTCGGCCGGCCCGGCCGGGCGGGCGGCCTCGGGACGCCGTCCCGTACGGCCAGCCGGCCCAGCCGCCAGCGCACCGGCCCGCCGCCCGGCGCGGTGAGGCGCACGCCCAGGGTGCGGAGCGTGCCCCGGGCGCGGCCCCGCAGCAGCGCGCCCGCGCGGACGGTCACCGTGGTCCACGCCGGGCCGGCCCGCCCGGCGGCCAGGACGCCGGTGCGTCCGTCCCCCGCGTCCGCGACGAACTCCACCCGCACCGGCGCGCTCCCCGCGTCCGCGCGGTACGTCAGCTCGACGACCGTGGACGGTGTCAGCGGCAGCCGGGCCGCGTACAGCTCCACCGTCGCGGGCTCCGGCAGCGGACCGGCGACCAGCAGGCTGCCGCCGCCGTGCCAGGCGTCGGCGAAGTCGTAGCCCACCGAAGGCGCCGGGTCCGGGCCGGCGATCACCCGGCGGCGGCCGGGCAGCCGGTCCTGGAGGCCCAGGTGGTGCCAGGGACCGGACGGGACGGGCCGCCCCCGCTCGTACCAGCCGAGCCCGTGGCCGGTGTTGAACACGGTCGCGAACGGGAGGGCGGTGAGCGTCGAGCGGTCGGCGACGGACGCGGCGGGGGCACGCCAGGTGCCGGTGGTGCCGCCCGTGCCGGACCAGAAGCGGTCGTCGCGGGCGTGGAAGGCGGCGGGGGAACGGTCGGCCGCCTGCTTCCAGGTCCACTCGGGGCGGTACAGGCCCAGCGAGGTGACGTGCGGGCGGTCGGGCGGGAGGACGGCGTCCCAGTCGACGGGCGTGTCCCAGCCGCGCGCCTCCACGTCGACGCCGGCCCACAGCGCGTACCGGTCCCGGCCCATGGCCTCGGCCCGCTCCCCGGACGACCGCAGGCCCGCGCGCGTCCAGCCGAAGTTGACGAACATCGTGCCGGCCGCGCGGAAGAAGGCGTCGTTGCGGTCGTTCAGCTCGTTCTGCCACGCGACGTCACCGGAGATCGCCAGCGCGTCGTACCAGGTGACGCGCAGCCCGTCGCCCCGGCGGCGGAGGTGGGCGACGAAGTCGCGCATGTCCGCGCCCAGCCGCGCGTCGCCGCCCTCCGTCTCGGCGTTGAGGAACCAGCCGTCGAAGCGGTGCGCGCGGGCCACCGCGATCAGCCGGTCGGCCAGCGGGAAGCCACCGTCCGGCCCCCGGCGCAGCAGCTCCCGCGTCCACTCCAGCCGGCCGCCGAAGGCCGCCGGGGGCAGGAACACCGTGCCCAGGACGGGCACGCCGTGCCGGTGGGCGGCGTCCACGACGGGCGCGGTGGGCGCGAGGATCAGGCCCTCGCCCGAGGAGCCGCCCCAGAACACCAGCTCGTCGAGGTGGGCCCAGTGGGTGAACGCGTAGTGGTCGGCGGTCGGCCCGCCCTGGGCGGGGTGCCCGGAAGTGGGGGCGAAGGAGACCAGGGCGCTGATCTTCGCCTGTCCGGTGCGGGCGCCGTCGTGGGGTGGGGGAGTGAAACGCGGGGCGAGCGGGACGGAAGCGCGGTTGAAGGGGAGGTCGGGGTCGTCCTCGGGTCTCCACCGGGCGAGGCTCCGCCACACGACGCCGGGCGGGGGCGCTCCGGGAGGCGGGGTGTCGGGGAACCAGTAGGCGGCGTAGGGCTGGAGGTCCGGGGGGCCGTCCGGGGCGGGAGTACGGGCGGCCGGCGCGGCGGGCGGCGCGCCGGGGGAGCGGACCGGCGCGCCGGGGTAGCGGACCGGCGCGGCTGCCGCCGCCGACGGCAGCGCGGGCGGCAGGACGACGGCTGCCGCGAGCCCGGCGGCGAGGACGTTCCGGCGGGCGGGCCGGCCGGGAACCGACCGGTGGGCAGGCCCGTCGGGAGCGGATCGGCGGGTGGAACCGCCGGGGTCGGAACCGGGGGAGCGGATCGGTGGGTGGAACCGCCGGGGTCGGAACGGTCGGGACCGGATCGGTGGGTGGAACCCCCGTGCTCGGAACCGTCAGGGCCGGCTCGGCGGGGGGAACCTCCGTGGTCGGAACCGCCGGGAACGGATCGGTGGGTGGGTCCGTGCATGATGCGCCTCCGAGGGGATATGCGGAGGGACAGCCCCGGCCCCGGGGATCGCGCCCTCCTCGTTCGGCTCCGGGGCCCGTGGGCGGACCGGGCCCGCGGCGGTGTCCGGCGGTGGTCAGGGGAGCCGGTCGACGGCGACCGTCTCCTCGACGCCCCGGCCCGCCAAGTGGCCCGGTTCACCTATCCGCTGGGCGAGCACCACGGCCGGCCTGACCCCGTCCGCGGCGTTCCGCATCCACGCCTCGAAGAAGGCGCCGCCCGGCGCGCACAGCGGCCGCAGCGGGGCGCTCTCCACGTCGCCCGCGTCCAGGATCAGCGCCGTACGCCGGGGCGCGGGTTCGCCGTACGCGCCCGCCGCGTACTCCCGTACGACCCGGGCCAGCGCCTCGCCCGCCGGTTTGAGCCGGCGGTCGTTGGTGAACAGCCCGAGGTCGTACTCCAGCGCCGGGAAGTCGGCCAGGGCCCGGTCCACGTCGTGCGAGCACCACCAGGTGACGCCCCACAGCCCGGGGCAGTCCAGCGCGTTGCGGACCGTGGTGCGGGTGAACTCGGCCGCCCGCGTGGCCGGTACGTGCGGCGCGGGCGCCCCGACCTCCTGCAGCCAGACCGGGCGCGCCGGATCGTCGGCCCACGCCTTGGACAGCTCGATCAGGTACGCGGCGTGCAGCCCGGTCGCCGCGCCGTCCGGGCCGTGCCGCTGGGCGGTGCCGTTGAACACCCAGGAGTGCACGGCGGTCATGGCGCCGATCCGGGCCGCGTGCGCGGGCGTGAACGGGTGCGTGCCGTCGTACCAGGCGGCGTCGTACGCGGCGTGCAGATGTGTCCGGCCAGGCGCGGCCCGTTCGCACGCCTCGGTCATCCGGCGCAGCCAGTGGCCGGCCTCGGCGGTGGTGACCCGGTCCGGGTCGGGGTGCGGGTCGCCGGCGAACTGGTTGGTCTCGTTGCCGACCGTCATGCCGAGGAAGTTGGCCCGCCCGGCGAGCGCCCCCGCCAGCTCGGCGAGGTAGCGGGCCTGGGCGTCCACGACGTCCGGATCGGTGAACAGGTTGCGGCGGTGCCAGGTGGTCACCCACGACGGCAGGAAGTCGAAGCTCGACAGGTGTCCCTGCAGCCCGTCCACGGCGACGTCGAGCCCGCGCTCCCCGGCCGCGTCCACCAGCCGGACCAGCTGCTCGACGGCGCGCGGCCGGATCAGCGTCCGGTTGGGCTGGAACAGCGGCCAGAGCGGGAAGACGCGGACGTGGTCCAGGCCGAGGGACGCGACGCAGTCCAGGTCGGCGCGGACGTCGTCGAGGTCGAAGTCCAGCCAGTGGTGGAACCAGCCGGGGCTCGGGGTGTAGCTGACGCCGAAACGCACGCTCATGGAGCTCCTCTCCGGATCGGATGCGGCCTTCTCCAGGGCGTTCAGCCCTTGACGGCGCCCTCGCCGGTCCCGCGGAAGAAGTACCGCTGGAGGCAGGCGAACAGCACCACGAGCGGGGCCACCGCGATGACGGTCCCGGCGGCGACGAGCCGGGGGTCCTGCTGGAAGGTGCCGTGCAGGAAGTTCAGGCCGACGGTCAGGGTGTAGCGGTCGGAGTCCGAGAGGACGATCAGCGGCCAGAGGAAGTCGTCCCAGGCGCCCATGAACGCGAAGATCGCGACGACGGCCAGGGTGCCGCGCACCGACGGCAGCGCGATGCGGGTGAACCGCTGCCAGGTGTTCGCGCCGTCGACGACGGCCGCCTCCTCGATCTCGCGCGGGATGCCGGCGAACGCGTTCCGCATCAGCAGCACGTTCAGCGCGCCGACGGCCCCGGGCAGCACCACGGCAGTGAGGGTGTTGTTGAGGTGCAGGTCGCGCATCATGGTGAACTGCGCGATGACCAGGGATTCCGCCGGAACCAGCAGCGCCGCGACGAAGGCCAGGCCCGCGATCCCGCGGCCCCGGAAGCGGAGCCGGGCCAGCGCGTAGCCCGCCGTCGACGCCCCCACCAGGTTGGTGAGCACACTGGCCACCGCCACCGTCAGCGAGTTCAGGGCGTAGTCCCAGACGGGGACGATGTCGGCGACCTCGGCGTAGTTGTGCGCGGTCGGGTGCTCGGGCAGGAAGCGCGGCGGCGAGGTGTAGACGTCCTCGGTGGTGCTCTTGAACGAGGTGGACAGCTGCCAGAGGAACGGGCCGACGGTCAGCGCCAGCACCGCGAGCAGCAGCACGTAGCGGAACACCTTCTCCGCCCACGACGTCCTGGTCACCGGCGCTCCCCGCGGTCCGCCGCGTCGCCGCCCCGCCCGGCGCGCAGCACCAGCAGCATCAGCAGCAGCGCGATCACGAAGACGACGAGGGAGAGGGTCGAGGCGTAGCCCACTCGACCGTCGAGCCCGGTGCCCGTCCGCTGCACCAGCATGACGAGCGTGGTGTCCTCCCCGGCCGGCCCGCCGGTGGGCCCCGCCAGCAGGAACACCTCGGAGAAGACCTTGAACGCGGACACCGACGACAGGGCGCCGACCAGCACCATCGTGGAGCGGACGGCCGGCACGGTGACGCTGGCGAAGCGGCGCAGCGGGCCGGCGCCGTCGACCGCCGCGGCCTCGTGCAGCTCGCGCGGGACGTTGGCCAGCGCGGCGAGGTAGATGACCATGTAGTAGCCGAGGCCCTTCCACACGGTCAGCGCCATCGCGCTGAACAGCAGCAGCCAGGAGTCGCCGAGGAACGACACCGGCCCGGCGCCCAGGACCTTGAGGATGCCGTTGACCAGCCCCCGGTCGTCCAGCATCCAGGACCAGATCAGCGCCACCGCCACCACCGAGGCCACCACCGGGGTGTAGAACGCGGAGCGGAAGAAGCCCATCCCCGGCAGCCGCTTGTGCACCAGCAGCGCCAGCAGCAGCGGCAGCAGCACGGTGAACGGGACGACGAGGACGACGTACAGCGCGCTGTTCCGCAGGGCCACCCGGAACTGCTCGTCGTGCAGCATGTCCCGGAAGTTCCGCAGCCCGACCCAGTGCCCCGGGACGAGCGTCCGGGCGTCGGTGAACGCGTCGCGGACGGTCGTCAGGAACGGGAACAGGCTGAACGCGGCGAGGACGCCGAGGCCGGGCAGCAGGAGCAGCCAGGGGGTGGCGGGGTGGTGGAGGCGGACGCCTCTGCGGGCCACGCCTCTGCGTGTCATGTCTCCGCGGGCCATGGCCGGATCACTTCCGCCGCAGCAGCCGGTCGCTCTGCGCCACCGCGTCGTCGAGCGCCTCCTTCGGCGACTTCTTTCCCTGGAGGGCCTTGGCGACCTCGTTCCGCAGAACCGTCTTCATTTCGTCGCTCATCACCACGGGCGTGTAATTCACGGCGCCTTTCAGCGCTTTCGCGGAGGCGACCCGCACCCGGCCCTCGTCCGTTCCGTCGTCCTTCGTCCAGTACGGGTCGTCCAGCGAGCCCTTCGTGCTCGGGAAGACGACCACCCGGTGCGCGAACGCCTCCTGGTTCCGCCGGTCGGTCACGAAATGGGCGAAGGCGATGGCCGCGGCCTTGTGCCTGCTGTTCCGGTTGACCGCGAGCCCCATGACGTACATGTTCGGCTTCCCGGTGTTGTTCGGGGCGTCGGTGATGCCGAGATTCCGGTACAGGCTCGGCGCGTTCTTCCGGAAGTTCGCCAAGTCGTTGGCGCCGCCCGGATTCATGGCGACCTTCTGCTCCAGGAATTTCCGGCCCGCCTGTTCCGGGGTGCTCGTCAGCGCCTGCGGGTCGAGCCCGCCGTCGTCGTGCAGCCGCTTGTAGCGGGTCAGCAGCTCGACGCCCTTGGGCTCGTTGTACGTGAACCGGCCGGCGTCGTCGTCCATCAGCCGCACGCCGTACCGGCCGAAGTCCTCGATCGCCGGGGTGCCCGCCAGGGTGGCCGTGCGGCCGCCCGACCGGCGGGACATCTCCGCGGCCGCGGTGAACAGTTCGTCGTAGGTCCGCGGTGGTTTCTCCGGGTCCAGGCCGGCTTCCCGGAAGAGGGACTTGTTGTAGAAGAGCGGGCCGGTGGTGAGGTACCAGGGGAACGCGTAGGACCCGTCCAGCCCCGGCAACGTGTTCCCCCGCCACGCCTCCGCGGTGTACTCGTCCCGGAACTTCGCGGCCACCGGCTCCTTGTCGAGATTCAGCAGAACGCCCGCCTTGGCCAGCGGATAGGAGAGGTCGGGGGAGACGTTCACGACATCGGGCAGGGTGCCGGCGGCGGCGTCCGCGCCGAGTTTGTCCGCGTAGTGCTCGGCGGGCTGGTCCAGCCATCTCACCGTGACATCGGGATGCTGTTTCTCGAATTCCTTGGCCAGGGACTCGAAGTAGTCCTTGTAACCGGCCCGGAGGTTCCAGGTCTGGAACGAGATCCGGCCCTCGATCCGCCCGTCCGCCGCCGAACCGCCGCCCCCTCCGTCATCCGAGCCGCAGGCGCTCAGCGCCAGTGCGAGGGCGAGCAGCGGAACGGCCGGCCGGACGGTTCTCCGGACGACTCCACGGGACGGGTGCATGGCCGGGCTCCTTCGGTCGGGCCGGAAGGTGGCGGTCCAAAAGGTGCACCCGGAAAGGGAGTCACGTCAATACTTCCGTCAACGACTAATGCGCTTTAGTGTGTTGGGGCCCGGGCCGGTGCCGGGCCCGCTCCGGACGCCCGAGGAGACCCCATGCGCCGCCTGCCGGCCCGCCGCCCGACCATCCGCGACATCGCCCGCCGCGCCGGGGTCTCCGAGAGCGCGGTGTCCTTCGCGCTCAACGGCCGCCCGGGCGTCTCGGAGGGCACCCGCGAGCGCGTCCGGCGCGTCGCCGAGCAGCTGGGCTGGCAGCCCAGCACGGCCGCCCGCGCGCTGTCCGGCGAGGGCTCCGCCACCGTCGGCCTCGTCCTCGCCCGGCCCGCCCGGACCCTCGGCGTCGAGTCGTTCTTCCTCCGGCTCGTCTCCGGCGTCCAGGAGGCCCTCGCCGTGCGCGGGCTCGGCCTGCTCTTCCAGGTGGTCGAGGACGTGACCGCCGAGTGCGCGGTGCACCGCCGCTGGTGGGCCGAACACCGCGTCGACGGCCTCCTCGTCGTCGACCCGCGCGCCGACGACCCCCGGCCCGCCCTGCTCGCCGGCCTCGGCCTGCCCACCGTGGTGATCGGCGCGATGGACGACCCCGCCTGGGAGCCGGCCCCGGACGGCGCGCTCTCCAACCTCTGGGCCGACGACGCCGAGGCCATGGACTCCGTCGTCGCCCGGCTGGACGCCCTCGGCCACCGCCGCGTCGCCCACGTCGCGGGCCTCGGGGAACTCGCCCACACCCGGCGCCGCGCCGCCGCCCTGCGCCGGGCCGCCGAGCGCCACGGCCTGCACGTCACCTCCGTGACCACGGACTACTCCGACGTCCAGGGCGCCGAGGCCACCCACCGGCTGCTCGCCGCCCCCGAGCCGCCCACCGCCGTCGTCTACGACAACGACGTGATGGCCGTCGCCGGCCTCGCCGCCGCCGCCCGCCGCGGCCTGGCCGTCCCCTCCGACCTCTCGATCGTCGCCTGGGACGACTCCGTCCTCTGCCGCAGCACCCACCCGCCGCTCACCGCCCTCGCCCGCGACACCACCGCCTTCGGCCGGCGCGCCGCCGAGGAACTCATCGCCCTCCTCGACGGCGGCCCGGCCCGCCGCACCCGGGACGCCACGCCCCGGCTGGTGGAACGGGGCTCGACGGGACGCGCCGGGGGCCGGCGGCCCGCGCCGTCCGGCACCGCCCTCCCACCTCGAGCATGACCACCCCGCGCCGTGCGATTTAATTGCGAGGTATTCGCAACAGCAATCGAGAAGTGAACTGGGGTGGAGGGCATGACGGCCCGGTCCATACGGGTGACGGCCGCCATGGTCGCGGCGGGCATGCTGGCCACGGGCGCCGCCGCCTGCGGCAAGCCCGGCGGCGGGAAGGGCTCCGGCGGGGTCAGGGACTCGCTCGTCGTCGGCCTCGCGAACGAACCGGAGACCCTCAGCCCCCTGCTCGGCTACGGCAAGGACGGCAACTCCAAGATCTTCGACGGCCTGCTGCGCCGCGACGCGGACATGAAGCTCCGCCCCGCCCTCGCCGCGTCCCTCCCGAAGATCACCGACGACGGCCGCACCTACACCTTCCCGCTCCGGCACGGCGTGAAGTTCAGCGACGGCAAGCCCTTCACCGCCGAGGACGTCGTCTTCACCTACCGGACGATCCTCGACGAGAAGACCAACAACGCCGACAAGGGCGAGCTCGCCGCCGTCGACAAGGTCACCGCCCGCGGCGACGACACCGTCGTCTTCTCCCTCAAGTACCCCTACGCCCCCTTCGCCGAGCGCACCGTCCTGCCGATCGTCCCCGAGCACGCGGCCAAGGGGCAGGACGTCAACACCGGCCCGTTCAACACCAAGCCCATCGGCACCGGACCGTACGTCCTCACCGGCTGGAGCAAGGGCGAGAAGCTGACCTTCAAGGCCAACCCCGACTACTGGGGCGGCGAGCCGAAGGTCAAGAAGCTCACCATGGCCATCATCAAGGACGACGACGTCCGGGCCACCCGGCTGCGCAGCGGCGACCTCGACGGCGCCATCCTGCCGCCCAACCTCGTCAAGGGCTTCAAGGGCGACGACTCCAAGACGACGATCACCGCGAAGACCACCGACTTCCGCGCCGTGACCCTGCCCACCGCCAACAAGGTCACCGGCGACACCGCCGTCCGCCGCGCCCTCGACCTCGCCGTCGACCGCGACGCCATGGTCAGGAGCCTGCTGGAGGGCGCCGGCCGGGCCGGCTACGGGCCCGTCCCCACGAACAGCGAGTGGTTCGCCAAGGGCACCGAGCGCCCGTACGACCCGGAGAAGGCGAAGAAGCTGCTGGACGACGCGGGCTGGAAGCCCGGCGGCGACGGCGTCCGGGAGAAGGACGGCGAGCGCGCCGAGTTCACCCTCTGGTTCCCCGCCGGCGACAAGCTCCGCCAGGAGCACGCCCTCGCCTTCGCCTCCGACGCCAAGAAGATCGGCATCCGGGCCAAGGTGCAGAGCGGCACCTGGGAGGTCATCCAGCCGCGCATGAAGGACGACGCGGTCCTCGCCGGCGGCGGCAACCCGGCCGACCCCGACTTCGACCTCTACAACCTCCTGCACTCCTCCCTCGCCCTCGACGGCTTCAACAACATGGCCGCCTACAAGAACCTTGAGGTCGACAAGGCCCTGGAGGAGGGCCGCCGCGGCGGCGACAAGACCGCCCGCAAGGCCGCGTACGACAAGATCCAGCACGCCCTCGCCGACGACCCCGGCTACGTCTTCCTCACCCACGTCGACCACCTCTACGTGGTGAAGAACGACTGGAAGGACCTCACCACCCAGGTCGAGCCGCACGACCACGGCCTCGGCGCCGGCCCCTGGTGGAACGTCGAGGACTGGCAGCCCAAGCGGTGAGCACCCGCAGCACCCGCGGGACGGCCCTGCCCTGGGGGCCGATGGCCCGCATGGCGGGACGGCGGCTGCTCGCCGCCGTCCCCGTCCTGCTCGTCGTGACCTTCGCCGTCTTCGCCGTCGCCGCCGCCTCCCCGTTCGACCCCGCCCGGGCCTACGCGGGCGGCGGCGGCCCCGGCACCGGCCAGGACGTCCTCGACCAGCTCCGGCACAACCTCGGCGCCGACCGCCCGTTCGCCGCCCGCTGGTGGGACTGGCTGACCTCCGCCCTCACCGGCGACCTCGGCGTCTCCACCACCCTGCGGCAGCCCGTCGCCCAAGCCATCGGCGAACGCATCGGCTGGTCCGTGCTGCTCTGCGGCACCGCCTTCGCCGCCGCCGTCCTCGCCGGCACCGCCCTCGGCGTGCTCGCCGCCCGGCGCCGCGGCGGCCTCCTCGACCGGGCCGTCACCTCCCTGGCGTACGTCCTGGAGGCGGCACCTCCGTTCTGGCTCGGCCTGCTGGCCGTCTGGTTCTTCGCCCTCAAGACCGGCGCGCTGCCCGCCGGCGGCCTCACCGACACCGGCAGCGACACCGTCACCGCCGGCCAGGTCGCCTCCCACCTGGTGCTGCCCGCGGCCGTCCTCGCCGTCACCCAGCTCCCGTGGTTCGTGCTGTACGTCCGGCAGGGCGTCGGCGACGCGCTCGACGAGGACCCCGTACGCGGCGCCCGCGCCCGCGGCCTCTCCGAACGCACCGTCCTGCTGGGCCACGCCCTCCGCTCCGGACTGCTGCCGGTCCTCACCCTGATCGGCTCCCGCGTCCCCGAACTGATCACCGGAGCCCTGCTCGTGGAGACCGTCTTCAGCTGGCCGGGCATCGCCTCCGCCACCGTCGACGCGGCGACCGGCGTCGACTTCCCGCTGCTCGCCGCGCTCACCGTGCTGGCCACGGCGGCCGTGCTGATCGGCAACCTGCTGTCCGACGTGCTGTACGGGCTGGCCGACCCGAGGGTGGGTTTCGATGGCTGACACCGCCGTACGCCTCGGGTGGCGCCTCCCCAAGGGCGCGGTGAGCGCCGCGCTCGTCGCCGCCACGGTCCTGACCGTCGTCCTCGTCCCCCTCTTCGTCCCCCTGGACGAGCAGGCCGTCGACCTCGGCTCCAAGCTCCGGGCGCCCAGCGCCGCCCACCCCTTCGGCACCGACGAGGTCGGCCGCGACCTGCTGCTGCGTTCCGTCTACGGCCTACGGGTCTCGCTCCTCGTCGGCGCGGTCGCCGCGCTCGTCGCCACCGTCGTGGGCACGGCGGTGGGCGCCCTGGCCGGGGCGCTCGGCGGCTGGGCCGACCGCGTCGTCATGCGCGTCGTCGACCTCTTCTCCTCCGTGCCGCACCTGCTGCTCGGCATCTTCGTGGTGGCCATGTTCCGCCCCGGCGTCGGCCCGGTCATCGCGTCCATCGCCGTCACCCACTGGCTGTCCACCGCCCGCATCGTCCGCGCCGAGGTGCTGTCGCTGCGCTCCCGCCCGTTCGTCGACGCGGCCGTCTCCGGCGGCTCGTCACGGCTGCGGATCGCCGTACGGCACCTGCTGCCGGGCGTCCTGCCGCAGGCCGGGCTGGCCGCCGTGCTGATGATCCCGCACGCGATCTGGCACGAGTCGGCCCTGTCGTTCCTGGGCCTGGGCCTGCCCACCCACCAGGCCAGCCTGGGCAACATGGTGCAGGCGGCGCGGGGGTCGCTGCTGGCCGGCGACTGGTGGCCGACGCTCTTCCCCGGCCTGTTCATCATCGTCCCCACCCTGGCCGTCGCGGGCCTGGCGGCCGCCTGGCGCGAACGCCTCTCGCCTCGGCGGCGATCGGAGCTGACGCTGTGATGGTCCCCACCCCGCCCCGACCCGATTCCCGCGGGGGAGAACCCCCGCGCGCGCCCCGGACGACCGGGGCGCCGCCCCCCGCCCCCGCAACCGCGCTCCGCGCGGTCGGCCTCAAACGCCGACCGGGCTGAGCCGGCCGACCCGGCGCCCGGGGCCGAGCCGATCGACCAGCGCGGGCGGGCCATGCCGGCCCGGCCGGTGCCTGAGGCCGAGCGACAGACGCACGAGCGGGGCATATCAGCCCGGCCGGCGTTTGAGGCCGAGCGGCGCAGCCGCGACGAGGCGGGGGTGCGCGGGGGCGGAGCCCCTGCGGAGGGCCGGAGCGTGGTTTCGCGGGAAACCCCCTTCCTGGAGTCAGCCCGGCCGGCGCTTGAGGCCGAGCGGCGGACCCGCGACGAAGCGGGGGCACGCGGGGGCGCAGCCCTTGCGGGAAACGGGAAGGGGAGGGACCGGGGCACAGCTCCGCAGGACACCACCCCCCTCCTGGAGGTCCAGAACCTATCCGTCCGCTTCCGCATGCGCGGCGCCCGCGAAATCGCCGCCGTCACCGACGCCACCTTCCGCCTCCACCGAGGCGAATGCCTCGCCCTCATCGGCGAGAGCGGCTGCGGCAAGTCCGTCCTCGCCTCCGCCCTCCTCGGCCTGCTGCCGGGCAACGCCCGCACGGAAGGCCACGCCTGGCTGAGCGGCGGACGTGCGGGTGACGAGCGGCTCGGCGGTGGCCGGGCAGGCGAAGAACGGCCCGACGGCGGCCGGGCCGACCGCGGCGGCGACCGCCTGGACCTCCTCGCCGCCGACGAGCGTACGCTCGCCCGCACCGTCAGAGGCCGCCGCATCGGCCTCGTCCCCCAGAGCCCCGCCGCCCACCTCACCCCCGTCCGCACCGTCCGCTCCCAGCTCCGCGAGACCCTCCGCGAGCTGACCGGCCGGCGTGACGGCGAGGAGGCCGCCGCCGCACGCGCCGCGTTCCCCGCCGACCACCTCGACCGGCACCCGCACCAGCTCTCCGGTGGCCTGGCCCAGCGCGCCGCCACCGCCCTCGCCCTCGTCGGCGACGCCCCGCTGCTGCTCGCCGACGAGCCGACGACCGGACTCGACCGCGCGCTCGTGGACCGCACGGTGGACGAACTGCGCGCCCAGGTGGACCGGGGCCACACGCTCCTGATGATCACGCACGACCTGGCGGCGGCCGAGCGGATCGCCGACCGCGTCGCCGTGATGTACGCCGGCCGCATCGTCGAACTCGCCGACGCCGAAGCCTTCTTCGGTGATCCCGGCCCCCGGCACCCCTACGCCCGCGGCCTGCTCGACGCCCTGCCCGAACGGGCCTTCACTCCCATCCCCGGCATGCCCCCGGAACTCGGCGACCTCCCCGCCGGCTGCGCCTTCGCCCCCCGCTGCCCCCGCGCCGCGGACGCCTGCGCCGCCGTCCCGCCGCTCACGGACGGCGTCGCCTGCCACCACCCGAGGAGCGACCGTGCTTGAACTGCGCGGCATCACCGCCGGCTACGAGCCGCGCCGGCCCGTCGTCCGTGACGCCTCCCTCACCGTGGCCGCGGGCGAGGCGGTCGGGCTGCTCGGCCCCAGCGGCTGCGGCAAGTCCACGCTGGCGCGGGTCGCGGCGCTGCTGCACCGCCCCGACGCCGGCACGGTGGTCCTGGACGGCGAACCCGCGCGCGGCTGGCGGCACCGTGCGCCCCGCGAGCAGCGCACCGCGTTCGGCGTGGTCTTCCAGCAGCCGAGGATGTCCGCCGACCCCCGGCTGCGGCTCCACGACCTGATCGCCGAACCGCTCCGGGCGACCGGCCGCTGCGCGGAGGCCCCCGGCCGCGTCCGCGAACTCGCCGCCGCCACCGGCCTCACCGCCGACCTGCTCACCCGCCGCCCGCACGAGGTCAGCGACGGCCAGCTGCAACGCGCCTGCCTGGCCCGCGCCCTGGTGCTCCGGCCGCGCTGGCTGGTCTGCGACGAGATGACGGCGATGCTCGACGCCTCGACGACGGCCGCCCTGGTCGCCGTCGTCGAGGACTACCGCAGGGAGACGGGCGCCGGCCTGCTGGCCGTGGGCCACGACCCGGTCCTCCTCGACCGCTGGTGCGACCGGACGGTCCGCTGGCAGGAGGTGGCGACCGTGCCGCCCGACGACCGCCCGGGCCGGGAGGCGACCGAGGCCGGGAGGCCGTCGCCGGCGGTCTCGGCCCGCCCCGCGGAAGCGGCCGCGCCTCCGGGCGCGCGAACGGGCGACGGCTCCCGAACCCCGGCGTCCGCCCCTGACTGACGGCTGTGTTCGGTCCCCGGGGACGAGCCCGGGTGGCCGTCGCCCGTGCTGCCGACCCGGCCGCCGGAAGCCGGCCCCCCGGGTGCGACGATGGCCGACGGCTCCCGTCCCCACGTGCGTCTCCGGCCGACGGCCGCCCCGCTCCGCCTCCCTACCACCGAGGACCCCATGACCGCCTCCGCGAGGAAACGCCCCCGCCGCACCGGCACCGCCGCCCCCGCGGCGGACCGTTGCACCGTCACCGTCTGCCGAGGCTGCTGCTGCGGCACCCCCAAGGTGCCCGGCGTGGACCACGCGGCCCAACTGCGCGCGCTGCGCGAGGCGCTGGACGGTACGGCCGCCGTGCGCGTCACCGACTGTCTGGACGCCTGCGAACAGGCCAACGTCATCGTCGTCCAGCCGTCCCGGGCCGGCCGCGAGGCCGGTGGGCGGCCCGTCTGGCTGGGGCTGTGCAACGATCCGGACGTCCCCGCCGACATCGCGGCCTGGACGGAGGCCGGCGGGCCCGGGCTCGCCGACCCGCCGGGCGTCCTCGACCTCTACGTCTTCACACCGTCCCGGCGCGTCCGCGAGAACGTCAAGGACTGACCGCCGAACGGGCGGGCGCGCTCACCGATGCCGCACCAGCGGGAACGGCAGCGTCTCCCGGATCGACAGCCCCGTCAGGAACATCACCAGCCGGTCCACCCCGATCCCCAGCCCGCCCGTCGGCGGCATCGCGTACTCCAGGGCGCGCAGGAAGTCCTCGTCCAGTTCCATCGCCTCCGGGTCGCCGCCCGCCGCCAGCAGCGACTGGGCGGTCAGCCGGTTCCGCTGCTCGACCGGGTCCGTCAACTCCGAGTAGGCCGTGCCCAGTTCGGTGCCGAACGCGACCAGGTCCCAGCGCTCGGCGAGGCGCGGGTCCGCGCGGTGCGGGCGGGTGAGGGGGGAGACGTCGGTGGGGAAGTCCTTGTAGAACACCGGCAGCGTGGTCCGCTCCTCGACCAGCCGCTCGTACATCTCCAGGACGACGTCCCCGCGCCCCTGCTCCGGCCGGTGCGGCACCCCCGCCGCGTCGCAGTGCCGCCGCAGCTCCGCCTCCGGGGTGTCCGCGGACACCTCCTCGCCGAGCGCCTCCGAGATCGCGCCGTACACCGTCCGCACCGGCCACACCCCGGAGATGTCGTGCTCGACGGTCTTCCCCGACTCCTCCGTGCGCACCGCCACCGCCGTGCCGTGCGCCGCGACCGCCGCCTCCTGGATCAACTCCCGCGTCAGGTGCAGCATCACGTCGTAGTCGGCGAACGCCTGGTACGCCTCCAGCATGGTGAACTCGGGATTGTGCTTGTAGGAGACGCCCTCGTTGCGGAAGGTGCGGCCCAGCTCGAAGACCTTCTCCAGGCCGCCCACGCACAGCCGCTTCAGATACAGCTCGGGGGCGATACGGAGGTACAGGTCAAGGTCGTAGGCGTTGATGTGGGTGGTGAACGGGCGGGCGTTCGCGCCGCCGTGCACCTGCTGGAGCATGGGCGTCTCCACCTCCAGGTAGCCCCGTTCCAGCAGCCCAGAGCGCAGCGCCTGCACGGCCGCGCTGCGCGCCCGTACCGTGCGCCGGGCGTCCGGCGAGACGGCGAGGTCCACGTACCGCATCCGCACCCGCGCCTCGGGGTCGCTGAGGCCGCGCCGCTTGTCGGGCAGCGGGCGCAGGCACTTGGCGATCAGCCGGGCCCGGGTGACGAAGAGGGTGAGCTCGCCGCGGTCGGTGGTGCCGATCTCGCCCTCCGCCTCGATGTGGTCGCCGAGGTCGAGCCGGGTGAAGCGGCGCAGCAGCTCGGGACCCGAGCCGTCCCGGGTGACGGTCAGCTGGAGGTCGCCCGACCAGTCGCGGAGCACGGCGAAGGCGATCCCGCCGTGGTTGCGCAGCAGCAGCACGCGGCCCGCCACGGCCGCCCGCTCCCCGGTGCGCGCGCCGGGCGCGAGCCCCGCGTGCGCCGCGTGGACGGCGGCGGCCGTGTGCGTCCGGTGGGCGTCCGGCGGGTACGGGTCGACGCCCTCCCGGCGGAGCCGCTCCAGCTTGCGGCGGCGCACCCGCACCTGCTCGGGCAGCCGCTCCAGCTCGTCCCGGACCAGGTCGCCCCCGGCCTCCGGGCCGAGGCCCAGCTCCGACAGCGGCGGCAGGCCGGCCGTCGACGCCGGGCTGGCCATGCCGCGCGCCCGTCCCCGGCCCCACAGCTGCCCCAGGCTGGGCACCGAGACGAAGCCCTCGGCGATGCCCGAGGCCAGCCCGATGCGGGCGAGGGCGCCGGCGTCCGCGTAGCAGAGGAAGCGCGGATGCCACTCGGGGTTGTACTTGACGTTCGACCGGTAGAGCGCTTCGAGCTGCCACCACTTGGAGAAGATCAGCAGCAGCCTGCGCCACAGCCGCAGTACCGGTCCCGCGCCGATCCGGGCGCCCTCCTCGAACGCCGAGCGGAACACGGCGAAGTTGAGGGAGATCCGCTTGATCCCGAACCGGCCGGCCTGTGCGCACAGCCGCGCCACCATGAACTCCATGACGCCGTTGGGCGCCGCCCGGTCGCGCCGCATCACGTCGAGGGAGACCCCGTCCCGCCCCCAGGGCACGAAGGACAGCAGGGCGATCATCCGGCCCTCGCTGTCGAACGCCTCGACCAGCAGGCAGTCCCCGTCCGCCGGGTCGCCCAGCCGCCCGAGCGCCATCGAGAAGCCGCGCTCGGTCTCGGTGTCCCGCCAGGCGTCCGCACGTCGGATGACCTCGCGCATCTCCTCGTCGGAGAGCGCGGCGTGCCGCCGCACGCGGACGGACGCGCCGGTGCGCTCCACCCGGTTGACGGCCTGCCGGGTCACCCGCATCTCCCGGCCCTCCAGGTCGAACGAGGCCACCTGGAGGATCGCCTCGTCACCGAGCTGGAGCGCGCCCAGCCCCGAGCGGGCGTACGCGCGGGCACCCTCCTCCCCGGCGCCCATCACCGCCGGCTGCCACCCGTACCGTCCGGCCAGCTCCAGCCAGGCGTCGATGGCCGGCGTCCACGCCTCCGGGTCGCCCAGCGGGTCGCCGGAGGCCAGGCAGACGCCCGCCTCCACCCGGTAGGTGACGGCGGCCTTGCCGCTGGGGGAGAAGACCACGGCCTTGTCCCGGCGCGTCGCGAAGTAGCCGAGCGAGTCCCGGCCGCCGTAGCGGGCGAGCAGGGCGCGGATGCGCGGCTCCTCGTCGCCGTGCAGCGCGGCCTCCAGACGCTGCGAGCGGAACAGCGTCGTCGTCGCGTTGAGCAGCGCCAGCGCGCCGAACAGGCCGAGCAGGAAGTACACCGGGTGCGGCGGGTGTCCGGTGAAGTGCCGGTTGCTGACCAGTCCGCCGCACACCTTGTTGGCCACGAACAGCAGCCGGTTCCCGCCGCCGCGCTCCAGCGACCCGGGGAACAGCTCCACCAGCCCCCAGCCCACCAGCGTGCCCACCACGAGACCGGCCACCAGCACCAGCAGGGCCCGGACGAACGCGCCCCGCCGCACCTGCGCGTAGAACTCGCGGCGCGCCAGGAAGAGCAGGGCCATCGCTGCCAGCGACAGGACCAGCGACGGGATCGTGTCCCAGTAGCCGACGGCGAGCAGCAGCACGTCCGCCAGCACCAGCAGCGTCAGGTAGGCGAGGACGAACCAGAGCGCGGGCCGCTTGCGGGCGGCCGTCGCGGTGGCGAGCAGCAGCAGGAAGACCGCGTACGCCAGGTTGGGCGCCGTGGGGACGGTGAGGGTGTCGAGGGCGTTCGTCAGCGGGTGCGCCGCGCGCCGCAGCGGGGGGATCAGCGAGGTGAGCGCGCAGAACACGCCGAGCAGGCCGAAGAAGAGGGCGAAGCCGCCCGGCACCCGGCGCAGCGGGCGGCCGGGTGCCGGTCCGGCTTCCTCCGCGCCCTCGGCGTCGCGCGCCGGCCCCTGCTCCACCGCGGTGCGCCCGCGCTCCCGGACTGTGCGGCTCATTCCGTCAGCCTAGGCAGGCCCGGAGCCCCACGCCCGTCGAACACCCCGGGAACGTAGGCACGGGACGTCACCCGTCCCGCGGCGTGGCTCGGCCCGTCCACTGACCCGATCGGGAGTTTGTCACCCGAAGGGAGGACATGTGCCATGCCGGGGCACCTGGCGCGATACGCGAGACTTGCGGACGACCGAAGCTCCGCCGAGGAGGCAACCATGGCCGTTTC
Source organism: Streptomyces sp. CA-181903 (assembly GCF_050937075.1). NCBI lineage: Bacteria > Bacillati > Actinomycetota > Actinomycetes > Kitasatosporales > Streptomycetaceae > Streptomyces > Streptomyces sp. CA-181903. The sequence goes on from NZ_JBNJLY010000001.1 coordinate 6,809,629, forward strand.
CATCTCCGTGATCCTGCTTCTCGTGATTCTGGCCGTGGTGTTCCTGCGCAACGGGGGCCTGCGGGCGTCCCACGCGCTGGTGTGCGTCCTGCTCGGGTTCATGCTGGCCAGTACCAGCATCGCCCCGACCATCTCGCACGGCATCACCGCGACCGCCGACCTGGTCGCCAGCGTGCGGCCCTGACCCCAGGGCGGGGCGTCGTCGCATCGGCGGTGCACCGCGGTACCGAGGCGCCGTCCCGTGCGGACGGCGCCTCACCGCTGCCCGGGGGTCCTATCGGACGAAGATCCCGATCCCGTTCGGCACCGCCCGCTCCGTCCCGCCCGACGGGTGGTTGCGCACCGCCGCGCGCCCCCCGGAGCCCCGGGTGACCAGCGTGCTCGACCCGCCGCCGTCCAGGTTGAACGCGTCGACCGCGCCCAGCTTCCGCAGGGCGGCCGCCAGTTCGGCCAGGGTCAGCCCGGCGCGGTACTCGGCCCGGCCGTCCAGGGCCAGCAGATAGAGGCGCCGGCCGTGATCGGCCACCCCCGCCGCGGTGCGCACCGCGGCCCTCGTGGCGTCCAGCCCGCCGAGCGCGCGGCCGTCCCGCAGGATCGGGAAGCCGCCCAGCGCGAAGCGCACCGGCCCGGACTCCCGGGAGCGCAGTCGGTTCGACACCTCCACCCGGTCGCCGACCTCCAGCCGGCCCAGGTCGCGGGCCCCGCCGTCCCGGCCCAGCAGCACCACGGACCCCCGGGGATCGCGCCCTTGCCGGGCTTGTGGGAGACCGCCGCCACCCGGCCGTTCCGGACCGTGACCTCCAGCGTCGTCCGGCTGCACGGCGCGCCGCGGTCGGTGTCGGTGCCGCAGGTGGCGCGCAGCCGGGACGCCGTGCCCCAGTCCGGGGTGTACGCCCCGACGCCGCCGACCGGCAGCGCGTACTGGTTGAAGCCGCTCAGCTCCAGCTCGTCGCCCCCCGACCGGACCACGCCCTCGAACCGCAACCGGTCCAGGCGCGCCACCCGGTCGCCGCCCACGGCGAGGACGTCCTCGGTGGCGACCCCGCGCGGCATCGCCGGGCCGAAGCGCTGGCCGTCCGGCACCGCGGACTTCAGCGCCCGGCCGCCGGCCACGGCCGGGCCCACCGGGGCGCCGGTCGCGTCGACCCCGGGGTGCTGCTCCTCCGCGATGTTGAAGAAGTCACCGTTCACCCCGCCGACGGCACCCCGCCGGTCCGCCAGCCGGGAGACGCTCTCCCGCGCCCCGACCACCCCCGGGTAGAGCAGATCGACGGAGACCCGCTTCTCCCGCAGGTCCACGGTCAGCAGGTGGCCGTGCGCGGGCCCGTGACCGCCCCTCAGCGAGAACTCCCGGTAGCCCACCCCGGGCGCCACCGCGGCCGGAGCGCCCAGCGACAGCGCGCCCGGCGCGCCGCTCCCGACGTCCGGCCCGGCCCACGCGGTGGCCCCGCCGGCCCCCGCCACCAGGGACACCCACGCCACCAGCCCCGTCAGCACCGCGCGCACGCGGCATCCGCGTCTCATCACCGTCACCCCTGAAGACCCGTCGACTGCACCACACCACAAGGGGCCCTATCCCTGCCCCGGAAGAACGGCGGCGAAAGCACCGGCGTCGATCCCGGCAACTCTCGGCACGTCCCTGCCGAACAGCCTTTCGGGCCCCGATACTTCACTGACAGCAACACGCGCAGCACAGGCGTATCCCGCGCACGGTCCGCGTGCGCGTCCCCCGAACACCCGCTCCCCTGGAGGGACCGTGACCCCGTCCGTCTCCGGCCGCCCCGGACCGTCGCGCCACACCCGCCGCGCCGTCGTCGTCACCCTGGGCGCCGCCCTCGCGGGCACCGTCGCCCCGCCCGCCCTCGCCGGCACCGCGCGCGGCAGACACACCCCGCCGCCCCTGCGCCGCGCGCACGCCCACAACGACTACGAGCACCCGCACCCGCTCACCGACGCCCTCTCCCACGGCTTCGGCAGCGTCGAGGCGGACATCTGGCTCGTCGGCGACAAGCTCCTCGTCGCCCACGACCCCGCCGGCCTCGACCCGCGGCGCACCCTCGCCGCGCTCTACCTCGACCCGCTGCTGCGCCGCGTCCGGGCCAACGGCGGCCGGGTGTACCGGGGTTACGACAGCTCCCTGCAACTGCTGATCGACGTCAAGTCCGCGGGCGACGCCACGTACCGCGCCCTGTCGCGGGAACTGCGCCGCTACCGCGAGATGCTCACCGGCTGCGCGGACGGCCGGGTCAGGACCGGCGCGGTGACGGCCGTGGTCTCCGGCGACCGCGCGGCCCGCGGGCCGATGGAGGCGGAACGGGTGCGGTACGCCTTCTACGACGGGCGGTTGACGGACCTCGGTACCGCGGCGCCCGCCTCGTTCCTCCCGCTCGTCAGCGACAACTGGGGGCAGAACTTCCGCTGGCAGGGCGTGGGGCCGATGCCCGCCGGGGAACGGGCGGCGCTGCGGCGGATCGTCCGACGGGCGCACGCCGAGCACCGGCGGGTGCGGTTCTGGGCGACACCCGACCTGCCGGGACCGGCGCGGGAGGCGGTGTGGCGGGAGCTGCTGGCGGCCGGCGTCGACCACCTCAACACGGACGATCTGGCGGGTCTTGAGGCGTTCCTCCGCGCAGCTCGCTGAGCACGTGGCGGAACGCGTCCTCCGGGACCCGGGGCAGCAGCAGGGCCACGGCGTGGAGGAGCTTGCCAAGCAGGAACGTGGTGTCGGGCGTGGTCCGCACCAGCTCGCGGACCGCGTCCGGGTCCTCCCGCCACACCGATTCCAGCAGCAAGGCGACATCGGGCGCGGCCTCCTCGTCCGTCCGGACCCAGCCGAGCTCGTCCGGCGACCGTCCGGCGAGGTGCCGCAGCACCCGGTCGGCGACGCCGGGCCGGTACACCTTGCGGACCGCCTCGTTGGCGATCCAGACGAGGGCCGCGACGAGGTACCGGGCCTCGTCCGCCGCCATGTCTCCGGGCAGGCCGTCGTCGAAGGCGCGCTGGTTGCCGTGCCGGAAGGCCAGCAGGAGGCAGGCGGCCCGCGCCTTCGCCGCGGTGACATTCTGGTGCATATCGACCGTCACTCGGAAAATCGTACGGTCGGATCGTCGGTACGGTGGGCTCCGCCACGCGGGCCTGTGCCGGGCGCCGCATGACGGAATGTCATGCTCCCGCGCGGACCGTGTGACGGTCCTGTCGGCCCCGGGTGGCGGTGGCGCCCGGGGGAGGACGCTGGACGCATGGCCACCCCGCCCCAGCCGCCCCGCGACCGCCCGCCCGGCCCGCCTCCCGGCGCGTTCGGCCCCGCACCCCCGGGTTGGCCGCCGCCACCGCCGCCGGACGGGGGCGAAGGCGGCGGTCGGCGCCGGCGGTGGCTCGTCATCGGCGCGCTCGTCGTGCTGCTGGCGTGCGGCGTCGGACTCGCCGTCGCCCTGGTCGCGAAGGACGACCGCGGCCGCCCCGCACCGGACACCACGCCGACGGCCCGCGCCTCCGCGACCCCCTCGTTGCCCCGAGACCTTCCGACGGCCCTCCCCAGCGGGCTGCCCACCAGCCTCCCGTCCGGTCTCCTGCCCTCGGGGTTCCCCACGGAACTCCCCTCCGCATTCCCCACGGCCTTCCCGACCCGGCTCCCCCGGCTCCCGACCGCGTTCCCGACGGCCCTGCCGTCCGGTCTGCCCGGCGGGGTGTCGGCGGTGGGAGCACGGTGAGCGGGGCGGAACGGCGGGCGGGGGCAGGGGCCGGCGCGTAGGGGATCATCCGCGGGGCGGGCGGGTGCTCCTGCCGCCTCCGGCCTTCAAGGGCGCGGTGCCCGCAGGGTCACCAGATCCGTCAGCTCCGCGTCGGTCAGTTCGGTCAGCGGCGTCATCCCGCCGTCCCCCGCCGTCAGGACGGCGTCGGCCAGGGCCTGCTTGCGGCGCAGGAGTTCCGCGACACGGTCCTCGACGGTGCCCTCGGTGACCAGCCGGTGCACGTGCACGCGACGGGTCTGGCCGATGCGGTGGGCGCGGTCGGTGGCCTGGGCCTCCACGGCGGGGTTCCACCAGCGGTCGAAGTGCACGACGTGCTCGGCACGGGTGAGGTTCAGGCCCGTGCCCGCGGCTCGCAACGACAGCAGAAGAACCGGAAGTTCACCGCTCTGGAAGCGCCGGACCAGCTCTTCCCGGCCGGCCACGGGAGTGCCGCCGTGCAGCAGGCGCGCGGGCACACCGCGGTCGGCGAGGTGTCGTTCCAGGAGGCGGGCCATCCGTACGTACTGGGTGAAGACGAGCACACCGGCACCGTCGGCGAGGGCGGTGTCGAGCAGCCCGTCCAGCAGCTCCAGCTTGCCCGAGCGGCCCGCGAGACGCGGTGCCGTGTCCTCCTTGAGGAACTGCGCCGGATGGTTGCAGATCTGCTTCAGGCTCGTCAGCAGCCTGACGACCAGTCCGCGCCGCCGTGGGCCGTCCGCCTCGGTGATCTCGGTGAGCCGTTCGCGCACCACCGCCTCGTACAGCCCGGCCTGTTCGGCCGTGAGCGCGGCGACGCGGTCGGTCTCCGCCTTGGGCGGGAGCTCGGGAGCGATGCCCGGGTCGGACTTGCGGCGGCGCAGCAGGAACGGGCGGATCAGCGCGGCGAGGCGCCGGGCCGCGTCCGGGTCGGTGCCGGACTCGACGGCCCGGGCGTGGCGCCGGCGGAACGCGTCCAGCGGGCCGAGGAGGCCGGGCGTCGTCCAGTCGAGGATGGCCCAGAGCTCGGTGAGGTCGTTCTCCACGGGGGTGCCGGTGAGCGCGACGCGGGTCTGCCCGGGGATGGCGCGCAGCCGACGGGCGGTGGCGGAGTGCGGGTTCTTGACGTGCTGGGCCTCGTCGGCGACGACCAGGCCCCACCCGGCGCCCTCGAGGTCGGCGGCGGCCCGCCGCATCGTGCCGTACGTCGTGAGGACGAACTCGTCGGCCGACAGCCCGGCCAGGGAGCGGGACGTGCCGTGGAAGCGGCGGACGGGGACGCCGGGGGCGAAACGTTCGATCTCCCGCTGCCAGTTGCCCAGGACGGAGGCGGGGCAGACGACGAGTGTCGGGCCCGCCGCCCCGGGCCGGGCGCGGCGGCGCAGGTGCAGGGCGATGAGGGTGACGGTCTTGCCCAGCCCCATGTCGTCGGCCAGGCAGCAGCCGAGCCCGAGCGAGGTCATGCGGTCCAGCCAGGCCAGGCCGTGGAGTTGGTGGTCGCGCAGGGTGGCGGCGAGACCGGCCGGGTGGGGTACCGGCTCCGGGGCGGCGCCGGGGTCCGCGATCAGGTCCCGGAGGGCCGCCAGCCGGCCGACCGGGCGGACCTCCACCGTCTCGTCGGGGCCCTCCCCGGTCGCGGCCCGGCCGGTGAGGGCGATGCCCAGGGCCTCGACCGGGGCGACCGCGCGGGGGCGCCGCGCGCGGGCGCGGCGGACGGCGGCCGGGTCGACCAGCACCCACCTGTCCCGCAGCCGCACCACCGGGCGGCGCGCCTCGGCGAGCCGGTCGAGGTCGGCGCGGCTCAGCTCCACGCCGCCGAGGGCGTGGCGCCAGCGGAACTCCAGCAGGGCGCCGGACGGGAAGGCGGGCGGGCCGGCCGGGCGCCGGTCCGGGCGCGCCGGCTCGCCGTCGCCCTCCGGCGGGCCGACGACGGCGTGCGCGGTGAGGGTGCGGACGAGCTCGCGCGGCCAGTGCACCTCGACGCCGGCGGCGTCCAGCGCCGCGCCGGCGGGACCGAGCAGCTCGACGGTCTCCGCGTCGGTCAGGTCGAGGGCGTCGGGGGCGGCGGCCGGCAGCAGCGGCTTCAGGGCGGGCCAGGCACGGGCGGCGCGGCGCAGGGCGAGCCGGGCGCCGGCCCGGGCGCCCGGGCCGCGGAGGGACGCGGCCGGGGAGGCGCCGGACCACACGTCGGCGGCGTCGGCGACCAGCGCCGGGTCGGCGAGGTCGTGCACCTGGAGGACGGCCCGGACGCGCGGGCCGGAGTCGCGGTCGCCGGTCGCCGTCAGGCCGTGGGCCTCGACACGGAGGGAGAGCCGGACGGCCGTGGCGGCGGCTTCCGGTGCGGGTTCCGGTACGGGATCCGGCCCCGGATTCGGGCTCGACGGGCCGGTGGCCGGCCGGTGACGAGGTGGGGGTACGGCGCCGGGGGAGCGGGGCAGGCCGTCGGCGACGGCGTCGAGGAAGGCGAGGACCAGCCGCTCCGGTTCGGGCGCGGGGAGCGGGCTCGCGCCGGGCGGCATGGTGCCGGCCAGGTCGCGGACGCGCCGGAGGTCCTCGGGGGCGAGGGGCACGGTGTCGCCCGGCCCCGGGAACAGGCGCCCGCGCGCGGCCAGTTGCAGACCGAGGACGGCGGCCGTGCCCCAGAAGGCGGTGGTCCCGCCGGCGCCGGCCGCGCGGGCGCGGGTGAGGGCGGGCAGGGCGGCGCGCACGGGCAGGACCAGGGCGCTCACCTCCGCCGGGGCCGCGCCGGAGCCGACTGCGATCGCTTCCACGGGCCCGCGCACGTCGGGAGTCGTCCCGTCCGGCCGCCAGAAGGCCACGCGGCCCGCGCCGGGCGGCTCGGCCGGCAGGAAGACGGCGGAGCAGCGGGCGAGCAGGGCGGCCTCGGCGGCGGTCGGGGTGGGCGGCGGGGTCACGGAGCGGTGCGTTCCTCGGGGCTGGGCGCGCGGCGCGGCGGTGGTGCGGACGGGGGCCGCCGAGGGTACAGGGCGCGCGGCGGGGGCCGTCGGGGAGGGCGCCGGCCGAACGCTCCGGGAGCGCGGCCGGATCCTCGCTCCGAGAGCTCACCGTTTGGGGAGCACCGCTGGTTCACCGCTGCGGTGGCGCGGCCGGATCCCCGCTCCGGGAGCACACTGGAGGCGGGAACCGGGCGCGGACGCCGGGCGTTGTCCGGGCGGCGTGGAAACCGGTCGGAGCGCGGAGTCGGAGCGCGCATCGCAGCACGTATCGGAGCACGTATCGGAGCGCGAGGAGGCACGGAGATGAGCGGCAGGGCGAAGGTCGCCGCCGGTGGCGTGGCGGTGGGAGCGCTCCTCCTGCTGGTGCTGCCCTTCTGGCCGGCGGTGCTGGTGATGGTGGGCGTGCCCGTCGGCGCGTACCTCCTGCTCGACCCCGCGCAGCGCAAGCGGCTGCGCCGGGTGTCGCGGAAGGAACTGGGGCGTTAGCCGGGGGCCGTCCGGCGGGTTCGGGTGGATCGGCGAGCCGTGTCCGGCGGATGCGGATCGCGAGCGGAAGGCCGCCCACGCATCAAGGCATCGGGCGTATCCGGCTGATCCCGGCATGGTGGCGAGCGGGCCTGCCTGACGCGCGTCGGAAGCCCACGGCGATCCGCCGGACAGGTGCTGGAGCCCGGCCGATCCGGTGGCTCGCGGGCCGCCTGCCAGGGCGCGGGCGTTCACGCGCGTCTCGGCGGGCGGTGACAGGCCCCGTCAGCCGGGCTGCTGCCGGCGTACATCGCTGTCCTGCCGCAGCCGGTCCGTGTGCCGGGTGACCGCGTCCACGCGCGCGGCGAGATCGGGGTGGTCCGCGCGCAGATGCGGATGGGTGTCGGCCAGGGGGCCGACGAGGTGGGCCGCGTCGTCCTGGGCGAGGGCGCGGGACAGGTGGCCGATGGGGGTGGCGGCCTCGGCGGGGAGGCCGGGCAGGGACGTGATCTGGCCGGCGAGCCGCCGCAGGTCGGCCGCGTTGTCACGGGCCCAGGCGGTGACGGTGCGCTCGGCCGCGCGGCGGTCGCGGGTGGCCTTCACCCGCTCCTCGCCGGTGGCCCCCGTGACGTCGGGGCGGAGCCGCAGGTAGCGGCGCTCGGCCGCCTGGCGGCTGGTCACGCCCAGCGGACGGGCGAGCTCGGCCCAGCTGGCGCCCGCCTCCCGGGCCGCCTCGATGAGGCCGGGCTCCCATTCGGCGAGCTGGTGGCGCACCTCGCGCAGCAGCAGGAGCGTGGCCAGGGCCTGTTCGACACGGGTCGGCCCGGTGCTCGGGTCGACCCCGCCCCCGTCCTCCCGCGCCGCCGTCCCGGCGCCGCGCACGGCCCGGTCGATGGTGCTGAGAGCCGCGGCGGCGGCCAGGAGCGAGGCCGGCCCGGGGGCCGGGGACGCTTCGGGGCGGTCGGCTGGTTCGGACACTGGGTCTCCCTCCCGGATGTCACCCTCGTGATGACATCTCGGTTGTCATCGTTCCGACGACATGCTACAACAGGAACAGGTGAAGCGCATTGGCAAGTGCCAGGACCAGTGGAGGTGTTTCCCGATGTTGATGCGCACCGACCCGTTCCGCGAGCTCGACCGGCTCACCCAGCAGCTCCTGGGGACGACCGGTACGTGGTCGAGGCCGTCCCCGATGCCGATGGACGCCTACCGCGAGGGCGACGAGTACGTGATCGCGCTGGACCTGCCCGGCGTCTCCACGGACGCCATCGACATCGACGTCGAGCGGAACATGCTGACCGTCAAGGCCGAACGCCGGCCGGCCGTGAAGGCGGACTCCGTGCAGATGGAGCTTTCCGAACGGCCGCTGGGCGTCTTCTCCCGCCAGCTGATGCTGGCCGACACCCTCGACACCGAGCACATCAAGGCCGACTACGAGGCGGGTGTGCTGACCCTGCGCATCCCGATCGCCGAGCGCGCCAAGCCCCGCAAGATCACCATCTCCGGCGGGGAGCAGCCCAAGCAGATCAGCGGCTGAACGCCGATCAGCGGCTGACCGGAAGCACCGCGTACAGCGCGCGGCGGGCGGGGCCCGACCCGCCCGCCGCCGGGCGCACACCCGAGGAGGCGGCGGTGACGCACATGAGGAACGACGCGTTCCTGGAAGCGGTCCGGGAACGGGGCGCGTACGCGTCGCGGCAGGAGGCGGACCGGGCGGCCCGGGTCGTCCTCGCGCTGCTCGGCGCGCACCTCGTGGGGGAGGAACGGAACCGGCTGGCCGCGCGGCTGCCCGAGACCTACTCCCTGATCCTCCTCAACCCGCTGCCCGCCGCGGAACCGCTCAGCGCGGAGCGGTTCGTCCGCGCGGCGGCGGCCTGGATCGAGGGAGCGACGGAGGAGACGGCCCTGTGGGACACCGGCGCCGTGCTCAGCGTGGTGGCCGAGGCCGTCGACAGGGATCTGATGCGCCGTGTCCTGCTCCAGCTCCCGCCGGGATACGACCTCCTCTTCGGCCGCCCCGGCGAGGCGTGACCGCCCCACCGCCCCGGCCGGCGCCGCGCCCGGGAGCCCCGATCGTGAACAGGGCCGTGAGCAAGACCGTGAACAGGACCGCGGACAGGCCCGCGAACAGGAAGGAATCGGAACGCATGACCTGGCACGACCTCGTGCGGCGGATACGCGCCGCGGGCCGGTACACCACCGACGGGGAGGCGGAGGACGTCCTGCGGGCCGTCCTGGCCGTCCTGGGCGGACACGTCACCGGTGAGGAACGCTGCGAACTCGCGGCGCTCCTGCCTCCCGAGGCCGGCGCGGTCCTGGCGGGCAGCATCCCGCTCACCCAGCCGCTGACCGCCTCCGAGTTCGTCGAGGCCGTCGCCGCCGCCCTGGACACCGCCCCGCCGTCCGCCCGGTGGGCCACCGGCACCGTCCTCACCGAGCTCGCCGGAACGGCCGGGGAGGAGCTCACCGGCCGGATCCTGGCCCAACTGCCCCGGGGCTACGCCCTCCTCTTCGGCCGCATCGAACTGGCGCCCGCGGCCTGAGCGTCGTCCGGACGGCGCGCCCGCGTCGGCGTCACCCGCGCGACGCCGGCGTGAACACCGGAGCGAGGGCCGCCTCCAGCAGCGTCCGCGGCCGTCCGGACCCGTCGGCCGGCACCGTCCACAGGTCGGAGCCGTAGTCACCGGGCAGCGAGTACACGAGGGTGTGCCCGTCCTGCCAGACGGCCTGATCGTCGATGTTCCGCCGTTCCGCCGTCGCGGTCTCCCGCAGGGTGCCCAGATCGAGTACGTACAGCCGCCAGGGGGCGTCGGACGACGCCCCCGCGACGCGCTTCTTGTAGGCGACGCGGGTGCCGTCGGGGGAGAGCGACGGGCACTCCACGTTGGTGTGCAGCGAGCGCAGGGTCCTCGCCGAGCGGTCGCCGCGGACGAGGTGGGTCCGGCCGCCGGTGGCGACCGTGGCGTAGAAGTGGTCGTCGTCGGCGAAGGTGACGCCCCAGACGTTGAGGTCGGCGGCCCTGTGCTCCTTGCCGTCCAGGAAGAAGCGGTACGTCTCCAGGCTGCGGTCCAGGCTTCCCGACCGGAGGTCGAGCATGGACGTGCGGGTGGAGAAGGAACTGCCCGCGTACGAGTCGCCGCTGACGAAGACCGTCCACGCCGCGACCCGACCACCGGGCGCCACCCGGGTCCGGCTCGGGATGCCCGCCAGGGCGTACCGCCGGACCTCCCGCAGGCGCGCGTCCAGCACGACGGCGCGGTAGCTGTCCCGGAGCGCCCCGTGCACCGCCTGGAGGCAGACGCCGGTGCCCGCGTCGGAGTGGAACCGCAGGCACCGCACGCCCGAGGCGGTGCGCGGACCGGACGGGTCCGCCTCGGCCACCGAGGTGAGTTCGTCCCGGTGCGGCCCCCACGCCATATTGCGGAAGACCGCGCGGCCCGGCGTCCCGAGGACCACCTCGCCGGAGCGCACCTCGGGGCCGCCGGCCTGGACGCGGTCCTTCTCCGCCGCGCGGTCCGCCGCGTGCAGGGTCGCCCCGAGGGCCACACCGCCCAGGACGAGGACCGCGACGAGCAGCACGATGATCCGGTGCGCGCGTCTCAACGGGCCACCTCGCTCTCCCCGTGGATGCCCTCCGGCGTCGCGGGACGCAGCAGACGCGCGCTGGCCAGCGCCGAGACGGCCAGTCCGACGGCCGCCAGCCCCAGCGCCGTACGGTCGCCCCAGGCCGTCCAGGCCGCGCCGAACGCGATCGAGCAGACGAACCGGGTCCCCGCCTGGCCGGTCTGCACCACGGCCAGACCGCTGCCGCGCACCGCCTCGGGCACCGCGTCGGCCGTCGCCGCCGCGAGGACGCCGTCCGTGGCCGCGTAGAAGGAGCCGTGCAGCAGGAGCACCGCCCCGGCGAGCGTGGGGGAGTCCCCGAGGGGCGCGACGAGGAGCACGTACGCCCCCAGCAGCGCCAGATGGCCGCAGACGAAGCACAGCCGGCGGCCGAACCGGTCGGCCAGGACGCCGACCGGCACCGCCAGCAGCAGGAAGGCCGCCGCCGTGCCCAGCGGCAGCAGCGGGAACCAGGACTCCGACAGGTCCAGGCGGCGTTGCAGCGTCAGGTAGAGGAACGAGTCGCTGACCGTCGTCAGCCCCAACAGCGCCGCGCACACGGCCAGTCGGCGGACCGCGGGCCGGCGCAGCAGCGCGCGCACCGGCGTGCGGGGCGCGTTCTGCGCCGTACGGCCGGCGGCTTGCTCCGGCGTACCGGAGCGCCCGGGGACGAACAGCAGCAGGACGAGCACCCCGAGCGCCGCCGTGCACCCGCTCACGGTGAACACCGCGTCGTAACCACCGGCGGCGACGCGGAGGATGAGGAACGCGGCCACCGGGCCGAGCAGGGCGCCGGCGGTGTCCATCGCCCGGTGCGTCCCGAACGCACGCCCCCGCTCGGCCGGTTCGCAGGCCAGCGAGATCATGGCGTCGCGCGGCGCCGTGCGCAGCCCCTTGCCCGTACGGTCGGCGGCCAGGACCGCGCCGATCAGCGGCACGGTGTGCACGGCGAGCAGCAGCGGCTTGCAGAGCGCCGACAGGCCGTAGCCGGCGGCGGCCACGGCCTTGGGCCCCGCGCCGCGGTCGGCGAGCCCGCCGCCGAGGAGCCGGACGAGGGCGCTGACCCCGTTGTAGACGCCGTCCAGGAGGCCGAAGCCGAGCGGGGAGAGGCCCAGTCCGGCCACGAGATAGAGCGGCAGGACGGCGGTGACCATCTCCGAGGACACGTCGGTGACCAGGCTGACGGTCCCCAGGACGAGCACCGTGCCGGGGACGGCGGCGTACCGCCGGCCGGACCGTCGGGTCCGGCCGGCGGGCGCGGTGGGCGCCGGGGACGTACGGCTGTCCGCGAGGTACACGGTCAGCTGTTCCAGACGCCGGTGATGTCCTTGCCGCGCGCCGCGTTGCCGGCGTGCGCGGTGCCGTACATGTCCTCGATCGTGCGCAGCACGTCGTAGTGGTTGTACGTGGTCGAGGAGGTGGCGCCGGACTTGACCGGCTGGCCGTAGAGGACGGTCGGGATCCGGTTGCCGCTCAGCCGGTTGTCCTCGTCGAAGGTGACCAGCAGCAGGCTGTTGTGGGTCTTCGCCCAGTCCGCGTAGCCCTGGAGGTTCTTCTTGAGCCAGGTGTCACCGGTGGACACCGAGCAGTCGTGCATGTCGCTGCACATGTTCGGGACCACGAAGGACACCGTCGGCAGCTTGGAGTAGTCCTTGGGGAAGGCGTCGAAGGTGTGCGCGGTGTCGGTCGGCACATTGCCGAAGCCGAACCACGGGTTGTGCTTCTGCCGGTACCGGCCGCTGGAGCAGGTGGTGGAGCCCTCGGCGGGCAGGGACTCGTTGTAACTGGCCCAGGATCCGCCCTTGTCGGCGAGTTCGGTGGCCAGGTTGGGCGTGTCGCTGAAGCCGACGTCCACACAGCTGTCGTCGGTGACGCCCTGGGTGTCCCCGGAGAAGAGGGCGTAGTAGTTGGGCTGGCTGGGGTGGGTCTCGGCGTAGGAGGCGGTGAGGCTGGCGCCGCCCGCCGCCAGGGAGTTGAGGTAGGGGGCGGAGGAGGAGCCGATGACCTGGTCGTACGCGTGGTTCTCGAACACCACGACCACGACGTGGTCCGGTGTGGGCACCGCCGTCGTGGGCGACGCCGAGGAGGTGGCCGACCAGAGGCCGAGGGAGCCGGCGGCCAGCCCGAGGGCGGCGGCGAGCGCGCCGAGGTGACGTCTGCGGGGGAGTGGGGAGAGGGGCACGGGGGCCTCCGGGGTGGGGGTGAGGGGCGCTGTGATGCCGACGCGCGCGGGATGGGGTGCGGGGTGCGTCGGCAGCGTAGAGCCCGGCCGTGGCATGTACACGTCTTCCGGCTGACGCTCCGGGGAACGGTCGCCGGGGCGGGGGTGGACGGCCTGCGGGCTGCCGGGGATGCCGAGCCGAGGCCGCCCAAGGCCGTCGTGAACGGACGGAAGCCGACTGAGCCGTTCGGAGGACGACCGATCCGTTCGGAAGTCGACTGAGTCGTTCGGAAATCGACTGAGCCGTTCGGAAATCGCCGGGCCTTGAGCGTCGGGGTCAGGCGGCCGGAAGGCCGAGCAGGCTCCGCGCCACGTGCTGCGGCGACGTGCCGCGCTCCCGCGCGAGCGCGACGAGGGCGCGGCAGGCCAGCTCGTTCACCCCGAAGCTGAGCGCCTCGGGGGAGACCCAGCGCGCGGCCTCGGCGCTCCGGTCGGGATCGTTCTCGGCACAGGCCGCGATGTAGACGGCCGCGGCCTCGAACAGGTTGTGCTGCCGCTCCGGCGGGCGCGGCGGAGACGCGCCCCCGTCCTGTCCTGCCGGCCGTAAGTGCCTGCGAAGCCTTTCGAGCACGCGGATCACCTGCCCCCATGAGCGGCTCTTCCTGCGGTTGTGCAAGTGTGCCCGGTTCACGGGGTGTTGAACCCGTGGGCAGGGGAGGAGGGGCCGTGCAGACGGAGGGTGAGGGCCTTTCGTCGCCCTTGCCCTCTGCCCCCGGGGCATAAGACGGATGCGAGATAGGTCGAAACGATCTATTCTCTCGGTCGTCACCGCCGAGCGGTGGCCACGGGACGACGGCGAGGGAAGTGTGACGGGCATGACGATGCGGGAGACGGAGTTCACCTCCGGCGGGGCGCGGATCCGGTGGACCGAGGCACGGGGGGACGGCGCGCCACTGGTGTACGTCCACGGACTCGGTGCCGCCTCCGCTGTCCATCACGCCCATATCGCCGCGCATCCGGCCCTCGGCGGCCGCCGTTCCCTCTTCGTCGACCTGCCCGGGCACGGGACGAGTGACCGGCCCGCCGACTTCGGTTACACCCTGGAGGAGCACGCCGACGCGCTCGGTGCCGTCCTGGACGCGGCGGGGGCCGGAGGTGCCGAACTCGTCGCCCACAGCATGGGCGGAGCGGTCGCCGTCGTCCTCGCCCACCGCCGGCCCGGCCTGGTCTCGCGCCTCGTTCTCGCCGAGGCCAACCTCGACCCGAACCCGCCCGCGGCCGCGGGGAGCAGCGGCATCGCGCGCTACAGCGAGGAGACGTTTGTGCGGGGCGGCGGTTTCGAGGAGACGCTGGGCCGGGTCGGGGGCGCGTGGGCGGCGACGATGCGCTTGACCGACCCGACGGCACTGCACCGCAGCGCCACCTGGCTGGTCCGCGGCACGCGGCCGACGATGCGGGCGATGCTGACCGGTCTGCGTATCCCGCGGATGTATCTGCAGGGCGAGTTGAGCGGCGAACTCGCGGGGCGGGAGGGGCTGGAGGAAGCCGGTGTGGTGGTTCGGACCGTTCCGGAAGCCGGTCACATGATGATGTTCGACAACCCGGACGCCTTCGTGGCGGCGGTCGCCGGGGTTCCCGAGACCGGATGGGGGGAGGGCGGGGGCCGGCCCGAGGCCGGACGCGAGGAGGGTGCGGGCCGGTCCCAGATGCTCGCGGGCGGTCGCTGAACGCCGCTCCGGCCGAACGTGCGCGGCCTCCGGCCGTCAAGGTCCGCCCCGCATCGCGTGCTTGCCGACCGCCGACGGGTGAGCGAGGCTTGCACGACACTGCCGGGGAACGCGGAGCGGGAGGCGGCGCATGGGGCTCGGCAAAGGGTTCGGCAAGGAGTTCGAAGCGATACTCGACGACCTGACGCGGCGGGCCGAGGGCGTACGGCATGCCCTCGTGCTGTCCAACGACGGCCTGGTGACGGGCGCCAGCGAAGGGCTGACCAGGGAGGACGCCGAACATCTGGCCGCCGTCGCCTCGGGGTTGCACAGCCTGGCCCAGGGTACGGGCCGGCAGTTCCGGGCGGGCCGGGTACGGCAGACGATGATCGAGTTCGATGGCGGCGTCCTCTTCGTGACGGCCGCCGGGGACGAGAACTGCCTGTGTGTGCTGGGGAGCGGTACGGCGGACGTCGGGAGCATCGCCTACGAGATGACCGTGCTGGCCGACCGGGTGGCGGCGTGGGCCGCCGGGTCGGGCGGGGCGGTTGAGGGGGCCGGTGTGGCTGAGGGGGCCGGTGTGGGGACCGGTCCGGAGTCGGGTGTGGGACCCGGTCCGGAGCCGGGCATGGGGACTGGGCCGGAGCCTGGTGTGGGGTCCGATCCGGACGGTCCGTGGCGGGGCCCTGGGGAGTGTCACGGTCGGCAGGGGTGACGGGGGAGTGCCGGCCGGGAGTGAGCGTGCGGGGGCGAACCGGCCCGCCGCGTGCGGAGTGAGCCGGCCGTCGTGAGAGCGCGATGCCGTGACGGGAGCGACGCCTGAGGCGTTGTCAGACCCCTCCTCTACAGTCGTCACTGAGAGTAGTCGACGAGTGGCGGGAGAGTGTCATGGCGGATCGGTGCATGTCCGGGAGCGCGGCGGAGGGCGGCGTCCCCTTCGGGCGCGCGGCGCGGGAACTGGGTTTGAAGATCGGGGAATTGGACCTCGCCGTGCAGGTGGGGGAGGTGCGGACGGTCATGTCCGGGCCGGAGGGGCCGCGGCGGATCCGCGGAGAGGACATCGAGCGGCACCGGTCGGCCGAAGGGTTCCCCGACGCCCTCTGGTCCCGGCTGCGGACGGTCGGCACGGCGGAGGGCGCCGAGCTCGCGGGCATCGCTCCGGCGCGCTTCACCCGGCTGGCCCGGGGCGGCCTCCTCGTCCCCGCGCGGTTCTGGATCAACCGCTACGGGGCGGTCGTCTGGCGGTACCTCGCGTCGGATGTCGTCGAGTTCGCCGAACGCCGGCCGGACCTGCTGACCGGCAGACTCCCGGCCGACCTCCGCGCGGCGGCGGACGACGGCGGAGACCGACGGGGCGTGCGCTGGCGCGGTCTGCGCGTGGAACAGCTGACGACCCAGGCCGGGGACCCCTGGCAGCGGGCGGCCGCCGCCGCGGCCGTCCTCTCTCCCGTCCAACTGGTTCCCGCCGTCCCCGACCCGGCCGAACGCGCCTGGATCAGCGCCCTCCGCCCGGCGCTGACCTCCGTGCGCCCGTCGGCGCCCGCCGGGCGCGCGGCGGTGGAGGGGCTGGTGTTCGCCGACGGACCCGACGAGGTCGCGCACTACCAGGCGCGCGTGCGGGCGGCCCTGACCGTCGAGGCGCGGGGATACCGAGCGCTGCCGGAGTCGGTGGACATCGGGTCGGTAGGCGCTGGGGTGGTAGGTGCTGGGCCGGAGAGCGTCGCGGGTGACGGGGTGGTGACGGCCGTCGGTGGCGGGGGCCGCCCGCTCGTGCCGTCACCGGATGTGTCCCGGGGCGCTGAAGCCTCGGACGGGGTAACCGCGGGTGAGGAGAGCCTGGTCGGGGTAACCGCGGGCGGGGAAAGCCCGGTTGGGGTAACCGCAGGCGGAGAAAGCCCGGGTGGGGAAGCAGCCGGCGCCGCCTCGGGCGATCGGACGCCACCGTCCGTGCGCCCCTCGGCCGGCGAGCCGGGCGTGGTCGAAGGGCGACGGGCGGCCGAGCCCTTGGCAGCCGAGCCCCCGGCGTCCCAACTCCCGGCATGCGAACTCCCGGCGGCCGACGCCGCGGCGTCGCATCCGCCACCGTCGAGCGACTCCCACGTCCCCTGCTCGGGAAGCGACGCCCTGGGCGCCGACGTCCCCGCTCAGCCGACTGCCCCCGGTGGCACGCACTCCGTATGGCGGGTCCTCGACCGGCTCCTCGCGCGGAGCGGACGGCCGGGGACGGCAGGCCGCCGGGAGCGTTCCGCCGGGTGGCTGCGGACCGTGCCGGGACGCGCCGGGCGACGGAGCGCCGGCCGGCCGGCCCGGCGGCATCCCGCGGACGCGGGCGCGCGGAGGCGGTCTCCGTCGGAACGGATCAGCGGACGACCTTGATGCCGAAAGGGGTGCCGAAGCCGAGGGCGAAGCCGATGGCCGAGTGCATGTGGGCGTACATCTCCATGCCGCGGGCGGAGACCAGCGGGCCCAGGTCGAGGACGTCCGTCCAGCCGTAGGCCCTCAGCAGGTCGGTGACGGCCGCCTTGGCGTCGGCGTGGTCCCCCGCGATGAACATGGTGTGGTCGCCCCCGCCGACGGCCTCGGGGTCGACGACGGTGTCCTGCTCCTGCGTGACGAACGCCTTGACGACCTTCGTCCGCGGCAGCGCGCGCTGGATCCGCTCGGCGAGGCTGTCGGTGTGGCACGGGTCGAGCTTCGGCATCGTGCCCCAGGGCGTGGGCCAGGGGTGGTCGACGTCGGGGTTGTAGACGTACGGGACGGCGTAGTCGGCGAGCGTCTTGCCCGCCAGTTGCTCCTCGGCCGCGGACAGGGCGGCGACGGCGTTGCGGCCGTCGATGCCGTTGACGACCAGCTCGGGGGCCCGCTCCGCGGCGTCGGCGAACGTGTGCAGTTCGACGCCCGGGTGGTCGGCGAGCCAGGTGCCGAACGGCGGGGCGCCCATCATGTCGGGTTCGGTGCGGGCGAGCGTGGCCTCCGGGTCGCGCGTGCCGACGTGCACCTCGTGCCCGAGTCCGGCGAGCCGCGCGATATGGGCCCGCGCGCCGCCACCGGTACCGAGAACAGCGATCTTCATGGGGGAATCCTCCCGTTTTGTTCCTTCGGGTGGTTCCCACGGTAGGAAGGAAGTAGGACAGTGGGTGTCCTTTGCGGCAAGCAGAGTGAAGATCATCGCAAGCGGCGCGACCGCCCGCCCCCCCGCTCCCGTATGCCGGCGCTGCCCGGATCCGGCCCGCTACAGGGCCGAATCCGGACAGCGGCGGGGGCAGGTGTCAGAGCTGGCCCACGTCCATGACGCGGATCACCGCACGGCCCTCCTCGTCCGACGCCGCCAGGTCCACCTCGGCCGAGATGCCCCAGTCGTGGTCGCCGTTCGGGTCGGCGAAGGTCTGGCGGACGCGCCAGAGACCGTCCTCCGGCTTCTCCTCGATGCGCAGCAGCTTGGGGCCGCGCGCGTCGGGGCCCGTGCCCAGCTCCTCGTACTCGTCCCAGTAGGCGTCCATCGCGGCGCCCCACCGCTCCTCGTCCCAGCCGGACTCGGCGTCCATCTCGCCGAGTTCGCCGACCCGGTCGAGCGCGGCCAGCTCGACGCGGCGGAACAGCGCGTTGCGGACCAGCACCCGGAAGGCCCGGGCGTTCGCCGTGACCGGCTTGACCTGGTCGGCGCGCTCCTGCGCCTCCTCGGCCGTCTCCACCTCCGGGTTCGCGAGCTGCTCCCACTCGTCCAGCAGGCTGGAGTCGACCTGCCGCACCATCTCGCCCAGCCAGGCGATCAGGTCCTCGAAGTCGTCCGACTTCAGGTCGTCCGGCACGGTGTGGTCCAGCGCCTTGTACGCGCTCGCCAGGTAACGCAGCACGATGCCCTCGGTGCGCGCCAGGTCGTAGTGGGAGGTGAACTCCGTGAAGGTCATCGCCCGCTCGTACATGTCGCGGATGACGGACTTCGGCGACAGCGGGTGGTCGCCCACCCACGGGTGGCTCTTGCGGTAGACGTCGTAGGCGTGCGTCAGCAGTTCCTCCAGCGGCTTGGGGTAGCCGACGTCCATCAGCCGCTCCATCCGCTCCTCGTACTCGACGCCCTCGGCCTTCATCTCCGCGACCGCCTCGCCGCGCGCCTTGTTCTGCTGCGCGGCGAGGATCTGCCGCGGGTCGTCCAGCGTCGACTCCACGACCGACACCATGTCCAGCGCGTAGGACGGCGACTCCGGGTCCAGCAGCTCGAACGAGGCCAGGGCGAAGGTGGACAGCGGCTGGTTGAGGGCGAAGTCCGACTGGAGGTCCACCGTCAGCCGGACGACGCGGCCCTCGGCGTCGGGCTCGTCGAGCCGCTCGACCACACCGCCGTCCAGCAGCGAGCGGTAGATGGCGATGGCCCGGCGGATGTGCCGCAGCTGGTTCCTCCGCGGCTCGTGGTTGTCCTCCAGGAGCCGGCGCATCGCCTCGAAGGCGTTGCCCGGCCGGGCGATGACCGCCAGCAGCATCGCGTGGGTGACCCGGAACCGGGAGGTGAGCTGCTCGGGCTCGGAGGCGATGAGCTTCTCGAAGGTGTTCTCGGTCCAGCCGACGAAGCCCTCCGGCGCCTTCTTGCGGACCACCTTGCGGCGCTTCTTGGGGTCGTCGCCCGCCTTCGCCAGCGCCTTCTCGTTCTCGATGACGTGGTCCGGGGCCTGGGCCACGACAAAGCCCGCGGTATCGAAGCCGGCCCGCCCGGCGCGGCCCGCGATCTGGTGGAACTCCCGAGCCCGCAGCGTGCGCACCCGCTGCCCGTCGTACTTGGTGAGGGCGGTGAACAGCACCGTGCGGATGGGCACGTTGACGCCCACGCCCAGGGTGTCCGTACCGCAGATCACCTTCAGCAGCCCGGCCTGCGCCAGCCGCTCCACCAGCCGCCGGTACTTCGGCAGCATGCCCGCGTGGTGCACCCCGATGCCGTGCTTGACGAACCGGGAAAGGTTCCGGCCGAACTTGGTAGTGAACCGGAAGTTGCCGATCAGCTTGGCGATCTCGTCCTTCTCCTCGCGCGAGCACATGTTGATGCTCATCAGCGCCTGCGCCCGTTCGACGGCCGCCGCCTGCGTGAAGTGGACGATGTAGACCGGCGCCTGCCGGGTCTGGAGGAGCTCGGTCAGCGTCTCCGTCAGCGGCGTCGTGCGGTACTCGTACGACAGGGGGACGGGCCGGGTCGCCGAGCGCACCACCGCGGTGGGCCGGCCGGTGCGGCGGGTCAGGTCCTCCTCGAACCGGGAGACGTCACCCAGCGTCGCCGACATCAGGACGAACTGGGCCTGGGGGAGCTCGAGCAGCGGGATCTGCCACGCCCAGCCGCGGTCGGGCTCCGCGTAGAAGTGGAACTCGTCCATCACGACCTGGCCGATGTCGGCGTCCTTGCCGTCCCGCAGGGCGATGGAGGCCAGCACCTCGGCCGTGCAGCAGATCACCGGGGCGTCGGCGTTGACCGAGGCGTCACCGGTGAGCATGCCGACGTTCTCGGTGCCGAAGATCTTGCAGAGGTCGAAGAACTTCTCCGACACCAGCGCCTTGATCGGCGCGGTGTAGAAGGTCACCTGATCATTGGCGAGCGCCGTGAAGTGGGCCCCGGCCGCCACCAGGCTCTTCCCCGAGCCGGTCGGTGTGGAGAGGATCACGTTCGCCCCGGAGACCACCTCGATCAGCGCCTCCTCCTGGGCGGGGTACAGCGTGATGCCCCGCTCCTGGGCCCAGGTCGAGAAGGCCTCGAAGAGGGCATCGGGGTCGGCATGGCTCGGCATCTGATCGATAAGGGTCACACCCCCATACTGCCTGGCCCCGCCCGGATCCGGGAACCGGCCGGTCGAACGATGATCATCCGGGCATTACGCTGAGTCGCCGACACGGCGTCAGGAAGAGAAAGGCGCCGGTGGTGAAGGGGCGGAAAGAACATGATGGGACCGGCGCACTCGCTCTCCGGGGCCGCGGCCTGGCTGGGGGTGGGAGCCGCCGCCGCGGGCGCCGGACATCCGATGCCCTGGCCGGTGCTCACCGTCGGCGCCCTGATCTGCGCCGGAGCCGCCCTCGCCCCGGACCTCGATCACAAGTCGGCGACGATATCGCGCTCCTTCGGCCCGATATCGCGGACCCTCTGCGGCGTCATCGACGCCCTCTCCCACAGCGTCTACAAGGCCACCCGCGGCAAGGGCGACCCACGGCGCAACGGAGGCCACCGCACCCTCACCCACACCGCGGTCTGGGCGCTGCTCATCGGCGCCGGCACCTCCCTGCTGGCCGTGGAAGGCGGCCGCTGGGCCGTGCTCGGCATCCTCTTCGTCCACCTGGTGCTGGCCGTCGAAGGACTGCTCTGGCGGATGGCCCGGACCTCCAGCGATGTCCTGGTCTGGCTGCTCGGCGCCACCAGCGCCTGGATCCTGGCCGGGGTGCTCGACCGGCCCGGCCACGGATCCGACTGGCTGTTCGCCGACCACCCCTACCTGTGGCTCGGCCTGCCCATCGTGCTCGGTGCCCTCGTGCACGACATCGGGGACGCCCTGACCGTCTCCGGCTGCCCGATCCTCTGGCCGCTCCCCATCGCCCGCAAGCGCTGGTACCCGGTCGGACCGCCGAAGTCGATGCGGTTCCGGGCCGGCAGCCGGGTGGAGGTCAAGGTGCTGATGCCGCTGTTCATGGTGGCCGGCGGGATAGGGGGAATCGGCGCGCTGGACCTGCTCTGAGCCTCCGGAGGGGCGGCCCTCGAGCCGCCCCCCGGCACCGCGCAAGGAGCTTGACGCCCCGTCGGACGGTCCCCCTACGGTGGCCGCATGCCTGCCACCTCGCCGATCCCCTCGCTGCTGTACTACGCGAACTCCTACGGCCTGTTGAAGGAAGTCGCCACCCGGCTGCGCCTGACCACCGGCCCCGCGACGCGCTCCCCGAGGGATTGTGGGAGAAGAACCGCGCGGTACGCCGGCATGCCCGGGAGGCGGCCGAGGACGAGAAACGCACCGAGCGGCGCCGCGCGTCATTCGAGGGACTGCTGCACGACCCCGACCAGCAGTGGGCCCGCGCGACCTCCGGCTTCCGCCCCGGCTCCCTGTCCGGTTTCTTCGCCCACGCCGACCTGCCGCCCTTCCTGGCGGCCTGGCGCGACGGCGAGGCCGCCTGGCCCTTCGCCGGTGCCCCCTTCCCCCGCGACTTCCTCCTCTCCTCCCACCCGCTGCTGCGGCTGCGCGCCCTCCTGCCCGACTGGCCCGAACCGGGCTACGGACGCGACCGCGTCCACCTGGACGCCGAGGAGCAGACGGCGGCCGGACTGCTGCTGGCCCGCGCCGACCGGTACGACCTGCTCGGGCAGGTCGTGGCCGCGGGCGACCGCGCACTCCTCGACAAGGTCCGCCCCGCCTTCGAGACGTCCCTGCGCGAGCGGAGCCCACGGGCGCTGCGCACGGCCCTGGCCGCCGAACGGCGCCGCCGCGACCGCCTCTTCCGCAGTTTCGCCGCGGAGGCGGACCCGGAGCCCGACGAGCGGTGGATCGCGGTCGACTGGGACGCCGTACGGCAGGCCGTGGACGCCGACGGCCCGCTCCTGCGCGAGCGTGCCCCCGAGATCGTGGCCCACCCCGAGTGCCCGATGGAGCTGCGCGTCCTGGTGGCCACCCGGGGAGCGGACCAGTTCGTGTGGTCCCGGCTCCTGTCCGACCGCCCCACGGGCCTGCACCTGCTGCGCACCCTGCCGATGCGGCCGGACCGCTCCCTGGCGGTGCCCTTCTCGTACACGGGCGAGGCCGGCGTCGGCGTCGACGACCTCCTCGATCTCGCGCACCCCGCCGACCTGCTGCTGCGGGACGCTGCGGGGCTGCCCGGGATCGCCCGGTGGCACCCGATGAAGTGCGTGATCACGGAGCACGACGAGCGGGGGCCGAGGCGGCTGCTCCGGGGCATCACGGAGGCGGCCGACCGCCGGCTCGGCGACGACCCCGGCGCCTGGACCATCGGCTGCCGCCTCGTGGCGGGCCGCCGCTTCACCGGCTCGGTGAACGAATTGTTCGAAAGGGCGACGGCGGGCCGGCCCCGCCCGGGGACCGGCCGCGACGACGGCCGCCTGTCGACGGCGGGAGGCGCCTGACACCGGACGGCCACCGGCCACCGGGCGGCTCACCACCGGCGCGCGGACCTCGCGGCCGGTGGGAGCGCGCCGCCCGGCGGCGACGCCCACCGCCGCGCCCTCGCCGCGATCAACGGGCCGGTGCCCGCCTGACGACGGCCCGGCGCGGGGTCGTGCCTACCGCTGCCAGGACCGCCACAGCGCCGCGTACGTCCCGTCCGCCGCCACCAGTTCGTCGTGGCTGCCCAGTTCGCTGATCCGGCCGTCCTCCGCGACCGCGATCACGTCGGCGTCGTGGGCCGTGTGCAGCCGGTGGGCGATGGCCACGACCGTCCGGCCGTCCAGCACCCTGGACAGGGAGCTCTCCAGCCGCCGGGCCGCCCGCGGGTCCAGCAGGGACGTCGCCTCGTCCAGCACCAGGGTGTGCGGGTCGGCCAGGACCAGCCGCGCCAGCGCGATCTGCTGGGCCTGGGCCGGGGTGAGGGCGAGGCCGCCCGAGCCCACCTCGGTGTCCAGCCCGTTCTCCAGCGCCCGCGACCACTCCTCGGCGTCCACCACCTTCAGCGCCGCCCACAGCTCCTCGTCGCCGGCGCCGGACCGGGCCAGCAGCAGGTTGTCCCGCAGCGAGCCGACGAAGACGTGGTGCTCCTGGTTGACCAGCGCCACATGCCGCCGCACCCGCTCGGTCGGCATCCGGGACAGTTCCGCGCCGCCCAAGGTCACGGTGCCGGAGCCGGGTGCGTAGATCCCCGCCAGCAGCCGGCCCAGCGTCGACTTGCCCGCGCCGGACGGACCGACCAGCGCCACCCGCGTACCGGGCGGCACGGCCAAGGACACGTCGTGCAGCACGTCGTTCCCCGGTGCGTAGCCGAAGCGGACGCTGTCCGCCCGCACCTCCCGGCCCTCGGGCCGGACCGCCTCGTCGCCCCCGGCGGGTTCGATCTCGCGGACGCCCACCAGCCGGGCCAGCGACACCTGGGCGACCTGGAGTTCGTCGTACCAGCGCAGCACGATGCCGACCGGCTCGTTCAGCATCTGGGCGAACAGCGCGCCGGTCGTCAACTGGCCCACGGAGATCCACCCCTGGAGGACGAAGACTCCGCCGAGGAGCAGCACCGAGCCCGCCACCAGCGCGTGCGTCATGTTGACCACGGGGTAGAGCACCGTGCGCAGCCAGAGCGTGTAGCGCTCCCAGCGCGTCCACTCGAGAACCCGCCGGTCCGAGAGCGCCACCCGGCGCGCACCCAGCCGGTGCGCCTCGATCGTGTGCCCCGCGTCCACCGTCTCGGCCAGCGACGCGGCCACCGCGGCGTAACCCGCCGCCTCCGACCGGTAGGCGCGCGGGGCGCGCGGGAAGTACCAGCGGCAGCCGGCGATGAGCAGGGGCAGCGCCACCAGCACGGCCAGGGCCAGCGGCGGTGCCGTCACCGTCAGCGCGCCCAGCAGCAGCGCGCCCCACACGACCCCGATGGCCAGCTCGGGGACCGCCTCCCGCATGGCGTTCGCCAGGCGGTCGACGTCGGTGGTGATCCGGGACAGCAGGTCGCCGGTACCCGCGCGTTCGAGGACGCCGGGCGGCAGCCGTACCGAGCGGACGAGGAAGTCCTCGCGCAGGTCGGCGAGCATCTCCTCGCCGAGCATCGCGCCGCGCACCCGGGTCATGCGGGTGAACAGCGTCTGCACGGCCAGGGCCACCGCGAACAGGGAGATCACCGGACCCAGCCGGACGGCCGCGTCCTCCGACAGGTCCTCGACGAGGCCGCCGAGCAGGTACGGGCCCACCATCGAGGCCGTCACCGCGACGGAGTTGACCGCCACCAGCAGGACCAGGGCCCGCCGGTGCCGGCGCGCCAGCTCCCGTACGCAGCGGCGGACGGTCGCCGGCCCGCCGACCGGCAGGGTGGTCGCCGACTCCGGCGCCGCCGGGTCGTAGGAGGGCGGTGCCACACCGATCATGCCGAGTCCCCGATCCGTCCGTTCGCCGACGTGCTCACCGCTTCCGTGGGCACGGTGTCCGGGCCGCCGTCCGTCTCGCGGGTGACCGCGGCGCGGTAGGTCCGGTGGGTGCGCAGGAGTTCGTCGTCCCGTCCCTCGGCCACCACCCGTCCGTCCAGCACCATCACCACGCGGTCCGCGCGGTCGAGCAGCAGCGGACTGGAGGTGAACACCACCGTCGTGCGCCCCTCGCGCAGGGCGCGCACGCCCTCGCCGACTAGGGCCTCGGTGTACGCGTCCACGGCCGACGTCGGCTCGTCCAGCACCAGCACCTCCGGGTCGGCCACCAGTGACCGGGCGAGCGCCAGCCGCTGCCGCTGGCCGCCCGACAACGACCTTCCCCGCTCGGTGATATGGGCGCCCATGGCCCCTGCCGTCGGATCGGCCGAGGAGCGCTCCAACGAGTCCAGGACGTCGTCACAGCGCGCCGCCGCCAAGGCGGCCTCGGGCGCCACCCGCCCCGACGACGGCACGTCCAGCAGCTCCGCGAGGGTGCCGGAGAGCAGCACCGGATCCTTGTCCTGCACGAGCACCGCCTCCCGTGCGGCCGCCAACGGCACCTCGTCCAGGGCCGCTCCGCCGAGCAGCACCGACGGCGTCCCCGCCGCGGCCCTGGGCGCGTGGCCGCCGAGCCGCTCGGCGAGCAGGCCGGCGGCGTCCGGGTCGCCGCACACCACCGCCGTCAACTCCCCGCCCCGCGCCCGCAGTCCCGTCACCGGGTCGTGGAGGTCACCGCCGAGCGCGCGTCCGGCGTCCGCGCCGGCCGGCTCCGCCGTGCGCCGCAGCGCCAGCAGCCGGGCCGCCCGCTCGGCCGAGGGCCGGGAGAAGGAGTAGGCCATGGCCGCCTCCTCGAACTGCCGCAGCGGGAAGAGGAGGAACGTGACCACGCCGTACACGGTCACCAGCTCGCCGACTCCGACCCGGCCGTCGCGGACCAGCCCCACCCCGATCCACACCACCGCGATCATCAGCAGTCCCGGAAGCAACACCTGAACCGCCGCGATCAGCGCCCACATCCGCGCGCTGCGCACGGCGGCCCCCCGCACCTCCTGCGACGCCCGGCGGTACCGGGCGAGGAACAGCTCCTCGCCGCCGATGCCGCGCAGCACCCGCAGCCCCGCCACGGTGTCCGACGCCAGCTCCGTGGCGTGGCCCGCCAACTCCCGCTGCTCGTCCGCCCGGCGCGTCGCCGGCGGCAGCAACGGCAGGATGGCCAGCACCAGCAGCGGCACCCCGACCGCCACCACCGTGCCGAGGACCGGCTGGTAGAGCACCAGGCCCGCGCAGACGGCGAGCGTGGTGACCGCCGCCGAGAGGAACCGCGACTCGGTCTCCACGAACCAGCCGATGTGCTCCACGTCCGCCGTCGAGACCGTGACGATCTCACCCGCGGCGACACGCCGCGTCAGCGCGGAGCCCAGCTCGGCCGCCTTCCGGGCCAGCAACTGCTGCAAACGGGCGGCCGCGGTGATCCAGTTGACGGCGGACACCCGGTGGAGCATGGTTTCGCCGAGCGCCGTGAACACGCCCAGCAGCAGCATCAGGCCGCCCGCCACCGCCAGCCGGGACCCCGAGCGGTCGACCGCGGCCTGCACCGCCATGCCCAGGGGCAACGGGAACAGGGCCACGGCGGCCATGTGCAGCACGCCCCACCCCAGAGCCGCCGACTGCCCGCCCAACTGGCGGCGGCTCAGCCACAACAGAAGGCGGGGGCCGGACCGGGCGTCCGGCACTCCGGGGTCGGCATAGGGAAGATCGCGAATACGCATGACATCCCAAGGGAGCGAAGGGGGAGGGAAGAAGGGGATCCGTGACAGCGTCGCCCTCCCGGAGCGCCGAATTCAACCGAATTTCCGGCACCAGGTGCCCGGGCCCCCACGTTCCGCGAGCATCAGGCCAAAGCGCTACTGGTGCGGCGCGCGACAACGCGCTTCACTCCTGCCGCATGAGACGACTGTTGCGCGCACTGTGCGCCGGGGCCGCCGCCCTGGCCCTCGGTGCCGGCCCCGCCCTGGCCGCGGGCTCGCCGGAACCGCCCACCGAGTTCGGCACCGACTGGCACGACCCCGTCACCGCCGCGCCCCCGGTGTCCGTACCCGACACCACCTCCTGCACCGTCACCCTCGCGGACACCGAATTCCGCGACTACACGCCCTACAAGAGCACCTATACGCCCCCCAAGAACTGCGGAACCCGCTGGAACAAGGTCGTCCTGCGCCTCGACGGCTCGGTCGCCGGACGCCAGTACGACCGCCTCGGCTACCTGCGCGTCGGCGGCGTCGAGGTGCTGCGCACCTCCACCCCGAGCCGTCCCCGAAAGGGATAGCGTGGAAGGTCGAGAAGGACGTCACGCGGTACGCCGCCACCCTGCGCTCGTCGCAGCCCGTCGAGATGCTCATCGGCAACCTCGTCAACGAGACGTACACCGGCGTCATCAAGGTCAAGGCGACGCTGACGTTCTACGCGGCCGACGGCCGCGCTCGCCCGGCCGCCGGCCCCGACCGGGTGCTCACGCTGGACGGCGCCCACGAGGCGGGCACGGCGTACGAGGGCACGGTGACCACGCCCCGCAACAGCGAACGGATCGTCGCCGAGGTCTACGCGACCGGATCCGGCGGCGGCTGCGAGGAGTTCTGGTACCTCACGGTGCCGGACACGGCGCCCTACTCCTGCAAGGCCGGCGACGGCCCGTACCGCGAGGTGCGGGTGTCCGTCGACGGCAGGCTCGCGGGCATCGCCGCACCCCACCCGACCATCTGGACCGGCGGATGGTCCAACCCCTTCCTCTGGTACGTGATCCCGGCCCCGCGCGCCTTCGACGTGCGCCCGCTGGAGTACGACCTCACCCCGTTCGCCGGACTGCTGAACGACGGCCGGCCGCACCGGATCACCGTCTCCGTCGCCGGTGTCCCCGCCGGGCAGAGCGGCTGGAGCACCCCCACCAACATCCTCGTCTGGCAGGACGCCAAGGCGTCCCGCGTCACCGGCGCGCTCACCGCGCACACCGAGGGCACGCCGAAAAACTCCACGGCGTACACACCCGGCGCGACCCACCGGTTCACCGCGGAGGGCGGCCACTCGCTGACCGTCTCCGGCTACCTCGACACCTCGCACGGCAGGGTGGCGACCACCGTGCGCCGCACGGTCGCCGCCTCCTCCGCGCACCACTGGACCGAGGGCGAGGCGACGGACGGGCTGCGCGCGCGGTGGACCGACGACGAGACGGTCACCGTACGCGGCCGCGGCCCCGCCGCGACCACCCGCACCCAGCGCGCGTACACCCTGGACGGCGAGATCACCGGAGCCGCCGGGCCGCGCCTGCGGACGGTGCTGACGACGGGCGACCGCGCGGAGACCGTCACCCTGCGCGGCGGAGTACGGACCGGCTGGTCGCGGCTGGACGACACGTACACCGGCGACGCCGCGTACAACCAGAACGTGCCGCGCGATCAGCGGCACGCGACCGGCGTCTCGCGCGAGCGCTACCGCCTGACCGGACCCGGCCTCTGCCATGACCGGACGATCGCCACCGCCCAGGGCACGCTCACCGAGGACCGGGACCGCTGCTGACGCGGGTCAGCGCGGCGGACGGCGGGGAATCTGCCCCCGCATGAGCTCGCCCAGCAGGCCGCCGAGCAGATCACGCTGCTCGGCGGTCAGCGGGGACAGGATCTCCTCCACCGCCGCGCGCCGCGCCTCGCGCATCGCGCGCAGGGTCTCGCGGCCCTGCTCGGTGAGCTCGATCCTTATCACCCGGCGGTTGGAGGGATCGGGGACGCGGCGCACCGCTCCGTTCGCCTCCAGGGCGTCGACGAGGGTGGTGACCGCCCGGGGCACCACCTCCAGCCGCTCGGCCAGGTCGGCCATGCGCGGCGGCTCCTCGCAGTGCGCGACGGACCGCAGCAGACGGGACTGGGCGGGCGTGATGCCGACCGGGTCCAGATAGCGCTTCTGGGCGCGGTTGAGCCTTCGGGTCAGCCGCAGGAGCTGCTCGGGGAGCTGTCCGGACGTGTCGGGGACGGTCATCGGGCCAGATTATCAAGAGCAAGTGCATTGTGAGTATAGGTAACAGTGAGCTATGCTCTCTACGAGGATCGGCGACCGCCCTCACCGGATCGCCACGCGTCGAAGGAGCCCATTGCGTCCCCACGAACCCGAATGGAACCCACCGCCCCCCGACCCCGAACAGCCCGCCCAAGTCCGGCGTATCCTGCGCCTGTTCCGTCCCTATCGCGGCCGCCTCGCCTTCGTGGGGCTGCTCGTCGCCGCGTCCTCCCTGGTCACCGTGGCCTCGCCTTTTCTGCTGCGGGAGATCCTGGACGTCGCCATCCCGCGGGGCCGCACCGGACTGCTCACCCTGCTCGCCCTCGGCATGATCGCGGCCGCGGTCGTCACCAGCGTCTTCGGTGTGCTCCAGACCCTGGTGTCCACCACGGTGGGCCAGCGGGTCATGCACGACCTGCGGACGGCCGTCTACGCCCGGCTGCAGAGCATGCCCCTCGCCTTCTTCACCCGGACCCGCAGCGGTGAGGTGCAGTCGCGGATCGCCAACGACATCGGCGGCATGCAGGCCACGGTGACCTCCACCGCCACCTCGCTGGTCTCCAACCTCACCAGCGTGGTCGCCTCGGTCGCCGCCATGCTGGCCCTCGACTGGCGGCTGACCGTCGTCTCGCTGCTCCTGCTCCCCGTATTCGTATGGATCAGCCACCGCGTCGGCCGGGAGCGCAAGAAGGTCACCTCGCAGCGGCAGAAGCAGATGGCCGCCATGGCCGCCATGGTCACCGAGTCGCTCTCCGTCAGCGGCATCCTCCTGGGCCGGACCATGGGCCGGGCCGACTCGCTCACCGCCGCCTTCGGCAAGGAGTCGGAACGGCTGGTCGACCTGGAGGTCCGGGCCAACATGGCGGGCCGGTGGCGGATGTCCACCATCGGCATCGTCATGGCGGCCATGCCCGCCCTCCTCTACTGGGCGGCCGGCATATCCCTCGAAACCGGCGGCCCCGCCCTGTCGATCGGCACGCTCGTGGCCTTCGTCTCCCTCCAGCAGGGCCTGCTGCGCCCGACCGTCTCGCTGCTGTCCACGGGCGTCCAGGTCCAGACCTCGCTCGCCCTCTTCCAGCGCATCTTCGAGTACCTCGACCTCCCGGTGGAGATCACCGAACCCGAGCACCCGGTACGCCTGGAGAAGATCCGCGGGGAGGTCCGCTTCGAGGACGTCGACTTCTCCTACGACGGGCCGGGCGCCGCGCGGTCCACCCTCACCGGCATCGACCTCGTCGTCCCCGCGGGCGGCAGCCTGGCCGTCGTCGGCCCGACCGGCTCCGGCAAGAGCACCCTCGGCCATCTGGTGCCCCGGCTCTACGACGTCACCGGCGGCCGGGTGCTCATCGACGGAGTGGACGTCCGCGACCTCGACTTCGACACCCTCAGCCGCGCCGTGGGCATCGTCTCCCAGGAGACGTACCTGTTCCACGCCTCCGTCGCCGACAACCTGCGGTTCGCCAAGCCGGACGCCGACGACGACGAGATCCGCGCCGCCGCCGAGGCCGCCCAGATCCACGACCACATCGCCTCCCTGCCCGACGGCTACGACACCCTCGTCGGCGAACGCGGCCACCGCTTCTCCGGCGGCGAGCAGCAGCGGCTGGCCATCGCCCGCACCATCCTGCGCGACCCTCCCGTCCTCATCCTGGACGAGGCCACGTCCGCCCTGGACACCCGCACCGAACAGGCCGTGCAGAAGGCCATCGACGCGCTGTCAGAAGGCCGTACCACCATCACCATCGCCCACCGCCTCTCCACCGTCCGCGACGCGGACCAGATCGTGGTCCTGGACGGCGGGCGCATAGCCGAGCGGGGGACGCACCGCGAACTCCTCGCCGCCGACGGCCGGTACGCGGCGCTGGTGCGCGGCGACGCCCGCCTCGCGGTGCCGGTCTGAGCGAGCCGGTCCGAACGTACGGCCCGAGTGGCCCGAGTGGCCCGAGTGGCACGGGCGGTCCGGGCGGCCGGGTCGAGTGGTCGTCCACGAACTCCTCGATGCTGCCCTCGGGTCCGAGCGCAGCCCGTGGAGCCGGTGTCGGTCGATCGTCCATATCCATAGACTATGAATATAAAATTGCTATGCTTCGAGCATGAGTCGTCCACACACCGCTCCTGGTGCGTCCGCCGCCATCGGGGCAGCCCTCTACGGCCTGGCCACCAGGGCCGCGAGGCGCCTGCCCCGGGACATGAGCCTGACGTCCGCCGCCACCCTGGCCACCCTGGAGCGGACCGGCCCGCGGCGCATCACCGATCTGGCCGCGGTCGAGGGCGTCACCCAGCCCGCGATGACCGCCCTGGTCCGGGTGATGGAGGAGTCCGGCCTCGTCGAGCGGCGGGGTGACGCGTCCGACAAGCGGGTCACGCTGGTGTGCCTGACCGAGGCCGGCGCCTCCTACGTCCGGACGCGGCGCCAGGCCGGCGTCCAGGCGTTCGAGCGGTTGATCGGCGAGCTCACCGGCGACGAGGTCGAGTCGCTGCTGGCGGCCCTTCCGGCGCTGAAGCATCTGGCGGAGCTCGAAAGCCAGGACCGCGAAGGGCCGAAGCGGTGACCGGGCAGCCGGCCGGCGGGGGCGCGGTGAAGGCGTCGCCGGTGGCGCGTTCCGAGGCGCGGCTGCTGGTCCCCGCCCTGATGTTCATCGCTCTGGTCGTGGCGGCCGTCGGCAGCCTCGGGACGCCGCTCATCACCAGCGTGGCGACCTCGTTCCACGTCTCGCTCGGCAGCGCGCAGTGGACGCTGACCGTCGCGCTGCTCAGCGGCGCGGTCGCCACGCCGGTCCTGGGCCGGCTCGGAGCCGGCCCGCACCGGCGGGCCACGATCCTCGTCACGCTGGCGGTCGCCGTCGCCGGCAGCGCGCTCACCGTGCTGCCGCTGCCGTTCGCGTGGCTGCTGGCCGGCAGGGCGGCCCAGGGCGTCGGGCTCGGGCTGACGGCGCTGATGATGGGCGTGGCCCGGGACCACCTCCCCGAGGAGCGCGGCGCGGCCGTGATCGCCCTGATTTCGGTGGTCTCGATCATCGGGGCCGGCGTCGGCTACCCGCTGGCCGCACTGCTCGCCGAGCTCGGCGGGGTACGCGCCGCCTACGGCCTCGGCCTGGCCGTCACGGCCGCCGCCCTCCTGACCGCCTGGCGCTCCATACCCGCGACCCCCGAAGGCCGTTCCGCCCACGTGGACGTGGCAGGCGCGGTCGTCCTGGCCGCCGCGCTGCTCCTGGTGCTGTTCCTCGCCGGCGAACGGAATCTGTGGATCCGGCACCTCGCCGTGGCGGCGGGCCTCGCCGTCGCCGCGGTGGTGCTGCTCTGTGTCTGGGTCGTCATCGAGCTGCGCGGCACGACGCCCCTGGTCGATGTGCGGGCGGTGCGGCACCCGGCGGTCGCCGGGGCGAATCTCGCCATGTTCGCCGGCGGGATCGGCATGTACCTTCTGCTCACGCTCATCACCCGGTACGCGCAGACGCCGCACGGCGCCGGCTACGGCTTCGGGCTGACGACCTTCGTCGCCGGGCTGGTCCTCATCCCGTTCTCGGCGCTGGGGTTCGCCGCGGGCAAGCTCACGCCGCGGGTCCGGACGCGGATCGCCGACCCCCTGCTCCTGGCCGGCAGCGCCGTCGTGGTCGGCGGCGGGTTCGCCCTCTTCGCGGCGGCCCGGTCGAACCTGGCCGAACTGTTCGCGGCGATGGGCGTGCTCGGCTTCGGCGTCGGCGGCTTTTCGGCCGCGATGCCCGGCGTCATCCTGGCCGTCACCCCCAAGAGCGAGACGTCGAGCGCCATGAGCCTCAACTACGTCGTCCGCAGCGTCGGATACTCCCTGGGCAGCGCCATCGGCGGCCTGATACTCGCCGCGGGCACCGGCCCCGGCCGCCTCTTCCCCGACGACGGCGCCTACACCACCGCGGCCCTGGCCGGCGTCGGCGTCATGGCGATCACGACGCTGACGAGCCTCGCTCTCGCCCGCCGCCGCCCGTCCGAGACCAACCCGTAAGCCGGATGCACTCATCCCCACACCGGAGGTTCCATGCCCAAGGGCTACTGGGTCAGCGTCTACCGCAGCGTTTCAGACCCTGAGAGGCTGGCTGCCTACGACAGGCTGGCCGGTCCGGCCGTCCGGGCCGGGGGCGGGCGGCTCCTCGCCCGTGACGGCCGGGTCGCGGCCTACGACGCCGGAATCGCCGGGCGCACCATCCTGATCGAGTTCGACAGCTTCGAGCAGGCCGTCGCGGCCCGCGAGAGCGCGGCCTACCAGGAGGCGCTGGCCGCCCTCGCCGACGGCGTCGAACGCGACTTCCGCATCGTCGAAGGCATCGACTGACCGAGGTCCGGTCGGATTTCCGCTGAAAGACCCGGTCGGGGATTCCGAGGACGGGCAGCCGACGAACGTGGCGTGGCGTCGGGCTCGTGGGCGGCCCCGCCCGCCGACGTCCCACGAAGCCCCGGACGCGCCGTCAGAGCGCGGACAGGTCCACCGCCTCGGCCATCACCCGGTACCCCGCGTCGTCCGGGTGCTTGCGGTCGCCCGAGTCGTAGGCGGGCGACAGGACTTCCGGATCCTCGGCCGAGGCCAGGACGGCGGCGAAGTCCGCCACCGCGTCGAACGCGCCCGAGGTGCGGATCCACTCGTTGACGGCCACTCGCTTCGCCTCCGCCCGGGCTGTGTGGTACTCGGAGCCCTTGAAGGGAAGGATGGTTCCACCGATCACTTTCAGACCGCGGTCACGCGCCCGCCCGATCAACTCCCGGTACCCGGCGATCAGCTCCCCGGCCGACACCTCGACCGACGGCTTGTACATCGGCAGGTCGACCTCGCTGAAACCGATGTCGTTGAGGCCGGCGTGCACGATGACCGCGCGCACTCCGGGCTTGTCGAGCACGTCCCGCTCCAGCCGCGCGGAAGGCCGCTCGCCGAACCACGGGGAGCCGTGGAGCAACAGGTTGCCGCCGATCCCGGAGTTGAGGACGGCCCACGGCAGGCCCGCCGCCGCCAGCCGCTCGGCGAGGGCGTCCGGATAGCGCCCGTTCGCGCCCACGGAGGAGCCGAAGCCGTCCGTGATCGAGTCGCCCAGGGCCACCACCGCGCCCTCGGCGGCGCCCTCCCCGGCCAGTTCGATGTCGGACAGCAGGTACCAGGAGTGCGTGACCTCGTCGAATCCGGCGCCGGAGGCGTCCTGCGCGCGGTCGCCGGTGGCCCGGTAGCTGTCGGCCCACGCCTGTGAGTGGAAGGTCACGGCCCCCGTCGGCCCGTCGAAGTACAGCGTCAGCGCCAGTGAGTCGAAGGCCGTCACCCGCAGTTCCACCGGATCGCTCACCACCTCCCCACCCGCCGGTATCCGCACGGCCGGCGCGCCGCCGAAGGTGAGGGGCCGC
Organism: Streptomyces sp. CA-181903; assembly: GCF_050937075.1. Classification (NCBI taxonomy): domain Bacteria; kingdom Bacillati; phylum Actinomycetota; class Actinomycetes; order Kitasatosporales; family Streptomycetaceae; genus Streptomyces; species Streptomyces sp. CA-181903. Next base: position 6,843,699 of record NZ_JBNJLY010000001.1, read on the forward strand.
CGCGACTCCGGCCGGACCGCGGCCCCGCCCGCGCTCAGCGCCAGGACCGCCCCGTCGACGGTGAGCGGCCCGGTGCCGTAGCGGTGGGACAGCCGGACGCGGACCGACGTACCCCCGCCCGTCACCCGGACCACCTGGCGTACGGACTGCCGGTCGAACCCCGACTCGGACCAGTTCTCCCCGAAGCCGGCGCTCGGCCGCTGCACCGCCGCCGACCACCCGGCCGCCCAAGCGGTCCGCGCGTCACCGCCGGCGGCCGCCGCCGTCCCCGGGTGCTCCGCTTCCCGAACCGTCATGACCTTCCTCCTCGTTCGCATGATCTCCGCTGACGAGGAAGAGCCTGCCGTTCCGGCGGCGGACCACCCAGCCCCCGCCGCTTCGTACGCGGGCCGTGCGTACCACCGCCAGGGTCACCCTCGCGGTGGCCCCCCGGCAGGGCCGTGGTCCCCGGCGACCAGCACGACGTCCAGTACGCGCGGCCCGTGGACGCCCTCCACCCGGTCCAGCTCGATGTCGCTCGTCGCCGACGGGCCCGAGATCCACGTCAACGGCCGCAGCGGATCGAGCCGTTCGAGGGCCTGCGGGACGGAGTCCACGAGCTGGTCCGCCGTCCGCACCACGCACACATGATGGTCGGGGACCAGCGTGACGCGCCGCCGCCCCTGACCGGGGCCCCCGTCGAGGACGACCGTCCCGGTCTCCGCGATCGCCAGCGCGCACCCCGTGACGACGCTGTCCACGGCGTCCAGCTCACGGACCGTCAGCCCGGGGGAGTCGACGACCACCTCCACGTCCGCCCCGGCCAGCCAGCCCTCCGGCGGCCCGGCCGGGACGACCACCCGGCGGGCGCCCCGGTCGGCCAGCACCTCCCGGAGCAGGGCCGGCAGCCCGTCCGCGCCGGTGCGGTGCACCGTGGCGCGGTAGTCGGCCAGATGCGCGGCCAGCAGCGCCGCCGACTCGGCGGGCGTCCGCCGGCCGTGGACCCGCAGGTAGTCACGGGGGACGGGATGGTCGCGCGGCCGCTCGTACGCCGGGACGTCGGCGAGGGCGCGCCGCACCCGCCCGAGGATCCGCGCCCGGCTCGCGTCACCGTTCATGAGGCGCCTCCGCTCGGGGTCTCCTGTGTTCGCGTCCGCGCCCACCAGTCGCGGAACGACTCCTCGGGGATCTCGGGCAGGGCCCGGCCGTCCGTCCACGCCCGGCCCGGACCCGGCAGCCGCCGCGGCGCGAACCGGGCCGCCCGGCCCACCAGCCGCCGGCCGCGGCGGAGCAGCTCGGGCCGGTCCAGGGCCCAGGCCGCGCCCGCCACCACCCGCCGTTCCAGGGCGTGCCGCCGGGCCGGACGCACCACCGCCCGCGTGCCCCGGACGGTCGCCTCGCCGCCCTCGGCCACCCGTTCCCGCAGGTGGACCAGGACCTCCGGGATGTCGATCGCCACCGGACACACCTCGTAGCAGGCGCCGCACAGGGAGGACGCGAAGGGCAGCGACTCCTCCAGCGGGGAGGCGGTGCCGCGCAGTTGCGGGGCGAGGATCGCCCCGATGGGGCCGGAGTAGGGGGAGCCGTAGGCGTGTCCGCCGGCCCGCTCGTACACCGGGCAGACGTTGAGGCAGGCCGAGCAGCGGATGCAGCGCAGCGCCTGGCGGCCGACGGTGTCGGCGAGCGTGTCGGTCCGGCCGTTGTCGAGCAGCACCAGGTGGAAGGCGCGCGGCCCGTCGCCGTCCGTGGTGCCCGTCCACATCGACGTGTAGGGGTTCATCCGCTCGGCGGTGGAGGAGCGGGGGAGCAGCTGGAGGTAGATCTCCAGGTCCCGCCAGGTGGGCACCACCTTCTCGATGCCCACGACGGAGATCAGCGTCTCCGGCAGGGTCAGGCACATCCGCCCGTTGCCCTCGGACTCGACGACCACCATCGTCCCGGTCTCCGCGACCATGAAGTTGGCGCCGCTCACGGCGACCTTCGCGCGCAGGAACTTCTCCCGCAGGTGCAGCCGGGCCGCCTCGGCGAGATCGGCCGGACGGTCCGTCAGCCCCTCGGGCGCCGGCCGCCCCCAGTCGGCCATCCGCTTCCGGAAGATCTCCCGGATCTCGCCCCGGCTCCGGTGGATGGCCGGGACGAGGAGGTGGGACGGCAGGTCGTCCCCCAACTGCACGATGAGTTCCGCGAGATCGGTTTCGTACGCCCGGACGCCGGCCGCCGCGAGGGCCTCGTTGAGGCCGATCTCCTGCGTGACCATGGACTTGACCTTGACGACCTCCCGTTCGCCGGTGGCCCGTACGAGCTCGGTGACGATCCGGTTCGCCTCCGCCGCGTCGGCCGCCCAGTGCACCGTCCCGCCGGCGGCGGTGACGCGCTCCTCCAGGCGTACGAGGTAGTGGTCGAGGTGGCGGAGGGTGCGGTCCTTGACGGCCGCGGCGGCGGCGCGCAGCTGCCGCCAGTCGTCGAGTTCGGCCACGGCCGCCGCGCGCCGGGCCCTGATGGTGCCGGTGGCGTGCCGCAGGTTGGCGCGCAGCCGCGAGTCCCGGGTGGAGACGGCGGCGGCGCGGGGGAAGGAGGGCATGCCGAGGGGGACGGGGCGGGTCATCGGTCGGTTCCTTCCGGTCCGGGCTCCGGCGACGGGGGTCCGGGCCTCGGGGACGACGCCCCCGGCTCCGTCGAGGCCAGGATCTCCGCGATGTGCACCGGCCGTACCCCCGCTCCCCGCCGGGTGAGGATGCCCCCGATGTGCGCCAGGCACGAGTTGTCCGCCGCGCAGAGGGCCCGCGCGCCCGTCGCGACGACGGCGCGGGCCTTGTCGGTGCCCATCGCGACCGAGACGGCGGCGTTCTTGACCGCGAACGTCCCGCCGAAGCCGCAGCACTCCTCCGCGCCCGCCAACTCCCGCAGCTCCAGCCCCTTCACCCGTTCCAGCAGCCGCCGCGGCCGGTCGCCCAGGCCGAGCGCGCGCAGTCCGTGACAGGTGGGGTGGTAGGTGACGGTGTGGGGGTAGTAGGCACCGACGTCCGTCACCCCCAGGACGTCCACCAGGTACTCCGTCAGTTCGTAGGTACGGGGCACGGCCTCGGTCACCGCCGCCGCCAGCCCGTCGTCCCGTCCCTCGGCCGCCGCCCGGGCCGCGATCCGCGGGTACTGCTCCCGGACCATGGTCGCGCAGGAGGCGGACGGCGTGACGATGTGGTCGTACCCGCGGAAGGCGGCCGCGTAGCGGCGGACCAGCGGTTCCGTCGCCCGCCGGTAGCCGGTGTTGAAGAACGGCTGGCCGCAGCAGCTCTGCTCCATCGGGAAGTCGACGCGCACCCCCAGCCGCTCCAGCAGCGTGACCACGGCCCGCCCGGTGTCCGGATAGACCATGTCGTTGACGCAGGTCAGGAAGAGGCCGACCACCGGCGCTCCCGGCTCTCCGGGGGAATCCGGCGAGCGGCCAGGAGCGCGAGAACCACGGGAGCGTCGCAGCATGAGACGCATGCTACGGACCGGACCGCGAAACGGGCACGGCCCGCGGCACCTTTCCGCTCCGACGGGCCGGGCCGCCGGTGACGGAGGAGGCACCGCCTCAGCCCACCGCGGCGACCATCCGCGCGGACACCCCGTCCGCCCCGGCGAGCAGCTCCCGTACCTCCCGTACCGCGCTCCGCCCCGCCCGGTTGGCGCCGATGGTGCTCGCCGACGGCCCGTACCCGACGAGGTGGACGCGCGGGTCGCGGACCACCCGCGTCCCGTCGACGCGGATGCCGCCGCCGGGCTCCCGCAGCCGCAGCGGCGCCAGGTGGTCGAGCGCGGCCCGGAACCCGGTGGCCCACAGGATGACGTCGGCGGAAACGGTCCTGCCGTCCGCCCAGGCGACGCCGTCGGGGGTGACGCGGTCGAACATCGGCAGCCGGTCGAGGACGCCCGCCTCCCTCGCCCGTTCCATGGCGGCCGTCATCGGCAGCCCGGTGACCGACACCACGCTGCGCGGCGGCAGCCCCCGGCGGACGCGCTCCTCCACCAGCGCGACGGCGTCGCGGCCGCGTGCCTCGTCGAACGGCCCCTCCCGGAACAGCGGCGGGCGCCGCGTGACCCACGTCGTGGCGGACGCCACCTCGGCGATCTCCAGCAGGTGCTGGACGGCGGACGTGCCGCCCCCGACGACCACCACCCGCAGGCCCGCGAACGCGTCGGGGCCCGGGTAGCGGGCGGTGTGCAACTGGCGGCCCTCGAACAGCTCCTGGCCGGGGTAGCGCGGCAGGAACGGCCGCTTCCAGGTGCCGGTCGCGTTGATCAGCGCCCGCGCCGACCACACCCCCTCCGACGTCTCGACGAGCAGCCGCCCGGCGCCGCCGTCGCGTACGGCGCGCACGGTGACGGGCCGCCGCACCCGCAGCCCGAACTCCGCCTCGTACGCCGCGAAGTAGCCGCCGATCACCTCGGACGACGGCCGGGCGTCGTCCGCGCCCGTCAACGGCATTCCCGGCAGCGCGTGCATCCCGTGGACCTTGCCGTACGTCAGCGTGGGCCACCGGTGCTGCCAGGCGCCCCCGGGCCGCGGCGCGTGGTCCAGCACGACGAAGTCCCGGTCCGGCTCGTGGCCGGCGCGTCGCAGGTGGTAGGCGGCGGAGAGGCCCGCCTGCCCGGCGCCCACGACCACGACGTCCACCGTCCGCACCACCGCCATGTCGTTCATGCTTCTACCAACGGGCCGGCCGGCGGATCTCTTCCCCGCGGGGCGTCAGGGCCGGGCGGCCAGCGCCGCCAGATAGTCGTCCAGCAGCTCGGTCTGGCGCTCGGGCGGGAACGCCACCGGGTCGAACAGGGCCTGCACCACCAGACCGAGCGCGAACCCCTGGGCGCCGGCCGCGATCCGGTCCGGGTCCCCCGGAGGGAGCTCACCGAGCTCCTGGGCCGCCGCGACGAGCTCGCTCAGCCGGTCGCGGCCGCGCGCGTACCGCTCCGCGTGGCCCTCGCGCAGCGCGGGGTCGGCGAGCGCGGTGTCCCAGGAGGACACCCAGATGCGGTTGCTGTCCGTGGCGGCCGGGGTCAGCGGCAGGATGTCGAGCAGCGCGGCCCGCACGGCGGGCAGGCCGCGCGGTGCCACGCGCCGCGGCCGGGCGGCGCTCCGCCGGTCGAGCAGGTCGAGGGCGTGTGCCAGCAGGTCCCGCTTGGCGGGGAAGTAGTGGGTGAGCAGGCCGGTGGTGGCGCCCAGCTCGGCGGCGACCGCGCGCAGGGTCAGCCCGTCGAAGCCGTGGGCGGCCAGTACCCGCCAGACAGCCTCCGAGACGTCGCGGCGCCGGGCTTCGTGATCACCCTTGGTTCGTGGCATGCTGCCACCGTACATAACCGTAACGCTTGTTGTGTGAATGGGGTCACCATGTTCTCCCTCCCGCTGCGGGACGACGCCCTCCTCCGCCCGCTGGAGATATGGCACGCCGAGGAGTTCGCCTCCCACCTGGACCGGGCCCGCGAGCACATCCGGCCGTGGGTCGGGCCCGCCTTCGTCACCGACGACCTCGACGGCGCCCGCGCCACCCTGCGCCGCTACGCCGAACGCCGGGCCGCGGACCAGGCCGGCCTCTTCGGCATCTGGCGGGACGGCACCCTGGTCGGCGGCGTGATGTTCGTCGACTTCAACACGGCCCTGGGCTCCTGCGAGATCGGCTGCTGGCTGGAGCCGGCGGGCGAGGGCCACGGCCTGATCACCGCGGCCTGCACCACGCTGTTGGACTGGGCCCTCACCACCCGCGGCCTGCACCGCGCGGAGTGGCGCTGCCGCGCCGACAACGCCCGCAGCTCCGCTGTGGCCGAGCGGCTCGGCATGACCCTGGAGGGTGTCCAGCGCGAGTACTGGCCCTACGACGGCGTCCGCTACGACAAGCAGTACTGGGCGATCCTCGCGCCTGAATGGCGGGCCCGCCGCGCGTGACCGCACGACACGGCGTACGGCGGCGGCCCGGCTTGCCGATCTCCGCCCGGTGCGGGTAAGGGGTGGGTCATGACCGATACCTTCACCACCCGCACGGTGGACATCACGACCGGCTCGACCGAGACCGTCTACGACCTCACGGACCACTGCGCCCGCTTCCTGCGGGAGGCCGCGGCCGGGCGGGACGGGCTGCTGAACGTCTTCACGCCACACGCCACCGCCGGCCTCGCGGTGATCGAGACGGGTTCGGGCAGCGACGACGACCTGCTGGCCGCGCTCCGCGACCTGCTGCCGAAGGACGACCGCTGGGGGCACCGGCACGGCAGCCCCGGGCACGGCCGCGACCACGTCCTGCCCGCCTTCGTCCCGCCGCACGCCACGCTGCCGGTGGTGGGCGGGGAACTGGAGCTGGGGACGTGGCAGAGCATCGTCCTCGTCGACACGAATGTCGACAATCCGCACCGCAAGGTGCGGCTCTCGTTCCTCGGCTGAACCGGCTGACCCTGTCGGCCCGGCTGAACCAGTCGAACCGGTCGAACCGGCTGGATCGGCTGAGCTGTCGGAATCGACCGAATCGGACAGAGCCGAAACGCTGACCCCAGGGCCCCGGCCCCGGGCCCGCGGCCGGGGCGGCTCGCGGTGGCGGCCCGCCGTGGACCGCCGTGCGCGAACCGGCCGGCCGGGGGCGGTGGCTCAGTCCTGCTGGGCCAGGCTGGGCAGCTGACGCAGCTTCACCTTCGAGGTCGTGTCGAACGACCAGTCCAGCATCTTCACGGCGTCGGGGTAGCGGTTGGTCGGGTCGTTGAGGATCACGCCCACGACCGTCCGGCTGCCGCGCTGCGCGGCGAACACCAGGCACGGACCGGCGGCCGTGCCGGTGCCGGTCTTGATGCCGATGGCGCCCTTATAGGACCCCAGCAGCTTGTTGGTGTTGTACCAGGTGTACGTGCGGTTGACGTTCACCGCCTTCTGGCGGGTGCTGGCCGCCTTGACGACCGTGGTGAACGTGCTGTTGCCCATCGCGTGCCGGGCGAGCTTGGCGATGTCGCGCGGCGTGGAGTGGTTCGTCCCCGCCTGCGATATGCCGTCGAACGAGTCGTACTTGGTGTTCTTCATGCCGAGCGCCGCGGCCTTCTTGTTCATCTGGGTGATGAACGACTTGGTGCGCGCGGCCTCGGTCTTGCCGGTGCCGAAGTTGTCGGCGAGCGCGTACGCCGCGTCGCACCCGGAGGGCAGCATCAGGCCGTAGAGGAGCTGTCGGACCGTCAGCTTGTCACCGGCGCGCAGGTCGGCGGTGCTGGCGCCGTTCTTCACGACGTAGTCCCGGTACGACTTCTTTATGGTGATCTGCTTGTTCAGGTTGACGCCCCGGGTGTCCAGGACCACCGCGGCTGTCATGATCTTGGTGGTGCTGGCCATCTGGCGCGGGGTGTCGGCATCCTTGGCCCACAGCTGCTTGTTGGGGCCGCTGTCGAGCAGGAACGCGCCCTTGGCGGCGATGCCCGCCGGGCCGGTCGCCGCCTCGGCCGTGGCCGCGGGTACGGCGACCGCGAACGCGGCGGTCGACGCGGTGACCGCGGCTCCCCACCGACGGGCCCGTCTTCCCCCAGATTGCTGCATATTACGTCTCATTCCTCACGAGTTGTCCCGGTTATCTCATGGCCGGGTGGAACCACCAGATCCTCCCACCCTTCCACGGCACGGACGAAACCCGGGCGACACATGCGCGGTGGACGGCCTGACGGACGCGGGAAGCGGTGCCCCCGGCGGGACATGAGGGACGGTCAGACGGCCGGGGACGGCGCGGGCCTCATGCTCCTCCGTCGGCCACCGGAGCGGTGGAACGGCTCCGGGAGCGGCCCTTGTCCTTCCGCCGGACGTCCTGCTCCACGGCGCGCAGCAACCCCGTCATCCGGTAGGGGACGCGTTCCCGCAGCGCCATCTCGGTGCGGGTGCGCACCACGCCGGGGAACTGCACCAGCCGCTGGATGACGTCCTCGAGATGAGCGGCGTCCCGGGCGACGACCCGCGCCATCAGATCGCCGCCGCCGGTGATGGAGAACGCCTCTATGATCTCCGGCACCTCCGCCAGCGCGTCCGACACCGGATCGAGGTGGCCCTGGGTGACCTCGATGTGCACGAAGGCCAGGACGGGATGGCCGAGCGCGGCGGGGGAGAGCCGGGGGCCGGTCCCCGTGATCACGCCGTCCCGCTCCAGCCGGTCGAGGCGGGCCTGGAGGGTGCCGCGCGCGATGCCCAGCAGGCGCGCGTACTCCCGCGCACTGGTCCGCGGCTGCTCCAGCAGGAGGCGCAGGATCCTGGTGTCCAGGGCGTCTACAGCCATCGGCTGACACTCCCTCGTACTCGGGTGCCGGGCCGTCACTGTACCAATGGCCCAGTCGGCGCCGGTGGGCCGCCCGTCGGACGGGTACGCGGAGCGGTCACTCGGCCCGGTGGGACGCGCCCGACGACGTCCCCGCGGCGGGCGGGCACCCCACCGGGACGCGGTGGGCGGGTACCCCACCGGGACGCCGGGGGCGGGCGCCAGACCGCGACGCGGTGGGCGTCCGTAGACGCCGCGTCCGCTTCCCCCTCGGGCGGCCCGGCACCGGGGACCGCCGGGCTCAGCCCTCCGGCAGCGGTGACCGCGGGCTGCTCAGGACGGGACCGGCGAGGTTCGCGACCGCCCGCTCCAGGTCGTGCAGATGGGCCAGGGCCCGCTCCGCGCCCGGATGGTGCTGCGGAGCCGCGAGGCCCAGCTCGGCGGCCGACGCCGGCGCCTCCGTCGCGGGCAGCAGGGCGCGCAGGGCCGCCTCGACGCGCTGGCAGGCGGCGGTCAGCCGGGCGTCGTGCGAGGCGTCCGGATCGGCGGCCACCTCGGCCAGGCCGCGGGCCAGCCGCACGCAGTCGTCCAGATGAGCCGTCACCTGCCGGGCGCGCTCCTTGCGCGCCCGCAGCGGGCTGAGCGGATGCAGCAGCGGGGCGAGCGAGACCCGCACCCGGGCGAGGAGGAGCTCCAGCTCGGCGACGGACGGCGCCGGATCGGCGGACGCCTCCCCGGCCAGCCGCCGCGCCGACTCGGCGGTGCAGTGCCGGACGGCCAGCATCGCCCGGCGGATCCAGGCGTCGGTGGCGGCGTGCGTCGTGACGGGCAGCACCAGCGCGACCGCGAGGGCCGAGGCCGCCGCGCCCACGAGCGTCTGCTCGAAGCGCAGGAGCAGCAGCCCCGGGTGCAGCACGCCCAGCAGCCCGTACAGCAGGGACGCCATGACGGTCACGAAGAACATCATCCAGCTGTAGGAGGGGGCGGCGGTGTAGAAGATGCCGAAGACGCAGAGCGCGACGAGGACGGCGGTCGGGGCGGGCGCGCCGTGCAGCGGCACCGCGACGACCAGGCCGACCGCGATGCCCGCCACCGTGCCCACCACGCGGCGGAAGCCCCGGACCAGCGTCTCCCCGCGCGAGGCGGTGTTCACGAAGATCCACCACGCGGTGCCGACGGCCCAGTACCAGCGCTGGTCCGAGACCAGGTGGCCGACGCCCAGGGCCAGGGCGCACGCGAACGTGTTCTGGAACGCCTGCCGGGTCGTCGGACGCTCCAGTCCGCGCGCCGCGAAGGGCGCGGGCGCGAGCACCGGCGGCAGCCGCCGCTCCCAGCACCACAGCCCGAACCGGACCAGCGACGACGCGGCGAGAGCCAGCGCCATGGCCGTGTACAGCTCCGGCAGCCCGTCCGGGACGGCGTGCAGGAACTGCGCCATGAAGAACATCATGAAGCCGAAGATGCCCAGGGACTGACCCCGGGCGCCCCAGCGCCGCGCGTACACCCCGGCGAAGACGACGCCGAGGAACGCCGCGTCCCGCGCCAGGGGAAGGCCGTGCAGCACCGTCGCGAGCGCCAGCACCGGGACGCCCACGGCCGGCAGCGACGCCGTCGTGACCGCCTGGTCACGGACCCGGGCGTCGGTGACGGTGAAGAGGGCCAGCAGCGCGGTGAGGCCACCGGCGATCGTGGCGCCCATCGAACCGGTTACCAGGTGCGAGACCGCCACCGCGAGCCCCACGCCCAGGACGGCCCGTGCCGCGTTCCGCAGCCGGACACGGCCCGGATCCGGAGCCGCGAACATCTTCTTCAGCTTCACCGACCCTCTTCCGATCGCGCGCACAAAAGAGGCGCCGCGGAATCCCGCAGCGCCATTGACGGGTTCATCAAAACATCCGGAGGCCAGATGGCTCAAGAGAAGTCCGAAAAGATGAGCCAATGGATCGCATTTACCACGCGGTAACCCGCGGTGAGCAGGGCCAACGGACCAGCCGGGCGCCGCCCCGGCCCGGACGGCACCGGGCATTGTCAGTGCCGGCCTGTAGCGTCTGGACCATCGACGTGACGGGGACGTGAAGGGGAGGGACGCGATGGCGGCCAGCGGACGGCGCGAACGGCGCGCCTACATCGGCTCGTTCACCAAGGCGGGGGGCCGCGGGATCACCGTGGCGCGGGTGGACGCCGGGACCGGCGCGCTGACCCCCGTCCACTCCACCGTCGTCGCGGCAGACCCCTCGTTCCTGGCCCTCTCGGACGACGGAAACGTGCTGTACGCGGTGGGGGAGACGGAACCGGGCACGGCCACGGCGTTCTCGCTCGCCGACCCGGACCGGCCGGTACCGCTCGGCCCCGCCGTGCCCGTCGAAGGCGACGCGCCCACCCACCTCGCGCTCGCCGGGTCCTGGCTGTGCACCGCCAACTACGGCTCCGGAAGCGTCAGCGCCCTGCCCGTCGCCGGGGACGGCACCCTCGGCAAGCCCCCGGTGGTCCTGCGGCACCGGGGCGCCGGTCCCGTGACCGCACGGCAGGAGGGCCCGCACGCCCACGCCGTGGCGCCCGACCCCACGGGCCGCTGGCTGCTCGCCGCGGACCTCGGCACCGATTCCGTGTACGTCTCCGCGCTCGACCCCGGCACGGGCGAGCCGGTTCCCCACGGCGAGACGCGCCTCCGGCCCGGCAGCGGTCCCCGGACGCTCGTCTTCCACCCGGACGGCCGCCGGGTGTACGTCCTCAACGAGCTCGACGCGACGGTGACCGTCTGCCGCTGGGACGCCGCCTCGGGTGTGCTGGAGCCGCTGGAGACGGCGCCCGTGGTGACCGCCGGGGCGGTCGACCCCACCTACCCCTCGACGCCCGTGCTCTCACCCGACGGCCGGTTCCTGTGGGCGGCCAACCGCGGCGACGACACCCTCGCCACCCTCACCCTCGAACCCTCCGGGGACGCGCCCCGGCTGCGCTCCACCGTGAGCTGCGGCGGGCACTGGCCGCGCCACCTCGCCGCGCACACGGACGGGGGGCTGCTGTACGCGGCGAACGAGCGGTCGGGCGACGTCACCTGGTTCACGGTCGACCCCGGCACGGGCATACCCGTCCGGGCCGGGTCGGTCGCGGCACCGGCCGCCTCGTGCGTGGTCTTCCGCTGAGCCCCGCGGTACCTCGGGGGCCGCGCGGGCGGGGCGCCCGGGCGTGAAACGCGGGAAGGGCCTCGTCAAGAGGCCCTTCCCGGCGGTCACTCGGTCGTGCGGTGCTGCGGCCGTGCGCTGGTCCTCAGCGCATCGGCACGGGCTGCGCGGCGATGCCCAGCAGCTCCGTGTACTTGGCGAGGACGAGCTTGCCGACCGCCGGGTAGGCGCCCAGCGGCTCCGCCGCCGCGCAGCCCGCCTCCTTCGCGGCCATGGAGGGCAGCGCCTCGTCGGCCTCCGGTCCGATCAGGCACGGCGCGAGGGCCAGGTTGCGCGAGCCGGAGGAGCGGAGCTCGTCGGCGGCGCGGGCGACGGCGCCCTCCTCGTCCAGACCGGCGGCCAGTACCGGCACGGCCAGGCGCGCCGACAGGAGCATGCCGGTGATGCCGGCCGCCTGCACGGCCTCGGGGCCGCCGACCGTGGCCAGGACGATCCCGTCGGCCGCGGTTGCGACGGTGAACAGCCGGGCGCGGTCGGCACGGGCCAGGCCCGCCTCCGAGAGGCGCACGTGCAGGGCCTCGGCGAGCAGCGGGTGCGGGCCGAGCGTGTCCGTCAGCTCGAAGGCCGAGCCGCTGCTGACGACCGACTGGCGTATGCGGCGCAGCACGGCCGTGTCCGGGCCCGCCAGCAGCGGCACCACGACGGCGGCGGGCCCGCGGGCCCAGGCGGCGGCCTCCTCGTCCGAGGCGCCCTGCGCTTCGCTCGTGCGAGCGGTGTGCTGGGCGGCGGCGTAGCCGAGGACGGAGTCCAGGGCGGGGAACCCTCCGGCGTCGCCCTCGGCGTCCACGTAGCCGATGCGCGCGTCGAGACCGGGCAGCTCGGAACGGGCGATGCTCAGGGTCTCCTCGGCCAGTCGGCGCGCGGCCGGGCCGGGGGCGCCGGGCACCGCGAGCACGAGCGGGGGCGCGGCCGCCGGCGCGGTCACGGGCTCCGGCCTCCGGTGCCGTCCGGGCTGGCGGGGTCGGGGCATTCGTACAGGCAGGCCGGACGTGGGCCCTGTGGGGGAGCTCATGGCGCCGCATGTTATCCGGTCGGGAACGGCCCTGTTTGGGCGGGGGGCGTTTGAACCGCCTCTGTCCTGATTTATTCGGTGGCTGATCGGATCACCCGAAGGTGTGTCCGGGTGACGCGGCGGACGGCGCGCCGGACGCGACGTCCAGCAGCGATCCGTCCACGGGCAGCAGCGGACGGTCCGTCACCAGGGCGGCGGCGATACGGGACGCGCCGTCCAGGGGCGATCCCGCCGCGGCCACCTGACGGACAGCCGGAAGTTGCTTTCGCAACTCCTGACGAAGCGGCAGCAGGAGCGGGGGGCCGATTTCCGCCAGCCCCCCGGTGAGCGCCACGACGGGGGCGCGCCGCCATGGCTCGTCCGCCCGTTGGCGGCGGCTTTCCGGGGCGGGGGAGACGTCCGCCTCGGCCGCCTCGACTTCCGTCTCCGCCGTCCCTGCTTCCCCGGGGTCCGCACGCCCGTCCCCGTCCCAGCCCCCGTCCTCGTACGCCGGGGGGCAGGCCGCGGCCGCGGCCTCGGCGATGTGCCGGGCCGCCGTCCGCAGGATGTCCGCCGCCACCGGGCAGGCCGCCGCGCACCGGCCGACCTCCGGGGCGAAGGAGGCCAGCACGGCCGCCCGGTCGGGCCGGGGGTGGAGCATCCCCGGCAGGTCCGGCGCCGGACCGAACACGGCCTTCAGCCGGCCGAGCAGCGCCGCCGACCCGCCGGCCCGCCCGTCGTAGGCCCGGAGCGCCGCCTCCAGCCCGGCCCGGCCGATCCAGGCGCCGCCCCCGCAGTCGCCCAGCAGGTGTCCCCAGCCGTCGGAGCGCCGCCAGCCGCCGCCGGGGGTGAGCCCGGTGCCGAGCGCGACCAGCCCCGTCCCGGCGGCGACGACCACCCCCGGACGCCGGCCGAGGGCCCCGGCGTACGCCGTCACGGAGTCGGAGGCCAGCGCGAGCCGCCGTACCCCGAGTTCGGCGCGGAGCGCACCCGGCAGGACGGCCCGCAGGTCGGTGCCGAGCGTCACCATGCCCGCCGCGCCCACACAGCCGGCCGCGAAGCGTTCGGCGCCGGCCCGGCAGAGCAACTCCCGGGCGGGCGGCAGGATCCGGTCGAGCAGGACGCGCGCGTCGATCCCCCGGTCGCCGACGGGCACCGGCTCGGGGGAGGACCAGGTGAGCACCGGCCCGTCGCCGTGGGCGGGGGAAACGGCGATCCGGACGCCCGAGCCCCCGGAGTCGACCGCCAGCACAGGGACGGTGCCCCGCACCGGGCGCCGGTGCGACGTCAGTTCCATGGCGCCGCGCGGACGATCGCGTCAACCGTCATGCCCGGCACCCTACTCCCGGGAAGCGCCCCCCGGTCAGGCCCCCGGCTCCCGGCCGGCGCCCCTGGCCAGGTTCGAGGGCCGCGCACGGGGCCCGGCGCGGGGGAGCGCACCAGGTCAGGGCAGCCGCCAGTCCACCGGCGCCGAACCCTGCCCGGCCAGCAGGTCGTTGGCCCTGCTGAAGGGCCGCGAACCGAAGAAGCCCCGGTCCGCCGACATGGGCGACGGATGCGCCGACTCCACGCACGGTACGCCGCCCAGCAGCGGGCGCAGATTGCGCGCGTCCCGCCCCCAGAGGATCGCCACCAGCGGCCGGCCACGCGCGACCAGCGCGCGGATCGCCTGTTCCGTGACCTCCTCCCAGCCCTTGCCCCGGTGGGCGGCGGGCTTCCGCGGCGCGGTCGTCAGGGCCCTGTTGAGCAGCAGGACGCCCTGTCGCGTCCACGGCGTCAGATCGCCGTTGGACGGCCTGGGCAGCCCGAGGTCCTGGTGGAGCTCGCGGTATATGTTCTCCAGGCTGCCGGGCAGCGGACGCACGTCGGGCGCGACGGAGAAGCTGAGGCCGACGGCGTGGCCGGGGGTCGGGTACGGGTCCTGGCCGACGATGAGGACCCGAACGTCGTCGAAGGGCTGCTGGAAGGCGCGCAACACGTTCGCGCCGGACGGCAGATAGGTGCGGCCGGCCGCGATCTCGGCGCGCAGGAAGTCGCCCATCGCGGCGATTCGGCCGGCCACCGGTTCCAGTGCCTTGGCCCAGCCGGGTTCGACGATCTCGTGCAAGGGACGTGCAGCCACGGCCGCGACCCCTCCCTGTCCATGGAGTTGCGAGTGGAACGGAGTGCTACGCGACGGGCCCGGGCGCGGCCGGAGTGCGGAGCACGGTCCGGTCCGCCGTCGGGTCCCGCGTAGGGGAGCGATCGTACGCGAGCGGCGGCGGCCGCCCGCACCCCAGGGTGGCCGGGGGAGTACCTCCAGTGACGGTCGGGGGTCTGGAGGCGGTGACGGTCAGGCGACGCAGATGAGCCTGAAGAGGGTGAGCAGGCATGGGGGTCGGCCCGGTCCGGACGGGGCGGTGGCGGGGCGGGCGTGTGCGTGCAGTCCGTCGAGACCGGGCACGCCGGTGGCCCGTACGGGTGTGGCGAGCAGGGCGGCGGTCGCGGCGAGCCCGAGGAGGACGGCGGTGGCGCGGCGCATGAACGGCCCTTTCGCGGAGGGCGGTCGCGGGTACGCCGAAGGTTCCCGGGCCGCTCGTCGCCATGCCCGTCTTCACCCGTACGGGGCGGAGGGGAACGCGCGTCCGACGGCGGGTGGCGGGTGCCGTCGGAGCGGTTCAGCCGGCGGGCTTCCGCACCGGCTCGGCGCCGGTCTCCGCGAGGAAGTCGAGGAGCGCGCGGGCGAGCTTCTCGGGCTGGTCCTCGGGGATCAGGGTGGACGAGTCCTCGATTTCGACCAGCCGTCCTCGCGGGTAGAGCTCCGCCAGCCGCGGGCCGTGTTCGCGTGGCATCAGCCGGTCCTCGGTGGCCCAGACGACCAGCACCGGCCGGTCGAACGTGCGGAGCCGCTCGCTCCAGCGGAGGAGGGTGGCGCGGTCGGGCGCCGAGGTGGCGAACTTGGCGAAGTCCCGGCGGATCGCCCTGCTCCGGGACGCGGGCCCGAACCACTCGGCGACGAGGTCCGGCGGGAGCCCGCGCCGGCTCATCCCGCCGTACCCCCTGGGATGGTCGCGGAGGGCCGGGACGCTCATCAGCCGGGTCAGCAGCCGGACGCCTCCCGGGAGGCGGCAGACCGTCGACAGCGCCTTGGCCGGCCCCGGCGGGAAGTTGTCGAACGCCTCGCAGGCCACCAGCACCATGCGTGCCAAGCGGTCCGCCCGCCCCTCGGAGACCATGAACTGGGCGCCGCCCCAGTCGTTGACCACCAGCGTCACGTCGTCCAGGCCCAGCCGTTCCATGAACTCGTCCAGGAGCCGGGCGATTCCGGTGTGCGACAGGTCGGCGTCCGGGCGCATCGGTCTGCGGTGCCCCCCGAGGGGCAGCGTGGGAAGGACGCAGCGGTAGCCGTCCAGCAGCGGTACCACCTTGCGCCACTGCTTGCCGTTCATCGGCAGCCCGTGCGTGAACACCAGCACCGGCCCCTCACCGCCGGTGTCCTCGTAGTCGATCGTCCCGGACGAGAGTTCGATCTCCAACGTCCCACCCCCACAAGGTGATTGGCCTTCAGTCAGTCAAGCACATGCCGCCGGTGGGGTGTCGGCCGGCCGCCGGCACCACCGTGCGCCGCCGCCAACAGGCCCTCCCAGTCCGGGATCTTCACCGTGCCCCGGCCCAAGTCCCGGCCGAGGGCGGTCTCCGCGGCCTCGATGTCCAGCCAGCCGGGCCACTCCACCGGTTCGGCACCCGCCGCGCGCAGCGCCGCGCGCGGATCGTCGACGGCCCTCCTGGCCGCGAGTAGCGCGGGGGCGTCGGCGAGCAGGGAGGCCACGGTCTCCTTGGCGCACGGGCGGTTGGTGCCGATCACACCGGTCGGGCCGCGCTTGATCCAGCCCGCGACGTACTCCCCGGGCGACGGGACGCCATCCCGCAGCACGCGGCCCGCCTCGTGCGGCACGGTGCCGTTCCCGTCGTCGAACGGCAGCCCGCCGACCGGCACTCCTCGGTACCCCACCGACCGCAACACCAACTGCGCCTCGACGTCCTCGAACTCGCCCGTCCCCGCCACCCCGCCGGAGCCGTCGGGGGCGGTGCGCTCGAAGCGCACCGCGCGGACGGCGTCGTCGCCGAGGAGGGCGACGGGCCGCAGGAAGAAGCGCAGGTGGATGCGGCGGCCGTGGGCGGGGGCCGGCTGCCTCGACCACTCCCGCAGCACCTCCACGTTGCGGCGGCCCGCCGCCGGCAGCCCGGACGGGTCCTCCCACGCCGGGTCGAGCGCCGCCTCGTCGGCCCGTACCAGCGTCCGCACCCCGTCCAGCCCGCCGAGCTCCCGCAGCTCCTTGGTGGTGAACTTGGCCTGCGCCGGGCCGCGTCGGCCCACCATGTGGACGTCCGTCACCCGGCTCGCGGCCAGCGCCGCCAGGGCGGCGTGCGGCACGTCGGTCGCCCGGAACTCGTCCGCTCCCCGGGCCAGCACCCGGGCCACGTCGACGGCCACATTGCCGACCCCGATGACCACGGCGGACCGGGCGGGCAGCGAGAACCCGTCCGGCGGCGCGTCCGGATGGGCGCTGTACCAGGAGACGAACTCGGTGGCCGACCAGCTCCCCGGCAGGTCCTCGCCGGGGATCCCCAGCCGGCGGGCTGACGCGGCCCCCACGCAGTAGACCACCGCGTGGTACAGCTCGCGCAGCCGTCGCGGCGGGATCTCGCCCGGGCCCTCGCCCGCCCGGACGTTGCCGAGGAAGGAGATCCGCGGATGCTCCAGGGCCGTGCGGAGGGTGCGCTGCAGCGACTTGATCTTCTCGTGGTCCGGGGCGACCCCGTACCGCACCAGCCCGTACGGACAGGGCAGCCGGTCCAGCACGTCGACCGTCACCCCGGGCACGGCCTCCTGCTGCACCAGGGTCTGGGCGGTGAAGACCCCGCTCGGCCCGGAACCGACGACTGCGACGCGAAGCACGGAGGTTCTCCTTCCGGCGGCTGCGTCCAGCATCCCACCGGGGGCCGCGCGCGGCAGCCCCTTGAGCGCCGCCCGGGCACTGCTCGACGCTCCGGGCACGGGGCACGCGCCGCTTGCGCTTCAGGAAGCCGGTCACGCGCCGCTCGCGCGTGCGGGTGCCGTCACGCACCGGTACCGGTCCGGGCGCGCCGGTCATGCGCCGGTTGCGGTACAGGTGCGCCGGTCGTGCGCCGGATGCGATCCGGGTGCGCCGGTCATGCGCCCGGCGTGCGTGGGAAGCCGTCACCCCCCCGGGCGTACGTGGGGAGCCGCCACCCCGGGCGTACGCGGGAAGCCGTCGCCCCCCGGGCGTACGTGGGAAGTCGTCCCCCCGGTCGTGCGTGGCGTGACGGTCACACGCCGGGCGGGGGCGGCTGCGCGCCGGGTGGGCGGCCGAGTCGCCAGTCCAGCCCGTACCGCTGGAACAGCTCCGACCTGAGCCGCTCCACCGGCATCGGCACCCCCGGCAGCAGGATCGCCACCACCGCGCCCATCATCAGGGCCCGCAGCAGCCGGTAATCGGTCTCCGGGTCGGTGGACCCGTACCGCTCGACGGTGTCGCGGAGCAGGGCCGCGAGCCGCTGCTGCTCCGGGCACTGGATGAAGCCCTCCGCCTGGAGGATGCCCGCCATGTGCGTACGCATCAGCCGCGGCCGGTCCCGGGCCAGGCCCAGGACCGCGTCGATGGCGCGCGCCAGCCGCTCCCGCCCGTCCGGGCTCACCGGCTCGCGCTCCAGGGCCGCCGCGAGCTCCATGTGCATCAGCCGGTGCACCGCCGACTGCAGCAACTGCCGTTTACCGGGGAAGTAATACGAGACGAGCCCCCGCGCGGCGCCGGCCCGGCAGGCGATGTCCGCGAGGGTCGTCGCCTCGTAGCCGCGTTCGTCTATCAGCTCGACGGTTGCCTGGAGGAGCCGCTCGCGAGACCTGCGGCGCAACTCCTCATTGACCGACGCACTGCGGGGCGACATGCTGTAACTCCTGCGTTGACTGGCTCCGAGCCAATATACTCAGGAGCATACCGGTCCGTTCGCCCGCTGAGCAGGGAGAACCCGGTATGACCGCTGATTCGGGCGACGCGGGGGATCGTCCGAATCAGCGGCTCCCGCACGCCTCGCCGCGCTCTCGCGCGGGGCCCGGGGGCGAGCGGTACGGGCGACGGGCGGGCCGCCGCCCGCGAGCCCGCCGCGCCGGCGCGGTCGGGCGAGCGCCGGGCCACCAGACGGCTTGTCCGGCGCGTATCCGGCGTCGGCGGTGTCCGGAGCGGGGCTTCAGACCGCGGGACGCGCCAGCCGGCCGAGCAGCTTCACGGCGTCGTCGTGCGGCACCGACTGGAAGAAGCGTGCGTCGACGTCCTCGACGGCGGCGATCGCGCGGGGCGCCAGGTCGGCGCCCGCGCTGGTGACACGCAGCCGTTTGGCACGGGTGTCGGCGGGGTCGACCTCGCGCGTGACCAGCCCCTTGGCCTCCAGGGCGCGCAGGACCTGGGAGGTCATCTTGACGTCCGTGCCGGCCTGGCGGGCGAGGGTCAGCTGGTTGGGATGTTCGCCCTGCGTGTTCAGCCACCAGGTGCAGGCCAGCAGGACGAACTGGACGTGGGTCAGATCCAGGGGGCCGAGCGCGGCGGTGATGGCGCGTTGCCAGCGCAGCGTGGCGTGCCAGAGCAGGAAACCGGGGCTGTCGCCGGGGCCGAGGGTCATGCGTCCTGCGCCAGCTTGACCAGGGCGGTCATGGTTTGCGGCCAGTCCGCGGTGACGGCCGGACCGATCCGCGGGCCGAGGTCGTCGGCTCCGGTGCCGGTGATCTCCATCCGGTAGGTCACCCGCGTGCGGTCCCGCTCGCCGGGGGTCAGCCGGTGGATGGTGCGCAGGAGCAGCCCGTCGAACCGGGCTTCGTCCACGAACAGTTCGTTGACGGTCGCCTCGGCGACGAGCAGGTGCACCGGATCGTCCCCGGCCGGGGTCATCACGATCTCGGAGCCCGCCTCGAACGGGCCGTCGATCCGGATGCGCGCGATGTCGGCGTTCCAGTCCGCCCAGTGCTCGACGTCGGCCCACAGGCCCCAAATCGCCTCCGGCGCCGCATTGGTCTCAACGCTGTGCTCATACGTCCACATGGAAATGGCCTCCCGACCGAGAAGATTATCTGCGAAGAGATTATCTCTACGGAGACTATCTCCGCTACCCCCTCTTTCGGTCCGGTGCCAACCGGCCGGTCGTCAAGCCGACGGATCGGAGGGCGCCGAACCGGAAGCCGCTGCGGCGTGGGGCGGAACGTCGGACGGCGGTCGGCCGGGACCGGACCGCGCCCGGTTCGACGACGACCGGTTCGACGACGACCGGTCGGGGGACGGCCGGTGGCCGGCCGACGCCCGGTGGCCGACCGGCGGCCGTACGGGCGGGGTGCCGTCCGCCGCCCGTACGGCGACGGCCACGCCGCCGCCCCCGCCGATCACGCGCGGCGCGAGCGCGGCGGCGAGGGTCGCGGCCGCCGAGGTGCCGAGCACCGTCGCCCAGGCCACCGGGCCCAGCGGGGAGCAGCCGAAGAAGTGGCTGACGCCCGGGGTCTGCACCACGCCGACCAGGGCCAGCGCGGACAGTCCGGCGGTCGTCAGGACGAGCGGACTGCGCCAGTCCGTCGTCAGGGTCTGGCCGAGCTGGGTCAGGACGAGGGCGGAGAGGCCCATGGTGCTCGCGCGTCCGGCCCGGCCGGTGGCGCGCCCGCACTGCCACGCCGCGGCGGCGCCGAGCGCGGTGGCCGTGCCCCGGACGGCCAGGGCGCGCGCCAACTCGCGGCCCAGCGGCGCGGGCACCGGGCCCGCCGCCAACTCGTCGTCCTCCGCCGCACTGGTACGGGCGACGGCGATGGCCAGCGCGGGCAGCATGTCGGTGAGCAGGTTGACCAGCAGGAACTGCCGGGTGCCCAGAGGCGCCCGGCCCGACACGGCGGTGCCGAGCACGGTGAACGCGACCTCGCCCGCGTTGCCCCCGACCAGCACGGCGACCGCGTCCCGGACGCTCCGCCAGAGCGCCCGGCCCTCCAGCAGGGCGGCGACGATGAGGCGCGGGTCGGGCTCGGCGAGGACGAGGTCCGCGGCGGCCCGGGCGGACGTGGACCCGTGCGCGGACAGCCCGATGCCCACGTCGGCGAGCCGGATGGCGGCGGCGTCGTTGATCCCGTCCCCGGTCATGGCGACCACACGGCCGGCGGAACGGAGGGCGTGCACGATGCCGGCCTTCTGCTCGGGTGAGACACGTGCGAACACGGTGGCCCCGGCGACGCGGGCCGTGCGCTCGGGCTCGGGGAGGGCATCGAGCTGGGGGCCGGTGACCACCTCCGCGGCGGACACGCCGAGTTCACGGGCCACGGCGGCGGCCGTGGCCGGGTGGTCGCCGGTGATCATGACGACGCGGGTACCGGCCTCCGTGAGCCGCCGGACGGCCTCGGCGGCGCCGGGGCGAGAGGTGTCGGCGAGCGCCAGAAAACCGAGCAGTGTCAGATCCCGGACGAGTTCCGGGAGTTCGGGCCCGCTACGGCCGTCACCGGCGCGGTCGAGTCCCGCCTCGTCGCCCGGGCCGCCGGCGGCCGGCGTGGCGTCGGCGCGTCGGGCTTCGCTGCTCACGACGGCGGTGGCGGGCCGGCTCGCGGAAGCCGCGGCGACGACGGCGGGCCGGGCCTCGCCACCTGGGCCGGCGGTGGGCCGAACCTTGGCACCCGTACCGGCGGTGGCGGGCCGGCCGTCGCGGTGCGCGACGGCCGGCCGGCACTGGCGGACTCCGTCACCGTCGGCGCCCCCGTTGTCGGTGGTGGCGGAGGCAGGCCGGCCCTCCTCGCCCGCGGCGGCGACGCCGGGTCGGACCTCGCCCTCCGCGCTCCCACCGGCATGCCGGTCCTCGTCCCCCGCGCCGCCGGTGCCACGTCGGTCCCCCGCGCCGACACTGCCACGCCGGCACCCCGGATCCGTAGTGGCGGCCCAAGGTGCCGTCGGCACAGCGGCGGGGCGAGCCCCGTCACCCGCCCCGGCTGACGGAGTCCGGCCCCCCGCACCCCCGGCGGTACCCGTCGGCCGGGACTCCACGACCGCGAGTACCCGCAGGCCGTCGCGGGCCAGTCTCTGGACCAAATCGTGGGCGGCCCGCAGCCGTTCCGGGTCGAGGGGAGCCGTGGCGCCGTCGCCGGTCGTCACCGTCGTGCAGCGGGCGAGCACCGTCTCCGGGGCTCCCTTGACGGCGAGGAGGGGGGTGCCGGCGTCCGTGCCGAGGGAGGCGGAGTAGCCGCGGGCGGTTTCGAAGGGGAGTTCGGCCGTCAGGTGCCAGGCGGGGTCCGCGGTGCCGTGTGCGGCGGCGGCTTCCAGGACGGCTCGGTCGGTGGCGTGGGGCGGTGGGCGGTCGGGTACGGGCGGTGGGCAGGCGCGGGCCGCCGTCCGCAGGAGGCGGCGGGCGGCCGGGCTGCCGAGGGGCGGCGGGTCCTGGCCCGGGACGGCCACGCGGGTGACGGACAGCCGGCCGCGGGTGAGGGTGCCGGTCTTGTCGAAGCACACCGTGTCCACGCGCCCCAGCGCCTCCAGGGCCCGCGCCGAGCGGGTGAGGACGCCGTGCCGCGACAGCCGTCGGGCGGCGGCCGACTGGGCGACGGTCGCGACGAGCGGCAGTCCTTCCGGCACGGCCGCCACCGCGATGGCGACGCCGGAGGCGACCGCCTGCCGCAGCGGCACCCCGCGCACCAGCCCCAGGAGCGTCACCGCGCCGCCGCCGACGCCCACGGCGGGCAGCGCGGCCCGGGTCAGGGCCGCCAGGTGGGCCTCGATGCCGGGGGCGGCGGTGGCCTCGCCGACGAGGTCGGCGGCCCGGCCCGCCTCCGTCTGGGCGCCGGTGGCCGTCACCACCGCGTACCCGGAACCGGCCAGCACCGTGCAGCCCTGGTAGACCATGCAGGACCGGTCGGCGAGGTCGGCCCCGGGGGTGGCCCGGGTGTCCTTGGGGACGGGCGCGGACTCGCCGGTGAGCGGGGACTCGTCGAGTTCGAGCCGGTCGGCGGCCAGCAGCCGGGCGTCGGCGGGGACGACGTCGGTGGGGCCCAGCACGACGACGTCCCCGGCGCGCAGTTCGTCGGCCTGGACCGTCCGGACGGGTGCCGCGGCCATCGACGAGAGGAGCCCGTCCGGCGCCGTGCCCGGCGCGCCGGGGGACCAGGACAACCGGCGGGCGGTGGGGCGTTCGGCGAGCAGCAGCCCGCTCAGCGCCCGTTCGGCGCGCAGCCGCTGCACCCCGCTGATCAGGGCGTTGCCGGTCATCACCCCGCCGACGAGCGCGGAGTCGACGGTGGAGCCGACGGCGACGGAGGCGGCGGCGCCGAGGGTGAGGACGGGGGTCAGCGGGTCGCGGAGCTCCTCCCGGACGGCGCCCAGCAGCCGGCGTGGCCCCCGGACGGCGGCCGCGAGCGGTGCGGGACGCCGGGCGGGACGCGGCGGCGACGGCCGTTCGAGTGGGGTCCGCCGTCCGGGACCGGCGGACGCGCGCAGCAGGGACAGCGTCTCCCAGGGCCCGAGCGCGTGCCAGGTCCCCCGGACGCGGCCGGGCGGCAGCGGACGCGCGGCCACCCGGCGGGCGGCCAGCATCCCGCCCGCCATGGCCAGCAGGGCGGCGCCGTGCACCGGCGAGGTGGCGAGCCCGGCCCGCCCGCTCCGCGCCCCGCCCGTGGCGATCAGCGCGCCGAGCAGCGACCCGCCGAGGGAGAGCCGGGCGGAGGCGGCGCTGACCTCGCGGGCCGGTTCCAGTGCCGCCAGGGTGCGCCAGACCAGCGCCGTCCCGGGGCCGCAGACGAGGTCGGCGGACCAGCACGGCCGGCCCGGGGCGCCAGGGCGCGGCGGCACCGTGACGGCCACGTCGGCGGCGGCCAGGGCCCGGTCCCCGGCCGCGTCGCCTTGGGCGACGAGCAGCACCACCTCCCCGTCGCGCTGGAGCCGCCGCACCTCCTCGCACAGTGAGACCCCGGCGGGGACCGTGCGGTGGGCGCGTGGCAACAGCTCGGCGGCGCTGGCGTGTTCGGTGATCAGCACCCGGCGGGTGGGGCCGCGGGCGACCGCGAGGAGGGCGTCGGCCAAGGGGTCCAGCGCGCAGCCGACCAGGATCCGGCCCGCCCGCGTCCCGTCCGGGCCCCACAGGTCCAGGGCCAGGCCCCCGGCGGCGTCCGGCCGTCCCAGCGGGGCGTCGCGGGCGCGTGCCAGCCGCCAGTCGCTGGCCGTCCAGGGGCCGGGCCCGCACAGCTCGCCGACGGCGAACCGGGCCAGGACGCGGTGGGCGGCGCTCCACAGGGCCGCCTCGTCGAGTCGCCCGGTGGCGGCCGCCGACAGCAGCCGGGGCCGTGGCGCGCACAGGACCGGCGCGTCGATCAGCACCGTCGTGACCCGGTCGAGGCGGCGCAGCGCGCCGGGGTCCAGGGGCAGCGCGCCCGCCCGGGCCAGGTCCCGGCCCAGCCGGGCGGCGAACGCCTCGCGGCCCGCCTCGGCGGCCTTGGGCGCGGTGGCCACGACCGTGCGGGCGGCCCGCTCCGGGTCGCGGGTCCAGGCGAGCAGCCCGCCCGCGCCGGACAGGGCGGTCAGCGCGGTGCGCCGGCCGCAGGACTCGACCGGGCCCTCCGGCAGCGGCACCGGCCGGTCGGTACGTTCGGGGGCCCGCCGCGGCAGATCCCCGCCACCGCCCACCAGTTCGGGCTCCCGCAGGGCCCAGACGTCGTGCCGGGCCCGGATCTCGGCGAGCTGCCAGACGCGGTGCACCAGGTCCAGGGCGAGCGGGCCGGCCCCTCGGGTCAGCGCGTGCGCCGCCGCGTTGGAGGCGGCGAACAGGACGTCGGCGTGCTCGTGGCCGAGCCGGTCCTCCAGGAGGCGGCGCAGCCGCGGCTGGGTCTCGGCCAGCACGACGGGCAGCCGCAGAGCGGGCGGCAGGGCCGGGAGCGGCGACAGCCGGCGGGCGGTCGCGCACACCAGCCCCACGCAGTCCGCGGCGAGCGCCACCTTCGCCAGCGTCGCGGGCACGGTGTCGAACGGCGGACGGGGGGCGTCGGCGTCGAACGCCCCGGCGGCGAGGTGCTCGTCTTCGAGCCGTTCCACCAGGTCCAGCACGTCCGCCGGGTCGACGCGGTCCTCGTCGGCGTCGATCACCAGGTGCCCCAGGACGGCGTTGACCTCGGCCCAGTTCACCCCCTCCAGGCGGTGCAGCGCCTCGCAGAGGGCGGCGGCGAGGCGGTCGTGCCGCTCCCCGCCGCTCAGACCCCGCACCTCCAGGTGCGTCCGGCCGCCGCTGGTCCACATCCGGCGGCGGGTACGGTCCCGGCCGCCCTCCGCGAGCGCGGCGCCGGCTTCGGCGAGGCCGGAGGTCACGGCGGTGGTCAGGGAGGAGAGCGCTGCACCGGCCGTCCGCCGCCCCCAGCCGAGGGCGCCGGCCGCGGTGTCCCACGCCCGGACCGGGCCTTCCCGCAGGGCCGCGCCGACGAGGGCGGGCACCAGCGCGCTCCACGACCCCACCGGCACCTCCCGTACGTCGGACCGCACTTCACGGGGCCGCGCCCGCCGGCCGGGGACGGGAGGCGCGCACACCGAAAATGAACATAATGGGAAAAGTGCATGAATGCCGGTATTCCCGGCAGGGCCATTGGAGGGACGTCCGTGAGCCACCACACCAAGCACGCCCACAAGCACTCCACCCGGCAGCGGCACGCCGCGGAACACCGCGGGGCCGCCGACGAGCGGCAGTCGGACCACCGCCCCGAGGACGGCACGGAGGAACGCGGGCCCACCGCGGGCGTCGTCCACCGGGACGGCGGGCGGACGGTCACCGTCACCATCCCGGTCGACACCCTCGCAGGGGCCGCCGTCGAGGCCGTCAAACTTCCCATCACCGCGGCGCAGCGGATCCTCCCCGCCAAGGGCGGGCTGCCCCTCTACCTCGGCGTCGGCGCCCTGGGCGTGGCGGGCGTCCTGGACTGGCCGGTGGCCGCCGGGATCGGCATCGGCTACGCGGTCCTCCGCAAGGGCGGCGACCTCAAGCCGCCGCCGCGCCGGGCCGTCAACGGCGGCTGACCGGCCCCCGGTCGGCATGCCGCCCGGCGGCCCGGGTACTCGGGTGGTCCACGCAGAGCGTCGCGGAAGGGGCAGCAGATGAGCGACACCACACCGTCGCAGGCCGAGGGGGAGCGGGACGACGAGCCCGCGGAGCAGGTGCACCCCGACACGCCGCACACCACGCCGTCCCAGGCGGAGGGCGAACGGGATGACGACGACGAGGAGCCCCAGGGCCGCTGACGGACGGATCCGCCGGCCCGTCGGACGGGAACGTCAGGAAGGCCGCTGCCCGCCCGCCGCGAGCGCACGGCCCCGGCGACGCCAGGCCACCAGCACCGCCGCCAGGCCGGTGATCGCGATGAACGCCACGGCGGCGACGAACGCGGGGGACCCGGGTGACGCGGCGTGGCTGCCCGCGATGACGTACGCCGTGGTGCTCGGCGCGCTGCCCAGCGCGGTCGCCAGCAGGAACGGCCCCCAGCCGACGCGCGAGACCGCCGCACAATAGTTGGCGGCGGCGAATGGAACCCCCGGGAAGAGGCGCACCGCCAGCATCGAGCGGAAGCCGTGCCGGCTGAGCTGCCGGTCGGCCGACCGCAGCCAGCGGGCGCGCAGCAGCGGGCGCAGCGCGCGCTGCCCGAGCAGCCGCGCGAGACCGAACGAGGCCGCCGAGCCGAGCACCGTCCCCAGCAGCGCCGCCACCGCGCCGGTCTGGGTGCCGAAGAGGGTGCCGGCCGCGACGCTCAGCACCGGCCGGGGGACGAACGCCGCCGTGCACAGCCCGTACGCACCCGCGAACAGGACGAACGCCAGACCGTACGGCATCCCCGGCGGGAGGCCCTCACTCAGCAGCCGTTCGGGGTGGCAGGCCAGCACGGTGACCACCGAGCCGACGACGATCAGCACCAGCAGGGTCAGGTGGGACCAGGGGGAGGCGAGGGCACGCACGAGGCGCCGCTCGGCGGGGCCGGGGACGGGCGCGGCAGATTCGTGCACCGAAGGAGCGTAACCGACACGGCCGCACCCGCGGTGTGATCGGCGGATGAAGTGAGGGGCGCGTCGGAGCGCGGGTCCGCCGGAACCGGGGGCGGGGGCAGGCCCGGGTCAGGCTTCGGCGGGCTGGTGGGGGCCTGCCCCGGGCGGGTCGGTGGGATCGGTGGGTTTGGCAATCGGGTGTCGGTGGGCGGGGCGGGCGATCGACACCGACGGGTCGGCGGGTCGGCGGGCCGTCGGGTGCCGGATCGGAGGTGCCGCGGGGGACGTCAGACACTGGGTGGCCCGGTGGCCCGGTGGCCCGGTGGCGCGTGGCGCGGTGGCCCAGTGGCCCAGTGGCCGGTGGGGTGTCAGGTGCCGGAGTGGGTGTTCAGGTGCCCCCGCGGGTCGCCGCCGGGCCGCGGGCCAGGCCCGTGTAGTGCTCGGCGAAGTCCGTCGCGGCGGCGCGGGAGCCGACCAGGTGCCGCAGCCGGGCCCGGCGCAGCCGCGCCTCCATCGCGTCCTCGCCCGGATGCGGGTGGAACAGCCGGGTCAGCCGGGCCGAGAACTCCTGGGCCTGCCAGACGTGGGCCAGACAGGTCCGCGTGTACCCGTCCAGCGGCTCCCGGTCGCCCCGGCCGTACCAGGCGGCCAGCGCCCGGGCGAGGACGGCGGCGTCCGCCACCGCCAGGTTGAGGCCCTTGGCGGCGGTCGGCGGGACGATGTGGGCGGCGTCGCCGGCGAGGAAGAGCCGCCCGTACTGCATCGGTTCGGCGACGAAGCCGCGCATGGACGTGATCCCGTGGCGGCTGAGCGGCCCCTCGTGCAGCGGCTCGCCGGCCGGGCAGAGCCGGGTGCGCAGCTCGGTCCGGATCCGGTCGTCGGGCCAGCGGGACAGGTCCTCGTCGGGCGCCACCTGGAGGTAGAGCCGGCTGACCGTGGGGGAGCGCATGCTGTGCAGGGCGAAGCCCCGGTCGTGGACGGCGTAGATCAGCTCCTTCCCGGCCGGTGGCGCGGCGGACAGGACGCCCAGCCACGCGAACGGGTACGTCCGCTCGTAGCGGACCAGGTGCCCGGCGGGGAGGCTGCGGCGGGTGACGCCGTGGAAGCCGTCGCAGCCGGCGATGAAGTCGGCGCGGACGACGGTGGGTTCGCCGTCGAGGGTGCACCGCAAGGTGGCGGCGTCGCCGGTGAGGTCGCCCGGCACGATGTCGTCCACTCCGAAGTACGGGGGCGCGCCCGCCTCCGTACGGGCGCGGATCAGATCCTTCACCACCTCCTGCTGCCCGTACATCGTCACCGTCCGGCCGCACAGCTCCGCGGTGGACAGCCGGTGCCGCTCCCCGTCGAAGCGGAGCTCGAACCCCTCGTGCACCTGGCCCTCGCGGTCCATCCGCCGTCCCACGCCGGTGTCGCGCAGGAGGTCCGCCGTCCCCTGCTCCAGCAGTCCGGCCCGCACCCGACCCTCGACGTACCGGCGGTCGCGCCGTTCCAGGACGACCGAGCGCACGCCGTCGAGGTGCAGCAGATGGGCCAGGACGAGGCCGGCCGGGCCCGCGCCGACGATCGCGACCGGGGTGCGCAGCGTGCGCGTCACGTTTCCCTCCCTCTCCTCCGGTGGCGGCCCGTCAGCCGGTGACGGCGGGGCGGCGGCCGGGGAACGCGGCGCCCAGCAGCCGCAGCAGCGGGGTGGCCTTGACGGCGGTCTCCTCGAACTCGGCGATGGGGTCCGACAGTGCCACGATCGCCCCGCCGACGCCGTACGTCACCCGGCCGGGGGCGGCGACGGCCGTGCGGATGACGATGCTCAGGTCGGCGGCGCCGGACAAGGACAAATAGCCGACGGCGCCGGAGTACACGCCGCGCGGCCCGGCCTCCAGTTCGTCGATGAGACGCATGGTGCGGATCTTCGGCGCGCCGGTCATCGAGCCGCCGGGGAACGCGGCCCGGACGCAGTCCACCGCCGAACGGCCGGGGCGCAGCCGGGCCCGGACGGTGGAGACCAGCTGGTGGACGGTGGCGTAGGTCTCGACGGCGAACAGCTCGGGCACGTGGACCGAGCCGACCTCCGCGCACCGGCCGAGGTCGTTGCGGACCAGGTCGACGATCATCAGGTTCTCCGCGCGGTCCTTCTCGCTGGTGCGCAGGTCCTCGCGGAGCAGCGCGTCCTCGGCGACGGTGCCGCCGCGCGGGCGGGTGCCCTTGATGGGCTTGGACTCCATCAGCCCGTTCGCGGAGACCCGGAGGAAGCGCTCCGGGGAGGTGCTGAGCACCGAGAGGGAGTCCAGGAGCAGCAGCGCGCCGAACGGCGCGGGGCTGGTGCGGCGCAGGAAGCGGTAGGCGTCCCAGGGGACGAGGGTGCCTTCGGCGCGCATCATGTTTGTCAGGCACACCTCGTACGTCTCGCCGCGGCCGATCGCGTCCTGGCAGGTGTCGATGGCGGCGAGGTAGGCGTCGCGGTCGTGCCGCAGCCGTGGCGCGGAGAGGCGGCGCTGCGGCGCGGGGGCGGGGTCGGGGCGGCGGCCGGCGAGCCGGGCCAGTTCGGCCCGGGTGCGGTCCAGCCAGGCGCGGGCCGGGCGTTCGTCGCCGGGCGCGGCGAGGGCGAGGAGGTGGGTGGTCGAGGTCAGGTGGTCGAAGACCACGGCCCGGTCCGCGTAGATCATGACCGCGTCGGGTTCGGGGGAGCGGTGGACGCGGTCTCCGCCGCACTCGGCCTTGAGCTCGTACCCCAGGTAGCCGACCCAGCCCAGTGTGAACTCGAACGGCAGCTCGGGCACGTCGACTTGGCGGGCGGCCAGGTCGCGGTCCAGCCAGTCGAAGAACGGGCCGCCGACGATCTCCGTCCCGTTGGCGGAGGTGACGGTCACCGTGCCGTGCCAGACGTCGGCCGAGACCACACGGGCCAGCGGCCCCTCGGCGTCACCCATGGCGGAGAACCGGCCGAGGGAGGCGTCCGTGGCGCTGCTGTCCAGCCAGAACGCGTGCCGGGAGGGACGGAAGAGGCGGTCGAAGACCACCTCGTCGGGGACGCGGGTCGGTATTCGCTCGGCGAGCACGCGCCAGCGGGGGCTGCCGGCGGCCGGGCCGGGGGTGTGTGCGGCGGGGGACGGCGGCGGGGTGATGGGGGTGGTGAGCGGGGTGGTGCCCGAGGGGACGCCTGGGGCGGCGCCTGGGGTGGCTCCCGCCGTGGTGGGCGGGGTGGTGAGTGTGCTTCGGGGCGCCGGGTGTGGGCGGCCTGCGCGCCGGTGCCAGTCCGCGGTCAGGTCGCGGAAGTTGCGCAGCAGCCGGTGGCCGTGCTCCGTGCACACCGACTCCGGGTGGAACTGCACGCCCCACAGCGGCCGGTCCCGGTGGCGTACGCCCATCAGCACGCCGTCCGGCGTCGCCGCTAGGGCCTCCAGCTCCGGCGGGAGGTCGGTGACGGCCAGGGAGTGGTAGCGGACGGCGCCGAAGGGGGACGGCAGCCCGGCGAACACGTCCGTCCCGGAGTGCAGGACGGGCGACACCCGGCCGTGGCGGACCTCCGGGGCCCGGCGGACGGTGGACCCGGCCAGGTGGCAGATCCCCTGGTGGCCGAGGCAGACGCCGAGGAGGGGCAGCCCGCCGTGCTCGATGATCTCCCCGCACATGCCGAAGTCGCCGGGGAGTTCGGGAGTTCCCGGGCCCGGGGAGATCACCACGTTGTCGAAATCCCGCAGTTCGCCGGCCGTCGGGCAGGGATCGTCATTGCGGAGCACCACCGGCTCCGTGCCGTTCACTTCGGCCAGGTAGTGGAAGAGGTTGTAGGTGAACGAGTCGTAGTTGTCGACGAGTAGCGTACGCACCGTTGTTTCCCCCGTATTCCGGCGGGCCGCGGCGTGCGCCCTCCGGTGAAAAGCGCGGCGTGCGGCCCGGCGCCTCGCGCTCCACGGATTCCCGCGGTATTCCCCGGCATTCGCGCTTTCCGGGGGCCCGGCGGTTTCCGTGGCGGCGAAATGAGTGCGCGGGCCGCTGCCGCGATGGTGATCGCGCGTGGAAAGTGTGCAGGTTCAGCGCTCCGCGGCGCGCGGCGCGAACGGGCCGGGGCGGCGCGGCCGGCCGCCGGCCCGGGCCGCGGCCCGGACATCCCTCATGGCAGTCCCCCCGTGGGCCGCTGCTCGGGCGGGCTCCGCACCACGCGCCCTCGGATGCTCAGCGGCCTGTCAAATGACAGGATGTGGGTGCCAATGACCCCATGTCAAGGGCGTTCAGAACGCCCTATCCGTATTTCTTTTCGAAAAGAAGCCGACCGTGAAGTCGATCAATTCAGGGGGTGCACCGTGCCGGTGGCGAAGGGCGCGCGTCCGGGTAAGGCGTGCGCAGTCGAACAGCCTTGACGCCGCGTGGGCGTTCCTGCTCTGCTGAAGAAGGCCGGCTCGCGCGAACCGGCTTTTGTGGCACATTCTGACGCCACATCAGACGAACGGGGGAGCGCCGCCGATGGAGGCCGGAATCAATTTCTTCCCGGATGTACACCACCGCGACAAGGCGGCGGACCGGTATTTCGCCGAGTGCCTGGAGCTGGTGGAGCTCGCGGACGGGCTCGGATACCACCACATACGCATCGTGGAGCACTACTTCCACCAGTACGGCGGCTACTCGCCCAACCCGATCGTGTTCCTCGCCGCCGCCGCGGCCCGGAGCCGTAACCTGAGGCTGATCACCGGCGCGGTGCTGCCGGCGTTCAACCACCCACTGAAACTGGCCGGGGAGATCGGAATGCTCGACGCCATCTCCGGAGGACGGCTGGAGGTGGGCTTCGCCCGGGCGTTCCTCCCGCACGAGTTCCAGCGGTTCGGGGTGGACATGGACACCAGCCGGGCCCGCTTCGACGAGGGCGTGGACGCGGTACGGCGGCTGCTGACCGAGGAGGACACCGCCTTCGACGGCCGCTTCCACTCCTTCCCGTCCACCACCTCCCTCCCCAGGCCGACCCAGCGGCCGCACCCGCCGCTCTGGGTGGCCGCCCTCTCCAGCGAACAGAGCTTCCGGCGGGCCGGCGAACTCGGCTGCGGCGTCATGGCCAACCCGCTGGCCGCCGACACCCTGCGGAAGTACCTGGAGATCTACCGCGCGGCGTGGCAGGCCGCCGGACACCCGGGGCGCGGCCGGGTGATGCTCGCCTTCCACATGCACTGTGCCCCCGACCGGCGGACCGCCGAGGCCCGCGCCGAAGGGCCCGTCAACGCCTATCTGCGCAGCCTGACGGCCGCCGCCTCGGACTGGACCAGCGGGGCGTCGAGCACCGACTACCCCGGCTACCGGCAGATGATCGAGAAGCTGGCGGCCGACGACTTCCACTCCGTCCGCGCCCGCTCGGCGGCCCTCGTGGGCACGCCGGACGACGTCGTGGACCGGCTGTGGGAGGTCCACGACCGCTGCGGCGGCTTCGAAGTGGCCAGCCTCCAGGTCAACTTCTCCACCCTGGACCCGGCCCTCGCCGCGGAGTCGGTCGCCCTGTTCGGCGAGCGGGCGCTGCCCCGGCTCCGGGCGGAGCGCGGGCCCGGCCCGCGGGCGGCGTGACGGCCGAGCGCCCTTCCCCGGGCGCGTCCCCCGCCACGCCTTCTCCCGCCACGCCTTCCCCTGCCATGCCTTCCTCGGTCGCGTCCCCCTCCACGTCTTCCCCAGCCAAGTCGCCCCGGTCACCCCTTCCACCACCTCCCCGGTCAGCGACTACCGGAACTCGCTGCGCCGCAGCCGCGAGAGCCGCGACCGCCGCGACCGGCCGGCCGAGTTCCCGCTCGCGGGCCGCGACTGGACGCTGCTCCACGACGTCTTCCCGCCCGTCTACTCGCCGTCCACCGGCACGTTCCTCGACCTCCTCGCCCTCCTCGGCCCCCGGGGCTTCCCGCGCGGCGGATCGCTGCTGGAGATCGGCTGCGGCGCCGGGGTGATCGCCGTCAGCGCCGCCCTCGCCGGCTGCGCGCACGTGGTCGCCACGGACGTCAACCCGCACGCCGTACGCAACACCGCGCTCAACGCGGCCCGGCACGGGGTGGCCGGCCGGGTGCGGTGCCGGGAGAGCGACATGTTCACCGCGCTCGCCCCGGACGAGACCTTCGACCTCGTCTTCTGGCACGCGAACTTCGTCCTCGCCCCCGAGGACCTGCCCCGGCCGAGCCTCCACGACCTCGCCTACGTCGACCCCGGCTACCGGGCCCACCGGGCGTTCCTGAACGAGGCCCCGGACCGGATCCGCCCCGGCGGCAGCGCGCTCCTGGGGTTCGGCAGCAGGGGCGACGCGGAGGCGCTGCGCCGGCTGGCAGGCGAGGCGGGCGTCACGCTGACGAGCGTGGCCGCGCGGGAGGTACGCGAGGGGGACGACGTGGTGGAGTACCGGCTGCTGCGGCTGGACCGGGGCGGCCCGGCGGCGGGGGAGCGGCCGGGTGAACGGACCGGTGCCGGAGCCGCGCGCCGGCAGGAGCGCGGTGCTCGCGGTGTGCGTCCTGCTGGTCGGGGAGTTCCTGGCCATCTTCGACGTCTCCGTCGTCAACGTGCTGCTGCCCGTGATCCAGCGGGAGTTGGGCGCGGGCGACGCGGAGACCTACCTGGTCGTCGCCTGCTACGGACTGGCGTACGCCGGCCTGCTGGTGACCGGCGGGCGGCTGGGCGACCGGTACGGGATCCGGCCGCTCTTCCTCATCGGTACGGGCCTGTTCGGCGTCGCCTCCGTCGCCTGCGGACTGGCCCCCTCGATCGGGGTGCTGGTCGCGGCGCGGGCGGCCCAGGGCGCCGGCGCGGCGCTGCTGTTCCCCCAGGTCCTCGCCGGCATCCAGACCGTCCTGCCGCCCGCCCGCCGGGGCACGGCGGTGGGGGCGTTCGGCGCGGTCCTGGGCGCGGGCTCCACGCTCGGCCAGCTCGGCGGCGGGGTGCTGACCCGGCTCGACCTCGCCGGGAGCGGCTGGCGGTCGGCGTTCCTGGTCAACGTGCCGGTCTGCGCGGCCGTGCTGGTCGCCGGCCGCGCGCTCCTGCCCGGTCACCGGCCGCGGGCCGGCACCGGACCGCCGGACCTGCCGGGGGCCGCGCTGCTGGCCGTCACCGTGGCGGCGGCGGTGCTCCCCTGGTCGCTGCCGGGGAGCGGGCCGGGCCGTACCGTCCCCGCGCTCCTGGTGGTGGCCGTCGCGGGCACCGCCTTCGTCCGCTGGGAGCGCCGCCTCACCCGCGCGGGCGGCGCCCCGCTGCTGCACACCGCGCTGTTCCGGAGGTGGACGTTCGGCGTGGGGCTGGTGCTGTGCCTGGTGTTCTTCGGTACGCAGGTGCCGTTCTACGTGGTGCTGTCGCAGACGGCCCAGGACGGCGCCGGGCTGAGCCCCCTGGCGTCGGCCGGGCTCTACGCGGGCCTGGGCACGGCGTTCCTCGCGGCCTCGGTCGCCGCGGGCCGGGCGGACCCGCGCCGCGCGGTCGTGCTGACCACCTGCGGCCCGGCCCTGATGGCCGTCGGCTACCTGGGCCTGTCCACCCTGCGGGCCGACCAGCTCCACCCCGCCGGCGTACCGGCCACGGTGTTCCTGGTCCTCAACGGCCTGGGCGCGGGCGCCGTGGCGCCCACCCTGATCCGCTTCGTCCTCACCGGCGTCGACGCCCCCCTCTCCGGCGTCGCCTCCGGGCTCCTCGCCACCGCCCAGCAGATCGCCAACTCCGTGGGCGTGATGGTCGCCGGCGCCCTCTTCCGCGCCACCCGCGGCCCCGACGTCCTCTCCGGCTTCCACGGCGCGCTCTGGTACTTCACGGCGCTGGCGGCCGTGACGGTGGCGCTGGCCGTCGTGGTGGCGCGGGGGCAGGAGGGGGAACGGGCGCGACGCGAGGCGGTGGAGACGGCGGAGGCCGTGGGGGCGGTGGGGCCGCCGGAGCGGTGAGGGGGCCCGGAGCCGTGTGGGGTGTCGCGGGGTGGGGGCCGTGACGTCGGCGGGGGGCCGGGCGCGGGGGCCGGGCGCCGGGCGTCGGGCGTCGGACCTCGGACGTCGGACGTCGGACGTCGGACGTCGAGTGTCGGCGAAGTCGTGGGTCCGTGGCGATGCCGTGGCGTCCATGCCATGGCGCAGGGCTGCGGGCATGGGGGTCGGTGGGTGTCCGGGGTGGTGGCGCCGCACGCGCACGCGCACGCCCACGGGTGTCGGGGACGACGGGCACCGGTGCGTCACCGCCGCGCCCGCGCCGTGTGGCCGCCGCAAGCCGGGCCGGTGGGACGGCACGGCGGAGGGAACCAGGCCGCCGGAGCCTGGAACGGTGACGGGACGCGGCCAGTGGCGTGACGTGGGCGGGCCCCCGGTTCCGTAACGCTACGGAACTCGTGCCGTGACGGCGGCCGTTCCCGGTCGGTGGCGGGGGAGCAGCCGCACCCCGTCTCGTACCGCCGGACGCACGGGCCGCCGACGCGGAACAGGCCGTCGAGGCGGAGCGGTTGCACCGCCGGTCCCGTGCGGCTCGTGAGATCCGGGCGGCGAACCGGCGTGGACGCCGGACCCGGCCGGCATCCGGCGGGGCGACGGTGGTGGCGTCCCGTGCCGACGACCCAGCCGTCGCGGAGCCCGCCCCAGCACGGACGGTCCGCCGGGCCGGTGCGGCAGGGGCGACCCGGCCCGGCGGCCCTCCACCACGCGCGCCTGCTGCCGGGCGGGACCGCGGGAAAACCATTCGACGCCCCACACGGCGTGAGCGAGCATCAGAAGCATGCTCCGGCCCGCCCCTTGCGCGAAGACACCCGCCCCTGCGGGCGCGCTCGGGGCCGACCGGTCCGGCGGCCCGCTGCCCGCGCTCGGAACCGACCAGTCCGGTGACCCGGTGCCCGCGCCCGTGCCCTCCGGCATGCCCATGCCTCCCGGCGCGCCCGTCGGCACTCCCGTCCCGACGCGACGCTGACCCTTCCCGGATCGTCCCCGGCGGCCCCGTACGGGGAGGGTCGGCCAGGCCGCGGGGCCCACGACGATCCAGTCCGGCGCAGCACCGGAGAACCGGAGTCCGCACCATGTCCCAGCAGGCGTCCACCCGTACCAAGCCGCACCTCAACATCGGCACCATCGGCCACCTCGGCCACGGCAAGACCACCCTCGCCTCGGCCATCACCAAGGTGCTCGCGGGCCGCGGCACCGGGACGTTCGTCCCGGTCGCCGGACTCGACCGCGCGCCGGAGGGACCGGCGCGCGGCGGCACCGTACGCGCCGCGCACCTGGAGTACGAGACCGACTTCCGGCACTACGCCCACACGGACCTGCCCGGCCACGCCGGACGCGTCACCCGGGTGGTCGCCGGACTGGCCCGGCTGGACGGGGCCGTCCTGGTCGTCTCGGCCCTCGACGGCGTCGAGCCGCAGACCGTCGAACACGTCCTGCTGGCACGGCGGATGGGCGTCGCCCACCTCGTCGTGGCGCTCAGCAAGACCGACGCCGCCCAGCCGGAACTGACCGAACTCGTCGAACTCCGGGTCCGCGAGCTGCTCTCCGCGCACGGCTACCCGGCGGAGCTCACGCCGGTCGTCCGGGTCTCCGCCCTCGGCGCCCTGGCCGGCGACCCGCGCGCGACCGCCGGCGTCGAGGCGCTGCTCGACGCCGTCGACACCTGTCTCCCCGATCCGCCACGCTGCGACGACGCGCCCTTCCTGCTGCCGGTGGACCGGATGCTGATCCTGCGCGGGGTCGGCGCCGCCGTCACCGGCACCGTCGAACGCGGCAGCGTACGCGTCCGGGACCTGGTGGAGGTGCCGGAGGCACTGGAACCCACGGTCGTGACCGGTCTGGAGACCTTCGGCCGCCCGCTGGAGACCGCCCGGGCGGGCGACCGGGTCGCCCTGCTGCTCCGAGGGGCGCAGGGGCACGAAGTCCGGCGCGGGGACGTGGTGGTCGCGCCGGGCAGTGTCACCGTCCACCGGCGCTTCACGGCGCGCCTGCGGGTGCTCAGTCAGACGGAAGGCGGTCGCCGCACCGCCCTCACCACCGGCTGCCGGGCCACGTTCCACTTCCGCACGGCGGCCCTGACCGGCCGGCTCGACCTCGGCCCGCGCGGCCTCGCCCGCCCGGGCGAGACGGCCGGCCTGACCGCCGTCCTCGACCGCCGGACCCCGCTCGAACCGGGACTCGCCTTCGCCCTCCGCGAGGGCGGACGCACCGTCGGCACGGGCACGGTGACCGCCGTGGAGGAGTGACCGCCCCCGTCCGAGCGCGGTCTGGACCGGGCAGCCCCCGGCGCTCGGCACAATGGGCGCGTGGACGAACAGATACCCGTGACCCGCGTCGTGGCCGGCGGCGCCGCCAAGCTGCTGCCCGACGTCGACCGCGAGCGCGCCTGGCTGCTGACGGTCGACGGCGCGCCCCAGTCGTACGTCGACCTCGGGGACCCCGAGCACCTGGAGTTCGAGTACGCGCGGCGGATCGGGCACGTCCTCGACACCGCCGCGGAGCCGGGCCGCCCGCTCGACGTACTGCACCTCGGCGGCGGCGCCCTCACCCTGCCGCGCTACACCGCGGCCACCCGGCCCGGCTCCCGGCAGCTGGTGGTGGAGGCCGACCGCGGGATCGTCGAGCTCGTCGCCGAACACCTGCCGCTGCCGGCCGGCTCGGGGGTCACCGTCCGCGCCGAGGACGCGCGGGCGGTTCTGGAGGAGGCCCCGGACGCCTCGGCGGACGTGATCGTCGCCGACGTCTTCGGCGGCTCGCGGGTGCCCGCGCACCTCACCTCCGTCGAGTACGCCCGCGCGGCCGCCCGGGTGCTCCGCCCCGGCGGCCGGTACGCGGCCAACCTGGCCGACGGGGCGCCGTTCGACTTCCTGCGCTCCCAGGTCGCGACGTTCGCGGCGGTCTTTCCCCGGCTGTGCCTGATCGCGGAGGCGTCGGTGCTGCGGGGCCGCCGGTTCGGCAACGCGATCCTCGTCGCCTCCGCCGCGGAACTGCCGCTGGACGCGCTGGCCCGGCGCGCCGCCGCGGACGCCTTCCCGGCGCGGGTCACCCACGGGGACGCCCTGCTCCGCTTCGCGGCGGGGGCGGCCCCGGTGGGCGACCGGGACGCGGTCGGCTCGCCGGAGCCGCCGGGCGGGGCGTTCGGGATCGGGTGACGCGGCCGGTCCGCCGGGGGCCTCGGGGCGCGTCAGGAGGCGGTCGGCAGCGGGCGCAGCGAGCTCATGATCTTCTTGACGTCGTCGTCCGGCAGCTCGTCCTTGACGCCCTTGGCGGCGTAGAGCACCCAGGTGACCAGGTCGTTCTCCTTGTTCTTGAACGTCAGGGTGAACGCCTTGCCGTCCGTCGCGCAGGCGTCGGACTTCGCGACCCCGGTCACCGTGGCCGACGAGGTGTAGCCGCTGACGCCGTGGTCACTGGTGAAGGGCTTGGCCTTGGTGCCCTCGAAACGGCCGGTCTTCTTCTGGTCGAAGGCGGCCCACACCCAGCTCAGCGCCTCGGTCTCGGCGGCGTCGGCCTCGCTCTTCGCACCCTGCGCGCCCTTGGTCCCGGCGCCGCCCAGGCTGTTGTCGGGCTTGCACACCCCGGACTTGTAGCTGGCGACGGAGCTCATGCTGATCACGGACTTGCCCTTGTCGTCCAGGAAGCCGGACGACATCCCGGGCTCGACCTTCCAGTCCGGCGGGACGTCGAAGACCGCCAGCCGCTTGGTGCTGACGACCGGCTTCCAGCCGCTGATCACCGGCTTGACCCCGTCGTCGTCCCCGCGGCCGCCGCCCGATGGGTCCGGGGCCGACGAGCCGCCGGGGGACGCGCTCGGCGAACCGGAGGCGGACGCGGGCGCCGAGGCCGGCGGCTTGGGGTCGTCCTGCGCGGAGGTCTTCTCGCCGTCGTCCTTCAGGACGACGAAGCCGGTGACCGCCGCGGCCGCCACCACGGCCAGGGCCGCCGCGACGGCGATGACGGTGGTGCGCCGGCTGCCTCCGCCTCCGCCTCCGCCCGAGGGCGGCATCGGGGGGCCGGGCGGGGTCTGGGGAGGCTGAGGCGCCTGAAAACTCTGAGGTGTTTGAGGGTTCTGAGGATTCTGAAGGGTCTGAGGAGTCTGCCACTGCGGCCCGCCGGGCTGCCCGGCTCCGGATCCCGCGCCGACCGGCTGGGCGTAGGGGTTGTGCTGCGGGGAGCCCGGCCCCGGCTGCTGGTACGGGTTGGGCTGCTGGTACCCCGGTTGCTGGTACGGGTTCGGCTGCTGCGGGTTCTGCTCGCCCCCGTTGGCGGGCTGCTGTCCTGGCCACATGGCCGACAACGATAAGGGGCCGGGGGGACCGGTATGGCCGTCGGCCCTTTCCGCCCACCGCTACCGACTGGTAACTTCGCCGCATGTCTGACACGACCCAGCCCTCGATCGGCGATCTGCTCTCGGCCACCGTCCCCATGGTCCGCACCCTCAACCTCGTCTACGAGGTGACGACCCCCGAGCGCGCGGTGCTGCGCCTGCCGGACCAGCCGGAGTACCGGAACCACGTGGGCGGTCCGCACGCCGGCGCCATGTTCACCCTGGCCGAGTCGGCGAGCGGGGCGATCGTCCTGGCGGCCTTCGGCGACCACCTGTCGCGGATGACGCCGCTGCCCGTCCGGGCCGAGGTCGCCTACAAGAAGATCGCCAGGGGCGAGGTCACCGCCACCGCCGTGCTCGGCCGGCCCGCTGACGAGGTGCTCGCCGAACTGGACGCCGGCGGGCGCCCCGAGTTCCCGGTGCGGATCACCCTCACCCGTGAGGAAGACGGGGCCGAGACGGGCGAGATGTCCGTGGTGTGGACGCTGCGCCCCAACGCGTAGCCGGTGACCCCGGAGGCGGCCGAGGGGCCGCCTCCGCGGGGCGCGTGAGGCCCCTCGGACGCCTGCGCCTGTGTGACGGGAGGGATGTGGCCGGCCGGCGGTAGGTGCCTGGCCGGCCGCGTGCGTCTCCCGGGGCCGAAGCGGTTGTTCGACGGAGGCGAGGCGTCCGGCGGCGGAAGCGAGGCGGCCGGCGATGGAGGCGAGACGATCGCCGCTTGCCCACCCGCGTACCAGTGCGAACGCTTCAGGTCGACCAGTGATCGACGGCGCAGTGGCCGGAAAGGGAATGGCGCTGTGTGCCCGGCCGCGTACACGCTGTGCACGGTAAGCGAGCCCTTCCAGCAAAGGAGCGAGCCCGTGGCGGATGCCGAGCTGAACTTTCTCGGACTGGCCAATACCGCGGTGCGCCTGGTGCGGGAGAAGTTCCCGGAGGCGGAACTCCTCGAGGGTGACGGTGTCTCACCCGACGGACCCACCGACGACGTGCGCAAGGTGAACCAATGGCGCTTCGTCTTCCGGGCCGAGGAAGGCACCGTCATCATCAAGTCCCGCACCTGGGGCGAGTTCGACCAACCCGAGCTCATCCCGCAGCCGTGGCTTCAGGACCGGGTGATCCCCTGGCCCGTCCCGATGGACATCACGGCGGCGGACAAGAAGCTCAAGGAGTCGGGGTACACCGGCCGGTACCGCACGGTGACGCTGCGCTGGCCCCTGTTCCCGGGGATGAACCAGCCTTACTACATCTTCGGGACCGAACTGGGCCACTACTTCGTCGGCGTCTACGACGGCAAGGTCAAGCACACCGCGCTGTGATCCGGCGGCGACACCCGTTCCGGGCGGCGGGCACCCACGCGGTGCCCGCCGCCTGTCGCGTTCGGCCGGTGCGGGGCCTTCGAGGGTGTGGCGAGGGGCCCGGAGGCCCGTCACCGGGATATCCAAGCGGAACAAACCGAACAAACGGCCGTCCCCCTCAACCATTCGGCCCCGAGGCGAGTCCTTGACTCCAGTAGGCTTCCGGCGTGCGCCGTCTCGGCGCACGCCGGGAACAGGTCGTCAACCGGGGAGGAACCGGCGTTGCACATCCAGGAGTGGCTCGAATCCGTACCGGCGGTCGCCGTCTACCTGCTGGTGGGCGGGGTCATCGGGCTGGAGAGCCTGGGCATCCCGCTCCCCGGCGAGATCGTCCTCGTGAGCGCCACGCTGATGGCCGCCACCCAGGACCACATCAACCCCTACATCCTCGGGGCCTGCGCCGTCGCCGGCGCCATCGTCGGCGACTCGATCGGCTACCTGATCGGCCGCAAGGGCGGCAAGCCGCTGCTGGACTGGCTCGGCCGCAAGTTCCCCAAGCACTTCGGCCCGCACCACGTCGCCACCGCCGAGCGCTCCTTCCACAAGTGGGGCATGTGGGCCGTCTTCGTCGGCCGCTTCATCGCCCTGCTGCGCATCTTCGCCGGCCCGCTCGCGGGCGTGCTGAAGATGCCGTACTGGAAGTTCCTCATCGCCAACGTCCTCGGCGGCGTCGTCTGGGCCGGCGGCACGGTCGCCCTCATCTACACGGTGGGCAAGGCGGCCGAGGAGTGGATCGGCAAGTTCTCCTGGGTGGGCCTGCTGGCCGCCGTGCTCTTCGGCGTGGGCTCCTTCGTCGTGATGCGGATCAAGGCCAAGAAGGCCAACGCCGAGAGCGAGGCGGCCGAGGCCGCCGAGCGGCCGGAGGCGGTCCCGGCGGGCGACTGACCGCCCCCGTCACTCCTGTGATCTTCACCCCATCCGGCCCCGACGCCTCCGCGCGTCGGGGCCGTCGGTCTACCGTGCCGGAAACGAGGGCGACTCCCTGGCGGGGGGCTCCCCGACGAGAGACTCCCCGACGAGGGCGACTCTCCGACGAAGGCCAAGAGGAGCGGACCATGACGACCGAACGGGCGCTGATCACCGGCGTGGGCGGCAAGGAACCGACGGTCGACCCGGCGGCGTTCACGGCCCCACGTCCGTCGTCCTCGGCGACGTCACCCTCGCCCCCGGCTCCGGCGTCTGGTACCACGCCGTCCTGCGCGCCGACTGCGGCCCCATCACCCTGGGCGCCGACAGCAACATCCAGGACAACTGCACCGTCCACGTGGACCCCGGCTTCCCCGTCGCCATCGGCGAGCGCGTGACCGTCGGCCACAACGCCGTTCTGCACGGCTGCACCGTCGAGGACGACGTCCTCATCGGCATGGGCGCCACCGTCCTCAACGGCGCCCACATCGGCGCCGGCTCCCTCGTCGCCGCCCAGGCCCTCGTCCCCCAGGGCATGCGCGTCCCCCGGGCTCCCTGGTGGCCGGAGTCCCGGCGAAGGTCCGGCGCGAACTGACCACCGAGGAACGCGAACACGTCCGCGTCAACGCCGCCCTCTACGTGGAACTGGCCAAGACCCACCGCGAGGCACTGGGCGGCTGACGGTTCCGGCGGGAGCCGTCGGGATTCGCTCCGGTGCGTCGCGTCCACCTACGGGCTGAAGCGTCGTGTTATCGTCCCAACCGACTTCTCACCGTTGGGCATTCCGCCTCGCCGATCAGCTTCCCCGGGTCCCGATGGCACGGGGAAGGTGGAGGTCGCTCATCACACCCTGAAAAAGGGTGCTCTGTGATGGTGGCGACGTGCGTGAGCCCTTCCGGTTTCCGAGGCCCCGGGAATCCGCCGGGACCCCTCGTTCCGGCTTGAGCACTGGACATGCGTCAACGGTTCCGTCCGCGTGCTACCAGCAGAGCCGGTTCCTCAGGGAGGTTTCCGGAGTGCCGGAAATCGAATCCGTCCGCCATCCGGCCACGCGGCGTCCGTGGCTGGTACTCGCGATCATGTGCATCGGCTTCTTCATGTCGTTGCTCGACGGTTCCATCGTCAATGTCGCCATTCCGACGTTGATTCGCGGCATGGGCGCTTCCTACGACCAGGTGCTGTGGGTCATCGACGGCTACATGCTCGTCTTCTCGGTACTGCTGATCAGCACCGGGCGGCTGGGGGACATCTTCGGATACCGCCGGCTGTACGTAGCGGGCGTCATCGCCTTCACCGCCGCCTCGGCGCTGTGCGGACTGGCCGATTCGCCGGTCGGGTTGCTGACCGCCCGGGCGTTGCAGGGGCTCGGTGGGGCGCTGCTGTTCCCGCAGGTCATCTCGTCGATTCTGACCGTCTTCCCGCCACGTCTGCGGGGTAGAGCGTTCGGCCTGTTCGGCGCGATCGTCGGTCTCGCTCCGATCGCCGGCCCAGTCGTCGGCGGTTTCCTCCTCACCCGCCTCAGCTGGCGCTGGATCTTCTTCGTCAACATCCCGATCGGGATCGTCACCGCCGTACTGGCACTGGCCTTTGTGCCGCCGATGCGATCGGGCAGCACCCACCGGCTCGACCTGGTCGGCGTCGTCCTGGCCACCGCCGGGCTGGGCGGCATCGTGTTCGGCCTGATCGAGGGAGAGCGCTACCGCTGGGGCGGCATCGCCGGGCCCATCAGCGTCACCTCGC
Organism: Streptomyces sp. CA-181903; assembly: GCF_050937075.1. NCBI lineage: Bacteria > Bacillati > Actinomycetota > Actinomycetes > Kitasatosporales > Streptomycetaceae > Streptomyces > Streptomyces sp. CA-181903. The sequence goes on from NZ_JBNJLY010000001.1 coordinate 6,886,341, forward strand.
TCATCGTCTCTGGCGTCGTACTGCTGGCGGTGTTCATGGTCTGGCAGTACCGGCAGCGGGGCGAGCCCCTGATGCCGCCGGCTCTGTTCCGCGTGCGCAACTTCGTGGTCGGCAACGGGGTCGGGTTCGTCTTCCAGCTCGGCATGATCGGCATCATGTTCGTGGTGACGCTGTACCTGCAGATGGCACGTGGGTACACGGCGCTGGAAACGGGCCTGGTCGTCCTGCCGAACGCCGTGCTCACGGCGGTCGGTTCCGCGTACGCCGGGCGGCTGTCGGACCGGTTCGGCGGCAAGTACGTCCTTGTGGCCGGGCTGACGCTGCTGGCCGCGGGCCTGCTGGTGCTCGTCGGCATGGCCGATCCCGCCGGCAGCGCATGGAACCTGCTGCCGGGTCTGGTCATCATCGGGATCGCCGGCGGCGCCACGTTCGCACCGCTGCAGCAGGCCACCATGGACGGGATGGATCCGCGGCTGGCCGGGGCGGCCTCCGGCGTCTCCGGCACCACCCGGCAGATCGGCGGCGTCCTGGGCACCGCCGTCCTGGGCGCCCTGCTGTCGGCACGGCTCTCCTCGACCCTCCGCGGCGCGGCCGGGAAGCACGCCGGTCGGCTACCGGAGAATCTGCGCGCCCGATTCATCGGCGACAGCGTCGCGTCCGCGAGACACTACGGTCCCCCTGCGCCGCCCAGCGGCCTGGACCCGGCCACGGCCGGGCTGTACGAGCGCGTCACCGCCGACACGTTCGCCGTTGGTTTCGCCGGCGCGATGCAGACGGTCCTCGTGGCGTGTGCCCTGGGCCTGGTGGCCGCCGCGGCATTGTGCTTCCTGTTCAGTCCTCACCGGAAGCCGGCGGCCGAGCGGGCCCGGGACAAGCGAGCCGAAACCACACCGCAGGACTGAGCCCGCGGCCGGCCGCCGCCGTTGGGGGCAAGATCACAGGGTGGAGGCCGGTCGGTGTGGGGTGGGCTGAGTACGGTGGGCGGGTGCCGAAGTATCGAAACACGTTCTCGTCCGGCGCCGCTTCGGCCTTCGGGGCCTGGCGGCGCCGTGCCGTCTCGCGGGCGGTCCACCGGGGCTGGCGCTGGGTGCAGGACCGCGGCGCGGTGACGGCCGAGCGCCCGGGGCCGTACCGCTTCGGGCGGATCGGGGCGCACACGCGCCTCGCGTTCCCCTTGGGCACCGTGTTCGGGGAGCGGTGGATCGAGATCGGGGACCACTGCATCGTCGGCGAACAGGTCACGCTGACTGTCGGCATGGTGCCCGGCATGGACCTCGGGCCTGATCCGCTGCTGCGGCTGGGCAACGGGGTGGTGCTCGGCCGGGGCAGCCATGTGATCGCCTCGTGCGAGGTGACGATCGGGGACGACGTCTTCTGCGGCCCGTACGTCTATGTGACGAGTGACAACCACTCGTACGAGGACCCCACGCAGCCCATAGGCCGGCAGTGGCCGCGCAGCGCGCCCGTCGTGATCGGTTCCGGCAGCTGGCTGGGCGCGGGGGCGGTGATCCTGCCCGGGGCACGGCTCGGGCGGAACGTCGTGGTGGCGGCCGGGGCGGTGGTCCGGGGCGAGGTCCCGGACCACGCGGTGGTCGCCGGCGTGCCGGCCAAGGTCGTCCGGCGGTGGGACGAGGAACGGGGCTGGACGCCGCCGTTGCGGCCGGCGTCGGAGCCAGTGACGGGGCCGGTGACGGAGCCGGTTCCGGTGCCGGAACGGGAGACGCCGGAGGCGTGAGGGCGTGAGGCGTCCTCCGGCGCGGGCCTCGGGGCCCTCGGCCCACCAAGGCGGCGTCTTCGGGCCCCCAAGCCTGCATCCTCGGTCCACCTGAGCGTCCTCCCCGGCCGCCTCTGAGCGACATGCTCGGCTGCCTCGCCGACTGGGCGCCCTCGACCGGCGCCCTTGCCGCCCCCGAGCGGCGCCCTCAGCCCGTCGCGAGCAGCACTGTTCCGACCAGCGCCAGCCCCGCGCCCGACGCCTGCACCGAGCGCAGTCGCTCGTTCAGCACGCCGCGCGCGGTCAGCGCCGTCACCACCGGGTAGAGCGACGCGAGGACGGCCGCGACGGTGACCGGGCCGCTGTGGGCGGCCAGGTTGTAGGTGCCGTTGGCGGCCACGTCTGCCAGTCCGACGAAGGCCAGTGCGGGCAGGGCGGGGAGGAGGGCGTTCCGGCCGCCTTCCGGCAGCACCGCGCCACCGCGCCGGGCGGAGACGAGCAGGGTGCCGCCGCCGACGAGCACGTTGCACAGCCGCTGTACGAACAGCGCCAGGAACAGGCCGGTCAGGGTGTGGGACGCCTCGGCGATCAGGGCCATCACCGTGCCGAAGCCGAACGCCGCGACGAGCGTCAGCAGCAGGGTCTGCCGTCGCACCGCGCCGCCGCCCGGCCCGCTCGCGAGGACCACGCCGGCCACCGCGACCACGATGCCCGCGACCTGGAGCACCCCGGGCCGCTCGCCGGCCGCCAGGCCGACGCCGAGCGGTACGAGGACGCCGCCGAGCGCGGCGACCGGCGCGACGACGCCCATCGGGCCCTGCGCCAGCGCCCGGTAGAAGAAGAGCATCGCCACCGGGCCGATCACGCCCGCGGCCACCGCGAACCACAGTCGCGGGCCGGCCTCCGACCAGCCGCCGGTGGCGACGACGATCGTGCCCAGCGCGGTCAGGGCCAATATCTGCGAGACCACGACCACCGTCAGAGCCGGGATACGGCGGGTCAGGAGGCCGCCGCCGAAGTCGGCCAGCCCCCACAGGAGGCTGGTGGCCAGGGCGAAGATCGGTGTCATGGGGTGAACCTCGCAGTGCAGTACAGTGAATGACGCGAACGGGCACACTGTAGTTCACTGCACTGAACCGCGTCATCGAAGATATTGGATGGAACGTGACGGACCTCGACCAGCTCACGCAGTCGCTCGCCCGGAACCTCAAGCACTGGCGCGCCGAGCGGAACTTCACGCTCGACGCCCTCGCCGCCCGCTCCGGCGTGAGCCGCGGAATGATCATCCAGATCGAACAGGCGCGGACCAACCCCAGCGTCGGCACCACCGTCAAGCTCGCCGACGCCCTCGGCATCAGCATCACCACGCTCCTCGACTACGAACACGGGCCGCGCGTCCGGCTCGTCCCGGAGGGCGAGGCCGTGCAGATGTGGTCCACCGGGGCCGGCAGCCACACGTCCCTGCTGATCGGCGCCGAGGGCCCCGGGCCGCTGGAGCTGTGGGACTGGCGGGTCGAGCCCGGCGACGAGAGCGCCTCCGACCCGCACCCCGCCGGCACCGTCGAACTGCTCCGCGTGACGGCCGGGGTGCTCACGCTCGTCGTCGACGGGGAGGAGCACACCGTTCCCGCCGGAACGGCGGCGGCGTTCGAGGCCGACGTCCGGCACACGTACCGCAACGACGGGACGGAGCCCGTCACGATGACGATGGTGGTCGCGGTGCCGCCGGTGGCCCGGAACGACGCGCACCGCGACCCCGACCGCCATACCGGCGGCGGCTGTTAACGTGCCCGCATGATCGCTCAACGGACACCCATGGAAGCGTTCGACGACGTCCGGCCCGCGTCGGAGCGGATGGACCTGCTGGTGCCGCCCGTCGCCGCCGCCCTCCGCGCCTGGCCCGGGCCCGGCACCGCCGACCAGGTGCTGCACGTGGACACGGCGCCCGAAGTCGCCGACACGGCCGTGCTGGTGGAGCACTACGGGCCCTGGCTGCTGGAGCAGTCCGCCAACTGCGTCGTCGTCGCGGCGAAACGCGGCGGGGAGACCAACTTCGCCGCCTGCGTCGTCCTCGGGCACACGCGCGTGGACGTCAACGGCACCGTCCGGCGGCATCTCGGGGCGCGCAAGGCGTCCTTCGCGCCCATGGACGCCGCCCTGGAGGCCACGGGGATGGAGTACGGCGGCATCACGCCGATCGGACTGCCCGCCGACTGGCCGCTGTTGATCGACGCGGCGGTCGTCGCCGGCCCGTACGTCCTCGTCGGCAGCGGAAGCCGCCGCGGCAAGCTCATCGTCCCCGGCGCGGCCCTCGCCGGCCTCCCGGGCGCGACGGTACTGGACGGACTGGCGGCGCCGGCCGGCTGATCCGCTCTCAGCGACCGGAAGGGGGGAGGAGCGGGCGCGAGACGTCGAGGGAGAGCGCCGTCGAGTGCTCGGCGAACCCCAGGGACCGGTACAGCCGTTCGGCGTCCGCCGTCGCGTGCAGGTCCACCCGCGTGACGCCCTGCGCGGCGAACCAGCCGAGCAGTGCCTCCGTCGTCGCCCGCCCGAATCCGCGCCCCCGGTACCGGTCGTCCGTGCAGACCGAGAAGACGAACCCGAACCGCCCGGTGGGATGCCCGGGCGCCGGCAGCCGCTGCTCGACCGTCCCGACCGCACACGCGGCGAGGTGCGACGCGCCGCGTGTGCCGCCGGCCGGATCCCCGTCCACGACGAACGCCCCCAGCCGCGGCGACGGGCTCGCCAACTGCTCCCGCACGATCCCCTCGGCGGTGGCCTCCCACGCGCCGGGGGAGTCCCGCCCGTCCATGGCGGCGAACATCAGGCGGCGCAGCCGCACTATCTCGGCCGCGTCCTCGGGACGGGCGGCGCGTGTCGTCCGGATCATGAAACGACGTTAGCGGAGACCGCCGCCGGCGGAGAGCCGGGGGATCTCGATCGCCGGAGGGCGGTGGGTTAACTCCCTAGGTGCCCTCTGGCGTGCGAAGACGTCGCGCACGGCAGAGGCTGAGAAACATGAGACGCGAAGACTCGGGGGCTCTCAAGGCCCTGGGCTTCTCCGAGGAAGAACTGGCCGCCCTGGGGTTGGACCGCCCTGCTGAGGGTGCTCCGGCCGACCTCGTCGACGTATACATCCGCCGTTCCAAGAAGCGGGAAGATCTGGCCACGCTCCGGGCCCACCTGCGGGACGTGGTGCGCTGGGCCCGGTCCGAAGGGCTGGGCATTCGGCATGTGTGGTTCGAGCAGCGCAGCGCGAGCAAGGCGCATGTCCGCCGGGACGAGTTCGAGAAGGCCAAGGAAGCGGTTCTGGCGGGCCTCTCCAAAACGCTCGCCGTGTGGAAGACGGACCGGCTCGACCGGCGGGGCATGGGCGCGGTCGGCTCCCTCCTGGACGAGCTGGAGAAACGGCGCGCCCGCCTTGTCTCGGTGATCGAGTCATTGGACTCCAGCAAGGGAGGGCGCATGATCTTCGCGTTCCTCTCCGAGAGGGCCCGGGACGAAGCGAAGGACATCGCGCTGCGTGTCCAGACAGGGCTGGACGAGCATCGCATCATCGGGCGTGCTCCGGGCGGCAGGCCCCCTTACGGCGTGATGCACGTTGGAGACGGCAAGGTCGGCCCGAATCCGGACGAGTACCCGACCGCCCGGCGGATCGCCGAGGCGCTGTTGCGGGGCGAGGCGAGTACGAGGATCGCCCATGTTCTGACCGCAGACGGGGCGACCACCCGTACAGGTCGGCACTGGTCCGCGAACGCGATCTCCCGCATGGCCCAGTCACCGCTGTGGGCGGGCCTGGTGCCACACCGCGAACGGCACACGGACGAGTACGGCAACCCGATCGACAAGTGGGGCTGGAAGGCGGACCCGTTGATCGGAGCCGACGGGCATCCCGTCCACTGCGGCACTGGCGTGGTCTCCCTCGGCGAGTGGTACGCGATCCGCGCGCAGTTCGCGTCACGGACAGTGCGAGGCATCAAGGGAAGCCATGGAGCCAAGCAGCCCGGCAAGATGCTGACCGGCATCATGCTGTGCCCGCACTGCAAGGTGGGCCTGGTCTCGGGCGGCGAGTCGTACCGTTGTCGGACGCGCATGGAAGGCGGAGCGGCGGCCTGCGCCGGGGTACGCACAAAGGCCGGCCGAGTGGACGAGGCGGTATCCGGAATCTGGGTGGCCCGGGTGTCGGCCATGGAACACGACGACCCGGTCCTGCACGAGATCGCCCGTCGATGGCTGGAATACCAGGATCCGGAGCTGGACGCGCGGCGGCGAGAGGTCTCCGCCGCTCTGGACGACGCCGAGCGGCGGTCGTCGGAACTGGACGATGCGTACTACGTGCACGGGCGCATGAAGCCCGCACGATACGAGCAACTGTCGGCGGCCCTCAACGACCAGATCAGCGCCATGCGCGCCGAGCTGGCAGAACTGCACCGCCAGACGGATCTCGGTCCGCTGCTGGACGGCGAACTGCTGGCCGAGATGTTCGACGGCGCGACTCTCGTCGACAAGCGCATGTTGCTGCGATGCGCACTCAACCGCGTGACGCTCAAGCCCTCGAAGGGGCAGGGGGACAAGACACCGATCCGCGATCGGCTGATCTTCGATTGGGTCGAGACGCCGACTCAGGGGCTCCCTGTGGCCGCCTGAGACGGCGGCCGAACGCGCTGCCGCTGATTCCCGCTCGTGTACCCCACCCGAACTTAATCAGTACAGAAGGCCCCGCCTTTAGTCCGCGCCCTCTCTTCTTGGGCGGAATGAGACAAGGCGGGGTTTTTCTTTGGTCGGGCGACTGCCTTCTGACATATCGAGAGGAACCCTGCATGTACGACCCCGTCAAGGCTCGCGCACGACGGATCAAGCTGGGGCTGACCGTTCCGCAGCTCGCTGATCGAATGGGCGTCGACAGTGCTCGTGTCTACCGTTGGGAGAACGGCGAGCGTCTCCCTTCTCTCACATCGTTCGTGGGCCTGGCGCACGCCCTCCGCATCCCCTTCGAATCCCTTCTGCGTTACGCGGACGACGAGAGCCGCCCCGCTTTGATTACTGCCGAGATTCGCCGGGCCGAGCTGCCTGGGGAGCGCGAAACGATCAGGTTCCGTAGGGATGCTGCGATCGAGATCGTGACTGATCGAGTCCGCGCCCGCACGACGAACAACCACTGAAAGAGCTTAACTAGTTGAGCATGACTGACGGCGGCAACAAGATTGCCGTCACCGATAAGATCGCTGCCGTTGCGCTGGCGGGACTCCGTGCGGAAATCATCCTCCCCGTTCTGGTGTATCGCGATGTCGAACGCGATTTTGTAGCCGGTGTGGGTCACACCGTAAATGTGCGCAAGCCGTCGAAGTTCACGGCCAGCAACAAGGCCCGGGGCGTTGACCTGGTGCCGGAGAACCTGGATGAGAAGGTAGTTCCGGTGAAGATCGACACCCATGCGACGCACGGCGTGAACGTCGACACCCAGGACTCCACTCTCAACATCGAGTCCTACATGGCCCAGGTCACCATCCCGCAGGCCCAGGCCATCGCGGACTCCGTGGAAGAACGGGTCGCCCGTGAGCTGAACACCGTCATCAACGCGGACGGCAAGACCACGCTGGACGCCGAGGGCAAGGTGATCCCTGCGGCGGTGGAACATAAGGCCAAGACCTCGTTCCGCGACACCCTCGTCAAGGTCGACGAAATCATGAACGGACGGGACATCCCCCTTGAGGGACGATACCTCGTGGTCAACCCCAAGCTCCGTGCCGAGCTGCTGATGACCGATCTGTTCGTCAAGGCGAGCGAGTCCGGTGACCCGAATGTCGTCCGCAGCGCTCGGCGCTCGGACGCGGACGCCCGTGTCGTGCAGAACTTCATGGGCAAGTTCCTCGGTTTCTCCGTGTTCCTCTCCAACAAGATCGAGGGTGCGGTTGCCTTCACCCGCGAAGCCTTCGCCCTTGCTGTGTCGGCCCCTAACCCTTCGTCCGCGGCCGGTTCGTCCGCGCGCTGGTCTGAGAAGGGCTACGCGATGCGTCTCGCGACCGACTGGAGCGGCAAGTCCCTGGCCGAGCTGCACACTGCGGACACTCTGGCCGGCGCGTGCATCCTTGATGGCCAGCGCGCCGTAGGTATCAAGCTCACGGCCTGAGATGCAGAAATTCGAAGAGTTGCCTGACCTCCGGGGCTGCATGGCTGACGCGGTCGCAGAACACCTTGACCCGGGAGGCGTCGATCCAGCGCGCCGGTGTTGGGCTGAGGCTGTTGTGTTCGACGACTGGTCGCCGACCCGGGAAGCGATGTTTCATCAAGAGCCGGTCGGATTCAGCCCTGATGCCCTCGCCGCCACTATCCGGAGGCGGGAGGGCCTCCCTCTCGTGGGAACTACGATGACGCGCCCGTAGTGAGTAGAGCCAGCCCATGCCTTCGGGGTGGTCTCGCTGCGTTTTGACGCAGAAGCAGACTGTGAGCTCGATGGCAGCTCGCGACTGTCCGATGACGTACGGTGTCAGAAGACAGCGAGAAATGTGCTGCACGTACCTTCTTTTCTTATGTGCGCATAAGGGAAGAAGGGAAATCCAGCAGTTTTTCTGCTGCCATCGCTTCTGGCGCTGAGCCAAGGGCAGCGTAGAAGACGGAGCGACGCCCCGTAGCGCGGCCCTGCGCCCCGCCCCGCCTGGCGCGGTCCCGTGGTAAATCTCCTCCCGCGGTCGACCCCGGGCGGGGCACTGCACTCTCCGCCGTCTCGTTTGAGCAGCTCAGTAGGCTGTCTGCCGCCCCGGCACACACGGTGTGGCGGGTGCCGGGGCGGGCGAGGGTCAGCTGAAGATGACCGAGCGGAACTTGAGACGGTCGCCCAGGATTTTGCCCGGGTTCATGACGTAGAAGACGTCGCCGCTGCAGTCGAAGTCGAGGAACACCGTCGCCGTCGCGTTGGTGAGGTTCTTGGGTGAGTGCGCGGGGTCCTCTTCGGTCGCGCCGGGAGCGTCGTAGCACCGCCCGGACACGGGGTTGAGCACCGCGCCGGGGAGGCCGACTCCGGGGCCGTACGTGTATTCGAACGTCCCGGTGGCGGCGTCGGCGGACGTGGGCATGGTGACGAGGAGCGCGAGGGCGCCGAGAGCGGCCGCGATGCTGTGACGAAGTCTCATGGGAGTCCCTTCGTTCAGGGGGTGTTGTTCGGTGGTTAAACACCCCGGACAGATACCGTGCCCCAGTGGCGTGAACCTGACTATGTCGGTGTCTTCGTACACGGTGGTGACCAGGGGCGCGCGGAAGCATCGTCACGCACGTGGGGCGCGTTTACGCGCTCGGCTATTTGAGTCCACTCACCGCTAAAGGTGGTCAGTATCCCCACAGTGGCCTCTCGCAACCAGCCGCACTTGTATGAATAGATGAAAATTAGATGGGCTATTACTGTCCTTGGGGGATAATTGAGCGGCAACTGGTCCACTAGCACCCGCCGTGCCCACCTCCCGCGCCACTGGCCTCGCATCCGCGCCGCCGTCCTGCGGCGGGACGCACACCTGTGCCGGTGGGTTCGCTACGACACGGGTCTCCCGTGCTTCGAGGAGGCCACCGAGGTGGACCATCGTTTCGACCCACACGACCACCGGCCCGAGGCACTGTGGTCGCTGTGCCACTGGCATCACGCCCGTAAGACGGCGCAGGAAGCGGCAGTCGGCCGGAGGCGGGCCCGCGAGGCCCGAGAGGTGTCCCGCGGCCGCAGGCCCCACCCTGGGGCGCTGTGAGTCCCCCTCTGCCCGCGCGGCAACACCCCGGGTGGTTCCCGACCAGATCCCCGTCCGCACCCCTGGGGCGGATCGGAGGATGGCCCGCGCGGAGCGCGTGGCCGGTGGGCGTGGAGGGCAGGACCGGTGCTGTCGCTGTGCTGTTCGTCGTGCTGTCAAACCTGCGCGGCGTGCGGTCAGCCAGGGGTACTGCTGGACCTGGTGCCCGCTGAGGCGTGCCCTCGGTGGACGGGGCCGAGGTGCTGCCGCTCCTCGTGCTGCGGCTCACCGCGTTCGCTGCTGCTTCAACATCGTTGATCACTTCTCGCGCGTGAACTGTGATGAGTCGATGTCGAGTCGTCGCGATCGTGGCTGACCCAGGGGGGTGGCTCCCCGATCATGATTCTCCCTGACCGGGGCGTGACAGCAGCTCGGTTTCTGTGCGATCCGAAGACCCCCTTCTTTTGTCGCCTCGACCCTTGCCGCTACTGGGTAACCTGCACTTTTGCCTCGTACTGGACACGGTCTCTCGCGCACTCCCGACGAGGCACCCTTGACGCCAGTCTGCCTGAGGGTGAAAGTCGCGGAAGGTTGTAGAACTCGCCGCTCATGGGAGGCAATCATGGGGCTACGGTTCATCTCGAAGGATCCTGAGACGGATGGGGCGAACTGTCCCACGGTGTGGGTGGACGAGGAGACCCGGCAACTCGTGTTCCAAGGCCGGGAGGCCGACGAGAAGACGCGGGACGAGTGCCTGAAGTCCGGCCCCATCCCTGATTACGAGGCGGTCATCCGGGTGCCGTTCAGCATGGTGGCCGCGATTCGGGAGGCATGTGATGTGGCGGAGCGCGCCGCCGTTCGATGAGTTGCTGGCCGGCTGCAAGCGGTCAGCGGTTCACCTTGAGATGCGGGACTTCTACGACGACCCTGACGAGGCCCCGCGCGTCGCGGCGTGGAGGGCCGGTCACCGGCACGACCCGGAGGACCGCGCGTCCTGGTGGCGGCCTTGGCTCGACATGGTGTCGGCTGCCGTGGACAGAGGCGTCGTGATCCGTCGTGCCCGGGTCGTCTCGGAGCCGGTGAGCGAGTACACGAAGTACCTATACGACGGCACCTTCACCAACGTCGCGGCCGGGGAGTCGATCCGTTGGCTCCCTCGCCGGAAGGCGTCGGACCTCGCGCTGCCGGGTAACGACTTCTGGGTCTTCGACGAGCGGTTGGTCCGCTTCGGATACTTCTCGGGCGAGGGCGTCTATCTCGACGACGAGGTGACCGACGAACCGAACGTCGCGAAGCTCTGCACGGACGCCTTCGAAGCCGTGTGGGAGAGGGCGACACCCCACGAGGACTACCGGATCTGACGACCCCAGCGCACATGCCCGTTTCTCCCTCTTCAAGCGTCGAGGCCGCACGCAAAGCCGTCGCCGACCGTCTGCGCGAGATCCGCCGGGATGCCGGGCTGTACGCCAAGGACGTCGCGGAGCGGACGGGGTGGTACGCGTCCAAGGTCTCGCGCCTTGAGAACGCGACCACCCCGCCCAGTGACGAAGACATCCGCGCCTGGTGCCGGGCCTGTGGCGCGGAGGATCAAGCCGCGGACATCATCGCCGCATCACGTAACGCGGACAACGCCTACGTCGAATGGCGGCGCTTGCAGCGCACCGGGCTGCGCAGGCTCCAGGAGTCCTACGTCCCGCTCTTCGAGCGCACCCAGGTGTTCCGGATCTACTGTTCCAACGTCGTCCCCGGACTGCTTCAGACGGAGGCGTACGCCCGCGCGCTGCTGTCGTCCATCACCGAGTTCCGCGAGACACCGGACGACGTCTCCGAAGCCGTGGCCGCCCGTCTGGCGCGCTCCCACGTGATACGCGAGGGGAATCACCGCTTCGCGCTTCTCGTCGAGGAGGCGGTGCTGCGGCACCGCGTGGGCGACGCAGCGACGATGGCCGGGCAACTCGGCTACCTGCTGTCCGTGATGGCGTTCCCGTCCGTCTCGCTGGGAGTGATTCCCTTCTCCGCCGAGCGGCGGATGTGGATGATCGAGACGTTCAGCGTGTACGACGAGGAGCAGGCCCAAGTCGAACTCCTGACGGCTCAGGTGAATGTCACCGCTCCCTCTGAGGTGCGCCAGTACCTGAAGGCGTTCGGGGAGTACGCCCGGCTCGCCGTCCACGGGGCGGAAGCACGGTCGCTGATCACTGCCGCGATTGACGCGTTGGGATGATCGGCATGGAATTTCGTAGAACTTCGTTGAGGCCGAGCTCCCGCCGCATCTAGCGTCGCTCCACGAACAGGGCGACGCGTAAGCGGCGACGAGGGGTCGGCATGGTCACGCAGCACAGCAAGAGAGTCTCGGTGAACCGGCGGCAGACGCGGGAAGAGCGGGCCGCCGAGGCGTTCGCCTCCTTGCGGTCCGCTCTCGACCGGGCGGGGATTGTGATTCCGTCCCTCCGCCGAGACGCCGCCATGCCCGAGCTGACCCACCTCGGCAGGGTGAACCCGGAGACCGCGGAGCGCTTGGCCGCCGTGATCCTCGCCGGATGCGAAGCGCCCGTAGGCGGAGTGGTTCGGTGAGCGCGCCTGAAGTGGGCTCGCTCGTCCTGGACATCAAGCGGGACCGAGTGGGCACGGTCATGGGACAACTCGCCGGGCGGATCTTCCTGAGACCGCCGCGTGGTGGCAGGGAATGGGAAGCGGCCCCGAGCGACGTTCGGCCCGCCGGCACCTTGGAGGAGTTGCGGGCGAAGACGCAGGAGCTGAACAAGCACCGGCGGTGGCTGCCGTGAGGACGAGAACGACGTACCGTCATGTGGTCCACAAGATCATCGAGCACCCTGACACCGACGTGACCCACGGGGCCGAGTGCCTGCATTGCGGCTGGTCCGCCACATCGTCCACTGACTCCAAGGTCGTCGACGTGGCGTGCATGGAGCACACAGGCCGCAGCAACCACAAAGGCTTCCGCCGCATCCGGACCAGTTTCGAGATGGTCGTGCGCGCGGAGTGAAGCCCCGCCCCGGACGTGGCCGAGAGCGGTTACGCCCGGGGCGGGTCGGCAAGTGCAGCAACCTTCCCGAGCAGGAGGAGACCGCACTATGAGCACAGCAGTCCGGACGCGAACCCGTGATCCGCGCCTCATCCTCAACCAGGTGGGGGAGCGCGTGCCCCGACTCGTCACGGACGTCGGTGTGCCCGACCTGTGGGAACGAGAGGTACGGCTCCTGCTTCGCGACAGCGTCGCCGTTCGCAGTCTGGCGGAACGCATCCTCGGCCAGGGCGTCGCCTATCTGATCACCGCCATGGAAAACCCCGGCACCGACATGGGCGTCGGCTACACCGTGGACATCGGCGTTCACCAGCTCATCCTCGACACCCCGCTGTACTTCGCCCTGTGCGAGGAGTACAACGGCGGCGTCTACAAGCACCACGCTCCCCTGATCGAGCGCCGCCGCGACGGCACCGTCATGCGCACGGCCGAAATCATCCGACGCAACGGCTTCGCCGTCGACGAGGAACTGTGGTCGGTGGACGCCTCCGACTGCTCTCCGTGCGACGACAAGGTTCCCGACAGTCACTGATCCGGTACTAGAGTGCCTGCCCCTGCCCTCGCTCTCCGGAGGGCAGGGGCAATGGCGCATCAACTCCCACCACAGAGGAAGCCAGTTGCCCGCACGACACGACATCGACGCAGAGCGCGAGCTGTGGGACACCTACGCTCGTAGCACCAAGGGGGACGTGTCCGACTCCGAGCCCGTTTTTCGCTGGACGCAATACACCGATCACGGACCGGGTCCCGAACTGCTTGGTGGTCCGGAATCCGTCCTGGAGATCGGATGCGGCACGGGGCGCGCCCTGGCCTACCTCGCCCAGCAGGGCGTTAAGGCGACCGGCGTCGATCTCTCGCCGGTCATGGTCGCGCAGACTACGGAACGCTGGGGACCGCTGGGAGCGCGGTTCGTCTGCGCCGAGGTACTGGAGCATCTGAGCACGAGTACGGAGACCTATGACGCCGTCTACTCGATCTTCGGAGCCGTCTGGTTCACCGACCCGGCCAAGCTGTTCCCGCTGATCGCCGAGCGGCTGAATCCCGGGGCGTACTCGTCTTCTCCCAGCCGCCGGCCATCCCGGGCGCCTACGGCCCTCAGGGGATGTACAAGGGCGGGTTCGCCGGGAAGGCCATGTACACCTACCGGTACAGCTACACGCCCCGGAAGTGGCAGAACCTCGCGCTGAACGCGGGCTTCGCGGAGGTCGAAGCAAAGATCATCGAGGCCCCTAAGCCCGGCCACATCGGCACGCTGATCGTGCGCGCAGTGGCGGAGTGAGCGTCGTCATCCCGCCCTGGCGCTCACCTGCCATAGCGCGCGGGCGGGGCATGTCGTGCTCAACAGCCCGGAGGCCCGCGCCTCCGGGCGTCGGGCTAGCGATAACCTAGGGACTTAAGTTCAATCGCCGGGCACCGGTCCATGACCATGTCGAGCCCGGCTGCGCGCGTCCGCTCGTACGCCTCCTCGTCGACGACGCCGAGCTGGAACCAGACCGCCTTGGCGCCGACCGCCACGGCCTCGTCCGCGACGGCGCCCGCGAGCTCCGACCGTACGAACACGTCCACGACGTCCACGGGGAACGGCACGTCGGCCAGCGACGCGTACCCCTGCTCTCCGCCCACGGCCTCCCCCTTGGGGTGCACGGGCACCACCCGCTTGCCGTACCGCCGCAGCACTTCGGCTACGCCGTAGGCGGCGCGCTGCTTGTTGTTCGAGAGGCCGACCACCGCCCAGGTGTCGCCGGTCTCTTGGAGGATCTTCTTGATGGTGCCGGGTTCCGCGTACATGTCCGGACAACGGTGGGTGGAAGGCGAGCATTCCCGGGAGCGCCGAGTGGGGCGGGAGCCGCGTCTCGTGTGCGAGCCGGCGGTCGGTCATCCGCTCCGCCAGTGTGTTCCCATCAGTCACACTCAACACCCGCGTCGCAGGGGCCCGTTGGTATGCGGTGTCTACCGCAGAGCAGGACGCGCTCCACGGAGCGGTGGTTTCGCCAGTCCCGTGGGGCACTCCCGGCCCTTGCGCTTCACGTCCGCTCGCCGGAGCGGTCGGCGGGGGGCTCGTATAGCCTGTTTCGGCAGGCCGGAGCAGTCGGCCGGGGAAGGGCAGGATGCAGGACGCTTACCGAACCGTGGCCCGTGAAGGTGTGCACGAGATCGAGATCAGCAAGTCGCGCTTCATCTGCGCGCTCGGGCCCGCCGCCACGGAGGAGGAGGCGCAGGCGTTCGTCGCGCGCGTCCGCAAGGAGCATCCGACGGCGCGGCACAACTGCTTCGCGTACGTCCTCGGGGCCGACGGGTCGGTGCAGAAGGCCAGTGACGACGGGGAGCCCGGGGGCACGGCCGGTGTGCCGATGCTGCAGATGCTGGTGCGCCGGGAGATGCGGTACGTCGTCGCGGTCGTCACGCGGTACTTCGGCGGGATCAAGCTCGGGGCGGGCGGGCTGATCCGCGCCTACGGGGGAGTGGTCGGCGAGGCGCTCGACGCGCTGGGGACGGTGACGCGCAGGCGGTATCGGCTCGCCACCGTCACCGTCGACCACCAGCGCGCCGGCAAGCTGGAGAACGAGCTGCGGGCGTCCGGGCGCACGGTGCGCGAGGTGTCGTACGGGGCCGGCGTGACGATCGGGATCGGGCTGCCGGACTCCGAGGTGGACGCCTTCCGGGCCTGGCTCGCCGACGCCACGGCCGGGACGGCGGTGCTGGAGCTCGGCGAGGAGGCGTACGGGGAGGCGTAGCCGTCCTCGGGGCGGGCCGCTTACGCCCGCCGTCCCCGGCTCGTCACGTCGGCCTTAACTGATCGTTTCAGAATGCCGGCCGAAACCGCCGGAGGTGGATCGCTTCCCAGGAGTTTGGGCAGGCAGGGTCTCCACCGCCCAACAACCCCTCGGTCACGCTGGACGTAGGATGTGTGCCATGGATTCGCACGTGCTTGTCGTTGCCGATGTGTCATGCAGTCCGGAGAATGCTGTTGAGTTTGGCCAAATCCTCCACGAGTTCGCCGCTGCCTGTCGCGAGGAACCGGGCTGTCTCTCCTACGAGGTGTTTCGTTCCGAGGACTCACCCGAGCGGTACGTGAGCATCGAGAAGTACGTTGACAGTGCTGCCTTTGCAGCTCACCGCGACTCTGACCACTTCCGCGAGATTGGCCTCGCCCGGCTGATGTCGCTGGCAACTGCGCGCGACGTGCGGCTGTATGGCCAGCCGAGTGAGATTGCGCCTGCGGCAGGTTAGCCGTGTCCGACTCGCCGATCGCTTCACAAGGCCGTTCGGAGTCGTCGGAGGCAGATGATGCTGCAGGCGAGCTGAAGCAGGGCAAGGTGGAGGTTGGCGCGTATCTCGTAGCGGATCCGCAGGCGCTTGAACTGGTGGAGCCAGGCGAAGGTCCGCTCGACCACCCAGCGGGTCTTGCCGAGTCCGGAGCCGTGGGCAACGCCGCGACGGGCGATCCTCGGGGTGATGCCGCGGCGGCGGAGGCGGCGGTACTTGTCGTAGTCGTAACCGCGGTCAGCGAACAGCCGACGTGGCCGTCGGCGGGGCCTCCCGCGCAGGCCCCGGACCGGTGGGATCGCGTTCAGCAGCGGCAGCAACTGCGTGACGTCGTGTCGGTTCCCGCCGGTCAATGTGACGGCGAGCGGAGTGCCGTGCCGATCAACGATCAGGTGGTGCTTGCTGCCCGTCCTGCCCCGGTCGACCGGCGAAGGTCCGGTGTGCGCCCCCCTTGAGCGCCCAGACGTGCGAGCCGTCGATCGCCGCCTCGCCCATCTCCAGCAGCCCCACCGCCCGCAGTTCGGCGAGCAGCACCTCGTGCAAGCGCGGCCACACGCCGGCCTCGGTCCAGTCCCGCAGTCGCCGCCAGGCCGTGATCCCGCTGCACCCGGTCCGTTCCGCAGGCATGTCCCACCAGCTCACGCCCTTGCGTAGCACGTACACGATGCCGCGCAGCGCGGCCCGGTCGTCGGCGGGCAGCCGTCCCGGATGGCGATAACGCCTCGGAGGGCGAGACGGCAGCAGCGGCGCCACCCTCGCCCACAGATCGTCCGACACAAGATCATCAGGCACGGACAGGACTCTGCTGCCCCGACACCTCAACTGCCAGGCTTTCGAACCGAACTCATTTTGAAACGATCAGTAAGGCCGTCGCCGCGCCCACGCCCGTTCGTCACGTCAGAGCAGCCGCCGCGCCCACCCCCGCCGTGCCGGCCGCCGCGCACACGAGGGACCAGCGCACACAGACATGTTTGCGCCAGGCGATCCGGCTCATGACGACCAGCTCGCGGCTGAGCGCGGGCAGCGGATCCGCCTCCCGGAGGCGGTACTCCAGCGCGCCGGGCTCCCAGTCGCGCAGGTGGCCGAAGTAGACGAAGCGCTCCTCCGCCGGGCCCGGTACGTCCGCCCGCAGGCTCGGGGCGACCGCGAGGACCGCGCAGGCCAGGCCCACGACGAGGGCCGCGACCCCCGCCCACAGCAGCACCGCCGCCAACCCTCGCGCGTGTCCGAAACCCCGGCCCGCGCCCGCCGCCAGCCCCAGCAGGACCGCCGACTGCACGGTGAGGGCGAACGACGCCTTCGCGTCCGCCTTGCCCGTCCAGTCGGACAGCGCGGCGTGCAGTCTCCAGGCGGTGTCCTGGGGGATTCCGGCACGGGCACCTCGCTCCTCTCGGCGACCCGACGATCGTCCCCGGCATTGGACGTTCCACGGGAGCCCCACGGGAAGCTGACCGAAAGGCCGCGCAGACCGGCGGCTTTTCGCCTGTGCGACCCCTGGCGCCGCGACCACTGGCGCCGGCCGGCGCGGTGACGTCCGGGGGAGCGGTGAGGGATGCGGAGTGCGAGCGGCCGGCGGCCGTCAGGCAGTCGGAGCAGCCGTGAGAGCCGTGAGAGCCGGGGCAGCCGTGGGAGCCGAAACTGTTCGGACCGGCCAAGCCGTTCGGCCCCCCTGCGGCGCCCGCTCGCCGGGGAGTGTGTTCCTGACCGCCAGGTCAGCGGGTGCCCGGCCCCGCTCCAGGAGATCACCGTCCCCCGGAGCCGCCGCCGGATGCGAGACTGTGGGGCGGCCCGGGCCCCCGGGGCGGCTGCGCCGGACGGCGGCTGCCCGCGCCGTCGGGGCCCGAGTGAGGAACAGGGAGCCGAGGAGAGCATGGGGACGGGAGCCGACGCGTGAGACTGCTGCATACGTCCGACTGGCATCTGGGCCGCTTCTTCCACCGGGTCGGCCTCCTCGACGCCCAGCGCGCGTTCCTCGCGCACCTCGTCGACACCGTGCGCGAGCACGCCGTGGACGTGGTGCTGGTCGCCGGCGACGTCTACGACCGGGCCGTGCCGCCGCTCTCCGCCGTCGAGCTGTTCGACGAGGCACTGCACCGGCTCGCCGACACCGGCGTGCCGGTCGTCATGATCTCCGGCAACCACGACTCCGCCCGCCGGCTCGGTGTCGGCGCCGGGCTCCTCGGCCGGGCCGGCGTCCACCTCCGCACCGACCCCGCCGGCTGCGGCACCCCCGTCGTCCTCGCCGACGCCCACGGTGACGTCGCCTTCTACGGCCTGCCCTACCTCGAACCCGCGCTCGTCCGCACCGTCCTCGACGCCCGGGGCGCCGGGCACGCCGCCGTGCTGGAGGCGGCGATGGACCGGGTGCGCGCCGACCTCGCCGGCCGGCCGCCCGGGACGCGGTCCGTCGTCCTCGCGCACGCCTTCGTCGCGGGCGGCGCCGCCAGCGACAGTGAACGCGACATCACCGTCGGCGGGGTCGCCGCCGTACCGCCCGAGATCTTCCACGGCGTGGACTACGCGGCGCTCGGCCACCTCCACGGCTGCCAGACGATCACCGACCGCGTCCGCTACTCCGGCTCGCCGCTCGCCTACTCCTTCTCCGAGGCGACCCACCGCAAGACCATGTGGCTGATCGACCTCGCCGCCGACGGCACGGTGACCGGCGAGCGGATCGACTGCCCGGTGCCCCGCCCGCTCGCCCGGATCCGCGGCCGGCTGGACGAGCTGCTCGACGACCCCGCCCTCGACCGGCACGAGGACGCCTGGGTCGAGGCCACCCTCACCGACCCCGTCCGCCCCAAGGACCCCATGGCCCGGCTGGCCGCCCGCTTCCCGCACGTCCTCAGCCTTGTCCTGGACCCCGATCGCGCCCCCGAGGACCCCCTCGCCTCCTACGCCCGCCGGCTGCGCGGCCGGACCGATCGGCAGATCGCCGAGGACTTCGTCGCCCACGTCCGGGGCGAGGGCCCCGACGCCGCCGAGCGCGCCCTGCTGACCGACGCCCTCGACACCGTCCGGGTCGCCGCCGCCGAGGGGGAGCGATGAGCCCGCGCGGCCCCGAGCCCGTGATCGCCGGGCGGTACGCCGCTGCCGGCGCCCGCGCAGCCGTCCCCGGCGCCCGCACCATCGTCCCCGGCGCCCGCGCCGCCTCCTGCCACCGCGCCGCCCCCGGCCACCGCGCCGCTGCCGGGCACTTCACCGCCGGCCACCGCGCCGCTGCCGGCCACCCCGCTCCGGGCGACCCCACCCCGCCGACCACCCCGCCGCCGAGGGGAAGCGATGAGACTGCACCGCCTGGAGATCACCGCGTTCGGCCCCTTCGCCGACACCCAGCGCGTCGACTTCGACGACCTCTCCGCCGCCGGGCTGTTCCTGCTGCACGGCCCCACCGGCGCCGGCAAGACGTCCGTCCTCGACGCCGTCTGCTACGCGCTCTACAACGGCGTCCCCGGCGCCCGCCAGAGCAGCGGCCCCGGGTTGCGCAGCGATCACGCCGCGCCGGACACCCTCACCGAGGTCGTCCTCGAACTCACCGTCGGCGGACGCCGGTTGGAGCTCACCCGGCGGCCCGAGCAGCCGCGCCCCAAGAAGCGGGGCAGCGGCTACACCCGGGAGAAGGCGTACAGCGCCCTGCGCGAACTGCGCGACGGGCAGTGGCACGGCCTCAGCCGCTCCCACCAGGAGATCGGCGAGGAGATCAAACAGCTCCTCGGGCTGGACAGGGAGCAGTTCTGCCAGGTCGTCCTGCTCCCGCAGGGCGACTTCGCCCGCTTCCTGCGCGCCGACGACACCGCCCGCGCCGGGCTGCTGGGCCGGCTCTTCGACACCGGCCGGTTCGGCGCCGCCGAGAGGCACCTCGCCGAGCTGCGCAAGGCCGCCGAGACCCGGGTGCGCACCGGCGACGAGCGGCTGCTCGCGCTCGGCCACCGGATGCGGCAGGCCGCCGACGACCCGTCGCTGCCCGAGGTCGGCACCCCTTCGCCCGCCACTGCCACCGCGGCCCCGGCCCGCGTCCGGGCCGGTGTCCCCGCGCCCCGGCCCGCCGAGCCGCCGCTCGCCGCCGGTGCCCCGGGCTCGCCGCCGCCGTCCTGGAGTGGGCGGCCCTCGCCCGTACCACCGCCCGCGAGCGCCGGGCCGTCGCCGCGTCCGCCGTCCGGGCCGCCGAGGACCTCCACGCGCGCGCGGCAGGGCGCGCCGCCGAGGTCCGCGAACGGGCGCGGCTCCAGCGGCGGTTCGCCGAGGCGCGCCGCCGCGCCGACGAGCTGGCGGAGCGGCGTCCCGAACGCGACGCGCTCCGCGACCGGTTGGACCGGGCCCGTGAGGCGGCCGCCGTCGCCCCCGCGCTGGAGCTCCGCGCCGAGGCCGAGCGCCGGCACCGCGCGGCGGCCGAAGCCGAGCGCCGCGCCCGCGCCCGGCTGCCCGAGGAGCACCGGGAGGCAGGCGCCGACCGGCTCGCCGCCCTCGACCACGCCCACCGCGAGGAGCTCGGCTCGCTCACCGCGGCCCGCCGCGCCGAGGCCCGTGCCGCCGAGGTCGCCGCCGAGATCGCCGCCCTCGAACGGCAGGCCCGCGCCGACGAGGAGGCCCTCACCGACGACGCCGACTGGCTGGCCGGCTGGCCCGTTCTGCGCGAGCGGCACCAGCGCCGCCTCGACGCCGCCCACGAGGCCACCGCCCGGGCCGAACAGCTCGGCGCGCGCGTCGCCCCCGCCGAGGAGCGCCTCGCCGCCGCCCGCCGCCGCGACGAACTGTCCCTCCGGGCAGCGGCGGCGGAACAGGCGGAGGCCGACGCCCGCGACGAGGCCGCCCGCGCCCGCGAGCACTGGCTCGACACCAAGGAACGCCGGCTGCGCGGCATCGCCGCCGAACTGGCCGCAGGACTCGTCCCCGGCGACCCCTGCACCGTCTGCGGCGCCACCGCGCACCCCGCCCCCGCCCGCGCCGCCGACGGCCACGTGGACCGCGCCGCCGAGCAGACCGCCGAGGCCGCCTACCGGCGCGCCGAGGCCGCCCGCGAGGAGGCCGTCCGCCGGCACGGCCCGCTCCGCGAGGCCCTGGCCGCGGCCCGCGCCGCCGCCGGCGAGGCGGCCACCGCCGAGCTCGCCGCCCTCGCCGACGCCGCCCGGCGCGCGTACGCCGAGGCGCGGACGGCCGCCGCCGACGCGCCCGCCGCCCGGGGCGCCCTCGCCGAGGCCGAGCACGAGTACGAGCGACGTCGGGACGCCCAGCAGCAGGCCCGGCTGCGGATCGCCGCCCGCACCTCCCACCGCGACGACTTGGAACGCGAACTGGTGTCCCTCCAGGAGGAGTTGACGCGGGCGCGCGGCGGCGAGGAGTCCGTCGCGCGGCGCGCCGCGGCACTGGAGGAGCGGGCCGGGCTGTTCGCCGCCGCCGCCGGGGCCGCCCGCGCCGCCGAGGACGCGGCGACCGCCCTCAAGGCCGCCGACGACCGGCTCGCCGACGCGGCGTACCGCGCCGGCTTCGCCACCCCGCCCAGGCGGCCGACGCCCTCCTCGGCGCCGCCGAACTCCGTGCGGCACAGGACCGGTTGGACGCCTGGCGGCAGGAGGAGGCCGCCGTCGCGGCGGCCCTGGCCGACGAGGAGACGGTCGCCGCCGCCGGCCTCCAGCCCGCCGACCCGGAAGCCGCGGACGCAGAACTCGCCTCCGCCGTAAGCCGGTTGCGGGCCGCCTCCGACCGCGACGCCGAGGCCCGGCGCCGCTGCGACGCCCTCGACCGGCTCTCCGCCGAGGCCGCGAACGACGTCCGGCGGCTCGCCCCGCTGCGCGAGGAGTACCATCGCGTCGCCGGCCTCGCCGCGCTCGCCGCCGGCACCTCCGCCGACAACGAGCTGAAGATGAGCCTGGAGTCGTACGTCCTCGCCGCCCGGCTGGAGCAGGTCGCCGCCGCCGCGACCGTACGGCTCCGGCGGATGTCCGCCGGCCGCTACACGCTCGTCCACTCCGACGCCCGCGGCACCGGACGCGGCCGGTCCGGCCTGGGGCTGCACGTCGTCGACGCCTGGACGGGCAACGAGCGCGACACCGCCACCCTGTCCGGCGGCGAGACCTTCTTCGCCTCGCTCGCCCTGGCCCTCGGCCTCGCGGACGTCGTCACGGAGGAGGCGGGCGGCACCCGCCTGGACACCCTCTTCATCGACGAGGGCTTCGGCAGCCTGGACGAGCAGACCCTCGACGAGGTCCTCGACGTCCTCGACTCGCTCCGCGAACGCGACCGCGCGGTGGGCATCGTCAGCCACGTCGCCGACCTGCGGCAGCGCGTCCCGGCGCAGCTCCAGGTCGTCAAGGACCGCTCGGGTTCGGCGATACGGCACCGGACGGCCCGTCGGGACGGGGCCGCTCCTGCCGCGGTTCATCGGGCCGGGGGGCCTCCGGCCGGCTGAACGCCCGGCGCTCCAGCGGCGACGAGTACACCACGCTCGTCGTCACCGACCCCAGCGCCCCGATCCGTCCGGCCACCTCCTCCAGGTGCCGCATGGACCGGGCGGCGACCTTGATGACGAAGCAGTCGTCCCCGGTGACGTGGTGCGCCTCCAGCGCCTCGGGGGTGGTGTCGAGGAGGTCGTGGAACGGCTTGTAGTTCCCGTTCGGATAGCGCAGCCGCACGAACGCGAGCACCGGCATCCCCAGCCGCTCGGGCCGGACGACGGCCGTGTACCCCTCGATCACCCCCGCCTCCTCCAGCCGCCGGACGCGCTCGGTCACCGCGCTGGAGGACATGTTCACGATCCGCGCCAGCTCGGCGTATCCGACGCGTCCGTTCCGCTGGAGGGCGTCGAGTATGCGCCAGTCGGTGGCGTCCGGGGAATGATCGGTCATGGGCGGTGTCTAGCAGGGGAATGCCCGGTCGATCAAGGTTTTCGTCGGGAATCACAGGGTGCGCCGGGCCGCTCCCGGCCGATGCGGCAAACCCCCGGCCCCACGGGCCGAACGCCGGGGATTCCCCGGCAGAACGGCCGGTGAGCCGGGGCAACGCTGTTCACCGCCGGGCCGGGCCGCCGTAGATTTCCGGCCATGACAGTGACGAACGCTTCCGTCTCCCGCGTCCTCTCCGTACCACCGGCCCAACCCGCCGCGGCCGCCGCCCACTTCGCCGCCCGCCTCGCCTTCCACACCGACGTCGCCGACGTGCACGCCGCGCTCGCCGCCGGCGCCGCGGACTTCACCGTCGTCGACCCGCGCTCCACGGCGGCGTGGGACCAGGGGCACGTACCCGGAGCCGTCCACCTGCCGACGGCCCAAATACCCCTACGGGCTGCCGAGTTGATCGATCCGGCGCGTCCCGTCGTCGTGTACTGCTGGGGGCCCGGCTGCGACGGTGCCGCCCGGGCGGCGCTCGCCCTGGCGACGCTCGGGTACCGGGTCAAGGAGATGCTCGGCGGCATCGAGTACTGGATCCGCGAGGGCTACGAGGTCGGGACCCGGGAGGGGACGCGCCGGTCGGCGCCGGACCCGCTGACCGCGCCGGTGGACGGCGCGGACTGCGGCTGCTGACGGCGGGCCCGGCGGGCGTCGCCTCCCGGCCGGTCGCCGCTTCAGCGCGGGCCGTTGACCTCGCGGTCGACGTCCAGGGTGAGCCGGAGGGCGTCGAGCACGCTGTCGGGGGCGATCCGGTTCTCGGCCTCGCCGCGGAGGACGTCCAGGACGTGGCCGATCATCGCGGTGTACTGGTCGGCGGGCGGCAGCGGCAGCTCGCGGGCGCCGTCGGCGGTGCAGGCGGTCACCGTGCCGGTCGGCTTGCCGTCGAAGCCCATCGTGGAGGCCGCGTCCAGTACGCCGCCTTCGAAGGTGGCGGTGTAGCCGCCGCGGGCGCCCCAGGGCTTCGGCATCAGTGAGGAGACCGAGGAGCGGGCGATGGCGCCGTCGAAGGCGAACGTGGCCTCGACGGCGGCGGAGTCCCCGTCGCGCGCGACCGTGGTGACCGTGACGTCCCTCGGCAGGCCGAGGGTGCGGGTGATCAGGTCCATGTCGCTGTGCATGGCCTCCAAGGGCAGTACCTTCAGCCCGAGCGAGGCGCCCGGCCACAGGTGGGCGGTGAGGTTCCACAGGGTCAGCTGTTCCAGCCGCCCGTAGGTGCCCTGGTCCACGGCGTCCAGGAGGACCTGGTTGGCGGGGATGAATCGCTCGAACATATCGACGAACACATGTCGGTCGCCACGCGCGGCGGCCTCCGTGACGCGCCGGGCGGCGGCGAGGTCACCGGCCAGCGGCAGCTCGACCAGCACGTGCTTGCCCGCCTCCAGGGCCCGCAGCGCGAACGGCGCGTGCAGGCCGATGGGCAGGCAGATGTCGACCAGGTCGAACGAGTCGTCCTCGAACGCGGCCTCCACGTCGGTGCCGGAGGCGAAGCCGAACCGGCCGGCCGCCTTCGCGGTCTTGTCCGGGTCGCGGCCGAACATCACCACCTCGACGTCGTCACGGGCGGCGTAGACGGCGGCGTGCGCCTGTCCGAATCCGGTTCCCAGCAGTGCGATCTTCACGTCTTTCTCCTTTTGCGTGGTCGAACGTCGTCGGGCGGCGGCCTTGCGGCCTGCGGTGCCCGGCCCCGGGGAGCGGCGGTCAGCCGGCCGACGGCCCGGCGGGCCGGGAGAGCAGGCCGAAGCGGTTGCCGCGCGGGTCGACGAGGCGGGAGCGGACCAGGCCGCCGGGGAGGGGCCGCGGCCCCTGCTCGACCCGGGCACCGGCCCGCTGCGCGGCGGCACAGGTGGCGGCCACGTCGGTGACCAGGAAGCACGGCATGGCGTAGTCGACGGTTTCGCCCGCGTTGTCGCCACCGAGGTCCAGCAGGCCGCCGGACGGCCATGCGGCGCCGGGACCGAAGACGGCCGAGTACGGCGTACCGCCGGCCGTCTCGGCCTCTTCGAACCGCCAGCTGAAGGCGGCGCCGTAGAAGCCGGTGGTGCCCTCCGGGTCGGTGGTGCCGATCTCGAAGCCGGCCATCGACCCGGGCCGCGGCACGGCCGCGGCCTGTCGCATGTGCTCCTCGGTGCCGGCGATCCGCTCGGCGAACCGCTGTGAGGTCGACTGCGAGAACAGGGAGAACAGATTGCCGCGCGGATCCTTCAGGCGGGCGAAGACCGTCACGTCCCCCACCCGCGTGGCCGGAACCACGACCGTCGCACCCAGCCCGGTCAGCCTGTCGACGTCGGCGTGGACGTCGGCGGACAGGATGGACAGGTTGACGGCCTCCTCGCCGATGCCGCCCTGCTGGACCGCGCCCATCGGCCACGGCGCGCCGGGTGCGAGGACGCGGGTGTAGGTGCGGCCGTCGACGGAGGAGTCCGGGTCGACCTCGAAGGTCCAGCCGAGCAGCGGGCCGTAGAAGCCGGTGACGGCCTGCGGATCGGCGGTGCCGATCTCGAACCAGACCACCTGGCCGGGAGACATGAAAGACATCAGGGTCATCTCCTGCGTGAACGAATCGATCTGCGCGGGGGCGGGGCCGGGCCGAGCCCGGATCATGGCCGCTCCGGTCGTACGGACCGGCAGGCGGCGCCCTGGCCACCCCCGCGGAATGGACGACTCCACGCTAGGAGCCTTTTAGGACACCTCCTGTCCTCGAACGACGGCAGTCTGGGGACATGACGACCGACCTGCCCGCCCGCATGCTCCGCCTGCTGTCCCTGCTGCAGACCCGCCGCGAATGGTCCGGCGCCGAACTCGCCGGACGCCTCGGCGTGACCACCCGCACGATCCGCCGCGACATCGACCGGCTGCGCGAGCTCGGCTATCCCGTCGAGGGCACCACCGGCCACGCCGGCGGCTACCGGCTGGCCTCCGGCACCGCCATGCCCCCGCTGATCCTCGACGACGACGAAGCGATCGCGATCGCCGTCGCCCTGCGCACCGCCGCGGGCCATCTGACCGGCATGGAGGAGACCTCCCTGCGCGCGCTCGCCAAGCTCGAACAGGTCCTCCCGGTCCGGCTGCGCACCCAGGTCGCGGCCCTGCACCAGGCGACCGCCACCATCGGCTGGGAGCGGCGCGGGCCCCGCGTCGACCCGGCCACGCTCTCCGCGCTCGCCGCCGCCTGCCGCGACCACGAGACCGTCGCCTTCGACTACACCACCCGGCACGGCACCACCGCCTCACGCCGCGTGGAACCCCACCACCTGGTGGCCTCCTCCGGCCTGTGGTACCTCCTGGCCCGCGACACCGAGCGCGACGACTGGCGCGTCTTCCGTCTCGACCGCGTCACCGACCCCACCCCCACCCGGCGCCGCTTCGTCCCCGGCGCGGTCCCCGGCCAGGACCCGGCCGCCTACGTCGCACGGAAGATCGCCACCGCCCCCGTCCGCCACCGCGCCCTCGTCACCGTCCACGCGCCCGCCGACACCGTCCGCCGCCGCACCGGCGCCCTGGCCGATCGCGTCCGCCCCCTCGACGACACCACCTGTGCCGTCGACTGCTCCGGTGACTCCCTTTCCCGCATCGCCCAGACCCTTGCCGCCGTGGACGCGGACTACACGCTCGACGCGGATCCCGAGGTCACCGACCACCTGCACCGGACCGCCGAGCGCACCCGACGGGCCCTGCACACCGCCGTCCGGACCGGCGGCGGCCCGCCCAAGGCCCCGGCGGATCACGGTCCCCACGGGTGACCGCGAAGGAGCGGGCGCCGTCGGCCCAGGCACTGCCGGGTGCTCAGAGAGCGTCTTCTCGCTCCCGCGAGACAGGGAGCGACCGTCCGTGGCTCCCCGCGAGGGCCGCGAGCAGCGGACCGGGATCGCAGCCGCCCGGCAGATCGCTCACCTGGCCGTCGCCTCCACCACCCGCCACACCCCGTCTTCCCGGAGCGCCATGTCCGTGGTGACGAACCGGCAGCCGAGCGCGGCGGCGCACGGCGCCACGGTGTCGAGTGCGGGGCCGGGAGCCGGTCCGGGGTGTCCGGGTGGGCGGTCGTCAGGGCCGGGCGGCCGTCCACCCCACACCCGGGCCTCGCCCGCCGCCGTGAAGCGCTCGAAGGACCGGAGGACGACACCGCCCGCCAGGAACTCCCCCTGGAGCTCGGCGAATCGGCCCACGACCGCCGCCGGCCGGTCCGTGCCGGCGAGGCCGGGGACGTAACACGCCTCGTCCCACTCGTGTTTGCGCGACTTCACGTAGTCCTTGACCACCAACAGCGGGTCGCGGCAGACGAGGAGCAGCGGAGTCATGCCCGGAACCCCTACGCAGGGCCCGGGCCGGCCTCCCGGCCGTCAGAGCGCCGACAGCTCGTCCACCAGGTCGTCCAGGCCCAGCGAGCCCTGCGACAGCGCCGCCATGTGCCACGCCTTCGCGTCGAACGCGTCGCCGTGCCGCTTCCGCGCCGCCTCGCGGCCCAGCAGCCAGGCGCGCTCGCCGAGCTTGTAGCCGATGGCCTGGCCCGGCATGCCCAGGTAGCGGACGAGTTCGCTCTCCACGAAGTCCGCCGGGCGGCTGCTGTGCAGGCCGAAGAACTCCTGGGCCAGCTCCGGCGTCCAGCGCTCGCCGGGGTGGTACGGGGAGTCGGCCGGGATCTCCAGCTCCAGGTGCATGCCGATGTCGACGATGACGCGGGCGGCGCGCATCATCTGGGCGTCCAGGTAGCCCAGCCGCCGCTCCGCGTCGGTGAGGAAGCCCAGTTCGTCCATCAGCCGCTCCGCGTACAGCGCCCAGCCCTCGGCGTTGGCGCTGACCTGGCCCAGGGTCACCTGGTAGCGGGAGAGGCGGTCGGCCACGTGCGTCCACTGGGCGAGCTGGAGGTGGTGGCCCGGCACGCCCTCGTGGTACCAGGTGGACACCAGGTCGTACACCGGGAAGCGGGTCAGGCCCATGGTAGGCAGCCAGGTCCGGCCGGGGCGGGAGAAGTCCTCCGACGGGGCCGTGTAGTACGGGGCCGCCGCGCCGCCGGGCGGGGCGATCCGCGACTCGACGCGCTTGACCCGCTCGGCCAGGTCGAAGTGGGTGCCGTCCAGCGCCTCGATGGCCTCGTCCATCAGGCCCTGGAGCCACTCCCTGACCTCCTCGACGCCCTCGATGTGGGTGCCGTGCTCGTCGAGGTGGGCCAGCGCCTCCCAGGGCGTCCGCGCGCCCGGCAGGATCTTCTCGGCCTCGGTCCGCATCTCCGCCAGCAGGCGGTGGAATTCGGACCAGCCGTAGGCGTACGCCTCCTCCAGGTCCAGGTCGGTGCCGTTCCAGTAGCGCGACCACCGGGCGTAGCGCTCGCGGCCCACCACGTCCGGGGCGCCCTCGACGGCGGGGGCGTAGACGTCCCGCAGCCAGTCGCGGATCCCGGCGAGGGCGCCCGTGGCGGCCTCCGCCGCGCCGTCCAGCTCCGCCCGCAGCTCCTCGGGGCCGGGTGCCGTGAAGTCGCCGAACCAGCCCTTGCCGTCCGTGCCGATCCACTCGGCCAGCTGCTCCAGCACCGTGGCCACCTGCCGCGGACCGCCCGGCAGCCCGCGCTTCAACCCCTCGGCCAGGGACGCCCGGTAGCCCTCCAGCGCGGCCGGCACGGTCCACAGCCGGGCGGCGACCGCCGACCAGTCCTCGGCGCTGTCCACCGGCATCAGCGTGAAGACCTCGCGCACCGAGTGCAGCGGCGAGTGGATGTTGCTGACGGCGCGCAGCGGTTCACCCGCGTCGTGCACCGCGAGTTCGGCCGTCAGCCGCTCGCGCAGCAGCCGGGCGCAGCGCCGCTCGGCGTCGTCGTCCGCGCCGGGCAGCCGCTCGGCCTCCGCCAGCCGGGCCAGCGTCTCCCGCGCCAGAGCGGCCACCGCCTCCTGCCCCTCGGGCGAGAAGTCGGGCAGCCGGCGGGCGCTGGACGCCACGCCGAGGTAGGTACCGGTGATCGGGTCGAGCTCGATGTACGCGTCGACGTAGGCGTCGGCGACCTGGCGGGGCAGCTGGGTGCTGGTGGTGTTCGGCATGCGCCCATCCTCGTACGGCGGGGGCCGCCGCGTCACGCCGGATTCGCCGTCACCGGGACGCGCGGCCGTCGACCGGCTTTGACGGCCGTCCGGCGGCCAGGCGCGGGACGGCGGCCGGCGTGACGCGGGCGGTGATCACCAGCGTGCCCTCCTCGACCTGGTAGTCCAGCGGCAGGCCCAGCCCGCGCATCGCCGCCACCATGCCGGTGTTGGACGCCCGGGTGACCGCGTAGACGCTCTCGCAGCCCGCCTCGGCCGCCATCACCACCAGCCGGCGCAGCAGTTCGGCGCCGACACCGCGCCGCTGCCAGGCGTCCTCGACGAGCAGCGCCACCTCGGTCTCCTCGCCGTCCCACAGCAGATGGCCGAGCGCGACCAGCCGGCCGGACGGCGCGTACGCGGCGAGCGTCCGGCCGAACCGCGGGCCGAGCAGGTGGCCGAGGTAGCGGTCGGCGGCGGCGACGTCCCGGACCGGACCGTGGTAGCGCAGCGCGAGCGTCGCGGGGGAGCAGCGCTCGTGCATCGCCTTGGCCGCCGCCAGGTCGCCGGTGTCCGCCCGGCGGACCGTCACCTCGTCCCCGGCGGGCAGCGTCAGCACGTCGTCGCGGCGCGGGAACCGCGGGCCCAGCCGCGCGTCCAGCTCGACGAGCGCCCGGGCGCGGGCGAACTCCGCCGGGGTGAACGGGAGATGGGGACGCTCGATGGTGATCGTGCCGCCGGAGGGGTCGCGCAGCCGCAGCACGGTCTCCCGCCACTCGCCTTCGGCCGGGACCTCCGCCGCGCCCGCGGGCGCCGAGCGGATCGCGCACCGGCCGAGCAGCCGGCGCAGCGCGAGCGGCAGTTCGGCGGAGTCCAGGGCGGTGCGGGTGGCGAGGTCCAGCACCCGGGTGGGGGCGTCCACCAGGTCGTGGGCGTCCGCCCGCTCCAGCCAGGTCGCGCGGCCCCCGCCCGCCTCGGCGGCCCGGGTCAGCGCGTCGGCCGTGAGCCCGCCCGGCGCGCGCAGCAGCAGCTCGTCGACCGTCCCCTCGGCCAGCGGGTGCGTCTGGAGGGCGAGGATGTCGACGCCCCGGCCGGCCAGGGCCAGGCAGAGGGCCGCCAGGCTGCCCGGCTCGTCGCGGACGGTCGTGCGCATCCGCCACAGCACGCTGCCGACGGCCTCTTCGGGGAGGCGGGGGGCGGGTGCCTCGGACCGAGCCCGGCGCCGCCGGTGCCACCAGGTGTGGAACCCGGCCGTGGCCAGCAGCGCGGCGGCCGACCCGGCCAGCAGGACCGGCCCGTCGGGACCGTGCACCACGGTGTCGGCCACGCAGTCGGCGGCGGCCACGGCGGTGAACAGGGCGGCGAGCTCCGCCAGGTCACGCCGCCAGTGGTGCGCGCGGCCGGGGGCGCCCGTGGGGGTCGCGTCGGTGTCGGTCATGGTGTCCACCCTGACGAAGCGGTGTTGCCCGATCACGAACACCTCGTGTCCTCCCGGTAAAAGACACCCGCGGCACGTTACGGACGGGGTCGCTCCATCGGCCCCCGGCGGCCGCTCCGACCTGCGGTGACGGCGCCCGCCCGGGGGCCGTCCCGGGTCGGCGGCCGGGCGCCGCGACGTGGATACTGGCGGGCATGCGCGTTGACATCGACATCGAAACCGCCGGCCGGGCCGCCGTCTACCGGCTCCTCACCTCCGTGGTCGTGCCCCGGCCGATCGCCTGGGTGTCCACGGTCGCCGAGGACGGGACGACGGCCAACCTCGCCCCGCACTCGTTCTTCACCATCGCCTGCGTGGAGCCGCCGATCGTGCAGTTCACCTCGGTGGGCCGCAAGGACACCCTGCGCAACGTCGAGGCGACCGGTGAGTTCGTCGTCAACCTGGCCCCCGAGGGGCTCGAACGGCAGATCAACGAGACCGGCGCCGACTTCCCGCCCGGCGTCGACGAGTTCGACGCCGTCGGCCTCGCCAAGGAGCCCTCGCTGGCAGTGAAGGCACCCCGGGTCGCGGACTCGCCCGTCGCCCTCGAATGCCGGCTGCACGGCACGCTGCGCCTCGGCGACTCCACGATCGTCCTCGGCCGGGTCGTCCACGCCGCGGTCGGCGCGTCCTTCCTGGACGGCGAGCACCCGGAGATCAGCCGGATGCGCCCGCTCAGCCGCCTCGGGAGGGACGAGTGGGGGACGGTCGGCGGGGTCCGCTCCACCCCGCGCGTCGCCTACGCGGACTGGAAGCCGGCGACCTGAACCGACACGGGCCCGGGGAGCCGCCCATGCCGTGAGGCGCGCCCGGGCCCACGCGCCCGGGCCCACGCGTCCGGGCCGGGGCGTGCGCCCGGGGCGCACGCCCCGGCCCGCTACCCTCCCGACACCAGGTCCCGCAGCGCGTCCTCCACCCCCCGGTGGAAGGTCGGATACGCGTAGATCATGTGCCGCAGCGTCTCCACCGGCACCTCCGCCCGGACCGCCACGGCCACCCCGTACAGCATCTCGCCACCCGCCGGGCCGGCCGTCGTGGCCCCGACCAGGACGCCGCGGTCCGCGTCCTCGACCAGCTTGATCAGGCCCTGGTTGCCCGCCTTGTGGATCCAGCCGCGCGCCGAGGACGGCACCCGGGCCAGGCCGGTGCGCACCCGGAGCCCGCGTTCGCGGGCCTGACGCTCCGTCAGCCCGACGGCGCCGATCTCCGGGTCGGTGAAGGTGACGCGCGGCAGCGCCCGGTAGTCGGCCCCGGGCCCCGGTTCGCCCAGCAGCTCGCGGGCGACGATCTCCGCCTCGTACATGGCCACGTGCGTGAACGCGCCGTGGCCGGTCACGTCGCCCGCCGCCCACAGCCCGTCCGCGGCCCGCATCCGGCCGTCCGTGGGCACCGAGCGGGCCTCCGGGTCCAGGCCGACGGTCTCCAGCCCGAGGTCCCGCAGGTCCGCCCGGCGGCCGGTCGCCACCAGCAGCCGGTCGGCCGTCAACTCCTCGCCGCCGTCCAGGACCAGGGTGAACGCGGTGCCGTCGTGGCGGCCCGCGGCCGCCCTGGCGCCCGTCCGGACGGTCAGCCCCTCGGCCGCCAGCACCTCGGCGAGCAGGACGGCGGCCTCCGGCTCCTCCGCCGGGACGAGGGTGTCCGTCGCCTCCACCACGGTGACGCGGGTCCCGAACCGGGCGTAGACCTGGGCGAGTTCGACGCCGATCGAGCCACCGCCCAGCACCAGCAGCGACCCCGGGGGCTCGGTGGCCGCGATGGCGTCCCGGTTCGTCCAGTACGGGACGGCGTCCAGCCCGGGCACCGGCGGGATCTGCGGCTTCGTCCCGGTGGCGAGCACCACCCCGCGCGCGGCCTCGAAGACGCCGCCCTCCGGACCGTCCACGGTCACGGTCCGGGGGCCGGTGAGCCGGCCCCGGCCGCGCGCCAGCCGGCCGCCCTTGCCGCGGAACCGGTCGGCGGCCACCTGGTCGTCCCAGTCGTCGGTGGCCTCGTCGCGGATCCGCGCCGCGACCGGCGACCAGTCCGGCTCCACCCGCGCCGCGCCCGCCATCCCGGGGATCCGGCGGGCCTCGGCCAGCAGTCCGCCGGCCCGGATCATCATCTTGCTGGGCACACAGCCCCAGTACGGGCACTCGCCGCCGACGAGTTCCGCCTCCACCCCCACCACCCGCAGACCGGCCTCCGCCAGCCGCCCCGCGACGTGCTCGCCGCCCGGGCCCATTCCGATGACGACGACGTCCACCTGCTCGGCCATGCCACCGCGCTCCGCTCCGTTGTGGGCTTCCCCGGACCGTTCACCCTGCCAGCACCGGGGGCCGCCGGTCACGGCCGACGCGCGCCCGGGGACGAGCCGGCAGACGGTGGGCGCTTGTCCGGTTCTGCCCTTGGGGGTTTTGTGAAGGACGTGCAGAATTCCCCACCGTACCGCCATGCGTCTCGCGTCACGTCGGTTCACGCCTGTGAGGAGAAGTCATGCGTTCGGTGAAAACGGTGCTCGCCCTCGGTGCCGCGGCCCTCGCCGCGGCCGGTGCGCTCACGACCCCCGCCGCGGCGGCCCCGCCCGCCCCCGACTCCAACGGCAAGGCCATGACCTGGACCCTGCTCGCCGACGGGCCCGGCGGCACGGTCCAGGTCGGCGGCGGCCCCCTGAGCAACCCCTACCAGGGCGACACCGCCACGACCACGGCACTGCCGCTGCTCTGCCTCAAGGTCGACGGCCGCCCCGTCCCCGCGGGCATCACCCCCGGCTTCTACGCCGGCTGGGCGCGCGGCGCGGTCGCGGCCACCGCCCCGATCCGCGGCAACCGCCTGACCGGCCGCGCCGTCGCCGACGGCGTCTGCGCCAACAACTTCGGGGCCGGCTGGCGGATGGCCGAGTTCCACGACGGCAGATACGGGACCAACCTGGAGAGCTCGGGCGGCTGGAGCTTCTGGGCCGAAGGCGACGTGCCCGCCGGCACCCGTTTCTGGACGGCGATCAACGACCAGCCGGCCAACCCCTGGAACTGACCGGCCCGAGGACGGCCGCGCCCGCCCCGGGACGCCGAACGCGACGGACCACCTTCCCCTCGCGCCTCTTCCTCACACCGGTGACTGTCACCCCGCCGGGTTCAGCGCGCGGTGTCCAGGATCACCCGGGCGACCAGGGCCGGATCGTCGTTCATCGGAACGTGCCCGCAGCCCGGCAGCCGGACCAGCCGCGCGCCGGGGATCACCTGCGCGGCGCGGATCCCCTGCCGGCGCGGCAGCACCCGGTCGCGGGTGCCCCAGGCGATGGTGACCGGCAGGTCCGGCAGTTCGTGCGCGAACAGCACCGAGCGCCCGGCGGCGAGCGTGGCCTCGAAGCCCACGGCGTCCCGCAGCGCGACGGCCTCCGCGACCACCGCGTCGACCGGGCGCCGGCCGGGGCGGGCGTAGACCAGACTGACCAGCGCGGCCCGGCCGGCGGGGGTGGCGGCCAGCCGGGTCAGCCGCTCGGGCGGCAGCCGGCGGGCGCCGTTGCGCAGTCCGCGGAGGACGGTGAAGGCGTACCGGCGCTCGGACTCCGTCCAGAACCCCGCGGGGGAGAGGGCGGTGACGGTCCGTACGAGTTTCTCGTGGCCCAGTTGCAGGGCGATCAGTCCGCCCAGGGAGTTGCCGGCCACGTGCGGCCGGTCCAGGCCGAGTTCCTCGAAGAACGCGCGGAGGACCGCGGCCGTGCCCGGCAGGTCGTACGGCACGGCCGTCGGCAGGGCGGGGGAGCGGCCGAAGCCGGGCAGGTCCACGGCGACGACGTCGTGGTCCGCGGCGAGTATCTCGAACACCGGCTCCCACGCCTGGAGATGGTGGCCGATGCCGTGCAGCAGGACGAGCGGGTCGCCTTCGCCGGCCCGGCGGTAGACCACCTCGGCCGGGTGCGGCCCGGAGGGGGTGTCGAGGGAGAACGTCGCGGTCTGCAAGGTGTCACCCATGAGTCGGCTCCTGGTGATCCTCGGGGGTCTTGTAGACAGGATGTCAGCAATGGTTACCGCCGGGTAGACCTGTGACGTGACCCTTTGTCCGAGGCTCCCGGGGCTCGCCCGGCCCGGCGCTCGCGGCTCCCGGCGCGCGCCTCCGCGCGCCGCTCACTCCGCTTCTTCCGTGGCGCCGGCGACGGTTGGTGACCGTGCTCCCGGGCGCGAGGGGGCGGGCGCTCGCCGACGGTCACCGAGGGTGCCGAAAGGTCCGTACCACCTCAAGGGGTGCCGCGCATTGGTCTTGACCAAGTGCGCACACCGTCCTATGGTCACAGGCATACTGCAACAACCTTTAATAAAGAAGCGCGCGAAAAGCCTTTGCGGAGGATGAGGGTGGGGACGACGCAGCTGGAGACGGCGCCCGAGCCGAAGTACTGGCACCTGAAAACGGTGTTGAGCGACGCGCTCGACTCGGAGTTCGCGGTGGGGGAGATCCTGCCCAACGAGCGTGAACTCGCCGCCCGTTTCGGGGTCGCGCGCGCCACGCTCCGCCAGGCGCTCGAACAACTGGAGCTGGAAGGACGCCTCCAGCGCCGCCGGGGCGTCGGCACCACGGTGGCCCCGCCGCGCGTGGGCGTCGCCGTCGCCGACGCCGAACACGCCTGGCCCGGCACCACCGAGGACGACTGGCAGCCCGTGGACAGCGCCGAGGCCGTGCCGCCCGCCGCCGTCGCGCTGCTCCTCGGCACCGGACGCGACGACGTCGCCCACACCGTCCGCCGCACCCGCAGCAGCCACGGCCGGCCCGTCGCCACCGAACTGCTCTACGTGCCCGCGTCCGGCCTCCCCGGCCTCGACATCCCCGAGACCGCCCCCGGCCCGGCCCGCGCCCGCGCCGTCCTCCGGGCGCTGCACCGGCTCCCGTTGGAGGGGCAGGACCGTGCGGTGGAGCTGGGTTCCGCCCGAGCGGACGACGCGAAGCAGCTCGACCGGCTGCCCGGGGCGCCTGTCCTCCTCGTCACCACCCGGTACTTCGCGGAGGGCCGCACGGCGGCGGTGGCGGTCGCCACTTACCGGGCTGATACGTGCCGGCTCACGTTCGGGGACGGTGACCCGGTGGGGCTGCTGGCGAGCTGACTGCCGATGCTCGGTTGGGTGCCCCAGACCCGCCCTTTCGCCGTTTCTTGCGGGGGCTGCGCCCCAGACCCCCTTGTCCTCAATCGCCGGACGGGCTGAAATCAGCCCGTCCGGCGATTGAGGACAGCGCCCGCAGGGCGCTTCGGGGGTGCGGGGGCTTGCCCCGCAAGAAACGGCGAAAGGGCGGGACCGGGGCACCTCACCCCGCCGTAACCGGCCGCTCCACCGCGAAAAGCTCGCCCTCCACATGGTCCAGCGCCAGCCGAAGCGCCCCCGTCGCCACCGCCGAGTCGCCCAGCAGCGACATCGCCACCCGTGGCGGCCGCAGGCAGTAACGGGCCAGTTCGGTGCGGAGGGGGTCCAGGATGCCGCCGATGCCCGCGGCCCAGCCGCCCACCACCACCAGCTCCGGGTCGAGGGCCAGCACCAGCGCGGCCACGTCGTGGACCAGGCGGCGCAGATAGCGGTCCACGGCGGCCCGGGCCCGTTCGTCGCCCTCTCTGGCCAGGGCGAACACCCGGACCACCTGGGCCTCGTCCAGCGGGTGGAGCGGTTCGTCCGTCGGTGACAGGACCTCCTCCGGCGTCGCCTCGCGGCCCAGCAGGTGCAGGGCGCCGATCTCGCCGGCCGCGCCCCCGAAACCGCGGTGCAGCCGCCCGCCGATCAGCGAGCCGGCGCCGGGGCTCAGACCCGCCAGGACGAAGACGACGTCGTCGATGCCGCGCGCCGCGCCCTTCCAGTGCTCGGCGACGGCCGCGGCGTTGGCGTCGTTCTCGACGAGGACCGGGCAGCGGAACGACCGCCGCAGCCGCTCCCCGAGCGGCAGTCCCGTCCACTCCGGCAGCGCCGTGCCCAGCCGGACCGTTCCGTCGGCCTCCACGATGCCCGGGCTGGCCACGCCCACCGCCCGGAGCGCGCCGCGCGGCACGTCCGCGCGGCGCAGCAGGTCGGCGACGGTCGTCCGGACGCGGTCCAGCCGTTCGTCCGCCGACGCGGTCTCCGTCACCTCGGCCGCCGCCGAGCCGGTCACCCGGCCGCTCAGGTCGGAGAGCAGCGCCGCCACCCGGTGCGGCCCGATCTCCACGCCGAGCAGGTGCCCGGCCTCCGCCCGGAAGCGGAACCGCCGCGCGGGCCGCCCCTGGCGGCGCGCCGCGCCCTCCTCGGCGAGCGCCTCCGCGACCAGCCCGGAGTCGATCAGCCCCTCGACCACGCCCTCGACGGTCGGCCGGGACAGCCCGGTGGCCTTGACCAGGTCGGTGAGGGTGGGGGGCGAGGACGGCGCGGCGGCCCGGAGCGCGTGCAGGACCACGGCCGAATTGATCCGCCGCAGCAGGGACGGGTCCCCACCGGTGAGCCGCCCCAACGTCGCCGCCTCCCTGCCCTCGAGTCTTCCGCGTCCGCGCCTTTTGCGTCCTCTTTGCCGCCACCGGATCGTAGCCGGTGCGCCCGGGGGCGGCGAGGGCCGGTGCGCCCGGCCGTGCTCCACCCGAGCAGCTTTGACGGCGGTTCACGGTGGCGTGCGCCCGGCGGCCCCGGACCGCGCCCGCACAGTGGAGGCACCTCGGGACCTCGGCGTCCCCAGGACCAGCGACCGGGCACAGGAGGACAAGCGCGTGAGCGATGTGCTGCGAGAGAAGTACGAACACCGGTTCCACGAGCTCGACGTGGACGGCGACGGGTTCGTCAGCCAGGACGACGTCCGGGGCCGGGCCCGGCAGCTGGCCGACGCGCTCGGCGTCCCGGCGCACGACCCGCTGACCCGGGCCGCCGAGGACGCGGCCGACGTCTACTGGAAGGGCGTCGTCTCGCACACGCCCGACGGCGGCGCCCGCCGGGTGGACCTCCCGGCGTTCGTCGCCGCGCTGGAGGCCGCGCGGGAGGACGGGACGCTGCGCTCGATGGTGAAACCGACGGTCCGCGCGCACCTGGCCGTCGCCGACCAGGACGGCGACGGCGTCGTCGACACCGCGGAGTTCGTCGCCGCCCAGCAGGCGCTGGGCATTCCCGAGGACCGGGCGCTCGCCGCGTTCACCGCGCTGGACGCGGACGGCGACGGGCGGCTGACCCTGGCCGAGTGGGAGAACGCCGTCTGGGACTTCTACACGGGTACGGACCCCGACGGCCCCGGGGCCCGGGTCCTCGGGCACACCTGAGACCCGGTCAGGGGCTCTCGTCGAAGGCCGCCTCCCGCAGCCGTCCGAACTCCTCCGCCATCGTCGCGAGCGACCAGTGGGCGTTGAGGCCGCTGGGGTTGGGCAGCGCCCAGATGCGAGTGGTGCCTATGGTGCGGTCCTGTGGGCCTATCCGGGCCTTCTTGTCGCCGAAGGCCGTCCGGTAGGCCGTCACCCCGGCGACCGCCAGCCAGCGCGGCCGCAGCCGCTCGACCTTCTCGACGAGCAGCCGGCCGCCCTCGCGGAACTCCTCGTCGCCGATCTCGTCCGCCCGGGCCGTGGCCCGCGCCACGACATTGGTGATGCCCAGCCCGTACTGCGGCAGCAGGTGCTGCTCGGACGGGTGGAGCCGGCGCGGGGTGAAGCCGGAGGCGTAGAGCACCGGCCAGAACCGGTTGCCCGGCCGGGCGAAGTGGTGGCCGGTGGCGGCGGACATCAGCCCGGGGTTGATGCCGCAGAACAGCACGTGGAGGCCGTCCGCGACCACGTCGGGGACGAGGCGGTCGCGGGCGGCTTCGAGTTCCTCAGGAGTGGGTCGGGCCATGCGTCACAGGATGGCACCCGGCGCGTACGCGGCGGCCTCCGGGCGGGCCTTGACGATCTCCTCGACGCGGGCGGCCACGGAGGCGACCTGGTCGGCGGCGGCGCCGGAGAAGGAGAGCTTGTCCGCCATCAGCGCGTCCAGCGCGGCCCGGTCCAGCGGGATCCGCTCGTCGGCCGCCAGCTTGTCCAGCAGCTCGTTGCGCTCGGCGCCCCGCTCGCGCATGGCCAGCGCGGAGGCGACGGCGTGCTCCTTGATGGCCTCGTGCGCGACCTCGCGCCCGACACCGGCCCGGACCGCGCCCATCAGCACCTTGGTGGTGGCCAGGAACGGCAGGTAGCGGTCCAGCTCGCGGGCGACGACGGCCGGGAAGGCGCCGAACTCGTCGAGGACGGTGAGGAAGGTCTCCAGCAGGCCGTCCAGCGCGAAGAACGCGTCCGGCAGCGCGACGCGGCGCACGACCGAGCAGGAGACGTCGCCCTCGTTCCACTGGTCGCCCGCCAGCTCGCCGGTCATCGAGGCGTAGCCGCGCAGGATGACCATCAGGCCGTTGACGCGCTCGCAGGAGCGGGTGTTCATCTTGTGCGGCATGGCGGACGAGCCGACCTGGCCGGGCTTGAAGCCCTCGGTGACCAGCTCGTGCCCGGCCATCAGCCGGACCGTCTTGGCGAGCGAGGACGGCGCGGCGGCCAGCTGCACCAGCGCGGTGACCACGTCGTAGTCCAGCGACCGCGGGTAGACCTGGCCGACGGAGGTGAGGGCGTGCCCGAAGCCCAGGTGGGCGGCGATCCGCCGCTCCAGCTCGGCCAGCTTGCCCGCGTCGCCGCCGAGCAGGTCCAGCATGTCCTGCGCGGTGCCGACCGGGCCCTTGATCCCGCGCAGCGGGTAGCGGGCCAGCAGCTCCTCGACCCGGCCGTACGCGACGAGCAGCTCGTCGGCGGTGGTCGCGAAGCGCTTGCCGAGGGTGGTGGCCTGGGCGGCGACGTTGTGCGAGCGGCCCGCCATGACCAGCTCGGCGTGGTCGGCGGCCAGCTTCGCCAGCCGGGCCAGGACGGCGACCGTGCGGTCGCGCACCAGCTCCAGCGAGAGCCGGATCTGCAACTGCTCGACGTTCTCGGTGAGGTCGCGCGAGGTCATGCCCTTGTGGACGTGCTCGTGGCCGGCGAGGGCGTTGAACTCCTCGATGCGGGCCTTGACGTCGTGCCGGGTGACCTTCTCGCGCTCGGCGATCGACGCGAGGTCGACCTGCTCCAGAACCCGCTCGTAGTCGGCGAGCGCGGCGTCCGGCACCTCGATCCCCAGGTCCTTCTGGGCGCGGAGCACGGCCAGCCACAGCCGGCGCTCCAGGGTCACCTTGTACTCGGGGGACCACAGGACGGCGAGCTCGGCGGAGGCGTAGCGGCCGGCCAGCACGTTGGGGATGCGGGGCTTGGAAGATGCGGGAGCAGTCACGTGACCGAAGTCTACTGGCGGAACGCGCCAAGCCGTACGGCGGCCCGGATGGTGCGTTCCTACGAGGACCGGCCGGGACCGGCGGTTCCGTCCGCCCAGCGCCGCCAGCCGGTGACGCAGCCCGGCGGCTCGGCCGCCGGCGTCACGAAGTACGCCTCCCCGAGCGCGGTGCTGAAGTGCGCGCCCGCCCGGCCGTCGCCCGAGGACCGCCCGGTGAGCCGGCGGCCTATCCACGGGCCCAGGTGCTCACGGGCGAAGCGGAGGTCGGAGCTCCGTCGGGTGGCCCAGCCGGGGCGGACGGCCGGCGGCAGGGGGCGCCGCCAGTCGGACTCCGCGGGCAGGCCGAGCGCCTGCCAGACCGCCTCGGCGACCCGGCGGTGCCCCTCGGCGTTCAGATGCAGCCGGTCCTCGGCCCACAGCCGGGAGTCGCCCAGCACCTCGGCGCCGAACAGGTCGACGACGAGGGCGCCGTGCCGCCCGGCGAGCTCGTCGATGAAGCCGAACAGCCGCTCCATCCGGGGGCGGAACCGCTCCAGGACCGGGCCGCGCCGGCCCGGGCTGCGCATCAGGACCAGCTGCCGGCAGCCCGGGGCCAGCCGTTCCACGGCCTCGGCCAGACGGTCGCAGACCAGGCCGACGTCGCACTTGGGCCGCAGCACGTCGTTGAGCCCGCCGACCAGCGTCACCAGGTCGGCGCCCAGCGCCGCGGCGGGCGCCGCCTGCTCGTCGGCGATCTGCCCGATGAGCTTGCCGCGCACCGCCAGGTTCGCGTACCGGAAGCCGGGGGTCCGGGCGGCGAGGCGGGTGGCGAGCAGGTCGGCCCAGCCGCGGTAGGAGCCGTCCGGCAGCAGGTCGGACATGCCCTCGGTGAAGGAGTCGCCGACCGCGACGAAGCTGGTGAACACGGGCGCCTCGGCCTGCTGGGCCGGCGGGGCGTTCTCGGGGTTCCCGGTGGGGGAGGCATTCATCCGCATGGCGCGGCGATCCTACTCCCGTCCCTTCCCGTGCCCCTTCGGCCCCTCCCGCCCCACCGTCCCGCCTGGTTTACCCCTTCCGTCCGACGAGTCTCACACCTTCCGTCCGACGAGCTGCCGGAGGACGTCCTCCAGCGTGACCATCCCGGCCAGCCGGTCGTCGGCGCCGAGCACCGCCGCGAGGTGGGCGCCGGTGCCGCTCATCGCGGTGATGACGTCGTCCAGCGGGGTGTCGGCCCGCACCTGCGCGATGGTGCGTATCCGGCGCAGCGGGAACGGGACGTCGCGCGGCGTCGCGTCCAGGGCGTCCTTGACGTGCAGATAGCCCAGGATCCGGCCGCGGTCGTCGATCACCGGGAAGCGGGAGTAGCCCGACCGGGCGGACAGCGCCTCCAACTGCTCGGGGGTGACGCCGAAGCGGGCCGCGACCACCCTCTCGACGGGCAGCACCACATCGGCCACCGGACGTTTGCCCAGCTGCAGGGCGTCCCGCAGCCGTGCCGTCGACCGCTCGTCCAGCAGCCCCGCGGCGCTGGCGTCCGCCACCATGCGGGCCAGCTGGTCGTCCGAGAAGACCGCCGCCACCTCGTCCTTCGGCTCCACCCGCAGCAGCTTCAGGGCGCCGTTGGCGAGCTGGTTGATGGCGAACACCACCGGGCGCAGCCCGCGCGAGAGGGTCACCAGCGGCGGGCCGAGGAACAGGGCGGTGCGCACCGGCTCGGCGAGCGCGATGTTCTTGGGCACCATCTCGCCGAAGAGCATGTGCAGATAGGTCGACACGGCCAGGGCGATGGCGAACGACACCGCGTGGATGCCCCCGGGCGGCAGTCCCGCCGCGTGGAGCACGGGCTCCAGCAGGGTGGCGATGGCCGGTTCGGCCACCACACCGAGCACCAGGGTGCAGAGCGTGATGCCGAGCTGCGCCGCCGCCATCAGGGCCGAGATGTGCTCCAGGCCCCACAGGACCCGGCGGGCCCGCCGGTCGCCCTGGTCGGCGTACGGCTCGACCTGGCTGCGGCGCACGGAGATCAGCGCGAACTCGGCGCCGACGAAGAAGGCGTTGGCGACCAGCGTCGCCAGTCCGATCAGCAGTTGCACGGCGGTCATCGGCCGGCCTCCCCGAGGCCGTCCGCGCCGTCACCGTCACCGTCGGCGTCGGGGCCGCGGTCGGGGGCCGTGAGCCGGACGCGGGCGGCGCGCCGGCCCGACGCGTCCGTCACCTCGATCCGCCAGCCGGCCACCTCCAGGGTGTCCCCGGCGGCCGGGATCCGGCCGAGGTCGGTGGCGATCAGGCCGGCCAGCGTCTCGTACGGGCCCTCGGGCACCCGCAGGCCGATGGCGTCGAGCTGGTCGGTGCGGGTGGCGCCGTCGGCGTCGTACCGCTGCCGGCCCTCGGGGCCGGTGCCGACGGGGGCCAGGTCGGGCCGTTCGACGGGGTCGTGCTCGTCGCGGACCTCGCCCACGACCTCCTCGACGATGTCCTCCAGCGTCACCACCCCGGCCGTACCGCCGTATTCGTCGATGACGACGGCCATGCTGCGCTTGGCCGAGAGCCGGTCCAGCAGCCGGTCGACGGTCAGCGACGCGGGGACGAGCAGCGGCTCGCGGAGCAGGGTGGTCACCGGGCGCAGGTGGCGCTGGTCGGCGGGGACGGCGAGGACGTCCTTGATGTGGGCGACGCCGACGACGGAGTCGAGGCTGCCCCGGTAGACGGGGAAGCGGGACAGGCCGGTCGCGCGGGTGGCGTTGGCCACGTCCTCGACGGTGGCCCGCTCGTCCAGCGCGGTGACCTGCACGCGGGGTGTCATCACGTTCTCCGCGGACAGCTCCGCGAGGTTGAGGGTGCGGACGAACAGCTCGGCGGTGTCCGGCTCCAGCGCGCCCTCGCGGGCCGAGTGCCGGGCCAGGGCGGCCAGTTCGCGGGGGCCGCGCGCGGTGGCCAGCTCCTCGGCGGGCTCCACGCCCATCCGGTGCAGGACGCGGTTGGCGGAGTTGTTGAGATGCCGGATCAGCGGCCGGAAGAAGGTGGAGAAGGCGCGCTGCGGCCCGGCCACGGTCCGGGCCACGGGCAGCGGGCGGGAGATCGCCCAGTTCTTGGGGATCAGCTCGCCGACGACCATCAGCACCACGGTCGACAGCACGGTCCCGAGCGCCAGCGCCACCGACGACGCCACCGCCCGGGACAGCCCGAGGGCCTGCACCGGGCCGGTCAGCAGGGTGGCCAGGGACGGCTTGGAGAGCATGCCGATGACCAGGCCGGTGACGGTGATGCCGAGCTGGGCGCCGGAGAGCTGGAAGGTGAGGCCGCGGACGGCCCGCAGCGCGCCCTGCGCGCGCCGGTCGCCGGCCTCCGCGGACCGCTCCAGCTCGCCGCGCTCCACGGTGGTGAGCGAGAATTCGGCGGCGACGAAGAGGGCGCACGCGAGCGTCAGCACCAGGGTGAGCACCAGCAGGAGCACTTCGGTCATCGGGTCACCTCCGTCCCATGATCGGGCACGGGCGGGAGGGGCGCGCGATGTCGGACGCCGGGACTGCTGGGAGGTTCGCCCATGGGAGGACGCTCACACCTTTCGTTCGCACAGGAGGTCGGTTCTCGGGACTCACAGGGAGACGGATGCCCCGGGAACCGTGATCACCCATGGTAAAGGAAAGATAAAGCGGCCGTGGGGCGGGTCAGCCCAGCCGGGGCGGCGTCCACCTGGCGTGGCGCA
Source organism: Streptomyces sp. CA-181903 (assembly GCF_050937075.1). Lineage (NCBI taxonomy): Bacteria > Bacillati > Actinomycetota > Actinomycetes > Kitasatosporales > Streptomycetaceae > Streptomyces > Streptomyces sp. CA-181903. The sequence continues at coordinate 6,929,364 of NZ_JBNJLY010000001.1, forward strand.
GGACCGCCTGGACCGCCATGCCGGACGGGGCCAGCCGGAACGCCGTGTTCCGGAGGGCGATCGCGAGTGGCCGGTCCAACTGCGGGCCCATCCGCCCGGCCTGCCGGGCCGCGCGGGCGACCGCCTGGCTCCGGGGGCGCCGCTCCGCGTCGTAACGGGCCAGCCCCGACGCGATCGACGGCTCGGCGGCCAGCGCGGCGGCCAGGGTGACCGCGTCCTCCAGCGCCTGGCAGGCGCCCTGGCCCAGGAACGGGGTCATCGCGTGGGCGGCGTCGCCGAGGACGGCCACGCGGCCGGCGACGAACGAGGGCAGCGGGGTCACGAGCTCGTGGATGTCGTGGTGCAGGACGTCCTCCGGGCGAGTGGCCGCCAGCAGCTCCGGGATCGGGGCGTGCCAGCCGCCGAAGCGGCGGCGGAGCGCGGCCAGGGGATCGGCCGGGCGGAGCCCGAGCGGCGCGTTGAGGACCGCGTGCCACTCGGCGCGGCCGTCGGCGAACGCGAGGTGCCCGAACTCCGCGCCCCGCCCCCAGGTCAGTTCGAAGTCGGTACGCAGGTCCACCGGGCGCTCGGTGATCGCCCGCAGCACCGTCGAGCCGCTGTACACGGGGCCCGGGTGGGAGGGGAACAGCGCGCGGCGCAGCCGGCTGCCGACGCCGTCGGCGGCCACGACGACGTCCGCCGTACGGACCTCGTCACCCCACCGGACCCGGGCGCCGGACGGGGCCGTGTGGTCGGTGTGGTCCACCTCCGTCACCTCCGCCCCGGTCACCAGCGCCCCCGGCGGGAGCGCGGCGCGCAGGATCCCGTGCAGCGTGGACCGGGGGATGCCGACGATCGGCGTGCCCAGTTCCCGCTCCAGGGCCGCGCCGTCCATCCGGGCCAGCCAGCGGCCGTCGGGGGTGCGCGTCCCGCCCGTGTACTGGAAGCGGGACGCGGCGCGGAGCGCCTCCCCGACGCCGAGTTCGTCCAGGGCGCGGACGCCGTTGGCCCCCAGGGAGATGCCCGCGCCCGCGTCACCGAGGACGGGGGCGCGTTCGACGACCGTCACGTCCCAGCCGATCCGGCGCAGTCCCAGGGCGGCCGCCAGCCCCCCGATGCCCCCGCCGACGATCACCGCGCTGCTGCCCATGCCAGGCCCCTTCCCACGTCGCGCTCACACCGGATCTTCTACATCTGTAGAAAATCCTTGTGGCGGGATCATAGGCCAGAACCTCACCTGCGGTAGAAAGGGGGGTGTGGCCACCGAACGACGCACCCTCATCGCCGACGCGGCCCTCGACGTCCTGGCCGACGAGGGCATGCGCGGCCTCACCCACCGCGCCGTCGACCGGGCGGCGGACCTGCCGCCCGGCACCACCTCCGCGTACTTCCGCACCCGCCGGTCCCTGCTGGACGCCCTCGTCCGGCGGCTCGTCGACGTCGACCAGACCGAGCTGCGGACGCTCGGCGCCGCCCTGCCGGTACCCCGGAACGCCGACGAACTGACCGCCGGCCTGGCCGCGTTCACCGAACTCCGCCTCACCGGCCCCGGCCGCCGGCGCACCCTGGCCCGCTACGCCTGCGCCGTCGAAAGCGTGCGCGACCCCGCACTGCGGGAGGTCCTCGTACCGCGGGAGAACCCGGCCCGGGACGCCGTCCGGGACTTCCTGGCGGCCCACGGCGTCCCGGACCCCGAGGAACGCACCGTCACCCTGCTCGCCTGCGTCGACGGCCTGGTCTTCGACCGCCTGGTGGCGGGCGGCGAGGTGCCGCGCGCACACGTCAGGGGGCTGGTGGAGACGGCGCTGCGCGGCTCCGGCGGCGGCTGACGGCCGCTCAGTCCGGGCGGACCGCGACCCCCGTGACGCACGGGGACGACGGCAGCCGCAAGCCCGTCTCGGGCACCCGCACCCGCCGCCAGGAGCGGACGGCGAACCCGGCCGCGGCGAGGGCGCGCAGCGGATCCCGGCTCGTCCGGCAGCCGCCGAACAGCCGGGGCCAGAACGTACGGTCGGCCACCCGCTGGACGGCGGCGAACGTCCGCTCCTCCGCGCGTCCGTGCTCGAAGAAGCGGACCTCGGCACCCGGGCGCAGCACCCGCCGCAGCTCACCGAGCGCCCTTGGCACGTCCCGCACCGAGCACAGCACCAGGCACACCACGGCCGCGTCGAACGCCTCACTCTTCACCGGCAGCGCCTCCGCCGTCGCCGGGACGACGTCCACCGGCACCCCGGCCCGCACCGCCGCCTCCACCGCCGCCCGCCGCAACCGCTGCTCCGGCTCGACCGCCACCACCTCGGACACGCCGTCCGGATAGTAGGGAAAGTTCAGCCCCGGCCCGGCCCCGATCTCGATCACCCGCCCGGCCAGCCCGTCCGCCAACTCCCGCCGGTACCCGGCCATTCCGCTCCGCGCTTCCAGCGCGGGGGCGGTGCGCGCGTAGAAACGGGCGAAGAGGGGGTGGTGGACGGGGCCGGGGTCACGCGGTGGCCTGGAACGGCTGTGAAGCGGCGGCATGGCACACCCCTTTCCGGGGACGTCGGCTACCGCGATTGTTCCCCGTGCGGGGGTGGTGAGCCCCGGCCCCTCCCTTTCACCGTTTCCTGGGGCTGTGCCCCAGCCCCCCTTTTCGCGGCTGCGCGCGCTGCGGGGGTGCGGGGGCTTGCCCCCGCAAGAAACTGGGGGCACCTCCCAGCGGTAGCTGGGGGAGAAAGGGAGGGACCGGGGCCACCTCACCCCAGCGCCGCCGGCGACCACGTCCCGGAAAGCTCCGGCCCCAGCCAACCCCCCGCGCCCGCGCGGAAGTCGGCCGGCGGCAGGGCGCCCACCCCGGCGGGCAGGGCGCCCACCAGAGGGGCGCCCGCCGACTCCGGGAAGTCGGACAGATTGCACCGCATCGCCAGATCCGGCTCCGCCGGCCAGCTGCCGATGACGACGCCCGCGCAGGTCAGGCCGCGCGAGCGCAGCGCCTCCGCCGTCAGCGCGGTGACGTTCAGCGTGCCGAGGCCCGCCGCCGCCACCACCAGGACGGGGGCCCGGAGCAGCCGGGCCGCGTCGGCGAGGGTGCCGGCCTCGTCGTCCAGGCGGACGAGCAGGCCGCCCGCGCCCTCGACGAGGACCATGTCGTGGTCGGCGGCGAGCTTTTCCGCCGCCGTGGCGACGTCCTGCGGGCGGACGGGCGGCAGGCCGGCGCGGCGGGCCGCCGTCGCGGGGGCCAACGGCTCGGGGTAGCGCGCCAGTTCCAGGCCGGTGACCGGGCCGGCGAGGCGGCGGACCTCCGCCACGTCCCCCGGTTCGCCGGCCGAGACGCCCGTCTGGGCGGGCTTGAGGACGGCCACCGAGCGGCCCTCCGCCAGCGCGACCGCGGCGATGGCCGCCGTCGTCATGGTCTTGCCCAGCTCGGTGCCCGTGCCCGAGACGATCAGTATCGTCATGCCCGCTTCCCTTCAACCGCGGCCGCCGTCGCCGCCGCGCGTACCGCCCGGCAGACGCGTGCCAGGTCCTCGTCGTCGGTGACGAACGGCGGCATCGTGTAGACGAGGTCGCCGAACGGCCGCAGCCAGACGCCCTCGCGCACTGCCGCCTCCGTCGCCGCCGCCATCCCCGCCGCGTCGAGCGGCGCGTCCAGCTGGACGACGCCGATGGCGCCCAGGACGCGGACGTCCCGTACCCCCGGCACCTCGGCGGCCTCGGCCAGGCCGTTCCGCAGGCCGGTCTCGATGCGTTTGACCTCCGCCTGCCAGTCCTGGCCCAGCAGCAGGTCCACCGACGCGCAGGCGACGGCCGCCGCCAGCGGGTTGCCCATGAACGTGGGGCCGTGCGCGAGCACCGGCACCTCGCCCCGCGAGATCCCGTCGGCCACCCGCGGGGTGCACAGCGCCGCCGCCATCGTCAGGTAGCCGCCCGTCAGCGCCTTGCCGAGGCAGAGGACGTCGGGGGTGACGCCCGCGTGGTCCGCCGCGAACAGCGCGCCCGTGCGGCCGAAACCGGTGGCGATCTCGTCGAAGACCAGCAGCACGTCGTGCTCGTCGCAGAGCCGGCGCAGCAGCCGCAGGTAGCCGGGGGAGTGGAAGCGCATCCCGCCCGCGTTCTGCACGACCGGCTCGACGATCACCGCGGCCACCTCGTGCGCGTGCCGTTCCACCAGCTCCCGCAGGTGCGCCTCGTACGCCGGGTCGGGTTCGGCGTCGAAGCCGGGTGGCGGCGCGTCCGCGAACACCTGCTCCGGCAGCACGCCGGACCAGAGGCTGTGCATCCCGCCGTCCGGGTCGCAGACGGACATCGGCGTCCAGGTGTCGCCGTGGTAGCCGCCGCGCCAGGTGAGCAGCCGCCGCTTCTCCGGCCGGCCGGACGAACGCCAGTACTGGAGGCACATCTTGACGGCCACCTCGACCGACACCGAACCGGAGTCGGCGAGGAAGACGTGCTCCAGGCCCTCCGGGGTGATCTCCACCAGCCGGGCGGCCAGCCGGACGGCAGGCTCGTGGGTGAGCCCGCCGAACATCACATGGCTCATCCGGTCCAACTGCGCCCGGGCCGCCTCGTTGAGCACCGGGTGGTTGTAGCCGTGCAGCGCCGACCACCAGGACGACATGCCGTCCACCAGCTCGGACGCGCCGTGCGCCGGCTCCGCCAGCCGCAGCCGGACGCCCGACGCCGACGCGACGACCAGCGGCTCGCGGCGGCCGGGCATCGGGGCGTACGGGTGCCAGACGTGCTGCCGGTCCAGTTCCAGGAGGCGGCGCGGGGTGAGGGGTTCCCCCGGGGGTGGAGGAGCGGGTCAGGCATTGGGCGGCAGGTCCGTTCCGGCGCCCCGGCGGCGTACCGCGACCAGGTCCGTACGGGCCGCGCCCGGCTCGTCGGCCGCGGGCCCGGCCGACTCGGCGGCCTCCGCGGCCCCGGTGGCCCCCCGTCCCCGCACGGCCCGCACGTCCCGCCTCCGCACCCCTCCGAGCGCGCCCGGTGCGCGGGCAGCGTCGTCGTGTCCATGCCCTCCACCTCGAAGCCCGCGTCCGCGATCATGTCGAGGTCGGCCTTGCCCTCCTGGCCCTCACTCGTCAGGTAGTCGCCCAGGAAGATGGAGTTGACCAGGTGCAGGGCGAGCGGCTGGAGGCTGCGCAGGTGGATCTCGCGGCCGCCGGCCAGCCGCACCTCCGCGTCCGGGTGGACGAAACGCACCATCGCCAGGATGCGCAGCGCCCGCTGCGGCGTGAGGTTCCACTGCTCGGCCAGCGGGGTGCCCTCGAACGGGATGAGGAAGTTGACCGGCACCGAGTCGACGTCCATCGCGCGCAGCGCGAACACGACGTCCACCAGGTCCCCGTCGCTCTCGCCCATGCCCGCGATCAGCCCCGAGCAGGCCGACAGACCGGCGCCCTGCGCCAGCCGCACGGTCTCCTCGCGGTCCGCGTAGGTGTGGGTGGTGGTGATGTCGCCGTACGTGGCCTCGGAGGTGTTGAGGTTGTGGTTGTAGGCGTCGACGCCCGCCGCGCGGAGCCGCTCCGCCTGGCCCTCGGAGAGCAGTCCGAGGCAGGCGCACACCTCGACCCGCTCGTTCTCCTCCTTGATCGCCTCGATGGTCCGGGAGACCCGGTCGATGTCCCGGTCCGTCGGGCCGCGCCCGCTGGCCACCAGGCAGACGCGCTTGGCGCCGCCCGCCACGCCGGCCGACGCCGCCTTCGACGCCTCCTCGGGCTTCAGCCAGGTGTACTTGAGGATCCCGGCCTCCGAGCCCAGCCGCTGGGAGCAGTACGAGCAGTCCTCGGGGCACAGCCCGGACTTCAGGTTGACGAGGTAGTTGAGCTTCACCCGCCTCCCGAACCACTTCCGGCGCACCCGGCCCGCTCCGGCCACCACGTCCAGCAACTCGTCGTCGGAGGTCGCCAGCACGGCCAGCGCCTCGTCCCGGGTCGGCGACTCGCGCCGCAGCCCCTTCTCCACCAAGGTGTCGATCAGGTCCATGGCCAATGATCCTGTCCCACCGGAGCGCTCCCGGCCAAGGTAGGGATCTCACAACACCGCGTGTCCAAGCTGGGTGGATCACGACATGCTGATCATGCGCGGGAAAGGCTAGTTTGAGGGTCGGCCGTACTGGGCCCGGGTCATGGACTCCGCGGGGATTTATGTGAATCCCACAGATTCCCACGGAATCCCCGAGAGTCCCACAGACGGCCCCGGACCGGCGCGGTGCGCACACCCGTAGCAGACACCCCACTCAGGGACCGCACAGGAGCCGGGACGGCCGATGCCCCACGACAGCGCCCACAGCCTCGACAGCGTCTTCGACTGGATCGACGAGCAGCACCGGGCGCGCCGCGACGCCGGCCTCGTCCGCACCCTGCGCCCCCGGCCCGCCCACCCCACGGGCGACACCTCCACCACCGACCTCGCCGGCAACGACTACCTGGGCCTGTGCCGCCACCCGCGCGTCACCCGGGCCGCCGCCGCGGCGGCCCACCGCTGGGGCGCCGGCGCCACCGGCTCCCGCCTGGTCAGCGGCAGCACCGAGCTGCACGCCGAACTCGAAAGCGAACTGGCCCGGTTCTGCGGCTTCGAGGCCGCCCTCGTCCTCTCCTCCGGCTACGCCGCCAACCTGGCCGCCGTCACCGCCCTCGCCGCGCCCCCGGATCCGGCGGGCACCCCGTCGCTGCTGGTCTCCGACGAGGGCAACCACGCCTCGCTGATCGACGGCTGCCGGCTCGCCCGCGCCCGGAAGGCCGTCGTCCGGCACGCCGACCCGGCCGCCGTCCGCAAGGCCCTGACCGCCCACCAGGGCCGCGCCCTCGTCGTCACCGACTCCGTGTTCTCCGTGGACGGCGACGCCGCCCCGCTCGCCGGCCTCGCACGGGTGTGCCGGGAGTACGGCGCGGGGCTGCTGGTGGACGACGCGCACGGGCTCGGCGTCCTGGGGGAGGGGGGCCGCGGCGCGCCGTACGCCGCCGGGCTGGCCGGGGCCGCGGACGTGGTGGCCACCGTCACCCTCTCCAAGTCGCTGGGCGCCCAGGGCGGCGCGGTGCTCGGCCCCGCGCGCGTCATCACCCACCTCGTCAACACCGCCCGCACCTTCGTCTTCGACACCGGCCTCGCGCCCGCCGCCGCCGGGGCGGCCCTGGCGGCCCTGGACGTCCTGCGCCGGGAACCGGACCGGGTGGCCCGGGTCCGCGCGGTGGCCGGCGGGCTGCACCGGCGGCTGACGGACGCCGGGTTCACCGCCGTACGCCCCGACGCGGCCGTCGTCTCGGTCCGCGCCCCCTCGCCGGAGGCGGCCGTACGCTGGCAGGCCGCCTGCCGGGCGGAGGGGCTCGCGGTGGGCTGCTTCCGCCCGCCGTCCGTGCCGGACGGCGTCTCCCGGCTGCGGCTGACCGCCCGCGCCGACCTCTCGGACCGCGAGGTCGAACGGGCGGTCGCGACGATCGTCCGGACCGCCCCGGCAGCGGCTCGCGGACTCCGGCCGGAACGGGGTCTCCAGCGGGGTCTCCAACGGGGTCTCCAACAGGGTCTCTAACGGGAGCGGCAGGGGAGGGACGGGCCGGGGCGCGCCCCGCCCGCCGGCGCGCGCAGCAGTGTGACGAACGGCCTCCAGGCGGCCGGCCCCACCACCACCCACGGGCCCGCCGGCCGCTTGGAGTCGCGTACGGCGAGGCCGCCGCCGGCCAAGACGGCGGCCTCGACGCAGTTGTTCATCCCGGTGCTGTGGCTGCTGCGCCGCCACTCGGCCGCACACTCGGCCGCACGCGGAACCGGACGAGAAGGTACGTACCGCTGTGGTGCGGACATGGCGCCTCCCTGCGCGTCCTCGTGTGGTCGGGCATCCCCGTGGGGTCCGGGGCGGATCATCGCGTGCGGTCGTGGCCCGCCGCGACCCGGGCGATGTACTCCAGGGACTCTTCGTGCGAAAGGGCGTGCGCCCGGAGCGTGGTGAACGCGGCGCCGTACGCCCTGAGGTCTTCTTTCCGCTCCAGATAGAGGCTACTCGTCAAATGGTCGAGAACCACCACGTCCAGATCGGCGATGCGCGGAAAGGAGAAGATGACGAAAGGCCCGGTGATACCGATGTGGTTGCCCCGGGTGAACGGGAGCACGTGCAGCCGCACATGAGGCAGGCGTCCCGTGTCCAGCAGATGCCCCAACTGCCCCGCCATCACCTCGCGTCCGCCCACCTCGTGCCGCAGCACCGCCTCGTCCAGGATCGCGCACAGCTCCAGCGGCCGGGGCCGGCGCAGCACCGACTGCCGTGCCATGCGCACCCGGACGAGCTCCTCGACCTGCCGCTCGGGCGGGTCGCCCAGCGCGGCACGGGTCACTGCCCGGGCATACGCCGGGGTCTGGAGCAGGCCGGGCACCACCGTGGTCTCCAGGGTGCGCGAGCGCGACGCCTCCGACTCCAGACTGATGAAGTCCAGGTAGGCGGAGGGGAGCAGATCGCGGTACGCGTACCACCAGCCGCGCCGTGATCCGGACCCGCCGTCGTCCGGGCCGGTGGAGTCCGCGCCGCACAAGGCGCCGAGCAGGGCGCGGAGTTCGGGGTCGGACACCCGGTAGGCGTCCAGCAGCCGGGTGACGTCGGCGGGCTTGGCGCCGCTGCTGCCGGTCTCGATCCGGCTCACCTTCGATTGGTGCCAGCCGACCGCGTCCGCGGCCTGCCGGCTGGTCATCCCGGTCAGTTCGCGCTGGCGGCGCAGTTCGGCGCCGAGCTTGCGACGGCGTACCGCCGGTCCGTACCGCAACGGCCGTCCCTCCCCTCGTGCGTCGTACAGGCGGGCGTGCCGTACGTCCTCGCGTGCGCGTGCCGCCTCTGGGGCCGGCCCGTGTCCCTGAGTCGGGCCGTACCCTGCGTCGGCCCGTACCCCTGAGTCCGTACGTACCTCTGAGCCCTTACGTACCTCTGAGCCCGTGCGTACCCCTGAGGCAACGCGTACCTCTGAGTCAATAGACCATCGATCCACTCACATGCGGTCTGCCGTCGCAGAGTTCACCGCTTCGAGCGACAGATATATGCACATCTCGGTGGATCGCACCCATCACGGGCGTTATCAGTGGCACTCTGACGTGAAGGGCCGCCCGTGGGCCTCTCCCGACCGGTCCTGTCATCCCCGCGTGCCCGCACGCACCGCTCCGGGAACCCGCCTCGGCGGGACCGGACGGAACCGGATGGAACCCGGCGGAAAGGGCCAGTGACATGGCAGATCTCCAGGAAGCGTCCGTCACTCTGCCGAGCGCCCCCGCCTCGGTGTCCACGGCCCGCCGCTATGTCGCGTCCGTCCTGGCGGGGTGGGGTCTGCCGGACGGTACGGAGGCCGCCGAGACGGTACGGCTGATCGTCTCCGAACTGGCCACCAACGCCGTGCAGCACACCCGCGGCCAGTCCCCACCTTCACCGTGGATGTGCTGCTCGAACGGGACGAGGAGCTGCATATCGGGGTCACCGACAGCCATCCCCGTCACCCCCGCCGGCTGCCGGCCGCGGTCCAGCAGGACAACGGGCGGGGGTTGGTGATCGTCCGCTGGCTCGCCGCCGAGCGCGGCGGCCGGTTCTGTGTCACGCCGACCGCCGAGGGCGGCAAGACGGTGTGGATCCGCCTTCCGTGGACCGTGCCGGTGCGGTGACGGCGAGGGTCCCTCGCCCGGCCGACGGCATCAGGTCGCTTGGCACGGTTCGCTCGGCTCGGTTCGCTGGGTGGTCGGGCTCGGCGGGCTCGGACCGTTCGGCTCACGCCGCTCCGCTCTGCTCGCGCCGATCGTTCACGCCGGCCGGCTCGGATCGTCCGGCTCAGGTCACCCGGCCGTACCAGACGTTGTTCGTCCAGATCCGCTCCAGGCGGACGACGGAACCGGTCTTGGGGGCGTGCCACATCTTGCCGCCCCCGGCGTATATGCCGACGTGGTAGACGCCCCGCCCGGAGTGGAAGAACACCAGATCGCCCTCTTCACGGGCGGAGCGGGGGATGTGGTGGGTGCGGTTGTACTGGGCCGCGGCGGTGCGGGGCAGCTGCTTGCCGGCCCGCTTGAAGGAGTAGAGAGTCAGCCCCGAGCAGTCGAAGCGGTACGGGCCCGTGGCGCCCCACTGGTAGGGCGAGCCCTGCTTGGATGCGGCGATCTGCAGTGCCCTGACCGAGACGGATGCCGCCTCCGCCTTGGTGGTGCCGCCCGGCGTCAGCACCGTGACGCCGACGGCGGCGAGGGTCAGGGCCGATGCGGCCTTGGCTTTGGACAGCCTTGCGGGACGTTTGTGCGCGCCCATGCGCATACCCTTCGTCAGCCGCCTGTGAAGGATTGCCTGTCGGGTTCGGGCAGGCGAAGAATGCCCGGCCGCCTGGGCGGCTTCACCCCAAGGGGCGGCTCCGTGGGGCCGCCCCGCCGTGCTCGGGTCCTCCATCCCTGCCGATGCACTCCTCGTCGACCCGCCCCGGCGGCGGCAGGGTTCGGCGTCCGCCGGGACCGCCCCGCCGTGTGGCGGGGGCTTGTCGTCCCGAGGATCTTGACGCAGTCGCGGTCGGCTTTCCGAGCGGAACCCCGGTTATGTGAGCCTCGTCACCTGTGGGCAATTCAGGTGGACGCAGGGCGGTTTGACCCTCATGGGAAGGCCGTGCTGAGGCCGCCACCTGCGCCGGTTACGGATCACCCGAGCGCGGAGTGCGCGCGCCGCTGAGAGTGATCACCGCAGCACGTCTACGATCGCGTCCGCTGTCTGGAGGAATCCTGTTGAAAAGCGTTTCCGCTTCTCAACTCGCGGATGGCGGCGGCAACATCACCCGGCGCGCACGGCGCTCTCCGTCGAGGGCGCGCAACGCACGTGTCATTGTCCCCGTGTACACCTCCCGTTCACCCCGTTCGAACATGACCGTGAGGGCGTCCCGCAGCCCGGTGCTCGCGACCACCAGAGCCTGCGCGGCTCGTAGCCCTCCGTACGTGCCCTGTACCCGCGCGGGATTGATCCTGCCGAGGAGATCCAGTACTTCGAGGTACCGGTCCACCACCTCGCCCTCGGCGCGGGTCAGGGCGGGCAGCGGCGGCCAGTCGGGCCACATGCCGCGCGCCCCGTCCGTCCCGTCGGCTCCCTCTTCCATCCCCGTCACCGCCCGGCCGCCGGCTGCGTGGGCCAGGCGGCGCGGTTCTCGACGACCCGGTCGGCCAGGCCGTAGGCCACCGCCGCCGGGGCGTCGAAGACGGTGTCCCGGTCGGTGTCGGCCAGGATCCGCTCCACATCCCGCCCGGTGTAGCGGGCCAGCAACTCCGCCTGCGCGGACCGCCGGCGCAGCAACTCCTCTGCGTGGATCACCAGGTCGGAGGGGGTGCCCCGGACCGGCTCCGGCAGGGACGGCGGCCCGATGAGCACCCGGGCGTGCGGCAGCACCGCCCGCTTGCCCCGGGTGCCGGCGGCGAGCAGCAGGGCGGCGGCCGGACCGGCCTGGCCCAGGCACACGGTCTCGATGTCGCAGGCGATGTAGCGCAGGGTGTCGTGCACGGCGCACAGCGCGGCGAAGGAGCCGCCGGGGGAGTTGATGTAGAGCGCGACGTCCCGGTCGGGCGCCGCGTGCTCCAGATGCATCAACTGGGCGATCACGTCCGTGGCGGCGGTGTCGTCGATCTCCGTCCCCACCATGACGATCCGTTCCGACAGGAGCTTGGAGTAGGGGTCGAGGGTGCGGCGGCCGTCGGTGGTGCGCTCGGTGAACTCCGGCAGGACGTAGCGGGACGTGTACGGGATCGCGGACGCGTACGGAATCACGGCTGGCCTCCAGGTGCGGCGGATGCGGACGTGCTGCGGGCGGACGACCCGCCGGACGTGATCGCGGAGCCGTCTGTAAAAAATGTACAGGACGTACGTGTCGATGGAATGGGACCGGACCTAGTGATCGCATCAAAACGGAAGTGCGAGAGTGAGGCATCGTTCGGCCCACGTGCCGTACCCGGTGATGCGCAGGGTCTCGACGCCGGGCAGGTCGGCATGCGGTATCTCGCCTTCGCCAGGCTCATCGTGGTCGGTGTATGCCGCGCGGATCCGGTAGTCGAGTTCCGCCGAGCCCGGATCCAAGTGGAAGGTGACGTTGCACTGTCCGCAGGGCGTGTGTCGAAGTGATTCACGTGAACTGATGGTTTGGGGCGTCTATCTCCGATTTCGATCACTGTGCGGGTAGGGCTGGGACGGCGACGCCGACCGGAGGGTGAACCGGCTGCCGGAAGGCGAGGCAATCTCGTGCGGACCGCGGGTAGTTCGCGCATGCGTCCGGCGACGCGGATCAACACTCTGCGAGGCGACAGTGAGGAGACATGGATGCCGGTCACCAGGGTGTCCAGTAGTACTCGCCGTGGCTGGGACGTCAGCCTGCGAGGAGGCCGAAGACGGCCTGCTGGTGGACGGCGTACACCGTGGAAATGCGGCGAGGTGAGCGCGTTCGTCGATGCCGTGCAGCCCCTCGTAGGGCACGCCGAACCCGGCCGTGGCCGCGGTGCCTTCCCCGGCGAGGAGGCTGCCGATGTTCGGCGGCCCACGCGGTCTTCGTCCGCACGGTGAGCCCTACCGCGGCGGCGGCGCCGAGGAGGGCGGCGGCGGGCCGACCACCTTCGCCCTCTGCGACTCGGCCGGCCTGCCTCGTCGTACGCGGACAGCACGGCCCCGATCCGCTCCCGCAGCCGCGCAGGGCCGCCCAGCGGCGGTGGGTTTCGGGCCGGCTGAGCAGTCTCGGCTTCCCGTTTCGTCGGCGAAAGACGGATGCTCAGCGGCGGGCGTGGATACGCTTCTCTTATGGGTAGCCAGCCACAACTGGACTCTGCGGCCCACCTGTTCGAACTGGTGTCATGGTGAGCGGAGGGGATCCCACCGGCGCCGCGGCCGGCTCTCCTGTGCGCGTGTCCGTCGTCTCCGGCCGCCGGGCGGTCACCGCCTTCCTGCGTTTTCCCTACGACGTCTACCGGGACAACGCGTGCTGGGTGCCACCGTTGGAATGGGAACGCCGGCGCTTCCTCAGCCCGCGGACCAACCCGTTCTTCCGTTACGGGCAGGTGCGGCTCTTCCTCGCCCACCGCGGGCCACGCATCACCGGGCGCATAGCCGCGGTGCGCAACCCGCGGTACGAGAGGTTCCATCGGTCCCGGCACGGATTCTTTGGTCTCTTCGAGTGCGCCGACGACCCGGAATCGGCGCGGGCCCTGGTCGGCGCGGTGACCGAGTGGCTCAGGACGTTCGGCTTGGACACCGTGTTCGGCCCGGTGAACTTTTCCCTCAACGACGAGTGCGGAATGCTGCTGTCGGGGTTCGACAGCCCGCCGGCCGTCATGATGCCGTACAACCCCCCGTATTACCCCCGGCTGATGTCTTCCTGCGGTTTCACCAAGGCCAAGGACCTGTGGGCATGGCGGTTCGAAGGTGATGCCGTACCACCGGAGTTCCTGGACGCCCGGAGCGAAGAGACGTCGGTCTCGGAGAACGTCGTCGTCCGCACGGTGGACCTGCGAGTGCTCCACCGTGAACTGCCCGTCATCGCGGACGTCTACAACGCCGCGTGGCAGGAGAACTGGGGCATGGTTCCTCTGACGGCCGAGGAACTCGATTTCCAAGCGGCACAGTTGAAGCACGTGGCGCGCTCGGAACTCATTCTCGTCGCCGAGGTCGGGGGCATCCCGGCCGGTTTCCTGCTGGCGGTGCCCAACGTCAATGAGGCCCTGGCGGCGGCCGGCGGCCGGCTGACCGTGAACGGCGTACCCGTCGGACTCGTCCGTCTCCTCCGCGCCGCGCGGCACATCCAGGGCGTCCGCGTCATCGGCTTCGGAGTGCGGCCGGAATACCGGCGGCTGGGCCTGGACGCCGCGCTTCTGCTGCGCTTCTGGCGCACCGCTTCCGGCATGGGCTACCGATGGGCAGAGTGTTCCTGGACGCTGGAGGACAACGCCCGCGTGAACCAGCTCTGTTCCGCCCTGGGGGGCGAGCGGTACAAGACCTACCGGATCTATCAGCGCCCGCTGACCGCCGGGCCTCCGGGGCCGGTGCGGGAAGGGCGGTGGTGATGCGTCTGACCGTCACCGGAGCCAACGGCTTCATCGGAACGCGCCTGGTGGCCCGGGCGGCGGCCCGGGGGGACGCGGTGACCGCGGTGGTGCGCTCCTCCGCGCGTTTTCCCGGGCCGGTTCCCCCGGGGTCCATGTGCGCACGGTGGACTGGCCCAGTGGGGCGGGGCTGGCCCGGGCCGTGGCGGGGGCGGACTGCGTCGTCCACGTGGCCGGTGCGACGGCCGCCCGGGACGACCAGGGCTACCTCGACGGCAATGCCGGAGTGACGGAACGGCTGGTGGGCGCCGTGACGGCGCTTCCGGTGCCGCCCCGGCTGGTGTACTGCTCGTCGTTGGCGGCCGCCGGGCCCTCCGAGCCCGGGCGGCCGCGTCGGGAGGACGAACCGCCTCGGCCCGTCTCGCGCTACGGCCGGGCCAAGCTCGCTGCGGAGGCCGCCGTACGCGCCTATGGCGAGCGGCGCTTCGCCGTCATCCTCCGTCCGCCGGCCGTCTACGGCCCGGGGGACCGGGAGCTGGTGCCGCGGCTGCTCGCCATGGTCCGCCGGGGAGTGGTGCTGACGACGGAGCCGGGGCTGCGGGAGTGCTCCCTGCTGCACGTCGACGATCTGGTGGACGCCCTGCTGAGCGCCGCCGTCCGGGGCGAGCGGGTGTGCGGCTCCGACCGTGACGGCGACCGCGCGCGAGGGGTGTACCACGTCTCGGACGGCCGGGTGTACTCGTGGCGGGACGTCGGTGACGCTATGGCGCGGGTTCTCGGCCGGCCGGCTCCGAAGGTGCTGGCCGTGCCCTGGCCCGTGGTGTTCGCCGCGGCATGGGGGAGTGAAACGTGGCACCGTGCGCGCGGTGGCGTCTCGGTGCTGAACCGGGACAAGGCCGCGGAACTGCGTTGCGCGGCGTGGACCTGCTCGCCCCGCGCCGCCGAGCGTGACCTCGGTTTCTCCGCCCGGTTCCCGCTGGCCGAGGGACTGGCCCACGCGATCGGGCGGACCGGCTGAGAGGGCCGCGCCCGTGCGGGCGCCGGTCAGGGAGCGGTGGTCCCGGCCGGTGGCCTCCTCCCGCGGCGCCGACGCCATGGCGGGGTGGGGAGCCACCAGTTGGCGCGGCCCGCCAGGCACATGAGCGAGGGCACCAGCACCCCGCGCACCACGGTCGCGTCGGCCAGTACGGCCAGGGCGAGCCCCACGCCGACCACCTTGAGCAGCACCAGGCCCGAGGTCGCCAGCGCCGCCATGACCAGCGCGAACACCAGAGCCGCGGTGGTGAACACCCCGGCGGTGTGTTCGAGTCCCAGGGCCACCGCCTGCCGGGTGTCGTGCGTGCGGCGGTGTTCTTCGACGATGCGGGAGAGCAGGAAGATCTCGTAGTCCATGGAGAGGCCGAACGCGATGCAGAACATCAGGCTGGGGATCACGGCGTCGGTGATCCCGGTGGCGGTGAACTCGCCCACCAGCCACCGCAGGTGACCTTGCTGGAAGACGAAGACGATGGCGCCGAACATGACCGCCAGACTCAGGGAGTTGAGCACGAGGGCCTTGAGCGGGATGAGGACGCTGCGGGTGAGGAGCAGCAGGACCAGGAAGATGGTCGTTCCCATCATCGCCAGTACCAGGGGCAGCCGTTGGTTGATCGCCTGTGTGGTGTCGGCCAGCCGGGCGCCGGATCCGGCGATCTCCGCCGGTACGGGAGCCGGGAGGCGACGGAGGCGTTCCGCCAGTCGGCTGCCGTCCTCGGACAGGGGCTCCACGGAGGGGACGACGGCCATCCAGGTGCCGTGGGGCGAGACGAACGAGGCCGGGCGCAGCCCTGGAGGCGGTGCGGCCGGGTGGCCGTGGCGGTAGGAGCCGGTGGCGGCGTCCACGCGTCGTACGCCGGGCAGTCGTGACGCCCGCCGGGCGTAGTCGGCCAGCGGCGCGGGCGCCGTCTTCGCGTCGAAGCCGCGCAGGAGGACGGCGGCGGGCAGCCGTTCGGCGGGGTCGAAGTCCTGCCGCAGGCGGGCCGAGGCCTGTCCGACGGGGGAGGACGGGGGAAGGATGCGGTCGTCGTACTGGCCGAACCGCACGTCGAGGAAGGGGACGGCCAGCAGCGCGAGGACGGCTAGGACGGGCAGGGCCGTGGCGACCGGTCGCCGCATGACGACGCGGGCCAGGCGGTGCCACAGCCGGCCGCCCGGCGGGCGGTGGCCGGCAGGGTGCCGGCGCAGGCGGCGCAGGGGGTCCCAGCGGTCGATCCGGTCCCCCAGGGCGGCGAGTGCGGCGGGCAGCAGGAGGAGGGTGGCGCCCGCCGCCAGCAGCGTGACGAGGATGCCCCCGTAGGCCAGGGACCGGAGCATGGGCAGGGGGACGAGGAGCAGGGCGGCCAGGGAGAGGCAGACGGTGAGGGAGGACACCGCGACCGTGTGCCCGGCGGTGGCCAGGGCCGTTCCGATCGCCCGCTGGGCCGAGCCGCCGGCCGCTCTCTCTTCGCGGTAGCGGGAGACCAGCAGCAGGCTGTAGTCGACGGCCAGGGCGAAGCCCAGAGCCGTGGTGATGTTCAACGCGAAGAGCGAGACGTGCGTCAGCGACGTCAGCAGCCGCAGTCCGGCCATGGCGCCCACCACCGCCGTGGCACCGACGAGCAGGGGCAGCAGCGCGGCGGTGAGGCTGCGGAAGGCGAGGAGGAGCACGGCGAAGGCCAAGGGCGCCGCCACGAGTTCGGCGGTCCGCAGGTCGCGGTCGCCCAGCCGCTCGGTCTCCGCCACGACGGCGCTCTCTCCGGAGGCCGCGATCCGCAGGGGCCCCCGCCGTCCCGTCACCGCGCGTACCGCGCGGGCGCCGGCGGCGCGCACGGTGGGCTCGTCGCCGTCGAAGCGCACCAGCACGACTGCGGAGCGGCCGTGCACGGACCGCAGCTGTGCCCCGTCCGGCGTCCACGGGGAGGAGACGTAGGCTACGTGACGGGCCTTCTTCAGCTCGTCCACCAGGGCCGTGCCGTACGCGGCGACCGAGGGGCTGTCGACCGGCGCGTCCGCCGTGACGAGCAGCGCCAGTTGTTCCGCGTTCCGGCCGAAGTCCGCGGCCAGATCCCGCTCGGCGCGGGCCGCCGGCCCGTCGGACGGGAACCAGCCGCCGTGGGACAGGCGATGGCTCACCCCGGAACCCAGAACGGCGCACGCCGCGACGAACAGCACCGCGGCGACCGCGATCCACGAGCCGTGAGCGGCGCTCCGGCAGGCCCACCACTGCCCGGCTCGCTCCCGTGGTCCGGCAGCCCGCGGCTCCGAAGCCATCCCCACCCCCGGCCCCCGTCATGGCGACTTCCTTCCTTGACTGCACCCAGGAAGGCCAAATAAACCCGAAAAACGGTATTTCACTCCTACGGGTACTACGGCAGATGTTCCCTTTTCATCCCGGAGCGGGTTTCGGAACATGGCCACGGTGAAGGTGTCCGGGGCGCCTCCCCGGGTGGTGACAGACCTGCGTACTGCCGATCCGCCCAGGAGGGGCCGATGGACCGTCACATGCCGTATGGCGTCGCCGTCGTCGGTTTCGCGTGCCGCCTGCCCGGCGGCATCGACTCTCCCGATGCCCTGTGGTCGGCCCTGCGCACCGGTCGGCAGGTGATCGCCGAAGCTCCCGCCGACCGTTTCGACGCCGCGTCGTTCCACGACCCCGACGTCGGCAGGCCCGGCAGGAGTTACACCTTCGCCGGCGGTTTCCTCACGGACGTCGCGGGCTTCGACGCGGACTTCTTCGGCATCTCGCCGCGGGAGGCGAGCCGGATGGATCCTCAGCAGCGGCTGCTGCTGGAGACCGCCGTCGAGGCACTGGAGGACGCGGGCATCCCCCTCGGCGGGGTGGCCGGCACCGACACGGCGGTCTTCACCGGTACGGTGGGCACGGCCTACGGCGAACTGCAGGACCGCGACCCGGAGTCGATCACCGCCTACACCATGGCGGGCAGGTCGCCGGGGAACACCGCCAACCGCGTCTCCCACGTCCTCGACCTCCACGGGCCCAGCATGGCGGTGGACACCGCCTGCTCCTCCTCGTTGGTCGCCGTGCACCAGGCGTGCCAGGCCCTGCGGACGGGCACCAGCCCGCTCGCCCTGGCCGGCGCCTTCAACTTCCTGCTCGGTCCGCACCCTTACATCGGCTTCTCCAAGGCGTCGATGCTCTCGCCCACGGGCCGGTGCCACACGTTCTCCGCCGATGCCGACGGCTATGTACGGGCCGAGGGCGGCGCCATGGTGGTGCTGAAACCGCTCGACCAGGCCCTGCGGGACCACGACCGCGTCCACGGCGTCATCCTGGCCAGCGCCGTCAACGCCGACGGATGGACCAACGGGCTGTCCCTGCCCAACCCACGGGCTCAGGCCGCCCTGCTCCGGCAGGCGTACGACCGCGCGGGCGTGGACCCTGACGACGTCGTCTACCTGGAGGCCCACGGTACGGGCACCCCGGCCGGTGACCCCGCCGAGTGCGCGGCGATCGGGGAGGCCCTCGGCCGCCTGCGCCAGGACGGCAATCCGCTGCCCATCGGTTCGGTGAAGACGAACCTCGGTCACCTGGAGCCGGCCTCCGGACTCGCGGGGCTCTGCAAGGCCCTCCTCGTCCTGCGCGAGCGCGTCATCCCGCCCGACCTCCCCACCGGACCCCCTCATCCGGCCATCGACTTCGACCGCTGGGGGCTTCTCCACGTCCGTACGCCTCAACCGCTTCCGGAGCGGGGCCGGGCCGTCATCGGGGTGAACTCCTTCGGCTTCGGCGGCGCCAACGCCCACGTCGTCCTCGCCGACCCCCCGCCGCCACCGCCCCGTGAGACGCCCCCGAACGGCCGGCCGCTGCCGGTCGTCGTCACGGCCAAGACCGCCACCGCCCTCGCCGAAGCCGCCCGGCGGATGAGCGATCTGCTGACCGGCCGACCCGGTCACCGCTTCCACGACATCGCCTACACCGCGTGCCGCCGCCGCACCCCGCACCCGTACCGGGCGGCGGTCCTCGCCGAGTCCCCCGCCCGGGCGGCCGAGCGCCTGGCGGCCCTCGCCGAGGGCACCCGCGCACCGAGGGGCGCCACGGGCAAGGCGGTGGCCGACGGCCGGGTCGTCTTCGCGTTCTCCGGCAACGGCTCGGTCTGGGCCGGCATGGGGGCGGACCTGCTGCGTGAGGACCAGGTCTTCCAGCGCGCGGTGGCGGAGTGCGACGCGCTGTTGTCGCCCCACCTCGGCTGGTCGGTGCGGGAGCGGCTCGGCGCGCCTGCCACGGCGGCCGAGCTGAGGCGGACGGAGATCGCGCAACCGCTGCTGTTCACTGTCCAGATCGCGGCGACGGCCGCGCTACGGCACCGCGGGGTCGTGCCGGCGGCGGTCCTCGGCCACAGCGTGGGCGAGGTCGCGGCGGCCCATACGGCCGGAATCCTCGATCTGCCGGCGGCGGCCCGGCTGATCGCCGCCCGCAGTCGCATCCAGGCGCCCACCGCCGACAGCGGCGGCATGGCGGCGGTGGGTCTGCCGGAGCCGCGGGCCAGGGAGGAACTGGCCCGCTACGACGGGCTCTTGGAGCTTGCCGCCGTCAATAGTGAGCACGATGTCACCGTTTCCGGCGACGGGAAGGCCCTGGGCGACCTCGAACGCGTGCTGACCGCCCGGCACACCCCCGTCACCCGGCTGCCGCTGGCCTACGCCTTCCACAGCCGCCGCATGGACCCCTTGGAGGCGCCCCTGGTGGCCGCTCTCGACGGACTGGGGACCAACCCCGCCTCCGTGGCAATGATCTCCACCGTCACCGGCCGGCCCGTCGGACCCGACGACCGGCTGGATGCGCACTACTGGTGGCACAACATCCGCCGGCCGGTCCTGTGGGACCAGGCCGTCCGCGTGCTGAGCGACCAGGGACACGACATTTTCCTTGAAGTCGGTCCCCACCCCGTGCTGTGCGGCTACCTCCGACGCATCACCGCCTCCTCCGGCCGCCCCTCGGCTGTCGTTCCCACCCTGGCGCGGGACGCCGACGGTCCGGCCGCCCTCGACACCGCCGTGTGCGCCCTCCTCGCCCACGGCGCGGAACACGACTGGTCGACGCACTTCCCCCACCCCGGGAACGTCGTCAGCCTCCCGGCCTATCCCTGGCAGCGCGAGCGCCACTGGAACGGCGCCCCCGAGTGGTGGACGCCCGCCAAGTCCCGCGGCCACGGCAGCGGCCGCGCGGAACACCCGCTCCTCGGCACGCGGATCTCGGCGGCCGAAGCGCGCTGGGAAACCACCGTGGACCCGTCCGTGCTCTCCTGGCTCGACGACCATCAGGTCGACGGCATCACGGTACTGCCGGGGACGGCCTACGTGGAGATGGCCCGTGCCGCCGGCCGACGCGCCCTGGGAGCAGCCGCCGAAGTGCACGACCTGGAGATCGTGCACGCCCTCACCCTGCCCACAGCGACTTCCGGCCCGAGCCTGCTGACGACGGTCGACGACGAGGACGGCCTCGTCCGCGTCACCAGCCGCGGCCCCGCGGATCAGAGCGCGCGGGTACACGCAAGGGGCCGCGCCAGGCGGCTGCTGGCCCCGCCGCCGGCCCCGCTGGACATCGACGCCGTGCGCGCGCGCACCCGCCACACCATCGACGGTCCCACGCTGTACGAGCACGCCGCCCGCCATCGGCTCACCTACGGACCGGCGTTCCGGGTGATCGAGGAAGCCCATGTGGGCGACGGCGAGGTGCTCGCCGCCTACCACCACCCGCACCCGGACACCGGCTACGAGACCCACCCGGCCCTTCTGGACGGCGCCCTCCAGGCGGGCATGGCCCTACTGCCCCTGGACACGACCACGGGGACCCGGCTGCCCGCTCTGATCGAGAACGTGCGCGCCTGGCACACCCCGCCGCCGCGCGGGTACGTCCACGTCCGCGCCCGCGTGCTCGTCACACGCGACGCCTGCTGGGACTTCACCGTCACCGGACCCGACGGCCGCGTAGCCGTCGAGGCGCGCGGGGTCTGGCTCCGCCGCTACGGCGGCGACCAGTCCGCGGCACACCATCCCTGCACCACCGTTCTCCGTGCGGCCCCGCACGAGGGCGCGCCGCCGCCACCCGGCCGCCCACCGCATCCCCGGCACCTGCTCACGGCGGCCGAAGCGGACCTCGCGCGGATCGGCATGCGGTGGCGCGATCACCCGTTCCAGGCGTCCCGGAGGGCCTTCCTCACCCTCTCCGCCCACTTCACCGCAGCGGCGGTCCGCGAGCTGCTCCCGGACGCCACGGCGTTCTCGGCCGCCGACCTCCTCGCCGCGGGAGTGCGCCCGCAGTACACCCGGCTGCTGGACGTCCTCCTGGACACGGCGGTGGACCGCGGCGTCCTGGCACGGTCGCAGGACGACCGTTACCGGCCGGCCGCCTCTCCCGACCCCGCGCGCTGGGCACAGGCCATCGCCCGTGACCACCCCGGCGAAACGACGATCCTCACGCTGTACGTCACCTGCGGTCAGGCCCTCGGCGACGTCTTGCGCGGTCGGCGCGCCGCACCCGAGATCCTCTTCGACGAACGCCAGCGTCACCTCGTCGACCAGTTCTACGACATCTATCCGGTCATGCGGTCCCACGCGGAACCCGTCCGGTGCCTCGTCGGGGCACTGGCACGCGCGTGGCCGGAGGGGCGCCCGCTGCGTGTTCTCGAAGTCGGCGCCGGCAGCGGCAGCCTCAGTTCCATGCTGCTGCCGCACCTGCCGCCGGAACGGGCCGTCTACACCTTCACCGACGTCTCCACGTCGTTCTTTCCCCGGGCCCGACAACGGCTTTCCGCCTACGACTTCGTCGACTACCGGCGTCTGGACATGGAGACGGATCCGCTGGAGCAGGGCTTCGACGGGGCGAGCTACGACCTCGTCACGGCTTCGGCATCGCTCCACGTCACCTCCGACGTACGCCGGACGCTGCGCCATCTGGCCCGGCTCCTCACCGATGACGGCATCCTGCTCGCCCTGGAGCCGACCGACACGGCGTTCCTCGCCCCGTGCTTCGGCCTCCTGGAAAGTTTCTGGGGCTACACCGATACCGACACACGCGTGTCCTCCCCCTGCTGGACCGCCGGCGGTGGACGGAACTCCTGAACGCCGAGGGATACCGCGCCGTCCCCGCCGTCAACCTGGTCGGACAGGAGGGACTCCACAACGCCGGGGCCCTGCTGCTGGCCCGCCGTACCGCCCGCACCGCTCACTCCGCCCCCTGGCGGCCTCCCGCTCCGGCCGCCGGGCAGGCCCACCGGTGGATCGTCGCCGCCGGCTGCCGGGACGACGACCGGGCCACCGCCCTGGCCGAGAGCCTTGGCGCGGCGGGCTACGCCGATGTGACCACCACGGCCCCGCTCGACGACGCCGACCAGTGGACGCTCACGTTGCCCGGCGGCGGTCACTGCGACATCGTTCTCCTGCTCGGGAGCCGGCACACCGAGAACGGACGGCGACCCCGGCCGACATCGTGGACGACGCGGTGAACCACGCGGCGGTCCTGCGCGCCGTGGCGACGGCCTCGCAGCGGCTGCCCGCCGCCGTCTCGTGCACCCTGTGGCTGGTCGCCCGTCCCAGCGGAGCCCTGCCCGGCGGCAGCGGCGCATTGTCCCTCGCCGACGCCTCGACTTGGGGGACCGCCCGCACGCTGGCGAACGAGAACCCTCGGCTGCGCGTCCGGCGTCTCGCGCTCGAACGCTCCCCGGACCCCGTGGCGGATGCCCGGCGGCTCGTCGGTGAACTGCTCGCCCCAGGTGCGGACGACGAGGTGCTGCTGGCGGCGGACGGCCGCTTCGTCCCCCGTGTCCTGCCCGGACGACACATCGTCCCGCAGCCGCCGGACACCGCGGACCGCGCCTACCGCCTGCGACTGACGGATCCGGGCTCCGCTTACCGGCTTTCCTGGATCCGGAGCTCCGTTCCCGAACCGGGGCACGGCCAGGTGCTCATCGAGGTCCGGGCCGTCGCGCTCAACTACGCGGACGTCATGGCGGCCACCGGCATGATGCCCGTCGGCGCCACCTTGGACAGTGCGGGCGAGTCGGCCCTGGGCATGGACTGTGCCGGGGTGATCGCCGCGGTGGGGGCCGATGTCGAGGGGTTCGCCCCCGGCGACCGCGTCGTCGCCCTCGCGAGCGGCGCGTTCGCCTCCCATGTGGCCGTCGACGCGGGCGCCGTTGCCGCCATGCCGCCCGGCATGAGCTTCACCGGCGCCGCGACCCTTCCCATCGTCTTCGGCACCGTCACCCACGCCCTGGGCACTCTGGCTCGCCTCGGCCCCGGCGAGAGCGTTCTGATCCACGCGGGAGCGGGCGGGGTCGGGCTCGCCGCCCTGCGGTACGCCCGCTCGTGCGGGGCCGAGGTCCTCGCCACCGCGGGCTCCCCCGCCAAACGGGACCTCCTGCGCTCACTGGGAGTCGAGCACGTCCTCGACTCCCGCTCCCTCGACTTCGCCGACCAGGTCATGCGGTTGACCCGGGGGCGGGGCGTGGACGTCGTGCTGAACTCCCTGGCGGGTGAGGCCGCTACGCGCAGCATGGAACTCCTGCGCCCGTACGGCCGGTTCGTCGAACTCGGCAAGAGGGACATCCACGCCAACCGCCGCATGCTCCTGCGGCCGTTCCGGGCGAACCTGAGCTACTTCGCCGTGGACATTCACGCCATGGCCCTCCAACGGGACTCGGCAGCCCGGCTCACGGGACGACTGAACGAGCAGTTGCGTACCGGCCAGTGCCGGCCGCTGCCCTACCTCGCCCACTCGGCACACCAGGTGGACGAGGCATTCAGGAGCCTGCACCGTTCCCAGCACATCGGCAAGATCGTGGTTTCCCTCGAAGAGCAGCCCGCCGTCGTACCGGCGCCCACCCCCTTCGTCCCGGACCCCCGTGCCACCTACCTGATCACCGGTGGGCTGAGCGGACTCGGCGCCACCACGGCCCGGTGGCTCGCCCGGCGCGGAGCCCGCCACCTCACGCTGGTCTCCCGGCGCGGGCCGGCGGCCCCCGAGGCGGACAAGCTGGTGGACGAACTCCGTCAGGAGGGCGCGGAAGCTGTCGTTCACGCGGCGGACGCGACGCACGAGGACGCCGTCGCGGAAGTCCTCACCGATATCGATCGCCGAGGCCGACGGCTCGGCGGCGTGATCCACGCGGCCATGGTCCTGGACGACGCGCCGCTGACGGCGCTCGACGACGACCGCTTCCGCGCGGTGCTGGCCCCCAAAGCACAAGCCGGACTCCTCCTCGACCGGCTCACGCGAGGCCGCGACCTCGACATCTTCGTCGTCTACTCCTCGTTGTCGGCCCTGGTGGGCCATCTCGGCCAGTCCGCCTACGTGGGCGGCAACCTGCTCCTGGAAGCACTGGTACGGGAGCGGCGCCGTGACGGACTGCCCGCCCTGGCTGTCGCCTGGCCCGCCCTCACCGACACCGGATACGTCGCCCGCAACGACCTCGTCGCCACGATGGAACGCCTCGGCATGGGAACGCTGACCTCGGACCAAGCCATGATCACGCTCGACCACCTGCTCGCCCACGGCTGTGACGTGGCCGTGCTCGTCGACGACTTCGGGTTCCACGGTCCCGTACGGGACTTCCCCACGATGGTCACCCCCCGCATGGCCGCACTCGTCTCCGGCGACGCCAAGGCGGACGGTCCGCACGGCACGGAGCTGCGCGACATTCTGGCCGAGCCCGACACCGCCAAGGCCGCCCGGCTCGCCGAAACCCTGCTGACCGGACTCGTGGCCGAAGTCCTCCAGACCACCCCCGACCGGATCAACCGGAACTCCCCACTGGATCACATGGGGCTGGACTCGCTCATGGGTACCGAACTCACCGCGGCGATCCGCCGCCGCCTCCGCTGCGACCTTCCGCTGCTGGAGGTGGTCAACAGCCGGAGCATCGCCGACCTCGCCCAGCGGGTCGTCCGACGCGTCAAGCCGGACACCCGATGAGGGGACCGGCGCCCGGGCGGGCGGTCAGCATCCAGGGACAGACGCGGCCGCGATGTCACCGAGCGTCCGGCCGAACACCCGCAGCGCCTGGTCGACGTCCTCGTCCGGGTGCGCGGCGGAGCAACTCAGCCGGAGCCGCGGCGCCCCCGCAGGCGGGATGATCGGGTTGGTGTAGACGCCGCCGTCCAGGAGCGCACGCCACGCGGTGAACACCTGCCGCTCGTCGCTCAGGCGCACCGGCACGATCGGCGAGCACCCGTCGCCGGCGTGATACCCCATGCCGGTGAGCCCCCGGGCCAGCCGCCGGGCCTGGGCGATCGCCCGTTCACCGCGCCAGGGTTCGGCACGGGCGATCCGCAGGGCCGTGAGCGCGGCCGCCGCGTCGGCGGGCGTCTGGGCCGCGCTGAAGATCTGCGCCCTGGCGTGATGCCGAATGTACTCGATCACCTCGGTGTCCCCCAGTACCGCGCCCCCCACGGAGGCGAGAGACTTGCTGAACGTCACGGTGATCAGACCCACGTCCGCGCCGGCCTCCTGATCGGCGCAGGTGCCCCGCCCGCCGGGTCCGAGAACGCCGAAACCGTGCGCGTCGTCGACCAGCACGGCGGCCCCGTGACAGCGGGCCGCGGACACGATCTCCGCAAGCGCGGCGACATCCCCTTCCATGCTGTACACGCCGTCGACGACGACCAGGAGGTCGCCGCTCTGGAGGGAGCGTTCGTCCTGAAGGGTGCGTGCGAGGTCCTGCGGGTCGTTGTGCCGGAACGACCGGAACCGCGCCCCTGACAGCCGGGCGCCGTCGAGCAGGGAAGCGTGCACGTACTCGTCGACGATCACGGCGTCACGGGGGCCGCACATGCTGCTCAGCGCGCCGACGTTGGCCTGGTAACCGGTAGGGAAGACGACGGCGGCCGGCTTGCCCACGAAGGCGGCCACCTCGCGCTCCAGAGCGGCGTGCAGAGGCAGGCTATGGAGCATCCTGCTGCCCGTCAGAGACGCGCCGAACTCCCGAAGGGCTACGGCCGCGGCCTCCACGACCCGCGGATCGCGGGCCAGGCCCAGGTAGTTGTTGCCCCCCAGCATGATCCGGGGCTCCCCCTCGACAAGGACCTGCTCGCCGACATAACCCTCCACGGTGACGGCGTAGGGGTAAAGTTCCGAGTGCCGGAGGTCTCTCAGTGCCGCGGCGTACGTCCGACACTTGTCGTACAGACCCATCGGCTCTCCCCACCTCAAGCCATGCGCTGACGTCTCCGGTCATGGCTACCCAATGGCACTGGTGGCCATGGCCGGGGGAAGCCGACGATTCGGTGGGTGCAGAATGGCCTTCCACTGACGGGGCTTGTGGGAAACCTTGTCGAAAACCCAGTGGCTGGGGGGCCGAGCCGGCTGCTCAAACCCGCAGAACGAGCGGTACGCCGCTGTCGGCCGCCCCCGCGCCGGGCTGTCACCAGCACCAGCCCTGGCGGCGGACCCCCCTGCGCGGTGCACCTGTTCGCAGATCTCCGGCCGCACGCCACCGCAGGCCGATTCCCCTCCCGCCGAGTGGCGCCCTGGCGTTCCGCGCTGCGAGCCCTCCGCGCCTGATGGCTCCTCGTCCGAGATCGAGTGGTGCACACCTTCCACCCCGGTGACGAGCCGTCGGGCGCAGACGCCGGTCCGCGGGAGGGATCGGAAGCCCGGTGATCGGTGCGCGCCGCCCGTCGTTCCCTCGACCCGGCGCCGAGCGCGCCCGGCTACCGGTACGTGGCAGCGCGGTCGGGAGCGTCGCGAGGTAGTCGAGGGTGTGGCGCGGGGCCGGGGGTGGTGACTGCTGTCCCGTGAGGGAGCGGCACCGCACGGACAGGTGGTGATCGCCCGGTTCAGCGCGTCTCCGACATGCGTCCGCCTGCCCGCCCCCTGCTGACGCGCGGCGGCACCTTCCGCTTTCCTCTCCTCAGCGGCGTAGGCATCCGCACGGATTTCCTTCTCTCGGCGGGAGGGGACAGCCCGGCGGCCGTCTGTCCCGCTGTTCCCCTGCCCCTCTCTCCTCGCGTGACGTCACAACGGTCCGCCATCGCTCCTTTCGTGGGCTCGCTGCACCCCCGAATCCTGCCGGGATTCGTCAAGTTGAACCTGTGAACCGCGATTAGCCCATGTGGGGTAAAGCGGACGAGCGTATGGATATCACCTTTCGGGCATGGAATGCCCACGGGCGTATCCCATTGCTGCCGGGAGGGCGCAAGTGGCGGAGAACGACGCACGGTTTTCCCTGTCCGACAACGCAATCGCCGTCGTGGGCGCCGCTTGCCGGCTGCCGGGCGGTGTCGACGGGCCGGCCGGTCTGTGGGACGCGCTGATCGAGGGGCGGGATCTGATCAGTCCGCTGCCGCCGGAAGGGCGCTTCGACCCGCGGCGGTTGTGGGATCCGGACCCCGAACGGCTCGGCCGGAGCTACACGTTCGCCGGCGGTTACCTCACGGACATCGCGGGATTCGACCCGGCGTACTTCCGGATCTCGCCCAGTGAGGCGAAGCGGATGGACCCGCAGCAGCGGCTGCTGCTGGAGCTGACCGCGGAAGCCTTCGACGACGCGGCCGTCGACCCGGCCGTGCTCGCCGGCTCCGACACGGCGGTGTTCGTCGGGGTGTCGGACATGTCCTACGGCAGCATGCAGATGACGCATCCGGAGCAGATCAGCGGGCACACGATGAGCGGCAGCGCGCTGTCGCTCACCGCCAACCGCGTCTCCCTCGTCTTCGACCTGCGGGGCCCGAGCATGGCGGTGGACACCGCCTGTTCCTCGTCGCTGGTGGCGGTGCACCAGGCGTGCGAGACCCTGCGGTCCGGATGCTGCCGGGCGGCGCTCGCGGGCGGGGTGAACGTGCTCGTCAACCCGCTGGCGTTCGTGGGGTTCTCGCGGGCGACCATGCTCTCGCCGAAGGGCCGGTGCGCGTCGTTCTCCGCGGGGCGGACGGCTACGTGCGCTCCGAGGGCGGGGGGATGGTGCTGCTCAAGCGGCTGTCCGACGCCCTGGCGGACGGGGACCGAGTGCACGCGGTGATCGCCGCCAGCGGTGTCAACAGCGACGGCGGGACGGCGGGGCTCGCGGCGCCCAGCGTGGAGATGCAGCGGCGTCTGCTGGAGGAGGTGTACGGGCGGGCCGGCATCGACGCGGACGCGCTGTGGTACTTCGAGGCCCATGGCACGGGCACGCCGCTCGGTGACCCGGCGGAGTGCGAGGCGGTGGGCCGGGCACTGGGCATGCGGCGCACCCGAGGGCCCCTGCCGATCGGATCGGTGAAGTCCAACCTCGGCCACAGCGAGCCGGCGTCCGGAGTGACGGGCCTGATCAAGAGCATGCTGGTGCTGCGACACGGCCGGATCCCGGCCTCGCTGCACGCCACGCCGGCCAACCCCGACATCGACTTCGAGGAGCTCAACCTCACCTGCGTCACCGAGCCGCGCCCCGTGGACGGCCGGTCGCCCGGTTTTGTCGGGGTCAACAGCTTCGGCTTCGGCGGCGCGAACGCCCACGTCGTCCTGGCTCCACCGCCCGTACGCACCGACGACCCCGAACGCACGGGCAACCCCGATCCCACCCGGAATGGTGAACGCCCGTACGGCCCCCTGCCGTTGGTGGTCTCCGCGCGGACGCGGCAGGCTGTGGGCGCGGCGGCCGCGGCCATGGCCGAGCGGCTGGGCCGGGCGGCGGACGACGAGTTCTACGACCTGTGCTGGACGGCCACCCGACGACGCGGCCGACACCCGCACCGCCTCGCCGTCCTCGCCGACACCCGCGAAGAAGCCGCCCGCCGGCTGGCCGCCGAGAGCGTGCTCGACGACGCGGTCGAGGCCGGTGACGGGGGCGGGGTGGTCTTCGTCTTCTGCGGCAACGGCAGCCAGTGGGACGGCATGGCGGCCGACCTGATGGCGGCCGAGCCCGCGTTCCGGAAAGGCGTCGAAGAGGCGGACTCCCACCTGCGGCCCCTGCTCGGCTGGTCCGTCGCCGAACTCCTCACCCGCTCCCGTCCCGCCGAGGGCGAGCCGGTGGTACGGCCGATGGCCGACACTCTCTACGCCCAGCCCGCACTCTTCGCCCTCCAGGCCGGACTGGTCACGCTGCTGGACTCCTACGGGGTTCGTCCGGGGGCCGTGGTCGGTCACAGTGTGGGGGAGCTGGCCGCCGCCTACGTCTGCGGGGCGCTGGACGGCGCTTCGGCCGCCCGGGCGGTCGTCGAGCGCAGCCGTGTGCAGGCCGCGACGGCCGGCAGCGGCCGGATGGCGGTCGCCGCCCTGAGCCCCGACGAGGCGCGGGAGGCCATCGCCCCCTATGACGGCCTGGTGGAGATCGCCGCCGTCAACAGCGCCCGTGACGTCACCCTCTCCGGAGACGCGGCCGCGCTGGCCGTGCTGGGCAGCGTGCTGGCCACGCGGGAGGTGGCCTTCCGCGAACTGCCGGGCCCCTACGCCTTCCACACCGCCGCCATGGACGGCGTCGAACAACAGCTGCGCACCGCCCTGCGGGACCTCAAGCCCGGAACACCGCACCTCCCCATGTACTCCACCGTCACCGGGAAGAAGGTGGAATCGGGAGAGCTCGACGCCGACTACTGGTGGCGCAACATGCGCCGCACCGTCCGCTTCGCACAGGCCGTTCGCGAACTGGCACCGATCGGCGTGGCGGCAGCCGTCGAGATCGGCCCGCGGCCCACCCTGCGCGGCGCGCTGACCCGCCTCGCGGCCGAGCAGCCGCGGCCCGGCTTCACCACGGTGGCCGCCATGGACGAGGACACTCCCGGCTCCGAGGCCGTGCGCCGGGCCGCGGCCCGCGTCCTGGCCTGCGCCACCCGCGACACCGCCCCGGACAAGCTGCTGCCCGCCCCCGGACGGATCACGGACCTGCCCGCCTACCCCTGGCAGCACGAGCCGCACTGGCACGGAACACCCGGGGACTGGACCCGCGTCAGCGGCGACGGTGTGCTCGTCCACCCGCTCCTCGGCGAACGCCTGCCGTCCATGGAACCCGCCTGGTACGCCACCGTCGAGCGCACGCGCACCGCGTGGCTGGGCGACCACAACGTCGGGGGTGCCGTCATCATGCCGGCCACCGGCTACGTGGAGATGGCGCTGGCCGCCGGCCGGGAACTCTACGGCGGACCGACCGAGCTCGACGGCATCGACATCCCCCGCGGGCTGCCCCTGCCGTGGGACGCCACCATGGACGTACGCCTGCAGACCACTCTCTCCGACGAGGACGGCATCTGGCGCATCGCCAGCCGCACCGGCGAGGACGGCCCCTGGCGCCCGCACGCCCGCGGCCGCGCCCGCCGCCTGGCCACCCCCACACCACCACCCGGAATCGACCCGGCGGCACTGCGCGCCCGCACGTCCGACACCTGGGACGCCGACCGGCTCTACACCCTCCTGAGCAAGGGCGAACTCCGCTACGGCCCCGCCTTCCGTCTCCTCCGCGAGATCCACGTGGGAGACGGCGAAGTCCTCGCCTCCTACGCCTGCACACCACCCGATGACGGCTACGGCGGCTACCTGGCGTACCCGCCCCTGTTCGACGCCGCCTGGCACGCCTGCGCACCCCTACTGGCCGATCTGCGGACGGGCTACCTGCCGGCGGCGATCGGCCGGGTCCGGATCTGGGGCGAACTCCCCGCCACCGGATGGACCCATGTGCGCCAACGGGCATGCACACCCCGCGAAGTGGCCTTCGACATCACGATCACCGACGGTAAGGGCTCCGTGGTGGCGGCCATGGACGACTGCCGGGCGCGCGCCATGCCGGCCAACGCGGCCGACGACGCCGTCCAGTACGCCACGGTCCTGAGGGCGGCCCCCCTGCCCGGCTCCACCACCGGGCCCGCGCCCGCGCCCGGCCCGGATGCCGTCCTGGCCTCGGCGCGGGAGGAGATCGAGGCTGTTCGAGCGGACTGGTCCGATGCCCGCTACGCTCGCCTGTTCGACGGTTACGAGCGGGCGATGGTGGAGAGGGCCGTCGAGAATCTGAGGACAGTGCTTCCGGGGCAGGACGTATTCACGCTCGAAGAGGTGCACCGGGCGGGTGTGCTGCCGCGCCACGAGCGCTACCTGCGCACCCTGTTCGAATTGGCGGTGCGTCGCGGATGGGCCGTCGAGGAGGCGGACGGCTGGCGCTTCCGCCCGTCTCGTACCGAGACGCCCGCCATCGGCACCGAGCTGGTCGAACACCCGGACCAGCTCTCGCTGAGCGTGCTCAGCGCCCGCCTGGCGCCCTACTCGCTCGAAGTGCTCCGAGGGACGCGTGACCACCGCGAGCTGCTGTTCGAGGGTGTCGACCTGCTGCAACAGTTCTACGACCTCCTCCCGCTGAACAAACTGCACAACCGCCTCGCCCGTGCCCTGCTCCGGCAGGTGGTCGCGGCATGGCCCGAGGACCGGCCGCTGCGCATCCTGGAGGTGGGGGCCGGCACCGGAGGGCTCACCTCATGGCTCCTGCCCGTGCTGCCCGCGGAACGGACCCACTACGTCTACACCGACGTCTCCCCGGTGTACTTCCCCTCCGCCCAATCCCGCTTCGCGGATTACGACTTCGTCGAGTACCGCACCCTCGACCTCGACGCCGACCCGCTCGCCCAGGGCTACCCGCCGGAGAGCTTCGACCTCGTCGTCGCCGCCTACTCCCTGCACGCGGCCAAGGACCTGGCCGCCGGCCTGCGGCGCATCGCGTCCCTGCTGACGGAGAACGGCCTCCTGCTCGCCACCGAGGTCCACGACCCGGTCCCCCTGGCCGTGATCTTCGGTCCGCTGGAGGAGTTCTGGTCGCCCGAGGACGAACACCTGCGCCCGCGCTCGCTGCTGCTCCCCCGAGAGCAGTGGCCGCCCCTCCTTCGAGACAGCGGATTCGACGACGTCGTGCGCACCGGTGCCACCGGCCCGCCCGCCCGGGAGCAGGTCTCCGTCCTGCTGGCCCGCCGAACCGACGACCTTCCCGCCCGCCCTCACGCCGAAGAGCCGCACCTACCCGCACAGACGGCACCTTCCTCCGAGACCGCCCCGACCCCCATGGACACGCCGCTGTCCTGGCTGCTGATCACCGAGGACGATTCGGAGCGGGAACTGCACCAGGCCCTCGCCCGCCGCCTCACCGCCGCGGGATGCCCGGAGGCACGCATTCTGAGGGCAGCCGGCGTCAGGGACGGCGAGACGCCTCCGCCGCTCGCCGGCGCGGGCGACCTGGGGATCGTGTACCTGCTCAGCGCCGCGCAGGACCGGGAACACGGCGAAACGCCCGAGGACACCGTGGAATTGGCCGTCACCAGGGTGTCCACCCTGCGCGCCCTCGCCCGGGCCTGTGCCGACGGGGCCCTGCCGGGGCTGCGCCGCCTGGTGCTCGTCAGCCATCCCACCGGCGCTCTGCCCGCCCCCGAGCGCCCGTGCGTGCCCGGCCAGGCCGCCGTCTGGGGAGCCGCGCGGGTCCTCGCCAACGAACTGCCCTCGGTGCCCGTCGTCCGCGTGTCACTGGAGCGGGGCGAGGGTGAGAGCGACGACGCCGACGCCCGTCGGCTGGTGGCCGAGCTGCTGCCCGAACTCCACCCCTCCGTGGGCGCCGACGGCGCCGGCCGGTCCGGGGGCCCCGACGACTCCGAGAGCTCCGGCAGCACGGACATCTCCGACGGCAAGGACGGCAAGAGCGAGGACGAGGTCCTCCTCACCCGCGCCGGCCGCTTCGTCCCCCGCGTGATCCACGCGCCCCACCCCACCCGGCCCAGTACCCACGTGGCCAACCACCGGTTGGCGGTGGACCGCGTCGGCCTGGGCTACCGGCTCGCCTGGGACGAGGCGCCCCTCCCTCAACCGGGCCCCGGCGAAGTGACCGTCGCCGTCCGGGCGGCCGCCCTCAACTACCGCGATGTCATGGTCGTCACCGGCCTGCTCCCCCGATCGCCGAGGAGGGGCTGGTCTCCGAGGACTACCTCTGCATGGAAGGCGCGGGCGTGGTC
This sequence comes from Streptomyces sp. CA-181903, assembly GCF_050937075.1. Taxonomy (NCBI): domain Bacteria; kingdom Bacillati; phylum Actinomycetota; class Actinomycetes; order Kitasatosporales; family Streptomycetaceae; genus Streptomyces; species Streptomyces sp. CA-181903. Next base: position 6,962,250 of record NZ_JBNJLY010000001.1, read on the forward strand.
ACCGCCGTCGGCCCGCGCGTCACCGATCTCGCCGTCGGGGACCGCGTCTACGGACTCATGCACTCCGGTGCCGCCTACACCTGCGTCCCGGCGGACGTCCTCCGGCCGATTCCCGAGCCCATGACGTTCGCCGAGGCCGCCACCCTGCCCGTCGCGTTCTTCACCGTCCACCACAGCCTGGAGACGCTGGCCCAGCTGCGGCCGGGGGAAACCCTTCTCGTCCACGGCGGCGCCGGTGGCGTCGGCCTGGCCGCCCTGCAGTACGCGCGGCACATCGGCGCGAGTGTGATCGCCACCGCCGGCACGCCCGTCAAACGCGACCTGCTGACCCAGCTCGGCGCCGCGCACGCCCTGGACTCCCGCGACCTGCGCTTCGCCGACCAGGTCCGGGAACTCACCGGCGGCCGGGGCGTGGACGTGGTCCTCAACTCCCTGGCCGGCGAGGCGATGGCCCGCGGCATGGAGGTCCTCGCCCCCGGCGGGCACTTCGTCGAGCTCGGCAAACGCGACGTGTACGCCAACAGCCGCATGCTCCTCCGGCCGCTGGCCCACAACGCCTCCCTGCACGTCGTCGACCTCGCCCGCCTGCTCCTCACCGCCACCCAAGGTGAACTGCTGGAGCTGACGAGCGTCCCCGAACGCGTACGCGAGGGGATCTACCGCCCGCTGCTCCACCAGGCTTTCCCCGCCGCACGCATCCAAGAGGCGTTCCGCCTGCTCCAGCACTCCCAGCACATCGGCAAGGTCGTCGTCACCTTCGACGACCCCGTTCCCGTCCGCACCTCCCCCACGCCACCACCGCCCGACCCCCACGGCAGCTATTTGATCGTGGGCGGGCTCAGCGGCCTCGGCGCGCGCACCGCCCTGCACCTCGCCCGCCGCGGCGCCCGCCACCTGGCCCTGGTCGGCCGCCGGGGCGCGGACAGCCCCGAAGCCCCCGGCCTCCTCGCCCGGCTCGACGCCCTCGGCGCCACCGTGGACGTGCACGCCGTGGACGTCACCGACGCGGCGGCCATGCGTGAGGTCGCCCGGCGGACCGACACCCGCGAGCATCCGCTCCGCGGGATCGTCCACTCCGTCCTGCACCTGGAGGACGACGTCCTGACCGGCCTGGACGACGAACGCCTCCGTGCCGTCCTCGCACCGAAGATGGCCGGCGCCCTGATCCTGAGCGGCTTCGCCCGGGAGAGGGACGTCGCCCTGACCGTGTACTCCTCGCTGAACGCCTGGATCGGCAACGTCCGCCAGGCCAACTACGCGGCCGCCAACCTCTTCACCGAAGCCCTCGTCCGCCAACGCCGCCACGAGGGGCGAGCGGGCCTGGCCGCCGCCTGGGGACCCATCGGGGAGACCGGCTACGTGGCCCGCGCGGGGCTGGCCGAACTGCTGGACAAGAGTGGGATGGCTCCGCTCACCCCGGACGACGCCTGCGCCGCCCTGGACCGCTTCCACGCCCAGGCCCTGGACGTCACCTGCTACGCCCGCTGCGACTGGTCGGCCCTGGCGTTCCTGGGACCCACCGTGACCGGCCCCCGCTTCTCACCCGTCGTCCCACCGCCGGTCGCCGGAACCGGCTACCGCCTCGAGGAATTCATCGCCCATCTCAAGGAAGTGCCCCTCCAAGAGGCCCAGGCCCTGCTCGAGGAGAGCTTCGCGTCCGTCGTCGCCGAGATCCTCCAGATGCCCGCCGAACAGATCGACCCGACGGTCCCTCTGAAGGAGTACGGCATGGACTCCCTGATGGCCCTGGAAGTCATGGCCAAGCTACGCCGGAGCTTCCAGTACGAAGCCCCCGTCATGGAAGTCCTCCACAGCGACGGCTCCCTCCGCGGCATCGCCGAAATCATGCTCCCCAAAATCCTGGCAGGCCACTACTCGACCGAGATCGCCGGAAAGAGCACCGCACCTCCCGCCTGAGCCAGGCGCAGAACCGGCGCGGTGAAGGCCCGGCCGAGCGCGCACGGGAACGGGGCGTCCGGACCTTCGGCTGTCAAGGACCGAACCAGGGCGAACGCCTCCCGCTCGGCGCGCTCCGGGCCCTCGAACCCTGCGCCCCCGGCCGGCCCCGCCCCCCATGCCACCGGTTCCGACGGGTGCCGCATCCCATGGAACCGGGGCCGGAGAGGGGGGCCGCCCACCGCCCACAGCCCGGCAGTCCGAGCCCGACGGGTTCGGGCAGGAGGGCTCCGCCGACGGCAGCCGTTCGTCCAGCAGGGGCTGGTCCAGCTTCCCCGATCCGCTGCTGAACGAGAGTCCCTGACCTGCATTCGCTGTCGCCACCGACCGCGGCGGACCAGGTGGACATTGCATAGGCTGGGTTCATGGCCTACGAGATTCCTGTGACGCAAGCCCGAGCCGAGCTGGCGGAGCTGATCAACCGCGTCGTCTACGGCGGCGAGCGGGTCGTCGTGACGCGCCACGGGAAGCCCCTGGTCGCCCTGGTCTCCGCCGCCGACCTGGAGCGACTCGAACGGCTTGAGGCGGAGGCGGGGGAGCGGGCCGAGGACGAGCCGGTGATCAGCACCGTCTCGACGGTGCGGCACCTTCCGTCCGCTCCCGGCGAACCCGGCCGCTTCGGCATCGCGGCCGAGTACCGCGACCCGGGGAACGACTCCCGGCGCTGATGCGCGGCCCGGCGCCCCGGAGGCGGCTGCCCTCGGATCAGCCGAAGACCGCGCCGGCGAGCAGCACGTGCACGAGGGTGCCGCTGAGGACGGACAGCGGGATGTTCCGTCGCCAGAGGTGCAGCGTCAGGGTGAAGGCCAGGGCCGCCGCGGTCGGCCAGGCGCGGTCGGGGACATGCGGGTCGAAGTCCCGCTGGGTGTGGACGGCGAGGACGACCATCACCCCGGCCGGCAACGCCTTCTTGAGGTAGACGGCCAGCGGGCTCGACCGCAGTGGGGCCAGGGCCGCGAAGGGCAGCGCGCGCAGCGCCCAGGTGGCGGCGACGGCGGTGGCGACCGCGGCGATCAGGTAACCGGTGTCAGGCACAGGGCCGTTGCCTCCGTACCCAGTGGTAGCGGGCCAGCAGTCCGGCAGTGAACAGGGAGAACCCGGCGAGCAGCAACTGTCCGGGAAACACGAACCGCGCCACGAGAGCGCAGGCGAGGGCGAGCAGCGGGGTGGGAACGTCGCGGTGGGCGCGGAAGGCGTCGATGGCCAGGACGGTGAAGAGGGCGGTCACCGCGAAGTCCAGGCCCTTGATCCCGTCGGGTATCACCGGGCCGAGCAGGGTGCCGGCCGTCGCCCCGCCGGCCCAGTAGCAGTGGCGGTCCCGGCACGTCCGTTCGCCATGGCGACGCAAAGCGGTGGTTAACACGGTGGAAAAGCTTGCGCAGTAAGTTGCAATCACCGGCCCCCGGGCGGGTCCGCGCCCGTCGGCACCGTGCTGAACTGGGGTAACGTCCCGCTGCGTTCGGACGACAGTGAGGTGGGACCTGTGCGACTGACCCCGCACGAGCAGGAGCGGCTGCTGATCCATGTGGCCGCCGACGTCGCAGAGAAGCGTCGGGCCCGCGGACTGCTCCTCAACCACCCAGAAGCCGTCGCCCTCATCACCGCGCACGTCCTGGAGGGCGCCCGCGACGGCCGGACGGTGGCCGAACTCATGGCGTCCGGGAGGAAGGTGCTCACCCGCGACGAGGTCATGCCCGGCATCCCCGAGATGATCCCCGACGTCCAGGTCGAGGCCACCTTCCCGGACGGGACCAAGCTCGTCACCGTCCACGAGCCCATAGCCTGACGAGGGGGAACCCATGACCGTCGACGCCCTGATACCGGGTCAGGTCTTCCATGCGGACGAACCCGTCCGCCTCAACGAGGGCCTGCACCGCACCCGGATCACCGTGCTCAACGCCGCCGACCGGCCCGTTCAGGTGGGCTCGCACTACCATTTCGCCGAGGCCAACCCGGGCCTGGACTTCGACCGGGCCGCCGCCCACGGCAAGCGGCTCGACATCCCGGCCGGGACCGCCGTCCGCTTCGAACCGGGCATCCCGGTGGAGGTGGACCTCGTCCCGCTGGCCGGCAAGCGGATCGTCCCGGGGCTGCGGGGGGCCTGCGGGGGCCAGCTCGATGGCTGATGTGAACTTCCCCGGGCCGCCCCGGCTCGACCGGGCCGCGTACGCCGCCCTCTACGGTCCCACCACCGGGGACCGCATCCGCCTCGCCGACACCAGCCTCCTGATCGAGGTGGAGGAGGACCGCTGCGGCGGGCCCGGGCGGGCGGGCGACGAGGCGGTGTTCGGCGGCGGCAAGGTCATCCGCGAGTCGATGGGCCAGTCCCGGGCCACCCGGGCCGAGGGCGCCCCCGACACCGTCATCACCGGAGCGGTGGTCCTCGACCACTGGGGCGTCGTCAAGGCCGACGTGGGCATCCGCGACGGACGGATCACCGGCGTCGGCAAGGCGGGCAACCCCGACACCATGGACGGCGTCCACCCCGACCTGGTGATCGGCCCCGAGACCGAGATCATCTCCGGCAACGGGCGCATCCTCACCGCCGGAGCCGTCGACGCCCACGTCCACTTCATCTGCCCGCAGGCCGCCGAGACCGCCCTCGCCACCGGGATCACCACCCTCGTCGGCGGCGGCACCGGACCGGCGGAGGGCAGCAAGGCCACCACCGTCACCCCCGGCGCCTGGCACCTCGCCCGGATGTTCGAGGCGATGGAGGCGTACCCCGTCAACGTCGGGCTGCTCGGCAAGGGCAACACCGTCTCGTACGACGCCATGCGCGCCCAACTGCGCGCCGGAGCCGTCGGATTCAAGATCCACGAGGACTGGGGGGCGACACCCGCCGTCATCGACGCCTGCCTCTCCGTCTGCGCGGAGAGCGGCGCCCAGCTCGCCATCCACACCGACACCCTCAACGAGGCCGGGTTCGTCGGCGACACCCTCGCCGCCATCGCCGGGCGCTCCATCCACGCCTACCACACGGAGGGCGCGGGCGGCGGGCACGCGCCGGACATCATCACCGTCGTCTCCGAACCCAACGTCCTGCCCAGCTCCACCAACCCCACCCGACCGCACACCGTCAACACCGTCGAGGAACACCTCGACATGCTGATGGTCTGCCACCACCTCAACCCCGCCGTCCCCGAGGACCTGGCCTTCGCCGAGTCCCGCATCCGCCCCGGCACCATCGCCGCCGAGGACGTCCTCCACGACCTCGGCGCCATCTCCATCGTCTCCTCCGACTCCCAGGCCATGGGCCGCATCGGGGAGACCGTGCTGCGCACCTGGCAGACGGCGCACGTGATGAAGGCCCGGCGCGGACCGCTGCCCGGCGACGGACCGGCCGACAACCGGCGGGCCCGCCGCTACGTCGCCAAGTACACGATCAACCCGGCCGTGGCGCAGGGGCTCGACCACGAGATCGGCTCGGTCGAGGAGGGCAAACTCGCCGACCTGGTGCTGTGGGAACCGGCGTTCTTCGGCGTCCGGCCGCTGCTCGTCCTCAAGGGCGGGCAGATCGCCTGGGCGCAGATGGGCGACGCCAACGCCTCCATCCCGACGCCGCAACCGGTGCTGCCCCGGCCGATGTTCGGGGCGGTGGGCCGCGCCCCCGCCGCCACCTCCCTCAACTTCGTCACCCAGTGGGCCCTCGACGACGGCCTCCCCGAACGCCTCGGCCTCGGCAAGCGCTTCGTGCCCATCCGCGACACCCGGGGCGTCACCAAGGCCGACATGCGCGAGAACGACGCCCGGCCGCACGTCGAGGTCGACCCGGACACCTTCACCGTCACCATCGACGGCGATCCTGTGGAACCGAGCCCGGTGGCGGAACTGCCCATGGCCCAGCGCTACTTCCTCTTCTGATGACGGCCGTCGACAGCGCTGCCCTAGCCCCCCTGCTCGTCCTCGCCGACGGGCGGTTCCCCGCCGGCGGCCACGCACACTCCGGCGGCGCGGAGGCGGCCGTCGCGGCGGGCCGCATCCGGGACGCGGCCGACCTGGAGGAGTTCTGCCGCGGGCGGCTGCACACCGCCGGGCTGACCGCCGCCGCGCTCGCCGCGGCGGCCGCCGCCGGCGCGGACCCGCTCGGACTCGACGACGCCGCCGACGCGCGGACGCCGTCCCCCGCCCTGCGCGCCGCCGCCCGCCGCCTCGGCCGGCAACTCATGCGCGCCGCACGGGCGGCCTGGCCCTCACCGGACCTCGACGCCCTCGCCGCGGCCCGGCCACGCGGCGCCCACCAGCCCGTCGTCCTCGGCCTCACCGCCCGCTCGGCCGGCCTCGGCCCGGCGGCCGCGGCGTACGCCGCCTGCTACGAGGCGATCGGCGGGCCCGCCACGGCTGTTGTCCGGCTCCTCGGTCTCGATCCGTTCGACGCTACGGGGGTGCTGGCGCGGCTGGCGCCGGAGCTGGACGCGGTGGCGGCGGGGGCCGCGGAGGCAGGGGTGCGTTGCGTTTCGGAGGGGACGGATGTGTTGCCGGCTGCTTCGGCGCCGCTGCTGGATGTGATGGCGGAGGTGCATGCGGGGTGGCCGGTGCGGCTGTTCGCTTCGTAGGGGGGTGTGCCCCGGTCCCGCCCTTTCGCCGTTTCCTGGGGCTGCGCCCCAGACCCCGCTTGTCGCGGCTTCGCCGCTCGTCCTCAAGCGCCGGACGGGCTGGATAGTGCGGCCCGGGCGCGCACTTCAGCCCGTCCGGCGTTTGAGGACGAACGCGGCGCAGCCGCGTTGCCGGGGTGCGGGCCCTCCCGCAAGAAACGGCGAAGGGGCGGGACCGGGGCACCCCCAAAAAAGACCGCAACCACCCACTAAGGGAGACCCGAACATGCACCTCGACCACCCGAACACCCCTACCCCCACCGCCACACCTACTCAGCCACCCCAGCCCTCCGCGCGAACGGCCAGCGCCGAGCGCTCCGCATCGGCCTCGGCGGCCCCGTAGGCACCGGCAAAACCGCCACCGTAGCCGCCCTCTGCCGAGCCCTCCGCGACGAGTTCTCGATCGCGGTCGTCACCAACGACATCTACACCCGCGAGGACGCCGAGTTCCTCCTCCGCAACGCCGTCCTGCCGCCGGAGCGCATCACGGCCGTGGAGACGGGCGCCTGCCCCCACACCGCGATCCGGGACGACATCTCGGCCAACCTCGAAGCGATCGAGGACCTCGAAGACACCGTCGGCCCCCTCGACCTGGTCCTCGTCGAGTCGGGCGGCGACAATCTCACCGCCACCTTCTCCAAGGGCCTCGTCGACGCCCAGATCTTCGTGATCGACGTGGCGGGCGGCGACGACATCCCCCGCAAGGGCGGCCCGGGCATCACCGGCGCGGACCTGCTGGTCGTCAACAAGACGGACCTCGCGCCGTACGTCGGCGTCGACCTCGACGGCATGGCGCGCGACGCCAAGGCCCAACGCGGCGACCTGCCCGTGGCGTTCACGTCGCTCGCCGCCGAGGGCGGCGTCGCGCCCGTACGGGACTGGGTGCGCGAGCGGCTCGCGGCATGGCGCCAGGCATGACCACCGCCCAACTCACCGAGCCGCGCGAGCCGGCGGCGCCGCCGCGGGAGCCGGCCGCCGCCGTCCGGGCCGCCGCCCGCCTCGTCGCGGCCCCGGACGGCCGCGGCGGCACGGCGCTCCCCGTCCTGTCCGGCGAGGCGCCGTTCGCGCTCCGCAGGACCGGGCTCCGTGGCCCGGTGGCGCACGTCACGCTGGTCGGCGCGATGAGCGCGCCGCTCGGCGGCGACCGGCTGACGCTGGCCGCGGCCGTCGAGCCCGGCGCCGCGCTCCGCTTCACCACCACGGCCGCCACCCTCGCCCTGCCCGGCCGGACCGGCGCCCCGGCCGCGTACGATATCCGGATCATCGTCGGGGACGGCGCGACGCTGCACTGGCTCCCCGAGCCGCTGATCTCCGCCGCGGGCAGCGACCTGCGCACCACCACCCGTATCGAACTCGCCCCCACCGCCCGGCTGTTGTTCCGCGAGGAACAGGTGCTCGGCCGCGCGGGCGAGCCGGCCGGGCGGCTCACCGCCCGGCTCACCGTCCACCGGGCCGGCCGTCCGCTCTACGACCAGGAGCTGGCCTACGGGCCGGGGGCGCCCGGCTGGGACGGCGGCGCCGTCCTCGGCGGCCACCGGGCCGTGGGGCAGCTCCTGGCCGTCGATCCGGCCTTCGGCGACAATCCGCCCGTGCCGCCGCCGCACACGGCCGAGGGAGCCGTGTCCGCCGCCATGCCGCTCGCCGGCCCCGCCGTCGTGGTGAGCGCCGTGGCGTCCGACGCCCTCCGGCTGCGCACGCTGCTGCGCACGGCGGAAAGGGCGCTGACGCACGAGGGGGACGAAGGACGCCTCAGGAGGCATCCGGCATGACGTCATCCTTACGGATTAGTAAAGATTCACCCGAACAACCTGTCCATCTTGGTACTGGAGACGGAATCATCCCTGGTGCAGCTCTGTGATCATCGCCGTCCCGATCCGAGGGCGGCGTTCCCAGCAGGGGGATTCCCACGTGAGACCTAAAGCGATACTCGGCGCGGCCACCGGCACCGTGATGACCGGCGCCCTCGTCGCGGGCTTCCTGGCCGCTCCGTCGGCCAGTGCCACCGAGCGCGTGCCCGGCGGCGCCGCCGAGGCCAAGGGCGTGCAGGCCGCCGCCGCGAAGGCGGCGAAGACGGGCGTCAAGTGGCAGGACTGTCCCGCCACCTGGGGCCTGGAGAAGCCCATCCAGTGCGGTTGGGTGACCGTCCCGCTCGACTACGCCAAGCCGAACGGCCCGACGATCAAGATCGCGGTGGACCGCGTCCACTCCACCGGCACCGCCAAGGAGCGCCAGGGCTCGCTGGTCTACAACCCGGGCGGCCCGGGCGGCTCCGGCCTGAAGTTCCCGCGCAAGGTCACGACGAAGAACCCCATCTACACCAAGGTCGCCAAGGCCTACGACTTCGTCGGCTTCGACCCGCGCGGTGTGGGCAAGTCCGCCCCGATCTCCTGCGTCGACCCCAAGCAGTTCGTCGCCGCCCCGAAGGCCGACCCGGTGCCGGGCAGCGAGGCGGACAAGCTGGCGCAGCGCAAGCTCGCCAAGCAGTACGCGGACGGCTGCGCCAAGCGCAGCGGCAAGATGCTGCCGTACATGACGACGATGAACACCGCCCGCGACCTCGACGTCGTGCGCGCCGCCCTGGGCGAGAAGAAGCTCAACTACCTGGGCGTCTCCTACGGCACCTACCTCGGCGCCGTCTACGGCACGCTGTTCCCGGGCCACGTCCGCCGCATGATCGTGGACAGCGTCGTCAACCCGGCCACCAGCAACATCTGGTACGACGCCAACCTCGAGCAGGACGTCGCCTTCGAGAGCCGCTTCAAGGACTGGGAGCAGTGGGTCGCCAAGTACGACTCCGTCTTCCACATCGGCAACAGCCAGGCCAAGGTGCACGCCCAGTGGCTGAAGCTGCGCGCCGAGGCGAAGAAGAAGCCGATCGGCGGTGTCGTCGGCCCGGCCGAGCTCATCAACTTCTTCCAGAGCGCCGCGTACTACGACTCCTCCTGGATTCCGGTCGCCGACGCCTGGGCCAAGTACCGCTCCGGTGACACCAAGGCCCTCGTCGAGGCCGCCGGCCCCGACCTGGCCGGTGCCGTCTCCGCCGAGAACGGCAACGCCGTCTACACGGCCGTCGAGTGCGCCGACGCCAAGTGGCCCACCAGCTGGAAGAAGTGGGACCGCGACAACACCCGCATCCACCGTCAGGCCCCCTTCATGACCTGGGCCAACGCCTGGATGAACCTCCCCTGCGCCACCTGGAAGGGCCCGCAGGGCACGCCCCTCGAGGTCAAGACCTACAAGGGCCTGCCGCAGACCCTCATCGTGCAGTCCACCCGCGACGCCGCAACCCCCTACGCCGGCGCGGTCGAGCTGCACAAGCGCTTCCAGGGCTCCCGCCTGATCACCGAGAAGGGCGCCGGCTCGCACGGCGTCACCGGCCTCGTCAACCCCTGCATCAACAACCGGGTCGACACCTACCTGCTCACCGGCAAGGTCGACGCCAAGGACGTCACGTGCACCCCGCACGCCGTCCCGGTGCCGAAGGCCGCCAAGTAACAGGCCGACGGGCACACCACCACCGCCGCACCCCGGGCCGGACCACGGCCCGGGGTGCGGTCTTTTCCGAGCCCGCGGAAAGCGGGCGGGAAGCAGACAGGAACAGGCACCCATGACAGCCTCCATGCCGGCCCCCGTGACAACAACAGCCACAGTCGTCGCACTGGCGTCGTACCCGGTCAAGGGCTGCGCCGGGACCGCGCTCGGGCAGGCGGTCCTGACGCCCGCGGGGCTCGCCCACGACCGGGCGTTCATGGTCGTCGACGACGAGGGGGTGTTCCGCAGCCAGCGCAAGGACCCGCTCCTCGCCACGATCCGGCCCGCAGTCGGCGCCGACGGCGCGCTGCTCACCCTGCGGGCGCCCGGCGCCGGCGAGGTCGTCGTCGAGGTGGACACCACCGGGCCCCGGCGCGGCGTCGAGATGTTCGGCCTGCCTTACCGGGCCGTCGACCAGGGGCCGGAGGCCGCCGCCTGGCTGAGCGAGGTGCTCGGCGCGCCCAGCAGGCTGGTACGGGTGCCGCCGGAGCACGACCGCGTCACCGACGGGCTCACCCCCGGCACCTCCGGCTGGGCCGACAGCTCGGCCGTCCACCTGCTGTCCCGCTCCAGCCTCGCCCTGCTCGACGCGAAACTGGCCGAACGCGGCGCGGAGCCGCTCCCCGTGAACCGCTTCCGCCCCAACGTCCTCGTCGACGGCTGGGACGAGCCGCACACCGAGGACCGGCTGCGCCGCTTCGCCATCGGCGACGCCGAACTGGCCTACGCCAAGCTCGCCGTGCGCTGCGCGGTCACCATGGTCGCCCAGGAGAGCGGGACGAAGGCCGGCCCGGAACCCCTGCGCACCCTCGCCTCCTACCGGCGGGCCGCGGCGGGCGGCGTCGTGTTCGGCGCCAAGTTCTCCGTCCTGCGGCCCGGCAAGCTGTCCGTCGGCGACGAGCTGAGCGTCGGGGAGTGGGGCGAGCCGGAGGGGTGAGGGCCGGGGGGTGAGGGCCGGGGGTGAGGGCCCGTACCCGCCTTACGCGGTCCGGCAGGTGCATCCCGCGCCCGCGCAGGACGACGGGACCAGGGCGCAGCGGGCCACCGCTGCCGTCCGCGCGATGATCGCGCTGTCGCCCGTCTCCGTGCTGCCGAGACGCGTCGTGTAGACCGCGACGACCAGCGGGGCGCGGCCGGGCGGCCGGACGACGGCGATGTCGTTGGCGGCCCCCCGCTCGCCCGTTCCGGTCTTGTCCCCGACCCGCCAGCCGGCCGGCATGGCCTTGCGGATGCGTTCGCCTCCGGTCCGGCACCCCTCCAGCCAGCGGTTCAGCTGCTCCCGGTCGGGCGCCGCGAGGGCCGTGCCCACGGTGAGGGCGTACACGTCACGGGCCATGGCCGCGGGCGTCGTGGAGTCCCGGGGTCACCGGGGAGGTTGGTGTTGAGCGTGGGTTCGGTGCGGTCCAGCCGCGTACGGCCGTCACCGAGCGTCCGGGCGAACGCGCCGATCGCCCGCGGGCCGCCCAACTGCTCCAACAGCAGGTTGCCCGCCGTGTTGTCGCTCACGGCGATGGCCGCGTCGCAGAGTTCGCGTACGGTCATGAAACCCCTGGACAGGTTGTCCTTCGTCACCGGGGAACCGTCGATGACCTCGGAGTAGTGCACGGGCCGGTCCAGGAGCCCCGGGTCGTCCCGGCGCGCCTTGTCCAGGATCGCGGCGGCGGCCAGGAACTTGAACGTCGAGCAGAGCGCGAAGCGTTCGTGCGCCCGGTACGTCACCGACCGGCCGGATCCGGTGTCGAACGCCGCCAGGCCGATACGGCCGTGGTACGCCTCCTCCATGCCGCGCAGCCGTTCCGCCACCTCGCTGTCGGCGGCGTGCGCGGCCGGCCCGGGGCTGTCGGCGGCGTGCGCGGCCGGGCCGGGCAGGGCGGCCGCCAGCGGTACGGCGGCCGTCGCGGTCAGCAGTCCTCTGCGGGATATCCCTGTTCGCATGGTCGGCAGACTAGCCGCGCGCCCCGAACACGGCGGAGAACGCGGCGCGTGTCGGCGAGTCCGCCCTCCGGTCCAGCACCGCGAAGACCACGCGCCCGAAGTGCCCGGCGAACCGGCCCGTACCGGTGAGGTGGGCGGCGAACGCGGCGGCCACGTGCGCCGGTTCGTTGCGGAAGACGCCGCATCCCCAGGCGCCGAGCACCAGTTGCCCGTACCCGTGCGCCGCCGCCACCTCCAGCACCCGCCCGGCGCGCGAGACCAGCGCGGCGGGGATCCGGACGGCCAGGTCCGGCGTCCGCTGCGTGATCACGCCCGCGTTGGGGGCCGGAGAGGTCAGGAAGCCCACGCGGAACGGGGTTTCGAGCAGTGCGGCCCGGTCGTCGCGGAAGACCGGCACGCCGGGGGAGTGGATGACCCGGTCGCTGTAGAACGGGCTGGGGTCGGCCCGGTGTTCCGCGTAGAACCCGGGCACCTCGCGCAGGCAGGTGTACAGCGCGGAGGCGCGGCACACCGCCTCCTCCTGCGCCTGCGCGCCGTTGAGGTAACCGCCGCCCGGATTGCGGGCGGAGGCGAAGTTCAGCACCGCGACCTCGCCGGCGGCCCCGTCCGCCGCCAGCCGGCGGGCCGCCGCCAGGCTGTCCTCCCCGGTCACCTCGAAGACCGTGGCCGCCCCGGCGGCGTCCCGTTCGGGGACGGCCACCGGCCCCGGCCCGTACAACCGCGTCCCCGCACGGGCCGCCGCGACCGCGCCGGCGATGTCCACCACCCGCCCGCCGGGCGCCGTGTACCGCCCCTCGGCGACGATCCGTTCCGTCTCCTGCGCGATCGCGCGCAGTCGTGCGCTCATATGTCACTCCTTGTCACGCCGGTGACCCTAGGTGCGTGCGGGTCCGGGTGACCACGGGTTTTCCGACCTTCAGGACCAGACGGGGCGTCAGCCACCGACCGCGGTGGCCGACGATCACCGGACCGAAATCCCGGTGCGCGCTCGCCTGCCCCTTGGTACCGTCGCGGGCATGTGCTTCCCCGCCGTCCAGAGCTGGTTCGCCAGGCCCCGCAGCGCCGCCTAGCGGCAAGCTGCGACCAGCGCGTCACGTCAGCTTCGCCGCACCCCGGTTCCCCGCCGGTGCGGTGCTTCACGCTGCCCGGCTCCGACGTCGATGACGAGTACTGCGGAGCACATCCCATGAACGATCAACACCACGACCACGACACCAGCGACCTGCGCGAACTCCTGCCCGCCGCCGAGCCGACACTGACGGCCGCCCCGGCCGAACTCGTGCGCTGGGTGGCCGCGAACGCCGCCCGGCCGGCGCCGCTCGGCCCGGACGCGGACCCGGACGGCCCGCTCGGCGACCTGGAGCCGCTTCGCGAACTCGTCGGCGACGCCCGCGTCGTCGCCCTGGGCGAGAACTCGCACCAGATCCGGGAGTTCGCCCTCCAGCGCCACCGCATCCTGCGGTTCCTCGTCGAGGAACTCGGCTTCACCGCCCACGCGATGGAGTACGGCGCGGCCGAGGGCCGCGCCGTGGACGCCTGGGTCCAGGGCGGCCCCGGCGGCCTCGACGATCTCCTGGCCCCCGGCGGCACGGCGTCCGGCGTCCACCGCCTGGGACTCCCGGCCGAGGTCAGGGACACCCTCCGGTGGCAGCGCCGGCACAACGCCGGGGCCGCGCGGCCGGTTCGCTTCCTCGGCTGCGACATCCCCATGGCGGGCGGCTCGCTCGCGCCCGTCCTCGACCCCGTCGCCGCGTATCTCGCCGACGCCGACCCCGGCGCGCTGCGCTTCCTGGACGCCGCGCGGGAGATCGCGGAACCCCTCGCCGGCGGGACGGTGATGGTGCCCGCCTACGCCCGCCTCGCCCTGGACACGGCGCGGCAGGACCGCCTCACCACCGCCCTCTCCCGGCTGCTCGGCCGCTTCACCGATCTGCGGGAGCTCTACTCCGAGCACTCCGGCCGCGCGGCGTACGAGACCGCGCTGTCGGACGTCCGCGCGGCGGTCGCCACCGACCGGGCCCAGCGGGCGATGGCCGAGGCGCTCGCGGGCGAGCCCGACCTCGCCGGGTTCGCCGCCCGGGAACGGTATCTGGCCGACGCCCTGCTGGAGTTCCTGGACCGGTCCGAGCCCGGCACGCGCGTCGTCCTCGTCGGGCACAACGCCCACATCCAGCGCTCCGCCGACGGGATCGGCGGTCCGACGGCGGTGACCACCATGGGTCACCTCCTCGCCCGGGCCCTCGGCTCGGACTACGTGCCGATCGCCCTGACCGGCAACGGCGGCGAGACGGTCGAGAACGTGCCCGACCGTGACCACCCGGCCGGTATGCGCTGGGGCCGGGCCGCCGTCCCGGACGCCGTCCCGGACAGTGTCGAGGCGCTGTTCGCCGACGTCCGGGACCGGCCCGCGCTGGTGGACGCGCGGGCGCTGCGCGCGTACGCCCGCCGCCGCGGGCTGCCCGAGCCGGTCCGCACCCGGCTGGACACCGCCTTCCTGGAGACGCCCGTGCTGGAGGCGTTCGACGGGATTCTCTGCGTGCCGGACACCACCCTCAGCGCCGATCTCCTGGAGTGACCGGCAGTCGATCCCGCTTTGCCCCGAAAGAGGGGTGAAAGTGGCGATCCGGGCGGTGGGTGTGCGAGCATCCGGGCCCCACGCTCCTCGGAAGGCACAGCGATGTCCGCCATCAGACCCCTCGCCGCCGCGGCGGCCGTCGTCGCGCTCGCACTGTCGGCCGCCCCGGCGTCCGCCGGCGAACCCGGCCCCGAGCGGGGCGAGTTGCTCCTCACCCTCTCCGGCGCCGACCACACCTGGATCCGCGGTGTCCGGCTGACCTGCCCGGACGCCGGCGGCCGGCATCCGCACGCGGCCGAGGCGTGCGCGCGCCTCGCCGAGGCGCACGGCCGGCCGAACGCCCTCCGGCGCGAGGACCGGCCGTGCGGTGCCGAGCGGGAGCCCGTCACCGCGACGGCCGACGGCCGCTGGGGAACGGCCGACCTGCACTGGAAGGGCACCTACTCCGGCCCGTGCGCCCTCGACGCGGCGACCGGGCCGGTGTTCCGCTTCTGAGCGGCGGGGGCGCGGCCTGCCGCCGGTACCCTCCGGCCGTCCCGGCTCCCGCCGCCGGCCGGCGGTTCCTCGCGTCCCCCGCGCGGCCGCCGGCCGGCGGCCCTTCACGTCTTCCGCGCCACCGCCGGCCGGCGGCCCTTCACGTCTTCCGCGCCACCGCCGGCCGGCGGTCCCTCACGTCCCCCGCCACCGCCGACCGGCGGTATCTCACGTCCCCCGCGCCACCAGCGCCCCTATCGTCGTCAGCCCCAGCACGACCCAGGCGAACCAGAGCCAGCCGTTGCCCCCCAACGTCACCGTGTAAGCGGTCACGGCCACCAGGCCGCCCACGGTGAGCCAAGCCATCGTCTTCGTCGATCCGGGCACCCCGCACCTCCTCACGGCGGCCCCGCGCACATATGAGGCGCACATATGCGCGAGCCGCGGCCGGAGACCATCGTCTCCGGCCGCGGCCGTCAATGCCACAGCGCTGAAGGTGCTCGTCGCCCAGCGGTGCCCGAGCCGGTGGGTCAGCGCCCGAGCCGGTTCATCTGCCGCGCGCCTGGAGCGAGGCGAGGTACGCGTTGTAGTCCGCCAGCTCCTTGTCGCCGTCCCGGTCCGCCTGCCGGT
Organism: Streptomyces sp. CA-181903; assembly: GCF_050937075.1. Classification (NCBI taxonomy): domain Bacteria; kingdom Bacillati; phylum Actinomycetota; class Actinomycetes; order Kitasatosporales; family Streptomycetaceae; genus Streptomyces; species Streptomyces sp. CA-181903. Next base: position 6,977,946 of record NZ_JBNJLY010000001.1, read on the forward strand.
CGCTGCGGCGGGCCTGCCGCTGCTCGGAGCGGTACCACTGGAAGGCCAGCGCCAAGAGCACCACCACCGACGGGATCTCGCTGAAGGCCCAGGCGATGCCGCCGCCCGCGTGCTGGTCGTCGAGGGCGTCGATGCCCAGCGAGGCCATCGGGTGCTTGTACGTCCCGATCATGGGTTCGGACGACATCATCAGCGCGATGCCGAAGAACGCGTGGAACGGCATGCCCGCGAACAGCTCCAGCATCCGCATCACATAGCCCGGCCGGTGCGGGCCCGGGTCCACGCCCATGATCGGCCAGAAGAACACCAGGCCGACCGCCAGGAAGTGGATCATCATGGCGATGTGGCCGGTCCGGCTCTCCATGAGGAAGTCGAAGAGCGGGGTGAAGTAGAGGCCGTAGAGGCTCGCGATGAACATGGGGATCGTGAACGCCGGGTGCGTGATGATCCGCATATAGCGGCTGTGCAGCAGCATCACGAGCCACTCGCGCGGGCCCTTGCGTCCCCGGCCCGCCGGCGGCAGCGCGCGCAGGGTGAGGGACACGGGCGCGCCCAGCAGGATCAGGATGGGGGAGAGCATGCTGATCACCATGTGCTGGACCATGTGCACGCTGAACATGACCATGCCGTAGTCGTTCAGCTTGGTGCACATCACCAGCGCCACCGAGAGGACGCCGAGGGTGAACCACACGGTCCGGTTCACCGGCCACTTGTCGCCCCGGCGCCACAGCCGCACGACGGCATAGCCGTACAGGGCCAGGCCGACGGCGCAGGCGGTGGTGAAGAACGGATCACCGCTCCACTCCAGACCCCGTCCGAGGGTGAACGGTGGCATGTCCATCATGTCCATGCCGTGCCCGCTGTGATCCATCCGCTCTCTCCCGATTAGGACCGATGCGCCGGATCCAGAGTAGAGGCGGCCCCCGTGTGACCTGCGCCCGGGGGCGCCGGTCGGACGCGGCGGTCAGAGGACGGAGTCGACCTCGCCGTACCGGTCCTCCGGCACGGTCTTCAGCGACTCCACCGCCTCCGCCAGCGGCACCAGCGCGATCTCCGTGCCCCGCAGCGCGGTCATCATCCCGAAGTCGCCGCGGTGCGCGGCCTCGACCGCGTGCCAGCCGAAGCGGGTGGCGAGGACGCGGTCGTACGCGGTCGGGGTGCCCCCGCGCTGGACGTGGCCGAGGATCACCGGCCGGGCCTCCTTGCCGAGCCGCCGCTCCAGCTCGACGGCGAGCTGCCGGGCCACCCCGGCGAACCGCTCGTGCCCGTAGACGTCCGTGCCGCCGGTCTCGAACGGCATCGAGCCCTCGCGCGGCTTGGCGCCCTCCGCGACCACCACGATCGCGAACCGCTTGCCGGCCTCGAAGCGCTTGCCGACCAGCGCGGTGAGCTCGTCGATGTCGAAGGGCCGCTCCGGGACCACGATCGCGTGGGCGCCGGCGGCCATGCCCGAGTGCAGGGCAATCCAGCCGGTGTGCCGGCCCATCACCTCGACGATCAGTACCCGCTGGTGCGACTCGGCGGTCGTCTTCAGCCGGTCCAGGGCCTCCGTGGCGACGCCCACGGCCGTGTCGAAGCCAAAGGTCACATCGGTGACCGCGATGTCGTTGTCGATCGTCTTGGGCACCCCGACGATCGGGATCCCGCCGTCCGACAGCAGCCGGGCCGCCTTGAGCGTGCCCTCGCCGCCGATCGGGATCACCGCGTCCAGACCCAGCGCCGCGACGTGCTCCTTCGCCCGCTCCACGCCGTCCCGCAACTGCTCGGGGCGGACCCGGGAGGAGCCGAGGATCGTGCCGCCGGAGGCCAGGATGCCGGCCACCGCGTCCAGGTCGAGCGGCCGGTGGTCGCCTTCCAGCAGACCGCGCCAGCCGTCGTGGAAGCCGATCACCTCGTCGCCGTGGTCGGCGACCGCGCGGTGCACGACGGAACGTATGACGGCGTTGAGACCGGGGCAGTCGCCGCCGGAGGTGAGCACACCGATGCGCATGGTGGAAACCTTTGTGACAGGGCCGACGACCGGACCCCGTCGTCCGGTGGAATCCCCGTCACCCTACCCAGGGCGGATGACGGGGAACACCGGCGTCCGTCATCCAGACGGCCGGACGGTTACGCGGGCTGCGTCGCCGCCGCGATCCGCTCGTTGCGCAGCGCGTCGTACCAGCGGTCGTCCACCGGCGGCAGCGCGTTGACGTCCAGCGCCAGCTTCAGCAGCAGATCCGCGATGTGCGGGTTCCGCGCCATGACCGGGCCGTGCATGTACGTACCGAAGACCGTCTCGTTGAACGCGCCCTCGGTGCCGTCGCCCGTGCCGTTGCCGTTGCCGAAGCGGACCCGGGCGAACGGGCGCGCGGACGGGCCGAGGTGGGTGACGCCCTGGTGGTTCTCGAAGCCGGTCAGCGGCGGCAGGCCGAGCTGCGGGTCGATGTCGCCGAGCACGTCGCCGACGCAGCGCTCGCCCTCGCCGCGGGTGCTGTAGACGTCCAGCAGGCCGAGGCCCTGCTCGCGCTGGCCCAGGTCGTTGATGAACTCGTGGCCCAGGATCTGGTAGCCGGCGCAGACCGAGAAGACGATCGCGCCGTTGGCGACCGCCCGGTTGAGGCCGCCGTCGCGGCGCAGCCGCTCGGCCGCCAGCCGCTGCGGCCGGTCCTCGCCGCCGCCGATCAGGTAGATGTCGCCCGAGGTGGGGATCTGCTGGTCGGAACGGACGTCCAGGCGCTGGACGTCCAGCCGGCGCTGGTGGGCGCGGCGCTCCAGGACCAGGACGTTGCCCTGGTCCCCGTAGGTGCTGAGCAGGTCGGGGTAGACCCACACCACACGCAGACTGTTCTGGCTCATGCTCATGGTCCTTTGCGGGTCAGTTGCCGACGCGGCGGCGGAGGTCCTGGAACGCGGTGTAGTTGGCGATGACCTCGATCCGGCCGGGCGGGGCCGACTGCACGGCCTCGTCCACGTTCTCGCAGACCCGGAAGTCCAGGCCGGCGACCTCCAGACGCACCGCCAGGTCGAGCTTGCGGTCGCCGACCACGAAGATCGGGTGCCCCGCGAGCCGCGTGTAGTCCACGTCCCACAGCCACGAGGTGTCCGTACCGTCCGCGCCGCGCGCGTTCACCGACAGCAGCACCGGCGCCGGCGGGCCGTCGATCAGCGAGAACGTCTCCAGCCAGCCGGCCGGGTTCTTCGCCAGCAGCAGCCGCAGCTCGCGGTTCATGAACGTCACCACGTCGTACCGGCCGGCCACCGCCTGCACCTGGTACATCCGCTCCAGCGCCACCTGCGGCGGCACCCCGAAGGTCGCGGCCACGGCGGCGGAGGTGGTGGCGTTCGCCTTGTTGGCCCGGCCCGGCAGCTGGAGGTGGATCGGCCACGCCGAACCGTGCGGGTCCAGCACGTAGTCACCCGACAGCGCCCAGCTCGGCGTCGGCCGGCGGAAGCCGCACTCGCCGCAGAACCAGTCGTCGCCCGGGCGCTGCATCACACCGCCGCAGGACGGGCAGGACCAGGCGTCGTCCTTCCACTCCTGGCCGGCCGCCACCCACACCACGTTCGGTGAGGACGACGCGGCCCACACGATCAGCGGGTCGTCGGCGTTGGCGATGATCACCGCCTTGGAGCCGGCCAGGCCCTCCCGCCACTTCTCGGCCAGCATGCGGGTCTCCGCGGCGCGGTCGAGCTGGTCGCGGGAGAGGTTGAGCAGCGCTATGGCCTTGGGCGAGACGTCCCGGGCGACCATCGCCAGGTACTTCTCGTCCACCTCGATCACGCCGAAGCGCGCGTCCGAGCCGCCGGCGAGGGCGGAGGTGATGCCCGCGGGCATGTTGGCGCCCAGCGCGTTCGACACCACCGGGCCGCTGGCCCGCAGCGCCTCGGCGATCAGCCGGGTCGTGGTCGTCTTGCCGTTCGTGGCCGAGACGAGGACCACGTCGAGGTGGGTCGCCAGCCGGGCGAGCAGGTCAGGGTCGAGCTTGAGCGCGACCTTGCCGCCGATCACCGATCCGCTGCCGCGCCCCGCGGCCCGCGACACCGCCGCCGCGGCCTTGCCCGCTGTCACGGCCAGCTTGGCGCGTGCGGACAGCGGCCCCGAGTTGCCTGCCATCGTCCTAGATCCTCCTTGTTCGGCGCCGTCGCCTGTTCCCTGGTCCGCCGGTGGAACGCCCCCTCCGCGCCGAATCGTCAGCCAGGAGGCTTCGGTCGGGGATCAGCCTATCGAGATCCGCCCGTGGGCCCGAAACCGTCGTCCGCGGGCCCGTAGGCTGGACCCATGCGAAGACGTGCCATTCCAGGAAGTTCCGGACGCGTGCGGCCCGTGCGGCTGCTCGGCGACCCGGTGCTCGCCGCCCCCTGCACCGAGGTCGAGGACTTCACGGCGCCCGTCGAGGCCGACGGGGAGCGCATTGACCTGGCCGGACTCGTGGAGTCGCTGTTCGCGACGATGTACGCCTTCGACGGCGTCGGCCTCGCCGCCAACCAGATCGGCGTCCCGCTGCGCGTCTTCGTCTACGACTGCCCCGACGACGAGGACGTCCGTCACCTCGGCCACCTCGTCAACCCCCGCCTGGTGTCGACCGGCGGGGTGGAGGTGCGCGGCCCCGAGGGCTGCCTGTCGCTGCCCGGCCTCGAGGCGCCGACGCCGCGCGCCGACGAGGCGGTGGTCGAGGGCTTCACCCTCGACGGCGCCCGGGTACGGGTGACGGGCACCGGTTTCTTCGCCCGCTGCCTCCAGCACGAGTGCGCCCACCTCGACGGCGGCCTCTACCTCGACCACCTCACCGGCTCCGCCCACCGCCGCACCCTCCGCGCCGCACGCCGGGCGCCTTGGGCGGGGACGGGGGTGCGGGCGGTGCCGTAGGCAGGCGGACGCAGGGGTGTCCGGGGCGGGGTGCGAGCGCGCGGGCGGTCCCGGGCGCCGCTTCGTGGCGGTGGGCGCGGGTTGTACGCGGCCCGCGCGGGTGCGCCCGGTAGTCATGTGGCGGCGGCCCGTCCCGTCCGCCGGGCCCCTGCGACCGGACCGGCCGTGGGGGCCATGAGGAACCGGCCCACGAGGAGCCGGCCCGGGGGATCAGAAGCCCGGGCCGTCCGCCCGGTCGCCCGCCGTGGCCAGCCGGCCCCACAGGAGGTCGGCGAGGTGGCTGACCAGGCGCTCGCGGGGGAAGGGGCGCTCGCGGAGCCACCAGTCGCCGGCCGCGTGCATCATGCCGACGATGCCGTGCCCCCAGGCGCGCGCGAGTTCGGTCCCCTCCGGACCCAGCTCCACGCGCTCGGCTATCACCACGGCCAGCTCCTCGCCCATCCGCCGCAGAAGGGGCGCGGAGTGCCGGCCCACGTCGAAGCCGCGGTCCGAGGGGCCGGCGTCCTCGGCCGGGTGCATCAGGAACCGGTAGACCTGCGGCCGCGCCTCTATGGCGGCGAGGTAGGTGTCGAGGGTCGACTCCACGCGCCGCCGCCGCTCGGCCGGCGCGTCGAGCGCGGCCCGCAGCCCCTCCAGCAGCGCCTCGGTGTGCCGGGCCGCGAGCGCCCGGTAGAGGCCGCCCTTGTCGCCGAAATGCCGGTAGAGGATCGGTTTGGTGATCCCCGCCTCGGCCGCGATGGCGTTCATCGACGCCCCCGGCCCGTCCCTGAGCACCACCCGGTCCGCGGCCTCCAGCAGTTCCCTGCGCCGCCGTTCCGTCGTGCGCTGCTGGTCTTCCCGCTGACTGGTCGTCATGGCTGTGCCTCCCGCCCCCGTGTCTTCTCACATGCCTGCGCAACGTAACACCCGCGGCACCCAGCGGATCCGGGGGGAGAGGGGAGTTGACAGGTCCTACTGACCGGTAACAGACTCCTGTTACCGCAGGTAAGCAACGCTCGGGAGGGGCCATGGCGGGTTTCGGACTGGAACTCGACGACGAACAGAAGGCCGTACGCGACTGGGTCCACGGCTTCGCCGCCGACGTGATGCGGCCCGCCGCCGCCGAGTGGGACGAACGCGAGGAGTTCCCCTGGCCCGTCGTCCAGGAAGCGGCGAAAATCGGCCTGTATTCGCTCGACTTCTACGCGAAGCAGTTCTTCGACCCCACCGGCCTCGGCATCCCCGTGGCCATCGAGGAGCTCTTCTGGGGCGACGCCGGCCTGGGCCTCGCCATCACCGGCACCGGCCTGGCGGCCGTCGGCGTCCTGACCAACGGCACCGACGAGCAGATCGGCACCTGGATCCCGCAGATGTACGGCGACCCGGACGACGTGAAGGTCGCCGCCTTCTGCTCCTCCGAACCCGACGCCGGCTCCGACGTCTCCGCGATGCGCACCCGCGCCGTCTACGACGAGGCCAAGGACGAGTGGGTGCTCAACGGCACCAAGACCTGGGCGACCAACGGCGGCATCGCCAACGTCCACGTCGTCGTCGCCGTCGTCGAACCCGGCCTGGGCGCCCGCGGCCACGCCTCCTTCATCATCCCGCCGGGCACCGAAGGGCTGTCCCAAGGGCAGAAGTTCAAGAAGCACGGCATCCGCGCGTCGCACACCGCCGAGGTCGTCCTCGACGGCGTCCGCGTCCCCGGCCACTGCCTGCTCGGCGGCAAGGAGAAGCTCGACGAACGCCTGGCGCGGGCCCGCGAGGGCAAGAAAAAGGGCGGCCCGCGCGGCGGCAACGCGGCGATGGCCACCTTCGAGGCGTCCCGGCCCGCCGTGGCCGCCCAGGCCGTCGGCATCGCCCGCGCCGCCTACGAGGTCGCCCTCGACTACGCCACCACGCGCGTCCAGTTCGGCCGCCCCATCATCGACAACCAGGGCGTCGCCTTCCAGCTCGCCGACATGCGCACCCGCATAGACGCCGCCCGCCTCCTCGTCTGGCGCGCCTCGGCGATGGCCGCCACCGGCAAGCCGTTCACCTCGGCCGAGGGCTCCATGAGCAAGCTCTACGCCGGCGAGACCGCCAAGACCGTCACCGCCCAGGCGATGCAGATCCTCGGCGGCAACGGTTACACCCGCGAGTACCCCGTGGAGCGCATGCACCGGGACGCCGCCATCTACACGATCTTCGAGGGCACCAGCGAGATCCAGCGGTTGGTGATCGCCCGGGCGGTCTCCGGGGTGCAGGTGCGCTGAGGCGCGGGCCGCGCCGACGCGTGGATGGAGGGGACGTGCCGGTGCGCCGGGCGCGCTGAGGTGTCGTCTGCGCTTGTGCGTTGACGTGCCGGGCGCGCACCGGCAGGGCGCGCGCCCCCGCATCTCAGGGCACGCCGCACCCGTACCCCTGGCGACCGGTCATGTGCCGGGCCACCCGGACCACTGCGTCGTGCCACACTTGCGGCACCGGCTGGCGCCGCTCCACAGGACCCACTCGTGGTCGCACTCGTCACTCATCCCGCTCTCCCCTTCTCCTGAAGTCTCCCGAGGTGACCGCGAACCCCACGCCACCCACCAGTACCACCAGCCTGCACCAGCACGGCCCCGGTCGTGGCCGGGCGGGATCGCCCTCACCCGCCCTCACCCGCCGTATGCCCTCACCCGCACTGACTCCCCGCAGGCCGTGGGGGTTTACCGCCGGCGCGGGAACTCCGTCGCGTCCCGGGACACGGGGGAGGGGCTACGGGCACAGATGCGCGAGGAACCCGTCCGCCACGGGGTACGGGCGCTCCTCCGGCAGCAGCCGCTCGGCGCCCTTCAGATCACCCTCGCGCACCCGCGCGTGCACGGCGCGGGCCAGCGGCGTGACGTCCGTGATGCCCACCGTCCACTCGTCCGCGTACCGGCGGGCCGCCTCGCCGGACAGCCCGAGCTGCAGCGACCGGTAAGGCAGCGGCCGCAGCCGCGGATCCCGCTCCGGATCCCACTGCACCCGCGCCGGCGCCCGGCGCAACTCCCGGCGCCAGGCGCCCCGATCCTCGTGCACACCCGGGTCGTAGTGCGACAGGCACGCGTTCCGCAGCGCCCACTCGAACCCCTCCCGGTCGATCTCCACGGCCAGCACCGTCCGCTGCCCCTCCTTGGTGCCCCAGCCGCAGCGGTACATCATCCAGAGGAAGGACGGCTTGATCCAGTCAAGCGGCGTTCACCGTCTTGTTCCCAAGGTTCACGGGAACGAGCGTACGCAGCGATGGACGGTACCGCGACGGAGTTCCTACCCGTCCAGGGGCCCTCGGCTGTCTCCCTTTGTTCTGCTGCCCCTCGTGGTGGGTACGGTCGAGGATGCCCGGCGCGTGTGCGTGTCGGCGGCGCGTGCCTCGACCTGCCTTCCGTCGGTGCGCAAGAAGGCGGTCGTGGCGCGCCGGCTGCCCGGGCTCTGACTCCGCCGGCCGGGCTCGATCTGCCGTCGGCGCTACCCAACCACCACGACCATGACCGCGCCGGCGGCCGGCCGCGCCTCTATGGACGCCGGGCTGTGGGGGACGACAGCTGACGCCCACGCCCGCCCGGACGCGGGCTGATGCCGACTCCGCAAACCCTCCATCGCGCGCTCAGCGGCGCCCGGCGCCGGTTCGCCTGGCTCATGGTGTCGCGCTGACCATGATTCCTCGCCTTGCATGGAAGCGCTCGAATACGTGCATGGGCAGCGAGGCGGAGTCCGCGTTGTGGGAGTAGCCCGACGGATTATGGAACCGCACCGTCCCGCCATGGACCTCGTGAACCAACACGAGATGCCCTCCCTGCCTCGGTCTGTAGGTGCTTGGGTCACGAATCTCAGGCGATACCGAAGCGATCAGGGCTTGCCCGGGGCGCACCGCTCGGGCGGATTCCCGGATCGGCGTGTTCTCGACCAGTCGGCATTCGAATCCGAATTGTGAGCCGACCCAGGCCATGAACGGCCTGTAGATCAGTCCCCGGACCTCGCCTTGGGGCCCCACCACGTAGCAGCCCCGGTCGAGGGACAGCGAAAGGAGTTCACGCATCGGCAGTCGGATGTCCGTCCAGCCGAGGAGCAGGGACTGCAGGCACGCCAAGCCGCAGACTTTGCGGGACCAGAAGAGGTAATCCTCGCGCGAGTGATATCCATCGGAGGCCCAGGCGTGCATCTGCGATGGATCGGCGCTTCTCAGGAAGACGTCGAGCCCGGATGAGGCGGCACGCCGCATGACGACTTCGTCGTTCCGGTCCAGGCTTCCCCATTGGGAGACATAAGGGAGGATCGCATCATGCGATGGGAAAGTCGAAATAGACATCTGGATAAGGCTCGCTTCTCAGCGTGTAGTGCCACCACTCACAGGCGTAGCGAGCAAAACCGCATTTCTCCATGATGGAGCAAAGGTGCTCGCGGTTTTTCGCTTCGGTGGGCGTTATTCCTCTTGCCCCATGATGCGAGATCGGGTCCATGAGGTCGTAGCCGCCGCCCATGCGGGCGTTTTCCCCAGTGGCGAGGCTGTAGAGCGTCAGGTCGACGGTACTGCCGCGACTGTGGCCTGACTTGGCGGCCACGTATCCCTTGTCGAAGAGCTCGGTTCTGTCGATATTGGGGTAGTGGCGCTGTTTTGTCCGGCCGTCCTCCGGTTGTTCTGACCAGCGCCGGAAGCAGTCGACGGCGCGTTGCGGACGGTAACCGTCCCAGACGAGCAGGCCGAAGCCGAGGGACGCGGCTTCTTCTTCTGCGCGTCCCAGGGCCGTACACAAAGATTTTGTGCCGACTATTCGATTTGCCAGATATCCGTCTACGGGCTTTCCGGTGAAGTTGTCCGGGGTGGCGTACTTGGCATCCCACCGGATTCCGGGCACCAACTCGTCCAGGTACGCGAAATCCTCGTTCATCGCTTTTTTCGGTGCAGTGTCGTGGACGCCAGCAGGTCGATCACATCGGAAAGTGGCAGGCCCGCGGCGGCCATCATGCGGGGGTAGCGACTGTAGGAGGTCATGCCGGGAAGGGTGTTGACTTCGTTGAGCACCACCCGGCCGTCGTCCCGGAGAAACATGTCCACGCGGGCGAGCCCCTGGCAGCCCAGCGCACGGTAGACGGTCTTGGCGCTCTCCTGGACGAGCCGGCGCGATTCTTCGGAGATGTCGGCGGGCACGATGAACGCCGAGTTCTCCGAACCGGTCTCGGGTGAGACCTCCTGGTGAATCCTGAAAAACCCGTGTGAGAGGGCTACGCGGTCCACCTCGCCCGTGATTGGGGCGGATGGATCTCCCAGGATCGCGCAACCGACCTCGCTCCCGGCCACGGCCTCTTCGATCAGGACCTTCGAGTCGTACTGACGTGCGGCCTCCAGGGCACTCGGCAAGTCCTCTTCTCCGGCAACTTGGCTGACACCGAAAGATGAGCCCGAACGGGCCGGCTTCACGAAGACGGGATAGGGAAGCCGACCGGCGTCGACCTTCTCGTCCGCCGCGACCACCCAGAAATTCGGCGTGGCGATTCCCGCGCTCCTGGCGATGGCGTAGGTCAGGGATTTGTCCATGCACACGGCGGAGCTCTGGATGTCGCAGCCGGCATAGGGGATGCCAGAGAGCTCCAACAGCCCCTGGATCGCACCGTCTTCGCCGAGCGTGCCGTGCAGAACGGGCAGCACGAGGTCCAGACGGATCACATCGAATCGTCCCTGTTCCAGGATGAGCAGTCCGTGGACGCTTCGGTCGGGTGACAGGATGGCCGGGCGGGCGCCGCCGTTCTCCCAGTTTGTGCCAGGAGAGTCGCAGAGTTGCCAGGCGCCGGACTGGGTGATGCCGATCCAATACGGTTCATATGTACCGGCATCGAGGTTCTTCGCGACCTCCCGGGCGGACTTGACGGAGACGAAGTGTTCTTCGGAAGAGCCCCCGAAGATGACTCCGATCTTCAACCTGCCCATGTTTTCCCGCTTTCGAAGTCGAGGCAGTTGACGAGAGTGTTTCTGACGGTGTCGCTCAGCGCATGGTCGGTGTAATAGGCCGTGTGCGGGCTGATGAACACATTCGGCAGGTCCTGGAGTCGCAACAGCGAGCGGTTCCCGATGGGCTTGTTACGGCGGTCGGTGTAGAAAATTCCCTCCTCGCCGTCGAGGACATCGAGCGCCGCGCCGCCCAATCTGCCGCTTTCCAATGCCGATAGAAGGGCTTCCGTATCAATGAGCGGCCCGCGTGCGGTGTTGACGATGAACGCGCCGTGCTTCATCCGCTCGATACGCCGACGATCGACGAGGTGGCGGGTGCCTGCGGTGAGTGGGGTGTGGAGCGTGACAATGTCGCTGCGCTGAAGCAGCTCGTCGATCGGCGTGTGATCGGCGACGGTGTCGGGGCGACTGTCGTAGGTCAGCACGCGGCAGCCGAAGCCCCGTAGCCGGTCGATGACCGCTGTGCCGATACGCCCCGTGCCGATCACTCCGACAGTCAGGTCGCGCAGCTCTTTGCCGCGTATCTCACTCAGCCGGTAGTCATGGGCATCGGTGCGGCGAACGGTGGCCTTCGCGTGGCGCACGGCCACCAGCATGAGCATCAGCGTGTAGTCGGCAACGCTGTCGGGAGAGTACGTCACGTTTCCGACGGAGATACCGACGCTCATCGCGTGGTTCACGTCGATGTGGTTGCATCCGATGCTTCGTGTGGAGAGATACTCCACACCGGCCCGGCTCAGTGCGGTGAGCGTGGCACGGGTGACGTGCGTCCTGTGGCTGACGCTGATGCATCGGTTCCCGGCTGCCAGGTCGATAGTGGCTTCGGATACCGCTTCCTTCGTGATGGTTGGCGCCACGCCAAAGCGAGGTGCCATTTCTCGGAAGAGCAGGGCCTCATCCTGCTCGCATCCGTAGAACGTGATTCCCGTTGTCGAGACGGTCCGCGAGGATGACACCGGTGCTCGGGTGCGGCGCACCTCTGCTCGTGTAGGTCCGCTGGAACTCATGTCTTCCAGTCAAGAGAGCGTGATGTTGCCGACGCGTATGCGTTTTTTGATATGGCGACGATATGTCGGCCACTGCGAGCGCGTGACGATGCTTGTCTTGAGGCCGGCGCCGGCCTGCAACATATCGTCGGCATATCAAAAACCGCGTACGCTCCGGCAACATCACGCTCTCTTGACTGGAGGGCATGAGTACCCGCGAGCCGGCTTCTGCCCTCCTCCACCTCACCAACCCGCCTCCGCTCGCCGTCCTGGCGAGCGGCCGCGTCTCGATGTGTTTCGCTAATCCTTGCGCGGTCTTGGCGTGATCCCGCTCAGCCTCGGTGAGATCGCCGCGGTGGTCGGCGGGAGGGTCAAGGGCGACGACGCCGTGACGGTGACCGCGCCGGCCGTGCTCGACGGCCGGCAGGCCGAGCCGGGCGGCCTCTTCGTCGCAGTGGTCGGCGAACACGTCGACGGCCACGACTACGCCGTCCAGGCCGGCGGGGCCGGTGCGGTGGCTGTGCTCGGCTCCCGGCCCACGGCACTGCCGACCGTCGTTGTCGAGGACGCCGAAGCCGCGTTGCAGGCACTCGCAGCCCACGTCGTGGCACGGCTGCGCGACGGGCTGACCGTGGTCGGGGTGACCGGATCCCGCGGCAAGACCAGCACCAAAGACCTGCTGGCGGCCGTGCTGTCGAGCGCCGCGCCGACGATCGCCACGACCGGCTCGCTCAACAACGAGCTCGGCGTGCCGCTCACCATGCTGCGTGCCGGCGCGGCCACCCGCTTCCTCGTCCTCGAGATGGGAGTGCGCCGCATCGGCGATATCGCCAAACTCACCAACTTGGTCGCGCCCGACGTCGGGGTTGTCCTCAACGTCGGCCAGGCCCACCTCGGCTGTCTCGGGTCTCGCGAGGCGATCGCCCAGGCCAAGGGAGAGCTGGTGCGGGGTCTGGCGTCCGGCGGCACCGCGGTCTTGGGCGCCGACGATCCCCGGGTGATCGCGATGCGCTCGCTCACCGACGGCCCGGTGCTGACCTTCGGCCGGGCGGAACACGCCGACGTACGCGTACTCGACGTGGTGCCGGACCGGCTCGCCCGGCCGTCCTTCACCCTGCGGACCGCCGGCGGATGGGCTCCGGTGAGGCTGCCGCTCGTCGGCACGCACCAGTCGCTCAACGCGGCGGCTGCCACGGCGGTGGGGCTGGCGGCCGGCATCTCCCTCGAAGCGGCGGCAGCGGCGTTGCCCGCGGTCTCGCTGTCGAAGTGGCGCTTGGAGCTGCGTGACCTCGCCTGCGGCGCAACGCTGCTCGATGACTCCTTCAACGCCGACCCCGACTCGACCCGCGCCGCCCTGGACGCGTTGGAGGCGATCCAGGGCAGGCGGCGCATCGCCGTCCTCGGCGAGATGCTCGAACTCGGCGACGGAAGCGAGGTCGCCCACCGCGCCATCGGGGGGTACGCCGCATGCCGGGCCGACGTGGTGGTCGCGGTCGGCGTCCGGCCGCTGGCCGACGGCGCCGGAGAGCGGGCGGTGGCGCTGACCGACAACGTCGCGGCCGTTGAGTGGCTGCGCGGTCGGCTCTCGGCCGGCGATGTGGTGCTCCTCAAGGCCTCCCGCGGGGCGCGCCTTGACGAGGTCGCCGCCGCGCTCATGTCCGGATCCCCCGATGTGCTGGCGGATCGACCAAGGAACGACAGGTAGGAGCGGCTGTGGCTTATCGGGTACGGGTCATCACGGCGAGCGATCACGCCGCGTTCAACGCGGCCCAGCCTGCGGTGAGTTTCCTGCAGACCCCGGCCTGGGCGTCAGTGAAGAGCGAGTGGGAGTCGCAGTCGCTGGGCTGGATCGACGACCGCGATCGACTTGTCGGCGCGGGCCTGGTCCTGTATCGGCGGCTGCCCGGGTTCAAGAGGTCGCTGGCGTACCTGCCCGAAGGGCCGGTGATCGACTGGGCCTCGGATGATCTGGCCTGCTGGCTCGGCCCGTTGGCGGAGCACCTCAAGCGCTCTGGCGCCTTCGCCATACGCATCGGGACGACGGCGGTGGCCCGTACCTGGAGTGCTGAGACGATCAAGGCCGCGATCGCCGACCCGAAGATCACCAGGCTCAGCGACGTGCCGCCGGACACCGTCCACGACGCCGCCGCTCGGGCACGCATCCAGCTGCGGGATCTGGGCTGGCGTCCGCCGAAGGAAGAGGAAGGATTCTCCGCCGGGCAGCCGCGCTGGGTTTTCCAGGTCCCGCTGGCCGGCAAGGACGAAGACCAGCTTTTGAAGGGGATGAGCCAGCTCTGGCGGCGCAACATCAAGAAGGCCGGAAAGGCGGGCGTCGTCGTGACCCAGGGCGGTGTCGAGGACCTGCCCGACTTCTACCGGGTCTACCTCGAGACCGCGAAACGTGATCACTTCATCCCGCGGCCGTTCAGCTACTTCCCGACCATGTTCGAGGCCCTGCTTGCCGAGGACAAGGACCGGATCCGGCTCTACCTCGCCCACCACGAAGGCGACCTCGTCGCCGCCACCATCTGGATCCGGGTCGGCGCACACGCCTGGTACAGCTACGGCGCCTCCACCACGGCCAAACGGGAGGTACGCGGGTCGAACGCCGTGCAGTGGAAGATGACCACTGACGCTCTGGCTGCCGGATGCACGGTCTACAACCTGCGAGGCATCACCAACACCGTGGACAAGGATTCCCCGCACCTGGGCCTGATCCAGTTCAAGGTCGGCACCGGTGGCGAAGCCGTGGAGTATCTCGGCGAATGGGACCTGCCGCTGAGTCGCCTGCTCTACAAGGCATTCGACGTCTATATGTCCCGTCGAGGCTGAGGCAGCCCGCCGATGGCGCGACTCGGTGCGGGCCTTCGCGGGAGAACTGCCCCCAGCGATAAGACCGCCCACCGACCGGGCCCGCCCGGCCCGGGCCCCGGTCGAACGCGGCGCCGCCCGCTTGGCGTCCTGGCGGGCGCTTCGCAGGCCCTGTGGCAGTCGCACCGCATGACGCCATCGCCACAGCCGTCCTCACTGCGAAGCGGCACCACCGAAGAAGCTCATCGAGGGTCGCCTGGGAGACCCTGACGTTGGTCAACCTGATCGTCGTCTGTTCGGGTGTGCGCCGGCGCGGCGGGCAGTCGCACCGTGACGTGCAGGCCGCCGGCAGGGCGGGGGGCGAGGGTGAGGGCTCCGTCGTGTGCCTGGGCGATGCTTTTGACGATGGCCAAGCCGAGGCCGACACCTGCGTGGCCCGTGTGCAAGCGTTCGGTGCCGCGCCGGAACGGCTCGGTGAGTGTCGAGACCAGCTGAGGGGTGAGCCTCTCGCCGGTGTTCTCGATGGAGAGCACGACACTGTGGGGGTGGACGCTGGTATTCATCCACACCATGCCCTGGTCAGGCAGGTTGTGGCCGATCGCGTTGTGCAGAAGGTTCGTGGTCATCTGCAACAGGAGCGCCTGTGAGCCGATGGTGATGCTCGTCTCGCCGGAGGTTTCGATGGTGACGCCGTGCCTTTCCGCCAAAGGCAGGAGCGTTTCCGTGGCTTCTTCCGCCATGAGGGACAAGTCGATGTGTTCTCTGGCGAAGGACCGCTGGTTGGCGCGGCTGAGCAGGAGCAATGCCTCAGTGAGGTCGATGGCCCGGGTGTTGACCACTCTCAGGCGCTCGACAAGCTCGCAGATGTCGCGGTCCGGGTCGTTGCGGGCCACGTCGAGAAGCGCCTGCGTGACCGCCAGCGGAGTGCGCAGTTCATGAGAGGCATTGGCCGCGAATCGCTGTTGTTCGGCGACGTGGGCTTCGAACTGCCCGAGCATCACGTCGAAGGAGTCGGCGAGTTCGCGGAACTCATCGTGGCGGCCCGGCAGGCGTATCCGGTAGGAAAGCGTTCCGTTCGCCACCCTGCGGGTGGCGTCCGTGATGTGAATCAGCGGGGTGAGCATCCGGCCGGCCAGAACCCACCCGCCCAGGAGGCCGAACACCAGCAAGAACGCCAGCACCAGGATCCCCGCCGGGACGAAGACGACCGGGCCGAAATTGCTCGGGTCGAAGACGCGCACGAAGTCGGACCGATCGGGAACGTGAAGACTGTTCGACCTTCCCCGCAGAAGGAACACCCACACGGCGGCAAGCAGCAAGACGCCCGCCACCAGGAGGAACCCGGCGTAGCTGAGGGTGAGCTTGAGGCGGACGCTCAGCCCCTGACGCCTATCCACGGGCGGTCCGGCCATCGGCGTCCGCCCCTGTGCCGATGCGGTAACCGACCCCGGGCACGGTGGCGATCAGCCAGGGCTCGCCGAGGCGTTTACGCAGGGCCGAGACCGTGATGCGCACGGCGTTGGTGAACGGATCCGCGTTCTCATCCCACGCTCGCTCCAGCAACTCCTCTGCACTGACGACACCGCCTTCGGCGGCGACCAGGACTTCGAGCACAGCGAACTGTTTCCTGGTGAGCGCGATGTAGCGGCCCTCGCGGTAGACCTCGCGGCGGAAGGGATCCACACGTAGAGCTGCGATCTCTCGCACAGGTGGCCTGTTGTGGGCGCGCCTGCGGTCGAGTGCTCTGAGCCTGAGCACGAGTTCTCGCATTTCGAAGGGCTTGGTGAGGTAGTCGTCGGCGCCGAGCTCGAACCCGGTGGCCTTGTCGTCGAGCCGGTCGGCAGCGGTCAGCATGAGGATCGGCATGCCGCTGCCGGAGGCGACGATGTGCTTGGCGATCTCGTCACCGGTAGGTCCGGGGATGTCCCGGTCGAGGACGGCGATGGCGTAGGCGTTGGTGCTCAGCAGTTCCAGAGCGGTGTCACCGTCACCGGCGATGTCGGCCGCGATCGCTTCCAGGCGCAGCCCATCGCGGATGGCCTCTGCCATGTAGGGCTCGTCCTCAACGACCAACACGCGCATAGCCTCATGCTACGAAGCGGTGCCATATCGTCGGCGTATCAAAAACCGGACACGGTTCGACAACACCATGACTCCTCGACGGGAAGCGTGAACGAATCACATTCCATCCCCACCAAGCTCTCCTACCGGTTGTTTGCCGTACTCGCGGTGGTCCCCGCCGTGCTCCCGCTCCCCGTGCGTTCGTCCGCCATCCCCGCCGCGTCCGCGAACTGGCCTGGGCGCTGGGGATCCGGCCTCCGAAGACGACGGCGGTTCGACGACGCACGCCCGGGCGACCGCCGCACGCTGTGCCTCGCCGACCGACACCTCCCCGGGCCACCGGCAGCCCCGTTGGGCCAGGCCGACCTCACCGAGCATCTCCCGTGCCCGGACCCGCGGCGCGGCCTTAGCGTCGACCGGGCGCGACAGTCAAGCGGAATGGGGAAATCAAGGACTGTCCCGGTGCAACTCACTTACCTCTCCGGCAACTTCTGTTTGCATGCGTCCGGGGCCCCGACGTTCGTTCCCATTCGGTGGGCTCCGGAGAGGTGAGGTCTGTTCATGTCGATTCAGCACCATCAGTACCAACCGTCCCGGCGTCGGGTGCTCGGTGGCGGGCTCGCGCTGGGGGCGGTGGTTCTTGGCGGGGAGGCTTTGGGCGGGGGTCTCGGGCCGTCGCCGCCGCGGAGGCCGGGGAGGCGGCGCGGGACGGGGCGTTCGTTCCCGCCGTCGTCGTCGGGACCGGGTACGGGGCCGCCGTCACCGCGTTACGGCTCGCCGAGGCGGGGGAGCGGGTGCTGATGCTGGAGATGGGGCGGGCGTGGGACCGGCCGGGGGCGGACGGGCGGGTGTTCTGCGGGATGCTCGACCCGGACCGGCGGTCCAGCTGGTTCCGGACCCGGACCGCCGCGCCGCTCGGCTCGTTCCTCTGGCTCGACGTCGTCGACCGGAAGGTCGAGCCGTACGCCGGCGTGCTGGACCGGGTCGACTTCGGGTCCATGGCCGTCTACGCGGGCCGCGGCGTCGGCGGCGGCTCGCTGGTCAACGGGGGGATGGCCGTGGCGCCCCGTCGGGACTACCTGCGGCGGGTGCTTCCGAAGGTGGACGCGGGGGAGATGTACCGCCGCTACTTTCCGCGCGCCCGCGCCATGCTCCGCGTCAACGGCGTCGACCGGACCTGGTTCGAGGGGACGGAGTGGTACCGGTACTCGCGTGTGGCGCGTGAGCAGGCGGCGCGGGCCGGGCTGCGATCGGTGTTCCTCGACAACGTCTATGACTTCGGGCATATGCGGAGGGAAGCGGACGGTACGGCACCGCGTTCCGCGCTCGCCGGGGAGCTGATCTACGGAAACAACCACGGCCGGATGTCCCTCGACAAGACCTATCTGGCCGCCGCCCTGCGCACCGGGCGGGTCACCATCGCCACACTGCACCGTGCCAGGTCCATCCGCCCTCGCCGGACCGGGGGTTACGTCCTGACCGTCGAGCGGTCGGACGAGGCCGGGCGCCGGATCGCCGTCAAGGAGATCGGCTGCCGGCGGCTGTTCCTCGGGGCCGGGAGCCTCGGGACCACCGAACTGCTGCTGCGCGCCCGGGAGACCGGCGCGCTGCCCGACCTCGGCCCCGAGATCGGCCGCGGCTGGGGGCCCAACGGGAACGTGATGGCCGCGCGCGCCAACCACGGCGGCGATCCCACCGGTTGCCACCAGTCCACCGTTCCCGCCCTCGGCCTCGACGCCTGGGACGACCCGCGGCACCCGGTCTTCGCCGAGATCACCCCGGTGCCGGCCGGCACCGAGACCTGGATCAGCCTCTACATCGCGATCACCCGCAACCCCGAACGCGGCACGTTCGTCTACGACCGCGCCACGGACCGGATGGGCCTGCGGTGGACCCGGGACCAGAACCGGCCCGCCGTCGACGCCGCCCGCTCCTTCTTCGACCGCGTCAACCGCGCCAACCGCACCGACTACCGCTACGACCTCTTCGGCCCCCGCGCCAAGGCGTTCGCCGACGACTTCACCTACCACCCCCTCGGCGGCTGCGTGCTCGGCCGCGCCACCGACCCGTACGGCCGGGTCCCCGGACACCCCGGCCTCTACGTCACCGACGGCGCGCTGATCCCGGGCTCGCTCGGCGTCAACCCGTTCCTCACCATCACCGCGCTGGCGGAGCGGAACATCGAACGGATCGTCCGCCAGGACGTCCGGCCCACGGCGGGCCGCCGAACGTGACGCCCGCCGCATCACGTGTGCGGCGCCGCCTTCCGGGGCACGTCTGACCTGGCCCTACCCGGCCGGCCGGTGGGGGACCCGGACCTGTCATCGTGGTCTCCACCGGTCCGCGGCACCGCCCGGCAGCAGCCCTGGAAGGAAGACCCGTCCCGTGAACGACGTCCGTGGCATCACCGAGGAGAACACCCAGTGGATACGCAGGTTCGCGCCGCGCCCGGACGCTGACGTCCGGCTGGTCTGCCTGCCGCACGCCGGCGGCTCGGCGAGCTTCTACTACCCGATGGCGCGGGCCGTGCCCGACTTCGCCGACGTCCTCTGCGTCCAGTACCCGGGCCGCCAGGACCGCCGGGACGAGCCGCTCGTCGACAACATCCCCGACCTCGCGGACCGGGTCTTCTCGGTGCTGCTGCCCTGGGCCGACCGACCGCTGGCCTTCTTCGGGCACAGCATGGGCGCCTCCCTCGCCTTCGAGGTCGCCCGGCGGTTCGAGCGGGAGAAGGGCGTCGTCGCGTCCGCCCTGTTCGCGTCCGCCCGCCGCGCCCCGTCGATCCACCGGGAGGAGACCGTCCACCTCCGGGACGACGACGGGATCCTCGCCGAGACGCGCCGGCTCAGCGGCACCGACGCCCAGGTGCTGGCGGACGACGAGCTCGTCCGCATGATCCTGCCGGTGCTGCGGTCGGACTACCGCGCCGCCGAGACCTACCGCTACGAGCCGGGGCTGCCGCTGCGCTGCCCCGTGGTCGCGCTGACCGGCGACGCCGACCCCAAGGTGTCCGTGGACGACGCGGCGGCCTGGGCCGGCCACACCGAGTCCTCCTTCGACCTGCGCGTCTTCACCGGCGGCCACTTCTATCTGACGGAGCATCAGGACGCGGTGGTGCGCGAGATCGCGGAACGGCTGCGGCCCGCCGCCTGAACCGCGGCGAAGCACGAGGGCGCGCCACGTCGAATCGCGCCCAAACGCGAGGGCCGCGTCCTACCGCGAGGGCCGCGTGCTACCGCGAGGGCCGCGCCGCCCGTCCCCGTCCCCGGGACCGGCGGCGCGGCCCTCGCACCGAAAACGCCCCTACACCGACCAGACCGGCTACACCGGCTACACCGGCTACACCGACGTGCCGCCCTGCGACCGCCCGTCCTGCCCGGTCCAGGCCGTGAACGGGTACTTGCCCGACGTCTGCGTCCGGGTGCTGCTCAGCTTGCCGTCCATGCCCAGCACCACGACGGTCGTCCGGCCCCGCGCGTCCTGGGCGGTGCCCGGCGTGGCGCGGTACGTCACGCCGCCGCCCTGCCAGGGGCCGGGGCGCCCCGAGCCCTTCGACAGCCGCACCCGGCCCCGGGAGTCCCGGGCGGCGAGGACCACGTTCCGGCCGTCCTGGGCCAGCGCCACCCGGCCGTAACCGCCGATGGGCGGCAGGTCGGCGGTCATCCGCCAGGGGCCGTTCGCCGGGCGCTCGGCGACCATGACCCGCGCGGTGGAGGGCTGCCGGGTGACCAGCCGCATGCCGCCGCCCGAGAAGGCGGCCAGCGACAGCGGGCCGCTCGCGGTGGGCAGCCGGGTCGCCCCGGTCGGCTGCGGCGGCTCGCCCTCGTTCTCGGACATCCAGTGGTGGACGGTCTTGCTGTCGGCGGCGACCACATGGATCCGGCCCTTGTCGTCCAGGGCGGCGTCCAGCCCGTCGAGGACCACCGGCGGCTGGTCCCCGTCCGTCTCCAGGTGCTCCCAGTCCGTCCAGTCCGTGCCGTGCGGGCCGGTGCGGTACATCAGGCCGCCGGACCAGTCGCGGACGAAGAGGAAGACCTTGCCGTCCTTGGCGGCGACGGTCACCGGGTAGCCGACCTCCATCGACCGCTCCGGGTCGGCCTCGGGCGAGCCGAGGGACTCCCAGTCGCCGAAGGACGGGACGGCCCCGGGGCGGGGCTTGCCGTTCTGCCGGGCGGTGACGATCTCCCGGTGGTGGGGGGTGCCGCGGGTCGGCAGGACCGTGCGGACGGAGAACAGCTGGAGCGTGCCGTCCGCGTGCCGCAGGACCTCCACCTGCCCCTCCAGCATCGACCCGCCGATCTTGGCGGGACCGGACCAGGCGCCGGTCCCGGGCTTGGTCTCGGTCCAGCAGTGCACGGCGCCGTCGAGGAGGGCGAAGGCGGCGAGCCGGCCGTCGGGCAGCGGCTGCACCCAGCGCTGGGTGCCCGGCGCCCGGTAGCGGAGGTTGTTGGACCAGCGGACGTCCTTGGAGCGGGCGCCGACCTTGCGGTCGCCGCAGCCGGCGGGGTCACCGCAGTCCTTGCCGTCGGCCCAGCCGTAGATGTCGAGGAGCTTCACCTTGTGCCGGGTGGTCGCCGCGTCGAGGTTGGACGGCAGGAGGGAGACCTCGTAGCCGACGTAGTTCTCGACCGCCGTGGGACGGCTGTGCCGGCGTCCCCAGTACTCGGCCAGCGCCGCCTGGGCGAAATGAGCGGAGGTGGTGTGGTCCTGGTGGTCGTAGTGGGATATGCCCTCCAGCTCGTGCGCCACCCCCGGGAACTGCTGCTGGATCGCCCGGTGCGTGGGGTTGGGGTCCAGGGTGCGGACGACCGTCGGCCGGTACCGGTCCAGCACCGCCACCAGCGAGTCGACGACGTGCTTGCGCTCGTACAGGTACGTGCGCTTGACCGGGCTGTGCGCCGGGACGAGCGTCGTCAGCTTCGGCGTGACCCCCAGCCACAGTCCGCGCAGGCTCTCCTTGCGCGGCACCCGGATGAACCGGGCCTCCACCAGCTCCAGGAAGATCAGTTGGACCTGGGGGGCGGCCTTCAGCGTGTGCAGCTCCGCCAGGAAGCCGGGGATCAGCTGCGTCGTCTCCACCCGCCAGGGGCTGAGCCAGTCGCCGGTGGCCATCTGGGCGGTCGCCTCGCGCAGGCCGTTGATGCGCGCGCGGACGAACTCCGGCCGCTTCATGGGCAGCTTCGGGTACCCGGGCGTCTGCGAAAGGGCGTTGCGGCCGTCCGACTCACCGCCGGTGAGGCACACGGTGACGGTGGGGGCGCCGCTCCGGATGGACTGCTCCAGCTCCGGGTTCATGAAGTACAGCGAGTCGTCGGGGTGCGCGATGATGTGGACGAACGACTCGGTCGTCACCACCTTCGCCGGCTGCACGGGGAACTCGTCCTCGTGCCCGCTGCCCTGCGCCGAACCGGGGGCCAGCCACTGCCAGGCCCCGACCGTGCCCGTTCCGACGACCAGACCCGCACCACCGACCTGGAGGACCCGGCGGCGGGACAGTCGTGATATTCGCCCCGGCACAGGGGTCTCCCATCTCCTGCGCCCAAAGCGCGGTTGAGCAAACGCGGACATGTCGGACAAAGTCGAATCAACCCCCCTTAGTTGACCGTAAGATCTTACGACTCATGGGGCGCGGTTTTCCGACTGTCGTGTAACAGCCGTGCTTCGGCGAACCATAGATTGCGATGCAATCGTGCGTCGTGAGTGCCGTGAGCACGGGGAATGGCTGTGAGACGGCTGAAAAGCCGTGGGGTCGGTGGGCTGTCAGCGCGGCTCGCGGTCGTGCAGGATCCTCTGAAAGAGGTAGTGGTCACGCCAGGCGCCGTCGATGCGCAGATAGTTCCGGGCGGTGCCGATCCGCTCGAAACCGCACTTCGCCAGGACGCGCTGGGAGGCGGTGTTGGCGATCACCGTGCCCGCTTCCACCCGGTGCATCCCGAGTTCGTCCGCCGCCGTCCGGCACACGGCCGTCACCGCGGCGGTGGCCAGCCCCCGGCCGGCCCGCCGGGCGGCGACCCAGTAACCGAGCGAGCCGCTCTGGAAGGCGCCCCGCACGATATTGCTCAGGTTGACGATGCCGACGATGCCCTCCCGCTCGTCATCGAGCACCCAGGGCACCATCCGCCCCTCCCGCCGCAGCTCCGTCAGCTCGCCCAGCCGGGCCGTCTGGCCCTCGGCGGTGAAGAACTCCGGGGCCCGGTGCGGCTCCCAGGGGCGCAGGTGGTCGCGGTTCTCGGAGTAGGCCCGGGCCAGACCGCCCGCGTCGTCGAGGGTCGCGAGGCGGAGGACGACGCCGGGCGCGACGGTGCGGGGTTCGATGATCATCCCCGTAGCGTAGGGCGGTCCGGCGCGGGACGGCGAACGGGCGTCCGCCGCGCCGCGTACAGTCCGCCGCCGCTCCCGCCGCTCCCGCCGCTTCGTGCCGCTAACGGTTCGCCCCCCACCCCTCCGTGCCGCCGAACGGTCCGCCCCCGCCGCTCCCTGCCGCGCACCGTGCGCCACCCCCTACCCCGGTATCACTCCCGAGTTGGCCCCGGAGTGTGACGTCCGCCTGGATGCCGCCTCCTTACCTTCTCCTCGCACCGCACGGAACGAGGGAGAACGCACCGATATGCACCGTTTCAAGCGCACCCTGGCCGCCGTCGCGCTCACGACGACCGTGGTCGCGGGAACGGCGGGCTGGGCCGCCGCCCACCGGGAGGCCGCGGTCACCGGACCGCCGCCCGGCACCGCCGCCTGGCGCACGGACCACTCCCTCCACCGCGCCCTGCCCGACCCGGCCACCGCCTCGCCCGCCGAGGTGGCCCGCTTCTTCGCCGCCCTTCCCGAGGACGCCCGGCAGCGGCTCGCGGACCGTCACCCCATGGTCGTCGGCAACCTGGACGGCGCCCCGCCGGCCCTGCGGTACGCGGCCAACCGCCGCGCCCTCGCCGCCGAGCGTGCCGACCGGCTCCGGCAGGCGGCCGACACCTCCCTCCCGGAGTACGAGCGCGCGGACGCCCGCGCCCTCGCCGACCGCTACCGGGAACTCCTCGCCCCCGGGCGGTGGATCCTCGCCTTCGACCCGCGCGGCCGCGGCCAGCTCGCCGAGGTGTACGGCGACCTGGCCGCCGCCCGGCGGACGGCCGTCGTCGTCCCCGGCTCCGACATCGACCTGTCCTCCTTCGACCGGCGCGCCGACCCCTACGGCACCCCGGCCGGCATGGCCAGGTCCCTGCACGCCGAACTGGCCCGGCAGGCCCCCGGCACCCCCACCGCCGTCATCGCCTGGGCCGGCTACACCACCCCCGTCGGCATCGGCCCCGACGCCGCCACCGGCCGGCTCGCCGAAGCCGGCGCGCCCCGGCTCGACCGCTTCCTCGCCGGACTGGCCGCCGCCGGGGCCGCCGCGCCCGCCGTCTTCTGCCACAGCTACGGCTCGGTGGTCTGCGGCCTCGCCGCCCACGCCATCGGCCGCGGCGACGCGACCGACCTCGTCGTCCTCGGCAGCCCGGGCGTCCGCGCCGGCTCCGCCGCCGGCCTGCGCACCACCGTCCGGGTCTGGGCCGTCCGCCGCAACGCCGACGACTGGATCGGCAACGTCCCCAACGTCGAGCTGTTCGGCCTCGGTCACGGCACCGACCCCACGTCCGCGGCCTTCGGCGCCCGTCCCGTCTCCTCGACCGGCGCCCACGGCCACACCGGCTACTTCGCGCCCGGCACGGAGTCACTGCGCCACTGCGCCGAGATCACGCTGGGCGCCTACGACGCGGTCCGCTGAAAGACAGCGGGAACAACTGCCAACAGTTCTTCGCAAAAACCTCTTCGCGAAGAACTGTTGGCGGTCTAGAGTGCCGACTCATGGCAGCTGAAGACGAACTCGCCAGCGCAGCAACGGGGTTGGTGCCCGACCCCGAGACGGACGCGGTCCTGGACGCCAAGGGCCTGCGCGCGCTCGCCCACCCCCTCCGCGTCCGGCTGGTCGGCCTGCTGCGCACCCACGGGCCGTCCACCGCCACCCGCCTCGCCCAGGACCTGGGCGTCGGATCGGGTGTCACCAGCTACCACCTCCGTCAGCTCGCCGCCGCCGGGTTCGTGGCCGAGGACGGCGAGCGCGGCAACGCGCGGGAACGCTGGTGGCGTGCGGCGCACGAGAGGACGTGGCTCCGCGACAAGAGCCTCTACGACACGGAGCCGGAGGCCGCGGCCGCGTTCCGCGGCTCCCTCGCCGGCATGCACGCGCTGCACACCCAAGTCGCCCTCGGCCGGGCGCCGTCCATGCCCCGGCCCTGGCGCGACGTGCTGGAGACGAGCGACTGGCTGCTGCGGCTCACGCCCGGGGAAGCCGCCGAACTGTCGGCGGAACTGCGGGCCGTGCTGGCCCGCTACCGCCGCTTCACGCCGGCCGTGGAAGGCGGGGAAGGCACGGAGAGCACGGATGGCGCCGCGCCCGCGGGCGCCGAGCAGGTGAAGGTCGTCCTGCACATCCTGCCCGACCCCCGGCAGGACACCGGGCCGGGGACGACGGGGGCGGGGCGGTCGTGACGGGCGTCCCCGCGGCCCGTATACGACGGGGCACGGGCCGTCGCCGGCCGGAGCGCGCCGGCGGTGTGCGCCCCTTCGTCGGGGTGCTGGCGTCCACGGCCGTCGCCCTCACCGCCACCCGGGTCTCCGCCATCGCCCTGCCCTGGTTCGTGCTGGTCACCACCGGCAGCGCCACCCGCACCGGGCTCGTCGCCTGCTGTGAACTGGCCCCTTACGTCGTGGTGAAGGCGCTCACCGGACCGCTCGTGGACCGCGTCGGCCCCCGCGTCGTCTGCTGGACGGCCGACTCCCTGAGCGCGACCGCCGCCGCCCTGATCCCGCTCTGCCACGCCCTCGGGGCGCTGCGGTTCTGGCTGCTGCTCGTCCTCGTCGCCATGATCGGCGCCGTCCGCGGGCCGGGGGACCTGGCGCGGGACGTCATGGTCCCCGAGGCCGCCGACCGCGGCGGGCTCCGGCTGGAACGGGCCACCGGACTCGCGGGCGTCGTCGAACAGCTCGCCGCGACCGTCGGACCCGCGGCCGGCGGCGCCCTCGTGGCCCTGACCGGCCCGCTGCCGGCGCTGCTCGCCACCGCCGCCTGCTTCGCCCTGGGGTCGGTGATCATCGCGCTGGTGCTGCCGCCCGGCATGGGACGCCCGGTCGGGTCCGGGAGCGCCGACGCGCCGACGGAACCCGGCGGTTACGGGCAGCGGCTGCGCGAGGGGTTCGCCTTCCTGCGCGGCGATCCCCTCCTCCTGGCCGTCTGCGGCGTCGTCGGCGTCGGCAACTTCCTCGGCGCCGCCTTCGCGCAGGTCCTCGTCCCCGTCTGGGCCCGCGAGTCAGGGTTCGGACCGGCCGCCATCGGACTCGTCAACGGCCTGTTCGGCGTCACCGCCGTCCTCGGCGGCCTCACCGCGGCGGCCGTCGCCCACCGGCTCCGCCGCCGCCTGGTCTTCTTCACCGGTTACCTGCTCAGCGACACCCCCCGCTACCTCGTCCTCGCCCTCGACGCGCCGCTGTGGCTGGTGGCCGTCGTCTTCGCGACCGGCGGCCTCGGCGCGGGCTTCCTCAACCCCATCCTGAGCGCCGTCTCGTACGAGCGCGTCCCCCGCCACCTCATCGGCCGGGTCCGCGCGCTGAGCGCCGCCCTCGCCTGGGCGGGCATCCCCTTCGGCGGCCTGGCGGCCGGCGCCCTGATCGCCGCCGCCGGCCTGACCCCGACGCTGCTGGCGGCGGGGGCCACCCACGTCACCGCGGTGGTCACGGGCGGTGCGCGACGGGAGTGGAAGGAGATGGGGAGAGGGACTCCACCGGAAGGGCCGCCGCTCGGCCGGCCGGGACCCGTACGCCGGGGACGGCGCCGGACGCGGGGACCGGCAGGCCGATGACCTCGCCGGTGCCGCCCTCGGCCCGCCCCGGCGCACGGCCCGGCACCCTGGCCGGGGCCGCCGCAGATCGGTCCCGGCGCAGCCGCGTGCGGGGTCACGCCGCCGAGCGCGGCGGTCAGGTGGCCGCCGCGACGAGCGCCGAACCGGGAGACGCCGCCCGCCTCATGCCTGCGCCTCCTGAAACCCCGTCGACGTCCCTAGTGTCTGTGGCGACCGTCGTGACTGTAAGGGTGGTGCGTTTCCGTCGCGGTACCTGCGTCCGGCCCCGTGAGAAGATCCCCGCGCCCGGTGGCGCACGTCCACGCGGGTCCCCGTACGTCTCGTACGTCCTCGTACATCCTCGACGGAAGGTGACGATGTTCGCGATATCCCTGGGCGCCGACGGCGCCGAGCTCGGGCCGCTCGAACCGTGGCAGGCCGAGGAGTTCCTGGCCCACATCGACCGGGGGCGGGAGTTCATCGGCCGGCACAACGGGCTGCCCGACGCCGTCACGGACCTGGAGTCCAGCAGGGCGTTCCTGCGGACGTACGCGGAACGGGCCGCCGCCGACGAGGGGCGCATCCTCGGCATCCGGACGGAGGGCGGCCGGCTCGTCGGCGCCGTCATATTCCGCGCCTTCGACGTACGGCAGGGCACCGCGGAGGCCGGATGCTGGCTCGAACCGGCCGCGGTGGGCCGGGGGTTGGTGACCCGCGCCGTGCGCGCCCTCATCGACTGGGCCGTCGAGGAGCGCGGCATCCACCGCGTGGAGTGGTGGGTCTCGGCCGGCAACGCGCCGAGCATCGCCGTGGCCCGGCGGCTCGGGATGGCGCGGGAGGCCGTGCTGCGGCAGAGCTTCGCCTACCGGGGGAGCGGCACGACGAGGAGATCTGGTCGGTGCTGGCGCCGGAGTGGCGGGCGGCCAAGGAGGCGTCCCGGGCGGAGGGCTGAGGCGGGGCCGCCCACCGCCGCCCGTTTTCGTCGGCCCGCCTTCGCCCTGTGCCGGCGCGCGACCACCCTGCGCCCGCCTGCCTCCGCCGTTTGTCTTTATCAGCCCGCCTCTGCCGCCCCCGCCGGTCCCGCCGCGAAGATGCGCTCCAGGTGGTAGTCGATCGTGCGCCGCACGTCGGCCACGCTCCGGCGCCCGTGCAGGACGTCGATGGCCAGCCCGACGACACCGGAGACCAACAGGTCCGCCTCGCGCCGGGGATCGACCGGCGGCGGGCCCGCGGAACCGGCGGGGAGCCGGGCGAGGAGCGAGGCGACCAGGTCCTCCAGGGGCTGGGCGTCGTGCAGGAAGACCTCGGCGAGCGCCGGGTCGGTGAGGCTGCGCGCGTAATACGCGGCGTGGACGCGCAGGGCGACGCGGCGCCACTCGTCCAGCGGCAGGAACTCGTCGAGGACGGCCCGCAGCACCGCCCGCGGGTCGGATGGCCGGCGCAGGGCCCGGACCCGGGCGTCGGCCTGCCGCGCGCTCTCCTCGTGCAGCATGCGCAGCGCGGCCACGAGCAGGTCGTGCTTGCTGTCGAAGTGGTACTGGACGACGCGCAGGGACACCCCGGCCTCCGCGGCGATCTCCCGCATGCTCGCCGCGTGCAGCCCGCGCTCGGCGGCGACGCGCCACACCGCCTCGGCGATCTGCCGCCGCCGCCCGGACGGAACGGCCGGCGGCGGGGCCTCCGGCGCGGGCGGGGGTGGATCCTTCCGGCGCCGGTAGGCCCGGGCCTGGCAGCCCCGCGAACAGTAGACGGGCGGCCGGCCCCGGCCGGCCGGCGCCAGCGGGGCGCGGCACACGCGGCAGACGGAGACCCGCTTTTCGTCACGCATACCTTCAGAGTAGCCGCGAGAAAGTGTGATGTTACGCGGGAACGGCCTGTGGAATCCGCTCTTTTTCGTTCTGAGTGTGGTTACGCTCGTAACGTCCCTGTGGAAGAAACGCGACACGGCAGGAGCGACGATGGACGAGGCCGGGTACCGACTGGGCATGGTGGTGGCGTTCACCCTCGGCTTCTGGGAAGGGGTGATCGCGATCGTCTACCGCGCGTTCACCGACAAGGAGGCCGGGGTGATGACCGCGGTCAACTACCTTCCGAGCCCGTGGTGTTACGTGGCCGGCGCGGTGGTCGTCGTGGCCGCCGCCGTCATCGTCGAAGCACTCGACCGGGGCCGCAAGCGGCTGCCGGTGCGGCAGGACTCCCCGGGCGGCTGACCCGGCGGCAAGGGTCGGGGGCGCTGTCCGGGCCGTCCGGGTGGCGTCCGGGTGGCGTCCCGTCCCACGCGTCGGCCGGGCGGGAGACGCCACCCGTAGCCCCCGGGGGTCAGCGCAGGCGCCGGACGCGCAGCACGTGGTCCACGCGGAACCCCGCCTCGCCGTCCGGCCCGGTCGCCTCCGTCCGCAGCGACTCCCGGACCTCGACGCGCCAGTCCGGCGACGGCAGACCCATCGCCGCGAGGAGTTCATCCGCGGTGGGGAAGCGGACGTCCGCATGGGCCTGCCGCTTCCAGGACGGGCTCTGGGCATGCCCCACGAAGAGGAGGACGCCGCCGGGCGCCACCGCCGCCGCGGCGGACCGGATGATCCGCTCGACCGGCAACTCCAGCGGGGAGTGCAGGAACTGGAGGGAGACGAGACCGTAACCGCTCTCGGGGCTGGCGGGGCTCCCGGGGCTCCCGGGTCTCGAGGGCTCCGGGCGCGCTCGGGGAACGACTCGCCCAGGTCGTGCCGTCGCCAGTCGATCCGGTCCGCGACCCCCGCCTCGGCGGCGTGCGCGGCGCCCCGCGCCAGCGCGGTCGCCGAGACGTCGACGGCGGTGACCTCCCAGCCCCGCGCGGCGAGCCAGATCGCGTCGGCCCCCTCGCCGCATCCGAGGTCCAGGGCGGTGCCCGGCGCGAGCCCGGCCGCCTCCCGGACCAGCAGCGGGTTGGGCCGCCCGCTCCACACACGGTCGTCGCGCGCGTAGAACTCCTCCCAGAAGACCTCGGGGGCGGGCTTCGGCCGGGTGTCCGTCATGCGGGGCTTCCTCACTCTGCACTCTGCTCGCCGCGTCACCGCGGTGCCGGCGCCTCGGTGGCGCCCGTGTGCCGCCACGTTCGGCACCGCCCGCCCGCCGCGCAAACCTTGTTGCGGAAACGGCAAACCCCCCGGATCTCTCCGTGCGCCACGGCGGCCCTCCACCCACGCCGCGTTCCGCCCCCGGCCGCCGCGTCACGCCCTGCGAACAGGCTCCCGGCCCCAGGGACCGGCCCGCCGTCGCCCCCTCCCCAACGATGACGTGCGGGCAGGCCCCGGCGCCCAGGGGCCGGGGCCGACGCACCGCATTGCGAGGGCGGCGACATCGGCCGCGGCCACCTGCCGGGCAGCGGCGACGCCTGGTAACTTCTGGGAAGTTGATCATCCGCATCGCGTTCGAGCACCGTTCACGCGTGCGGATGTCGACCGTTCAGTTCCCTACGGATCCCGACTCCCCAG
Organism: Streptomyces sp. CA-181903; assembly: GCF_050937075.1. Taxonomy (NCBI): domain Bacteria; kingdom Bacillati; phylum Actinomycetota; class Actinomycetes; order Kitasatosporales; family Streptomycetaceae; genus Streptomyces; species Streptomyces sp. CA-181903. The sequence goes on from NZ_JBNJLY010000001.1 coordinate 7,007,915, forward strand.
TCCGAAGGACGCAGCCTTGCTCCGCCGTTTACACCGCCTCACCCGCCGCGCGACGGTCTCCGCCGTCCTCCTCGCCCTCCTGCCGGCAGCTCCGGCGCTCGCCGCCGGTGACGCGCCCGGCGCCCCGCACCTCGACGCCGTCGAGCGGACCCTGCGCCAGGTGTCCCCCGGCCTGGAGGGCGACGTCTGGCAGCGCACCGAGGGCAACAAGCTCGACGCCTCCGCCGCCGACCCCTCCGACTGGCTGCTGCAGACCCCCGGCTGCTGGGGTGACGCCGGCTGCGCGGAGCGCCCCGGCACCAAGCGGCTGCTCGCCAAGATGACCGAGAACATCTCCCGGGCGCGGCGCACGGTCGACATCTCCACCCTCGCGCCGTTCCCCGACGGCGCCTTCCAGGACGCCATCGCGGCCGGCCTCAAGGCGTCGGTGGCCGCGGGGAACAAGCCCCGCGTCCGCGTCCTCGTCGGCGCCGCGCCCCTGTACCACATCAACGTACGGCCCTCGGCCTACCTGGACGACCTCCGCGCGCGGCTCGGCACCGCGGCCGACGCCGTCACGCTGAACGTGGCCTCGATGACCACCTCCAAGACCGCCTTCTCCTGGAACCACTCCAAACTCCTGGTCGTGGACGGCGAGTCGGCGATCACCGGCGGCATCAACGACTGGAAGAACGACTACGTCGACACCACCCACCCGGTCACCGACGTCGACCTGGCGCTGACCGGCCCCGCGGCTTCCACCGCCGGCCGCTACCTGGACACCCTGTGGGGCTGGACCTGCGGCAACAAGGGCAATGTCGCCAGTGTCTGGTACGCCGCCTCCGCCGGCGCGTCCTGCATGGCCGACCTGGAGAAGGAGGCCAACCCGCGGCCCGCGGGCCCCACCGGCAACGTCCCGGTGATCGCCGTGGGCGGCCTGGGCGTCGGCATCAAGGACCGGGACGCCTCCTCCGCCTACCGGCCCGAGCTGCCGTCCGCCTCCGACACCAAGTGCGTCGTCGGCCTGCACGACAACACCAACGCCGACCGCGACTACGACACGGTCAACCCGGAGGAGAGCGCCCTGCGCGCGCTGGTGGGCAGCGCGGAGAAGCACGTCGAGATCTCCCAGCAGGACCTCAACGCCACCTGCCCGCCCATCGCCAAGTACGACATCCGGCTCTACGACGCCCTCGCGAAGAAGATCGCGTCCGGTGTGAAGGTCCGCATCGTCGTCAGCGACCCCGCCAACCGCGGCACCATCGGCAGCGGCGGCTACTCGCAGATCAAGTCCCTGACGGAGATCAGCGACGTCCTCCGCAACCGGCTCACCCTCGTCACCGGCGGCCAGGACCAGGCGAAGAACGCCCTGTGTTCCAACGTCCAGCTCGCGAGCTTCCGGAGCGCGAAGAGCGCCAAGTGGGCCGACGGGCACGCCTACCCGCTGCACCACAAGCTGGTGTCCGTGGACGGCTCGGCGTTCTACATCGGGTCGAAGAACCTCTACCCCTCCTGGCTCCAGGACTTCGGCTACATCGTCGAGGACCGGACGGCCGCCGGGCAGCTCGACGAGAAGCTGCTGGCGCCCGAGTGGGAGTACGCGCGGGACACCGCGACCGTCGACTACCAGCGCGGCGTCTGCTCGCTCTGACGCCCGAGCCGTGAACGACGAGGGGCCCCGGTCTCGTACCGGGGCCCCTCGTCGTGCAACTCACCCGGCAGGAACGCCAGTTCGGTACGCGAACGGCGGGCCGTACCCACCCCTCACCCGTTCGTGGCGCGATTTCCCGTCGCACGCGGCGGAGTGCGACCATGCGCTCCTCCCGAACCGAATCAGTGAGCAATCCTGGAGTTTTCATGCCACGACATGGGGGAAGCGCGGCCCGCCGCCGGGCAGCGGTGCCGGCCGTCGCCCTCTCGGCCGGTGCGATCCTGGCCGTCGCACTCCCGACCGCGTCCCACGCCGCCGACGGCCCGACGGGCATCGGCGCCAAGGGCGCGTTCCTGCTCGACAGCGGTGCCGGAAAGGCGCTGTGGGGCAAGTCGGCCGACGTCCGGCGGCCGATCGCCAGCACCACCAAGATCATGACGGCGGTGGTGGCCCTCGACGGGCACCCCGCCGACCTCGACAAGCAGGTCACCGTCAAGCAGTCCTACCGCGACTACGTCACCCACCACGGAGCCAGCACCGCCGACCTGCGGACCGGCGACAAGCTGACCGTGCGGCAGCTCCTCTACGCCCTGATGCTGCCCTCCGGCTGCGACGCCGCCTACGCCCTGGCGGACACCCTCGGCAGCGGGCCCGACGAGGCCGCGCGGACCAGGTCGTTCGTCGCCGCGATGAACGCCAAGGCCACCGCGCTGGGCCTGCGGAACACGAAGTTCGACTCGTTCGACGGGATCACCGCGGGCGGCGGCTACTCCACCCCCCGCGACCTCGCCGCACTCGCCCGGCACGCCCTCCGGAACAGCACGTTCACCACGGTCACCAAGGCGGTCAGCACCCAGCAGAAGGCACTCAACGTCAACCGCCGGTACACCTGGTACAACACCAACAAGCTGCTCGGCTCGTACGAGGGCGTGTTCGGCGTCAAGACCGGCTCCACCCGGGCGTCGGGCCCCTGCCTGGTCTTCTCGGCCCGGCGGGACGGCCGGACGGTCGTCGGGGTCGTCCTCGACGACCCGGCGAGCCGCTACCCGGACGCCGCGAAGATGCTGGACTACGCGTACCACACGCACACCCCGCTGACGCTGCGCCGGCTCCCCCCGGCGGCGCACGAGGACTGAGCGCGCCCGGAACGGCGAGCGGGCCGGCGTCCCCCCTCGGGGACGCCGGCCCGCTTCTCAGTACTCCCCGCCGGTGCGTGGCGCGGGCAGCGGGGCCCGCGCCACCCCGGCGCGGCCCCGCACCCCGAGGTGTTCCACCGGATGGCAGTAGTCCAGACCGGTCAGCGGCTCCCCGCCGAAGAAGCGGAGCAGCAGGTCGACGATCTCGGAGGGACGCTCCAGGTGGACGAGGTGGTCCGCGTCCTTGAGCGCGGTGAACCGGGCGTCGGCGCACCGGGCGGACACCTCGCGGCTGAGCGCCGGCGTGGTCAGCGGGTCGTGCTCGCCCGTCGTCACCAGCACCGGGATCTCCACCGCCGGGCCGCCGGGCAGCTCGGCGTGGTCCAGCAACCGCCGCGAGTTCTCCCGGTACTTGTCCACTCCCTCGGTGGTCAGCTTGTTCAGGGCCTGGGTGAGGCAGCGGATCACGACCGGCCGGCGCGCGACCGTGATCCGGGGGTCCCGGCAGACCATGGTGCCGATGACCTGGTCCACGAACTCGGCGTGACTGCCCCGCTCCAGCATCCGGATGGTGAGCTCCACCTTGGCCCGTACGTGGTCCGTCAGCTGGGCCATCGTGCCGACCAGGGCCAGCCGCTCGGCCCGCCCCGGGTTCCGGCGCACCCATTCGTGGGCCACCGCGCTCCCGTAGGAGGCGCCGACGACGTTGACCGGATAGGGGGCGATCCTCGAGAGGAACAGGTCGAGGGCGCCGGCGAGGAAGTCGATCCCGTGATGGGCCGGGAGGCGGTCGGAGGTGCCCCAGCCCGGCAGGTCCACGGTGATGACGCTGGCGGACTCCAGGAGCATCCGCTCCAGCCTCCCCCAGCCGCCCTGGTGCTGGAAGGCGCCGCCGACCAGGACGATGGGCGCGATCCTCGGCTCCGGGTGGTGGACGATCCGGCCGCTGTACCCGAAACCGCCGTATGTAAGCGGAATGACCTCTTCCGAGAGTGCGGTAGGCGTCATCAGAGCCGGTCTCCGTTTCACGATCGTCGCCGCGCGGTGGGGGAGCGTTCCCGCGGTCCGCGCGGCCGGGATCTCGTGGGGTGCCATCACCAGTGGAATGGGTGCCTTCACCAGAGGAACGAGAGCCGATGGGAGGACGTTACTCCTGACGGGCGTCCCGTGGCCGGTGCGACCCGGCCGGTCACCGGCCCAGCGCGAGGATCTCCTCGCGCAGCAGGGCGGCGAGCCGGTCGGCGAGCGCGCGCCGGCCATGATCGGTGATCACGGCGAGCGTCGCGCCCGTCGTGTCCCGCGTCATGGTCAGCGCCAGCGGGTGCCCCGGGCTCAGCGGCGGCAGCAGCGACAGCCCGGTCAGCCGGGCCGCGCCCAGCGCCAGCGGCCCGGTGCGCTCCGCCAGGCTGCTGCACAGCACCGAGGCGTACAGCGGGGAGTCCACGTAGCGGCCCAGCGCGTCGGTGACGGGCCCGTGCCGCCGGGACGACGCCGCCACCGCGAGCGCCTGCGCCCGGGCCCGTTCCCGCGTCGCCGCCCGCCGGGTGAAGCCGTCCACCACGGCCAGCCGCTGCCCCGGACCGCCGCCCGCCGGCAGCGGGACGCGGACCGTCGCGTAGTGGTTGCCGAGCACCGCCGCCTCCCCGACCGGACGCACGTCCACGGGCACCATCGCGCAGACACCCGGCAGGAACGGCAGCCGCCCGGTCGCCTCCGCCGTCCGCAGCGCCCCGGCCGCGCCCGCCAGGAACACGGCGTTGGCGGACGCGCGCCCCGACGGCAGCGCGTCCCGGGCCGCGTCCAGCTCGGCGCCGGTCACGCGGCGCCAGGCGACCGCCCGGCGGGCGTCCACCGGACCGTGGAACGGCAGCGGCCGCGCCCGGGGCAGCAGGTCGGACAGGGCGTGCAGCGGCCGCCGTCGCGGCGCCGGGAGGATCGCACGGGCCTGTCCGGGGACGGCCGGCGGGCCGTCGAGCAGGTCCCGGACGAGCGCCAGCAGCGACCGGCCGTCGAGCAGCGCGTGATGCGCGCGGAGCAGCAGCGCGAACCCGTCCTCGCCGGCTCCGCCCGGCAGCAGGTGCAGCCGCCACGGCGGCCGCTCCGGGCCGAGCGGCCGGGCCAGCAGCCGGGCGACGTGCTCCTCCGGCGGCCCGTCCGGCGCGACGATGACGTGCCGGACGGGGTCCGGCCACGCCCCGGACGTCCACCTCGGCCACTCCGGACGCTCCGCGCCACCGACGACGAGCCGCAGCCGGCCATACCCCGACCAGCGCTTCTCGACGAGCGACCGCAGGCCGTCCGGTTCGGGCGCGGGCCCCGTGAAGCGGGCGAGCAGCGCCACGGTCATGCAGACGGCGCCGCTGCTCTGGTGCCGGTGCAGCCAGGCGTCGAGCGGGGGCATCGGGGTGCCCGCCGCGGCCTCCCGCCCTCTCACGGCGCCATCGCCGCCACCGCCCGCGCCACCGCGCCCGCGCCGTCCTCCCGGGCCAGCCGCTCCGCCAGCTCCGACGCCCGCGCGGCGAACCGGGGTTCGCGGGTCGCGCGGGAGAGCGCGTCGGCCAGCCGCCCGGCCGTCAAGGTGGACGGCGGCAGCGCCCCCGGGCTCACGCCCAGGCGCACCAGGCGCGACGCCCACCAGGGCTGGTCGGTCAGGTGCGGCACCGGGACGGCCGGCACCCCGGCCCGCAGCCCGGCCGCCGTCGTCCCGGCCCCGGCGTGGTGCACCACGGCGGCCGTCCGGGGGAGCAGCCAGCCGTGCGGCAGCGGCCCGACCGTGATCACGTCGTCGTCGGTCACCGAGAGCCCGGCCCAGCCCGCCTGCACGATGCCGCGCAGCCCGGCCCGGCGCAGCGCGCGGGCCGTGACGTCCCCGAGCCGCTCCGGATCGCCGGGCATCATGCTGCCGAACCCGACGAACACCGGCGGCGGCCCGGCCGCCAGGAAGTCCGTGACCAGGGACGGGGGTTGCCAGGACGGGCACTCGTGCGGCCACCAGTAGCCGGCCACCCGCAGCCCCGGACGCCAGTCCGGCGGCCGGGGGACGACCGTGCGGCTGTATCCGTGCCAGATCGGCCAGCGGCTCTTCTCCCGTTCCCTGCGCAGCAGATGGACGCTCCGGCAGGACAGGCCGAGCCGCGCGTGCAGCCGCCGGTTGGCCGCGGCGTAGAGCGCGTCGGTCACGGCGTTGACGGCCCGCGCCCGCAGCCGGTTGGCGTACCCGGGCGGCTGCCAGGGGAGGACGCAGGGCGGGAACGCCGAGGTGGGGGCGTCGGGTTGGAGGAACACGCCCATGCTGCGCACCTTGTGGTAGCGGGCCACCACCCGGCCGATGGGCGCGGCGAGGGTGGACAGCAGGACGAGGTCGGCCTTGGGGTCGACGGCCGTGAGCATCCCGTCCACCAGCCGTACGGCGGCCCGTTCCGTGGCGCGCGCGAGGTCGTGCAGGGCGCGCGGCGAACGGCGGGCGTCCTGGAAGGTGTTGTGCGCGGCGAGCAGTCCTTCGAACGGGTCCGGCTCCAGGGGCCGTGTCCGCAGCCCGCAACAGGTCACGGCGCCCGCGAATTTCGCGTGGGTGACGAGCTCCACCTCGTGTCCCTCGGCGACGAGCCGGTGCCCGAGGCCGGTGTACGGGACGACGGACCCCGTCGTGCCCGCGGTGATGATGTCGATGCGCAATGTTCCGGCCTTCCCTGCTCCCGGGCTTCCCCGGCCGCCGGGACGGTCCGGCGTGTCACGAGGCGTGTGCCTGCCGGAACAACGACGCGGCCCCCGGGCGGATACGGCACGGGTGCCACCCTGGGCGCAGATGTGCGGTTTCCGTGCGCCGGGGCGGCGGGCCGACGTCCGTCCGCGTCCGCGGACCCGGCACGCCATGGACGGGGCGCCGCGGGCCGCGGGCCCGCCCGCGTCACCCCCGCCGGCCGCACACCTCTCGGCCGCCCAGCACTCCGTCGAGCAGCCGGGACAGCGCCCAGGCGAAGTCGGCGCGGGGGTCGTCGCCTTGGTGGTGTGCTGGGCTGGTGTGGCCGATGGGGTGGGAGTTGAGGAGGTGGCCGAGGAGGAGGTTCCAGAGGGCACGGTAGGCGCGGGCGGCCTCGTCCGGCGGGAGCCCCGCCTCGGCGAGGGCGGCGAGGGCACCTTCGGCGAACGGCGCGGCCGCGTCGACGGTCCGCTCCCCGTCGGCGATGATCCGGGCGGCCCAGGGGTGCCGGGCCAGATGGCCGTGGGCCGCCAGCCAGTGCTCCCGGAGGCGCTCGCGGGGGCCACCGGTGCCCGTACCGCGCGGCAGCCGGACGGCCACGTCCTCGGCCAGCAGGGACAGCAGCTGGCCCCGGTCGGTGATGTGCCGGTAAAGAGACGCCTGGCCGGTGCCGAGACGCCGGGCGACCTGACGCACCGTCAGGGCGCCGAGGCCGTCCTCGTCGGCGATGCGGCGCGCGGTGGCGACGATCAGAGCCCGGGAGAGCGGACGCCGGCGGCCGGGGACTGGTGATGTCACACCGTCACCTTACACAGCGGAGCGTGATGACCCCGGGGGTCCGGAACCGCTCGCGGGCGTTGCCGAGCCCGGTCCCACCTGGCGCGAACGGCGTTCGCGCACGCCCCTTTCCCTCTCTTGAGGTCTCCGCGGTCACCTCGCGGCGGCAGCCGGGACGCTCAGCGCGCGGGCGGAGAGCCCGCCCTCCCCAGCCCGTACACCCGCCGCGCGTTCCCCGCGCCCACCAGTTCCGCGACCCGCGCGGCGTCCGTCGCCGACCAGGCTCCGTCGCCGACCCAGGTGGCCAGCAGCCGGTCCAGGCCGCGCCGGAAGAGGGCGGCGCCCACCACGTACAGCTCCGGGAGGCCGTACGCGTCGGTCGAGAACATCAGCTTGCCGAAGGGCGCCAGCTCCAGGGCCTCCGCCAGTACCGCCTCGGCCCGTGCCCCGCTGTACGACAGGGCAAGACCGATGTCGGCGTACACGTGCGGGAAGGCGTGGGCCAGGTAGGCGGCGCCGCGGTGGTACGGGTAGCAGTGCAGCAGCACCAGCGCCGAGCCGGTGGGGCGGACCGCGCGGGCGAAGTCGGTGAGCAGCGCCGGGTCGCAGCGGTGCAGCCGCAGGTCGGGGTCGCCGAAGCCGGTGTGCAGCTGGATCGGCAGGCCCGTCTCGGCCGCGGACCACAGCAGGTGGCGCAGCAGCACCGGGTCGGTCAGCCGGTCGCCCGGGGTCCGGTGGGCCAGCCACCGGTCGGCCGCCAGCCGTACCTCCGTCCGGCCGGGCGGGTTGGGCTCGAAGTCCAGTCCGTAGCGGTACGCGGCCACCGACTTGAAGGCGACGGCCCGTTCGGCGGCCGTCTCCACCGCGTCCGCGAGACGGGCGAGGAAGCGCGCCGGGCCGTCCGCCGTGTCGGCGACGCGCTCGGCCAGCCGCTCCAGCCGGACCACCTCGTGCCAGGCGGCCCCGCCCATCCGGCCCAGCTCCTGGGGGGACGTCAGGTCGCCGGGGATGCCGGTGTCCACCAGGTAGTCGGTGATGCCGGTGGCGCCGAGCAGCCGCCGTGCCGTCTCGGCCGGGCCCAGCTCGCGGCGGCGCTCCAGGTACTCGGCGGGCATGCAGTGCGGGTCGAGGCCGAGCAGCGGCGGGCACCAGCGGCGGACGGCGTAGCCGAGCTGGCTGTCGAAGAAGCTGGTGCCGGGTGCGGCGGGGGCGTCCGACTCGCTGAGGAAGGAGGCGAACGCGTCCGGGCCGAGGTCGGACCGGGCCACGCCGTGGCAGTGGTGGTCGACCAGGGCGGGCAGGGCGGGGGACGGGACGGCCGTGCTCACCTCAGTACCGCCCCTTCGTCGCGTCGGCGAGCTCCTCCGCCGTCGCCCCTCCGTACCGCTCGATCTCGCCGCGCCGGACGGCGGCGACCGCCGAGAAGAGGGGGTCGCCGAGCGCCTCGCGGAGCACTTCGGAGCGGGTGAAGCGGTCCAGGGCGGCGGGCGGCGAGTCCGGCAGCCGCCGGTGCCCGTCGCCGTGTGCGGGGTCGCCGGCGACGGGCGGCGGGAGCTCCGCGCCGGTCTCGATCCCGGCCAGCCCGGCGGCGAGCACCGCGCCGGTCACCAGATACGGGTTGGCGGTGCCGTCGAAGCACTTCACCTCGGCGTTGGCCTGGTCCTCGGCGTCCGGCGGCCCGGGGATGAACCGGAGGGCGGCCTCCCGGTTCTCCGGCCCCCAGCAGGCGTACGCCCCGGCCCACCGCGAAGGGCGCAGCCGCAGGTGGCTGGCGGGGGAGGGGGCGCCGAGGGCCAGCAGGGCGGGGAGCTCGCGGAGCACGCCGGCGAGGAACGCGGCGCACTCCGCCGTCATCCCGCAGGGGCCGTCGCCGCCCCGGCACAGGTTCCGCTCCCCGCGCAGCAGGCTCAGGTGCAGATGGGCGCCGTTGCCGACGGTGTCCGGGGCGACGACGGGCCCGAACAGGGCGTCGAGGCCGTGCGCGTGGGAGACCGCGCGGACCGTCTCCCGGACGAGCACGGCCAGATCGGCCGCGCCGACCGGGTCGGCGGGGGCCACCGACACCTCGAACTGGCCGGGCGTGTACTCCGGATGGAGTTGCAGTACCTCCACGCGCTGGGCGGTGAGGGCGTCGAGCACGTCCCCGAGGTAGCCGGACAGCTCGACCAGCCGGGCCATGCCGTAGGCCGGCCCCGCGCCGGGCGGCGGCCCGCCCGGCCCGGACCCGTCGCGGCGGGCGACCACCCACTCGGTCTCGAACCCCATCCGCGGCCGCAGCCCCCGTTCGGCCGCCCGCGCGGCCATCCGGCGGGCGAACCGCCGCTGGCAGCCGGTGTACGGGCGCCCGTCCTGCTCGAACCGGTCGGCGGGCGCCCAGGCCCAGCCGCGCTGGGCGGCCAGCACGGTCAGCCGGCCGAGGTCGGGGAAGAGGCGCAGGTCGCCGTCGGGACCGCCGGTGTACGGGCTGGTGACGCTGGAGTCGTCGGTGAGGTAGACGTCGAAGACCGGCGACATCCCGACGCCCCACCGCGCCGCGTGCGCGAGCCGGGCGGTGGGGACGGCCTTGACGCGGGTGATGCCGGCGTTGTCCACCCAGGTGAGCGCGACGGCCCGCACCCCGAGCGCGGTGAGCTGCGCGGCCTCCTGCCGGGCGGCCGACTCCGCGCGTTCCCGTTCCGGCCTCTGCATGCTGGGCTCCTCCGCCGGGGTGCTCAAAGGGGGACAGGGACGACGGCATCCGGTGAGGGCCCGCCGCCTGGATCCTCGGCCGGATTCTTCCGTATTTCACCTCGGCGGGGGGCCGTTCGGGGGAAGCGGCCGCGGTGTGGCGGCCGGTCCGCCACCCGGCGCTCGACCTGCGCACCGGCCTCGGTCGGCAAGGGGCAGCGGGCGTCGTCCACGGTCGGTATCGGACGTCGCCGGTGCGGCGGCCGATCGGAACCGGTCATCACGTCCGGCCGCCCCCAGCCGCCCCGGCCGTGCAGGAAAGCCGCATGCCGAGAATCGATCGGACCGGACGAGCGCCGCCGCTTCGTCACCGAGGCCGTGCTCCGCCTCGTCGCCCGCGGCGGGCCGGAGAGCGCGTCGCTGTGCGACGTGGCCGCGCTGGTCGTCGGATCGTCCGGCACTGCTTCGCGTGCGCGCCGTCCTCCGTCGGCGTCTCTCGACTCGCCGCGCGCCGCCCGGACCTGAGGCCGCGACGGCTGCCGCGCCCGGGCGCGGTCCGGACGGCGGACCCATCGGTTGCGGGAGCGGATACCTGCCCTGAGGCTGGAGCCAAGATCACCGATCCAGCTCGGGTGCTCGTCCCGGAGCGGTGCCTCTCCGCGCCCACCGGCACCGGGCGTGAGGTGCCGGACCGGCCGCCCGCCGCCGGTCCGCACCGTTGAGGAGTCAGCATGTCGGAAATCCGTGGCGTCCTCCGGCGCGGCCGCGGACGCCACCGGCGCCGCAAACGGGTGCCGTTGAAGACGGCCGCCGCCGCGGCCGTACTGGTGGCCGGCTCGGCCTTCGCGATGAACGCGGTGGACGACCGCCCGGAGTGCGAGCCCCAGGCCCGGCCGGGCGGCGCGCACGACGACCACCGGCACGGCACGGCCATGGGCACCTGCGGCACCCGTCCCACCGCCGCCCACGACCACCGGCCCGAGGGCCACGGCGCCCCCGAGGGCGCCGGCCACCCCCGGCCGGTGGCCGGCAGGCACCGGCCCTGGTCCCCGAGCCGGCCGCCGGCTACGACCGGGAGCGCTGCGGCAACACCTCCGGCCGGGTGCTGCTCTCCCTGGACGACTGGGCCTACAGCGACCCCGAACGCGCCACCCGCATCGGTGCCCAGCTCCAGGCCCAGGGCGTCCGCGCCGCGTTCTTCCTCATCAACAAGTACGCCTCCCAATACCCGCAGATCACCGCGACGCTCCGGCAGCAGGGCCACTGGGTCGGCAGCCACACCTGGTCCCACCGCCAGCTCACCCGGCTGACGGACCAGGAGCTCCAGGACGAGCTGCGCAACGGACTGCCCGGCAACTTCCTGCGCCCGCCCTACGGCGACGTCGGCCCGCGCGAGACGGAGGTCGCCGCGAGCATCGGGCAGCGCGTGTGCAACTGGACGATCGACACCCTCGACTGGCAGCAGACCGACGGCGCCTTCCGCGACGCCGAGGCGATCCGGACCGCCGTCCGCGAGGCCACCCCGAGGAGAAGAACAACGGGGTGATCCTCGGCCACCTCTTCAGCAACTTCCCCGACGCCCTCTCCGGCATCATCACCGACCTGCGTGAACAGGGCTACCAGATGTGCCGCAACACCGGCCCGACCACCGACCAGGTCCCGTACCCCCTCCAGTGCTGACCCCTCCACCACCCGCCCCGGCCGTCACACGGACGGTCGCACGGACGACAGCAGGAGGCCGCGCAACGGTCCCTTGCGCGCCCGCGCCACCCAGGGCGCGCCCCGCGCGGCCGACACGGTGAGCGGCGCGGCCAGGACGACGCCGAGCAGCGCGCCCGCCGCCACGTCGTGCGGATAGTGGGCGCCCACCCAGACCCGGGAGGCGGCCATCATCACGGCGGCCGGGACGGCGCCCGCCGCCAGCACCCGGTCCACCACCCAGAGCGCCGCCGCCGCGGCGAAGGCGACGGCCGCGTGGTTGCTGGGGAACGACCAGTCGCCCGGCGGGGGACACGCCTCCAGCGTGAACCGCCCGGGCAGCGACCGGCACGGCCGGTCCTCCCGCACCAGCTCCTTGAGCGCCACGTTCACGCCGTACGCCAGGGCCACGATCAGCGGCACGGCCAGCGCCCGCGCCATCACCGGGGCGTCCGCCCGGCGCGCCCGCCACCAGGCGGCCGTCATCAGCGCGGCGAACGCGGTGAGCCCGAGCGCCGACCAGGCGGACGCGGTGTCGTTGAGCAGCCAGGGAGCGTCCCGCGCCGCCCGGGTGACCTCCGTGTAGAGGCCGCCGTCCAGGCCCGATCCGTCGAAGGCCAGCGGAGTGGCCGTCATGTCCCCTCCCTCGTGTCCCTCATGGCCGCCGCCGTGCCCGTCCGCCGCTCCTACCCACGCCCGCCGCGCGTACCGGCCCCCGCCCGGCGGCGGGCGCGCAGCAGTTCCACGGCGAACGGCAGCAGCGAGAGCGCCACCACCGCCGCGACCAGCGGCAGCAGATACCGGTCGACGTCCGGGACGACGGACCCCAGGGCGTACCCCGCCAGCACCAGCCCGGCCGTCCACACCAGCCCGCCGGCCACCTGCCACACCAGGAAGACGCGCCCCGACACCGCCAGCGCCCCGGCCAGCGGGTTGAGCACCGTCCGCACCACGGGCACGAACCGGGCGAGCACCACCGCGCGGGCGTGCCCGTACCGGCCGAGCAGCTCCTCGGCCCGCGCCGCGCCGTCCAGCAGCCGCCGGTTGCGCGAGCGGGCGAGCAGCGTCCGGCCGCCGCGCCGCCCGATCAGATAGCCGCACTGCGCGCCGGCCAGCGCCCCGGCCGCCGCGCACACCAGCACCTCGGCGAGGTCCAGGCGCGGCCCGCCGTGCGCGCCGGGCCGGCACAGCAGGCCGGCGGTGAAGAGCAGGGAGTCCCCGGGCAGGAAGAAGCCGATGAGCAGACCGGTCTCGGCGAACAGGACGACCGCCACCCCCACCGCACCGAAGGAGGTCAGCAGCGAGGAGGCGTCGAGGAGGTCGACGGCGAGGGCGGCGGGCGGAGCGGGCGCGAACGACACGGCTGAGCGGCCTCCGGCGGTCGAGGGCGGTGGCCCGCCCGTCGCGACGGTACGGGCCGGACGTCTACACGGCGGTGGACGGTCTACGCGACTGTAGACGATCCGGGGCGGCCGACGGGCGCCTTGACCGACTCCATACGGGGCCCGGCCGCGTCCGCGCGCGGGGGCGCGCACCACCCGGCCGGGGCGCCTTCCGGACCCGTCCGGGTGACGCGCGCCCCCGCCGGGGGAACGGCTCGGGGCCCGCCGGCCGTCCGGCGGGCCCCGCGTACCGGACGGCGTGTCAGCCGAGCGTGATGTCGTCCGCGAGGACGGCCCCCTGCCCGAACCAGCCGTGCACATAGACCGTCACCCGGCCGGTGGAGTCGGTCGTGAAGGGCACGGACAGCCGGGTCCAGTCACCGCCGGACGCCCAGCGGCTCGCGTTCGCCCCGCCCGAGACGCCGAGGAACGCGTAGTCCCCCCGCACCCAGCCGGTGAGCGTGTACGAGGTGGCGGGGGAGAGGGTGAGGGTCTGCCGGCACTCGCCGGTCCCGCCGCTCGTCGGCACGGTCCGCAGCGCGTAAGTGCCGCCGTGCACCGGGCTCTTGACCACCGACGCGCCGTCGTCGCACGTCCACGGCCCGATGGAGCCGGACTCGAAGTCGCCGTTGACCACCCGGCCGGGCGTGCCGGAGCCGGTGACGGTCAGGGTGAACGACGCCGAGTGGCTCCCCGACGGCGCGGTGCCGGTGACGGTCACCGGGTACGCGCCGGGCGCCGCGTCCTTGGCGACGGTGAACGTGAGCCGCGCCGACTCGCCCGCGGTCACCGACGCCGGGCTGAACTCCGCGGTCACCCCCTTCGGCAGACCGCTCGCCGAGAGCCGCACGGTCTGTGCCGGACCGGACACCGCGCGCGTGGCGACGGTCGCCGTGGCGGTGCCGCCCGGCGGCGCGGAGGCCGCGCCGGGGGAGACGGACAGGGAGAAGTCCTGCTGCGTGGAGCCGCCGCCGGTGAAGGGCGCGAAGGTGTGGGTGAAGTACCAGGTGTCCTGGGCGATCCCCGAGCAGGTGTCGGACCCCTTGGTGCCGGGGCAGCCGCCGTTGTCGCGCTGGAGGGCCCAGAACGAGAGGGTGTTGATGCCCTTGCCGACGGCCCAGTCGTAGACCTTGACCGCGTCCTGGGTGGTGAAGGTCTCGGCGGGCCCGTAGTCGTCGATGCCCGGCATCTCGGTGACGCCGACCATCGCCCACCGCTGCGCGTCGCTCCTGTCCGGGTAGAGCTGGGCGAGTTGGCCGTGCAGGCCCTCGGCGGCGGTGATGGTGTCGGCGGCCATGTCGTGCTGCGCGCCGTCGTAGTAGTCGAACGTCATGATGTTGACGACGTCCACCCGGGCGCCGTTGTCGACGGCGTTGCGCAGGACGGCGAGCCCGCTGTCCGCCAGGCCGTGGGTGGTGGTCGGCAGGGTGTAGGCGAACTGCACGGTGCGCCCGTTGGCGGCGGCCCAGTCCTGGACCTTCTTGATCGCCTTGTTGCGGCGGTCGATCCCGGCGGTGTTGGTCAGCGAGTTGTCCTCGATGTCCAGGTCGAGCCGGGTGACGTCGTAGGTGGTGATGACCTTCTCGAACGCCTCGGCTATCCGGTCGACGTCGGTGCAGCTGTCGGCGAGTTCGGTGCCGCCGTTGTCGGCCGCGTACCCGCCGAAGGACGGGATGACGTCCCGCCCCGGGCGCGGATGGCCGCGATGTCGGAGCCGAGGACGGAGGTATCCACCGGCTTGCCGGTGTCGCCGTTCCAGTAGGGGGTGCAGGAGCCCTTGGCCTCGGTCTGGAGGAAGGCCAGGGTGAGGTGCTTCGCGCCCGACTTCTCGGCGAGCGCTGCCGGGCTGTCGGAGCCGTAGGTCTCGAAGTAGGGCGCGAAGACCCGTGGGGGTAAGGGGGTGGCCGCGGTGGCGGCGGTACCGGCGGTCGCCGTGCCGGCGCCGCCGAGGGCGAGTCCCGCGCCGGCCCATGCGGTGGCCAGCGCGGCCACCACGGCGCGGACGGACAAGCGTCGTCTCAACGGATGCTCCCGGTGACTGAGGTGTTCACGAGGTGGGGGCGGTTGCGCGCTGAACATCGTTGGACTGGACCAGAGTTGCGTCAAGGGGCCAGGAACCGGCAATTCCCGACGGCCCGGAGAGGGGAATCCCCGTCCGGGCCGGAAATCCGCGAGGCCCCGGCAGGCGGGTGAGGAAAGCCGTCACCGCCGAGCGGACGTGAAAAAAGAATCCCCCGATTCCGGCACGGATGCCGGAACCGGGGGATTCCCCTGGAACCGCGGTGCTACGTCAGCCGTTGGCGGAGCCGTTGCCCGACAGGATCGGCAGATCGTCGAGGATGTGCGACAGCGGGTCGTCACCGTCGTTGATCGTCGAGTTGTCGGTGCACTGCTGCTCCTGCTCCGACGAGAGGATCGGGATGTCCTGCAGGCCGACGTTGACCAGAGCGACGATGTTCTGGATGTTGGCCCGGCCGAGGCCGATGCAGAGCTTGTTGAGCGAGCCCTGGACCAGGCTCATCTGCGGGCTTTCCTTGCCGCCGGTCTTGGTGTTGCCGTAGCCGGTCTTGGCGCCGTTCCCGTTGACGGCGTCCTGCTCGTCGCCGGCCCATGCCATCGCGGGAGTGGCCATGGCGCCGATTGCGGAAGCCGTCACCGCGGCCGTGGCGATTGCCTTCTTGAGCACGTCTATGCCTTTCGATCGAAGAGGTTTTTTCCCGCTGGGAAGCGAACTGAGTAACTGTGACCGTTTTGGGAAGTTCCGGGATTTCACTCATTCGCCCCATCGCCGCTCGTCGGGGCAGGTGCGCGGAGCCGCCGCGGCCTTCCGGCCCGTCTCGCCGCGGTGGTCGCCGGTGGGGGACGGTCACCGGGGGTGCCTGTGAGTGACGCTGTCCGGACGCTGTGCGTCCGGCTGGTAGCGTGCGGTGCGCGGCGGGGTCTCCCGGCCGTCGGCCCGCCCGGACGGCGCCCCCACGCGACGCGCCGGGCGGGCCTGCCGCGGCTCGCTCCGGCCTCCTCCCGCTCCCGTCCCGGCCGCCTGTCGGCTGGCGGATGGTCTCCGGCCGGCCCTTGTCCGGCGCGGCCTTCACCCAGGTCAATGGGTGTGACGAGGGGGACACCGACAATCGCTCGGCGGTCGTATACGCTCTTTCGTGTGAATCTGCTTGTAAAGCGACGCCACGTGGACTTCCTGCGCGTCACGAGCATGTCCTGTCGCCTCTCCGGCTGACCCGCGCCTGCCGCCGCCCGTCCTTTCCGACCGGGCCGGGGCGCTCCCCGCGCTGACCCCGCGCGCTCTCCCGCGCTCCTTCTCAGCGTTTTTCCGCGCTGTTTCCCAGCGCTTTCGCACCGCTCGCACTTCGCACCGGGCACCCACCCGTTCCGACTCCGCGCGCCCCGCTCCGCCCTGCCCGTATCCGGGCGGCGGTGCGGGACGCGCGGGGAGCACGGGTGTACCCGGGCCCTCACGCTGTGGACATCTCATGAACGACAAGCTCCCCGTCATCGACCTCTCCGCCGCCTCCGGCACCCCCGAGGACCGCGCCCGCCTCCACGAGGCGCTGCACGCCGCCGCCCGGGACGTCGGCTTCCTCCACCTGACGGGCCACGGCATCACCGACGACGAGACCGCCGCCCTGATGCGCACCATGCGCGCCTTCTTCGCCCTGCCGGAAGCCGACCGGCTCGCCATCAGCAACCTCAACTCCCCCCACTTCCGCGGCTACACGCGCATCGGCGACGAGCGCACCGGCGGCAGCCGCGACTGGCGGGACCAGCTCGACATCGGGGCCGAACGCGAGCCCCACGCGCCCGCCGTCGACGAGCCCGGCTACTGGTGGCTGGACGGCCCCAACCAGTGGCCCGCCGCCCTCCCCGAGCTGCGCACCGCCGCCCTGCACTGGATCGACCGCCTCAGCTCCGTGGCCGAGCGGCTGCTCCACGAACTCCTCGCCTCCATCGGCGCCCCGGCCGACTTCTACGACGACGCCTTCGCCGACCGCCCCCACCTGCACCTCAAGCTCGTCCGCTACCCCGGCAGCGCCCCCGACGGCTCCGGTCAGGGCGTCGGCGCGCACAAGGACTACGGCTTCCTGACCCTGCTCCTCCAGGACGAGGTCGGCGGCCTCCAAGTGGAGGGCCCCGACGGGCGGTTCATCGACGTCCCCCCGCTGCCGGGCGCCTTCGTCGTCAACCTCGGCGAGCTCCTCGAAGTGGCCACCAACGGCTACCTCAAGGCCACCAACCACCGCGTCGTCAGCCCGCCCGGCGCCCGCGAGCGCTACTCCGTCCCCTTCTTCTACAACCCGCGGCTGGACGCCCGTATCGAGCCCGTCCCCTTCCCGCACGCGCACCGCGCCCCCGGCGTGACCCAGGACGCGGCGAACCCGCTGTTCGCCGAGTACGGCCGCAACGAGATCAAGGGCTGGCTGCGGGCCCACCCGGGCGTGGCCCGGCGCCACCACCCCGACCTGCTGGCCGCCCCCGTGGGGTGACCTGGATCACTCCACGGCCCTGTCCCGTTTCCCCCGGGGATTTATATGGTGAGCGGGCGGAATCACCCGGGGTCCCCAAGGCCCCGGGGGCCTTGGGGTGGGGATCATGAATGTCTCGGGGACGCTGGGGACGGGGATCGGCTGGCGGCCGGAGATCGCGGACGACATCGCGGCGCTGCCGGGCGTCGACTGGGTCGAGGTGGTGGCCGAAAACCTGTGCCCCGGCCGCCTGCCCGAGCCGCTGCGCCGGCTGCGCGCCCGCGGTCTGCCCGTCGTGCCGCACGGCGTCTCGCTCGGGCTGGGCGGCGCCGAGCGGCCCGACCTCGCCCGGCTCGCCGCCCTCGCCGACCTCGCGGAGGCCCTCGGCTCCCCGCTGGTCAGCGAGCACATCGCCTTCGTGCGGTCCGGCGGCAGGCTGCTGCCGTCCCACCGCCTGGAGGCCGGGCACCTGCTGCCCGTCCCGCGGACCCGGGACGCCCTCGACGTCCTCTGCGCCAACGTCCGGCTGGCCCAGGAGGCTCTGCCGGTACCGCTCGCGCTGGAGAACATCGCCGGCTACCTGGCCTGGCCCGACGAGGACTTCACCGAAGGCGCGTTCCTCGCCGAACTCGTCGAACGGACCGGCGTACGGCTCCTCGTCGACGTCGCCAACCTGCACACCAACCACGTCAACCGCGGCGAGGACCCGTCCCGCGCGCTCGACGAGCTCCCGGTGGAGGCCATCGCCTACGTCCACGTGGCCGGCGGCCACGAGCACGACGGCGTGTGGCACGACACCCACGCCCATCCCGTCGGCCCGCCCGTCCTCGACGTCCTCGCCGACCTGTGCTCCCGCGTCACCCCGCCCGGTGTCCTGCTGGAACGGGACGACGACTTCCCCTCGGCGGACGGGCTGGCCGCCGAACTCGACGCCGTCCGCGCCGTGACCGCCCGGACGTACGGCCCGGCCGGCCGTGTCGGCTGACCTCGACGCCGCCCGCCGGCGGCTCGCCCGCGCCCAGCACGGCCTGCTCTCCGCCCTCGTCGAGGACACCCCGCCGCCGGCCGGCTTCGACCCGGCCCGGCTGGCGGTGCAGCGCGACGTGCTGCTGACCAAGCGGCTCCGCGTCGTCGCCAAGGTCGCCCCGGAACTCGCCGGCATCCTCGGCGACCGGTACCGGCCGCTGTTCCTCGCCTACGCCGCCGGCCGGCCCATGGAGCACGGCTACCGGCGCGACGCCCGGGACTTCGCCCGCCACCTGCTGCGCACCGCCGCGGTCTCCGGCGAGCCGGCCCGGCGGCTGACGGAGTGGACTGCCGCGCCGGAGGAGACCACCCGGCCCGGCCCGCTCCGCCGCCTCGCGGCGGCCCTGTCCGCCCGGCCCGCGACGCGCCGACCGAAAGGCAGCGACCGATGATCCTTCTGCTTGTGCTGACCGTGCTGACCGTCGTCGCGCCCACGGTCTGGGTGCTGCGGCTGTGGTACCTGGGCCAGGGCGACGTGCTGCCCGGGGCCGGGCTCGACCGGCTCGACCTCGCCTATCTGACCGGCGGCGCGGGCCGCGTCGCGGACACCGTGATCACCGCGATGCACCAGGACGGGCGCGTCACCGTGGACGGCGGCCGGGTCACGGTCGTCAGCCCCGCCTCGCGCGACGCCCTGGAACGCGCGCTGCTGCGCCACTGCGGCAACGACTGGGCCCGTTCGCTGCGGAAGCTCCGCCGCGACCTGCGCGAGGACCCGGCCGTAGGGGACCTGCACCGCTCGCTGGTCCAACGGGGGGTGCTGCTGCGGCCGGACGTCCAGCGCTGGTGGCCCCGGGCCTCGTGGATCCAGCCGCTCGGGCTGCTGCTGACGGGCGTCGTCGCCCTGGTGACGTTCCGGCCCGCCTCGATCGCGGCCCTCGCCCTGGTCGGGTGCGGCATCACGGTGCGGCTGCTGTGTCGGCGGCGGAAGACGCTGATGCCCTTCACCTCGGAGGGCCGCCTGGCGGCGCGGGAGCGGATCGGCGCGGCCCCCTGGAACGAGCCCGACCCGGCCCGCCACCCGGAGGGCGCCGCGGGCGTGGTCGCGGTGGGCGGCACGGGCGCGCTGCCCGACGGCCGGCTGCGCCGGGAGTTCGAACGCGTCGCCGCACAGGGGCCGGCGCCCTCCCGGCGGTCGCGGAACGGCCGGAGCCACCGGAGCCCCTCGGACGCCGGCACCGCCGCGTCCTCGTCGTCCTCGTCGTCCTCCTCGTGGTCCTGTGGCGCGGTGCTCGTCGTCGGTGCCTCCTGCGGCGGCGGCACCACGCGCGACTCCGGTAGCTCGGCCGGGCACACCGGCGGTCTGCTCTGCTCGTCCTGTTCCGGCTGTTCCTCGTCCGACTCCTCATCGGGGTCGAGCTGTTCCTCGGGATCGAGCTGTTCGTCGAGCAGCTGCTCGTCGTCGAGTTGCAGCAGCAGCAGCAGCTGCTCCTGAAGGCCGGGAGGCGACGGGGCGGCGGCCGCCGTCACAGCACCCGGTACTCCTCGTCGCGGACGTCCGTGACGAGCATGTGCCCGGGGGCGTGGGTGATCGCGAAGGGCGGCGCGGAGGCCGCCAGGGCGGCCTGCGGGGTGACGCCGCAGGCCCAGAAGACGGGCACGTCCCCCTCCCGGGCGGCGCACGGGTCGCCGAAGTCCGGCCGGGCCAGGTCCGCGATGCCGAGTTCCGCCGGGTCGCCGGCGTGCACGGGCGCGCCGTGCACGGCGGGCATCAGCGCGGTCAGCCGGTGCGCGGTCGCGACCAGGCCGGCGGGGATCGGGCGCATGGACACCACGAGCGGCCCGCGGAGCCGGCCCGCCGGGCGGCACTGACGGTTCGTCACGTACATGGAGACGTTGCGGCCCTGCTCCACGTGGCGCAGCGGTACGCCCGCCGTGCGCAGGGCGCCCTCGAAGGTGAAGCTGCACCCGATGAGGAACGCGACGAGGTCGTCCCGCCAGACGTCGCCGACGTCGGTGGGCTCGGCCACCGGCCGCCCGTCGCGCCAGACGCGGTACTTGGGCAGGTCGGTCCGCAGGTCGGCGCCCGGGGCGAGCGGGGTGGTGACGCCGCCCGGCTCGGTGACGTCGAGGACCGGGCAGGGCCGCGGGTTGCGCTGGGCGAAGAGGAGCATGTCGTACGCCCAGTCGGCCGGAACGGCGATCAGGTTGGCCTGGGTGTGGCCGTCCGCCCAGCCCGCGGTGGGCTCGGCGCGGCCGGAGCGGAACGCGGCCCGGGCGGCGGCGGGGGTGGTGGCGTGCGGGGGTGTGCGCATGGACACCTCGCCGGTGTGAAAGGGGCGGTGGTGTCAGACGACGATAGGGATTGTTGAACAACGGGGCAAGGGGTCGTGCCCGCGCGGGAGTTGGGCTACCGATGGATCATCTGCGTCGCCTGTTCGTCCACTCCGGCCGCCGCCGGGGCCGGGTCCGGCCGGCGGGCCGCATCGCTGATTTTGAGAAGGAGGCCGACGAGCACCCAGGTGGCGACCTGGGACGAGCCGCCCGAGGCGAGGAACGGCAGGGCCTTGCCGGTCAGCGGGATCAGGCCGGTGACCCCGCCGGCGACCACGAACACCTGGAGCGCGAGGGCCCCTGACAGCCCGGTGGCGAGCAGGGTGCCGAACGCGTCGCGCGCGCCCAGGGCCGTACGGAAGCCGCGCTCGACGAGGAGGGCGTAGAGCAGCAGGACGGCCATCAGGCCGGCCAGGCCCAGCTCCTCGCCGACGGTGGTGAGGATGAAGTCGCTGCGGCCGGCGAAGCCGATGAGGTCGGAGTGGCCGCTGCCGAGCCCGGTGCCCAGGACGCCGCCGCTGCCGAAACTGAAGAGCGCCTGGGCGGACTGGTCGGAGACGATGCCCGGCGGCCGGGGCGTGTCCCAGTAGGACATCGGGTGCAGCCAGGCGGAGACGCGGCCCTTCACGTGCGGTTCGAGGCTGCCGACCACCGCGGCGCCCACGGCGAACATCAGCAGGCCCGACACCACCCAGCCGCCGCGCTCGGTGGCCGCGTACAGCATGATCACGAACAGTCCGAAGAAGATGAGCGACGTGCCCAGGTCCCGTTCGAAGATGAGGACCAGCAGGCTCAGCAGCCACACGGCGGCGATCGGCCCGAACTGGCGTCCCCGCGGCAGCGGGAAGCCCAGGACGCGGCGGCCGGTCAGGGCCAGGGCGTCCTTGTACTGGGTCAGGTAGCCGGCGAAGAAGACGGCGATGCCGATCTTGACGAACTCGCCCGGCTGGAAGGAGAGGGCGCCCAGCCGGATCCAGCGTTTGGCGCCGTAGGCGTCCGCCCCGAAGAACGCCGGGGCCATCAGCAGCACCAGGGCGCCGAACACCATCACGTACGTGTACCGCCGCAGGTGGCGGTGGTCCTTGAGCAGCGCGGGCACGGCCAGGCAGACGGCCAGTCCGATGACGCTCCACAGCCGCTGGTTCCCCTCGCTCGGGGTGGCGTGGAACCGGATGGCGTACGAGAGGTCGAGGCGCTGCAGCAGGACCAGTCCCAGCCCGCTCAGGGCCACGGCCAGCGGCAGGATCAACGGGTCGGCGTACGGCGCGAACCGGCGGACCATCAGGTGCCCGGCGCCCGCGGCGGCCGACAGCCCGGCCGCGTACTCGAACAGGTCGTCCGGCAGCCGGTCCGCCGTGGCCAGCCCCACGCAGGCGTGGCCGAACAGGGTGAGCAGCACCGCGAAGCCCAGCATCAGCAGTTCCGCCCGGCGCGCCGGTGGCGCCTCCGGCCTCGCCCGCCTCGTGGTCCTTCCGCCTACCCCGCCCATGCGTCCCTCGGTTTCCGTGTGACCGTCGTCGCGGGACGCGGCGGTGCCGCGCCCTCCGGAGAAGAGTCCGTAGGCGGCCGAAGGGTTGCCGGGCGGGCGGCGGGAGATTTCGGTGTCCGTCATGTCACGGGTGGCTGAAGGGGCGGCCATTTACGGCCGTTGTGCGCGGGGGCCGGGGACGTGCCGGTGGTCCGTGCCGGTGGCCGTTGCCCGGCCGGGCGGCGGCCGTGACCTCTGGGAGGGTGGGCGGCGGCCCGGGGCGGGGGTGCCGTTCCGGGGTGCGGGACGGCCGGGGGAGGCGTCGCGGGGTGACCGGTTTCCCGTGTGTCCCAAGGGAGTCGGCGGGTGCCGTCCCTTGTAGACGGACGGGCGCGGTTCGATACTCGGCTCACGTTTGGCATGGACGCGACGATCGGCTTCCCCGTGCGGGTGGCATAACGTCGCAGCCGGCCCTTCGCCTACCTCCGGGCCCACCGCACCACGGCGGGCACACCCCCCTCACAGGAGGTCCAGTTGACTACACGACGCACACGCGCGCGCCACGCCGCCCTGGCCGCGGCCGCGGCGGCGGTCATGACGGCGACCGCCCTCGGCGCCCAGGGCGCGGGCGCGGCCCCCGCGCCGGACCCCGCTCCGCTGACCGACACCCAGGCCGGCGGGCTCGCCCACCGGATCACCCACGACCTAGGCGACCGGACCGCCGGCGCCTACTACGACGCCGCGGCCCGGAAACTGGTCGTCAACGTCGTCGACGCCAAGACCGCCGCCGCCGTGCGGGCGGCGGGCGCCGAACCACGCATGGTCGCCCGGTCGGCCGCACGGCTCGCCGCGGCGAGAAAAACCCTGGACGCCCAGGCCCGGATCCCCGGCACCGCCTGGGCGGTCGACCCGCGCACCAACCGGATCGTCGTCAAGGCCGACAGCACCGTGCGCGGCGAGCGGCTCGCCCGGCTCCACAAGGCCGTCGCCTCCCTCGGCGACGCCGCGACCCTCCGGCGGGTGCCGGGCGCCTTCCGGCCGACCCTCGCCGGCGGCGACGCCATCTGGGCCCCGAGCGCCCGCTGCTCCCTCGGCTTCAACGTCACCAAGAACGGGCAGGCGTACTTCCTCACCGCCGGGCACTGCGGCAACATCTCGTCCACCTGGTCCGACCGGCAGAGCGGCGCCGCCATCGGCAGGACGGTGACGTCCGTCTTCCCCGGCCACGACTACGCCCTCGTCAGATACACGGCGAACATCGACCACCCCAGCGCCGTCGACCTCTACGACGGCGGACAGCAGCCCATCTCCGGCGCCGCGGAGGCCGCCGTGGGCCAGTCGGTGCAGCGCAGCGGCAGCACCACCGGGGTGTACGGCGGCCAGGTCACCGGGCTCGACGCCACCGTCAACTACCAGGAGGGCTCCGTCACCGGAATGATCGACACCACCGTCTGCGCCGAGCCGGGCGACAGCGGTGGCGCCCTGTTCTCCGACTCGTCCGCCGTCGGCATCACCTCCGGCGGCAGCGGCGACTGCTCGTCCGGAGGCGAGACGTTCTTCCAGCCCGTCACCGACGCGCTGAGCGCCCTCGGCGCCCAGCTGCCCTGACGGGTACGGGACGGCCCCGGGCGCGCCCTTCCTGCGCCCGGGGCCGTGCTCGCGGTGCGTCCGGCGTCAGATGGTGGCCGTGTCGATGACGAACCGGAAGCGGACGTCGCCGGCCAGCACCCGCTCGTACGCCTCGTTGACCCGCGCGGCCTCGATCACCTCGACCTCGGCGGCGATGCCGTGCTCGGCGCAGAAGTCCAGCGTCTCCTGCGTCTCGGGGATGCCGCCGATCATCGAGCCGGCGAGCGACTTGCGGTGGGTGATCAGGGCGAACGCCGAGAGGGCCAGCGGCTTCTCCGGACCGCCGAGCTGGACCATGGTGCCGCCCGGGCGCAGCAGGCCCAGGTAGGCGTCCAGGTCCAGGTCGGCCGAGACGGTGTTGACGATCAGGTCGAAGGTGCCGGCCAGCTCCTCGAAGGTGGCCGGGTCGGAGGTGGCGCGGTAGTGGTCGGCGCCGAGCCGCAGGCCGTCCTCCTTCTTGCGCAGCGACTGGCTGAGGACGGTGACCTCGGCGCCCATCGCGTCCGCGATCCGCACCCCGAGGTGGCCGAGGCCGCCCAGGCCGACGATCGCGACCTTCTTGCCGGGGCCGGCCTGCCAGTGGGCGAGCGGGGAGTACAGCGTCACACCCGCGCAGAGCAGCGGGGCGGCGGCGTCCAGCGGGATGGCGTCCGGGATCCGGAGGACGTACTCCTCGTCCACGACGACGTGGGTCGAGTAGCCGCCCTGCGTCTGCTCGCCGTCCCGGCCGGTGGCGGCGTAGGTGCCGATCATGCCCGACTCGCCCGTGCAGTACTGCTGGAGTCCGGCCCGGCAGTTGTCGCAGGTGCGGCAGGAGTCCACGAAGCAGCCCACGCCGACCCGGTCGCCGACGGCGTACCGGGTGACCTCGGCGCCGACCGCGGCGACCTCGCCGGCGATCTCGTGGCCGGGGACGATCGGGTAGACGCGGTCGCCCCAGTCGCCCTGGACGGTGTGGATGTCGGAATGGCAGATGCCCGCGTACTTGATGTCGATGAGGATGTCGTGCGCCCCCAGGGCGCGTCGGGTGATGGTGGTCTTCCGCAGCGGGGCCTTCGGGGCCGGGGCGGCGTACGCGGCGACGGTCATGCTGTTCATGCCCCCGATCATGCGAGCCCGCGCGGCGCCCAGCCAGAACCCCGTTCAACGTAGGCTCGCGGTGCCTACCACTGACAGGACCACCCTCGCGGCGCGGGCCGTTCCGCGTGCTGGGGGACACTGGGGGGATGGACCAGCGCACAGAGCTCAGCGAGTTCCTCCGCTCCCGCCGCGCCCGGCTGCGGCCGGAGGACGTGGGGCTGACGCCCTTCGGCGGGCGGCGGCGGGTGCCGGGGCTGCGGCGCGAGGAACTGGCCCAGGTCGCGGGGGTCAGCGTCGCCTACTACACCCGGCTCGAACAGGGCCGGGGACAGAACGTGTCGACGTCGGTGCTGGACGCCATCGCCGACGCGCTCCGGCTGGACACGGCCGAACGGCACCACCTGCACAAACTCGCCCGCCCCGAGAACCGCCCGCGCCGCCCCGCCGACCGGCCGCAGCGCGTCCGGCCCGCCGTGCGGCACCTGCTGGACTCCATGGAGAACGTGCCCGCGCACGTGCTCGGCCGCCGACTGGACATCCTCGCCTGGAACCGGATGAACACCGCGCTGCTGGGCGACTTCGGCGCCCTGCCCCCGCAGCGGCGCAACATGGCCTGGATGGTCTTCCTCGACCCGGCGACCAGGGACCTCTACGCGGACTGGAACGGCAAGGCGTCCGACATCGTCGCGCTGCTGCGGTCGCACGCCGGCTGCTACCCCGACGACCCCGCCCTCGCCTCGCTGATCGGCGAGCTGTCCATGAAGAGCCCCGAGTTCCGGAAGCTGTGGGCCGCGCACGACGTCCGCGACAAGTGCTTCGGGATCAAGGAGCTGCGCCACCCCGTCGTCGGCCCGCTGACCCTCGCCTGCGAGACGCTGGTGCTGCCCGTGGACCAGGACCAGCGGGTGGTGACGTACCACGCGGAGCCGGGCTCGGCGTCCGCCGAGTCGCTGCGGCTGCTGGCGAGCTGGACCCTGGAGGCGGCCGGCGGCGGTGGGACGGCGGCACCCGCCGAGGGGAGCGACGCGGTGGCGGGCGAGCGCTGAACGGAGTGGGGTGGGCGTTGAGCGGTGTGTGGCGGTGCCGGCCGGTGTGTGGTGGGAGTTGAGCGGTGTGTGGCGGGTGCCGGCCGGTGTGCGGTAGGCGCCGGCCGGTGCGTGGCGGGTCCCGGTCCGTCAGCCGGCCCACTTGCCGGAGGTGAAGACCAGGGTGAGCACGGTCGCCAGGGGGCCGCCACCGTCAGGTAGGCGGCGCGGACCCACGGCCGCCGCACGCTCGCCACGGCCAGGGCGACCCAGAGCGGCCACCACAGCAGGGTGGCCCGGGGGACCGACATGTACCAGTACGAGGTGCCCAGCGCCCACAGACTCAGTCCGATGTACACCGCCTCCGGCCACTGCCGCCGCCACAGCAACAGGGCCAGCAGCAGCACCCCGACCACCATGGCGAGCAGCTCCGCCTGGAACATCGCGGCATAGGCGGTGGGGTTGGTGTGCGAGAAGGCGCCGTCCCAGGTGTGCTGCCACGCCTCCCACGGCGTGTGGAACTGCCGGTACCAGCCGCGCTCCTGCGCGTGCTTCCAGGCCATCCAGTCGCCGGTACGCGCCCGGAGGTACCAGCCGTAGACCAGGGCGGGCAGCACGGGGAGCGCGAGCCAGCCGGCCGAGCGCCACCGCCGGTGCCCCCGTCCGGACTCCCGCGCGGCGAGCAGGAACCGGACGACGAGCGCCGCCGCCAGGAACAGACCGCTGATCCGTACCGTCGTGGCCAGGGCACCCAGGACGGCGGCGAGCGCCCAGCGGTTCCGCTCGGCGGCCAGCCAGGCCGGCAGGGCGAAGGCGAGGAACAGGGCCTCCGTGTAGCCGACGGCCAGGAACACCGCGCACGGCGACACCAGCAGGAACAGCGCGGCCCGCGGCCCCGCCCGCTCCCCGGCCTCCGCCGGGAGGCGCAGCCGCGCGATGCGGGCGAGCGCCACGGCGGCCACCGCGCCGGCCGCGAAGGAGACCAGCAGCCCGGCCAGCGGCCAGCTCGGCACCACCGTGTGCACGGCCCGCAGGACCATCGGCAGGCCGGGGAAGAACGCCTCCCGGTTGTCCGGGTGGGCGGAGCCGGGTGCGCCGGGTTCGGCGAAGTAGCCGTGCTCCGCGATCCGCCGGAAGAAGTCCCAGTCCCAGCGCGCCCACAGCGACAGGAACGAGGGCGCCTGCCGGGCCTCGGGGTCCGGGGCGAACAGCCACGCGCCGCAGTACCCGGTGATCAGGACGGCGACCCTGGTGAGCGCGTAGAACCCGAGCACGGCCCGGTCGGCGGCGTCGAGCCGGCCGAGCCGCGGCAACCGGCCGGCGCCGGCCGGAAGCCCGCGGAGGCGGCCCGGGCCGCGCCCCCCGGGAGGCCCTTCCGCCGCCTCCTCCTCCACTGGGCACCGCGTTCCGGGCGGTGCCTTGGGTATCGGTATCCGGGCCATGCTGGGGCGCCTCCTGGCGAGCGGGATCGAGCAAACGGAACGCCACAGCACATCACAGACGCCACACCCCTCCCAAGCCGCAGCCCGGCCGACTACCCCGCCCCGGCCTCCCGCAGCACCCCCAGCCCGTCCAGCAGCAGGGCCAGCCCGAACTCGAAACGGCTGTCCATGTCAGGACCGGTGAGCTCCCCGGCCAGCGCGACGAGATGCGGATACCGCTCAGCGGACAAGGCGGCCAGCCGCTCCCGCGCCTCTTCGACGGCCTCGGCGGGCGACGCCCCGCGCTCCTCGACGGCCGACATGGGGACGGCCTCGTGCAGCGTCCTGGGCCTGTCGCCCACCGAGAAGGGCTGGACCATGGCGGCCTGCACGCCGTCCACCGCCGCCTCGGTCGCCGCCGGGCGGCTGGACGATAGCGGACGGGTCGTCAACACTGCCAGCCGCCGGGCTGCACCTCGCCGCGTTCGTTTCCGCCGGGGTGCCGGCCGGGGTCGCGGTGGTCGTCTTGGTGGTGATGCGGGGGCCTCGGGGTGACATCGGGGGTGAGCGGCCGGGGCGCTGGTGCGCCGGTCCTGACGGCCCGCTAGTGTTCCCCGAACGGAAGCCGGAACCACACGCGTTCACCCCTTCTCGGGCCGCGGGAGAGAACGAGTGGGTCCGGACGCGGCGGAGGGAGCCCCCAGCGGGGGTACGCCCTCTCCCCAACCGGAATCGTGCAGAGGTGGACACAACCCGAATGCGGGGACAGTTGATGACAGAGAGAGTCGCACAGCGGCGGTCGTCGGGCGTGCGGAAGGCGGCCGGGAAGGCGGCGGTGGTGCTGGCGGCCGGGGTCGTGGTCGCGGGCACCGCGTGGCCGGCCGCGGCAGCTTCGCCGGCGCGGACCGCGTCGGCGAAACCCGACTGCGGCGGTTTCCGCGCGTCCGCCGCGCCGGCGGCGCCCGCCGCCGACCAGGCCCAGACGCCGGAGGTGCCGCCGACCCTGGCGGGCAAGGGCGCGCTCTCCTACTCCGTCGCCTCCGCCCAGGCCCCCATCGGCCTGTGGTCCAAGGCCGGGCTGACCCTGCGCACCCCCGTCGCGAAGGGCACCGCCCGCCTCGACGTCAGCAGCCGCGGGTTCAGCACCGACTCGGTGACGGTCCAGCGCTACGAGCCCGCCAAGCACGCCTGGGTGGACCTCGACACCCGCTCCGGCGGCGGCAGCTGGCCGCACCACGGCACGTTCACCTTCCCGGTCTCCGCCCCCAAGGCGAGCGCCAAGCACCCGTACGCCGTGGCCCTGCGGTTCCAGGACCTCGACAGCCCGGGCACCCTCACCGTCAACGCGTCCGTCGCCGACGGCCGGGGCCACACCTACCGGGCGCCGGCCCGCACGGTGACCGCCACCCGGCCGCAGGTCTCCGTCGCCGGCTGGACGAACGGCACCGCCAAGCTGACGCGCGGCGGCGCGGCGCAGCCCTTCACCATCACCGTGCGCAACACCACCAACCGCGCCTACCCGGCGCTGAACGTCAACTACTTCGCCTACGGCGCCGGCAAGCGGCACGCGCTGACCCCGAAGGACCTGGTCCTCCAGCAGTACCGGCCGGGCCACGGCTGGGAGAAGGTCGCCCTGACGGCCGGCGGCTGCGACCCGGGCATGGGCGCCGCGCTGCTCCCGAACCGGACCACCCTCGCCCCCGGCGCCAAGGCCGTCTACCGGCTGCGGCTGGCCGTGGCCGGGTCCGCGCCCAAGGACGTGGTCACGGCGGACAGCGGGTTCTCGGTGAGCAACGGCGACCAGTCGTTCGCGAACAAGCGGCTGCCCTTCGCGATCCGCGCCGGCAAGTAGCGCGCGCGACGGCGGCAGGGCGGAGCCGCCCGGGGTTTCCCGGGCGGCTCCGCCGGTTTTCGGCGGGCAAAAGGTAGCGTTCGAGACGTCATATCCGAAATGTCCGAACCTCGGGAACCGGTCATGCTCAAGGGATTCAAGAACTTCGTCATGCGCGGCGACATCGTCGTCGTCGCGGTCGGCCTGATCATCGCGCTGGCGCTGAGCACCCTCATCAAGGCGTTCACGGACTTCGTGATCAACCCGATCATCGCCAGCCTGCAGGGCGGCCGCTCGCTCGGCCTCGGCTGGCAGCTCGGCCGGGCCGGGAACAAGGCCACCTACCTCGACCTCGGCGCCTTCATCTCCGCGGCCATCTACTTCCTCATCTTCATGGCCGTCGTCTACTTCTTCATCGTCCTCCCGTACCGGCACGTCCAGGCCCGCCGCGGCGCCGTCGTCTTCGACGAGCCGGGACCCCTGCGGACCTGCCCGTCCTGTCTCTCCGAGGACCTCCCGGCGGCCGCCACCCGGTGCCGCCACTGCTGCGCAGACCTCCCCGCGACGGGCGGACGGGCACACCCCTGAGACCGTCCGGGCGACACGGGGGAGAGGCGGCGCACGGGGCGTGGAACGTCCGGGGCTCCCATTCCCCCGACCGCCCGGAAATGGCGGACCCGTCATTTCCGGACGACGGACGCGGGAATTCCGTGCGGAAGTCCCCGATTTCCGCACGGCGCGGATTCCCGCGGCCGGAGCGGCCCCCGGCCCGCCCCCAGCCCCTGTTCGGGAGCCGTGCCCCGGGCGCCGCGCCCCGCCGATCGGCCGAGCGGAATTCCCGGAAACCGGCGGTCGCCGCGCACGGACGCTTAACCGCCGCGGCACGCGGGAACAATCAGTCCGGCCTCGATTCGTGCGGATCGCGAGAACCGCCGAACCGCACCGAGCAACGGGATGAATCCGTATGGACACGAACGCCGCACCGGACGCTCCCGGCCCGCCGCCGGAGGACGCGGCCGACCTGGGGCGGTGGGCGCTGGCCCAGTTCCCCATCGGGATCGCCGTCTACGACCGGGACAACCGGCTGGTGACCGCCAACGACGAGATGATCCGGCTGAGCGGCCTGGACCGCGACGGCCTCACCGGCCGCCGCCTCGACGAGCTGCTCCCCGGGGCGCCCTTCGAGGAGTTCGCCCGCATCGGCGACGAGGTTCTCCGCACCGGCCGGGCGGTCCGCGCCGACAACTACTTCGTGTCCCCGGGCGACGGCCGGGAGCGCGCCTGGGCCAGCTTCTTCACGCCCATCAAGGACGCCGACGGCCGCACCCGCGGGCTCTCCCTCGCCGCCCTGGACGTCACCGCCGAGTACCGCGCCCGGCAGCGGCTCGCCCTCGTCAACGACGCCGGCGCCCGGATCGGCACCACGCTGGACATGGACCGCACCGCCGCCGAGCTCGCCGAGTCCACCGTCGGCCGGTTCGCCGACTTCGTCGCGGTCGACCTGCTCCCCGACGGCGCCGGCGCGGACGCGGGGCGGCCCGGCACCGGCGAGAGCGTGGAGCTGCGCCGCACCGCCCGGCGCTGGGCCGTCCCCGAGGACCCGTCCGGCCCCGACCCCTTCCCCTCCTCCAGCGGCACCTACCGCTGTCCGCCGCACTCGGCGCCCGCACTCGCCCTCGCCACCGGCAAACCCGCCCGCCACCGCGGCGACGAACCGGCGGTCCGCTTCTGGACCGGGGGCACGCCCGCGCTGCCGCCCGCCGTGCGCGCCCGCGGCGTCGGCTCCCTCCTCGTCGTACCGCTCGCCGCGCACGACACCGTCTCCGGGCTCGCCCTGTTCGTCCGGCACCCGGACACCGAGCCGTTCGACGACCACGACCTGCTGCTCGCCGAGGAGATCACCGCCCGCGCCGCCGTGTGCGTCGAGAACGCCCGGCGGTACGCGCGCGAACGCGCCGTCGCCCTGACACTCCAGCGCAGCCTGCTGCCCGCGCGGCTGCCCGGTCACGCGGCCGTCGAGGTCACCTCCCGGTACCTGCCCGCCACCGCGCAGACCGGCATCGGCGGCGACTGGTACGACGTGATCCCGCTCTCCGGGGCCCGGGTCGCGCTCGTCGTCGGCGACGTCGTCGGCCACGGCCTCCAGGCGTCCGCCACCATGGGCCGGCTCCGCGCGGCCGTCCGCACGCTGGCCGACATCGACCTGCCGCCCGACGAGCTCCTGACCCACCTCGACGACCTCGTCGTCCAGCTCGCCCAGGACCGCGCGGCACAGGCGCGGGACGGCGACGCCGGCGACGAGGCGGGGGAGACGGACGCGTCGTGCCTCTACGCGGTGTACGACCCGGTCTCCCGCCGGCTCGTCGCCGCGAGCGCCGACCACCCGCCGCCCGTCCTGGTGACCCCGACGGCACCGCCCGCTTCCTGGAACTGCCTCCCGGGCCGGCGCTGGGCGTCGGCGGGCTGCCGTTCGAGTCGCTGGAGGTGGAGGTGCCGGAGGGCAGTCTGCTCGCGCTGTACACCGACGGGCTGGTGGAGGGGTGGGGAGCCGGTTCCGGTTCCGTGACCGGCCTCGGTTCGGGAACCGGCAGCGGTTCCGCTTCCGGCTCCGCGCCCGGTTCCGGTTCCGACGCGGAGGGGAGCCGGCTGCTGCGGCGGACCCTGGCCCGGCCCGTCACCGCCGGGCTGGAACGCGTCTGCGACGACGTCCTCGCCGCCCTCCTCCCGGAGCGTCCCGCCGACGACGTCGCCCTGCTGCTCGCCCGCACCAGGGCGCTGGAAGCCGACCGGGTGAGCACCTGGGAGCTGACGGACCACCCCGCGTCGGTGGCCGACGCCCGCAAGCGCGTGGCCGGCCAACTCGCCGCGTGGGGGCTGGAGGACCTCGCCTTCACCACGGAGCTCGTCGTCAGCGAACTGGTCACCAACGCCATCCGGCACGCCGCCCCGCCCATCCGGCTCCGCCTGATCCGGGACGGCGCGCTGATCTGCGAGGTGTCCGACGGCAGCAGCACGTCGCCGCGGATGCGCCGGGCCCGGGCCTTCGACGAGGGCGGCCGGGGGCTGCTGCTGGTCGCCCAGCTCTGCCGGCGGTGGGGCACCCGGTTCACGGCCGGCGGCAAGACGATCTGGGCGGAGCAGCCGCTGTCGGCGGCTGCCTGACGGGCCGGTCCGGGCGGCGCCGTCCGGTTCCGGTGGGACGGGGGTGGGGCGAGGGACCGCGCCCCGGGCGGTGAGGCGCGGCCGTGCCCGCCGTGCCCTCTCACCCGCTCTCGGGCGAACGGACCGGTCAGTGCCGGACCACGCGGTAACTGAGCGCCGGGTACGGGAAGTTCCCCAGTGCAGGCTGCCGAGCGCGTCGTAGAGGTCGCTCGGATGCCCGGGCCGCCCGGTGCGGCAGTCGCGGTCGAAGTAGACCTGGATGTCGGCGGTGGTCAAGTTGACGGCCGACAGCGCCGGTTCGGCGAGGTTCCGGCACGTCGGATCCGTGATGTCGACCGGTGCCCGTCCGCCGGTCAGGTCGGTCCCGGAGGCGAAGTACGCCACCGGGGCGTGCGGCAGGTCGACCGCGGCCGCCGGCTGTGCGAGGCCCGCGCCCAGCAGCGCGGCACCGGAGAGGGCGGCGGCGCCACCGGTCAGCAGTCTCTTCCGGAACGTGGTCATGGGTGCACTCCGTTTCGGGCAGGTCCCGGCGCCGTCACGACTCGGTGGAACGGTCCACCCGCGGCGGGACGCCAATGTTCATTGCATCTTCAATAGTCCGGCCGGGAGCGTCAACCGGCATCCGGCCGACGGCCGTTCGACGCGCGTGATCCGGCCAGAATGGACCCGCGCGCCCGGCACTCGCCGAGGCCGCGGCGACCCGCCGGCCCGCGGCGGGCGAGGAGGGAGAGCACGTGCCGACGTACGAGACCCGGCAGCGCCCCGCGGCGGTCCCGCCCGGACGGCGGACCGTGGTGGCCGCCGCCCTGCTGGCCGCCGTCGTCGGACCGGCGGCGCGGGCCGCGGCGGCGGTCCCCGGCCGGCCGAAGGCGGACCCGGTGCCGCTCCGGCTGCCCGCGCCCACCGGCCCGCACGCGATCGGTACGGCCGCGCTGCACCTGACCGACACCGCCCGGCCGGACCCGTGGCGACCCGGCAAGGCGCGCGAGTTGATGGTGAGCTTCTGGTACCCGGCCGTCGCCGGCCCGGGCGGCGCGGAGCCGGCGCCGCACATGGAACCCGCGGCGGCCGTCCACTTCGGTGGGGAGGACGGCATGGCCGCCCTCAACTACCATGTGCCACCCGGCAGTACGGACTGGCGGGAGACGCGGAGCCACGCCCGCCCCGGCGCCCGGGTGCTGCCCGGCGGACCCCGGCCGGTGGTGCTCTGGTCGTCCGGGATCGGCGATCCGCGCACCTGGGGCACCGGCCTCGTCGAGGAACTGGCCTCGCGCGGCTACGTCGTCGTCACCGTCGACCACACCTACGAGGCGTCCGAGGTCCTGTTCCCGGACGGGACGCTCGCGGCGTCCGTCCTCCCCGCGCTGATGAAGGACAAGCCGGACTTCGCGGCCCTCACCCGGCAGTGCATGAAGGTCAGGCTGGGCGACGTCACGTTCGTACTGGACCGGCTGCACGCGCTCCGGCACGGCGGCCGTACGGCGGTGGGGCACGCGCTGCCGCGCGGGCTGGCCGAGGCCCTGGACCTGTCGCGCACCGGCATGGCCGGGCACTCCGGGGGCGGTTTCACGGCGGCCCAGGCCATGTGCCACGACACGCGGCTCGTCACCGGGATCAACCTCGACGGCCAGATGCACTTCCCGACCAAGGCCGACGGCACGGGCGTCGAGCTGGGCGAGGTGGCGGAGAAGGGACTCGGCCGTCCGTTCCTGCTGATCGGTTCGGCCGCGGACGTGGCCGACAACCGGCCGTCGTGGGACGCGCTCGTCCGGCACAGCCGGGGCCACGTCCGGCGGCTGATCGTCCACGACACCGCCCACGGCGCGTTCACCGACGCCGCCGCGCTGCTGCCGCGGCTGGCCGAACGGGGCACCGTCTCCCGGGAGACGGTGACGGGCGTCCTCGGGGCGCTGCCGGCGGACCGGTCGGTCGCGATCACCCGGGGGCTCGTCACCGCCTTCCTCGACCGGCGGCTGCGCGACCGGGACACCCGGCCGGGGGACGTGCCGACGGGATGGTTCCCGGAGGTGGAGCGGGCAGGATGAGCACGCGGGCCCCCGGCCGGTCCGGCCGGGGGCCCGCGGTCCTCGTCAGTGCTGGGCGGACGGGGTGTTGGCCTCGGTCACGTTGACCGCGGCCCAGGCGCGGTCGACGGCCTGGTACTCGGCGCTGCCGGCGCCGTGGATGTCCGCGGCGGCCTGGAGGGTGGCCTTGCGAGCATCGTGGAAGTCGGACGTCGAGACCATGTACCGGGTGAGCGCCCGGTAGAAGATCTGCTCCGCCTTGTCCCGGCCGATGCCCGTCACCGACCGGCCGTCGTAGGTGGGGGAGTCGTAGGAGAACTTCCCGATCGTCTTCTTGCCGCTGCCCTCGGCGAGCAGGTAGAAGGCGTGCGAGGAGACGCCCGAACCGGCGTGCACCTCACGGTCGTAGGAGTCGGCGTCCCAGTAGTCGACCGTGCCCTCCAGCTTGTCCAGCGAGGGCTTGTCGAGGCGGCGCAGGAACTGCTGGTCCAGGCCGAGCTTCTCGCCGAGCAGGTAGTTCGGGGGGTTGGCCGCGTTGTTGGTGCGGAACTCCATGCCGGTGCCGAAGATGTCCGCGAACGACTCGTTGAGCGAGCCGGCCTCGCCGAACTGGTTGCCCTGCGCGTCCACCCGGGTCGGCTGGAAGTCGGCCGTGGCCGAGATGACGCCGTGGGTGAGCTCGTGGCCGGTGACGTCCAGGGCCACCAGGGGCTGCTTGAACGTTTCGCCGTCGCCGTCGCCGTAGAGCATGCACCAGCAGTCGGGGGACCAGAAGGCGTTGCCCACCTTGTTGCCGAAGTGCACCAGGGCGCGCGGGCCGACGCCGTCGTTCTTGATGCCGTTGCGGCCGAACGTGCCCTTGTAGTAGTCGAAGGTGCTGGTGACGCCGAACTGGGCGTCCACGGCGGCGGTGGTGGGGTCGGAGGCGGTGCCGTTGCCCCAGCGGTTGGTGCTGTTGGTGAACGCCTTGCCCTGGGTGAAGGTCTCGAGCTCCTGGCCGCCCGCGGTCCGGGTCTCGGCGCTGCCGCGGCTGAGGTCCTTGAGCGTGAAGGTGCTGCGTGCGGTCTGCGTGGTGATCAGCGGGACGGTGCCGACGAAGATCGAGGCGCCGTTGCCGTTCGCCTGCGCGGGGTAGGTGGCCGCGGCGCCGGAACCGGCGGTCCGCGGCGTGGCCGCCGCGCCGAGGCGCGGGGCGGCGGTGCGGCCCTTGGCGCGCAGGGTGTCCTTGAGCTTGGGGGAGATGAACGCGTCGGTGAGCGGGGTGGTGGCGAGGACCTTCCCCGAGACGGCGTCCACGGTCACCGCGCGCAGGGCGCCCTTCTCGGCCGCGTGCCCGCCGGTGACGGTCACCCGGTAGGCGAGGACGGACGTGCCGCCGGTGGCGTCCACCACCAGCTCGGTCCGGCCCGCCGTGCCCTTGACCGCCTCGGCGGCCTTCGCGGCTGCCTGACGCTCCGTCAGTTCCGGCTTGACGGACTTCAGGGCCACCTGATGCCGCGCGGCCCGGGTCGCGCCCGCGTAGCGGCCCTTGGCGTCGAGGTGGACGACGAGGTCGCCGCCGACCACCGGAACGCCCTTGTAGGCGCGCTCGAACCGGACGTGGCGCTTGCCCTCCGGGTCGACCAGGGAGTCCTTGACGGTCAGCGTCTCCTGCGGGCCGACGCCGGTGTCCTTGGCGTGGGCGACGGCGGCGGAGCGGGCCGCCCGCAGCACGTCGGCGCCGGCCACCTGTGAGGCCGCGGAGCCGGGTCTCGCCGTGGCCGCGGTGTTCGTCGTGGTCGCCGTGCTCCGTGCCATGCCCGTCGCCGGGGCGGCGACGGCGCCTCCGGCCATGGCCGCTGCCGCGGCCACCGCGACGGCGACAGTCAGTATTCGGCCGGGAGTTGTGGGGGATGTACGCACTGTTCAGCGCCCTTTGCGTCATGACGGTCCGGGGTGGCCGGGCCGCTGGCGGGGGGCGGTGCTGTCACTCGTGCACCGCGGAACCCTGTGGTCCCGGGCAGACTGTGCAGCGCTTGGCATGCTCATGAGAAGACTGTTTACACGGTGTTCACATCAATTGATCAACATTTGACATGAGATCAACGGAGGGTGAACAGCGGGCAACAGGGCGTCCGTTCGAACTGCAAGACCGGTCAAAGGGGCGACGGGTTGCGCGAGTTCGGCGGCCGCTCAGCATGTGGGACGGTCGGTGACGCGGTGCGTGTCCGTGGTGACGCGAGGGGCTTGGTGTGCCCGTTCTCGGTATGACCGTTGCGGTGCGGGCTCATTGGGGCGCGCTTGTTGTGATGCGCCTGTTTTGGGATGCGCTTGCTTCGTCGTGCGTCGGTCGTGACGCGCCGGCCACCATGTGTTCGTCACGCTGCGCCGACCGCCGTCGGACGCCGGACACGCGCCCGCCGTCATGCGCCGGCCGTCACGCGCGCCGACTGCCGCACGCCCGCCGTCAAGCGCGGTGCGGCCAGTCGCCACCGGGGACGCGGACGCCTTCCGCGCGCAGGCGGCGGGCGATACGCTCGCCGGCCAGGTACACCCACGCGCGTACGGTCGCGCCCCGCTCGGTGCGCACCTCGCGTACCACCCGGTCGTAGAGGCTGCCGGGGTCCCCCGGGCGGTGGCCCTCCAGTTCGTCGAGGGCGGCGAGCACGGCCGCGTGGCCGGCCGGGGCGAGCGTCATCAGCTCGCCGCGGACCTCACCGGCCGGCGCGGTCACCGCGAACGGATAGCCCGGCCCCTCGTACAGCACCGCCCCCGCCAGCCGGGCCGGGACCTCGTCGGCCGTCCGGCCGCGCAGGAACGCGGCGTAGTTGACGCCGCCGCGGCGCAGCGTGCCGTAGACGAAGACCGGCAGCGGCGCCTCGCCCCCCGCCATCCCCACCTCCTTTTCCGGTCGCGTCTCCCCTGCCGCGCGCCCGGTCAGCCTAACCGGCTATCCGGCACCGCCCCGCGGCCGCCGGACGCGGGCGAGCGCCTCGGCGAGTGCCCCCGCCCCTGCCCCCGCGACCAGGCCCCACAGCGCTCCCCAGCCCAGCAGCAGCGGCAGCCGGGGGTGCAGCCGGACCTCCCCGCCGAAGGCGTCGAGGTCGCCCATGCCGAACAGCGACAGCCCGTAACGCGCCGAGATCCGGGTCAGCAGGCCGACGGCCACCAGGGCCACGGCCAGGGTGGGGGCCAGCCGGAGGGCCTGCCGCCACCACGGCGCGGGGAAGCGGCGGGCCATCAGGAACGCGGCCGCCGCCAGCGCGAGGGCCGCCACCAGGGCCAGGATCCACGCCCGGTCGTCGTACCGGCCCAGCGAGGCCAGGTCCACCGTCGCCGTGCCGCCGCCCGGCTCGCGCAGTACCGCGGCGAGCGCGTACGGCACCGGCAGCCCGATCGCGTCGGGCACGTTTCCCTCCCAGGCGCCGCCGAGGCCCGTGCCGAGTGCGAGCCAGGAGAGGTTGGGCAGCCCCAGCAGCAGGGTGGCGGCGGTCTCCGCCGGGTGCCCCCGGGTGCACAGCGTCACCAGGCCCACCACCAGCCCCAGGACGACGTAGCCCAGCAGCAGCCCCAGCACCGCCCGGACCGGCGGGCGGGCCGCGTCCTGGAGGCGGCGCAGCGGGGGAGGGAGCGGGGTGCGGCGCGCGGCGAGGGCGATGATCACGTACAGCACCAGCAGCCACAGCAGCCCCCGGCCCAGGGTGGCCGCCACGTCCGCGCGGAACCCCACCTCCGGCCGTACGTCCAGCGCGTCCCCGATCTCGTCCAGCAGTCCGCCGCCCAGCCCGATCCGGAAGGTGTGGCGTGCGGTCAGCGCCGGGACCAGCAGCGCCGGGATCCAGAGCACCGCCACCCGGGCCGCGCGGGCCGCCAGTTCCCGGCCGTCCGGCGGCGGACCGTGGCGCACCGGACCCAGCGGCCGCAGCAGACCCGCCGCCAGGGCGAGCGCCCCGGCCAGCGACACCGACAGCGGAACCACCGTGAGGGTGGCACCCGTACGGCCGAAGAACCCGGCGCCGCCGGTCAGTTCCACCGTCCCGCCCACGGCGGCCACCACGGTCGCCGCCAGCACGGCCGGGAACGCGCCGGACGGCAGGCCGCCGGCCCCGGCCGCCCACAGGCCCAGGGCGGCGGTGGCGACCATGGCGGCCACGGCGGCGGCCACCGCGCCGAACGCCTCCGCCCACGCCCGGACGGCCTCTCCGGAACGGGACCCCGACACCTGACCCACGCGTGCTCCTGCCTCGGACGGACGGCGGCTGACCTCCCCATATGGCTCGAACCGTACGCCCCGGAACCGATTGCCACCCCTCTGCGGGGGCACTCGGGGGAAGCGGACGTCCCGTTTGCGGTGAGCGAGGTCCCGGTACACACAATGAAGATCTGGGGTGGCGCGAAGATGACCGACGGCACTGACAGCAGTTGCCTCGACCACGGGAGGCAGGCCCTGTACGAACGGCCCTCCTCCGGCCCACGACGGACCGCGCTCGCGCCCGCCGGGTCCCGGCCCGCCCCGCCACCCGCACCGCCGAGGCACCGCCTCTTCACCCGTACGGTCGTGGCCCCCGCCCTGCTGCTCACGGCGGCCGTCGTCTACAACGACTGGCTGCTGGAGTTCCCGCTGCCCACCGGACTCGACCCGCGGCACTCCTACGTCAGCGAGCTCTACGCCGCCGACCAGCGCTTCCACCTCCTCTTCGGCGCCGCGGAACTCCTCGCCGCCGCCTTGGTCGTGGCCGGCGCGCTGCTCGCCAGGGACCGCCGGGCGGGGCCGGTGGCCGAGGCCGGCTGGTGGTGCCTGGTCGCCTTCGGGATCTGCTCGGTG
The DNA here is from genome assembly GCF_050937075.1 of Streptomyces sp. CA-181903. Classification (NCBI taxonomy): domain Bacteria; kingdom Bacillati; phylum Actinomycetota; class Actinomycetes; order Kitasatosporales; family Streptomycetaceae; genus Streptomyces; species Streptomyces sp. CA-181903. The sequence goes on from NZ_JBNJLY010000001.1 coordinate 7,047,124, forward strand.
GCCGACGTGATCGTCCCGATGCGCTGCGCCCCCTCGGTGGAGGCCGGCTGCGAGGCCGTCAACCCCTGGCACACCGCCACCAGTGCCCTGGTGCACGCGGCCCTCTTCGGCTCGATGTTCCTGTTCACCGTCGCCGCGGCCCGGGCCCGGTGGCCCGTCCTGTCCCGCTGGACGCCCTGGCTCCCGGCCGCCGCCCTCGCCACGGCCGTCTCCACGGTGGGCGCCCTCTTCGGCCACCCGGGCTGGCACGGCGTCCCCCAACGGGCGCACCTGGTCCTCGTCGGCGTGTGGTTCGTCCTGCTGGCGGCGGAACTGCGGGGGCCGGTGGGGGAGCGGGGCGGGGCACCCGGGCCGCGCGTCGGGGACGCCGTGCCGAAGACACCACGGCGCCGGTAGACCCCGGACCGCGCCGCGCCCGTCCCCTCCCACCGGCTCCGGCCCCGCGTGCCCCGGACCTCGCCCGGGACGCTCGTCACCGGACCTGCCGTGGTGCTGTCCGTCCGATGGACCCCGGCGCTTCCCGGCTGAGTGACGTGGTCTTTTGAGACGCGGTGGCCGAAGAGCGGTCTCGTCCTTGAGATGCCCGCCGACTATGTTGGCAGCGCGGTGACGCGCTCCGGCATGTGCGTGCGGCAACGTCGTGATCTCCCGCGCCGTCGGCGGCTGTCGGGCGGCAGGGGTGCCGTCCCGCGGGCGGGCTCCGCCGTGCCGCGCCGACGGCTGGCGGCCGGGCCCCGCTGCTCCCGTCCCGTTCGGCTCTTCTCCGTGCGGAGGATCCCGATGCGTACACCAGCACGCGCGCGACGGCGGCGGTCCGAGCCGTCGGGTGACGACGAACGCGTACTCGAGGAGCTCGGCTACACGCAGCAACTGCACCGGCGCGTGGGCGCCTTCGGGAACTTCGCCGCTTCCCTGTCGACCATCTCGATCATGTCCGGGACGCTGCTGCTCCTCGGCTACGGACTGAACAGCGGTGGTCCCGCGGTGGTGGTGTGGGGGTGGCTCGCCGTGGGGCCGCCGGTGCTGTGCCTGGCGGCGGCGCTCGCGGAGATCACCTCGCGGTACCCCACCAGCGGCGGGCTGTACTACATGGCCCGCCGGCTCGGCGGCGAGCGGTGGAGCTGGTACACCGGCTGGCTCAACCTGCTGGGGCTGCTCGGCGGGATCGCCGCCCAGGACTACGGCATCGCGACCTTCGCCGACGCCTGGGCGAACCTGCAGTTCGGGTACGTGCCGACGCCGCGATCCTCGCTGGCCCTGTGCGCGGTGATCCTCGCGCTGCACGCCGTCCTGAACCTCTTCGGCGCCCGGCTGATGAACGTCCTGGCGTCGCTCAGCGCGTGGTGGCACCTCGCCGGGGCCGTCGTCATCGTCGGCGCCCTGGCGCTCGTCCCCTCCCACCACCAGCCGGCCGGCTTCGTGTTCTCCGGGTTCACGAACAACACCGGCTGGTCCAGCCCCGTGTACGTGGTCCTGCTGGGCATGCTGCTGCCGTGCTTCGCGCTGGCCGGATACGACACCTCGGCGCATCTGAGCGAGGAGACCGGCGGCGCCTCCGTGGCCGCGGCGCGCGGGATCGTCCGGTCGGTGGCGGTGTCCTGGATCGCCGGCGGTGTGCTGCTGGTCGCCCTGCTGTTCGCCGTCCAGGACTACGCCGGGACGCTGGGCGGCGAGACCGGGGTGCCGGTGGCGCAGATCCTCCTGGACGCGCTGGGCGTGGCGACGGCGAAGGCGCTGCTGCTGGTGATCATCGGTGCGCAGTTCCTGTGCGGCTACACGGTGACCGCCTCCGCCAGCCGCATGATCTACGCCTTCGCCCGGGACGGCGCCCTGCCCGGCTCGGCGCGCTGGCGGAAGGTCAGCCGCCGGACGGCGGTCCCGGTCGCCGCCGTCGGGCTCGCGGTCGCCGTCGCCTTCGTCCTGGCCCTGCCGTCCCTGTACTCCGCCACGGCGTTCTCGGCGGTGACCGCCATCTCCGTCGTGGGCTTCACCCCGGCCTACGCCATCCCGGTGCTGCTGCGCCTGCGCCACCGGGACCGGTTCACCCGGGGGCCCTGGCACCTGGGCCGGTGGAGCCGGCCGGTCGGCTGGGTGGGCGTGTCCTGGGCGGCCGGGGTGACGGTGCTGTTCCTGCTGCCGCAGTCCCGCCCGGTCACCGTCCAGACCTTCAACTACACGCCCGTCGCCCTGCTGGTGGCCCTCGCCCTGGCCGCCCTGTGGTGGCGCTTCGGACGCCGCGCCTACGGAGTGCCGGACTCCGGCGCGGCGGACGCACACGACCGGATCGAAGAGGCCGAGAACACCGTCTGACGCGACAGGGAGGCACCATGACCGTTCCCGCGGAGTCCGCCGAATCGGTACGGCAACTCACCACCGCCTGGCGGACCCTGGTGCTCGACCGTGAGGCGGACGCGGACGTGCGCGACCTCCCGGGCATCGCCGTCCGCTGGGCCGACAGCCGGTTCGGGTTCTGGAACTGCGTCACCCTGACCGAGCCGGAAGCGGGAGCGGAAAGCGTCGGGCACCGGCTGGACCAGGCGGCGGACATCATGCGGGCGAAGAAGCACCCGGGGTTCCTGTGGCTCTTCGAGGACCTCCTCGACGACGAGGCCCGCTCCGCGCTGGAGGCGGCCGCCGATCGGGCCGGCCTCCGATTCGCCTTCCCCGGTACGGGCATGGCCGCCGACCTGCCCCGGCTCCCCGAACCGGCCCACGCGGACCTGACGTTCACCCGCGTACGCACCGAGGAGCATCTGCGGGCCTACGCCGACCTCCAATCGCGTGCCTATGGACTGCCGTTGGAAGAGTGCCGCGACGGTCTGGCCGGATCCGCGCTGTGGAAGAACGGGATCCACGCCTACCTGGCCGTGCGGGGCGGCGAGGCGGTGGCCTGTGCCGCCACCCTCGCGGCGCGGGGCCGCCTGCACGTCGTGTTCGTCGCCACCGATCCGCGGTGGCAGCGCAAGGGATACGGCGAGGCGGTCACGCGCAAGGCGCTGCACGAGGGCGCGCGGGCCACCGGACTGACCCGCGCCACCCTGCACGCCACCGCCGCCGGAGCCCCCGTGTACCCGCGCATCGGGTTCGAGCCGAACACACCGATCCGTTTCTACGGCCTGCAAGGTACGGCCTGAAGGGTACGGTCTGAAGGTGCGCCGCACTATGGAACGGCCTGAACGACGCGGCTTGAAGAAGCGTCCTGAAAGGCCGATCCGGCCGGGTGAGACTCGGCTCACAGTCCGGGGGATGTCACGACCCGGGGGCCCGTGCCCCTCTCAGGAGTGAGCACCACGGAAGGGCGCCCCGGGAGCGGTGCCCGCCCGAGACCGCACGGTCCCTGCCGACGTGACGGATCCGCCTTCGATCCCGGTCGGCGGCGGCCGTGCGGCCCCGCCCGTCGCCCGTGCGCCGGGAATTCCCCCGTCACCCGGTGCGGTGCGACGGGCGGGGTGCTCCGCGTTTCTTTCACTTCATTTCCCATTCGGCGGACGAAGGGAATGAACCGTGGAAGTGTGAAGGGACCGCGGAGGGATGTGGAGGGATCAGTTTTCCTCGCCAGGGGAAGGGGTGGGGCCGATCGCCACGGCGTTCATGATTTCCGTGAGGTCGTAGAGAGCGCGGCGGGTGCTTCCATAGCGCGTGATCTTTCCCCGGCTCGACCATTTGCGAATGGTCGCGGGGAGACCCCGGCGGCGAGGGCCGCGAGTTCGGTGGTGACGAGCCGGGGCTCCCCGCCGGCGTGCCCGGCGAGGGCGGGACTCATGCGACGCCCTCGGTGGAGCGGCCGAGGCCCCGCTCCCGCCGGAGGTTCCGCATCAGCGCCAGCCACTGGTGCGGCAGCCAGGTGTGCCCCGCGGCGCACCGCACCTGGCCCACACTCTTCGTCCCGGACACCGGGGCGGGCGAGAGCGGCTGCGCGCAGCCCGGGTGGACGCAGCTGCCGAGGTTCGCGGCCAGGGACGGCTTGACGTAGGCCGAACGCCGGGCGGTCTCGGCGGCGTCGAGCAGTTCCTCGACGAAGTCGCCGGCCGCGGCGTGGCACAGCAGCCAGTCCAGGTGGACGAGGAGGAACGCGGCCAGTTCGGCGGGGCGCCGCCGTGGCGCGCCCACCCCGCGCTCGTCCGCGACCAGCGCCGCCCAGGACGACAGGGTGCCCAGGATCCGCGACCGGGTCGCCATCGCGCCCTCGTCGAGCGGCGGCCCGGAGTGGCGCCGGGCGCCGCCGACCGGACGGAGCGGCGGCCCCTGCCGGCGGGGGAGCAGGGCGGCCTCGCAGTCGGCGTAGATGTCCGGCAGTTCGCCGAGGCAGGACCGCATCGCGCGGCCGCACGCGGCGCACGGCCGGGGCCCGGGGTCCGGTGTGCCGGGGCGGCGGCGCGGGAGGCCGGTGTGCCGTCCCGTGCTGCATCGCGAGGAGCGCGACCCGGAAGGGCGCGGCCTTGACGCGGGTGATTCCGCGGAACTCGATTCCGGTGAACTCATTTCCTTCTCCCGAGGCTCGTGGTGAGGTGCCGGCGTGGAAGCGCGCACCGGGAGCGCCGTGTCCAGGAGTGGGGTGGGATCCCTGGAACGGAGGGGTGGCGGCATCGGTGAACGGGCTCGGGACCGCGTCCCGGACCGTTCGCGGAACGGCCGCGGCGGATTCCGGTTCCGTCGGTCCGCCGACTGGTGGGTCCCGCGTTCCGGAAAACCCCGGCCGGGAAAGGTAATGAGCGTACGACGTGCCGTGCCAGATTTCCGATCATGAAATCTGGAACCCCCGTTTCTGGCCCCCGTGGCATCGCGCCCGGGTGACCGGGCGGAACGGTTCCCCTCATTCCGGCCCTGGGGCGGACGGGGTGCGTTCCATGCGATGCAGGGTCGGACCCTACAAGCCCGCGAGGGTGTTGTCTACATGTATTCGGGCGGAAAAGCGGATTCCGAGCGGTGCCCGCCGGGCGGGTGCCGGAAGTGGTCCGGCCGGGCTCCGGAAGGGAAATAGCAGAGGCCGTTCCGCCGCCCGGAGAAGGGAATCACGCGGAATCACGGCCGAGTAATTCCCGGCTGAGCTGCGGGGTTTGACACCGGCTCGGCCGCGCTGTCACGCTATGGGGCAGCGGCAGATCTGTGTCCGCTTCCGGGGCACGGGAGACGTCTCCTCCCGTGCGTCCCCTCCCTCTTCTCTCCCGCAGGGCCGGCCGCGGCCTGCCGGCGCGACCGCGCCGCCCCCGGCCCCGCCCTTCCGTTCGCCAACTCCCCTGCCGCGGCCGGGTCCGTCCGCCGTGCCGCGCCCGGGGCGAGGAGACAGCATGGATGTTCCGGTGATCGTCGTCGGGGCCGGCCCCACCGGGTTGTTCCTGGCCGCCGAACTGCGCCTCGGCGGCGTCGACGTCCTCGTCCTCGACCGACTCGACCGGCCCACCGGCCAGTCCCGCGGGCTCGGCTTCACCGCCCGCGCGACCGAACTCTTCGACCAGCGCGGCCTGTTGTCCCGCTTCGGTGCCGTGGAGACCGACACCCGAGGGCACTTCGGCGGCATACCGCTCGACTACGGCGTCCTCGACGGCGGCCACTTCGGCGCCCGCGGGATCCCCCAGGCGCGCACCGAGGCCGTCCTCGCCGACCGGGCCGCGGAGCTCGGCGCGGAGATCCGGCGCGGCTGGACGGCCGTCGGGCTCGTCAACGGACCCGACGGGGCCGAGGTCGAGGCCGAGACGCCCGCCGGGCGGCGCCGGCTGCGCTGCCGCTTCCTCGTCGGATGCGACGGCGGGCACAGCTTCGTGCGCGGCGCGGCCGGGATCGCCTTCCCCGGCAGCGCCGCCACCCGCGAGATGTTCCTCGCCGACGTGGCCGGTGCCGACGGCGGGGGCATCCGGCCGCGGCCCATCGGCGAACGGCTGCCCGGCGGCATGGTGATGTCCGCCCCGCTCGCCGACGGCGTGGACCGCGTCATCGTCTGCGAGCGCGGCACCCCGCCCCGGCGCGGCGACCGGCCGGTAACGTTCGGCGAAGTGGCCTCGGCCTGGCGGAGATTGACCGGCGAGGACATCGGCGGCCGCACCGCGCACTGGGTCAGCTCCTTCGGCGACGCCACCCACCAGGCCGCCGCGTACCGGAAGGACTCGGTGCTGCTGGCCGGCGACGCCGCCCACACCCATCTGCCCGCCGGCGGCCAGGGGCTCAGCGTCGGCGTCCAAGACGCCGCCAACCTCGGCTGGAAGCTCGCCGCGACCCTCCACGGCTGGGCGCCGCCCGGCCTGCTCGACACGTACCACGCCGAGCGGCACCCCGTCGGCGCCCGGCTGCTGGCCAACACCCGGGCCCAGGGCCTGCTGTACCTCGGCGGGGAGGAGGTGCTGCCGCTGCGCGCGGTGTTCGCGGAGCTGATGGAACTCCCGGACGCCGGGCGCCACTTGGCCGGCCGGGTCAGCGGGCTCGACATCCGCTACGAGACCGGCCCCGGCGGGCACCCGCTCCTCGGCCGGCGGCTGCCCCCGGCGGACCTCACCGGCGAGGACGGCCCCACCACCACCTTCGAACAGCTCCACGCCGGCCGCGGGGTCCTCCTCGACCTCGCCGCCGACCCGGACGTCCGGCGCGCGGCCCGGCCCTGGGCGGACCGGGTGCGCGTCGTCACCGCGGCCCCGCGCGAGGCACCCGGCGGCCCGCTCGACGGGACCGCCGCGCTGCTCGTCCGGCCCGACGGGTACGTCGCCTGGGCCGCGCCCGGCGACCCGCCTGACACGCCGTCCGCCACCCTGCCCGCCGCCCTGCGGCGCTGGTTCGGCCCGGCCGCCCGCTGAGCCCGCACCACCCCGCACCGGAGATCCTTCCGACAACGGAGGCACCATGCACAGCACCCTCATCGTGGCCCGGATGGACCCGGCCTCGCTCGGCGAAGTGTCCCGGATCTTCCGGGAATTCGACGCGACGGAGCTGCCGGACGCCATGGGCACCCGGCGCCGCCAGCTCTTCCACTACCGGGGGCTCTACTTCCACCTCCAGGACTTCGACGCCGACCACGGCGGCGCCGCCATCGAGCGGGCGCGCGAGCACCCGCTCTTCGTCAAGGTCAGCGAGGACCTCAAGCCGTACATCACGGCCTACGACCCGGCCACCTGGCGCTCGCCCGCCGACGCCATGGCCACCCGCTTCTACCACTGGGGCGGCACGCAGGGGAGCGACAGGTGAACGGCCCGGCGGCACGGCGCGGCACCCGCGGGGGGCGCCGCGCCGTCATCACCGGGATCGGGGTCGTGGCGCCCGGCGCCGTCGGCACCAAGGAGTACTGGAACCTGCTGAGCGCCGGCCGGACCGCCACCCGCGGCATCACCCTCTTCGATCCCGCCGGCTTCCGCTCCCGGGTGGCGGCCGAGGTCGACTTCCGCCCCGAGGACCACGGGCTCGGCCCCCAGGACGTCCGCCGGATGGACCGGGCCGTGCAGTTCGCGGTCACCGCCGCGGCCGAGGCCCTGGCCGACGCCGGCCTGGCCCCCGGCGAGGCGGACCCGCACCGCACCGGCGTGACCATCGGCAGCGGCGTGGGCGCGACCATGGCGCTCGACCGCGAGTACCGCGTCGTCAGCGACGGCGGCCGGCTGGAGGCCGTCGACCACACCTACGCCGTCCCACACCTCTACGACTACTTCGTCCCCAGCTCCTTCGCCGCCGAGGTGGCCTGGTCGGTGGGGGCCGAGGGCCCGACGACGGTCGTCTCCACCGGCTGCACCTCCGGGCTCGACTCGGTGGGGTACGCCACCGGCCTGATCCGGGAGGGCGCCGCCGACGTCATGGTCGCCGGGGCCGCCGCCGCGCCCATCTCGCCGATCACCGTCGCCTGCTTCGACGCGATCCGCGCCACCACGGCCCGCAACGACGACCCGGAGCACGCCTCCCGGCCGTTCGACCGCACCCGCGACGGCTTCGTGCTCGGCGAGGGCGCGGCGATCTTCGTCGTCGAGGAGTACGAGCGGGCGCGCCGCAGAGGCGCCGTCCCGCGCGCCGAGATCGCCGGGTTCGCCACCCGCAGCAACGCCTACCACATGACCGGACTCCGCGCCGACGGCCGGGAGATGGCCGAGGCCATCACCCGCGCCCTCGACGAGGCGCGGATCGCCCCGGAGGCCGTCGACTACGTCAACGCGCACGGCTCCGGCACCCGCCAGAACGACCGGCACGAGACGGCCGCGTTCAAACGCGCTCTGGGCGCGCACGCGTACCGGACGCCGGTCAGCTCGGTGAAGTCGATGATCGGCCACTCGCTGGGGGCGATCGGCTCCCTGGAGATCGCCGCGTCCGTCCTCGCCATCGCGCACGACGTCGTCCCGCCCACCGCCAACCTCCATGAGGCCGACCCGGAGTGCGACCTCGACTACGTACCCCTGGAGGCGCGCGAGCACCGGACCGACACCGTGCTCACCGTCGGCAGCGGCTTCGGCGGCTTCCAGAGCGCCATGGTCCTGCGGAGCGCCGCATGACCGCCGCCGTCGTCACCGGGGTCGCCGTCGCCGCCCCCAACGGGCTCGGCACGGAGGCGTATTGGCGTGCGACACGGGCCGGTACCGGGGGCATCCGCGCGATCCGCAAGTTCGACACCTCCGGCTATCCGGTGACGCTCGCCGGCGAGGTACCGGACTTCCGCCCGGAGGACCATCTGCCGAGCCGCCTCCTGCCGCAAACCGACCACATGACCCGGCTGGCGCTCGTCGCCGCCGACCAGGCGCTCGCCGACGCCGGCGTCGACCCCGCCGCGCGGGACCCCTTCACCATGGGCGTGGTGACGGCCGGCTCCTCCGGCGGCTTCGAGTTCGGCGAACGCGAGCTGCGCAACCTGTGGAGCAAGGGCGGCCAGTACGTCAGCGCCTACCAGTCGTTCGCCTGGTTCTACGCCGTCAACACCGGCCAGATCTCCATCCGCAACGGCATGCGCGGCCCGTGCGGCGTCGTCGTCTCCGACCAGGCCGGCGGGCTCGACGCGCTCGCGCAGGCCCGGCGGCTGATCCGCGGCGGCACCCCGCTGGTGGTCTCCGGCGGCGTCGACGGATCGATCTGCTCCTGGGGGCTGGTCGCCCAGATGGCCGGCGGCCGGCTGTCCACCGCCACCGACCCGGACCGCGCCTACCTGCCCTTCGACGCCGCCGCGGCCGGGCACGTGCCCGGCGAGGGCGGGGCCCTCCTCGTCCTGGAGGACGCCGCGTCCGCCCGCGACCGCGGCGCCCGGACCTACGGCGAGATCGCCGGGTACGCCGCCACCTTCGACCCGAAACCCGGCACCGGCCGCGAACCCGGCCTGCGCCGCGCCATCCTGCTGGCCCTGGACGACGCGGGCTGCACCGTCGCCGACGTCGACCTCGTGTTCGCCGACGCGGCGGCCGTACCGGAGCTGGACCGGATCGAGGCGGACGCCCTCGCGGCCGTGTTCGGCCCCGGCGGCGTACCGGTCACCGCGCCCAAGACCATGACCGGGCGGCTGCTCTCCGGCGCCGGCCCCTCGACGTCGTCACCGCGCTGCTCGCGCTCGCGGACGGCCTCGTCCCGCCCACCGTCAACGTCACCCCGCTGCCCGGGTACGGCCTCGACCTCGTCGTCGGCGCGCCGCGGCCCGCGCGGCCGGAGACGGCACTTGTCCTCGCCCGGGGACACGGTGGCTTCAACTCCGCCCTGGTCGTCCGGCGCGCGGGGGCGTAACGGACGGCCGCGACACACAGCACCGCGGACGCAACGGAGGAACGCATGACCACGCACGAGCACGCCCGGTTCACCCTGAACGACCTGAAACGGATCCTGCGCGAGGCGGCCGGCGAACAGGAGGGCACCGGCCTCGCCGGCGACATCCGCGCCTTCACCTTCGAGCAGCTCGGCTACGACTCGCTCGCCCGGCTGGAGGCCGGCGGCCGCATCGAGCGCGCCTACGAGGTCGCCCTCGACGAGGAGTGCCTCAACGACACCACGACCCTCGGCGAACTGCTCGCCACCGTCAACCGGCGGATCGACGAGGCGCGGCCCGCCCCCACCGGTACGGCCCGCCCGTGAACACCGGCCACTCCCACGACCCTTCGAGGAGCACCATGGCACAGGACAGGCGCGTCGCCCTCGTCACCGGGGCCACCTCCGGCATCGGCCTGGCGGTGGCCCGCCGGCTGGCGGCGCGGGACCACCGCGTGTTCGTCTGCGCCCGCTCGGCCGACGCCGTGCGCACCACGGCCGAGAAGCTGCGGGCCGAGGGCCTGGACGTCGACGGCACCGCGTGCGACGTCCGCTCGGCCGACGACGTCCGGGCCTGGGTCGGGGCCGCCGTCGACCGGTACGGGACGGTGGACGTCCTCGTCAACAACGCCGGACGCAGCGGCGGCGGCATCACCGCCGACATCGACGACGACCTCTGGCAGGACGTCATCGACACCAACCTCACCAGCGTCTTCCGCGTCACCCGCGAGGTGCTGAACCGGTCCGGGATGCGGGACCGCGGCTGGGGCCGGATCGTCAACATCGCCTCCACCGCCGGGAAGCAGGGCGTGGTGCTCGGCGCGCCCTACTCGGCGTCCAAGCACGGGGTCGTCGGCTTCACCAAGGCCCTCGGCAACGAACTCGCGCCCACCGGCATCACCGTCAACGCCGTCTGCCCCGGCTACGTCGAGACCCCGATGGCCCAGCGCGTCCGGCAGGGCTACGCGGCCGCGTACGGCACCACCGAGGACGCCGTCCTGGAGCGGTTCACTGCCAAGATCCCGCTCGGCCGCTACTCCACCCCGGAGGAGGTCGCCGGCCTCGTCGGCTACCTGGCCTCCGACACCGCCGCCTCCATCACCGCACAGGCCCTCAACGTCTGCGGCGGCCTCGGCAACTTCTGAGCCCGCCCGGCCCTTCCGGAAGGAGACACCGATGACGGAGCCGGAGACCCGCGAGGCGGAGCACGGCATCACCGTGGCGGCACCCGCCGCCGACGTCTACGCGCTGCTCGCGAACGTGGAGAACTGGCCGCTGCTGTTCCCGCCCACCGTGCACGCCGAACGGACCGAACGCGTCGGCGCGTCGGAGCGGATCCGCATCTGGGCCACCGCCAACGGCACGGCCAAGACCTGGACCTCCCTGCGCCTGCTCGACCCCGTACGGCGGCGGATCGAGTTCCGCCAGGAGGTGCCGGCGCCGCCCGTGGCGGCCATGGGCGGCACCTGGCTGGCCGACCCGCTGTCGCCCGCCACCACCCGCGTCACCCTGCGCCACCACTACCGGGCCGCGGACGGCGACCCGGACGGCCTCGCCTGGATCGAGGCGGCCGTCGACCGCAACAGCCGGGCCGAACTGGCGGCCCTCAAGGCCCACGCCGAGTCCGCCACCGGGACGCCGGACGGGCGCGTCCTGGACTTCGAGGACACCGTCCGGATCGACGGCGAGGCCAAGGACGTCTACGAGTTCCTGGACCGCGCCGACCGGTGGGCGGAACGCCTCCCACACGTCGCCGCCGCCACCGTGGCGGAGGACACCCCCGGACTCCAGCGGCTCCGCATGGACACCCGCGCCCCGGACGGCACCACGCACACCACCGAGTCGGTGCGGGTCTGCTTCCCGCACCACCTCATCGTCTACAAACAGACCACGCTGCCCGCCCTGATGAGCCTGCACACCGGCCGCTGGCGGCTGGTGCGGGACGCGGACGGCACCCTCGCCACCTCGCGGCACACCGTCGTCCTCGCCACGGAGAACATCCCCCGCGTCCTGGGGGACGACGCCGGCGTCCCGGAGGCCGCGGCGTACGTCAGGGAGGCCCTGAGCGCCAACAGCAGGGCCACCCTGGGCCGCGCCAAGGAGTACGCGGAAGGCCGGCGGTGACGTGGACGTCCGAAAGACCGATGTCCTCGTCGTGGGCGCCGGGCCGGTCGGCCTGGCGCTCGCCGTCGAACTGCGCCTGGGCGGCGCCCGCGTCACCGTCCTGGAACGGCTGCCCGCGCCGGCCGGGGAGTCCCGGGCCTCCACCCTGCACGCCCGCACCATGGAACTCCTGGACCAACGCGGCCTGTTGCAACCCCTGGGCACCCCGCCGCACCAGCCCACCGGCCACTACGCGGGGCTGCCGCTCGACCTGAGCGGCCAGCCCTCGCCGTACGCCGGCCAGTGGAAAGTGCCGCAGACGCGCCTGGAGGCCCTGCTCGCCGAACGGGCCACCGCCCTCGGCGCCGACCTGCGGCGCGGCCACGAGGTGCGCGGACTGCGCGAGGCGGGCGACCGCGTCGAGGCCGAGGCGGTGGCCGGCGGACGGACGGTCCGGTGGACGGCCGCGTACGCCGTCGGCTGCGACGGCGAGCGGAGCACCGTGGCCGGCCTGGCCGGCTTCCGCTTCACCGGCCGTGAGGCCGGGCGCGAACTGCTGCGCTGCGACCTCACCGGCGTCACCGTCCCCGACCGCCGCTTCGAGCGGCTGCCCGGCGGGTTCGCCGTCGCCGCCACCCGCGACGGCGTCACCCGGATCATGGTCCACGAACACGGCCGCGCGCCCGCCGCCCGGCCCGGCGCGCCGGAGTTCGCCGAAGTCGCCGCCGCCTGGCGGCGGGTGACCGGCGAGGACGTCACGGGCGGCACCCCGCTCTGGGTGAACGCCTTCGGCGACGCCTCCCTCCAGGCCGACCAGTACCGGCGCGGCCGGATCCTGCTGGCGGGCGACGCCGCCCACCGGCAGCTCCCGGTCGGCGGGCAGGCCCTCAACCTCGGCCTCCAGGACGCCGCCAACCTCGGCTGGAAACTGGCCGCCGCGATCCGCGGGCACGCCCCCGCCGGGCTCCTGGACACCTACCACGACGAGCGCCACCCCGTGGGCCGTACGGCGCTCGACCACATCGCCGCCCAGGCGCTGCTGCTCCTCGGCGGCCCCGAGGTGGACGCCGTCCGCGAGATCCTCGCCGAACTCCTCGGCCACCGCGCCGTCCGCGACCGGCTGGCCGCCCGGGCCGGCGGCCTCGACGTCCGGTACGGGCCCGACGTCCGGTACGGATCCGATGTCCGGTACGGATCCGGTGCCCGCTGTGGCCCCGACGACGGCCACCCGCTCACCGGTACCCGGCTCACCCCCGCCGACCTGACCCGCGCCACCGGCACCCCGGAGGCCGCGGCCCTGTTGCGGCGCGCCCGGGGCGTCCTCCTCGACCTCTCCGGCGACCCGCGCCGAAGGGAGGAGCTGGCGGCCCTGACGGGCGGCCGGGTGGGGCTCGTCACCGGGGGGACCTCCGTCGGCGCGGAGACCGTACTGCTGCGCCCGGACGGCCATGTGGCCTGGGCGGGGGACCGGACGGCGGACCCGCGCCCGGCGCTGGAGCGGTGGTTCGGCGGGGCCGCGAGCGCGGCGATGGGCGGCGGACCGGCGGCGTCCCCGAGCCCGACCGCCACCGGAAGCTCGGCCGCCGCTCAAAGCCCGGGCACCGTCGGAAGCCCGACCGCCGCTCAAAGTCCGGCCACCGCCCCAAGCCCGGCCACCGCGGAACCGAACAGCCACCACGACAAGAGAGGCGGGCCCATGCCCAGCAAGCTCAAGGAACCCGGCCGGCCGGCACCCTCCGGCCCGCCGCAGCCGTGCGACGTCCTGATCCTCGGGTCCGGCCTCGCGGGCACGGTCAGCGCGGCGATCCTCGCCCGCCAGGGTGCCCGGGTGGTGCTGGTCGACGCGGCCCAGCACCCCCGGTTCGCCATCGGCGAGTCGATGACGCCGCAGCTGGTCGAGTGGCTGCACATCCTGAAGTCCCGCTTCGACGTGCCCGAACTGGGCCACCTGCTGGACACCCGGGCGGTGCACCGGCACATCGGCCCGCGGCACGGCCGCAAGCAGAGCTTCGGGTTCATCCGGCACGAGCCGGGAGCGGAGCCGGACCCGGAGGAGGCGACGATGTTCGTCATCCCCCGGATCCTCACCCAGGCCAGCCACCTCTACCGGCAGGACACCGACCAGCACTTCTTCAACATCGCCGCCCGCTACGGCTGCGTCACCCGGCAGAACTGGCGCGCCCGGGACCTGGACTTCGACGACGACGGGGTCACCGTCATCGGCCAGAACGGCGAGGTGTTCCGCGCCCGGTACCTCATCGACGCCAGCGGCTTCCGCTCGCCCCTCGCGGAGAAGTTCGACCTCCGCGAGGACCCCTGCCGGTTCAAGCACCACTCGCGGTCCCTCTTCACCCACTACATCGGCGTCAAGCCGTTCGACGACGTCTCCCACCACCCGCGCAGCCTGCGCCCGCCGGCGCCTTGGCACGCCGGCACGCTGCACCACATGATCGAGCGCGGCTGGTTCTGGATCATTCCCTTCGACAACGTCAAGGGTTCGCGCAATCCGCTGTGCAGCGTGGGTCTCACCATCGACCCCCGGCGCTACCCCAAGCCCAGGGACCTGACGCCAGAGCAGGAGTTCGACTCCTTCCTGGACCGCTACCCGGCGGTCCGGCGCCAGTTCGCGGGCGCCCGGCGGGTGCGCGAGTGGGTGTCGACCGAGCGGCTGCAGTACTCGTCGAAGCGGTCGATCGGCCACCGCTGGTGTCTGATGTCGCACGCGGCCGGCTTCATCGACCCGCTGTTCTCCCGCGGCCTGTCCAACACCTTCGAGGTCGTCTACTCGCTCTGCACCCGCATCGTCGCCGCCCTGGGCGATGACGACTGGTCGGAGGAGCGCTTCGGCTACGTCGAGGAGCTGGAGCGCGGGCTGCTGCGGCGCAACGACGAACTGGTCAACAGCTCCTTCATCGCCTTCGAGCACTTCCGCCTCTGGAACGCGGTCTTCCGGGTGTGGGCCGGCTGGCTCACCCCGGGCGCGATGCGGCTGTACGACGCCCGCGCCCGCTACGAGGCCGACGGCGACGAGCGGCACCTGACCCGTCTGGAGACGGTCGACCATCCCGGACTGTGGTGGCCCGAGCCGGAGTTCAAGAACGTCCTCGAACTCACCGCCGAGGTCTGCGAGAAGTACGAGTCCGGGACCATGACCGGCGACGAGGCCGCCGACACCGTCTTCGCCGCGCTCCACCGGAGCGAGGGCCTCAACCCGGTGTTCGGCTTCAAGGACGACGAGTCCACCCGCTTCGTCTACCCGAGCACGGCGACGGTGGCCCGCTTCGTCCACTGGGCCGCCCGCACCTGCACCGACACAGAACTGCGCACCGTCAGCCGCTCGTTGGCCGCCGGCGCCGCGCGCTCCCTGCTCAAGGGCAGGAAGCCGCTGTAGCGCCGGGGAGAGGAAGCAGCCCCATGCCCGTGAACATTTCCGAAAGCACTCCCGACCACCTGCCCGGAACCATGCCCGAGAGAGCGCCCGGGAAGCTCGCGCCCTGGTCGCGCGGCACGGCGCGGATCGAGGGCGCCAACATCTTCGTCCGGTCGTTCACCCGCCTGAACGTCCACCTCTACTCCAAGCCGCAGTCGAAGACCGCGAAACGGATCAACCGGGCGTTCCTCATCCTCAACATCCGCCTCTACCGGGCGTCCCAGGGCCGGGTCCTCGGCCGCTTCGGCCGCCTCGACGCCATGCTGATCACCACCACCGGCCGCCGGACGGGCCGGTCGCGCACCACCCCGGTGGGCTACGTCTACGACCGCGGCCGTTACTACGTCTGCGCCGCGCCCGGCCACTTCGACATCCCGGGCGGGCCCCAAGCCAGTCAGCCGGCCTGGTACCTCAACCTGCGGTCCGGTCCCCGGGCGACGGCCGACATCGGTCCGGAGCGGGTGGCGGTGACCGCGCGGTTCCTGGAGGGGGAGGAGCGGGACCGGATGTGGGACCGCTTCGTCGCGGTCTTCCCCTTCATCGCGGAGTTCCAGAAGCGGGTGCGGCACCGGCTGCCCGTCGTGGAACTGACCCCGGACGACCTCGCGCCCCAGCCGCTGTGACCACCGAGAAGGGAAGAACCCCGTGCGACTCCAGGACCAGGACCCCACCACCCCGTTCCCCGTCCAGCTCAAGGCGCGGACCGGGCCGATCACGCTGGTCAACACCTTCGTCGTGCCGGAGGAGCACGCGGAGCGGTTCGAACGGACGTGGCGCGAGGACGCCGGCTTCATGAAGGCGCAGCCCGGGTTCATCTCCACCCAGCTGCACCGGGGCACCTGCGGCAGCCGGCTGTGGCTGAACATCGCCGTCTGGGAATCGACCGAGGCACTCCACGCGGCCTTCTCCCGACCGGAGTTCCAGCGGGCGAAGTCCGCGTACCCGGACGGAATCACCGCCTCCCCGCACATCTACACCAAGGTCGCCGTCGAAGGGATCTGCGTGTCCTGACACGATGGCTGTGCTCCGGGCCGTCCGCTGGCTACCGTCGTCAACTCCCGCGCTCCACCGGGGAGTCGGCGGGACCAACGGAGGAGATGGGACATGGCGGTCCAGAGGGCGGCACTGGTCACCGGAAGCTCGCGCGGCATCGGCCGGGCGGTGGCCGAACGGCTGGCCGCCGACGGCGCCGGCGTGATCGTCAACTACCGCGCCGACGAGGAGGCCGCCGCGCGGACCGTCGACGGCATCGAGCGGAACGGGGGCCGGGCCGTCGCGGTCCGGGCGGACGCCACCGAGGCCGCGGGGGTCCGCGCGCTGTTCGAGGCCGCCGAACGGCACTTCGGCGGCCTCGACGTCTTCGTCGGCAACGTCGGCGTCAGCCGCTTCGGCCCGCTGGCCCGGGCCACCGAAGAGGACTTCGACCTGCACTTCACCGTCAACACGCGGGCGACGTTCCTGGGGTTGCGCGAGGCGGCCAACCGGCTGCGGGACGGCGGCCGGATCGTCGTGGTCTCCACCGGCATCACCCGCACCCACCGCCCGGGCGCGGGCGTCTACGCCGCGAGCAAGGCGGCGTGCGAGGCCATGACGCTGGTCCTCGCCGAGGAGCTCGGCCGCCGGGGGATCACGGCCAACTGCGTGCTGCCGGGCCTGACCCGGGACACCGGCGCCCCGCTGCCCCCCGAGGTGGCGGAGGAGAACGTGGCGCGGACCCCGCTGGGGCGGCTGGGGGAGCCCGCCGACGTCGCGGACGTCGTCGGGTTCCTGGCCTCCGACGCGGCCCGCTGGGTGACCGGGCAGGTGATCGGGGCGGGCGGCGGCCGGTTCTGACCGGCGCGTCCGCCGCGGCCCGCCCGGGATGTCACACCCGCGCCCCCCTCACCACTCCTGGGATCGAACGACCACATCTCATGTTGAAGGGGAAGGCTTGTGTTCCGGAAGTGGAAAGGCAATCCGTGGGCGATCCTGACGGTCCTGTGCCTCGGGTTCTTCATGACCCTGCTCGACCTCACCATCGTCAACGTCGCGATCCCGGACATCACCGATGACCTGGACACGTCCCTCGACGTGATGCTGTGGATCCTCAACGCCTACACGCTGGTGCTCGCCACGCTGATCATCACCGCGGGGCGCCTGGGCGACCTGCGCGGCAAGGGGAACCTGTTCCTCGCGGGCGTGGCCCTGTTCACCGCCGCCAGCCTCGCCTGCGGCCTGTCCCAGGACGCGGCGCAGCTCATCGCCTTCCGCGCGGTCCAGGGCGCGGGCGCGGCCCTGCTCATCCCGCAGACCCTGTCGATCATCGCCGAGGTCTTCCCCCGGGAGAAGCGCGGCAAGGCGCTCGGCATCTGGGGGACGGTCGCCGGTGTCTCCGGCGCCGCCGGGCCGGGGCTGGGCGGGGTGATGGTCACCCACCTCGACTGGCGGTGGGTCTTCTACATCAACCTGCCCATCGGTGTGTTCGTGCTGCTCATGGGTGCCTCGGTGATGCCGAAGGCCGGGCGCGTGGTGCGGCACCCCTTCGACCTGCCGGGCGTCGTCCTCGCCTCCGCCGCCCTGTTCGGCCTCACCTACGGCCTCACCGAGGGCGAACGGTACGACTGGAACGGCTGGATCTGGAGCCTGCTCGCCGCCTCCGCCGTTCTCCTGCTGGCCTTCCTCGGCTACGAGCGGGGCCGCCAGGACGCGGAACCGCTGCTGCCGTTCTCCCTCTTCCGCGACCGCAACTTCTCCGTCGTCAACTTCATCGGCGTCGCCGTCTCGTTCGGCGTCATCGCGATCCTGCTGCCCACCACCATCTACCTCCAGTCCGTCCTGGGCTACAGCGCCCAGAAGACCGGCCTGGTCATCATCCCGCTGGCCCTCGGCTCCATGATCACCGCAGGACCGGCCGGCATCCTGTCGGAGAAGTTCGGCGGGAAGTACGTCCTGACGGCCGGGCTCACCCTGTTCGGCGCCGGGGTCACCTGGATCCTGCTCGCCGCCGACCCGGACGGCGGCTGGGGGCCGATCGCCGGCGCCCAGTTCCTCGCCGGGCTCGGCGCGGGCTGCACCTTCGCCCCCATGGGCTCCGAGGTCGTCCGCAACGTCCCCGCGCACCTCACGGGCGCCGCGTCCGGCGTCAACAACGCGCTGCGGCAGGTCGGTTCGGCCCTGGCGGCGACCGTCGTCGGCGCCGTCCTCCAGGCCCAGCTCGTCACCGCCCTCCGCGACCAGGCCGCCCGGCACGCGGCCGAACTGCCCGAGCAGTACCGCGACGGCTTCGTCCGGAGCTTCGCCAAGGCCGGCGAACAGGGCCTGAACGTGGGCACCCAGCAGACCACGCAGGTGCCGTCCGGCGTCCCCGACGACGTCGCCCACCGCATCGGCGAGCTCTCCGGCAAGGTCTTCGGCAACGGCTTCGTCGACGCCCTGCACCCCACGCTCTGGGTCTCGGCCGGCGTCCTGTTCCTCGGCGCCCTGACCTGCCTCCTGCTCAAGGGCGGACCCGCGCCCGCCGGCAGCGCGCACGGCCTGCCCGCGGACGAGGAGGAGACCCCCGGCCCGCAGAGCGCGGTCGTCCACGGCTGACCGGCACCACCGCGACCGGCGACACACCGAGAGGACCCTGATCCGATGATCGGCCGAAGAGCGGTGCTGGGCGCCGCGACCGCCGTCCCCGCGGCCCTCGCGCTGCCCGCCGCCCGGGCGGGTGCCCGCGACACCACCCCCTGGGAGCGCCTCCGCCGCCTGCTGCGCGGCGACCTCGTGCTCCCCGGCGACGCGGGCTACGCCACGGCCCGGCAACTGGACCTCGCCCAGTTCGACGGCATCGCCCCGCGAGCCGTCGCCTACTGCGCCGGGCCCGAGGACGCGGCGCTGTGCCTCGCGTTCACCCAGGACCACCGGCTGCCGCTCGCCGTGCGCAGCGGCGGGCACAGCGCCGGCGGCTACTCCACGACCACGGGACTCGTCCTCGACGTGTCCCGGCTGAACCGAATCGCCCTCGACGGCCGCACCGTCACCCTGGGGGCCGGCGCGCAGAACGTCGACGTCCTCACCGCGCTGGCCCCGCACGGGCTCGCGGTCGTCGGCGGCGCCTGCCCGACCGTGGCGGCCGGCGGCTTCCTCCAGGGCGGCGGCCTCGGCTTCCTCACCCCGCGCCTCGGCATGGCCTGCGACGCCCTGGAGTCCGCCGAGCTCGTCCTCGCCGACGGGCGGACCGTCACGGCCTCGGCGGCCGAACACCCCGACCTGTACTGGGCGCTGCGCGGCGGCGGGGGCGGCAACTTCGGCGTCGTCACCTCCTTCACCGTCCGGCCGTCCGCCCTGTCCCAGGTGTCCACGGCCCGCCTCGGCTACGCGTACGGGGACGCGCTCGACATGCTCGACGGGTACGCGCGCTGGCTCGCCGACGCGCCCCGCGACATCGGCGGCGCCGCGGTCGTCGGCCTCGCCGACGCGGCGCCCGGCACCCCGCCCGTCCCCTGGATCCTCCTGGTGTCGACCGGAGGGCCCGCGCGACTGGCCGCGGAGACGGACCGGTTGGCGTCGCTCACCGGCGCGCCCGCCTCCCGCGACCTCGCCACGCTGCCGTACCGGGACCTGATGCTGGGCGTCTACGGCTGCGCCGCCGGGCCCGTCGAGCAGTGCCACCGGACCGGCACCTCACCGCAGGGCCGGCTGCCCAGGACCGCCTACGCGGTGGAGCGCAGCCGGCTGTTCCGCGACCCGATGCCGCGCGACGGCTGGGCCCGGCTGCTGGCCCTGTTCGAGACCGGGCGGGCGGCCGGGCAGAGCCACCAGTTGCAGGTGCTGCCGCTCGGCGGGGCGGTCGGGGACCTGGGCCGCGGCGACACCGCGTTCGTCCACCGCGACAGCCGGTTCACCGTCAACGTCCAGGCGTTCGCGAGCCGGGGGCCCGTCACCCGGGAGCAGGAGGACGGCATGCGCCGGTGGGCCGACGCCGGCTTCTCCGTCCTCGACCCGCACTCCGCGCGGGAGACGTACCAGAACTTCGTCGACCCCGCGCTGCGCGACTGGCGGCGGTCCTACTACGCGGAGAACCTGCCGCGGCTCGTACGTGTCAAGCGGGGCTACGACCCGCACCGGGTCTTCACGTTCGCCCAGGGCATCGCCTGAGACCCGTCCGGGGCATCGCCTGAGACCCGTCCGGGACTCGCCTGAGATCCAGCCCGGGGCATGGCCTGACCCGCCCCGGGCACCGCCTGAAAGGGGACCGTCATGACGGAGCAGCCGGACGAATGGGCGCCGCGGGAGAAAGTCGTCCGCCGGGAGGACGTGGAGCCGATCACCTGGGGCGGCGCGGAGTCCGCGCGGATCCTGCTGGGCGCCCGGGACACCGGGGGGCTCTACTCGTACTACGAGGTCTCCGTACCGCCCGGGCAGAGCTCGGTGTACCACCTGCACCACCACATGGACGAGTGCTTCCACGTCGTGGAGGGCACGTTCGAGATCACGGTCGGCGACCGGGTCCACCGGGCGCCGGCCGGGACCGTGGTGTTCGGCCCCCGCGGGGTGGCGCACGCCTTCCGCAACACCGGCGCGGACACGGGCCGGATGCTGTGCACCGCGACGCCCGGGGGCATCGAGGCGTTCTTCGAGGACCTGCGGGACCTCGTGGCCTCCTACCCGCCGCCGCGGTGGGCCAACATGCGGCAGCTCGCCGCCGTGCACGGGATCGTCGCCCACGCGCCCGAGGGCGCCCCGCTCGCCGACGACGTCCTCTGACCCTTCCCCGTCCGCACCACCTGTGAGGAGTTCCCATGCCACCTCCGGAGAACCCGGCGATCACCCGTACGGATCCGGTCGACGCGCGGATGCTGCGGACCGTCTGCGGCCTCTTCGTCACGGGCGTCACCGTGATCACCAGCGGCCGGGACGGCACCGCCGGCGGCACCACCGTCAATTCCTTCACCTCCGTCTCCCTCGACCCGCCGCTCGTGCTGTTCTGCCTGCACAAGCGGTCGCGGCTGCGGCCCGTGGTCGAGGAGAGCGGGGCGTACGTCGTCAACTTCCTCGCGGGCCGGCACGCATCGCTGGCCCGCTCCTTCGCGTCCCGCGACGCCGCGGTGATCCGGAGCGTGTCCAGCCACCCGTCCGTCACCGGGGTGCCCGTGCTGAGCGAGGCGCCGGCCTTCCTCTCCTGCGAGCTGGCCGACACCTTCGACGGCGGGGACCATGCCATCTTCCTCGGCCGGGTCGTCCAGCTGGGCGTGGACCGCGAGAACCAGGACCCGCTCGTTTTCTTCCGCGGCACGCTGGGCGCGCTGGAGGAGGAGGCCGCGGGGCTGCACCCGATCTTCGACGGATGACGGGCTCCGACGGACGACGGCCCGCCTTCGCGCGCATCACGAACCCCACAGGAAAAGGAGCTCCCATGGCCCCCACGACGTCCGCCCCCACCGCCCGGCGGCGGCTCGCCCGGTTCAACCGCGCCCTCGCCAACCGCGTGGTCGCGCCCGTCCTGACCCGGCTGCCGGGCTTCGGCACCGTCCTGCACCGGGGCCGGAAGTCGGGGCGCCCCTACGGCACCCCGGTCAAGGTCTTCCGCGCCGGGGACGCGTACGTCATCTCCCTGCCGTACGGGCCGCGTTCGGACTGGGTCAGGAACGTGCTCGCCGCCGGCGGGTGCGAGCTGGTCACCCGGGGCCACCGGGTGCGCCTCACCGAACCCCGGCTGTACCAGGACCGGGTCCAGGCCGGGATCCCGGCCCCGATCCGCGCCGTGCTGAAGCGGCTCGGCTGCCACGACTTCGTCGAGCTGCGCCCCGCGTCCGGGCGGCGCCGGCCCCGGGGGTGATTCCGGCGGCGCCGACCCGGGAGGTCAGTCCGCCCGGCCGCCCTCCGCCTCCGGCTCGGTCCCGTCCCCGTCCTCGGCGCGCGGGATCCGGGTCAGCTTGTCGGGGTTGGTGACGGCGTAGATGCCGCGCACCTGGTCGCCCCGGGTGTTGAGGTCGAGGACGAGGACGACGTAGGGGGAGTCCTCGGAGAACACCACGGCCGCGGGGTCGCCGTTGACCGCCCGGTAGCGGACGTCCAGTTCGCCGGGGCGGCGGCCGGCGTAACCGGCGAGGAGCCGGACGACCTTGTCGCGCCCGGTGACCGGTCGCAGTCCCGCGGCCCGCACCTTGCCCCCGCCGTCCGTCCACATGGTGACGTCCGGCGCCAGGATCTCCATCAGGTCCGAGAGGTCCTCGCCGAGCGCCGCCGCCAGGAACCGCTCGGTGACCTGCCGCTGCACCCGCGGATCGGCCTGGAAGCGGGGCCGCCGGGCGTGCACGTGCTCCCGCGCCCGGTGCGCCAGCTGCCGGACGGCCGCCGGCGAGCGGTCCAGGATGGCCGCGATCTCGGTGTGGGCGTACCCGAACACCTCGTGCAGCACGAAGACGGCCCGCTCCAGCGGGCTGAGCGTCTCCAGGATCACCAGCAGCGCCATGGACACGGACTCGGTCCGCAGCGCCCGGTCGGCGGCGTCCGCGGTCTCCGTCGTCTCCGGCGCGTGGGTGAGCAGCGGCTCCGGCAGCCACGAACCGACGTACGTCTCCCGGCGGTCGGTGAGCGTCGCCTGCCGGGCCAGCGCCTGGTTCACCGCGATGCGCACCAGGTAGGCGCGGGGGTTGTCGATCGGCTCGGCGTCCTGCCGGCGGCTGCGCCGCTCCCACGCCAGCCAGGTCTCCTGGAGGACGTCCTCGGTGTCGGAGACGCTGCCGAGCATGTTGTAGACGATCGAGAACAGCAGTTCCCGGTAGCCGACGAAGACCTCCGTGGTCTCGTCGTCCGCCGGGGCGCCGAAACCGGCGGCCCCGGACGTCGGCCTGTCGGACATGCGCGGACCTCCCGTGTGACGCGTTCACCGACTGGGATGCCGTCCGCCGCCCCGGGTGTGACACCGATCCGCGCGATTCCGCGAAATGTGGCGTGTGTCACAACCGTGCGCGGCCGTGTCACATCCGGCCGCGCCCGAAGCCTCCTCCCCATGACGGCCCCCTCCGGACCCCATGAAGAACGCGCTACGAAAGGCACACCACACCATGGCAGTTGAGCGGAAGACGCCGCTGGACTTCACCAACATGTACGCGACGCACGACGCGTTCCGGCGCGACCTCGACCGGCTCGTCACGGCGGTGGGGGAGGGGCGGACCGGCTCCGCCGGTGTGCGCGCGGGCTGGGAGAACTTCAAGAAGCAGCTCCACATCCACCACACCGTCGAGGACGCCGAACTGTGGCCCCGCGTCAAACGCGCGGTCGCCGGACGACCCAAGGACCTCGCCCTGATGGCCGAGATGGAGGCCGAGCACGCCGAACTGGACCCGCGGCTCGACGCGGTGGACGACGCGCTGGCCCGCGGCC
Organism: Streptomyces sp. CA-181903; assembly: GCF_050937075.1. Classification (NCBI taxonomy): domain Bacteria; kingdom Bacillati; phylum Actinomycetota; class Actinomycetes; order Kitasatosporales; family Streptomycetaceae; genus Streptomyces; species Streptomyces sp. CA-181903. The sequence goes on from NZ_JBNJLY010000001.1 coordinate 7,070,693, forward strand.
GCGCGGAGGGGCTCGCCGAGCTCGTCGGCACCCTCTCCACCGTCCTCCGCGACCATATGGAGCACGAGGAGAAGAGCGCCCTGCCCCTCATCCAGGAGGTGCTGACGGCGAAGGACTGGGACGCCTTCCGCGGCGGCATGGCCCGCGCCCAGGGGCCGCGCGGCGCGGCCGTCTACGTCCCCTGGGTCTGCGACGGCGCGCCGGACGAGGAGCGGGACCGGTTCCTGGCCGGCATGCCCGCCCCCGTGCGGATGCTCAACCGTGCCTTCTGGGAGGCCGGTTACCGCAAGAAGGGCTTCTGGAAGGGCTGAGCGGTCCGGCGGGCGGTGGCGGCCGGTTCCCCCCGCCGCCACCGCGTCCCCCTCTGGTCCGCTGGAAGCCGACGGCGTACCGTGCGGCGGAAGGGAGGCGGGCACCCCCGTGGTCCGTCCCCCGCCCGTACCCGATCGGGTACGACGCCGGCCCGCCCCCAGCATGGGGCGGGAGCGGCGCGGCGGTATTGGACGGATGCGCACTTCCGGGGCGCCCGTCGTCCACGAGGTCTGGGGGGATGGCGCTGAGCACACGGCGGTACGCGCAGCCGTGGGGCAGGATCCTGGTCGCCTCGCGGCGGCCGCACCCCGCCCTCCGCGGCACGGTGGTCGAATACCGGGCCTTCACCATCGACCCGGCGCGGCGGCTGGCCTGGCTGGAGACGCCGATGGCGCTGCCCGCCATCTACCTGAGCATCGGGGAGACCGGCCGGCGGTACGACCCGCCGGGGTGCCCGACCGCCGTCTACGCCGCCCGGACCAGCGCGCTCCGGTTCGTCCCGCCCGGACCGTGGGAGGGCGCCCAGGTCATGCTGACGCTCGACGGCGCCACCCGGCTCCTCGGGCCGCGCTTATGGGAGTTCGCCGACGTGCTCCCGGACGCCCGGGACGTGCTCGGCCGGCGCCTGCGCGACGTCCCCGAACGGCTCGCCCTCGCCACCTCCTGGGACGCCCGGTTCGCCGTCCTCGACGAGGTGTTCCTCGGCCTCGACGCGTCGTACGAGGGCCGGGTGCCCGCCCCGCTGGCCTGGGCGTGGGAGCGGCTGCTGCACGACGGCGACGGCACCCGGATCGCCGACCTCGCCCGGGAGACGGGCTGGAGCCGGCGCCGGCTCCAGCAGGCGTTCCAGCGCCACGTGGGCGTCGCGCCCCGGGACGTCGCCTCGATGACGCGCTTCCGCCGCACCCTCGAAACGCTGGCCCGGGCGCCGGCCGGACTGCCGCACGCCGCCCTCGCCGCGCACTGCGGCTACTACGACCAGTCGCACCTGATCCGGGAGTTCAAGGCCGTCACCGGCCTCACCCCCGGCGCCCTGCGCGGCGCGCCCATCCTGGTGCACCCGGCCGTCGGCGGCGCCGCGTACCGGCACGCCTCGGTCGTCGTCGGCGATCCCGAGGGGCCGCCGGCCTCCGGCGGAGCGGCCGCGCGGGTCCCGGACGCTCCCGGGGCCCCCGCGGCCCCGCCGCCCGCCGGCCTGCCGCGCTAGGCCGCGCAGGCGGTGCGTCGGGCCCGTTCGCGCGGTCGAGGCCGTGTCGCACGCGGTCTACGTGTCGGCGGCCTTGCCGGACAGCGGCCGCCCGGCCCCCGCGCCGCCGGACGTGCGCTGCGCGGGCGGGCGCGGACGCCCGCGGTCCCGCCGGTCGATGAGCGACAGCAGCGGTCCGGTCATGGCCGTGGTCGCCAGGGCCATGACGACCATCAGCGAGTACAACGGCCCGTCCAGCAGCCCCAGTTCCATCCCCACGCCGAGGATGACGAGCTCGGTCAGCCCCCGGGTGTTCATCAGGGCGGCCAGGCTCGCCGCCGGACCGCCGGCCAGCCCCTGCGACCGGGCCCCGGCGTAGGTGCCGCAGAACTTGCCGCCTATCGCCACGGCCAGGATGGCCAGAAGCTCGACGGCCCCCCGCGCCCCGACGCCCCGCAGATCGACCTTGAGGCCGGCCACCACGAAGTAGACCGGCAGCAGCAGGGCGGTCAACTGCTCGGTGCGGACCGCCAGTTCCTCCCGTACGCGGTCGCTGCCCTCGCGGGGCAGCGCGGCGCCGAACAGGAACGCCCCGAAGATGTAGTGCATGCCCATAGCCTCGGTCGCCGCGGACGACAGGAGCGCTCCGGTCACGGCGACGGCGAACGCGCGGGAGGTCGGCGCGCCGTCCGGCCCGGCGGGACCGAGCGCCCGGCGCAGCACGGGCCGCAGCAGCACCAGGGCCGCGACGAACGGCAGCAGCAGCACCGCCCGCCAGTGCCCCTGCCCGCCCGGTCCGCCGACGGCCGCCTGCACGGCTGCCAGCGCCGACCAGGCGACGACGTCCACGACGGCAGCCGTCGTCAGGGCCAGCCCGCCGGCCTCGGTCCGGGCCAGCCCGCGGTCGGTGAGGATCCGCGCCAGCACCGGGAAGGCCGTCACCGACACCGAGAGGCCCACGAACACCACGAACGCGGCCCGCTGGTCGGTGGGATGACCCCGCAGCAGGTAGAAGGCGAGCCCTAACCCCAGGACGAAGGGCACCAGCGTCGACCCGAGCGCGGCACCGGCCGTGACCCGGGTGCGCCCGCGCAGGACCCGGTGCTCCAGCTCCAGCCCGACGGTGAACATGAACAGCGCGACGCCGATGTTCGCGAGCGCCGACAGGAACGGCCGTACGTCCGCGGGAAACAGCCGTGCGGCCGGGGCCGCGCCCAGCAGGCTCGGCCCGAGGAGCACCCCGGCGAGGATCTCGCCGACGACGGGCGGCTGACCGACCCGCGCGGCGACGGCGCCCAGGGCGCGGGCCAGGACGAAGATCAGGGCGAGATCGAGGAATAGCCATTGGATGTTCTGACTCGTCATGCACGTTCCCCCGTAGTGATTCCGTGCGGTGAGTGGCTCGCGGGTCAGGCTACCGGCAGCGGGTGGCGCCGAGAATGCCTGTCGCACGACAACGGGGAAATTCCGGGGTGGCGGGGGAGGGGGAATTCCGGGTGGCATCGGGGTTTTGGTTCGATGGCGCCCAGAATGGACGGTTCCCGGGTGGCGGGCGTCGGCACGGCCGCGGAAAAGTGAAATACCGCCGGAATGCGGACGGCGTGAACAGGCTCGGAGTGACCGCCTCGGCAAAGGACCGAGCGAGGAAACGGAATTCGCCGGGCAATACCCTCGCGGGGGATAGTGGAATGAGTCGGCACACTACTCCCGACGCGGCCCCCCGCAAGGCCGGTCGCCGTCTCCGACGAAAAAGGGAAGACCCCGCTCCCCCTTGTTTCCCGGCCGGTAACGGAGGCGTCGGCGGTACTCCGGCCACCGCGCCGGGGGCGCGGTGCGGTGCCTACGCTGGACGGGAGCGGAAGGGAGGTTTCCGCCGCCCCCGCCCGGACAGGCGTACCGGCCAAGCGATCACTCGACAGGGGAGGCCCGATGACCAAGAACCCCCAGCAGAGTGCCCTGCGACGCAGCGGCAAGGGCGCCACCAGCCAGGACTCCGCCGCCGCCAAGGCGGATGTCGACCGCAAGGTGGGCCCCGGCGGCCCGGAGCGGGCCCACGGCACCGACAAGGGCGCCAAGGGCGGCGGCCGCGGCGGCGGCGTCCCGCCCGGCCAGCGGCCCGACCATCCCTGAGCCCCCGACACCGAAGCCCCCACCGGAACCGGAGGAAGGAACGCCACGGTCATGCAGCGGCAGAGCGACAAGCACAGCCCCAAGAAGGACGACCAGCTCAAGAAGGAACTGCGGGCCCAGACCCGCACCGGCCGCCCCACCCGCTCGGAGGAGTGGCGCGAGCCCGAGGCCCTGACCCGCGACGAGGAGACCGCCCCGGAGCGGCGCCCCGGCCGCGACACCTGACCCCCACCCGAACCGTGGCGGCCGGGCCCGGGGAACCCTCCCCGCCCGGCCGCCGCACGCCCGCGCCACCGGCCGCCCACCCGGAACGGCCCCTCACCCGGACGGCGTGCAGCGCGCGCGACGCGCCGCGGGCCGGGGTCCGATGAGGGCATGCCGCACCCGGGACCCCCGCCGCCCCTCGCCCCGACCCCCGTCCGCCCGCCCTCCGGCGCGCCGCCGAGGCTGTGGGCGCGCTGCCTCGGCGGCGGACTGGCCCTGTGGGTGCTGGCCGTCCTCGTCACCTGCGCCACCCAGAACACCAACCTGCTCCCCACCCTGATCCTCCTCGGCAGCTTCCTCGTCCCCGGCTGCTTCGCGTTGTGGGCCTGCGAGCGGTACGGGCGTGAGCTCGGGACCGGACTGCTGCTCGGCTGCTTCGTCGTGGGCGGGGTCCTCGGCGTCCTCGGTGCCTCCGTCCTGGAGTACTACCTGCTGTACCCCTCCGTCCCCCTCTTCCTCGGCGTCGGCCTGATCGAGGAGGCCGTCAAGGGGCTGGCGCTGGTCCTGCTCGTACGGCGGCACCGCGCGGTCCGGGGGACGCGGGCGGGCCTGGTGCTCGGCGCGGCGGTCGGCTTCGGCTTCGCCGCCTTCGAAAGCTCCGGTTACGCGTTCAACGCCCTGTTCACCGTGCGCGGCACCATCTCCCTGCGCGGCCTGGTCGAGACGGAGGTGCTGCGCGGGCTCCTCGCACCGTTCGGGCACGGCCTCTGGACGGCGATCCTGGGCGGCGCGCTGCTCGGCGCCCGCCGCGCCGACGGGCGGTTCCGCCTCACCGGCGGAGTCGTGGCGACCTACCTGGGGGTCGCGGTGCTGCACGCGCTGTGGGACGCGGTCAACGGGATCGCCGTCTGGCTCGTCTACCGGCTCACGGCCACCGGCGCCGAGCGCGCCCTCTTCGAGTTCGGCTACCTGCCGCGCCCCACCGACCGGCAGAAGCACCTCTACACCCTGTTCTCCGACGGCGGCCTGCTGCTGGTGGCGCTCGCCGGGGTGGCCTGGCTGCTGTCCCGGACCCGCGCGGCCCGCCGCGCCCCCTGAGCCGCCCCCTCGAACATTCGCCTTTCGGCGACGTGACCGGCGACTTTCGGCGAACGCGCCGGGCGCGCGCCCCCGCCTAGGCTCTCGGCATGCGTGTGATCAGCAAGGCCCGTGACGTATGGGCGAGGTTCGTCGGACCGGGGCAGTGGACGTGGCGGCGGGTGGTGGGGGAGTCCTTGCTGGCCGCCCTCATGGCGCTGCTCGCGGGCGCCCTGGAGTACGACACCGGGCAGGGCTGGCTCCTCACCGTCCTCTTCGCGGTCGTCACGGCCGCGCTCTCGCTGGCCCGGCGGGTCCTGCCCGCCACGTCCCTGATCGGCGTCGCCGCCCTCACCGGGGCGAACGAGGCCGGGCTGCTGCCGCTGCTCGCCGTGGTCGCCTGGTCCGCCGGCCGCAGGATCGAAGGGGCCCTCCGGGCGCTCGCCGTCTGGGCGGCCGCCCTCGCCGCGTTCGAGTCGCTCGTGCTGTGGGACCAGTCGCCGCTGTCGCTGGTCGGCCTCTTCCTCATCCTGCTGTTCCTGTTCACCACCCTCGTCCCCGGCCTGGCCGGCCGCTACTCGTCCCAGCGGCGCGCCCTGCTCGACACCCTCCGGGAACGCAACGCCCAACTGCTGCGCGAGCGGCGGATGGTCGTGGGACAGGCGCGGATGCGGGAGCGCCAGCGCATCGCCCAGGACATGCACGACAGCCTCGGCCACCAACTGGCCCTCATCGCCGTCCAGACCGGCGCCCTGGAGGTCTCCCACGGACTGAGCGACCAGCAGCGCGAGGCCGTCGGCGTACTGCGCCAGGCGTCCGTCGCCGCCATGCACGAACTCCGGGCCGTCGTCGGCGTCCTCAAGGACGGCACGCCCGAGGACGAGCGCCCCGGCGGCGTGGCCGGCATCGACGGACTGGTGGAGGCCGCCGAGGCCGCGGGGACCCCGGTGCGGCTGGTCCGGTCCGGGGATCCCCGCCCGCTGGGCGCCGCGGCCGACCACGCGGCCTACCGGGTCGTCCAGGAGGGGCTGACCAACGCGTTCAAGCACGCCCCGGGCGCCGAGCTCACCGTCGGACTGCACTACGAAGCCGACTCGCTGGTGGCCGAGGTCGTCAACGGGCCCCCGCCCGAGGGCGCCGCCCGCCGGCCCGCCGCCGTCAGCGGCGGACAGGGCCTCACCGGCCTCCGCGAACGCGCCCGGCTCGCCGGCGGCATGGTGTACGCCGGACCTCTGGAGGACGGCGGCTTCCGGCTCGCCGGACTGCTCCCGTACCATCCGGCCCCCGACGGCGCCGGAACCGAGGCGTCCGACGACGCCTGGCCGCCGGCCGATGACCTCGCGGGGGACGGCCTGCCCGGCGCCCCCTGGGCCGACCCGCGCGAGGAGCTCAAGACCCTCGTCGGGATGCGCCGCAGCAGGGGCTGCCTGGCCGGCTGCGGCGTCGGCCTGCTGGTCCTGCTCGGCCTCGGCGTGCTGGTCGCCGTCGGCGTCGTGGCCCTCCTCGAGGCACTGGACAAGTCGCAGGTCGAGCCGGGTACCTACCGGGACATCAGGGTGGGCAGCTCCGAGACCGAGGTCCGCGACCGGCTGCCCTCCGGACGGTCCTTCCTGACCTCCGGCCTGGACGGCAAGGGCCCCGCCGCGCCCGCCGGCGCCCGGTGCCTGTCGCTGCTGTCCACCGACTCCCCGAAGGACATGGACAAGGACCGTGTGTACCGCTTCTGCTTCCGGGACGGGAGACTGATCGAAAAGCGCGAGTTCGTCGTCAGAAACGACTAGTGAGCGTGCATGTGGTGACCCTCCGACCGACCTGCTGGAGACTTGCGTGATCCGCGTCCTCATCGCCGACGACGAGCCGCTCATCCGGGCCGGCATCAGGATGATCCTCACCTCGGCCGACGACATCGAGGTCGTGGCCGAGGCGCCCGACGGCAGGGAGGCCGTCGAACTGGCCCGCCGGCACCGGGTGGACGTCGCGCTGGTCGACATCCAGATGCCCGTCATGGACGGCCTCACCGCCCTGGCCGAACTGGGCCGGACCGCGCCGGAGGTCCGGGTCCTCGTCCTCACCACGTTCGGCCAGCGTGAGAACGTGCTGCGGGCACTGCGCGACGGCGGGGCCGGCTTCCTGCTGAAGGACTCGGCCCCCGGCGAGCTCATCGGCGCCGTCCGCGCCGCCGCCGCGGGCAACGCCTACCTGTCACCCGCCGCCACCCGGCACGTCGTCGACTCGTTCGCGTCCGCCCCGGCCGAGGAGCGCGGCGAGGAGGCCAGGGCCCGCGTCGCGGCCCTCGGCGAACGCGAACGCGCGGTGCTCGCCCTGCTCGGCGAGGGACTGTCCAACGCGGACGCGGGCCGGCGGCTCCACATGAGCGAGGCCACGGTCAAGACCTACGTGAGCAGGATCCTGGCCAAACTGGGGTGCGGCAACCGGGTGCAGGCGGCCCTCATCGCGCGCGACGCCGGCCTGGGACGGTAGGTCGGCCGCTCCAGGGCCGGGCGCGGCCCGCTCACGCCACTCCGCTCGGCCGGAACTGCACGCTGATCCGGGGCCCGACCGCCCGGGCGGTCTTCGGTATCGCGTGGTCCCAGGTGCGCTGGCAGCTGCCGCCCATCACCAGCAGGTCGCCGTGGCCCAGCGCCCGCCGGACGCGGGCCGGGCCGCCGCCGCGCGGCCGGAGCAGCAGCGGGCGCGGCGCGCCCAGGGACAGGATCGCCACCATCGTGTCCTCCGCCGAGCCGCGGCCGTGGCGGTCGCCGTGCCAGGCGACGCTGTCCCGGCCGTCCCGGTAGAGGCACAGGCCGAGCGTCCGGAACGGCTCCCGCAGCTCGGCCGCGTAGTGCGCGTCCAGCGCGTTCCGGGCCGCCGCCAGGGCGGGGTGCGGCGGCTCGTCGCCCTCGCCGAAATAGGCGAGCAGCCGGGGGACGGCCACCTCGGCGTCGTACATGTGCCGCCGCTCGGCGCGCCACGGCGCGCCGGTCAGCAGCGCCTCGAACAGCGGGTCGGAGCCGCTCAGCCAGCCGGGGAGCACGTCGATCCAGGCCCCGGACCCCAGCTCCGTACGGCACGCCTCGGCGAGCGGACGTCCGAGGCGGATCTCGTCCGCCGTGTCGAAGAGCGAGCCCTGGAGGGCGACGGCGGGTACGGAAGGTGCGGCCATCCCTCCACCGTACGTCGCGAAGTCGACATATCGCTTTTTCCGGGGTCAGTGGTGAGTGAAGCGGACATACCGCATACGTGAGGGCGCGCAAAGTGGCTCGAATTCGCCGCCTTGCAAAGGATCTCTTTACCTATACTTCACTCGCCCATGATCATTCCGACGTCACTCCCACCGGGGTGACGGGACGGCGAGGATGTGCAATGCCGAAGCTCTCACTCCGGATACGTGGCAAGGCCCTCGGGTTCACCGCCGCACTGGCGGTCGGGGCCGCCGCCCTGACGGGACCCGCGACCGCCCAGCCCGTCACCGAGACCAAGGGGTCGCACCAGCAGACGCAGCAGGCCCTGAACGCCCTCCAGGCCGCCGGGATGCCGGGCGTCGCGGCCGGGACCCTGGGCCCGGAGGGGGAGTGGTTCGGCTCCGCCGGCTACGCCGACACCTCCACCCAGCGCAAGCGCACCGCCCAGGACCACATCCGCGCCGGCAGTATCACCAAGACCTTCGTCACCACCGTCATCCTCCAGCTGGAGGCCGAGGGCAAGCTGCGCCTCGACGACTCCGTCGAGCGCTGGCTCCCGGGCCTCCTCCAGGGCAACGGCTACGACGGCAACAAGATCACCATCCGGCAGCTCCTCAACCACACCAGCGGCGTCCACGACATGGTCGAGACCCCGGAGTGGCGCGCGTACATGAACGGCCCCGGCTTCCTCGAGCACCGCTACGAGTACCGCTCGCCCGAGCAGATCGTCGCCATGGGCCTCAAGTACCCGCCCTACTGGGCGCCGGGCGGCGGCTGGCACTACTCCAACACCGGCTTCGTCATCGCCGGCATGATCATCGAGAAGGCCACCGGCAACCCCTGGGCCCGCGAGGCCGAGCGGCGCATCGTCAAGCCCCTGGGGCTGCGCGAGACGACGTTCCCCGGCACCGACCCGAAGATGCCCGCCCCGCACGCCGTCGGCTACTCCAAGCTCTACGCCGAGAAGCCCGGCCCGGAGGTCTACGACGCCACCGAGTACAACCCGGCATGGTCCGGCGCCACCGGCGAGGTCATCAGCACCACCGGCGACCTCAACCGCTTCTACAGCGCCCTGCTGCGCGGAAAGCTCTTCCCCAAGAAGCAGCTCGACGCCATGCTCACCACCGTCAAGACCGGACAGCCCTTCGAGTACGGCCTCGGCATGATCGTCCGTTCGCTGTCCTGCGGTGTGAAGGTGTACGGCCACGACGGCATCGTCTGGGGATCGCTCACCAGCACCGCCGTCACCCGGGACGGCAAGCACGCGCTCACCTTCCAGCTGAACGGCGACTGGCTGGAGGACGGCAAGCCGTACGACGACATGTTCCCGGCCGAGTTCTGCGCCAAGAACTGAGCCCGTGCCCAGGGGGACGAGAGTTACGCGGGGTCCCGCCGGTCGCCCGCCAGCAGCAGCTGGGGCACCTGCGTGAACCGCCACCCCGTCCCCTCCCGGGTGAACACCCACACCAGGTCGTAGCGGTCCCCGGGCCACTCGCGCGGCGGGGCCGGACGCACCCGGCCCAGGCCCGCGACGATCCGCGTGATCCGGCGGTGCTCCCACGACACCAGCGTCGCGCCGTGCCGCGCGGCGAGCTCCCTCGCCAGCGCGGCCTCCTGGCCCTGCCCGTACGAACCGTCGACCGGCTTCCCCAGCCGGGCCGCGAGCGGCGCCACCGTCTCGGCCGGACGCAGCCCCTTGCCGGAGCCGTGCGCGTCCGCCGCGTAGACGGCGTCCGGGCGGCGCAGCCCCGGCCGGACCGGCGCACCGCCCTCCGGGGCGAACAACGGGACCAGCGCGCCGGCCCGCTGCCAGCCGCGCACCAGCAGGGCGTGCGCGTTCCGCACCCCGTCCTCCGTGACACCGAACGGCGGCTTCCCGCCGCCGTCGCCTTCGTCCGGCTTCTCCGCATGGCGGATGATCATGACGGTGTCGGCGCCGGCCGCCGTCCGGGGCGCCGCCTCCGGGGCGGGCGCCGCGTCGCCCCCGCCGCACGCGGCCACCACCGCGGTACAGACCACCACCGCGACACAGACCGCTACCGCGGCGCAGACCGTCGCTGCTGGCCGCCGGCGGCCGGCCCACCGTAATCCGTGCTCGGACATGCGCCCCTTATACCCGGCCGGGGGACGGCCGGGCCAGAGTGCGGCGCCCGCCCGGCACCGGGGACGTCACACCGCGCGCCCCAGCCGTGCCAGCAGCCGCGTCCAGTCGTCCGCGCCGGGCGGCGCCGGGACCGGGGCGCCGAACAGGCCGGTCGGCGACATGTCGTCCCCGTACGAACCGAACACCTGCCCGGCCGCCGCCACCAACGGCTCCGGCGGGCGCTCCGCCGCGCCGATGGCCCGCGACAGGTCCCAGGAGTGCACGACGGCGTCCGCCGTCATCTCCGCGCAGTAGTCCTCCACGGACGTCTCCCCGTACGACAGCCGCACCGTGCGCTGGAGCGCACCCCGGGCGCCGAACGCCGCGACGGCGGCCTCGGCCGCCGCGTCCCAGACGGCCGACGGATCGTCCCCGAGGACGTCGCCGTCCAGCTCGTCGCTGACGTCCTCGGCCGAAGCGCCGTCCAACAGGCGCGGCACCCACAGCTGTTCAGCCGTGAGGTGGTTCACCAGGTCGCGCACCGTCCACTCCGAGCACGGCGTCGGCGCGTCCCACTGGCGCGGCCGGACGGCGTGTACCCGCTCACCGAACAGGGCCAGCGCCTCCCGGTGCCGGGCCCGCAGCGTGCTCCGTGAGTCCTTGGTCATGCCTCCATGCTCGGCGCGGCCGCCGCGCACCGCGAGCGCGGCGGGGCGCCGGCCACGCCGGCCGGTGTTTGCGCGGGGGCGGGCCCCCGCGCCCCTGAAGCGCCCTGCGGGCGCTGTCCTCAAGCGCCGGACGGGCTGGTCGGCCTGCCGGGCCGTCCGGGTTTCGTCATCGGTGCTCGGTGTTTCGCCGGCCGGCCCCGGCGTGCGCCCGCTCGCGGCCGGCCGCGGGCTGTTCCTGCGCCGGGCGGGCGGGCCGGTGCTTCTGCGGGGCTTCCGCGCCCCTGAAGCGCCCTGCGGGCGCTGTCCTCAAGCGCCGGACGGGCTGATTGGCCTGCCCGGGCCGCCCGGGGTCCGTCATCGGCGCGGTCCTTCGCCGGCTGCCTCGCCGTGCCTCGTTTGTCGTCGGCCGCGGGCCGCCTGGTCCCGTCGGACGCCCGCGCGAGCCACCGGTCGTCGCCGGTCCGCCGGGCGGCCGGGCCCGTCGGCCCGCGCCGCTCGGGGGTCAGCAGGCCGTGCGGCGCGGCACCTCTCCAGCGGCCCCGGCGGCCCCCGGCCGCCCCCGCGTCGGCCGAACGGACCAGTCGCCGTTCGCGGCCCTTGCCCGGTGGTGCGAGGGTGGCGAGAGGGCGGCGTGGGGGTGAGGAGGTGGGTGGTGATGGAACTTCCGCTGGTCGTGGGCGTCGACGGGTCCGCCGGCAGTCTGCGGGCCCTCGACTGGGCCGTGGACGAGGCGGCCCGGCACGACGCGCGGCTGCACGTCGTCTACGCCTCGCTGTGGGAGCGCTACGAAGGGCGCCTCCCGCCCCCGGACGGGCCCTCCGACGAGACCCGGGCCGAGGAGACCGTCGCCCCCGCCGCCGCGCGGCACGCGCGGGAACGCGACCCGTCCGTGCGCGTCCACGCCGAGACCGTGCCCGAGGAGGCCGTGAACGCCCTCGTCGAGGCGAGCCGGCACGCCGCCGCGGTGATCACCGGCCCGTCCGGCCGGGGCACCTTCACCGGCGTGCTGCTCGGCTCGGTCAGCCTCTCGGTGGCGGCCCGCGCCCACTGCCCGGTGATCGCCGTCCGCGGCTCGGAGGACGGTCTGCGCGGCTCCCGCGGCCGGGTGCTGGTCGGCGTCGGCGACAGCGCGGAGGCGCCCGCCGCCGTCCGCTTCGCGTTCCGGGAGGCCGCCGCCCGCGGCTGCGAGCTGTACGCCGTCCGGTCCTGGCGGCTTCCCGCCCGGCAGTCGGTGCTGCACTACCCGCTGCCCAGCGACGAGACCCTCGGCCAGGAGGAGCGGGCCGGCCGCGAGCTGCACGAGGCGCTGCGCGCCGCCGAGGCCGAGTACCCGGGGGTGACCGTGCGCGCGGTCACCGTCGAGGGCCCGGCGCACCGGACCCTCATCGCCGCCTCGGACGAGGCCGACCTGCTGGTGGTCGGTGCCGTCCGCCGGCAGCACGGGGGCGGCCTCCAGCTCGGCCGGGTCAGCCACACCGCCCTGCACCGGGCGGACTGCCCGGTCGCCGTGGTCCCGGCCGACTGACGCCCAGGCGGCCTCGGCGGACTGACGTCCGCGCGGCCGCGGTGGACCGACCGCCGCGCAGCGCCGGCGGACCGACGTTGCGCGGCCCCCCGGCGGACTGATCTCCGCGCAGCCGCGGTGGACCGACCGCCACGCAGCTCCGGCGGACCGACCTCGCGCAGCCCCCGGCGGACCGACCCCCGCGCAGCCCCGGTGGATCGACCGCCGCGCAGCCCCGATGGACCGACCTCGCGCAGCCCCCGGCGGACCGACTCCCGCGCGGCCCCCGGCCTCAGTCCGTCGGGCCCCAGTCCAGCCGGAGGATCGCCAGGTCGTCGGCGTGCCGTTCGGCGTTCAGGGCGCGGACGGTCCGGATGAGCCGGTCGAGCTGGCGGTCCGGCGGCTCCTGCGACGGCACCCGGTTCACCAGGTCGACGAGGCCCTCCGCGCCCAGCCGGTGCGACCCCGGGCCGTCGTGGCCCTCGATCAGCCCGTCCGTGTACAGCGTCAGCGCCCCGGACCGCGGCACCGCGAGCCGGGTGGCCGGCCAGTGGCACAGGCCCGGCGCTATGCCCAGGGCCACCCCGTGCTCCGCCGTGACCGGCCGGGTCGTCCCCTCCGCCGTGAGCAGCGGCTCGTGGTGCCCGGCCAGGTGCAGGACGGCGGTGGACTCCCGCAGGTCCAGGGTGAGGAGCGAGCAGGTGGCGAACATCTCGTGCCGGGTGCGCTCGGCCACCAGCATGCGTTCCAGCAGGTCCAGCAGCCGCTCGCCGCGGTGTCCGGCCAGGGTCAGGGCCCGCCAGGTGATGCGCAGGGCGACGCCCAGCGCGGCCTCGTCCGGGCCGTGCCCGCTCACGTCGCCGATGAGGGCGTGCACGACGTGGTCGTCGGTCTGGACGACGTCGAGGAAGTCCCCGGCCAGCAGGGCGCTCTCCCGGCCCGGCAAGTAGCGGGTGGTGGCGGTCACGGCGGGGGACTCCAGCAGCGGCGTCGGCAGCAGGCCGCGCTCCAGCCGGGTGTTCTCCTGCGCCCGCAGCTGGGTGGCCTGGAGCTCCGCCTTGGCCCGCTCGGCCTGCTTGCGGTGCACCGCGTAGTGCACGGCGCGCTGCAGCAGCTCCGGTTCGACCTGCCCCTTGACGAGGTAGTCCTGGGCGCCGGCGGTGACCGCCCGCACCCCGGCCTGCGACTCGGCCAGGCCGGTGAGCACGATGACCGCCACGTGCGGGTCGGCCTGCTGGACCGCGGAGACCGCGGCCGTGCCGGAGGCGTCCGGCAGGTGCAGGTCCAGCAGGACGCAGTGGGCGCCGTCCGCGACCAGCTCCGTGCGCGCCTCGGCCAGCGTCTTGCGCCAGATCAGGGTGTGGTCCAGCCCGGTGTCGGCCAGCAGCTCCTCCACCAGGAGGGCGTCCCCCGCGTCGTCCTCGACGAGCAGGACGCGGTAGTGCGGCGGGGCGGCGGACTCGGGACCGGGGAGCGCGCCGCCGGTCAGCCGCTCCGGGGCGTCGGACGTCTGCGCGGTCACGAGGCGGGCCGTCCGGTCCCGGCGGGCACCGCCGCCCCGGCCTCGTCCGCGTCCTGCGGCTCCGTGGCCGGCAGGGTGAAGACGACGCGGGCGCCGCCCTCCTGCTCCGGATCGACGGCGATCGTGCCCCCGTGGAACTCGACGATCTTGCGGCACATCGCCAGGCCGATACCGGTCCCCGGGTACGCCTCCCGGGTGTGCAGCCGCTGGAAGAGGGCGAACACCTTCTCCGTGTACTCCGGTCCGATCCCGATGCCGTTGTCGGTGACGGCGAACCGCCAGGCGTCGCCGTCCCGCTCGGCCGACACGTGGATGGCCGGGCGGCGGTCCGGGGAGCGGAACTTCACCGCGTTCGAGACCAGGTTCTGCCACAGCATGCCCAGCTGCGTCCGGTCGCCGACCACCGTGGGCAGCGGGTCGTGGGTGATCACCGCACCCGACTCCTCGACCGGCACGCTCAGCGCGTCCAGCGTCGTCTCCAGAACGGCCTCCAGGTCCACGGTGTCATGGTCGTTGTGCACCCGGCCGACGCGCGAGAAGGCCAGCAGGTCGTTGATGAGCACCTGCATGCGGTTGGCGCCGTCCACCGCGAAGGCGATGTACTGGTGCGCCCGCTCGTCCAGGCCGTCGCCGTACCGGCGTTGCAGCAGCTGGCAGAAGCTCGCCACCTTGCGCAGCGGCTCCTGGAGGTCGTGCGAGGCCACGTAGGCGAACTGCTCCAGCTCGGCGTTGGAGCGGCGCAGTTCGGCGGCCTGTTCGTCGAGCTGTGTGCGGGCCTTCTCGGTGAACTCCAGCTGGCCCACCATCCGCCGCCGCATCGCCTCCACGTCGCCGCTCAGCCGGCGCAGGTCGGCCGGGCCGGTGGCCGCGATGGAGTGCCCGAAGTGGCCCTGGGCCACCAGCCGGGCGTCCGAACCGAGCCGCTCCAGCGGGCCGGTGACTCCGCGTCGCAGCCCCTCGAAGATCAGGACGGCCACCAGGACGATCACCGCGGCGATGGCCGCGAAGACGCCGTTGCGCAGCCGGCGGGTGTCGGCGAGGTCGTCGCCGGTGTCGGCCCGTTCCTCGGCCAGGTGCCGCTGCTGCTCCTGGAGGGAGACGCGGACGGCGTCGAAGGGGCTCTTGCCGCCGCGGGCCTGTTCGAGGACCCGTGCGGCCTCGGGGCCCGGGGCCGCCGCGACCGGCCGGGCGACTTGGGCCTGCCACGCCTCGGCCCGGTCCAGCACCCGGTCCAGGTCCTCCCGGGCCGCCGGCTCGTCGCCGACCAGCCGGCGCAGCCGTGCGGTGGCCGCCTTCTCGTCGGCCAAACCCTGGGTGTACGGCTCCAGGAAGTCCCGCCGGCCCGTGAGGCCGTAACCCCGTACGCCCGTCTCCTGGTTCACCAGCGCGTTCTCCAGGCGCACGGCCTCGACCAGCGCCGGGGAGCGGACGTCCACCAGGTGGTCACTGATCGACGCCGTCCGGACCAGTGCCCAGGTCCCCACGGCGCCGAGCACCGTGAGCACCACCAGCGTCGAGCTCACACCGACGCGCAGCCACCGCCGCGTCGTCCAGCCCGGCCGGCCGGCCGGTGCCGGCGTACCGCCGGACCCGCCGTCGCCGGTGGGTCTCTCCGCCGGGGATTCCGGGGAACCGCCCTGTTGAGGAGCAGTTTCGACCGCCACGTTGTCCGCCTTCCGTCTCCGTTCCCCCGGGCTGCTTCCCCGGCACCTGGGCAGTCACACCGTATCGGTACGTGACAACAGTAGTTGTCGGGAGGGTGGTGCAGGACCTAGGGTGAGCGCCATGCCCGGCACCCACTTCTCCCCGCGCCTCGCCGAAAGCGAGATCTCCGCGATGGTGGAAGGAGCGCTCGCGGGCCTGGCCCACCGCCTGGCCCACCGGTCGTTCCGTCTGCTGCCCGCCGCCGACGGGCCCGCGGACCCCGACGGTGCCCGGGCGGAGGCCCTGGCCTACCTCCACATGCTGGTCCACCTGCAACGGGCGGTGCAGCGCCTCACGGACCGTGCGGCCGAGGAGGCCGCGCGCACCGGGGCCGGCTACCCCCAGATCGGGCGGGCCTGCGAGATGAGCCGTCAGGGGGCCCGCAACCGCTGGCCCGGCATCGTGCACGGCACCACCCACCAACCCCCGAAGCACACCGAGCGGAGCCGATGATGATGGCCGCCCCCGCGCGCCCCTACGACGTCCTTCTGGTGGAGGACGATCCGGCGGACGCGATGCTCATCAAGGAGGCGCTCCTCGAACACGGAGCCGCCCGCAACCTCACCCAGGTCCAGGACGGCATCGCCGCGCTGGACCACCTGCGCGACCCCGAGCGGCCCCGGCCGGACCTGATCGTGCTCGACCTGAACATGCCGCGGATGAACGGCCGGGAGCTGCTGGCCGTCCTCAAGGGGGACGAGGAGCTGCGCACCATCCCGGTCGTCGTCCTGACCACGTCCGCCGCCCCGGACGACGTGACCGACGCCTACCGGCGGTACGCGAACGCGTACGTCACCAAGCCCGTCAACCTCGACGACTTCACCCGCGCGGTGCGCAGCATCGACGCCTTCTACCTGGACACGGCCACCAAACTGCCGCGGCGGTAAGGCCGTTCCGGGCGGTGGCACCCTCCGGGCTCCCGGAGCCGGTGCCGCCGCTCCGCCGTTTCCGGGGGCGGGAACCGGAGGCGGCGCGGGGCGGCCGCGGCCGCCCGTACGCGCGCGGGCCGGGGCCGTCCGCGCGTACGCGGACCGCCCGTTCGTCCGCGCGCAGGTGGACCGCCGGTTCGCCCCCGCGTACGCGGATCCGGATCGTCCGCACACATACGGACCGGGATCGTCCGCACGATTCCCGCACAAATATCGTTTTTCCCAGGAACCGCTGCGGCGCCCAGCTCATCTGTACAGGTGAGGCGGGGGGTTGTCGTACTTTTTGGCTTTCTCGGACCGGCAGCGGAGCCGGGCCCGCCGCGGTCCCGCTGTCTTGGAGGTTTTCACGTGCACGTCGGGAAGGGCCGTCGCCCCGTCCTGCTGATATCCGCCCTCATGGGCTCGTTGGCGCTGTCCGCCTGTTCCGGGGGGTCCGGCGGTGGCTCCTCGGACGACGCGGGTCCCGCGGCCAAGGTGACCGTGAGCCCGGCGGCCGGCACCAAGGAGGTCAAGCTCGGCTCGCCGATCTCGGTCAAGGCCGACGGCGGCAAGCTGACCTCGGTGGAGGTGAAGGACGACAAGGGGGAGAACGTCGAGGGGAAGCTGTCCGGTGACGGCGTCACCTGGCAGTCGGCCGGCAAGGTCAAGCCGCAGACCACCTACACGGTGAAGACCGTGGCGGAGTCGGCCAAGGGCAAGAAGTCCGACGCGACCGCGACCTTCAGCACCCAGCAGGCGCCGAAGGTCAACAAGCTGACCAATACCCCGCAGAACGGGCAGACCGTCGGCACGGGCATGCCGGTCTCGATCCTCTTCGACCACAAGGTGGACAAGGACAAGCGGGCCGAGATCGAGAAGAACTTCAAGGTCACCTCCACCCCGCAGGTGGAGGGCGCCTGGGGTTGGGTGACCGACTACTCCGGCCAGGACCGCCTCGACTGGCGGCCCAAGACGTACTGGCCCAGCGGCACCAAGGTCAACGTCAAGGGCGCGCTCGCCGGCATCGACAGCGGTGAGGGCGGCTGGTTCGCCCGCGACTACGCCTACGGCTTCACCATAGGGGCCGACCACAAGGCCGTCATCGACGTCCCCGGCCACACGCTGACCATGTACGAGAACGGCAAGCCGGTCGGCAGCGTCAAGGGCTCCGCGGGCTCCCCGGAGGCCCCGACCCGCGGCGGCATCCACACGGTCCGCAGCAAGAACGCGGACGAGACCATGGACTCGTCCACCATCGGCTACGGCAACCAGTGGATGCTGGACGCCAAGTGGGTCACCCACATGACCGCCTCCGGCACCTTCCTGCACTCGGCGCCCTGGAACAACCAGATCGGCGTGGTCAACAACAGCCACGGCTGCTTCGGCATGACCACCGAGGACGCCAAGCGGACCTACGACTTCCTGCCCATCGGCTCCACCGTGGAGGTCAAGGGCACCACCAACACCGAGAAGACCGACGTGGGCAACGGCCTGGAGGTCTGGCAGGAGACGTGGGAGCAGTGGCAGAAGCGCAGCGCGCTGAAGGGCTGACGCGCTCCGCGCGCACGGCGCGTTGAGGAACCGGCGCGGCGACGCGCTCCGGTCCGCGTCCGACGGGGCGGCCGGGAGGGAGACCTCCGGGCCGCCCCGCCGGCGTTCCGGGACCGTCCGCTGTGGGCCGCCGACGGCCCCCCGCCTCAAGGAATTTGACCCAGCACCCCGCCCTCCCGCAGGGCGTGGACCGCGCGCGGCGACAGCGGGCGGAGCGCCTCACGCAGGGTGTAGCCGTCGCGGTAGCGGTCGATGGCGTCGGCGACCCGCAAGGAGACGTACGAGCAGGTGCCCGTCCGGAGGTTGACGGCCAGGGCGCGGTCGGCGCGGGCGCTGCGCCGGCCGACGACGACGTCGGGGTCCAGGCCGCGTACGGAGTCCGGGTGCGGCCCCGGGGGCGGGAGGTAGGCGCCGGCGACGCGGCCGGGGGCGAGCCGGCCGGCCCGGGCCAGCGGACGGCCGAGCGTCGCGGCGAGGGCGGTCAGTTCCTCGGCGGACGGGAGGACCGGATCGAGCACGGGACGCCGCCGGGCCAGGTCGGGACCGGCGTCCCCCGGCGTCACCGGCGTCGAGGCCCAGAACGGATCGGACCAGTCGGCCGGCCAGTCGAAACGGCGGAGTCCGATCACCCGGTCCACGATGTCCTCCAGCCGGACCAGCGCCTCCTCCGCCGCCCCGGGCGGGATTCCGGGCGCGCCCAGCCAGAGTTCGGCGACGACGGTCGCGCCCCGGTCGCGGGCCGCGCCGACGGCGGAGGCCAGCCGGTCCCAGGACAGCTCGGTGCCGCCGCGGCCCACCGCGCGGTCGGCGGCGGCGCAGACGCCGATGACGGCGAGCCGGGGAGGCCGGGCACGACCGGGGCGGCCGGCTGTTCCGGTCGCGCCCGGCACCACCCCGCCCACCAACTCCCGCAGCCCCACCCGGCCCGCCCAGAGGCCGGGCGGCACCGGGTCGGCCGCGCGCTCGCGCCAGCGCAGGCCGTCGTCGGGAGCCGGACCGAACGGGTCCGCGAGCTCCCAGGCCATCCCCCGGGGCGCGGGCGTCAACCGGGCGCCGGCGAACGGCGGCAGATGCCCGAGCGCCGGGGCGTGGGCGGTCGCCCAGCGGCCCGTGAGCTCCAGCCGCCGCGCGCGGGGGAGTAGCGCCCGGGCGAGGGTCACGGCGGCGGGCACCTGCTGCTCGCGTTCGACGACCAGCCGTACGACGGTCCCGCGCGGCACGTCCGCGCACGCCCCCGCCAGGGCGCCGTCGTACGGGGCCGGGGCCGCCGCGACGCGCAGGACGTCGGCGGCGGACTCCAGGCTGCCGTCGGCCGGTTCGAGGTCGTCGAGGCAAAGCCGCACGCCGTGCCCCGGCTCGTGGAGCGCGCCCAGCACCGCGCCGAGCCCGCGCAGCCGGTGCAGCCTGGGCCGGGAGGCGTCGCCCAGGGCGCGGGTGCCGGCCGTCGCCATGAGCCGGTCACCGGGCGACCGCGACCGGGTGCGCAGCGCGCCGCGCGCCGCCTGGCGGGTCAACTCCGCGACGAAGCGGCGTCCGACGTCGACGACCGTGGCGCCGTCGGGGACTTCGGCGAGCCGCAGGGTGGGGTCGGCGCCGGGCGGCACGATGAGGATCATGCTTCTCCCGCTGTCGCGTGTGGTGGGCTGCCGTGAACTGCCGTGGTCCAGCTTCGAATTGACGCGACTTACACCAGACAGCTCCACCATATCAGGGTGAAGTGGGACGTTGGCCCCTGTCCCGACCTTTCCCCGTTTCTCGCGGAGTCAGGCCGGAACCGGCCTGCCCGGCGTTCGAGGGCAAGCGCGCGGAGCGCGGTCCCAGGGGGTCAGGTTGCCCCGGGAATCGGCGAAGGGGCGGGAGAGGGGCGCCTTCGAGACCCCGTCGACCGCCTGCCGGCGGACGCCGCGAACGCCGGAGGGGGCGCGGAACGGCACCGGCCGTCCCGCGCCCCCTCCCCGTACCCGCTCCTGGCGTCAGCCGCCCAGCGGCAGCAGGTACTCGACGGCCCGCCGGTCCGTCGGGACGAAGCCGACGGCGGTCAGCGCCGCGCCGAGGATGTCGTCGTCGGGCGCCGCGTACGCCTCGGCCGCGCCGACGGCCGGGTGCGCCTCGCGCAGCCGGCGCACCACCGCCGCGACCAGGGCCGTCAGCTCGTCGGGGACGTGCTCCTCCTCCCGGTCGTGGACCAGGATCGCGGTGTCGTCCTCGATCTCCACGTCGAACAGCGCGTCCTCCAGGCCGAGCCGGAAGACCGCGTCCTCGCCCGCCGGCCGCTCCTCCACCGGCCCGGCCGCGCCGGCCTCGGTGCGGGCGGCGGACAGCTCCAGCCGCCACCAGCGGTAGACGTCGCCGTCCTCGGTGGCGCCGAGCTCCTCCGAGACGGAGGGCGGCATCTCGTCGGACTCGGCGATCCAGCGCAGCGCGGTGCCGCCCGCCGCGCCGACCAGCGCGGCCGCCTCGCGCAGCATGGGGACGAGCGCCTCGAAGGCCCCTTCGGGCACGGCGGCGAAGCGGAGGGCCGGGTCGTCGGCCCCCAGGTCGAGGACGACGACCGAACCGATGACCTCGCCGTCCTCGCGCGCCAGGACGACCGCCGTGGTGCGCTCGTCCGCCCAGTGGCCGGCGGGTCCGGTGGCGTCGGTGCGCTCGCGGCAAACCTCAAGAGAAACAGACATACCCTGATCATCCCCTATTCCGGCGCGGAGGGGGCAGCCCACGCCACGCGCGTTACGATCATGGCTTTCACCGGGCGGCTTCATCGGCATCTTCAGCGGCGTCCTCACCGGCGCGCACGGGGGCAGGCAGGCATGGAAGGCACGTACCGCATCCGCAACGTCCACAGCGGCCTGCTGCTGCGCGTCGCCGGCGGGAGGGCGGGCGGCGGCGCCCCCGTCGTACAGGGCGCCGGTGACGGCACGCCCGCCGAACTCTGGCGCGTCTCGCCCGTGCACGAGGGCAGCGGCCTGCACCACGTGGTGAACGCCGGCAGCGGCAAGCGGCTGGACGTGGCCAACGCGTCGGTCGAGAACGGCGCCGCCGTCCAGCAGTGGAAGGCCAACGGCTACGGCGCCCAGGAGTGGCTGCTGGAGGAACTGGTCGAGGAGCCGGGGACCGTCGTCCTCGTCGCCCACATCAGCGGCCTCCTGCTGGAGGTCGCCGACGCGGCCACCGACGAGGGGGCGCGCGTACGGCAGTGGGAGGACCGCGACAGCCCCGCCCAGTGGTGGCGCCTGGAGGCCGCCGCCGGCTGACTCCGGCCCGGGGCCGTTCACCGGGGCGCCCGGGAGGCCGGAGTCCCGGCCCCGCTACTCCGCGGCCTCCGCCGCCACGATGTCCAGCAGCCCGGGGAACCGCCGCTCGATGTCGGCCCGGCGCAGCCGGGCCATCCTGCTGTTGCCCCGGTCCACCTGCCGGACCAGACCCGCTTCGCGCAGCGCGCGGAAGTGGTGGGTGACGGTCGCCTTCGAGACCGGCAGCGCGAACGAACTGCACGTCCGCGCCGTCCCCTCGGGCGCCCGCGCCAGCTCGCGCACCACCCGGCGGCGCAGCGGGTCGGCGAGCGCGGCGAGCACCGCGCCGAGTTCGATCTCCTCGACGGCAGGGTGGCCTTCGTCGTCGGGCACCGTGTGTCTCCCTCCCGGCCGGGTCCCGTAGGTATGGCTTGCATCGTACCTAACGTGTCGTCTAGCGTGCCAGGCCATAGGTACGAGATCAGTCGTACCTACCGTTCCCGTCACCCGAGGAGACAAGCCCATGTCCCAGCCGTTCACGCTCGTCGGCATCGCCCGCCCCAAGCCCGAACGGGCCGCGGAGCTCAAGGAGTTGCTGCTGTCCTTCGTCGAACCCACCCGGCGGGAACCGGGATGCCTGGAGTACCACTTCCACGAGGACCGCGACGAGCCGGGCGTCTTCGTCTTCTACGAGGCGTGGCGCTCCCGCGCCGACCTCGACGCCCACCTGGCGCTGCCGCACATCCGGGACTTCCAGGAGCGCCGCATGGACTACCTGGCCTCCGACCTGGAGGTCCGCTTCCTCGCCATGCACAGCCCCTACCGCCCGGACGCCGCGGCCGCCTGACGCCCCGCCCGGTGGTCAGACCCCGGCCCGGGCGCCGAACCCCGCGATCAGCGCCTCCACGGCGCAGGCGAACCGCTCCGCGTCGTCGGTGCCCGCACCCGTCCGGGCGGCCTCGCCGGTCAGCGGGTACCGGTCGGGGTCCAGGGCGGCGAGGACCGCGGTCGAGCCCGGGCCGTCGGGGGGCGCTACCTGGCCCATGACGTCATCGACCACAACAAGATCATCGCGGGGGAGCCGGACGAGCCGGGCGCGGCCTTCGAGGGGATCCGGCGGCAGCTCGCCGCGTTCGGGGAGTTCGCCGTCCGGACGGACGGGCTCGTCGCCGAGGGCGGCACAGTCGTGGCCCGGCTCACCGTCAGCGGCCGGCACACCGGCGAGCACCCCCGCATGCCCCGCCCGACCGGACGGACCTTCGAGGTGGAGCAGATCTGGGTGTTCACGGTGGCGGACGGCCGGATCACCGAGATCCGCGCCGTCAGCGACCGGCTGGGCATGTTCCTCCAGCTCGGCTGGGACTGGCCGGAGGCGGCCTGACCCGCTGCCGGAGCCTCAGCCGACCGGCGTCTCCCGCGCCCGGTCGACGTCGGGGCTCCGGTACCACCGCTCCGGAATGCTCGCCAGCCGCGAGCCGTGCACCCGCGGCCCCAGCCCGTACAGCTGCTGGAAGCTCATCACCAGCGGGCGCCAGGCGTCGGGGTCCACGTGGTCGTCCGTGCCCGGCAGCCGGATCCCGTCGTGGACGAACACCCGCCGCACCCGCACCTCGAACGCCACGATCGAGCCGCGCTGCCGCTCGTCGTCCTCGCCGATCGGATGCACCGCCTCCAGCACCGCCTCCATGGCGACCGGACACTCCGCCACCCGCGGCGCGGCCACCGTCTCGGACGGTACGGGGGTGAGCCCGGCCCTGCCGAACTTGTCCGGGACGTACCGGTATCCGCGCTCCGCCTTGCGCGGCGGCACCGGGTTCCGCCCGGTGGTGAGCGCGAGCCGGTCCACGTGGGCGGC
Source organism: Streptomyces sp. CA-181903 (assembly GCF_050937075.1). Taxonomy (NCBI): domain Bacteria; kingdom Bacillati; phylum Actinomycetota; class Actinomycetes; order Kitasatosporales; family Streptomycetaceae; genus Streptomyces; species Streptomyces sp. CA-181903. Next base: position 7,093,809 of record NZ_JBNJLY010000001.1, read on the forward strand.
GAGGGCGTCGGACGGCAGGTTGAGGACGCACTCCCGGGTGCGTGTCAGGTTCAGGCTGGTCTGCGCCCGGGCGGACAGCCCGAGCACGGCCCGCCAGCCGAGCCAGAACACCGACGACATGGGGGCGAGGTTGGGCGTGCCGTCCTCGTTCTCGGTCGAGAGCAGCACCACCGGGGTGCCGAAGTAGAGGATGTTCGGTTCGATGCGCGTGTGCGTGGGGTCGATCGTGGTCACGGACGCAAGCCTGGTCCGGGCGGGCGGCGTTGTCCGGCGGGGATCGGACGCCGTGTTCGCCGGCGGCGGGACCGGCGGCTCACGGCAGGACGGTGAACACGGCGTACCGCGCCGGCTCCGGCCCCGGGCAGCGGAAACGCGACCGGCCCCAGAGCCGGAAACGCAGGCAGTCGCCCGCCCGCAGGACGTGCGCGCCACCGGCCGCCGCCACCTCCACCACCCCTCCAGGACCCACACGTGCTGCTCCACCCCGGGCGCCCGCGGCGCCTCGCACACCACCTCCGCCCCCGGCCGCAGGATGTTCTCGGCGATCTCGCCGCGCAGCCCGGGCCCCGGCGGCGAGACCGACCGCCGTACCGCACCGGCCTCGTCGTCGCGCCGCACCGTCTGCCGTCCCGCCCGCACCGGCCGCGGCGGACCGTCCTCCACCTCGGCGAGCACCTGGGCCGCCGTCCGCCCGAACGCCGCGCACACCCGCGCCAGTTGGACGGCGGTCGGACTGATCTCGGCCCGTTCCAGCCGCGACAGCGTCGAACGGCTGACACCCGACCGGCGCGCGAGCTCGTCCAGCGGCCAGTCGCGCTCCGCCCGGAGCGCCGCCAGCCGGTGCGCCAGCCGTAGCCGTGCCTCCTGATCGTCTCTCATCCCCGGGACCGTATCCCAGTACCGGGAGACACCTCCCGGCGAGGCCGACGGACGTGGCAGCGTGGGCCCTTCGGCACGGGAGGATCACCATGGACCACGATGAACTCACCCGGCGCTTCTCCGCGCTGACCACCGCGCACGTCGCCGACGCCTGCGTACGCGCCGCACTCCCGGTGCGCGCCGCGCCGCCGGACGTCCGCCCCCTCGCCCCCGGCAGCCGCCTGGCCGGCCGGGCGTGCCCGGCGCGGCACGTCGGCAGCGTGGACGTCTTCCTGGAGGCGTACGGCGCGGCGGCCCCCGGCGACGTGCTCGTCGTCGACAACGACGGGCGGCTCGACGAGGCGTGCGTCGGCGACCTCGCCGTCCTGGAGGCCCGGCAGGCCGGGCTGAGCGGCGTGGTGGTCTGGGGCCTGCACCGCGACACGGCGGACCTGCGGGCCATCGGCCTGCCCGTCTTCAGCCTGGGCGCCACCCCGCCCGGACCCCGCCGCCTCGACCCCCGGCCCCGGAGGCACTGCGCTCCGCCGTCGTGGGGGAGTGGACGGTGGACCGGACGGACCTCGTCCTCGGCGACGACGACGGCGTCCTCTTCGTCCCCGCCGCCCGCGTCGACGAACTCCTCACCCTCGCCGCCACGATCCGCGACACCGAGCGCGACCAGTCCGAACGGATGCGCTCCGGCGTCTCGTTGCGCGAACAGGTCCGCTTCGACACGTACCTCGCCCGACGGCGGGAGAACCCCGGGCTGACCTTCCGCGACCACTTGCGGACGGTGGGCGGGGCCATCGAGGAGTGAGGCGCGGGCCGGTCGCACGGGGGTGGGCCGGGGCTCGCGCGCCGGCCCGCGGCACGCGGTCAGGGCAGCGTCGGGAGGCAGCCCGGCGGCGTACGGGACGGGCCCGCCTGCTCGAAGGCGTACGCGCAGCCGAGCACCAGCGCGTCCTCGCCCCGCGCCCCGACGAACGAGACGCCCAGCGGCAGCACCCCGCGCCCGTACCCGGCCGGCACGGTGACGTGCGGGTTCCCGGCCACCGCGGCGTCCCGGGTGACGGCGGCGAACGGGCCGTCCCCCGTCGTCCCGGCCAGGAGCGGCGCCGGGCCGGCGGTGGGGGTGACGAGCACGTCCAGCCGGTGCCGGACCAGCGTGCCGTCGAGCGCCCGCCGCGCCAGCCGGACCGCGTCGGCCCGGTGCCGCCGGTAGACCGGATCGCGGAGATCGCCGCCGGTCCGCTCCGCCCGTTCGAGGACGTCCTGGCCGAAAAGGGCCAACTCCGTCGCGGCGTGCCGGACGTTGTACGCGATGACGCCGGCCAGGTCCTTCGGGTGCGACCCGGGTGTGGCGGCGAGCCAGGCGCCGACGTCGTGCTTGAACTCCGTCAACAGGGCGGGTTCCAGGTGCCGTTCCGCCTCCTCGTCCGTGTCCGGCAGGTCCAGGCCCTCCACGATGACGGCGCCCAGGCCGCGGATCCGCTCGACGGCGTCGTCGAACACCCGCTCCGTCCACGGGTCGAGGCCCTCCGGGCGCCGTACGCCGACGCGCCGGCCGCGCAGCGCGCCGCGGTCGAGCACCGCGCCGGGGCCGGCGGGCAGGGCGCCGGCGGCGCGGGCGGTGACCGGGTCGGCGGGGTCGGGGCCGTGGATCGCCCACAACACCAGCGCCGCGTCGGCGACCGTACGGGCGAGGGGCCCGGCGGTGTCCTGGCGGGAGGAGAGCGGCACGATGCCGCCCCGGCTCACCAGCCCGCGCGTGGGCTTGAACCCGACCGTGGAGGTGACGCTCGCCGGCAGGACGATCGAACCGTCGGTCTCGGTGCCGATCGCCGCCACGGCCAGCCCGGCCGCCACGGCCACCGCCGAACCGCTGGACGACCCCGAGGGGCTGCGGTCGAGCACGTACGGGTTGCGCGTCTGGCCCCCGGTCGCGCTCCAGCCCGCCACGGAGTGCTCGGACCGGAAGTCGGCCCACTCCGTCATGTTCGCCTTCCCCAGCACCACGGCCCCCGCCGCCCGCAACCGCCGCACCAGGAACGCGTCCTCGGCGGGCCGCGCCCCCGACAGGGCCGCCGCACCGGCGGTGGTCGGCTGCCGGTCCGCGGTGCCGACGCTGTCCTTGAGGAGGACCGGGATCCCCTCCAGCGGCCCGCGCGCCCCGCCGGCGCGGCGGAGCGCGTCACTCCGGCGCGAGAGGGCCACGGCATCGGGATTGACGGTCGTCACCGCGCCCAGCAGCGGGTTCAGCCGCTCGATCCGTTCGAGGAGGGCGAGGGTGAGGCGCTCGGAGGTCAACGCGCCCTCTGCCATGTCCTGTTGCAGACCGGCGATCGTGCAGCGGTCAGGGTCGAGGGCGGGATCCGGGCCGACGGGCGCGCTCGCTCCCACCGCCGAGCCGGGTATCGATGCTCCTCCGGACGGGCACACGTGATTCTCCTCCACGCCGCGGTCCACGATTCCGTGACTCCGGCCGGACCGGCGCGGACCTCACCCGGCCCACGGCCTTCCCCTCGACCCGCGCCTGGCCGCGGCGGGTCCGCGCCGACCTTACGCGCCGCCGTGCCGACCCGCGCACCCACCCCGTCATGTCCGCCGGGCCTGCCGGGCAGGCCCGGAACCTCGACCCGTCGGACACACCTTGGGCCTCAGCAGCCCTTGATCGCGACCGAATACGTGCCCTAGGAAGCGAGCCCCAGCGCCCTGTTCTCCACCTGCAGCCGTACGGCCAGCAGCACCGCGTTGGCGGTGGTGAAGAGGAGAGCGGTCAGCCAGGCGTTGTAGACCAGGGGCAGGGCCAGGCCCTCGGTCACGACGATGACGTAGTTCGGGTGCCGGAGCCAGCGGTAGGGGCCGCGGGTCTCCAGGGGCATGCCCGGGACGACGATCACGCGCGTGTTCCAGCGTGGGCCGAGCGACCGCACGCACCACCACCGGGCCACCTGGACCAGGGAGGTGGCGGCCAGGGCCGGCCAGCCGACCGCCGGTACGAACTGCCGGTGGGCCGCCCCGACCTCGACCAGGATGCCGACGAGCAGGCCGGCGTGGAGGGCGACCATGGCCGGATAGTGCCGGCGGCCGTACTCCACCCCGCCGTTGGCGGCGGCCCAGCGCGCGTGCCGCTGCGCCACGAGGAGTTCGAGGCCGCGCTCCACAGCGATCAAGGCGATGAGCGCCAGCAACCCGGCGGGGAGCTGGCCCGAGCCCAGGACCGTCACGATGCCATTCCTTTCGATTCTTTCGATTCCTTGCGTCGGGAGGGGGCGGGGCGGTCGCGGTTCACCAGCGGACCAGGGCGAGTTCGATGGCGAACCCCGGACCCATGGCCGCGACGAGCCCCGGCGTACCGGGCCGTGGAGGTGTCCGCATCGTCGTGTGCAGGACGTCCAGGACGGAGACGGAGGAGAGGTTGCCCCGTTCCGAGAGGGACCGGCGCGTGGGCTCCAGAGCCGCGGGCGGCAGGTCGAAGGACCTCTCCACGGCGGTGAGGACCTTGGGGCCGCCACCGTGGACGATCCAGCTCCCGACCTGGCCCGGCAGCAGATCGTAGGCGCCGAGGAAGTCATGGACGGCCTTGGGCAGATGCTCCTCGGTGAGCGTGGGCACCTCGGGGGCGAGCAGGATCCTGAAGCCGTGGGATCCGATGTCCCAGCCGAGCACTTCCTCGCTGTCGGGGACCAGCCGGCTGCGGGAATCCACGAGCTGGGGGCCCGCCGCCGCGGCTTCGGCGCCCCGGTGTCCGCCGACGGCCACGACCGCGGCCGCGCCGTCCCCGAAGAGGCTGCCGGCGACGATGTTCGCCATCGAGGTGTCCTGCATCTGATACGCCAGCGAGCACAGTTCCACCGCCAGGAGGACGGCCACATGGTCCGGGTGGGCCCGGAGGTAGTCGTTCAGCCGGGCGAGTCCGGCGGCCCCTCCCGCGCAGCCGTACCCGAACAGGGGGATGCGTGTGACGTCCGGCCGCAGGCCCACCCGGTGGGCCAGGCGGGCCTCCAGCGAAGGCACGGCGAGGCCCGTCACGGTGGTGCTGATCACCGCGTCGACCTCGCCCGGCGCCACTCCCGCCGCCCGCAGGGCCCCGGTGAGCGCGCGTTCCCCGAGCTCCAGGGCGGCGTCGTGCCACAAGCGGTTGTTCTCGGTGAAGTCGTCGAGCTCGATGAGCCGCTCCAGCGGGAGGGCGAAGTGCCGTGTGGCCACCCCGGCGTTGGCCTGGATCTTGCGCAGCATCAGGATCCCCGTCTGGGATTCCATCAGTGTGGTGCGCGCCAGGGCGGCCATGATGTCCTCCTGGCGGTACCGATGGGGTGGTACGGCCGTCTCGATCGCGGTCACCCGGGGCAAGGGTTCGTCCGGCCCCCAGGCGAAGCCCTCCGTGAACCGACTCATTGACTCAGCCTTCTCCTTCCTTCGCGTGTGCGGTCATCCCGCGTACGGCCGTCCGCCGTGTGATCCGACTGCCGTGTGGTGTCCACCAGTTGGCCGGTCCCAGGGCCGCCATGACGGCGGGGACCAGGACACCGCGTACCAGTACGGCGTCCACGAGGGCACCGAGGGCGATACCGATGCCGATGAGCTTGAGGAGGGCGACATCGGACATGCCCATGGCGGCGGTCGAGACCGCGACGGCCGCGGCTGCCGAGGTCATCAGCCGGCCGGTGCGCGCGATGCCGTCGACGATCGAGCCGCGGTTGTCGTGGCTGCGTTCGTACTCCTCGCGGATGCGGCCGAGCAGGAAGACCTCGTAGTCCACCGACAGGGCGAGCGTGATGAAGAGGACGAACAGCAACGTGGAGGCGTCCAGCGCGCCCGGTGCGGTGAAATCGCCGAGCACGGCACGGCCGTGGCCGTCCTGGAAGAGGAGGACCATCGCCCCCAGACCGGCCCCGAGGCTGACGGCCGCCACGGCCACGGCCTTGAGGGGGGCGACGGGGGAGCGGGTGAACAGCCCGAGGAGCACCATGAGTCCCACCGCCAGGAGCAGCCCGCACGTCGGCAGGGCGCCGCGCACCGCGGTCGAGCTGTCCGCGATCTCCGCGGCCCGTCCGCCGACCGCCACGGCTCCCGGCGCGGGTTCCTCCCGCACCCTCCGCACCAGCGTCTCCGCCTCGGAGGTGCCGGGTGGCGCGGCGGAGGCGACCAACAGCACGGCGGCCTCCTCCCTTCCTGCCGCGGCGGACCGGACGGTGCGTTCCACGCGTACGCCCGCCACGCCCGGAAGACCGTTGAGGCGTGCGGCGTAGGCCGGCGCGGCGTCCCGCGTCCGGGGGCCGGTCACCACCACGGACAGGACGCGCTCGGGCGGGACGGCGAACTCGTGGCCCACGCGGGCGGCGGCGGAGGCCGCCGACGCGGACGGGGGCAGGGTGCGTTCGTCCACGAGGCCCAGCCTGGCGTGGGTGAACGGGACCGCCATCAGGACCAGGGCGAGGACCGCGAGGCCGCCGGCGAGGAGAGGCCGCGCGGTGACCGCCCGTGTCGTCCTCCGCCAGAAGCGGCTGTCGTCCCCGGTGTCCGTACGCCGCCACCGTGCCAGCGGATCCCACGCCTCGACGCGCGGGCCGAGCAGCCGAAGGCAAGACGGCAGCACCAACAGGGCGACGAGCGCGGACAGCACGGTGACGACCATGCCCGCCAGGGAGAGTCCGCGCAGCAGGGGAACGGGAACCACCATGGCGGTGGCCAGACAGGTGGTGACGGCGGCCGCGGAGAAGGCGACCGAACGGCCGCTGGAGCGGAGAGCGGCGGTCAGCGCCGTTTCCCGGTCCATGCCCCGTGCCATCTCCTCGCGTACCCGGGCCAGCAGGAAGAGGCTGTAGTCGACGGCCATGCCGAGCCCGACGGCGGAGGCGGCGCTCACCGCGACCCGTGACACATCGGTCCATTGGGCCAGCACACCGAGGACCGGAAGCGTGCAGCCGACGGCCGTCACGGCCACGAGGACCGGCAGCAAGGCGGCGACGACCGATCCATAGGCGAGGACCAGGAGGAGGAAGAGCACCGGCGCCGCGATCAACTCGGCGCGGCGCAGGTCGTGTTCGATCGTCTCGTCGATCTCCCGGTTGGTCCAGACCTCGCCGCTCGGCTCCACGCGGGCCCCCGAAGCGGCGGACCGTGCGGCGGCCACGACGCCGGGGGCCGCGGTCTTGCGTTCCTTGTCCGTCCCTCTCAGCCGCACGCCGATGAGCAGGGACCGGCCGTCCTTCGACCGCAGCCAGGTGTCGCCGGTCGTCCGGGCGGACCACACCGCCCGTACGGCCGGATGCCGGGAGAGGGTCTTCACCACGGCCCCGGCGTCTTCCCCGACCGTCCCCGTCCCGCCTCCCTCGCCGGGCCGGTCCACGGTGAGCAGCAGATCGGGCGAGGGCACGCCCAGCCGCTCGGCCTGCCGCCCGGCTCGCCCGGCCTCGGTTCCCGTGGCGACCGCGCCGCCTGTGCCCAGCGCCGAAAGCGCGACCGGGGCCAGTGCCCAGGCGCACACCGCGGCGAGCACGGCGCACACCACCACGAGCCACGCCCGCCGCCGTACCGCTTCCACCCGTGTATCCCTCCCGCCCGCTGGGCCGTACCGTCGTCGGATCCGTACCGTCGTGGGACCCGTACCGTCGTCGGATCCGCTCAGGGAGCCGTGAAGAGCAGGACCGCGTTCTGGCCGCCGAATCCGAAGGAGCAGCTGATTCCGGCCTCCGCGGCCGTCGCGCGAGGGTGCCCGGCCACGATGTCGAGCTTGTGGTCCCCCTCCTGGTGCGCGAAGTTCGCCACCGGCGGGACGGCTCCGTGCCGCAGCGCGAGGACCGTGTAGGCCGCCTGGACCGCCCCGGCCGCCCCGAGGGTGTGGCCGATGACGCCTTTGGACGCGGTCACCGGTGGTGCGTCGGCTCCGAAGACACGCGTCAGGGCCGCCGCCTCGGAGGCGTCACTGAGGACGGTGGCGGTGCCGTGCGCGTTGACCAGCCCGATGTCCCGGGGGCCGCACCCCGCGTCCGCCAAGGCGGCGGAAATGGCCCGGGCCGCCCCTTCCCCTCCGGGGTGGGGGGCCACGGGATGGTACGCGTCGGATCCGGCGCCGTAGCCGCGCAGCAGGGCGAGGACCCGTGCCCGGCGGGCGCGCGCGGTGGCGGGCCGCTCCAGGACGAGAACGGCGGCGCCCTCGCCCAGGACCATTCCGTCCCGTTCGGCGTCGAACGGACGACAGGCGAGAGCCGGCTGCTCGCGCCGCCGGGAGAGGGCCCGCATCCGGGTGAAGCACGTCGTCGCCATGCGGGAGCGGGCCGACTCGCTGCCGCCCGCGAGGACGATATCGCAGGTCCCCGAGCGCAGCAGGTCGCGTGCGACCCCGATGGCGGTCGCGCCTGAGGCGCAGGCACTGGAGGTGGTGAAGTTGGGGCCGCGGACACCGAGATCGATCGCGACCTCGCTCGCGGCCATGTTGGGCACGCTGCGCGGCAGGGCGAGCGGCGAGACACGCTCCGGCTTTCCGGCGCCGAGACGGCAGAACTCCTCGACATAGGAACTCAGGCTGTTCGACCCGACGCCGAGGATCACTCCGATCCGCTCTCCCCGCCAGGACGACGGATCGAGCCCGGCGTCGGCGACGGCCCGGCGCGCGGCGATCAGGGCGAACTGGATGAAACGGTCCGTTCGGCGGGCACGGGGCCGGCCGAGCTCCCCGTCGACGTCCAGGTCGCGGACCCGACAGGAGAAGTCGACGGGAAGGCCCGCCAGTTCGGGGTCGGTCGCGGCGAGCGAACGGCCCCGGCACAGGGCCTCCCAGTTCGCCGACGCCGTGTGCCCCGCGGGGGTCACCAGGCCGAGGCCGGTGACGGCTACCTCAGACCGCACGCGCGTTCCGGAAGGCGCGAGCCGCTTCGGCGAGGGTCGAGGAGGGAGCGAGGTCCAGTGCGTCCTCGGGCAGCACGACGGCGAACTTCTCCTCCGCGGCGACCACGAGTTCCATCAGTGACAGCGAATCCATGCCGAGGCTTTCGAACGTCATCCCGGCGGAGAGGTCCTCGGGATGCGCGTGCACGCCCAGGTGGTCGGTCAGCAGGGCCAGCAGGTTCTCGGGGAGCTCCGACCGCTCCGACCGCTCCGCCTGGTCCGACCGCTCCGCCTGGTCCGGTGACTGTGTCATGCCGGGATCTCCTGTTCTTCCGTTGCCGGGCCGGACGCCCTGCATGCGTTGAGGCGGACGTAGATGTCACGCGCGCGGGATGCCTGCGCCTGGAGCTGTTCCAGCTGTCGGCCGATGTCCTCCTGCGCCTTCCGCCCGGCCGGCCCCAGCCCGGTCACGGTCATCACCCCGAGCGCCCGCACCAGCGGCTGGAGCACGTACTCGAGATGGACGTCCAGGTTGAAGATGCCCGCCGCGGCCACGCGCGCGGCGCGCGCCCGGAAGCCGGGGATCTCGGTGCCGGGCATCCGGAAGTCGCGGATCACGTCGGCGAGGGCGACGAGGGCGTCGTCGGGGAACGCCCGGATCGCGTCCTCGTACAGGCCCCGGTAGAAGAGCATGTGCAGGTTCTCGTCGGCCGAGATCCTGGCCATGAGCGCCTCACCGACGGGGTCCCCGCACGCCGCGCCGGTGTTGCGGTGCGCCTGCCGGGTCGCCAGTTCCTGCACCGTGACGTAGGCCAGGAGGTGCAGCGGAGTCGGCAGGTCGTTGCGGTATCCGTTGCCCACGTGCCGCATCCGCAGGTCTTCGAGGGCGACCGGGTCAACACCCCGCCGGGCGTGGAGGTAGGCGCGCAGGACGGACGAGTGTCTGTCCTCTTCCGCCGTCCACCGGTGGACCCACGTGCCCCAGGCACCGTCACGGCCGAGCCGTGAGGCGATCTCGAAGTGGTAGCTGGGCAGGTTGTCCTCGGTCAGCAGATTGATGACCAGGGCGTCCTGGACCGCGTGCGGCAGCGCCGACTGCCCCGGATCCCAGCCCGAGCCTTCCAGCGGCCCGTCGAAGTCCCTCGCCGCACTCCACGGCACGTACTGGTGGGGCAACCAGTCACGTGCAACCGCCAGATGCTGATTCAGCAGCCGCTCGACAGATGGTTCCAACTCCCGCAGGACGCTTTCCGCCGTGCCAGGGGACACCCTTCACCTCTGCTGCCTCGATCGATCGCGTACACCTACTGGTTGAACGCACCTCCGCGAGAGAGGCCACGGTGATCCACGCGATCGAGGGAAGATGATTGGCTTGTCTGACAGTTGGGGAGCGGTGAGGTAGTCCGGAGGGCCGATGGCCTCCGCGCGAGGGAGTCGGCACTGTGCCACGAAACCTGGCTTGCCCCGGGGCACATTTGACTGGCCGTCAGGCAGGCTGGCGACCTCGTCCGGCCTCTCGGTGGGCGCGCCGCGCGCGGACAGGCCGGCCGGCCCCGGCGGCCCCCGCGCCCACTTTCCGTGAGGGCAACCGACGTTCATTCAGGAGCCCTGGCCGGGTTCGAACAGTGGCGCACCACGGTATGGGGTTCGGAGGCGGTCCGTTCGCTGGGCGCCCGGTTCCTTCCGGTCCCGGCCGAGCAAGACCTGCGGGTCGACGCCGGCCAGGTGCGGGCGTTCAGGCGTGAGTGCGCCGTCCTGCGGGAGAACCCGGAGGAGGTCCTCGCCGGTCTCCGGCCCCCGAGGACGGTCGACGAACTCAGGGGCCGACTCTCCGCCAGGCCGGCGCACATCGAGGACGCCGCCCGGCGGGCGGAAGGGGTGGGCGGCGGCGTCCTCATCCGGTGACGCGCGCCCGCGTCCCGTCCTCGGCCACGGGCCCCGGGGCCCCGCCCCTACCTCTCCTCACCCGCCGGCGGCAGTTCGTCCACCGTCGGGTACGACGGCTGCGCCCCCGGCTTCGTCACCGCCGCCGCGCCGACCCGTACCGCGAACCGGACCGCGTCCACCAGCGGCGCGCCGGCGGCCAGCCGGGCGGCCAGGGCGCCGGTGAAGGCGTCGCCGGCGCCCGTCGTGTCCACCGGGCGGACGGGGACGCCCGGGACGGTCACCGGGTCGGCGGCATCGGCGTCCAGCGCCAGGGCGCCGGCGCCGCCCAGGGTGACGACGACGGAACGGGCGCCCCGGTCGCGCAGGGCCCGGGCCCATCCGGCCGGGTCGTCCTGGTCCGGAACCCCGGAAAGGTGCCGGGCCTCATGCTCGTTGACGACCAGCGGATCGGCCGCCGCGAGCAGGTCGCGGTCGAGCTCCGGCGGCACGGGGGAGGGGTTGAGGACGACCCGCGTCCCGGTGCGGACCGCCAGGGCGGCGGCGGCCCGGACGGTCTCCGCCGGGATCTCCCACTGGAGCGAGACCACCGACGCGGCGGCGACGAGCGGCCGGGCCACCGCCACGTCGGCCGGCGAGAGCCGGGAGTTGGCGCCGGGGGAGACGATGATGGTGTTGTCGCCGTCCGGGCCGACGACGATCATCGCCGTGCCCGTCCTGGTCTCCGGGAGGACGCGCACGTGCGCGGTGTCGGCGCCGGCCGCCCGCTGGGCGTCCAGCAGCAGTTCGCCGTACGCGTCGTCGCCGATCGCCGCCAGCAGGGCCGTCCGGGCGCCGAGACGGGCGGCCGCCGCGGCCTGGTTGGCGCCCTTGCCGCCGGCCGACTCCACCAGGTCCGTGCCGAGCACGGTCTCGCCGGGGCCCGGACGGCGGTCCACCCGGACCGTCAGGTCGGCGTTGGCCGAACCGATCACCAGGACGTCGTACGCCCGGTCGTCACCGTCGCCGTGGCCGTTGGCGTCGCTGTCGTTCCTCATCACGTCTCCGGTTTCCGATCCTTCGTGTTCTCTTGTGCCGGCACGCCCGGGGCGGGTGCCGGACGCCTCCATGATCACGCGTTTCCTCGCGGGGCGGCCGGCCCGTGGCATGACTGCCCCTTCCCACCGCGCGCGGCCTCAGCCGCCGAACTCCGCCGCGTTCTTCCGCGTCACCGGCACCACCGGCACCTTCATCGTGCCCGGCAGCCGCTCGCCCCGCGCCGCGCGCAGCGCCCGGTCCACCGCCTGCCGGCCCAGCAGCTCGGGCTGCTGGGCGACGGTCGCCGTCAGGACGCCGTCGCGCACGGCCGCGATCCCGTCGGGCGTGCCGTCGAACCCGACGACCTTCACCTTCCCGCCCGCCGCCGAGCCCAGCGCCTTGGCCGCGCCGAGCGCCATCTCGTCGTTGGCGGCGAAGACGCCGGTCACTCCCCGGTGCGCCTGGAGGAGGTTGGTCATGACGTCCATGCCCTTCGCGCGGTCGAAGTCGGCGGGTTGCCGGGCGACGACCTCGATGCCCGGGAACGCCCGGATGCCCTCCTCGAACCCCTTCCCGCGCTCGCGGGCGGCGGAGGTGCCGGGCTGCCCCTCCAGGACGACGACCCGGCCCCGGCCGCCCAGCGCCGCGGCCAGCGACCGCGCCGCCTGCCGGCCGCCCTCGACGTTGTCGGAGGCGATCGTGGTGGCCAGCCGGCCGCCGTTCACCCCGCGGTCGATGGAGACCACCGGGACGTCGGCCCGGTTGGCGACGCCCACGGCGGGCACGGCGGCGTCGGAGTCCACCGGGTTGATGATGGCGGCCTTGACGTTCTGGCTGGTGAACGTCTCGATCTGGTTGATCTGCTGGGTCGGGTCGTTCTGCGCGTCCGTGATGTTGATCTTCAGTCCGCGGGCCTTCGCCTCCGCCTGGGCACCCTTCTTGATGCCGACGAAGAACGGATTGTTCAGGGTCGACAGCGCCAGGCCGAGATCGGTGTTCCCGCCCCGGTCGCAGCCGGTGGTGCCCAGGCCCAGTGCCGTCAGCAGCAGGACGGCCGCCGCTCCCCGCCCCCGCCGCCTCACCGTGCGCTCCGCCGGCGCAGCGTGTCCAGCAGCACGGCCACCGCGATGACCAGGCCCGTGGCCACCTGCTGCCAGAACGCGGACACACTCAGCAGGTTGAGGCCGTTCCGCAGCACCGCCAGGATCAGGGCGCCGATCAGCGTCCCGGACGCCTTGCCCGAGCCGCCCGACAGGCTCGCGCCGCCGATCACGACGGCGGCGATGGCGTCGAGCTCGTACCCCGTCGCCGCCTGCGGCTGCGCGGATGTCAGCCGGGCGGCCAGCACGATCCCGGCGACCGCCGCGAACAGGCCGGACAGCGCGTAGACGACGAGCTTGCGGCGCTTGACGCCGATGCCCGACAGCCGTGCCGCCTCCTCGTTGCCGCCGATCGCGAACATCGCCCGGCCCGTGTACGTCCGCGCCAGCACCAGCGCCGCCAGCAGCCCCATCGCCGCCATGACCAGCACCGGGACCGGAAGCCAACCGGCGCGCGTGTCCCCGAGGTGGTTCACCGCGGACGGGAAGGCGATCGGCGAACCGCCCGATATCACCAGCGACAGCCCGCGGGCGACCGACAGCATCGCCAGCGTCGCGATGAACGCCGGCAGCCGCCCGTACGCCACCAGCGCGCCCGACACCAGACCCGCCGCGACGCCGACGGCCAGGCCCAGCAGCAGCGCCACCGGCACGGGGAGCCCCTTCGAGGTGGCCGCCCAGGCGGTCACCGTCGCGGACAGCGCCGCCACCGAGCCGACCGACAGGTCGATGCCCGCCGACACGATCACGAACGTCACGCCGAAGGCGAGGATCGCCGTCACCGACGCCTGCACGCCCACGTTGAGCAGGTTCCGCCCGTGCAGGAAGTCCCGGGACAGCACCGCCATCACCGCCACCAGGGCGACCAGCCCGCCCAACGGGCCGTTGCGCAGCACCGCCCTGGTGAACCACTCCGCCGGGGCCGCCCCCGGCGCCCGTACCGCCTCAGCCGACATCGGAGCCCTCCATCGCGCTCTCGTTCCCTGTTCCCACGCCGGTTCCCGGGCCGGTCTCCGAGCCGGATGCCGTGCCCGTTCCCCCGCCGTCCGCGTGCCGGACGGCCAGCTCCATCACCGCGTCCTGCGCCGCCGGCCCCTGGTCGCCGCCCGGCACCTCGCCGGCCACCCGGCCCCGCGCCATCACCAGCACCCGGTCGCTCATCCCGAGCACCTCGGGCAGGTCACTGGAGATCATCAGCACCCCGCAGCCCGCCGCCGTCAGCTCGTTGACGAGCCGGTAGATCTCCACCTTCGCGCCGACGTCGACGCCGCGCGTCGGCTCGTCCAGGATCAGCAGCCGCACCCCGGCCAGCAGCCACTTGCCGATGACGATCTTCTGCTGGTTGCCGCCGGACAGCGTCCGCGCCGACTGCTCCAGCCCGCTCATCCGCACCTTCAGCCGGCCGGCCATGTCCGCCGCCTCCCGGCGCTGCGCCCGCCGGTCCACGAACCCGGCCCGGGTGTCCCGGTCCAGCCGGGCCAGCGTCAGGTTGTCGTGCAGCGGCGCGTCCAGCAGCAGGCCCTGCGCCTTGCGGTCCTCGGGGACGAGGCCGACGCCCGCCCGCATAGCGGCCCGCACGTCGCCCGGGCGCAGCACCCGGCCGTCCACCTCCACCGACCCCGCCGTGTACCGGTCGACGCCGAACACCGCCCGCGCCACCTCCGTGCGGCCCGCGCCCACCAGCCCGGCCAGGCCGACGACCTCCCCGGCGCGCACCTCGACGTCCACGTCCTCGAAGCCCGGCGCGCCGTCCGCGCCCCGCCGGGTGAGCCCGCGGACGCGCAGCAGGGGCGCGCCGGGCGGGGTGCGGCGGCGCGGGTACTGCTCGGTGATGTCCCGGCCGACCATCAGCCGGATCAGCTCGTCCTCCGGCGTGGACGCCGGCACCTCCGCGACGCTCCGGCCGTCCCGGAGGACGGTCACCCGGTCGCCGAGGGCCGCGATCTCCTCCAGGTGGTGGGTGATGAACACGACGCCGACGCCGCTGTCGCGCAGTTCGCGGACGATGCCGAAGAGGGTCGCCACCTCCTCGGAGGTGAGCACCGCGGTCGGCTCGTCCATGATCAGCACCCGGGCGTCCAGGCTGAGCGCCTTGGCGATCTCCACCATCTGGAGCGCGGCGATGCCCAGCCCGGCGACGGGCGCGGTCGGCGGGACGCGCAGCCGCACCCGGTCGAGGAGGCGGGCGGCACGCTCGTTCATCGTCCGCCGGTCCACCAGGCCGAGGCGGGTGCGCGGCTGCCGGCCCAGGAAGACGTTCTCGGCGACGGTCAGGCCGGGGACCAGGTTGAACTCCTGGTGGATGGTGGCGATCCCGAGCCGCTCGGCCTCCTGCGCCGAACGGATCGCCACCTCGCGGCCGTCGACGAGGACGCGGCCGGCGTCGGGGCGGTGGGCACCGGCGAGCATCTTGATCAGCGTGCTCTTGCCGGCCCCGTTCTCCCCGAGCAGGACGTGCACCTCGCCGGCGAGGAGCCGCAGGTCCACACCGTCCAGCGCCTTCACACCGGGGAACGCCTTGGTCACCCCCTCCACGCGGAGCAACTCCGTGCGCCTGAGCGGTACTTCGCGGCTGTCCCGCACTTCGTGGCCGTTCCGTGCCTCGTGGCCGTCCCGCGCTTCGTGGCCGTTCCGCGCGTCGTCGTTGACGCCGGTCATACGCCTCTCCTCGTCGTTCGGTGGGGGTGTCGCGTCCTCGTCGTTGGGTGGGAACGGCGCACTCGGTCGTTGGGTGGGAATGGCGCACTCGGACGGCAGTGCGCGGTCGGAGCGCGCCGTCGGTCACGCCGGTTCGCCGCAGGAACGGCGCACCACCAGCCGGGCCGGCAGCAGCACCGACTCGGCTGGGCGGCCCTCGACGCGCTCCAGCAGGCTGTGCACCGCCGCCCGTCCGAGCTCCCGCGTCGGCTGGGCGACGGCCGTCAGCGGCGGGTCGGTGTGCGCGAACCAGGCCACGTCGTCGAACGACACCAGCGCCACGTCGTCCGGGATCCGCAGCCCGCGCGCCCGGACCTCGTCCAGCGCGCCGAGCGCCATCAGGTTGTCGGCGGCCAGCACGGCGTCCGGCGGCTCCGGCAGGTCGAGCAGGTCCCGCATCACGCGGCGGCCCCCGGCCGGCGTCATGTCCGGCGATCCGACGGCGCGTTCCGGCGGCAGCGCGACGCCGTGCGCGGCGAGCGCCGCACGGAAGCACTCCAGCCGCTCGTCCCCGACGGGCGTACCGGCCGGCGCGACGATCACGGCGGGGCGACGACGCCCCAACGCGGCGAGGTGCGCGGCGAGTTCGGTGAGCGCGGCCCGCCCCTCGGCGCGGACGCAGGGCGCCGCCACGCCGGGCACCGACCGGTCCAGCAGGACGAGCGGCGTGTCGGAGGCGACGATCTCGCGCAGCACCTCCGAACCGGTGCCGGCGGAGCTGACCATCAGCCCGTCGATACGGCGGTCGAGGAGGGTGCGGAGCTGGTCGTCCTGCTGTTCCGGGCTCTCCCCGGCGTTGCCGATGATCAGGCTGTAGCCGAGCCGGCGGGCCTCCTGCTCGACGGCGTCGGCCAGTTCGGTGAAGAAGGGGTTCCGCAGGTCGCTGATGACCAGCCCCAACGTCCTCGTCCGCGCCGTCCGCAGCGCCCGCGCCACCACGTTGGGCCGGTACCCGAGCTCGGCGACGGCGGCGAGGACGCGGTCCCGGGTCGCGGCCACGGGGGACCGGCCGTTGAGCACCCGCGACACGGTGGCCACGGACACACCGGCCCGGCCGGCCACGTCCTTGATGGTCGCCATGGGCGGGGCCTCCGTCGTGTAATCGTTTTCGTGGGGTGGGTGAGCTCAGGTAATCGATTACATGAGGGTCGCGTCAAGGCGGCGGGGGAGTGGGCCGGGTCACATCGGGGCGGGGCGGGTCGGGCGCGGGGGGACGCACAAGCCCCATGCCGATCTCAGGGCTCATCCCCTCTGCTCACCCACGCACGACATCCGTCTCGTGCCGGTGATGACTGGTGCACGATCCGGCCGGATCGTGTCGACGCGGGGTACGGGCGGTGATCGTCAACAGTAGAGCTGTTGACAGGGCGAGCGCGCCTGCCGCGACGAGTTGCCCCCGGTAGTCGACGGCCGCGACCATGGCCGTGCCCGCGAGGAGGGCGAGACCGGTCGGGGCGAAGACCAGCGTGTTCGCCGTGGCCGCCACCCGGCCGAGGAGTTCATCCGGCGTTTTCTTCTGCACTGTGGTCAGTGCGCTGATGAGCGGCCAGGGCAGGCCCAGGCCGATGAGCAGGCTGCCGCCCAGGACGACGGGGACGAGAGTGGTGAGCCGGGCCAGGGCGCCGATGGCGAAAAGGGCGATCCCGATGGCAGACAGGGCGCGTGCCGGAACGCGGCGCAGAAGCGCGCCGGCCGCCAGGCCGCTGACGATCGATCCCAGCCCCTGGACGGAGTTGAGGACGCCGGCGAATGCCGCGGGCTGATGCAGTCCGGTGTCGATGAGGGCGTATGTGGCCGTGTTGCTGAGGCTGGATGCCGCCATGGCGCAGCCGGCCGCGAGAACCAGGGAGCGCAGCATCGGATGCCCCCGCAGGAAGCGGACCCCTGCCGCGGCGTCGGCGGTCCAGTTCCGCCGTGGCCGGTGGGCGGGCTTGGGTTCACGCACGTGGATCAAGCTGAATGCTGCGGCGCCCAGGAGGAAGGACAGTGCGTCGAGCAGAGCGACGGCGGGCCCGCCGAGAACGGTGAAAAGGGCCGCGCCGATCAGGGGAGCGAGGAGTTTGCTGCTCTCGATCGCGGTGCGGACCAGGCCGTTGAAGTCTCCGCGTAGTTCACCGGGAACGGCTGATGCGACCAGCGCCGTCTCGGCGGCGTCCATGAGCACGGTTCCCGTGCCCACCATGGTCAGCACGGTGAAGAGCAACCAGATGTCTTGCGAGGAGCGCACGGCGAGCGGTGCCGTCATCACCACGGCCAGGACAAGGTTCGTGGTGATCAAGAGGGTGCGGCGGCGCATTCGGTCTGCCAGGGTGCCGATGAACGGTCCGGCCAGGGCCGGTGCCCAGGAGCAGAAGGTCACAAGGGCGGCGAGGCTGCTGGAACCGGTGAGTTCCTTCACCCAGACCCCGGCGGCCAGGAGCATGGCCGAGTCCCCGAAGCCGGAGATGATCACTCCCGTCAGGTAGAGACGGGCATTGCGTTCTCGCAGCACCGTGAACAGGCCCGCGGACATAGCCAGCCCCCTCGTCAAGCCCCGTCGGACTTCGGCACACTACCCCCAACGATTTCGTTGGGGGTAGTGGTCGTCGTAACCGCATGCGCTTTACTGGCTGGTGTGACCGACGCAGACCCCGTCTTGGACGCAGACCCCGTCCTGAGAGCACTCGCCCATCCCGTGCGGTTGCGGATGCTCACGCTCATGTGGCCCGGACCGATGTCCGCCGCCGAGCTCTCCCGCGAACTGGGCATCTCCCACGCCCTGGCCAGTCGGCATCTCCGGAACCTGGACGCAGTCGGGCTGGTCGAACTGGCCGAGGAACGCACCCGCCGCGGAGGCCGGGAACGCCGCTACCGCACCGTCCACGGATCACCGCTGTCCGACCGGAACGACGGGGCCCACTTGCTGGGAACGGCCTTGGCGCGCGCACTCAAGGAGCGCTCCGCGCGCCGACATCCGGAAGGCAGGGGGTGACGGTCGACGCGGAACTGTGGATGGAGCCGAAGGCATGGGAACAGGCCCGGCAGAAGCTCGCCGACATCGCGATGGAACTGCATGATGCCGCCCGCCCGCCGCGCGCGCCCGGAACGGCGCCCGTGAGCGTGACCCTGATGGCCTTCCCCATGCAGGAGACACCGTAGCCAACCGGGTGTCGCCCGATGGCCTTTTGACGAGGCCGCGGAGCCGGACAGACGGCGGCGGTGGTGGCGGTGGCCGGGGCGCCGGGGGCCATAGCCGCCTCCGCCGGGGCGCAGCCACCGGCCGCGTCTCTCCGCCACCCACGCGGCGCGCACGCCGAGGCCGTGGCGGACCAGGGCTTCTTCGTAGCCGGTCCGCATGCGCACCGCACGGCCCGGCTGCCGGCAGGCTGGGCGACAGGCCACCCGGCTCGTCTCCGGACCGAGTCGGCCCGACGAGACCGATGCCGTCACCGCGGGCCAACCTCACCGTTGGCGAAGAAGGAGGGCGGGGACATGGCGACATGGGGGCCGATCGTCGAATCGACTGTGGGAACGGGGGACCGCAAGCACGCCGAGGCGCGCGTGTCGGCGCAGGTGAGGGGGGAGCGGGCGGACGCGCTGGCGCGGCTGGAGAAGATTGCCCGGGAGTACCGGCCGGATCACCCACTCAGCCACAAGCGCCGGCGCCTTTTCCGTAATGCCGACGGCTTCCTGCTGGTCATCGACGGTTCGTGGCAGTCCCATGCCACTCGGTTCACGGTCGCGGAACTGCTGGAGGACAGCGCCGCCCCGGCGGAGCCGACCACCCCGGAGCCCGAGCCGGAAGCGAAGACCCGACCCGGGCTCGCGCCGGACGAGCCCGCCGTGGACGCGGATGGCGTACCGGTACGGCCGGCCTGGCTGCGGCGGAAGGGCCCGGCCTGACAGCCGGGGCGCGTCGGCGGGTCGCGGTGCTACGCCCTCGGGCAGCGGACCGACGCACCGCAGATGTCACTCACTGAGCATCGACTCCTGTTCAATAGCGGCATCTTGGGCTTTCGGCCGCGGTTCCCGAGCCCGGAGAAGCTGTGCGCCGGGAAACCTGCGACGAATAGGGGGCGCTGCCCCATTCCGACTTCTCCTGTGTCATCCCAAGGCTCAACTCCGCCCGGATTTACGCCCGGCCGGGCCGCTACAGCTTCCGCGCCTCGAACCCGGCCGACCGGCGGTTCGCGGCCACTGCGCGACTCAGGGGCGGTGGTCTCGGCGAAGACGAGGGCGCGGATTCGATGGGGCCCGTTTTTCCGGACCCTGGGACGCGCTGATCCGGGTGAAGCCCGCCCCCACCGTTTGTGGAACCGGCCCACGCTGCTCGGCGTCCTTTCACGAACCGCAAGATCGACTTCACTGAAGGATGCGCCCATGCCCGGTATGGCTGCTCGCTACCTCTATCTCACTCGCCACGCCGAGGCGTCGTCGGACGAGAGCCAACTGACGGATGCGGGCCGCCACCAGGCCGCCTTGCTGGGAGAGCGGCTCCGTGGGGTTCCGCTGGCAACAATCCACCACGGGCCTCTGGCCCGTGCTGAACAGACCGCCCGGCTGGTCGGTGAACGGCTCGGCGACATTCCTCGCCGTCGTTCCGAAAGGGCCGGCGACTACCTCCCCTACCTGCCGACTCGCGAAGAGCTGCCCCCGGAGGCGCCCGACGCCTGGCTCAGGTTCCTGGACCGGTTCACGGCTGAGGAACGCGAGCAGGGCCCCGGGCTCGCGGCGGCGGCGCTCGCGGAATTCACCGGACCTGTCGTCGGCGACGGACCGCGCCACGAGCTTGTGGTCACCCACAACTTCCTTGCGGGCTGGCTCGTTCGAGCCGCCTTCGACGCGCCCAAGTGGCGATGGCTGGGCGTCAATCACGCCCACGCCGCTCTGACCGTCATCCGCTACATACCCGACGGCCCCCCAGCGGTCCTCCTCTTCAACGACACCGGCCACCTCCCCGCCGAGCTCCGATGGACCGGATTCCCGCCGGAGCTCCACGTCTGAGGTCCGTGGGTGCATCGGTGCCGCCGCCCCGGACGCGATCAGATACGCCAGTGGCGGATCCGCTCAGCGCAGGTGAACACGTCTGCTTGGCCGACTTGAACAACGGCGTGGGCGAGGCCGATGAAGCCGCCGTAGGGCGAGAGTCCGAGCCACTGCGCAAGGAGCATGGACCGCTCGATCAGCTCGCTCTCCCGGCGGTGCACCCGCGCGACGTCGTCGCCGCGTCCTCGGCGAACGTGGCGCGCATCCGGGTCCGCAGCGGCCGGAGTTCCTCCGGCACTGCCGCGTAAGCATCCGTGACCTCCGCTTCGCCTCCACCTCCACGAGGACGCGGGCAGGCTGGTGGCGAACGATGTGCTCGGCGATGGCCGCCCGGCGCTCGTATCCGGCGGACACGCGGCGGCAGTCGGCGATCGGTGTCCCGTACGGGCGATCGCCGCGGGCGTCGTCGGCGTGGGCGCCGGCCATATTCGTTCGACGGACCCACCGCGCGCCGAGCACGGTGCGGGCGGCACGCTCGTCCTCGTCAGGACGGTCTCGAAGGAACACCACCAAGTCCGCGGTCATCGTCGCACTCCCTTCCCATGACGTGACGACGGCCGCTGCGGCCATGCGGCACTCGCCCGGCCGACGGAGCACTCCCACAAGTGCCCGGCGATCACCGTAGGTTCGGTTCCGGTCGCTTTCGCCGCCTTGCCGAGGTCTTCGCCGTGCTGGTCAGCGGCGCCACCGGCGCCATCTGGGCGGGGGCGACGGGATGGCCACCTGCTGGGTGGTCAGGTACCAAGGGCCCCCGTGGATGACCAGGAAGCCGGGGCGGGGCAGCCGCAGGGTACGGCGCCCTTCGCCCGAGCCGGACACTGCACCGTCCCCGGGAGTGTTCACGGGCCATGTGGGTGAGCGGCAACCGCAGCCGTACCAGGGTTGCAGGCACTGGCATACGTAGTCGACGCTCCAGTAGGCATCAGTCTGGATCTGGACGATGGCCAACGCCGGGCCGCCGTTGTAGCGGAGCACCTCGTCACCGTGGCCGCGGTGTTCGGTGGCAAGCACCGTCGCGGCCGACAACGGGAGGACCCGAGTCGACCAACGGTGGTTGCGGCGGCTGTTGTCGGTGGTGACGCGCAGGTGGGTGACGTCCGCGGGCAGGTAATAACGGCCGCGGTACTCACCGGAGGTCCAGATCAGGGACTGGCCGGTGCGGACCAGTTCCTCGGTGCGCGTCACGGTCTTCAATTCGAAGTTGCCGCCGCCGGTCACATCGACCTCGACCAGGGCAGGACGGCCGGGCTCAGGGCGGTCGATGAGCACCTCCGTTCTCCCGCCGCCGGAACCGGTCGCCACATGGCGTTCGCCGGTGCCGGTGAGCACTCGCGGACGGCCGGGGACGGGGGCCGGCGGGAGAGCGTCGATCGGGACCGGCCGGCCCTCGCGTCGGGCGTCGAGACGGATCACGGCGGCGCGGCCATCGCGCAGGGCGGTCAGCGCATCGGATTCCGTGCGCGCCGCACTGGCCCGGCCGTAGGCCTCCAGCGCCGCCTGGTACTCCTTCAGGACAACCGCGGAGACGTCCGTATCATCGGCTTCGATCTCCAGAGCGGCCACCTCCTCCCCGAAGGCGGTCACCGACTCCTGCACCGCGACGGGCGGTCGCACCGCGCCGGTCCGGCGACGGCGCAGTACCGGGCCCAGCCCGCCCAGCCCCAGGCCGAGCAGAAAGCTCACCACATAACCGGTCACGCCCGGCATCCTCGCACAGGAGTCCACCGCTCAACTGCCCCTCCGGCCGCTCCCCTCACCGCCCCGACACACCCCCGGTCACGGCCCCCGCGGCCGGGCAGCACGCCGCGCAGTGGCCTTGCCGCCTCTGCTCGGCCCTGTGGCGTGCACTCCGGGCACGTACGGATCGTCCTGCTCGGCATCGAACGCGGTAGCCAGGTCTCCATGCCGCAGGCACACAAGCGCCCGCAGAGGTCACGCCGCCGCGCGTTCCGCCGGTGCTGTCGGCAGCTGCCTCTGCGAGCCGTGGTGCGCGAGCCCAGCCCCGACGCGGCCCGGTACCCGGTGCACGAGCGGGACACCGCTGTCAGGCAGTTGATGCTGCGCGCCACGGATGACGACCCATATCGGCTCGTCGTGCATGTGACGGCCTGGAGGGAGGCTTCGGGCGTTCTGGGCGGGTGCCGCGGGACAGGGGAGTGATCCGGCCACGGATGGCGTGAGCCAGGCCACGGGAATCTTATGTTCCGGGATCGTGTCCTCTGCCCGACTTGCCGGCTTCCCGCGTTGGCGATCTCCATTACGCTCCGCGTCGTCGACCACCGTGGGTAACCGGCGGGGGTCGGCTTTCCTGTCCCTCGGAGGCCACGGATCCCCCACGAAGGGGCCCGGACCGGAAGTTGGAGAAACACATGCGCCGACGCATAGCCGCGCTCGCCGTGAGCGCCCTCATGGCCGGTGGCACGGTCGCCATGACCCTGCCCGCCCAGACGGCCACCGCGGCCACCATCACCTGCCACCCCGCGCAGATGCGGCAGCAGATCGCCCAGCTGAAGCAGAAGGCGGCCGAGCAGAAGCGCCGCGGACAGCGCGAGGCCGCCCGGCACACCCTGGCCCAGGCGGACGCCCTGTCGAAGAAGCTCCACTGGTGCATGAAGGCGGACGAGGACGCGTCCAAGCCCTTCCCGCGCTAGGGACGCCGGCCGGAAGGACTCGGGGCCCGGCCGGGGCGCGCGTGGAAATGCGCGCGCCGGGCCGGGCCCGTGTGCGGTCCCGGCCGGTCCGGTAGCGCCGGGTGAACGCGCCGTTCGCTTCCCGACGCACGCCCCCCGACGCACCGTGCGCCGGGCGCGGCGCCGCTCCCGTGCTGCGGAAACCCCGAAGCGCCGACGCCGCCCGGGTCTGACCGGGGGCCCGACGGGGTAGCGCACCGGTCGGCCGGGTATCGCGGCCGGGTACCGCGACCGGTCGACGGCCGGTGACGTGCGGGGCGGAACCGCGCTCCGCGATCGGTGAGGCGGGTCTCCCGCCGGGGAAGAGGGAGGAACATGATCTCCGCATCCGCAGTGGCCGCTGCCGCCGCCCTCCTGGCGGTGGTACCCGCCGCCGGCCTCGGCTCCGATCCCGCCAACGGCTACGGCCCCGGGCGCGACGCCGTCACCGTCGCCGAGACCTTCCGTACGCGATCGGGCGGCGCCGCCGTCACCTACGCGCCCGACGCCGTGCCCGGGGGCGCGCGGGTCCGGGTGGCGGAGCGTCCGGCGCACGGCGGGGGCACCCGGTTCGTCCTGCGCCTCCAGGGGTTGCCCGCCGGGCGGACGTTCGGGGCCCATGTGCACCGCCAGGCGTGCGGGCCGAAGCCCGACGACGCGGGGCCGCACTACCAGAACGTCAAGGATCCGGTGCAGCCCTCGGTCGATCCCGCCTACGCCAACCCCCGCAACGAGGTCTGGCTCGACGTCACCACCGACGCCCACGGCGCCGCCCGCGCCGAGACGGCCGTCGCCTGGCGGGTCCGCCCGGGTGAGGCCCGTTCGGTGGTCCTCCACGAACACGCCACCGACACCCGCGCCGGCCACGCCGGGACGGCGGGGGCGCGGCTGGCCTGCGTCACGGTGCCGTTCGGGGCGAAGGGCTGAGCCTTGCCGCCGACGGTTCCCGGGCGCCGGGCGCGGCGCGGTCCGGAGCCGGCCCGGCCGGACGGCGGAAATGCCGGACGGGCCCCGGACCGCGTGTCACGCCGCGTGCCGGCGATGCCGGCCGACGCGCTCCCCGGGGGCGCCGGACGAGCCGGGCGCCTCGGAGGGGAGGTCCCGCACGACGCTGAGGTGACGTTTCGCGGGCGCGAGACGGGGCGTACCCGCATCGGGCGCACCCGCGTCGGGCGTTCGCGCCTCACCCAGCATCCGATCCTCGTATCCCGAGAGGGCGAAGATGAGGCCGAGGAGCAGGGGAGGGATGAGCAGGGCGGTGAAAACCACGGGGGACTCCTTCCCGGAAGGCCGTCCCTGCCCGTGTTGCCGTCCTCGGCGGTCGGAAACCCCACACCGCCCGTCCCGCGCACACACCGATTCCCCTGAACGAGGTAGCGCAGGACATAGGCAATGACCGGTATCGCCCGAACGGCTGAACCACTTCTGGTCATCCACTCCAACGACGGCCCCCGGTCATCCACCCGGACGACGCCCGCCGGTCGGCCCACGGCCGCCGACGCGCCGCCACACCGTCCGCTCGGACCAGCCGCGCGTCCGGTGGGTTCCGGTGGGTTCCGGTGCGTTCCGGAGAGTAGGGACAACCCCCCTCGCCACACACCGGCCGACCCGATGGCACCCCTCCCGCCCGCCTCCCTAAGGTCGTTGCCCACCTCCCTTCCCCTCACCACCTGGAGCACCATGCGCGGCCTCCCCCTGCTCGCCGCCGGCCTCGGCCTGACCGGCCTCCTCGGCGGCGCGATACCCGTCAGCACCGCCATACCCACCACACCGGACACACCCGCCACACCCGCAGCGGCCCGGCCCGCGGCTGCCCCACCTCCACTCGCCTGGCACCCCTGTCCGCCGGAACGGAAAGACCTGGCCGCCGCCGGAGCGGAGTGCGCCTCGCTCCCCGTCCCCCTCGACCACGCCGACCCCGGCGGCCGGACGATCCGGATCGCGCTCTCCCGGGTGAGGGCCAAGGACCCGGCGCACCGGCGGGGCGTCCTGCTGTCCAACCCCGGCGGCCCCGGCGGAACGGGCCTGGCCACCACCCTGGAACTGCGGAAGACCCTGAAGGGCGTGGCCGACCGCTACGACCTGATCGGCTTCGACCCCCGGTTCCTCGGCGACAGCACCCCGCTCCACTGCGCCCCGGCCGGTCCCGCCGGTCCGCCCCGGCCCGTCACCTCGCCCCGCGCCGACTTCGAGGACGGCCTGCGGCGCTCCCGGTCGACCGCAGAACGCTGCGCCCGCCCCACGGGCAACACCGCGCTGCTCCCGTACGCCTCCACCCGAGACGTCGCCCGCGACATGGACGCGATCCGCGCCGCGCTCGGCGAGCCGGAACTGTCGTACTACGGCGTCTCCTACGGCGCCGACCTGGGCGCCGTCTACACCCAGTTGTTCCCGCGCCGGGTGGACCGCCTCGTCATCGACTCCTCCAGCGATCCCGGCGCCACCCAGTACGAGCTGTTCCGCCGCTCGGGCGAGCCGCTGGAACGCGGGCTCGACGAATGGGCCGCCGGGACCGCCCAGCACGCGGACACCTACCGGCTCGGCCGCACCGGCCCCGAGGTGCGCGCCACCGTGGAGCGGCTGCTCGACGGCGCCGAGCGGCGGCCCGTGCCCGTCGGCCGCGCCCGGCTCGGCGCGCCCCTGCTGCGCCTGATCCTGCGGCAGTTCGTCCAGCACCAGGAGAACGACCCGGTGCTCGCCCGTACCGTCCGCACCCTCGTCGACGCGGCGGCGGGACGGCCGGTCGAGCCCGGCCCGGAACTCGCCGGACTGCTCGCCTTCCTCGAAACACCGGAAGCGCGGGACGGGTTGAACGGCGGCGCCCTCTTCATGTGCGGCGACGGGGGCTGGCCCGCGGGCGGCTGGCCCGCCGACCCGGAGGCGTACTGGCGGAACATCGTCCGCGGCCGGGCCGCCCAGCCCGTCTTCGGCCCGCTGGTCAACGACATGACGGCCCCCTGCGCCTTCTGGAAGACCCGCCCCCGGGAGCCCGGCACCCGGATCGCCAACGACGTGCCCGTCCTGATGCTCCAGGCCCGCCGGGACGGCAACGTCCCCTACGACGGCGCCCTCGCGCTGCACCGCAGGCTCACCGGCTCGCGTCTGGTGACGGCGGACATCCGGTCCCACGGCGTCTACGGGCGCGGCGCGGAGGGCCGGACGGCCGTCCCCTGCGCCGACCGGATCGTCAACGCCTATCTGGACGGAGGGCAGCTCCCGGCGGCGGACGTCACCTGCCCGGTCCCCGCGCCGCTCCGCTGACGGGCCGGATCAGGACGCCGACAGCGACCCCGCCACCTCGCCCAGCGCCTCCAGCACCGGACGGATCAGCGGATGCCGTTCCGCGCCCCGGCGGACGGCGGCGAAGACGCGGCGGGTCGGCGTGACGCCCTCGACGGGACGCACCACGACATCTTTGAGGTTCATGCCCGACAGCGCGGAGCGGGGCACGAGAGCCACCCCGGCGCCCGCCCCGGCGAGTGCCGCGACCGCCCGGAAGTCGTCCGAGGAGTGCGCCAACCGCGGCTGGAAACCGGCCAGTTCACAGGCGAGGACCGTCATGTCGTGGCACGGGTTGCCGGGGTAGGGGGCGATCCAGTCGCTGTCGGCGAGCTCGTCGAGACGGACGTGCGGCTCGCCGGCCAGCGGATGGGAGGTGTGCAGCACCGCGTCGAACGGCTCGGCGTAGAGCGGGACGCGGACCAGCCGCAGGTCGTCCTCGCGCGGCGCGCCCCGGTACTCGACGGCCAGGGCGACGTCCGCGACCCCGTCCATGACCAGCGGCAGGCTCTCGTCGCCCTCGGCGTCTCGGACCCGGAGCCGGATGCCGGGGTGGCGCCCGGAGAGGAGGGCGATCACCGGCGCCAGCACCTCCGCGATGCCGGTGGCGAAGGCGGCCACCGTGAGCTCGCCCGCCGTACCGTCGGCGTAGGCGGCGAGCTCGGCCTCGGCCCGTTCGAGCTGGGCCACCACCCGGTGGGCGTGGCCGAGCAGGATCTCCCCCGCGGGAGTGAGCCGCACGCCCCGGCCGCTGCGGGTCAGCAGCACGTGGCCGGTCTCCTGCTCCAGGGCGGCGAGCTGCTGGGAGACGGCGGACGGGGTGAGGTACAGCGCCGCGGCCGCGGCGGTCACCGTACGGTGGTCCGCCACGGCCCGCAGGACGCGCAGTCGCCGGGGTCGATCACCCGGCCAATTTTGCCAGGGTCCGGCCGGTCCCCGAGCCCGGCCGGACATCGGGACGGGTCAGCCCTTGAGCGCCGCCCGCGCGTCGACGAACGCGGCCACGGCCCGCTCGACGTCGGCGGTCGAGTGCGCGGCCGACAGCTGCACGCGGATCCGGGCGGCGCCCATCGGGACCACCGGGTACGAGAAGCCGATCACGTACACGCCGCGCTCCAGCAACAGTTCGGCCATCCGGCCCGCCTGGGCCGCGTCGCCGATCATCACCGGGGCGATCGCGTGGTCGCCGGGCAGGATCTCGAAGCCCTCCTCCGTCATCCGGCGGCGGAACAGCGCCGTGTTGGCGTTCAGCTGGTCCCGCAGGTCGCCGGCGGACTCCAGCAGGTCGAGGACCTTGAGGGAGGCGGCGGCGATGACCGGGGCGAGGGAGTTCGAGAACAGGTACGGGCGCGAACGCTGCCGCAGCAGCGCCACGATCTCGGCGCGGGCCGCGACGTAGCCGCCGGACGCGCCGCCGAGGGCCTTGCCGAGGGTGCCGGTGATGATGTCCACCCGGTCCATGACGCCGTGCAGCTCGGGCGTGCCGCGGCCGCCGGAACCGACGAAGCCGACGGCGTGCGAGTCGTCCACCATGACCATGGCGTCGTAGCGGTCGGCCAGGTCGCAGATCTCGCGGAGCGGGGCGACGTAGCCGTCCATGGAGAACACGCCGTCGGTGACGATCAGACGGCGGCGGGCGTCCCGCGTGTCCTGGAGCTGCTTCTCCAGGTCGGCCAGGTCGCGGTTGGCGTAGCGGTGGCGGCGGGCCTTGGAGAGGCGGATGCCGTCGATGATGCTGGCGTGGTTGAGGGCGTCGGAGATGACGGCGTCCTCGGGGCCGAGCAGCGTCTCGAAGACGCCGCCGTTGGCGTCGAAGCAGGAGGAGTAGAGGATCGTGTCCTCCTGGCCGAGGAACGCCGACAGGCGTGCCTCCAGCTCCTTGTGGACGTCCTGCGTGCCGCAGATGAAGCGGACCGACGCCATGCCGTAGCCCCAGCGGTCGAGGGCGTCCTTGGCGGCGGCGACGACCTCGGGGTGGTCGGCGAGGCCCAGGTAGTTGTTGGCGCAGAAGTTGAGGACGTCGCCCGGGGCGCCGCCGGCGGTGACGCTGACGGAGGCGCTCTGCGGCGTGCCGATCACACGCTCCGGCTTGAAGAGGCCGGCTTCGCGGATCTCTTCGAGCGTGGCGCGGAGGTCGTCGCGGACGGAGTCGAACATCGGGGACAGGCTCCTTGAAGGGTTGGGGCGAGGCGGGACGGAGGGCGCCGGAGGTGGTCAGGCGGTCCAGTCGAGGATGATCTTGCCACTGCGTGCGGTGGCGGCCTCGTCGAAGGCCGCGTCGAAGTCCCGGTACCCGTACCGGCCGGTGATCACCGGGCTGAGGTCCAGACCGGCCTCCAGCAGCACGGTCATCGCGTACCACGTCTCGAACATCTCACGGCCGTAGATGCCCTTGATGGTGATCATGGACGTGACGAGCTTCGCCCAGTCGACGGGGAACTCCTGCGCGGGCAGGCCCAGCATGGCGATCCGGCCGCCGTGCGTCATGTTGGCGATCATGTCCTGGAGCGCCTCGGGCCGGCCGGACATCTCCAGGCCGACGTCGAAGCCCTCGCGCAGGCCCAGCGTGCGCTGCGCGTCGGCGATCGAGGATTCGGCCACGTTGCAGGCCAGGGTGGCACCGGCCTTGCGGGCCAGGTCCAGGCGCGGCTCGCTGACGTCGGTGATCACCACGTTGCGGGCGCCGGCGTGCTTCGCCACGGCCGCGGCCATGATGCCGATCGGGCCCGCGCCCGTGATCAGGACGTCCTCGCCGACCAGCGGGAAGGACAGCGCGGTGTGCACGGCGTTGCCGAACGGGTCGAAGATCGCGGCGACGTCCAGGTCGACCTCGGTCCGGTGCACCCAGACGTTGGAGGCCGGCAGCGCGACGTACTCGGCGAAGGCACCGTCCCGGCCGACGCCGAGGCCGACCGTGCTGCGGCACAGGTGGCGGCGGCCGGCCAGGCAGTTGCGGCACTTGCCGCAGACGAGGTGGCCCTCGCCGCTCACCCGGTCGCCGACCGCGATGTCCCGGACGCCCGCGCCGACCTCGGCCACCTCGCCGACGAACTCGTGCCCGAGCACCAGCGGCGTCTTGACGGCACCCTGGGCCCACCCGTCCCAGGAGCGGATGTGCAGGTCCGTCCCGCAGATGCCGGTGCGCAGCACCCGGATCAGGACGTCACCGGCACCGATCTCCGGCTCGGGAACGTCCATGAGCCACAGACCCGGCTCGGCCTTGTGCTTGACGAGTGCCTTCATGGACGGTGGCTCCTAGGGGGGTCGGCACCGGGCCGGCGGCGGCCGTGGTGGTTCTGTGCGCACCGATGGGTTCGCGCGCACCAATGTGCCCAGTGATGCCCCTGGCGTCCATCGAGGATTTCTTAAGCGGGCCAACAGAAGAACTACATGCCGGGGCCGTACGGGCCGCCACCCCCGGCCGTTCCGCCCCCGGAAGCCCCCGCTCACCTCCCGGTCGCCCGGACGTCACCCACGAGCGCTTCGCTGTGCCGCGACGCACCCCACGTCGCGCTCAGCCCCCACCAGCTCAGGAGACCCCGTGCAGCTCCCCGGCCCCACCCGTGCGGCGACCACCCTCGCCGCCGCCCTGCTGACCGCCGCCGCCCTCGCGCACCCGGCGGGCGCCGTCGGCACGGCCGCGCCCGACCCTGCCGTGCCGGGGCTGAAGGTGCTCACCTACAACACCTTCCTCATGAGCACGAACCTCTACCCGAACTGGGGACAGCGGCACCGGGCCGAGGCGATCCCCGCCGCGGGCTTCTTCCAGGGACAGGACGTCGTCGTCCTCCAGGAGGCGTTCGACAACGACGCCTCCGACGCGCTCAAGGCCCGCGCCGCCGACCGCTACCCGTACCAGACGCCCGTCGTCGGCCGCTCCAAGGACGGCTGGGACGCCACCGGCGGCGCCTACTCGGCGCTCACCCCGAGGACGGCGGGGTGACCGTGCTCAGCAAGTGGCCCATCGTCCGCAAGGAACAGGTCGTCTACAAGGACGCCTGCGGCTCCGACAAGTGGTCCAACAAGGGCTTCGCGTACGTCGTCCTGAACGTCGGCGGCACCCGGGTGCACGTCGTCGGCACCCACACGCAGTCCACGGACGGCGGCTGCGCGGCGGGGGAGGCCGCGGCGGACCGCGCCCGGCAGTTCCGGCAGATCGACGCCTTCCTCGACGCCAAGCACATCCCGGCGAGCGAGCAGGTCATCGTCGCCGGAGACCTCAACGTCGACTCCCGCAGCGCCGAGTTCACCTCCCTGCTCGCCGACGCGGACCTCGACCCGGCGGAGGCGCGCACCGGCCACCCGTACTCCTTCGACACCCGCGAGAACTCCATCGCCGCGTACCGGTACCCCAACGACGCCCGGGAGGACCTGGACCACGTCCTGCACCGCAAGGGCCACGCCCGGCCCGCCGGGTGGACGAACACGGTGGTCCAGGAGCGGTCCGCGCCCTGGACCGTGTCGAGCTGGGGCAAGGAGTACACCTACACCGACCTCTCCGACCACTACCCGGTCGTCGCCGGCGGGCGCTGAGCCCCGGAGGGCACGGCCGCCGCGTCCCGGAAGGCGGGCGGGCAGGCGCTGTTGACGGCGGAGCGGCGGCTCTGTGAGGGTTGCGGATCACGTGCGGGCGGCGAGCGGCCGCGGTGATCCGGCCCGGCGCAGGAGGTGCCATGAGCAGTGCCGAGAGCAGTGACGAAAGAAGTCCCGTGAACGGAGCCGGGAAGAGGGTGGACGGCGGCCCCCGGCGGCCCTATGACGTCGTCCTCTTCGGCGCGACCGGCTTCGTCGGCGAACTCACCGCCGCGTACCTCCTGGCCCACGCGCCACAAGGCTGCCGCCTGGCCCTGGCCGGGCGGAACCGGGCGAAGCTGGAACGGCTGCGGGAGCGGCTGGCCGACGGGTCCGGCTCCGCGCCCGCCCTGCTCACCGCCGCCGCCGACGACCCGGCCGCGCTGCGCGCCCTCGCCGAGTCCGCCCACGTCGTCGCCACCGCCGTGGGCCCGTACGTCCACCACGGCGAGGCGCTGGTCGCCGCGTGCGCGGCGGCGGGCACCGACTACCTGGACCTCACCGGCGAGGCCGAGTTCGTCGACTCCATGTACCTGCGGCACGACGCGCGGGCCCGCGAGACGGGCGCGCGGATCGTGCACAGCTGCGGCTTCGACTCGGTCCCGTACGACCTCGGCGTGTACTACACCGTCCGCCACCTGCCGGAGGGCGTACCGCTGCGCGTCGACGGCTTCGTCCGGGCCCGGGGCGCGTTCTCCGGCGGCACGCTGGCCTCCTCCCTGACCGTCGCGGGACGCGGCCGGCAGACGCTGGCCGCCGCGCGGGAGCGGCGGCGGTACGAGCCGCGGCCCGCGTCCGGCCGCCGGGTCAGGGTGCCGCTGGGCGGGCCGCGGTTCAGCCGGGAGACGGGCGCCTGGGCGCTGCCGCTGCCGACCATCGACCCCCAGGTCGTACGGCGTTCGGCCGCCGCGCTGGAGCGGTACGGGCCCGACTTCCGCTACCGGCACTACGCGGCGGTGCGGACGCTGCCGGTCGCGCTGGCCGCCCCGGTGGGGATCGCCGGCTTCGTCGCCGCCGCCCAAGTCCCGGCGTTCCGGGGCTGGGTGGCGGACCGCTACCCGGCCGGGCGGGGGCCGGACGCCGAGCGGCGGGCCCGGAGCTGGTTCCGGGTCCGGTTCGTCGGCGAGGGCGGCGGGCGCCGGGTGCTGACCGAGGTCGCGGGCGGCGACCCGGGGTACGGGGAGACCGCCGTGATGTTCGCTGAGGCGGCGCTGTGCCTCGCGCACGACGAACTCCCCGCGACCGCAGGGCAGGTGACGACCGCCGTGGCGATGGGCGACGCCCTGACGGAGCGGCTCACCGCCGCGGGGATCCGCTTCCGCGTCGCGGCGGCCGACTGAACCGCCGCGCGGCCGTGGCCGGCGGGGCCGACGGCGGCGCCGGGGTACGCGACCGTGCCGGCGCACCGGCGCCTGCTTCCGGGCGCCGCCTGCTTCTGGCTGGTGCCCGCTTCTGGCAGCCGCCCGCTTCCAGCCGGCGGCGATGCCCGGCCCGGGGAGCTGGGCGGCACCCGGCCCCGCGCACGCCCGGCACCCGGCCCCGCGCACGCCCGGCACCCGGCCCCGCACACGTCCGGCACCCGGCCCCCGGGGCGTCCGTCCCCCGACGGCGCCCGGCCCCCGACGGCGCCCGGCCCCCGGAACGCGGCCGCGTCGACGCCGCCTCCCGGCTCATGCCGTACCCCGTGAACACCCGCACGACCGGAGGGAAGACAGCATGCGCATGCGCTCGACCATGGTGGTGGCCGGCCTGCTGGCCGCGCTGACGGCCGGAGGGACCGGGGCGGCCACGGCCGCGCCCGGCACGCTCGCCGGCGCGGCCTCGCCGTCCTGCGGGCAGCGGGCCCGCGTCGAGGTGTTCCGCGAGGGCGGCGTCCCGCTGCTCGACTGGCGGGAGAACCTCGAATTCGACGGCCGGGGCACCCTCTGGGTCTCGAACCTGACCAAGCACCGGGTCGAGGGGTACGCCCCCGACGGCACCCCGCGCGGCGGCTTCCGGCTGGCCGGGCCGGGCGGCATCCGGCGCGGCCCGGACGGCATGATGTATGTCAACTACGGGGTGAACCCGCTGACTCCGCGCGGCGGAGTCGTCCGCTTCGACCCGGCCGCCGCCGAGCCGAGACCACAGCGGGTGGTGGAGGGGATATACGGCATCAACGGGCTCGCCGTCGACTCCGCCGGCAATCTCTACCTCAGCCGCGAACTGTCCACCGGGATCCTCAAGATACGCCCGGACGGCACCCGGGACGAGGCGTGGACCAAGGCGGCGTCCGTCTTCGGCAGCAACGGTCTGGACATCGTCGGGGACCAGCTCTACGTCAGCGTCCTCACCGACCCGACGTCCAGGATCGTACGCGTACCGCTCGACGACCCCGGCCGGTACACCACGGTCGCCCGGCTCACCCCCAATCCCCTGCACGACAAGTTCCTGGACGACCTGACGCACTTCCGCGGCGATCTGGTGGTGGCGGGCTTCCGCAGCGGTGAACTGATCCGCGTCGACCCGGCCACCGGCCGGTCCTGCGTCCTGGCGACCGGCCTGCGCATGCCCACCAGCGTCCGCGCCGCCCAGGGCTTCGGCGGCCTCGACCCCGAGCACCACCTGTTCGCCGTCGAGGCGTCCGGCCGCATCGTCAAGGTGACCGTGGACTGACGCGCATGGGTGCGAACCGGCGCGGACGGCCCGGAAACCAGGACGGGGACCGGAGGGCCGCCCGGACACCGGGCGGCCCCCGCCGCCGTCAGGCCCCGGCCACCAGCTCCTCCAGCCGGCCCACGACCTCCGCCGGGGCCGGCATCGACCGGATCTCCTCGCGGACCTCCGCCGCGGCCGCCCGCAGGCCCTCGTCCGCCAGCACCGACTCCAGCAGCTCCGGCCCGATCTCCTCCGGCCGTACCGCCCGGCCCACCCCGCGGTCGGCGACGAGCCGGGCGACGGCCGGCCGGCCCAGGCCCTTGAAGACCGGCATGATCTGCGGCAGGCCGTGGGCCATCGCACCGAGCGCGGTGCCCGGTCCCGCGTGGTGGACGACCGCCGAACAGCGGGCCAGCAGCGCGCTGTACGGCACCCAGTCGAAGGCGTGCACATTGTCCGGGAGCGCGCCGAACGGCTCCAGGTCGACGCGCGGCAGGACGACCACGAACTCGGCGTCCGTCTTGGGTGCCGTCGCCAGGATCCGCTCCATGACCTGCGCCGCCTCCCCGGGCACCGGCCCGCTGCCCAGCGAGACGGCGATCCGCGGCCTCTCGGGCACCCGGTTGAGGAGGTCGAACAGCGGCTTCGGCAGCGGGCCGCTGCCGTTGTAGGGCACGTACCGCAGCGGCCACGCGCCCGGCTCGGTGGGCACGACGCTCGGCGGGGTGATGTCGACGACGGCCCGGACCTCGGGGAGGTCCACCCCGTGCTCCTCGAACAGGTCGGCGTGCAGCTCGCGCATCAGCTCGGCGGACGGGTTGAGGAAGCCGAAGCCGTGCTGTACCGCGGGCACCCCCAGCCTGGCCGCCGCCACCATGCCGGGTGTCAGCAGCGGGGAGTGCACCACCACGTCCGGCCGCCACTCCTCGGCCGTCCGGATCACCGCGGCGGTCATCTCCGGCTGGAGCCGCAGCGCCGCCGCGACCGCGCCGCCGACCACCTCCAGGTAGCCGGCGCCGTCCGCCTCCTGGAGCAGCTTCCCGGCCACCTCGGGGTGGCGCTGGGCGAGCAGGCCGACCATCTTCTCCAGGGACAGGCCGGGCGCGACGTCCACGGTGCGCGCGCCCGCCTCGCCCAGGGCCAGGCCGGGACCGCAGGAGGCGACCAGGACCTCGTGACCGGCCGTCTGGAGCGCCCAGGAGAGCGCCACCAGCGGATAGGTGTGGCCGGTGCCCGGGGTGGTCGTGATCAGTACGCGCATTGCCGTGGGTTCTCCGTTCGCGAGGGGACTTGCGGCGGGTGGGACGTGTGGTGTCGCTCAGCGGAGTGCCGCGGCCGGGTGCTCGGGGCGCAGCCCGATCGCCATCGCACGGGCCGGGCCGCCCTGGAGCGGGGGCAGCCGCCGCAGGACGCGCAGCACCCGGGGGGTGGTGGACTTCCCCTGCCCGTTGATCCACGGTTCCAGGAAGCCGGTCTGCAGGGCCCGTTGGATGCGCTGGGTGACCACCGTCGGCGGCATGCGGCGGCGCTGGACCTGTTCCAGGTGCTCGGTCCCCAGCGTCCCGTCGCGCAGCGGCCGCGCCAGGATGTTCGCGGCGGCGACGGCGTCCTGGACGGCGAGGTTGATGCCGACGCCCATGATGGGCGACATGGTGTGCGCCGCGTCCCCGATGCACAGCAGCCCCGGCCGCCACCACCGTTGCAGCCGGTCGATCTGTACGTCGAGCACCTTGACGTCGTCCCAGGTGCGCACCTCGTGCACCCGGTCGGCGAGGAACGGCTTGAGCGTGGCCAGCGACTCCCGGAACGCCTCCAGGCCCTCGGCGCGCAACTGCTCGTAGCCGCCCTTGCGGACGGCGAGGGCGGCCTGCCAGTGGCCCTGCCGCTCGATGCGGACCAGCAGTTTGCCGTCGGCGGAAAGCCGGCCGACCATGCCGCCCGGGTCCTCGTCGCGCTTGGACAGCCGGAACCACAGGATGTCCATGCCCGAGCCGAACGCCCGGTGCCGCAGCCCGGACGCGGCGCGGACCGCCGAGCGCCGGCCGTCGGCGGCGACCGTGAGGTCCGCGTGCAGCTCGTGCTCCCGCCCCTGGGCGTCGCGGTAGCGGACGCCGGTGACCCGGTTGCCGGACCGCAGGATCCCGGTGACCTCGCTCTCGCGCAGCAGCCGGAAGTTGGGGAACCGGTCGGCCTCCTCCACGAGGAAGTCGAGGAAGTCCCACTGCGGCAGGAAGGTGATGTAGGGGAACTCGCCCGGCAGCCTGCGGAAGTCGGCCAGGGTGTAGGCGCCGTCGTCGGTGACGACCTGGAGGCGGTGGATCCGGTGGTGGGGGAGCTTGCGGAAGCGGTCCCCCAAACCGAGTTCGCCCATGAGGCGGTGGGTGGAGGCGTGCACCGTGTCACCCCGGAAGTCACGCAGGAAGTCGGCGTGCTTCTCCAGTACCACGGTCTCCACACCGGCCCTGGCGAGCAGCATGCCGAGCATCATTCCGGCGGGTCCCGCACCGGCGATGGCACACGTCGTACGACTCATCCCCTGCCCTTCCTCGGTCGGTCGTGTCATGCCGTCGTGCCCCGGCCCACCGGGAGACGGCCGGTTCACCATGTGACGGGCAGCGCCTCCGGCGCCCGCGCGATCAGTCCCGGTTTCCACGGGACCTGCTCCGGCGGCACGGCCAGCCGGAGGGTGGGGAACCGGCTGGTGATCCCCTCCAGCGCCACCTTGAGCTCGGCGCGGGCCAGGCTGGCGCCGAGGCAGTAGTGCTGCCCGTGGCCGAAGCCGAGGTGCGGGTTGTGCTCCCGGTCGAAGCGGATGGTGTCCGGGTCCTCGAAGACGCGCTCGTCCCGGTCTCCGGCGGCCCGCTGGAAGATCACGGTGTCGCCCTTGCGGATCGGCACCCCGCCGATCTCCACGTCCTCGGCGGCACGGCGCGGGAAACTGCCCACCGAGCGCAGCGGGATGACGCGCAGCATCTCCTCGATCGCCGGGTCCAGCAGCGACCGGTCCGCGCAGAGCCGCTCGTAGAGCTCGCGCTGGGCGAGCAGCAGGAAGGAGACGTTGGAGATCATGCTGAGGG
The DNA here is from genome assembly GCF_050937075.1 of Streptomyces sp. CA-181903. Taxonomy (NCBI): domain Bacteria; kingdom Bacillati; phylum Actinomycetota; class Actinomycetes; order Kitasatosporales; family Streptomycetaceae; genus Streptomyces; species Streptomyces sp. CA-181903. The sequence continues at coordinate 7,130,451 of NZ_JBNJLY010000001.1, forward strand.
ACGTCTCGTGGCCGGCCATGAGGATGCCGATGCCCGTCCGCACCGCCTCGACCTCGGACAGCCTGCCGTCGTCCAGCGCTTCTATGAGCACGGATATGAGGTCGTCGGAACGGCTGTCCCGGCGCTGCTTGATCAGCCGGCGCAGGAACGCCTCCAGGCCGTCGCGGGCCTCGTCTATCTCCTCCTTGGTGTGCGCGGAGGTGGCCACGAAGACGTCGGAGAACCTGCGGAACTGCGCCCGGTCCTCGTACGGGACGCCGAACAGCTCGACGATCATCCGGACGGGGAGCGGGATCGCCAGCCGCTGTACGAGGTCGCCGGGCGGGCCGGCCGCCTCCATGGCGTCCAGCTCGCTGGTGACGAGGTCGCGCATGCGGTCGGCGAGCTGCGACACGATGCGCGGCCGGAAGGCGTGCGCGACGACCTTGCGGATCCGGCCGTGGTCCGGCGGGTCCATGCTGAGCAGGTTGCCCGGGCGCAGCGGCAGGGGCGTCACCCGCGCGGTGTCGGGGGCCGTCGCCGCGAACGAGCTGAAGCGGGTGTCGGCGAGGAACTGTTTGATCTCGTGGTAGCCGGTGACGAGCCAGGCGTCACCGCCGTAGGGCAGCCGCACCTTGGCGACCGGCTCGTTGCGGCACAGTTCCAGGTAGCGGGGGTGCAGGTCGAGACGGACCACCGGGCCGAAGGGGTAGGCCGGTGGCCCGGACGTGTCTGTGGCAGACATGGGCGCCACCTTCTGCGAGTCGTCCGGCGCACGGAGGATCCGTCGCACGGTGATGGAGAACCGGGCGGTCCTTGCTCGGCCGCTGGCGGCCCGCGAGGTCCGACGTCGCCCTGTGATGTTCCGGCGACCGGTGTCGAGAGGACGGGAGAGAGAGCTGAGCTGAAAGCCGAGAGCACTGAAGAGGACCGCACGGGACGGTGAACGGAACCTCTGCGGGCGAAGCCGGTCGTGACGGCGGTGGCGCCTGGCGTCCGTCGGCCCGATCCGGCCTGGGAATCCTCCCACAACGGCTCCTCGGGGAAGGCGTGTTCGACACCCGGCCCGCCGACCGGTGTGACGAACGGGGCCGGACGGGCGTGAGGGGCCAGCGAAGACCGGTGGGGCAGGGGTGTCGCGCCGGGGCGGCGGCGGACGGCGGGCGGGGCCGCCGGGACGGCGAACGGACGCGGTGCGGCGCACGCGCACCGGGACGGCCGGACGGGCGGGTGCGGTGCACCGGCGCGGCGACGGACGGGGTGCGGGGCTTCCGACATGCCGAACGCCCGCGTGACCGGACGGCGTTGAAGCCATCCGGTCACGCGGGCGCGTGGTGTCCTGGGCAGGGCGCCGGGCGGCGCCCTCGGCGGGCGGAGAAGGGCGGTGCCCGGCCGGCGAGAGGGAGGGGAGAGTCCGCCCGTGGTCGGGTCAGGCCCGCGGCCGGGACCGTCCCCCGGCCGGCTCGGCAGCCTGGCCGGCCTCCCCGGCCTGCGCCTCCCGTTCCACCTGCTCGGCGAAGCGGGCCCACACGTCGGCGCACTCCCGTGCCAGCTGGGTGATCCCGTCCGCGCAGTGCGGCGGGATGGTGGCGGCGAGCTTCGCCCACACCGTGGCGTCGAGGTCGTGCACGGCGAAGCCGCGCAGCAGGAAGCGGCCGGACTGGGAGAGCCGCAGCGCCGGGTCCTTGCGGAGCCGGTCCAGCCGGTCACGCGCGTCCCGCAGGGACGGCGCCTCGGCGATGCGGGTCTCCGGACGCGGCTCGGACCGCGGCTCACGGGCGCGTTCGACGGCGGCGCCGGAGCCCTGGGGCACCGGGTCCATGCCGAGGAGCAGGCGCTTCTTCACGTCGTGCGCGGTGCCGAGCGAGATCCCGGCGAGCCGGGCGATCTCGCGCAGACTCGCCTCGGGGCGCTGCCGTATCACCTCGACCGCGCGCAGCCGGCCGCTGGCGACGCTCGCCACGTCCGCGCGGCGGCGCTTGCCGTCCAGTCCGATCCGGGTGTTCAAGTGGGCAACGTCGACGCTTGAACGCCGTACCCGCGAGACGGTCCTGGGCGACAGGGCGGTGACGGACGCGACGTACCGGTCCGAGAGCGCCGGGCTCTCCCGGAGGATCCGGGCGGCGGCGGCCAGCCGGTCGTCATGGCTGAGCGGTTTGCCGTGGGTGATGTTCAAGCTCACCGCGGTGGCGAACACGTTCCGCTCGGGCATGTCCAGCAGGTAGGCGCTGATGGTGCGGTCGCCCCGGACGCGGGCGGCGGCGAGCCGGTGCATCCCGTCGATCACCCGCCCGGTGGGCCGGTGCACGACGATCGGCGGAAGCTCGTCCTCAAGCGCGACCAGCGTGTCGATGTACGCCCGGTCCAGGCCGTTGGTGCGCGGCGAGTCGGCGGACAGTAAGGAGTCGACCGGCACGTCGGCGCGCGTCGTCGCACTCAGGACCGGTGTCAGAAAAGGCATGGAGCCGCCATCGTCACTCATCAGATCCCCCGCGTTCCCCCGCATGACTGATGGTGCTGCGTCTTTACGCTAACCATGCGCTTCCGATCCAGGCAAGAGGTTAACGGAGGGTATAACCGGCTGCCGGGCGGAAGATCGAACTCCCTTGTCGGGCAGCAGACTTGGAAGCGGAACCGGTATAAGGGGATCCGGTCTTCTGCCGCGGTTTTCCGCCGGTGGACGCGCGGGGACGAAGGTACGCTTCCGTCGCGCCGCCGGCCGGAAACGGAAGCGCCCCACCGGCCCCGCACGGCGTCCCGCCGCTCCGGCGGCCGGCGCCGGGAGCCATCGGCGGAGTCCAACGCTCCAGCTCGGGCCGCCCGTTCAGGTCGCGCACACGCATGGACGGAGCCGCCGGCGCCGCGTACCGTCAGGGCGTCGATTCCGAGCCAGGCGCGGAACAACGGGGCGGTGCGCGGCCCGTTCGGCGATCGACGGCCTCCTACGGTCCCGCCCCCGATGCGCGCGCCCTGCCGCGCTGCCACCGGGCGGACGGCCCCCACCGGGCCCCCGAGCCGCCTTCCTCCACCCTCCGGTCCCTCGGACATTCGGCACCCACCTGTTCAGTGAGCGAACCCACCTGTTCAGCGAACGAAAGGTCAGCACCGTGCGGGAGTACTACGACGTCGTGATCATGGGTGGCGGGCCGGCCGGCTCCACCCTCGGTGCCCTGCTCGCCCAGCGCAGCGACCTGCGGACGGCGATCTTCGACAAGGAAGTGTTCCCGCGCGAGCACATCGGCGAGTCGTTCGCCCACCCCGTGGTCCCCGCGCTCCAGGAGAGCGGGGCCCTCGCCAAGGTCCTCGCCAGCCCGTGCTGGGTGAAGAAGTACGGCGGCGTGTACGCCTGGGACCCGGACCGGCCGAGCGTCGCCCTCTTCGACCGGGCGCTGTTCGAGAAGGACGGCGTGCTGCGCTGGACGATGCACGTCAACCGGGCCGAGTTCGACCACATCCTGCTGGACCACGCCGCCGACGTGGGCGTCGACGTCTTCCAGGGCACCGCCGTCACCGCCTACGAACCCGACGCGAACGGCGGGGTGGTCCGCCTCGCCGACGGAACGTCGGTCCGCGCCGGGTACTTCGTCGACGCCTCGGGACGCCAGAGCAGCGTCTCCGCCGCCCGCAACAAGCGCGGCTGGCTCTCGAACTTCAAGAACATCGCCATCTGGCAGCACTTCACCGGCGGCGGGCACACCCAGAACCTGCCCGCCGACTGGAACGTGTTCACCTCGGACAACTTCTCGCCCATCGGCTGCTTCGCCTTCCGGGACGGGTGGTGCTGGTACATCCCCGTACCGAAGATCATCGACGGCCGGCGCGTCCTCACCCACTCCGTCGGCATCGTCACCAACCCGGCCGTCCTCAAGGAGCCCGGCCGCGACTACACCGACCAGGCGACGTTCCTCGCCGCCGTGCGCGAGGTCCCGTACCTCAAGGACCTCATCACCGACGTCGTCCCGGTCGCGGACGGCATGATCACCGCCACCAACTACTCGCGCGTCGCGGAGGAGTTCGGCGACTACGACGAGCGGCACCTGCTCGTCGGCGACGCGGCCTTCTTCGTCGACCCCCTCTTCTCCTCCGGCGTCGCGGTCGCCCTCACCCAGGCCCAGGCCGCCGCGCTGCTGCTGCTGAAGACCACCGACGGCAGCCTGGCCGAGGACGACCGGCGGCAGCTCTGGCGCGACTACAACGACAAGTGGCACGGCACCGCCGAGACGTTCGCCCTGATGATCGACCAGTGGTACCACGCCATCGCCAAGAACAACCCGGACAGCGTCTACTGGAACACCCGGGGCACCGGCGCCGACCTCGGCATCCGCGAGCAGACCTTCGACGCCCTGCTCAACACGGCGTTCCAGCCCGCCCTGCTGGACGTCATGACGCACAACAGCCGCCGGGTGGAAGACCTGGACGCGGCGGGCCCCTACCTGTCCGCCACCGCCCTGGCCGAACCGGCCGGACTCACCCCCGACGCCGTCCTCACCCTGGCCCCCACCACCGCCCTCCGCGACAGCGTCACCATGCTGGTCCCGGGCTTCAAGGCCACCAACCCGCCCGCCAACGTCCAGCTCCCGCCCGCCGTCCTGGACGGCATGGCGGAGTACTGGCGCAACCCGCTGACCCACCACGCCGCGGTACCGGCGCCGCTGCGCGACACCGTGCCCTGCAAACGCATCCACTCCACCGACGACCCGCACGGCCCGTCCATCGACGCGGACGCCCGCCGGGACGGCGTGGACGAACTGTGGGAACTGCTGAGCGCCGGCCCGGTGAAGTACGGCGAGATCGCCGGGCGCCTCACGCCCGCGCAGATCCGGCTGGTGAAGCGGATGTGCGTGGGCGGCTTCCTCACCGTCGCCCCCGCCGCCTGACGGGCGGCCGCCCCTCCCGCGTCCGGTCGCCGCCCGGCCCGCACCGGCTCAGCCGCCCCTGACCCGCGCCGCCGTGATCATCGGCAGCCGGTGCGGGCTCAGGACGAGGCGGGGCGCCGGGCGGACCCGGCGGCCGTCGGCCGGGCGCAGCTCCCAGTCCGCGACGACGGTCGCCAGCGCCAGGGCCGCCTCGGTGAGGGCGAAGACGTCGCCGATGCACTTGCGGGGCCCGCTGCCGAACGGCAGGAACGCCGTGCGCGGGGGAGCGGGGGCGCCCGGCGCGGCGAGCCAGCGGTCCGGGTCGAAGCGCTCGGGGTCGGGGAACAGGTCCGGCCGCCGGTGGAGGAGGTAGGCGCTGTAGATCACGGTCGTACCGGAGGGAAGGACGTGCCCGCCGATGCTGGTGTCGCCGGTGGTGGTACGGGTGAGCAGCCAGGCCGGCGGGTACAGCCGCAGCGCCTCGTTGACCACCGCCGCCGTGAGCCGCAGGTCCGGCAGGTGGGCGAGGGTCGCGGCGGGGGCGGTGCCCAGCACCGCGTCCACCTCCGCGCGGAGCCGGCGGGCCACCTCGGGGTGGCCGCCCAGCAGGTGCAGGGACCAGGCCAGGGCGCTGCCGCTGGTCTCGGTGCCGGCGGCGAAGAAGGTGACGAGCTGGTCGGTGATCTCGGACTCGGACAGCGCCCGGCCGTCCGGCCCGTCCCGGCCGGCGGCCAGCAGCAGGGACAGCAGGTCGTCGTCGCCGTCCGGGCCGGTACGACCGCCGGAGGCCCCGTCCGAGGCGCCGGGGTGACCGGCGACCACCCGCCCGATCGCCGCCCGCAGCCGGGAACGCGCCCGCTCATAGCGGCGGTTGCCCGGCATCGGCAGCCGGTCGGCCGCCCGGACGAGGGCACGCCGCGGGATGCCCGCCACCACGGTGGTGAAGTCGTCCAGGAGCGGCGCGAGCCGCGCGTCGTCCGCCTCCGCGCCGAACATCGCCGAAACGGTGATCCGCGCGCTGAGCGCGAGCATCTCGTCGGCGGCGTCGATCGTCCCGCCGTCGCGCCACGCCCCGGTCGTCACCCGCGCCTGCCGGGACATCACCTCGGCGTACGCCGCCATCCGGGCGGAGTGGAACGCCGGTTGCAGCAGCCGCCGCTGCGCGCGGTGGTCCCGGTGCGGGCAGCTCGCCAGCCCGTTCCCGGTCACCTCCCGGATCCGTTCGTAGAGCGGGCCGCCCTTGTCGAAGGTTTGGTCGTCCCGCAGCACCCGGCGGGTCAGTTCGGGATCGCAGACCACCACCGCCCGGAGCGGACCGACCCGGACCTGGACCAGGTCGCCGCGGCCGGGCAGCGCGTCGAGGAAGGCGAGGGGGTCGCGGACGAGGGGCAGGGCGTGGCCGAGGAGCGGCAGCGCCCCCGGGGCGACACCGTAAGTGCAGCGAGCGTTCACGAGCGCTCCGAGGGTTCGTACCGACGTGGGCGGCGGTCCGGCGCGGTGGCGTGACGGCCGGAGCGGCCGTCGGGCACGGGCTGAACCCCGCGTTCCGGGCCGCCGAGGTTCCCCGTGCCCGGGGCGGACCGCCACAATCCCCGGCGTTCGGGGAGCACGGGGGTGAAAGGCGGACGAACGCCCGTGAAGGGCTCCCTGCCGCGCGCCTGGGCTCGGCCGGTGACCGGCGCCGGAGCACAGGGGGCGGCGCGCGGCCGCCCCTCCGCGCCGTGCGCGCGGCGTGCTAACGCTCCCAGTGCTCCGGCCGGTCCAGCCCCTCGGGCAGCCGGGTCCGCGCGTCGCCCTTGGCCGCGTTCACCTGGAGCTGGGTGAGGAAGAAGGCGCCCGTCAGATCCGCCCCCGCGAGGTTCGCGTCGCGCAAATCGGCGCCGATCAGATCGGCCGAGCGGAGGTCGGCCCCCGAGAGGTCGGCGGCGATCAGGTACGCGCCGCGCAGGTTCGCCGCCCGCAGGTCCGCGCCCCGGAGGCGGGCGCCCATCAGATCGGCACCGCGCCGGTTCTTCCCCTTGCCGCTCCCCTCCCGGCCGCGCACCAGCTCGCTCGCGCGCAGCAGCAGGACGTTCACCTCCTGCCGGAGCGCGGGGACGTCCAGCCCGAGGAGCACCCCGGCGTGCGACCGGGTCAGCGCCTCGACCTCGCCGAGCATCCGGCGGGCGTCACGGTGGACCGGCCGGGCCTTCGGCAGCGCCAGTACCTCGGCCAGGTACCGCAGCAGCTCGTGCAACTGCCGCATCACCGGGAACACGTCGAACATCGCCTTGGCCGTCTCCGGCGCCTCCCGCCAGCTGGTCCCGCCGAAGGTGACCCGCGAGACCTTCTGCCCGGCGCCGAAGCAGTCGTACACCGTGCACCCGGAGAAACCTTTCTCCCTGAGCGTGGTGTGCGTGCCGCAGCGGAAGTCCTCCCGCAGGTTCGGGCACGGCTTCCCGGCCTCTTTGTCCATCGCGAAGTCGGCCGACACCGCGAACGGCAGAGCCACGCAGCAGAGCGCGAAACAGCTGCCGCAGTCGGCCCGCAGGTCCAGGGGGTCGATGTCGGGGACGTCGCGTATGTCGGGCACGGTGCGCGCGGTTCCTCTGGGCGTGGCCACGGCGGAGCGGCGACTCCTGCCGGGCGGGGGCGGGGTTCCGGGCCGGACCGGCGGGCACGGCGCGGGATGACCCGCCCAGTCTAGGCCGCCCCGCGGCCCGGGCCGCCGTCCCGGCCCTGGTCAGCCGCGCCGCCGCCCCTCGTCCAGGAAACGCCTCAGCTTCTGCGGCGGCCATGTGTTGACGACGTCGTCGGCGGTGAGCCAGCCGCGCCGGGCCGTCCCGACCCCGAACCGCAGGTACGGCAGGTGCGTCACCGAGTGCGCGTCCGTGTTCACCGCGAACTTCACGCCGTGCCGGCGCGCCCGCAGGATGTCCTCGTCGCAGAGGTCCAGCCGCTCCGGATGAGAGTTGATCTCCAGGGCGGTGCCGGTGCGGGCACAGGCCCTGAAGACCTCGTCGAAGTCCGCGTCGATGCCCGACCGCTTGCCGATCCGCCGGGTGGTGGGGTGGCCGAGGACGGAGACGTGGGGGTTCTCGCAGGCCCGGACCAGCCGGCGGGTCAGTTCCTCGCGGGTCTGGTGGAAGTGGGAGTGCACGGACGCCACGCACAGGTCGAAGCCGGCGAGGAAGTCGTCCGGCCAGTCCAGCTCGCCGTCCGGACCGATGTTCAGCTCGGTGCCGTGCAGGAGGCGCATCTTCCGGTGCTTCCCGTCCAGCGCCCGCACCCGCTCCCGCTGGGCCAGGATCTTCTCGTCCGTCATCCGCTGCATGTACAGGTTCGGGGCGTGATCGGTGACGGCGTAGTACGCGTAGCCGCGCTCCGCCGCCGCGGCCACCATGTCCTCCAGGGACGAGACGCCGTCCGTGAGGTCGGTGTGGGTGTGGAGGTCGCCGCGCACGTCGTCCTCGGTGATCAGGTCCGGGAGGTCGCCCCGCAGCGCGGCGGCGATCTCGCCGCGGTCCTCGCGCAGGGCCGGCGGGATCCACGGCAGCCCGAGCCGGGCGTAGACCTCCTCCTCCGTGCGCGAGGCGACCTTCCGGCCGGTCCTGACGCGGAACAGGCCGTACTCGGAGAGCTTCAGCTCCTTGCGGACGGCGATCTCGCGGATCCGGATGTTGTGCGCCTTGGAGCCGGTGAAGTAGAGCAGGCCCGCGCCCCACGCGTCCGGCGGCAGGACGCGGAGGTCCACCTGAAGCCCCGTCGACGTGCGGATCGAGGTCTTCTTCCGGCCGCCGGCGATGACCTCCGCGGTGTCCGGGAGGGCGCGGAACGCCTCCATGAACGGCTCTGGGTCGTCGGCCGCGACCAGGACGTCGATGTCGCCGATGGTCTCCCGCATGCGCCGCAGCGACCCCGCGTACGCGCAGTCGGCGCAGCCGGGGACGCGCGACAGCTCGGCGACGACCTTCTCCGCCGCCTCCAGGGCCGCCGAGAGCAGGATCCGCCCGCCGGCCTTCTGCATGAGTTCGATGCCGTGCAGGATGTTCCGCTCGGTCTTCTCCCCGAACCCCTTGAGGTCGCGCAGCCGTTCCGCGCGGACGGCGTCGAGCAGTTCCGCGACGGAGGAGACGCGGAGCTCCTCGTAGAGGGCGAGCGCCTTCTTGGGCCCGAGGGTGGGGATGGTGAGCAGCTCCCGCACCCCCGCCGGGACGGACGCGCGGGTCTCCTCGAAGGCCGCGACCCGCCCGGTCCTCAGATACTCCACGACCTTCTCGGCGATCGACTTCCCGACGTTGGGGATGTCGCGCAGCGCCTTGACGTCCATGCCCGAGACGTCGTCCGGGAACCCGCCGACCGCGCGGGCCGCCTTCTCGTAGGCGCGCGCCTTGAACGCGTCGCCGCCGGTGATGGCGACGAGGTCGGCGTACTCCTGGAGCAGCGCCTCGACCTCTTCGTTGGGCCGGGCCATGGGTTCAGCGTGCCACCGGGCCGCGCCGCCCGCACGTCTCGGCGGCGCGGCCCGGCCGGGGCCCGTTGTCAGACCCCGGTGCGACACTGCGAACGTGAGATGGGCACTGGTGGGCGCCGCGGGCGCGGGGGACGAGAGCGTACGGCTGTGCCCGGTCGACGTCGACGGACGGGCGGCCGGGCCCGCCGTCGTGGAGCGCAGCCTGGCCGACGCCGTCCGGGCCCGGCCGGACGCGACGCGGTGGATCTGGCGGTCGACGGCGGAGCTGTACGGGCGGGCGGCTGCGGCCGGGGTGCGCGTCGAGCGGTGCTACGACGTGGAGGCGGCGGAGGCGCTGCTCATGGGGTACGCGGAGGGCCAGTCCGGGCAGCCGCGGTCGCTGGCCGCCGCGTGGGCGCGGCTGCGCGGGCTGCCCGTCCCCGCCGACCCGCCCGCCCGCGCGCCGGACGGCCAGCCGTCGCTGTTCGAGCCGGGCCCGGTCCCGCTGCCGCCGGGCACCGATCCGCTGGACGCCCTCCTCGCCGTCCACGCGGACCAGCAGGCCCGGGTGAAGGACACCGAACACCCCGGGCGGACGCGGCTGCTGATCGCGGCCGAGTCGGCGGGCACCCTCGTCGCCGCCGAGATGTCCCGCGCGGGGGTGCCCTGGCGCGCCGACGTCCACCGGGCGCTGCTGACGGAGCTGCTGGGGGAGCGGTACCCGGGCGGGCAGGAGACCCGGCGGCTGGCCGAGCTCGCGGACGAGGTGTCGCGCGCGTTCGGCGGCGTCCGGGTCCGGCCCGACCTGCCCGCCGACATCGTCCGCGCCTTCGCCCGCGAGGGCGTCGCCCTCTCCTCGACCCGCGCCTGGGAGCTGCGCGGCATCGACCACCCGGCCGTCAGGCCGCTGCTGGAGTACAAGAAGCTCTACCGGCTGCACACCGCGCACGGCTGGCAGTGGCTCCAGACGTGGGTCCGCGACGGCCGGTTCCGCCCCGAGTACGTGCCGGGCGGCACGGTGACCGGCCGGTGGACGACCAACGGGGGCGGCGCCCTGCAGATCCCCAAGGTGATCCGGCGGGCCGTGGTCGCCGACCCCGGCCGGCGCCTCGTCGTCGCCGACGCCGACCAGATCGAACCCCGGGTGCTGGCCGCCGTCTCCCGCGACCCCGGGCTGATGGAGGTCGCGGGAACCGGCCGCGACCTCTACGCCGACCTGGCCGAGCGGGCGTTCTCCGGCGACCGGGACCGGGCCAAGCTCGCCATGCTGGGCGCCGTCTACGGGCAGACCTCGGGGGACGGCCTCAAACACCTGGCGGACCTGCGCCGCCGCTTCCCCCGGGCCGTGGCCCACGTCGACGACGCGGCACGGGCGGGGGAGGACGGACGGCTGGTGCGGACGTGGCTCGGGCGCACCTGCCCGCCCGCCTCGACCGCCGTGCCCGACGAGCCGGGCCTGCCGCAGGACGAGCCGGCCGGGTCCTCCGGCGCGGCGCGCGCCCGCGGCCGGTTCACGCGGAACTTCGTCGTCCAGGGCAGCGCGGCCGACTGGGCCCTGATCGTGCTCGCCCTGGTCCGGCAGGCACTGGCCGGGTTCCGGGCCGAGCTGGTCTTCTTCCAGCACGACGAGCTGATCGTGCACTGCCCGGAGGAGGAGGCCGCGGGGGTGGCGGACGTCATCCGGTGGGCCGGGGACGAGGCGGGGCGCCTCGCGTTCGGGGAGACGCCCACCCGCTTCCCGTTCACGGTCGCCGTGGCGGAGTGCTATGCGGACGCCAAGGACTGACGGGGGCCGGCGGGGGTGGCAGGGGCTGACGGGCGGGCGCCGGCTCGGGGCTCGCGGCCCGGGTGTCGTCGGCTGGGGTTCGCGGTTCCGGACTGCGCCGTCCGTGTGCGCGGCTCCCGCCCCCCGGCCGGATCCCCGCCGCCCCCGGGCAGTCCCCGCCCCCCGGGGGCGGTCAGCGCCCCCTGCGGCGGTATTCGCGCAGCAGCACCGCCGACGCGCCCGGCAGCGGCGGCCGGACGGGCCGGCGCAGCACCGCCGGCCCGGCGGCCAGGGCGGCGTCGGCGGTCAGCGTCTCCAGGGCGATCACCGCCCGGGTGAAGGCGCGGTGCCCGGGCGGGGTGAAGGCCACCAGCCGCCGGGCCGCGAGCAGGTCGCGGCGGGCCTGGAGGAGCTGGTCGCGCAGCAGGTCGCGGACGCCGGGCGCGTCCCGGCCGCGTGCCAGCGCGGCCCGGGTGACGCCGTACCGCGCCAGCGCCTCCTCGGAGAGGCCGAGCCGGCCGTCCCGCAGGTCCTCGGACAGGTCGTTGACGAAGTCGAGGCGCTGGCTGCCGTCGATGTAGGCGCGGCAGACCTCGCCGGAGGCGTCCGCGTCGGCCTCCGGCGCGAGCAGCAGCCCGGCGATCGTCATGAACGCGGGGAGCGCGTAGACGTCGACGTACTTCTGGTAGTCGGCCTCGGTGGCGAACCCGGTGGTGTCCCGCTCCAGGGGCGCGCCGGCGAGGAAGTCCTCGACGTGGCCGCGCAGTCGGGGATGCGCGGCGACCGTGCGCAGCAGCGGCGCGAGGACGGGGTGGCCGTCCGCGGCCTTCTCCCCGGCCAGCCCGGCCCGGACCCGGGCCTCCCAGTCGGGCCAGGCGCCGGCCGCGCGGGGCCCCGGTCGAGGAGGTTGTCGGTGTGGTGCATGAACGCCGTGGTGGCGATGGCGTGCGGGACGAGCGCGGGCGGCAGCAGCAGCCGTACCGCCAAGTAGGCGTGTCTGCGGTAGCCGGCGACCACGGCGCGCTGCCGAGTGTAGGCGGCGCGCAGCCGGGGGTCGTCGATGTCGGCGGCGGTCAGCGCCCGCTCCCACGAGCGGCCGCCGGGGGCCCACGCCTGCATGCCTGTCCGTCTCCCTGTACGTGGTGACCACCGGCCGGATGGGGTGATCGTCGTGACCGTCCGGGCGAGCCTACCGGCCCGGCCGGGACCGCCTCACCGGTAGCAGGCGATCAGCCGGGCCAGGTGGCGGCCGGCCGTGTGCAGGGGTTCCTCGCTGCGCGACACCTGGGCGGCCAGCTCCGCGCCCTCCAGGGTGCTGATCACCGTGTGCGCGAGGTCGCGGGCGTCGTCCTCGGGAAGTCCCGCGGCGGTCAGCTTGGCGTGGACGAGCCCGCGCCAGCGGGCGAACGCCTCGGCGGCCGCCCGCTGGATGTCGGGGGCGCGGCCCACCGTGCCCAGCGCGGTGGCGGTGACCGGGCAGCCGTCCGTCCAGTCGGACGCGCGCAGGATCTCCGCGAGCGTGCCGGTGCAGGCGACGAGCGCGTCGCCCGGGTCCTCCGCGCTCTCCAGCGCGCCGCGCAGGATGTCGGCGAACTCCTCGTCGCCGTGGCGGATCGCCGCGACCGCCAACTCCTGCTTGCCGCCCGGGAAGAAGTGGTAGAGGGAGCCGAGCGTGGCCTCCGCCTCCTGGGAGATCTGTTTGATCCCGGTGCCGTCGTACCCCTGGCGCTGCATCAGCCGGGAGGCCGCGCGGACGATCCGTTCGCGGGTGTCGAGGACGGCGCCCGCACCGGCGCTCTTCCCTGTGGTCGTCTTCATCCTCGCAGCCTACCTGGGTAGAGCGTTCGCCCTAGCGGACGGAGCGATCCCCGGGAGGCGTGCCGCGGCGATCGCCCGCCGACCCCCGTCCCGGCCCGCCGGCCCGCTCCTACGCGGGCCCCACGGTCAGGTGGTGGTCGACGCTCACCACACCGTCCACGCTGCCGCACAGCCGGACGAGGACCGGGACCAGGCCCTCGTCCCGTACCGAACCGCTCAGCCGCACCTGCCCGTTGGTCACCTCGACGCCGATGCCGGACGGCGGCTCGTGCAGGGTGCGGACCAGCACGTCCTCGATGATCTCCTGCCGGATGGCGCGGTCGTCGCGCAGGAAGACCCGCAGCAGGTCGCTCCGGCTCACCAGGCCCACCAGCCGGCCCTCGGCGTCCACCACCGGCAGCCGCTTGACGTGCCGTTCCTCCATCGTCCGGGCCGCCTCCACGACGCTCCAGTCCGGGCGGGCGCACACCGCCGGACTGGTCATCAGGCCCTCGGCCGTCGTCGCCTCGTGCTTGGCGCGCACCGCCGCCGGGAGCGACGGGTCCACCCGCCGGGCCGCCTTCGCCAGCAGGTCGGCCTCCGAGACCACTCCCACCGGGCGGTCCTCCGCGTCCACCACCGGAACCGCCGTGATGTCGTGCTCGTGCAGCACGTGCACGATCTCCGTGAACAGAGTGCCGCGCTGCACCCGTACCACCGAGTGCGTCATCAGATCGCCGACGGTTCTGTGCTGCAACATGTCCCAGTCCCTTTCCGGTACGCACCCGGCGGCGGCCGGGCGCGCGGCCGGGTCGACCGCCGGGAACGCCTCCAGCCTCGCACACGCGCCGGAGCACCGGAGCGGCACCTCCCGCCGTCACACCGGCGGGTGAGTACGGGGTCCGACGGTGACCCGCCACCGGGCCGGTCCGGGCTTCCGGGCGCGGGCCGCGTCCGGGGGGCGGGCGGGGAGGGGATCGCCCCCGGCCCCGCCCTTCCACCCCCGTTCCCGGGGCTCGCCCCGGACCCGGGCCCTCCTCAGCCGCCGGACGGGCTCTCGCGGGTCGCGTACGCGAGGATGTTCTCCGCCTCGGCCCGCCGCGCCGGGGCCACGCCCTCCGACGCGTCGCCGTACTCCGCGAGCACCGCCCGCGCCCGGACGGCGGCGGCCGCGTCCCGGCCCAGGTCGAGCTCCAGCCAGGCGGCCGCCAGTTCGGCGGCCGTCCGCGGATCGCGCAGCGCGGGACCGGATTCCGTGTAGACGGCCACCGCCCGCTCGAGGTGCGTCAGCCCCTCCTCGTACGCCTCCCGGGCCGCGTCCCCCTCGTCCCCGTCCTCGTCGTCCCCCGGCGCGCCCTCGCAGCAGCGGACGATCAGCTCGCCGGTCTGCCGGTGGGTGCCCGCGAGCTCGCCGCGCAGCAACTGCCGCGCCTCGTCGTCCCCGGCCGCCGCCAGCGCGGCCACGCACTCGCGCCCGGCCTCGGCCATCAGCTCGCGGGCGCGGGCCGGACCGTCGTCCTCCCGGCGCGCGGCGAGCCACGCGCGGGCGCGCAGCACCCGCACGTACGCCTCCGGCCGGTCCAGGTCGCGCCACAGCGCCTCGGCCCGCCGGTAGGCCCGCTCGGCCTCGTCGTCCCGGCCCGCGCGGTCCAGGCAGTCGGCGGCCATGTTGGCGAGGACGGCGTGGTCCCACTGCTCCTCCCAGTGCTGGGCGACCGAGGCGGCGCGCAGGAACTGTCCGGCCGCCTCGCGGTGGTCGCCCAGCGCGGCCAGGCACTCGCCGAGCCACCAGCGCGCCTGCACCACCTGGCCCTCGCCGTGGCCCTCTTCGAGGTCCGGGAGCGCCGTCTCCAGGACGGCCGCGGCCTCGTCCGCGCGGCCCAGCCGGTGCAGCGCGCCGCCGAGGGTGAGCCGGGCCCAGGCGCCGAGGGTCGCGCTCTCGCCCGCCTGGTCCGCCCGGTGCGCCGCCTCCAGGGCGTGTTCCACCGCCGGCTCGTGGCGGCCGGTGGCGGTGAGGGCCTCGGACAGCAGGACGTGCACCTGCGCCGCATGCGCCTCCTCCATCGTCCCGGCGCCGTGCTCCAGAGCGGAACGCGCCGCCCCGACCGCCGTCTCCGGATCACCGCAGGCCATCGCGGCCCGGGCCAGGCCGACCCGCGCCTCCGGCGCGTACCAGGTCAGGCCGGCCTCGTCCGTCAGCTCCACCGCGCGGCCGAACCAGCCGGCCGCCCGGGCCGGATCGCCCGCCCCCAGGGCCAGTTCGCCCCGCAGGTGGAGGACGTCGGCCAGCCGGCCGGACACCATCCGGCCCGCCGCGCGGTGCTCCTCGCCGAAAGCGGCCGCCTCGTCGAGCGCGGCCTCCAGGGCGGCCACGGCCTCGCCGGCGTCCTCCGGGCCGCCGTCGAGGCCGTCGCGGAGGACGCGGCACCGGTAGAGCAGGGCCGTGACCACCGAACGGGGCTCCGCCCGGCCCCCCGCGTGCAGCCCGCGCAGCAGCGCGCACTCGGCGTCGACCGCCGCCACGGCCTCCGCCGCGCGCCCGGCGAACGACAGCGCCAGCGCCGCCCGCGCCCGGGCGAGGGCGGCCTGGGCGGGGTGCCCGGCGTCCTCGTACAGCAGGGCGGCCGAGCGGAAGCCCTCGACGCACTTCTCCGGCTCCGCGACCGGCTCCATCGCCTCGTGGTCGGCGAGTTCGGCGCGGCCGAGCGGGTCGAGCTCGTCCTCGCGGCCGTGCGCGGCCCGCGCGAACGCCTCCCACGCGGCCCGGACGCCGGGCGCCGGGTCCTCCGTCAGCCGGCGGGCCGTGGCCAGCAGCTCCCGGACGTCCTCCGGGGACGCCGGGACCGGCGGCGCGGCGGGCGCGGGCCGGGGGACGGTCAGCCGCTCGGCCCGTACGCCCAGCGGCAGCCGCCCGGCCAGCGGCGCGGCGTCCATCCGCGCGCGGACGCGGTCGCCGGCGACCGTACTGCCGTTGCGCCGGTCGAACCGGCCGGCCAGCTCAAGGGCCTCCGCGCGGGCGTGCGCGGACAGCTCGGCGGCCGTCCACTCCCGCCCGGCCGGGCCGGGCACCCGCCGCTCGCCGAGACCCGACTCCGTCAGCCGGCGGGCGAGCAGCGCGACGGGCGCGAGGAAGTCGAGCAGGGACAGCGGGTCCCCGGAGGGGGCGAAGTGGCCCGTGTGCTCGGCGAGGATCTCCAGGGCCCGCGCCTCGTTGCCGGTGAGCGCGCAGAACTCGATGTGGTCGCCGACGGTGGCCCGCATCGACTCCATGTCCCGGATCATCCGGTAGCCGCGCAGGTGGTGGGCGCGGGCCTCGTCGGTCCGGCCCAGCCGCACCAGCGGAAGCAGCGAGGCGGCGAGGACCACGTGCGGCTCGTGCGCGCACGTGTGCTCGCCGGTCAGGACCGGGCGCCAGGTCTCCAGGGCCTCCTCCGGCCGTCCCAGCCGGTTCAGCCAGTCGCCCTGAACGTGGAGTTCGCAGGCGTGGCAGTCGCTCATCCGGTCCCGGTCGGCGGCGAGCCAGGCGGCGAAGGCCCGTTCGGCCCGCGCGGTGTCACCGGTCTCCCACGCGATGCGGAACTCGCTCTGCCGGACGGCCCGTTCGCTGTGGCCCGCGACCCGGTAGCGGTGCTCCATCTCCGCGTGCCACTTCTCCACCGACGCCAGCGGGATGTCCGGCTGGTCCAGCATCCCGCCGGCCACCCACTTGAACATCCAGTGCAGCCGGTGCTCGGCGTACTGGTCGAAGTCCTCCGGTCGCTCGTCCCACATGCGCAGCACGCGGGCGAAGGGGACGAACATCTTCTCGGACTCGGAGCTGAAGTTGTAGGCGGACAGCACGTTGAACAGGGTGTCGAGCAGCAGCCCGGTGTCGCCGGCCTGCCCGGCCTCGTCCACCAGCCGCTCGGCGACGGCGTTGCGCGCCGGGCCCTCCGGCTCGTTCATGTTGTCCTGGAGCGCCTGGCGGAGGGCGGAGACGGTGCGGTTCACCGGCCCTCCTCCGACTGCTCGGACGGCGCGGTGGGGTGGGCCGCCCACTCCAGGAGGCCCAGGAAGGCACGGTTCAGCAGCGCCGAGTCGGCCGGCCGCAGCGGGCGCTGGGCCATCAGCAGGGCCTGGCCGTAGAGCGCCTCGGCGGCGGTGCCCGCCAGGTCGCGGTCGCGGTCGGCGAGCGCGCCGACGCGCCGGACCAGGGGGCTGAGGTGGTTGAGGACGAGCCGGGCGCGCGGGGCCTCGTCCCGCAGCGACCCCAGGATGGACGACCACAGGTCGTCGGCCTTCGACTCCTCCTCGGCACGCGCCCGTTCGTGCCGGGCCGCGCGGTCGTCCAGGTGCAGCGCGGGCACGGTGACCGGCAGGAAGGACCGGAGCACCACGTCGCACCCGAGCGCGTCCAGCCGCGCCCGCGCCGCCGCCAGGAAGTCGGCCAGCGCCAGCTCGTCGCCCGGCTCCACGTGGTCCAGGTGCGCGGTGACCGTCTCCGCGTCCAGCTCGGCGACCGTGGTGCCCGGACGCACCCGCGGCAGCATCTCCACCAGCTCGCCGTCGAAGGTGTAGCCGCCGTTGACCACACCGACGCCCTGGGCCGCGGCGATCGGCGCGACCTGCCGGAACTCCTCGACGGTACGCGTGAAATGGACCGTCCGGTGCCGCTGCGCGAACTCCTCCAGCGACAACTGCCCGTCACTGGTCTCGAACGGCAGCCACGGCAGCATCGTGCGCAACATGTCCGCGTCGTGCCGCGCCAGCGACTTGACGCCCACGTGATGGACGGACAGGAACTGCCGCAGCCGCTCCTGGTCGCCCGCCGCCAGCTCGGCGAGCCAGTCGCGGATCCGCTCCCCGAGGGCCTCCCGGACCGCCGCCAGCCGGTCGTCGTCGTACAGGCTCTCGCGCGACGCGGTGGGCCGCAGGCTGTCGGTGTCCACGACGCAGCGGACGAAGAACGCCCACTCCGGCAGGAGTTCGTCGGCGCGGTCGGTGAGCAGCATGCCCTTCAGGTGCACGCGGTGCCCGCCGCGCCGCCCCGGGCTGACCGCCTGCGGCAGCACGTACGCGACACCGCGCACCCCGGCCACCGGCACGTCGAGGTCGATGGCGTCCAACGGCGAGAAGCCGAACAGCTCGTGGCAGTGCCGGGCGAGCGCCGCCCGCCGGGCGGACGGGCTCGGGTGCGCCCGCTCCCAGACGGGCGGCCGGTCGGTCACCGGGGTGTCGCCCACCCGCACGTCGTGGGGGAGGAGCGAACCGAAGTCCCGGGCGAGGGCGAGCACCCGCTCCTCGGCGAGCCAGTCCTCCGAACCGCGGCGCGCGGCCAGGTACACCGTCGTGCCCGGCTCGGGGCGCGCGTCGTCGGCGAGCGTACGGACGGTGTACGAACCGTCGTCGCGCGCCGTCCACTCGACGGGCGGCGCGCCGGGCGTCCGGGCGGAACGGCTGACGACCCGGATCTCCTCGGCGACGACGAAACAGGCGAGCAGCCCGATGCCGAACTGGCCGAGGAATTCCGAGCGCGCCGACTCCAGTCCGTCGCGCTTGGAGCTGCGGCCTATGGTGGCCAGCAGATCGTGGACGTCGGCCTCCGTCAGGCCGATGCCGCTGTCCTCCACCCGCAGCCGGCCCCCGTCGGCGAACAGGCGCACCGTGGCGGGCGCCGTCGGCTCCTCCGCGCGGCGCGCCGTGATGGCGTCCACGGCGTTCTGCAGCAGTTCGCGGAGGTACACCTTGGGGCTGGAGTACAGGTGGTGGGACAGCAGGTCCACCAGGCCGCGCAGGTCGACCTGGAAAGTGTGCGGTATCTGGTCGTCAGTCATCGTCGCAGCAGCGTACTGGGTGGGTCGGACACCCGGCCGGGCATTATCCGTCGCCGCCCGGGGGCAGAAGGGGCGGGGACTCAGCGGTACTCGGCGAACCGGGGCCGCAGCCCCGCCCCGACGAGGAGCACCGCGCCGCCCAGCACGCCCGCCGGCACCGCGGGCCAGCCGGTCAGCCGGTCGCGGGCGGACGCCGTCCGTTCCGTGAGGACGTCCAAGTGGCGCGCGGACAGGGCGTCGAGCGAGCCCGCGAACTCCCAGAAGTCGAACGGGATCCGCCCGCGCCCGAGTTCGGTGAGCGTCAGCACGGCCGCGTCCGTCCGCCCGGTGGCGTGCTCCTCCCGCATCCGGCGGTCGTCGTCGCGGAACCGCGCGTACCGGTCGAGGACGGCCCGGTGGGCGGCGCGCCCGGGGGCATAGGTGTAACCGTCCGGCGCGAGGAGGGAGTCGAGGCGCGCGGTCAGGCCCTCGAACCTGCTCACGGCGGCGGATCCGGGGCGGGTGTCGTACACGAACCAGCGGCCCTCGGTGGCCGCCGCCTCGGCGGCGACCGCCCGGGCCTCGGCCAGCCGGGCCCACGGGCGCAGACCGTCCCGCGCCGCGCCCCGGACGCCGTCCGCCGCCGACAGGAACGCCCCGGTGCCCAGGACGGTGACGACGGCGGCGGCGACCGTCGCGGCGCACAGCGCCGGGTTGAACACCCGCCGGTAGCGGCGGGCCAGCCGCCACTGGCACCAGCCGAGGACGGCCAGGGCGGCGGCGCCCGTTCCGGCCGTGGCCCACGCGGCGGTCACGGCCGCGTCGTGCGCGCGGTCCGCCAGCCCGTCCGCCCGCCGCGCGTACCCGGACGCCAGGGCGTCCGCCGCGGGCAGCAGTTCGCGGTGCATCACCTCGCCCGCGTCGACGGACAGGGTGACGGCACCGGCGGGCGGCCGGCCGGCGGGCCGGTCCGGCGCCGTCTCGTCGACGGCGGACGACCGCGCGGTCAGCTCGTCGTACCGGCCCAGGCCGTCCAGCAGCGCCCGCACCCGGACGCTCTGGGCCGGGTCCCCGCCCAGCCGCCGCAACAGATCGCTGACCTCGGCGCGCCGCTGCCGGGCGGTGAGCAGGGCCAGGACGCGGTTGCCGACCTGGAAGTCGTCCGCCGACCGGCCCGCGGGCAGGACGGCGGGCCGGTCGGCGGAGTGCCCGGGCACCAGCGCGTTCGCGTGCTGCGCGTCGAGGTCGGCCAGGGCGAAGCGCAGCCCGGCCGCCGTCGCCGCCCGCTCGGTGACGGTCTCCCGCAGCCGGTCCGTGTCGGCCCGCACCACGACGGCACCGGCCACGGCCGCCGTGCACAGCGCCGCCAGGGCGGCCACCATCAGCAGCGCCTGCGCCCCCAGCCGGCGCACCGGCGCGGCCGGACCGCGCCGCCGCCGTGGCCGGGCCCCCGTCCCGCCGCCCCCGGTGGCCGGGGGCGCCGGCGGCGGACCCTCCGGCTCCGGCACGGCCCCGGCCGCGACGGCCGGCGCCGGGGCGGCCGGGGCCGGAGCGACCTGCTGGATCGTCATACGACGACGCTACGGACGGGCCGGAACCGCCGGATGACGGGCGGGGGAACGGGCGACGGCCGGGCGGTTGCGGCGCGGGGGGCCGGCGTCCGGGCCGCTCATGGGACCGGACGCCGGTGCGGTCAGCGGCGGGCGGCGCGGGCCGCGGGCGCCTCGGCGTGGATCAGCGACCTGACCATCCGGCAGGTCGCGTTCGACGGCGGGCGCACGCCGATCCGGTCGGCGACCCGGCGTATCCTGCGGTTGCTCGCCTGCTCCGGCCGGTAGGCGCCGCTGTGGAGCAGCGCTATGGCGAGGCGCATGGCCTTCAGCCGGCGGTTGTGGGACTCGTACCACTCACGCGGATGCCCGGCGGGCAGCCGCTTCCTCGGCAACGTCGCGAGGGTGCACGGGTCGGTGAGCGGTGCTGCTGCTGCGGCCATCGGCGTCCTCCTGACGAAGGGGTCGGGCGACCTCTTCACTACCCCTCCATTCTACTGCCGGGCACTGACAATCGCCCCAGCTCAGGCGGGATTTGACGGGGTGAGGGCGGTACCCTGTGCGGCATGGAGATCTGGATCAACCCCGCCTGCTCGAAGTGCCGCTCGGCCGTCAAGCTGCTCGACGAGGAAGGCGCCGAGTACACCGTCCGCCGCTACCTGGACGACGTCCCCGACGAGAGTGAGATCCGCGCCGTGCTCGACCGGCTCGGACTGGAGCCGTGGGACATCACCCGCACCGGGGAGGACGAGGCCAAGGAGCTCGGCCTGAAGGACTGGCCGCGCGACGCCGCCGCGCGCGACCGCTGGATCGGCGCCCTCGCCGGGCACCCCAAGCTGATCCAGCGGCCCATCATCACGGCGGACGACGGCACCGCCGTGGTGGGCCGGACCGACGAGGCGGTACGGGAGGCGCTGTCCCGGTCGGCCGGCTGACGGCCGGAGCCCGCCGCTCCGTATCTCTCCCCCGGTCAACGGGGTGTCAGCGACGGGCGGGCGTTGAGGACGGCGGGATCGCCCCCGCTCGCCCGCCGGTAGACGTCCGTGATGCGGGCGAAGTGCTCCCCGCTCCGCCCGCCGTCGTCCGGAACCACGCGCCCCGCCTCGTTCATGGCCCGGTTGGCGCGGACCACGGCGGCCGTCGCCTCCCGCCGCTCGTCCGCGTAACGCGCCAGCGCGGCCGGCACGTCGTCGCTCCCCGCCAGCGCGTGGGCGAGCACCCGGGCGTCCACGACGGCCTGGGACGCGCCGTTGGCCCCCACCGGGTACATCGGGTGCGCGGCGTCGCCGAGCAGGGTGACCCGGCCCCGCCCCCAGGACGGCAGCGGCTCCCGGTCGACCATCGGGTACTCCAGGATCCGCTCGGCTCCGGTCAGCAGGCCCGGGACGTCCAGGAAGCCGAGTGACCAGTGCGCGTAGTGGGGGAGGAGGTCGGCGAGCCGGCCCGGGCGGTTCCAGCCCGCCTCCTCGCCGAGGGGCCCCGGCGGCGCCTCCCGGACCAGACAGACCCAGTTGATCCGGTCGCGCCCGATCGGATAGGCGATGAACTCGGCGTCCCCGTCCCGGACCAGGACCGCCGACCGCCCGGTGAGGAAGGGCTTCCCCTCCGTCACCCCGCGCCACATCCGCACCCCCGACCACAACAGGGGCCCGCCGTCCGGGTGCAGCAGGCCGCGGACGGCCGAGTGCAGCCCGTCCGCCCCGACCAGCGCCCCGGCCTCCACGGTCCGCTGCCCGCCGGTCGCCCGGTCGAGGAGCCGGACCCGGACGGCCGGCCCGGTGTCGGTGAAACCGGCCAGCCGCGTCCCCGTGCGGACGGCGTCCGGGCCCAGCCGGTCGCGGACCGCGGCGAGCAGCATCAGCTGCAGCTCGCCGCGGTGGACCGAGTACTGCGGCCAGCGGTAGCCCTGGGCGACGCCACGCGGTTCGGAGAACAGGACCGTGCCGTCACGGTCGCAGTACACGTTCTCGGCGGTCGGCACGCCGATGGCGGCGAGGCCGTCGCCGAGCCCCAGCTCGGTGAGTTCGCGGACGGCGTGCGGCAGGAGGTTGACGCCCACGCCGAGCGGGCGGATGTCCCGGACGCTCTCCACGACGGTCGCTTCGATCCCCGCGGCATGCAGGCTGAGGGCGGTGGTCAGGCCGCCGATGCCCGCCCCGGCGACGAGCACGCTCACCGGCCGGCCTTCGACTCGGGCCGGTCGATGATCCGCAGCCAGGTGCCGTCGGGCTCGCGCCGGACGACCTGCACCCTGCCACCCGTGTCGTCGGCGGACCGGGTCGACGTGAGGGCGAGGTCGGCCCCGTAACGGACCGTCGGCAGCGGCGGTTCGAGCGTGAACGGCAGCTCCGCGTGGAGCAGGAGCCGCTCGCAGACGGCGCGGATCGCCTCCCGGCCGACCGTCGCGCTGCCGGGCGGGAAGGCGAGGACGGCGTCGGGCGCGTAGAGCGCGGCCATCCCCTCGGCGTCGCGGGCGTTGGCACGCTCGACGAACAGGCGGGTCAAGTCCTCGGGAGTGGTGGCGCCTTCACGGACGTCGATCATGGTGGTGCTCCTTCGGTGCGGTGTCGCTGCCTTCTGGTAACCAGCCTCCTCCGGGGCGCATCAGAAGTCCAAGACATGGAAAGTCTGACTGCTAGCATCGCTGGTTATGGAACTTCGCCAGCTCGAGTACTTCGTGACGGTGGTGGAGGAACGGAACTTCACCCGGGCCGCCGAGCGGGTGCGCGTCGCCCAGCCCGGGGTCAGCGCGCAGATCCGCAAGCTGGAACGGGAGCTCGGGCACGAGTTGCTGGACCGCTCGGGGCGGTCCGTGACACTCACCGAGGTCGGCGCGGCCTTCCTGCCGCACGCGCGCGCCGCCCTCGCCGCCGTCGAGCGGGCCCGGCTCGTCGTCGACGAGATGGCCGGACTGCTCCGGGGGCGCGTCGCCGTCGGCACCGTCACCTCGCACAACGCCGACCTGCCCGGACTGCTCGCCGGCTTCCACCAGGAGCACCCGGCGGTCGAGATCACCCTCGCCGAGGACACCACGGACCACCTGGTCGACGGCCTCCGCGGCGGGCGCTTCGACGCGGCGATCATCAGCGTCGGGCGAGAGGGCCCGGCCGGTGTCTCCCTGCACGTGCTGGAGGACCAGGCGATCGTCGCCGCGGTCGCCCCCGGCCATGAACTCGCCGTCCACCCGGTCGTCTCCCTCGACACCCTGCGTGACCGGCCGCTGATCAGCCTGCCGCGCGGCACCGGCCTCCGCGCCCGGCTCGACGAGGCGTGCGCCGCGGCCGGATTCCGGCCGCGCATCGCCCTGGAGGCCGGTGATCCCGGCACCCTCGCCGAACTCGCCGCGCACGGGCTCGGGGCGGCGATCCTGCCGGGGGAGTACGCGGCTTCCCGCGCGCCGGAGCTGGTCTCCGTGGCCATCGACCCGCCGGCCTTGCGTGGCCGGCTGGCCTTCGCCTGGCGCACGGATGGTCCGACCGGTCCGGCGGGGCGGGCGTTCATCGCGCGGGCGCGGCGGGTGCTCGCGGGGCCGGGCCGGTGAGGGTGCCCCGGTCCCTCCCTTTCACCGTTTCTTCCAGGGCTGCGCCCCGGCCCCCGGCATCGCGGCTTCGCCGCGAGGTCCTCAAACGCCGGACTAGTTGGTTGTCGCGCCCGGACGCGGAATTCAGCCCGTCCGGCGCTTGAGGACAACCGCGCGGAGCGCGGTTTCGGGGTCTGGGGCGTCAGCCCCAGGAAACCGGGGGCACCTCCCAGCGTAGCCGGGGGAGAAAGGGAGGGACCGGGGCCCCCTCACAACCCCGACCGCTCCGGCCATATCTCCACCACCCGCCGCGCCGCCTCCCCGAGGCCACTCGTGTCCAGCGCGGCCGCGGTCTCCGCTATACCCTCGTCCGGCCACTCCAGCGTCAACGTCAAGGGCCCGTCGTCCGGCACCTCGGACAGCAGGAGCCGCACCGGCCGGTGGAACGCCCCGCCGGGATCCGTGCCGTACTCCCGGAGCGTGAGGGGGCGTTCACCGCTCTCGTCGAGCGTGGTCACGCGGCGGCCGTCCGCCAGACGCAGGCTCACCCGCAACGCCCCCGCGCCGGGCCGGGCGTACCAGGCGTCCCCGTAGACCTCGTCCGTCCGCCGGCGCCGCCAGAAGATCTGCAGACACAGCGTCACCTCCTCGGGCCACACCTCCCAGCCCGTGAACACCACCCGCACCCGAGGCCCCTCGGCCACCTGAGCGACCCGGGGGAGGACCGTCGGCAGGTACCGGTCGGCCGGTGGCCCGTCGTCCCCGTGGCCCGACCCCGCCGGCCCCAGGTCGACGAACTCCGGACGGTCCGGCTCATGTTCGGCCGGCACGGCCCGGCCGTCGAAGAATCCCATGGCTGTCCTCCCCGCACCCGCCCTCACGGGTACTCCCACGAACGATCGTGACAGAGGGGTCTGACAATCCCCCTCGGGCCTCCGGGCTTCCGGGCTTCCGGGCGTCTGAGCGTCCGGGCGTCTGGGCGTCCGGGCGAACGGCGTCCGGGCGGACGGCCGCGCCGGATTCTGTCTCTCCGATCACGATCCGAGCCGGATATCGGAGCCGGATGAGGAGTGCGGCGGCGGTGACGGTGCCGAGGAGGACGCATCCGCGCTTGACGTAGCGGGCGGCGACGGCCCTGAACCGCTTGAGCTTGTGGACTGCCCGTTCGACGGTGTCGCGCTTCTTGTAGCGGGCTTTGTCGAAGCCCGGGGCCGTCCGCCATGTGATCCCCGGCGACGGCGGCCGACCGCCTGCTCGGTCTGCTCCGTTCCTCGCCCCGCACCCAGCCACGTGCCGAGCGGCAGCGGCACCCGCTCGGCCCGGCGATGCCGGCGCTTCGTATGATCGCAGTGCGGGGTACCGGAAGTTGACCAGCTTCGGAGGCGAACGGCCATGTCGGAACAGCGTGTTGTCCTGGTGACGGGCGGGGGAACGGGAATCGGGGCCGCCACCGCCCGGCTGCTGCGCACCGCCGGGCACCAGGTCGTGATCTCCGGGCGGCGGCCCGAGCCGCTGCACCGGGTGGCCGAGGAGACCGGAGCGCTGGCACACCCTTCCGACGCCGCCGACCCCGAGGCCGTGCGCGAGCTCGTCGAGAAGACGGTGACGGCCTACGGGAGACTCGACGGTGTGGTGCTCAACGCCGGAATCGGGCGGCCCGGCGCGGTCGGCGACATCGCGGTGGAGGACTGGGAAGAGCTGATACGGACCAACCTCACCGGCCCGTTCCTGCTGCTGCGTGCCGCGCTGCCGCATCTGCTGGCGGCCCGCGGGGCGGTGGTCGCGGTCGCCTCGGTCGCCGCGCTCCGCAACAGCGTCGCCAACGCCGGCTACGCGACGTCCAAGGCGGGTCTGCTCCACCTCTGCCGCTCCCTCGCCGTCGACTACGGGCCGCAGGGGCTGCGGGCCAACGCGGTGTGCCCGGGCTGGGTGCGCACGGAGATGGCCGACCGGCGGATGGCGCGGTTCGCGGCGGAGGCGGGGCTGGCGGGCGGCGCCGAGGCGGGGTACGAGGAGGCGACCCGGCTGTCTCCCGCCATGCGGCCGGGTGAGCCGGAGGAGGTCGCCGAGGCGATCGGCTGGCTGTTGTCGCCCGCCGCGTCCTACGTCAATGGAGCCGTCCTGACCGTCGACGGCGGGGTGACCACCTCCAGCGTCAGCGGTGTCGCCTTCGACTACCGGATCGAGGCGCGCACCCCGGGCCTGTGACGGACTCCGGGCAGGCCCGTTCCACAGGGCCGGCGGGCCGGCCCTCCTCGCGCCGACGCCGGAACGCGACGGCCGCCACATGCTCGCGCGTCGTCCGGTCCAGTAGCACCACCGAGGCCGCCTCCGGCACCGGACCCCCGCCGGGCCCGCCGGCGCCGGGCGCCGCGAGCGCGTCCAGCAACCGCCGCAGCCCGCGCCGGTGCCGGTCGAAGACGCGGGGGCGGGTCCACCGGCCGCGTGCCTCCTGGCCCGCCAGGGCGTCGGCCGCCGTCACGTCCAGGAGCACCAGGTGCAGTTCGCGGCCCCGGCGCCCGGCCTCCCGGGCGAGCAGCCGCCGCGGCCACGCCCGGCTGCCGCAGTCGTGCACCAGCAGCGGCCCGCCCGCCCGGACCGCGTTCCACAGCCGGCGGGCGTGCACCAGGCGCGCCCACGGCCGGTACACCGCGTACGGCAGCCACGCCGGCATCACCGCCGCGCAGTCCTCGTGCGCGTCCCTCGGGTCGACCACCGGCGCGGCCCCCGACCAGCGGCGGATCAGGGTGCTCTTGCCGCCGCCGGGCAGCCCCGACACGACCAGCACGGCGTCGGCGGGGTACACCAGCAGCGCGGGGGCCCGTTCGCGTCCCCGCAGGTCCACCAAACCCCTCGGACGCGGCGCCGGTTCCGGCCGTCCGGCCGACGCCTCCCGTACGGCGGTCGCGGCCGGCCTGCGTATGTCGTCCACTGCTCCCACGGTCCCTTCGGTCACGAGCCCTGTCGCCCGGCGCGGTCACCGCCGGAGTCCCGCACAAGACGCCGGGGGAGCGCGGAGGGTTGAGTGCCGCGCCCGCGGGGCCCGGCGCCCCGGTCCGGACGTGACCCGCGCCGCGGACGGGTCGTTGGCCGACTGTGATCGACGACATGCCCCGGGGCGGCCCCGGCGCCGCGTGGTGGGACCGGCTGTACGAGACCGACCGCCCCGAGTACCTCGACCGCGCCGACGCGGAGGGCCGGCGCCGCCGGGTGCTGCGCGGACTGGCCCGGCTGGAGCGGCTCACCCTCGCCCACCGGACGTTCGGCGCCCTCGTCCTGGACGGGCTCGGGGACGTGCCCCGGCCGCGCGTCCTCGAACTCGGCGCCGGGGACGGCGGACTCGCCCGCTGGGTCCTCGACCGGCACCCGGCCGCCCGGGCCACCGTCAGCGACGTCGCCCCGGACCTCGTCGAGGCGCTGCGGGCGGGACCGCTCGGCCGCCACGCGCGGGCCACCGTCGAACGGCTCGACGCCACCGCGATCGACGCGCCCGACGGCTCCTACGACCTCGCCGTGTTCAGCCAGTCCCTGCACCACCTGCCGCCCCGGGCCGCCGCGGACGTGCTGCGCGAGGGCACCCGCGTCGCCCGGCGGCTCCTGATCATCGACCTGTGGCGCCACCCCGCGTGTCTGGCGGCCGTCCCTCCGGCCTTCCTCTGCGGCGGCCCCGCCCAGGCGCACGACGCCGTCGTCAGCCTGCGCAAGGCGTACAGCCCGGCGGCGCTGCGGCACTTGGCGGACGCCTGCGGCGCGCCCGTCGCCCTGCGCACGCGGTTCCTGCCGCCCCTCCACCTGGCGGCCGTCGCCACCAGGCGGGCGTGAGGCGCGCGCCGCTTCACGGCCGTCCCCGGTCTCCCTCGGCCGCTTCCGCATGGCGGAAGACCTTGTCGAGCAACGTGTGCAGCCGTTCCCGCTCCTGCCCGGTCAGCGGGGCGAGGAGCTCGTCCTGCGCGGCGAGCACCTCGTCCGTGAGCCGGGCGAGTTCCCGGGCGCCCGCGGGGTTGAGGGCGACGGTCAGGCGGCGGCGGTCGCGGGGGTCGCGGGTGCGCTCGACGTGGCCGAGGGCGGCCAGGTCGTCCACCACCTTCGTCATGTCGCTGGGGTCGATCGACAGGCGCCCGGCGAGCTCCCGTTGGGCGTGCGGGCCGAAGTCGGCGAGGGCGGCGAGCACGGCCATGTGCCACATCCGCAGGTCGCGGCCGGCCAGCCGGGCCGCGACCCGGCCGCGGGCGTTCTTGCCGACGCGGGAGAGGAGGTAGGGCGTCAGGGCGGTGAGGGTGGGGGGCGTCTCGGGCACGCGAGTATTGTAGGTGTCCACCCATCATTGGTCAGAACCCACGATCCAGGGGGCGTCATGGATGCACTGCATCCCCGGCTGCTCGTCGGCCGGTTCGCCGAGACCTTCCGCTTCTACGCCGCCGTCCTCCCCGAACTCACCGGCGCCCACCTGGTCCACGGTACGGAGGAGGGGCCCTATGCCCACTGGGACCTGGCCGGCGAGGGCGTCCTGATGCTGCTCGACCGCAGGGCCATGGACGACATCACCGGGGCGCCGGCGGAGGCGGAACCGGCCCCCGCCGACCGGACGGTACTCGTCAGCCGGGTGCCGGACGTCGACGCCGGGTACGCCCTCTGCCTGCGGCACGGCGCCACGGCGGTCGCGGCGCCCGCCGGGCGGCCGGAGTGGGGGCCGACCCTGCGCACGGCCCACGTCCGCGACCCCGAGGGCAACCTCGTCGAGTTGCAGTCCTACGACGGCTGACGGCCGCCAACGACGTTACTTCCGGATCTCCACGCACTTCGTGCCGAGCGGCTTCAGTTTGCCCCCGGTCTGCTCCCAGCCCTCGGCGCAGATCTTCGTGTGGTCCGGCACGCCCCGGCCCCAGGCCACCGTGTACCGCAGCCCCTCGTGCCAATGCTGCGACGCGCTCTTGTTGTCGACGCCGCCGCCGTACAGCCGGTAGTGGCCGAAGAACTTCGCGCCGGGGGCCGGAGTGACCGTCGCCCGTGCCACGTAGAGACCGCTCCGCTCGACCACCAGGCAGGTCTGTCCGACACAGTCGCCACCGCCCGCCGAGGCCGGTGGCGCCACGGCGGCGCAGAGTGCCAGGGTCCCCACCGCGGCCATGGCCGTGCGTACGGCCCACCGCGTTTTCGCAACGACGCGCTTCATCCGTCCCGTTCCTTCCCGTCGGCCCGGTGCCTCACCGGCGCCCGCCCACGCTCGCCGTTCCGGGCGGCCGCGCGCAATCGAACTCCGCCGGATTCACCCGCACGACGGGTGGTTCAGGGCGCCGGGACGCGGGAGAGGAGGCAGCGTGTCGTGGTGCCTCCGGGCCCGGTGTGGGTACGGA
This sequence comes from Streptomyces sp. CA-181903, assembly GCF_050937075.1. Taxonomy (NCBI): domain Bacteria; kingdom Bacillati; phylum Actinomycetota; class Actinomycetes; order Kitasatosporales; family Streptomycetaceae; genus Streptomyces; species Streptomyces sp. CA-181903. The sequence continues at coordinate 7,159,496 of NZ_JBNJLY010000001.1, forward strand.
CGAGGTCGCTGAGGGTGTGGACGAGCAGCAGCCCCCGGCCGCCGGGCCGGTCCGGCGCGGGTGGCAGGCGGCCGGCCAGCGGATCGCCGACGTGCCCGCGGTCCTGCACCTCCCACACCACGTGACCGCCCTCGGCCCAGATCCGCACCGTCCCCGTCCCGCCGCCGTGCACCACGCTGTTGGTGGTCAGCTCGGCGACGGCCAGTGCCAGGTCGTCCCGGCGCTCGGGCGCCAGCCCCAGCGCCACCGCACGCTCCACCACGGCGTGCCGCGCCTCCGGCAGCAGCTCGTCGTCGAAGTCGAAGGAGAGGACGGACCCGGCACGCGGCGGCGGCAGCGGCTGGTTGTAGGCGGCGATGATGTGGTCCGGCGCGTACGAGCCGCTGGGGCCGTTGCGGTCGCCGTCGATGATCACCGGGTGGGTCGCGTACGCGTCGGCCACCGCCCGCGGATCCAGCCGCGCCGTGTCGTAGGGGCAGACTATGGTGACCCTGCGGCCCGCGAACGCGTGGTTGATCAGGGCCTCGTGCTGGACGCACGCCGGGTACTCCGTGGCGGAGCGGCTCGCCCAGATCGGCTCGCCGACGATGCGGACGTGCCGGTCCGGATGGGCGTCGGCGAAGGCCCGCAGCACTCGCGGAATGATCCGCCCCGGATTGCGGCCCGCCTCCTCCATGTCGACGAACCGGACGCCGGACCCGTCCGCGCCCAGCGCGTCCCGCAGCAGCTCCAGCCGGGCGCGGGGCACGGCGATCGCCACCGGGTCGCCGTGGGCCAGTCCCTCGCGGACGAACGCCGTGAGCGCGGCGACGTATTCTCCCCCGTCCCGGTAGAACAACGCCGGGTGGACGAACGGCCCGGCCGGGGCCGTCGTGTCGGTCACAGCGTCACCTCGATCACTGGCGGGTCGGGACCGTACGCCCGTCGCGGGTCCGCTCACCGTCCCCGCGGGACGCGCGGGGGCACACGGTGGACCCGGAACGCCCCGCCCCGCCGGGAGCTCCGCCACCGTACTAGGAAGAGGTACCCACACGGCGCCTTCCCGTCCCCCGGCGGAGCTCACGCCTGTCCCCTTCGCTCGTTCCACCCCACACTCCGTACTCCTGCCGGGTCTCCAAAGCCCAACGCAGACATTCTTCCCTCACCGGGCAGCGGGCACAGACCGATTTGGCCCCTTCGGTCTGCGCCAGCGCGGAAACCCCCGTGCCGATGGGAAAGAACAGGTCGGGATCCTCGTCCGTGCAGGCGGCGTACTGTCGCCAGTCCACGTCGGTACCTCCGTTCCGGCCGTTCCGGGATCGTCCCTCTCCCCACGCCTCGCCCGGAAGTCCGGAAATAACCCTGGAAGAAGTCCTTCCGAAGTGCTTCCGCGCGCACGACGGCGCCCCTCGGCGGCCGGAGGGCCGTGAGGGGCGATGTCGTGCGGGGTGGGACCGGCCGCCGGAGGGCGGTGGTCACTGCTGGGCGAGCATCTTCTTGCGCAGCCGGGCGAGCGTACGGCTGAGCAGCCGGGAGACGTGCATCTGGGAGATGCCGAGCTCGGCGCCGATCTGCGACTGGGTCATCTCCTGCCCGAAGCGCAGCTCCAGCATCAGCCGTTCCCGCTCGTCCAGTTCCGCCAGCAGCGGCTTGAGGACGTGCAGCGCCTCGACCTTCTCCAGGTTCTCGTCCACGGTGCCGATCCGCTCCGACCACGAGCGCGAGGAGTCGTGGCCCCGCGGCCCGGGCTCGGCGGGGGTGTCGATGGAGTGGGCGGAGTAGCCGTTACTGGCGACCTGGGCCTCGATGACCTCGTCCTCGGAGAGGTCGAGCACCTCGGCCAGCTCCTTGACCGTCGGGGAGCGGCCGAGCCGGCTGGAGAGTTCCTCCGTCGCCTTGACGAGCTCCACCCGCAGCTCCTGGAGCCGGCGGGGGACGTGGACGGCCCAACTGGTGTCACGGAAGAAGCGCTTGATCTCGCCGGTGATGTAGGGGATGGCGAGGGTGGTGAACTCGACCTCCCGGGTCAGATCGAACCGGTCGATCGCCTTGATCAGACCGATCGTGCCCACCTGGACGATGTCCTCCATCTGGTCGGCGCGGCCGCGGAAGCGGCCGGCGACGTAACGCACCAGGGAGAGGTTCATCTCGATGAGGGTGTTCCGGACGTACTGGTACTCGTGCGTACCCTCCTCCAGGACCGCCAGCCGGTCCAGGAAGAGCCTGTTCAGAGCCCGGGCGTCGCGCGGGTCGATGCCTCCCGCGTCCTCCACCTGTGGCAGATCCACACCGAGAGGCCCACCCACCGCAGTGCTGCTCCGCTCGGCCTCGACCGTCTGCGTCACGCTCGTGCTGGTCACGTGCGCCCTCCTTCAACTGTGCTTGACAGTTCGGCTCCTGCCCCGGGTTTGCCGGGACATGCATGCAGGCAGGGCGATTTTCGGCCGGACTTCCGAAAGAATCCGGCCGGACAGCATCGGGGCCCGGCGGGGATCAGGTCCCGCCGGGCCCTGAGGACGGGGCCGTGATGGCTGTGATGTCAGCGGGTCACCATCGGTACCAGCGGCTGCGGCCGCCACCGGAGTCGACGGAGCGCACCAGGAAGCCGAGCAGCCAGATGACGAGCACCGCCACCGCGACCCACCACAGAATCTTCACGGCGAATCCGGCACCGAAAAGGATCAGAGCGAGGAGCAGGACGAGGAGAAGGGGAACCATGTAAATCAACCTCCGACGTGTCGTCTTCCCGATGCTTTCGCTTTTATCCTGGCTTCCTTTCTTCATGCCAGGCCGATACAGATTCGAGACCGAACCCGCCCGGCGCGCGTACGACTCGGGTGCGCCGGTGACCGATGGGTTTACGGGGAGCCGGTCCGGGCACCCGACCGGATGAAATCGGCACGGACCGCCATCGACACCGAGGAGATTTCGAGATGAGCGCTCAGGAAAAGGCCAAGGCCAAGGCGGAGCAGGCCAAGGGCAAGCTCAAGGAGCAGGCCGGCCGGGCCGTCGGCAACGAGAGCAAGGAGGCCGAGGGCCGGGCCGACCAGGCCAAGGGCGACCTGCGGGGCGCCAAGGAGAAGGCGAAGGACGCGTTCCGCGACTGACGTCCTTCCGGCAGGTACCCCGAGGGGGCCGCGGTCCTCGGACCGCGGCCCCCTCGCCGTGCCATAACGCGGAACGCGGAACGCTCCGGGATCCGGGATTCCGGATCCCGGAGCGTTCGCGGGCTCACACCCGGCCGCGCCACCGGCCCGTCTCCAGGCCGCGCGACTCGATGAACGTCTTGAACCGCTCCAGATCGCCCTTGGCCTGCCGACGGATGAACCCGAGCTTGTCGCCCACGGTGTCCACCAGGCCCTCCGGCGTATGGTCGAACTGGAGCATCACCTTGGTGCGGGCCGCGTCCAGCCGGTGGAACGTGACCACGCCGGCCTGCCGGACGTCACCGTCGACCGTGGTCCACGCGACCCTTTCGTCCGGGATCTGCTCGGTGATCACCGCGTCGAACTCGCGCCGGACGCCGTCCGTCTTGGTCACCCAGTGCGTCAGCGTCGGCGAACGCTGCTCGATCCGCTCCACGCCCTCCATGAATTGCGGGAACTCCTCGAACTGCGTCCACTGGTTGTACGCGGTGGTGACCGGAACGGCCACCTCGACGGATTCCTCGATCTGCGACATGGTGCCTCCTTGCGCGCTGCGTACGCGCTGCATGTGAGAGGAAAGGCGGACACCTGGCGGATGCCCGGGAATCCGGTGGGCAGACGTTCCCTTTCGGCTGATACGGAGGAACACATTCGTCGCCGGAGAACCACAGGTCCCGGTGACGAGGCCGGAAACACCCCCATTGCCTGCGCCCTTTTCCGCGCCGGTACGCGCCCCGCAGAATGGGCGCCCGGGCGTCACCGGAAGGAACGCGCGGAAACCATGACGAAGGGGGCGCGAGCGGATGAACACCCCCGGCAGGGACCATCCGGGTTTCGTCACCCTCTCGGCCCGGCTGACCGGACGGGACGAGGACGAACTGCGGGCGACCGGGCTCGTCCGGCTGTACCACGACGCCACCCTGGAGCGGGTCGGCCGGGAGGCCGTCGGGCGGTTCCTCGACGACCTCGACGCGGCCGCCGGCGACCCCGACGCCCTGGTGGACCCGGAGTCGCGCGACATCGCCCGGGCCATCGTGCACCTGTGGCGGACGGGCGTCTGGCCGCCCTGACCCGGGGTGGGGGAGCGGCCGGACGCCCGGACGGGGACTCAGCGGGTGGCGATGGCCGGGTCGCTCACCCCGGAGGCGCCCGTCTCCACGTGCCCGGCGAAGCGTCTCAGGAAGGTGCCGTCCTCGTGCGACACCACCGACACGTCGTACCACCGCTTGCCCGCCCGGGTCCGCACCGTGTGCCGCACGGTGGCGCCCGGCCGGACGGTGACGGTCTCGGCCGGGCCGCCGTAGGCGTCGGTGACGGTCAGGTGACAGTCGGCCGTGCCCTGCTGGGTCAGCGTGAGGTCGAGGTCGCCGGTGGCCGCGTTGTGACGGGCGGTGATCTCGGGGCCCGCGATGCCGCCGGGGCCTCTGAAGCTCCGGAGGAAGCCGTTCGGGCCGTGCACCGTGAGGTCGTAGACACCCTTGGAGTAGGCCGTGTTCCAGGTGTCGGCGATCTTCTTTCCGGCCTCCGTGGTGTACGTCCACGGGCCGTCCGTGCGGTTGGGCGAGGTGACGAGGAACTGGGCGCCCGCCGCCTCGCCGCCGTCGAACGTCAGGGTGAACCGGCCGGTCGTCGGCGCCGCCGTCCCGTCGGTGAACGGCGCGTAGGGCAGTGGCCGGGTGGGGCGGGAACCCGGCTCCTGGCGGGGGAGGGTACCGGTCGCGGGCGGCTTGGGGACGTAGTCGGGGTGGCGCAGCCGGTCCGGGGGCCGGTAGCCGTCCGTGGACGGCAGCGCGGCGGCCCCGGTGCTCGCCCGGCTGAAGTCGAAGGCCGAGGTGAGGTCGCCGCAGACCGCCCGCCGCCACGGCGAGATGTTGGGCTCGCGCACCCCGAAGCGGCTCTCCATGAACCGGATGACCGAGGTGTGGTCGAAGACCTCGGAGCACACGAAGCCGCCGGTGCTCCACGGCGAGACGACCAGCATCGGGACGCGCTGCCCCAGCCCGTACGGCCCGGCCGTCCTGCCGATGCTCCCCTTGTAGAGGTCGGGGCCCGGGTCGACGGTGGACAGGCCCTGGGCGGCGGACGCGGGCGGGAACGGCGGGACGACGTGGTCGAAGAAGCCGTCGTTCTCGTCGTAGGTGATGAACAGCGCGGTGCGGCTCCACACCTCCGGGTCGGCGGTGAGCGCGTCGAGCACCTGCGCGATGTACCAGGCGCCGTAGTTCGCGGGCCAGTTGGGGTGCTCGCTGTACGCCTCCGGCGCGGCGATCCAGGAGATCTGCGGCAGCCTGCCGGCCTTCACGTCCGTCTTGAGGACGTCGAAGAGGCCGTCGCCCTTGCGGGCGTCGGTCCCGGTGCGGGCCTTCTCGTACAGCGGATCGCCCGGCTTGGCGTTGCGGTACGCGTTGAAGTAGAGGAGTGAGTTGTCCCCGTAGTTGCCGCGGTAGGCGTCACCGGTCCAGCCCCACTTGCCCTTGGCGTCCAGGCCGTCGCCGACGTCCTGGTAGACCTTCCACGAGACCCCGGCCTTCTCCAGCCGCTCGGGGTAGGTGGTCCAGCCGTACCCCGCCTCCTCGTTCCCGAGGACCGGACCGCCGCCCTTGCCGTCGTTGCCGGTGTACCCGCTCCACAGGTAGTAGCGGTTGGGGTCGGTGGACCCGATGAACGAGCAGTGGTACGCGTCGCAGAGGGTGAACGCGTCGGCGAGGGCGTAGTGGAACGGTATGTCCTCGCGGGTGAGGTACGCCATGGTGGTCGCCGTCTTGGCCGGCACCCACTGGTCGTAGCGGCCCTTGTTGAACGCCCGCTGCCCGCCCGCCCAGTCGTGGTTGAGGTCCTGGAGGAACTGCATGCCCAGGTGGTCGGCCTCGGGACGGAACGGCAGGATGTCGCGCTTGCCGTCCGACTGGTGCCAGACGGACTTCCCGCTGGGCAGGGTCACGGGCCGCGGGTCACCGAAGCCGCGGACACCCCGCAGGGACCCGAAGTAGTGATCGAAGGAACGGTTCTCCTGCATCAGGACGACGATGTGCTCGACATCCCGGATGCTGCCGGTGCTCCGCCGGGCCGGAATGGCGGCGGCGCGGGCGATGCTGCCGGACAGCGCGGTGAACGCGGCGGTGCCGCCGGACAACTGCAGGAACCGCCGGCGGTCGATCTCTCCCATGGGCAAGGTGACCTCTGAGGGTGTGTGGGGGAAGGGGGACGAAGCGCTCCAAGGACAGCGAGGCGGGTGGACGGGGCGATGGCGACACTGTGACGCCGGGGAGTACGGGAGGGGAACAGGGTGTCGCGCCAACCCGGGGCAGCGGGAGGTCTCGGGGCTCCGGGAGGTCCTGAAACCCCGGGAGGTTTCGGGACTCCGCGAGGTCCCGGGGCCGGGGGGAACCCGGAGTCTTGGAAGATCCCGGTACCTCGGGAGTTCCAGGAACCCCAGGAGACCCCGGAGCCTCCGGCCCCCGGAGCGTTCCGGTCAGCCGACGTCCAGGATGTGCCGCTGCCCCTGCCGCCAGCGTTCCCGGTCCAGCGCCCGGGCCGCGGCGAACTCCGGCGCCTCGTACCCCCGGAAGGTCCGTACCTCCGAGCGGTCGCCCCCGCCCGTACCGCCCGCCGCGGCGAGGATCGCCCCGGCGGCCCGGCGGCCGGCCTCGTTCGCCGTCTCCATCGAGGCGAAGTCGATGTTGCTGTACGTCCGGACGTGATCGGCGGCCAGGAACAGGTTCCCTACGGCGGTGGTCGCCTCGGGCCGCAGGTCCCAGGAGCCGGCGGTGTTCATCAGGAACGGATCGTCGTCGCGCAGGCCGCCGCTCCCGTCCTCGGTGATCGCCTCGTCCAGGTACCAGGTCTCCAGCAGGGCGTCGTCCAGCGGCGCGTGGTCGGCGAGGTGCGCCTTCATCTGCGCCCACACCTCGCGGGCGACCTCGGCCCGGGTGCAGCGCCGGGCGGGCTTGCCGTAGAGGATGCCCGGCGTCTCCCACTCGGAGATCACCACGGACAGCGACTCCCGCACCCGCCCGTCGCCCCAGGTCCGGGCGAAGGGCGCCGACCACACCCGGGACTGGGCGATGGACGCCAGCTTCCAGGGGGAGTCGACGTGGACGACGTGGCCCCGGATGCCGGGGGCCTGTTCGCGGAGGTAGTACTGGATGCCGCTGCACCAGGTGTGCCGCAGCCCGTCCATGGCCGCCAGCCGGGGGTCGGCCGACCGGAGGGCGGGGTTCCAGAGGCGGACGGCCCGGTCGGCGGGGAGGGCGACCACGAACCAGTCGGCGTCGATCCGTTCCGTCGCGCCGTGCACGGTCCGGGCCGTGGCCGAGGCGATCCGGCCGTCGCGCAGGTCGAGCCGCTCCACGGAGCGGCCGAAGGCGAACCGCACACCGAGCGAACGGAGGTGGGCCGCCCAGGGGTCGAGCCACGCCTCGCTGGTCGGCGCGTCGAAGACGCGGTCGAACGGGCCGCCGGCGTCACTGCCGCGGCCCTCCAGGTCGTAGAGGATGGACTCCATGCCCTGGCCGCAGGTCCGGGTGCTGGCGACGGGCGCCCGGAGCGCCTGCAGCAGCTGGACGCCGCCGCCCAGGTACTTCTGGTAGTCCTCGGACATCCCGTCCGCCCGGATGAAGTCCCACCAGCGCACGTACTCCCACTGTCCGAACCGGCGTTCCGTACAGCTGGTCAGGAGCATCACCGCCTGTTTGGCGAAGAACAGCGCCTCCCACGGCGGCAGGCGCACGCCTTCCTGGAGGAGGCCGGCGAGCGAGGTGATCAGCAGGTTCGTGTCGGAGAGCGAGGAGGGGACCCACCGGTCGACGGGCACGGGGATGTCCGGCCGCCCCGGGACGCGGGCGAACTCCACCCACCGCACGGGGGTGAGACGCGAGTGGACGCTCCGGCCGCCGGGCAATGGGATGCGGCGGAGGGTGTCGGGAAGGTTGTGGTAGAAGCCGAACACCCCGCGGTGGCCGTGCTCGCCGGGCAGGTCCCGGCGGCCCCCGGTGCCGGTGTGCGGGACGTACAGGGAGCGGGCCTTGCCACCGGGGACCCCGCGGCGCTCGTACACCGTCACCGTGAAACCGCGCTCCGCGAGCTCGTGCGCGACGGTGAGGCCGCCGACCCCGGCACCGATCACGGCGACGCGGCGGCCGTCGGCCGACCGCGCCGTCCGCCGGGACGCGGACCGCGCGGTGCCCGGCGCCAGGCCGGACGCGGCACCGGCCGCCGCTCCGAGGAGCACGGCGCGGCGGCGGGGGACCGCGGACGGTCCGGTGGCAGCGGGCAGTTCGGGCATGGAGCGCACCCCTTCCTCCGGAGCCCGGGCCGGAGGGACCCGGGTGCTCACGGCGGACGCTACGGGCCGGGCGCGCGCGGGGTGCGGAAAACGCCGCCGGGTCCGCCGAACGGGTTGTGGCACCTCTCGTGGCTGCCGCCGCCCCACCCGTCGGTACGACCATGGGATCATCGGCCGATGAGGAAGCGGGAGCGGGAGTGCGAGCTCTGCGGGCGGCTCGGCCGGAGGCGCCGGCGGAGGTGCCGGGGGTGCCGGACCGGGGGGTTCGAGGCGGGGGACGCCGTGGCCGACATCGCCGAGGCGGCGGTGGAGGTGGGGGCGTTGCGGGCGGCGGCGCGTGGGGTGAGCGCCCTGCTGAGGGCGTTCGACGTGTGACGCGGGCGGGCCGCTCGCCGGTGCGGTGGTCTTGCGGGGGCGAGCGGCCCGTCCGTCACCGGCGTCCCAGCAGCGATCCCAGGGGGCCGAGGTCCAGGTCGAGTTCCTCGGGGTCCAGGCCGTACTGCCGGCAGAGGCCGTCCATGCGGTCGGCGAGCAGCATCAGGGTCATGCCGATCCGCTCCTCCTGCTCCTCGGTGAGATCGCCCTGGTCGACGCGGCGCAGGGCCTGACGCTCCATCAGTTCCCGGAGGAGTTCGAGGATGGTCAGGATGATTTTCATCAGGTCGCGTTCGACCGTGTCCTGGTCCAGCTCCACGCGGCGGTTCGCGGCTGCGCTCATGTCTCCGTCCCTCCCTCCAGCGCTCGTTCGCCGGCCTCGGCCGGGTCAGGCCGGTCCTCCCAGGGCGAGGGCACACGGGCGTCCACGGAGCTGATCAGGGCCCGCAGGTCGATCCGGACGAGGTCGACGTCCGCGATCCGCAGGGTGAGGTCGCCGGTGAGCACCACCCCGCCGGCGAGCAGCCGGTCGAGGAGGTCCACCAGGGACAGCCGCTCCGCCGGGAGCCCGTCGGCGTTCACGGGGCGTCCGGTACGCAGGGGTCGTGGGTGACGAAGGAGTAGGGGGCCCACGGTCCCGTCAGCCGGACCCGGAATCCGTCGGGGGCCCGGTCCGTCAGCCCGGACACCGTCCTCGTGAACTCCTCCGCGCGGTCCCGGGGGACCAGGTAGGCGGCGTTGAGGAGGTTGCGGCCCGGGTGCGCGGCGAGGGGGGAGTTCTGCGGCGGGTACAGCCGGACCGCCTCGGCCAGGGCGGCGAGCGTCTCGTGGACCGCCTCCGCCTCCCGGGCCTCCTGCCGCGCTCCCGCCTCGGCGGCCCGGCGCTCGGCACCGCGCCGTCGCAGGTAGTCGCGGCCGGACGGGGGCCGGCCGGCTTCGGCGGTGCCTCGGCCGGCGCCGAGGTGGCGTAGACCGTGACGCCCCACTCCACGCGGCCCTCCAGCCGGTCGAGCGCGGTACCGAACGCCTCCCGGCCCGCCGTCAGCATCCGCCGCAGCCCGGCCTCGTCGTGGTAGACGGTCGCCAGGCGCAGCGGCAGTGCGCAGGGGAAGAGGGAGACGGCGGCGTCGACCACCCGCTGGTGGCCGCGGGCCACCCGCTCCAGCCACGCGAGGTCCTCCAGCCGCTCGCGCAGCGCGTCCTCCTCGAACTCGGCCGCGGGCACCCGGCCCACCAGGGCCGCGAACCCTTCGTGACACACCTCGCGCACCGGCTCGCCGGCCACGCCCGTCACCGTGTCCGGCACGTCGTGGTCCGCGCCGGTGTCCCGGGCGACCGCGTAGGCGTACAGCAGCTCGCCCCCGGCCGCCGGCTTCTCCTCGGTCGCCAACTCCCCTGCCGGCACCGGCTTCCCTTCGGTCACCGCTCCTCACCTCCCGTTCCGTCCGCCGCCCCGCCGTCCGCCGGTCGGTCCCGGACGGCCTCCGCCTCCCGGTCCGGCAGGGCCGGCCGTTCCTCCTCCAGCGCGGCGAGGCGCGCCCGCAACCGCTCGTTCTCCTCGCGCAGTTCGCGGGAGCGCGCGCCCGAGGACAGCGAGGGGTCGCTCTCCCACCAGTCGATGCCCATTTCCTTCGCCCGGTCGACCGAGGCGACCACCAGACGGAGTTTGATCGTCAGCAGTTCGATGTCGAGCAGATTGATGCGGATGTCGCCCGCGATCACCACGCCCTTGTCGAGCACCCGCTCCAGGATGTCGGCGAGGTTGGCCCCCGAACCCTCCGCGGGGGAGCGGGCGTCGGGCAGTCGGCTCGGGAAACTCATGGATCTCGGGGCTCCTCTGCGTCGTCGTCGGCCCTGCGGGTCGTGCGCTGTGCGCCGTCGTCCGCTCCGCGCCGTCGGCGTGGCGGGGCGTCGTCCGGACGGCCCGCGCCGGAGGGTCAGCCCGGCGGCGCGGGCGAGCGCCGCCGGGCCTCCTCCAGTCGGTCCAGCAGGGCGTCCTCCAGCCGGTCGAACTCTTCCTCGTCCAGCTGCCCGGCCTCCAACTCCTGTTCCAGCGAGCGGAGTTCGCCCTGAATGACGGCCGGGTCGTAGTACAGCCGCTCGGCCTCGGCGAGGACGCGGCGGAGGACCCAGCCGACGAACATCACGAGTCGACGAAGCTGTACGGCGGCAGCGGGCCGTTCACCTTCAGGTCCAGCTGGGGGTGGGCCCGGCGCAGCCGGTCGGCGGTGGTCAGCAGCCGCTCGGCGGACGACTCCGGCACCAGGAGCGAGAGGTTGAGGAACCAGCCGCCGCTCTCCGGCCCCGGCCGGCACCCCTCGGCCAGCGGCTCCAGCGTGTCGCGCACCAGGTCGGCGTCCCACGCCTCCCGGGAGCGGACCGCCTCGGCCACCTGCTCCCCGAACCGCAGCCGGTCCTCGTACGTGCCGCCGCCGGCCTTCCGGTTGGCTTCGGCGAGGGCCCGCAGCTCGGCGTTCTCGGCGAGGACGAGGTGCAGCACCACGTCCTCGTGGTGCACAACCTTGACGTTGTACTCGACGCGGCCGGTCAGCTGCTCCAGCTTCGACCGGTAGTGCTCGGCGTGCTCCGTCAGTACCCGGTGCACGTCGTCGTCGCTCTCGCAGACGCTGCCGAACCGCATGGGCAGGACGGAGGACTTGCGGCCGGCCTCGGACAGGACCTGCTGGTGGGCCAGCAGGTCGCGGCGCTTGGGCCGCAGTTCCTCGGGACAGTCGCTGACCACCGCCGCCAGCCCGGCTTCCGTCACCAGGCGCACGGGGCGCGGTGGCTGGCCGATGCCGGTGAGTCCTTCGGGCAGTTGCGCGCGCTCACCGCTGGTGATGCCGTAGACGTAGGTGCTCACTCGCTCTCCTCCTTCTTGCTCCGCGAGGAGCTCCGGCGGGTCCCGCTCGACTCGCCTTCCCCGCGCGCCTGCTGGAAGGCGTCGGTGATGGACTGGGCGGCGCCGGAGAGCACGCCCTTGCTCTTGCCGCGGGCGCCGCTCTCGGTGACCTCGCCCACCAGGTCCGGCAGCCCGGCGCTCCGGTGCGGGCCGGCCTCCAGGTCGAGGCGGTTACAGGCTTCGGCGAACCGCAGGTACGTGTCCACGCTGGCGACGACGACACGTACGTCGATCTTCAGGATCTCGATGCCGACCAGGGAGACGCGGACGAACGCGTCGATGACCAGGCCGCGGTCGAGTACGAGCTCCAGGACGTCGTACAGACCGCTGGTGCCACCGGCACCCCCGGACTGCTGCGCCGGGACAACACTCATGTCGGGAACTTCCTCTCGTGGCCGACGGGCCGGCGGCTGCGGGCGGTCCCGCGCGCCGGCGGACGGCGTCCGTCGGGAGTGGGTACGGCGGTGTCCGTCGTGGACGGCGTCCGTCGCGGACCGCTTCCCTCGCGGACGTTGTCCGTCGTGGACGGTTTCCCTCGGGGACGCTGTCCGTTGCGGACGTTTCCAGCGCGGACGGTGTGCGTCAGGAATCGGTCCTGCCGCGTTCGTAGCGCCGCGCGCGGCGGTAACCGGTGAGGTTGCCCTCGGGGTCGAGGGTCACCAGGTAGAGCCCCATCACGCTCATCGTCTCGGGGACGCGGGGGATCTCCTCCACCTCGATCTCCACCGTCCAGCCGTCGGGGGTCCGTTCGAAGCCGGACACTCCCTCGGGCCGCAGCCCCGCCAGTTCGGTGAGCTGCTCGCGGGCCGCCCGCAGGATCCGGGTCACCGGCACGGCGCCGGAACCGCCGTCTTCTTTGTGGTCTTGCCTGTCGTCTTTCCTGGCGTCTGTGGTGGCTTTGTTGTCTTTCTCGTCTTTGTCGTCTTTGCCGTCGGACTGGGACTTGGCTGTCATGTGGGGGCCTCTGGGTCGTCTTCAAGGACCTCGTCAGTGCGCGTACCGCGTGAAGCCATGGCCAAACCCCCTTGGGTGTGCCGGTCGTTGTCCGGTCGTTGTACGGCCGTCGTCCGTTCGGGGGCGACGGGACGGAAGCGGGTCGTAGTCCGTCCGCCCTCGGCCGCAGGCCGTAGTCGTGAGGGTCCCGGGACGGAAGAGACGGAAGTGACGCGTGTGTGACAGTGTCGCCATGACACACACCTGGCCCGAACATCTGGCCGTGGGCGCCGTGCGGTTCGCCCGGCCCACGGCCCGCTACGACGACGTGCTGGCCTTCTACGCGGACGACCTCGGCCTCCCGGTCCTCGCCCGGTGGCGCGACCACGACGGCTACGACGGCGTCGTCCTCGGACTGCCCGGCACCCCCGTGCACATGGAGATCACCCAGCACGGCACACCGCCCCGCATCCCCGCGCCGCACCCGGAGAACCAGCTGGTGCTGTACCTGCGCGGCCCCGAGGCCCGGGACGCGGCCGTGCGCCGGCTGGAGGAACGGGGCCACCGGCCGGTGGCGCCGGCCAACCCGTACTGGGACCGGCACGGCGCGGTGCTGTTCGAGGACCCGGACGGGTGGCTGGTCGTGCTGGCGCCCTGGGTGTTCGGCAGCGACCCGCAGCCCGGCGACGCGCGGACGGACGGCGCCTGACGGCCGGGAACCCTGCTCAGGCCCCGGTGATGCCTGCGGACCCCGCCGGATCCGGAACCCCGGCCGCCGGGCGGTTGCCGATGCCCCGGTAGCGCAACGGCAGCCGGGCCAACTGCCAGGGCCGCAGGCAGTTCTTGCCGTCCACCACGACCCGCGGGCGGGCGAGCCGCGCCCCGAGGTCCGTCCAGTCGGCCTCGACGACCTCCGGCCACTCGGTCAGGATGACGGCGGCGTGCGCGTCCCGGACGGCCGTCCGCAGGTCCGCGACGGGCTCCGCGCCGGGGAAGAGGGCCGCCAGCCCGTCCCGGCCGAGCGCCGGGTCCCAGACCCGCACCCGCGCGGTTTCCCTGATCAACGCGGGGACCAGCGACAGGCTGGGCGCCGCCCGCATGTCGTCGCTCCACGGCTCGTAGCGGGCGCCGAGCACGGCGATCACCGACCGGCGGAAGTCCTGGCCCAGTTCACGGCGGAGGATCTCGCGGACGACGCCGGGCTGGGTGGCGTTCACCTCGATGACCGCGTTCAGCAGCGGGGTGCGCACACCCAGCCCGTCGGCCCAACGGGCCAGCGCCAGCGTGTCCTTGGGCAGGCAGGAGTCGCCGAAGCCCAGCCCCGGCTGGAGGAACGCGTGCCCGATGCGCGGGTCGTAGCCCACCGCCTGCATCACGTCGTCCACGTCGAAGCCCGGCGCGGAGCACAGCCGCGCGATCTCGTTGGCGAAGCTGATCTTCGCGGCGAGGAAGGTGTTGCTCGCGTACTTGGCCATCTCCGCGCTGGCCGGGGTGGTCACCACCCAGGGGCAGATGACCCCGTCGTACAGGCTGCGGAGCAGCGGGAGCACGCGGCGCGACCAGACGCCGACGACCAGCCGCGAGGGCGCCGTCCAGTCCTCCATGGCACTGCCCTGGTTGAGGAACTCGGGATTGCTGGCGAAGCGGTCCCGCAGGTCCGGCCGGGCCGCGAGCAGCCGGTCGCTGGTGCCCGGCGGCACCGTCGACTTCAGCACCACGCACGTCGGCGGGGACAGCGCGGCCGCCTCGTCGACGGCGGCGGTCACCTGCCGGAGATCGGCCGTCCCGTCCGGCGCGGGCGGCGTGCCCACCGTGATCAGCACGGCGTCGAACGGCTGCTCGGCGTGGGCCGGCGACAGCGCGCCGGCGAAGGAGAGCCGGCCGGAGGCGAGCGCGAGGGAGAGCTGGTCCTGCAACCCCGGCTCGACGACCGGCGCCCGGCCCAGCGACAGGGCCTCCAGCCGGCCCCGGTCCTGCTCGATCCCGGTGACGAGATGCCCGGCCTGGGCGAGCGCCACCGCCCCGGTCACCCCGACGTACCCCTGTCCCACGACGGCTATGCGCATGACGACTCCCCGGTGCCGGATGGTGGTGGTGCCCCCGAAGAGCTGGGCGGCACGACGCCGCCCCGCCGCTCCAGCGTGCGGGCTCCGGCGGCCGGGGGCGAACGGATGTGGCGAACGGGTGACAAGGGGCGGGCGCCGGCCGCCTTCCTTGGGGCCGGGCCGGCCTTCGCGGGCCCGGCCCCCGGGCGCGGTCGCCTCGCGGGCTCAGCCGGTGCGTGCGACGGCGATCAGGGCCACGTCGTCGTCCAGCGCCCCGCCCGCGTGTACCAGCAGATCCGCGTGGACGCGGTCCACCAGCCGTCGCGGATCGCCCTCCCGCCAGGCCGCCACCCGCTCGGCGAGCGGGTAGAAGCGGCCCTCGGCGTCCCGCGCCTCCACCGCGCCGTCGGTGTAGAGCAGGAGCACGTCGCCGGGGCCGTACCCGAAGGACTCGGCCGCGTAGTCGTCCTCCGACACGTCCCCGCCCAGGCCCAGCGGGAGCGCCGGGTCCCGGACGGTCAGCGGGACGGCCCGGCCCCCGCGCAGCAGCAGCGGCGGCGGATGGCCGCAGCTGATGACCCGGACGACGGGTTCGGCGTCGGGGATCTCCAGGATCGCGGCGGTCACGAAGGTCTCGGACGCGGTCCCGCCGTCCGCCGGCTCCACGGTGTCCCAGTAGACGGTGTTCTGCAGGTGGGCGACGAGCCGGGGGAGCGGCGGGTCGCGGTGCGCGACGGCACGGAAGGCGCCGAGCAGCAGGGCGGCGTCCCCGACCGCGTCCAGCCCCTTGCCCCGTACGTCCCCGATCAGCACCCGCGTCCCCTCCCGGCTGCGGACGGCGGCGTACAGATCCCCGCCGATCTTCGCCTCGGCGGCGGCCGCCCCGTACACCGCGGCCATCCGCAGCGGCCCGCTGCGCGCCGGCAGCGGCCGGAGCAGTACCGACTGGGCGACGTCGGCCACCAGCCGGACCTGCGCCAGCTCCCGTTCGTGCCGCTCGTGCGCGTACCGGAAGACCACCACGACGGCGGAGATCAGCAGCAGGCCGATGATCTGCGCCTCGTGGTTGAAGGTCGTCAGCCCGCCGTGGAAGATCCCGATCACCACCTGCGCGGCGACGGCCAGGGCCCCGACCGCGCCGGTGACCAGCGGCCCGGCGAAGGCGGCCGTGATCGCCGGGGCGACCACCAGCAGCGGGCCGAGGTGGACGTCCGGACCGGACAGCAGGTCCATCACCACGATGACGGCGATGAGCCCCAGCGGCACGGCCAGCAGTGTGTGCCGGCGGTGCCGGGCCGGCCCGGCACCGGACGGTCCGTGCGAGCGGCGCATGTCTCCTGCTTACACTCCCCGGCGCCCGGGCGCCCGCCGTGCGGGGGCGTACGGTGCCGGGCCCCGCCCGAGGGCGGGGGGAAACGGATGCCGCCGCGCCGTCCCGCCTCACTATCGTGCACGCATGAGCGTCCTGACCTTCGACCGCCACCGCGCCGAAATCACCGGGCAGGCCAGGCGGTTGCTCTCCCACGTCGAGGGGGTCCCGCCGGCGGCGCCCGTCCCGTCGTGCCCCGGCTGGACCCTCGCCCACCTCCTCCGGCATGTCACCGGCGCCCTGACCTGGGCCGGGACGGTCGTCGTGAGCCGGGCGACGGAGCCCGTACCCCACGACATCGTCGACGACGTCGAGCCCCGCCCCGGAGACGACCGGTCCACGCTGACCACCGGGCTCTCCCGGGCCGCCGAGCGGCTGGCGGAGGCACTGGGCGAGGCGGGCCCCGACACGGCCGTGTGGTCCCCGGGCCCCCTCGCGACCACGGGCTTCTGGGCCCGCCGGATGGCCCACGAGACGGCCGTGCACCGGGCGGACGCGGCCTTGGCGGCCGGCGTCCGCTACACCCTCGACGACGCGGTGGCCCTCGACGCGCTGGACGAGTGGACCGGTTTCGCGGCGCTCCCGGAGGCGTACGGGCCCCGGTCCGGCGCCCCGGACCTGCTCGGCCCCGGCCGGACCCTCCGCTTCGAGGTCACCGGCACGGCGGCGGACCCGCTGGGGGAGTGGCTGATCGACCTCACCGGCGACGCCCCCGTCCGGCGCCGCGCCGCGGAACGGGCCGCGGCCACCGTGCGCGGCACGCCGGGCGACCTCCTGCTGGCCGTCTACCGCCGGCCCGTCCCGGAGGGAGCCGTCGAAGTCGTCGGCGACGCGGCCCTGCTTGACCTGTGGCGCACCCGCGCCGGATTCTGGCTGGAGGAATGAGCACAGTGCCGCTGTGCGGAAGGATCCCGTCCGTCCGGGACGTCCTGGTGACGGGCGGGGCCGGCGGCGACTTCGGCCGGCTGACGGGCCGTCCGGTGGAGGAGCGCGTCCGGTACGGGGCGTGAGCCACGGTGCGGACGGGCGTTCCTCGACGCGGCGGAGCCGCGGAGGCGGCGGGTGGCGCCCGACGGGATGAGCAGGCCGACCGATGGGCTCTCGTATTATTCGCACATGCGATTGATACGTTCCACCGCTTTGCTCCTCGGCGTCGGCGCACTGCTGTCCACCGCCGCGTGCTCCTCGTCCTCCGGGGACGGGAAGGGCGACGGCGCGCCGGCCGAACTGGCCGCCGCGGACCTGCAGAACCGCTGGTGGGACTGGACGGAGGCGGACCCGCAGGGCGCCAACCCGATCGACGACCGGGACGGGCGGCTCTGCGGCAAGAACCAGGCGACCGACGTCTGGTTCCTGGCGGGCACCCACGGCGGCCCGGCCAAGCGCTCCTGCCGAGTGCCCACGGACGTCCCGATCGCGTTCCCGCTTGTGAACCAGATCGCTTCCAAGAGCGGTTGCGACGCCTTCCTGGCCACCGCGAAGGGCACCGCCACCCTCGACGGCAAGGCCCTGGAACCGGAGCGCCTCACGGGCACCCCGGTGAAGGGGAGGGGCCCCGGCTCCCTCTCCTGCGGCCTCTGGATCCGGACCGGACCCCTGTCGCCCGGCACCCACACCCTCCACTTCGAGGGCTCCGCGGGCTCCTTCTCCACTGCCGTCGACTACCGCCTGGAGGCCGCGGCCCGCTGACGAACGGTCGGACCGTCCTACGGTCGCCCGGGCCGTCACTCCACGAGCGAGGCGCGCAGCCGGTCGACGGCCCGCAGGATCTCGTCGCGGTTCTTCCCCGCTTGATCCAGGCGGGCAGCCGGCCGATGTACGTCATCTTCCGGTGGTGCTCGTACCACGGGGGCCGCTCGCGCAGCGTCGCGCCCACGAACCGCCGGAGCAGGTCGAGCTGTTCGAGGTTGTACGCCCACAGCGGGCCGTGCCGGGTCTCCGTCCGCAGCCACAGGGGCAGCCGGAAGTACGGGTCCGTGGTCTCGCACCACCGGTAGACGGTCTCGCCTTCATACCGGCGTGCCAGACCGCAGGCACGGCAGACCAGTCGCCGCTCCGGCAGCCCGGGGGACCGCGACGCGCGGGGCTCCGCGTCGTCGGGGAGCTCCGGGGCCGGGATGACGCGGGCGCCCCTGTCGCACCGGGGGCAGCGCACGAGGACCAGGCAGGCGAACCCGTACTTGGTGGACTGAGGGTCCCGGAACCGGGGCGGCGGGAGCGGCGGAGACATGCGCTCAGTATCGGGGGCGGGCGCCCCGGGTCCCGGCTCGGGCCCCTGGCCCGGGAGTGCCCGGCGGTGCTGAGGGCCGGCTCCCGGCCGGCGCCGCGGAGGCCGGCCCGTGGCCCATCCGTCCGGCCCGGACGCGCCCCGGTTCAGCCGCCGGCCGCCACCAGCCCCGGCAGATCCTCCAGCACCTCCGCGATCCGCCGTGCCGGCAGCCCGCCGCCCTGGGCCAGGTCCGGGGAGCCGCCGCCGCGCCCGGCGAGGAGGCGCTTGACGAGGTCGGAGGCCGAGTGACCCGCGTCCCGGGCGGCGCGGTTGACGGCCACGACGACGATCCCGCCGCCGCCCGCCGTACCGCCGACCGCGACCACGGCGGGCCGGTTCGCGGCCAGCCGGTCCCGGACGGCGACGGCCAGGGACCGGGCCGCGTCCGCGCCGCCGTCGGCGGTGGCCGTCACCACGGCCGTCCCCTCGACGTCCACGGTGGTGCCCGCCAGCCCGGCGGCGCGGGCGGCCGTCGCCTCGTCGCGCAGCCGCTGGTTCTCCCGCTCGGTGGCCTTCATCCGGTCCAGCAACGCGGCGATCCGCTCCGGCAGTTCGGCGCGCGGCGCCTGGAGCTGCTCGGCGATCCGGCCCACCAGATCCCGCTCCCGGGCCAGGTGGTCGAACGCCTCGATGCCCACCGCCGCCTCCAGCCGGCGCATGCCCGCGCCGACCGAGGACTCCGAGGTCAGCGAGAGGACGCCGACCTGCGCCGACCGCTCCACATGCGTACCGCCGCACAGCTCCCGCGACCACGCCCCGCCGATCTCGACGACGCGCACCCGCTCCCCGTACGTCTCGTCGAACAGGGCGAGCGCGCCCAGCTCCTTGGCCTCCGGCAGGGTCATCCAGCGGACGTCCACGGGCAGATCGCGGCGGAGCGCCCGGTTGGCGGCCTCCTCGACGTCCCCGCGCACGGCGGGGCCGAGCGCGCCGCGCCACGGGAAGTCCAGCCGCAGGTAGCCGGGGCGGTTGTACGAACCGGACTGCAGCGCCGTCGGGCCCAAGACCTGCCGCAGCGCGGCGTGCAGCACATGGGTGCCCGAGTGGGCCTGACGGGCGCCGAGCCGCCACTCGGGGTCCACCGCCGCGCGCACGGCCTCGCCCGGCGTCAACTCACCGGCGGTGACCCGCACTTGGTGCACCACCAGCCCCGGCAGGGGCCGCTGTACGTCGAGGACGTCGGCCTCCACCGACGCCCCGGACAGCCGGCCCGCGTCGCTGTCCTGGCCGCCGGACTCGGCGTAGAACGGCGTCCGGTCCAGGACGGCGGTCACCACGTCACCGGTGCGCGCCACCGGCACCGGGCCGGACGGGCCGAGGAGGGCGAGGACGCGCGCGTCGGTCTCCAGGGTCTCCCACGCCCGCCAGTCCGTCGGCCCGTGCTCGGCCAGGACCGCACGCAGCGCGGCCGTGTCGGCGGCACCGGACTTGCGGGCCCGGGCGTCGGCGCGGGCCCGTTCCCGCTGGGCGTTCATCAGTGCGGTGAAGCCCTCGCGGTCGACCTCCACACCCTGCTCGGCGGCCATCTCCAGCGTCAGGTCGATCGGGAACCCGTAGGTGTCGTGCAGCAGGAACGCCTGACGGCCCGGCAGCGACCGGCCGCCCGCCGCCTTCACCTCGGCGACCGCCGTGTCCAGGACGGTCGTCCCCTGCTTGAGGGTGTCCCGGAAGGTGTCCTCCTCGCCGTACGCCTGGTCCGCGATGCGCGCGAACCCGTCGGCCACCTCGGGATAGCCGACGGCCATGAGGTCCCGGGCCACCGGCAGGAGCTCCGGCAGCGCCCGGTCCTGGTGGCCGAGCTGCCGCATGGAGCGGACCGCGCGGCGCAGGATCCGGCGCAGTACGTAGCCGCGGCCCTCGTTGCCGGGCGCCGTGCCGTCGGCGAGCAGCATCAGCGCCGTGCGGACGTGGTCGGCGACGACGCGCAGCCGGACGTCCGCCTCGGCGTCGGCGCCGTAGCGGACGCCCGCCAGCTCGGCGGCGCGGTCCAGGACCGGGCGGGTCTCGTCCGTCTCGTAGAGGTTGTCGACGCCCTGGAGCAGGGTCGCCATGCGCTCCAGACCCATGCCGGTGTCGATGTTGCGGCGGGGCAGCTCGCCGACGATCGGGTAACCGGACTTGCCGGGGCCCTCGCCCCGCTCGTACTGCATGAAGACGAGGTTCCAGAACTCCATGTACCGGTCCTCGTCCACCGCCGGGCCGCCCTCGGGGCCCAGCGCCGGACCCCGGTCGTAATACAGCTCGGAGCAGGGCCCGCAGGGGCCGGGGACGCCCATGGACCAGAAGTTGTCCTCGTCGCCCCGGGCCACGATCCGCTCGTCGGGCAGGCCCGCCACCCGGCGCCAGATGCCCCGCGCCTCGCCGTCCGAGTGGTGCACCGTCACCCAGATCCGCGCCGGGTCGAGACCGAAGCCGCCGTCCGCGACGGGCGCGGTCGACAGCTCCCAGGCGAAGCCGATGGCCTCCTCCTTGAAGTAGTCGCCGAAGGAGAAGTTCCCGTTCATCTGGAAGAAGGAGCCGTGCCGGGTGGTGCGGCCCACCTCCTCGATGTCGAGTGTGCGCACACACTTCTGCACGCTCGTCGCCCGCTGCCAGGGGGCGGGCGATTCACCGGTCAGATACGGCTTGAAGGGCACCATGCCCGCGTTGACGAAGAGGAGCGTCGGGTCGGGGGTGGGGAGCGGGGCGCTCGGGACGACGGTGTGGCCGCGCGCGGCGAAGAAGTCCAGGAAACGGGTACGGATGTCGGCGGTACGCACGGTCTCGCTCACGGGTCCCTTCGTCGTGCCGGCCTCGGCGGAGCTGCGGTGATCTTGCTGTTCGTTCATCGTAGGTGCACATGATGTGCATCAGGGGGACGCGGACCGGTCTTCCGGGACCGTTCCGGGTCCACCCCTGACGAAGGTCATGGGTCCACCCCGACCTTCGGGCCGGGTGCCCGCCGCCCGGGCTCCCTAACGTCCGGCGGTATGGAACGCACCACACGACACCACCGCCCCGGCGGCACCGCCCGGCCATTCGGCGCCCTCGCCGTCCTGGCCGCCGCGGCCGGGGCCCTGACCTGGGCCGCGCCCGGCGGACCCGGACCGGACGGCCGGACCGAGGTCACCGGCGGGCCCTCCGCCTCCCTCTACCGGTCCGTCGCCGGCGCGGCGGGGGACGCGCCCGGAGCGGTGGGCACCCTGCTCTCCCTCGCCACCGAAGGAACCCTGGTCGTCCTGGGACTGCTCCTGCTGTGGACGGGCTGGACCGCCCTGCGCCGCCGCGACGTCCCGGCGCTCGCCGCCGTCCTGCTCGCCGGCGCGGCCACGGTCGCCGCCTACGCGGTCAGCGAGCTGCTGAAGGAGGCCGTCGACGAGGAGCGCCCGTGCCGGGCCCTGCGCGGCGTCGGCACCGTCGACGCCTGCCCGCCGCCCGGCGACTGGTCCTTCCCCAGCAACCACTCCACGCTCGCCGCGGCACTGGCCGTGGGCGTCGCCGCGGCCCGGCCGCGGCTCGCCGCCGTGGCGCTGCCGGTGGGCGCCCTCGCCGCCGCGCTGCGGGTGGCCGTCGGTGCGCACTATCCGCACGACGTCCTGGCGGGAGCGGTACTGGGCGCGGCGGTCGCGGCCGCGGCCCACCTCGCGCTGCGGCCCCTCGCCGTCCGGCTGCTCTGCCGGCCGGGGGTGCCGGGGTCGCGGTTGTGGCTGCCCGTCCCGGCGCCCGAACAGCCGGATGGGGAACGGGACTTCTCCGGGTTCCGGACGCGGCATCCCGACGGAGGACCCGGAGGGCCGCGCTTCACCGGCTCCGGGCCGCGTCATCCCGTCCCGAGGACGCGGCACACCGGCCCGGAACCGGAGCGTCCGGGCGCCGGACCACAGGGCTCCGGCTCCGGGCCGGGATTCCGTGACCCCGAGCCGCGGCGCACCGGCTCAGACCCGGGATCCCCCCAGCCCGCCCCGCGACTCCCCGTCCACGACGCTCATCCCCGCCTCATGGGCGACGACGGCCGCGGCCGCCCGGTTGTCCACCCCCAGCCGGGCCAGGATGGAGCTGACATGCGCCTTGACGGTGCCTTCCACCACGCGCAGCCGCCGGGCGATCTGCCCGTTGGACAGCCCGGCACCCAGGTGGGCCAGCACGTCCCGTTCCCGGGCGGTCAGGGCGGCCACCCGTTCCCGGGCGGCGGCGCGCCGGCCGGCGGCGGCCCCGGCGCCGCCGCCGGCGAGATGGGCGACCACCCGGGCGGCCACCTTCGGTGACAGATAGGCGGCGCCCTCGGCCACCGCGCGCACCCCCGCGATCAGTTCCTCGGGCGGACCGGACTTGACCAGGAAGCCGGTGGCGCCGCCGGACAGCGCCCGCAGGATGTAGTCGTCCTCGCCGAACGTCGTCAGCATCACGACCCCGGTGCCGGGCACGGCCTCGCGGATCAGGGCGGCCGCCTCGATGCCGCCCGTGCCGGGCATCCGGATGTCGAGGACGGCCACGTCGGGGCGGTGCCGGCGGACCAGCTCCACCGCCTCGCGCCCGTCCGCCGCCTCGGCGACGACGTCGAGCCCGGGGTCGGTGGAGAGGACGGCCCGGACTCCGTAACGGATCATCGGTTCGTCATCGGCGATCAGTACACGGATGGTTTCGTTCATCCCGCGCTCACCCCCGGAGCACCGCGAAGGTCGCCAGCCGGCCGTCGCGGAAGCAGAGTTGGTACGAGTCGCCCGAGGCGTCCACGAAACGGTCGGCCGTCACCGCGTAGTACTCGCACTCGATCCCCGGTCCCTTGGGCTCGGCCGCCCGTGGCCGGTAGGGCAGCTGACGCTTCGGCAGCAGCGCCGCCACATCGGAACGATTCTGTCCCACGCGCAACGCCGCGTAGGCGCCGGGGTCGAGCACCGAGTCCGTGACCGTCAGCGAGCTCCACGCCGTCAGGCCGCCGCCCAGCACGACCAGGGCCAGCACCGGCACGGTGACCGCGGCGGCCAGGGTGCGGCCCGCCCGGCGGCGGGCCCGCCGGTGCTCCGGAGGCAGCGGGGCCGGCGCCGGAGGCTCCGCCGCCGGCTGCGGCGGCGCCGCGTGCGGCAGCCGGGCCGACACGGAGAATCCGCCCGCGCCGTCCGGGCCGTGGCGGAGTTCGCCACCCGTCAGCCGGACCCGCTCGTCCAGCCCGATGAGCCCCCGGCCCCCGGCGGAAAGTCCCTCCGGGGCCGCCGCCGGCGCGGTGTTCCGCACCGACACCACCGTCTCGCCCGGCCCGTGCGTCACCCGCACCTCCGCCGCCGCGCCCGGCGCGTGCTTCACCACGTTCGTCAGCGCCTCCTGGACGACCCGGTGTGCCGCCCGCACGACCGGGCCCGGCACTGCGTCCTCCCGCCCCTCGACCCGTGCGGTCACCGCGAGCCCCGAGGCGGCGGCGTTCGCCACCAGCCGCTCGACGCCGTAGTCCGCGGGCCCGGTGGGGGCCGGGTCCGCGTCCTCCCGCAGGATGCCGATGACCTCGCCCAGCCGCTCCACGGCGGCCGCCGCCCGGGCCCGGACGTCCTCGGCCGCCGTCCGGTGCGCCTCCGCCAGGCCGGGCGGCAGCTTCAGCGCCCCCGCCGACAGGGCGACGAGACTGAGGTCGTGGCCCAGCGCGTCGTGCATGTCCTGCGCGATCCGGGCCCGTTCCCGCAGCCGGGCCTGCTCGGCGACCAGCCGCCGCTCGCGCGCCAGTTGCTCCGCCCGCGACCAGCCCGCCCGGGCCAGCTCCTGATACTGGCGCCACACACGCCCCGCGAACCACGGCAGCAGCGCCGCTCCCACCACCAGCGTGACGAACACGCTCCCCAGCGGGAACAGGGCCGGTACCGCCAGCACCGCCACGGCCCCCGCCGCCACCAGCCCGCCGAGCGCGGCGGCCATCGGCCACGTCCGCCCCGAACGGTGCCCCGCCAGAAAGGCGCCTACCGCGCCCGGCAGCGCCCACCACAAGGAGTCGACCCCCATCCCGGCCGCCAGCACGGCGGCCGGAGCGAGCACCGTTCCCGGGTCGCGGAGCAGCGGGGGCTTGTCGATCGTCGTCGTTCCGTACACCCGACGCACCGTACGCGGCGCGTGGAGCACGCCGGAACTGCCGAAAGTCGCATGGACAGGCGCGCTTGGGGAGGCTGTGGGGGTGGACAGGGCGGGGGCGGGCCGGCCGCGCCGTCGGGCCCGGAGCCGGCGAGTGGCGCCCTCACTCCGCCGGGTACCGCGTCGGCAGCGGCAAGGGGACCACCCGTCAGGGCGTCAGGACCAGTCGTCCGCGCAGCCCGCCCTCGGCCAGCCGGTGATGGGCCCGCGCCGCCTCGGCGAGCGGGAGGACGCCGGCGACGCGGGGGGTGAGCCGGCCGGTGTCGGCGAGGGCGGACAGCCGGGCGAGGCCGGTGGCGTCGGCCGCGACCCACAGCTCGGTGACGGTGATGCCGCGCAGCGGGGTCGGCGCCGCGCCGCCGACGACGGACACGAAGGCGCCGCGGTTGCGGACCGCCCCCAGGGCGGCCATGCCGAGCACGGCGGCGTCGAGGACGGCGTCCGCGCCGCCGGGGACGAGGTCGCGGACCGCCTCCGCCGGGTCGGCCGAGCGCGGGACGAACCACTCGGCGCCCACCGAGCGGACGAACGCCTCGTCCTCCTCCCCGGCGGAGGCCACCACGCGCAGCCCGCGCCCGGCCGCCAGTTCCACGGCGTAGCCGCCCACCGCGCCGGCCGCCCCGGTGACCAGCAGGGTGGCCCCCGCCGCCAGACCGAGGGCGTCCAGGGCCTGGTCGGCCGTCAGGCCGTTCAGCGGCAGGGTGGCCGCCTCGGCGGCCGAGAGGCGGGCGGGGGCCGGCGCGACGGCGGCCGCGTCCAGGACGACCTGGTCGGCGTAGGTGCCGAGCGGGAGGTCGAGCCGGTCCCGCAGGCCGATCACCCGGTCGCCCGGAGCGAACTCCGTGACGTCCGGGCCGACTTCGTCCACGCGCCCGGCGACGTCCCATCCGATGCCG
The DNA here is from genome assembly GCF_050937075.1 of Streptomyces sp. CA-181903. NCBI lineage: Bacteria > Bacillati > Actinomycetota > Actinomycetes > Kitasatosporales > Streptomycetaceae > Streptomyces > Streptomyces sp. CA-181903. The sequence goes on from NZ_JBNJLY010000001.1 coordinate 7,184,784, forward strand.
GTGACCTCTCGCGGTGCCACCAGCCCCGCCGCCGCCAGGGTCCCGGCGCGGGTCAGCGCGTCCACCGGGTTGACCGCGGCGGCCTCGACCCGCACCCGCACCTGCCTGGCACCCGGCCGCGGCACCGGCACCTCGACCAGCTCCAGGGCCTCCGGTCCACCCGCCGTCCGTACGACGATCGCCCGCATCCTCGAACACCTTCCGTTCCGTTCTCGCGTTCGACTGAACGGTCACGACCCTAGGGAGAGTTACTCTCTCTGAGGAAGAAGGCACTTCACAGTGGCCACCGCACCCGAAGGAGAGCCATGGGGACCACGACCAAGACCACGGACGCGGCCGCCGATGCGCGGGCCGCGTACGACGCCTACCTGGCCGAGTGCCCAGCCCGGCAGCTGCTGGACCGCATCGGGGACAAGTGGGTCAGCCTGGTCGTCAACGCGCTCGCCGAAGGCCCGCAGCGCTACTCCGACCTCGCCCGCCGCCTGGTGAGCGTCAGTCAGAAGATGCTGACGCAGACCCTGCGGAACCTCGAACGGGACGGCCTGCTCACCCGGACGGTCACCCCGGCGGTGCCGGTCCGGGTCGACTACGCCCTGACGCCGCTCGGCGAGACCCTGGTGCCGCTGATGCGGGCCATCAAAGCGTGGGCCGAGAGCAACATGGACGACGTCCTGGCGGCGCGCGCCCGTTTCGACGGGACGGCGGACTGACGCGGGGGCACGCCGGCCGGGATCGGGACCGGCGGGGCCGTCCGCTTCGCGGCCGTGCGGGGAGAGGGGCGGACGGCCGGGCGGGTCACCCCTCCCCGGCCGCCGCCTCCAGCTTCGCCACGTCGATCTTCGTCATCTCCAGCATCGCCCGCATCACCCGGCTCGCCCGCTCGGCGTCCGCATCGCTCAGCAGGTCGGTCAGCCGGCGCGGAATGATCTGCCAGGAGAGGCCGTAACGGTCCTTCAGCCAGCCGCACGGCCCTTCCTCGCCACCCTCGGCCAGCTTGGCCCACAGCTCGTCGACCTCCTCCTGCGAGGTGCAGTCGACGTAGAGGGAGACGGCCTCGTTGAAGGTGAAGCGCGGGCCGCCGTTCAGGGCGATGAACTGCTGTCCGGCCAGTTCGAAGGTCACCGTCATCACCGAACCGGGCTCCCCGGGTCCCGCCTCGCCGTAGCGCTGGACGTGCACGATCCGGGAGTCGTCGAAGACGGACGTGTAGTGCGCGGCCGCCTCCTCCGCCTGGTCGTCGAACCACAGGAACGACGTGATCTTCTGCATGGCGCTCTCCTGACCGCTTCGCGAACACGGTGTTCTCCGGGCACATCGGTCATGGCCCGGCGCTACTCTGCCGTGCGCCCCAGGGCGCCCACAATGCGTACGTCACCCGAACGGCCGCGCGGCCCGGCCTGACGGTGCGTCAGGGAACCTGCCGAAGCGCGTTGGTGGCGCAGTGCACCTCGCCGCCGCCGAGGTGCGCCCAGGAGAAGTCCTCCACCCAGTGCACCCGTACGCCCTGAGCGCGCAGCCGCCGTTCGGCCTCGTCCCGGAACAGGTCCCGGCCGCCGACCCGGGGGCCGTGCGGGGCCGGCGGGGCGAAGTCCCGCGCGGTGAGGGAGAGTCCGTTGGCCAGGGCAGGGGAGAAGGCGAGGTGGCGGCGCGCCCCGCCGCCCGCGTCCTCCTTGGCGTACAGCACGGGCAGCGGCACCAGTTCGTCCCGGCGCAGCCCGGTGGCGCGCAGCAGCACCGACAGCTGTCCGTCGATCCGCCGCGCGGCGTCCGCGTTGTCGCCGGTCCGCCGCTCGTGGTCGAGCACCTGGTCGACGGTCGGCTTGCTCCGGGCGTCCGTGCCGGCGAACAGCCGCTGTCCGCCCTCCCCGGCGCGGTGCGCGCGGCGCAGCAGGTCCAGCGCCAGCCGGGGGTCGGAGTAGGCGAGCGTCCAGCCGCGCGCGTTGTCGGACCGGACGACGTGGACGGTCTCGTCGACGTGGCCGACCAGCAGCCAGGACGTGTCGAGGGTCAGCGGCTCCTGTGCCCCCTGGGACCGCAGCATGGTCACGAACGACGGGTCGGGGTGGCGCTCGGGGGTGCTGCCGTAGAGGATCCGGCCCTGCGGATGGCCGGGGTATGGCGGCAGGGACTCGATGTTGCCGGTGAAGTTCAGCAGCTCGTCCACGCCCGCGTCGCGCCGGGTGGTGTACTGCTGGACGATTCCCACGCCGGGCCCGCGCAGGTCGCGGTAGAGCAGCCGGCCGGCCCGGCGGAGGCTCGCGGCGCGGCCGTCGGGGGACGTCCAGTGGTTGGGGGAGCGCAGCAGGATCCGCATGGTCCTGCGGCCCTCGGGGGTTCGTTTGGTGACGTAGCCGGGCTCGGCGACGTCCTGCCGCCACACGTCCCGCCACCACTCGGCGGTCCCGGGCTGGAAGTTCAGGGCGCCGGCGGGCAGGCCCGAGTCCCGGGCGGCCTTGCGGAGCGAGCCGGCGAAGGCGTCCCAGCCGCCCGGGCGCCGGCTGGAGACCGGCACCTCGGCGGGCTGACCGGTGCCGGGCCCGGGGGCGGCGGCGAAGACGTGCCGGGCCGGCTGGAGGTCGTGCTGAAGGAGGACGGGCACCACGCGCAGCCGGACCGTCGTGTCGCGGGTGGCGCCCCGGTCGGTGACCGACAGGGTGACGTCGACGCGGCCGTCCCAGCGGGCCCGGTCCCGGACGACGTCGCGGCCCTCGACGGCCAGCCGGACGCCGCGCCGCAGCTCGTCGGCCCGGAGCGGGCCGCCGGCGCCCAGCGAGACGTACCGTCCGCCGCGCTCGACGAAGATCCGGGCGTAGCGGGCCTGCGCGGCCGGGACGGACACCCGGGCGCGCGCCCCGGCGCCCGCGGCCGTCGGCGGCACCCGCAGCGGGGTGAGGTCCTCCAGGTCGGCCGCGCCGTTCACGACCTCGTCGGCGGCGTCGTTGCAGCCGGCGAGGCGCTCGTCGACGGCCACGTCCAGCCGGTCCAGGTCGCCGGGGCGCAGGGTGCAGCGGCGGGCGTCGTCGTCGAGGTTCGGCAGCAGCTCGGTGCCCTCGGGCGCCAGCAGCCGGGGCGGGGCGGCGGCGGGCGCGGCCTGGGCGCCGGCGGCGGGGACGAGGGCGGCGAGCACCGCCGCGCAGGCCAGCGGGGAGACGAGGGACACCCTCGTGACGGGTCGGTGTGTCATGGACGACACTCTTCCGGCGAGGGATCGGCCCGGCATCGTCCGGCGGGGCGATCGGCCGCTGCATCCTTCGGACCGCTCCCGGCAGGAATCCGTCCTCTTCCCGGAGGAGGCCGGGAAAACGACGGCGGAAGCGCCTTACCGCCGGAAACGTTGCGCAGTGTAGTCGAACGTCTCTCGCGCCCTGCTCGTGACCTGCGATCTTGCTGTTCGCGGGTTACTTAGCGTGAGTTTTCAAAAATGTCAATTCTCCGCAAACTCTTGACGGCACCTTCACGCGCCTCACACCATTCCCGCATGGACTCGTCAGACATCCAGGAGATCGCCACGGCGTACCCGCGCCGGCAGCACGGCGTCCTCCGACATCGCCCCGCGGGGCGACGGCACCCCTCGGGGCGCTGACGTCCGACGTCCGGCGGGAGGAGTCCACCCCCACTTCCGTATGTCCCGGACTCCCTGCATCCCATCCCGCTCACACCTTCCGCATCACCAGGACCGGCGTCGCCAGCCGGAGCCCGGGCGGTGTCCCCTGCCGGGACGCCCTCCGGTCCTGCCCCCACGAACGAAGGCGAAGACATACATGAGCGACCGCACTCTCACTGCGGCCGGCACGCCCACCGGTGTGTCCGCCCCGGTCACGACGTCCGCGCACGTGGACGCCGGTGACGCGGGCTACAGCAAGGACCTCAAGTCCCGCCACATCAACATGATCGCGATCGGCGGGGCCATCGGCACCGGCCTCTTCCTGGGCGCCGGCGGCCGGCTCGCGAACGCGGGACCCTCCCTGTTCATCGCGTACGCGATCTGCGGCGTCTTCGCCTTCTTCGTCGTCCGGGCCCTCGGCGAGCTCGTCCTCTACCGCCCGTCCTCCGGTGCGTTCGTCTCGTACGCCCGCGAGTTCATGGGGGAGAAGGGCGCCTTCGCCGCCGGCTGGCTGTACTTCCTCAACTGGGCCACCACCGGCATCGCCGACATCACGGCCGTCGCCACGTACACCCATTACTGGCACCTGTTCAGCGACATCCCGCAGTGGGTGCTCGCGCTGATCGCCCTCGCGGTCGTCCTCACCGTGAACCTCATCTCCGTGAAGTACTTCGGCGAGATGGAGTTCTGGTTCGCGATCATCAAGGTCGGCGCCCTCGTCGTCTTCATGGCCATCGGCATCTTCCTGCTCGCCAGTCAGCACGAGGTCGGCGGGCACACGCCCGGCCTGTCCAACATGCTCGGCCACGGCGGCCTCTTCCCGTCCGGCCTGATGCCAATGCTGCTGGTCATCCAGGGCGTCGTCTTCGCCTACGCCTCGGTCGAACTGTGCGGCGTCGCCGCGGGCGAGACCAAGAACCCCGAGAAGATCATGCCCAAGGCGATCAACTCGATCATGTGGCGTGTCGGCCTGTTCTACGTCGGCTCGGTCGTGCTCCTCACGCTGCTGCTGCCGTACAACGCCTTCACCGGCGGCGAGAGCCCGTTCGTCACCGTGCTGTCCAAGATCGGCGTGCCGTACGCGGCCGGCGTGATGAACCTGGTGGTCCTCACCGCCGCGCTGTCCAGCCTCAACTCCGGCCTCTACTCCACCGGCCGCATCCTCCGCTCGATGGCCATGTCGGGCTCCGCCCCGAAGTTCACCGGCCGCATGAACAAGGGGCAGGTCCCCTACGGCGGCATCCTGCTCACCGCGTTCTTCTGCGTCCTCGGCGTCGGACTGAACTTCGTCGTCCCGGACAACGCCTTCGAGATCGTGCTGAACTTCGCCGCGATCGGCATCATCGGCACCTGGGGCATGATCATGCTCTGCTCGCTGCTGTTCTGGCGGCGCGCCAAGGCGGGCCTGGTCTCCCGCCCCGCCTACCGGCTGCCCTGGGCGCCCTACACCCAGATCGTCACGCTGGTCTTCCTGGCCGGTGTCCTGGGCCTGATGGCGGCCGACAAGGGCGCCAGCCGCGACACCATCTTCTGCCTGCCGCTGATCGCGGCGGCCCTGGTCGGCGGCTGGTTCCTGGTCCGCGGCCGGGTCGCCCGGACCAAGCGCGAGGCGGAGCTCCGCGAGGCGGCGACGCCGAAGGCGTAGCGCCGACGGAACGACACCACCGGGCCGCGTCCCCTTCCGGGGCGCGGCCCGGTCGCGTTCCCGGCCGCGCACGGTGGCGGGACGTCGACGGGGAGCGGCGGTGGCTGTGAGCCCGCGCATAGGGCCCCGGTCACATACGGGTTTCTTTAGTGCTGTGCGTTCCCGAATTCCCGGGGATTCGGCGGTACTTCGTGGGTGCGTGAACGATGCGGGGGAGTAGGTCACAGTGCTTGTCGGGGTTTTCGAGCGCCGCTAAGAATGGTGGGACCGCACGGCGCCGTCCGACCGAGAACGGCGCTTTTCTTTGCGCCGGTCCAGGCCCGTCGCGGTTTCCCGATCCGAAAGGTTCACCTCTCCATGCGTTCCACTCACTCCGGCTATACCCGTCTGACCAAGGCCCACAAGTTCTCCGCCGCGGCTCTGACCGCCGCCGGTGCCGCCGCCGTGGCGTTCGGTGCCGCCTCGCACGCGGTGGCGGCCCCGGCGCCGGTCAAGCCGGTCGCGATGAACATGGAGGCTTTCGGTCAGGCGCAGGCCGCCGAGCGGGCGGACGCCGCCGACAAGGCGGCCGAGCAGGCCCGGACCGAGGCTGCCGCGGCCAAGCGCGCCGCCACGGGCAAGGCCGATGCCAAGGTCAAGGCTGACGCCAAGGCCAAGGCGGATGCCGACGCCAAGGCGAAGGCTGAGGCCAAGGCGAAGGCCGAGGCGGACAAGGAGCGGGCCGGGAAGCAGGCCGCGAACCGTTCCACCACCCGCGAGCCGGTCCAGAAGCCGGCCGCCGCGGCGCCGAAGGCGTACGGGGACAATCTGGAGGGCTGGATCTCCCAGGCCCTGGACATCATGAAGGCCAAGGGCATCCCGGCCTCCTACGACGGCGTCAAGCGCAACATCATGCGCGAGTCGACCGGTAACCCGCATGCGATCAACGACTGGGACGTCAACGCCGTCAACGGTGTGCCGTCGAAGGGTCTGCTGCAGATCATCGACCCCACGTTCAAGGCGTACCACGTCGAGGGCACGTCCTGGGACATCTACGACCCGGTCGCCAACATCGTCGCGTCCTGCAACTACGCGGCCGACAAGTACGGCTCGATGGACAACGTGAACTCCGCCTACTGACGGAGAGCGCGAAACAAAACGCCGGAGGGCGGCGGCACCGGAAACCGGATACCGCCGCCCTCCGGCGTTCTCCCGCTCACCCCGGCCGCGTCAGGTCCGGCCGCAGCCGGTGCCAGATGGGGTGGCGCAGGTGCCCGGCCGGGGTCCAGCCGGTGAGGGTGATCTCGGCGACCAGCCGCGGCTCCACCCAGTGGACGCCGGTCGCGTCCACCGGCCCCGCGAACGGCGAACTGTCCCGGGCCATCGCGTCCAGGTAGCGGGTCAGGTCGCGGCGCTCCTGTCCGGAGAGGCCCGAGCCGACGGAACCGACGTACCGCAGGCCGGACGGCTCCTCCACGCCGGCCAGTACGGCCCCGGGCAGCCCCGAGAGCACGCCCCGGCCCTCGGTCCAGCCGCCGATGACCACGTCGAGCGTGAGCAGGTGCTTCACCTTCCGCCAGTCGGGTGACCGCACCCCCGGCAGGTAGAGGGAGGCCAGCCGCTTGGCGATGACGCCCTCGTAGCCGTGCCGCAGCGTGGCGTCCCAGGCCCGCCGCGCGTGCCCCTCCAGGTGGGTGGGGACGGACCAGCTGCGGCCGGTCAGGCCCATGCCGTAGAGGATGGCGCGGCGCTCCCCGTAGGTGGCTCCGAGCAGGGAGCGGCCGCTCAGGTGCATGACGTCGAAGATCATGAGGTGGACGGGGTACTCCATCGCCAGGTGCGCCGCGCGGCGCGGGTTGGCGATGCCCATCCGGCGCTGGAGCAGCCCGAAGTCCGGCCGGCCCCGCTCGTCCAGCGCCACCAGTTCCCCGTCGAGCACCGCGGACCGGCCCTGGAGCTGCGCCCCCAGTTCGAGCAGCTCCGGGTAGGTGGCCGTGACGTCGTTCCCGGCCCGGCTCATCAGCCGGACGGTCCCGTCGCCCGAGGTGCTGACCACGCAGCGCACCCCGTCCCACTTCACCTCGAATCCCCAGCCCGCGTCCTCGCCGTCGGCCGGCAGCGGGCCGGGCACGGTCAGCATGGGCCGGATCTCGGGGAGCCGGGCGACGGGCAGTGCCATATCTCCGATGATCAGGGCAATGGCGGCTTTTCGCAGGCCATTCACCCGTGCGGGGCAGCGGCCGCGCGCCCGTCGCCGTCAGGCCGGGGCCCCGGTGTCCGAGGGGCCCGATAACCTCACACGGTCAGTGACGCACTGTGTCCGCGCCGTGGGCGTGCCGGAGAAGGATGAGGTCGTACGAGGTGCTGTGCTCCATATGTCAGAGAACGCCGGCCGTGGGAGCGACCGGGTGCTGCTCCGCCTGCGCGGTCCCCGGTGCCCCGCCGCCCGGCGGGCCGGGGTACGGCGGCGGGCCTGACGCCGCGCCGGGGCCCGGCCCGCTCCGCGCCGGGCCGCCGCCGCCCCCGTACCCCGGGCCCCGGCCCGGCCCTCTCCCGCGCCTCGCGTCCCCGGTCGGGCTCGGCCGGGCGGTCGCCGCGCTGCTGGTGCTCGTCGTCCTGACCGACGTGTTCGCGCTCTTCGCCGAGACCACGATGTACGGGGTGGCGGACAAGGCGATCGACGGGGGCGTCGGCGCGCTCTCCCGACACGAGGCCGACCGGGCCGACAGCCTCCAGTTCGTCTCCGGGATCGTGCAGACGGTCGCGCTGCTGGCCTGCGCCGTCCTGTTCCTCGTCTGGTTCCACCGAGTGCGCTCCAACGCGGAGGTCTTCCGGTCCGACGGGCACCGCCTGCGCCGCGGCTGGAGCATCTGGGGCTGGATGGTGCCGGTGGTCAACCTGTGGTTCCCGAAGCAGATCGCCGACGACGTCTGGGCCGCGAGTCTGCCGTACCGGCCCGACGGCTCGCCGGTCCACGCCCCGCGCACGGTCGTGAACTGGTGGTGGGGCCTCTGGATCGCCACCCTCCTCCTGGGGCGCGGGAGCGGCCGGATGTACGACCGTGCCGAGACCTTCGAGGAGATCCGCCTCGCCACCGGTGTGCTGATGGTCGCCGACGTCGTCGACATCGCGGCGGCCGTCCTCGCGCTCCTCTTCGTCCGCCGGCTCACCGCACTCCAGGACGCGAAGGCCCACCAAGGGCCCGTCCCCCCGGTCGCCGTCACCGTGTGACGCGCCCGCCGGACGTGCGGGGCCCCGCGCCTGCCCACACGCGGGACCGCCGGGGCGCGTCAGGGCGGGAGGGCACCCCGCCCCCGCCGACGTCACACCCACCGGCCCCCGCCCGCCACCTCCGGCAACCCCGGCGACCGGGCAGCGCCCCCGTCCGACCTGGGGAAAACCCCACCACCCGAGCCCGGCTGTCTCCATGGCCCGCCCGCGTCCCCGTTCCATAGCGTCGAAGGCGCACACAGCACCGGCGGAGAAAGGGACACCATGGCGTTGCGCCGCGACCGCACACCCACCCAGGAGCCCCGGGGCACGGCCCCGGCGGTCGAGCTACGGGCCGTGCGGCGCCGGTACGGGCGGGGTGAGGGGGCCGTCGAGGCGCTGCGCGGGGTGGACCTCGCCCTGCCCGGCGGGAGCTTCACCGCGGTGATGGGGCCCTCCGGCTCCGGCAAGAGCACCTTTCTGCAGTGCGCCGCGGGGCTGGACCGGCCCAGCTCCGGCGAGGTGCTGCTCGGCGGTGAGGCGATCACCGGGCTGAGCGAGGACCGGCTGACGAAGCTGCGGCGCAGCCGCGTCGGCTTCGTCTTCCAGTCGTTCAACCTGCTGCCCTCGCTCAGCGTGGAGCAGAACGTCCTCCTCCCGCAGCGCCTGGCCGGCGAGCGCCAGGACCGCCGGCGCGCCCAGGAGCTGCTGGCCGAGGTGGGCCTGGACCGGCACGGCCGGCGCCGCCCCGGGCAGCTCTCCGGCGGCCAGCAGCAGCGGGTCGCCATCGCGCGAGCCCTGATCACCCGGCCCGAGGTGGTGTTCGCCGACGAACCGACCGGCGCCCTCGACACCCGGTCCGCCCACGAGGTCCTGGGCCTGCTCCGGCGGGCGGTCGACGCGCTCGGCGCCACGGTCGTCATGGTCACCCACGACCCGGTGGCCGCCGCCCACGCCGACCGGGTGCTCTTCCTCGCCGACGGCCTGCTCGCCGGCGAGCTGACCCGCCCGGACCCGCAGGCGGTCGCCGACCGCATGCTCGCCCTGACCGCCGCCGCCGACCGGCGCCCGGTCCGGACGGCGGCCCCGCTCCCGACGGCGACGGTGTGAGCCGCATGCCGAACGGACTCGCGCGGGCCTCCGTCCGCTTCAGGCCCGCGTCCTTCGCGGGCAGCCTCGTCGCGCTGCTGTTCGCCTCGGCGATCATCACCGCCTGCGGGGTGCTCCTCCAGACGGGCGTCACCGCCCACGTCGTACCCCAGCGCTACGCCCACACCCCGGTCGTCGTCACCGCCGACCCCTACGTCCGCATCACCACCGGCCACGGCGACGACCGGTCGACCAGCGAGTCCGCGCTGCCCGGCCGCGGCCGGGTGCCCGCGGCACTCGCCGCGCGGATCGCGGCCCGGCCGGGCGTGGCCGCCGCCGTCCCCGAGCAGGCGTTCCCGGTACGGGCCGGGGGCGCGGCGCTCGCCGACCTCACCGGACGGCCCTACGGAAGCGCCGGCGTCGCCCTCGTCCCCGGCGCCGGCCCGCTGTCCGACGGCCGCGCGCCGCGCTCCGGCGAGGTGGTCCTGGACGCCGCCTCGGCGCGCGCCGCCCGCCTGGCGACCGGCGACCGGGTCACGCTGACCGGCCCCGGCGGCACGGCGGCGTACCGGATTGCCGGCCTGGCCCGGGCGGGCGCGGGCCGGGCGACCGCCTGGTTCGCGGACGCCACCGCCGACCGGCTCTCCGGCCACCCCGGCGCCGTGGACGCCATCGCCGTACGGCCCCGGCCGGGCACCGCCACGCCCGACCTCGCCCGCCAGGTCCGGCAGGCCGTCGGCGACGGGCCCAAGGTGCTGACCGGCGACGCGCGCGGCGCGGCCGAGGAGCCCGGGCTGACCGACGCCCGGGAGCTGTTCACCGGCATCGGCGGCTCCTTCGGCGGCATCGCGGCCTTCACCGCCGTCTTCGTCGTCATCGGCACCGTGGCTCTCGCCACGGGACAGCGCGCCCGCGAGTTCGCCCTGCTGCGCGCGATCGGCGCCACCCCGCGGCAGATCCGCCGCACCATCGCCACCGAGGCCGTCATCATCGCGCCGGTCGCCGGGGCCCTGGGCATCCTGCCCGGACTCGCCCTCGCCCACTGGTGGTTCGGCGAACTCGACGAGCGCGGAGCCGTCCCCGACGGCGTGCGCCTGGACGTCGGCTTCATACCGATGACGGTCGCGGTCGGCGCCACCCTGCTGTCCGCGCTCGTCGCCGGGTACGCGGCCGCCCGCCGCTCCGCCCGGCTGCGGCCGAGCCAGGCCCTCGGCGAGGCGTCCGCCGAACGCGTCCGGCCCGGCTGGGTCCGCACCCCGCTCGGCCTGGCCGCCCTCGTCGGCGGCGCGTTCCTCGCCGGACTCGCCGCCGACCAGAACGGCGAGTCCGCGGCCAACACCGCCCTCGGCGTCGTCATGTGCTTCCTGCTGGCCATCGCCCTGCTCGGCCCGCTGGTGGCCCGGCTCTGCGCCACCCTGCTCGGACTGCCCCTGCGCGCCCGCGCCGCGGGCGCCGCCGGATCGCTGGCGGCCGACAACTCCCGCGCCCAGGCCCACCGCCTCGCCTCCGCGATCACCCCCATCGTGATGGTCACCGCCTTCTGCGGAACCCTCCTCTTCCTCCAGGGCACCATCCGGCACGTCGCCGACCGGAACGTCCGCGACGGCGTCGTGGCCGACCGCGTCCTCACCACCACCGGCCCCGGCCTGCCCGCCGCCACCGCCGAGCGCGCCGCCCGCGTCCCCGGCGTCGCCACCGCCGTCGGCGTCCTGCGCACCGGGACCCTCCACAAGGTCGGGGACGGGCTGTCGTCCTCGACCGCACTCGGCGTCTCCGGCGACCCGGCCCGGCTCTCCGCCGTCCTCGACCTCGGCGTCCGGACCGGCTCCCTGGCCGGGCTCGGCACCTCGCCCGACACGGTCGCGGTCGCCACCACCCTGGCCGACAGCCTGCACGTCAAACCCGGTGACCGGGTCCCGCTCTGGCTCGCCGACGGCACCCGGGTCCGCCCTCGGCTCGTCGCCACCTACGAGCGGGGGCTCGGCCTCGGCGAGGTGCTGCTGCCCCGGGCCGCCGTCGCCGCCCACGCGGCCACCGCCCTCGACAGCCACGTCCTGGTCAAGGAGGCCCCCGGCGCGGACCGGGCGGCCGTCGCCCGGCGGCTCGCCGAACTGGGCCCGTCCGGGACCACCGTCACCGACGCGGCCGGTTTCGCGGCCGCGGCCGACCGCGACCAGGAGCTCAACGCCTGGGCCAACACCGTGATGGCGGCCGTGCTCGGCGGCTTCGCGGCCGTCGCCGCCGCCAACACCCTGGTCATGACCGTCCTCGACCGCCGCCGCGAGGTCGCCCTGCTCCGCCTGACCGGCACCACCCGCCGCCAGGTACGCGACATGATGCGCTGGGAGGCCCTGCTGGTGGCCGCCAGCGGCCTGGGCCTGGGCGCCGCCATCGTGTGGATCACCTTGGTCCCCATCGCCCGAGGCGTCACCGGCTCCGCCCCGTACGTCTCACCCGTCACCGTCCTCACCCTGACGGCCGGCGCCACCCTCCTCACCGTCACCGCCACCGCCCTCCCCACCCGCGCCCTCCTGCGCCGGGGGCCGCTGGCGACGGGGGCGGAACGGGGCTGAGGCGGGCGGGCCGTGGCGGCGGACCCCACCGTCGCCGGAGTCGGGCAGGCCCCGCCCCCGACGGCCCGCCCCCGACGCCCCGGCGCCTGTGGACCCGTTAGGGTGATCAGGGAATTCGGGGGCGGGAAATGGACACCGGCAGAGACGCACACCAGGTACGCCAGGGCGGGAGCGGCGCTCGGCCCGCCGCCGGGCAGGCGAGGGAGGACGCGGGCGCGCCGGCCCCGGACACGTCCGCGCGGAAGCGTCCGCTCACGCCCGGCACACTGCTCGCCGCACTGTCGGTGCCGGTCATGACCGTTCTCGGGGTGGCCAGTGCCCTGCACTCGGAGGACATTGAAAACGACTGGTCCTATCGGCAGCAGAGCGCGTGCCGGCACATGCCGTTCCCGGCGACGGAGTACCTCGCCGCCTGGGGCGGGGTGGCCCTCGGCGTGACAGCGGTGGTCGTCGGCGCCCTGACGGTGACGCGGCTCCGCCGACGGCGCGGCACCCGGCTCGGGGACCGGTGGCCGGCGCTGCTGGTCTCCGTCGGAGTGCAGCTCTTCATGTGGCTCCACGTGTTGGCGATTCCGGTGGAGTCGATCACCCTCTACGAGACGTACTCGCACGCCGGAACGCCGGTGGTCCTGGGCGACTGCGCATAACCTCCCGCCGGTACGGACCGCCGCCGATGCTGAACGGCATGGCAGAACATCGGATCATCGCTCTGCCGAGCCTCGTCCTCTGCCTGGGCACGGCCGCCGCCACGCCCCCGCCACGCCATGTGCCATGCCATGACGCGCCCGGCGCCCACCCGCACTCCCTCGCGCCCGGGAACGCAACGACTCCCCACCCACGGGTGGTTTGAAGGCATCCGGCCCGACGCGCGCCGCCCCGCGCGCAAGACTGGCCGGAGGACGACCCGATGATCCGATCGGGATCCGGGCGGACCGTGGGCAAGGGGGACGAGATGGCCGTCGGCACCGTGCTGTTCGCGCTCGACCAGGACCCGCGGGAGCAGGGCGCGCGAGGCGAGCAGCTCCGCAGGATCCGCGCCGCGCTGGAAACCGACGGGCTGGAGGTGCGCTGGGCCGGCACCGCGGCCGACGCCCGCGCCGTGCTGCGCACCGAGGCGGGCCTCGCCGCCGCCGTGGTGGCCTGGGACCTGGACGCGGGCGGCCACGGCGGGGACGAGCCGGGCGGCGCGTCCGTCCTCCGCGGCGTCGGACGGCGGTTCAAGGACCTGCCCGTCTTCCTCGTCCTCACGGACGAGGCCGACGAGGACCTCGACCGGCTCCCGCTGTGGGTCGCGGAGAACGTCGTCGGCTACGTCTGGCCGCTGGAGGACACCCCCGGGTTCATCGCCGGCCGGATCTCCGGCGCCGCCCGCGCCTACCGGGAGGCGGTACTTCCGCCCTTCTTCAAGGCATTGCGCCGCTTCGACGACGCGCACGAGTACTCCTGGCACACCCCGGCGCACGCCGGCGGCGTCGCCTTCCTCAAGTCACCGGTCGGACGCGCCTTCTTCGACCACTACGGGGAACGGCTGCTCCGCAGCGACCTCTCCATCTCCGTCGAGGAACTCGGCTCCCTCTTCGAGCACACGGGCCCCATCGGCGACGCCGAACGCAACGCCGCCCGCGTCTTCGGCGCCGACCGCACCTACTTCGTCCTGCACGGCAACTCCACGGCCGACCGCATGGTCGGCCACTTCTGCGTCTCCCGCGACGAGATCGCCCTCGTCGACCGCAACTGCCACAAGTCCGTCCTCCACGGACTCGTCCTCTCCGGCGCCCGCCCCGTCTACCTCGTCCCCACCCGCAACGGCTACGGACTCGCCGGCCCGGTGCCCCCGGCCGAGACCGCGGCGGACGCGGTGGCCGCCCGCGTCGCCCGCAACCCGCTGGCCGCCGACGCCGCGCACCCCCGCCCCGAGTACGCCGTCATCACCAACTCCACCTATGACGGCCTCTGTTACGACGTCGTCCGGGTCGCCCGGCAACTCGCGCCCAGCACACCCCGCGTCCACTTCGACGAGGCGTGGTTCGCCTACGCCCGCTTCCACCCGCTCTACGCCGGCCGCTACGCCATGTCCGTCGACGCCGACACGTTCCCCGGGCCCGACCGCCCCACGGTCTTCTCCACCCAGTCCACGCACAAACTCCTCGCCGCGCTGTCGCAGAGCGCGATGGTCCACGTCAGGGACGCGCCCCGGGCCCCCGTGGACCACGAGCTGTTCAACGAGGCGTTCATGATGCACGGCACCACCTCGCCCCTCTACCCGGCGCTCGCCTCCCTCGACGTCGCCGCCGGGATGATGGACGGCCCCCAGGGCCGCTGGCTCATCGACGAGGGGATCACCGAGGCCGTCCGGTTCCGGCAGGCCGTCGTCCGCACCGGACGGCGCATCACCGCCGCGGGCGACCGGCCCGACTGGTTCTTCGGCGTCTGGCAGCCCGACACCGTCACCGACCCGAGCACCGGAGCGCGCCACGACTTCGCCGACGCCCCGCCCGACCTGCTCCGCACCGACCCCTCCTGCTGGGAGCTCGAACCCGGCGCCGACTGGCACGGCTTCCCCGGCCTCACCAAGGGCCACTGCATGCTGGACCCCGTCAAGGTCACCCTGACCTGCCCCGGCATCGACGCCACCGGCCGCTGGGCCGACACCGGCATCCCCGCCCGCGTCCTGACCGCCTACCTCGCCACCCGGGGCATCGTCGTCGAGAAGACCGACAGCTACACCACCCTCGTCCTGTTCTCCATGGGCATCACCAAGGGCAAATGGGGCACGCTCCTCGACGCCCTGATGGACTTCAAGGCGCTGTACGACGCCGACGCACCCCTCGACCGTGTCCTGCCCGGCGTCGTCGACCGCCACCCCCGCCGCTACGCCGGCACCACCCTCTCCGAGCTGTGCCGGTCCATGCACGGGCACCTACGCGACACCGACCTCGTCACCCTGCTGGACACGGCCTTCCAGGAACTCCCCGAGCCCGTCGCGCCACCGCAGCACTGCTACCAGCGGCTGATCCGCGGCGGCACGGAACGCGTACGCCTCGCCGACGCCGCGGGCCGCGTCGCGGCCGCCATGGTCACCGTCACCCCGCCCGGCATCCCCGTCCTGATGCCCGGCGAGTCGACCGGCGCCCCCGACGGCCCGCTGCTGCGCTACCTGCGCGCCCTGGAGTCCTTCGACCGGGCCTTCCCCGGCTTCCGGAGCGAGACCCACGGCGTCACGGTGGACGACGAGACGGGCGACTACGGCATCGCCTGCCTGCGGGTCGACGAGCGGGCCGACGAGGAGGACCGGAACCAGGCGTCGGCGCCCGGCCGGCCGGTCACCAGGTGACGGGGAGCTCCTCGACGCCGTAGACCGTCGAGCCCCGACGGAAGCGGAGGGCGGTCCCGGGGACGGCGCGCCGCATGTCGGCGAAGGCGGCGGCCAGGGGCCGCGGGGACGCCTGGCGGTACGGTCGGCGTATGGATCTCGTAGCCCATTTCCGCCGCGAGACGCGGGCGTTCGAGGACGCCGTCCGGCGCGCGGCCCGCGCCGGGGACGCGCCGCCGGTCCCCTCCTGCCCCGGCTGGACGGTCACCGACCTGACCGGGCATCTGGGCTGGGTGCAGCGGTTCGTGGCCCGGATCGTCCGCGACCGCCTCCACGACGCTCCCGAACGCGTGGACACCACCTTCCTCGATCTGCCGGCCGACCGCGCCGGCTGGCCCGACCCCGCCCACCCGCCGACCCACGGGCCGGTACCGGCCTCCCTCGTCGACTGGTTCGCGGACGGCGCCGCCGCGCTCGCGTCCCTCTTCGCCGAACGGGACCCCGCCGACCCCGTGTGGACCTGGTCGGCGGACCGCACCACCGGCTTCTGGCTGTGGGCGCAGACCTTCGAAGCGGCCGTGCACCGCTGGGACGCGGAGAGCGCCCTCGGCGCGCCGGGGCCGTTCGACGCGGAGCTCGCGGCGGGCGGTGTCGGGTGGTTCCTCGGCACGGTCGTCCCGGCCTGGCGGGCCGGCGGCCGGGCGGTGCCCGGCGCCGGCGAGAGGTTCGCCTTCCGGCGCACCGACGGCGAGGGCCACTGGACCGTCCACTTCGACGGCGACACCGTCCGCTACGCGCCGGGCCCCGGCCCCGGCGACGTCGAACTGTCCGGCAGCGCTTCGGATCTGACCCTCTTCCTCTGGCGCCGCGTTCCCGCGGAGCGCCTGGCGGGGGTGGAGGGGACCGGGGTGTCCTGGAGCGGTGGGCCGCGCTGGTGCCGACGGTCTGACGGTCGTGGGGGCTCCTCCTCAGAGGGGCACCCCATGTGGACGAAGACCGCGGGCCCGTCGAACACCGGCAACCTCCTCGCCGGGGAAGGCATCGCGGTCCACCGTCGGCTTCGGGGTGCGCTACGAAGAGCTGCGCGGCATCGACGAACGCGCCCGCCTCGCCGAGCGCGCCCGTAAGAAGCGAGCCCGCCGCAAGAAGAACGCCGACCACGGCCGCAAGACCTGCACCTGACCTCAGGCGGCCCCCAGCCGAACCGGCCGACGAGCGCGTACCACGAGGCGGGCGGCGTACCGCCGTTCCGAAGCGGTGGCGGCGGCCCCGGCTGACGCCCGGTCGTCACGGGCCCGGCGCGGGCTCCGTGACGGCCGGGCGGGGTGTCATATCAGGCGGTGCGCCCGGAGATCGGTCACGTACTTGGTGATCAGGTCCGGTGACAGGCGGGGGATGTCGTTCTCGTCGTCGAGGGTCGCGGCCCGGACCGCCGCGCGGAACCGGTCCGCCGGGAGGGCGGAGCCGGCGAGCGGCTGTGCCGGCTCGGCGAAGGCGTGCAGCAGCGGGAGGAGCGAATGCCGCTTCAGGCGGTCGGGCAGGCCGCGCAGGGCGGTCTCGAAGCGTTCGGTCCACTCGGTGTGGTCCTGGACGCGTGTCAGGGGATGTCCGGCTGCCGTCAGCCAGTCCACGACCGTGTCGAGTGAGATGCCGTCCTCGTGTGGGTTGACCACGTTGTAGGTCCGGTGGCCCGCTCGCGCGTCGTCGCCGAGCGCGGTGACGGCCCGCGCGGTGAAGTCCACCGGGAGCGCGTCGAAGTGCGCACGGCGGGTGCCGGTGCCCCGGGCGTAGAAGCTGCCGGGTGCGATGCCCGTCGCGAGCAGGCTCAGCACGAGGCGGGTGAAGACGTCCGGGAGGTTGAGCTGACCGCGGTAGCGCGGGTGCGCGAGGATCAGGTTCGAGCGGAAGACGGCGACCGGCAGGCCGAAGGCCTCGTGGGCCTCGCGCAGCAGCACCTCGCCCGCCCATTTGCCGGCCGCGTAGCCGTCGGCGTAGTCACCGCCGAGGTCGCGTGCCGGGCAGGCGGCGCGGATGTCCGCCGACTCGTCGGCGGCCGCCGCGTTCCCGGAGACGACGGCGACCGTCGACAGGTAGGTGAACTGCTTGATCCGGGAGGTGGCCGCGAGCCTGATCAGTTCGGCCGTGCCCAGCACGTTCGGGCCGAACAACTGGCCGTAGGGCAGGACATGGTTGACCAGTGCCGCCGGGTGGACGATCAGGTCCACGGTGTCGGCCAGCCACTGCCAGGTCCGCTCGTCGAGTCCGAGACGCGGCTCCCCGATGTCGCCGGCGACCACCCGGAGATGCCGGGCGGCGAACTCACGGTAGCGCTCCAGGAGTTCCGGGTCGCCGCTGTCGAAGGCCGCGTCGAGCCGCGCCCGGGCCTCCTCGGCGGAGGAGCCGCGGACCACGCAGACCAGCAGGCCGCCGCGCTGCGCCGCGCGTTCCAGCCACTCGAGGCACAGGAATCGGCCCAGGTAGCCGTTGGCGCCGGTCAGCAGGACGGTCCGGGCCTCGGGCAGCGGGCCGGCCGGCCGTCGCCTCGCGGCCTGCTCGACGGTCCGCGTGCCGAGGAACGCGTCCAGCCGCAGCTGGGCCGCGTCGAGTCGCGTCGCGTCCGGGCCGTGCACGCTGTCGGCGGTGGGACGGCGGTGTTCCGCCGCGAGCGCCCGCTCGATGTGATCGGCCACCCGCCGCAGCGAGCCGACCGGGCTGATGATCACGTCGACGGGGACGTCCACGTGAAAGATGTCCTTCATCAGCCGGGAGAACGACAGTGCCGTGAGGCTGTCACCGCCGAGGTCGAGGAAGCGCGTGGCAGGCTCCACGGTCGCATCCTCGTCCCACCCGAGAAGCGCCCGCGCGGCGCGGAGCACGGTCGCCGTCACCGGCCGGCCGGCGGGGGACCGGCGCAGCGCCCTGACCTCTTCGGCCTCACGGTCGGCCAACTCGGCGTACAGCGCTTCCAGACGCTCGCCGTAACGCTTCGTCAGCGCCGGCCGCAACGGCTTGCGCATCCCGGAGAGCAGCCCGTTCCCCTGGGTGAACGGCTCGGTCTCGACGAGGAGATCCCGTGGGATCTCGTAGGACTGGAGCCCCGCCTCGGCGGCGAGCTTGCGCAGGGACTCCCGCAGGACCGGCCGGAGGCGCCGGGCGTCTCCGTCGACGCGGTCCAGGGCCTCCCGCGTCGGCACGACGACCGCGAGCAGGTAGGCGCGGGCGCCGCTGCCGTACAGGAAGATCTGCCGGACGGCCGGACTGCCGGTGAAGAGCGCCTCCAGGCGGGAGACGGCGACGAACTCGCCCTGTGACAGCTTGAGGACGCTGGAGCGGCGTTCGACGTACCTGAGTTCGTCGGGGCCGACGCGGGCCATGATGTCGCCCGTGCGGTAGAAGCCGTCCTCGTCGAAGGCCTCGGCGGTGGCGTCCGGACGCCGGAAGTACCCGGGGACGAGCCGGTCGGACCTGATCAGCAGTTCGCCCCTGGGGTGCGGCACGTCGGTGCCGAGGTACCCCAGCTCGGGTACGTCGGCCAGCTTGTGGGCGGTCACCGGCGGGCGCTGTACCCGGCCGTCGAGGGAGACGACCCCGCCTTCCGTCGACCCGTAGCCGTCGAGCAGCCTGACGTGGAAGCAGTCCTCGACGAACGCCGTCGTCTCGGCGCTCGGCGGGGCCGAGGCGCTGACGGCCCACAGCAGGCGGCCGCCCATGACCTTCTCCCGCAGCTCCTCTCGCAGCTCCTCCCGCACGTGCTCGGCCGCGTCGCCGGCCGTCCCGGTCCGGCGGGACAGCTCCGCCCGGTAGTGCCGGAAGAGCATGTCGGAGATGCGGGGAACCATGACGAACTCGGTGGGGCGGACCAGGGAGAGGTCCTCGAAGAGCGTTGACAGGTCGCCGGAGGCCGCGAAACAGGCGAGTCCGCCTTTGGCGAGCGTCCCGAACAGCACGCCCCTTCCCATCATGTGGCTCAGCGGCAGATAGGTGAGCACGATGGCCGGCCGCACCGGCTGCCCGGGTACGAAGTCGATCCACAACTGGCGGGCCACACGCTCGGTGTACATGGCCCCCTTGGGAGTGCCGGTACTTCCCGAGGTGTAGATCAGCGCGCTCAGCGCGTCGGCCGCCGACCCGTCGGGAACCCGGGGGAGCGCCGGCAGTGCCCTTCCCCGCTCGACGACCGACGCCAGCGTGTCCAGGGCCGCTCCCCGGCCCCGCGCCGCGAGCCGGGCGCGCGCGGACTCCAGCTTCTCCTGGTGGGCGGTGACCTCGGGCCGGTGGCCGACGACGACGATCCTGCCCAGCCAGGGGGCGTTCGCCGCGAGTTCGAGCGCGACGTCCAGCTGGTCGACGTCCGCCACGAGAAGGCGCGGCCCGGTCTGCTCGACGACGGGGGCCAGGTGTGCCGCCGGTGCGCCCGACTGCAAGGGGACGGATACCGCGCCGGAGCGGACGCAGGCCAGGTCCGCCACGGTGTACTCGGCACTCGGGGGCCCGAGGAGGGCGACGAAGTCGCCGGGGGACAGGGGGTGTTCGGGGTGGTGCCGCCACTCGGAGGCCACCGCGTCCACCCGTTCCCGGAGTTCGCCGTAGGTGAGCGTGTCGAACCGCCGCAGGAGGCGCAGCGTGGTCCGGCCGGTCTCCGGGTCGGTGACCGGCTCGGTGGCACGCTCGCCCAGGGCGGGGCGGTCGGCGTACGCCTCCATCACGGTGGTCATCAGCTCGGCGAGCGGCAGGCCGGGGCGCCGGACCGCCTCGGTGACGGAATCCAGGGGCGCGGTGACACGGAACTGGGCGTCAGTCGCGTATAAGCGGGCGCTTCGGCCCTCGGTACGTGCGTCGAGTTCGTCGGCTGGGAGGCGGGGTCGGGACACGAGTGGTCTCCTTCGGGGCCGGAGCGGCCTGTTCGGGCGGGCGGTGTCGCCGTTCGGGCGGGGTGACCGGATCAGTGGGAGGGCCGACGTGGACGACGGTCCCGGCCCATGCCGTCGGTGGCCGGCTTCTCGGTGGTCTCGTGGTCGTGGGTGAGCCGGACGATCGCGGCCGCGGCCGCGCGGGCGCCGCCCGCGTCCCGGGCCTCGATCGCGTCGACGAGCCGCCGGTGCAGGCCCGCGTGCTCCTCGGCGTGGGCGGCGTCCCAGGACAGGCCCCCCAGGTGCGAGCTGAGGGCCGTGCCGAGGTGGTCGTACATCTCGATCAGCAGGTCGTTGCCGCTCGCCCGGACGACGGACCGGTGGAAGAGCGCGTCGACGCCCGTGGCCGCGGACGCGTCCGCGCCGGCGGCGGCCGCTTCGCCGTCGGCCAGCAGCTCTCGCAACCGCCGCACCTGCTCCTCGCTGCGGCGCAGGGCCGCGGCACCCGCGGCGTACTCCTCCAGAACGGTCCGCAGCTCCAGCACGTCGTCCCGCTTCGCGGAGCCCGCCCGCCGCACCATGACCGACTGGAGCTCGCTGGACGAGCGGACGTAGGTGCCGTCACCGGCCCTGGGCTCCAGCAGGCCGAGGTGCACGAGGGCACCGATCGCCTCCCGCAACGTGCTGCGTCCGACCCCGAGCTCCTCGATGAGGGCCTGCTCCGGCGGGATCCGCGTCCCGACCGGCCAGCCCCCCGCCTGGATGTGCGAGCGGAGGCTCTCCACGAGCTGGGCGGACAGGCTGGCCGTCCGCCGCGGTGCGCTGATGCGTTTCATGGAGGGACCATATCCAAACATCAGACGTTTGAACATCGTCTCTTCGGTGGGCGTTCCCGCCGCGGCGCAGCCGTTCGGGGAAGGTGTACAGCAGGTACGCGGCGCGGTGCAGACCGACCGCCGTCTTGCCGCTTCCGGGGGCGCCCTGGACGCAGACCGAGCCGGCGAGGCCGCCGCGGACCAAGTCGTCCTGTTCCGGCTGGATGGTCGCCGCGATGTCGCGCATCGGTCCGAGCCGGGGCCGTTCGATCTCCGCGGTGAGCAGGCCGGCCGCGGCGGCCGTCGCGGTGGCCCGCGCGGGGTCCAGGTGTTCGTCCTCCAGCGCGGTCAGGCCGTCGGGGGCGCCGTCGCCGCCGGGCGCCCAGCCGAACCGGCGGCGGACGGCGACGCCTTGGGGGTCGCGGGCGCTCGCCTGGTAGTAGACGCGGGCGACCGGCGCCCGCCAGTCGATCACCAGGGGCGGCGCGGCCGGGTGGACCGAGACGCGGCGCCGGCCGACGTGGTACCGCTGCCCCCGGTGGTCGCCGGCGGCGGGCCCGTCCTCGAAGTCGAGCCGTCCGAAGAACGGCGGGCCGTCGGGTTCCTCCGCCAGCCGGCGGGCGCGGGTCCGCAGGTACCGGCCGAGCGCCTCCGCGCTCGCGCCGTCGCCCGAGACGTCCTCGCCCTCGGTGACCTGCTCCCCGGCGTCGGTCGCCTGGCGGCGCGCGGCCTCGCGGCACGCCGCCGCGTACTCCCGCTCCTCGGCGAGCGCGGCACCTGGGCCGCCGGTGGCCGGCCGGCGTTCCTCGGACTCCTGGATGTGGGGCGGCATGGTGGGCGCTTCCTCTCCACGGTGGAAGGTGACGCGCCCAGGATAAGTTAACTTGGTTAAGAATGTGTCTGGGTTTTTATTTGGGGCCCGGGGCGGGCTCGTCCACCATGAGCGCCGCGCGTGGCGTCGGCGCGCCCTGGGGGCCGTACCCCAGGCGGAAGAGGAACTGCGGGCAGCTCGGCTCACCGCTGAGGGCCCGGCGGAGGTCGGGCCACTCCAGGGCCTGGTGCAGCGGGCAGGTGCGCAGGCCGCGGGCGGTGGCCAGCAGCAGCGCGCGCTGCAGCGCCTGGCCGGCCCGCAGCCAGTCCGCCGGGCGGTCCCGGCCCGTAACCACCAGGGCCAGCTGCGTGTGGCGTTCGAAGGGCACCGCCGGGGCCCGCCGGGCGCGGCCCGCCGCGGTGAAGTCGCGCACCGGCATCCGGCCCGTCGCGTCCACCGGCCCCAACGCGGCGGCCGGGATCCCGTAGGGGAAGGCCCCGGCGTGCACCCAGGCGCGGCTCTCCCGGACCCGCGTCGAGTCCCGGCGGTTGCGCCGCTCCGCCTCGGCGGTCAGGGCCAGCATCCGGCGGGTGGCGACGACGCCGGGCAGGTACAGCCGGGCGCCCTCGCTCAGCACGGCCGACGCCAGCTCGTTCAGCGTCCGGCCGGGGACCGGCCGTCCCGTGAACGGCGCCCGGCTCGTACGGCGCAGGGCGATGGCCTCGTAGAGGTCCGGCTGCCGGGAGGGGTCCGGCGGGAGGCCGGTGAGGTCCACGACGGCCGCCAGCCCCGGGTCCCCGGTGTCGGGCAGCAGCCGCACCCGCGGCCGGCGGCCCAAGTGCCCCGCCGCCACCCGTAGGTTGAACAGGGCCGCGCCGATGGACAGCAGCCGCGCCCGCCCCGTCGGGTCGGCGGCCGGCAGCCACCGGTCCGCGGCCGAACGCACCTCCAGCCGGAACGCGCCCGGGACCGGACGGAACTCCCACGGCTGGGAGTTGTGGATCGACGGGGCCGCCGCGGCCGCCGTCAGCAGCGTCTCCAGGTCGGTGGTGCCGAGTCGCGCCGCGCCCATCGCCATCAGTCCCTCCGCAGATCAAGGGTGGTTCCGCCGCCCACGCTGCGCGGCCCGGCGGCGGCCCGCCAGGGGCCGACGGGCCCCGCCGGACGGGAAATCCGGCCCCTGTTCCGTCCCCGCCGCCGGCTCCCGTACGGTCGTATGAACCGGCCGGTATCCTGGCCGCGCCGCGTCCGGGGAGGTCCCGGCCGCCGCAGCCGCCCGGCCCGCGCGCCCCGCGCGCCGGAGCCGGGGGAACGGGGAGACGTGGACGAGGTGTTCGAGGAGCAGCGGTCCCTGCTGCTGGGGATCGCCTACCGGATGCTGGGCAGCATGTGGGACGCCGAGGACGTGGTCCAGGAGGCGTACCTGCGCTGGGCCCGCACCGGCCGGGAGACCGTCCGCGACCCGCGCGCCTTCCTCGCGACGGTCGTCTCCCGCCTCGCCCTGGACCAGCTCCGCTCCGCCCGCGTCACCCGCGAGGCGTACCGGGGTGAGTGGCTGCCCGAGCCCGTCGCCACGGACGCGGCCGGGCCGTTGGACACGGCCGAACTGCGCGACAGCCTCTCCTACGCCACCCTCCACATGATGGAACGGCTCACTCCGCCGGAGCGCGCGGTGTTCGTGCTGCGCGACGCGTTCGAGATGCCGTACGAGCAGATCGCCGAGGTCGTCGGCGCCTCCGCGGCGACCTGCCGGCAGATCCACCGGCGCGCCCTCGGCCACCTCACGGCCGCCCGGCCCAGGCCGCGGCCGTCGCGCGAGGAGCACGAGCGGCTGCTCACCCGGTTCCTGGAGGCGGCGGCCGGCGGCGACCTGGCCGGGTTGAAGGACCTGCTGAGCGCCGACGTGACGGTATGGAGCGACGGCGGCGGCAAGGTCAGCGCGGCGCTGCGGCCGGTCCTCGGCCGGGACAAGGCGGCGGCGTTCGTGCTGGGGCTGGCGACCAAGTACGAGATCACCGCCCAGCGGTTCATCGAGGTCAACGGCGAGCCCGCGCTCCGGCTCACCGCGCGCGGCAGCGACCAGGTCGTCCTGATCGACGTGCGCGACGGCCGGATCCACGCCGTCTTCGCCGTACTGAATCCGGACAAGCTCCGACACGCGGAGTGAGGGGTGGAACGGGCGTCAGGCGGCGTTCGTGTCGTTTGTCCCCGGTGGCTCGTTGGCACGGCATGAACAACCGCATCATGTCGCGCATCGCCGCCGGGTCGCTGCTCCTCCTTTCCGGCGGCCTCGCCACCGCGACCACCACCGCGTACGCCGCCGAAGGCCCGACGGCCGCCCCCGCTCCCGCCGCCTCGGGCGTCACCCAGCGGCTCTCCCACCTCGCCGCCACCGGTGACGCCACGGCGGGGCGGGCCGCATCCTGGGTGGAGGACACCGTGCCGGAGGAGGTGAGCGGCCGGGTGTCCCTCAAGACACCGCTGTCCCGCGACTGAGGGACCGTACGCCGTGGGAGGCGCCGCATGCCCGAGGGCGACACCGTCTGGCGGACCGCGCGGCGCCTCCACCGCGCTCTGGCGGGCACCACGCTGACCCGCAGCGACCTGCGCGTCCCCGCCCTGGCGACGGCCGACCTCGCCGGCCGGGACGTCGTCGAGGCGGTGTCGCGGGGCAAGCACCTGCTCCTGCGGGTGGACGGTGGACTCACCCTCCACTCGCACCTCGGCATGGAGGGCTCCTGGCGCGTCCACGCCGCCGGCGAACGCCGGCCCGGCGGTCCCGAGCACCGGATCCGCGCCGTCCTCGCCAACGACCGCCACGTCGCGGTCGGTTACCGCCTCCCCGTACTCGAACTCCTGCGCACCGGCGACGAGTCCACCGTCGTCGGCCACCTCGGGCCGGACCTCCTCGGCCCGGACTGGGACGCGGCGGAGGCGCTCCGCCGTCTGCTCGCCGACCCGGAACGGGCCGTCGGCGAAGCGCTGCTCGACCAGCGCAACCTCGCCGGCGTCGGCAACGTCTACAAGTCCGAGATCTGCTTCATGCTGCGGATCTCGCCGTGGCTGCCCATGGAACGGGTGCCGTCGCCGGCCCGGCTGCCGGCCCTGGCCCGGAAGCTCCTCGACGTCAACAAGGACCGCTCCGCCCGGATCACCACCGCCGACCCCCACCCCGACCGCCGGCTCTGGGTCTACGGCCGGGCCGGCCGCCCCTGCCGCCGCTGCGGCGGGCCGGTCCGCCTCGCGGACCAGGGCGAGCCCGGCAGGGAACGGCCGACGTACTGGTGCCCGCGCTGTCAGGGCGGGGCGGAGGGCGCGTGAATCAGGCGGTTCAGGTGAGTTCGTCCGCGAGCAGGTCCATGAGCAGGGCGTCCTGCCAGGCCCCCGAGCGGTGGTCGCGCTGGTAGGCGCGCAGGATTCCGACCGGCCGGAAACCGAGCCTGGTGTAGCAGCGGACGGCGGCCGTGTTGGCGGCCAGCGGGTCGATGGTGAGCCGGTGGTGTCCGCGCTCGCCGATCAGCCACCGGGCGAGCGTGCGGAGGGCGTCGGTGCCGAGGCCCTCGCCGTGGTGAGCCGTCGTCAGGAAGATGTCCATGCCGGCGCTCCGGAACTCCGGATCGGTCTCCTCGTCGTACCGGATCGCCCCGACGACCTCGCCTCCGGGGGTGCCGAGGGTGACGGCGAGCATGTCCGTGTAGTCATCCGGCGGCGACCACCAGCGTGCGACGGCCGGCTCCCGGACGATCCTGTCGAGGATCACGGCGTCCCCGTTCCCGGCGGGTCGCAGCACGACCCTCTCCCCGCGCAGCTCCATGGGCGCCATTGTCGGCGGCGACGGGCGGGTCCGGGAAATGGATTACCGGGTCACATTATGGACTTGGTCAGTTGAGTTCCCTGGTAACGTGCGTGCTAGGGTGGCCGCATGGACGGATCGACGGGCCTGCGGGAGCGCAAGAAGCAGCGGACGCGGGCGGCCATCTCCGACACGGCGATCAGACTGTTCCTCCGGCACGGCTTCGACGGGGTCTCGGTGGCGGACATCGCGGCGGAGGCCGAGGTCTCCAAGCCGACGCTGTTCCGGTACTTCCCGACCAAGGAGGACCTGGTCGTCCACCGGTTCGCCGACCACCAGACCGAGGCGGCCGACATCGTCCGCGGCCGCGGCCCCGGCACCTCCGTTCTGGACGCCCTGCACCGCGACTTCCGCGCCCGCCTGGACGCCCGCGACCCCATCACCGGCCTCAACGACGCCGCGGAGGTCCTCGCCTTCCACGGCCTCATCCGCTCGACGCCGACCCTGGTGGCCCGGATGGGCGAGTACCTGGCCCGCGAGGAGGAGGCCCTGGCGGAGGCCCTCCGCGAGACGCTGGACACCGAACGGCCGGAGATCACCGCCCGGTTGCTGGCCGGCCAGCTGGTCGCCACCCGGCGCACCCTCGCCCTGGCCAACTGGGAACGCATCGTCACGGGCCGCTCGGCCGACGAGGTCCACCCCGAGGCCGTCGCCGACGCCGACCACGCCTTTTCCCTGCTGCGCGACGGCTTCCGCGAGAGCTGACGCGCGCCGCCACCCGCCCCGCGGGAAAACCGCTTGCCCCGCGCCCGCCGGCCGACAACCATGACCCGCATGCCGGGTTGACGCTGGAGACGACACCACCGCACCCCTCGGCCGCGCGCCCCGCCGGCCCTTCCGCTCCCACGTGCCCCCAGCCCGTACGGAACGGAAGGAACGACCATGGAGATCAGGCGGATCCACGAAGACGAAGGCGGCGCGGTCGGCGCGCTGTGGGACAGGATGTGCCGGGAGACCGAGGGCGGCGGCCCGCTCGCCGCGCCCGCCCGCCGGAACCTGGCCCGCATGCTGGCGGTGTCCGCGTGGCACCGCGACGCCTTCTGCCTGGTGGCGGTGGAGGACGGCCGGATCGCCGGCTTCGTGAACGGCCGTATCGACGCCGGAGACGGGCTGCTCCCCGGCATCGTCGGCGAGATCGACGCGCTGTACGTCATGCCCGGGCAGCGTGACCGCGGTGTCGAACGAGCCCTCGCGGAGGCCGCGGTCGACCTGCTCCGGGCCCGGGACGCCGGAACCGTCCGCTTCCTGTCGCCCGTCGGCGACCGTGCCGGGCAGCGGCTCTGGCGGGAGCTGGGCTTCGAGCCCGACCTGGTGTGCCTGAGCCGCCACCTGTGACGCCCCGCCACGGCGGGGCGCCCGCCCGGCCGGGGCCGCCCCGCGCGTCGGGCATATGATCGACGGCCGGTCCGGGCCGTCCGCCCGGGTCGACGCCGTCGGAAGAGGAGACATGCGCAAGACAGTCATGGCCGTCGTCACGGTCGCGACCGCCGCACTGCTGGCCGGTTGCGGTGGTGGGGGCAAGAGCGACGACAAGGGCGACAAGGGCGCGTCCGCGTCACAGGGGGCGAAGGCCGAGCCCCAGGAGGGCGCCGACAAGGGGGCGTCCCACCAGGTGACCCTGGAGGTGCGGGGCAAGGGCACGACGCAGATCTACTACAACCTCGACGGCAATGGCGCGCAGCAGGTGACCCTGCCCTGGAAGAGGACCGCCACCATCGCGCCGGAGGGCGCGGAGCGCAAGGTCGGCCGGCTGGTGAGCGTGGTCCCCGGATCGTCGCAGGCCGAGAACGGGATGCTGCGCGCCGCGTCGTGCACCATCCTCGTCGACGGGAAGAAGGTCGCGGACAACCAGGACGGCAAGAGCAACAAGCCGTGTGAGTACAAGCTGAAGTAGGCGACCCGTCGCCACCGGCTCACCCGCCACCGGCTCACCCGCCGCCCGCGAACGCCCGGAAGCGGAATCTTCCCTTTCCGGCGCTGACCTGGGCCTCGTCGAAGCCCGCCGCCCTGAGCCGGGACGCCAGCGTGTCCGGTGGCACCGGGACGCAGGTGTCGCCCCGGTGCAGGAGACGGAAGACGGTTCCGTCCAGCGCGTCGCAGCCCGCGAAGACACCGCCCGGCCGCAGCACCCGGCGGGCCTCCGCGAACAGCCGGTCCTGCCGTTCGGGCGAAGGCACGTGGTGGAGCATCGTGAAGCAGGTGACCGCGTGGAACCGACCGTCCGGCAGGGGCAGTTCGGCGCCGTCCGCGTGGACGACGTCGACCCGTCCGCCGTAGCGGCGGCGCAGCCGCCCGACGGCGGACGGATCGACCTCGGCGAGCGTCAGGCGGTCCACCCGGTGCAGCAGCCCGTCCGTCGTGACGCCGTACCCCGGGCCGATCTCCAGGGCGTCGGAACCGAGCGGCACACCGTTCAGCGCCCAGGGCAGCAGCCGTTCCTCGACGGTCCGGGCCCAGCGCCGGGACCGGCAGTAGAAGCGGTGGTAGCGGTTCATCGCCATACGGCGAGGCTAGGACGCGCCGCGGGCGCCGCCTACGGGGCGGGGCGCGCCCCCGGTCCGAACCCGCCACCGCCACGGCCCGGTTCGCCCCGGATCATCCGCCGTGCGCCGGCGTCCGACGACGTCGGCGGGCGGGGAAAACCGGCCGGAGTCCGGCCGTCAGGAGCAGCTCGCGTCCGCGCACAGCCGCCACGGCCCCCAGGCCAGGAAGGGTTCCCGCTCGGTGACCGTCCAGAAGCGGTCGCGGTTCCACTCCCGGGCGACCAGCCGCAGCCGGCCGTCGGGAAGCTGGGTGACGGACGAGGGCGCGCTCAGCCCCACGCTGCTCTCCGGCACCGGGCCCGTGGCACGCACCCCGCCCCACCGGTCGTCGGCGGTCGCGTACTGGCTGCGCACCTCCATGGCCGCGCCGGTGGACCGGCTCGCGGCGAAGGCGTGCAGCCGGCCGTCACGGTCCTTGAAGAGGGTCAGACCGCCGTGGTACGGAGGCGGTGCCAGCTCGAAGCTCTCCGCCGGGGGCCATGCGTCGTCAGGCGTGCGCAGCACGGTGTGGCAGAAGCCGCCGTAGGAGGCGAAGAACACCTCCAGCCCGCCGGCGGAGTTCTCCACCGCGTCCACCTCGTACAGCTTGGGCCCGACGGGCGTCGCGCTCACCCGCTCCCAGTCGCCGTACGCGCCGCCCGGCTCGTCCTGCGACCGGTGCCAGACGAAGGGCAGTCCGCCCATCGTCGAGGTGTCGTAGAACTGCTGGAACTGCTCGGTCCTGCCGTCGGCGCGGACGGCCGACACCAGTGACCCGGCGACGGGCCGGTCGGGCCGGCCGAGGGCCGTGGTGTCCGTGCCGCACGCCTGCGCCACGGTCCCGGCGTTCGCGGGCGACGCCGCGGCGACGCCGCCCGCGAACGCGGGCAGCAGCGCCAGGACGCCGCACAGCAGGGCGCGGACCAAGCGGCCACGCGGGGCCGTTCTTCGGTGCATGTCGGAACCTCCGGTCGTGGAAAGGGACTTCAGGAGACCACGTCCCGCGGCGGCTTGCCCTCGAAGTGCTCCAGAACGTTCTGCACGGCGGCGAGCGCGATGCGCACCAGCGTCTCCCGGGTGACGCCCGCGACGTGCGGGGAGAGGACCACGTTGGGGGCGCGCAGCAGCCGCAGCGACGCCGGGGGAGGCTCGGGCTCGAAGACGTCCAGCCCGGCGCCGGCCAGCGTGCCCGCCTCCAGCGCGTCGGCGAGCGCCTCCTGGTCGATCAGGGCGCCGCGGGCCGTGTTCACCACGAACGCCGTGGGCTTGAGCAGGGCCAGCCGCCCGGCGTCCAGCAGGTGCCGGGTGGCGTCGGTGAGCGGCGCGTGCAGCGTGACGTAGTCGGAGGTGCGGAGCAACTCGTCCAGGTCGACGCGGCGGGCACCGAGCCGGGCCTCGGTCTCCGGCGGGGCCGCCTCCGGCCCGCTGTAGACGATCCGCATGTCGAACGCGGCCGCCCGGCGGGCCACTTCGGTGCCGATCGTGCCGAGTCCCACGATGCCCAGCGTCTTGCCGGACAGCTCGGTGACGGACGACTGGAGGCGCGGCAGCGCCCAGTCCCCCTCGGCGAGCGCGGTGTGCGCCGGGACCAACTGCTTGGCGAGGGCCAGCATCAGGGCGAAGGTCTGCTCGGCCACGTTCTGCCGCTCCGCCGTGCTGGAACCGATGGTGCAGACCGGGATCGAGCGCGCCCGGGCCGCCTCCAGGTCCACGTAGTCGTAGCCGTGGCTGGCGCACTGGACGAGCTCCAGGGCGGGCGCGGCGGCGAAGTGCGCGGCCGTCACCGGCCCCAGACCGGTGATGACGACGTGCGCCTCGCGCAGCGCGGCCGGGTCCTCGTCGGCCGCCTCCACGACGGTCACCCGCGCCCGGCCCGGGAACAGGCCGGCGAGCGCGGCGCCGGCCGCCCGCCCGCCGACGTGCGGGGAGACCACGGCCAGGACGTTCCTCAGCTCGCTCACAGCGCCTCCCGCACCAGATCGGCCGGGCCCGGCGAGGCCGGACCCGCGTGCCCGGACAGGGCCAGGGTCAGGTCCAACTCGGCGAGCAGGCACCGGATGACGTGGTCCACGCCGGCCTGCCCGTCCAGGGCCAGCCCGTACACGTACGGCCGGCCCAGCAGCACCGCCCGCGCCCCCAGCGCGAGCGCCTTGAACACGTCGTCGCCCGTGCGCACCCCGCTGTCGAACAGCACGGTCAGCCGGTCGCCGGCCGCCGCCACCACGCCGGGCAGCGCGTCGGCGGCGGCCACCGCGCCCGCCACCTGCCGGCCGCCGTGATTGGAGACCACGACGCCGTCCACGCCCGCGTCGGCGGCGGCCCGCGCGTCGTCCGGGTGCAGCACGCCCTTGAGGACGATCGGGCCGTCCCAGTGCTCCCGCAGGAACGCCAGGTCGGGCCAGGTCTTCCCGGCGTCGGAGAACATCCCGAGGAAGTGCCGGACCGCCGCCTCGCGGTCCTCCTCCACCGGCTTGGCCAGCCCGGCCCGGAACGCCGGGTCGCTGAAGTAGTTGGCGGTGCCCACCCCGTGCAGGAACGGCAGGTACGCCTGGTCCAGGTCGCGGGGGCGCCAGGACAGCAGCGGGGTGTCGAGGGTGACGAACAGGGCCGTGTAGCCCGCCGCCCGGGCCCGGGCCAGGAAACTCCGGGCCACCTCGCGGTCCTTCGGCCAGTACAGCTGGAACCACCGCTCGGCGTCGCCCATCGCCTCGGCGACCCGCTCCATCGGCGTGCTGGACGCCGACGACAGGATGTACGGGACGCCGCGCGCGGCGGCGGCGCGGGCCGCGGCCGGCTCCGCGTCCGGATGCGCGATCGACAGGATGCCGACCGGCGCCAGCGCCAGTGGCACCGGCAGCCGGCGGCCGAACAGCTCGACGGAAAGGTCGCGTTCGGCCACGTCCCGCAGCATCCGCGGCACGATCCGCCACCGGTCGAGGGCGGCGCGGTTGGCGCGGGCGGTGCTCCCGCTGCCCGCGGCGCCGATCACGTACCCCGCCGGGCCGGCGCCGAGCCGCCGTTCGACCAGCTCCTCCAGCCGGCTCGGGTCGGCCGGCAGCCGGGGCACCGCCCCCGACAGGCCGTTCAGGTAGATCTCGTACTGGTAGTCCGCCCAGCGCGGCGTGGTCGCCATGGGTCCGTCCCGCCTCCCGTCCGTGGAACCGCTGCGTTCCGGCAGCGATCCTCACGGCGGCGACGTGCCCCGTCCACGGTGGTGCGCACGGGGTGAGTACTGCGACCATCACGGGGTGACGAACGAACGCGAGCGGATCCGCCGGGAGCTGGTCGCCGACCCCCGCGTCGTCGAGGCCGTCGTCGACGCGGTGCACGAACGGGTCCCCGCCTACGCGGACCTGGACGACGGGCGCCGCGGGGAGGTCCGGGCCATAGCCGCCTGGGCGCTGGAGCGCTTCCTGCACCTGTGGACCGTCGACGGCGACATCGGCCCCGCCGACCTGCGCCGCTTCCGCGGCATCGCGGCCGCCCGGGCCGCCGACGGCCGCCCGCTGCCGGCCGTGCTGCGGGCCTACCGGGTCGCCGCCACCGTGCTGGTGGACGAGATCGCGGCCCGCGCCGCCCCCTCCGCCGCCGCCGACGCGTTCGCCCTCACCCGGCGGCTCCTCACCACCCTCGACACCCTGTGCGAGGTGATGGCCGGTTCCTACACCGCCACCAGCGAACGGCTCGCGGGCGACCGCGCGCAGGCGCTGCGCCTGCTGCTGGACGACCTGATCGCCGGCCGGCACGCGTCCGTCGGCGCGGTGACCGACCGGGCCGCCCGCCTCGGCGTCGAACTGCCGTACCCCTACTGCCTGCTGGTCGTCGTGCCGCGCGAGGACGAGGACCCGGCCGACCCGGCGGAGCTGCTCGCCGTGCTCACCGGCCCGGCCGCCGGCACCCCATTGGCCACCGCGCAGGGCTCCCGAACCGTGCTGCTGCTCCCCGCGGACGCCGCCCCGGCGGCCCCGGGGTGCTGCGGGAACGCGGTCTGCGCGGCTGCGCGATCACCGGCGAGGGCCTGGACCGCATCGCCGTCGCCCACCGCCTCGCCGCCGGCGCCCTCGCCACCGCGCCGGAGCACGCCCACCGTTCCGGGCGGATCCTCACCGACGCCGACGCGCACGTGCTGGCGCTGCTCGCCGGGCACCCGGCCACGGACGCGGAGCACATCGGCCGCCTGGTCCTCGGCCCGCTCGCCCGGCCCGCCCAGCGGCACCTGCTGGAGGCGCTGACCGCGTACCTCGACACGGGCTCCGCCACCGCCGCCGCCCGCGGCCTGCGGCTGCACCCGCAGTCCCTGCGCTACCGGCTGCGCCGGATCCGCGAACTGACCGGCCGCGACCCGCGCGATCCCTGGCAGCGGCTCACCCTCGACATCGCGCGGACGGTGGCGGGCCCGCCGCCCGGGTAGGGGCGACGGGCCCGGGGGAGGGGCGTTCCGGGTCAGCAGCCCTTGAGGACCGCCGCCAGCTTGTTCTTCTCGGCGCTGTCCACCGTCAGCTTGTAGTCGTGCTTGACGGTGACCCACATGCGCACGTACGTACAGGCGTAGTCGGCGCGCGGGGGCATCCACTTCGCCGGATCCTTGTCGCCCTTCGCCTGGTTGACGCGGTCGGTCACGGCGATGAGCTGGGGGCGCGTCAGGTCGTTGGCGAACTTCTGCCGGTCGGCCTTGGTCCACGTGTTCGCCCCGGAGCGCCACGCCTCGGCGAGCGGGACGACGTGGTCGATGTCGACGTCGGAGGCGTCGTGCCAGGTGGCGCCGTCGTAGGGGAGTACCAGGTGCCCTCGACGGCGGCGCAGCGGTCGTCCTGCTCGACGTCCTGGCCGTCGCGCTGGAGGACGACCTCGCGGGTGTTGCACTCCCCGTGCTGGGTGATCCAGTGCGGGAACTGGGCCCGGCTGTAACCGTCGAGGGTGCCCTCGGGGCGGACGGTCAGCGCGTCCACGTAGGAACGCGCGGTGGCGGCGTCCACCGGGGCGGGCGGCGCGGCCTGGGCGCTCGGCCCGTTGAGGACGATCGCGCCGGCCAGGGCGGCGAGGCCGGCGGTGACGGATATTCGACGCGCGTAGAGACGCATGCGGGACGCTCCCGGGAGGTGGGTGGAGGGGAAACGCGGATCAGGCTGGTGGCACGGGGTGTCCGGGGGGTGAGTGCCGGGCAACACAATGGCGGCGTGCGCATGTCAAAACAAGTGTTCTGAAAGTGATCTGACTCTCGAAAACCGGGTGCGTCAGGAGCCGGACGGGTGCGAAGGCAAACCGAAGGCCCGCACGCGGTGGTGTGCGTGCGGGCCTGGCCTCAGCGCCCGGCCGGGGTCAAGCGGCCGTGACGGGGCGTCAGGGAGTGCCGGTCGGGGCGCCCGTGTCCGGGGTCGCGGCCGTGAGCGGGGTGGCGATGTCCTCCAGCGAACGGCGTTCGGCGGGCAGGGCGAGGAAGCCCGCCACCACGCCCGCGACCGTCATCAGCGCCGCGCCGATCTGAAACGCCAGCACGGTGTCGCCGACCACCCCGGAGCCGGTCAGCTTGGCGAACAGCAGCGGGCCGGTGATGCCGCCGGCGGCCGTGCCGACCGCGTAGAAGAACGCGATGGCCAGCGCGCGCGTCTCCATCGGGAAGATCTCGCTCACCGTCAGGTAGGCGCTGCTGGCCCCCGCCGAGGCGAAGAACAGCACCACGCACCAGCACGCCGTCATCGTGGCCGCCGTCAGCGAACCCCGGCCGAACAGCCAGGCGGTGCCGAACAGCAGCAGACCGCTCAGCACATAGGTGCCCGTGATCATCGGCCGCCGGCCGACGGTGTCGAAGAGGCGCCCCAGCAGCAGCGGGCCGAGGAAATTCACAAAGGCGATGACCGCGAAGTAATAGCCCGTGTGACCGGAGGGCACCGAGAAGAAGTCGGTGAGGATCGAGCCGAAGCCGAACGTGATCGCGTTGTAGAGGAACGCCTGGCCGATGAAGAGGGCCAGGCCCAGCGCGGACCTGCGGGGATAGTCACGGAAGACAGTCCGCGCGATGGTCAGGAAGCCGACGCTGCCGCGCCGGTGGATGGTGATCTTCCGGTCGACCGGCTCGCAGGGGCGGCCCGTGTCGGCGGCGACCTGTCGCTCGATGGAGCCGACCAGTTCCTCCGCCTCCTCGCCGCGGCCGTGGATGAACAGCCAGCGGGGCGACTCGGGGACGTTCCGCCGGACCAGCAGGATCACCAGGCCCAGGACCACGCCGAGACCGAAGGTGAGCCGCCAGCCGAGCCAGGCCGGGAAGAGAGCGGTGTCGAGCATGAGGACCGAAAGCAGCGACCCGCCCACGGCGCCGATCCAGAAGCTGCCGTTGATGATGAGGTCGACGCGCCCCCGGTAGGGGGCCGGTATCAGCTCGTCCACCGCGGAGTTGATGGCCGCGTACTCACCGCCGATGCCGCAGCCGGTGAGGAAGCGGAAGAGGAAGAACCACCAGGAGTGGAAGGACAGTCCGGTCATCGCGGTCGCGGCCAGGTACACCGCGAGCGTCAGCATGAAGAGTTTTTTGCGGCCCAGCCGGTCGGTCAGCCAGCCGAAGAAAAGGGCGCCCACACAGGCGCCCGCCACGTACAGCGCGGCGGCGAGGCCGGTCACCTGGGCGGAGGAGATGTCGAGGCCGCTGCCGTGCTCGGACAGCCGGGAGGCGATGTTGCCGACGACGGTCACCTCAAGGCCGTCGAGTATCCACACCGTGCCGAGGCCGATGACCACCATCCAGTGCCACCGCGACCACGGCAGCCGGTCCAGCCGTGCCGGGACGGACGTGGTCACCGTCCCCGAGTCACCCCCCGCGCCGTCGGAACGTTGTTCGACCGTTGCCATGACGCACCTCCCGGACAGCTCGGCCGGAAGCCCCGCGCTCCCGGCCGGACGTCCCGGCGTCTGCCCCGGTGGTCGGCGGCACACCCGGTGACCTGGGTCGCGTGAGGCTCACGGGACGCGCGCGGCGAGCGCCGCGCGAGCGGGTGAGGCAAGGAACGTGCGTGGTGTTGTCAGGGGCCGGCCCGGGGGCACGACGCGTGCCCCGGACCCCGGTCCTAACGGAGCCGGTCCTTCCAGTTTCCCTCGGATCCGGCCGCCGGCCCACCCGGGCGCGGGGGAGCGGCGTACGACGGGGGCCCGCCGGGGTCAGCGGACGGCCAGGTCCCCGTCCGGCACGTCACCGAGGTCACCGGACGGTCCCTCCGGCACCTCTGCCGGGGTCAGCGGACGGCCAGGTCCCCGTCCGGCACGTCACCGAGGTCACCGGACGGTCCCCTCCGGCACCTCTGCCGAGGTCACCGGACGAGCAGGTCCCCGTCCGGCACGTCCGCCACCGCGACCACGGCACGCGGCTGCCCCAGCCCCCGGGCCACGGCCCGCGCCACGCCCTCGGCGTCGGGGCCCGAGGGCACCGGGACCCGCTCGTCCGGGCCGTACGCCTCGACGGCCTTGGTCAGATAGCCCGGGTGCCAGGCGCCGAGCGCCCCCTTGACCTCCACGGACCGCACCGGCCGGTGGCCGATCCGGGCCCGTAGGGCGGGCAGGATCGCGTCCGAGCGCAGCTCGCCGGGCACCTGGAACAGACTGGCGTGGGCGCCCACCAGGCCGCCGCCCGCGAGCCGCACGGTCACCGTCAGACAGCTGGTGACGCTCGGGTACAGCAGCGGTGTGCCGGGGGCGGCCTCGCGCACCTGGCCCTCGGTGATCCGGACGGCCTCCCCGGGCACGGCGCGCACGGCCGCGGTCGGCGCCCCCGCGCCCGGCCGGGCCTCGGCGGCGGTCGCGGTCGCGGCCGGCAGGGCCAGGACGAGGAGGGCGGCGGTCACGGCGGCGGGTGCGAGGCGCACGGGGGTCCTTTCACGGGTACGGAGGGAACATCGAGCACAATAGTTCGAGTGCGGGTGCCGCCGGGCCCGTACCCCGGGCATGAGCGAGAGAGCACAGCGCATGGGCATCACGGTCGAATACGTTGCGTACCAGGACGACACGGATGTCGACGTCCGCCTGTACGGGGAGCTCTACGCCGGGCTGCCGATGCCCGTCCCCGACCTGGGTCGCGATGCCGCCGACCGCCCGGCGTGGGCCGTCGTCGCCCGCCGCCCCGACGGTCGCCTGCTGGGCTGGGCCGAGGTCCACCCGCCGGCCGCCGGGGGCGACGCCGCCGACGTCCAGTGGCTGCTGGTCTCCCGGGAGCGCGAACGCCTCACCACCGGCGTCCACGGCCGGCGCGCCGCCACCGCCGAGGAGCGGGAGACGGCCGGCCGGCTGCTGCGCGGCGCGGCCCGCAGGGCGGCGGCCGGCGGGCTCACGGCCCTGGAGTGGACCGGCACGGACGGGGACGGCGTCGCGGCGGAGCTGGGCGCCGAAGCGAAGGAGGAGCCGGGCGGCCGCTGGACGACCCCCGCCCCCCTGGCCGACTGGCAACGGCCCCCCGGACTCCCGCAGGTGACGGTCCGTCAGGTCACCGTCCCGGCCGCCGCCGGCCTGCTCGCGGAGCACGCCCGCCTCTACTCCGAGGTCACCGGACGCCCCTACACCCCGCGCGACGCCGCCGAGGTGCTGCGCGACCTCCCGCCGCTCCCGCACCTCACCCTGGACCTCCTCACCCCCGCCGGCCGCACGGCCGCCCAGGCCACCGCCGTGATCGCCGGCACGGAGGCGCTGGTCGACATCGTCTTCCGGGGCGCCGCGGCCGACGGCCCCTCCGTCGCCTGCCTGATCGCGGAACTCGTCGCCCGGCTCCGCCGCGACCATCCGCGAACCGCCCTGCTGGAGGTCCAGGAGCACGGCGACCCGGTCACCGCCGAGGCCCTGGCCGCGGCGGGCCTGCGGCCGGCCGAGCGGTGGTACCGCTACCGGCTGGAGCTCTGAGCCGGCCGCTCGGCGTCGGCCGCCCGCTCCGCCGGGCGGGTGCAGCCCGTTCGACGCGCCCGCCGGGCGCTTGCCAGCGTCCACCGCACTCCGGAGCATGCGGCGCATGGCAGAGTGCGAAGTTTGCGGCAACGACTACGACATGGCGTTCTTCGTCGAGACCCAGGACGGCTCCCGGCACGCCTTCGACTCCTTCTCCTGCGCCATCCACCGCATGGCCCCGATCTGCGAGCACTGCCGCGTCCGGGTCATCGGGCACGGCGTGGAGGCCGACGGGCAGTGGTACTGCTGCGCCCACTGCGCGCGGGAGGCCGGGAAGGCGGGCATCGTGGACCGGGTGTGAACCGTCGGCGGGGGCGGGACGGCGCCGCCGGCCGCCCCCGCCGCCGGTCAGCGGGAAGCCCCCCAGGGGACGGCGGGCAGGAACGCGGACGGCTCAGGCACCGGAAGGTAACGGAAGTTCCGCTCCAGATCCTCCTGGCGGTACCTCCGGCACCCGCGGTGCCAGTTGAGGATCCCCGCCAGCCAGTTCTCCAGCTCCTTCACATACCCCTCCAGCGCCTCCCGCGCCTCCGGCCCCAGCCCGGCGTCCGCGTACAGCACCGGCAGCTCGTGCGTGGCCACGTGCCGGAACTGGTTCATCCGGCCGCGCATCAGATCGTCGACGATGGCGAGGGCCGCCCGCCGGTCGCAGCCGAAGAACGTCTGCACCACCAGGACGGCGTTGTGCACCTCGCCCTCGTACTCGATCTCCTTCTGGTACGAGAACACGTCGTTGAGCAGCGTCGCGTAGTCGATCGCCGCGTTCTCCAGGGAGCGGACCGTGCCACTGCGGTAGACGTCGTCCGGCACGGCGCGCCCGTGCCCGACGCGGCACAGCGCGATGGTGAGGTCGGAGCCGAAGGTGGCGCGGCGCATCTCGATGTAGTCGACGGGCTCGGGGACGCGGTGCTCGGCCTGGTTCTGCAGCTCCCACAGCCAGCTCTCGCACATCACTTCGACGGCGTCCCGCAGTTGGGAGCGGCCCGCGGCGTCCATCGACCCGGCGGTGCGCCCCCAGAGGTCGGCGAGGCCGCGCTCCAGGGCGGTCAGCGGTACGGGCGCACCCGCCAGGTCAAGGGGCATCAGGGCGAGGAGACGGGCGTGGGTCAGCTTGGCGCCGGTCATGTCGCGGGGGCGGCCGTAGACCACGGGATAGTAGTCGTCGCCGTAGGTGCCCCAGGTCAGCCACTGCGAGGCCAGGTCGAGCTCCTCGGGGGTGGCGTCCGGGTGGAGGCCCGCGGCGCACAGCGGAAAGTCGTACCCGTACAGCTTGCGTTCGTCCCAGATGTACGACGCGGGCACCCCCGGCTGCGGGGCGAGCATGCCCATCTCCCGGGCCCACTCGACGGCGTTCGGCCGGGCGCGGTCCAGGTGCGGGCTCAGCCGTAGGGTGCACGGCACGTCGAAGTCCGGCAGTTCGGACGGGCCGACGTGCTGGTGGGGGACGTGGGTGAGGGAGCGGAGGCGCCGGGTGCCCGTCGCCGCGAACAGGTGCTTGAGGTCGAGGCCGGACGTACCGGGACCGGTCGGCCCGGGCAGCCCGTTCGGGGCCGCCTCCTGGTTCATGTAACGACTGGAGCGCATGTGCCACTCATGACCGCCGGACTGCCAGTCCTGGAGGCCCTTGGCGTAGGCGAGCACCGCCCGGCAGCCGTCGGGGCCGAGCGCGTAATCGGCGAAGAGCTGCGGCAGTTCGGTGACGACCGTGTGCTCGAACTGCTGCATCCGCGATGTCAGCAGGTCGTTGACGGACTCGGCGGCCTCCTGCGTCCCGCAGCCGAGGAACGTCTCCAACACCAGGACGCCGTTGGAGAGTTCGCCTTCGTCTTCGACCTCGCGCTGGTACGAGAACAGGTCGTTGCGCAGGTGCACCGCGTCGGCGAACGTGTCCGACAGCACCCGCATCGGGCGGGTGCCGGCCACCGACGCCGGCACCTCGGCGCCGGCCGCGTACTCCACCAGCCCGGCCGACCAGGGCGCGCCGCCCACCTTGCGGCGCATCTCGATGTACTCGACGGGGTTGGCGATCCGCCCCTCGTTGATGTTGGACAGCTCCCAGAGCGACTCGTCGAGCAGGTTCCGGGTGCTCTCCGCGAACCGGGCACGCCAGTCGGCGGACATGTGCGGGACCGTGCGCGCCCACAGGTCCGCCAGGCCCGCCTCCACCGGATGCGTCGGCTCCGGCACGGCGGCGGCCGGGTCCATGGGCATGAACGCCGGGAGCCGGTCCAGGTAGGCGCGGCCGCCCTCGCGGTCCTGCGTCCGCTTGAACAGTTCAAGGAAGTGGTCGTCGAAGAAGAACACCCACACGTACCAGTCGGTGACCAGCGACAGCGCCGGGCTGTCGCAGTCGGGGTGCGTGTAGGCGCAGAGCAGGGCGTAGTCGTGCGCGTCGAGGTCCGCCTGGTCCCACACGCCCGACCCCTCCAGCATGCCCATCCCGCGGGCCCACTCCCGTGCGTGGGCGCGTGCCTCCTCCAGGTGGGGGTTGAGCCGGGCGGGGTGGTTCAGGTAGAAGGCGGGCAGGGTGAAGGGCTGGGTCACTGCGAGACTCCTCGTCCGGTCCGCGCCGTGGCGGCGGCCGGCACGTTCCTGTTGCCGACGGGCCGGGCGGCCGTCGGCGGCTCCTCGGCCGTGGCGGCGGCCGGACCGGCGGCGGGCGGCCCGGCGCGGCGCGGCGGCGGCACGTCACCGGGCGGGGCCCGGGGGCTCCCGCCGGCCCCGGACCCCCGTCGGGGCCGGGACCGGGGCCGGGTCGGTCAGCGCCACCGGCCGATCTCGACGTTCTCCAGCACCCCGAGCGCGTCCGGCACCAGCACGGCCGCCGAGTAGTACGCCGTCACCAGGTACGACATGACCGCCTGCTCGTTGATGCCCATGAACCGCACCGACAGGCTCGGCTCGATCTCGTCCGGGATGCCGGCCTGCCGCAGCCCGATGACGCCCTGCTCGGCCTCGCCGGTACGCATGCAGATGATCGACGTCGTCCGCGCCTCGGTGACCGGGATCTTGTTGCAAGGGAAGATCGGCACCCCGCGCCAGGTCGGGATGCGGTGGCCGCCCATGTCGATCGTCTCGGGCACCAGCCCGCGCTTGTTGAACTCCCGCCCGATCGCCGCGATGGCCCGCGGGTGCGCCAGGAACAGCTTCGAACCCCGGCGGCGGCTGAGCAGTTCGTCCAGGTCGTCCGGGCTGGGGACGCCGTCGTGCGGCTGGAGCCGCTGGTCGTACTCGCAGTTGTTGAGGAGGCCGAACTCCCGGTTGTTGATGAGCTCGTGCTCCTGGCGCTCCTTGAGCGCCTCGACGGTCAGCCGGAGCTGCTGCTCCATCTGGTTCATCGGGTGGTTGTACAGGTCGGCGACGCGGGTGTGGACGCGCAGGACGGTCTGCGCCACGCTCAGCTCGTACTCGCGGGGGTGCTCCTCGTAGTCGACGAACGTCGCCGGGATGTCGGCCTCGCCGCGGTGGCCGGCGCGGAGTTCGATCTCCTTCTCGCCGTACTTGTTGGTCCGCTGGGCCGGCAGCGAGCGCACCCGCTCCACGTGCCCGCGGAGCGACTCCGAGCGCTCCACCGCCTGGTCGAAGGCCAGCTTCGGCAGCACCAGGACCGTACAGGCCGTCGCGGCGCGGGCCGTGTACTCCCAGGTGCCGTCCGAGGCGAGCAGGGCGTCCCCGCCGAAGTGATCGCCGTCCGCGAGCACGCCGAGCACCGCGTCGTCCCCGTACGGGCCCTCGCCGACCTTCTCCACGCGGCCGTGCGCGAGCAGCACGACCCCGTCGATGGGCTGGCCCTTCGTCGCCAGGATGTCGCCCGGCCCGTACTCGCGCTGCTCGCAGCGGCGGGCGAGCTCGTTGAGCACCTCGGCGTCCTCGTACCCGTGCAGCGCCGCCAGCTCGCCGAGTTCGGCGGGGATGACCTCGACGCGGTCTCCCGTCTTGATGAACGTGACCCGGCCGTCGCCGACCGTGTAGGCGAGCCGCCGGTTCACCCGGTAGGTACCGCCCTGGATGTGGCTCCACGGCAGCATCTTCAGGAGCCACCGGGAGGTGATCTCCTGCATCTGGGGTTCGGACTTGGTGGTCGTCGCCAGATTCCGCGCCGCGGCCGTTCCGAGGCTCTGCTGCGGACGGTCTTCTTCGGTGCGGTTCTCTTCGGCTACGGACATGTGCGTGCCTTCCCGGGTTGCCTGGCGGTGTGCGATGTCGGCATGGGTGTGCCTCGGGAAGACTTACCAACGCGGAGCGTGGTCGTATCCTCACACAAGTGAGTGAGATTACGGTGAGGGTTTCGAGGGGGGTGTTCGAGGTTACGGTGTGTGGTCGGGGAGTTGGGCCCCGGTCCCGCCCCTTCGCCGCTTCCCGGGGGCAAGTCCCCGGACCCCCTTTTCGCGGCTTCGCCGCTCGTCCTCAAGCGCCGGACAGGCTGACAAGTCAGCCTGTCCGGCGCTTGAGGACAACCGCGCGGAGCGCGGTTTCGGGGGCCCGGGGGCCGGCCCCCGGGAATCGGCGAAGGGGTGGGACTGGGGCGCCCTCCACGCGTCAGCCCCGCAGCATTGCGCCGAGTACCTCCCGCCAGCCCTCTCCGGCCCGCGGCACGAGCAACTCCGCCAACGCCTCCGCGCGATACCGGTGCCGGTGACGCAGCCCGGGTGCGGACGTGTCCGCGGGAACGACGGGCCCCGAGGTGCCCAGGAGCCGGACGAGCTCCTCGGCGAACGAGGCCCAGGCCACATGCCCGCCGATCGCGTTGACGACCCCGTCCACAGGCCGCTCGACACAGTGCGTCAACACCCGTGCCAGGGCAGCCGCGTGGATCCACGGTGCCCCCGCCCAGGAATCACCCGAGGGAGGGACGGCCCCGGCGGCCGGCAGGACGACCGGGCCGCCCGCCCGTGCCGCCTGGTAGAGATCACCGGTCGCACCCCAGCGCAACTGGTCGCGCAACCGCGGATGATCGCCCCAGACGATGGGCGCCCGCACCACGCTCGCCCCGCCCCCGGCACCGGCCGCCTCCAGCAGCAGGCGTTCGCAGTCCAGCTTGCCCCGCCCGTACGCGCTCACCGGCTCCTCGGAGGGCGCGCCCTCCGGAACCTCCGCCACCGACGGCGAGCCGTAGGCGTCGACGCTGCTGACGAAGACGAACGGTCCGGGACGCCGCTCCGCGAGGAGTGCCCGCATCGCGGCCACGTCCACCTCGGGGGAGGTGAAGGTGCAGGCGGAGTGGATGACGGCGTCCACCCCGCGTACGGCGGCGCGGAGGCTGTCCGGGTCGGTCAGGTCGCCCTCGGCGATCTCGACGTCGGGACCGTCCGGCACCAGATGCGTGGACTCGGGCCGGACGAGCGCCCGCACCGGGCGCCCCCGCGCGGCGAGTTCGCGCAGGACGAACGCGCCCACGCCGCCCGTGCCGCCGGTGACCAGGACCGTACCGGCCCGGGCGGACGTACGCCGCCCGGCGGCCGGGCGGGCCGCCGCGCGCCGGGCCGTCCGCTCGTCGAGCAGCGCGGCGAGCGCCCGCGGCGTGCGGTGCTCCAGCACGTCGAGGCCGGTGAGCGGCGCGTGGAAGCGCTCCCGCAGCCGTTCGGCGACCCGTACCGCGAGCAGCGAGTGGCCGCCGAGCAGGAAGAAGTCGCCGTCGGGGCCCGGCCGTTCGCCGAGCAGGTCGGCGAAGACCGCCTCGACCTCGGGCGTCGGACCGGGCAGGTGCTCCGCCGACGGCGCCGGCGCGTCCTCCGGCACGGCCTGGGGGGCGGTGGCCGGCCGGCGCAGCGCGGCGTTCCCGGCCGCCGCCACGCCCGTCAGCAGGCCCGCGAAGCCGTCCAGCAGGGCCCGCGCGGCCCCGCCGTCCAGCCGCCGGGCGTCGTACTGCACCACGCACCGGGCGGGACGCCCGTCCACGGCCTCCTCCAGGAAGAAGCCGAGGCCGAACTTGGCCGTGCCCAGCGGGACGTCGACCGGGGTGCACTCCGCGTCCGGCAACCGCAGTCCGACGGGTCCGGACACGACGTCCGCCGTGACACCGACCAGGGCGCCGCCGTCCGTGTCCCGGGCGGACGGGTCCAGCCGCCGCACGATTGTGTCGAACGGCACGTGCCGGTACCGCTGCGCCCGCAGCAGCTCGTCCCGGACCCGGTCCAGCAGGCCGGCGAAGTCCTCGGTGCCGGAGAGGTCGGGGCGGACGGGGAGGGTGTTGACGCAGAGGCCGACCAGGTTCCGGTCGGCGGCCCGGTCGCGGTGGCCGCTCGCGCAGCCGACGACCAGGTCCTCCCGGCCGGTCGCCTCCAGCAGAGCGCCGAAGGCGGCCGCGAGGACGACGGTGAACAGCGTGGCCCGGTGCGCGCGGCCGGCCTCGCGCAGGCCCTCGACGCTGCCGGTCGGGAGGAGGGCGGTGAGGAGGCGCCCCTCGCCGCGGGAGCCCCCGGTGGCGGCGGTGCCGTCCGCCGGACCCGGCAGCGCGGGCGGGCG
Source organism: Streptomyces sp. CA-181903 (assembly GCF_050937075.1). NCBI lineage: Bacteria > Bacillati > Actinomycetota > Actinomycetes > Kitasatosporales > Streptomycetaceae > Streptomyces > Streptomyces sp. CA-181903. The sequence goes on from NZ_JBNJLY010000001.1 coordinate 7,228,429, forward strand.
GGCCCCCGCGAGCCGCCGGGTCCAGTAGGCGGTGCCCTCCTCGTCCTCCGGCGCCGACCGCTCCCGCCGCGCGAAGTCGGTGTAGCGCGGCGCCGGGTCCTCGGGACCGTCCGGGCGGCCCTCCACGACCGCCCGGTACCGGTCGCCGAGCTCCCGCGCGACGATCTCCAACCCGCCGCCGTCCACCGCGATGTGATGCAGCGTCAGAAGGACGGTGTGGTCGTCCGGCGCGTGCCGGAGCAGCAGGGCCCGGAGGACCGGGCCCTCGGCGAGGTCGAACGGGCGCTCCGCCTCCGCCCGCAGCAGCGGACCGGCCGCGTCGGCGGCGGCCTCCACCACCGGCACCGGTACCGGCGCGGGCGGCAGCACCTCCTGGTACGGCTCGCCGCCGGCCTGCCGGTAGCGGGTACGCAGCACCTCGTGCCGGCGCACCAGCCAGTCCAGCGCCCGGCCGAACGCCTCGCGGTCGAAGGGGCCGCGGACGCGGGTGGCGAAGGGCACGTTGTACAGCGCGCCCGTGTGCCCCAGGCGCTCCATCAGCCACATGCGGTGCTGGGCGTGCGAGAGGGGGGCCGGGCCGGCGTCCTCCCGCGCGGGGGCGGGAGCCGTACGGGCGCCCGCGGCGCGGCGGCGGGCCCTGCGCAGCAGTTCCTCCTGCCGCGCGACGTCCTGGGCGGCGGTCATCGGCCGGCCTCCGTCTCGTCCGGGCCGAACGCGGCGGCCAGTTCCCGCTCCACCAGCTCGGCCTGGCCCGCCACCGTGGGGGCGGCGAAGAACGCGGCGAGCGACAGCTCCACGCCCAGGTCCTCGCGGAGGTCGTCCACGATGCCCAGCGCGAGCAGCGAGTGGCCGCCCAGCGCCAGGAAGTCGGCGTCCGGGTCGGTGACCTCGCGGTCCAGGGCACGGGCCCAGGCCGCCGCCACCGCCTGCTGGAGCGGCGTGAGTTCACGGGCCGGAGTGCCGGACGTGTGCGGCGCGGCCAGGGGCAGGCCGGCGAGCGCCGCCCGGTCGACCTTGCCGTTGGCCGTCACCGGCAGCCGGTCCGTCAGCGACCAGGCCGACGGCAGCATGTGTGCGGGCAGCAGCCCGGTCAGGTGCTCGCGGAGCGCCGCCGGCGACGGACGCGCACCCTCCGCGGGGACGACGAAGGCGGCGAGCCGCGCGTCCACCGTGCCCGCGCCGTCGGACGCGTCCGGCCGCAGGACCGTCACCGCCGCGTCCGCGACCCCGGCGTGCGAGCGCAGCGCGTGCTCGATCTCGCCCGGCTCGATGCGGTAGCCGCGCACCTTCACCTGGTCGTCCAGCCGCCCGTGGAACTCCAGTGTGCCGTCGGGGCGGGCCGAGACCAGGTCGCCGGTGCGGTAGAGCCGGCCGTGCGCGGAATCCTCGACGAACGCGTCGGCGGTGCGTTCCGGCTGCCCCAGGTAGCCCAGGGCCAGCCGGGAGCCGCCGATCCACAGCTCGCCCCGGCCACCGGCGGGCACCGGCGCGCCGTGCTCGTCCCGGACGTGCGCCGTCGCACCGGCGATCGGCCGGCCGATGGGCGGCGGATCCTCGCCGTCCGCCGGGAGCACCCGGTGGGCGGTGGCGAAGCTGGTGGCCTCGGTGGGCCCGTAGCCGTTGACCAGTTCCAGCCAGGGGTGGCGGCGCAGCACGGCGTGGGCGAGCCGGCCGGACAGCGCCTCGCCGCCGACGATCACGCTCCGGAGCACGCCGAAGACCGCCGAGCCGCGGGCCGCGAGGTGGTGGAAGAGGGCCGTGGTGAACAGGGCCACCGTGGCCCCGAGCCGCTCCACGTCCCGGGCCAGGTTCTCCAGCGACTCCCGGTCCGCGGTGGACACCACGGCCGCGGCGCCGTTGGCCAGCGCCGTCCACAGCTCGAACGGCGAGGCGTCGAAGGCGAGCGGGGAGTGGAAGAGGACCCGGTCGCGCGGGGTGACCGTGAGGAACTCCGGCTCCGTCACCAGCTCCGCCACGGCCCGGTGCGGGATCGCGACCGCCTTGGGCCGGCCCGTCGAGCCGGAGGTGAACATGGTGTACGCGACGGCGTCCGCGTCGTACGCGCACGGCTCCGGCAGCTCCCGTTCCCCGAGCGGCGCGCCCTCGTCGGACGTACCGCCCGCCGCCGAGACGGCCAGCGCGCGGCCGGCCGGCACCCCGGCCGCCTCCAGCAGGTCCTTGCCGCCCACCGTGAGGACCACCCCGGCGTCCTCCAGCATGGCGGCGATCCGGGCGCGCGGGTACGCCGCGTCCAGTGGCACGTAGTGGCCGCCCGCCCACCAGACGGCGAGCTGGGCCACGACGACGCCGGTCGAGTGCGGCAGCAGGACGCCGACCGCGTCCCCCGGCCGACACCCCGGGCCCGCAGCACGCCCGCCAACCGACGGGCGGCGTCGGTCAGTTCGGCGTAGGTGAGGGTGTCGCCGGCGTCCCGCACGGCGAGGGCGTCGGGGGTGGCGGCGGCGTGGGCGAGCACGCGCCCGAGGACGCCGGCGGGGCGGGACGCCGTCTCGAACGGGGAACTCGCGGCTCCGGCCGGGCGGTCCGCTCCCTCGGCCGGGAAGCCCGCGGCTCCGGCCGGGTGGTTCGTCGCTCCGGCCTGGCGGTTCGCCGTTTGAGCCGGGCGGCCCGCGGCGACCGCCGTACCGTCGGCCGCGGACGCGGCCACCGGCCCCCGCCGCGCGTCCAGCAGCGCGGCCAGTGCCCGCAGGTCCGGCTGGCGCAGGACCTCCGGTGCGCGCAGGCGGACGCCGGAGTGCTCCTCCAGGGCGGTCAGCAGACGGGCGGCGGACAGGGAATCGCCGCCGGAGCCGAGGAAGTTGGCGTCCGCGCCGAGGTCGGGACGGCCCAGCAGCTCCCGGCACAGGCCGACGACCAGGTCTTCAGTGGAAGGGTTCGCCTTCCCACCCGGGTCGTCCGCCGCCGGTTCCGTGCCCGGAGCCGCCGGTGCGGCCACCGGCCCCCGTCGCGCGTCCAGCAGCGCGGCCAGTGCCCGCAGGTCCGGCTGGCGCAGGACCTCCGGTGCGCGCAGGCGGACGCCGGAGTGCTCCTCCAGGGCCGTCAGCAGTCGGGCCGCCGACAACGAATCGCCGCCGGAGCCGAGGAAGTTGGCGTCCGCGCCGAGGTCGGGACGGCCCAGCAGCTCCCGGCACAGGCCGACGACCAGGTCCTCGGTGGGGGGCGACGCCTGAGCGGCCGTGGCTCCCTCGGGCCGGTCGGCGAGCGGGGCCGTGGTCTCGGTGGTCCGGGCGGCCCGCGGCGCCGCGGCGTCCTCGCGCCGTCCGGCGAGCAGCGCCTCGCGGTCCACCTTGCCGTTCGCGTCCACCGGGAAGGCGTCCACGAGGCGGACCACCGCCGGCACCGCCTGCTCCGGCAGCCAGCCGCGTACCGCGGCCAGCAGTTCGTCCGTCAAGGGAGCCGCCACGCCGGGCGCCGGCCGGACGAACGCGACGAGCCGGACGCCGCCCCCGGCGGCGGTGTCCGCCGCGACGACCGTGCGCAGCACGCGCGGGTCCCGCTCGAACGCGGCCTCGACCTCGGCCGGTTCGACGCGTACACCGCGCACCTTCAGCTGGGCGTCCAGCCGGCCCAGGAACTCCAGCACGCCGTCCCGGCGCATCCGCACCCGGTCGCCGGTGCGGTACACCCGGTCGGTGCCCGTCACCCCGGCGGGCGGCGGGACGAAGCGCCGGGTGGTCAGTTCGGGGTCCAGGTAGCCGATCGCGAGACCGTCGCCGCCGACCCGCAGTTCGCCCGGTTCGCCGTGCGGCACCAGCCGCCCGTCGGCGTCGGTCACGCAGGCGACGACGCCGGGCAGCGGCGTGCCGATGGGCGGCGGCGTGGACGCGTCGGCGCCGTTCAGGGCGTGGGCCGTCACCAGGACGGTCGCCTCGGCCGGGCCGTAGTTGTTGTCCACGCGCGCGGTGACGTCCGGGCCGGGGACGCGGCGCAGCCGGTCGCCGCCGGTGCTCAGGTGGCGCAGCGGCAGGTCGCGCGGCCAGGGGCGTTCGAGGACGAGCTCGGCCAGCGGGGTGGGCAGGATCGACACCGTCACGCCGGCGCGGCGCCACCAGTCGGTGAGCGCCTGCGGGTCCCAGCGGACGTCGTCGGGCGCGACGCTCAGCGCGGCCCCGGACGTCAGGCCCGCCCACAGCTCCATCAGGTGCGGGTCGAAGGCCACGCCGATCAGCAGGTTGTGCCGGTCGCCCGGCCCGCAGCCGGTGCGTTCGGTGTACCAGTCCAGCCGGGCGGCCAGCGCCGCGGAGCTCACCGCGACGGCCTTCGGCACGCCGGTGGTGCCGGAGGTGAGGACGGCGTACAGGGTGCCCTCCGGCGCGCCGCGCCGGTTCCCCGCCGAGGTGGCGGGGAACGCCGCGACGGGCTCCCCGGTGACGTTGGCCCCGGCCGCCGGGAGCGGCAGGGGGAGGACGCCGGTCGCCCGGGCGGCCTCCGGGAGCGCGTCGGCGGAGCCGATCAGGCAGGTCACCCGGAGGACGTCCGCGACGGCCGCGAGGCGCCGCTCGCCGGGGCGCGGCCCCAGCGGCAGGTAGACGGCGCCGAGCCGGGCCAGCGCGACGGCGGTCGCGGCCAGGGCGGCGGAGCGGTCCAGGCAGACGCCGACCAGGTCGCCGGGCCGCACCCGGTCGCGCAGCGCGTCGGCGGTGCGGTCGGCCAAGGCGTCGAGTTCGGCGTAGGTCCAGGTCAGGTCGCCGTCCTCGACGGCGGGGGCGGACGGGTCGCGCAGGACCCGGTCCGCGAAGCGGGCCAGGACGTCGTCCGGCCCGCGCTCGGCGCGCTCGGCGCCGTACGCGACAGATGCAGTGGTCATGATGTCCTCGGTTGGCGCGAAGAGTTCGGCACGAAGAGTCGGGTGGGGAGGCCGGATCGCACGGTCAGCCCAGCCCCATGGCCCGGGCGACGATCACCTTCTGGATCTCCGAGGTCCCCTCGATGATCGTCATCATCCGGACGTACCGGTACAGGAACTCCAGCGGATGCCCGCGCACCCAGCCCGTGGCCCCGTGCACCCGCAGCGCGCGGTCGACCACGCGGACGGCCGTCTCGGAGGCGGTGAGCTTGGCCAGCGCCGCGTTCTCCGGGGCCTCCACGCCGTCGTCGACCAGCCGGGCGCAGGCCAGCGTCAGCAGCTTGGCCGCCTCGACCTCGGCGCGACTGCTCACCAGGTGCTCCTGGACGTGCTGGTAGGCGCCGATGCGCTCGCCGAACGCCCGCCGCTCGCGGGCGTATTCGACGCCGAGCCGCAGCGCGTACTCGGCGATGCCGTTGCACATCGCGGCCACCACCAGCCGGCCCCGGGACAGGCTGTCGATGCCGTGGCCCATGGCCGCGCCGATCCCGGGCTCGCCGCCGACGACCGCGTCGGCCGGCAACTCCACGCCGTCCAGGATCAGTTCGTACAGCTCCTCGCCGGACATGCCCGCGTAGCACTGGCCGATGCGGAGCCGCGGGTGGTCCATCGGGACGACGAACGCGGTCGCGCCCGCCTCCGCCTGGGCCACGACGATCGCGAAGTCGGCGTGCCCGGCGTTGCTGACGAACGTCTTGCGGCCGGACAGCACCCAGCCCCCGTCGTCCCGCCGGGTGGCCGTGCTGGTCAGCCGGAAGGCGTCGGACCCGGCGTTGGGCTCGGTGAGCGCCAGGCAGCGCGTCGCCTCGCCGCGCACCAGCGGCATCAGGTAGCGCTCGATCTGCTCGGGCGTGCCCTGCCGCAGCAGCGGGCTGGGCCCGTCCGAGCCGGCCAGCGCGTAGGGCGCCAGCGGGCAGCCGCTGCTCCCGGCCGCGTGGTGCAGCTGGACGACGGCGGTGAACGGCATGCCGGAGCCGCCCAGTTCCTCCGGGTGGTCGGCGGCGTAGAAGCCCAGCTTCGCCGACCGCTGCCGGACGTACGCCCGCAGGTCGGCCGGGGGCAGGTCGCCGCCCTCCGGCAGTTCGGCGGCCAGCGGCACCAGCTCGCGGCGGACGAACGAGGCGAACGAGTCGACGATCTCGCGGTGGTCGGCCTCCAGGACCGACGACGGGGAGGTGCTCATCGGACCGCCTCCGCCACCGCGTGGGCCTGCTCGGACAGGACGGGGTTCTGGAACAGGACCCGCAGCGGCGGGCGTCCGCCCAGCCGCGGCTCCAGCCAGGCGGCGAGCTGCGCGGCCAGCAGCGAGTGGCCGCCGACCTGGAAGAAGTGGGACGCCGGGGTGAACCGGTCGTGGCCCAGCACCTCCCGCCAGCCCTCGGCGAGCAGTTCGACGGCCGGGACGGCCGCGGTCTCCGGCGCCTCCGGGGCCGCCTCCTCGGCGGTCTCGGCGAGGTGGGCCAGGGCCGTACGGTCCGGCTTGCCGCCGGACAGCAGCGGCATCGACTCCAGCCGGATCCAGCGGGACGGGACCAGCGCGGCCGGCAGCCGCCCGGACAGCGCCCGGTGCAGCGCCACCTGGTCCGGCTCGGCGCCGCCGTCGAGGAACCCTACGAGGCAGGGGCCGGCCGCCGAGCGGCCGAGCACCACCGCGCAGGACCGGCCGCCGAGCTCGGCCGAGGCCGCGGCCTCGATCTCCTCCAGCTCGATGCGGTAGCCGCGCAGCTTGATCTGGTTGTCGTGCCGGCCGAGGAACCGCACCAGCCCGTCCCGGCCGGTGAAGCCCAGGTCACCGGTGAGGTACACGCGTTCGCCACCGAGGGCGGGCACGCGGACGAACCGGGCCTCGGTCGCCTCCTTGTTGCCCAGGTAGCCCTCGGCCAGGCAGGCGCCGGACACGGCCAGCTGGCCGACCGCCCCCGCGGGCAGCGGACGCAGCCCCGCGCCCAGCACGTGCACCCCGACGCCCGGCAGCGCGGCGCCCAGCGGCACCTCCGCCGCGTCATCGAAGCCCTCGCGGACCACCTCGTGCACGGTGGACGTGATCGTCGCCTCGGTCACCCCGTAGGCGTTGAGCACCGTCGCGTCCGTCGCGTCCAGCACCTCGCGCAGCGCCGCCGCCGGCAGCCGCTCGCCGCCGGCCACCAGCAGCCGCGGCGCCCACATGCCGTCGCGCAGCGCCTCCGTCAACTCGGCGCGGGTGGCCAGGAGATAGCTCGTCGGCAGGTTCGCCACCGTGACCCGCCGCGAGGCGAGGACGGCGACCAGCTCCGCCGCCGTCGGCACCTCGCGCTGCGGCAGCACCAGGCAGCAGCCCGCCAGCAGCGACGGCAGCACCTCCTCCAGCGCCACGTCGAACGACGGCTGGGCGAACACCAGCACCCGGTCCTCCGGCGACAGCGCGTACCGCTCCACCGTCACCCGCGCGTGGTGCGCCAGCGCGGCCCGGCCGACCACCACGGCCTTCGGCAGGCCCGTCGAGCCCGACGTGTGGATGACGTACGCCGCGTCCGCCAGCGGCTCGGCCGGCTCGGCGGCCGGGAAGTCCGGGCCGTCCAGCAGCGCGAGCGGCAGGCCCTCGGCCGGGAGCGACAGGGCGCTCTCCCGGTCGGCCAGCACCAGCGCCGGACGCAGCCGGCGCAGCAGCGTCTCCAGCCGGTCCGCCGGGTCGTTGGGGGAGAGCGGGCAGTACACCGCGCCCATGCGCAGGCACGCCAGCAGCGTCACCACGCTGTGGACGCCGCGCGGCAGGACCACCGCCACTGGCTGCCCGCGCCGCACCCCGGCGGCCGTCAGCCGGCCCGCCAACTCGTCGGCCATGCTGTGGAGTTCACCGTAGGTGAGCTTGCGGGCGCCGCTCAACAGGGCGACGCGGCCGGCGCCGTGCCGGGCGAGCGGGTCCAGGACGTCGTCGGTGTCGTCCGCGGGGACGGCCACGGCCCCGGGCGCCGGCTCCGGGTCGAGGGCGGCGGCCGGCGCCGACGGCGCGTCCAGGTAGGCGCGGATCAGGCGCAGGAAGCGGTCGGCGAGGAGCCGGGCGGTCTCCTCGTCGAACAGGTCCCGGTCGTAGTCCCACACCAGCGTCATCCCGCCGGCCCCCGTGCGCGGGCCGACCATGCGCCGGTCGTCCGGGATCAGCACCAGGTCCAGGTCGAAGCGGGTCGTGCCGGTGTTGAAGCCCTCGAACAGCGAGACGTCGAGACCCGGCACCTCGGTCTCCGGCAGCACCGCGTCGTGCGCGCTGAACATCACGTCGAACAGCGGGTTGTCCGCGCCCGACGTGTGCAGGCCCAGCTCCCGCGTCAGCACCTGCACCGGCACGTCCTGGTGCGGCAGCGCCCGGATCAGCCCGTCGGTCACGTCGTCGACGAGGGCGTCGGCGCCCGCCTCCGGGTCCAGCCGCAGCCGCAGCGGGATCGTGTTCACGAACATGCCGACGGTCTCCTCGAAGCCCGCCGGACGGTTGCCGACCGCCGTGCCGACCACCAGGTCCGTCCGCCCCGCGTATCGCCGCAGCAGCTCCGCGAAGAGAGCCAGCAGCGTGGAGAACGGGGTGTGGCCCTGGGACCTGCTGTGCTCCCGCAGCCGCTCGGCGAGTTCGGGCTCGACGGTCTGCCGCAGCTGCGCCCCCGCGTGCCGGCGGCGGGCGCCCGGCCGGGTCAGGCCGGGCAGCGGCAGGTCGAAGGCGGCACCGTCCAGCTCGCGCCGCCAGTGCGCCAGCCCGGCCGCCCGCCGCTCCTCGCGGCCCGGCCCGGTGGCCGCCGCGATGTGCTCGGCGTACGAGGGGGCCTCGGGCAGGTCGACGGTCTCGCCCGTCAGGTGCGCCCGGTAGACGGTGAACAGGTCGCGGAGCAGGATCGCGAACGAGTGCCCGTCGTGGACGAGGTGGTGCTCGACGTGGACGAGGCGGTGGTGACCGTCACCCAGCCGGGCCAGCGTCCAGCGCAGCAGCGGCGCCTCGTGCACGTCCAGCGGCGTCTCCGCCTCGGTGCGCAGCAGCCGGGCGAACGCGGCCTCGGGATCGTCCTCGCCGCTCAGATCGACGGTCCTCAGGCGTGGCGGACAGCTCTCGCGGATCCGCTGCCCGGGCAGGCCCCCGGACGTCTCCACGAGTTCGAGCCTGAGCCCGGGGTGCCGGTCCAGGACGGCGGCGAGGCCGGCCCGCAGGGCGTCCTCGTCGAGGTCGCCGCGCAGGTCGAGGGTGGCGGTGAAGTTGTAGGCGCGGCTGCCGGGGAGCATCTGCTCGTGCAGCCACACGATCTCCTGCGAGGTGGAGAGCGGGAACACGTTCTGCCTTTCCGTAGGGGTGGGGGATGAGGCGGGATGTGCGGGGTGCCGGCGCGGTCCCGTCGGGTGGGACGGGGGAGCGCCGGGACGGCGGCCGGCCGGTGGGCCGGGGCGCCGGTGTAGGTGGGGGAGCGGGGTGGGGTCAGGCGGTGGCGAGGACGGAGACGAGCGCCGCGAAGGCGTCCTCGGCCCGGTCGTCGTCGACGTCCGAACGCCGCCACGCCATGCGGACGAGCAGGTCGTCGCCGTACGAGACGGACACCGCGAACGGCGCCTGGAGCGGCCGGTCGTCGAGGTGCGTCTCGCGCCCGGTGGCGCCGCCCAGCCGCAGCGGCGGGCGGCGGGCGAGGTCCTCGAAGGTCAGCAGCCCGTCGAACCGCCCGGACCAGGCGACACCGGCGCCGCGGACCGCGTGGACCACCTCGTCGAAGGGGGCGTCGGCGTGGTCCAAGTCGTCCCACCAGGCGGCGGTGCGCGCCTCCGGGTCCCCGGCGTCGGCCGGGTGGGCGACGGTGTTGAGGAAGCAGCCCAGCACCGGCTCGGCGGCGGCCGGTCTGCCGCCCCACGGGTAGCCGAGCGCCGGGACGTGCTCCGCGCCGTACAGCGCGCGGGCGGCGCGGGCACAGGCGTCGAGCGCGGCGGGGAAGGCCGCCGCCCGGCCATCGCCGGCCGGGAGCGGAAGCCGCAGCCGGGTGCTGCCGGTGCCGGCCGCTTCCGGGCGCTCCGGGAGCGGGGGCGGCGGGCGCAGGCCGGCCAGCCGGCGGGCCCAGTAGGCGCGGGCGGCGGGCGCGGACGAACGCTCCTCGGCGGCGAGTTGGAGCTCCACGGCCTCGCGGTAGGCGGCCGCCCCTTCCGCCGCCCGCGTTTCCGGGACGTCGCCGGGGCCGAGGCCCTCGGCGTAGGCGCGGGTGAGGCCGTCGGTGATGCCGCCGAGCGACTGCTCGTCGCAGACGGCGTGGTCGAGGACGAGGGCCAGGACGTCCTCGTCCTCTCCCGTCGCGAGGAAGAAGCGCAGCGGCGGCCCCTCCGGCGGCCAGTCGGCCAGGGCCCGCGGCAGCACCTCGGCCGCCGTCGCCCCGGGCGGCACCGGGACCTCGCGGACCCACCCCTCGGGGGCGCCGATCCGCTGCACGGGCACGCCCCGGCTCACCTCCGGGCGCACCCGCAACGCCGGGTGCAGCGCGGCCAGATGGCCGGCGGCGGCGCGCAGCCGCGCCACGTCCACGGCGCCGGACGGGAAGGCGAAGAACAGGGGGACGAGCGCGGGCCGCCCGGCCGGGTCCAGCCGGCGGGCCAGGAGGAACCTCCGCTGGGCCCCGGTGACGGGCAGCGGGGCGCCGGCGCCCTCGGAGCCGGTGAGCCGGCGGTAGCGGTCGAGGTAGGCGGAAGTGATGCTGGGGGACTGCACGGTGACCTCCCGCGCGCCGGAAGCGGCGCGGCGGTTCGAAGGACGAGAGGGGGAGCGCTCAGCCCGCGACGGGGACGGCCGGCAGGTCGCGCAGCCGCCGCAGGGGCGAGAGCAGGAGGGGCAGCGGCACCAGCAGGAAGCCCGCGGCGCACAGCCAGACGGCGGCACGGGCGCCGTACGCGCTCGCGACGGCCCCGCCGACCAGGGCGCCGAAGGGCATCGTGCCCCACACGACGAAGCGCAGGGTGGCGTTCATCCGGCCCAGCAGCCCGTCGGGGCAGAGGAGTTGGCGGAAGCTGACCTGGGCGACGTTGTAGACCACGGCGCCGAAGAAGACCACGGCCTCGCCGACGGCGAACCAGGCCGCCGCGGCGCCGCGCCCGGCCAGCGGCCAGAGCAGGGCGAACGGCCCGGTGAGGAGCGGGGCGAGCCAGATGACGCGGGCTCTGCCGACGGCCCGGCCGAGGACGTCCGCGCAGAGCGCTCCGCACAGTCCGCCGACGGCCGCCGCCGACAGCATCAGCCCGACGGCGCTCGCCGGCAGGTCCAGCACCCGGACCAGGAACACCGTCTGCACGGCCGTCAGCATGGCGGCGAAGAAGTTCGCGACCGCCGTCGAGCAGGCGATCATGCGCAGGGCGGGGTTGCGGAAGACGAAGGCGAGCCCTTCCATCACCTGGGCGCGCAGCGGCTCGCCGTTGGAGGGGGCGGGCGGGGGCTCGGGGGTGCGGATGCCGCGCAGGCAGAGGGCGGAGAGGAGGTAGCCGACCGCGTTCGCCAGCAGGGCGAAGGGCGCTCCGGCGAGCTGCACCAGGACGCCGCCCACCCCCGGCCCCGCCATCTGGGCGGACGAACGGACCGTCTCCAGGGCGCCGTTCCCCGCGACCAGCCTCTCGCGGGGGAGCAGGGACGGCAGGTAGCTCTGGTGCGCGATGTCGAAGAAGACCGTGGCGACGCCGGTGATCAGGGCGACCACGTAGAGCTGGGTCATCGTCAGGACGCCGGCCCAGGCGGCCAGGGGCAGTGCCGCCATGGCCAGGGCGCGGACGAGGTCCGCGCGGATCAGCACCGGGAGTCGGCGCATCCGGTCCACCCAGGCCCCCGCCGGCAGGCCCACCAGCAGGAACGCGGCGGTCTCGGCGGCGGTCAGGACCCCGGTCTGCAGCGGCGAGGCGTCGAGCTCCACCACGGCGACCAGCGGCAGGGCCACGAGGGTCACCTGCGCACCCAACTGCCCCGCCGCGGCACCGGACAGCAGCAGCCGGAAGTCCCGGAAGTCCCTGCCGCGTAAGAGGCCGCCGCCACTCTCGGACGTCATTGACAACATTTGACAGAGATTTGGCTACGTCGACGCGTTCAGTCAAAAACTGCGGCTATTTCCGGTCAGTTGTGTTCGGATTGCGGACGGTGACGACAGGCCGATCGGGGCGGGACCGATGAACGACTTCGGACCGTCAGGCGAACGACACATGACGTGACGCCTGGTGCGCTGCGTGACCAGCGAGGGGGACGGTCGGGAGTGGGCCGAAAAGGGACGGGTCGCGCGGATGTCCGGAATTCGGTGTCGCGCCGGGCAGCTTCCGCGTCACCTCAGCCGCCCTGCACCTCGTGCGCCCAGGCCGTGAGTCCGGCGACGAACCCGGCGCGCTCCGCCGGGTCGAGCGTGGCCAGCGCGCGCAGCAGCGGCCCGCCGCGCCGGACCATGAACGTCTCCAGCGGGGCCCGGTACGCCTCGGCCAGGGAGACCAGGACACGGCGGCGGTTGGCCGGGTCCTCGGTGCGCTCCACGAGGGCCGCCCGGTGCAGCCCGCCGACGAGTTCGCTCGCCGTGGGCAGCGAGACGTGCAGCCGCCGCGCGATCTCGCCGACGCTCAGCGGCCCGGCGGTCAGCAGCTGCGGCAGGACGGCGCCGTGACGAGCCGTCAGGCCGTGCGTCTCCATGGCGTCGCGCAGCGGTGCCGGCATGAGGTCGCGTACCGCGCCGGCGCGGAAGTAGGGCTCCAGCAGCGGGATGAGGCCGACGACGGCGGTGTCGTCGGGGTGGCGGGGCGCGGGGGCCGGGTGTGGGGGAGTTTCCGCTTGCGGCATACTGTCGAGTGTAAACGGTTCGGATTCACAAACTATTCGGAACTCCGAAGGGTTGGTGTCCCACGTGTCGCCGGTCACCTATCACGACGCCGTCAACGACGCCCTCGAACGGCTCGACGATCTCGGTTACGAACGAGGCAAGGGCGTCGACCTCGCCAATCACGGGCCGATGGGGGCGGAGGCGCTCGCCCTGCTGGGCCACGAGGACGAAGTGGCCCGCTGGGTCGGCCGGTACCGGCGGGTGATGGAGCACCACGAACCGCCGTCCGAGCGCTTCCCCCTGTCGCCGGACGAGGGCTCGTGGCGCCCCGCGCTCGGCGACTTCCGCCGGGCCGGTGACTGGGAGGGCCTCTTCGTCCGCGAACTCGCCGAGGCGCACTGGCGGGACGTCCTCGCCCGGTGGTGGCCCCGGTTGCTGCCCGGACTGTTCGCCGGCCTGACCCACGGCCTCATCCGCACCGCGCACGCCGTACGCGGCCTGTCCGCCGCGGGCGACCGGCCCACGCCGTACCAGCACCGCGAACTCGCCCGCGGCCTCGCCTACTGGGCCGCCCGCTACACCGAACTCCCCGGCACCCCGCGCCTCGGCGGGACGTACACCGTCCCCACCGCCGTCGCCGCCCTGCCGCGGACGGCCGAGGACCGCCCGTTCGACCCCGGGATCGTCGCCGGCCGGTTCGCGGCCCTCGGGAGGCTCCCGGCGTACGGGGACGCGCTGGAGTGGCTGGCCCCCGAGGAGGCGGTACACCTGCTCGGCGAGATGACCTGCCAGTTCGCCGACGTCTACCTCGGTCACCCCGAGGTGTTCCCGGTACCGCTCGTACACGGCGTCACCGCCCCGGCCGCCGTCCGCCTCGTGCTGCCGCACCTCCCGCACGCACTGCACGGCCCGACGGCGGCCCGGCTCTGGCAGGTGCAGTCCGCCTTCCTGCTGGCGCTCACCACCGACCGGCGCGGCGAGGGCACGGAGGCGTGGCGGGAAGAGGTCCCGGAGCCGCCGTCGACCCGCGAACTGGCCGCGCGGGCGGCCGAACACGGCGACGAGCACGTGATCAAGCTGACCGAGGCGTGCCTGCGCGAGTACACGCTGCGGCCCGACCTCCGCTACCTCGCCGCCGCGGCGGCCGCCCAGCGGCGCATTCCCCGCCTGGACGCGGGGGGCGCCGCCGCTCGGGTACGGCCTGGGATGGCTTGACGGGGTTGAAGGGGCCGGCGGGGCCTGAAGAACTGGCAGGTCTAATGGGCCTGATGGGCTTGATGGACCTGACGGGGCCGCGGGGCAGCCCTCAACCCGTGACGGCGGACGACGTACGGGCCCGGATCTCCTCGGGCGTCAGATAAGCGTCCGTGTACTCGAAGTCCCGCAAGGTGGCCGGCCGCCGGCTCTGGAAGCCCGTGCGGACGTAGTCGTCACCGGCCGCCGCGTTCAGCAGCCAGTTGGTGACCGTCCGCACCTTGGCGACGTTGGTGCGCAGGGCCAGCAGGTGGTAGCCGCGGGCCACGGCCTGCGCCGGCAGGCCCGTCAACTGCACGCCCATCGGCTTCGAGACGGCGTCCTTGCCGCCGAGGTCCACGACCAGGCCCAGGTCCTTGTGGACGTACGGACGCAGCGGCTCGCCACGAAGCGACGCCACCACGTTGTCGGCCACCGCCTTCCCCTGGCGCTGGGCGTGCTGGGCCGTGGGCGGGCACACCGCGCCGTCGCCCTTGGCGCGGTCCGGCACGGCCGCGGCGTCGCCGAGGGCGAAGACGCCGTCGAAGCCCGGCAGCGTCATCCGGTCGGTGACCGCCAGCCGGCCCTTGACGGTCTCGGCGCCCAGCGTGCCGACCAGCGGGCTGGCGGCCACCCCCGCCGTCCAGATCAGGGTCCGGCACGGCAGCTCCCGGCCGTCCGTCAGCGTCACCCGGTCCGCCTCGGCCTTCGCCACCGAGACGCCCAGCGACACCTCGATCCCGCGCCGCCGCAGCGTACGCGCCGCCTCGGCACCCAGCCGGTCGCCCAGCTCCGGCATCAACTTGGGCGCCACGTCGAGGATGTGCCAGTGGACGTCCCGCGGATCGATCCGCGGATAGCGCTCGCAGGCCGCCGTGGTGATCCGCTGCAGGCACGCCGCCGTCTCCGTACCGGCGTACCCGCCGCCCACCACGACGAAGCGCAGCCGCGCCTCACGCTCGGCGGCGTCGGTGGCGGCGTCCGCCAGATCCAGCTGGGCGATGACGTGATCCCGCAGGTACGCCGCCTCGGCCAGCGTCTTCATGCCGCGGGCGTGGTCGGTCAGGCCGGGGATGTCGAACGTGCGGGTGATGCTGCCGGGGGCCAGCACGATGACGTCGTACGGCTCGTTCACCACCTCGTCGGTGATCTTCCGTACGACGCACACCTTGGCCGCCGCGTCCACCCCGATGGCACCGCCCGGCAGCACCCGCGTCCGGCGCAGCCCACGGCGGAGCGAGACCGCCACCGACTGCGGAGTGAGGACTCCGGACGCCACTTGGGGCAGCAGGGGCAGATAGAGCTGGTAGTCGAAGGGCGTGACCAGAGTGATCAGCGCTTCCTGCGGCTTGAGTCGGCGTTCCAGCCGCCGGGCACACTCCACACCGGCGAACCCACCGCCGACGATCAGAATCCGCGGCCGACCCGCCGTCCGGGCCGCCTCCGTGGTGGTCTTATGCGTCGTCATGGTGTGACGTGTGCTCGCTCGGCGGCGATTCAGTACAGATTGGCGTCGGAGGCCGCCGTCCAGCCGGGCCGGGGGGCGCTTGCCGTCGCGGTGGAAGTGGGTCCCGCGCATATTCGATGGAACGGTTGACCGGTGTGCCGCTGGAGTGCGCCCCTGTCCGCCCCGGCCCCCGTTCAGGGACGCAGCGCCGGAGTCGGCAGCCGGGCGCAGAGGCGGCTGGCTCGGGCGGGGCCCGCGGTGACGGCGTGGGAGGCGGCGGTGAGGAGGGTGGCCAGGGTGGTGAGGGGCCAGTGGTCGGTGAGGGGCATGGTGGAGGCGAGGACCAGGGTGCACAGGGCCATGGACGCGGTGACCGCCGTGCTCGTCCAAGCCACCGTGCGGGGGAGCCGGGACGGGGTCGGTATCCAGCGGGCCAGGGTGCCGGTCAGGGCGATCACCGCGAAGGCCAGGAACGCGGCCAGGGCGGTGAAGGTGGTGATCCGGGTGGCCAGGAAGTGCGCCGTGTGGGTGAGGTGCCAGGCGCCGGAGGGGGCGTTGGTGTGGAGGAGGTACCAGGCGGCGAGGAGGAGGGGGGTGGCCGCCGCGGTGGCGCGGGCGGTCTGCCGGACCTGGGCGATGGTCAGCTCGTGCTGACAGGCGGGGAGGAGCTCGTCCACGGATCCGCAGTCGCGGACGGCGAGTTCCGCGGCCGGGCCCCGGTTCATGCCCGCGTGGACATGGGCCGCCACGGCGTCCTGCAGGCCGCCGCGCAGCTCCTCCAGCAGGCGCGCCTTCGCCGCGGGCGGGCCGTGGAGCGCCGCGCCGAGGGCGGCGAGGTGGTCCTCGACGGGGTCGCCGGCGGTGAGGACGTCGCCCTGGGGGGCTTGCGGGGCATCGGGGACGCCGTCGGAGGCTCCTTTGGGGATCATGAGGCGAGGCCGGGGCGCGCGGCCGGGTTGAGGACGGAGCCGATCGCCGTGGTGAACTCGCGCCAGGCGGTCCGCTCGGCGGCGAGGGTGTGCCGGCCGGCGTCCGTCAGCTCGTAACGGCGGCGCCGCCGCTCGCCGTCGGCCTCCCAGGTGCTCCGCAGGAAACCCAGCCGCTCCAGGCGGTTGAGCGCCGGGTAGATGGTGCCGGTGCGGAGCTCCAGCATGCCGTTGCTGCGCTGCTGGACCGCCGTGATGATCGCGTACCCGTGGAGCGGGCCGGTCTCCAGCACGGCGAGCAGCAGCCCGTCGAGATGTCCCCGTACAGCGTTCTGCCTCATAAGTAGACAGGCTACTCAGGAGAGTTGTCGGTGTGCTATGTATTTCCAGCCAACATATTGACAGGATGGGGGTGTAGGGTGCGGGAAGCGCCGGAACCGCGTAACGCCCCTGCGTCCTCGGTGTTTTGGTACGCACCCACCCCTTGATTCACCGGCCGGGGGCGGGCAGGTTGGGCGGGCCGGTTCCTCGGCCGGCCGTGCCCAAAGGACCGGCCATGCCGGAAGGATGGGGATGGGCCTGCGCGGAGCGAGGGAGTCCGGACGGTTTCCGCATACGGAAGGGGGGTGGCCGCAATGGCGCCGAGCAGCGGTGCGGCGGTCGAAGTAGCGGGATTGGTCAAGGTGTTCGGGGGCGGGGTACGAGCCGTGGACGGCGTCGACCTCGTCGTGCCCACCGGGGGCGTCTACGGGGTGCTGGGACCCAACGGGGCCGGCAAGACCACGTTCGTGAGAATCCTCGCGACACTGCTCCGGCCGGACGGCGGCCGGGTACGGGTGTTCGGGCGCGATGTGGTGGAGGACGCCGAGGGGGTACGCGCCCGGGTCGCGCTGACCGGCCAGTTCGCCTCGCTCGACGACGATCTGACCGGCGCGGAGAACCTCGTGCTGCTGGGCAAGCTGCTCGGCTACGGAGCACGCGGCGCCCGGCAGCGGGCGGCGGCGCTGCTGGAGGGCTTCGGCCTGAGCGAGGCGGGCGGCCGGCAGGTCAAGGGCTACTCGGGCGGCATGCGGCGCCGGCTCGACATCGCCGCGTCCCTGGTCAGCCGGCCCGACCTGCTGTTCCTCGACGAGCCCACCACCGGACTCGACCCCCGCAGCCGCAACCACGTCTGGGAGATGGTCCGCGCGGTCGTGGCGCAGGGCACCACCGTGCTGCTGACCACCCAGTACCTGGACGAGGCCGACCGGCTGGCGTCGCGGATCGCGGTGATCGACCGCGGACGCGTCATCGCCGAGGGGACGAAGGCGGAGCTCAAGGCGTCCGTCGGCGCCGGCTCGGTGCACGTCCGCCTGGAGGACGCCGGGTGCCGGGAGCGGGCCGCGGAAGTCCTGGACGCCTGCCTCACGGGCGTGACACAGCGGGAGGACGACCCGGTGGCCCTCACCGTCCGGCTGGGCGGCGGTGGCGCGGCCGCGGCCGGACAGGCGTCCAGGGCCCTGGCCGAACTGGCCCGGGCGGGCATCGGCGTGGAGTCCTTCGCCCTCGGCCAGCCCAGCCTGGACGAGGTGTTCCTGGCGCTGACGGACGACGGATCCGGCGCCGGCCGGGTGGCGGGGAAGGTGGGGGTATGACCACGGTGACGGGCCCCGGGACGGGGTCGGAATCCGGCGCGGGCGCGGAGCAGCCGAGGGCGGCCGACGCGCTGATCGGCGCACTGGTCGCGGGCGAACGCCCGCCCCGCCCCGGCGCGTTGACGACCTCGCTGGCCTTCGGCTGGCGCGCGGTGCTCCGCATCAAACACGTACCCGAGCAGCTCTTCGACGTCACGGCGTTCCCCGTGATGCTCGTGCTGATGTACACGTACCTGTTCGGCGGCGCGCTGGCCGGCTCGACCGACGCGTACCTCCAGTACCTGCTGCCCGGCATCATGGTGACGTCCGTCGTGATGATCACCATGTACACCGGGATGGCCGTCAACACCGACATCGCCAAGGGCGTCCTGGACCGCTTCCGCAGTCTGCCCGTCTGGCGCCCCTCCGTCATGGTGGGCTACCTGCTCGGCGACATGCTGCGGTACGTCCTGGCCTCGGTGATGATGCTGGCGATCGGCCTGGTGATGGGCTACCGGCCGCACGGCGGGGCCGGCGGCGTGATCGGGGGAGTGGCGCTGCTGCTCCTCTTCAGCTTCTGCTTCTCGTGGCTGTGGACGATGTTCGGCCTGCTGCTCCGCACGGAGAAGGCGGTGATCGCCGTCTCGATGGCGGTGATCTTCCCGCTGACCTTCCTGAGCAACGTCTTCGTCGAGCCGCGCACCATGCCGGGCTGGCTCCAGGCGTTCGTCAACAACAGTCCGCTGACGCACCTGTGCAGCGCGGTGCGCGGCCTGACGGAGGGTGCCACGCCGTCGGCGCACATCGCCTGGACGCTGGGCTGGTCGGCCCTGTTCGTCCTGGTCTTCGGCCCGGTCACGATGCGGCTCTACGCCCGCAAGTAGCGGCGGGCGCACGGGCCTCGCGGAGAGGGGCGCGCGGGACGCCCGCCCCTCTCCCGGCACCGCTCGGGCGGCCGCGTGTTACGCCTGCGTCGACATCGGCAGGTCGGTCCGGTAGTGGGTCACCCGGCCGTTCTCCCGTACGGGCTCGCCCAGTTCGGCGGCCCGGGTGTGGTGGACCAGCTGGAATCCGTCGGGGTGCTTCAGCAGGGTGGCGTGCCAGGGGGTGGTCCAGGGGTTGTTGGTGTCGAGGAACTTGATGCCGTACTTGGCCTCGTTCCGGTTCTGCGGGTGGATGGACAGCCGGACGGTGTCCTGGTGGTAGTCCGCGATCAGGCTGGCCCAGGCCCGGCTGCGCGCGATGACGTGGTAGGCCCGCTGCCGGGACTGGCGCTGGAGGGCGGCCTTGCTGCCCGTCCAGTCCGGGGTGTCCTCTACGAGGAAGCGGGTGATGCCGCGGTACATCCGCAGGGTGGACTCGTCGGTCTTCACCTCGGCGCGCAGCTGCTCGACGGTGGGCGCGTACCGGTCGGCCGTCATCCGGCGCTTCTCGTCGTAGTCCAGGTCGGGCCCGTACACGTCGCGCAGGTCGAAGGTGCCCAGGTGGTCGAGGCCCTCCTCCTGGATCATCGTGCGCAGGGTGTCGCCGTAGGCGTCGATGTGCTCGTCCGGCACGCCGATGACGTCACCGAAGATGTGGCCGTCCGAGCAGATGAGGACCCGCGCGCCGGGCGAATAGATCTTTTCGATACCGGTGCAGAGGTCCTGCAGGAAGTGCAGGGCGAGCCGCTCGCCCTCGTCGGGCAGGTGGCTGATGACCTTCGCGGTGTTGGGCGACTTGCAGGGGAAGCCGGGCAGGGAGAACAGGATGGGCTGCCGGCGTTCCAGGTGGTGGGATATCTGGCGTATCTGATGCGGGAAGTCGTGGGTGGTGTCGTTCTCCGGGTCCGCCTCGATCGTCCGCCGGTGCGGCAGCAGTTGGGACAGGACGGCATGGGCGGTCTCGGTGAGGGACTCGGTCGCCGACGGGGTGGTGGCGGGCATGGGTGGTCTCGCTTCCTGGTGAAAGAAGGGCCCGGGGCGGGGTCGCCGTCTCGGGCCTCGGGTGGGTCGTTCGGTGCTGCGGGTGGTGGTACGGGTGGTGGTCAGTGGCGGAAGGGGCAGCGCGGAGCGGCGTCCTGTCCGTCTTCGGGGCCGCCTTCCGGGGTGTAGCTGAGCGGCAGCCGGTTGACGCCGCGGGCCAGGACGGCGTGGACCCAGGGCAGTTCGCCGGGTCCGGCCTCCAGCCGGAGGCCGGGGAGGCGGGTGAGCAGCGTCCGCAGCGCGGTCTGCAGCTCGATGCGGGCGAGGGCCGCGCCGGGGCAGAAGTGGATGCCGTGGCCGAAGGCGAGGTGCGGGTTGGGCTGCCGGTCGAGGTCCAGGGTGTCCGGGGCCGCGAACCGCTTCGGGTCCCGGTTGGCCGCGCTGAGGGAGACGATGACGGAGTCCCCGGCGGGCACGGTCTCGCCGTGGAACGCGGTGTCCTCGGCGAAGAAGCGCCAGGTGGTCAGCTCGAAGGCGCTGTCGTAGCGCAGCAGTTCCTCGACGGCGCGGGCGAGGAGGGCGGGGTCGCCGTCCTCGTCGGTGAGGGACTTCCGCAGCCGCTCCAGCTGGTCCGGGTGGCGGAGGAGGGCCACCAGGGCGGTGGTGATCTGGTTGGTGACCGGCTCCTGCCCGGCGACCAGCAGCTGGAAGACGATCGAGTCGGTCTCCTCGGTGGTCAGCGAGCCCGCGTCGTGCGCGGCCACCAGGGTGGTGAGCAGGTCGTCGCCGGGCTCGCGGCGCTTGGCGTCCGTGACGCGCGCGATGTACGTCTGCAGGGCGCGCAGCCGCCCCTCGTACGCCGGGCGCTGCGGGTCGCTCGGGCCCACGGGCTGGACGACCTTGCCCCAGTCGCGGTCGAAGTCCCCGGCCAGTTCTTCGGGGAGGCCGATGACCTCGGCCAGGACGCGGAAGGGGAAGTGCGCGGCGAAGCCCTCGACGGCGTCGAAGGAGGCCCGTCCGCCGGCGTCCGCCGGGCCGTCGCGGAGCGCGGCGTCGAGGAGCTCGTCGGCGATCTCCTGGATGCGCGGGCGGAGGCGTTCGACGGCGCGGGGCGTGAAGGCGTCGGTGACCATGCGCCGCATGTGGGTGTGCTTCGGCGGGTCCTGGTGCAGCAGGTGCACCTGGAGCTGGGAGTGCTGCGGCTCCGGCATGATGGCGGCCTTGGACCGCCAGGCGTCGTTCCCGAGGTCGTGGTTCTTGCCGAACCGGTCGTCGGTGAGCGCCTGTTGGGCCGCGTCGTAGCCGGTGACCAGCCAGGCGTGGACGCCGCTGGGGAAGTGCACCCGGTGCAGGGGGCCCTTGTCGCGGAGGCGCGTGTACAGCGGATAGGGGTCGGTCTTGTAGTCCTCGCCGTACAGCGGTACGGGGTCGGGCAGCGGCTCCCGCTCCTGCCGCGTCCGCTCCTCGGCGGAGCCGGAGCCGGAGCCGGACGGGCCGGAGGAACCGGCGGGGACGGCCGGGTCCGTGGGGAGCTGCGTGGTGCCGTGGGCGTCGGGCTGTGCCATGGGTGTGTTCCTTCGGGGATGGGACGGGTCGGGCGGGACGGAGGACGGTGCGGGACGGGTCGGTGGTGGTCCGGGGACCACGTCCGGGCCGCCGGCGCCGACGCCCGCGGAAGCGTGTCGGCTTCCGGGACGAGGAGCGGGGCACCGGCGGTTCACGGCCGCCGGACGGACGGGAACCGTCCGCCGGGGGAGGGGTGGCGGGCGCGTGCCAGGGGGCCCGCGCTCCGGTGGTGGGCGCGTGCCAGGGGCCCGCGGTCCGCCGGAGGGCGCGCCGGAGCCGCCCCCGACGCGCGCGTGGTCGCCGGGAGTTCGGCCGGGACGGACCGGCCGTCAGGCCGCGACCTCCACCCCCGCGTGGTCGCCGATCACCAGCCGGTGGTGCCGGTCGCCGTGGTCCGCGGCGCTGACGGTGGCCCCCCGGCCGATCACCGAACCCTCGATGCCGCGCATCCCGGTGACCGTCGCGCCGTCCAGCACGATGCTGTTGCCCAAGTGCGTGCGGCGCAGGGCGCAGCCGCCGCCGACGGAGGTGTACGGCGCGACCTGGCTGTCCTCCAGGACCGTGCCGGCACCGATGACGGCCGGGCCCTGGACCCGCGAGCGGACCAGCCGGACCCCGGGGCCGAGGACGACCGGACCGATCAGCTCGCTCGCCGCGTCCACGAACGCCGCCGGGTGCCGCTCGGCCCGCAGGCCGTCGAGGACGGCGCGGTTGCAGTCCAGGACGTCCGCGACCTCCCCGGTGTCCTTCCAGTAGCCGTCGTACTCGACGGCGCGCACCGGGGCACCGCGGGTCACCAGCTCCTGGATGGCGTCGGTGATCTCCAACTCCCCGCGCGCGCTGGGCCGGATGGCCGCGATCGCGTCGTGGACGGCCGGCGTGAAGAAGTACACGCCGATCAGCGCCAGGTCGCTGCGCGGCTCCCGCGGCTTCTCCACCAGCCGCAGCACCCGCCCGTCGGGCGCGGTCTCCGCGACGCCGAAGGCCCGCGGGTCGGACACCTTGTGCACCAGCACCTGGGCGGCCGGGCGGCCCGCCCGGAAGCCGGCGGCGGCGTCCGTGATGCCCGCGGGCAGCATGTTGTCCCCGAGGTACATCACGAAGTCGTCCTCGGCGAGGAAGGCGCGGGCGGTGGCCACGGCATGGGCCAGCCCTCTGGGGGCGTCCTGGGGGAGGTACGTGAGCCGCAACCCCAGCCGCGAACCGTCCTGGAGGGCGGCGGCGATCTGGTCCCCGCGGTCGCCGGTGACGATCCCGATGTCCCGCACTCCGGTCGCGCGGATGTTCTCCAGGACGTACTCGAGCACGGGCTTGTTAGCGATGGGCATGAGCTGCTTGGGCATCGAGTGACTGAACGGCCTCAGACGGGTTCCCGACCCGCCCGAGAGGACCAGTGCCTTCATAGAGCCTCTCCTCGCAACCGTTCCCGCCGCGCGGGCGGGAACCGCCAGTGGATCGCCGAAAGGACGTCGGTCGAACGGGACGATGGAACGACGGTGCGACGGCACGGCGGAACGCCCGGTGCCGATGGCGCGTCAGGGGCGGCCGCCCGGGCGCGCCGGGCGCCGCACGGGACGGGCGGGACCGGTACGGGAGAGGCCGTGGAGATCGGCTTGCGGGCCAGGAGGCCGAACGCGGCGGGTCCCCGCGGGGGATGACCCTGCCGCAGGGCGCAAAGAACCGATGATGAGAAAGTATTCTTGGCGCGTGGTGAGGCTGTCAAGGAACTTGTCGGGGAGCCCCGGAGGTTGCCGTCCGCGGTGGCGCGTCACGGTCGATTGTCTGTCCGAAATTCTCTCCTGACCGCGACATTCATCCCGTACAGTGATCAGCCATGATGGCCTCACGGGGGAGTGCTGTCCGGTTCGGCGTACTGGGCACACTTGAGGTATGGGACGGGGACGACCGCCTGCGGGTAGGCGGTCCGCGCGCGCGTGCCGTGCTGGCGGCGCTGCTGCTGGAAGCCAACCGGGTCGTGTCCTTAGCGCGACTGGTCGACGCCGTATGGGAGGACGCCCCTCCGGCGACGGCCGAACACCAGGTGCGCAAGGCCGTGGCGGAGCTGCGGGCCCGCATCCCGGACGGCCGGCTGCTGCTGCTCACCGACGGTCCCGGCTACCGGATCGTGGTCGACGGCGGCCAACTCGACCTGCTGCGCTTCGAGAAGGCCCTCGCCCGGGCCCGCGCGGCCCAGGACATCGATGAGGAGGCCGCCGCCCTGGAGAGCGCCTTGGCCCTCTACCGGGGCCGGGCCCTGCCGGAGGGCCGCAGTCCGCTCCTGGCCGCCGCGGCGACGATGCTGGAGGACCGCCAACTCGGCGCCCGCGAACGCCTGCTGGAGCTGCGCCTGGAACAGGGCCGCACCGAGGAGGCGGTCGCCGGACTGCGCTCCCTGGTCGCGGAGCACCCGCTGCGCGAATCGCCGGCCGCCCTGCTGATGGTGGCCCTGTGCCGGACGGGCCGCCAGGCCGACGCCCTGCGCGTCTACCACCAGCTCCGCCACCTGCTCGCCGAACAGCTCGGCATCGACCCCGGTCCCGAGGCCACGCTGCGCTACGAGCAGATCCTGCGCAACGAGCCCGCCCTGCACGGGGGTACGGCTCGGGGCGGGCGGCCCGGTGCCGGCCCGGAGGCTGCCGGCCTGGGGCCCGCCGCCCCGGAACCCGCCGGTCCGGAATCTGCCAGTCCGGGATTCACGGGCAGTCCGGGACTCACCGCTCCGGAAGCCGCCGCTCCGGAAGCCGCCGCTCCGGAAGCCACTGGTCCGGTAGGCGCCGGTCCGGCAGTCATCGGTCTGGCAGGCACCGGTCCGGAACTCATCGGTCCGGATGTCCGCCCCACGCCGCCGGGCCCGGCCGCACCGGGCCCGGCCCTCCCCGAGGAGCCCCACCGGGCCCTCGGCCAGGGCGAGTTCCCCGGCACGGAGGACGGCGTGGAGGACGGAACGGAGGACGGAGACGCCGTCACGCCGTACGACGGGACGGGCCGCGCGCCCGTCCCGCACCCG
Organism: Streptomyces sp. CA-181903; assembly: GCF_050937075.1. Taxonomy (NCBI): domain Bacteria; kingdom Bacillati; phylum Actinomycetota; class Actinomycetes; order Kitasatosporales; family Streptomycetaceae; genus Streptomyces; species Streptomyces sp. CA-181903. The sequence continues at coordinate 7,252,755 of NZ_JBNJLY010000001.1, forward strand.
GGCCCGTACCCCACGTCGCTCCCGCACCCGGCCGCGTACCCCCCGCGCATGCCGAACCCCCGCGCATGCCACACCCGGCCCCCCACCCCGCGACCGTCCTCCCACGCTCCCTGCCGCACGAACTGCCCGATTTCACCGGCCGGGAAGAGGAGGTGCGCCGGCTGCTCGCCCACGCCACCCGCCAACCGGACCGGCCGACGCCGGTTCTGGCGGTGGACGGCATGGCCGGTGTCGGCAAGACGGCGCTGGCCGTGCACGTCGCGCACCGCCTCGCCCCGCACTACCCGGACGGACAGGTCTTCCTCGATCTGCACGGTTTCACCGCGGACCGTACCCCGCTGACCTCCCACACCGCCCTGGGCGTCCTGCTGCGGGCGGTCGGCGTGCCCGACCGGCGGCTGCCCCAGGGCCGCACGGACCGGGAGCAGTTGTGGCGGGCCGTCACCGCCGGGCGCCGCCTGCTGCTGCTGATCGACAACGCCGCCGCCTCCGAACAGGTCCGGCCCCTCATCCCCGGCACCCCCGGCTGCCTGGTGCTCGTCACCAGCCGCCCGCGCCTCTCGGCCCTGGACGGCGCGGTCCACCTCAGCCTCCAACTGCCGCCGCCCGGTGACGCCCTGCGCCTGCTGGGCGCCGTCCTCGGCCCCGACCGGCTGCGCGCCGAACCCGAGGCGGCGGCCGACCTCGTGTCCCTGTGCGGGCGCCTCCCGCTGGCCCTCCGCGTCGCCGCCGGCCGGCTCCGCAACCGCCCCCAGTGGACGATCGCCGCCCTCGACGACCGGCTCCGCGACGAGTCCACCCGCCTCGCCGGGCTGGTGACCGAGCACCGCGCGGTCGCCACCGCCCTGGACCTGTCCCGTACCGCCCTGCCCATACCCCACCAGCGCTTCTTCCACCTGCTCGGCCTGCACCCCGGGCCCGACTTCGACGCCGGGGCCGCCGCCGTCCTCACCGGCTCGTCCCCCTCCACCGCCGAGGAGCTGCTCGAAGACCTCCTCGACGCCCACCTGCTCACCCAGCACACCCCCGGCCGCTACGCCTTCCACGAACTGGTGCGCCTCCTCGCCCGCCACCACCCCGCCGCGCCGTCACCCGCGACCGCCCACCGGGCGGTGCACCGGCTCCTCGACCACTACCTGCGCACCGCGACCCGGGCCGCCGAACTGATCGACGCCCCCGCCCGGCCCGCCGCACCCGCCGTCACCCCGGCCGGCGAGCCGCTCGCCGACGAACCCGCCGCCCTGGCCTGGTTCCAGGCCGAGCGGCCCGGCCTGCTGTCCGCCCTTGACCTCGCCGACGAGCGGGGCCTCGACCGGCACGCCGTCCGGCTGGCCCTCGCGCTGGCCCCCTGCCTCCGGCTGCGCGGCCACACCGAGGACGAACGCCGGGTGCTCGGCGTCGCCGCGGCCGCCGCCCGCCGCCTGGGCGACCACGAGCGGCGGCTGACCGCCCTGACCGACCTGGCCGCCGCGTGCTGGCACCTCGGCCGCGTCGCCGAAGGGCTGGAGAGCGCCCAGGAGGCCCTGGCCCTCGCCGAGGAACTGGACGACGGGCCGGGCACCGCCCTGTGCCTCAGCCGGATCAGCATGTTCTCCACCACCCTCGGCCGGTACGAGGAGGCCATCGACTTCCTGCACCGCGCCCTCGCGCTGCTCAGCGGCACCGGTTCCGGCGGCGAGGAGGGCACCGCCCTCGCCTGCCTCGGCACCGCGCAGAGCGCCCTGGGCCGGCACGCCGAGGCCCTGCAGACCAGCCGCCTGGTCACGCTCGGGAGCAGGACGGCGGGCGACGCGCACGGCGAGATCACCGGCCTGACCGGCGAGGCCGCCGCGCACGCGGCGGCCGGCGCCTTCGACACGGCGCTGCGCCGGCTGGCGGAGGCGTCCGCGCTGGCCCACCGCATCGTCACCCCGCACGGCCAGGCGGTCGTCCTCGCCCGCTACGCCGACGTCTACCGCCGCCAGGGCCGGCACGCCGAGGCCCTGCGCGCCGGGCACGCCGCCCTCGGGCTGCTGCGCACCGTGCGCCGCCCCGCCCTCGCCGCCACCGTGCACAACGTCCTGGGCGCGGTGCACCGCGCCCGCGGCGACCTCGACCTGGCCCGCCGCCACCACCAGCAGGCCCGCCGGCTGGCCCGGTACACCGGCCTGCGCAGCGAACTGGTACTGGCCCTGGACGGCATCGCCAAGTCCCGCGCTCCCCGCGCCGGTCACCGGCCGGGGAGCACCCGCACCGCCCCCTTCGCCCCCTCTCCCAACTGACGCCCCGCGCTGTCCACCGGAGACAGCGCGCCTCTCACCGCAGACAGCGCGCCTCCGCGTACTCCTTGGCGTACCGCAGCGTCAGCCGGCTGTCCGCGCCCAGCACACCGCGGACGACGTCCTTGGCCTGCGCCACGCAGGCACCCTCGCCGAGCACCGCGCCGACGGCCGCCGGGTCGACCGCGACGGTGTGCCGGGCGGTGGCCGTCACCGCGTCGCCGTCCGGCGTGAACTGCCAACTGCCCGTGTGCAGACTGAGCAGCGCGGGCAGCCGCGTCTGCTTGAAGACGATGCGACGCGGCGGGAAGCACACCCGGACCGTGCCGTTCCGCCCCGGGTCCCGGCCGACGCCGCCCGCCCGGCCCCGGCCGCACGGCCTCCGCCCCCACGCCCCCGCGGCCAGCACCGCCGCCGCGCCGCCGGCCGACGGCAGCCGTTCCGACCACAGCTGGGCCTCGCGGACGAAGGCGTAGACGTCGTCGGCCGAACCGGCGATGCGGACGCTGTCCTCGAAGGACAGCAGCGACTCGGGCTCCCGCACGCCCAGTTCGGCACTGCGGCGCAGCGCCTCCAGCTCGGCCCGGGCCCGGCGCACCACCGTCCGGCCGATCCGGGCCAGCTGCCGCGGATCGTCGTCGACGGCCCGGTACTCCTGCCACAGCCGCACCCGGCACTCCCGGGCGGAGACCGGTTCGAACTCCCACCGGCCGCCGAGGAAGGCCAGCGGCGGCGCGGGGACCTCCTGCCGGAACCCGATGCACCGCCGGTCCGGTGCCAGGACGCGGCGCGAGACGCAGCCGCGCGGCTCGCCGTCCGCGACCGCCCACACCCGGATCACGTCCCGGCGGCCGGTCCGTTCGAGGCAGTCGACGTGCACCAGCGGCGGGAAGACCCGCGGCCAGTCCTCGGCCGCGGCCACCAGCCCGTAGACCCGGTCGACGGGAGCCCGCACGGTCATGGTGTGCTCGGCTCCCCGCCGGTCCTCTCCTGCCATCGTCGTCAGTCTCCTTCGAGTCCGTGGACGGCCCGCGCCCGGCCCGGCCCGCGCCGGGGGTCCGGGCGGGACGGGCCGGTGGCGGCCGCCGGGGTGCCCGCCCGTGCGGCCGGCGGGCGCGCGGGCACGACGGCTCGCGGCGCGGCCGGGGCGCGGGCGCCGCCGAGGGCGGGGGCGGTACGGGAGCGGTGCCCGGTGTGAACGGGGTACGGGCGCGGTCTCCGGGCCGGTGCACGGGCGGCGGAGCCGGCCCGGCACGTCCGCCCCGCGCCACCCGGTGGAAGGGCGCGGCCGGGGTGGGAGGTGTCGGTCCGTCCTCGTCCCGGTGCGGAGGGTGCAGGGGCACCAGTGTGGTGGGCATCGTCTTGGCTCATGGGCCCGGTGTCAAGACCGCCCGGGCGCGGAGGCATTGCTTCCGAGGGGCGGCGCCACCGGCGGCGGAACGGGCGCGGGAACGGCCGCGGGACCCTGCGGGAACAGGGCCGGGAACGGCAGCGGGAACAGGTCCGGGAACGCCGGGAACGGGACGGGAACGGACCGGTACCCGCCCGGTAACCGGCTCCGGCAGGCTCGGGCCAGCCGCACCACCCACCCACACCACCCCCATGGAGTCCGCGATGCCGCACGCCCCGATGACCCACGCCCCGATGCCCCGCGCCTTGGCCCCGGCCGACCCCGCCCCGGCCCGTCGCCTGCTCAAGGACCTGGCCGTCCTGAGGTGGCTGTACGACGAACTGGCCGGCGCCCTCACCCGTCCCCGCAGAGTCGTGGAAAAGGTCAGCGAGCGCGGCTCGCCCGGCATCCCGCTCGACATCCGGGTCCTGGACGCCAGGTCCGAGATCCGGTCGGTGCTGACCGGGTGGGCGGCGTTGGTCCGCGAGCAGCGCGGCGTCGCCGCCCCGGCCCGCGACACCGCCGCGCTGACCGCCTTCCTCGCCCGGCACGCCGACTGGCTGGCGGCGCACCCGGCCGCCGCCGACCTCGCCGCCGAGACCGGCGAGCTGATCCGGGCCGCCTGGTCCGCGCTGTCGGGCCACCGCGACCGGCACGTCGTCGTCGGCACCTGCGTCCGGCCGGGGTGCTCCGGCCGGCTGGCCGCCCGGCTGGGCACCCGCGCGCCCGGTGAGGCCGCCATCGTCTGCTCCGCCGACCCCGGCCACACCTGGTCGCCGGAGACGTGGCACACCCTGGGCCCGCGCGGCGAACGCCCCGGCCCGGTCGCGGGCTTCACCGCCCAGGAGATCTCCGTCCGCTGGCGCGTCGCCTCGGGCACCGTCTACTGGCTGGCCAGCACCCACGCCTGGGGCCGGCGCAAGGAGGGGCGGCGCGTCCTGTACGACCGCGACGACGTCATCGCCACCATGCGGGCCCGCGTGACCGACCAGGCCCTGGCCGGCTAGCGCCGGGGACGCGGGTTCCCTCCGAATGGCCGCCTCTCTTCGAACGGAACGGCCGGGCGAAGCGTTTCCCCGCCCGGCCGGGCTCGTTGAGCGGTGACGGGTCACCCCCTGTTCAGGCTGTTCAGGAAGACGAAAAGCGGAGGAATGCCTGTGTACCGGATGAGTGTCGTATCGGCCGCGGTCGTCGTGATCGGAGCCCTGTCCCTGCCGGCCGTCGCCCAGGCCCGGACGATGGCCGGCCCGGCCGCTCCGGCCGGACCGGTCGTCCACGCCGTACCGGCCGACCAGCCCCCCTTCCCCTACGCCGACTGCATCAGCGCCGCCAAGAAGAAGGGCGAGTCCGCCTCATACGCCAAATGGCACTGCGACGAGCTTGTGAAGAAGGGCTGGGTCAAGCCGCCCAAGCGCTGACAGCGAGCCGTCACGCGCCCTCCCGCCGCTCCGGCACGGGAGGGCGCGCGGCGTACCGGGCGGCTGCCGCCTATCAGGGCGCCGGTACGGCGCGTTCGGCCAGTTCGACGACGGCGTGCGCGACCGAGACGAGGGTGGCGTGGCGGTGCCAGCCGGCGAACGACCGGCCGACGAAGTCGCGGATGCCCACCCGCTCGGCCCGGCGCATGCCCGCGGTCTCCACCCCGCGCCCCAGGCACACCAGCCGCAGCAGGGCGGCCTGGTCGGCGGTGGACAGGTCGGTGAGCCACAGCTCGGCCGGCCACTGGGCGCCGGCGGGACCGGTGCAGAAGAGGACGAAGTCCCCGATGCCGCGCGGGCGTCCCGACGCGTCGGGCAGCGCGGGCAGCCGCACCCGGACGGTGGCCACGAGCTCGGCCACGTCCGGGGCCCCGGTGGTCACCAGGGTCATGCCGTGCCGTCCGATCCGCGTCAGCCGGGCGATCCGGCGGGCCGGCAGCGGGGTGTCCGCCCAGCCGGGCAGCGCGGGATCGGCCGGCAGCAGCCAGGTGTCCTGGCGGATCCGCGAGATCTGCGTCGCCCCCGCCGCGCGCAGCCTCGCCGCCACCGCGATGCCGTCGAGCCGTTCGCCGTTGAGCACCACCGGCCCCGGGGGCAGCCGGTGACGCGCGACGGTGTCCCGGTACGCCCGGACCACCGAGTGCTCCGGCGTCTCCCGGAGCGGCCCCTCCCCGTACGGTGCCGCCTCTCCGCCCTCACCCGGCCGGCAGGGCGGCAGGTGCAGCCGCCAGTTCACCGGTACGGTCCCGGCCGCGGACGCCGTCCACACCCCGACCACCTGCTGGGCGGTCACGGCCTTGCCGCTCTCCCACGAGTACGTCCGGCCCACCCCGACGGAGTGGGTGCCGGACTTCGGTATCGTCATCGGCTGCAGCACGCACGCCTGCGGCGCCGCGTGCCGCGCCAGACAGCGACCCAGGGCCTCGCGCATCGGCTCCCACGCCCACGTGGAGTCGTTGACGAAGTGGTGCAGCCCCTGGTCGTTGACCTGTTCCCCGAGGAACGCCGCGATGTTGCGCACCGACTTCCTTCCCGGCGCCCCCAGCAGCCCCCGCAGGTACATCACTCCTTTGCGGCGCTGGTCCGCCCGGGGCAGCGAGGCGAAGACCGCGGAGGACAGCTCGGCCAGGAGGCGGTCGCGGGCGACCTTTCCGGCGGCATCCGGAAAAGGGTCGTTCCGGACGGCATTCCGTAAATCCGTACAGTGCGGCTCACCCGTCGCGAGAGTCATCGACGCTCCTTCCTGTCGGGTCACGCGGTCCGCCGCCCGGGGAATCGGCGGCGAGCGGCAGTGCCTGGGCCGTGCCGTGCCATGCCGTACCGTGCCGGCAAGATCTCCGTGTTCCTTCCCGGCGGAAGCGGGAAGCGGCCGGCGGCGGAAACCGGCGGGCAACTCCGGCCGTACGCCGGGAAATCGGCCGGCCGCCACGGTCCGGCACCGCGGACGGAATTCATGGTGGGCGGCCGGACCGGTCCTGACAAGGGAATGCCCGGCGCCCCCGGCCGGGGTGGCGGGAATCTGGCAGGAGCGCCTGCCATCCCGCGCCGACCGGAAAGCGCCTGCCATTCCCCCGCGCACGGCGAACGGCCGGCAGCCCGGACGGGGACCCGCGCCCGTACCGGTTCAGGAGATCCCGTACGGCATCCGGGTCCACAGCTCCCTGCGGTTGGCGACGCCCAGGGCCTCGTACACGCGCCGTATCCGGCGGTACATCGACCGCTCGGAGCAGTAGAAGCGGCGGGCCATCTCGCCGACCGGGACCCGTTCGCGGAGCATGCCCAGCAGCGCCCGGTCCTCGTCGGAGAGCGCGCTCACCGGCGCGTCCGCGCCGGGCCCGGCGGCACCCGGCACGGGCCGGGCGGCGGCCGGGACGCCGACGGCCGCGGCGTGCTGGAGCAGCAGCCCCCGCAGGACCCGGAAGGACTCGGAGGGCTGCACCAGGAGGTTGAGCACCCAGTTGGCGCCGCTCTGGATCGCCAGATGGGTCTGGGTGCCCACCGCGTCCGCCACGACGCCCACGATCCCGGCGACGGGGTCCGCCGCGGAGAGCCGGGCCAGCACCGCCGCGTGCTGCGGGGTGAACGCCGGCAGCGCCGCGAACACGCCCTCACGGCCCCGGACCGCGGCGCCGACGTCGTCCACGTACCGCCAGCACAGGGAGGCGTCGGTCGTCCGCCCGCCGTACCCCTCCAGCGGTCGCCGCAGGGAGCGGTGGGCGACGATCACCGCTCCGCCCCTCCGGGCCACGGCAGTGTCCTGATTCCTCATGAGATCCCCCGTGTGCGCCATCGAGCACGAATCGTCTCCCGGACGGCGGGCGGTGGCCGGGCCGCCGCGGACGCGTCACCGCGCGCGTGCCGTGCCCGCGGCCGGCCTCACCGCCGCCCTCGGCGGAGGAACGCGCGGACCGGCGTGCGGGTCGGCCGCCGGTCCAGGGGCCGCGCGGCGCCGGCCCGGCGGGGGAGTGGTGCGACGAGCAGATCCGCAGCACATGCCGGTTTCCTTCGTCGGCCGACAGCGGGCGCCCGCTCCGCGCACGCCGCCGGAAGCGCGGCGGCCGGACCGACCCGGGAGCCCTATTCCGTCCGGCGCATACCAAAACAAGCGCCATCGAGTCCAATATGCTGTCACTGCATGGCAGTTGAAGGCAAGTGGCCGTCGCGGCCGCCGGGGGCGCGCGTCCCATGGCGCCCCGATCTCGGGAGACCGGTGCGCGTCAAGCCCGGATGCCGGCCATATTCGGCATTTTTTCCCGTGCGGTTTCCGTGTTTCTCCAGGCGGCCCGGTTTCCGGCCGGGCGGCGCCCCGGCGGAAAATCCGCCCGTAATTCACGCGCGTTCCCGCCGGGTGGCGCGCCCGGGCCGGGTGGCGCGGACGGGCCGGCCGTCAGGGCCACTATGCCCCCCGCCGCGCCCCCATGCCGTCGAGCAGGTACTCCAGGCCCACCGCGAAGTTCCCGTCCCAGTCGTCGTCGGTGATGTAGCTGTGGGCGGCGACGGTCGGGTACCGCTCCCGCCGGCCGTCGAGGTAGTCCCGTCCGGCCCGCGCCTCCTCGGCGGAGAGCCGCAGGCTCGACTGGGCGGCGGTGGCGCCCATCACGTGGTTGTACAGCGCCCAGGTGGCGGCGTTCAGCCGCTCCTCGCCCAGCCCGGCCCGGAGCAGCGCCGACTGCAGGAACTCCATCCACGCCAGGAAGTTCGGCCCCAGCAACGGCCGTCGGCGCGACGGCAGTTCGGCCGACCACGGGTGACGCAGCACGGCCCGCCGCCAGTCGTGCAGCAGCCGGGCGATGTCGTCCCGGGGCCGGTCGGTGTGCCGCTCGGGGACGGGTGTCTCGCCGAAGATGGCGTCGACGGCCAGGTCGACGACGTCGTCCTTGGTCGTCACGTGCCAGTAGAGCGTGGTCGCCCCCGCCCCGAGCCGCTCGGCCAGCCGGCGCATCGTCAGCCGCTCGAGGCCCTCCTCGTCCAGCAGCGCCACGGCCGCCCCGACGATCCGCTCCCGGGTGAGCGGCGCCTCCCCGCCGCGGCCGGCCCGGGCGGGCCGCAGCCAGACGCTTCCCACCCCGCGGTGGGCCCGGCCGCCCGGCGTGTGTTCGCTCTCGGTGATGGCCTCCACCTCCCCCTGTACGTGACCAACCGTTGGTGATCACCCCGAAAAACGCGCACAACGTATCACCCGGCGCGGCGCGTCCGGCCACCGCCGCCGGGCTCCCCGCGCGCGGCCGCGCCCCGTTCCACCAAGCCGCGGCACGACGGGTGCGGCCCCAGGCTCCGGGAGCCTCCGCGTCCGCTCCGACCAGGGCCGACGCCCTCCCGAGCGGCCTCGCGCACCCCCGCCGCCCGCCCGGCAACTCGCCTTCCGCGCACGGGATTTCGTTCTTGTCCGCCCGATCGGCGGTGTAGTACGCTCCCCGCCGACTGGACCAGTGTTCCAGTAACTCGACCAATGTACGAGGTGACGCATGGTTCTGCCCGAAGCCCCGGCGCCCATGGCCGATTCGAAGCGCTGGTGGGCCCTGCCGGTGGTGAGTCTCGCCCAGCTGATGGTCGTGCTGGACGCGACGATCGTGAACATCGCCCTGCCGTCCGCACAGCACGACCTGGGCATGTCCGACAGCGACCGGCAGTGGGTGATCACGGCGTACGCCCTCGCCTTCGGCGGACTCCTGCTGGTCGGCGGCCGGATCTGCGGCGCCCTCGGCCGCCGCCGCGCCTTCCTCACCGGTCTGGTGGGATTCGCCGCGGCCTCCGCCCTCGGCGGGGCCGCCGGCGACGCCGGCACGCTCTACGCGGCCCGCGCCCTCCAGGGCCTGTGCGCCACCCTCCTCGCCCCCGCGGCCCTCTCCCTGCTCGCCCTGACCTTCACCGACGCCCGCGAACGCGGCCGCGCCTTCGGGGTGTTCGCCGGCGTCGGCGCCGGCGGTGCCGCCCTCGGCGTGGTCGCCGGCGGCCTGCTCACCCAGTACGCGGACTGGCGCTGGTGCCTCTACATCAACGTCCCCATGGCCGCCCTCGCCCTCGCCGGCACCCCGTTCCTCCTCCGCGACCGGCCCGACCGCGACCTGCCGCGCCCCGACGTGCCCGGCGCGGTGCTCAGCGCCGCTGGCCTGCTCGCCCTCGTCTACGCCTTCGCCCAGGCCGAACCGCGCGGCTGGACCGACCCCTTGGTCCTCGCGCTGCTGACCGGGGGTGTCCTGCTCCTCGCCCTCTTCACCGCCGTCCAGGCCAGGACACCCCACCCGCTGCTGCCACCACGCGTCCTGCTGCACCGCGCCCGCGCCACCGCCTTCTCGTCGGTCTTCCTCATGTTCGTCGCGATGTTCGGGTTCTTCCTGTTCGTCAGCTACTACACCCAGACGATCCTGGGCTACTCCGCCGTCCGGGCGGGCATGGTCCTGCTGGTCAACGCCGTCGGCGGGATCGTCGGCTCGATGGGTGTCGCGGGCCGGCTGCACCGGCGCACCGCCCCCCACGTCCTGATCGTCGCGAGCCTGCTCTCCGCCGCCGCCGGGATGCTCGTCCTCACCCAGCTGACCGCCACCAGCTCCCACGTCTTCCTCGTCTACCTGCTGCCCGCCCAGATCCTCACCGGCCTCGGCCTCGGCTGCCTCCTGGCCACCGCGACCAACCTGGTGACCGCCGACATGGGCCCGGCCGACGCCGGCATCGCCTCCGCCGCGTACAACGCCGTCCAGCAACTGGGCGCCGCCCTCGGCACCGCCCTGCTCAACTCCATCGCCACCGGCGTCACCGCCGGCTACCTGGACCGCCACGGACACGGCCGCGACGCCGTCGACGCCGGGACCGTGCACGGCTACACCGTGGCCCTCTGGGTCGCCTTCGCCGTCCTCGTCTGCGGCGCGCTCGCCGCCGGCGCGCTCTCCCGGCGCGGACCGGCCGGCGCCGGCGCCCGCGCCACCGAACCGGTTTCCTGAACTCCCGCTACAGGAGGGCCGCATGACCATGGACCACGCCCCCGACCGCTTCGTCCCGGTCGTCGACCTGTCGGAGGGACACACCCCGCACGGCCGCGCCGCCGTCGCCGCCGCGATCGGCCGGGCCTGCGAGCGGTCCGGGTTCTACGTCGTCGTCGGCCACGGCGTCCCCCAGGACCTCGTCCGGCGCATGCACGAGGTGACCCGCGCCTTCTTCGCACTCCCGGACGCCGAGAAGGACCGGGTCGCCCACCGCCCCGGCGTCTCCGGCTACCGGCGGCTCGGCGGCACGACCGCGCACAGCATCGACCGCCCCTCCCCGCCCGACCTCTGCGAGGCGTTCGCCGTCCACGTCACCGGCGACCTGGACGCGGCCGAACGCGCCCGGCTGGGCGACCGGTGGGCCACCTGGACCCTGGCCAACGTCTGGCCGGAACGACCGCCCGGCTTCCGGGAGACCTGGCAGGCGTACCTGGCCGCCGTCCGCGAACTGGCCGCCGACCTGATGCGGCTGTCCGCCCTCGCCCTGGGCCTGGACGAGGAGTTCTTCGCCGACAAGTTCGACCACGACGGGTCCTCGCTCGCCGCCAACCACTACTACCCCCAGCCGCGGCCCCCCTTGCCCGGGCAGCTGCGCCGCGGGCCGCACACCGACTTCGGCGCGCTGACCGTCCTCCACCAGGAGGACGGCCGCGGCGGGCTGCAGGTGGCGGACCGGGACGGCCGGTGGCGGGACGTGGCCGCCGTCCCGGGCGGCTTCGTCGTCAACATCGGCGATCTGATGGCCCTGTGGACCGGCGGACGCTGGGTCTCCACCATGCACCGGGTGGTCAACCCGCCGCCCGGGGATGCCTCGTCCCGCCTGTCGATCCCCTTCTTCTACCTCCCCAACCACGACGCCGTCGTCGAACCCCCGCACAGCCTCGGCACGGCCGGCACGGGCCGGCCGGCCGCGAGCGTGACGGCCGGGCCGTGGATGTCCGGCAAGCTCCGGAAGCTGTTCGCCGCGAGCTGACGAGGAGTTGACAGATCCCGCGAACCCGCCGTGGCCGCCCCGCGCGGGCCGCGACTACCGTCGTCCGGGGGCGCCGCCGCCCCCGAGACGCCCGGCGGCCCACCAGGACCGCACCCACACCGACGGATCCCGTACTGTCCGGCAGAAGGGCGAGGAACCATGCGGAAATCGGCGCACCACGACAGGATCAGCGCGCAGTACCAGTCCGTGAGCAGCCGCTACGACACGGTGAAGAACCTCCCCTACGCGTTCGCCGAACGGGAGACCCTCTGCGCGGCGCTCCCCGACCTCACCGGCAGGTCCGTCCTGGACGTCGCCTGCGGCACCGGCTACTACTCCCGCCTCTTCAAACGCCTGGGCGCCGACCGCGTGGTGGGCGTCGACATCGAGCGGAGCATGGTCGACTGCGCCCGCGAGATCGAGGAGGAGGACCCACTCGGCATCACCTACGAGGTGCACGACGCCGCCGGGCTGCCCGTCCTGGGCGAGTTCGACGTCATCGCCCCCATCTGGGCGTTCGTGCACGCCAAGGACGCCGACGAGTACGACGCGATGGTCGCCCGGTGCGCGCGCAACCTCGCCCCCGGCGGCACCATGGTCGCCCTGGTCTCCAACCCCGACATCGACCTGGAGCGGATGACGGCCTACCCGCGCTACGGACTCTCGATCACCCCCAAGGAGAAGCACGGCGACCGCCAAGTGATCGCCATCGGGATGGACGTCGACCCGCCCGTCTCCTTCGACGGGTTCTTCTGGCCCGCCGGCATCACCGAAGCGGCCATGGCCAAGGCCGGCCTGACCGGCATCAGGCGCCGCCCGAACCTGGCCCCCGGGCACGTGGACGGGGTCAACCCCAAGGGCTACTGGACCGAGTTCGTCGAGAACCCGCCGTTCGCCCTCTACACCGCCGAGCGGCCCTGACCGGGCCGCGGACCGCTTCGAGACGGAGACCCCAGCTTCGGGACGGAGAGCCCATGAAGATCGCTGTATTCGGCGCCAACAGCGCGACCGGCCGGCACCTCACCCGGCAGGCCCTCGCCGAAGGCCACACCGTGACCGCCGCCGTACGGCGTCCCGACGGATTCCCCCTGGCCGGCCCCAGGCTGCACGTGCGCGGCACGGACGTCTTCGACCGGGACGGCGTCGACGCGACGGTCACCGGTCAGGACGCGGTCGTCTCCATCCTCGGCGTCCCCTACGGGCGGCAGCCCGTCACCGTGCTCTCCCGGGGCATCACCCACATCACCGACGCGATGGCCGCCCACGGCGTCAAACGCCTCGTCTGCGTCTCCTCCCGGCTGCTCGCCGTGCGCGCCCCGGCCGGTTCGGGGGAGCGGCCCCCCAAGGAGCGCTTCACCTACCGCAGGATCCTCTACCCGGCCCTGCGCACCCTCGGCCGGCAGCTCTACACCGACATGATCCGCATGGAGCGCACGGTCCGCGCCACCGACCTCGACTGGACGATCGTGCGGCCGTCGGCCCTCTACGACACGGACACCCGCACCGACTACCACTTCGCCACCCCGGAGGCACCCGGCCTCTACACGTCGCGCATCGACCTCGCCGACGCCCTCCTGCGGCTGGCGGCCGAGGACCTCCATGTGCGCACGGTCATCGGCGTGTTCACCACCGAGGGTGTGCCGTCCTTCCGGGACGTGCTGCTGAAGGAGGTCCTGCGCGTGGGCTCCTGGGGAAGCGGCGGGTAGCCGTCGGCACTCAGGTACTTCGGTACGCCGGTACTTCGGTACCGCGTACGCCGGACGGACCGGCACCGCGGCGGGCGGCGCCCGGCCCGTCCGTCCGGCCGGTTGCTCAGGGGAGTTCCAGGTAACCGGCCAGAGTGTACGTCCCGGAGGGGCCGGCGGTGTCGTCTCCGCCGGCTTCTCCGGCTCCTCCGGGCGTGCTTCCTCCGTCGGCGGCCGGCGCGGCCGGGAGGAAGCCGCCCAGGGTGTACGTCCCCCGCCGGTACCGGCCGCCCCGCCGCTGCCGGCCTCCGGGCCGTGCAGCCAGGACACGTAGTCGTACAGGTCGGACGCCGACATGGCGGCCAGGGCCGCGTTGCGCACGTCGGCCGCCGCCCCCGCCGCGTGCCACAGGGCGACGCTGTCCCGCGCCAGCCGGTGCACCCGCGCCGTGCGGTCGCGGCGGGCCGCGGCGTACTCGGCCAGCCCCGCCGCGAACCCGCCGGCGGGACGGTCCAGCGCCGTGCCGAGGGCCACCGCGTCCTCCAGGGCCTGGCAGGCGCCCTGCGCCGCGTAGTGCAGCGTCGGGTGCGCCGCGTCGCCGAGCAGGGCCACGCGCCCGTCGGTCCACCGCCGTACCGGTTCCCGGTCGACCAGCACCCAGGACTTCCAGCCGGTGCCCAGTTCCAGCAGCCGCCGGGCCGCCTCGCACAGCCCGGTGAACTCCTCCAGCACCGACGCGGCGGTGACGGGCCGTCCGGAGAACGGCTCGGGCGGCGCGTTCTCCGCGCTGGGCGCCAGGTTGAGGTACCGGCCGCCGGCGATCGGGTAGTGCACGAAGTGCCGGCCGGGACCGGCCCACCAGGTCACCGCCCGCCGCCGCAGCCGGGCGGGCACCCGCTCCATGGGGACGACCGTCCGGTAGACCGTGATGCCCGCGCTACGCGGCGGGCCGTCGCCGAGCATCCGCTCGCGCACGGCGGAACGCAGCCCGTCGGCGCCCACCAGGGCGTCCGCCACCAGATGCCGGGCTCCCCGCAGCAGTACCCGCACCCCGGCATCCGTGTGCTCGTAGCCGGCGACCGGGTGCGAGGCGCGCAGCTCCACCCGCCGCTCGGCGCGGCAGGCCGTGAGCAGCGCCCGGTGCAGCTCGCCGCGGTGCACCACCACGTACGGGGCGCCGAACCGGGCCCGGTAGCGCTCGTCCAGGGGCATGCTCACCACGTGCTCGCCGGTGACGCCGTCCATGAACCGCAGCTCCGGCACCGGCACGGCGAGCCGCGCGACGGCCTCCGCCAGCCCCAGCCGGGCCAGGGCGCGCAGGCCGTTGGGGGCGAGCTGGACGCCCGCGCCGAGCTCGGAGAAGGCGGCCTCCCGCTCGCAGACCACCACGTGGTGGCCCCGGCGGGCGACGGCGAGCGCCGCGGCCAGCCCGCCGATGCCGCCGCCCGCGACCACCACCACGGCCGTCATGCCCGCTCCCCGTCCCGGCCCGCGCCCGGGCCGTCGTCGCCGTCCTCGCCGCTCCCGTCCGTCAACCGGGCGGCCAGCTCCAGGCGTTTGACCTTCGTGGTCGCCGTCCTGGGCAGGTCCGCCTGCGACCACCGGACGGGAGCGGCCATCGGCGGCAGCCCGGCCGCCGCCGCCCGCCACGCCGCCTCGTCGAGCGGCCGGTCCCCGTGCGTGCACACCACCGGCAGCGGCGGCCCCCCGGCCAGCGGGAGGATCACCACCTCGGCCAGCTCGGGCAGCCGGGACAGCAGCCGGTCCTCCACCGTCAGCGTGCTGCCGAAGCCCGGTATCTCGTCCACCTCCCGGTCCGTCAGGTGCAGACAGCCCCAGCGGGTGCGGTAGCCGAGGTCGCCCATCCGCCACCACCCGTCGTCGCTCTGCCGCGTGAACCGCTCCGGCTCGCCCAGATAGGTGCGGATCCGCCCGTCGCTGCTGACCTCGATCCAGCCGGGCGAGGACGCGGTGGGCCGCCGCCCGTCCCGGCTCACCACGCGCACCCCGGTCATGCCCGGGAACGGGACGCCCACGCAGCGCCCGTCCGCGTCGGGGGAGCGGCGCCTGCCGTAGGCGCGGGCGACGGTCGGGCCGACCTCGCTCTGCCCGTAGATCTGGCCGAAGCGCGGGAACCGGCGGCCGGACGCGCCGACGAGCGTCCGCACCGTGCGCGGGTGCAGCGCGTCGAACGTGCTGCTGAACAGCTTGACGTTGGCCAGCGGCCGCCGCGGGTCGCCGGCCAGCCGCTCCCAGCTCAGATACGTGTTCGGGTGCGCTTCGAGGACGGCCGGGCGCAGCCGGGCGAAGAGGCCGGCCACCCGCTCCGGGTCGGCGTCCGCCAGGACGGCCACCGGGAAGCCGCGCAGCAGCGCCAGGGCCAGGGCGGTGACCAGCCGCGAGTGGACGAACGAGACATGGATCGCCACCGGCTCCCGCCGCCGCATCAGCGCCGTGGCCGCGGCCTGCGGCCGGTAACGGGCCTGCAGGCTGTGGCCGGTGTGCACGGCCAGCTTGGGCGCACCGGTGGTGCCCGAGGTGTGGGTGACCAGCGCGGGCCGGTCCGGGGGCACCGGCACCTCCGGCACCCGCGGCGCGCCCGCCCACTCGGCGAGCGACGGCGCGCGGGCGTCCCGGCCCGCGGCCAGCAGCACCCGGGAGGTGAGCCCGAACACCGCGTCGGGCAGCACCCCGGTCAGCGTGGCGGCGTCCGTGACCAGCACCGGACGGTCGACCCGGCGCAGCAGCGCCGCCACCGTCGGGCCGTCCAGCCCGGGGGAGAGCAGGACCGGCACCCCGCCGATCCGCGCCACGGCGACGGCCAGCAGGAAGATGTCGAACGCGTCGCTCTTGCGGACCACCACGTGGTCCTCCGGCCGCACCCCCGCCCGCCACAGCCGGGCCGCGAAGTCGTCGACCAGGTCGGCGACTTCGGGCAGGGGCAGGGTCCGTCCCCGCTCCGGGGCGATGTCGAGGTCGTGGTCGAGGAGCAGGACGTTCGACGGGTACCGGGCGGCGGCCCGCTCGAACAGCGAGCCCAGCCGGATGCCCCGGTTCCCTATGCGCTGCAGCAGCATGGCGTCGGCCTCGATTCCGATTCCGGAGATGTCCGCGGAGGTGCCGGTCAGCGGGGTTCCAGGGCGCGCTTCAGCCGCGCCGCCGTCGCGGCCATGTCCCGCTCCAGCTTGGCCCCCCACTCGGTGAAGAACCGCTTCCGGTCCGCCTCGTCCATGCCGGCGGTGATCCCGCGGATGCCTTCCGTGGGCGCCCCCATCCGGAAGTGGTGGGTGAGCCGGGTGGCGCCGCCCGGGGCGGGCGCGAGGGTGTAGCCCCAGACGCTGTCCTGGACCCGGCCGGCGCTGTCCAGCATCGCCCACGCGAACCGGCGGCCCGGCTCGGCCACCACCACCTCGGCCCGCGTCGTCCACTCGCCGCGCACCACCGGCGCCCAGGCCACCACGTCGGCCGCGCGCCGGTTGCGGCCGGCGAACACCGTGCCCACCGCGCCGGCCGGCCCGCCCTCCCACTCCCCGCCCACGCACTCCGCGCTCCACCGGTGGCAGCCGGGGAGATCGCTGACCGCCGCGTACACGGCCTCCGGGGGCGCCGGGACGAGAACGCCGGTGCTGAT
Source organism: Streptomyces sp. CA-181903 (assembly GCF_050937075.1). Taxonomy (NCBI): domain Bacteria; kingdom Bacillati; phylum Actinomycetota; class Actinomycetes; order Kitasatosporales; family Streptomycetaceae; genus Streptomyces; species Streptomyces sp. CA-181903. Next base: position 7,269,650 of record NZ_JBNJLY010000001.1, read on the forward strand.
CTCGAAGAGGGGAGCGGTGCCGTCGTCCGCGGTCGCGCGGTTCCCTGCCGTCATACCGGACAGCCTCGGGGCGCCCGGGAGCCCGCGGCAACGCACCCGCACGGGGATTCGTCAGGTGTCCGCCCGCCCCGGCCCGGGGCGGGCGGGGAGGTGACAGACTCCCGCCGCCGCCCGTCGACGGCCCACGGCGGCGGACCGTACGGTCGCTGCGACGTGCCGAGCCGTCGAAGCGAAGGATCCGCCATGGGGACGAGCACGCCGGGCACCGCCGGAACGCCGTGGTCCGGCGCCATCGACGTCCACCACCACACCCTCCCCGCCTGGTACGCCCGGGAGTTGGCGCGACTCGGCTCCTCCACCGTCCTGCCGGGCGTCGACCCGCCGGCCTGGACCGTCGACACCGCCCTGGAGACCATGGACCGGCAGGGCGTCCGGGCGGCCGTCCTCAACGTCTGGCCGGGCGTCCCCGCCGTCGACACCGCCACCGGCGCCCGGCTCGCCCGCCGCGTCAACGAACACCTCGCCGGCCTCGTCGCCGGCCACCCCGACCGGTTCGGCGCCTTCGCCGTGCTGCCGCTGCCCGACGTCGACGCCGCCCTCACGGAAATGGCGTACGCGCTGGACGTCCTGCGCCTCGACGGCGTCTCCCTCGTCACCCACTACGCCGGCGTGTACGTCGGCGACCCCCGCCTGGACGCCTTCCACGCCGAGGCCGCCCGGCGCGGCACCCCCCTGTTCGTCCACCCGACCGCGCCCCCGGCCCGCGGGCAGCCCACCTTCGGACTGCCGCTCTCCCTCTGCGAGTTCACGTTCGAGACCGTACGGCTGGCCGCCCAACTCCTCTACCACCGCACCCCGGAACGCCACCCCGGCCTGCGGATCATCCTCTCGCACGGCGGCGGCGGTCTCGCCTACCACGCCACCCGGCTCACCCTCGGCCCCCTCGTCAGCGCCGATCTCGGGCCGCGGCTGCCCGCCGACCCGATCGGTCTGCTCCAAAGCCTCTACGTGGACACCGCCATGGTCGGCGACCGGCACGCCTTCCCGGCGGTACGCGCCTTCGCGCGCCCCGACCGGATGCTGGTCGGCACCGACTTCCCGTTCATGCCCGCGTCGTTCGGCGAGGGCAACGGCCGCCACATCGTGGAACACGGCGGCCTCGACGCCGACGAGCTGGCACTGCTCGAACACGGCAACGCCGCCGCCCTCTTCCCGCGCCTGGCCGGGGAGGCGGGCGCGGCGCAAGGGGCCGGCGCTCGCGCGGCGCAGCCGGCGGGCGCCCGTTCCGACGACCGGACAGCAGACCAGAAAGGGGACCGTCAGCGTGCTCGATGACACCACGGTGACCGCGTACCTGGACCGCATCTCCGCCCCGCGCCCGCCCGGCGCCACCCTCGACGCCCTTCGCCGGCTCCAGGAACGCCACCTGCTCTCGGTACCGTTCGAGAACCTCGGCTACCACCTGGGCGAGGACATCCACATGGACGAACGGGTCGTCGACAAGATCGTCGGCCGGCGCCGCGGCGGCGGCTGCTACGAGGTCAACCCGGCGCTGGCGCTGCTGCTGCGGAGCCTCGGCTACGAAGTCTCGATCATGCCGGGCCGCGTCTGGATCAAGGGCGAACTCACCCCGCCCCTCTGCCACCTGACCCTCAAGGTGCGCGCCGAGGGCCACGACGTCCTCGTCGACGTCGGCTTCGGCCGCAACAGCCGGTACCCGCTGTCCCTGGAGACCGACGCCGAACAGGCCGACCCGCACGGCACCTACCGCGTCCGGAGCGCCGACGACGGCGGCATCGACGTCCTCCTCGACGGCACGGCCCTCTACCGCGTCTACGACACCCCGTGCACGGTCGCCGACTTCGGGCCGACGCTGTGGTGGTACCGCACCGCGCCCGACTCCCCGTTCCTCCAGAACCTGTTCTGCTCCATGCCGACCGAGACCGGACGGGTCACCCTCAAAGAGGACCGGTTCACGCTGGTCGACGGGGACCGGCGCGAGAAGCGGCAGGTGACCGATGCCCGGGAGCTGCTGGAGACCTACGAGAAGTGGTTCGGCATCAAGCTGGACCGGCTCCCCGTGAAGGCCGCCCCCACCACCTCGGCCCCGATGTCCTTCGACTGAGGCGGTGGCGGGGGCGCGGGGACGCCCGGTGCCGGGCGCGGCCGTCAGTCCGTACCCGACGGGTTCGAGATCAGATACCGCCAGCGCCCGTCCGGACCCCGCCGCGCCACGTCGGTGGCCGTGCCCTCGACGCGGACGTGTCCGCCGTCCGGGCCCGGCCCTTCGTGCACATAGTCGTTGATCAGCAGGGCGGTGTCGCCGGCCACGTAGACCTGCCGCAGCGACACGGCGATCGGGATCCGCCGCCGCACCACCTCCGGCAGCGCGGCGCGCCGCCGCGCGCCCGCCACCGCCTCCCCGGGCCGGCGCACATGCAGGGCCTCCGGCTCGAACAGCGCGTCGAGCGCGGTGGTGTCCCGCGCGTTGAAGGCCGCCGCGAACACCCGCGGAAGGTCGGCCGGCGAGACGGGGGGACGGGCGTCGTCGTGAGGACCGGTCATGCCGCCGAGTACAGCAGCGCCCGGCCTGCGCCGGACAGCCGCCGGCCGCGATGTCTGTCAGCTCCGCGCCGCCACGGCCGTCCGCCGACCTGACAGATCGGGCGGCCGGGCGGTGGGCGGCGGCACCGCCCGGGCGGCACGATGGATTCCGCGCCGTCCGCGGCCCGCTCCCACCGGGGTCCCACCGGGCGGCCCCACACCGCCGTCACGGCGCCGGTCCACGAGGAGCGAACCTCTTGACCACCATCACCATCCTCTTCCACTCCCGCAGCGGGAACACCTATCAGCTCGTCGAAAAGGCCGCGGAGACCGCGGCCTCGGCGGGCGCCGACGTGCGCGTCCGCAAGGTCGCCGAACTCCCCGACCCCATGATCCTCGACAGGAAGGCCTACCAGGAGCTGGCCGAGGCCACCGCCGACGTCCCCGAGGCGACCCTCGACGACCTCCTCTGGGCCGACGCCATCATGATCGGCACCCCGGTCCACTACGGCCTGCCCGCCCCGCAGATCCTCCACTTCATCGACCACACGGGGCCCGTCGCCATCCCCGGCCGGCTGATGGACAAGGCCGTCTCCGCCTTCGCCTCCGGATCCATGCCGCACGCCGGCCAGCAGGCGGCCATCCTCGCCCTGCACAACGCGATCTGCCACTGGGGCGCCGTCATCGTGCCCAACGGCTCGGCCGCCGCCGTCCTCCACCGCCCCGGCAACGGCGCCCCCTACGGCACCGGCACCATCTCCCGCCACGAGCCGCGCAACGTCACCGACGACAACCTCGGCGCCATCGAGTACCAGACCCTGCGCACCCTCCAGATCGCCGGGGCCCTGCGCCGCGGCCTGGAACCGGAACCGCGCATCACCATGGTCAGCGACGAACGCCTCCGGACCTTCGGCCTCGACATCTGAACCTGATCGCCGCCCTGACGCGCCCGGCGCGGGCGGGACCACGAGGAGCCGGCATGACACCGCGCGACACGCCCTGGCCGCACGGGACGCCGTGCTGGGTGGAGATCCGCGTCGACGACCCCGTCGCAACCGCCGCGTTCTACCGGGGGCTGTTCGGCTGGGAACTCCACGACCAGGGCGCGGAGTTCGACCACTACCTCACCGCCGCCCTCGACGGCCGGCCGGTCGCCGACATCGGCCCCCGCCGCACCGCCGCTCCCGGCAACCCCGACGGCTGGCTGGTCTGCCTCGCCGCCCGCGACGCCGACACCGCGGCCCGGCGGGTCACCCGGCACGGCGGCACCCTGCCGGTGCCCGTCCAAGTGATCGGCTCGCACGGCAGGTTCGCCGTCGCCGCCGACCCCACCGGCGCGGCCTTCGGGATCTGGGAGGAAGGCGACTACTTCGGGGCCCGGATCGGCGGCGTGCCCGGGGCGGCGGTGTGGCACCAGTGCGTCACCCCGGAACCGTCCACCGCCACCGCCTTCCACACCGCGGTCTTCGGCCGCCCCTGGACCCGGGACGGCGACGGCGTCCACCGCACGCTCCTCGACCCCGACGGCCACGCGGTGGCCGGCGCCGGACCGGCCGAGGACGCGTTCCCGGAGCCCGGCCCGGCGCACTGGGAGGTCACGTTCGGCGTCACCACGCTGGACGGCGCGCTCGCCCGCGTCAGCGAACTGGGCGGGTCCGTCGTCGCCGGGCCCTCCGCCGCGGCGCGAGGAGCGACCGCCCTGGTGGCCGACCCGCTGGGGAACCGGTTCCGCGTGGCGGAGGTCCCGAGGGGCTGACTCGGTGGCTGAACTGTCGCGCTGGTCGCGCATGTCGGGATGCCGGGATGGCGGCGCGCCGCCGCCGGACGTCCTCCGCCGAGCCGGTCAGCGCCGCCGGCCGGTCCGGAATGCTTCGCCCGCCGGGCCGGCCCGGACGGGCCGTCTGCCGGCCGGACGGAACCGCCGGCCGGCCCGAACGCGTCGCCGCCGGCCCGGATGTGCCGCCCGCCCGCCGGTCCGGACACGCCGCCGGTCCGGGCCGCCGCCCGGCGGGGCCCTACCGCCCGGCGCGGCCCCGCCGCCCGCGGCAGGCGATCCGGCCCCGACCGGCAGCTGACAGACTCCGCCCGACCTGACGAACCGGCCCCGCCGCCGCTGGGTGCGCCCCCACGGCCGGTCCAGGCTGGAGAGGTGCATCCCTTCCCTCCACCCGCCCCGCCGCCCACGAACCGGCCGGCCCGACCGACGGAGCCGGCGTGACCGGTGAACCACTGCTCTCCCTGCCCCTGGACACCGCCCGCCAGCAGCCGCGGTGGGACGACCCCGACCAGGTCCGGCGCGTCCGCGAGACCCTGGCCGGACGGCCGGGGCTGGTCGCCGAGGACGGCGTGCGCGCCCTCCACGCCCGGCTGGCGCGCGTCGCCGCCGGCGAGGCCGAGGTGGTCCAGGCGGGCGACTGCGCCGAGGACCCCGACGAGTGCACGGCCGCCCACGTGGCCCGCAAGACCGCCGTCCTCGACCTGCTCGCCGGAGCCGTGAAACTGGCCGGCGGCCGGCCGGTCCTGCGCGTGGGCCGCATCGCGGGCCAGTTCGCCAAGCCGCGCTCCCGGCCGACCGAACGCGTCGGCGGGCTCGTCCTGCCCGTCTACCGCGGCCACATCGTCAACGGCCCGGCCCCCACCCCCGAGGAACGCCGCCCCGACCCCCTGCGCCTGGTCACCGCCTACATGGCGGCCGTCGACATCACGAGTCACCTCGGCCACCCCGGCCGGGACGACCCCACCAGGATCGAACAGCCCGTGTTCACCAGCCACGAGGCGCTGCTGCTCGACTACGAACTGCCCTTGCTGCGCCGGACCGGGGACGGCGGACTGCTGCTGTCCTCGACGCACTGGCCCTGGATCGGGGAGCGCACCCGGCAGGCGGACGGCCCGCACATACGGCTGCTGGCCGAGGTGGTCAACCCGGTGGCGGTCAAGATCGGTCCGGACATCGGCACCGGCGAACTCCTCGCGCTCTGCCGGGCGTTGGACCCCGAGCGCCGGCCCGGGCGGCTGACGCTGATCGTACGGATGGGTGCCGAGCTCGTGGCCGGGCGGCTGCCCGCCCTGGTCCGCGCGGTCCGCGCCGCCGGCCACCCGGTCGTCTGGCTCACCGACCCCATGCACGGCAACACCGTGATCACCCCGCGGGGGCACAAGACCCGGTACGTCCGTACGCTCCAGCGCGAGATCCGCGCCTTCCGGGCCGTACTGGCCGAGGCCGGTGCCTTCCCGGGCGGCGTCCACCTGGAGACCACCCCCGACCGCGTCACCGAGTGCGTACGCGACGCGCGGGAGGCCGACCGCGCCGGCGAGGTCTCCACCACCCTCTGCGACCCCCGGCTCACACCGGAACAGGCGCTGGAGGTCCTGACCGCCTGGGGCGAACCGGCCCCGTCCGTCCCGCCGGCGAGGGCGGCCGGAGCGGCACCGCCGCACCCGGCGGTGGAAGGGCGGCCGTCATGACGGACGGCGCCGCGCTCCTCGACCGCGTCCTGGCCCCCGACCCGCCGCCCTTCGCCCTCCTCTACCGCCCCGCCACCACCGGCGGAGACCGGATCGACGTCCTGACCGGCACCCTCACCACCCCCGGCGCGTCGCCGACCTCCCGCTGCCCGCCACCGCCCACGGCCCGGCCGGCGCCGACGTCCTCGCCGTCCTGCCCTACCGGCAACTGGCCGAACGCGGCCTGGCCGCCCCCGACGACGGCACGCCCCTGCTCGCCCTCACCGTGCGCGAACAGGCCGCCATCGGACGCCGCGCCCTCCTCGCCCGCGTCCCGGACGCACCACCGCGCCTGACGGGCGGGCACTTCGACCTCGACGACGACGCCTACGCGCGGCTCGTCCGCACCCTCGTGAACGAGGAGATCGCCGCCGGCGCCGGCGCCAACTTCGTCCTCAAACGCCGCTTCCTCGCCGACGTCACCGACTGGTCCCCGGCCACCGCCACCGCCTTCTTCCGCCGCCTGCTGGTCTGCGAGTCGGGCGTCCACTGGACGTTCCTCGTCCACACGCCCGGCCGCACCCTGGTCGGCGCCAGCCCCGAACGCCACGTCACCCTGCACGCCGGGACCGCCGTGATGAACCCCATCAGCGGCACCTACCGCCACCCCGGCACCGGACCCACTCTCGCCGGCGTCCTGGACTTCCTGGCCGACCCCAAGGAGACCTACGAGCTGTTCATGGTCCTCGACGAGGAACTGAAGATGATGGCGGCCGTCTGCGACCGCGGGATCCGGGTCCGCGGCCCCTTCCTGAAGGAGATGGCCCGCCTCGCCCACACCGAATACCTCATCGAGGGCCGCACCGACCGCGACGTCCGCGACATCCTGCGCGCCACCCTGTTCGCCCCCACCGTCACCGGCAGCCCGCTGGAGAGCGCCGCCCGCGTCATCAGCCGCCACGAACCGCACGGCCGCGGCTACTACAGCGGCGTGATCGCCCTCATCGGCCGCGACGGCCACGGCGGCCGCACCCTGGACTCGGCCATCCTCATCCGCACCGCCGACGTCGACCCGCGCGGCCGACTGGCCATCGGCGTGGGCGCCACCGTCGTCCGCGACTCCGACCCGGCGGCCGAGGCCGCCGAGACCCGGGCCAAGGCCCGCGGCCTGCTCGCGGCCCCACCGCCCGGCGACGCGACCACCCTGGCCCGGCACCCCGCCGTCCGCTCCGCCCTCCGCGCCCGGAACGCCGGCCTCGCCCGCTTCTGGCTCCACGGCCCCGGCCAAGTCCCCCGGGACGGCGGCTTCCTGGCGGGCCGCCGGATCCTGGTGATCGACGCCGAGGACGGCTTCACCGCGATGATCGCGCACCAACTGCGCGCCGAGGGCGCCCTGGTGACCGTCCGCCGCCACGACCACCCGGCCCGTCTCCCGGACCTCACCGGTCACGACCTCGTCGTCACCGGACCCGGCCCCGGCGACCCCCGCGACCTCGCCGACGCCCGGATCGCCCGCCTCCACCGGCTGACCGGCCGCCTCCTCGCGGCCCGCCGGCCCTTCCTGGCCGTCTGCCTCAGCCACCAGATCCTCGGCCACCGCCTGGGACTCGTCCCGCGCCGCCGCCCCGCGCCGCACCAAGGCGTACGGAAGGAGATCGACCTCTTCGGCCGCCGCGAGCACGTCGGCTTCTACAACAGCTACGCCCTCCACAGCCCCGCCGGCCGGCTGGACCTCCCGGGCACCGGCCGGGTGGACGTCTGCCGGGACCCCGCCACGGGCGAGGTACACGCCCTGCGCGGCCCGCACTTCGCCGGCGTACAGTTCCACGCCGAGTCCGTCCTCACCCCGGGCGGCCTGCGCGTCCTCCGACCACTGCTCACCCGCCTGTTCGAGGCGCCACGGCACTCCCTCCGCCCGTGAGAGGGCTCGTACCTCACCGGGCGTTCGGAACCACTCGCACACCACTGGACGTTCAGCGTTTCCGGCACCGTGCTGGACGTTGAACGCCACCGGCTCCTCACCGGACGTTCAGCACCACCGGCACCACGCTGGACGTTCAGCACCACCGGCACCGCATTGGACGTTCAGCACGACCGGCACCTCACCGGGCGCCCAGCACCACCGGCACCTCACCGGGCGCCCAGCACCACCGGCACCTCACCCGACGTCCAGCACCACCCGGCGGCCGCGCAGCCGGCCCGACTCCAGCATCCGGTGCGCCTCGGCGGTCGCGCTCAACGGCATCCCGACGACCTCCCGGGGGCGCAACCGGCCGGCGGACAGCACGGCGTTCACACACTCGGCCGCCGCCGCGAGTTCGGCCACCGTGGCGTTGGTGATGGCGAAGCCCACGACCGAGCGGTCCGCCACGTAGAGCGGCCCGACGGGCAGCACCGGCCGGCTCGCCAGACCCGCCAGCAACACCAGCCGGCCGCGCGGCGCCAGCGTCTCCACCGCGGCGGGCACGTCGTTGGCCCCCGCCGCGTCGGCGTACACGTCGACGCCGCCGGGGCACGCCCGCGCCAGCCCGCCGGCCGCCGCCTCCGCCCGGTCCAGCACCACTTCGGCGCCCAGCGCGCGGCAGCGGGCCGCGTCGGCGGCCCGGGCGACGGCCACGACCCGCGCCCCCGTCGCGGCGGCCACGGCCACCATCGCCGACCCGACGTTGCCCGCCGCGCCCACCACCGCCACCGTCCGTCCCGGCCGCAGCCCGCCGTGCGTGACCAGGCCCAGGTAGGCTGTGGCCACCGGATGCAGCAGCGTCACCGCGAGCCGCGGGTCCACCCCGGGCGGCAGCTGGTGGAGCCGCTCGGCGGGCACCGCCGCCAGCTCCGCCGCCGCGCCCTGCCGGCCGCCGTGGCCCATGCTGTCGCACCACACCGGGGTGCCCGCCGGGAACCGGGCGGTGCCCGGGCCCGCCACCCGGCCGACCAGGTCGCGGCCGACCACGAAGGGGAACTCCACCGGCGTGCGCACGGCGCCGGAGCGGACGAAGGTGTCCACATGGTTGGCGGTCGTCGCCGTCACCTCCACCAGCACCTCGCCCGGGCGGGGGCGCGGCGCGGGCAGCTCTCCGAAGCGGATGGCCTCCGCCGGCCCGAACTCCTCGATGTACGCGGCGTCCATGCGGCCATTCTGGCCGTCCCGGCCCGGCCCTGTCCCTTCTCCGGTCAAGCCGTCCGCAGGCGGGCCGCGGTGATCAGGGTGTGGAGCACCGCCTGGGCGGTGGGGAGGCGGTTGGCGGCCTGCTGCCAGGCCAGGCAGCGCGGGCCGTCCAGGACGTCCGAGGTGATCTCCTCGCCGCGGACGGCGGGCAGGCAGTGCAGCACCACCGCGTCGCCGGGCGCGTGGGCCAGGAGCCGGTCGTCCACCCGGTAGCGGGCCAGGCGCCGGCGGCGCTCGTCGGCCTCGTCGCGCCGGTCCATGGGCACCCACACCTCGGCGTAGACGGCGTGCGCGCCCCGGACGGCGTCCTCCGGGTCCTCGGTCACGGAGACGGACCCGCCCGTGCGCCGCATCGTCTCGCGAGCCTCGGCCAGCAGGGCGGGGTCCGTCCCGTACGCGGCGGGACGGGCGATGGTCAGGTGCATGCCGGTGGCGGCGCAGGCGGAGAGGAAGGAGTTGCAGGTGTTGCTCCCGCCGTCGCCGACAAAGGCGGCCCGCAGCCCCTTCAGCGTCCCGAAGTGCTCCCGCAGGGCGAGCAGGTCGGCGAGGGACTGACACGGGTGGTGGCTGTTGCTCAGCGCGTTGACGACCGGCACCACGGACACCTCGGCCATCCGCTCCACCACGCGGTGCTCGAAGGTGCGCACGGCGACGGCGTCGAGGTACGACGAGAGGACCCGGGCCGTGTCGGCGACGGTCTCGCCGTGGCCGAGCTGGAGCTCGTCCCGGTTCAGCACGACGGCGGCCATGCCGAGCCGCTGGGCGGCGGCGACCAGCGACACCCGCGTCCGCGTGGACGGCTTCTCGAAGACGCACCCGACGGCCCCGCCCCGCAGGCTGTCCGCCCACCCCAGCGGCTCCCGCTTCATGGCCTCCGCCCGGTCCAGCAGGGTCCGCAGGACGCCCGGGTCCAGGTCGCCGACCCGCAGCAGGTGGTCCGGGACCCGGCTGTCCGGCGTGGAAGCTTCTCGGCGGGCCGCCGGGGACGGTCGGGTCATCGCACGCCTCCGGGTCGGGGTCCGCCGACGGGGGTCGGCCGCCGGGCTCTGCCCCGAGTCTCGCCCGGGGGCGGGGGACCGGCACCCCGCCCGTGCCGCGCGGGTGAACCTTCGGGGGCGCCTCGGACGCGGGCCCTTTCGGACGGGCCTTTCCGGACGGGCCCTTTCGGTCGGGGCCTTTCGGACGGAGGCGGTCAGCGGCCCCCGCGCCGCCGGCCGCCGGCGGAACGCTGCGCTCCACCCTTACCGGCGCCCTTGGCGGTGTTCTTCCCGACGCCCTTCTTGTTGCCCTGTCCGGTGGTCTTCTTGCCGCCCTGCCCGGTGGCCTTCCGGGGCGCGCCGCCGCCCTTCCGGCCGGCGGCCCCCGCCCCGGCCGTCCGGCGCTCCTGGGCCGCGGGGAGCTTGGGCCCGCGCGTGCTGTTGGCGGTACGGCCGCGGACGACGCCGATGAAGTGCTCGACGAGCTCCGTGGTCCGCTCCTCGGGCCACGACAGGGCTACCCGCGACTGCGGGGCGTCGGTCAGCGGCCGGTAGGTGAGGTCCTTGCGGTGGTGCAGCCGGGCGAGGGACTGCGGGACGACGAGGACGCCGATGCCGGCCGCGACCAGCTCGACGGCGTCCGCGGTCGTGGCGGGCCGCTCCAGCGCGGGCCGCCCCGGGAGCCGCTCCCAGCCCAGGGCGTCGTCCAGCGGGTGCAGGACGATGTCGTCGGCGAGGTCGGCGACCGTCGCCTCGTCCACCGCCGTCAGGAGGTGGTCCTTGGGGACGATCACCACGGTGGTCTCGGTGTACAGCGGGATGGCGCTGAGGTCCGTCCCGTCCACCGGGAGCCGGAGCAGCGCGGCGTCGGCGCCGCCGGCGCGGAGCACGCCGGGCGCCTCGTGCGGGGGCACCGACAGCAGGGTCAGCGGCACCTCGGGCAGGCGGTCGTTCCAGATACGCACCCATTTGTCGGGTGTCACTCCCGGGACGTAGGCGAGCCGGAACGTGGGGGAGTCTTGCGAGCCTGTCACCCGCCCAGGTTACCGGTCACGGAGCGTGCCGATCGCCCCGTACCCTTGGTCGCATGACCACGCACAAAACCGCCCAGACGATGAAGCCCGCGACCGCGGCGAAGAAGCTGGGGGTGTACCTGGAAGCCACCCCCGCCTCGTTCCGGGAGGGTGTGGTCTCCCGCCAGGAGCTGAACGCGCTCCAGGCCGACCCGCCGGAGTGGCTGCGGGACCTGCGGCGCGACGGGCCGCACCCCCGGCCGGTGGTCGCCGCGAAGCTCGGCGTCTCCATCGCGGGCCTCGCCCGGGGCGGCGTCACCGAGGCGCTCACCACGGAGCAGATCGAGGCGCTGAAGCAGGAGCGGCCCGAGTGGCTGGAGCGCGAGCGCGCCACGCAGGCCGAGGTCCGCAAGGAGGCGCAGCGGATCAAGGAGCGGGACGCCCAGCGGGCCGCCGCCGAGTCCGCCGGCTCCTGACCTCTTCCTCCTCTCCGCACTTCCGCAGGCCCGGCCCGGGACCCCTCCCGGGCCGGGCCCGCCGTCTTTCGGGCCGCCTTCCGGCCCGCCCTTCCGGAATCCGGCCGAATCGGCGCGTCCGGTTTGATGGCTTGTCGTCGGCTATGCCCTGACGGCCGGTCAGGACCTGTCCCGGCCGTGGTGCAGGATGGCGTTTTGTGCCGGGTCGTGTCTGTGTCCTGGCGCTTTGGCGATCGTTTCGGACAGGTAGGTAGGACGAAGTGACGGTTGGCTGTGGCGGACTGCCGGTGGCGCGGGGCGCCGCCGGCGCATGGTCCGGGAACCGCGGAGGGCACCGGTGACCGGGGATCTGACGTTGCACGACGCGATCACCGCGGGCATCGCGGTGGTCGCCGGGCTGCTGGCGGCCGGGCTGCTGCGGGTGATCCTGCGGTGGCTCGGCGAACGGGCCCTGCGGACGCGCTGGATCGGTGACGACATCATCGTCGACATCCTGCGCACCCTCGCCCCCTGCGCGGCGGTGGCCGCCGGTGTGGCGGCGGGCGCCGCGGCCCTGCCGCTGAACCACCAGGTGGGACACACCGTCAACCAGACGCTGGTGGCGGTGGTGATGCTCAGCGCCACCTTCACCGCGGCGCGGGTGATCAGCGGCCTGGTCCGGACGGTGACGCAGTCCCGCTCCGGAGTGGCCGGCCAGGCCACGATATTCGTCAACATCACGCGCATCACGGTCCTGGCGATGGGCTTCCTGGTCGTCCTGGAGACCCTCGGCATCTCGATAGCACCGCTGCTCACCGCCCTCGGCGTCGGCGGTCTGGCCATCGCCCTGGCCATGCGGGACACGCTGGCCAACCTCTTCGCCGGTGTGCACATCCTGGTCTCCAAGACGGTCCAGCCCGGCGACTACATCCGGCTCAGCAGCGGTGAGGAGGGCTATGTCGTCGACATCAACTGGCGCAACACCGTCGTCGAGCAGCTCTCCAACAACCTGGTCATCATCCCCAACGCCCGCCTGGCCGGGACCAACATGACCAACTTCAGCCGGCCCGAGCAGCCGCTGACCGTCACCGTGCAGGTGGGCGTCGGCTACGACAGCGACCTGGAGCACGTGGAAAAGGTCACCAAGGAGGTCGTCGCGAGCGTGATGCGGGACGTCGACGGGGCCGTGCCCGACCACGAACCGGCCGTCCGCTTCCACACCTTCGGCGACACCCGGATCGGTTTCACCGTGATCCTGGGGGTCGGCGAGTACAGCGACAAGTACCGCATCAAGCACGAGTTCATCAAGCGCCTGCACCAGCGCTACCGCGCCGAGGGCATCCGCATCCCGGCGCCCGCGCGCACGGTCACCCTCCAGGGAGGCGAGAGCGATCCGCTGATCCCGCACCCGCGCACCTCGTCCGAGGGCGTGGCGGGCCGGACGGCGTCCCGGCCCTAGCCGCCTTCTTGTCGAGCCCTGTCGGCGCTGTACACGGTCACGACGCGGCCGGCGTCGTGTTGCGCGCCGCGTCCGACGGCTCGGGGCCACCGAGGGGCGCGCGTCGCGCTGGGGAGCCGCCGGGCACGCGGTCCCGACGGCGGAACCACAGGATCGACCACAGGATTCGGCGCCTGGGGCTTGCGGGCGGCGGCCGAACGCCCCCCGGCGGTGGGGCGACGCGCCGGGGGACGGGATCAGCGGTATCGGCGACGGGGCGAGCTACGACGCCTGGGTCAGCAGGCGCCGAGGTCCTGCCAGACGCCCCACTCGCCGGTGGTGCCGGGCTCGTCGCCCTGCGTCCACCACTTGGCCTTCCAGGAATGCGTCTTCCAGGAGACGGTCGCACCGCCGTTGTAGACCGCTCCCTTGTCCCACGTCGGCGCGGTGCAGGTGCCGCCCGTCGGGGTCGCGGTCGGGCTCGGGCCGCCGGTGGGGCCGCCGGTGGGCGTGGCCGTCGGGCTGGTTGTCGGGGTGGGGGAGGGGCCGCCCGGGTCGGTGACGGTCGTGCCGCGCGTCAGGTCGCCGGCCAGGGCCCAGGTCTTCCCGCCGAAGCTCACGGTCCAGTTGGACGGCGTGGACGTCGGCAGGTAGTAGACGAGGTCGAGCACGGCGGTGCCGCCGGGCGCGAGCGGCTGCGAGGCCGGGAGCTTCACGGACGCCCGGTTGTAGTCACCCTTGAGGCCGCCGATGTTGTTGGGGGCCGTGTGGTCGCTGCGGATGACGTTCAGCCCCCACCCGGACTGGTCCCGGGCGTTCCCCGGCGCCGAGTTGGCGTAGTCGAATTGGAACTCCGTGCCGCCCGGGAGCGTGGTCTTCGTCCGGTTGGTGATGCGGACCTTGGGGTTGATGGGGTAGTTGCTGTCGCCGAGGGGGAAGTCGGTGAAGGCGACGTCGACGTCGAGGGCCTGGTCGGGCAGGGCGGTCGTCGCGCGCCGGGCGCCGTACGCGGGGGCGGACTTGAACGCGTCGTTCATGACGGTCGTCAGGGTGTCGCCCGGCTCGTACTGGCCCTTGGCGGCGTTCCACCCGTAGTCGCCCGCCAGCTCCCAGATCATGGTGCCGCCGAGGCCCTTGTCCACCACGTACTGCGCCTTGGCCTTGACGGACTGCTCGTCCTCCGTGGAGAGGAACACCTTCTTGTCGGCGTTCCACAGCCAGGGCGCGGTCAGGGTCGCGTCGTACTTGCGGGCGTAGGTGCCGGTGGGCTTGGTGCCGGCCGGGAAGCCGTACTTCGTCAGGTAGTCCCCGGCGATGCCCTTCTCCAGGTTCTTGGCGTGCCACATGGGGTTGGAGCCGGCCGGCGACTCCTTGCCGTCGTCGTCCTTGTCGTGCCACAGGTTGTCGATGCCGACGGCGCCGTCACCGCAGGAGGTGAGCCCCGAACCCGCCGGGCAGGTCGTCGCCTTGGCCGTGCCCCACAGGCCGTCGGTGCCGCCCGTGACGTTCTTCCAGCCACGCGTGTAGTACGGCAGCCCGAGGTTGATCCGGCCGGGCGGCAGCGCGCCGCGGAAGTAGTGGTACGCCCAGTCGGCGTTGAGGTAGCCGATGCCGCCGTACTGCGGGGTGGTGTAGACGCCCCACTTGGCGAGTTCGGCGTCCTTGCCGTCGTCGTACAGCGCGGCGTTGGGGCCGACGAACTCGTTCCAGGCGCCGTGCAGGTCGTAGGACATGATGTTGACGTAGTCCAGGTACTTGGTGCTCTGGTACGTCTCCATGCCGCGCAGCAGGTAGCCGGAGGAGGGAGCGGCGACGGAGAGCAGGTAGTGCCGGCCGTCGGCCGTCCCGGCCCGGTCGAGGCGCTCGCGGAGGGTCTTCATCAGCGCCGCGTAGCCCTTGTTGAGGCCGCCGCGCCGGGCGTTGGCCAGAGGCCAGTCCTTGGGATGTCCGGCGTCCTTCATGGACGTCGGGTACTCGTAGTCGATGTCGACGCCGTTGAAGCCGTACTTCCGGACGAACGCGACCGCGGAGTCGGCGAAGGTGTCGATGCCCTGCTGGTTGACCGAGCCGTCCGCGTTGGTCGCCGTCTTGTAGAAGCCGCCCGAGTCGACCCGCTTGCCGTTCTCGTCGATGTACCCGCCGGTCTCGGCCCAGCCGCCGACGGATATCAGGGTCTTCACCTGCGGGTGCTGCTTCTTGAACTTGTTCAGCAGGTTGAAGTGGCCCTTGTAGGGGAGGTCCGGGTCCATCTCCGCGCCCTTGACGCCCGGCCAGGTCATTCCGGTGGCCGGGTTGTCGGCGCCGTCCGCCCCGACGGAGATCCGGTCGTCCGGGCCGACGTGCGCGAAGGCGTAGTTGAGGTGGGTGACCTTGTCCCAGGGGATGTCGGAGGCCAGGTAGGCGGGGGTGCCGTCCTTGCCGGTGCGCCAGCCGGTGAAGTAGCCGATGACGCGGCGCTGGTGGTCCGGGCCCAACTTCTCGCGGCCCGCGGTGTCGTAGACGGTGCAATAGGGGACGTCGACGCCCGGCGTCGTGTACAGGCCGTCGGGGCGGCAGGCTGCGTGGTCCTCGGCGGCGGAGGAGGATCCCGTCTGCACCGTGGCGGCCAGCAGTCCGGCCAGGGCCGCGCCCGCGGCCGCGACGGCGGCACCGCGGCGCGCGCGGGTGCCGGTAGGGGATCCGCCCCGGGGTCTGCCCAGGGATTTTCCCATGGGGAGCAGGTCTCGGAACAACACGATCGGTCCTCCAGTGGGGGGCTCGTGGAGCGGGTGGGGGTGCCGTGCCGTGGCCCGGGGTGTGCGCGCACCGGCAGGCCGTACTCCTCGGAGGTGTGGCAGAGGCTAAGAGGACTAGACCAGTGCGTCAATAGGTTCGGACCAACGCATCGGCGGGGGGCCGAACGAGGACGGCCTCTTGTGCCGTTGCGCGCCCGATGTCCGTACGCGCCCGATGTCCGTACGCGCCCGATGCCCGTACGCACCCGGCGCCGATGTGCGGGCGGCGCCGGTGCGTCCGGGGACGTCGCCGCGCCGGGCGCGGGAGGCGGCCCCTTCGGACCGGAGAACTCGGGTCTCCGCAGGAGAAACGAGTCGGGTTGCGTCGGAGTCCGGCTGCGCGTTCCGTTGAGAGATGGGACCGGCTGTGCCGACGACTCGGCAGGCGAACAGTGTTTGCGGGCGAATCGGCAGGTTAAGCGCCATGCAGCACCGACCAAGGAGGGACACATCATGGGAATTCTCGCGTGGGTCGTCATCGGTCTGCTGGCCGGAGCCATCGCCAAGGCCCTGATGCCGGGCAAGGATCCCGGCGGTGTGCTGGTGACCATGCTGATCGGTGTCGTCGGCGGCCTGCTGGGCGGCTTCCTCGGCAAGGTGATCTTCGGCGTGGAGTCGATCAACGGCTTCTTCCACCTGTCCACGTGGATCGCCGCGATCGTCGGTTCCGTCATCATCCTGGCGCTGTACCGAGTCTTCGCCGGCCGCAGCGGGCATGGGCACGGCCGCCACTCGCACGCTTGACCCGAGCGTGAACCCGGGGGTGCCCGGGACGCCGTGGGGCCAGGCGCGTGAGTGAGTGCGCGAGTGCGTGCGACTGCCGCGCGACGGCCCGGCGGATCCTGTCGGACGCTGTCGGATGAGGTCCGCGTGCCCTGACGGATGAGGTCCCCGTGAGGCTCGGACTGCGAGGTCCGGCGTGAGGGACCGGCGTGCGAGACCCGGCCCCCGGCCGGGCCGGCAGCCGACGATCGGCGTCGGCCCGGCCCGGCCCCACGCTCCGGGCCGGGTCCCGGGACACCGGCGGACCGGGTCCGTACGGCACCCCGCCGGCGGCGCCCGAAACGCGGCCGAAGCGGGGCCCGATGCCCCCGGCACCACCGACATCCGACACCGAGATCCGACAGCGACATCCGGACGAGGGAGGCGCTCCGTCCGCCGGCCACCGAGGCCGGGCGGGCGGGGCGCCTCCCTCTGTCGTGCGCCCGACGGCGGGTGCCTGACTGGCGGCCCCCGACGGGCGCGGGGATGCTGGGACGGAGCGACAGCACGAGGAAAGCGGACATCAGGCAGAGCAGACATCAGGCGAAGCCGGCACGACGCGAAGCAGGCACGACGCAGGGCAGACACGACGCAGGGCAGGCACGAGCGGGAGCAGGCGGGTGAGGGCACCGAACGCGCGGCGCGGCACGACCGCCGGACGCGGGCGCCCCGTACGCCCGCCGTTCCTGCCGCTGCTGCCGCTCCTGCTGCTCGTCGCCGGCGCCCTCCTCGACTACGTGACGTCCCCGTACTTCAGCGCGGAGGCCTTCTACACCGCCGCGCCCATGACGGCCGCCGCGCTGCTGTCCCTGCGCGCCACCCTCCTCGCCGGGCTGGGCGCGTGCCTGGCCGACGCGGCGCTGCTGCACCACTTCGGCTTCCTGGGGGACTCGGGCGGCCGCAGTGAGCTGGCGGCGGTCGCCACCGTCTCGGCCCTCGCCGTCCTCGTCAACCGCCTGATGTACCTCAGCGACGTTCGCCTCGCCTCGGCGCGCCGCATCGCCCTCGCCGTCCAGCGGGCCGTGCTTCCGCAGCTCCCGCCTTCGATCGGCTGCCTGCGCATCGCGGTGTGCTACCGGTCGGCGGTGGGGGACGCCGAGATCGGCGGCGACCTGTACGGCGTGCAGGACTCGCCGTACGGGGTGCGGTGTGTGATCGGCGACGTGCGCGGCAAGGGCCTGGAGGCGGTCAAGGCGGTGGACGTGGCGCTCGGCGCCTTCCGCGAAGGCGCCGAGGACGCCCCCGACCTGCCAGGTCTCGCGGCCCGGCTGGAACGCGCCCTGCGCCGCGAGGCGAACGGCCGCAGCGGACCGGAGCGGGCCGAGGGGTTCGTCACCGGCGTACTGGCCGAGTTTCCGCCCGAACGCGCCGAACTGCGCCTCGTCAACCGGGGCCACCCGCCCCCGCTCCTGCTGTCCGGCGGCACGGTACGGGCCCTGGAACCGTGCGAACCGGCCCTCCCGCTGGCCCTGGCCGACCTCGGCGCCGGCCCGGACCGCGTCGACACGGTGCCGTTTCCGCCGGGCGCGACCCTGCTCCTGTACACCGACGGCCTCACCGAGGCGCGCGACCGGGACGGCGTCTTCTACGACCCTGAACCCGCCCTGGCGGGGCGTCACTTCGCGGGACCCGACGCGCTGCTGGAGGCGGTACTCGCCGACGTGACCCGGCACACCTGCGGCCGCATCACCGACGACATGGCCCTGCTCGCCCTCACCCGGGACGGGAACGGCCCCGAGGCGTGAGGGCCACCCCGCGCACCGAACCGGCCCCCTCAGCCGTCCTCCGTACCTCCCCTCAGCCGTCGTCCTCCGTACCTCCCAACCGGACCGTTGCGACGACGACGACCTCGTCCCGCTCGGCCCACCGCCGTGAGGTCTCCTTGTGCGGGTTGATCCACACCCCGTAGCGCGGGCCGTGGGCGGCGCCGGCGTGGTCGCGGTAGCCGATGGCGCACTCGCCGTGCCGCCGGGCGGCCTCGACCACCGTGGCGTAGGAGGCCGTGCCGCCGGCCCGAACATAGCGGGAGGCCGGGCGGAGAAGGATCTCGCTGCCGCCGGCGGAGAACAACTCGTGAAAGACGGCGACCAGATGGCGGTTCTGCGAGATCTGGGACATCAGCAGCCCGATGAGCTTGCCGCTGACGATGAAGTCGGCCCCCGGGCTGACCGGGGCCAGGGCCCGGTTGCGGTCGTCGGTCATCTCGGTGACCACCGGCAGCTCCCGCCCGGACGCCGCCTCCAGCGCGCGCAGCAACAGCAGCGTCACCAGCGTGCGGTCGTCCGGCTCCTCCGCGGCGCCGCCCGGGCCGGGCACGGGGTCGGAGCCGAGGACGATCACGCTGTCGTACGACGCGGCGTCCACCGCGTCGACCGTCTCCCGGTCGGCGGGGTCGCCGGGCCGCAGGACGACGGACAGGGCGGTCCCGGCGTCGCCGTCGGCGGCGCGCACGGCGGCGGCCGTCGCGGGCGCCGCCTCGGCGACGACGTCCACGACGGAACCCGGGGCCGTGTACCGGCGCAGCCGGCCCACGATGAGCGGGGCCCGCCGGTTCCAGCCCAGCAGGAGCACCCGTTCCGGGCGCCGCCGTTCCCGCGGGACGTCCGCGACGATCACCGCCTCGTCGACGGCCGGCGGCCGGTCCGCCAGGACGGCGGTGTCGTCGTCCTCGGTGACGACCACGATCCGGTCCGCCACGCCGATCACCGTTTCCGACGGCGGGTTGAGCGCGAGGGCGCCGTCGGCGTGGACCAGGCCCACGGCGGACGACGTCGCGTACGCCAGGAGCGCCTCTCCGAAGGTCCGTCCCGCCAGGGCCGGTTCGCGGACGGTGTAGAACTCGTCGCCCGCGAAGTCCAGGAGCTCCTGGTAGACGAGGGACAGACCGGGCCGGCGGGCGGACTGGACGATGAGCCGGGCGGTGATGTCGTCGGTCTCCAGGACCACGCCGCCGTCCCCGGCGGCCAGGGAGGCGGCGAGCCGGTACCGGGCGTCGCGCACGGCCGCCACGACCCAGGCGCCCGTCCCGTGCGCATCGCCGCCGCCGCTCTCCGCCGCGTAGCCGCCGCCGCCGCTCTCCGCCGCGCCGCCGACCCCTCCGCCGTCCGCCGCGTTGCCGTCCCCGCCGTCCCCGCCATCCTCCGGGCCCGGGTGGGCTCCCGTCCCGGTGCCGTCCGGCCCGTACGTGGTGCGGGCCGCCGCCCGCAGCGCCA
This sequence comes from Streptomyces sp. CA-181903, assembly GCF_050937075.1. NCBI lineage: Bacteria > Bacillati > Actinomycetota > Actinomycetes > Kitasatosporales > Streptomycetaceae > Streptomyces > Streptomyces sp. CA-181903. Next base: position 7,289,435 of record NZ_JBNJLY010000001.1, read on the forward strand.
GCAGGGTCTTGACCACCTCGGCATCCCCCGAGGGCCCGTCCCGCGGCAGGACGAGGACTGCGCGGGCGGTGTGCGGGCTCACCCGGGGCAAGACGGCCGGATCGGTGGTGGAGCCGCTGCGGCAGATGAGCCGGGTGCCGCCGGTCGGGCCGACCTTGGTGTGCAGCGCCTCCTCCATGGCCGTCTTGTCCCGGTCGGCCAGGACGGCGACGGCCGCCCGCCGCTGGTTGGCGTTGGCGGTGACCAGCTCCGCCACCACGGTGAACACCTGCTCGGACCAGCCGAGCACCACCACATGGCCGTCCTCCAGCACCGTCGAGCGGCCCCGGCGCAGGGCCGCCATCCGCTCGTTGACCCCGGCGGTGATCAGACCCACGAGGGCGGAGACGTAGATCAGGGCGACCAGGGCCAGGATCACCGACAGCAGCACCTGCGCCGGCGGCCCCACCAGCCCGCCCAGCCGCAGGGTGTCGCCCGCCTGGTGCCAGACCCGGGCCAGCTTCCCCGGGAGGGACGCGGGAGCGTCCCGCGCCGTCCACACCATCAGCGCGCTGACCGGGACGACCACGGCCAGACAGACGAGGACGAGCCAGCCGATGAGGGCGGAGGCCCCCCGCGCCAACGTGTTGTCGAACCAGTAACCCGCCCGTTTCACCCACCGCAAGCGCCGCCGCGCCATGACCGCCCCCTCGCTGCCCGGCCGTCGCCCGCCCGGCCCGGCCTCCCCCACGCACACCGCCGCCCCGGGCTCGCTGAAGCCCGATCACGTGATTACAGCGTGACAGGGTTAGGCCAGAAGAACGGACGTGCGCATGCTTTTTCACTCCTTCGGGGGGGCGCGTCCGCGGCCCGCCCCGCCGCCCGCGGAAGCGCCCCCGCCGCCCGCCGGAACACCCGCCCGCCGGAACACCCGCCCGCCGGAACACCCGCGCGGCGGACGGGCGCCGCGGCCCCCTTGCGCCCGCCCGCGGACATGCAGTGCGCTGGCCCCCATGAAGAGAAGCGAGTGGAACACGAGACGAACGGGGCGACGTTCGGCCACCGCCCTGGTCACCGTCCTGGCCACGGCTGCCCTGACGGCCGGAGAGGCGTACCCGGCCGCCGGGCCCCCGGCACCCTCTCCGGCCCCCGCCCACCGCCCGTCGGCGCCGGCACCCCGGCCGGAACCGTCCGGACCGCCGGGCATCGACCTCGACACCGCCACCATCCCCCGGCTGCAGGCCCGCATGGCCGACGGCTCCCTGACCTCGTCCGCGCTGACCCGCGCCTACCTGCGGCGGATCGCCGCCGTCGACCCCAGGATCAACGCGGTGCTGCGCACCGACCCGACCGCCTTACGCCAGGCGGAGGCCAGCGACGCCAGGCACCGGCGCGGCGCCCAGCGCGGCCCCCTGGACGGGATCCCCGTCCTGCTCAAGGACAACATCGACACCCGCGACCTGCCGACCACGGCCGGATCGGCCGCCCTCGCCGGGAAGCCGCCCCGGGCCGACGCCCCGCTGGTGACCCGGCTGCGGGCGGCGGGCGCCGTGATCCTGGGCAAGACGAACCTCTCCGAGTGGGCCAACTTCCGCGCCGACAAACCGACGTCGGGCTGGTCGGCGGTGGGCGGCCAGACGCACAATCCCTACGTCCTGGACCGCAACCCGTGCGGCTCGTCCTCCGGTTCGGCCGCCGCGCTCGCCGCCTCGCTGGCCCAGGTGGCGATCGGCACCGAGACGGACGGCTCCATCGTCTGCCCGGCCGGGATGAACGGAGTGGTCGGCCACAAGCCCAGCCTGGGCCTGGTCGACCAGGCCGGCGTGGTCCCCATCTCCGCCGAGCAGGACACCGCGGGGCCCCTGGCGCGCAACGTCACCGACGCCGCGCTCACCCTCTCCGTCCTCACCGGTGCCCCGACGTCCCCCGCGGAGAGCCGTCCCGCGACCCTGCGCGGCAAGCGCATCGGTCTGTGGCGCCTGCCCGGGCTCGGCATCGGCGTGGACGCCCTGATGACCCGCACGGCCCGGACCCTGCGGGCCGCCGGCGCCGACGTCGTCGAGGTGACGCCGCCGTACCAGCGACGCCTCGCGGAACTCGAATACCCCGCGCTGCTCAGCGAGTTCCACCGGGACATCGACGCCTACCTCGCCACCCGCGACGGCCCCCGCGACCTCGCCGCGCTGAACGAGTTCACCCGGACCCACCCCGCCGAGCTGACCTGCTTCACCGGCCGCGAACTCTTCGAACGCGCCCTCACCGCCCCCGCCGCGGGCAGCCCCGAGCACCGGGCGGTCCGCGCCGAGCTCAAGGACCTCGCCCGCCGGTCCATCGACGAGACCCTGGCCGCCCACCGGCTGGACGCCCTCGCCGCCCCGGCCAACCCGCCCGCCTGGACGACGGACTGCGCCCGCGGCGACAACGACGTCATCCCCTCCTCCACCCCCGCCGCCGTGGCCGGCTACCCCTCCCTGGCGCTGCCGGCCGGATTCGTCGGCGAACTCCCCGTCGGCCTCCTGCTGACGGCCGGCGACCGCCAGGACGCCCGCCTGCTGTCCCTGGGCGCCGCCGTCGAACACCGGCTGCCCGCCCGGCGCGCGCCGCGCTACCTCCCGACGACGGGTTCCCCGTAAGTCCCGGCGCCGCACCGCCCGTTACGATCACCGGATGCGCAGCGATCCCGCGGACCGGAACGACCCCGACCTCGTCGCGGCGGTCCGGTCCGCCGCCGGCCGGCTGGTCGCGATCGACGCCGCGCGGGGCGCCATGGCCGCGCTGCCCGCGCTGCGCACGGCGGCGCGGCGCTTCCCCGACCCCTTCGCCGGGAGCGCCGCGCACCGGTGGGACGGGGACCGGCTCGCGGCCCTGGCCGAGCTGTACGAGGTGATGGGCTGGGTCCTCTTCGACGCCGGCCGCCCCCGGCATGCGTGGCGGGCCAACCGCCGGGCGCTGGCCCTCGCGCGCCTCTCCGGCGACCGGTGGACGGAACGGCTGGTGCTGCTGAACGACAGCATGCTGATGAGCCACCTGGGACGGCCGCGCGCCGCCCTGGAGGACGCCGCCCGGGTGCCCGGCGCGCGGCGGCTGCCCGCCCTGGTCGACAGCCTCGTCCTGATCCGCCGGGCGCACGCGGTCGCCGCGCTGGGCGGGGAGCGCGAGGCGGTCCGGCTGGTCTCCCGCGCGGAAAGCCGCTTCCTGGACGGCGCCTCGGCGTACGACCCGCCGTGGGCCTGGTGGATCGACCACGACGAAGTGCTGGGCCACCGCGGCTGGGTCATGGCCCGGCTCGGCCGCTGGGACGAGGCGCTCCCCCTCCTGCACCGGGCCTCCACCGCCCCCGGCCCGTCCTACCGGCGGCTGTTCACGGCACACCTGCTGGCGGCCCTCGTCCGGGCCGGCGCGTGGCGCGAGGCGGAACGGCTCGCCGACGACCTCGCGCCCCGCGCCGCCGGGATCGGCTCGGCCCGGACGCTCGGCACCCTCCGCGCCACCGCTACGGCCCTGCTGCGCGGGGACGGCAAGCCCCGGCCGCACTGCGCGAGGCGGCCGGCCGGCTGCGGGAGGCGCTGCCCGCGGCCGTCGTACGAACTCCCGGCGGGCCGTAGCGAAGAGCGGGCCCGCAGCGCGGAGCCGGCCGTAGCGCAGTGCGGGCCGTAACGCGGAGCAGCCGTACCGCGGAGCGGTCCGTAGCGTACGGAGGCGCGCTACCGCTCCTCGTCGTCCTCGCGCAGGACCAGGGCGAGCAGCCCGGGGAAGCGGGCGTCGAACTCCGGGCGGCGCAGCCGGTTGAGCCGCTTCGGCCCGGCGTCCCGCTGCTCCAGCAGCCCCGCCTCGCGCAGCACGGTGAAGTGCCGGCTCAGCGTCGCCTTCGTCACCGGCACGTCGAAGCTGCCGCAGGGGCGCACCCAGTCCCCGGCCGCCGCCAACTCCCGTACCAGCGTGCGTCGTACGGGGTCGGCGAGCGCGAGGAGCGCCGCCTCCAGCGAGACCTCCGCCGGGTCGGTGTGGACGGGCGCGGCGCGGTGGTGCGCCGCCCGTGCCCCTTCGGACTCCCGTGTCCCTTCGGGCTCCCGCGTCCGTTCCGACTCCGGTGCCCGCGATGGCGTCTCTGCCGACATGATCCGTTCTCCGTTCTCCTGTATGCCTCAGCGGATTGCGGAGTGTTCGACGTTGTGCGTACACTCCTGATTGTTCGCCTCTCGACGAACACTCTAGCCGGGGCGCCGCATTCCGTGGCCCCCACCCAGCTCCGCCGCTTGTTCCGAGGCAAGGAGAAGACCATGACACCCACCCAGCCCGCGTCCGGCAGCCGACCGGACCGTCCCGCACTCACGCTCCTCGCCGCCTGCCTGGGCTTCGTCGTCGTCATCCTCGACGTCAGCATCGTCAACGTGGCCACGAAGGCGCTCGCCGGCGACTTCGGCGGCAGCATCTCCGGCCTCGAATGGGTGATCAACGGCTACACCCTCACCTTCGCCGCCTTCCTCCTCACCGCCGGCGCCATGGGCGACCGCTTCCACCCCGGCCGGATCTTCGTGGGCGGCTTCGGTCTCTTCGCCGCCGCCTCGCTGGCCTGCGGCGCCGCCCCCTCGCTCGGGGTGCTGATCGCGGCCAGGATCGTGCAGGGCGTGGGCGCCGCGATGATCGTGCCGTCCTCCCTGTCCCTCGTGAACGCCGGCTTCCCCGACCCCACCCGGCGCGCCCGCGCCATCAGCCTGTGGGCCGCCGCCGGCGGCCTCGCCCTCGCGCTCGGCCCGGTGATCGGCGGCCTGCTGGTGGACGCGCTCGGCTGGCGGTCCGTCTTCTACGTCAACGTGCCCCTCGCCGCCGTCGGCATCCTCCTCGCCCGGGCCGACGCCCGCCCCGCCCCCGCCCGCACCACGGCCCGGCGCTCCCTCGACCTGCCCGGCCAGGTGCTCGCCGTCGTCAGCCTGGGCGCCCTCACCGCCGCCACCGTGGAGGCCAACTCCCGCGGCTGGGCCTCGACGGCCGTGCTCGGCTGCGCCGCGGTCTTCGTCGTCGCGCTGGCCGCCTTCGTCACGGTGGAGCGGCGCGGCACCGACCCGATGCTGCCGCCGCGGCTGTTCGGGAACCGGACGTTCACCGCCACCACGCTCGTCGGCGCCCTGCTCAACTTCGCCTTCTACGGCCTCATCTTCGTCTTCAGCATCTTCTTCCAGGAGGCGTGGGGATACTCGCCCAGCGTCGCCGGCCTGGCCTTCCTGCCCATGACCGCCGCCATCATGGCCGCCAACCTGGCCTCCGGCCCGCTGGTCCGACGCCTCGGCGCCCGCGTGGTGCTGGTCCTGGGCAGCGCCCTCGCCGCCCTCGGTTACCTGACCGCCGCCCCCGCCGTCGGCTCGCACTCCTACGCCGCCGTCGTCGCCCAGTTCCTCGTCGCCGGTCTCGGCCTCGGCCTGGCCGTGCCGGCCATGACCAACGCGATGCTCGGCGCGGCCGACCCGGCCCACGCGGGCATCGCCTCCGGGGTGCTCAACGCCTCCCGCCAGATCGGGGGACTGCTCGGCGTGGCCGTGATGGGCCTGCTCGTCGGCGACGGCACCTCCGGGCAGCTCGTCCCCGGACTGCGCGCCGCGCTGCTCTGGGCCGGGGGAGCCCTCGCCGTCGCGGCGCTCCTCAGCGCGGTGGGCGTCCGCGCCACCGCCCGGGCCGCGACCCCGGCCGCCGCCCCCGCCGACACACACCGCGCGCCGGCCCCGTCCCCCGTCCGCTGACGCCCGCCGGCCCACGGCGGCCGGTACACCGATGCCACGCACCGCCCCGAGCCACGGCTCGCGGGCGGTGCGGCGTTTGACGCGGCGGCCGGTTCCGTTCGGGGAGCCCGGACCGTCCGGCTCAGAGACGCGTGTCGTCCACGACCGGCACCCGGGGCGCGGCCGGCCGCTCCCGGCCCCCGGGGCCGTTCGCGCGCGGCGCCACGCCGGTCTTCCCGGCAGGCTTCGCGGGCCCGCAGAAGGCGGGTTCGAGGGTGTTCATCAACCCCTGCGTCACCGCGCCGTTGTTGGACGCGTTGGCGAAGACCACGACCGTCCGCCGGCCGTCGCGGGTGGCGAAGGACTGCGTCTGGTACCCCTGCACGATGCCGCCGTGCCCGTACACCTTGCCGCAGGACAGGGCGATCTCCCGCAGCCCCAGCCCGTAGCCGGTCCCGGCCGTCGTGGTGGGCAGCGCGCTCGTCATCAGCCGCACCGACGCGTCGGAGACCAGGCCGCCGGAGTCGCCGGCCAGGACGGCCGTCAGGAAGCGGTCCATGTCGTGCGCGGAGGAGACGACCGCGCCCGCGCTCCAGATCCACGAACCGTTCTGCTCGGTCGAGTCCAGCAGCGGCCGGGAGCGGTCGTCGTTGGTCAGGTAGCCCGTGATGTGCGGCCCGGCGATGCCCTTCTCCGGCACGACGAACGAGGTGCGGCTCAGCCCCAGCGGCTCGATGACCTGCTCGCGCAGCGACTCCGCGTACGGCCGGCCGGTCACGTGCTCCACCGCCATGCCCAGCAGCACGTAATCGGTGTTGGAGTACGCGTACCGGCTCCCCGGCGGGTACTGCACACCGTGCCGGACCGACATCGCCACCAGGTCGGCCGGCCGGTAGACGGTGTCGCGGATCCGCTTCTCGAATGCCTCCGTCGTCTCCTCGCCCGGCTGTTCCAGCAGGTCGTTGGTGTGGTCGTAGATGCCCGCCCGGTGCTGCATGACCTGCCGGACGGTCATGTCCCATCCCTCCGGCAGCGTGCCGGACGGCAGGTAGTCGCGCAGCCGCCCGTCCAGGTCGACGCGGCCCTGCTCCACCAGGCGCATCAACAGGACGGAGGTGAACATCTTGGTGTTGCTGCCGACCCGGAAACGCCAGTCGGCGTTCATCGGGGTGCCGTCCAGGTCCGCCTTGCCGACCGCGACGGAGCTGTCGCCTCCGTTGCCACCGCGCTCGTGGATCACCGCGAACGCGCCGGGTGCGCCCGCGCCGAGGGTGCGCTCCAGCGCGGCCCGCACCCCCGCGATGTCCGGCCCCGCGGGCGCCGGCGGGGCGGCGACCGCGCCGGTCGCGTCGAGCGCCGCCAGCACGGCGGCGCTCAACGCCACCGCCGCCGCGCGCCGCAATCCCGCCCGCGTCGCTCCGGCTGTCTTCGTCGTGGTTCTCGCCATACGGAATTCCCCTGCCCCGCTTGCTTCGTACCCCACCCGGACCGCCGAACGGCCCGGGTCGGGACGGACGTCATCTGGCGCTGATCGTAACCACGGCCCCGGCGCCGGACGTCGTGACCAGCGCGGACGCACCCCGTCATCCGGGAGGTGCGGGCCCGGCCGGCGCCGCCCGGGACATACCAGGCCCCGCCGTCCGCCTCAAGTGAGCTGACGGTCATGAAGGTCCGCATCGTGCCGGACGCCGCCGCGCGCAGCGGCGTCGACGTGGGCGCGGACACCGGCGCGGCCGCCGGCTTCCACTCCGCCGCCGAACTCGGCCGGTGCTCCGTGCCGTTGCTCCCTTCGCACGCGGGAGGGCGGTGAGCGGAGCGCGGTCGCCGGCCGCCTTCCCCGCGGCCCTTCGCGCGGCGGCCGGAGCCGCCATCGTGGACGCGGCCCCGTGGGCGGATGGCCGAATACCACGCCCACCCCTGCTCGCGCATGTGTTCGAGTGGGGTGACGTACTTCTCACATCGCCGTCGGACCTGATGACATTCCCGCCCCGCTCCGGTGTCCTTACGGCCGACGACAGCCCTGATATGGGCATGACGAGGGGATCGGTGGGAAATGGACAGGCAATTCCGGCCATGGTGGAGCCTGCGGCGTCTCGCTTCCAGGACGCCGGCAGCCGACCGGACGACCGTGCGCGGCAGGATCGCCGCCGCCGTGGCCGCGGTCGCGCTGCTCGTGGCCGGCCTCACCGGCGTGACGGCGGGCGAGGCCGCCGCCAGGGACGGCAGATGGTCCTGCTCCGGGGCCCCCGTCCCGGACGGCTGGGTCATCACCGGCTACGACCGCAACGGCTGCCAGGGCCAGGGCGCCTGGTACCAGCAGCCCGTCAAGGACGGCATCTGGACGTGCTCGGGCTCGCCGATCGTCTCCGGCTACGTCATCACCAACTACGACCGCAACGGCTGCACCGGCATCGGCGCCTGGTACCACCAGCTCGCCCAGAACGGCCGCTGGACCTGCGCCGGATCCCCGATCCCGGGCGGCTACGTCACCACGAACTACAACCGCACCGGCTGCAACGGCATCGGATCCTGGTACCAGGAACAGATCCACAACCGCATGTGGGCCTGCTCCGGCTCCCCCATCCCGCCGGGATACCGCAACACCACCTTCTCCTCGACCGGTTGCAACGGCGTCGGGGCGTGGTTCATGGTGCGCACCTGAGTGCCCGCCACCCGACAGGCGCGTGTCTGAGCGACCTCCGACAGGCACACGCCTGAGAGGAGCCCGACAGGCGCACGCCTGAGTGACACCCGACAGGCGCGCACCACACCGGAACGCGCCCTGGGCCGGCTCATCCCGAACGGGGGCGGGCCGGCCCTTCTCGCGAGTGGCGGGTAATTCCCTGGCGGCCGCCGCCCGGCGGACGATACGGTCACCGCGATGACGACTTACTCCTCTCACAGATCGGGGGTCCCGTCCGCGCAAGGTGAGTGCTGATGAACACTCACATCGCGAACGGGGATTCCCGCTTCTCCTTCTGGCCGCGCGTGCGCGAGTTCGCCGTGCCGCCCTCCATGATCGAAACCGCCACCGCCCGCCGGCACGCGGGGGACTGGGCGGGAGCGTGCGCCGCCGCCGGATTCGACGTGGACCTGGACCTCCGGGCCACGGCCCGCGCCCACGGCCGGGAGCTCGCCGCCCGGATCCGGACCGACCTCCGCCACCTGGCGCCCGACCTGCTGCGCTGGCACCTGCCGAGAATCGCCCCCGACGGGCTGTTGCGCCCCGGCCTCACCCTCACGCTGGCCCGCCACACCAGTCGGACCGGCCGTCCCGTGCACCTGGTGGTCCGGACCGCGCCCGCGTGGGCGGACGCCGGACAGCGCGTCAGCCTCGCGCTGTGGGACGGCGACGGTTCCGGGCCCGGTGGGCGGTCCCACCCCCACCCGCACCCGAACCGTCGGTTCCGCCTCGACCTGCACCGGCACCTGTGGGACGCCCGGAACTCCGGTGAGCTGCGGCCGCGGTCCGGGGCCGGCCTGCCCTCCGGCGGCCACCACCCCGTACCGGAAGCGCCGGGCGAGCCGCCGCACGGGCTGCTCCGGCCCGCCGTCGACCGGTGGGCCGAGGAGGCGGCGATCCTGCTCCGCGCCGAAGGCCGGTCCGCCGGGCCCGTCCTCGTCCGGTGCGGGCACCGGCGCCGGCTGCTCCTCGACGTGGACGCGGACGGCGACGGGCCGCCCTCGGCGCGAGTCGCTCCCGCATCGGCCCGCGCCGACGTCACCGCGCTGCCGGTGCTGCCCGACGCGGCGACCTGGGTGCCGCCCGACCTCGAACTGCTCCGCGCCGGTGCCGTCGAGGCCCACCGGCTGCATCCGCTGGTCGCCGCCGCCCTGGCACCGGGCCACGCGCCCGCCGACGCGCCCCGGGAGCCGGAGGCGGCCGGCCGGCTCCACCTCGTCGAGTGCCGGGACGACGGGGGAGGCGGCCGTACGACGCACCGGATCGGCCTCGTCGACGGGGTGCTCGTCCCGCTCGACCACGACCCGGACACCCTCCGGCGGGAGGAACTGCTCGCCGCCCTGACCGGCACCCCGCTGCCCTGCCTCCAGGCCGTCGACGAGGCACACCGCCGTCCCGACTGCCTCACCGGTGTCCGCGAACGCCTCGACCACGGGGACGTCGCGGGCGCGCTGGCCGTCGTCGAAGGTCTGCTGGGAGCCGGCGCGTCGTTGCGCGACGGCGCCCTGCGCGACGCCCTGGAGACGGCCGCGCGCCGACGGATCACGCACGGGATGTACCGGGCGGGCCTGACCGGCGCCGGACCCGCGCCCGTCCGCGCCGGCGCCTACGCCCCGCCCCGCGCCCGCCGCGCCCACCCGCGGCACGCGACCTCCAACTGACCCCAGGCAACGCCCCCTTCACCCATCGGCCCCTCCGGCCCCGCACCCACAGGTGAACCACATGCCCAGCCCTACCGCCGTTCTCTCTGGTCCCTCTGATCCCTCCGACGCCTCCCGGCTCGACGTCGCCGGCGCCCTGCTCTCCCTGCTGCGCGAGACCACCACCGAACCGCGCCCCGACCTCCGACTGGAGGCCCTGACCCTCGCCGTCGCCGCCGACCTCCCCGTCCTGCTGTGGGGCGAGCCGGGGATCGGCAAGACCGCGGCCCTGACCCAGCTCGCGGCGGCCCTCGACCTCCCGCTCACCACCGTCATCGCCAGCGTCCACGAACCGTCCGACTTCTCCGGCCTGCCCGTGATCGGGGACGACCCCGCCGAACAGGGCGTGCCGATGGCCCCGCCGGACTGGGCGGTACGCCTGGTCCGCGCGGGCCGCGGGCTGCTGTTCCTGGACGAACTCTCCACCGCCCCGCCGGCCGTCCAGGCCGCCCTGCTCCGGCTCGTCCTCGAACGCCGGATCGGCGCCCTGCGGCTGCCGCCCGCCGTCCGCATCGTGGCCGCCGCCAACCCGCGGGCCTCGGCCGCCGACGGCTGGGAGCTGAGCCCGCCGCTGGCCAACCGGTTCGTCCACCTCCAGTGGACCCACGACCCCGAGACCGTCGTCCGGGGCCTCGGCGGAATCTGGCCCCGGGCCGTCCTGCCCCGGCTCGATCCCGGCAGGCTGCCGGAGGCCGTGGCCCTCGCGCGCCGGGCGGTGTGCGGGCTCCTCGCCGCACGGCCCGCGCTCGTCCACCGGCTGCCCAGCGGCGAGACCCGACGCGGCGGCCCCTGGCCGTCACCCCGCAGCTGGGAGGCGGCGCTGCGGCTGACCGCCTTCGCGACGGCCGCCGGGTCCTCCCGCGACGTGCTGTCCTCGCTGGTCCGGGGCACGGTCGGCGACGGCCCCGGGCTCGAACTGCTGGCCTTCCTCGACCGGATGGACCTGCCGGACCCCGAGACCCTCCTCGCCGACCCCGCCGGCGCCGTCCTTCCCGAGCGGGGCGACCGGCGGCAGGCCGCGCTCGACGCCGTGGTGGCGGCGGTCCGCGAACGGCCCGAGCGGTCCCGCTGGGACGCGGCCTGGACCCTCCTGTCCCGGGCCGCCGAGACCGGCGCCCCCGATCTCGTGGTCGTTCCCGCCACCACCCTCGCCGCCCTGCGCCGGGCGGACTGGGATGTTCCGGCAGCCATCGAGGGGCTCGCCGGGGTCGTGGGCCTCTCCCGGCGGGCCGACCGGGCGGCGCACCGCGCGGCGGAACGCGCGGGGTCCGGCGCGCGGGGCGGGCGATGACCGGGGAGGGCGGGCGGACGACGCCGAACGCCTCCCGCACGCGGCCCGCGCGGCACGCCGGCCCCGCGGCCCGGCCGGCCCGCCCCGGGGCGCGAGCCACCGCGGCGGGAGGCGGGAGAGCCCCGGGCGCCCGGCAAACCCCGGACGCCTCCGACGCCTTGGACACCGACAAGCTGTTCGCCGCCCGGCTGCACGCCGCCCGCGTGCGGCCGTACCTGGCGACGGCCCTGTTCGCGCTGCGCACCGTCGCCTCGTGGCGGGTGCCGACCATGGCCGTCGACCGGTACTGGCGGTGCTACGTCTCACCGGCGTTCGTCACCGGCACGCCGGTCGAGGAACTGGCCGGCGTCTGGGTGCACGAGGTGTCCCACCTGCTGCGCGACCACCACGGGCGCGGCGAGCGGATCGCCCGGGAGCGCGGACTGACCGGCCGCGCCGACCGGTTGCGGATGAACATCGCCGCGGACTGCGAGATCAACGACGACATGTTCGGCGACGGCCTGGTCCGGCCCGAAGGCGCGCTCGTCCCCGCGGCCCTGGGGATGCCCCACGGCGAGTTGATGGAGGACTACCTGAGCCGCTTCGGCCTCGGGTGTTACGACCGCGACCTGGCCTGGCTCGACTGCGGCAGCGGCGCCGACGGGCTGGAACGGGAATGGGACCTGGGGCCGGAGGGCGCGGACGCGCTCAGTGAACAGGAGCGGGACGCGGTCCGGTTCCGGGTGGCCCAGGGGATCACCGCCCGCCCGGGGGACTCCCCGCGCGGCTGGCGGCGGTGGGCCGAGGAGGTGTGCCACCCGCCGCAGCCGTGGCGGGAGTTGCTCGGTGCGGCGGTCCGCTCGGCCACCGCCGGTTCCGGCGCGGGCGAGGACTACTCGTACGGGCGGCCGGCGCGCCGTTCGGCCGGAGTGCCCGGGGCGGTACTGCCGAGTCTGCGGCGCCGGCCGCCCCGGGTGGCGGTGGTCGTCGACACGTCGGGTTCCGTCAGCGACACCGAACTGGGCAGCGCGCTGCTGGAAGTGGCCGCGATCTCCCGCGCGGTCGGCGGCCGCCGCGACCTGGTCACCGTCGTCCCCTGCGACGCGGCGGCGCAGTGCGTGCACTCCCTCTGCCGCGCCGAGGGGATTCCGCTGACGGGCGGTGGCGGCACCGACCTGCGGGCCGGGTTCGCGAGGGCGCTCGGGGCCCCGCGGCGCCCTGACGTCGTCGTGGCCCTGACGGACGGTCAGACGCCGTGGCCGGAGGTCCGGCCGCCGTGCCGGACGGTGGTCGGCTTGTTCCGGCGGCCGGACAAGGGCCCGTCGTGGGACGAGGACGACCCCGGCTACATCCCGGACGCGCCGCCCGCGTGGGCGCGGGTCGTGGAGATCGGGTAGCGGCCCGCGCGGACGGGCCGGCGGCGGCCGGAACGTAAGGTGGCTTCGTGACGATTCTCCGCTCCCGCGCCGCAATCGCCGTCATGGCCCTGTCCACGGTCCTTGTCACGGCTTGTTCCGCCACCGGATCCGACGAGGACACCGGTTCCCCTGCGTCCGCGCACGCCGACGCCACGGAGAAGGCACGGATACCGGAGAAGGTCCGGATACCGGACGCGAACACCGCCTTCGACTACCAGCTGGGCGGCGCCTATCCGCCGCCCGGCGGCGTACGGGCCGTGTCCCGCGACCGGTCGGCCAGGCCCGCCGCCGGGATGTACAACATCTGCTACGTCAACGCCTTCCAGACGCAGCCCGGTGACGCCGTCGACTGGTGGAAGAAGCGCCACCCGGACCTGCTCCTGAAGAACGACGACGGGGACCTGGTCGTCGACGAGGACTGGCACGAGCCCCTGCTGGACATCTCCACCCCGGCCAAGCGCGACGCCCTGATGAAGATCGTCGGTCCCTGGATCGACGGCTGCGCGGACGCCGGCTTCGACGCGGTGGAACCCGACAACCTCGACTCTTACGAGCGCTCCGACGGAAAGCTCACCCCCGAGCACGCGGCGGCCTTCGCCCGCCTCCTGACCGCCCGCGCCCACCGCAAGCACCTCGCGGTGGCCCAGAAGAACACCGCCGACCTGCTGCCCCGGCGCACCCGCATCGGCTTCGACTTCGCCGTCGTCGAGGAGTGCGGGCGGTACAAGGAGTGCCCCGACTACAGCGAGGCGTACGGCGGCCGGATCTTCGACATCGAGTACGTGGAGAAGGACTTCACCGCCGCCTGCCGCGCCTGGGGCGGAAAACTGTCCATCACCCTCCGCGACCACGACGTCCGCCCCGCCGGCTCCCGGGGATACGTCCGCGCGTCCTGCTGAGACCGCCCGTCGTTCCGGCGCGCGGAGCCGCTGCCCCGGACGGGTGCTCCCGTATCGCCGCCCCGAACGTCCCGGTGTGGGATGAGAGGACGGCAACCGGAGCGGAGGCGTTTATGCGACAGGGCCGACTGTACGGCGCGGACGAGGGAAGGCGGAGGGCGGCGCGGCGGTCCCTGGTGGCGGGGATCGCGCTGCTGTCCGTGCTGTTCACGGCGGGGGCCGCGCGGCCCGACGCCCATCACACGCGGCGGATCCAGCCCTCGCTCACCCGGGAGTCCGACTGGCGGGACGTGGCGACGGTGCTGGGGCACAAGGGCGTGCTCGTCGACCGCCGGGCCTACGGGATCGGGTTCCCCCGGGCCGATCTCGACGTGGTCAGCAAGGGGTACCACGTCAAGGCCATCGGGTCGTTCGTCTCGTTCATCCGCTACCCCGACCAGCAGACCATGATGATGGGCGAACTGGCGGTCACCGAGCGGGAAGTGCGGAAGGTGCTCGACGTCCTGAACGCCCACGGCATCTCGCAGACGTCCCTGCACAAGCATCTGCCCACCCACAGCCCGGCGCTCTGGTGGGTGCACTTCCACGCCATGGGCACCAAGCCGCTGAACATGGCCCGGGGGCTGCGGGCGGCGCTGGACGCCACCGGCACCCCCGCCGTCTCGGGCACCCCGAGGAAGGTCGCGCTGGGCCTGGACCAGCCGGCCGTCGACAAGGCGCTCGGCGCCAGAGGACGCGCACAGGGGCGGGTCTACAAGGTCACCTTCGCCCGCAGGGAGACCGTCGCCGACCACGGCCGGGTCCTGCCCCGGATGACCGGCGCCACCACCGCGTTGATCTTCCAGCCCGTCGGCGACGGCAAGGTGCTGCTCAACGGGGACATCGCCGTCGTCGCGAAGGAGGCCCCGGCCACCATGAAGGCGCTCCGGCACGGCGGCGTGGACATCATCAGCTTCCACAGCCACATGCTCACCGACGAGCCCAGGCTGTTCTTCCTGCACCTGTGGGCGGTCGGCGACCCGGTCCGGATCGCCAAGAACCTCCGAAGCGCCATCCGTCACACCAACGCCGCGGCCACCGCGACGACGTCCTGACGGAAGAAGACGACACGACGTCCCGACGGGGGAAGGGGACATCCCGCCGGGCGAAGAAGCGTCACGCACGCCGGGGCAGCGCGTGCAGCCGTACGCCGGTGAGCCGGCCCCCGTCGACGCGGGCCGTCATATAGGTGCAGTGCGGCTGCCGGCGCCGGTCCGTGGGGGAGCCGGGGTTGAGCAGCCGCAGCCCGCCGTCGGCCGTGGAGTCCCAGGGGATGTGGCTGTGGCCGAACACCAGCACGTCCAGATCGGGGAAGCGCTCCGCGCAGCGCCGTTCGCGGCCCTGCGCCGCGCCGGTCTCGTGCACGACGCCGAACCGCAGCCCGCCGAACTCCGCGTACGCCACCTCCGGCAGCCGGCACCGCAGTTCGGGGCCGTCGTTGTTGCCGTACACGGCGAGCAGCCGCCGCGACCGCGCCTCCAGCAGGTCCAGCGTGGCGGCGTCCACCCAGTCGCCCGCGTGGATCACCACATCGGCCCGCGGTACGAGGTCGAGGAGCTCCGGCGGCAGGGCCTTGGCCCGTTTCGGCAGATGAGTGTCGGACATCAGCAGCAGTTCCACCCGGCCGACGGTAGCCCGGCCACCGCCCCGCCGCCGGGAGCCGACCGGCCGTGTTCCCGGTGGAGACGAGAGGCCGGGGACACACACGGACGCGGGGGACGCGAGCGCTCGGAGTGCCGCGCACCGGCCCGCGTCCGCCCGCGGGCTCAGCAGTACAGGTCGCCGCCCGGCGCGACGCCGAGGATCTGGGCGAACTTCCGGTAGCTGTCCACCCGGTGCTGCACCTGGGCCGGGTTCCGGCCGTCGCACTCGACGGACCCGTTGATGCTGCGGATCGTCTGGCCGAAACCGCGGCCGTTGACCATGGCGTCGTGCGGCGTCATGCTGCCCGGGCCGCGCTGGGTGTTCCAGTACCAGAGCGCCGTCTTCCAGGCGACGGACGCGTCGTTCTGTACCAGCCACGGGTTCTTCAGCAGGTCCAGACCGAGTGCGTCCCCGGCCGCCTTGTAGTTGAAGTTCCAGCTGATCTGGAGGGGCCCGCGCCCGTAGTAGGCGGCCTGCCCGGCCGGACAGCCGTAGGGCTGTTTCCAGTCGCAGTACGTGGGGTAGTTGGCGGTGTTCTGCTCCACGATGTGCACCAGGCCGCCGGTCTCGTGGTCGACGTTGGCGAGGAACGCCGCCGCCTCCTGCCGGCGGACCGTGTCGCTGCCCGTGTGGGCGAAGCCCGGATACGCCTTCAAGGCCGCCACCAGGCCGCTGTACGTGTAGAAGTTGTTCCGGTTCGGGAACATCTGCCGGAACTGGGCCTCGCTCACCACGAAACCGCCCGGCTGCGGGTTGCCGCCGGAGCAGGTGTACGGGTCCCAGTACCAGGTGCTGATCAGCGGGTCGTAGCCCGGGTTGTCGTGCTCCGCGACGTAGTACTTGCCGTCCGTGTAGCGGACGACCGTTCCGGCGGGATACCAGGTGCCCGCCGCCCAGTTGGGCGCGTTGTCGCAGCTGCCCGCGGCACGCGCGGTGGGCGCGGCTGGGGCGGCGGAGGCCGTGGGGCCTACGACGGCCAGACCCGTCGTGGCGACGACGGCCGTCAGCAGGGCGGCCAAGCGGTGTCTCACGATCACGAGAACTCCTGGGGTCGGAGGGGCGGATGACTCGGGTGCGGCGGATACGGCGGGTGCGGCGGACGCGGTCGGGGCGCACGGCGGTCGAGCGGCGGGGCGTCCGGGACGGGCGCGGGAGGAGCACCGTCCGCGGAAGCCGCCGGGGGAGGGGTGCCGTGACACGGAAACGGCGTCACACGCATGCGTTTCCGTCCCACCGCATGACCGGCTGCTCGCATCGGGCAGTGAACAACCTTCGTTGAAAAGTTGTCAACGAGCTGTCAGATTCGGTTGCGAAATCAGGCCACAACGGAAACAGACCGCACTATCGGGCGGAGGGCATGTCACCGTTCTTTTCCGGCCGTTCACCCGGACGGGCGTCATGCCAGAAGGAGCGCCCGGTCCCACCCCGGTGCGGCGTCCGTCGCCGCGCCCAGGAGGGCGAGCGTCACCCCCGCGGCGCCGTCGAGGAAGCCGGGGCCGCCGCCGGACGGGAGGGGGCCGGCCGCGAGGCGGGCGGCGGCGGTGGTGAGTCCGGGGTCGCCCGTGTCGTGGGCGAAGCGTGAGGTGATGTGCAGGAGTCCCGTCACGCCGTGGCAGAGGCCGGGGTCGCCGTCGACGCGCCGCCGCTCGGGAGGGCGCCGCAGGGCGGCCCGCAACGCCCGTACCGCGAGACCGCGCAGCTCGGCGTCGTCCAGCGCCGTACCCGCCAGCCACAGGGCGCGGGCGATTCCCGGGCCGCCCCGGCACCACGAGGCGCGCAGCGGGCGGCCGGTGGCCGGGGCGGGCCAGTCCGGGCCCCAGGCGTCGTCGGCGCGGCCTGCGGCGAGTGCCGCGGCCAGCCGGACGGCCGCCTCCCGCTGGCCCGGAACGGTTGCTTCCGCTGCGAGGGCCAGCGCGAGGAGGGCGAGCGGACCGGCGGTCCCGTGCGCCATCCCGGGGTCGGGCCGGTCGGGAAATCGGGTCCGGGTGAGGGCGGTGAGCACCGTCCGCAGCGCTTCGGCCGCCGCCGGATCGTCGCGGCGGCAGAGCAGGTACGCGCCCGCGCCCGTCAGACCCGCGACGACGTCGACGGCCCGGGACGAGTACGGGCCGTCGGCGGCCCGCCGGGCCCGCGCGGTCACCTCGTCGACGACGTGGCGGTGCAGCGCCGCCTCGTCGTGGGACAGCGACCAGACGGCGAAGGCCAGCCCCGCCGCCCCGCCGAAGAGCCCCGGGGAAGCGCCGAGCCGGGCGTAACCCCGCAGCGCCGCGGCCAGGTAGCCCTCGGCGAGGGCGCCGTACCCCCGCCCGGGCAGGGCCCGGTCGAGCCAGTGGTAGGCGAGGGCCAGACCGGCGCCGCCGCCGGCCAGGTCGGGCCGGACGCTGTGGGGCACGCGGTGCGGTCGCGCGCTGGCGGCGAGGCGGTCGAGGACGGCGGCGCGCTCGCGGGCGGGCAGGACGGGAGCCCATGCCGCGTCGGTCACCTGGGAACTCCGTTCCGGACGTGGCAGGTCGGGGTCGGACGCGGCGCCCTCCGCCCCGGCCCGGCGGCGGCCGGGGTCCCGCGCGGGCGGTCCGGGTGACGGAGG
This sequence comes from Streptomyces sp. CA-181903, assembly GCF_050937075.1. NCBI lineage: Bacteria > Bacillati > Actinomycetota > Actinomycetes > Kitasatosporales > Streptomycetaceae > Streptomyces > Streptomyces sp. CA-181903. The sequence continues at coordinate 7,307,368 of NZ_JBNJLY010000001.1, forward strand.
CGCCCGCGCGGAACCGGCGTCCGGCTTACGGCCGACAGCGCGGCGGGTCCGTGCACTGGCCACTCGTGTGGTCCGTGTCGCAGCACATGACCGGTTCCAGCGCCTGCTCATCCGTCTCGGGCAGTTCCTGGAGCTCCAGAACGGCGTCCTCCATCCTTCTCACCTCCTCTCACCGCGGCCCACGGGCACTCGGGAGAGCGGACAGCGCGGCGGATCCGTGACGTCCCGGCTCGTCCCGGCGGTGTCGCAGCACATCCACGGCTCCCGTACCCGGCCCTCCGCCTCGGGCGGTTCCCGCGGCGCGAGGACGCTCTCGTGCATGTCCCCCCTCCTCCGGCACGGCGCGCACTTCCGGCAGTGGGATGCGGCGCCGTGCGGCGGCCGGTGTCACGGCGGCGGGTCGTCGGACCGGCCTGGCGGCGCAGGGCCGGCGCCGGCCGCCGGCGGTCCGTCTCCGGCGGTTCCTGCGACCGGAGGACCATCGCCGCCATGTCCGTCGCCTCCTCTGGCTCCGCCACGTCCGTCGCCTCGTCGGGCTCCGCCACGTCGGTCGCCTCCCCGGGGCCCGTCGACCATCCACGGGCGCCCGCCCCCGTGCGCCAGCCGCAGCAGCAGGTCCAGGGGTCCGGCCAGGCCGACTTGGTAGCTCGCGCAGAACTCGCGGAGCGTGTCGTCGGGGACGAGCAGCCGTCCGTCCCGCCGCGCCGCCCGCGCGGACAGGCAGAAGGCGGCCTCCCCGGCCCGGACCCGGTAGCCGGCGTCGCCGGTCAGGTCGGCGACGTCCAGCAGGAACTGGGCGTTTCCGGCCACGCCGTGGCACGCCCCGGTGCCGACCCGCCAGCGGTCCGCGTACACCGCGCGGGCCGCCCGCTCGGCGTACTCCCGGAACAGCGGCTCACCGGTCGCCCGCCACAGCCGGACCAGCGTCGTACCGATGCCGGAGGCGCCGTTGCACCAGAAGTCGAGGCCCGTCCGCTCCGTACGGCCCGGCCCCTTGGGCCACAGGGCGATGTCGCCCCGGCACTCGGCCACCGCGCACAGGGCGTACCCGCCGCCGGCCGCGATGTCGACGAGTTCCGGACGGCCGAGGTCGCGGCCCGCCGCCAGCAGGAACGCGGCGTGGCCGGCGACCCCGTGGGCGAAGCCGTACAGGGCGGAGCCCGCGAGCTCCCGGCGGCGCTCCGGGCCGAGCGGCCAGTCCACCCCGCCGTCGGCCGCCGCCGTGCGGCGGAGCACGCCGTCCGCGCACCGGGACGCCCGCTCGGCGAAGCGCGGGTCGCCGGTGGCGTGCCACAGGTGCAGCTGGGCCAGCCCGGCGCCGGCGAGACCGTGGCAGACGTCCGGGTTGTCCCACTCCAGCGGGATGCGCAGGGCGAACGCGCGTGCCGACTCCGCGAGTTCGGGGTCGTCGAGGGTCAGCGCCGCGTCGTGCAGCGCCCACGCCGTGCCCGAGCGGCCGAAGTAGAGCCCGGGCAGGACGCGGCCGGGGAGCGCGAGCCGGGCGGCGATCCAGTCGGCCGCCGTGCGCAGCAGCGGTACGAGCCCGGGCGCCCGGCCGGTGCGCACCGCCCGGTCGAGGACGGCCAGGACGCCCGCCGCGCCCTGCTGGACGTTGCACGGGTCGCCCTCCGGCAGCGAACGGGGGCGGGGCCAGAGGTGTGACGAGGCGGGCGTGACCGTCGCGGCGATGTGGGCCAGCCCGTCGTCCAGCAGCCGGTCGAGCGCCGTTCCCTCCAGGACGGGACCGGACGTGTCCGGCGCCCCCTCGGCCCTCTCGGCGTCGAGGAACGCGGCGGCCCACCCCAGCGTCCGGCGGCCGGCCGCCTCGGCGGTGAGGCCGAGGACGAGCGGGGCGAGGGCGCGCAGCGCGGGGCGGTCCGCGGCCGCCGCCCGGATCATCACGGCGAGCCGTTCACCGGCGGGCCGGGCGGGCGCGGTGTCCGGCGCGAGCAGCGGGTTGATGCCGGTGACGGCGTGCAGCAGGGTGGTGCCGAGACCGAAGCAGTCCACCTCCGGACCGGGCACGGGCACGGTCCCGGTGAGGGAGAGGTACTCGGGGGCGGTGAACCCCTGGGTGCCCGCGACATGCGCCGTGCCTCCCGAGCGGACCGCGCACTCCAGGTCGACGAGGACGGGCGTGCCGTCCGGCCGAACCACGACGTTGGTCGGTTTGAGGTCGCGGAGGACGAAGCCGGCCGCGTGCGCGGCACCGACCAGGCGGGTCAGGCCGCGGGCGAGGCGCCACGCCGTCACGGCCGGCAGCCGGCCGCCGTTCCGCGACGCCTCGTCCGCCGCCCACCGGTGCAGGTTCTCGCCGTCGATCAGCTCCTCGGCCAGGAACACATGGCCGCCGGCCGTGAAGACGCCCCGGGGCGCGGGGGTGATGCCGAGCGGCGCCAGCCGCGCCAGCACCTCGGCCTCGTAGCGCAGCCAGTCGCGCGCGTCCGTGCCGCCGGGCCGGGCGCCGACGTGGGCGCGGGCCTCCTTCAGCAGGACGTCCTCGCCGGTGCGCCGGTCGAGGGCGCGGTAGACGCCGCCGCGGTTGGAGTGCCGGACCGCCTCGCGGACGAGGTAGCGGCCGGCGAGGAGCACGGGGTCGCCGCGCCGGCGCGAGCCGGCCGGCCGCGCGGGCGGGTCGAACGGCGGGCGGGCCCAAGGGGGCGGCGAGAACCACGCGTTGCGTTCGTCGGGGACCAGGCTGCCGTCCGGGGCCAGCAGCCGCCCCCGGTAGAAGCCCTCGTCGTCGAGTTCGCGCGGCGGCGCGAAACAGCCGAACCGGTAGTGGACCAGGCTGTCCGGCCGGTACCGCCGGTCGGACAGGATCGCCGGCCCGGCCAGCCCGAGCGTGGCCCGGTGCAGCTCCTCGGCGAGCGCGCGCGACTGCCCGTCGTCGGCCGGGTAGGCGGTGAGGAACTTGCCGGAGTGTTCGCGCGGCGCCCGTACGGAGGTGAGGTCGGCGGTGACGCGCGGCGACACCGCGAACTTGAACGCGCACCCGTGCGCCACCAGGACGCCCGCCGCCGCCTCCAGGACGCGGGGGGCGGACTCGACGGTCGCCGGCAGGTGCAGCTTCCAGCCCTGCCGCCGCGACCGGTGCCCCACCGGCCGCACCATGCACCACGTCTCACCGTCCCGCAGCGTCCACCGGGACCGCCCGGTCCCCAGGACCCGCAGGACGACGGCCTGATAGCTCGCCTGGAGGCTCACCGTCACACGGCGAGCGTGGCACGGCCGCCCCGCGCGGTCGAGGGCTTCGCCGGAACGGTCTTGCGGGGAGGTGCCCGCCTGATTGCGCGGCGGCTCGGGGAAGTGCGGCGCCCGCCTGCGAGCGGCTAGTTGGCCGAAAACAGTCGAACGATGGTGTTTCCGCGCGCTTTACGCGCACTTAAGCGGATCGGCCCTTGTGGCGGAAGTGACGAAAGCGCTTCAATGCGACCTGGCCGACCGGAAACGCCGTACACCGGCTCTTACGGCCACCTTCTGACGACTCATCAGGAACGGAGATCCGTATGCCGCGGCTGCCGCAGCGCACGACGAAGAAGTTCCCCCTCACGGCCCTCGCGGGTGTGACCCTGGCCCTGCCCGCCCTCGTCCTCGGCGGGACGCCGGCCGCCTCCGCCGCCTCCGCGGCCCCCGCCCCCGCGTCGTCCCTCCGCACACCGGCGGCCTCCGCGGCCGGGCTGGAGGACCCGCACAAGAAGGACATCGCCATGCGGCTCGTCTGCAGCGCGGAGAACTCCTCGCTCGAGTGGCGCCGCTACTTCGACTACATCGAGCCCTACGACGACGGCCGCGGCTACACCGGCGGCATCATCGGCTTCACCTCGGGCACCGGCGACATGCTGCGGCTGGTCGAGGAGTACACCAAGAAGAAGCCCGGCAACCCGCTCGCGCCCTTCCTGCCCGCCCTGCGCAAGGCCGACGGGTCCGACACCCACGCCGGCCTCGGCAAGCCCTTCGAGGAGGCGTGGCACAAGGCCGCCCGGGACAAGGCGTTCCAGGACGCGCAGGAGGACCTGCGCGACCGCATGTACTTCGACCCGGCCGTCAAGCAGGCGAAGGAGGACGGGCTGCGCACCCTCGGGCAGTTCGTCTACTACGACGCGATGGTGATGCACGGCCCCGGTGACAGCAAGGACAGCTTCGGCGGCATCCGCAAGGCCGCCCTCAAGAAGGCCAGGCCGCCGGCGTGGGGCGGGGACGAGAAGGCGTACCTCGACGCGTTCCTCGACGCCCGCAAGAAGGTGATGAAGGCCGAGAAGGCGCACAGCGACACCAGCCGGATCGACACGGCCCAGCGCGTCTTCCTGAACGACGGCAACCTCGACCTGGAGCCGCCGCTCAAGTGGAAGGTGTACGGCGACTCGTACCGCATCGACAAGTAGCGCGGCCGCGGGGTTCCGGGGCCCGGACCCCGGGCGCGGAACCCCGCTCCCACGCGCCGCCGTCGCTCAACGGCGGTAGTACAGGTGCCAGGTGTAGTCGTAGTCGTCGTGGTGCCGCTTCTCCTTCTTGCAGCGGTAATCGTGCCATGTGTGCTGCTGTTCCCCCTTCTTGCCGGCGTCCTTGCACTCGTGCTCGCTGTCGTACCAGCCGTCCGGCTTCCAGGAGGACATCAGCTCCTCCGTGTCCGTGCCGCCGTTCGCGGCGTCACCGCCCGGCGCGCCGCCGGACTCGTCGCCCGCCGCGCCGCTCGACGCGCTCGGAGGATCGTCCGGCGGGGCGGCGAAGGCCGTTCCGGCCGTGCCGGCGAGCAGCAGCCCCGCGGTGACCACCGCCGCCGGGACGCGGAGGAAATTCCTCGACTTCACGGGCTTCCCCTTCTTCGGGAGCTTCTCTTCGGATTCTTCGGAAGCTTCTCTCCGGGAGTTTCCGGCTGTTCCGGTTCTCGTTCCGGGTTCCTGACCCTCATGGTGGGCTCGGGCCGGACACTCCAGGAAGCGGCCGCCGCGGGCGCGTTGGGGTGGGGTCTCCCTCGCGCACCGCGCGGGCGGGCCCGAGTCCCACGCGGCGTGAGGAGGGGGAGGCCGCCATATGACGGCCTCCGCTTCCACCGCTCCGGCGCGCGCCGCCGCCGTCCGGCGGGTCACCCGTCGCGGCCGGCCCGGGGCCCGTGGGCCGCGCCGGCCACCGCCTCGGCCCACGGCGTGTGGGCCGCCGCGGCCAACAGCAGCCGCTCGCGCGGCGGTTCGGGACCGACCGGGCGCCAGACGAGGTCCGGGTCGCCGAGGGAACCGGCTCGCGTGCGCAGGGCGACCAGCCCGTGGTCGCCGATCAGGCGGTGCCGGAAGAGGGAGTGGCCGCCGTCCGCGTCGTCCCGCGTCTCCGGCGTCCAGCCGCGCGCGCCCACGTGCGCGAGGACTTCCGCCGCGTAACCCGGCGCCCGCTCGGACGGGAACCACAGCAGACGCTGACCCGCCAGCTCGGACCAGGTCAGCTCCGGCCGCTCCGCCAGCGGGTGCCGGATGTGCAGCAGGACGCCGAGCGGTTCGTCGGCGAGCGTGCGCACGGCCAGGCCGGAGGTGTCGACGGGCGCGCGCAGGATGCCGAACGCCAGGGTGCCGTTGCGCAGCAGCTCGCCCTGCCGCCCGGAATCGGCCTGCCGGTAGGCGAGCCGCAGGGGCCGGCCGCGCGTCATGACGTCTTCCGCGGCGGCGATGACGGCCTGCGCCACGCCCCGGCACACCCCGACGGTCGTCGGGTGCGGGACGGCGCGGGCGGCGGCGACGGAGGACCGCAGTTCGCCGAAGGCCCGCCCGGCGCCTTCCAGCAGCAGCCGCCCCGCCTCGGTCGGCACCATGCCGTGCGGCAGCCGCCGGAACAGCGGTGTGCCGACGCGGCGTTCCAGCCGGCGGATCTGCTGGCTGAGGCTGGGCTGCGCGATCCGCAGCCGCCGCGCCGCCTCCGTGACGGTCCCGGCCTCGGCGACCGCGGTGAAGTACCGCAGATGCCGCAACTCGATCCCCGCCAGCTCGCCCTCGTCCGGCCCCACCATCGCGACACCCCTCCCGACCAGCCACTATAGGCCGCATCCTATGCCCCACCCTTGGCGATCGGTCTTGGCGCGGAGAGGGGACGACGGCGCTTACTGGAGGCATGTACGTGATCGTGTTTCGTTACCGCGCCCCGCTGGAGAGGATCGACGAACTGAAGGAGGCCCACTACACGAACCCCGACGGCGTGTTCGCCAAGGGCCTGGCCCGGCTGGCCGGTCCGCTGGAGCCGCGCACGGGCGGGCTGGTCCTGGCCGACGGGGAACGGTCCGAGATCGAGGCCGCCGTGGCCTCCGACCCCTTCGTCACCAGCGGCGCCGCCACCGCGGAGATCCTCCGCTTCCGGCCCGTGTGGACGGGGGAGGAGTGACGGCTGAGGGGTGACGGGTGAGGGATGACGGGTGAGGGACGGGTGAGGGATGACGGGTGAGGGGGCCCGGCGAACGACCGCCGGGCCCCCTCACCGCCGTATCCGCGCGGGGCGGAACGCCCGGGTCAGCGACCGCAGAACGGCGGGATGATGTTCTTGTGCGCGACCCAGCCGCGAGTGCCCTTGGCCAGGCCGCCCTTGCTCTTCGACTTCAGCTGCACGTAGTCCCAGCCGCCGGACTTGCGCAGGATCCGGATCGGGTCCCCGAAGTAGAGCTGGCCCTTGACCGCCCCCGACGTGCTCGCCTTGTCGCGCAGGCGGGTGCCGTCGGTGTAGATCATGGCGTTGTCCTCGTGGCACTCCTTGGCCGCCGCGGTGGCGGCCCGCGGAGCGGCGGCCGGGGCGGCGGCCTGCGCCGGGACGGCCAGGGCGCCGGCGGCGCCGATCAGGGCGGCCGTGGTGAGTGCGAGGGATATAGGACGCACGGATCCTCCGGAAGTGGTGCTCGTTCGATGCGGCGGACGCCGCGCGGACACCCTAAGAGACGAGAGGATCCGTTCCGCTTACGATCTTGTCACGTCCCTGCCACAAGTCGGACGCCTCGCGGGGGCGGCCGGAGACTACGGCAGGATCTCCAGCTGGACCGAACTCCTCGTGCCCCGGAGGCCGGTGCCGAGGCAGTCCGTGGGGAGCTGGGCGGACGTCGCGGTCACCGTGCGGCGGACCGGGTGGCCCTCGCCGCGGCCCGCCACCACGCGGCCCGACTGCTCGGAGGTCAGGGCGCCCGCGGTACGGACGACCGTGGCGCTGTCGATGCTGATCCGTGAACGGGTGCCGTCGGCGTAGCGGACCGTCTCGATGCCGCTCGCGAAGGTGACGGAGAGGCAGGACGCCGAGGGCGACGACGAGGGGAAGTGGCTCGTGGCGGGGATGGTGTGGCCGGGACGGATGGTGCAGTGGTAGCGGACCTCCGCCTCGTTGCGGGTCGGCTGGGGCTGGAGGGTGAGCGGTGGGTCGTAGCGGCTGGTGGCGTCACCGGTGCAGGTGACGGATCCGTCGCCGGACACCTCGCCGGACACTTCGCCGGCCCGGCCCGCCGGGGCCACCACGCATGACGAGACCACCAGCACCAGAGATCCCAGTGCGACCGCCGCACCGCGCCCACTACCGAACACGCGTCCTCCCGAAAGTCCCGTTCCGCTGCAGGAGTTCCACCTACCCGCCGTCGCAACCCTCGCCCCGGGCGCTCCGGTGCGCGGGACCGCGCCCACCGGTCCCGGCGCGCCACCGCACGCGCCCCTCCTCCCGGCGGACGCCCGGCGCCCCGGCCGCGTCGGGTAGTCCGGGCCGCGCCGGGTAGGAAGTGCCGGACGGACGACCGGTGTTCGGCAGGAGGAGACCTCTGTGACGCGTATGACGGCGACCATCACCCCCGCCGCGACGGCCGCGCGGGAGCGCGTGTTCGCCATGATGGACGCCGACGGCGACCGGGTCGTCACGCGGCACGACTACCTCTCCCGCATCGACCGGACCGTACGGGCCACGGGCCGCACGGAGGACGACCCGCTCGTCGTCGCCGCCCGCGCGGAGGGCGCCCGGGCGTGGGGCGCGATGGACGCCGACGGCGACGGACGGCTGACGTTCGACGAGTACGCGGCGTGGGTGGACGCCGAGAAGTTCGACACCATCTGCCGGTTCGCCCTCGGGGCGCTCTTCGACCTCGCCGACGCGGACGCGGACGGGGCCCTGGACGCGGGGGAGTTCACGGCCCTGCGCACCGCGCTGAACAATTCCTCCGAGAACGCCGCCGCCGCGTTCGACGCGCTGGACACCGACCGCGACGGCCGCGTCTCCCGCACGGCGTACCTGGCCGCGATCCGCGCCTATGTCGTCGGCGAGAGCTCCCCGATGGGTGAGGTCCTGTACTAGAAATCTGTATGTAGAGACCCTGTACTGGCGGTCCCGCGGCAGAGGCCCTGCGCCACGCGGTGACCGCCGGGCGGTCCGCGGCCCACGGCCGGACGCCGCCGAATGCCCGCCGGTAGAAGCGGCGAGGGCGTGCCGGTCGCGCGGCTCCGCGAGGCGCCGCCGGGTCGGGGCGCCGTGGAGCGGCAGCGCGAGGTGCCTCGCGGACGCCGCCGACGACGTGCCGGTCCGCCCGGCGCGGTAAGACGCCGAACGCCGCGAACGGGCCGTGCGCATCCGGCCCTTGGCCCGGCGGATGGGCGCGGAGCTCCGTCATCCGGCCGGCGTCGAGGCCCTGGCCCGCCACGCGACGCCGCGCCCGCTCGGCGAGGACGACCGGTACGCGCGGGTCGCCCGGCCGCACGGCGCCCGCGACTCCGCCCTGCCGCGGGCCGACTGCGAGCGGCGGGGCTCAGCCGTCCGCGTCCCGGCCCTCGCCCGCGCTCTCGCCGTCTCCGCCGCCGGCCAGGCGCAGGGCCAAGGCGCGGTCGCGGGCGTCGAGGGCGTCGACGAGGGCGGTCCGGCGGTCGAGGCGGGTGCGCAGGGTCCCGGAGTCGGCGGCGGCGTCGGCGCGTTCGGCGAGCGGCAGCAGCCCCTCGTACAGCGAGCGCAGCAGGGTCCCCGGGCCGAGTGCGGCGAGGCGGGAGCGCAGCCGCCGGTCGGCGCGGGCGAAGGCGGCCGGGTCGGCGGCGCCGGCCGCCTCGGCCAGCGGTGCCAGGAGGCGCCGCAACCCGGCGACGTCGGCGGGGGAGGCGTGCCACAGGGCGTCGGCGACGAGCAGCGGGTCGAGGGCGTCGCGGACGCGCAGGGCCTCGTCGGGCCGCTGCCCGTGCAGGGCCTCGGTCCAGGCGTCCCGCCGGGGCCCGGCCGGGGGCGGCTGGGCGGCGAAGAGGCCGCCGCCGGGGCCCGGCCGCACGGTGACCAGGCCGCGGGTCAGCAGCAGGCGCAGCGCCTCGTTGAAGGTGCCGACGGAGACCCCGCACTCGGCGCGCAACTCCTCCTTGGTGCCGAGCCGGGCGCCGGGCCGGCTGCGGGCGACCCGGTCGGCGACGCGGTCGGCGGCCGTCTCGGCACGGGAGGGGGCGGACGCGCGCTCCCAGTCGGCGCGGCACAGGGCCGGGAGGTCGGCGCCGTCCCGCGCGTCGTGCCCGTCCTGCCCGTCCGTGCGGTGGTCGGTGGTTCCCACGTGTCTCCTCGGCGCCGACTGAAATGATTATGGCGAATAGCCTCGCACCCCTTGACGTCTTTCGTAAACCACATGCATGATCACCATAATCATCATGATGGTTTGAGGGGGGCTGGTGGGAGGGCAGGGCTTCCGTGACGCGATGGCCGGTGTCTGCGCGCCGGTGACGATCGTGACGGCCGCCGAGCACAGCACCCCCTGCGGGGTCACGGTGAGCGCCTTCGCCTCCCTCTCCCTCCGCCCCGCGAGGGTGTCCGTGGCGCTGAACCGGTCGTCCGACGTGCTCCGGCGCATCCCCGCGACCGGCCGGTTCGGGGTGAACGTCCCGGGCAGCGACCAGGACGAACCGGCCAGGACCTTTCGCCCGTCGGCCGCCCGACCGCTTCGCCGCGTCCGGCGCGCCCTGGACCCACGACCACGGCCTGCCGCGGCTCACCGACGCGCCGGGGCGGCTCGTGTGCGGCCTCCGCTCGGCGGTCGAGGGCGGCGACCGCCTGCTGCTCCTCGGCGACGTCACCCATGTCCGCACGTCCCGGGCCGCACCCCTCGTCCACGGCCACCGCACCTTCGGCACCCACTCCGCGTTCGCGCGCTGAATCCAGCCAGGAGACCCCTGTGACCACCACGCCTTCCCGGTCCGTACCGCCCGCCGCTCCCTCCGCCCCGACCGGCGCCGAGCTCGTCGAACGGGCGGAGGCGCTGCGGCCCCTGCTGCGGGAGCACGCCCCCCGGATCGACGCGGACCGGCGGCTGACCGACGAAGTGATCGACGAGCTGACGCGGGCCGGGCTGTTCCGGCTGACCGTGCCGCGGCGCTTCGGCGGATACGAGACCGACGTCCGCACCCTGCTCGACGTGACGGCCGCGCTGGCCGAGGGCGACGGCTCCACGGGCTGGGTGGTCGCCGTCGTCAACACCTGCAACTGGCTCGCCTCCCTCTTCCCCGAGCAGGCGCAGGAGGACGTCTTCGGCGCCGACCCCGACGCCCGGGTCACCGGCGTCTTCAGCCCCACCGCCACCAGCACCAGGGTCGACGGCGGCTGGCGGGTGTCCGGCCGCTGGTACTACAACTCCGGTGCCCCGCACTCCTCCTGGGCCGTCGTCGGCATACCGCTCACCGACGCCGACGGTGTCGTCACCGACCAGGCCATGGCCCTGATCCCGCGGACCGGGCTGCGCTGTGAGGACACCTGGTTCGTCGCCGGGATGCGCGGCACCGCCAGCAACTGCCTGATCGCCGAGGACGTGTTCGTCCCCGAGCACCGGGTGATGTCCGTGCCGGCCGCCATCGAGGGCGACACCCCGGCCGACCACGGCCCCACCGGGCTCTACCGCGTCGCGTTCGCCCCCTTCCTGGCCGTCGGCCTGACGGGCCCCCAGCTCGGCCTCGGCCGGGCCGCGCTGAAGCTGGTCACCGACAAGGCCGCGACCAAACCGATCGCCTACACCTACTACGGCACCCAGGCGGAGTCGGTCGGGGTGCAGACCCGGATCGCCGAGGCCGCCATGAAGATCGACACCGCCCATCTGCACGCCCACCGGGCCGTCGCGGACCTCGACACGGCAGCGGCCCGGGGCGCCCGCCTCGACCTCCTGACCAGGGCCCGGGTCCGCGCCGACGCCGGACACGCCGTCGACAACCTGATGTCCGCCCTCAACACCCTGGTCGACGTGCACGGCGCGGGATCCTTCGCGGACGCCAACCCGCTGCAGCGGATCTGGCGTGACGCGAGTGTGGCCGCCCGGCACGCGGCCTCCACCCCGGTGGTGGGCATGGAGATCTACGGCAAGCTGCTGCTCGGCGTCGACGAGCGGATCACGCCGTTCATCTGACCCGCGCGCACGCCCCGGAGCGCCGCGCGTACGCCACGCGGACCAACGCGCCGCGCTCGCGCGCCGTTCCGGGGTAGCCGTGACGAGGTGAGAGCACTCGTCGTCAACTGCACCCTCAAGAAATCCCCCGAGCCGTCCAACACCGAGGCGCTGGCCCAGGTCGTCGCCGGGCGGCTCACCGAACTCGAAGTCCGGGTCGACCACGTACGCGCGGTCGACCTCGACATCCGGCCCGGCGTCGCCTCCGACATGGGCGAGGGCGACGCCTGGCCCGCCGTCCGGGAGAAGATCCTCGCCGCCGAGATCCTCGTCATGGCCTCCCCGACCTGGCTCGGCCGACCCTCGTCCGTCGCCCAACGGGTGCTCGAACGCATGGACGCCATGCTGAGCGAGACCGACGAGGAGGGGCGCCCGGTGGCGTACAACCGCGTCGCCGGTGTCGTCGTCACCGGCAACGAGGACGGCGCCCATCACGTCATCAGCGAGATCAACGGCGCCCTCGCCGACATCGGATACACCATTCCGGGCCAGGCGTGGACGTATTGGCACCTGGGCCCCGGTCCCGGGCCCGACTACCTGGACGAGTCCCGGGGGCACGAGTGGTCGCACAAGACCGCGCGCGCCATGGCCGCCAACCTTCAGGGCGTCGCCGCGGCGCTGGCCGCCCGGCCGCTGGGCGCGCCGGGCTGAGCCGGGCGCCCCTGTCATCCCGTCAGCCCGCCCTCGGCGAACAGCAGCGCCACGTCCGCCCCCGCCACCAGCACCGCCGCCGCGAACGGGGCCCCGGGGCGGCGGGCGGCGAGCGCGGACCCGGCGAGGGCGGTGACGGCCGCCCCGGCGAGGGCGGCCGTGCCGGGAGCGGAGGGCGGGCCCGGCGGGCCGAGTACCAGGACGGCGGTGGCCGCCACGAGGACGGCCGGCAGGATCCGCCGCACGGCTGCCGCGCCCAGCCGGTGCGGCAGCCCGCGCACACCGGTCGCCAGGTCGCCGGCGATGTCCGGGAGTGTGTCGGCCAGATGGGCGCCCGCCCCCAGCAGCGTCGCCGCCAGGACGATCCACCAGGCGGGCCACGGCCGCCCGGGCAGACCGAGGGCGACGAACGCGGGCAGGGAGGCGAAGCCCAGGGCGTACGGGAGCCAGGACCAGACCGTCGCCTTCCACCCGAGGTCGTACGCCCACGCCGCCGCCACCCCGGCCAGGTGCACGGTCCCGGCGAGCGGCCCGACGGCCAGCGACAGCGGCACGCACAGCGCGAGCGCGGTCCACGCGGCCGTCCACACCGTGCGGGGGAGGACCACCCCCGCCGCGACGGGCTTGCCGCGACGGCCCAGGGCGGCGTCCCGGGCGGCGTCGAACGCGTCGTTGCACCAGCCGACGGACAGCTGACCGGTCAGCACCGCACCCGCCACCAGGGCGGATCCGCCCGGGGAGTGCCCGGCGGCCACGGCCAGCGCCGTCACCAGCACCGTGACCGCCGCCGCCGGGCCCGGGTGGCAGGACGCCGCCAGGACCGCGGCCGGGCCGCCCCCGCGCGCCCGGTCCGGGCTCACCGCATCCGTCGACTCCACCCCGCGATCGTAGAGCGGGCCCCTGCCCGGACGCCGGTCCCGCACTCGTCCGGACGGGCGGTCCGCGCCGCCGGAAGCTCACCGGAGGAGGCACCGGGGAACACACGGGGAACACACGGGGAAACGGACGAACGGGCGTTCCCGGGCGTTCGGCTCCCCTTCGCCCGCGACAACCCGTGACACCCGCTGCACCCGCTACACCCGTGCCACCCCCGCCCCAGGAGACGTATGACGACCCGGATCGCCGCCGTCCACGGCCTGCGTGCCCCGCACCGCTACCCCCAGCAGGCCATCACCGACCTGATCGCCGGAGCGTTCCAGCGCAACGGCGGCGACCGACGGTTGCTGGAGACCCTGCACCGCAGCACCCGCGTGCGCAGCCGCCACCTCACGCTCCCCCTGGAGAAGTACGCGGAGCTGACGGGTTTTCAGGACGCCAACGACGTCTTCATCCGGCAGGCCACCTCCCTGGGGGCCCGGGCGGTCGACGGCGCCCTGCGCGCCGCCGGACTGCGGCCCGCCGACGTGGACCTGCTGATGTTCACCTCCGTCACCGGGCTCGCCACCCCCTCGGTCGACGCCCGCCTCGTCCAGCGGCTCGGGCTCCGCCCCGACGTCAAACGCCTCCCGGTCTTCGGCCTGGGCTGCGTCGCCGGGGCCGCGGGCATCGCCCGGCTCCACGACTACCTGTTCGGCCGGCCCGAGCACGTCGCCGTGCTGCTCTCCGTCGAACTCTGCTCGCTCACCTTCCAGATCACCGACACCTCGCCCGCCAACATGATCGCCAGCGGGCTGTTCGGCGACGGCGCCGCCGCCGTCGTCGCCTGCGGGGAGCGGCGCGCTCCGGCGGCCGCGGGCCCGGCGGTCGTCGCCACCCGCAGCCGGATGTACCCGGACACGGAAGGCGCCATGGGCTGGGAGATCGGCGACTTCGGGCTCCGCGTGGTGCTCGACCGGTCCGTCCCCGACATCGTCCGCCACCATCTGGCCGACGACGTCCGCGCCTTCCTCGGCGACCACGGCCTCAAGCCGGACGACGTGACGGCGTGGGTGTGCCACCCCGGCGGCCCCAAGATCCTGGACACGGTGACCGAGGTCCTCGGCCTCGCCCCCGACGCCCTCGACCTCACCTGGCGCCACCTGGCCGAGGCCGGCAACCTCTCCTCGTCCTCCGTCCTCCACGTGCTCCGCGACACCCTCGCCGAACGCCGCCCGCCACCCGGCTCGCCCGGCCTGCTGCTGGCCATGGGCCCCGGCTTCTGCTGCGAACTCGTCCTCCTGCGCTGGTAGGCCACCGTGTCCGTGCTCTGGTACGCCCTCCTCCTCGCCGCCATCGCCGTCGAACGCGGCGTCGAACTCGTCCTCGCCCGCCGCAATGCCCGGTGGAGCCGGGAGCGCGGCGGGCTGCCCGTCGACGGCGGCCACTACCCGTGGATGGTCGCCCTGCACACCGCGCTGCTGCCGGCCTGCCTCCTCGAAGTGCTCGCCGGCGACCGGCCGTTCCGGCCCGCGCCCGGCTGGGCGATGCTCGGCGTCGTCATCGCCGCCCAGGGCCTGCGCTGGTGGTGCGTCCGCACCCTGGGACGCCGGTGGAACACCCGTGTGATCGTCGTCCCCGGCCTCCCGGCGGTGGCCGCCGGCCCCTACCGGCTGCTGCGGCACCCCAACTACGCGGCCGTCGTCGCCGAGGGCGCGGCGCTGCCGCTGGTGCACGGCGCGTGGGCCACGGCCGCCGGCTTCACGCTGCTGAACGCCTGGCTGCTCACCGTCCGCGTCCGGTGCGAGGAGGCGGCGCTCGCCCCGTCCCGCGCCCCCTTCACCGCATGATCGACGTCCTGGTGGCGGGCGGCGGACCGGCCGGGCTGGCGACCGCCGTCCACGCGGCGCTCGCCGGCCTGGAGACGGTGGTCGTCGAACCGCGCGCCACGCCCGTGGACAAGGCGTGCGGGGAAGGCGTCATGCCCAGCGGCGTGACCGCGCTCCGGGCGCTCGGCGTCGACGTGGCCGGACATCCGCTGCGCGGCATCCGGTACGTCGCCGGACCGCGCCGCGTGGCGGCGGACTTTCGCGGCGGCACCGGGCTGGGTGTCCGGCGGACCGTGCTGCACGCCGCCCTGCACCGGCGGGCGACGGAAGCCGGCGTGCGGTTCGTGCCCGGCCGGGTGGGCACGGTCGTCCAGGACGCGGACGGCGTGACGGCGGGGGAGTGGCGGGCCCGCTGGCTCGTCGCCGCCGACGGACTGCACTCCCCGCTCCGCCGTGCCCTGGGCCTCGATCTGCCCGCGCGTCACATCGTCCGCTACGGCCTCCGCCGCCACTTCCACATCAGCCCGTGGAGCGAGCACGTCGAGGTGCACTGGTCCCCGCACGGCGAGGCGTATGTCACGCCGGTGGGCGAGGGGCTGGTGGGCGTCGCGGTGCTCAGCCGGGAACGGCGGGGCTACGACGCGCATCTGGCGGCGCATCCGGCACTGGCGTTCCTGTCCCGCGCCGCTCCCGCGAGCGCCGTGCGCGGCGCCGGCCCGCTGCTCCAGCGCACCCGAGCCCGGACGGCCGGGCGCGTCCTGCTCGTCGGCGACGCGGCCGGGTACGTCGACGCCCTGACGGGCGAGGGCGTCGCCCTGGCGCTGGCCACGGCGGAGGCCGCCGTGCGCTGTCTGGCGGCCGGGCGGCCGGAGGCGTACGAGACGGCCTGGCGACGGCTGACCCGGCGGCACCGCCTCCTCACCCACGCCCTGGTCCGGGCCTGCCGGCATCCGGCCGGCAGCGGCCTCGTCGTCCCCGCCGCCCGCGCCCTGCCGCGGGCGTTCGCGGGCGTGGTGCACGCGCTCCAGTAGGGTCTCCGGGGCCTCGCGGGGCCGGGCTTGGCGTTGTCGATCAAAAGAGGCATGATGGATGCCCCAGGCAATCATCTGAGCCCGGGCGCCTACCTCGGAGGAGCAGAAATGTCGCACGCCGCGCCGAAGTTACCGATGTACGTGGAGGACATCCTCGACGGCATGGGTGACGACCCCGGGCGCGAGGCGCTGGTCCACGAGGGACGGCGCGTCACCGTGGGGGAGTTCCGCGCGCTCGTCCACCGGATGGCGCGGGCGCTGCACGCCGAGGGGCTCGGCCGCGGGCACACCGTCACCCTCCTGAGCGGGAACCTGCCCGAGATCGTCGCCGCCCGGTACGCGGCGAACCTGCTCGGCTGCCGGGTCAACCACCTCTACAACAAGCTCTCGGCCGAGGTGCAGGCCGGCATCGTCGGCGACGTCGAGACGCGCGCGCTCATCGTCGACCCGCGCCTGGCGGAACGCGCCGAAGAGGTGACGCGGCTCGCCCCCGTCGAGAGCGTCCTGGCACTCGGCCCCGCCAAGACCGGCAAGGACCTGCTGGAACTCGCCGCCGCCCAGTCCGGCGAGCCGTTCCCGAGCCTGGCCGAACCCGAGGACATCGCCTCCATACGGCACACCGGCGGCACCACGGGCCACCCCAAGGGCATCTGCACCACCTTCGCGCAGGCCGGGCGCGGCTACCGCGAGCACGCGGAGTACACGCCCCGGCAGCTGGTCTGCACCACCATCGCCCACGCCGCCGGACACCTGGCGGACAGCACCCTGCGCCGCGGCGGCGTCCTCGTCCTGCTGGAGGACTTCGACCCGGCCGCCGTGCTCGCCGCGATCGAACGCGAGCGCGTCACCGACGTGTTCCTCCTCCCGCCGCTGCTCTACGCGCTCCTGGACCACCCGGACCTCGCCCGCACCGACACCTCCGGCCTGCGCTGCGTGCTGTACGGCGGCTGCCCGGCGTCCCCCGTGCGGATCGCCGACGCGATACGCCGCCTCGGGCCCGTCCTCGTCCAGTTCTACGGGCAGAGCGAGGCCGGCGGCATCAGCTTCCTGGAGCCCGAGGACCTCGACCCCGCGCGGCCCGAACGGCTGCGCAGCGTCGGCCGGGTGCTGCCCGGCGTCGAGGTCGCCGTCCGCGACCCCGCGACCGGCCGGGACCTGCCGCTCGGCACGCACGGCGAGATATGCGTGCGCTCCGAACAGGTCATGCGCGGCTACTGGAAGCGGCCGGACCTGACGGCGGAGGTGCTGAAGGACGGCTGGCTGCACACCGGTGACATCGGCTTCCTGGACGACGAGGGCTTCCTGACCGTCGTCGACCGCATCAAGGACATGATCATCGTGGTGGGCGGGCACGTCTACACGACCGAGCTGGAGGACGTCCTCAACGCGCACCCCGGCGTACGGCAGAGCGCCGTGTTCGGTGTCCGGGACGCCGACGACATGGAGCGGGTGCACGCCGCCGTGATGCCGGCCCCCGGCGCGGACGTCCGGGCGGACGCGCTGCGGGAGTTCGTCCGCGAGCGGTGCGGCGCGATGTACGAGCCGCACCGGATCGACTTCGTCGCGGAACTGCCGCTGACGGACGCCGGGAAGCCGGACAAGAAGGCCCTGCGGCGGGCGGTCGAGTCGCAGGCCGGCTGACGCGAGCCGGCTTCCCGGCCGGACGTGGCCGTCATCGAACGGGGGAGGCCCCGTGCGGTGACGGCCATGTCGCGCTCGGCGCGCGGCCGGATCGCACCGGGCGGAGCCGGGCCAGGACGCCCTGCCGGCCCGCGCGCGGTCGCCGGGGGCGTCGTCCTCCGTCCGGTGCGCCCGCCCGCCCTTCGCCTCGCCGGCTCCTCAGTCCGTCAGGGAAGCGATGTGCTCCCGGATCACCGAGATGACCTCGGGCGCGCGGGAGTTGAGGTAGAAGTGGCCGCCGGGGAAGGTGCGGAGGGTGAACGCCGCGGAGATGCACCCGGCCCACGCCTCCGTCTCCTCGACCGTGGCCATCGGGTCGCCGTCCCCCAGCAGCGCCAGGACCGGGCAGGGCAGCGGAGGCCCGGGCCGGTGGCGGTAGGTCTCCACCGCCTCGTAGTCGGCGCGGATCACCGGCAGGAACAGCGCCCGCAGCTCGGGGTCGTGGAACATCCGCAGGTCACTGCCGCCGAGGCGTTCCATCTCGGCCACGATGCCGTCGTCGTCCCGCAGGTGGACGTCCTCCCGCCGGACGGTCGTGGGGCCGCGGCGGCCGGAGACGACGACGGACAGCGGCGCCGCGCCCTTGTCGGTGAGCCGCCGCGCCACCTCGTAGGCGACCATCGCGCCCATGCTGTGGCCGAACAGCGTCACCGGGCGGTCGCACCACGGCAGCAGTTCCTCGGCGGCCCGGTCCGCCAGCTCCTCGACGGACCGCAGGGGCGGCACCGCACGGTGGTCCTGGCGGCCCGGGTACTGCACCGCCAGCACGTCGAGCGCGGGGGACAGGGCGGCGGAGACGCCGTGGAAGTAGCTGGCCGAGCCGCCCGCGTAGGGGAAGCACACCAGGCGGTTCGCGGCGTCCGGGGACGGGTGGAAGCGCTGGATCCACTTGCTTTTCTCCCGCACGCCGCCGACGGCCCCGCTCGACTCGCTCACGTCACTCGCTCCTCGCATGTCCGCCTCCGGCGCCCGCCGTGGCTTGTCTCGGTCCGTCCCGGTCCCGGTCCGTCTGGGTCGGTTCCGGTCGGTCCCGGTCCGTCTGGGTCGGTTCCGGTCGGTCCCGGTCCGTCCCGCGCATGATCCCATCGCGTCCGAACGGCGGCCAACCCCTAACCGCCCGGCCGCCGTTCGCGATAGGGGTCGCGCCCGACCCCCTATCGCGCGCGCCGGGCGGGGAAAGCAAGGGGTCCCACCGCTCGGCAGAGCGGTGGGACCCGGGCCGGAAGTACGACGGGGGATGGACTACCGGCCCCTCATGGTGGCTTTGTGCGCGCCGCGGCCGTACGCCGGCCGCGGCGCCGTCGTCAGGCGGCGGAGCCGGCCGCCTCCACCGGGCGGAACCGGGTGGCCCGCCAGGTGGGCAGGAGCGTCGCGACGAAGGTGACGACCGCCGCCCCGGCCACGACCGCCCAGTAGATCCACACCGGCACGGACGGCACGACGCGGTCCAGCTTGGCGACGCTGTACGGGAAGAGGGTGACCGCGGCGGCGACCGAGCCGAGGATGATCCCGGTCACGGCGGTCAGCACGCTCTCCACCGCCATCATGGTCATGACCTGCCGCCGGGTGAAGCCGGTGAGCTGCTGGAGGCCGAACTCCCGGCGCCGCCGGCCGGTGGCCGAGACCAGGGTGTTGATCACCGAGATCGCGGTGTATCCGACGATCATGCCGACGACCAGGTAGTTGATGGTGGCGAGCTGCTGCTGGCCGGCGGTGCGACCGGCGGTGAGCGCGTCGCTGCCGGACACCTCGACCCCCGGCTGGTCCTTGACCGCCGCGCTCAGCGCCGCGGCCACCGCGCCCGGGTCGGCCCCGGCGGCCCGCCGCACCACGATCTGCGCGGGCGTCCCGTCCGTGGTGTGTGCCGCCAGCAGTCCGGCGGGCAGCAGCAGCGACGTCGTCAGGCCCTCCGGCCGGTAGGTGGCGACCACCTTCACCTTGACCGGGGTGCCGTCGCCAAGCCGCAGGGTGATGGTGTCGCCGACCTTGCGGCCCAGCGACTTGGCGTGCTCCACCGGCAGGGCCACGCTGTTGCCGCGCAGCGCGGCGAGCGAACCCGCGGCGGCGTTCACCGAGAGGTTCCCGTCGCCGGTGACGCCCTGGAGCGTCCACCCGTCGTCGGTCTGCTTGGAGTCCTTGGGCTCCTGCACGAAGCCGGTGCTCGTCACGTACTCCGAGGCCGCGGCGACGCCCGGGACGCCGCGGACCTTCTCCAGCGTGCCGGGGGCGAGACCGCCGGTGCGCGAGGTCAGGACGTCGTCCGCCCGCAGGACGCCGGTGTGCGCGACGCGGTTGGAGGCGTCCTCGATCTGCTGCATGTACAGCGTGCCGGTGGCGATGCCGGTCAGCAGGACGATGGGGGTGATGGTGGCCGCCATCCGCTGCGCGTGCGTCCGGGAGTTGAGGACCGCGAGCATGCCCGACAGCCCCGACGCCGCCCGCAGCGGCACCTTCAGGACCGCCACGACGCCCTTCGCGAAACCGGGGGCCAGCAGCGCCAGGCCGATCGCCCAGAAGATGCAGGCGGGGGCGGCGACGCCGGCCGTGGTGTCGTCCACCGGCATCGTCATCGTCGTCGCCGCCATCGCGACACCGCCGACGAGGAACACGATCGACCAGACGAGACGGGCGCGGGTCAGCCAGCGCCCCTCCATCGCGCTCTCGGCGAGCGCCTCGGTGGCCCGGGTCTTGGCGATCTTGCGGGCGGTGAGGTACGCGGCGCCCACGCCGGCCAGCAGCGAGGCGGCGACCGCCACCGCGCCCGGCAGCACGCCGAGCCGGAACTCGACGGCCCCGGAGACGATCCCGGCCGAGACCAGCTTGTCGAAGAGGAGCCGGCTGAACAGCGCGCCGGGCAGGCAGCCCAGCACGGACGCCACCAGGGAGACGGCCAGCGTCTCGCCCAGGATCATGCGGCGCAGCTGCGCCGGGGTGGTGCCGATCGCCTTCATCAGCGCCATCTCGCGGTGCCGCTGACGGATCGTCAGACCCAGGGTGGACGACGCCCCGAACATGGCCACCAGGACCGCCCAGCCGCCGAAGATGGAGGCCAGCATCAGCAGGTTGCGTTGGCTCGCGGCGGCCTTGGGGAACTCCGCCAGGCCCCGCTGGTCGCCGGTCAGCGCGACGGCCCCGCCGCCGAGCTCCTTCTCGATCCGGTCGCCGAGCGCGGCCGGGTCGGTACCGGCCTTGGGCAGGACGCCGATCGCGTCCACCGCCCGCGGGTGACCGCTGAGGGCGCGGGCCTGCGCGTCGGTGAAGAACACGGCGGGCTGGAACGCGTCCCGGCCGCCGGCCTGCCGGACCACGCCGGTGAGCCGGAACTCCCGCGGCTCGCCCTGGACCGTGACGAGGACCCGGTCGCCGAGGGAGGCACCGGCCTCCCCGGCCAGCCCGGCGTCCAGCACGACGTCCCCGGCGGCGGCCGGCGCGGCCCCCTTGGCGAGGCGGTAGGGCGCCAGCCGGGAGGACTCCCAGCCGTGGCCCAGCGGACGGTGGTCGGCGCGGGTGACGCTGTCCGACAGGTCGGTCACCGGGCGGCCGTCGCGTACCACCGCGACGGGGAAGGAGACGTCGGGGACCGCCTCGCGGACGCCCGGCACGCCGGCGACCCTGCGGACCGCGTCGGCGTCCAGCCGGACCCGCTCGGCCAGGCGCGAGGACTCGTACGACTGGTCGCCGGTCACCACCACGGGCGCCGCGGCGAACCGCTGGGAGGGGAGGACGTCGCGGACGCCGCTCTCCATCAGCCCGCCGCAGGCCATGATGAGGGCCGCGCCGAAGAACATGGCCACGAACGTGGCGACGAAACCACCCTTGCGGTAGCGCAGGGTGCTCAGGGCGAGGGACAGCATCAGTACGCGCCCCCCGTCGCGGTGCGCGCCTGCGGGTCGTACGCGGACTCCTCGTCCGCCCAGGCACCCAGGCGCGTCATCCGCTCGGCGACCACCTCGGCGGTCGGGTTGTACAGGTCGCCCACGAACCGGCCGTCGGCGAGGAACACCACGCGGTCCGCGTACGAGGCCGCCACCGGGTCGTGCGTGACCATCACGATGGTCTGCCCGAGGGTCCGCACCGACTCACGCATCAGCCGCAGCACCTCACGGGCGGTACGGGTGTCCAGCGCGCCGGTCGGCTCGTCGGCGAACACCACGGCCGGACCCGTGACCAGGGCCCGCGCGATCGCCACCCGCTGCTGCTGGCCGCCGGACAGCTCGGCGGGACGGTGCCCGGTCCGGGAGTCCAGACCCACCCGGTGCACCACCTCGTCGATCTGCGCCCGGTTGGCCTTCCGGCCGGCCAGCTTCAGCGGCAGCGTGATGTTCTGCATCACCGTCAGCGCCGGCAGCAGGTTGAACGACTGGAAGACGAAGCCGATCCGCTCGCGCCGCATCTTCGTCAGCGCCGTCTCGTCGTACCCGCCGAGATCCTCGCCGTCCAGCAGGACCGTGCCCGAGGTGGGCCGGTCCAGCCCCGCCGCGCAGTGCAGGAAGGTGCTCTTGCCCGAACCCGACGGCCCCATCACGGCGGTGAAGCTGCCGCGCTGGAAGGACAGGCTCACGCCGTCGAGTGCGGTCACCGCGTTGGCGCCCTCGCCGTAGACCTTGCGAACCGCGTTCAGCCGGACTGCGTCGGCGACTGCGATGGTGTCCATTCAAAGCTCCCTGTACCTGTCGCGTGGGGGACGCGATCACACCGTCAACGCTACGGACGGGCCGCCGCGCGGCCGATGGGTCTACGACCACAAAGGGGGTGGAGAAAACTCCACCCCGCCCGAAGGCCCTCCTCCACTGCCCCTGACCCGGCCGGCGGCGATGCTGGGAGGCGCGGGCGGGCGGACCGGCCGATCTTGCCGCCCGCGCGTACTGCATGATGAGGCTCGTGGGGCGGAGCGCCCCCGAGTCAGGGGAGGACGGAGCCAGGTGTGCGAGGCGTGGACCTCAAGGCCGGCGGGCGGGTTACGCGGTGCGGCGAGGGCCGGGACGACCGGGCTGACCGGGACGACCGGAGCGGTCAGGCGGCGGGCGGTGACGGCCCCGTGGTGACCGAAGCCCGACCGGTGCGGAAGGACGGCGGTGCCGGACGGCTGCGCTGGTGCGTACGCGGCCTGGTGGTCGCGGTGCTCTCCCAGATAGGCAGCGTCGCCCTGTTCACCGTCACCGTACTGGCCCTGTTCTCCCTGGTCGTCGGCGTGGGCGTGCTCATCCTGCCGGTCGTCCTGGCCGCGGTCCGCGGACTGGCCGGCTACCACCGGCGGACGGTCGGCGAATGGACCGGCACCCCCGTCGACACCCCCTACCGCCATCCCGTGGAAGCGTCACCCCACGACGTGGCCGCCTCCTTCCGGCAGTGCCGGCTACTGCTGGCCGACCCGGCCAC
Source organism: Streptomyces sp. CA-181903 (assembly GCF_050937075.1). Classification (NCBI taxonomy): domain Bacteria; kingdom Bacillati; phylum Actinomycetota; class Actinomycetes; order Kitasatosporales; family Streptomycetaceae; genus Streptomyces; species Streptomyces sp. CA-181903. The sequence continues at coordinate 7,330,179 of NZ_JBNJLY010000001.1, forward strand.
CTGGCGCGACGTGCTGTGGCTGTTCCTCGACGGGCCCGTCGGCCTGGTCCTCGGCCTGCTGCCCGCCTCCCTCGTCGCCTACGGCCTCAACGGCCTCTTCGTCACCCCCTTCCTCTGGGAACACATGGGCCCGCACTGGGGCTTCGGGGTGATCTGGCCCATCGCCGACCAGACCGACGCCTACCTCGCCATGCCTCAGGGCGCCCTGCTCGTGGCCCTCGGCCTGCTGACCGCCCGGCCGCTGGTACGGGCGCACGGCGGGTTCAGCCGGCTGCTGCTCGCCCCCACCCGCGGCGCCCGGCTCGCCCTGCGCGTCGAGCGGCTGACCGAGACCCGCTCCGAGACCGTCGAGTCCCAGGCCGCCGAACTCCGCCGCATCGAACGGGACCTGCACGACGGCGCCCAGGCCCGCCTGGTCTCCCTCGGCATGAAGCTCGGCCTCGCCGACACCATGCTGGACGAGGACCCCGAAATGGTGCGCCGGCTCCTCGCCGACGCCATGGAGTCCAGCAGCCAGGCCCTCACCGAACTGCGCGACCTCGTCCGCGGCATCCACCCGCCCGTCCTCGCCGAACGCGGACTCGACGGGGCCGTACGGGCGTTGGCGGTCGGCCTGCCGCTCCCCGTCGAGCTGGCCATCGACCTGCCCTCCCGCCCGCAGCCGCCCGTCGAGTCGGCCGCCTACTTCGTGATCGCCGAGACGCTCGCCAACGTCACCAAGCACAGCGGCGCCACCCGCGTCGACGTACGCCTCTGGTACGCCGACGGCGCCCTCCGCGCCCGCGTCACCGACGACGGCCGCGGCGGCGCCGACCCCGAGGGCGGCAGCGGCCTGCGCGGGCTGCAACGCCGCCTCGCCGCCTTCGACGGAGTACTGGAAGTCGACAGTCCGCAGGGCGGACCGACCGTGGTGACGATGGAGCTGCCGTGCGCGTTGTGATCGCCGAAGACCTGGCCCTGCTGCGGGAGGGCCTGGTACAACTGCTGACCGCCCACAAATTCGAGGTGATCGAGGCGGTGGACAACGGGCCCGCCATGCTGCGCGCCCTGCTCACCCACCGCCCGGACGTGGCCATCGTCGACGTGCGCCTGCCCCCGACCTTCACCGACGAGGGCCTCCAGGCCGCGGTCGAGGCCCGCAGGCAGGTCCCGGGACTGCCCATCCTGGTGCTGTCCCAGCACGTGGAGCAGATGTACGCCCGCGAGCTGCTGTCCGACCAGAACGGCGGCGTCGGCTACCTCCTCAAGGACCGCGTCTTCGACGTCCGCCGCTTCGTCGACATGCTCCGGCAGGTCGCGGACGGCGGCACGGTCATGGACCCCAAGGTGGTGTCGGAACTCATGGTCAAACACGAGAAGGCGACCAGCCCCGTGCAGTCCCTCACCGAACGGGAACGCGAGGTGCTCGCCCTGATGGCCGAGGGCCGCTCCAACGCGGCCGTCGCCGCCAAGCTGTTCGTCTCGGAGAAGGCCGTCAGCAAACACACCAACAGCATCTTCACCAAGCTGGGACTCGCGGCCTCCGGAGACGACAACCGGCGCGTCCTGGCAGTACTCGCCTACCTCAACGCGTAGGCGCCGACCAGCGGAGCGGGAGCGACGACGTCATGCGCGACACCGGAGCGGTACCGATACGAACGTCGAGGCAGAGCGGAGGGTCCGGGGCGCCGGGGAAGCCTGGGCCATCGGGGAAAACCGGGTCATCGGGGCGGGCCGGATCGTCGGGGAAGGCCGGACGGAAGGAATGGACCGGGCTGGCCGTCCTCATCCTCCCCGTCCTCCTGGTCTCCCTCGACATGCAGGTGCTCTCCTACGCCCTGCCCTTCATCAGCGCCGAACTGGCGCCCAGCGGCTCCCAGCTCCTCTGGATCGTCGACATCTACCCCTTCGTCCTCGCCGGACTGCTGCTCACCATGGGGTCACTCGGCGACCGGATCGGCCGCCGGCGGCTGCTGATGCTCGGCGCCGTCGTCTTCGGGCTGGCCTCGGTGACCGCCTCCCTCGCCACCGACCCCGTCCTGCTCATCGCCACCCGCGCCCTCCTCGGCCTCGGCGGCGCCACCCTGATGCCGTCCACCCTCTCCCTCATCCGCACCATGTTCACCGACGACGGGCAGCGCCGCGCCGCCATCGCCGTATGGACCGGCGCCTTCGCCGCCGGCGCCGTCCTCGGACCGCTGCTCGGCGGCATCCTGCTGGAACACTTCTGGTGGGGCTCCGTCTTCCTCGTCAACCTGCCCGTCATGGCGCTGCTGCTGCTCCTCGCCCCGGCGCTGCTCCCGGAGTCCCGGGCGACCGGGCCCGGCCGGTTCGACCTGCTCAGCGCCGCGCTGTCGCTGGCCGCCGTACTGCCCGCCGTCTACGGCATCCAGAAGACCGCCGAGGACGGCCCGCACGTCATACCGTCCGCCGCCTTCGCCGTCGGACTGGCCGTCGGCTGGTACTTCCTGCGCCGCCAGCGGCGTCTGGACGAACCCATGCTGGACGTCCGGCTGTTCCGCGACCGGGCGTTCAGCGCCTCCGTCGCCACCAGCGTGCTCGCCATCTTCTCCCTCGTCGGCTCGGGGCTGTTCACCACCCAGTACCTCCAAATGGTGCTCGGCTACGGCCCGTTGCGGGCGGGTCTGTGGGCGCTGCCTGCGGCCGGCGCCGCCATGGCCAGCTCGGCGCTGGGCCCCTCCTGGCGCGCGCCGTCCGGCCCGTGGCCGTGGTCGCCGGCGGGCTGGTCGTCGCGGCCTGCGGGTACGGGGTGCTCACCCGCCTCGACGCGGACTCCGGCGTCGCGGTGATCGTCACCGGCACCGTCGTCATGGCGGCCGGCATCACCCTCGTCATGACCACCACCTCCGACCTGGTCATCGCCACCGCCCCCGCCGACCGGGCCGGCTCGGTCTCCGGACTCTCCCAGACTGCCACCGAGTTCGGCGGCGCCTTCGGCATCGCCGTCCTCGGCAGCATCGGCACCGCCGTCTACCGGCACGACATGGCCCGCGACCTCCCCGACGGCCTCCCGCCCGGCGCGGCCACCGCGGCCCGGGACACCCTCGGCGGCGCCGTCGACACGGCCCGCCACCTCCCGACGGAAACCGGCGCCGACCTCCTCGCCACGGCCCGCGATGCCTTCGCCCACGGCCTGCGGGTCGCCTCGTGGACGACGGCGGGGCTGCTGCTGACGATGGCGGTGGTCTCGCTGCTCCTGCTGCGACACACGGTGCGCGGCGGGGACGCGGACGGGGGCGGGGCCCCGGGGAGGGGACCGGAGACGGGACGGCCGAACGGGCGGCCGGGCAGCAAGCGTAGACGGGGGCCGGGGAAGCGGGCGGTCCGACGGCCGTGCGGGAGGCGGGCGGTGAGGCCGCAACCGGGCCGGGCGCGGCTGTCCGAAACGGGCGGGCCGCCCCGCGTCGGCGTGGGGCGGCCCTGAGCGTCGCGGTGGCCTACCGGCCGATGTCGCCGCGGTGACCCGTCGCCGCCGGTCCTGCGAGGGTGCCGCCGGGTTTCTTGCCGGAACGGCATGATTTCTTGTCCGTCGTGAGGCGCCGGGCGAAGGTGCCGGTATGACGGAGAACGCAGAGAACCTCGACTACGTGGATGTGGTGGTCGTCGGCGGCGGAGCCGCCGGCCTGTCCGGTGCGGTGACGCTCGCCCGGGCCCGACGGTCCGTGGTGGTCGTCGATTCCGGCGAACCCCGCAACGGCCCCGCCTCCGGTGTGCACGGTCTGCTGTCCCGGGACGGCATCGCCCCCGGCGAACTGCTCAGGGCGGGCCGGGAGGAGGCCGCCGCGTACGGCGGCCGGGTGATCGCCGACCGGGTGGTGTCCGCCGGACGGGACGGCGACGGATTCGCGGTGGCGACGGCGGGCGGGCGCCGCTTCCGGGCCCGCCGGCTGCTGGTCGCCACCGGGCTCGTCGACCGGCTCCCCGACCTCGACGGGCTGCGCGAGCGGTGGGGACGGGACGTGCTCCACTGCCCGTACTGCCACGGATGGGAGGTGCGGGACCGGCCGATCGGGGTCCTGGCCACCGGCCCGGCCGCCGTCCACCAGGCGCTGCTCTTCCGGCAGTTGTCCGACCGGGTCACCCTGTTCCGGCACACGGGCGGCGACCTGGACGAGGAGGAGTGGGAGCGGCTGGCGGCCCGTGGGATCTCCGTGGTGGACGGGGAGGTCGCCGGCCTGGAGATCGAGGACGACCGCCTGGTGGGCGTACGCCTGGCGTCGGGACCACGGGTGCCGGTCGCCGCGCTGGCCGTGGCTCCTCGGCTGGAGGCCCGCGATGAGGCGCTCACGGGGCTCGGGCTGACCGTGGTGGAGCACCCGTCCGCCATCGGGGACCAGGTCGGCGCGGACGCCTCGGGGCGCACGGCTGTGCCGGGGGTGTGGGTCGCGGGCAATGTGGCGGACGTGACGGACGGGGTGGTGGGCGCAGCCGCGGCAGGGGTACGGGCCGCGGCCGCCATCAACGCCGACCTGGTGGCCGCCGACACCGACGCCGCCCTCGCCCGCCGCCGGGCCGGGCACTCCGCGACGGCCTTCACGCCGGAGGCGGAAGCGGCCCTCTGCGGACGGGTGATGGGCGATCGCCGTCACGGTCTCGATGGCGTGCCGGCCTTGGGCGCGCCTCGGCAGGGGTGATGCCTGGCCGGTCGAGCGATGTCCCTCGGCGCGTCGTCAGGTCGTGCGGGCCCGGAGGTGCGCGCGCTCGCCCTGGCTGCCGAACAGGATCAGGAGTTCGACCGGCCGGTCGTCGGCCGACCCCAGCCAGTGCGGCACGTGGGTGTCGAACTCGGCCGCCTCGCCGGGGGCGAGGACGAGGTCCCGGTCGCCGAGGATCAGACGCAGCCGGCCCTCCAGCACGTAGAGCCACTCGTAGCCCTCGTGCGTCCGCGTCTCCGGCTCGGTCCCGTGCGGCCGCGGCGGGATGACCAGCTTGTGGGCCTGCATGCCGCCGGCCCGGCGGGTCAGCGGAACGTACGTCAGGCCCGGGCGGTGGACCGGACGCAGATGGATGCGGGGATCACCGGTCTGCGGGGCACCCACCAGTTCGTCCAGCGGCACGCCGTACGCGCGGGCCAGCGGAAGGACCAGTTCGAGCGTCGGTCTGCGCTCACCGCCCTCCAGGCGCGACAGCGTGCTCTCCGAGATCCCCGTCGTGCGCGACAGCGCCGCCAGCGTCACCCCGCGCCGCCGCCGCAGCTCCCGCAGCCGGGGGCCGACGGCGGCGAGGGTCTCCTTCAGTTCGTCCCGTTCCTCCATGCGCGCAACCTTGCCGAAACGGCATGACTTCTTGCAACCGATCGCCCGGCTGTCTGCCGGGCTTCGACACCGCAACTTCGACACGACCCTTCGACACGACAACAGGGAGCAACCCCATGACGAACAGGATTGCCGACACCGACCCGGCCCCCGAAGAGGCCGCACGCTTCTGGGAGCGCGTCTACGCCGACCGGGAAGAGCCCGTCTGGTCGGGCCGGCCCAACCCGCTGCTCGCCGAGACCGCGCGGGCCATGACCCCCGGAACCGCGCTCGACCTGGGCAGCGGCGAGGGCGGGGACGCGGTGTGGCTGGCTTCCCAGGGCTGGAACGTCACCGCCGTCGACATCGCGCCGACCGCCCTGGCCCGTACCACCGCCCGGGCCGTCGCCGCCGGCACCGCCGTCGCACAGCGGCTGACCACCGAACGGCACGACCTCGCCCGCACCTTCCCCGCCGGCGCCTATGACCTGATCAACGCGCAGTATCTGGAGACCCCCTTCGCCCTGCCGCGGGCCCGGGTCTTCCAGCGGGCCGCGCGAGCGCTGGCCGCCGGCGGGCTCCTCCTCATCGTCGACCACGGTTCCTTCCGGCCCTGGGCCTGGAACCCCGACCCCGACATCCGCTTCCCCGCGCCGGAGGAGATCTACGGCGCACTCGGCCTGGACCCGGACGTGTGGCGGCCCGAACGCCTCGACCGCCCCGGCGCGAGGCCACCGGCCCGGACGGCAGGACCGCCACCGTCACGGACACGGTCGTCGTGGTACGCCGCCTGACGGTCTGACCGTTCTTCACCGAGCGGCCGCCGCCCGCTTCGAGAAGAGATCTCGTTCGCGGTTCGGCAGCCGAGGGGGCGATCGGCCAGGGACGCCGCCCGGCCGGAGCGCAGCCGTGGTCCCGAGCGCAGCCGTGGTCCCGTGCGGCCGTGCCTCGCGGCGTACCCGGCGGGACAGGCGGCGGCAAGGCCAGCGCTCCCGCGGCCGGCGACGCCACGCCGGTGCCGCGCGGAAGACGACCGCCGGGAGAGCGCCGAAAAGGCGCGGGCCGGCCGCCGCTGGAGTGCGGTGGCCGGCCCGCGCCGTGCCCGGGGCCGCCCTGGGCGGCCCCGGCGGGCGTCAGCTCGCGTCCAACTCGCCGTCCAGGATGTCGAACAGCTCGTCGGCCGTGGCCGATTCCAGTGCCGCCCGGTCGTCCTCCGGCGTCTGCTCGCCGGCCGGGTGGAGCGCCGCGCCCCAGCGGGCCGCCAGCGAGCGCAGCCGTGCCGCGATCCGGGCGTGCTCGTCCGGGTCCGGCGCGGCGCCGGTCATCGCGGCTTCCAGTGCGGCGAGTTCCGCCTCCAGGGACGGACCCGCCGGGGCCGCCGCGACGACCAGCTCGGCGCGCAGGTGGCGGGCGGCGGCCAGCGGCGTCGGGTGGTCGTAGATCAGCGTGGACGGCAGCCGGACCCCGGTGGCGCCGCCGAGCCGGTTGCGCAGTTCGAGGGCCGTCAGGGAGTCGAAGCCCGACTCGACGAAGCCGCGCAGCGGATCGACGTCCTGGGCCCGGGCGTAGCCGAGCACCTCGGCGGTGTGGCTACGGACGAGGTTCAGCAGGGTGCGTTCCTGCTCCTCCTCCGACAGGGCCGCCAGCCGTTCGGCGAGGGCCGCGCCCGGAGCCTCCGTCCCGGCGCCGGCGGCCGCCGCGGCCCGACGGGCCGGGGCGCGGACCAGCGAACGCAGCATCGCCGGCACCTCGTCGGCACCGCTCCCGGACCGGACGCGGGCGGTGTCCAGCGCCATCGGCAGCAGGGCCGGCGGCCCGGCCGTCAGCGCGGCGTCGAACAGGGCCAGGCCCTCGTCGGGCGACAGCGCCCGCACGCCCGAACGGGCCATGCGCCGCAGGTCGGCCTCGGAGAGCCGGTCACCCATGCCGGACCCCGCTTCCCACAGCCCCCAGGCCAGCGACAGCCCGGGAAGCCCCTGGGCCCTGCGGTGCCGGGCGAGCGCGTCCAGGAAGGCGTTCGCCGCCGCGTAGTTGCCCTGCCCCGCCGCGCCCAGCGTGCCCGCGGCGGACGAGAACAGGACGAACGCCGACAGCCCGGCGTCCGCCGTCAGCCGGTGCAGGGTGAGCGCCGCGTCCACCTTCGGGCGGAGCACGCTCTCGAACCGGTCGGGCGTCAGGGACGCCAGCGTCGCGTCGTCCAGTACACCGGCGGCGTGGACGACGCCGGACAGCGGACGGTCCGCCGGAATCCGCGCGAGGGCGGCCGCCAGTTCGTCCGGGTCCGCCACGTCACAGGCGACGACGTCGGCGGTCGCGCCCGACTCGGCGAGTTCGGCGAGCAGTTCGCCGACACCCTCGGCCGCCGAGCCCCGGCGGCTGAGCAGCAGCAGGTGGCGCACCCCGTGGGACGCCGCCAGGTGCCGGGCGAGCACACTGCCCAGCCCGCCCGTGCCACCGGTCACGAGCACCGTGCCGGTGCGGCCGCCGAACGGACCGTCCGGCGCGTCGCCTTCCGCATCGTTCGGGGACACCCGGACGAGCCGGGGGACGAGGACCGCCCCGCCGCGCAAGGCCGCCTCGGGCTCACCGCCCGCCAGGACGGACGGCAGCGCGTCCTCCGACTCCGGCGTGCCGTCCACGTCCACCAGCGCCACCCGGCCCGGATGCTCCTCGCGCACCGCGCGCGCCAGGCCCCAGACGGCCGAACCCGCCAGGTCCGGCACGTCCCCGGCCGCCCCGCCGGGCCGGGCGGCCGCGACGGCACCCCGGGTGACCAGCGTGATCCGGGATCCCGCGAACCGCTCGTCCGCCAGCCAGCGCCGCAGCACCGCCACGACCCGCCCGGTGCCGGTCCGCACGGCGGCGGACAGCTCCTCCGGGGCGTCGACGGACGGGGCGGGGTCCGCGTCGCAGCGGACGACCACATGGGCCGGGAGCACCGCCGGCAGCAGCGCCTCGGCGCGGTCCGCCCACGCGTCCGCACCGGGCGCGCCGCCGCCGGGACGGACCGTCAGCACGTCCGCCGGGCCGCTTCCCGACTCGATCCGGTCGGCGGGCGTCCACTCGACGGCGAACAGCGGCCGCTGCCCGGCCGCCGCCCGCAACCGCTCACCGGTGAGCGCCCGGAGGACGAGGGACCGGACGGTGACCACCGGCGCCCCCTGCCCGTCGGCCGCGACGACGGACAGCGTGTGCGCCGCCGTCCGCGTGATCCGCACGCGCAGGCGCGTCGCACCCGTCGCGTGCAGCGTCACCCCCTGCCAGGCGAACGGCAGGAGCGTGCCGGAGCCGTGCCGGGACGGTTCTTCGTCGCGGCCCGCGTCGATGGCGTGCAGGGCGGCGTCGAGGAGGGCGGGGTGGATGCCGAACGCGCCGACGTCGCCGTGTGCTTCCTCGGGCAGCGCGACCTCGGCGTAGACGTCGTCCCCGTGCCGCCACGCGGCTTCCAGCCCCTGGAAGACGGGACCGTAGTGGTAGCCCTGGGACGCGAGTTCCGCGTAGGCGCCGTCCACCGGGACCGGCTGGGCCCCGGCGGGCGGCCACGTCCCAGTCGGCTCAGCAAGGGAACCGTTCGCGGGAAGGTGCCCGACGAGCGTGCCCTGAGCGTGCTGGGTCCACGGCTCGTCCGCGAGGGCCTCGGCGGCGTGAGGGCGCGAGTGGACGGTGACGGGCCGGGCCCCGGAACCGTCGGGCGCGCCCACCGCCACCTGGAGGTCCAGGGACTGCTCCGGGAGCAGCACCAGCGGCTCCTGGAGGGTCAGTTCCTCGACGTGCGGTGCGCCGGCGTGCTCGCCGGCACGCAGGGCCAGTTCGGTGAGCGCGGTACCGGGTACCAGCACGGTGTCGCCGATGGCGTGATCCGCCAGCCACGGGTGCGTCCGCAGCGAGACGCGCCCGGTGAGGATGGTCTCGTCGGAGCCCGCACGTTGGAGGACGGCCCCGAGCAGCGGGTGACCCGCCGCGGCCTGGCCCACGGTGGCCACGTCGCCCGCCTCGGGCGCGGGGTCGATCCAGTAGCGGCGGCGTTGGAAGGGGTAGGTGGGGAGGTCGACGAGTCCGGCTCGGCCGGTGGGGTGGAGCTGTGTCCAGTCGACGGGGTGGCCCTGGGCCCAGAGGCGGGCGAGGGCGGTGAGGGCTTCGGGCTCCTCCGGGCGGTTGCGGCGCAGGAGCGGGACGCAGGTGGCCGTGGTGTCGTCGGGGAGCGCGGTGGTGGTCATGGCGGTCAGGACGGCGTCGGGTCCGATTTCGAGGAAGGTGGTGATGCCGTCGGTGGTGAGGGTGGTGAGGGCGTCGGCGAAGCGGACCGGGCGGCGCACGTGCTCCACCCAGTAGTCGACGCTGGTCAACTCCTCAGCAGTGGCGGTCTGTCCGGTGACGGTGGAGACGAGCGGGATGCGGGGTTCGGTGAAGGACAGGCCCGCGATGACCGTGCGGAAGTCTTCCAGCATGGGGTCCATGTGGGGGGAGTGGAAGGCGTGGGAGACCTTCAGCAGTGAGGTCTTGCGGCCTTCTTCCTTCAGCTTCGCCGCGATCGTGGTGACGGTTTCACGGGCGCCGGAGACGACGACGGCGCGCGGGCCGTTGATGGCGGCTATGGCTGCGTCCTGCGCCTTGCCGAGCAGGGCGAGGGCTTCGTCTTCGGTGGCTTGGAGGGCGGCCATGACGCCGCCGTCGGGCAGGGCCTGCATCAGCCGGCCCCGCGCCGCCACCAGCGTGCACGCATCCGCCAGGGACAGCACCCCGGCTATGTGGGCCGCCGCGATCTCCCCGATCGAGTGCCCGGCCAGGGCTTCCGGGCGTACACCCCAGGATTCCGTCAGTCGGAACAACGCCGTCTCGACGGCGAAGAGGGCGGGCTGCGCGTACTCCGTACGGTTCAGCACCTCGTCGTCCTCGCCGAAGAGGACGTTCTTGAGCGGCTGTTGGAGGTGTGCGTCGAGGTGCGCGCACACCTCGTCCAATGCCCGCGCGAACACCGGGAAGCTTTCGTACAGCTCCCGGCCCATCCCGATCCGCTGCGCACCCTGCCCCGTGAAGAGGAAGGCGGTTTTGCCGGTGGTGCGGGCCGTGCCCTGGGTGAGGCCGGGGACAGGGGTGCCGTCGGCGAGGGCGGTCAGGGCCGTGGCGAGGTCGGTGCGGGTGCGGCCGGTGACGACGGCGCGGTGGTCGAAGTGGGCGCGGGTGGTGGCCAGGGCGAAGCCGGTCGGGGCGAGGCCGTCGTCGTCCGGGAGTACGTCCAGGAGGCGGCGGGCCTGCGCGCGCAGGGCCTGCGGGCTGGTGGCGGAGAGCGGCCAGAGCACCGGGCCCGTGGGAGCCTCCGGAGCCGGAGCCGGAGCCGGGGCCAGGGCAGGGGCCTCCTGGGGCGCTTCCTCCAGGATGACGTGCGCGTTCGTCCCGCTGATCCCGAAGGACGAGACCCCCGCCCGTCGGGGAGCGGTCTCATCGGCCCACGGGGTCGCCTCGGTGAGCAGCCGTACGTGTCCGGCGGTCCAGTCGACGTGCGGTGTCGGTTCGTCGACGTGCAGGGTCTTGGGCAGGACGCCGTTGCGCATGGCCAGGACCATCTTGATGACGCCGGCGACGCCCGCCGCGGCCTGGGTGTGTCCGAGGTTGGACTTCACCGAGCCCAGCCACAACGGCCGCTCGGCCGCACGGTCCTTGCCGTACGTCGCCAGCAGTGCCTGCGCCTCGATCGGGTCGCCCAGCTTCGTCCCCGTGCCGTGGGCTTCGACGGCCTGGACGTCAGTGGGGGCGAGGCCGGCGTTGTCGAGGGCCTGGCGGATGACGCGTTGCTGGGAGGGGCCGTTGGGGGCGGTGAGGCCGTTGCTGGCGCCGTCCTGGTTGACCGCCGAGCCACGGACGACCGCCAGAACGCGGTGGCCGTTCCGCTGTGCGTCCGACAGGCGTTCCACCAGCAGCATGCCCACGCCCTCGGAAAGGCTGGTGCCGTTGGCCGCTCCGGCGAACGCCTTCGTCCGGCCGTCCGGGGCGAGGTTGCGCTGCCTGCTGAAGTCGATGAACGTCTCGGGGGTGAACATCACCGACACACCGCCCGCGAGAGCGAGTGCGCATTCGCCGTTGCGGAGGGCCTGGATGGCGAGGTGGAGTGCGACGAGGGAGGAGGAGCAGGCGGTGTCGATGCTGACGGCGGGGCCTTCGAGGCCGAGGGTGTAGGAGATGCGGCCGCTGGCGATGCTGCCGAGGCTGCCGTTGCCGAGGTAGGTGTCGACGCCTTCGGGGAGGGGGGTGTGGGTGAGGCGTGAGGCGTAGTCGTGGTACATGATGCCGGTGAAGACGCCGGTTTTGCTGCCGCGCAGGGTGTGGGGGTTGATGCCGGCGCGTTCGAGGGCTTCCCAGGAGGCTTCGAGGAGCAGGCGCTGTTGCGGGTCGGTGCCGAGGGCTTCGCGGGGGGAGATGCCGAAGAACTCGGCGTCGAACTCCGCCGCGTCGTAAAGGAAACCGCCCGTGTCGGCGTGGCTGGTGTTCGGCCGCATGCCGCTCGTGTCGCAGAGGGTCTCCAGGTCCCAGCCCCGGTCCTCGGGGAACGAGGTGATGCCGTCCCGGCCCTCCGCCAGCAGCCGCCACAGTTCCTCGGGCGTGGTGACGCCGCCGGGGAAGCGGCAGCTCATGCCGACGATGGCGATCGGCTCGTCCGCTGCTCGCGGGCCGGAGGCCGGCTGCGCGTCCCGCGGTTCCGCCTCCCCACCGGTCAGTTCGGCCCCCAGGTACGCCGCCAGGGCGGCCGGGGTGGGGTGGTCGAAGACCAGCGTGACCGGCAGGCGGACGCCGGCCGCCGCGCCGAGGCGGTTGCGCAGGGCCACGGACGTGAGGGAGTCGAAGCCCAGGTCCTTGAAGGCGCGGTCCGGCTCGACCGCGTCACCGCTCTCGTGCCCCAGGATGCCCGCGACCTGAGTACGCACCAGGTCCAGGAGGAGGCGCTCGCGCTCGGGCGCCGCCATCCGCTGCACCTGGTGGGCCAGCGTGCCGCCGTCACCGGTGGCGGCGGACGCGGTGGCGCGCCGGACCGCCGGCCGCACCAGGCGGCTGAGCAGCGGCGGCGGGCCGCCGGGGCGGTCGCGCAGCGCGGCCGGGTCCAGCCGGACCGGCAGCAGGACGGGCGTCCCGTCGGCCACGGCCGTGTCGAACAGGGCCAGCCCTTCCGCCGCCGACAGCCCCCGCACGCCCGAACGCGCCATCTGGTCGACGTCCGCCGAGGACAGGTGGGAGGTCATCCCGGTGTCCTGGGTCCACAGTCCCCAGGCGAGGGATTGTGCGGGGAGGTGGTGGGTGTGGCGGTGGTGGGCGAGGGCGTCGAGGAAGGCGTTGGCTGCGGCGTAGTTGGCTTGTCCGGCGCCGTCGAGGGTGGCGGCTGCGCTGGAGTAGAGGATGAAGTGGGTGAGGGGGAGGTTGAGGTGTTGGGTGGTGTGGTGGAGGTGCCAGGCGGCGTCGGCTTTGGGGGTGAGGGTGGTGTGGAGGTGGTGGGGGGTTTGGTTGGTGAGGGTGGCGTCGTTGAGGGTGCCTGCGGTGTGGATGATGGCTTTGAGGTGGGGGATGCCGGTGAGGAGTTCGGTGACTTGGGTGGGGTCGCTGACGTCGCAGGCGGTGAGGGTGATGTTTCCGCCGAGTTCGGTGAGGCGGTTCAGCAGTTCGGTGGCGTGAGGGTGCTCGGGTCCCTGGCGGCTGGCGAGGGTGATGTGGGTGACGTGGTGTCGGGTGATGAGGTGTTCGGCGAGGAGGGTGGCGAGCCCGCCGGTACCGCCGGTGATCAGGACGGCGTCCTGGGAGTCCCAGTCCTCGAAACCGGTCAACACCGGCTCGTGCGACGCCGATCGGGGTGTGGCCCGAACGAGGCGGGGGACGAGCATCTCGCCGCCGCGCAGCGCCAGTTCCGGCTCACCGCTCGTCAGAGCCGCCGCCGCGAGCCGCCGCGCCGACTCCGGTGTGCCGTCCGTGTCGACCAGGACGAAGCAGTCGGGCGTCTCGGCCTGCGCCGCGCGCACCAGGCCCCACACCGCCGCGCCGATCGGGTCGACCGGTGTCCCCTCCGGTCCGGCGGCGCCCTGAGTGACCACGGCCAGCCGGGAGGAGGCCGACCGGCCCTCCGCCGACCAGCGCTGCAGTGCCGCCAGCACCGTGCCCAGGACCTCGCGCAGCCGCCGTGGCACGGCTTCGACGTCGTCGGCATCCGTGTCGGCGTCCGTGAAGAAGCCGCTGGGAGGGCACGCGAGGAGCAGCAGGTCCGGCTCCGGCCCGTCCGCCGCTCCGCCGGACGGCAGCAGGCCCGCGTACGCGCCGGTGCCGGCGCTCCCGTCCAGCAGCGCCCACGGCGCCGGCCGTTCCGCCGCCTCCGCCCCGGCCGCGGCCTGCCACTCGACGGCCTGCCACTCGACGCGGAACAGCGCGTCCCGGTGCGGTGTCGCGGCGGCCGACAGGGCGCCCGCCGCGACAGGGCGCAGCAGCAGCGCGTCCACCGACGCGACCGGTGCCCCCGCCGCGTCGGCCAGCCGCAGCGCCACCGCGTCGTCGCCGGCGGGCGAGACCCGCACCCGCAGCGCCTGCGCGCCGACGGCCCGCAGGCTCACGCCCGTCCAGCTGAACGGCAGGCGGACGCCGCCGCCCGCGTCGGACGCGGCGGTGTCGAACGGGCCGAGCCCGGCGGCGTGCAGCGCCGCGTCCAGCAGCGCGGGGTGCAGGCCGAACCGCGCCGCGTCGGCGCGGGCCTCCTCGGGCAGGGCGACCTCGGCGAACACCTCGTCACCGCGCTGCCACGCGGCCCGCAGCCCCTGGAAGGACGGGCCGTAGCCGTATCCCTGGCCGACGAGCCGCTCGTACAGGTCCGACACGTCCAGCGCGGTGGCGCCCGCCGGCGGCCACACGTCCGGCTCGTCCGCCGCCCAAGCGGCCTCCGGCTCCGGGGCGGGCTCGGCGACGAGGAAGCCCTCCGCGTGGGCGGTCCACTCCGGGTCGGCGCCGTCCGCCGCGGCTCCGGTCAGCGGACGCGCGTGCACGCTCACCGGCCGCCGGCCGTCCCCGCCGGGCACGCCGACGCGGACCTGGAGCTGGACGCCGCCCTTCTCGGGCAGCAACAGCGGCTCGGTCAGGGTGAGTTCGTCGATCCGGCCGCAGCCCACCTGGTCGCCCGCGCGCACGGCGAGCTCCACCAGCGCCGTACCCGGCAGCAGCACCGCGCCGCCGGCCGCGTGGTCCGCCAGCCACGGGTGGGTGTCCAGGCCGATCCGGCCGGTCAGCAGCGCCCCGTCCGCACCGGCCAGGCCCACCACGGCACCCAGCAGCGGATGGTCGGCGGAGTCGAGCCCGGCCGACACGACGTCCGCGCCGGACGCGTCCGGCCGCGGCCAGTAGTGACGGCGCTGGAACGGATAGGTGGGCAGCTCCACCCACGACGGCGCGTACGGCGCGAGCGGCACCGACCAGTCCACCGCGACGCCCTGCGCCCAGACCTCGCCCAGGGACAGCAGGAAGCGCCGCGTCCCGCCGTCCTGACGGCGCAGCGAACCCACCGCCGCCACCGTCCGCCCCGCCGCGTCCGCGGTCTCCTGGACGCCCATCGACAGCACGGGGTGCGGGCTGGACTCGACGAAGACGCCGTGGCCGTCGGCCAGCAGGGCCCGGGTGGTCTCCTCGAAGCGCACGGTCTGCCGCAGGTTGCGGTACCAGTACGCCGCGTCGAGACCGCTGGTGTCGATCCGCGACGCGGTCACGGTCGAGTAGAACGGGATCCGCGACGCCTGCGGCCTGATGTCCGCCAGCGCCTCCAGCAACTCGGCCTCGATGGACTCCACATGGGCGGAGTGCGAGGCGTAGTCGACCGGGATCCGGCGCGCCCAGACGTCCTCGGCCCGCAGCTCGGTAAGGAGTTCGTCCAGCGCGTCGGAGTCGCCGGACACCGCCACCGACCCCGGACCGTTGACCGCGGCGACGGACAGCCGGCCGTCCCAGCGCAGCAGCCGCTCCGCGACCCGGTCGGCGGGGGACGACACCGACATCATGCCGCCGGGGCCCGCCAGCCGGCGGGCGATGGCCTGGCTGCGCAGAGTCACCACGCGGGCCGCGTCCTCCAGGGACAGCGCGCCCGCCACACAGGCCGCCGCGATCTCACCCTGGGAGTGGCCCACCACCGCGGCGGGCTTCACCCCGTGCGCCCGCCACAGTTCGGCGAGGGAGACGAGGACGGCGAACAGCGCCGGCTGGACGACGTCCACCCGCTCCAGGTCCGGCGCCCCGGGCTCGCCGCGCAGGACGGCGAGCAGGTCCCAGTCGACGAACCGGCCGACGGCCTCCGCGCACTGCCGGATCCGCTCGGCGAACGCGGGGGAGGAGTCGAGGAGTTCACGGGCCATGCCGGCCCACTGGGAGCCCTGCCCGGGGAAGACGAAGGCGACCTTGGACCGGCCACCGGCGGCCGTGCCGCGTACCAGGTCGTCCGGGGCCTCCCCGGCGGCCGCCGCCCGCAGTCCGGCCAGCAGATCCTCTGTGCCGTCGGCGACCAGCACGGCCCGGTGCTCCAGCGCGGCGCGGGTCGTCAGCAGCGAGTGCGCGACGTCCGCGGGGCGCAGGCCGGGGTCGGCCGCGAGGCGGTCGGCCAGCCGGGCGGCCTGGGCACGCAGCGCGGCGTCGCCGCGGGCGGAGAGGAGGAAGGGGACCGGCGCGGCCGCTTGCTCGTCGTCGGCTTCTCCGGCCGGCGCGGGATCCGCCGCGGGGGCCTCCTCCAGGATCACATGGGCGTTGGTGCCGCTGAGGCCGAACGACGACACGCCCGCGCGGCGGGGACCGTCACCCTGCCACGGCACCGGCTCGGTGAGCAGCGCCACCGTCCCGTCCTCCCAGTCCACCTTGGACGACGGGGAGTCCACGTGCAGCGTCCTGGGCAGCACACCGTGCCGCATCGCCATCACGGCCTTGATCACCCCGGCCACCCCCGCGGCGGCCTGGGTGTGCCCGATGTTCGACTTCACCGAACCCAGCCACAGCGGCCGTCCGTCCGGCCGCTCCTTCCCGTACGTCGCCATCAGCGCCTGGGCCTCGATGGGGTCACCGAGGACGGTGCCCGTGCCGTGGGCCTCCACGACGTCCACGTCCGCCGGGCCCAACTGCGCGTCGGCCAGCGCCTGACGGATGACGCGCTGCTGGGAGGGTCCGTTGGGAGCGGTGAGACCGTTGCTGGCACCGTCCTGGTTCAGCGCGGAACCCCGCACCACCGCCAGGATCCGGCGGCCGTTGCGGCGCGCGTCCGACAGCCGCTCCAGGACGAGCATCCCGGCGCCCTCGCCCCAGCCCGTCCCCGCGGCGGCGTCGGCGAACGCGCGGCAGCGGCCGTCCAGGGCCAGCCCGCGCTGCCGGCTGAACTCGACGAACGTGCGCGGCGTGGACATCACCGTGACACCGCCGGCCAGCGCCAGCGAGCACTCGCCCTTGCGGAGCGCCTGCACCGCAAGGTGGAGTGCGACGAGGGAGGAGGAGCAGGCGGTGTCGATGGAGACGGCGGGGCCTTCGAGGCCGAGGGTGTAGGAAATCCGGCCGGACACGATGCTGCCGTCCGTGCCGGTGACCATGAAGCCCTCGGCGCCGTCGGGGACCGTGCCCACCCGCACCGGGTAGTCGGTGGCCATCACCCCGCGTACACACCGGTCCGGCTGCCCGCCAGGCTCTGCGGATCGATACCGGACCGCTCGAACGCCTCCCAGGCGACCTCCAGCAGCAGGCGCTGCTGCGGATCGGTCGCGGTCGCCTCGTGGGGGCTCATCCCGAAGAACGCCGCGTCGAACTCCGGCGCCCGGTGCAGGAACCCGCCCTGGCCGGTGTAACTGGTGTGCGGACGCCGCCCCTCCGGGTCGTACACCGCGTCCAGGTCCCAGTTGCGGTCGCCGGGGAACGCGGTGATCGCGTCGGTGCCCGCGTCGACGAGCGACCACAGGTCCTCCGGGGACTCCACGTCCCCGGGGAAACGGCAGCTCATGCCCACGATCGCCACGGGCTCCGCGGCGGCGGCGGTCGCCGCCGCGGCCTCGTCGTAGCGCCGGCGCAGCCGCTCGTTCTCCAGCAGCGACGCCCGCAGGGCCTCGGCGATCTTCTGGACAGGTGTATCCACGGTCGTCACTCGCATTCCTCGGTCACTCATGTCACTGGGCTCGCTCCGCCCGGCCGGGTGCCGGTCCGCGCCACGCGGGACCGGTACCCGGCCGGAACGGTCACTCGGGCTGCTGCTCGGAGTCGCTGCGCTCCAACGCCTCACGGACGAGGGCGTCGATGTCCATCGCCAGGATCGCGTCGCTCTGGTCCGCGGCGCTCGACTCGGGGCCGGTGGTGTCGGCGGGGGCCGCGGTGACCACCGGGGCCGGGGCCGATGCCGGGGCCAGCGCCAACAGGGCGTCCAGCAGGCCGGCTTCCCTGATCCGGGCGAGGGGCACGGACTCCAGCAGCCTGCGCACCTCGTCGTCGTCCGCCTCGGGGACCCGCAGCAGTGCCGCGCACTCCTCGACCTCCGGCAGCAGTTCCTCCAGCAGGTGCTTGGCCATGGTATGCGGGGTCGGGTAGTCGAAGACCAGGGTGGCCGACAGCCGCTGACCGGTCGCCGTCTTCAGCCGGTTGCGCAGCTCCACCGCCGTGAGCGAGTCGAAACCCGCGTCCTGGAACGAGCGGGCCGGGTCGAGCGCCGAGCCGTCCGCGTGCCCGAGCACTCGGGCCACCTCGGCGCAGATCACGTCCTCCAGGAGCCGGAGCCGCTCCTCGGTGTCGAGCGGCGCGAGCCGCTCCGCGAGGGGCGTGTCGTCCTGGGCGGCCGCGGTGGCTGCCGTGGCGGTGGTGTGCGCGGTGGGACGGGCGGGCGCCGGCGCCTGGAGGGTGCGGAGCAGCGGGTGGGTGGGCGTGTGGCGGGGGTTGGGGTGGATGGGGAGGAGGGCGGGGTGGGGGTGGTGAGGGCGGTGTCGAAGAGGGTGAGGTTCTGGTGGGTGGTGAGGGGGAGGAGGGGCCCGTTGTTCATGCGCTGTACGTCGGCGGCGGTGAGCCGGCCGGCCATGCCGTGTTCGGTGTCCCAGAGTCCCCAGGCGAGGGATTGTGCGGGGAGGTGGTGGGTGTGGCGGTGGTGGGCGAGGGCGTCGAGGAAGGCGTTGGCTGCGGCGTAGTTGGCTTGTCCGGCGCCGTCGAGGGTGGCGGCTGCGCTGGAGTAGAGGATGAAGTGGGTGAGGGGGAGGTTGAGGTGTTGGGTGGTGTGGTGGAGGTGCCAGGCGGCGTCGGCTTTGGGGGTGAGGGTGGTGTGGAGGTGGTGGGGGTTTGGTTGGTGAGGGTGGCGTCGTTGAGGGTGCCTGCGGTGTGGATGATGGCTTTGAGGTGGGGGATGCCGGTGAGGAGTTCGGTGACTTGGGTGGGGTCGCTGACGTCGCAGGCGGTGAGGGTGATGTTTCCGCCGAGTTCGGTGAGGCGGTTCAGCAGTTCGGTGGCGTGAGGGTGCTCGGGCCCTTGGCGGCTGGCGAGGGTGATGTGGGTGACGTGGTGTCGGGTGATGAGGTGTTCGGCGAGGAGGGTGGCGAGCCCGCCGGTACCGCCGGTGATCAGGACGGCGTCCTGGGAGTCCCAGTCCTCGAAACCGCTGAGCTGGGAGGTCGCTTCCTCTCGCGCGACGCGACCCAGCCGGGCCACGTGCACCCCGTCGGCCCGGACCCACACCTGCGGCTCGGCGGCGGCGAGGGCCGCCGGGAAGAACCGCACCGAGGCGTCGTCCCCGTCCCAGCGCGCCAGGACGAAGCTCTCCGGGTGCTCGGCCTGGGCCGAGCGGACCAGGCCCTCGACCGCGGCGTTGACCAGCCCGCCGGGACCGTCCGCGTCCCGGGTGACGACCACCAGCCGCGAGGACGCCGGCCGCTCGTCCGCCACCCACTCCTGCAGCCTGCCGAGCACCTCGCCCAGCACCTCGCGCAGCCGTTCGGGCAGCACGGTGGCGTCGTCACCGTCCGTCAACTCCGGTACGGGGCACGGCAGCAGCACCACACTGGGCGCTGCCTCCTCCAGCGCGGCGAGGTCGGCGTAGGCCGAAACTCCCGTCCACGCCCAGTCCGCGGGCCGCGGGCCGAGCACCGCCCAACCGTCGGGGCCGGCCGGGACCCGCACAACAGCCTCACCCTCCGGGAGCGGAGTCCATTCGACCCGGTAGAGCGGAAGCGCGCCGTCACCCGCCTTCGCGATCTGGTCGGCCGACACCGGCCGGGCGACCAGCGAACGTACGGAGGCCACCGGCGAACCGGCCGCGTCGGCCAGTTCCAGCGACGTCGCATCCGCCGCGCCCTCGACCGCCGCGACCCTGACCCGCAGGGAAGTCGCACCCGAGGCGTACAGGGACACGTCGCTCCAAGCGAACGGAAGCGCGGCGCCCTGCCCCGGCCGCCGGCCGCCGTCCCCGAGCAACTCGGTAGCGTGCAGGGCGGCGTCGAAGAGGGCGGGGTGAAGACCGTAGGCGCCGGCGTCGCCGTGGGCCTCCTCGGGGAGGGCCACCTCGGCGAAGACCTCGCCGTCGCGGCGCCACGCGGCACGCAGGCCCCGGAAGACCGGGCCGTACTCCAGACCGTCCGCGGCCAGGGCCGGGTAGAGCGCGTCCACGTCCACGGGCTCGGCGCCCTCCGGCGGCCAGACGCTCAGACCGGCCTCCTTACGTACCTCCGGCGTGCCCTGCACCAGGAAGCCGCCCGCGTGCCGGACCCACGGCTCGTCCGCCGGGGCGTCCTGCGCCCGCGAGTACACGCCGACCGGCTGGCGGCCGGACCCGTCCGGCTCGCCCACGGACACCCGCAGATCCCGGGCGCCACGCGACGGCAGGACCAGCGGCACCTCCAGGGTCAGTTCCTCCAAAACCCCGCATCCCACCTGGTCGCCCGCCCGCAGGGCGAGTTCGACACACGCGGTACCGGGCAGCAGCGTGCTGCCCATGACCGTGTGATCGGCCAGCCAGGCGTGGGAGCGCAGACCGATGCGGCCCGTCAGCACCACCGTGCTCGACTCCGGCACGGTGAGCGCCGCGCCGAGCAGCGGATGCCCGGCGGGGTCCAGACCGGCGGAGGCCACGTCCGCCTGCTCGGCCACCGCGTCGATCCAGTAGCGGCGGCGTTGGAAGGGGTAGGTGGGGAGGTCGACGAGTTCGTTTCGGCTGGTGGGGTGGAGTTGTGTCCAGGTGATGGGGTGGCCGTGAGTCCAGAGGTGGGCGAGGGCGGTGAGCGTTTCGGTGGCTTCCGGGCGGTTGCGGCGCTGGAGGGGCAGGCAGGTGGCGGTGGTGTGGTCGGCCGCCATGGCGGTCAGGACGGCGTCGGGGCCGATCTCCAGGAGGGTGGTGATGCCGTCGGTGGTGAGGGTGGTGAGGGCGTCGGCGAAGCGGACCGGGCGGCGCACGTGCTCCACCCAGTAGTCGACGCTGGTCAACTCCTCAGCAGTGGCGGCCTGTCCGGTGACGGTGGAGACGATCGGGATCCGGGGCTCGGCGAAGGACAAGCCCGCAACGATCGTGCGGAAGTCCTCCAGCATCGGTTCCATGAGGGGCGAGTGGAAGGCGTGGGAGACCTTCAGCAGTGAGGTCTTGCGGCCCTCTTCCTTCAGCTTCTCCACGATCGCGGTGACCGTTGCTTCCGCACCGGACACCACGACGGCGCGCGGGCCGTTGACGGCGGCGACGGAAGCATCCTGCGCCTCGCCGAGCAGGGCGAGGGCTTCCTCTTCGGTGGCCTGGAGGGCGGCCATGACGCCGCCGTCGGGCAGGGCCTGCATCAGCCGGCCCCGTGCCGCCACCAGCGTGCACGCATCCGCCAGAGACAGCACCCCGGCGACATGCGCCGCCGCGATCTCCCCGATCGAGTGCCCGGCCAGGGCTTCCGGGCGTATGCCCCAGGATTCCGTCAGTCGGAACAGTGCCGTCTCGATGGCGAACAGGGCGGGCTGCGCGTACTCCGTACGGTTCAGCAGCTCGTCGTCCTCGCCGAAGAGGACGTCCTTGAGCGGTTGTTGGAGGTGTGCGTCGAGGTGCGCGCACACCTCGTCCAGCGCCTGGGCGAACACCGGGAAGCTCTCGTACAGTTCCCGGCCCATGCCGATCCGCTGTGCGCCCTGTCCGGTGAACAGGAACGCCAGCCGGCCCTCGCTCGCCGTGCCGCGCACCAGGCCCGGCGTGTCCTGTCCGGCCGCGAGTGCGGCGAGGGCGGCGGTGAGGTCGGCGCGGTTGGTGCCGGTGAGGACCGCGCGGTGTTCCAGTTGCGCGCGCGTCGTCGCCAGCGCCACCGCCACCTCCCCCAGCCCCGGAGCGTCCTCACGCTCCAGCACGCTCAGCATGCGCGCCGCCTGGGCTTTGAGTGCGTCGGCGGAACGGGCGCTGAGCAGCCACGGCAGAGCCGGCCCGGCCGGCTCCGGCGCCGCTCCCTCCTCCTGCGCTTCGACGGGCGGGGCTTCTTCGAGGATGACGTGGGCGTTGGTGCCACTGATACCGAACGAGGAGATGCCCGCCCGGCGCGGCCGGTCGCTCTCCCACGCACGGGCCTCGGTGAGGAGCTCCACCGCACCCGCCGTCCAGTCCACCTTCGACGACGGCGCATCCACGTGCAGCGTCCTCGGCAGCACACCATGACGCATCGCCATCACCATCTTGATGATGCCTGCCACACCCGCAGCCGCCTGGGTGTGGCCCAGGTTGGACTTGATGGATCCGAGCCAGAGGGGTTGGTCGGTGGGGCGCTGTTGGCCGTAGGTCGCCAGCAGTGCCTGTGCTTCGATCGGGTCACCGAGCGTCGTTCCCGTGCCGTGTGCCTCCACCGCGTCCACCTCGGACGGTCGCAGGCCGGCGTTGTCGAGGGCCTGGCGGATGACGCGTTGCTGGGAGGGGCCGTTGGGGGCGGTGAGGCCGTTGCTGGCGCCGTCCTGGTTGACCGCCGAACCGCGCACGACGGCCAGCACCTTGTGTCCGTTGCGGCGCGCGTCCGACAGGCGTTCCACCAGCAGCATGCCGACGCCTTCGCCCCAGCCGGTGCCGTCGGCGGAGTCGGCGAACGACCTGATGCGGCCGTCCTTGGCGAGACCCCGCTGCCTGCTGAAGTCGATGAACGTGTCCGGAGTGGACATCACCGTCGCGCCGCCGGCCAGGGCGAGTGCGCATTCGCCGTTGCGGAGGGCCTGGATGGCGAGGTGGAGTGCGACGAGGGAGGAGGAGCAGGCGGTGTCGATGCTGACGGCGGGGCCTTCGAGGCCCAGAGTGTAGGAGATGCGGCCGCTGGCGATGCTGCCGAGGCTGCCGTTGCCGAGGTAGGTGTCGACGCCTTCGGGGAGGGGGGTGTGGGTGAGGCGTGAGGCGTAGTCGTGGTACATGATGCCGGTGAAGACGCCGGTTTTGCTGCCGCGCAGGGTGTGGGGGTTGATGCCGGCGCGTTCGAGGGCTTCCCAGGACGCTTCGAGGAGCAGGCGTTGTTGGGGGTCGGTGCCGAGGGCTTCGCGGGGGGAGATGCCGAAGAACTCGGCGTCGAACTCCGCCGCGTCGTGCAGGAATCCACCCTCGCGCGAGTACGTCTTGCCGGGCGCGCCCGGTTCCGGGTCGTAGATGTCCTCGACGTTCCAGCCGCGGTCTTCGGGGAACAGGGTGACGCCGTCGCGCCCTTCGGCGAGGAGTTCCCACAGTTCCTCGGGCGTGGTGACACCGCCGGGGAAGCGGCAGCTCATGCCGACGATGGCGATCGTCTCGTCCGGAGCCGCGTCCGAGGCGGCGGCCGGGACGGCGGGGGCATCGGCCGCGGGTCCGGCGTCGAACAGCTTGTCGCCCAGGTGCTCCGCCAGTGCCGCCGGGGTCGGGTAGTCGAAGACCAGGGTGGCGGGCAGCCGCAGGGCGGTCGCCTTGTTCAGCCGGTTGCGCAGTTCCACGGCCGAGAGCGAGTCGAAACCGATCTCGGTGAACGCCCGCCGGCCGTCGATGGCGCTCGCGCTCTCGTGGTGCAGCACCTCCGCGACATGGGTCCGCACCAGGTCCAACAGCGCCCGCTCGCGCTCCACCGCGTCCAGCTTGCCCAGCCGGGCCACGGCCTCGGGATGCGTGCTCACGGCAGTCGTGGTGGCGGTGTGCGCGGTGGGACGGGTGGGCGTGGGCGGGCGGAGGGTGTGCAGGAGCGGCGGAGCCGGAGTGTGGTGGGGGTTGAGGCGGACCGGGAGGAGAGCGGGACGGGGGGTGGTGAGGGCGGTGTCGAACAGAGCGAGGTTCTGCTTGGTGGTGAGGGAGAGCAGGGGCCCGTTGTTCATGCGCTCCACGTCGGCCGCGCTGAGCCGGCCGTTCATGCCGTGCTCCGTGTCCCACAGCCCCCATGCCAGTGATTGTGCGGGGAGGTGGTGGGTGTGGCGGTGGTGGGCGAGGGCGTCGAGGAAGGCGTTGGCGGCGGCGTAGTTGGCTTGTCCGGCGCCGTCGAGGGTGGCGGCTGCGCTGGAGTAGAGGATGAAGTGGGTGAGGGGGAGGTTGAGCTGCTGGGTGGTGTGGTGGAGGTGCCAGGCGGCATCGGCCTTGGACGCGAGGGTGGTGTGGAGGTGCTGCGGAGTCTGGTTGGTGAGGGTGGCGTCGTTCACGGCACCTGCGGTGTGGATGATCGCTTTGAGGTGCGGGATGCCGGCGAGGAGGTCGGTGACCTGGGTGGGGTCGCTGACGTCACACGCGGTGAGGGTGATGTTCCCGCCGAGCTCGGTGAGGTGTTCCGTCAACTCCGCGGCCCCGGGTGCTCGGGTCCCTGACGGCTGGCGAGGGTGATGTTGGTGACGCTGTGCCGGGTGATCAGGTGTTCGGCCAGGAGGCTGCCCAGCCCGCCCGTACCGCCGGTGATCAGAACGGCGTCCTGGGGGTCCCAGCCCTCGAAACCGCTCGACCGGCCGTCTGCCGCCTGGTGTTGACCCGTGACCCGGGCCAGCCGGGGAACGGTGAACTCGCCACCCCGTAGCGCCAGTTCCGGTTCGTCGCTCGCCAGGGCGGCGGTCAGCCGGGGGAGCGGGGCCGGCGTCCCGTCCCAGTCCAGCAGCGTGAAGCGGTCCGGGTGCTCGGCCTGTGCGGCGCGCACCAGCCCCCACACCGCGGCGCCCGCCAGGTCCGCGTCGTCGTTCCGCTCACCGCGCGGCCCGACGGCCCCACGCGTCACGACCACCAGTCGTGACTCGGCGTACCGCTCGTCGTCCAGCCAGTCCTGGAGCGCGCCGAGCACGGAGCGGGTGGCTTCGCGCACCTTTCGCGGCACGTCCGCGCCGTCGCTGCCGTCGCTGCCGTCGCTGCCGTCGCTGCCGTCGCTGCCGTCGCTGTCGACACCGGCGCCGCCGTCGCCGTCCCGCCCCTCCGGGCAGGTCAGGACGACGACGTCGGGCATGTCGGAACCGATCAGGTCGTCCAACTCGGCGTACGCCGTGGCGCCCGCCCACTCCCACTGTCCGGCCTGCGGGCCGAGCGCCGCCCAAGTGCGGCCGGTGCCGCCGTCCGCCGTCTGCTCGGCGACCGGCAGGGCGGTCCACTCCACGACGTGGAGGGAGGTGTCGGCGCCCTCGCGGGCCGCCGCCATCTGATCGGCCGTCACCGGGCGCATGGCCAGCTCGCCCACCGTGGCGACCGGCCGGCCCGCCGGGTCGGCGAGCCGGAGCCGCAACCCGTCGTTGTCCGTGGTGGTGACGGCGACGCGCAGTGCGGTCGCCCCCGTCGCGTGCACGGTGACGCCGGTCCACGCGAACGGGAGGGCGGTCTGCCCCCCGCTGCCGTCGTTGTCGTCGTCCCGGCCGAGGTCGGTGGCGTGCAGCGCCGCGTCGAGGAGCGCGGGGTGCACGAGGTAGGAGGCGGCGTCCTGGTGGGCGTCCTCCGGCAGGGCGACCTCCGCGAACACCTCGTCGCCGCGCCGCCAGGCGGCCCGCAGCCCCTGGAACACGGGCCCGTAGAGGTAGCCGTCGGCCGCGAGCCGCTCGTAGACGCCGTCGAGGGCGATCGGCCGGGCGCCGGGCGGCGGCCACGCGCCGGGGTCCGGGTCGGAGACGGCCGGGGCGGGCGCGTCCGGCGTGAGCGTCGCGGTGGCGTGCGAGGTCCACGGCACGGTGTGCGCGGCGCCGTGCGGACGGCTGTGGACGGTCAGGGTGCGGCGGCCCGTGGCGTCCGGGGCGTTGACCTCCACCCGCAGATCGGTGTGCGCGTCCGGCGAGAGCGCCAGCGGCGCCTGAAGGGTCAGCTCCTCGACGTGCGGCGTGCCGGTGAGGTCGCCCGCGTGCAGGGCGAGTTCGAGGAGGGCGGTGCCGGGGAGGAGAGTGGTGCCGAGGACGACGTGGTCGGCCAGCCAGGCGTGCGTCCGGGGGCCGATGCGGCCGGTGAGCACGGTGGCGTCGCTGCCGGGGACGGTGACCGCCGCGCCGAGCAGCGGGTGGCCCGCGGGGGCCTGGCCGAGCGTCGTGACGTCGCCCGTGTCGGGGGCGGCCTCCAGCCAGAACCGGCGGCGCTGGAACGGGTACGTGGGCAGGTCGACGTGGCGGGCGGGCGCGCCGGTGTGGAGCGCGGGCCAGTCGACGGCGTGCCCCCGGGCCCACAGCCGGGCGAGCGCCGTGCGGGTCTCGGGCCGCTCGGGGCGGTTGCGGCGCAGCAGCGGCACGCAGACGGCGGCGGTGTCGTCGGGGAGCGCGGCGCCGGCCATGGCGGTGAGGACGGCGTCCGGGCCGATCTCCAGGAAGGCCGTCGCCCCGTCGTCGGCGAGGGTGCGGACGCCGTCGGCGAAGCGGACCGCCTCGCGGACGTGGGTCACCCAGTACTCGGGCGCGGTGAGTTCGCCCGGTCCTGCGGTGCGGCCGGTGACGGTGGAGACGAGCGGGACGCGCGGCTCGGCGTAGTCGAGGATCTCCGCGAGCTGCCGGAACTCGGCCAGCATCGGTTCCATCAGCGGGGAGTGGAAGGCGTGCGAGACCTTGAGCAGCGAGGTCTTGCGGCCCTGCTCGCGCAGCTTCTCCACGATCGGGGCGACCGTCGCCCGGGCGCCGGAGACGACGACCGCGCGCGGGCCGTTGACGGCGGCGACGGCCGCGTCCCCGGCGCCGTCGAGCAGGGCGAGGGCCTCCTCCTCGGTGCACTGGAGGGCGGCCATCACCCCGCCCTCCGGCAGCTCCTGCATCAGCCGGCCGCGCGCCGCGACCAGCGCGCAGGCGTCCTCCAGCGTGAACACCCCGGCGGCGTGCGCCGCCGCGATCTCCCCGATCGAGTGCCCGGCCACCACGTCCGGGCGCACGCCCCAGGACTCCACCAGCCGGAACAGCGCCGTCTCGACGGCGAACAGGGCGGGCTGCGCGTACTCGGTGCGGTCCAGCAGCGCGGCCGCGTCCGAGCCCTCCGGGGCGAACAGCACGTCCAGCAGCGGGCGTTCGAGCTGGAGGTCCAGGTATCCGCAGGCTTCGTCCAGCGCCCGCGCGAACACCGGGAACGCCTCGTACAGCTCCCGGCCCATGCCGGCCCGCTGGGCGCCCTGCCCGGTGAACAGGAACGCGAGCCGTCCGCCGGCGACCGTGTCGAGGACGACGTCGGCCGCCTCGCCGGCACCTTCCGCGACGGCCCGCAGCCCGGCCGTCCCGCCGTCCATGACCACGGCGCGGTGCTCCAGCTCCGCGCGAGTGGTGGCCAGGGCGTACGCCACGTCCGCCGGGTCCGGGGCGTCCGCACCGTCCAGCAGCGCGAGCACCCCGGCGGCCTGGGCGCCGAGCGCCTCCGGCGACCGGGCGCTGAGCAGCAGCGGGAGCCCCGGCTGCCCCTGCCCGGTGACGTCGGCGGCCGGTCCCTCCGCATCGGCGGCCGGTCCCGACTCGTCGGCGGCCGGTCCCGACTCCTCCTCGGCCGGCGGCTCCTCGATGATCACGTGCGCGTTGGTGCCGCTGATCCCGAACGCCGAGATGCCGGCGCGCCGCGGCCGGTCGTCCGGGGTGTCCCACGGCAGCGCCTCGGTGAGCAGTTCCACGTCGCCGGCCGTCCAGTCGACGTGCGAGGACGGCGCGTCCACGTGCAGCGTCCTCGGGAGGACGCCGTGCCGCATCGCCAGCACCATCTTGATGACGCTCGCGGCACCGCCGGCGGCCTGCGTGTGCCCGAGGTTGGATTTGGCCGAGCCCAGCCGCAGCGGCCGGCCGTCGGGGCGCTCCTGCCCGTACGTGGCGAGGATGGCCTGCGCCTCGATGGGGTCGCCGAGCTTGGTGCCGGTGCCGTGCGCGTCCACGGCGTCCACGTCGGCCGGGCGCAGCCCCGCGTTGGCCAGGGCCTGGAGGATGAGCCGCTGCTGGGAGGGGCCGTTGGGGGCGGTGAGGCCGTTGCTGGCGCCGTCCTGGTTGATCGCGGAGCCCCGGACGACCGCGAGGACGCGGTGCCCGTTGCGGCGCGCGTCGGACAGCCGCTCGACGACGAACACGCCGACGCCCTCGGAGAACCCGGTCCCGTCGGCGGCCTCGGCGAACGCCTTGCAGCGGCCGTCGGGCGCCAGGCCGCGCTGCCGGCTGAAGGCGGTGAACATGCCGGGGCTGCCCATCACGGCGACGCCGCCGACGAGCGCCAGCGAGCACTCGCCGTCCCGCAGCGACTGCGCGGCCAGGTGCAGGGAGACCAGCGAGCCGGAGCAGGCGGTGTCCACCGTGACGGCCGGGCCCTCCAGGCCCAGCGTGTAGGAGACGCGCCCGGACGCGACGCTGGGGGCGTTGCCGGTCATCAGGTAGCCGTCGAGGCCCAGCGGCGCCTGGTGGACGCGGGTGCCGTACTCGTGCACCTCGGCGCCGAAGAAGACGCCGGTGCGGCTGCCGCGCAGCGAGGCCGGGTTGACGCCGGAGCGCTCCAGCGCCTCCCAGGAGGTCTCCAGGATCAGCCGCTGCTGCGGGTCCATGGCCAGCGCCTCACGCGGGCTGATCTTGAAGAAGTCGGCGTCGAACTCGGCGGCCCGGTCCAGGAAGCCGCCCTTGTCGACGTAGGACTTGCCGGGCCGGTCCGGGTCCGGGTCGAACATGCCGGGGACGTCCCAGCCGCGGTCGGTGGGGAAGTCCGAGAGCACCTCGCGGCCCTCGGCCAGCAGCGTCCAGAACTCCTCGGGGGAGTCCACCCCGCCGGGGTAGTGGCAGGCCATGCCGATAATGGCCACCGGATCGTCGTCGTCGCCCGCGGCCTCCCGGGCCGGCACCGCGACCGGCTCGGGCGCCAGGCCCAGCGCCCGGGTGCGGACGAGGCGGCCGAGCGCCGCCGGGGTGGGGTGGTCGTAGACCGCGGTGACGGGCAGTTCCAGGCCGGTGGCCGCGGTCAGCCGGGCGTGCAGGTCCACGGCGGCCAGCGAGTCGAACCCCAGCTCCAGGAAGGGCCGTTCGGTGTCCACCGGACCCTTGGTGTCCGGGCGGGCGCGGCGCAGCGCGGCGACGGTGTGCTCGTGCACCAGCTCCAGCACCACGCGCTCCTGCTCGGCGGCGGTGCGTCCGGTGAGCCGCTCCACCAGGAGGGCCCGCGCCCGCGGCCCGGTCTCCGGGGCGCCCCCGGGCTCGCCCGCGGTCCCGGCCGACGCGGCGCCGGACGGGGTGGGAACGTTCTCGGACTCAGTCATTCGGTGCTCTCCAAAAGAATTCCGCGGGCGGAACGGGGCGGGCGGGGTGGTTCAGGGCGTGGCGGGACGTACCGGGCGCCGGCGGCCGGTCGTCAGGGCAGCGGCCGGCCGTCCTCGGGCGGGCCGGCGGACTCGGCCGCGACGGGCCGGGGCTCGTCCCGCTCGTCCGGCCAGAACGGTTCGTCGTAGCTGCGCTGCACGTACGACAGCGCCTCCAGCAGGTCGGACGAGGTGACGGGACGCGACCGGCGGCCGTCCACCAGGCCCGCGATGGGCAGCGAGCCGGTGTCGGCCCAGCGCAGCCAGCCGCGGTCGTCGATGTAGCTGCGGCTGCGCCCGGCGTTGTCCGGGTGCACGCAGTAAGGGACGTCCAGGTAGCCGCGTTTGAAGGCCAGCAGCAGCGCGTGCCCGACGTCCGGGTGGCTGTTGAGGACGGCGTCCACGAGCGTGCGCGCCTCGGCGTACGTCTGGGTGTCCCCGGGCTCGGGGTCCCCGGCCGGCGGGCCGGGGGCCGACCGCGCCACCCGCGCGGCGTGCTCCAGGGCCGCGACGTTCTCCGCCACGGTGGGGATCCGCCGGGACTCGGCGACGGTCTTGACGATCAGGCGCTCCGAGCCCGTGCCGACCGCGAGTTCCGCGGCCTCCCCGAGCAGCCGGTAGCAGCCCTCGGGGGTGTACGGGTACACGCCCATGTAGGCGTAGATCACCACGTGCCAGTCGGCGTCCGGCAGCAGCTCCGCGCAAAGCCGGCGCAGCGCGGCGACCGCCTCCCGGTCCTGCTCGCGGTTGGTCTGCTGGGCGTAGCTGACGGACAGGTCGCGGATGCCCAGCCGGTGGAAGAACACCGCCTCCAGGACACTGACCGCCACCAGCATGCTCGGCGGGCACAACTGCCCCAGCAGACAGCCGCCGAACGTCTCGATGTGCGGACTGGCCCCCCACTCGCGGAGCTGCGCGAACAGCGTGCTGCCGCGCTCCCAGTTCCGCATCGACTCGTCGAGCGGCGTACGGCCGTAGGGCAGGCAGTACGAGACCGGGCCGCCCTCGGTGGCGCTCAGCCCGGCCCGCGTCAGCGCGACGAAGATGTCGAACGGCGCCGCCGAGCCGTGCCGGACCTGCACCGGGAAGTCGTCGCCGTGCAGGCCGTGGAGGACCGCCCGGGTCGTCTCCACCGGGTAGCTGACGATCGGGAAGCCGTTGAGGCCCGACCCCTCCCGCAGCGCCGTCTCGATCGCGGCGAGGTCCCCGACCCGGGTGTAGCTGTCCAGGGTCAGGGTGCCGACGGTGGTCGCGTCGGCGTGCCGGGTGGCGTACAGGCCCGCGCGCATGGCGGCCGGGTCGCCGAAGCCCATGCGCGGCTGCACCACCAGGCGTCCGGCCCGGTGCGCCCGGCGGACGAACGCGCCGAAGTCGCCGACGGGGCGCGGCGCGGGCTCGTCGGCCGGGAGGGCGGCGGGGGCGGCGTCCGGCCGCACGGCCCCGCCGGGCACGGGGACGGCGTCCGGCCGCCGGTGCCGCGGGCCGCCCTCCGGTGCCTCGCCGAAGCGTCCGTTCACGACAGCGCGGCCCGTCGCGGTATGCCGCCGATGAAGCGCCGGAACGAGGCGATCTCCTGCGCGCCGTCCTCGAAGACGCTGTCGAAACCCGCCTCCATCAGCTCCGCGACATGGTCGGTACCCTCGCCGCCGGTGATGCCCAGCTTGCCGCCGATGACCGCGGGCAGCTCCGCCAGCCCCGGTTCGGCGCGCAGCTTCCTGATGACCCGCACGCCGTCCTGGTGGCCGTGGCCGTTGACGCTGCTCACCACGAGCAGCGCGGGGGTGCGCTCCCGGCACTCCCGCACCAGGAGTTCGTCCGGGACGCACGGGCCCAGGTTCACCACGTCGTACCCCAGCTCCTCGATCAGCAGCTGGAGGAAGACCAGGTTCCAGGTGTGCGAGTCGGAGGCGAGGCCGCTGACCAGGACCGTCTGCCGGCGCCCGGCCGGGGCGCGACCGGCGTCCACCGGCAGGATGCCCGCCGGCGTCGGTACCGCCGGTGCCACGGGAGCCGCCGGCCCGGCCGGGTCGCGCGGCGGCGGGGTCATGCCGCCCCTCCGCCGCCCGGTACCGCGTCCGCGGCGCCCTCCGGCCGCGGCGCCAGCGGGGCGCGGCGGTGTTCCAGCCGGGACGCCGAGACGACCTCGCCGCCGCGCACCAGCACCTCGGCGGGGGCCGGCCGGCCCAGGAACATCAGCAGGCTGGCCGTCGGACCGTACGCCCCGGCGTTGGGGATGGCCAGCACGTCCCCGACCTCCACCCGGGGCAGCTCGACCCGGCGGCCGAGGACGTCGCCCGGCGTGCACAGCGGCCCGACCAGGCTGGCGCTCAGCCCCTCGCCGTCCGCTGTCTCCGCGGCCTGCCCGGCGTCCGCCGGCTGCACGGCCACCGGCAGCAGCCGGCCCAGGCCCGACATCCCGCCGAAGGTGTTGATGCCGGCGTCCAGGATGACGAACGTCCGGCCGCGGCTCTCCTTGATGTTGACCACCCGGGTCAGCAGCACGCCGCTGTCGCCCACCAGGTAGCGGCCGGACTCGCAGGCGAGGTGCGGGGTGCCCTGCCGCCAGTCCGGGAACAGCTCGTCGAGGGTGTCCTCCAGCCGCTCGCGCAGCTTCTCGTACACCGGGCGCTCGCCGGGCACCGCGTAGGGGGCGGCGAAACCGCCGCCGATGTCCAGGAACCGCAGCGGCAGCCCGTGTTCACGCCCCAGCTCCGCGGCGAGGGCGAGGGTGTGCCGGAACTCCCCGACGAGGCTGTCCTCGTCCTTGGCGTTGCTCAGCGGGAAGAAGTGCGCCCCCACGATCTCCGTGCCGGGCACGGCACGCAGCTTCGGCAGGACGTCGCCCAGCGTCTCCGCGTCGACGCCGAACTGCGAAGGCGTGCCCGTCATCCGGATGCTGGTGGTGGCGCTCGCCGAGGCGCTGTTGACGCGCACCAGGCACTCGGCCACCACACCCTGCGCCCGGGCGGCGGCGCCCACGTGCTCCAGGTCCGTCAGGGACTCGACGGAGAACAGCCGCACCCCGGCGGCCAGCGCCGCGGACAGCTCGTCGTCGGTCTTGCCCGGCCCGGTGTACAGGCACTCCGCCGGGTCGAAGCCCGCCTCCAGGGCGGCGGCCAGCTCGCCCGTCGAGCTGATCTCGCCCCGGCACACCCGGTCGCCGCCGGTCGCCAGGGCCCGCAGCACTTCCGGGTGCGGGTTCGCCTTCACGGCGCTGAACAGGCTGAACGGCTCCGGCAGCGCGTCCAGCAGATCCGCGCGCGCGGCCTCCACCCGGTCCAGGTCGTAGACGTACAGCGGTGTGCCGTACCGCTCGGCCAGTTCGTCGTACCGGCTCACTGGTCGCTCCCGTCGAGCAGCTCCGCGAGCCGCCGCTTCTCGTTCTTGCCGTGCAGGGTCAGGGGCCACTCCGCGAGCACCCGGCAGACCGCCGGGACCTTCTGCTGCTCCAGCCGGCCCGCGAGCTCGCGCAGGACGACGTGCGGGGCCAGGTCGGACTCCACGAACAGCGCCAGGTCGTGCCGGTCCGACGGGGGCAGCACCGCCGCCGCCCGCACCCCCGGCACGTCCATGGCCGCCGCCTCGATCTCCAGCGTGCTCATCCGGATGCCCTTGCGCTTGAACATGTCGTCCCGGCGGCCCTGGAAGTACAGGTAGCCGTCCGCGTCCAGTGATCCGTAGTCGCCGGTGTGCAGCCGGAGTTCACCGGTCGGCCCGTGCCGGCGGAAGGTCCGCGCGGTCACCTCCGGGTTCCGCCAGTAGCCGGGCATCACATGCGGGCCCACGGCCACGATCTCGCCCGTCTCGCCGACGGGCACGGACGCGCCGTCCTCGTCCACGATCAGGACGCGCGTACCGGGCAGCGGCCGGCCGACCGAGTCGGGCCGCTCCCGGTCCTCCTCCGGCGGCATGATGGAGACCCGCTTGCACTCCGTCTGCCCGAACTGGCGCACCACCCGGGCCCCCGGGAACGCCGCGCGCAGCGTCTCGATCACCGGCTGCGGCAGCGCCGCGCCCGTGTTGGTGAACATCCGCACCCGCGGCGCCGGGTTCTCCTCCCGGCGCGCCAGCGTGGCGATCATCGCGGCCAGCGACGGGACGATCGGCACCACCGTCGCCCCGCTCTCCCGGACCGCCGTCAGCAGCCGCAGGTCCGACTCGCCGTCCGCCAGCACGATCTCGCTCCGGCCCGCGGCGCACATCAGGACCTTGTACAGGCCGTAGTCCCACGACATCGGGAACCGGCAGAACACCACGTCGTCCGGGCGGTAGCCGAGCACCTGCACCATCGAACGGGTGGCGAACACCATCTGCGCGTGCGGGCAGATCACCGCCTTGGGGGCGGCCGTGCTGCCCGAGGTGTAGACGAGGACGGCCGGGTCCTCCGGCGCGACGTCCACCGCCGCCTCCGGACGCGGGCCGCGGTCGGCGATCTTCTCG
Source organism: Streptomyces sp. CA-181903 (assembly GCF_050937075.1). Lineage (NCBI taxonomy): Bacteria > Bacillati > Actinomycetota > Actinomycetes > Kitasatosporales > Streptomycetaceae > Streptomyces > Streptomyces sp. CA-181903. The sequence goes on from NZ_JBNJLY010000001.1 coordinate 7,363,471, forward strand.
GTCTCGCTCCACACCCCGCCGAACTCGTGCACGGGCGCCCCGGTGACCGCCTCGAACGTGGCCCGGTCGCCCTCCGCGCAGACCACCAGCGCCGGCTCGGCGTTCTCCAGGACCGAGCGCAGGTGGTACGGCTTCATGTGCGGGTTCAGCGGCACGAAGACCGCGCCGCGCCGCGACGCCCCGTAGAACAGGGCGGTCAGCTCCCTGGTGGTGGGCAGCTGGACGACCAGCCGGTCACCCGGGCCGACCCCCCGCTCCGCCAGCCAGTCGGTGAAGGCGCGGCTGTACGCGTCGAGGTGGGCGTAGTCCCACCGCCCCTCGGCGTCGGCGACCGCCGCGGCCGAGGGCGAGAACGCCACGGCCTCGTCGAGCAGGGTGTGGACCAGGCTGTCGGGACGGTGGTCGCGCAAGGGGACCCCCCGCGCCGCACCCGTGGTGCCGTCCAAGCCGGGAGTGCTGTCCAACGCTGTTCTCCTGTCAGGTCGTCGGCGTGCTGGTGGTACGGGGGCCGGTCGTACGGAGGTCGGGGTTTTCGTTCAGGAGCTCGCGCGCGCGGGCCCGCAGCGCGCCGCGGTCGGTCTTGCGGTTGGAGTTGAGCGGGAACTCGTCCAGCCGCCAGAAGTGACGGGGCGTCATGCCCTGGGGCAGCACCGGGCGGAGCCGCCGGGCGAACACGGAAAGTGGCACGGCGGCACCGGTGTAGAAGACGGCCAGCTCGGTGCCCGCCTCCGTGGCCACGTCGACCGTGACGGCCTCCGTGACGCCCTCGCAGCCGCGCAGCGCGTGGTCCACCTCGGGCAGCTCCACCCGCCAGCCGGCGACCTGCACCTGCGCGTCCAGCCGCCCGAGGTAGGCGAGTTCGCCCGCCTCGTCCTCGCCGATCCGGCGCACCCGGTCGCCCGTGCGGTACCAGACGCGGCCGTCGTGGTCGAGGAAGCGGCCCGCGTCGTCGCCCGGGTCCAGATAACCGGCCGTCCGCTGCGGACCGGCCACGCACAGCTCGCCCTCCCGCTCGGCGGGCTTCCCGTCCTCGTCGAGGAGCAGGTGCTCGTGGCCGTCGTTGACCCGGCCGATCGGCACCACCCCGTTCACCGCGATCCGCTCCGAACGCTCCGGATCCCAGCGGTGTGCCGCGATGGTGATCGTCAGCTCCGTCGGGCCGTAGAGGTTCTCCAGCGCCGAACCGGGCGCCGCCGCCTGCCAGTCCGCCGCGTCCCGGCACGTCAGCGCCTCACCGGCGAAGAAGCTCCAGCGCAGCCCGGGCAGCGCCCCCGGCGCCAGCCCGCCGAGCCGGCGCACCAGCCCGATCGCGCTCGGCGTCGAGAACCACACCGTCATCCGGTGCTCCGCCAGGAACGCCGGCAGCTCCCGGTACGCACCCGGCGGCACCCACAGCGCCGTCGCCCCCGAACCCCAGGCGCAGAACAGGTCGAACATCGCGCAGTCGAAGTTCAGGTCGAACGTCTGCGAGAAGACGTCGTCCGGCGTGAAGTCGTAACGGGCGTCCTGGAGGCGGAAGTAGTGCGCGGCACTGCCGTGGCTGATCGGCACGCCCTTGGGGCGGCCCGTCGACCCGGACGTGAACAGCATGTACGCGGCGTCGTCCGGCCCGACCGGCCGCGGCGCCGCCAGCGCGCCGGACGGACGCGGCTCGATCCGCACGACACCCGGGAGCGCGCCCGCAGGACAGCCGGGCGCGAGCACCGGCAGCGCCGCGCCCGGGTCCTTCGCGGTGAACGCCCGCCCGTCGTCCGGGTCCGGCGCCAGCAGCTCCGGCAACTGCGCCCAGCCGGCCTCGTCCACGATGACGGCCGACACCCCGGCGGCCCGCATCATCCGCCGGGTGCGCGCCACAGGGAAGCCCGGCTGAAGGGGCACGACGGTGGCACCCGCGTACAGCGCCGCCAGGATGCCGACGTACGCGCGGACACCCTTCGCCGCCAGCACCGCCACCGCGCCCGGCGGCCCGTCCACCGCGGCCGACAGCGCGCCCGCCCACTCCAGGGCCCGCTCGTGCGCCTCCTCGTAGCCGATCGCGTCGTCGCCGACCCGCACCGCGTCATTGCGCGGTGCCAGTTCCACTCCGCGCAGGAAACGCCCGTGCAGCGCCGCGTCCAAGGTGCTGTCCGACGTGGCGTCCACCGCTGCTCCTCTGCTGCTCACTGGTTCGCTCCGGGACGTGCGGCGGCGCCGGTCAGGCGGCCTGGTCCGCGACCAGCCGGGACAGCGCCTTCCACAGCACGCCGGGCGTCGCGAACGTCTCCGGGCTGAGCGCGTCGTCGTGGAAGCGCACCTGGTACGCGTCCTCCAGCGCGGCGAGCAGCTCGACGATGCCCAGCGAGTCCAGGCCCAGGTCGCGCAGCCCGGTGTCCTGCGTGAGCTGCTCGTCGGCGCCCAGGAACGGCAGGAATCCACGCAGCAGTTCCTCGAACTTCTGGTCCCACATGGTGATGGCCTCTCGGTGAGTCGGTGTACGGAAAAGCGAGGGGAATGTCTTCGGGAGGGGTCAGGCGCCCACGGGGCGCGGACGCGGGCGCAGCGCCAGCCGCGGCGTCGCCGGCACCACCTCGAAGGCGTCCGTGGTGCGCCGCACCCGGCCGAACAGGCTGTCCTGGCCCGCCACGCACACGGTGCCGACCCCGGCCTCGCGCAGGGCGTCCACGACGGCCGGCCACCGCAACGGGCGCACACAGCTGTCCAGCATCATGGCGCGCACGCCCTCACCCGTGGTGACCAGCGCACCGTCCTGATCGGCGATCACCGGGACGGTCGGGTCGGCGAACTCCAGCGGGCCGAAGACCTCCTCCTCGGCCCGGTCGCGCAGCCCCTTGAACAGCGAGCAGTGCATCGGCGGACGCATGGTGTACAGCGACATGCCGCCCAGCGCGCGGAGCCGGGCCGGCAGCCACTCCAGGTTGTGCTCGCCCAGCGTCAGCATGGTGAAGTCGTCGTCGATGTAGCAGGAGATCTCGTACGTCTCCCCGCGCTCGTCCAGCTCCCCGAGCAGCCCGCGCAGCGTGTCCTGCGGCACGCGGACGAACGAGTGGGTGACGAGGTCCGTGTACTCCGTGGCGAAGTAGCCCTCCAGCAGCCGCGCGAACGCGGCGGTGGCCCGGACGGCGTCGGGGAAGTCCAGCGCCCCGGAGAACGCGGCGGCCGGCTTCTCGCCGAAACTGGGTCCCGTGCACAGGACGGGCTCGACGCCCAGCGTGTGCTGCGCCCACTGGGCCAGCGCCAGCGAGTTGACCATGAACGCGACCTGGGCGTACTCGCTGTAGTCGCCCTCGGTGCCGCGGTAGCGGTCGACGAGCGAGTAGCCGAGCACCCGGTCGGCCGCGGCGACCAGCTTGCGGGCGAAGGGGTTGACGACCATGAACTTCCCGACCTCCGCGAAGGGGGTGGGCCCCATACCGGGGAAGATCATCGCGGTACCGGTCCGGGACGCGGTGGTCATGTGCGCGGTCCTTCCGAGACGAGCGGACGTACGGGGGCCGGCCCCTCGTCGGCCGGCCACGCGGGCGCGCGTGGCGACGGACGGTGGTGGGGGCGGGCCATGGTGGGGGTGGGCGACGGGTGACGGACGGCGCGCGACCGGCGGTTCCGGCGGCCTGGGGGACAGGCCGCCGGAACCGGGGGTGACGGCCTGGGGAGACCGCCGGTCCGGGGGAGGGCTACTCCTCGGGCGCCAGCAGGGCGCCGCTGTCGGCGTCGCGCACTGCCAGCGCGGCCACCGGACAGGTCTCCGCGGCGTCCAGCACCGCGTCGTCGGGCTCGATCACGGCCGCCCGCGGCCGGGACTTGCCGTCCGCCAACTCGAAGTGCGCCGGCGCGTAGTTGGCGCACACCGAGGCGCCGATGCAGACGCCGCGGTCGACCTCGACCGACCAGCGGCTCACCAGGTCACCCGCAGCAGCTTCGGGCCGCGCACCAGCATGCCCTGCTTCCACACCACCCCGTCCGCGCCGTCGGCGAAGTCCAGGGTCGGGAAGCGGGTGACCAGGGTCGTCAGCACCGTCTGCAGCTCCATCCGGGCCAGCTGGGCGCCGAGGCAGTGGTGCGGACCGTGACCGAAGCCGATGTGCGGGTTGTGCTCGCGGGTGACGTCCAGCCGGTCCGGGTCCTCGAAGATCTCCGGGTCCCGGTTGGCCGAGGCCACCGAACCCACCACCGGCTCGCCGGCCTTCACCGTGACGTCGCCGAACTCGATGTCCTCCAGGGCGTACCGGGCGAACATCGCCGAGTAGTTCAGCGGGATCCAGCGCACCAGCTCCTCGACCGCGCGCGGAACCAGCGACGGGTCGGCGCACAGCAGCTCCCACTGGTCGCGGTGGCTGAGCAGCGCGTAGAGGAAGTTGGGCATCTGCGAGGCGGTCGTCTCGGTGCCGGTGATGAGCAGGCCACCGGTCACGTGCATGACCAGCTCCTCCTCGCTCAGCCGGTCGCCGTCCTCGTCCCGCGTCTTCACCAGCGCGCCGAGCAGGTCCTCGGTGGGGTTGCGGCGCCGCTCGGCGACCAGCGTCCCGATGTACGCGAACAGCTCCTTGGCGTTGCGCTCCATCTCCTCCCACGGCAGCGCCGTGGTGGAGACCATCGCCTCCGACCAGCCGCGCAGCCGCGGCCGGTCGGCCTCCGGCACCCCGAGCATCTCGGAGATCACGGTGACCGGCAGCGGGATGGCGAAGTTCTCCACCATGTCGAACGGGCCGCCCTGCTCGACCATGTTGTCGACCAGCCCGTCCACGATCCGCTGGGTGTCGTCGCGCATCAGCTCCACCCGGCGACCGGTGAACGCCCGAGCGACCAGCTTGCGCAGCCGCGCGTGGTCCGGCGCGTCCATGCCGACCAGACCGTCGTCCAGGTGCTCGTCGGGGTGGGTGCGCGGCTGGTCCCGGGTCTTGGCGACGGCCCGGCTGAACCGCGGGTCGGCCAGGACCGTGCGGACGTCGTGGTAGCGGGTGGCCAGCCAGGCCGGCTCGCCGAGCGGGAACTGCACCCGGCTCAGCGGCTCCTCCGCGCGCAGTTTGGCGTACATCGGATCGAGTTCGAGCCGGTCCGGTTCGCTGAACGGATATGCGCGAATCTCATGAGCGGTGGTCACCCGAGCGCCCCTTCCTTGGTTTCCGTGGATTCCCCGGACAGGGACGGAATCGCCGTCCCCGCGCCGGGTGTTGCTGTTCCTCCGGCTCCGTCGAGCTCCGCGAGGAACGCGGTGAGAACGGAGGTGAAACGCTCGGGTTCCTCAAGGTGCGGCACATGGCTCGATTCCTCGAGGATTTCCCAGCGGACATCCGGTATCAGGTCGTAGAAAGGCTGTACGGTCGCCGGCGTCGCCTCGTCGTGCCGCCCGCTGATCAGCAGCGTGGGGACGTCGATGTACGGAATCCGGTCCTCGACCGACCAGTCCTTGAGACTGCCGATGACGTGGAACTCGTTCGGCCCGTTCATGGCGTGGTAGACGGTCGGATCGTCGTTGATCTCCATGAACGTCGCCAGGTAGTCCCGCGGCCACGGCTGGACGCGGCACACGTGCCGGTCGTAGAACACCCGCATGGCCGCGAAGTACTCGGCGGTGTCCGTGGTGCCCGCCGCCTCGTGCCGCAGCAGCGTCTCCTGGACGTCGGCCGGCAGCCGCTCCCGCAGCACCTTCATCTCCCGCAGCCACAGGGGCATCGACGCGGGGGAGTTGGCGATCACCAGACCGCGCAGGCCGGCGGGCCGGTCGGCGGCGTGGTCCGCGGCCAGCATCCCGCCCCACGACTGCCCGAAGAGGATGTAGTCGTCGCCCACCCCGAGGTGCCGCAGGAGATTGTCCAGCTCCTCGCGGAACAGGTCCACGGTCCAGAAGTCCGTGCCGCGGTCCGGCAGCCGGGTGGAACCGCCGTTGCCGAGCTGGTCGTAGTGCACCACCGGCCGGCCGGCCTCCGCCAGGGACGCCAGGCTCAGCAGGTAGTCGTGCGTGCTCCCCGGGCCGCCGTGCAGGACGACGACGGGCGCACGCCCACTCCCCAGATCACCGGTGACGCGGTACCAGGTCCTGTGGTCGCCGAAAGGGGCGGTTCCTTTGACGATCGGTGTCGCGGGCATCTTCCTACCCCGAATCGGTGTTTCGCGGCTTGCTTGGTGTGGCTTCCGGGTTTCCCGGTTTCCGGGCGCCGGATTTCCGGGCTTCGTTGCCGGCCCGCCGGCCGCCCGGGACCGAGCGGCTTCGAGCGGCACGGAGCGGCGGTGGCTTCGAGCGGCAGCGGGTGATTTCGAGTGGCTTCGAATGACTTCGCATTGCTTCGGGTGAAGTGGCTTCCGAAGAAATCGTGCCGCCGGACGTTTCGCTGCGTCCGATGCCGAGAACGCTATAGCAGCACGGTGGCGGGACGGACCCCTATCAACCCCTAGGGGCCCTTAGCCGAACGGCACCCGCGGCTCCCGGAGAACCCCTCCCGGCAGCCGGACCGACCCCCGTCGGCCACACGGAATTCACCCGGACGTTTCCATTCCGCACCCCCTGATAGGGGTGCCTAGGGGCAGCTAAGGGTGGCTGCCCCCGAGCGGCCGCCCGTAGCGTTCCGGGAGACCGCCCGTCCCGGTACGCGCAGTTCGCGGACGGCCCGCCGAAGAGGCGAAGCAGCCGGCGAAGACCCGGCACGTCACGGCCGGGGCACGGGAGCACGGGGCGGAACGGCCGTACCAGCGGAGGCGGATACGGCCGTACCGCGGGAACCACCGGGCCCGGCCCGGGCGGTGCGGGCGGCGACCAATCAGCACGGGTACCGGGCGCGTTCCGGGTTCAGGGGGTTCTTGGGTGGAAGGCGAGAAGAAACTTCTCGATTACCTCAAGCGGGCGACGGCCGACCTTCGGGAGGCCCGCCGCCGGCTGCGCGAAGCCGAGCGCAGGGAGCACGAACCCATCGCCGTCATCGGGATGAGCTGCCGCTACCCGGGCGGCGTCACCTCCCCCGAGGAGCTCTGGCGGCTGCTGGACGAGGGCCGCGACGGCATCACCCCGTTCCCCGAGGACCGCGGCTGGGACACCGACGCCCTCTACGACCCCGACCCCGAGCGGCCCGGCACCACCTACGTCCGCGAAGGCGGATTCCTGCACGACGCCGCCGACTTCGACGCCGACTTCTTCGGCATCGGCCCGCGCGAGGCCCTGGCCATGGACCCCCAGCAGCGGCTGCTCCTCGAAGCGTCCTGGGAAGCCCTCGAACGCGCCGGCCTCGACCCCCACGCCCTGCGCGGCAGCAGGACCGGCGTCTTCGCCGGAGTGATGTACCACGACTACGCCGCCCGCCTCACCCACGTCCCCGACGAGGTCGACGGGTACGTCGGCAACGGCAACTCGGGCAGCGTCGTCTCCGGCCGCGTCTCCTACAGCCTCGGCCTGGAAGGCCCGGCGGTCACCGTGGACACCGCCTGCTCCTCCTCCCTCGTCGCCCTGCACTGGGCCGTCCGCGCGCTGCGCGCCGGCGAGTGCTCGCTGGCCCTGGCCGGCGGCGTCACCGTGATGGCGGCGCCCGACACCTTCACCGAGTTCAGCCGCCAGCGCGGCCTGGCGGCCGACGGCCGCTGCAAGGCGTTCGCCGAGGCGGCCGACGGCACGGGCTGGGGCGAGGGCGTCGGCGTACTGGTCGTCGAGCGGCTGTCGGACGCGCTGCGCAACGGGCACAAGGTGCTGGCGGTGGTGCGGGGTTCGGCGGTCAACCAGGACGGCGCCAGCAGCAGCCTGACGGCCCCCAACGGCCCCTCCCAGCAACGCGTCATCCGCCAGGCCCTGACCGAGGCCGGTCTGCGGCCGTCCGAGGTGGACGCGGTGGAGGCCCATGGCACGGGGACGACGCTCGGTGACCCGATCGAGGCGCAGGCGTTGCTGGCGACGTATGGGCAGGAGCGGCTGGACGGACGGCCGTTGTGGCTGGGGTCGGTGAAGTCGAATCTGGGGCATACGCAGGCGGCTGCGGGTGTGGCGGGCATCATCAAGATGGTGATGGCGATGCGGCATGGTGTGCTGCCGAGGACGCTGCATGTGGATGCGCCGTCGTCGAAGGTGGACTGGTCGGCGGGTGCGGTGGAGCTCCTCACCGAGGCCCGGGCGTGGGAGAGCGACCGGCCGCGCCGGGCAGGTGTCTCCTCGTTCGGTATCAGTGGTACCAACGCCCACGTCATCCTCGAAGAAGCCCCGCCCGTCGAGGCGCAGGAGGAGGCAGTGGCGCCGGAGTCGGCCGGGCCGGCTCTGCCGTGGCTGCTCAGCGCCCGTTCCGCCGACGCACTCAAGGCCCAGGCGGCGCGCATGCTGAGCGTGCTGGAGCGTGAGGATGCTCCGGGGTTGGGGGAGGTGGCGGTGGCGCTGGCGACGACGCGGGCGCAGCTGGAACACCGTGCGGTCCTCACCGGCACCAACCGCGCCGACCTCACCGCCGCCCTCGCCGCACTCGCGGCCGGACAGGACGCGCCGGGTCTGATACGCGGCACCGCTGCGGAAGGGCGGCTGGCGTTCCTGTTCACCGGGCAGGGTGCGCAGCGGGTCGGGATGGGCCGGGAGCTGTACGAGAGCTTCCCGGTGTTCGCCCAGGCGTTGGACGAGGTGTGCGCGCATCTCGACGCTCACCTTGAACGGCCGCTCAAGGACGTCCTCTTCGGCGAGGACGGGGAGGTGCTAAACCGTACGGAGTACGCGCAGCCGGCTCTCTTCGCCGTCGAGACGGCGTTGTTCCGGCTGGTGGAGTCGTGGGGTGTGCGGCCGGAGGTGCTGGCCGGGCACTCGATCGGGGAGATCGCGGCGGCGCATGTCGCCGGGGTGCTGTCCTTGGCGGATGCGTGTGCGCTGGTGGCGGCACGGGGCCGGCTGATGCAGGCCCTGCCCGACGGCGGCGTCATGGCCGCCCTCCAAGCCACCGAGGACGAGGCCCTCGCGCTGCTCGGCGAGGCGCAGGACGCAGCCGTCGCCGCCGTCAACGGCCCGCGCGCGGTCGTCATCTCCGGCGCTCGTGAAACCGTGATCGGGATCGTGGAGAAGCTGAAGGAAGAGGGCCGCAAGACCTCACTGCTGAAGGTCTCCCACGCCTTCCACTCGCCGCTCATGGAACCGATGCTGGAGGACTTCCGCACGGTCGTGGCGGGCTTGTCCTTCGCCGAGCCCCGGATCCCGATCGTCTCCACCGTCACCGGACAGATCGCCACCACCGAGGAACTGACTAGCGTCGACTACTGGGTGGAGCACGTCCGCCGCCCGGTCCGCTTCGCCGACGCCGTCGCCACCCTGACCGCCGACGGGGTGAGCGCGTTCCTGGAGATCGGCCCCGACGTCGTCCTGACCGCCATGGCGGCCGACCACACCACCGCCACCTGCCTCCCCCTCCAGCGCCGCAACCGCCCCGAAACCACCGAAGCCCTCACCACCCTCGCCCACCTCTGGACTCACGGCCACCCCATCACCTGGACACAACTCCACCCCACCAGCCGAACCGGACTCATCGACCTGCCCACCTACCCCTTCCAACGCCGCCGCTACTGGCTGGAGGACGGAGTGGGAGCCGGCGACCCGGAGGCTCTGGGCCAGGCGCCGGCGCGGCACCCGCTGCTGGGCGCGGCCGTCGCCGTGCCGGACACGGACACCGTCGTCCTGACCGGGCGGATCGGCACCCGTAGCCACCCCTGGCTGGCCGATCACACCATCCTGGGGACCACCCTGCTCCCCGGCACCGGCCTCCTCGAACTCGCGCTGCACGCGGGTGAGCAGGCCGGCACCCCGTACCTCGACGAACTGACGCTCCAGGCGCCGCTCGTCCTGCCCGGCGACCGGGCCGTCGACCTGCGGGTGACGGTGGGGCCGGCGGACGAGGCGGAGCGCCGTACCGTCACCGTCCATTCGCAGCCGGCGGGCTCTGCGGATCACGCGGAGTGGACGCTGCACGCCACCGGCGGGCTCGCCGCCGAGGAGCCCGCGGCCGGCGCCGGCGACGAGCTCGCCGCGTGGCCGCCCGCCGACGCCCACCCCATTCCGCTCGGCGCCGCCTACGAGCGGCTCGCCGACCAGGGGTACGACTACGGCCCTGTCTTCCAGGGCCTCCGGGCCGCCTGGCGGCAGGGCGACACCACCTACGCCGAGGTCACCCTCCCGCCGGAGGCGCAGCACGACGCCGCGTCCTTCCTGCTCCACCCCGCCCTCCTCGACTCGGCCCTGCACGCCAACCTCTTCCACGAGGCGGACGAGCAGGCCGGTGCGGAAGGGCCGCGGCTGCCGTTCGCGTGGAGCGGTGTCACGGTGCACGCGGCGGGGGCCGCCGCGCTGCGCGTCCGCGTGGCGTCGCACGGTCCGGACGAAGCGTCGGTGCTGGTGGCGGACGGGACCGGGGCGCCCGTGCTCACGATCCGGTCGCTCGCCGCGCGGGCCGTGGACGCCGACGCCGTGCGGCCGGCGGGGGAGGAGACGGAAGGTTCCGACGGCGCCGCCCTGTTGCGGCTGGTGTGGACGGAACGGACCGTTCCGCCGCTGCCGGGGGAGGAGGAGAAGGACGGCGGATGGGCCCTCGTCGGCACCGCTCCCGATCCGCTGCTCACCGCCGCTCTGGGCCCCGAGGCGCGCGTGTACGCAGACCTCGCCTCGCTCGCCGTCGCGCCCGGCGCCGTGCCCCGCACGGTGGTGCTGCCGTGCGGCGGCCCCGGGCCGGACGGCGGCGCCGACCTGCCTGACCGGGTGCGTACCACCGTCACCGGCGTCCTCGCGACCGTGCGGGAATGGCTGGCCGAACCGGCGTTCGCCGCCTCCCGGCTGGTCGTCCTCACCAGCGGCGCCGCCGGGCCCGACTCCGCGTCCGGTCCCGCCGTCGATCCGGTGTGCGCCCCTCTGTGGGGCCTGGTGCGCGCCGCGCAGGCCGAGCACCCCGGCAGGCTGCTGCTCCTCGACTGGGACGGCACCCCCGCCTCGGGACGCCGGCTGCCCGCAACCGCCGCCGCCACGGACGACGCCGAACTCGCCCTGCGCGCCGGCGCGGTGTGGGCCCCGCGACTCGTCCGGGAACGGCCCGCCGCCCCGTCCGCCGACGCCGTCCTCGGCGCCGGCTGGGATCCGGACGGTACCGTCCTGATCACCGGCGGAACCGGCGGCCTCGGCGCCGCCGTCGCCCGGCACCTGGTGGCCCGGTACGGTGCCCGCCGACTGCTCCTGGTCAGCCGGCGCGGTGAAGAGGCGCCGGGAGCGCGCGAGTTGTGCCGGGAACTGGGGGAGGCGGGCGCCGAGGCGCGGGTGGCGGCGTGTGACGTCGCGGACCGCTCCGCGCTGGAGAAGCTGCTCGCCGACATCCCGGCCCGCCACCCGCTGAACGCCGTCGTCCACACGGCCGGACTGGCCGAGAACGGCCTGATCGAAACGCAGACGGCGCATCACGTCGACACGGCGCTGCGTCCCAAAGCGGACGCCGCCTGGCACCTCCACGAGCTGACGGCCCATCAACCCCTGTCCGCCTTCGTGCTGTTCTCGTCCACCGCCGGCCTCTTCGTCGGCGCCGGACAGGCCGGTTACGCCGCCGCCAACGTGTTCCTCGACGCCCTCGCCCGCCACCGCGCGGAACAGGGCCTGCCCGCCCTCTCCCTCGCCTGGGGCCTGTGGGGCGGCGGACAGGGCATGGGTGGCCAGTTGGCCGACACGGACGTCGAGCGGCTGCGCCGCATGGGCATGCGACCGCTGCCGACCGCCCGGGCACTCGACCTGTTCGACGCGGCCCTGGCGGCGGACGGCCCGGTGCTGGTGCCCGTCGGCCTGGAGACCGCCGTCCTGAACGCCCGGGGCGCGACGGTGCCCGCCCTGCTGCGCACCCTCGTCCGTACCCCGCCGCGCCGCGCCGCACGGCCGGCGGCCGGGGCCCCGTCGACCGGGGCCGGCGCCGACGCGCTCGCCCACCGGCTCGCCGGCCTTCCGGAGCCCGAGCGCGACCTCGTCCTGCTCGACCTGGTCCGCAGCAACACGGCCGCCGTCCTCGGTCACGGCAGCGGTGAACTCGTCGATCCCGAACGGGCGTTCAAGGACGTCGGTTTCGACTCGATGGCGGCCGTCGACCTGCGCAACCTGCTGAACGCCGCCACCGGGCTGCGGCTCCCCGCCACCCTCGTCTTCGACTTCCCCACCCCTTCCGTCCTCGCCGCGCACCTCGCCGCCGAGCTGGTGCCCGACCAGGGGCCCGGACGTTCGCTGACCGACCGGATCGACGACCTGGAGGCCGCCCTGCTGGCCGCGGCCGGCGGCGACGGCGTCCCCGACCGGGAGCACGCCGACGTCGCGGCCCGGCTGGACTCGCTGCTGCGCCGGTGGCGGGACGAGCGCGGCGAGGAGCCGCGCGCCGACGCCCACACGGCGTTCGAGTCCGCCACCGACGACGAGCTGTTCGCCGCGCTGGACGGCGAGCTCGGAACGCCGTAGCGCGCCCTCCGCCGCACCACCGTCCGGCGGCGCACCACCCGTGCCCCCGGGCGGTGCGCCGCCGACGAAACCGCACGCCCGCCGCCGCCCGGCGGCCCACCACCCCGACGCCCCGGAAACACCGTCCGAGATTGGCTCACACTTCGATGGCGAACGACCAGAAACTGCGCGACTACCTTCGGCGCGCGACGGCCGACCTCCACGAGACCCGGCGCCGGCTGCGCGAGGTCGAGGACGGCCGGCACGAGCCGATCGCGATCGTGGGCATGGGCTGCCGCTACCCGGGCGGCGTCGCCGGCCCCGACGACCTGTGGCGGGTGGTGGACACGGGCGCCGACGTCGTCGGGCGGTTCCCCACCGACCGCGGCTGGGACATGGACACGCTGTACGACCCGGCACCCGGCCGGCCCGGGCGCAGCTATGTGCGCGAGGGCGGATTCCTGTACGACGCCGCCGACTTCGACCCGGTGTTCTTCGGGCTCAGCCCCCGGGAGGCGCCCGAGACCGACCCCCAGCAGCGGCTGCTGCTGGAGATCGCCTGGGAGGCGTTCGAGCGGGCCGGGATCGACCCCGGAACCCTCAAGGGCAGCCGCACCGGCGTGTTCGCCGGCCTGATGTACCACGACTATGCGGGCGGCAGCACGGCCGGCAGCCTGGTGTCCGGCCGCGTCGCCTACACCTTCGGCTTCGAGGGCCCGGCGCTCACGGTGGACACCGCGTGCTCGTCGTCGCTGGTGGCGCTGCACCTGGCCGCGCAGTCCCTGCGCAACGGCGAGTGCTCGCTCGCCCTGGCCGGCGGCGTCACCGTGATGGCCGGGCCGGAGATGTTCGTCGAGTTCAGCCGGCAGCGCGGCCTCGCCAAGGACGGCCGCTGCAAGTCCTTCGCGGGCGCGGCGGACGGCGCCGGCTGGTCGGAGGGCGCCGGGGTGCTGCTGGTGGAACGGCTGTCCGACGCGCGGCGCAACGGCCACCCGGTCCTCGCCGTCGTCCGGGGTTCGGCGGTCAACCAGGACGGCGCCAGCAACGGACTGACCGCACCCAACGGACCCGCGCAGCAGCGCGTCATCCGCCAGGCCCTCGACAACGCCGGCCTCACCCCCGCCGACGTCCAGGCCGTCGAGGCGCACGGCACCGGCACCGTCCTCGGCGACCCCATCGAGGCCCAGGCGCTCCTCGCCACCTACGGCCGCAACCGCCCCGACGACGAGCCCCTGTGGCTCGGCTCGATCAAGTCCAACATGGGGCACGCCCAGGCCGCCGCCGGCGTCGGCGGCATCATCAAGATGGTCGAGGCGATCCGGCACCGGACACTGCCCCGCACCCTGCACGTGGACGAGCCGACGCCCAAGGTCGACTGGTCGGCCGGGAGCGTCCGCCTGCTGACCGAGCCGGTGGAGTGGCACGGCGACACCCCGCGCCGCGCCGGCGTCTCCTCCTTCGGCCTCAGCGGCACCAACGCCCACGTCATCATCGAGGAGGCGCCGGCCGTCGACGCCCCGGGGACCGCCGCGGCTCCGGCATCGCCCGTCGGCGTCCCGGAGACCGCCACCGCGGCCATGCCCGCCGAGGCCCCCGCCCGCCCGCTGCCCTGGCTGCTGTCGGCACGCGACGACCGGGCGCTGCGCGACGCGGCGGCCCGGCTGCGCACCCACCTCACCGCGCCCGATCCCCACGGCGGCCCGGCGGGCGCCGCGGACGTCGCCTTCTCCCTCGCCACCACCCGCGCCGTCTTCGACCACCGGGCCGCCGTCGTCGCCGACGACCGCGACGGGCTGCTGCGCCGCCTCGACGCACTGGCTGCCGGTGACGACACTCCCGGGCTGGTGCGCGGCACCCCGCGGGGTGCCGGCGTCCGTACGGCCTTCATGTTCACCGGCCAGGGCGCCCAACGAGTCGGAATGGCACAGGAGTTGTACGCGTCCGAACCCGCCTTCGCGGCGGCCCTCGACACCGTCTGCGACGCCCTCGACCGGCGGCTCGACACGCCGGTGCGGGAGACGATGTGGGCCCACGGCGACGGTGCCGACGCGGCCCGGGCCGAGCGGCTCGACCGCACGGGCCACGCCCAGGCCGCCCTCTTCGCCGGCGAAGTCGCCCTGTTCCGGCTGCTGGAGGAGTGGGGCGTCCGCCCCGACCTGCTGATCGGCCACTCCATCGGCGAGATCGCCGCCGCCCACGCCGCCGGCGTCTTCACCCTGGACGACGCGTGCACCCTGGTCGCCGCCCGGGCCCGGCTGATGGAGGCGCTGCCCCCGGGCGGCGCGATGGCCGCCGTCGAGGCGTCCGAGGACGACGTACGGCCGTTCCTCGGCGACCGGCTCGCGGTCGCCGCCGTCAACGGGCCGACGTCCGTGACCCTCTCCGGAGACGAGGACGCCGTCCTGGACGCCGCCGACCGGCTCCGCGAGCAGGGACACAAGACGACGCGGTTGCGCGTCAGCCACGCCTTCCACTCGCCCCGCATGGACCCCATGCTCGCGGACTTCCGGAAGGCCGTCGACGGCCTCCCGACGTCTCCGCCCCGCATCCCCCTCGTCTCCAACCTCACCGGAAAGCTGTGCGCGGACGGCGAGTTGGCGTCCGCCGAGTACTGGGTGCGGCACGTCCGCGAGACCGTCCGGTTCGCCGACGGCATCGCCACGCTCCGCGAGCACGGCGCCGGCACCTTCGTGGAACTGGGCCCCGGGACCACCCTCACCGCCCTCGCCCGCCGCTGCGTCACGGACGACACCGGCGCCGACGCCCCGGTCTTCGTCCCACTGCTCCGCGCCGACCGCCCCGAACCGCGGACCCTGACCACCGCGCTGGCCGAACTCCACGTACACGGCACCACCGTCGACTGGCCCGCGGTCGCCGTGAGTTGGGGCGGCCGACGGGTGGAGCTGCCCACCTACCCGTTCCAGCGGCAGCGCTACTGGTGGGAGGACGACGCCGCAAGTACCCCGCGCCCGGCCGCCCAGACCGGAGCCGACACCGCCTTTTGGGACGCGGTGCGCCGCACCGACACCGGCGCCCTCGCCGGAGCCCTGGGCGCCGGGACCGGCGCCGAGCGGGACGCCCTCGACACGGTGCTGCCCCTGCTCGCCACCTGGCACACCCGCCGGGTCACCGAGGAGACGGCCGACGCCTGGAGCTACCGCATCGACTGGCAGCCCCTCACCCCGCCTGCCCCCGACGCGGCCTCGGTCTCCGGCACCTGGCTCGTCGTCTCCCCGGACGGCCCGGCCGCCCGGCCGTGGACCGAACGGCTCGACGCGGCCCTGACCGGCCACGGCGCCGACGTCCGGCACATCGGCCCGGACGCGGCCGACGCGGCCGGACCGTCCGCCGCGGCCCTCGCCGACCGGCTGCGGTCCGCGCTCGACGGAGCCGGCTCCGTACGCGGCGTCGTCTCCCTCCTCGCACTCGACGAGCGCGACGCCACCGGCGGCGGCCTGAACGCCACGGTCGTTTTGGCCCAGGCCCTGGGCGAGGCGGCCGTCGACGCCCCCCTGTGGTGCGTGACCAGCGGCGCCGTCGCGGTCGGCGGAGCCGAGGAACTGCCGCACCCGGAGCAGGCGTTGGTGTGGGGCCTCGGCCGGGTCGCCGCCCTGGAGCAGCCCCGCCGCTGGGGCGGGCTCGTCGACGTCCCGCCGGCACCCGACGACCGCGCCGCCGACCGGCTCACCGCCGTCCTGGCGGGCGCGCCCGCCGCCCCGGACACCGCGACGGAGGACCAGGTCGCCGTCCGCGCCTCGGGAACCTACGGCCGCCGCCTCGTCCGGGTACCGGCCGACACGGGGCTCGGTACGACGGCCGGTGCCACGGCCGGTGGCAGTACGCCGGACGGCACTCCGAGCAGCGGCACCGCGGCAGGTGGCACCACGGCCACGGACGGGAACGCGACGCCCCTCACCGCAGGGCTTGTCACCAGCACCGCGGCAACCGACCCCGCAGCCGGCGGAACCGGTGCGGGTGCCGTGAACGGGGACACCACCCCCCGCCCCTGGCCCCCGCGGGCACCGTCCTCATCACCGGCGGCACCGGCGCGCTCGGCGCGCACGTCGCCCGTTCGCTCGCCCGGGACGGCGCCGAACACCTCGTCCTGACCAGCCGCCGCGGCCCGGACGCCCCGGGCGCCGCCGACCTCGCGGCCGAACTCACCGCACTGGGCGCCCGGGTCACCGTGGCCGCCTGCGACGCCGCCGACCGCACGGCCCTCGCCGGGCTCCTCGACGGGCTCCCGGAGGACCGGCCGCTGACCGCGGTCGTGCACACCGCCGGCGTCCTGGACGACGGCGTCCTGGACTCCCTGACCCCCGACCGGCTCGCCGGCGTCCTGCGCCCCAAGGTGACGGCCGCCCGCAACCTCCACGAGCTCACCCGGGACCGCGACCTGACGGCGTTCGTCACCTTCTCCTCGATCGCCGGCCTGCTCGGCAGCGCGGGGCAGGGCGCCTACGCCGCGGCCAACGCCTACCTGGACGCCCTGGCCGAGCACCGCAGGGCCCTCGGCCTCTCCGCCACCTCCGTCGCCTGGGGCCCGTGGGACGGCGGCGGAATGGCCGGTGAGGAGGCGTCCCAGGACCGTTCCTGGTGGCGCGGCCTGGCCCCGATGGACGCCGACGTGTGCCTGACCGCCCTCCGGCGGGCCCTGGACCGCCCGACGGCCTGCGTCGGTGTCTTCGACGCCGACTGGCCCCTGCTCGCGCCGTCGTTCACCGCGACCCGCCCCAGCCCGCTGCTGTCCGCGCTGCCCGAGGTGCGGGCCGCCGCCACCGCACCCGCCGGCGACCCGGCGGCGGCCGCCGAGGCCCCGTCGGACCTGGTCGGCCGGCTCACGGCGCTCCCGGAGAGCGAGCAGCGCCGTGAGGTGCTGAACCTCGTCCGCGCCCAGGTGGCGCTCGTCCTCGCCTACGAGAACAGCGCCGCCGTGCAGTCCGGCCGGGCCTTCAACGAACTCGGCTTCGACTCGCTCACCGCCGTCGAGTTCCGCAACCGGCTGAGCACCGTCACCGGCCTGACCCTGCCGGCCACCCTCCTCTTCGACTACGCCAACCCCGACGCCCTCGCCGCGCACCTGCACGGCGAACTGTGCGCGGGCGGCGCGGCACCCGCCGTACCGGTCCTCGCCGAGCTCGAACGCATCGAGTCCGTGGCGGACTCCCTCTCGGCGGAGGAGATCGAACGCACCCGGATCGGCCACCGGCTCCGGGAACTCGCCGACCGCCTCACCGCCCGGCTCACCGAGCAGGACGGCGCGAGCGGCACAGCCGGCGCGGCAGGCGCGGCACCGGCGGACGGACCGTCCGTCGCCGACCGCCTCGACTCCGCGACGGCCGAGGACGTCTTCGACTTCCTCGACAAGGAACTCGGGCTCTCCTGACCCGTCGACCCGTCCCCGTCCCCCTACCTTCCACCCCACTTCCCGACCCTCCCGCACACGCAGTCCACGGGAAACGAGACACGGCGAGGCCCTGATGGCGAACGTGAACGAAGCGAAGCTGCTCGACTACCTCAAGCGGACCACCGCGGACCTGCATGCGACCAAGCAGCGGCTCCGGGACATCGAGAACGCCGGACAGGAGCCCGTCGCCATCGTCGCGATGAGCTGCCGCCTCCCCGGCGGCGTGCGCTCACCCGAGGACCTGTGGCGGCTCGTCGCCGACGGCGCCGACGCCATCGGCGGCTTCCCCGAGGACCGCGGCTGGGACACCGGGGACGCCCCCGACGCGCCGGCCGCCGGGACCGGCGAGGACGGCGACGGAACGGACTACCCGCGCAAGGGCGGCTTCCTCTACGACGCGGCCGAGTTCGACCCCGCGTTCTTCGGCATCTCCCCGCGCGAGGCCCTCGCCATGGACCCGCAGCAGCGGCTGCTGCTGGAGACCGCCTGGGAGGCGTTCGAACGCGGCGGCATCGCCCCCGACACCCTGCGCGGGGAGCGCGTCGGCGTCTTCGTCGGCACCAACGGCCAGACGTACTTCGACCTGAAGCTGCCGGAGGAGTCCGAGGCGTACATGGCCACGGGCAGCAACGCGGCCGTCCTGTCCGGCCGCATCTCCTACGTCCTGGGCCTGGAGGGCCCGGCGGTGACGGTCGACACCGCCTGCTCGTCCTCCCTGGTGGCGCTGCACCTCGCCGTGCAGGCGCTGCGCAAGGGCGAGTGCACCCTCGCCCTCGCCGGCGGCGCGACCGTCATGGCCACACCCGGCCCCTTCGTCGCCTTCAGCCGCCAGCGCGGCCTGGCCGCCGACGGCCGCTGCAAGGCGTTCTCCGAGGCGGCGGACGGCACCGGCTGGTCCGAGGGCGTCGGCGTACTGCTCGTGGAGCGGCTGTCGGACGCGCGCCGCAACGGCCACCGCGTCCTCGCGGTCGTCCGCGGCTCGGCCGTCAACCAGGACGGCGCCAGCAACGGCCTCACCGCCCCCAACGGCCCGTCGCAGCAGCGCGTCATCTGGGACGCCCTGGCCAACGCCCGCCTCTCCTCCGACCAGGTCGACGCGGTCGAGGCCCACGGCACGGGCACCAAGCTCGGCGACCCGATCGAGGCACAGGCACTCCTCGCGACGTACGGCCGCGACCGCGCCCCCGAACGGCCCCTGTGGCTCGGGTCGGTGAAGTCCAACCTCGGGCACACCCAGGCGGCGGCGGGCGTCGCCGGCATCATCAAGATGGTCATGGCGATGCGCAACGGCGTCCTGCCGAGGACGCTGCACGTCGACGCGCCGTCGACCAAGGTCGACTGGTCGGCCGGACTGGTACGGCTGCTGACCGAGGACGTGCGGTGGGACGGCGCCGCGCCGCGCCGGGCCGGCGTCTCCTCGTTCGGCATCAGCGGCACCAACGCCCACATCATCCTCGAAGAGGCCCCGGCCGCCGACCCCGCCGAGCAGCCGGACCCCCGGCCCACGACGACGCCCGCGGCCCGGTCCTCTGGCCGGTGTCCGGCGCCACCCCCGAGGCCCTGCGCGCCCAGGCGGCGGGGCTCCTCGACGCCCTGGAGCGCGAGGACGCCCCGGAGGCGCGGGACGTGGCGGCGACACTGGCGACGGCACGGGCGCAGCTGGAACACCGCGCGGTCCTCACCGGCACCGACCGCGCCGACCTGACCGCCGGGCTCGCCGCGCTGGCGGCCGGGCAGGACGCGCCGGGTCTGGTGCGCGGGACGGCGAGCGAGGGCCGGTTGGCGTTCCTGTTCACGGGGCAGGGTGCGCAGCGGGTGGGGATGGGCCGGGAGTTGTACGAGAGGTTCCCGGTGTTCGCGCGGGTGTTGGACGAGGTGTGCGGGCATTTCGACGCACACCTTGAACGGCCGCTCAAGGACGTCCTGTTCGGCGAGGACGGGGAGGTGCTGAACCGTACGGAGTACGCGCAGCCCGCCCTGTTCGCCGTCGAGACGGCGCTGTTCCGGCTGGTGGAGTCGTGGGGTGTGCGGCCGGAGGCGCTGGCGGGGCACTCGATCGGGGAGATCGCGGCGGCCCACATCGCCGGGGTGCTGTCCTTGGCGGACGCGTGCACGCTGGTGGCGGCGCGGGGCCGGCTGATGCAGGCCCTGCCCGAGGGCGGTGTCATGGCTGCCCTCCAGTGCACTGAAGAGGAAGCTCTCGCGCTGCTGGGCGAGGCGCAGGACGCTTCCGTCGCCGCGGTCAACGGTCCGCGCGCGGTCGTGGTCTCCGGCGCTCGTGAAACCGTGACCGGGATCGTGGAGAAGCTGCGGAAGCAGGGTCGCAAGACCTCGCTGCTGAAGGTCTCGCACGCCTTCCACTCGCCGCTCATGGAACCGATGCTGGAGGACTTCCGCACGGTCGTTGCGGGCTTGTCCTTCGCCGAGCCCCGGATCCCGATCGTCTCCACCGTCACCGGACAGACCGCCACTGCTGAGGAGTTGACCAGCGTCGACTACTGGGTGGAGCACGTGCGCCACCCGGTCCGCTTCGCCGACGCCGTCGCCACCCTGACCGCCGACGGGGTGAGCGCGTTTCTGGAGATCGGACCCGACGCCGTCCTGACCGCCATGGCGGCCGACCACACCACCGCCACCTGCGTCCCCCTCCAGCGTCGCAACCGCCCGGAAGCCACCGAAACGCTCACCGCCCTCGCCCGGCTGTGGGTCCAGGGCCACCGCGTCGACTGGACGGCGCTCCACCCCGCGGGCCCGGCCGGGCTCGTGGACCTGCCCACCTACCCCTTCCAGCGCGAGCACTACTGGATCAAGACCACGTCGGCCGTGGGCAACGTCGCCTCGATCGGCCTCGACGCGGCCGACCACCCGCTGCTGGGCGCCGCCATGATGCTCGCCGACTCCGACGGCGCGCTGTTCACCGGCCGCCTCTCCGTCGGCGGCCACGCCTGGCTCGCCGATCGCGCCGCCGCCGGCTCCGTCGTGTTCCCCGAGACCGGCTTCGTGGAGCTGGCCATCCGTGCGGGCGATCAGGTCGGCTGCGGCGTGCTCGACGAACTGACGCTGGAGACGCCGCTGGTCCTGCCGGCACGTGGCGGTGTGCAGGTGCAGGTGGCCGTGGGCGCGCCCGACGCGTCCGGCACGCGGACGGTGCGGGTGTTCTCGCGTGCCGAGGGCGCGGTGGGCGACGCGTCCTGGACGCGGCACGCCACGGGCCTGCTCGGCGCGGCGGCACGGGCCGGGACGGACGACGCGGGCCTCGCCGTATGGCCTCCGGCGGGAGCGGTACGGGTGCCGGTCGAGGACCTGTACGAGCGGTTCTCCGGGGCCGGCCTGGCGTACGGGCCCGCCTTCCGGGCGCTGCGCGCCGTCTGGCGCGACGGTGACACGCTGTACGCCGAGGTCGCACTGTCCGGGCAGGCCGCCAAGGACGCCGAGCGTTTCGGCCTGCACCCGGTGGCCCTGGACGCCGCCGTCCAGGCCCTCGCGCTGCCGGGCGCCGACGGGGACGGCGAACAGGCCCTGGAACTGCGGTGGAACGCGGAGTGGCACGGTGTGGCGCTGCACGCCACCGGCGCGTCCGCCCTCCGTGTGCGCCTCTCGCCGCTGGGTGCGGACAGCGTGTCCGTGCACATCGCCGACGCCGCCGGGGAGCCGGTCGCCTCGGTCGAGACCCTGACCGTCCGCCCCGCCCGGGCCGCCGAACTGGCCGACGGCGGCGAGACGGCGTACCCCGAGTCGCTGTACCGCGTGGACTGGGTGCCGGCGCCGGCTGTGGCGGCGATGCCCGAGTCGGCCGCCGTCGTCGTGAATTTCGAGGACTTGGCGGATGCGTCCGGGAAGCCGGACGTCGTGGTGCTGCGGGCGTTCGGCGGCGGGTCGCCGGATGTGGCCGGCGATGTGAGCGCGACCCTGGAGCGCGTACTGCTCGCCGTGCAGGAGTGGCTGGCGGGGGAGCGGTTCGCCGACTCGACGCTCGTCGTGGTGACCCGGGGTGCGGTGTCGGCGGACAGCGCCGAGGTCACGGACCTCGCGGGCGCCGCCGTGAGCGGTCTGGTGCGGTCGGCGCAGGCCGAGCACCCGGACCGGATCGTGCTGCTGGATCTGGACGGGGACGGTGCTGAGCTGCCGTCGGAGCTGCTGCACCGCGTCCTCGCCTCGCGCGAGCCGCAATTGGCGTTGCGCGAGGGCTCGTTGTACGTTCCGCGTCTGGTGCGTGCCGGTGTGCCCGCCGCTGTCGCCGAGACGCTGGGGTCGGTTGACGGCACGGTGTTGGTGACGGGTGGTTTGAGTGGTCTGGGTGCGGTGGTGGCCCGGTGGTTGGTGGTGGAGCGTGGGGTGCGGCGTTTGGTGCTGACGTCACGTCGTGGTGGTGAGACCGAGGGCGCTCAGGAGTTGGTGGCTTCGCTGCTGGAAGCGGGCGCGGTGTCGGTTGACGTGGCGGCCTGTGATGTGGCGGACCGTGAGGCGTTGGCTGGGGTGCTGGCGGCGATCGGTGAGGAGTTTCCGCTGTGTGCGGTGGTGCATGCGGCGGGTGTGCTGGATGACGGCTTGGTGGGCTCGCTGTCGGTGGAGCGGTTGGCCGGTGTGCTGCGTCCGAAGGTGCTCGGTGGCTGGAACCTGCATGAGCTGACGGCCGGGTTGTCGTTGGATGCGTTCGTGGTGTTCTCGTCGGCTGCGGGTGTACTGGGTGCGCCGGGGCAGGGCAACTACGCGGCGGCGAACGCTTTCCTGGACGCTCTGGTGGAGTCGCGGGTGGCCTCCGGCCTGCCGGGTGCCGCGATGGCCTGGGGTTTGTGGGGCGAGGTGGGCGGCATGGGCGGCGGCCTGTCGGAAGGCGACCGTGCTCGTATGGCCCGTGGTGGTGTGCTGCCGCTGGCGACGGACGAGGGGCTGCGGCTGCTCGGTGTCGGGGCACGCGCGGACGCGGCGCTGGTGCCGGTGCGTCTGGACGTGGAGGCGTTGCGGGCGCAAGGCCCGTCCCTCCCCACCCTCTACCACCACCTCACCGGCCGCCCGGCCCGTCGGCAGGTCACCGCGCGGTCCTCGGCCGCGAGCGTCGGCACGCTCGGCGAACGGCTCGCCTCGCTCCCCGAGCCGGAGCGGCACGAAGCCGTACTGGACCTGGTGCGCGGGCAGGTGGCCGCGGTGCTCGGACACGCGACCCCGGCGGCCATCGCGCCGGACCGGGCCTTCAGCGACCTGGGCTTCGACTCGCTCACCGCCGTTGAACTGCGCAACAGCCTCAACGCCACCACCGGCCTGCGGCTCCCGGCCACGCTCGTCTTCGACTACCCGACCGCCGGCGACCTCGCGGACCACCTGCTGTCCGAGGTGTCCGGCGAGGTGGCCGCGGCCACCGTCCTGCCGTCCACCGTCCTCCGCACCGACGACCCGATCGTCATCGTCGGCATGGCCTGCCGCTTCCCGGGCGGCATCGCGTCGCCCGAGGACCTGTGGCGCCTCGTCGCCGACGGCGGCGACGCGATCACCGACTTCCCGGAGAACCGCGGCTGGAACACCGACCGGCTCTACGACCCCACCGGGAACCGCCCGGACACCACCTACGTCAACCAGGGCGGCTTCCTGCACGACGCCGCCGACTTCGACGCCGACTTCTTCGGCATCAGCCCCAACGAGGCGCTGATCACCGACCCGCAGCAGCGGCTGCTGCTGGAGACGTCCTGGGAGGCCCTGGAACGGGCGGGCATCGACCCCGCCACTCTCAAGGGCAGCCCCACCGGCGTCTTCGCCGGCGTCGTCTACCACGACTACACCGGCAGCGCCAGCTCCGGCAGCATCGTCTCCGGCCGCATCGCCTACACCTACGGCCTGGAGGGCCCGGCGGTGACGGTCGACACGGCCTGCTCGTCCTCCCTCGTCGCCCTGCACCTGGCCGGCCAGGCGCTGCGCAACGGCGAGTGCGACCTCGCCCTCGCGGGCGGTGTGACGGTCATGGCGTCGCCCGCCGCCTTCGTCGAGTTCAGCCGCCAGCGCGGCCTCTCCCGCGACGGCCGCTGCAAGGCGTTCGCGGCCGGCGCCGACGGCACGGGCTGGGGCGAGGGCGTCGGCATCCTGGTCGTCGAGCGGCTCTCGGACGCCCTCCGCAACGGACACCGGGTGCTCGCCCACGTCCGCGGGTCCGCGGTCAACCAGGACGGCGCCAGCAACGGCCTCACCGCCCCCAACGGCCCCTCCCAGCAGCGCGTCATCCGCCAGGCGCTCGCCAACGCCGGACTGACGCCCGCCGACGTGGACGCCGTCGAGGCCCACGGCACCGGCACGGTCCTCGGCGACCCCATCGAGGCACAGGCCCTGCTCGCCACCTACGGCCAGGACCGTCCCGAGGACAGCCCGCTCTGGCTGGGATCGGTGAAGTCCAACATCGGGCACACCCAGGGCGCCGCCGGCGTCGCCGGGATCATCAAGATGGTCATGGCGATGCGCAACGGCGTCCTGCCCAGGACCCTGCACGTGGACGCGCCCTCGGCGCACATCGACTGGGCGGCCGGCGCCATGCGCCTGCTCACCGAAGAGGTCGCCTGGGACGCCGGCCGGCCGCGTCGTGCCGGTGTCTCCTCCTTCGGCATCAGCGGCACCAACGCCCACGTGATCATCGAGCAGGCGGAGCCCGTCGAGCAGGCGGAGCCCGTGGCACCGGCCCCGGCGGCCGCCGGGGCCCTCGTGCCGTGGCCGCTCTCCGGCCGCGACGAGGACGGCCTGCGCGCCCAGGCGGCCCGCCTCGCCGCGTACGTCGAGAAGCACGGCGAGGAACACGGCGAACCGCTGCGCCCCCAGGACGTCGGCTGGTCCCTGGCGACGACACGCGGCGCCCTCGACCGGCGCGCGACCGTCCTCGGCACCGACACCACCGAACTGCTGGCCGGCCTACGCGCCTTGGCGGACGGCGGCACCGCGCCCGAACCCGTCCGGACCGGCGGGAAGACCGCGTTCCTGTTCACCGGGCAGGGCGCGCAGCGCGCCGGCATGGGACGCGAGCTGTACGCGGCGTACCCCGCCTTCGCCCGCGCGCTGGACGAGGTCTGCGAGCAGCTCGACGGGCTGCTGCCCCGCCCCCTGAAGGACGTGCTCTTCGCAGCCGAAGGGACGGACGAAGGGACGGCCGAAGGGACGAGCGCGGGAACGGCCGAGGGGACGGCCGACGGAGCGGCCGAAGCGAACCCGCTGGACCGCACCGAATACGCCCAGCCCGCGCTGTTCGCGATCGAAGTGGCCCTCTACCGCCTCCTGGAGACCTGGGGCGTGCGCCCGGACGTGGTGATGGGCCACTCCATCGGGGAGATCGCCGCCGCGCACGCCGCCGGGGTGCTCACCCTCGCCGACGCCTGCCGACTGGTCGCCGCCCGCGGCCGGTTGATGCAGGCGCTCCCGGCCGGCGGCGCCATGATCGCGGTCGAGGCCACGGAGGACGAGGTCCTGCCGCTGCTCGCGGAGGCCGACCGGACCGGCCTGGCCGCCGTCAACGGCCCCCGGTCCGTCGTCCTCTCCGGCCCCGAGGCCGAAGTGGAGCGCATCGCGGAGCGACTGCGCGGCCAGGGGCGCAAGACGTCCCGGCTCAAGGTGTCGCACGCCTTCCACTCGCCGCTGATGGAACCGATGCTGGACGACTTCCGGCAGGTCCTGGAGCAGCTGACCTTCGCCGAGCCCCGCCTGACGGTCGTCTCCAACGTCACCGGCGACGTGGCCGGCCCGCAGGAGCTGTGCTCCGCCGACTACTGGCTGCGGCACGTCAGCGAGGCCGTGCGCTTCGACGCCGGCGTCCGCTGCGCGGCCGACCGCGGGGCGACGCGCTTCGTCGAGATCGGCCCCGACGGCATCCTGACCGGCCTCGCGCAGACGAGCCTCGCGGCGGACGACGCGGAGCGGGCGGACCGCGCGGTGTGCTGCGTGCCGCTGCTGCGCAAGGGACGGCCCGAGGCACGGTCGCTGCTGACCGGTCTCGGCCGGCTGTACGCGGCCGGCGGTGACGTCGACTGGTCCGCCCTGTTCGAGGGCAGTGACGCCCGGCGCGTCGATCTCCCCACCTACGCCTTCCAGCGCCGCCGCTTCTGGTCCCAGGCCCCGGCCGACCAAGGCGACCCGGCCGCCATCGGCCTCGGCGCCACCGACCACCCGCTGCTCGGCGCGGCCGTCGCCCTCGCCGACTCGGCGGGCTTCCTCTTCACCGGCCGCCTCTCCGTCCACACCCACCCCTGGCTGGCCGACCACGTCGTCGGCGGCTCCGTCTTCTTCCCCGGCACCGGCTTCGTGGAACTGGCCATCCGTGCGGGCGATCAGGTCGGCTGCGCGGTCCTGGAGGACCTGACGCTGGAGGCGCCGCTGGTCTTGCCGGCGCGCGGCGGCGTGCAGGTGCAGGTGGTGGTGGGCGCGCCCGAGAGCACGGGGGGCCGCTCGGTACGCGTGTACTCCCGTGGGGAGGACGGGGCCGGCGACGGTGTGTGGGTGCGGCACGCGAGCGGTGTCCTGGGTGCGGTGAGCCGTGGTGAGGGTTCCGCTCTCGGCGTGTGGCCCCGGAGGGCTCGGAGCCGGTGCCGCTGGACGGCGTGTACGAGCGGTACGCCGAGGGTGGGTTGGCGTACGGGCCGGTGTTCCAGGGATTGCGGGCTGCTTGGCGGTCGGGTGACGAGGTGTTCGCCGAGGTGGCGTTGCCGGACGGCGTGAGCGTCGACGGATTTGGCGTGCACCCGGCCGTGCTGGACGCGGCGTTGCACGCGGTGGGTCTGACGGGGGTGGGGGAGCGGGCCGGTCTGCCGTTCGCCTGGTCCGGTGTGGAGCTGTACGCGACGGGCGCGTCGGCGTTGCGGGTGCGGGTGTCGCCGCGGGGCGAGGGCGCCGTGGCGCTGGAGGTGGCGGACGCCACCGGACGGCCGGTGGCATCGGTGGAGCGGCTGGACGTACGGCCGATCTCCGAGGAGCAACTCGCCCAGGCCCGCGCCGAATACCCCGAGTCGCTGTACCGCGTGGACTGGGTGCCTGCGGTGATGCCGGCCGCGGCGCCCGAATCGGGCGCTGCCGTCGTGGACTTCGAGGATCTGGCGGGTGAGCCCGGAGAACCGGATGTGGTGGTGGTGCGGGCGTTCGGCGGCGCGGTACCGGATGTTCCCGGCGACGTGAGCGCGTTGCTGGAACGCGTGCTGTCGGCCGTACAGGCGTGGCTGGAGGACGAGCGGTGCGCGCGGTCGCGGCTTGTGGTCGTGACGCGCGGCGCGGTGTCGGCCGGCGGCTCGGACGTGGTGGACCTGGCGGGCGCGGCAGTAGGCGGCCTGATGCGGTCGGCACAGGCCGAGCACCCGGACCGGATCGTGCTGCTGGACCTGGACGAGGACGGGACTGAGCTGCCGTCGGACCTGCTGCACCGCGCCCTCGCGGCGGGCGAACAGCAACTTGCCTTCCGGGGCGGAGCGTTGTTCGCACCGCGCCTGGTGCGTGCGGGTGTGCCCGCCGCTGCCGCCGACAGCCTGGGGTTGGCTGACGGCACGGTGTTGGTGACGGGTGGTTTGAGCGGCCTTGGTGCGCTGGTGGCCCGGTGGCTGGTCGCGGAGCACGGGGTGCGGCGCTTGGTGCTGACGTCGCGCCGTGGCGGTCAGACGGGCGGCGCTCAGGAGTTGGTGGCTTCGTTGCTGGAAGCGGGTGCGGTGTCGGTTGACGTGGCGGCCTGTGATGTGGCGGACCGTGAGGCGTTGGCTGGGGTGCTGGCGGCGATCGGTGAGGAGTTCCCGCTGTGCGCGGTGGTGCATGCGGCGGGTGTGCTGGATGACGGCCTGGTGGGCTCGCTGTCGGTGGAGCGGTTGGCCGGTGTGCTGCGTCCGAAGGTGCTCGGTGGCTGGAATTTGCATGAGCTGACGGCCGGGTTGTCGTTGGATGCGTTTGTGGTGTTCTCGTCGGCTGCGGGTGTGCTGGGTGCGCCGGGGCAGGGCAACTACGCGGCGGCGAACGCCTTCCTGGACGCTCTGGTGGAGTCGCGGGTGGCCTCCGGCCTGCCGGGTGCCGCGATGGCGTGGGGTTTGTGGGGCGAGGTGGGCGGCATGGGAGGCGGTCTGTCGGAGGGCGACCGTGCTCGTATGGCTCGTGGTGGTGTGCTGCCGTTGGCGACGGACGAGGGGCTGCGGCTGCTCGGGGTCGGGGCACGCGCTGACGCGGCGCTGGTGCCGGTGCGTTTGGACGTGGAGGCGTTGCGGGCGCAAGGCCCGTCCCTCCCCACTCTCTACCACCACCTCGTCCCCGCAGTCCGGCGCACCGCCGCCGTCAGCGACGGCGGCACCGCCGACACCCTGCACCGGCAGTTGTCCGCCCTGCCGCCGGCCGAGCGGGAACGCGCCCTCCTCGCCGTCGTGCGCGGGCAGGTGGCCGCGGTCCTGGGGCACGCCAACCCGGCCTCGATCGCGCCGGACCGGGCCTTCAACGACCTGGGCTTCGACTCGCTCACCGCCGTCGAACTGCGCAACAGCCTCAACACCGCGACCGGTCTGCGGCTCCCGGCCACCCTCGTCTTCGACTACCCGACCGCCGGCGACCTCGCGCGCCACCTCCACGACGAACTCCTCGGCACGCTCGACACGCCCACCAGCACCCCGGCCGTCCAGGAGAACGCCCACGGTGACGACCCGATCGTGATCGTCGGCATGGCCTGCCGCTACCCGGGCGGCATCGCGTCCCCCGAGGACCTGTGGCGCCTGGTCGCCGACGGCCGCGACTCCGTCTCCACGTTCCCCGACGACCGTGGCTGGGACATCGACGCGCTCTTCGACCCGGATGCCGAACGCCCGGACACCACCTACGTCGACAAGGGCGGTTTCCTGCACGACGCCGCCGACTTCGACGCGGACTTCTTCCGGATCAGCCCCAACGAGGCACTGAGCACCGACCCGCAGCAGCGGCTGCTGCTGGAGGTCTCCTGGGAGGCGTTCGAGCGGGCCGGGATCGACCCGGCGACGGTCAAGGGCAGCAGGACCGGCGTCTTCGCCGGCGTCATGTACCACGACTACCCCACCAGCCACAGCGCGGGAAGCATCGTCTCCGGCCGCATCGCCTACACCTACGGCCTGGAGGGCCCGGCGGTGACGGTCGACACGGCCTGCTCCTCCTCCCTCGTCGCCCTGCACCTGGCCGGCCAGGCCCTGCGCAACGGTGACTGCTCGCTGGCCCTGGTCGGCGGCGTGACCGTGATGTCCACCCCGGCCACCTTCATCGAGTTCAGCCGCCAGCGCGGCCTGGCGCGCGACGGCCGGTGCAAGTCCTTCGCCGACGCGGCGGACGGCACCGGCTGGTCCGAGGGCGTCGGCGTGCTCGTGGTCGAGCGGCTGTCGGACGCGCGACGCAACGGCCACCGCGTGCTCGCGGTCGTCCGCGGCTCGGCGGTCAACCAGGACGGCGCCAGCAACGGGCTGACGGCGCCCAACGGCCCGTCGCAGCAGCGAGTGATCCGGGCAGCCCTGGCCAACGCGCGGCTGTCGGCGGACGAGGTCGACGCGGTGGAGGCGCACGGTACCGGCACGGTCCTCGGCGACCCGATCGAGGCCCAGGCGCTGCTGGCGACGTACGGCCGCGACCGCGCCCCGGAACGGCCGCTCTGGCTCGGCTCCATCAAGTCCAACCTGGGCCACACCCAGGCGGCGGCGGGTGTCGCCGGCATCATCAAGATGGTCATGGCGATGCGCAACGGTGTGCTGCCGCAAACCCTCCACGTGGACGCGCCGTCGTCGAAGGTGGACTGGACGGCGGGCGCGGTGGAACTCCTCACCGAGGCCCGCCCGTGGGAGTCCCGGGGCGTCAGGCGCGCGGCGGTGTCGTCCTTCGGCATCAGCGGCACCAACGCGCACGTCATCATCGAACAGGCCGCCCCCGAGCCGGCCCCCGCGGACCAGGAAGCGGACACCTTCCCGACGCCGCTCTGGCCCGTGTCCGGCGCGACCGCCGACGCCCTGAAGGCCCAGGCGGCACAACTGCTGGACCTGCTGGAGCGTGAGGATGCTCCGGGGCTGGGGGAGGTGGCGGTGGCGCTGGCGACGACGCGGGCGCAGCTGGAACACCGCGCGGTCCTCACCGGCACCAACCGCGCCGACCTCACCGCCGCCCTCGCCGCACTCGCGGCCGGACAGGACGCGCCGGGCCTGGTGCGCGGCACGGCGAGCGAGGGCCGGCTGGCGTTCCTGTTCACCGGGCAGGGTGCGCAGCGGGTCGGGATGGGCCGGGAGCTGTACGAGAGGTTCCCGGTGTTCGCCCAGGCGCTGGACGAGGTGTGCGGGCATCTCGACGCACACCTCCAACGGCCGCTCAAGGACGTCCTCTTCGGCGAGGACGGGGAGCTGCTGAACCGAACGGAGTACGCGCAGCCGGCTCTCTTCGCCATCGAGACGGCACTGTTCCGGCTGGTGGAGTCCTGGGGTGTACGCCCGGAAGCCCTGGCCGGGCACTCGATCGGGGAGATCGCGGCAGCACATGTTGCCGGGGTGCTGTCCCTGGCGGATGCGTGCACGCTGGTGGCGGCACGCGGCCGGCTGATGCAGGCCCTGCCCGAGGGCGGTGTCATGGCTGCCCTCCAGTGCACTGAAGAGGAAGCTCTCGCGCTGCTGGGCGAGGCGCAGGACGCAGCCGTCGCCGCCGTCAACGGCCCGCGCGCGGTCGTCATCTCCGGCGCCCGTGAAACCGTCACCACGATCGCGGCGAAGCTGAAGGAAGAGGGCCGCAAAACCTCACTGCTGAAGGTCTCCCACGCCTTCCACTCCCCCCTCATGGACCCCATGCTGGAAGACTTCCGCACCATCGTCACCGGCCTGTCCTTCACCGAACCCCGCATCCCGATCGTCTCCACCGTCACCGGACAGACCGCCACCACCGCGGAGTTGACCAGCGCCGACTACTGGGTGGAGCACGTGCGCCGCCCGGTCCGCTTCGCCGACGCCCTCACCACCCTCACCACCGACGGCATCACCACCTTCCTCGAAATCGGACCCGACGCCGTCCTCACCGCCATGACCACCACCGCGCTCCCCGACGACACCACGGTCACCTGCGTCCCGCTCCTGCGCCGCAACCGCCCGGAGGAGACCGAAGCCCTCACCGCCCTCGCCCGCCTCTGGGTCCAGGGTCACCCCGTCGACTGGACACAGCTCCACCCCACCGGCCGAGCCGGACTCGTCGACCTCCCCACCTACCCCTTCCAGCGCCGCCGCTACTGGATCGACGGCTACTCCCCGTTCGGCGCGGCCTCCGGTGCCGGCGGTCACCCGCTGCTGGGGAAGCCGGTGTCGCTGGCGGGTTCGGACGGGCTGCTGTTCTCCGGCCGGCTCTCCCTCCGCACGCATCCCTGGCTCGCCGACCACGCGGTCGGGGACACCGTCCTCTTCCCCGGCACGGGCTTCGTGGACCTGGCGATCGCAGCCGGTGACCAGGTGGGATGCGCGGTCCTGTCGGACATGACCCTGGAAGCGCCGCTGGTCCTCCCCGAGCACGGGGACGTGCACACCCAGCTCGTGGTCGACGCTCCCGACGCCTCCGGAGACCGCACCTTCAGCATTCACTCCCGCTCCGAGGACACGCTGGGCGACGGTGTGTGGGTGCGGCACGCGAGCGGCGTCCTGGGTGCGGTGAGCCGTGGTGAAGGTTCCGCTTTCGCCGTGTGGCCTCCGGCGGGCGCGGAGCCGCTGCCGGTCGATGGACTGTACGAGCGGTACGCCGACGGTGGGTTGGCGTACGGCCCCGTGTTCCAGGGGTTGCGGGCTGCTTGGCGGTCGGGTGACGAGGTGTTTGCCGAGGTGGCGTTGCCGGACGGCGTGAGCGTCGACGGATTTGGCGTGCACCCGGCCGTGCTGGACTCCGCCCTGCACGCGGTGGGTCTCACCGCGGTGGGGGAGCGGGCCGGCCTGCCGTTCGCCTGGTCCGGTGTGGAGCTGTACGCGACAGGGGCCTCGGCGCTCCGGGTGCGCGTGTCGCCGCGGGGCGAGGGCGCCGTGGCGCTGGAGGTGGCGGACGCCTCCGGCCGGCCGGTCGCGTCCGTGGAGCGGCTGGACGTACGGCCGATCTCCGAGGAGCAACTCGCGCAGGCCCGCGCCGAGTACCACGACTCCCTCTACCGCGTCGACTGGACCCCGGTCGCGTCACCCGCCCGCGTCCCCGCCGGGACGTGGACGGTGGTCGGCCCGGACGCGCCCACCTGGTCGCGGGTGCTGGCCGCGGCCGGACAGGTGACGAGCGCAGAAGCGGCCCCCGGACTGACGGAGGCCGGCACGACGGACGTCGTCGTGCTGCCGGCCGTGGCCGAGGGCACGAGCGACGACGAGGCCGGTGCGGCACGTGAGCGCACCCACGGGATGCTGGCCGACCTGCAGTCCTGGCTGGCGGACGAGCGGTTCGCCGCCTCGACGCTCGTCGTGGTCACCCGGGGCGCGGCTCCGGCGGGCACCGCCGGGGTCACCGACCTCGCGGGCGCCGCGGTGGGCGGGCTGGTGCGGTCGGCCCAGGCGGAGAACCCGGGCCGGATCGTGCTCGTCGACACCGACGGCACCGACGCCTCGCTCGCCGCCCTGCCTCGTGCGCTGGCCACCGGCGAGGAGTACCTCGCCGTCCGGGAAGGCGAGTTGTCCGCGCCCCGGCTGGCCCGGGTCCCCGCGACCGTACGCGCCGCCGACCCCGACTCCGCCGAGGACCGCGAGGAGCACGGCACGATCCTCGTCACGGGTGCCACCGGCGCCCTGGGCGTACTGGTCGCCCGCCACCTGGCGGCCGAACACGGAGCCCGGCACCTCCTGCTGGCCAGCCGTCGGGGAGCGGACGCCCCGGGCGCCGCGGAACTGGCGGCCGAACTGGCGGAAGCGGGCGCGGAGGTGACGTTCGCCGCCTGCGACATCGCCGACCGCGACCGGCTGGCGGCGCTCCTGGACTCCGTACCCGCCGAGCACCCGCTGACCGCCGTGGTGCACATCGCCGGCGCGCTGGACGACGGCGTCATCGGCTCGCTGACCCCCGGCCGCATGGACACCGTGCTCCGGCCCAAGGCCGACGCGGCCTGGAACCTGCACGAGCTGACGCGCGGCCTGGACCTGTCCGCGTTCGTCCTCTTCTCCTCCATCGCCGGCGCCCTGGGCGTACCCGGACAGGGCAACTACGCGGCCGCCAACGCCTTCCTGGACGTCCTGGCACACCGCCGCCGGGCGGCAGGGCTGCCGGCGACGTCGCTGGCCTGGGGCATGTGGGCGGACGACACCGGGATGGCCGGCGGGCTGAGCGACGCGGACGTACGGCGCATGGCACGCTCCGGCGCCGGCGCGCTCTCCGCCAAGGAGGGCCTGGCGCTGTTCGACGCGGCGTTCACCGGCACCGGGCGGTTCGCGCCCCCGGACGAGGCACTGCTCGTCCCGGTCGCGCTCGACCTGCGCCTCCTGGCCCAGGGCGAGCCCGGCGAACTGCCGCCCCTCTTCCGCGGCCTGGTCCGGACGACCGCACGGCGAACCGCGCGGTCGGCCCAGGAGCCGTCCGCCGGCACCGGGAACCTGCTGGCCCGCCTGGCGGAGACGCCCGCGGCGGAACGCCGGGACCTGCTGACGGAGGTGGTCCGGGCGCAGGTCGTGGCGGTGCTCGGGCACACCGACGCGGAGGGTGTCGACGCCGACCGGTCGTTCAACGCCCTGGGCTTCGACTCGCTGACCGCCGTCGAGTTCCGCAACCGCCTCAACGCCGCCACCGGCCTCCGGCTCCCCGCCGCGCTCACCTTCGACCACCCGAGCAGCCGGGCCGTCGCCGACCACCTGTGGGAGGAGCTCGCGCCCCGGCTGGAGGAGGAGCCGGCGGCGGACGGAAGCGGTTCCGGTTCGGCCGAGGACCGCGTCCGCGCGGCGCTCGCCGCCATCCCGCTCTCCCGCCTGCGGGAAGCCGGTCTGATGGACAGCCTCCTGGAGCTCGCGGGACTCGACGCCGGCGTCCTCGCCGCGGACGAGGAGACGGGCGCCGCCGCGTACTCCATCGACGCGATGGACACCGACGCCCTGATCAGCATGGCCCTCGCCGACACGGGCGCGACGCGGGACGGCGACGGAGCCGATGCGGCGGACGGAGCGTACGGCGTGGACGGAGCGTACGGCGCGGAGGACGACCACGAGTACGACGCCTACGACGCCCACGACGTCTTCGGGGGAGACCCGGAGGGGGACGGCGG
This sequence comes from Streptomyces sp. CA-181903, assembly GCF_050937075.1. Lineage (NCBI taxonomy): Bacteria > Bacillati > Actinomycetota > Actinomycetes > Kitasatosporales > Streptomycetaceae > Streptomyces > Streptomyces sp. CA-181903. The sequence goes on from NZ_JBNJLY010000001.1 coordinate 7,397,434, forward strand.
ATCGGGCCACCAGGACGTCGACGTCCTCGACGTCACTGACATGACGCGGGAGAAGTGACATCACCATGACCCAGCCCAGTCAGCCGAGCCGGACCGGCCGGCCCGACCCCGCACCCCGGCAGGCCGCCGCCCCGGAGGCGAAGCTCGTCGACGCCCTCCGGACCTCGCTCAAGGAGACCGAGCGGCTGCGCGAACAGAACCGCAGGCTGTCCGGCGCCCTGCGCGAACCGCTGGCCATCGTCGGCATGGCCTGCCGTTACCCGGGCGGCGTCCGTTCCCCGGAGGACCTGTGGCGGCTGGTCAGCGAGGAGATCGACGCCGTAGCGGAGTTCCCCGAGGACCGGGGCTGGGACGTCGACGCCCTGTACGACCCCGACCCCGACCCCGAGCCCGACTCCGGCAATGAGAACGACGGCACCTCCCTCACCCGCCACGGCGGATTCCTCTACGACGCCGCCCATTTCGACGCCCCCTTCTTCGGCGTGGCACCCCGCGACGCCCACGCCCTCGACCCGCAGCAGCGGCTGCTGCTGGAGACGTCGTGGGAGGCGCTGGAACACGCCCGGATGGACCCGCGCGCCCTTCGGGGCAGCAAGACGGGTGTGTTCGCCGGCGTCATGTACCACGACTACGTCAACAGCTACGGCAGCGGCAGCGTCGTGTCGGGCCGCGTCGCCTACACGCTCGGGCTGGAGGGCCCGGCGGTGTCGGTGGACACGGCGTGCTCGTCGTCGCTGGTCGCCCTGCACCTGGCCGGGCAGGCGCTGCGCAACGGCGAGTGCTCGCTCGCCCTGGCGGCCGGCGTCACCGTCATGGCCACCCCGGGCACGTACGTCGACTTCAGCCGCCAGCGCGGGCTGTCCCCCGACGGACGGTGCAAGTCCTTCGCCGAGGCGGCGGACGGAACCGGGTTCTCGGAAGGCGTGGGCGTGCTCGTGGTCGAGCGGCTGTCGGACGCGCGGCGCAACGGGCACCGCGTGCTGGCGGTCGTGCGGGGCTCGGCGGTCAACCAGGACGGCGCCAGCAACGGACTGACGGCGCCGAACGGCCCGTCGCAGCAGCGCGTCATCCGGGCAGCCCTGGCCAACGCGCGGCTGTCGGCCGAGCAGGTGGACGCGGTGGAGGCCCACGGCACGGGGACGACGCTGGGCGACCCGATCGAGGCGCAGGCGCTGCTGGCGACGTACGGCAAGGACCGTGCGGCGGAGCGTCCGTTGTGGCTGGGCTCGGTGAAGTCCAACCTCGGACACACGCAGGCGGCTGCGGGTGTGGCGGGCATCATCAAGATGGTGATGGCGATGCGTCATGGTGTGCTGCCGAGGACGCTGCATGTGGACGCGCCGTCGTCGAAGGTGGACTGGACGGCGGGCGCGGTGGAACTCCTCACCGAAGCCCGCCCGTGGATCTCGGACAGGGCACGCCGTGCGGCGGTGTCGTCCTTCGGGATCAGCGGGACGAACGCGCACGTCATCCTGGAGGAAGCACCCCAGGAGCCCCCCGCCCCCGCCCCGGAGGCACCCACGGGCCCGGTGCTCTGGCCGCTCTCCGCCACCAGCCCGCAGGCCCTGCGCGCGCAGGCCCGCCGCCTCCTGGACGTACTCCCGGACGACGACGGCCTCGCCCCGACCGGCTTCGCCCTGGCCACCACCCGCGCCCACTTCGACCACCGCGCCGTCGTCACCGGCCGCACCCGCACCGACCTCGCCACGGCCCTGACCGCCCTCGCCGACGGCACCCCCGCCCCCGGCCTCACCCAGGGCACGGCCCGCACCACCGGCAAAACCGCCTTCCTCTTCACGGGGCAGGGCGCGCAGCGGATCGGGATGGGCCGGGAGCTGTACGAGACGTTCCCGGTGTTCGCGCGGGCGTTGGACGAGGTGTGCGGGCATCTCGACGCACACCTTGAACGGCCGCTCAAGGACGTCCTGTTCGGCGAGGACGGGGAGGTGCTGAACCGTACGGAGTGCGCGCAGCCGGCTCTGTTCGCCGTCGAGACGGCGTTGTTCCGGCTGGTGGAGGCGTGGGGTGTGCGGCCGGAGGTGCTGGCGGGGCACTCGATCGGGGAGATCGCGGCGGCGCATGTCGCCGGGGTGCTGTCCCTGGCGGACGCGTGCACGCTGGTGGCGGCGCGGGGCCGGCTGATGCAGGCCCTGCCCGACGGCGGCGTCATGGCCGCCCTCCAAGCCACCGAAGACGAAGCCCTCGCCCTGCTCGGCAAGGCGCAGGACGCAGCCATCGCCGCCGTCAACGGCCCGCGCGCGGTCGTCATCTCCGGCGCTCGCGAAACCGTGACCGCGATCGTGGAGAAGCTGAAGGAGCAGGGCCGCAAGACCTCACTGCTGAAGGTCTCCCACGCCTTCCACTCCCCCCTCATGGACCCCATGCTGGAAGACTTCCGCACGGTCGTCGCCGGCCTGTCCTTCACCGAACCCCGCATCCCGATCGTCTCCACCGTCACCGGACAGATCGCCACCACCGGGGAGTTGACGAGCGCCGACTACTGGGTGGAGCACGTCCGCCGCCCCGTCCGCTTCGCCGACGCCGTGCGGGCCGCCGTGGCGCGTGGTGCCGTCAGGTTCGTGGAGGTCGGTCCCGACGCGGTGCTGTCGGGCATGGTGGACGCGTGCCTGGAGCCGGACGAGGCCGAGCGGGCGGCGGTCGTGCCGCTGCTGCGCAAGGGGCGGGACGAGGCTCCGGCGGTGGCGGCGGGTGTGGGACGCCTGCACACCGCCGGTGTCCCCGTGGACTGGGCGGCGTTCTACGAGGGCAGCGGCGCGCGCGTGGTGGACCTGCCGACGTACGCGTTCCAGCACCGCCGCTACTGGATCGACTCGCCCGCCCTGTTCGGCGGCTCCGCCTCCGGCTTCGGCACCGCCGGACAGGACACGTCCGAGACCACGGGACCGCGGCACGACCCGGCCGCTCCCGAGCGGCTCCGCGCCCGGCTGGCCGAACTCCCGGACGTGGAACGGGAGAAGCTGCTCACCGAGGTGGTCGTGGAACACGTCGCCCTGGTGCTGGGGTACGAGTCCGTGGCCGAGGTGGACCCGGAGCGCGGGTTCCTGGAGGCGGGTGTCGATTCGCTGTCCGCCGCCGAGCTGCGCCGGGCCCTGGGCCGGGCGACCGGGCTGGACATCGACCCCGCCGCCGTGTTCGACCTCGGCAGCCCGGCCCGGCTCGCCGCACACCTGCGTACCGCGCTGGACACCGCGCCCGCGCTCCCCGACGTCGCCGTCGGTTCCGGGCGGGACGCGGCCGGCGTACCGCGGCCGGCGGAGACGCTGAGCGGGCTGTTCCGGGCGGCGGTCCGGGAAGGGAAGATGGCGGCGGGCACCGCCCTGCTGAACGCCGCGGCCGACCTGCGCCCCTCCTTCCGTACCGCCGCCGAGGCGCGGGGCGTGCGCGAGCCGGTGACCCTGGCCCGCGGTTCCCGGGGGCCCGCCCTGATCTGCTTCCCGTCGCCGATGGCCCTCGCCGGGCCCCAGCAGTACGCGCGGCTCGCAGCGCACTTCCGCGGGGTGCGGGACGTGCACGTGGTGACCTCGCCCGGCTTCGCGGCCGGCGAGCCGCTGCCCGCCTCCGTGGACGCCGCCGTCGACCACTTCGCGCACAGCGTGCGGGAGTTGGCGGGCGACGAGCCGTTCGTCCTGGTGGGCTACTCGTCGGGCGGGCAGTTCGCGCACGCCACGGCGGGCCGGCTGGAGGCCGAGGGTATGCGACCCGCCGCGGTCGTCCTGCTGGACACCTATCTGCCCACTGGCGAGGAGGCAAACGACGCCGGGGGAAGCGGCGACGGGGGTAACGGCGACGGCGACGCGCTGTGGGCGCGGATGCTGGACGGCATGCTGGAACGCGAGGACGCCTTCGGGACGTTCACCGCCGACCGGCTCTCCGCCATGGGCCGCTACAGCCTCTTCATCACCCGGTGCGCCCCCGGGCCCATGACGGCGCCCGTGCTGTTCGTCCGGCCGACGGAGCCCTTCCCCGGGCAGGCGGAGGCCGGGAGTGGCGAGGCCGACTGGCGTTCCTCCTGGCCCGCCGCGCACACCCTGCGCGAGGTCCCCGGCAACCACTTCACCCTCCTCGAAGGCGCGTCGCAGACGACGGCCGAGGCCGTGGAGGCGTGGGTGGCGGCACTCGACGAGCACCGCGGCGGGCGCTGAACACCGCTGTGGCCTGCGGGCCCCCGGCCCCGGCAGTGCCCGACCGGCACGCCGGGGCCTCCCCGCATCACCATTTCCGATAAACCGTCACCTCCGCCACCTCTATCACTTCCATCATCTGTATCACCTGCGTCACCTCCATCACCTCTCATCCCTGTTTGTGACCCACGCCACGATTGCCGGACCCCGCCGCCGGAAAGTCAGTCACGGGGGGTACATCCACAGACGCTTTCGCGAAAGGTTCGAAGAACCGGGCGCGGGTCTTTCCCCTGTACAAGCGATATTCGTCGCGCATTCGACCGCCACCGGACCGGCCGGGAATGCTCGGCCGCCCGGGGGCGCGCCGTCGGATGCGTCCGCACCGCGCCGCACGCGTGCTACGCTCCGGCGCCAGGCCAAGGATGCGATCTCATCAGCGAGTTGATACCGGGGCACACGATCCCCGTGAAGATTCGTCCGGGTACCGCGCGGGCCGGTGGGAGGGGCCTCGGACACGTGCCGCGAGGGGGCGTCGCGCTCATGGAGAAGGAGCCCCCCAAGCGCTGCTACACCATCGCCGTGATCAGCGCGCCGGACGAGGCCCACACCCGGCCGATGCTGCCCATCGTGCGCGAACTGCGCCGCAGGGACCACCGGATCACCTACATCACCACCATGGAGTTCGCCGAGCGGGCCGCCACCGCCGGCGTGGACGTCCTGGTGCCGGAGTCCCGGCCCGAGTACGGGCCGTACGGCGAGGCGCGGGACCCGGCCGCGGCGCTCGACCTCTCCAGCGTCGAGAAGACCCTCGACTGCGCGGAGGAGATCCACGCCGAGTTCGCCGACGACATCCCCGACCTCGTGCTGTACGAGTCCTCCACCCGCGTCGTCGCCCGCCTGCTCACCTGCCGCTGGAACCGGCCCGGCGTACAGGTCTACCCCTCGTTCGCCTGGGACGACGCCCGCGGTGCCGACCCGCCGGTGCCCGAGGGGCGGTCGTCCGAGGAGTGCCTGGCGCGCCTCCCCGACGGGCTGCGAAGACGGCTGGCCCGGTTCCTGGCCTACGCCGAGCACGCCGGCGCGCCGCCGCAGGACTTCTACACCCGGGCCGAGCCGCTGTCCATCGCCCTGATGCCCAGGGCGTTCCAGAGCGACGGGGACCTGTTCGACGGCCGGGTGGCGTTCGTCGGGCCGTGCATCCCCGAGCGCCGCATCGACGAGCGCTGGATGCCGGCGGCGAACGGGCTGCCCGTGGTGCTCCTCGCCCTGGACCCCGCGCTGCTCCACCGGGAGCCGGGCTACCTCCGGGAGTGCGCGGCGGCGCTGGCGCGCCTGCCGCTGCACCTGGTCGTCACCACCGGAGGCGCGGACGACCGCGGCCGGGAGCGGGGCGCCTTACCGCCGAACGTGGAGGTGCACGCCCGGGTGCCGCGCTCGGTGGTGCTGCGCCGGGCCTCCGCGTACATCTGCCATCCGGACGCCGGCAGCGTCATGGAAGCCCTCTACTTCAACACCCCGCTGGTCGCCGTGCCGACGACCGCGTCGGAACGGGAGGTGGCGGACCGCGTGGCCGAACTCGGCCTCGGCGTACGGCTGCCTCCGGAGGCAGCCGCTCCGGAACGGCTCGCCGAAGCGGTCCGCACCCTCCTCGACGACGCCGACACCCTGCACCGGGTGCGCGGGCTCCAGCGCGAGGCGCGCCGGGCGGGCGGCGCGCGCCGGGCCGCGGACGAGATCGAACGCTATCTGGAGTGGATCTACGAGCCGTAGCGGCGGACCGTCGGCGGGCGCGCGGGCAGGGCCGGCGCACCGGGGCCCGGGACCGCTCAGGCGGACTCGGCGTCCGGTGCGCCCAGGCCCAGCCGGGCGGCCAGGTCCCTCCGCCGGCTGACGTCCAGCTTGCGGTAGACCCGGGTGAGGTGCTGCTCGACGGTGCTGACGGTGATGAACAGCTTCCGGCCGATCGCCCGGTTGGTCACGCCCGCCGCGGCGAGTTCGGCGACGCGCCGCTCGGCGTCGCTCAGCACCTCGGCGGCGGACGGTCTCGCGGCCTCCGGCGGACCGGACGGCGGCTCGGCCGAGCGTGGCGCCATGCCCGGTGCCGTACCCGACGGTGCGGCCGGCGCGGCCGGCGCGGCCGGAACCGGCCGGAGGACGCCGCCGGGGCGCGCCCGTTCCGCGGGCACTTGGCAGGACGCCATCATCTCGGCGGCCCGCCGCCCCGCCTCCTCGGCTGCCTCGCGTTCCCCCAGCGCCTCGTGGGCGTCCCGGAGATCGGCCAGCGCGCGGGCGAGTTCGAAGCGGCCGGTGTCCGGCCGCAGCAGGTCCACGGCCTGGCGCAGGAGCCCCGGCCGGTCCTCCGGCGCCCCGGTCGCGGCCAGCAGCCGCAGGGTCGTGCCCCGGGTGCGGGGCTGCCGGGTGCCGGGCCGCGTCAGCTGCTCCTCGACGAGCGCCCGGGCCCGGGTCTTGAGCCCCAGGGCCAGCGCGGCCTCGGCGGCGCCGCCGCGCCAGGGGATCAGGGCGGGCAGGTCGAGTCTCCAGGCGGTCGCGAGCCGGCCGCAGCTCTCGAAGTCGGTGAGCGCCGCCGCCGGCCGGCCCGTCGCGAGGTGGAAGTGGCCGCGCGCGTTGAGGTAGTGCAGGCCGTAGCGGGCCTCGAACATGGTGTCCGGCACGGGCTGCCGGATGTAGCGCACCGCCTCGTCGTGCCGTCCCATCATGGTCGTGGCGAGGATCAGCACGGCGAGCGGGCTGCCGATGGCGACGCCCCAGGCGGACGCCGGGAGCCGGGCGAGCGCGGCCTCGCCGTGCCGCACGGCGGTGGCCATGTCGCCCTGCCGGAACGCCGCGTCCGCGCGCATCGTGGCGAACACCGCCTGCCACATCGGCGCCTCGTGCTGCTCGGCCTCCTTCAGCAGCTCGTCGCTCCAGGCGGCGACCTTGTCGGGATGGTCGGCGCAGAGCAGGGTCAGCAGCGCGGCGTGCAGCGACTCCAGGGTGGCGCCGCCCAGGACGACGCTGTGCAGGATGGCCTCGGCACGGGCCGCGGCCGCCTCGCCGGCGCCGTCCGCGAGCAGCCGGTAGAGGACGCTGACGGCGTGCCGGCCGAACGGGCGTGCCGCGTCCGGGCCGGTTCGCGGCGCGGTGACCACGGCCGCGCCGGGAACCGCCAGCAGCGAGGGGTGCGAGTACGCCATCCAGGTCGTGAGGGCCGCCAGTTCCTCCGACTCGGCGGGGTCGGCCGCGGCGCCGTACGCCTTCCACAGCGCGAGCGCCTCCCGGGCCTCCCGGTACCTGCCGTGCCAGAGCAGGCCGCGGGTCAGCAGCCCGGCGTCATGGCCGTTCAGGCGCCCGGCCCGCAGCGCCTCCCACAGCAGTTCCACGTGCCGCATGGCCTTGAGCGGCGACTTCCGCCACTCGACGCGCATCCGGTCCGCGGTGAGGGCGGCGAGCTGCCGGCGGTCCGCGCAGTCCTTCAGGGCCAGGTCGAGGTAGGCGCAGGCGGTCGCTCTCCGGCCGGCGGCGAGCGCGCCGCGGGCGGCCTCCCGCAACACGTTGGTCATCCACGCCTCGGGGGCCCGCTCCGCCGCACGCAGCTGCTCGGCGACGGGACCCGGTGGCGCCCCGGCGTGGTGCAGCGCGGCCGCCACCCGCAGGTGCAGGTCGTGCCGGGTGTCGGGCGGCGTCTCCGCCAGGACGGCCGTGCGCGCCGCGGGATGGCGGAAGTCCTCCGGACCGAGCAGCCCGGTGGCGGCCAGTGAGGCGAGGGCGTGCTCCACCGTCGACGTGTTCATGTCGAGGGCGTGGCCGATCAGGGCCGGCGAACCGGCCGTGCCCAGCGCGGCCACCGCCCGCGCGACCGAGAGCGCCGACGGCTCCGCGAGGTAGAGGCAGTCGGTCAGCGCGGTGCGGAAGGCCGCGTCGGACGCGGCCGGTTCGGGGACGGCCGGATCGGGGACGGCCGGTTCGCCGCCTGGGCGGTGGGCGGCCTCGTGGTCGTCCAGCAGGGCGGTCAGGAACAGCGGGCTGCCGCCGGAGGCCGTGTGGTACGCCTCGGTGAGCTCCCGTGCCTTCGCCGGACCGAGCCTGGACTCGATCAGCGCGTGGACGCCCGAGCGGCTCAGCAGGTCCAGGCGTATCTTGCGGCAGTTCGGCTGGCGGAACAGCTCGGCGTGGAAGACGGGGTGGGGCGAGCGCACCGTGGACAGCTCCGCGAGCAGGAGCAGCACACGGGAGGTCTTCATCCGGCGCTGGAGAAACAGCAGCATCTGCAGTGACGGGCCGTCGGCGTACTGGAGGTCGTCGATGCCCACCACGACCGGGCCGCGGTCGCTCAGCTCCAGCAGGATCGACCGCAGCCCGTTGGCCACCTCGACGCTCGGCTGGTTCATCGTCTCCGGGCCGGCGTCCGGCCCCGGGAGCCGGACGGTTCGCCGGCCAGCAGCGCGGTCGCCCGGCGCCGGAGCTCCGCCGGGAGCGTCTCACACCGGAACAGCTGGTCCATCACGCCCAGCGGCAGTCCGGACTCGGCGCGGGACGCCGCGGCGGTCAACAAGAGAGCGCCGGCCCTCTCCGCCTCTTTGCAGAACGTCTGCAGGAGATGGGTCTTCCCGCTGCCCGCCGGTCCGCTCACCAGCGCGACGCTTCCGCGCCCCGCCCCTGCTTCCGTGAGTAACCCCCCGAGCGCGGCCAACTCCTTCTTACGTTCGGCATAATCCGGACTGCGCAGCACATCCATATTCCCCCCAGCGCGCGACCATACCTGGGCCATGAACCGTAAACATAGCAACCCAGTTCGGTTGATTGCGGTCACCCTGGGTGTGGCGCAACGGAACGTGCCATTCCGCCCCCTGAACACGCAACAACCTTATGGAAGTGTTCAGTTGACAGCCGCCCGGTTGGCTGAAATCGAGCGGCGGGAGGCCGGGAAACCTTTCGTCCACGCGGCCGGGCGCTGCCGATCCTTCGGCAGGGGACGTTGTGCGCGTTGTGCTCATCACCGGGCAGGTCGCTCATGCGATGACTTCCGGCCATTTCGATCACTGTGCGCTCCGGGACACGAGGGGCATCGTGGGACCGGAGGGAATGACGAGGTGTCACCTAAGGTTGAGTGATCGTTCACCCGCACCGGCGGGACGCCTCGGACAGGGAGAGCACGTGCCAGCGGATCACGACGCCGCAGCGGACACCGCCGTCGTCGAGGCGGCCGTGCAGGAGGGCAGGCTCCGGCGGGACCTCGGCTTCCGGGCGCTCACCGCCATCGGCTTCTCCAACATCGTCGGTTCCGGCTGGCTCTTCGCGGCGATGTACGCGGCCCGCACCGCCGGGCCCGCCTCCCTGCTGACCTGGGTGGGCGCCGGTGTGCTGTGCGGACTCGTCGCCCTGGTGATGATCGAGCTCGGCGCGTCACGGCCCGAGGGCGGCGGCACGGTCCGCTGGCCGCTGTACGCCGGAGGGCGGCTCGTCGGGACGCTGATCGGCTGGTCCGTCCTGCTGTCGGTGGGCGGCACCGCCGCCGAGATCAGCGCCATCATGCAGTACGCCGACCACTACTTGCCGGACCTCTACCACGGCCATGTGCTCACCCCCACCGGCCTGGCGCTCGCCGTCGGCCTGAGCGTGCTGCTGACCGCGCTGAACTGGTTCGCGGTCCGCCTGTTCGCACGGCTGAACAACCTCGTCTCCATCTTCAAGATCGCCGTGCCGCTCGTCACCGTCGTCGCCCTGTTCGCCTCCGGCTGGCACTCGGGACGCCTCACCGACCACGGCGGTTTCGCCCCCTACGGCTACGCCGCCTGCCTCTCCGCCCTCGCCGGCGGCGGCATCGTCTACTCGGTCAACGGCTTCCAGGCCGCCCTCGACTTCTCCGGCGAGGCACGCGACCCCCGCCGCACCATCCCCGCCTCCGTCCTCACCGGCATCGGCTTGGCGCTGCTGATGTACCTGGCCCTCCAGTTCGCCTTCCTCTTCACCGTCCCCGAGAGCCTCCTGGGCCACGGCTGGAAGGGCGTCGACCTGGAGTCGCCCTTTGGCCAGCTGGCCCTGATCCTCAACCTGCACTGGCTCTCCAGCCTGCTCTACGCCGACGCGGTGCTCTCGCCCGGCGGCTCGGCGTACGTCGGCGTGGCCCTCAACGCCCGTCACACCTACGCCCTCGCCAAGAACCGCACCCTGCCCCGGACGTTCATGCGGGTGGACCGCCGGTCCGGCATCCCGCACCGGGCCCTCGCCCTGAACCTCGTGGTGATCGTCGTCTTCCTGCTGCCCTTCGGGGAGTGGCAGCGGATCGTCAGCATCATGGGCGACATGTACCTGCTGATCTACGCGGCCTCGGCCGTGGCGGTCGCCGTCTTCCGCGCCGACCCCGGCACCCGGACGGCCGGCTGGGTGCCGGGCCTGCGCTGGATCGCGCCCGTCAGCTTCGTCGTGGCCACCGAGTTCGTGTACTGGTCGGGCTGGCACGACCTGCGGCTGGCGCTGCCCGTCGTCCTGGCCGGACTCGTGATCTTCCTCGCCATGCGGCGCTCCGCCGCCGACGGCCCGCTCGCCGCCGAACTGCGCGAGGGCGCCTGGCTGGTGTGCTACCTGGCGGTGCTGACGCTGCTGTCCTGGCTGGGCACCTTCAAGGGCTCGGGCCGCCTGCCCGCCCCCTACGACTCCCTCGCCGTCGCCCTCTTCGCGCTGGGCGTCTTCCGCTGGGCCGTACGCTCGGGCGTCCGGCACCGGGCGACGGCGCGGGAGGAGACTCCGTAACGGGCCCGGGTGCCCGGCTGCCGTCCTGTCGGCGGGGCCGCCGTCCCACGACCGTGCGGCTCACCGCGACGGGCGGCCCCGCCGGGCCGGGTGCGGACGAGTCGCGTGTCGACGAGTCGGCGGGTCGGCGGCCGAGGAGCGGCGCCGGCGGCCCGGCTTGGCGGAACACGGCGCAGGACGCGGCCCCGCCCCGGCCGGCGAGGCCGTCGGAGTCACCTCGGCACGCCGCGCCTCGGGCGCGATCCCGCCCGAGCCCCTCCCCGCGACCGGTAGACCACATAAGGCCGCACCACATAACCCACCGGCGCCGCGAAGGCGTGCACCAGGCGGCTGAAGGGCCACAGGGCGAACAGCGCCATGGCCAGCAGCGCGTGCACCCGGTACGCCATCGGCGCGTGCGCCATGGCGCCGACGTCCGGGTCGAGGGTGAAGAGGCTGCGGAACCAGACGGACACCCCCGCCGGTAGTCGTACGGATGCGCGCCCGCGTCGCCGGCCGTGGCGGTGAGCCCGGCCAGGATCACCGCCGCGAGCAACGGCAGCACCAGGCGGTCGCTCGGCCTGGTCGTCCGCCGCACGGCGGGCACCCGCAGCCGCCGCCAGATCAGCAGCCCGAGCCCGGCCGCCGTGGCGAGCCCGGCCGCGCCGCCCAGGACCAGGGCGTTGAGGTGGTAGAGCCGCTCGCTGACGTGGAGCCGTTCCGTCCAGGACTCCGGGACGAGCAGCCCGGCGACGTGCCCGCCGATGACGAGCAGCAGCCCGTAGTGGAACAGCGGCCCCGCCACGGACAGCAGCCGCGACTCGTGCAACTGGGTGGAGCGGGTCGTGAACCCGAACCGGTCGTAGCGGTAGCGCCAGACGGAACCGGCGACGCACAGCGTCAGTACCACGTACGGCAGGACGCCCCACAGCACGATGTCCGCGTACCTCATCGCGGCCCGCCTTCCGGAGCGGCGTACGGGGCCAGCCCGACGGTCTCCACGGGCGGCCCCTCCCGCGCCACCCGCCGGGCCCGCCGCCGGTCGGCGGCGGAGGGCGCGGGCAGGGTCAGGCACACCGCCAGGACCACCCGCGCGTACGGGCTGCCGTGCTTCTCCAGCGCGGCGTGCAGCAGGTCCAGCGCGGGCCGGTGCCCGGCCAGCAGGGCGCCGCCTTCCCGGGGGCGGCGGGCCGCGAACTCCAGCAACGACGGCAGGTAGTCCGGCAGTTCGCCGTCCGGCGGCTGCCAGCCGCCCGCCCGCAGCGCCGCCTTGAGGCGGACGAGCGAGGCGCCGCGCCGCCGGGTGTCGCCGTCCGCGTAGTACGTCAGGTGCAGGGTGCGCCGGCGGCTGCGGTCGAAGGTGGTGACGTAACGGGCCGCCAGGTCGAGGACGGGCACGCCGGCCACCTCGTCGCAGAACGCGGTGAGCAGGGCGGGGCCCGCGCCGGGCAGGCCGGACAGCGCCTCCCGGACGGCCCGGAGGCGGTCCGGCCAGTCGGCGTCCGGATAGGCGAGCAGCAGGGACGCGCCCTGCCGGACGGCGTTCGCGGTCATCGCCCGCCCCCCTCGCGCCGGGGGAACAGGCCGGCCGGGGTGCCGCGCCCGTTCCAGTTGAGCAGGTTGAGGCGGCCCGCCGGCACGCGCCCGCCCGGTGTGTCCGCGCCGCCCGGGGCCGGGACGGCGGGCGGGGCGTGGAAGGCGTCCGCGCCGCCCTCGTACATGCCGGGCCCGCCGGCCCCGTCCAGGCTGCACCCCGGCAGGTCCTGCGGAACGGGCGGCCCGCCCTCGTACGCGGTGGGGATGACGTAGCGCTCGTCGTACTTGGCGAGGGCCAGCAGCCGGTACATCTCCGCCATGCCGTGCTCGTCCAGCCCGACGCTCGCCGCGATGGCGGGGTCCTGGGGCTCGCCCAGGTTCACCCGCCGCATGTGGGCGCGCATCGCCGCGAGGCGGCAGAGCGCGGCCTCGACCGGCCCCGGGTCGCCGGCCGTGAACAGCTCGGCCAGGTACGCCAGCGGGATGCGCAGCGCGTCGACGGCGGCGAACAGGTTGGCCGGGTCCTCGCCGTCGTGCCCGCTGCCGCTCAGCGCGTCGACGACGGGCGACAGCGGGGGCACGTACCAGACCATGGGCAGCGTCCGGTACTCCGGGTGCAGCGGCAGCGCCAGCCGGTAGGTGGAGATCAGCGCGCGGACGGGGGAGCGGCGGGCGGCCGTGATCCAGTCGTGCGGGATGCCGGACGCCTCGGCGGCGCGGACGACGTCCGGGTCGTGCGGATCGAGGAAGCAGCCGAGCTGGGCCTCGTAGAGGTCCTTCTCGTCCGGGACGGCCGCCGCCGCGCCCACCCGGTCGGCGTCGTAGAGCATCACCCCGAGGTAGCGCAGCCGGCCCACGCAGGTCTCCGAGCACACCGTGGGCTCCCCGGCCTCGATGCGCGGGTAGCAGAAGGTGCACTTCTCGGCCTTGCCGGTGTGGTGGTTGAAGTACACCTTCTTGTACGGGCAGCCGGAGACGCACATCCGCCAGCCGCGGCAGCGGTCCTGGTCGACCAGGACGATGCCGTCCTCGACGCGCTTGTACAGCGCCCCGGACGGGCAGACGGCGACGCAGGACGGGTTGAGGCAGTGCTCGCAGATGCGCGGCAGGTAGAACATGAACGCCTGCTCGTAGGCGAGCCGCACCTCCTCGTTCATCTTCCGCAGCACCGGGTCCCCGGCCAGGTGCTCGGGGCCGCCGCCGAGGTCGTCGTCCCAGTTCGGCCCCCAGGTGACGGCGGTGGGGCGGCCGTCGGTCAGGGAGCGCGGCCGGGCGGTGGGCACGTCGTCGCCGAGCGGCGCGTTGATCAGGGTGTCGTAGTCGTAGGTCCAGGGCTGGTAGTAGTCGTCCAGGGTGGGCAGTTCGGGGTTGGCGAACAGCCGGGCGAGGCGGCGGGCGCGCCCGCCGGAGCGGGGCACGAGCCGGCCGCGCTTCAGCCGCCAGCCGCCCTTCCAGCGGTCCTGGTCCTCGTGGCCGCGCGGGTAGCCCTGGCCGGGCCGGGTCTCCACGTTGTTGAACCACGCGTATTCGGTGCCGGCCCGGTTGGTCCACGTCTGCTTGCAGGTGACCGAACAGGTGTGGCAGCCGATGCACTTGTCGAGATTCATCACCATCGCGACCTGGGCCATCACACGTCCGACGGCCGGTGCGCCGCCGGTAGGGGGTTTGCCATGGCGCACGTCAGTACTCCACGTTCTGCGGGCGCCGCCGGATGGTGGTGACGGCGTCCCGCTGGTTGCCGGTGGGTCCGTAGTAGTTGGGCGCGAACGCCAACTGGCCGTAACCGCCGATGAGATGGGTGGGCTTGATCAGCAGCTTGGTGAGCGCGTTGTGCACGCCCCCGCGGCGGCCGGTCGCCGCGGACTTCGGGACGTTCACCAGGCGCTCCTGCACGTGGTACATGAACACGGTGCCGGGTGGCATGCGGTGCGAGACCACGGCCCGGGCGACGACGACGCCGTTGGCGTTGACCGCCTCGACCCAGTCGTTGTCCGCCGCCCCGATCGCCTCGGCGTCCGGCACGCTCATCCAGATCACCGGGCCGCCCCGGGCCAGGGTCTGCATCAGCGGGTTCTCCTGGTACTCGGAGTGGATCGACCACTTCGAATGCGGGGTGACGTACCGGACGGTGACCGCCCGGCCGTCCCCGGCGTCCGGGCCCGGCCCGTACTCCCCGAGCGCCGCCAGATCCAACGGCGGGCGGTAGACGGGGAGTTGCTCGCCGAGCTCGGCGATCCAGTCGTGGTCGAGGTAGAAGTGCTGGCGGCCGGTGAGGGTGTGCCAGGGCTTGCGGTGCTCGATGTTGACGGTGAACGGCGCGTAGCGGCGGTCCGGCGCCTCCTTGCCGGACCACTCGAAGCTGGCCCCCACCTGCACCGGCCGGTCCTGGGCGTCGGAGAACACCACCCGCCGTTCGGCCACCGCCTCGCCGAGACCGGCGAGCCCGCTCCCCGGCCCGCACCGCCGGGCCAGCTCGCCGAAGCCCTCGGCGGCGATCCGGCCGTTGGTGGTGCCCGACAGCGCGAGGATCGCCTCGCAGAACTTCACGTCCGTGTCCAGCAGCGGCCGGCCCGCCGCCACGCCCCCGACGGCCGTCCCGCAGCGGGCGGCCAGCCAGCGACTCTCCGGCTCGGGACGTACGGTGACGCCCTTGACCTGGACGCCGTTCCGTTCGGACAGCGGCCCGAAGGCGGCCAGCTTCTCGGCGACGGCCGTGTAGTCGCGCTCGACCAGGGCGAAGCCGGGCAGGTTGTGACCGGGTGCGGCGGGCACGCCGGCCTCCCGCCAGTCGGGCACGTGCCCGCCGGGCTGGGCGGTCTCGCCGGGCGTGTCGTGCTGGAGCGCCGTCGCCACCAGGTCGTACGCCGTGTCCAGCCGCCCGCGGGCCAGCTCGGCGACCTTCGCCGCCAGCCCCTGGAAGATCTCGAAGTCCGTGCGCGCCTCCCAGGGCGGGTCGATCGCGGGGGAGAAGGCGTGCACATAGGGGTGCATGTCCGTGCTGGACAGGTCGTGCTTCTCGTACCAGGTGGCGGCGGGCAGCACGAGGTCGGCGAAGAGCGTCGTCGACGTCATCCGGAAGTCCAGCGCCAGCAGCAGGTCGAGCTTGCCGCGTGGCGCCTCCTCCCGCCACAGCACATCGCGCGGGCGGTCCTCCGGCGGCGCCTCGGGCGCGCTCGCGTTGTCGTCGGCGCCCAGCAGGTGGCGGAGGAAGTACTCGTTGCCCTTCGCCGAGGAACCGATGAGGTTGGCGCGCCAGACCGTCAGCACCCGCGGCCAGTTGGCGGGCGCGTCGGGGTCCTCACAGGCGAACCGCAGCTTCCCGGCGGTCAGTTGGCGCGCCACCCACGCGCCGGGGTCCGCCCCCTCGGCCCGGACGGCCGCGCCCAGGTCCAGCGGGTTGGCCGAGAACGTCGGATAGGAGGGCATCCAGCCGAGCCGGGCGGACTGCGCGACCAGGTCGGCCGTGTGCCGGCCGGCGAAGAGGCCGCGGCCGGTCGCCGCCGCCAGCGCGTCGGCGCCGTACCGCTCGTAGCGCCACTGGCCGGTGTGCAGGTACCAGTACGGCGTGCCCGCCATCTGCCGGGACGGACGGCACCAGTCGGCCGCGGTCGAGAGCTGCTGCCAGCCCGCGTACGGCCGCACCTTCTCCTGCCCGACGTAGTGCGCCCAGCCGCCGCCGTTGACGCCCTGACAGCCGGTGAGCAGCAACAGGGACAGGAACGAGCGGTAGATGGTGTCCGAGTGGAACCAGTGGTTGGTGCCCGCGCCCATGACGATCATCGCCCGGCCCCGGGACGCCTCGGCGGTCCGAGCGAACTCGCGGGCGACGCGCGCCGCCCGCGCGGCCGGCACGGAGGTGACCGCCTCCTGCCAGGCGGGGGTGCACGGTTCGGAGGCGTCGTCGTAACCGGCCGGCCAGCGGCCCGGCAGCCCCGGCCGCCGCACCCCGTACCCGGCGAGCAGCAGGTCGAACACGGTGGTGACCGGCCGGCCGCCGACCTCCCGCACCGGGACGCCGCGCCGCAGCGTGCCGCCCGGCTCGTCGAAGCGCGGCAGCAGTACCTCGACGGACGGGCCATCCGGCCGGTGGAAGCTCAACTCCGGCCGGATGGCGCCGAGATCGAGGTTCCAGCGGCCCTCGCCGTCCGCGCCCCAGCGGTCGCCCAAGGTGCCGCCGGGTACGGAGGGGCGGCCGGTGGCGGCGTCGAACAGCACCGGTTTCCACGGGGAGCCGCCCTCCACGTCGACGGCGGTCAGGAACTTCCCCGGGGTGTACGTCCCGTCCTCGTGCGCGTCGAGGGCGACGAGGAACGGCAGGTCGGTGAAGCGCGTGACGTAGTCCGTGAAGTAGGGGACCTGCCGCTCGACGAAGAACTCGGTGAGGACGACGTGCCCCATCGCCATGGCGAGCGCCCCGTCCGTCCCCGGATGCGGGTGCAGCCACTCGTCGGCGAACTTGGTGGCGTCCGCGTAGTCCGGCGACACCACGACCACCTTCTGGCCGCGGTACCGCGCCTCGGCCATCCAGTGCGCGTCCGGGGTCCGGGTGACCGGCACGTTCGAACCCCACAGCATCAGGTACGCGGCGTCCCACCAGTCGCCGGACTCCGGCACGTCCGTCTGGTCCCCGAACACCTGCGGGGACGCGATCGGCAGATCGGCGTACCAGTCGTAGAACGACAGCATCGGCGCGCCGATCAGCGCCATGAAACGCGCCCCCACCGCGTGCGACGCCATCGACATCGCGGGGATCGGCGAGAACCCGGCGACGCGGTCGGGGCCGTGCGCGGCGATGGTGTGCACGTGCGCGGCGGCGGCGATCTCCAGCGCCTCCTCCCAGCCGACGCGCACCAGCCCGCCCTTGCCCCGCGCCTTCTGGTAGCGGCGCCGCCGCCGCGGATCGGCGGTGACCTCCGCCCAGGCGGCCACCGGATCGCCCAGCCGCTCCCGCGCCTCCCGGTACATCTCCAGCAGGACGCCGCGGACGTGGGGGTGGCGCACCCGCGTCGGCGAGTACGTGTACCAGGAGAACGACGCGCCCCGCGGGCAGCCGCGCGGCTCGTACTCCGGCCGGTCCGGGCCCACCGACGGGTAGTCCGTCTGCTGCGTCTCCCAGGTGATCAGGCCGTCCTTGACGTACACCTTCCAGGAGCAGGACCCGGTGCAGTTCACCCCGTGGGTGGAGCGCACCACCTTGTCGTGCGCCCAGCGCTCCCGGTACGGGCTGTCGTTGACGTCCTGGTCCGTCCGGAACACGGCCCGCAGATCGGGCGTCGTGTCCACCGGCCGCAGCGAACGGCCCAGCCGCAGCAGCCGCTCCTCGGCGGCCGCTGCCGCCGCCTCCGCCCTGTCACGGGCCCGACGAAGAGCCACGCACCTCACCCCTTCGCGTGACGGATCCGAGCCTCCGCCGGACTGCGGCGCGCTCCGTTCCGCATCCACGATGCTGCCCAACCCCGCTCGTTCAGCAGGGCTTGGCGGGAGTTGAGGAGGGCTATAGGAAGTTTTCCTTGTGCTTTGCACTAGTTGCGAATTACATGTGTGTAGCCGGGGCGGGGCGCGTCAGACCACCCAGTAGTGCCCCTCCTCCAGGTCCGCGAGGAGGCCCGGACGGACGGGACGCCAGCCCAGCCGCTCCCGTGTCAGGGTGGCCGAGGCGGGGGAGTCCAGGCCGGCGAACGGGGTGAGCCACCCGAAGTGGGCGGCGGCCTCGTCACCGGAGAGGCCCCGCACCGGAAGCCCCAGCCGGCGGCCGACGAGGGACGCGATGTCGCGGAACGGCACCCCCTCCTCCGCGACGCCGTGCAGGCGGCTGCCGGCCGGCGCGGACTCCAGGGCCAGCCGGAACAGGACGGCCGCGTCGAGCAGATGCACGGCGGGCCAGCGGTTCGCGCCGTCCCCGACGTACGCCGACACACCGCGGGCACGGGCGCGGCCGATCACCTCCGGGAGGAACGCACGGTCGCCGCGGCCGTGCACGGTCGGGGGGAGGCGGACGGCGGACGAGCGGACGCCGCGCCCGGCCAGGGCGAGCACCGCGTTCTCCGCCGGCGTCCGGTGGGTGCCCGGCGCAGCCGGGTCCTCCTCCGTCGCGACCGGGCCCGACGCCTGCACGATCATGGAACCGGAGGCCGAGACCAGCGGCTTGCCGGAACCCTCCAGCGCCGCGCCGAGGGCCTCCACGGCCCGCAGGTCGATCTCGCCTGCGGTGGTGAGGTCCCCGGTGTCCAGCAGGTCGTGGCGGTAGGCGAGGTGGACGACGCCGTCCGAGGCGGCGGCCGGACCTTGCAGGCCCTCCGGGTCGCCGAGGTCGCCCCGGCACACCTCGGCACCGGCTTCCACGAGGGCGGCGGCGCTCCGGTCGGAACGGGCGAGACTGAGGACCCGGTGCCCGGCGCCGAGCAGTTCCCGGACCACGGCGGAACCGATGAAGCCGGAGGCGCCGGTGACGAAGACACGCATGGTGAACTCCTGAGAAGAGGAAAGGGGGCGCCCCGCCCGGTGACCGGTCGGTGGCGGAGGCGATGGACCCATCCTCCGGACGGAGAGCGCGACGGGCCAGGTCCCATTCCGCATACGGCCATGCGATACAGGCATCACCACAGCTCATAGTTGGTGATGGGGAACTCCCGGACATCCGGCGGGAGTACGCTTCCGGCATGCCCGAACCAGCAGGCCCCGCGCCGGATCTCGACCTGCGGCTGGTGCGCTACTTCACCGCCGTCGCCGAGCACCGGCACTTCGGCCGCGCCGCCGAGGCCCTGCGTATCGCCCAGCCGTCGCTCAGCCGGCAGATCCGGAGCCTGGAGCGGCGGCTGGGCGCCCGGCTGCTGGACCGCACCCCGCGCGGCACCCGGCTCACCGAGGCCGGAGAGGTCTTCCTGCCGCTCGCCAAGGCGCTCCTGCGATCCGCCGCGCAAGCGGCCTCCCGTACCCGCGCCGCGGCCCGGCCCGACCGCCTCACCATCGGCGTCCTCCCACCCCTGATCATCACGCCCGCGGTGCGCGAGCTGCGCCGCCTGCACCCGGAAGCGGAGGCGGCGACCGTGCACCTGCGGTGGGACGACGTGAGCGCGGCCCTCCTCGACCACCGCGCGGACGCCGTGGTGGCCCGCCTGCCCTTCCCCGCCGAGGGACTCCACGTGACGCTCCTGTACTCCGAGCCACGGGTCCTCGTCGTCCCCCGCGACCACCGGCTGGCCGGCAGGAGCCGCGCGACCCTGGACGACATCGCCGACGAACCCCTGCCCCGCGTACGCGACCCCGACCCCGTCTGGGACGCCTACTGGCGTATCGACCCCCGACCGGACGGCCGCCCGGCACCCGGCGGCCCGCTGATCGAGTCCATGGAGGACAAGCTGGAGCACGTGGCGGCGGGCGAGGCCGTCGCCATCATGGCCGCCGGCGCGACAGCCGGCCTCCGCCCGGACCTGACCGTGATCCCCCTGGAAGGCGTCGAGCCGAGCCACGTGGTCCTGGCGACCCGGGCGGGCGACCGGAGCCGACTGGTGACGGCCTTCGCCGCGTGCGCCGGGGAGCTGCTGACGGGAGCGGGGCCGGGACCGGGGGCGGCGGGGGAACCCGGGCCCGCGCGCGGAGTGACCCATGCGCCCGCGTCGGGCGGCACACCGGGCTCCGCGGCGGGCGCGGATGCCGCGCCTGGGCGGGGGGTGGTGCCTGCCCCTGGGCCGGGCATGGAACCCGGTTCCGTGCGGGACGCGCCCGCTCCCGAGCGGGGCGCCGCGCCCGGCTCCGCGTAGGGCGTCGGGTCCGGTCGCGGGCGGGGTGTGGTTTCCGTGTCTGTGGGGGGCGCGTACGGCTCTGTGCCGGGTGTGGTGACCGACCTGTGCCGGGTGCGAACCCCGACCTCCGAGCGCGGCTGGGGTTCGATCGCGGCGGGGCGTGGCTTCCGTGCCTGTGCCGGGCGCGTCCGGTTCTGTGTCGGGTGCGGCTCCGGCTCCGCGTGGAGTGGGGGACCGCCCAGCCGCGAAGGGTGCGGAGCCCGGTCCCGAGCGGGACGCGGGGTCCGACGCCGGGCGCGGCGTGGCTCCTGTCCCTGCGCCCGGCCCGGCGTCCGGCATCCGGCGGCCCTGCGCCGGATGGGGTGCTCGCCCGGCGTCGGGCGACCGAACACGGACCGGCTCCGGCCCCGGAATCCGGCTTCGCCGCGTAGCGCCCGGCCGACGCCACGTGAGCCGGAGGGGCGCTGGGTGTGTGCCCGCCCATGAGACCCGCGTCACCTACGGCGCCGGGCCGTATCCGGCCGTCGCGCCGCCGCCCGGACGCGCCCGGGAGCGCCTCCGTCCGTACCGTCCCGACCTCGAAAGAGGGCCGTAGACACGGTCGTTGCCAGGGGTTTTGGCCGCCGCTAAGAATGGTGGGACCGCACGGCGCCGTCCGACCGAGAACGGCGCTTTTCTTTGCGCCGGTCCAGGCCCGTGGCGGTTTCCCGATCCGAAAGGTTCACCCTCCTCATGCGTTCCACTCACTCCGGCTATACCCGTCTGACCAAGGCCCACAAGTTCTCCGCCGCGGCTCTGACCGCCGCCGGTGCCGCCGCTGTCGCGTTCGGTGCCGCCTCGCACGCGGTGGCGGCCCCGGCGCCGGTCAAGCCGGTCGCGATGAACATGGAGGCTTTCGGTCAGGCGCAGGCCGCCGAGCGGGCGGACGCCGCCGACAAGGCGGCCGAGCAGGCCCGGACCGAGGCTGCCGCGGCCAAGCACGCCGCCAAGGCCAAGGCCGACGCCGACGCCAAGGCCAAGGCGGACGCCAAGGCCAAGGCCGAGGCGGACAAGGACCGTGCGGAGAAGCAGGCCGCGAACCGCTCCACCGCCCGCAAGCCGATCCAGAAGCCGGCTGCCCCCGCCGCTCCCGCCGCTCCGGCGCCGAAGGCGTACGGCAACGACCTGGAGGGCTGGATCTCCCAGGCTCTGGACATCATGAAGGCCAAGGGCATCCCGGCCTCCTACGAGGGTGTGAAGCGGAACATCATGCGGGAGTCGACCGGTAACCCGCACGCGATCAACGACTGGGACGTCAACGCCGTCAACGGTGTGCCGTCCAAGGGTCTGCTGCAGATCATCGACCCGACGTTCAAGGCGTACCACGTCGAGGGCACGTCCTGGGACATCTGGGACCCGGTCGCCAACATCGTGGCGTCCTGCAACTACGCGGCCGACAAGTACGGCTCCATGGACCACGTGAACTCCGCCTACTGACCGGCGGAAACCACACGACAGCCGTGGGCGGCGTCCCCTCCGGACGCCGCCCACGGCTGTCGTCGTACCCCGGCCGCCGTCCCGGCCGGTCCCGCCGGTCAGTCCCGCAGGGCGGCGAACACGCCGGGCTCGTACGAGCCGCCCGGCCGGCGCAGGATCACGCCGAACCGGTTGGCCGCGTTGATCATGGCGACGAGCCCGACCAGCGCCGCGACCTGGTCGTCGTCGTAGTGCTCGCGCACCCGCGCCCAGGTCTCGTCGGACACGCCCTGGTGGGCGTCGGCGAGCCGGGTGCCCTCCTCCGCGAGCGCCAGCGCGGCCCGTTCGGCGTCCGTGAACACGGTGGACTCGCGCCAGGTGGCGACCAGGCCGAGCCGGAGCGCGGACTCGCCCGAGGCCGCGGCCTCCTTGGTGTGGACGTCGGCGCAGAAGCCGCAGCCGTTGATCTGGCTGGCGCGCAGGCAGACCAGTTCCCGGAGGGGCTTGGGCAGGGCCGGCTCGATCACCGCGCTGACCGCGGCGGTCCGCTTGCCGATCCTCGTGCCGGTCTCGGTGGCGAACAGGTCGAAACGGGGTTCCATCAGAGCGTCCTCCTCGTGAGTCGGGTACCGCGCACGGTGTCGGCGCGGCCTCCTTGCGCCCACCAGACGCCGCCCGCCGGAAACGTGTGACGGCGCGGCGATGTGACGGGCGCCACCGCCCGCGGACGTCACACGGCGGCCGGGCCCGGCGTCCTGTGCGCGTGAACGGCCGAGAACGGCGACCACAGACAGACAGGACCCCCCATGCGCGAGCCCAGCCGCCCCACCCCCGACCCCGCCACCGAGACGTTCCTCGCCCACCGCAACCTGCTGTTCACCGTCGCCTACGAGATGCTCGGCTCCGCCGCCGACGCCGAGGACGTCCTGCAGGAGACCTGGCTGCGCTGGGCGGACGTCGACCTCGACACCGTGCGCGAGCGGCGCGCGTACCTCGTGCGGATCACCACCCGCCAGGCGCTGACCCGGCTCCGGACGCTGCGCCGGCGCCGGGAGTCCTACGTCGGCCCCTGGCTGCCCGAGCCGCTGCTCACCACGCCGGACGTGGCCGAGGACGTCGAGCTCGCCGACAGCGTCTCGACGGCGATGCTGCTGGTCCTGGAGACGCTCACGCCGACGGAGCGGGCGGTGTTCGTGCTGCGCGAGGTGTTCGGCCTGGCGTACGACGAGATCGCGGCGGCCGTCGACAAGAGCCCGGGCACGGCCCGCCAGATCGCGCACCGGGCCCGCGCGCACGTCGCGGCGCGCCGCCCGCGCGGCGCCGTCTCCCCGGCCGAGACCCGGGACGCCCTCGCGGCGTTCCGGCGGGCCGTCGAGACCGGCGACCTGAACGCGCTGCTCGACGTCCTCGCCCCCGACGTCGTCCTGCTGACGGACGGCGGCGGTGTCGTGCGGGCCGCGACGGCCCCCGTCGTCGGGGCCGGCACGGTGGCCCGGGTGCTCGCCCGGATCCCCGCCGCCGCGGCGTCGCTGCGCCCGGTGTGGGCCAACGGTTTCCCGGCCCTGGTCGTCCGGCTCGACGGCGCGGTCGACACCGTTCTGACGGTGCGGATCGACGACGGCCTCGTCACCGGCCTCTACGCCGTGCGCAACCCCGAGAAGCTGTCCCGCCTCGAACGGGAGACCGCCGTCACCCGCTGAGCCCGGCCGCCGTGCCGGACCGCCGGTTTCCGGCCGCCGCCCCGGGCGCAGTAATCGAGAAGGGGAGCAGAGGAGCAGGGGTACAGCGGAGGGGGACGACGCATGACCGTGATCGCCGGGCTCGTACACAACGGGCGGGTGCACCTGGGCGGGGATTCGGCCGGGGTCGCCGGCCTCCGGATCACCGTCCGCCGGGATCCGAAGATCTTCCGGAACGGCCCGTACGTCATGGGCTTCACCACCAGTTTCCGCATGGGCCAATTGCTGCACCACGCGTTCCGCGCCCCCAAACCCGCTGGCGATCTGGACCGCTTCATGACGACCGTCTTCGTCGACAAGCTCCGCAAGTGCCTGAAGGAAGGCGGCTGGGCGCGCAAGGACGCCGAACAGGAATCCGCCGGCACATTCCTCGTCGGCATAAACGGCCGTCTGTTCGCCGTCTACGGCGACTATCAGATAGCCGAACCCGCCGACGGATACGCCGCCGTGGGCTGCGGCGAGGGATTCGCGCTGGGCGCCCTGCACGCCACGGCGGACCTCGAACTGAAGCCGCGGAAACGCCTGGAACTGGCCCTTTCGGCGGCCGACCACCACAGCGCCGGTGTCTCGGCGCCTTTCGCCTATGTGGCCACGCGTAGGCAACCCGTCTGACCGGCGGCGCCCCCGGAACGACCGTCCCGCACACCCGCCCGTACCGCCGCCCCGGCCACGCCCTCTGTTCACCGCGCGCCCGCGACGGCAGATTGGGGACGGTCGGAACGATCAGCCCCCAAGGTTCAGGCCCAAGGTTCAGCCCCCAAGGTGAGGTGAGCGGAGTGCGGCGACACGACGAGGCGACGCGGCGCTACTACGAGACGCGGGACGTGGACGTCTTCTACGACGCCGTCTGGGGCGGCGAGGACATCCACACCGGCAGCTACGCACGCGAGGGGGAGCCCGTCGCGGACGCGTCGCGGCGGACCGTGGAGCGGATGGCGGCGTACCTCGCCGACCGGCTGGGGCCCGGGCGGCGGGCCCTGGATCTCGGCTCCGGGTACGGGGGCACCGCCCGCTACCTGGCCGGGCGGTTCGGGTGCCGGGTCGTCGCCCTCAACCTCAGCGAGGCACAGAACGAACGGCACCGCGAGACCAACACCGAGCGCGGCCTGGACGGCCTCGTCGAGGTCGTCACCGGCTCGTTCCACGACGTGCCCTACGGCGACGGCGAGTTCGACGCCGTCTGCTCGCTGGAGGCGCTCTGCCACAGCGACGACCGCGCCCGCGCGCTGGCCGAGGCGGCACGCGTCCTGGCGCCGGGCGGCGCCCTGGCGTTCACCGACATCATGGCCGCCGAGGGCACCCCCGACGACGCCCTGCGGCCCGTCCTCGCCCGGCTCGGCGTCGACGCGCTGGCCACGCCGGCGTTCTACCGGGAACGGCTGACGGCACTCGGCCTGGAGGACGTCGGCTTCGACGACCACAGCGAACAACTGGTGCGCCACTACGTCCGGCTGACCGAGGAGACCGAATCCCGGAAGGACACCCTCCGGGACCTCATCAGCCCCGACTACCTCCAGGGCCTCCTGCTCAACCTGCCGCTGTGGGTGGACGCGGCCCGGAGCGGACGCCTGCGCTGGGGCATCTTCCACGCGCGGCGCTCGACGGCGTGACCGATACCGCCGCCCGGTGCGCTGGACGCCCCCGGCGCGCCTCCGCCAGGATGCCGCCGGGGCCGGGCACCACCGCGGCACCCCGGACACGTACGAAGGGGGTTCGAATCCGATGCGAAGAGTTCTCCGCGGCCTGGTCGCCGGGACGGCCGCCGCCCTCGCGGTGACGGCCGTGCCCGCCACCGCCCCGGCCGCGGCACGGGAACGCCGTGAGCCCACGGCGCCACCGGAGTTCGTCGCCCTCCGGGACGTCGACCCGACCATCCGGCAGGAAATGCGCTACCGCACCCGCCACAACTTCACCGGCGAGCGGATCGACGGCTACCGGCAGCCCCTGTGCGTCGTGACGCGTGACACGGCCACCGCACTGCGCCGGGCGCAGCGGACGTTCCTCCGGCAGGGCTACTCCCTCAAGGTCTACGACTGCTACCGGCCGCAGCGCGCCGTCGACCACTTCGTCCGCTGGGCCGAGGACCTCGGCGACCAGCGGATGAAGGCGGAGTTCTACCCGCGCGTCGACAAGACGCGGCTGTTCGAGGACGGCTACATCGCGGCCAAGTCAGGCCACAGCAAAGGCAGTACGGTCGACCTGACCCTCGTCCGGCTGCCCGCGCTCCCCACCCGCCCGTACCGCCCCGGCGAACCGCTGAAGCCGTGCTACGGGCCGCAGCGCGACCGCTTCCCCGACAACTCCCTGGACATGGGCACCGGGTTCGACTGCTTCGACACCCTGTCGCACACCCTCGACCCGCGCGTCGTCGGCACCCAGCGCGCCAACCGACTCCTGCTCAAATCCGGCCTGGAGAAGGCCGGTTTCCGGAACCTCCCGGAAGAATGGTGGCACTACACGTACCAGCCGGAGACGTTCCCGGACACGTACCTCGACTTCCCGGTCACCCGGCACTCACTCCGGCCGGTCGGCCCGGTAGGGGTTCCGGCGGACGCGTCCGTCAGTCCTCCAGCCCGCACAGCGCCTCGTAGGACGCCTGGACGAAGCCGGACGCCGGGGTCGGCCCGGCGTCGGCCAGCGCCACGAGGGCCGCTCCCGACCCCGGCAGGAAGCCCGCGAAGGCGGTGAACCCCCGCGTCGCCCCGGAGTGGTGGAGCAGCGGACGGCCCCCGCGCGGGTTCAGGTTCCAGACCAGGCACAACCGCTTGCCCGTGCGCGGCAGGACCAGCCGCGGGCGCCGGACGTCGGCCAGCGCCGCGCGCAGACTCGGCGGACCGGCGGCGCACGCGGGCTCCAGGAGTGCCCGGACGACGGTGAGCAGGTCCCGCGCGCTGGAGCGCAGCGCACCGGCGGCCGGCAGCCCCGGAATCAGCCAGGCGGGGCGCGGCCGGCCGCGCCACCGGCCCGTCAGCTGGGGGCGCCCCGCGTCGCAGTCGGTGTCCGTCAGGCCCAGGGGCCGCAGGACGCGCTCGGCGAGCAGCGCCGGGTACGGGGTGCCGGCGGCGTGGGCGAGGACGTGACCGAGCAGCCCTACACCGAAGTTGGAGTAGCGCACGCGTGTGCCGGGAGGGTGGCGCAGCCGGGTACGCGGCAGCACGGCCTCCACCAGGCCGGCAGGGTAGCCCGCGTACGGGTTGCGGAACCAGCCGTGCCGGACGGCCCGCGGCAGCAGCCCCGGTGGCAGGTGCGGCAGGCCGGAGGTGTGCGTGGCCAGGTGGAGCAGGGTGATCGGGCCGGGTGCGCCGTGGGGCAGGTAGCGGGCGACGGGGTCGTCGTACCGCACCTCGCCGCGGGCGGCGAGTTCCGCGAGGAGCAGGGCGGTGAAGGTCTTCGTCAGGGAGCCGACCTCGAAGCGCGAGTCCGGCCGGGCCGACCCCCGGCACAGCACGACGTGCTCGCCGCGGCGCACGGCCGCGACGGCCACGGCGTCCGCGCCCCGGGCCGGCAGTGGCGGGAGCCGGTCCCGGAGCGGGGCGCCCGTCACGCCGCCCGCGCGAGGGCGACGACACCGGCGATCACGGTGACGGCCACTGTGTGCCGGTGGTCTTCGAAGCGCCTCCGCGCGTCGCCCGCCACGGGCTCGCCGTCGCGCGGTACCAGACCGTCGTCGTTCTGGAGCGCGGCGACCGTCTCCCAGTCGGCCGGCGAGCAGTAGGGCTCGTCCAGGCAGACGCCGGTGAGCATCAGCTCGGCCACCAGGTCCCACGCGCGCACTTCGCGCCAGACATCGATCCACACGGGCAGCCACGTCCGCACATAGCGGGCGAGATCGGGCGGCAGCCCGTGGGGGAGCCCGCCCCAGTCGGTGAGGTGGAAGACCGTGTGGGTCAGCACGTAGGCGGTGAACCAGTCGATGGCCCACGGTTCGGGAGCGGCGGCGAGCCAGGTGGCGCGGGCGAGCCCGGCCCAGTCCTCGTCCGGGCCGAGACCGGCGACACGATGGGCGTTGGCGACGGCGAGCCGGCGGTTGGGCAACAGCTCGACGCCGCGCGCCGACCGCAGCCCGGCGCGGTGGGCGAGCAGCCGGTCGAGGTCCGTGTGCCGGAGGCCGCAGCGGGCGAAGTGCGCGTAGATCTCCAGGGGATCGGTCACCAGCGGGTGGCGCAACTGGCGTGCGTAGAGCAGGTCGCCGTCCCGGAACTGCGCCCAGGCGAACTCCAGCAGTTCCCGGGCGGCCTCGCGCCGCGCGGGGCCGAGGACACCGGGGGAGCGCAGCACGAGGGACGCGGCGAGGGCGGTCTCGCCCAGGGGTTGGCAGACGCTGTCGGGACCGGCGAGTCCCCCGGTGGCGCCGGGCGGGAACGCGCCGAGGGCGCGGTGGGTGTGCAGCCAGGTCAGGGCGCGGTCGGCCATGCTCCGGGCGGCCGTCACTACGGGCGCGGGCAGCGTCATACGGCGACCGCTTCCGGGCCGCCCGAGGCCGGCAGCCGGCCCGCGACAGCCGCGTCCAGCGCGGTCCGCGGGCTCCGGCCGGCCAGCAGCGCCACATGCTCCAGAGCGGGCGCGGGGTCCAGGGGCAGGGTAACGCCGTCGTGGCGGAGCAACGCCAGCCAACGGACCAGCCGCGCGGCCGTCGGGAGGTCACGACGCAGCAGCGAGCGGGTCAGCCCCCGGCTCAGTGCGACCGCCCCGCCGCGCGCCGCCACGCGCACCGGCCCGTCGAGATGGGGCGTGGCCAGCGGGGACAGCCGGGCCATGCGGAGGGACCACTCCCGCCAGCGCGCAGGGTCGCCCGGCACGCCGTCGTCCGCAGGCGGCGGGGCCGCCACCCGGTGGGCGCCGTCGGCGCCGAGGCGGACGAGGAGGCGGGCGGTCGCCCAGTCACGCCAGGCGGCGGACGCCGAGCGCGACGCCTGCCCGCCCGGCGGCACCGGGAAGGCGGTGAAGGAACGGATCACCGCGTCGGCGTCTTCCGCGCGCAGGGGAGCGCCGGCCAGGAGACAGGGGACGAAGACGTCCGCACCGACGACCCGGACGGCGGCGAGCGCCGCGAGAGGGTCGGGATGGCCGTCCACGTACCGGGCGATCAGGCCCGCACCGTCCGTCCCCCGGCACAACGCGTCCAGGACGCGGTCCGCGAGCCCGTCGGCCGCCGCCGCGTAGGCGGGCCGGACGCTCACTTGCGCCTGGGCTCCTTGGGCTCCCTGGGGGAGAGCAGGAGGACTCCGAGAAGGCCGTCGAGCCCGGCGGTCACTTCGAGCGGTGCGCCGCTGACCGGGGACTCCGGTTCCGCCATCAGTGCCTCGACCGCGGCGGCTTCGGCAGGGGCCGCGACGGGCGCGACGGGACGGCTGATCTCCTGCACGGGCATGAGCGGGCCTCCTCACGGGTCGGCAGGGGGCCGGACGAACGGCAAGCCCCGCATCCCGAGTCTAGGGAGCGTGAACGGGCTGCCCCGGCCACCGGGAGGGGGCGCGAAAGGGTGAGTGGCGTCGTGTCGGACGCACACGGGGGCGCGACCGGCACGACTCCGGCGCGGCCCCAAGTGCCTTGACCTCAAGCGTTATCGAGGTTCTAGCCTTCACCCGTCCCACCTTCCTCACGACAGACAGGGGTCACATCGTCATGGAGTACAGGGGTCACATCGTCATGGAGTACTCGCACAGCGACGCCGACCTTCTCCGGCAGCCCGTGGGCCAGTGACCGTCCGCCCGACTGCGTACGCCCCCTGACGCCGCGTCGGCGGGCCGGCGCCGGGTGGGGGAGGCCCCACCCGCCGTTCGGGGGTCTTCACCAGTGAGGCGGGTCACGCGGGTGCCTAGCGTGAGGCGTGGTGCGGCCGTCGCGTCGAGGCCGGCCGCTGCCGGAACGCCCCGCTCATGGTGAAGGAGACGCGATGACACCCTTGCGCAGAGCCGCCGCCGCGCTGACGGCCGCCGCCTGCCTGGCCGCACTGCCCGCCGTCGCGGAGGCCGGCACGGGCACGGGCGCCGGGGACGGCTCCGGTACGTCCGCCGGCGAAGGTCCCGGCACGTCCGCCGGGCTCGCCCGCTACCAGCACCAGCGGCCGGACTGGAAGAGCTGCCTCCAGGGACCCGACGACGAGACCGGCCGCGCCCTGGACCGCGCCGGCGCCCGCTGCGCCACGATCACCGTGCCCCTGGACTACTCCGACCCCGGCGGCCGTACCCTCACCCTCGCCGTCTCCCGCGTCAAGGCCACCGACACCGCCCGCCGGGCCGGTGCGCTCCTCGTCAACAACGGCGGACCCGGCGGCCCGTCGCTCGGCCTCGCCGCGGAGATCCGCGCGGCCATGAAGGACGTCGGTGAGCGCTACGACGTCATCGGCATGGACCCGCGCTTCGTCGGCCGCAGCACCCCGCTGGACTGCCACTGGCCCACCGGCACCTGGCTCCGCTCCGCCGGCTCCGGCCGGGAGACCTTCGAGCGGCAGGCCGCCTTCCAGCGCGACCTGGCCGAGCGCTGCGGCCGGGCGGCGGGCGACGTCCTGCCGTACATCACCACCCGCGACACCGCCCGGGACATGGACGTCGTCCGCGCCGTCCTCGGCGAACGCCGCATCTCCTACCTGGGCTACTCCTACGGCACCTACCTCGGCACCGTGTACACCCAGATGTTCCCCGGCCGCACCGACCGGGTCGTCCTCGACGGCGCCCTCGACCCCCGCGCGTACAGCCCCCGGCTGCTGGCCACGGCGATCGACGCCAACGAACGCGCCCTGGAGCACTGGGCCGACTGGACGGCGCGCCGCGACGCCCGGTACGGGCTCGGCCGCACCCGCGCACAGGTGCTCGCCACCGTCGACGGCATCGTCCGCACGGCCGCCCGGCGCCCGCTCGCCCTGCGTGCCGGGGAGCGGACGTACGAGGTCGACGACACCGTCGTCCCGTCCCTCCTCTTCAGCGCCCTGGCCGACGACCGGGACCCCAACCGCGCCGCCCTCGCCGGCGCGGTCGCCGCGCTCCACCGGGCCGCCCGCGACGGTGACACCGTCGAGGCCCCCGAACAGCTGGCCGACATCCTCGCCGCCACCCTGAGCGAGGCCGCGTCCGCGGCGGGCAGCGTCCAGGCGGCGATCCTGTGCGGCGACGTCGCCGCACCGCGCGACGCCGAGACGTACCGGCGCGCCGTCGAGGACTCCCGCGCCGCGCACCCCGTCTTCGGCCCGCTCGCGCACAACACCAATCCCTGCGCGTTCTGGCCCCGGCCGCCGCGCGAACAACCCACCGAGGTCCGCACCGACGCCCGCGCCCTGATCGTCGCCGCCACCGGCGACCCGCGCACCCCGTACGCCGGCAGCCGGGCCCTGCACGGCCTGCTGCCGTCCTCCCGTCTCCTCACCGTCGAAGGAGCGGAGCACCACGGCCTCTACGCCGAGTACGGCAACGCGTGCGTGGACGGGCGGGTGAACGCCTACCTCGCCACCGGCCGCCTTCCGGAGGCCGACGCGACCTGCCCGAAGTAGCGCCGGGCCGCCGCTCGTACGCCGCGCCATTGCGGGCGGCCCGCTCCGCACGGCACCCTGGGGGACCCATGGAGACAGGTACGCTCACCGTTCCCGGCGCCGCGATCCACTACGAGGTACGCGGAGCGGGCCCGCCCCTCCTCCTGATCAACGGCGGCGACGGCGACGCCGCCATGTTCGGCCCGCTGGCCCACCTGCTGGCCGAAGACCACACCGTCATCACCTACGACCCGCGCGGCAACTCCCGCAGCCGCCTCACGGCCCCGCCCCGGGAGCAGACGATCGAAGAGCGCGGCCACGACGCCCGCTTGCTGCTCGACACGGTCGCCCCCGGGCGGCCGGCGTACGTCTTCGGCACCAGCTACGGCGGCATGACCGGCATGGACCTCCTGGCCCGCCACCCCGGCCGGGTGCGGGCACTGGTCGCCCACGACCCGTTCGTCGTCGACCTGCTGCCCGACGCCGACCGCTGGCACGCCCTCTTCCGGGACATCCACGCCCTCCACCGGCGGGAGGGACCGCGCCCGGCGATGCGGCGGCTCTGCGAGGAGATCGGCCTCGACGATGTACCCGAGCCGGACGAGGCGCTGCCCGCGCCCGCGCGCGCGATGCTGAGCCGTGTCGAGGCCAACGGCGCGTTCTGCCTGGAGTACGAACTCCGCTCCTTCACCCGCTTCCGCCCGGACATCGAGGCCCTCCGGGCGGGCCGGTGCACGCTGGTGACCGGCGAGGGACCGCCCCACGCGCTCACCTACCGCACGACGACGACACTGGCCGAGCGATTGGGCGTCGAGGTCACGGAGTTCCCGGGCGGGCACGTGGGTTACCTGACGCACGCGGCCGAGTTCGCCGCCGCGCTGCGGGCCGTCTTCGCCCGCTGACGGCTCGTCATGAGAGCGTGGCCGGGCCGGCCTTACGGTACGAGGCGCCCCCGCCTTGCCGCCACCCCGGCGATGCGGCACCCTGGCGGCCCACGCCCCGCCCCCCACACCGGGACCGTCCCCGGGGAAGGACGCCGGCATGGCCCCCACGCCCAGGACGCACCCCCGTCCGCCGACCCCGTACCGCTGCACCGGCTCGCCGTCCCGGCCGCCTGCCCACCGCCCTTCGCGATGGGCTCCTTCGACGCCCTCGGCCCGGAGTCCCGCGCCGGATACCCCCACCGGCACACCTTCTACGAGATCGCCTACGTCACCGCCGGCACCGGCACCCACGTCGTCGACGTCGTACGCCACCCCCTGCGGCCGCCCCACCTGTGCGTCATACTCCCCGGCCAGGTGCACTACTGGGAGGGCGCCGCCGGCCTCGGCGGCGTCCTCCTGCTGTTCACCGAGGACTTCCTGCTGTCCCGCCCCGACGACCGGCACCTCCTGCGCGCCCTGGGGGAGCGGCGGGTGCCGCGCCTGCCCACCGGTCCGGACGGCGGCGACACGGCCGGGATCGGCGCCCTGATACGGGCGATGGAACGGGAGTTCACGGCCCGCGCCGACGGCTACGCCTCCGTCCTGGAGGCATACCTGCACATCCTGCTCGTCCGCGCCCTGCGGCTGCCGGGGGAGCGAAGACCCGAGGCGGACGCGGGCCGTTCCGCCGAGGTCGCCAGGGAGTTCGGCGCGCTGCTCACCGAGACCGCGGGCGCCGAGGGCGCGGTCCGCGCCTACGCCGACCGGCTCGGCGTCTCCGTCGGCTACCTCATCGAGGCCGTCAAACAGGCCACCGGCCGGACGCCCGGCGAACTGGTGCGGGCCGCCCGCGCTTTGGAGGCGAAACGGCTGCTCACCGGCTCCGGCCTGACCGTCGCCCAGATCGCCCGGCGCGTGGGGTTCGGCGACCCCGCCTACTTCTGCCGTTTCTTCCGGCGCGAGGCCGGTGTCAGCCCCGGCGACTTCCGCCGGGCCGCGGGCGGGTGCCCGGCGGAGGGAACGTCGGAGAGGACGCGCGAGAGGACGCCGGAGAGGACGCGCGAGAGGACGTCGGAGAGTACGCGCGACAGGACGTCGGAGAGTACGCCGGTGAGGATGCGCGACAGGACCCGCGACAGGACGCCGGAGGGGGCACCGAAGAGAGCATCGGAGAGAACACAGGAGAAAGCACCCGGGAAATCACCGGAGTAAACACCACGTTCACCGAACGGAGTGCATCGATCCGCCCCGCTCGTCGCCCTAGGTTCCTCAGCGCACAGGAGAAGTCCTGCAGCGCGCGCCCCCATCCCCACCCCCAGGAGGCGGAACCATGGCGGACGAGACCCTGCCCACCGGCGGGACGGCCGGCGGCCACGACCGCGACGGCGGCCCCGGCACCGGCGAGGACGCGAAGGAACGGCGGCACATCAGCCGCAAGACCGTGCTCAAGGCGGCCCTCCTCGCCGTGCCCCTGCCCGCCCTGCTGGGCAGCGGCGTGGCCCTGGCCCGCGACCACCGGCCCACGGGCGCGCCCCTGCCCCACACCCCGTACTGCGACGACGGCGACGAGCCCACCCCACCCCAGATAGAAGGCCCCTACTTCAAACCGAGCTCACCGGAACGCGCCTCCCTGCTCGAACCGGGCATGCGCGGTACCCGCCTCACGGTCACGGGCTACGTCTTCGGCCCGACCTGCCAACCCGTCGCGCAAGCCCTGCTGGACTTCTGGCAGGCCGACAACGCCGGTGTCTACGACAACCGCGGCTTCCGGCTGCGGGGCCACCAATACACCGACGGCAGAGGAGCGTTCACCCTCACGACCATCGTCCCCGGCCTCTATCCCGGCCGCACCCGCCACATCCACGTCAAGGTCCAGGCGCCGGGCGGTCCGGTCCTCACGACACAGCTGTACTTCCCCGGCGAACCCCGGAACGAGACCGACTCCCTCTTCGACCTGCGGCTGCTCATGACGGTCCGTCAGGCGGGACCGGCGAAGGAGGCGGCCTTCGACTTCGTCGTCAACCCCGGCGTGCCCGGCGCGGCGCGGAGACGCTGACCGCGGCACCCACGGCCGGCGGGAGCGCGCCGTACATCGGCGGCGGCGCGCCCCGCCGGCTCGCCCCGCGCCGGGTGCGCGGTGCGCGACTCCAGGGTGCGAAACGGGCCGCGTCGGGGTTGTGGCGGGCGGAAAACGACGAGCGGCGTGCGGTGCCCGTCCGGCACGATGGCCCGGAGCCGGCGGATCCGTCCCCTCGGGCGGAGACCGGGGCGCGTATCGGAGGCAACCTCCGGTACGGTGTCGGTCAAACGATCACCGAGGGGGCTCCCGATGACGAACCAGGCCGACCGGTCTCTCCGCTTCGCCGTCAACATGTTCAGTACGGGCACGGGCGCCGAATGGCGCGCGAAGTGCCGCCGGGCCGAGGAGCTCGGCTACGACGTGATCCTGGTGGCCGACCACCTGGGCATGCCGGCCCCGTTCCCGTTCCTGGTGGCCGCCGCGGAGGTCACCGAGCGGCCCCGGCTGGGCACGTACGTGCTCAACGCCGGCTTCTGGAACCCGGCCCTCCTCGCCCGCGAGGTGGCCACCACCGACCAACTGACCGGCGGCCGGCTGGAACTGGGCCTCGGCGCCGGCTACGTGCGGGCCGAGCACGAGAGCGCCGGGCTGCCCTTCGGCTCGCCGCGCGAGCGGGTGGACCACCTGGCCCGCACCGTGACCGAGGTCGGCCGGCTGCTCGCGGACCCGGCACACGTCCCCGCGGCCGCCCAGCCCCGCGTCCCGGTGGTGATCGGCGGAAGCGGCGACCGGCTCCTGCGCACGGCCGCCCGGCACGCCACCACCATGGCGTTCACCGGAGGCGGCACCGGCCCGGACGGAGCACCGCGGCTGCTGGGCCCCGCTGCCCTGGAGGAGCGCGTCGCGGCCTACCGCCGCTTCGAGGCCGAGCGGCCGGCCGAACTGGCCCCCGCCGAGCTGAACTTCCTGGTCCAGATCGTCACCGTCGACGGCGACCCCCTCGCGAAGAAGGGCGAGCTGATCGGGGACGTCTCCCACCTCACGGACGAGGAACTGCTCTCCCACCCGGCCCTCTTGTCCGGCTCGGCCGCGAACATCGCCGCCCGCCTCCACGCCCACCGCGCACGCTACGGCTTCGGCTACTTCACCATCCTGGAGCCGTACATGGAGGAGTTCGCCCCGGTGCTGGAACACCTGCGCGCCTGACCGGGGGACCCCTCGCGCGGGTGATGACAAACCTCACTTCCGCTCGCGCGTGCGCCACGTGAGGCTCATGAAGAGCAGCGGCCCGGGCGGCGTTCGGCCCGGTCACCACGCGTCGCCGCGATGGCGCGCGGCCCGCACCTCGTCTCTCCGGACCGGCTGGTCCTGCGCACGGGCTGCTTCGGCAGCCTGACGGTGGCCGGAGCGTCGGTCGTGTCCGTCACGCGTGCCCCACGGACCGTCGCCGGCCTCGGCATACGCCGGGTCCCCGGCGAGCCGCGGGCCGTGGCGTGCTCGGCGGGCGGCGCGGTGGACCTGTGCCTCCGGCTCGACCCGCCGGCCACCCTCGACCTCGGCAAGACGGGGTGGCGACGGAGGTGGACACCGTCCACGTCTCGGCGGACGCTCCGGACGCCTTCGCCCGGGCCGTACGGGAGGCCGCCGCGCTCCGGTGCTGAACGGGTCCGGCGTCAGGGGGCGGCCCGCGAGCTCACCCGCATACGGATGTCGTCCGCCGCCCAGAGCACGAAGCGTTCGACGGGGACGACCTCGTGCCCGGGCTCGGGACGGAAGCGGAAGCGCTTCAGCAGCACGGCGAGGATCAGTTCGGCCTCCATCATGGCAAGTTGGGCGCCCTCGCAGCCGCGCGGCCCGAGCCCGAAGGGGATGTAGGCCAGCCGCGCCCGTCCGGCGACCGCCTCCGGGGTGAACCGCTCGGGGACGAACTCCTCCGGATCGGGCCAGTGTTCGGGGTTCAGATGCACGGCCCAGAACGGGTAGAAGACCGTCGTCCCCGCGGGAATCACGTAGTCGCCCAGGGTGAGGGACTCCGTCGTCTCCCGGGCGCCGTACGGGCCGGGCGGGTAGAGCCGCATCGCCTCCTTGAGGACCATGGTCAGGTAGGGGAGCCGCCGCAGGTCGCCGTAGGCGGGAGCCGGTCGGCCGCCGAGTACGCGGTCGAGTTCGGCGGCGACGCGCTCCGCGGCCTCGGGGTGGCGGCCCAGCAGGTGCAGGGTCCACGACACGGCCACCCCGGTCGTGTGGTGGGCGGCCAGCAGCGTCATCATGACGGTGTCGCGGATCCGGGCCGGGCTCTCGCCGGCGTCGACGAGCGCTCCGATCAGGTCGCTCCGGCCGCCGGCGCCGCCGCGGCGGTGGGCCGCGACGACCCGGTCGACCGATGCCCGCAGGTGACCGAGCGCCTCACGGGCTCGTTCGGCACCCCCTCGCTCCCGCCCCGGGACCCCGTAGAGACGGCTCAGCTGCTCGGTCAGCACGTCCTCGAACGCGGCGACGGCGCGTTCCGGATCGACGACGTCGTCCCCCAGCGCGTACGCGCAGATCATCCGCAGCGACAGCGTGGTGAGGTCCTTCTGCAACCCGACGGCCACGCCGTCGGCCCGCTCCGCCCACCGGTCGGCGAGCTCCGTGACCAGCTCGGCGAACCGGGGGAAGTGCCGCTCGTGGGACGGGCGTCCGGCCAGGACCGAGAGCATCAGCCGCCGCCACGGTCCGTGTTCGCCGGCCGGCATCACCTGGATGTTGCCCGCCTCGAAGAACGGGTCGAGGAACGAGAACAGCCCCTCCGGACGTCTGTCGAGGTGAGCCATCGCCTCCAGCAGCACCGGATCGGCGACGGAGACGGCACTCTCCGCCCCCGGCAGCTGGAACCGCACGACGGGCCCGTACTCGGCGTGCAGCCGCAACTGGTAGACGTGCAGCCCGCCCGCCGCCGCGACGGCGCCCGCGCCACCGCCCGCACACGGCTCCGGTCCGGGGATCTCCACCACCGGCACCCCTCCTCACTCGCGGCCCCGCCAGTATCGGCGCCCGCGGCGCCGGCGGCCAGAGGGCCCGTGGGCCGCGGCCGCGGCGGGCGGCCGGGCCGTGCGCGGGCCACCGTCCCGGCGGAAGCGGTCAGTTCGGGCCGCGGGAGGACGAGGCCGGGCCGGGCGGCCGTCGCGACGCGCTGTGGAAGGCCCGGCGGTAGGCGCTGGGAGTGGTGCCCAGGGCGCTGAGGAAGCGCCTGCGGAGATTGGTCGCGGAGGACAGCCCGGTACGGCGGGCGACGGCGTCCACCGCCAGGTCGGAGGTCTCCAGCAGCTCGCGGGCCGCGGCGATCCGCCGGGCGAGCAGCCACTGCCCCGGGCTGGTGCCGAGCTGCTCGGTGAAGCGACGGGCGAGGGTGCGCGTGGAGCAGCCGGCCCGGGCCGCCAGCCGGGCGAGCGTCAACGGCTCGTGGAGCCGGCCGGCGGCCCAGTCCAGCAACGGCGCCAGCGAGCTGTCGATCTGCGCGGGACGGGGCGGGGCGGCGTACTGCAACTGCCCGCCCTCCCGGTGCGGCGGCATCACCAGGTTCCGGGCGACCTGCGCGGCGTAACCGGCGCCGTGGTCGGCGCGCACCAGGTGCAGGCACAGGTCGATCCCTGCGCCGGAGCCCGCGCTGGTGGCGATGTCGCCGTGGTCCACGTACAGCACGTCCGGTTCGAGCCGCACGGCCGGGAACCGCGCGGCGAACTCCTCGGCCCGCGCCCAATGGGTGGTCGCCGAGCGGCCGTCCAGGAGCCCCGCGTACGCCAGGGTGAAGGCGCCGGAACAGATGCTGACCACCCGCGCGCCTCGCGCGTGCGCCTGGCGCAGGGCCCCCGCCACGGCCTCCGAAGGGGCTCGGCGACGGGCAGCCGGCCGGGGACCACCACGGTGTCGGCCCGGTCGAGGGCGTCCAGCCCGTCGGTGACGACCATGTCGTACCCGGCGAGCGTGGCCACGGGACCGGGCCGCTCGGCGCACACGCCGAAGCGGTACCGGGCGGGCAGGCCGGGCCGCGCGACGCCGAACACATCGGCCGCGCAGGCGAGTTCGAAGGTCGACTGAGGCGCGTGGACGAGTGCCACTACTCGGTGCATGGCAGGAAAGTACCCCAGGACGTCAAACGAGACACTGGGCGGGACGCCGGTGAGCGGCGAGGCTTGCCCCATGACGAACACGACACCGCAGACCACGGCCATCACGGACACCGCGGCCGTCACGGACAGCGCGGCCGTCACGGACAGCGCGGCCGTCACGGACAGCGCGGCGCCGACAGGCGGGCAGGTGCCCGGCTACGCATGGGTCGCCATGCGGGACGTCCCGGCCCGCACCCTCTTCCCCGGCATCCGGCTGCGCTCGCTGTGGAGCGGCGAGAGCGGCGCGACGGCACACGTCGTGGAACTGGACCCCGGCGCGTGCTGGGAGGGCCTCGACGTCCACGAACCGGGCCCGGAGGAGGTGTTCGTGGTCTCCGGCGTCTTCAACGACGGCGAACGCGACTACCCCGCGGGCACCTTCCTCCACGCCCCCGCCGGCTCCTCCCACGTCCCGCAGACGACGACGGGCTGCACCCTCTTCGTCTTCTACCCGGAAGGCTAGGCTGTGGCCGCAATGGCCCACCGTGATCGGAAGGCGGCTCGCGGGACGAGCGCACGTGAAACGGCTGGTATTACTGGGGCATGCAGGAAGAGATTGCACGCTCCGCGATCGACACGTTCATCTCCGCGTTCAACGCCTCGGACGACAGCCATGTGACCGCCCTGCTCTCCCAGGCCCTGACCTCGGACGTGGTCTTCTGGGGACCGTTGGGCCGCAGCGAAGGAATCGCGGCGGTCGAGCGGTTCGTGCTGGACATCCGGCGTCACCCGGCGGGGGCCGGCACGATGGTGCGCTGCTCGGCGGTGGACATGCCTGACGAGTGGGCCCGGTACCGGTGGGTCTTCACCACGCCGGACGGAGGCCCCCGCCTGGCGGGAACGGACGTCGTCCATCTGCGGCGGAGCCTCATCGACCAGGTCATCGTCTTCGCGGGGGAGATCGCGGAGGAGACCGAGGGGGAGATCGAGCCGTTCGCCTCCTGAGCCGTCCTTCTGCCGCTGTCC
The DNA here is from genome assembly GCF_050937075.1 of Streptomyces sp. CA-181903. Taxonomy (NCBI): domain Bacteria; kingdom Bacillati; phylum Actinomycetota; class Actinomycetes; order Kitasatosporales; family Streptomycetaceae; genus Streptomyces; species Streptomyces sp. CA-181903. Next base: position 7,436,299 of record NZ_JBNJLY010000001.1, read on the forward strand.
TTCTTCCGAACCGCGCCCCCCCGAGCCGCGTTCGGGGGCTGCGGTTCGCGGTTGACCGGGCTGCGGTGTCGAGGGGGCGTCCGCCCTAGCGGATGCCCTCCTCGCCGCGGACGCGGTCACAGCACTGGGCGGGCCCGGATGTCTTCCCCGCGGTGGGGGCCTCCGGTCAGGAGTCCCCGCCCTCGGTCTCCGGATGGATCGCGCCCCGCAACTCCTGTGACAGATCGAGCAGTTCACCCGCGAACAGGTCCACGGCATTGTTCCGGAACTCCTCCGGCGTCAGCCGCACCGGCACGTCCCCGCCGACCCGGCCGACGATGACCCCGGCCGGCGACTCCGCCTTCGCCTCGTCCTCCGCGTCCGTGCCGTCGAGAGAGCGCGCGACGGCGCCGGCGACCGAGGACCGGGCCGACTTGGCCACGCTCAGGTCGTCCAGGGCGAAGCCGATGTAGGCGGCGATCAGAGTGCCGGACTCGTCGACGACGCGGATGCCCTTCGGGATCGCGTTGCCGCCGCGCGCCGTGAGCGTGGCGACGCCCGACGCGTCCCCGGACAGCGACAACTCGGCGCGTGTCATCCGCGGGTTGGCGAACCGGTCGTCGGGTTCCTTCCCGGCGAGGCGCTCCGCCTCCAGCCGGCCCTCGGCCGAGCCCTCGGCCCGTCGCCGTTCCTCCTCCGCGTCGTGTCCTCCGGCAGATCCTCCGGCAGACCGCTCGTTCACCGCCATGGCGACCCCTCCCCACCCCTCGCCGGTGCGTCCTCCCTCCGTCTTCCCCGGCACCGGCCGGCGATGCGTACGGGCCGGGGGCCGGACGCCGCCGACCGCCGTCATGGGCCGCCGGCGCATGCCGGTAGCCTCACGCGATGAACGGCGGGCGCACGGGCACCCGCACGACGATCCACCCCAGGAGGACCAGCGATGGCGCTCGAGCACGACCGGGCCGCCCAGCGCGGCGAGGAGATCCTCGCCGTCTTCGACACCGCGTTCGCACAGCTGCTGGCGGCCGACCCGGCCGCCTTCCGGGTCAAGTTCCGGAAAATGGCCGCCTCCGCCTTCGCCTTCTACCGGGGCACGGCCTGCCTCTTCTACCATGACCTGGCCCACGAGCGGGACGCCGGCCCCTTCCTGGACGACCGCACGTCCCGGGTGTGGATCCACGGCGACCTGCACGCCGAGAACTTCGGGACCTACATGGACGCGGGCGGCCGACTGGTCTTCAACGTCAACGACTTCGACGAGGCGTACGTCGGCCCCTTCCTCTGGGACCTCAAGCGCTTCGCCGCCTCCGTGGCCCTGCTCGGCCATGCCAAGGCGCTCAGCGACGACACCATCACCGAGCTGGTACGGACCTACGCCGCCGCCTACCGTGAGCGCGTCCACGCCCTCGCCACGGGCGCGAAGGACGACGAAGTCCCGCCCTTCACCCTCGAGACCGCGCAGGGCCCGCTCCTCGACGCCCTGCGCGAGGCCCGCGCCCGTACCCGCTTCGGCCTCCTCTCCACCATGACGGAGATCCGCGGGCACGACCGGCGCTTCCTCGACGGCGGCGGTTCCATACCGCTGGACGCCGCCACGCGCGCCGAGGTCCTGGAAGCCTTCGACGGCTACCTGGAGACCCTGCCCGACAGCAGCCGCGTCCGCCCCGACTCCCACCGCGTCAAGGACGTCGTCGGCCGCCGCGGCATCGGCATCGGCAGCGCCGGCCTGCCCTCGTACAACATCCTCCTGGAGGGCAACAGCGACGCCCTGGAGAACGACGTCGTCATCTACATGAAGCAGGCGCAGACCCCCGCGGTCTCCCGGCACGTCACCGACCCGGCCGTGCGCGCCTACTTCGCGCACGAGGGCCACCGCACGGTGATCTCCCAGCGCGCCCTCCAGGCGCACGCCGACCCGTGGCTGGGCTGGACCGAACTCGACGGCGCCGGGCAACTGGTCGCGGAGGTCTCGCCGTACGCCGTCGACCTCGACTGGTCCGACATCGACGACCCCGAACAGATCGCCGCCGTCGTCGCCGACCTCGGCCGTGCCACCGCCGCCATGCACGCCGCCGCCGACGACACCAGCGGGCACTCCCTGGTGCCGTTCTCCACCGAGCACGCCATCGACGCCGCGATCGCCGCCGACGAGGCCGGCCTCGCCGAACTGCTCACCGACTTCGCCCACACCTACGGCGCCCGGGCCCGCGAGGACCACCGGATCTTCGTCGACCTCTTCCGCAACGGCCGCATCCCGGGCCTCTAGCCGAAACGCCGACACAGGAGGACTGCCGCGCGGCGGGACCCGGGCCCGGCGGGACCCGGGGTCCGGGGCGGCCCGGAGGCGATCGACGGCGCATGCCGTCGCGCCGACTCCCGTGCCGTCACGCCCGGTTGGCGGGTTCCCGCCCGTCGGTGATCGGTGTCGTTGACCGCTCGGGTCACCGCCGGTTGGCTCTCCCTGGCCGAAGGGGCGGCTGCGGAGACGGGCCGGCCCGACCACAGGGGAGGACGGATCGCCATGAGACGGACCGACAGTGGCAAGGCGAGACGGTCGCGGGCGCGCGGGGGCTTGGTCCTCGCCGCCGCGGCGCTGATGGCGGGGGCGGCGCTGCCGTCCCACGCGGAACCGCGAGGCGACGGCCTCGTCCAGGTGGACCTCGGACTCGACGGCGCGCAGCCCGACAACTGGTCGGAAGCCCGCGGGCTGAGCGCCGACGGCCGGTACGCCGTCTTCACCTCCATGGCGTCGAACCTCGTCCAGGGCGACACCAACCGCCTCTACGACGTCTTCGTCCGAGACCTGCGCGCCGGGCGGACCGAGCGGGTCAGCCTCGCCGACGACGGCACGCAACTGAACGGCTCCACCAGCCAGGCGGCCATCAGCGGCGACGGCCGGTACGTGGCGTTCGCGTCCGACGCGGCCGACGTCCTGCCGGGGCTGCCGGCGAACGGCGGCTACAGGGTCTTCGTCCGGGACCGCCGGACCGGGCACACCGAACCCGTCAGCGTCGACGGGAACGCCACGAGCCCCACCATCAGCGCGGACGGCCGGTACGTTGCGTACGTCCTCGACGGACGCGACATCCACGTCACCGACCGCCGGAAGGGGACCACCCGGCCGGTCACGGCCGGCGCGGACGGCTCCCGGGCCGACGACGGCTCCGCCGACCCGGTGATCAGCGCGGACGGCGCGGCCATCGGCTTCCGCTCCCGGGCCACCAACCTGCTGCCCCGCGACCGGGCCGCCACCGCTTCCAGGCCGCCACGGCCGCGCCCCACGTTCCCGTTCTACGTGTACGACGCGCGCACCGGCCGGATCCAGGGCGCCTCCGTCGACCCGGCGGGCGTGCCGCGCGACGCGCACCCGTACGCCGGCCTGAGCCCCGACGGGCGGTACGCCCTGTTCCGTGCCTTCGAGGCCAACGGGACGGACGAGGAGGGCTCGCACGTCGAGCTCTACGTCCGCGACCTGTGGCACGGCACGACCACGAAGGCCGCCCTCCCGCTCCCGGGCACCCGGACCGTGCACGACGCCTACCGCGGCAGCGTGACGGCCGACGGCCGGTGGCTGCTCTTCGCCTCGGGCGCCGACAACCTGGTGCCCGGCGACACCGACCAGTCCGTGAACATCTTCCGGCGCGACCTGCGGACCGGCCGGATCGACCGGATCAGCGCGGCCGGCGGCGGCGCGGACATCTCCTGGTCGCCCAACTCCCTCTCCGTGGACGGCCCCGGCGCCACCGCCCTCTTCGACGGCGGCGGCAAGGTGTACGCGCGCCGGCTCCCGCCCGCCTGACCGGGCGCGACGCGTACGACTACGGCCGGGGCAGCGCTTCTCCCGCCTCGGCCGGCCCGTTCGCTCCAGCGCCCGCGCCGCGCCCTGCGAGTTCCAGGAGGCGCCGGGCGCGGCGCCGAAACCGACGTCTTTCCGCAGGCGACTCGCAGGCGGCGCGGACGCGATCGTCGACGGCGCGCCGGGGGCCCGGTGCCGAACCGGGCGTCCGGGCCGACGACCGGCCGCACGGAAGGCGGGGACGGGCGCCGCTTCCCGGCCTCGCCGTCCACGGAGTCGAGGCCGACGAGGGCCGCTCGACCCGCTGTCCCGGTCCGGCATCGCCGGGCCGCGCCGCACGGCCGCCACTCCGACCGCCGCCGCCACCGCGCCCCCGCGCGGGAGCGAGCCCCCGTCGATATGGCGTCACCACACGCCGCCGGGGTCTGCTTTCGGCCCCCTGAGCGCCAAGCGGCGCCGATCGCCAGGGCCTGACGCTTCCGCCTGATCAACCGCCGGTAACACCCGGCCCAGCCCCCTCCTCACCCACCGTTCCTGCCTTCGCCGCCGCCCCGCAAGACGGCTCAAAACATCAGTTTGTAGGGCAATGGGCACGGGGAGTTATGCGTTCGCTTCCAAGATCCTTCACGGGGGAGCCGCCCGTGAAACGGCGGTTTCCCGCCCACACCGAAGAGGAGCCACAATGCTGCCCGCCATGCCGCACGACGACCGTGAACGATTCCTCGCAGCTCCGCGCATCGGCGTCCTGGGCGTCACCGACCCCGGGGCGGTGACCGGGCACCGCTGGTGGTGCCCGTCTGGTACGCGTACGAGCCGGGCGGCGAGGTCGTCGTCGAGACGGGCCGGGAGACGGTCAAGGCCCGGCTGCTGCACGCCGCCGGGCGGTTCAGCCTCTGCGTGCAGGACGAGCGGCGGCCGTACCGCTACGTCAGCGTCGAAGGGCCGGTCACCGGGGTCGAGGACCCCGTCGACCCGGCCGTGCGCGAGGCCCTCGCCCACCGCTACCTCGACCCCGACGAGGCCCGCGACTACCTGGCTGCCACGGTGGCGCAGCTGAAGGACGACATCGTCTTCCGCATGCGCCCGCAGCGCTGGCGCACCGCCGACTTCGCCGCTTTCGCGGCAGACTTCGCCGGCACCGCGACGGACGGGCCGGCCGCCGCCGGCTGACCACCGCCGCGGACGTGGAACGCCGCGCCCGCGGGACCGCGCGCCAGGAGCACGAGCACCGAACCGCGCGCCCAAGGGCACGAGCACCGAACCGCGAACACCGTGTCCTTCACGTGCCACCGCCCGGAGGCGCCACACCGCATCGCGTCGAGAACGCGCCGCACCGCGCCGAGAACGCGCCGCAGCGCACCGCATCGCGCCACACCAGCCCACCGCGCCACCGCCCGAACCGGAAGGAAACCCCGCCCGCACATGACCGACACCACCGACGTCTCCTTACGCCCCGAGTCCGCGACGGCCACCCCGCCCGCGCCCGGCTATCCGCGGGACCGGCTCATAGCCGAGCTGTTCGCGGCGCAGGCGGCCGCCCGGCCGGACGCCCTCGCGGCCCGGCACGGGGAGCGCACCCTGACCTACGGCCGGCTCGACGCCCGCTCCGACGCCCTGGCGGCGCGCCTGCGCTCGCGCGGCGTCGAACCGGGCGACCTGGTGGGCGTGTGCGGCAGCCGTTCCCTCGAAGCGCTGGTGGCGCTGCTCGGCATCCTCAAGGCCGGCTGCGCGTACGTTCCGCTGGACGAGGACCTGCCGCCGGCCCGGCTGCGGGCCATGGCGGAGGACGCGGGCCTGCGCGCCGCGGTCACCCTGCCCGGCGGCGAACGCCCGGTGCGCGGATTACGCGTGAGCATCGGCCTCGACGACGAGGAGGAGACGACCGCGGCCACCCCGGAAAGCCCCACCCGTGCCGCGTCCCCGACCGACCCCGCCTACGTGGCCTTCACCTCCGGCACCACCGGCCGCCCCAAACCGGTGGCCATACCGCACCGGGGCGTCGTCCGCCTCGTGCTCTCCGACCCCGAACTGCATCCCCCGGGACCGGACGACCGGGTCCTGCACGCCTACGGGCTGTCCTCCGACGCCTCGACGATCGAGATCTGGAGCGCGCTGCTCACCGGGGCGTGCCTGGTCATCGCCGACCGCGCCGAACTCCTCTCGCCCGCCGCCCTGGAAGACCTGCTGCGCACCCGGCGGGTCACGGTCGCGTATCTGACGACGAGCGTGTTCCACCTCCTCGCCCGGACCCGGCCCGAGGCCCTGTCGGGGCTGCGGTTCGTGTCGGCCGGCGGCGAAGCGATGGACCCGCGCCTGGCCAACGCCGTCCTGGCGGCCTGCCCCGGCACCACCGTCGTCAACTTCTACGGGCCGACCGAGAACGCGGTCGTCTCCACCGCCCATGTGCTGAGCCCGCTGCCCGACGACGCCGGGCACGTGCCCCTCGGCCGCCCCTTCGGCGCCTCCACCTGCCATGTCCTGCGCCCGGACGGCACGCCCGCGGCGCCCGGCGAGGAGGGCGAGCTGTACGTGGGCGGGGACGGGCTGGCCCTCGGCTACCTCGGCGACGCGGCGCTGACCGCCGAACGGTTCGTCACCCTGCCCGCCGTCGAGCCGGACGGGCCGCTGTACCGGACCGGCGACCGGGCGATCCTGACGGCCGACGGCCTGCTGGAGTACCACGGCCGGCTGGACCGGCAGGTGAAGCTGCGCGGCGTACGCGTCGAACTGGACGAGATCGAGGCCCGATTGCGGGCCCACCCGGCCGTCGGCGAGGCCGCCGTCGAGGCCGACGGGGGCGCGCTGACCGCGTACGTCACCCCCGCCGAGGCCGGACACCCCGTGCCCGTGCCGGACCTGCGCGCGTACTGCGCCCGGTGGCTGCCCGCGCAGGCCGTCCCGGCGCTCGTGCCGATGGACCGGTTCCCGGTGACCAGCGGCGGCAAGGTCGACCGCGCCCGGCTGAAGTCCGCGGCCCCCGCCGCGGAGCCGGCGGGGGAGGAGCCCCCGGCGGAGGACGGCCTGCTCGGCGTCCTCGCGGAGGTGTGGCAGCAGGTCCTGCGCGTCCGGCCCGCCCCCCAGGACCGGTTCTTCGACCTCGGCGGCGACTCCCTGCTCGCCTCCGAGACCGTGACCCGCACCCTCGCCGTCCTGGGCCTGGACGCGGCCCACGGTTCCGGCCTCGTCAGGGCGCTGCTGGCCGCCCCCACCCTGGAGGGCTTCGCCGCGGCCGTCCGCGAAGCGCGCCACGGCACCGCCGGAACGGCCGGGCCGGCCGTCGACTTCGTCAAGGAGGCCGAGCTCGGCTTCGACCTCCCGCCGGCCGCAGGCCCCGCCCCGCGCCCGCACGACCCGCGGCACGTGCTGCTCACCGGCGCCTCCGGGTACGTCGGCGCGTTCCTCCTCGACCGGCTGCTGCGCTCCACCCGGGCACGCGTCCACTGCCCGGTGCGGGCGTCGGACCGCACGCACGCCGAACGGCGGGTGCGCACCGCGCTCGCCCGCTACGGCCTGCACCCGGACGAGGCCGCGTGGCGGCGGGTGGAGTGCTTCCCCGGCGACCTGACCGAGCCCGCCCTCGGCCTGCCGGAGACGCACACGGCCGAACTCTCCCGCACCCTGGACCTCGTCATCCACAATGGCGCCCACGTCAACTTCCTGTACCCGTACGAGGAGTTGCGCGCGGCCAACGTCGACGGCACCCGGGAGGTCGTCCGCATCGCCGCGCCCCGCCGCGTCCCCGTGCACTTCGTCTCCACCGTCGCCGTCGTCGCCGGCTTCGGCGCGGCCGGGGTGCGCGAGGTGGACGAGGACCTGCCGCCGGACCACGCCGACGCCCTGACCATGGGCTACGCGGAGAGCAAATGGGTCGCCGAGGGCGTACTGCGGCAGGCCGCCGAACAGGGCCTCCCAGTGGCCGTCCACCGGCCGTACGAGGTCACGGGCGACACGGCGCGCGGCGTGTGCAACACCGAGACGGCCATCTGCTCGCTGCTGAAGATGATCGCCGACACGGGGCTGGCCCCGGACATCGCGCTGCCCATGGACTTCGTCCCGGTGGACCACCTCGCCGCGGCCCTCGTCCACATCGCCACCCACGAGCCGGCCGACGGACGCACCTACCACCTCACCAACCCGCGCCCGGCGATGCTCTCGGACGTCCTCGACCGGATGCGCGCCGCCGGCCACACCCTGCGGACGCTGCCGTACGACGAGTGGGTCGCCGCCCTCGTACGCCATGTCGCCGCGCACCCGACGGCCGCCACGGCCCCGTTCGTGTCGCTGTGCGTCGACCGCAGCCGCGGCGCGGACATGTCCGTCAAGGAGATGTACCTCCAGGACACCTTCCCCGTGCTGGGGCGGCGCAACGCCGAGGCGGCCCTGGCCGGCAGCGGGCTCGACTGCCCGCCGGTCGACGCCGCCCTGCTCGACCGCTACTTGGAGTACTTCCACACCTCCGGCTACCTCACCCGCCCAGCGACCGGCCCTTCGGAGAGGACCGCATGAGCGACACCGAAGCCGTGGACACCGTCGACACCCTCGTCGAGGTCCCCGCCCCCGAAGCCGGCAGCGCCGGATCGCCCTGCGCCTACGCCCGGCTGCGTGCCGAACAGCCCGTCGCCAAGGCGAAGTTGCCGAACGGCGAGACGGGCTGGCTGCTCAGCCGCTACGAGGACGTGCGCGCCGCCTTCGCCGACCCCCGGCTCGTCCGGCCGCTGCTGTCGGCCTGGCCGCCCCGCGAGGGCGCCGACGCGCCGCCGCCGTGCCTGCCCACCTTCCTGGAGATGACCGGCGAGCACCACGAGCGCGTCCGCCGCACCGTCCTCCCGCTGTTCGGCCGCCGCAGGCTGGAGTTCATGGTGCCGCGCGTCCGGGCCATCGCCGGGGAGCTCCTCGACGCGATGGTGGCCGGGGCGCCGGACGGCACGGCCGACCTCGTCCCCGCGTACGTCGAACCGCTCCCGCTGCGGGTGCTGTGCGAGACCGTCGGACTGCCGTACGAGGACCGCGACGTCTACCTGCCGCACACCCTCGCCCTGCTCGGCGCCTCCGGGCTGACCATGGAGGAGGTGCTGGCCGCGCTGTACGCCCTCCAGGACTACGCGTCCGAGCTCATCGCCCGCAAGGAGCGGGAGGACGCGGGGGAGGGGCAGGAGGGGGACTACATCCGCCTGCTGCTGGCGGAGAGCCGCAGGCCGGACGGCGGTCTGACGCGCGACGACGTCGTCAGCTTCGTCGTCACCATGCTCATGGCCGGCTACAAGACCAACATCCAGCACACCGGCAACGCCCTTCTCGTGCTGCTCAGCCGTCCCGACGAGCTGCGGAGGCTGCGGGAGGAGCCCGCGCGGATCCCCACCGCCGTGGAGGAACTGCTGCGCTACGTACCGCTGATGAACGCGATCAACATCCTCGTCGCCCGGGAGGACCTCACCCTGCACGGGCAGCGCATCCGGGCCGGCGACGCCGTCGTGCCCGTCCCGGCGTCGGCCAACCGCGACCCCGCGGCGTTCACCGACCCCGACCGCTTCGACCTCACGCGCACGCCCAACGCGCACGTGGCATTCGGGCACGGCCCGCACGCCTGCACCGGCGGCCACCTGACCCGTCTCCAACTCGCCACCGCCATCGAGGTGCTGTTGGAGCGGCTGCCCGGCATCGGACTGGCCGAGCCGGCCGCCTCGCTCCCCTGGGACGAGACGACCCCGCTGCGCGCGCCGGCCCGGCTGCCGGTGCGCTGGTGACGCCCGTACCCCCCGAACCGAGGAAAGAGGCCCGGACCCCGTGACCACACCGCACACCACCGCGACCGCCGGCGGCCCGCCCGAGGAGCCGCTGCCGCGCTACCCGTTCAGCACCAAGGGCGACCGCCTCGCCCCCGAGCTCACCGAGCTGCGCGGCCGCTGCCCGGTGGCCCGCGTCGGCACCAACTCCGGCGGCGAGGCGTGGCTCGTCACCGGCTACGACCTCACCCGCCACGTGCTGCGCGACCGGGCCTTCGCCCGCTCCGTACTCGGCGAGGCCGACAGCCCGGCACAGGACGCCCCCATCCTGGCGCCCGAACTGCTGGACGCCATGAACCACCTCCGCAAGGCCGGCCTGCGCGACGAGGTGCTCAAGGCCCTCGGCCGCGACCAGCCCGACCTGCCCGACGCGTGGGTCGCCGAGGCCACCCGCGAGGGCCTGGACGCCATGGTGGCCGACGGCGCGCCGGGCGACCTCCAGAAGCACTTCGCCGAACACGTCGCCGCCCGGTGCATGCTGCGCCTCCTCGGGCTGCCGTTCGAGGACCGGGAACGGCTCGCCCACCGCGCGGACGTCGACCTGACGATGGTCACGTACTCGGACGAGGAACTCGCCCGCAACTGGGAGGAGATCCGCCGCCACATGCACGCGCACATGGCGGCCCGCCGCCCGGGCGAGCCCCGCGGCCTGGCCGACCGTCTCGCCGACCTCAACGCCCGCCACCAGGGCCTGACGGACCGGCAGTTGTCGAACATCGTCGCCGTCCTCTTCGTCAGCGGCTACGAGGACTTCGCGAGCTTCCTCGGCGTGGCGGCGTTCAACCTCCTCCAAAGGCCCGAAGCGCTCAGGACACTGCGGGAGCGGCCGGAGACGACACCCCAGTGCGTGGAGGAACTGCTGCGCTACAGCGTCGTACTCGGCAACGCGATCCCGCGCTACGTCACCCAGGACACCGAACTCGGCACGGCGTCCCTGAAACAGGGCGACCTCGTCCTCCTCTCCCTGGACGCCGTCAACTTCGACCCGGCCGCCTTCACCGCCCCCGAGACCTTCGACCCGTCCCGCTCACCCAACCCCCACCTCCGCTTCGGCTACGGCCGCCACCACTGCCCCGGCGCCCACCTGGTCCGCCGCCACTCCGACACGGCGTTCCGCGTCCTCGCCGACCACCTCCCGGACCTCCACCCGGCGGTCCCGGCGGCCGAGGTCCCCTGGCACCCCCACCGCATGGCGATCATGCCGGCGGAGATCCGGGTCATCTGGTAGGGAGGGCCTCTCCCAAGGCCCGTCTCCTGCTCCCGAGGTACGACAGCCGAAACCGGATCGGGCCGGACGCGCGGGGCGTGACGTCCCGGCGCGTCCCAGGCCCGGGGCGCGGGCGGCGCTCGGGCCTCCGGCGGTTCGCTACGGACAGAGCGACTCCGCCACTTCCATGGGAGTCGAAAGTCGAAGCGGAGTGAGGGAAGTCCCCTGCGGGCGATGAGGGGGTATCCATCGAGCTGTTCAGGACCCCGCCAGCGTCGCCGCGCATTCCAGGGCCTCGGCGGGAGGGCGCGCGGCGGTGTAGACCGCAAGTTCGCGCAGCAGCCGCGGGAGCGGGTGTGCCACCGTCTCCGGCGCGGGGGAGGGGAGCGCGTCGGCGCACGCGAGGGTGAGCCCCACGCCCTGCCGCGCCAGTGCGACCGCCGCCTCGGCCTGCGGCACCTCCAGGACGATCCGCGGGCGGAAGCCGGCCGACCGGAACACCTCGGCGAAGGCCGGACCGGGCCCGAACCCCTGGTGGGCGATCCAGCACCGCTCGGACAGCTCCTCCAGGCGCGTGGTGCGTCCGCACAGGCCGTCGTCCTCGGGACAGACGACGACCAGTTCCTCGGTGCCCAGGACGAGCACCCGTCCGTCCCAGTCGACCGGCCACGGCCCCACCCCCACGTCCACCGCGCCCGCGGCGACGGAGTCCTGGAGCTGTGACCGGCTCTCATGGGGACGGACGACGATCGGGGCGGCGGGGTGGCCCCGAGTCCAGCGGCGCACGCCGGGCAGCAGCGCGGCGGGCAGCGCCGTGCGCACCGTGCCGACGCGCAGTGCCCGCACGCCGCCGAGCGCCGCGGCACGGGCCGCCGAGGCCGCCTCCCGCGCGCAGCGCAGGGCCGTGCGCGCGTAGGGCAGGAAGGCCGCGCCGGCCGTCGTGGGCCGCACGCCTTCAGGACGGCGCTCCACGAGAGGCGTACCGACCGTCCGCTCCAGGGCGCGCAGTTGCTGGGAGACCGTGGGTTCCGTCACGTGCAGCCGCTTGGCGGCCTTCGTCAGCCGTCCCTCGTGCACGACGGTCACGAGGTATTCCAGCTGCCGCAAAGACAGGTTGCCGACACACTCCATCACTTCCGCCTATCTCGTCATCGACGGTTTCTTCTTGCTCTCCGCACCGGCGCCGGGTTTCAGTGAACCGGTGGCCGATGGGCGGCTCCGCGATGCGTACGCGGGACCGGGTGGGGGCTCTGCCAGGCGGCCCCGCCCCGGAAGGAAGATCAGCATGAAGCACCCCCGCCCCCTCCTGCTGCTGCCCGCGCTGCTGGCCGGAGCCGTCATACCGCTGGCCGCGCTGCCGGCCGCCGCCGAGACGGGCGGTACCGGAGGCGGGCAGGCCCCGCCCGCCCTGTCGCTCGGCGGCGGCCCGTCCGACAAGCAGGCGGTGACCGCCGTCCGGCCGTCCACCGACGGGACGAACCGCCAAGTACCGGTGGGAGACGCCCGGCTGACCACGTACAGCCCGGGGCACGCCGTGCTGGCGCCGGGCGGGAACGGCGGCCTCAAGGGCAGTCCCACGGACCTCGCCGTGGGCGATGTGATCGCGGCCCCCGCCACTCCGGCCGCCCCGCAGGGCGCCCTGGTGAAGGTGACGGCCGTGCGTTCCCGGACCGGCGGCACGGTCTCCGTCGACACGACGCCCGCCACCCTGGCGGACGCGCTGGGCGACGGCAAGGCCGACGTCCGCGTGCCCCTGACCGCGGCCGACCTGAAGGTCCAGCCCCCGGCGAACGGCGGGAAGGCGACCGGTGGGCAGGGACTCCGGTTCGACGTGGACGTGCCGCTGCCGGAGGGCGTCAAGCCCACCGCGGGCCACTCCGCCGCGCTCACGGGCCACCTGGACCTCAAGCCCGAGATGCTGTTCTCCTACGAGCGCTCCCACTGGTACTCGCCCCAGCCGTCGAAGGCGGCGATCGGGGTGTCCGGCGATTACTCCTACGGCTTCGCCGCCCACGCCGAGGGCACCGCCTCCTATGACACCGGACACAAGCCGCTGCACATCCCGGCCGCAGAAGTGAACGTCGACAAAACCGTCTGGGTAGGCCCCGTGCCCATCGTGCTCACCCTCAAGGTGAACTACTTCTACGACATATCGGCCGACGGAAAGATCACCCTGGACGCCGAACAGAACACCAAGGGGCGACTGGAGGCCGGAGCCTCCTACGACGCCGGTCACGGCTGGAGCGCCCTGTCCGGACCCGAGCCCACCACGACGGGACGACCGGCCCGCGTAGCGGGATCGGGCACGCTGAAGGGCGGTGTGGGCACCCACGCCGAACTGGGCCTGTACGGCTCGATCGGTGTCACCGCCGACGCCGTGCCGTACCTGAAGGCCACGGCGCACGGCTCGGCCGGCGGGCCGCAGGGAGAGGGCACCGGCGGTGCCGACACGGCCCCAGCCCCGACGCCCACCGGCACACCCACGGGCGACTGGGCCCTGTACGGCGGGGGCGAGCTGACCGGATCCTTCTTCGCCAAGCTGAACGTCTTCGGCACCAAGGTGTTCGACAAGACCTGGGAGTTCCCGAAGGTCTCGTACGAGCACCGGCTGGCCGGCGGCCCGTCCTGACCGCCGACGGGGCCGGGCCTCCGCCCCGGCCCCCGCACGGCGGCGGGCAGGCGCGCGCCCCGGAACAGGCGGCCACCGGCGTGCGGAGGAGACGTCCGCACAGAGCCCGCGGGCGGCGAGCGTCCGTCCGTGCGTCCCGGGCATTCCGATCACCTCGGTCCCTGTCGCTTCCGCCGATCACGCTCCTCTCAGCGTGGCCATCGGCCGCCGCGCCCGGTGTCGGGCGGCCGGTGGATCCGGCGGCCACCCCTCCCCTCCCGGCCGAGCGGCTCGATCACCGATCGGGGGACACCTCACCCGCCCCGGCGTTCCCCCGGCCGCCCGACCCCGCCGGATGCCACGGCCCGCCCAGGATGGGGGAGTAGCCCTCCCCACCCGGAACAACCGGGCCGGGCTCGGAAAGGACGTGGACACCATGCGCCGTACCCTCTGCGCCGCCGCCACGGCGGCCGTCCTCGGCAGCGGCGCGGCCGCGGGCCCGGCCGCGCTCGCCGACCCGCCCCAGCCGCCCCCGCCCGCTCACCTCGTGGGCGCGGCGACGATCGACATCAGCCCCCACGAGACCCTGACCGGGCGGACCGTCTCGATCACCGGCGCCTGCGCCCCCTACCCCGGAGCGGGCGTCCGCTCCGTGTCCTCGGCCGCCGGACCGGTGGACCTCACCGACCTCGACCCGGCCCACATACGCGGCACCCTGCTGGTCACGGCCGGGGAGGGCACCTACCCCGTACGTCTGGTGTGCAGCAACGGCAGCGCCGAAACCCAGCTCAGGGTCGACGCCCCGGCACCCGGCCCCGCGCCCACACCGCATCCGGGGCCGCCGGCCCCTGCACAGCCCGGCGGGCACAGCGGTGCTCCCGCCCCGGCGAACCAGCGCGTCGGGTACACCGGGCCCGGTGGTCTCACCGAGCAGCGGGCACAAGGCGGCATGGCCTCGGCCATGAACTCCCGCCCCTCGTCCGGCGACGTCCCGCACGGCGCGAACCGCAACCGTGCCGCGGTCTCGCACGACGACCCCTTGGGCATGGAGGTACTGCTGGCCGGCGTGGGCGTCGCGGTCGCCACGGCCGCGGTCGTCACGGCCGTCCGCCGGCCGTCGCACCGGTCCGCTTCCGGCCCCCACGGTGACCGGGACTGAGAGTCGCGCAAACCACCTCCACCCCGAGCCCACCCGCGCTCCGCCGCCGTCACTCCTGGGATGTCTCCCGGCCGGCGATCCCGGGCGCCGGGGGAGAGGCGGACGGCTGTCGGCTCCGGTCGCCGTCGGCCAGGTGGTCGGCGAGGGTGCGGTGGAGGCCGTCGAGGAAGTCCTCGAACCGGCCCAGCACCTCGGTGGGGTAGCGGTCGAGGAACGTGCCGATGACGGCGGCGACGGGGGAGAAATACTCGTCGGCCAGCCTCTGTGCCTCCTGCCCGGTGCGCAGGGTGACGACGCGGCGGTCGGTGTGTTCGCGGGTGCGGGTGACGTGGCCGGCTTTCTCCAGACGGTTGATCAGGGCGCTGGTGGCGGCGGGGGAGAGCTGGATGCGGCGGCTGAGGCGGGCCGGGGTGAGGGGGTCGTCCCGGTGCTCGGCGTTGATGATCTCGACCAGGGCCGTGCCGTCGGTGGTGTGCAGACCCAGCCAGCCAGCGAAGCGCCGACCGTACTCGGCGTAGTCGGCCGCGTAGACCCCCAGGCGTTCCACCAGGCGTTCCTGCTGGGCGTTAAGGGTCTTCTCCGGCTGGCTCATCTGCTGTCCCCTCGTGCGGTCGGCGTCGGCCCCTCCGCGGGAGGGCCGGGTTTTGACATCCTGGCACGCCCACTTTAGATTCGATTATCGAAAGATTCCAAAATCGAATCTCATGGAGGCGGGCCCGGGCGGACCGGCCCGCCCGGGCCGGGCCCCGGCGGTCGCCGACAGCCGGCCCGCCCCCTCCCCGCACTGTTCGAAGGACTCCCCTCATGGCCGTACCCACCCCTGCCGCGCAGGCTCCTGCCGATCCCCGGCGCTGGAAGGCGCTGGTCTTCATCTGCCTGGCGCAGCTGATGGTCGTGCTCGACGGCACGATCGTGAACATCGCCCTGCCCTCGGCCCAGCACGATCTGGGCTTCTCCGACGCCGGCCGGCAATGGGTGGTGACCGCCTACTCGCTGGCCTTCGGCGGCCTGCTGCTGTTCGGCGGGCGCATCGCCGACCTGTGGGGCCGCAAGCGCGCCTTCATCACCGGCGTCATCGGCTTCGCCGCCGCCTCCGCCCTGGGCGGGGCCGCGGTGAACACCGGCATGCTGCTGGGCGCCCGCGCGCTGCAGGGCGTCTTCGGCGCCCTGCTCGCCCCCGCCGCCCTCTCGCTCCTGGCGGTGATGTTCACCGAGGCCAAGGAGCGTGCCAAGGCGTTCGGCGTCTACGGCGCCATCGCCGGCGGCGGCGCGGCGATCGGCCTGCTGCTGGGCGGGGTGCTCACCGAGTACCTCGACTGGCGCTGGACCCTGCTGGTCAACATCTTCTTCGCCGCCGCGGCCGCCGTCGGCGCCTCCCTGCTCGTCCACGACCCCCGCACGACCCGCCACGGCCACCGGCGCCTGGACGTGCCCGGCGTCCTGCTGGCCACCGGCGGCCTGATCACCCTGGTCTACGGCTTCACCCGCGCCGGAACCCACGGCTGGAGCGCCACCTCCACACTCGCCCTGATCGGCGCCGGCCTGGCCCTGCTGATCGTCTTCGTGGTGGTGGAACGGCGGGTGAAGGCACCGCTGCTGCCGCTGCGCGTCGTCCTCGACCGCAACCGGGGCGGCGCCTTCCTTTCCCTGGGCATCGCGGTCGTGGGCATGTTCGGCCTGTTCCTCTTCCTGACCTTCTACCTCCAGACCGTCCTGGACTTCGGCCCGCTGCTGTGCGGGGCGGCGTTCTTGCCGATGACGGCCGGCATGATGATCGGCGCCACCCAGATCGGCTCCCGCCTGGCCCCCGCGTCCCCGCCCGACGGCTGCTCGTCCCCGGCTTCCTCCTGGCCGCCGCGGGCCTGGTCATCCTCGCCCAGATCACCCCCGACAGTTCCTACACCGCCGTCGTCCTGCCCGGCATGTTCGTCATGGGCGTCGGCATGGGCACCGCGATGATGCCCGCCATGAGCCTGGCCACCCACAACATCGCTCCCCAGGACTCCGGCATCGCCTCCGCGATGGTCAACACCTCCCAGCAGATCGGCGGGGCCATCGGCACCGCCCTGCTCAACACCATCGCCGCCAGTGCCACCACCGCCTACGCCCACGCCCACACCCCCGCCGGGGCCGGACGCCTGCACCTTCAAGCGATGGTCCACGGCTACTCCACGGCCATCTGGTGGGCCGCCGGCCTGCTCACCCTCGCCGCGGCCATCGCCGCCCTCCTGATCGACCACGACCCCCGCACCACCGCCACGGCCGGCCAGGAGAACGACGACCGTCACCTGACCACCGTCGCCTGAACCCCCGGCGGCCCGGACCACCGGGGGCGACGGTCACGGGGCCGCCGGGGCCGTGCCCACTTGTTCGGCTGATCCCCCACCCGTCACGACGTCGAAGTCCTGTGACGGGCCGGGACTTGGTGGTCTACCAGGTGATGACGGCGTAGCCGGGGCGTCCGGGGTAGGCCCTGGTGGCGGTGCGGCCGTCTGCTCCCTTGTCGCCGGCGGCGCGGTCGCGGCCGTGGCCGCCGTGACCTCCGCTACCACCCTGGCCGCCGAGGCCGCCGATGGCGGTGCCCAGGGGGAGGGGCTGCCCGTCGGGGGTGGTCTGCTGCCCCGGTTTGCCGCCCAGCCCGGGCCAGGAGACGGTGCAGGGCTCGTTGCCGCTCCGGGCGGGCGCCACGCAGCGGGGCCGGTTGACACCGCCGCCGCCACCGCGTCCGGCATCTCGGTAGTGGCCGCCCATCTCGCCCCGGTCTCCGGGGTCGCCCGCGTTGCCCACGGGGCCGGGCGCCGTCATCTTCCGGACCCCTTGGCAGGAGCCGACCGGGGACGTGGTGCCGCGTGCTGCGCCCTTGCTTCCCTTGCCGCTGTATTCGGCACCGTTTCGCCCGCCTTGGCCGCCGGCACCGGGATGTCCGTGAAGACCGGGGGCGCCGCCGGGCGCCTTGACCAGCGGCGTGGCCGTTCCCGCCTTCCCGAACCGGGTGGGCTGACCACGGCGGCCGTCACCACCGCCCTTGCCCTGACCGCCCGTATCGCCGCTCTGGCCGTAGAAGGTGCGGGTGCCGGGGGCGCCGCCGCGGCCGCCGGTTCCGGGCGTGCCCGCCGGACCGCCGTCGCCGACGAGGACGGTGTACGCGCCGGAAGGCTTCAGCTTCAGGGTGCAGGCGAGGTAGGAGCCGGCACTGCCGCCGCTGCCCCCTGATCCCCCGCCACCACCCGCACCGGTGTCGCCCTTTCCTCCTCCGCTGCCGGGCAGACCGGTGTAGGGCGCGGCCTGGCCGCCGCCTCCGCCGCCGCCACCGGCTCCTCCACCGCCCCCTCCGCCGCCGCCCCACAGGTGGACGGTCACCTCGCTCACACCGGGTGGGGGCGTGAAGGGGTGCGAGCCGGGGGTGCTGAAGACCTCCTGCCCGTGGGGCTGGGCCTGGGCGAGGGGCGCGCTGGGCAGACCCAGCAACGGAGCGGCCAGGGCGAGCACGGCGGTCGCCGCCCGAAGGGTGACGCGAGCGCGTACCGCGCTGTGGCGTAGGGGGCTTGGGTGTTGCACGGGTACGTGTCCTTCTCTCGGTCGAACCATTCAGGATGTGAGCGGCTTCGAGGTCACCGGAGGGGCGACCTGGCAGAGTCGGCCCCGGCGGTTTCCCGGGGAACGCGGGTCACCGCGTCGGTCGTGCGGCGCGATGCGGAGCGGGCCGGTGTGCACCGGTGCCAGGCGGGCTGCCTGCCACGTCGGGTAACGAGGGGATCATCCGATGGTCGTGCCGCATCGCCCGGACGAGGCGGAGGCCGGACCGTGGTGGACGACCGTCACCCCCGGGAGAGGGCCTCGGCCTCGGGGCGGAGCCGGCCGGGCGTCCGCCAAGGCTCGCCGCGCCCCTGCCGCCACACGCTCTGAACAGGGCAGAGGGAGAGCTCGGATCGCCGATGGGCGGGGGCGGCTGCCTGATCGGCAGTTCTCGGCCGGGGTCCCGCGCGGGCAGAACCGCCGGAGGGCGGCGGAATGGGGTCCGTCGTCCGAGTGGCGAGGGCCCCGACGACAGTGAGTGGGGTCGTTCACCGCGCCACCTCCGGCGGCGCCTCCGCCGCCGGAGCCGCCCGGCCCCCACTCGGCGCTGTTCCGCATACGGAAGTACAACGGCAGCTTGAGCGCGCAGTGGGCCGCCACTCGGCTCGGCGAGGACGAGCACGGCGTGTGGTTGGGCACGGCGCAGGGCGTTCCCGTCAGTTCGGCCACGGGCGACCGGACGAGCCGGTTCGCGTACGTGACGCTGGTTTCGCGCGATGAGTGGTGGACAGCCACGTTCTGTGCGGACCCGGGCCCCGAGATGTACTGCGACGTGTGCACGGTGCCCGAGTGGAGCGCTGACGGGACGGTCCTTCACACAGTGGACCTCGATCTGGATGTCGTACGGCCGCGCGGAGGCGAAGCCCGCATTCAAGACGAGGACGAGTTCGACGAACACCGAGTGCGGTACGGCTACCCCGACCACGTCATCGACAGGGCCCGACAGACCTGTGAGTGGTTGATGGAAGCGGGCCGTCGCCATGGCGACGTCCTCGAACCCTTCGCCTCGGTGTACCGCCATTGGCTCGGTCTCATCGCGTAGCGAGGGCCAGCGCGCATGGCCCTCCCCTAGCAACACGCCACCAGTGCGGAAGCCGCACGACAATCTCAGCCCAGATCGAACACGTTGGGCCGCCCCGCCTCGTACCGGGCCAGGTCCTGACGGTGGAACGGCTCCAGCTCCGGAGGGCGGTAGAGCGGCCAGACGCGGCAGGGTGGCGCCGTGGAACCGTCCGCCTCCAGCAGGGCGTTGACCGCGCGGCGCGCCGACTCGTTCGCGCCCTCCATCGTCGCCAGATCGACGTCCGTGGCCACGTAGTCGCCGGCCAGGAAGAAGTTCGGCACCGCCGTCCGGCTCGGCGGACGGTCGAACCAGGTGCCCACCGGGTGGATGAAGAGCTGCTCGCGGTTGACCGGCGACGGGCCGCCCAGACCGGTGACGGCCGGATCGATGAACCAGGTGTGGACGTCCGCGTCGTCCAGCACCCGCCGACCGGTGTCGTTCAGCCCCGCCTTCAGCTGCGCCCACACCTCGCGCGCGACCTCCTCGCGCGTGCAGCGGATGGCCGGCTTCCCGTACAGGATCCCCGGTTTGCGCCACTCCGAGACGCACACGGACAGGCAGTCGGCCACCCGGCCGTCGCCGTAGTCGGCGCGGAAGTCGCGGCCGGGCCAGAACTGGGCCTGGCTGATGGTCGTGAGGGCCCAGGGCGAGTCGATGTGATCGGTGTGCCCGTGCACGATGGGCGTACGGGTGCGCAGGAAGTACTGCACACCGACCATCCAGTCCGTTTGCAGCCGGTCGCAGCGGGCGAGCCGCCCGTCCGCCGCGCGCAACTCCGGGCCCCAGGTGACCCGGGCGTGCTCGACGGGCAGCGCGCTGAGGTAGTGGTCGGCGGTGACGCGGCGCTCGGCCCCGCCGAGCGGGGAGCGCAGCCGGACACCGGTGACCCGCCCGCCCCCGTACAACACCTCCCGGACCTCGCCGCCCAGGACGAAACGGACCCCGAGGGAGCGCAGGTGGCGCACCCACGGGGTGATCCACGCCTCGTCGGTCGGGGCGTTGAGGACGCGGTCGGGCTCCCCGTCGTTGCCCCGGGACACGATGTTGTAGAGGAACGCCTGGATGATGCGGGCCACCGTACGGGTGCTGGCCACCTCGGCCTTGATGGCGACGAGGTTGCGGGTCATGCCGGTGCCGAGGAGATGGCGGTAGTCCCGCGACATCCGGTCGGCCCGGATGAAGTCCCACCAGGGCACCCGCTCCCACTGCCCGAAGCGGCGCCGCTCGCAGCTGGTGAGGTGCACCAGCAGCCGGTTGGCGAAGTAGGCGACCTCCGTGGGCGGCAGGTGCAGGACGGTGTCCAGCGACGCGGTCAGATTGCGCAGCAGGGCGTCCGGCAGCAGCGTCGCGGGATCCGGCGGGGCGAGGAGGGTACGGAAGGGGACCGTCAGATCGGGACGGCCTCCCGTGCGCACCACCAGGCCGTCGGTCGCGTTCATCAGGTTGTCGTGGACCGAACCGCCGCCGTCCGGGAGCGGGATGCGCCGCATGGTGTCGGGGAGGTTCCGGTAGAAGCCGGGGAAGAAGCGGAAACCGTGCTCGCCCGGCAGGGAACGGCGGCCTCCGGTGCCGCTCCCCGGTACGTACTTGCTGCGCGCCTTGCCGCCGAGCGCGGTCTCGCGTTCGTACACCGTGACCAGGTACCCGCGTTCCGCGAGTTCCTGCGCCGCGCTGAGCCCGGCGACGCCGCCGCCGAGGACGGCCACGCTACGGCCGGGGCCCGCCCGCCCGGCGGCCCCGGCCCGGCCCGCTCCCACGAGTACGGCCCCACCGGCCCCGGCCGCCGCGCCCAGGAACTCCCGCCGCGTCCGTCTCCCCGCTTCCACCGCATTCCTCATGTGCCCCACCGAACGCTCCCCACCGAATGGCTGCTCCCCGCCGAATGGCCCATGCCCGGGACAACGACGGGGCCGCCGGCAGGTCATGGGCTCGTGAGGACGACGGACGGGCTGTTGCGGGCATGTCTGCGGGATGAGCGTTTCTTCGTCCAGGGGACCAGGGGACCAGGGGACCAGGGGAGCCGGGGCAAGGGACAAGGGGCAAGGGGGAAGGCAGGACGGGGTACGCTCCCCGGCGCACCGCACAGCCATGACCGGATGTGACAGAAGCACGTCATTGCGGCCACAGCGCCGCGGCCCGGACGATAGGGGCATGCCCCAGACGCACCACCGCGTTGTGATCGCGGTCTTCCCCGACGTCGACCTCCTCGACGTCACCGGCCCGGCCGAGGTGTTCGCCCTGGCCAACCGGGAGAGCCGCGGCCGTGCCGGGTGTGACGGCCGTGCCGGGTACGACGGTCGCGCCGCGTACGAGGTACGGCTGGCCGGCCCCGGCCCGGCCGGGGAGGCCGTGGCGACGTCGGCGGGGGTGCGCCTGGTGACCGACCTGGGCATGGACGAGGTGGGGGCGGCGGTGGACACGCTGCTCGTCCCCGGAGCGGTCGACCCCGGGCCCGAGGGCCCGCGGGCCAGGATCGACGAC